>NZ_JACMYC010000009.1 GCF_014266025.1 Nocardioides deserti | reverse complement strand
ACGTCGCCACCGAACTGAACAACAGACCCCGCAAGACACTCGACTGGGCCACCCCAGCCGAACGGTTCGAAGAACTACTCTGCGGCCACGAGATCAAGCGTGGTGCAACGACCGCCTGAAACCGCCGACGGAAACGTCCGTGACTACCCCTGCGACGGTCAGAAACGTCCGTTACTACCCCAGCAGGCGCAGGGTTCGGGGTCAGCGGCGCTAGCGACCCTGCTTGGCGACGGCGGCCGCAGCAGCGGCAGCGGCCTCGGGGTCGAGGTAGCGGCCGGGGACGGCCGGGCGCATGTCCTCGTCGAGCTCGTAGACCATCGGCATGCCGGTGGGGATGTTCAGGCCGGCGATGTCCTCGTCGCTGATCCGGTCGAGGTGCTTGACCAGGGCGCGCAGCGAGTTGCCGTGCGCGGCGACGAGCACCGTGTTGCCGGCGCGGAGGTCGGGGACGATCGAGGACTCCCAGTAGGGGAGGAACCGCGCGATGACGTCCTTGAGGCACTCGGTGCGGGGCAGCTCGTCGCCGAGGTCGGCGTACTGCGGGAGGCCGACCTGGGAGTACTCCGCGTCGTCGTCGAGCGGCGGCGGGGGCACGTCGAAGGAGCGGCGCCAGAGCATGAACTGCTCCTCGCCGAACTCCTCGAGGGTCTGCTTCTTGTTCTTGCCCTGGAGCGCGCCGTAGTGGCGCTCGTTGAGCTGCCAGGAGCGGCGGACCGGGATCCAGTGCCGGTCGGCGGCGTCGAGCGCGATGCAGGCGGTGCTGATCGCGCGGCGCTGCAGCGAGGTGTGGAGGACGTCGGGGAGCACGCCGGACTCGCGCATCAGCTCACCGCCGCGGACGGCCTCGGTGCGGCCCTTCTCGGTCAGGTCGACGTCGACCCAGCCGGTGAAGAGGTTCTTGGCGTTCCACTCGCTCTCGCCGTGGCGGAGCAGGACCAGGGTGTAGGTCACTCGGTGCCCTCCTCGGCCTCCGGCGGGGCGGAGCCCTCGACGTCGTGCGGCTCGACGGAGACGCCCTCGCAGTCGTACTCCTCGCCGGAGCCCGTGGAGCCCGGCGCGTTGTCCAGGCCCTCGTACTCGTCGCAGGCCGGGACGACCGGGACGGTCATCTCGATCTCCTCGCCGGAGGAGAAACCGAGGGTCAGCGGCACGAAGTCGCCCGGGTCGAAGTCTCCGGTCAGTCGGACGCCGCCGGACTGGAGCAGCGTGACCAGGCCGCCCTCCTTGATCTCCAGCGGCTCGAACTCGCCCGCCTCGACGGTCGCGCCGTCGGCGCCGGTGATCGAGTCGAATTCGGTCGGCTCGGCCTCGTGGTAGTTCGAGAACGTGGTGAGGAACGTGCCGGACCCGGCGCGCTCCGACACGATCACGGCCCCGACGACGTCGACGTCCCCGGAGCGGTCGTTGCCGCTCATCGAGATCGTGTTGACCCGGTCGGTCGCGGGGTTGAACCCGCACGCACCGAGCGCGGGCACGGTCAGCACGAGCGCGCCCAGGGCGAGCGCGGTGTTGCGTCGGAGCAGCATGGTCTGGAGCCTCGCAGGGTGAGCGGCCAATGTGCGCCTCAGCCTAGCGGTGGCTACTGCGACAGGCCGACCGAGGTGCCCGCGAAGGCCAGCCCGAGCAGCACCGCGCCGAGGTAGACCGAGGTGAGCGTCAGCAGCCGCGCGGCGCCGAGCCGCAGGCCCAGGCGCAGCGGCAGGTAGGTCCAGCCGTCCTTGTTGTCGGGCACCAGGCCCCACAGCGCGCGCAGCACGTGCACGCCGATGCCGAGCAGCGCGAACAGCGCGACCATCGCGACCTCCGGCGGGTTGCCCTCGTAGCGGCCGCCCCAGCCGCCGTAGGAGAGGTACGCCGGGTACAGCGCGAACGACGCCGCCCACGGCACCCACGACAGCAGCCCCTTGCGGAGCACGACGTTGCCGAGCAGCCCGATCGCGACCGCCAGCAGGTAGCAGCTGCCGGCGGTGATGCCGGTGGAGACGGCCAGCGGCACGAGCAGCAGCACGCCGCAGGCGATCGCGAACCACACCGACCCCGGGTCGAGCCGTTCCTGGGCCACCGGCTTGCCCGGCAGGTCGTGGCGGGCGTCGCGCCTGCGGTCGACGAGGTCGTTGTGCCAACCGAGGATCGTCTGGCCGACGAGCACGGTCAGCAGCACGACGCCGACCTCGCGCAGCTCCCGCCCCGCGAGCGCGGCGCACGCGGCGATGCCGAGCGCGGTCACCACCGCCTGCCGGGGGTGGGCCGCCTGCGCGAGCAGCACCGGCTCGAGGTCGCGGAGGCCGCGCCGACCGCGTACGACGGGTGCTTCGGGCTGCGGCTCGGGCCCCGGCGCGGGCTGCGGCTCGTCGGTCTGCTCGTCGGCGGTGTCCGTCGCGCGGTCCTCGACCGCCACGGAACCACCGTCGTCGGCCCCGGCAGTACCACTTCGACGCCGGAAGCGCTCCCTCATCGCCATGTCGGAAGTATCGCCTGCGTCACGTCCGGGAACGGGCGAACCACGCGGTTCACCTGCGGTTTCGTGCTTCCGAGGGGTGGTCGCCAGGCCTCCGCCTGCACATCGGACCGCAGTCTGTCAAGACCGCAATGTGGCTCTGACCTGCAACAACGCTGTCCGGAGCGGTCCAGACGCGTGATAAGATGGTGCTCTAGGAAGGGGTACCTGACATATGACTTTCACCGTCGGCGAAACGGTTGTTTATCCGAACCACGGGGCCGCTGTCATCGAGGACATCGAGATGCGGACCATCAAGGGAGAGGACCGGCAGTACCTCGTCCTGCGGATCGTCGCCCAGCAGGACCTGGTCGTGCGCGTCCCCGCGTGCAACCTCGACCTGGTCGGCGTGCGCGACGTCGTGGACAAGGCCGGGCTGGACCGCGTGTTCGACGTCCTGCGTGCCGCGCACGTCGAGGAGCCGACCAACTGGTCGCGGCGCTACAAGGCCAACCTCGAGAAGCTCCACAGCGGCGACGTCATGAAGGTCGCCGAGGTCGTGCGCGACCTGTGGCGCCGCGAGCGTGACCGTGGCCTGTCCGCGGGCGAGAAGCGGATGCTGGCCAAGGCCCGCCAGATCCTGGTCTCCGAGCTCGCGCTCGCCGAGAAGACCAACGAGGACAAGGCGGAGGCCCTCCTCGACGAGGTGCTCGCTTCCTGACGCACCTGCGCACCGCGTGACCGAGGCCCCCGGGGATTCCCCGGGGGCCTCGGTGCGTCCGGAGGTCCCGGCGCGGCTCACATGACGGTGCGGCGGCCTAGGCTCGGGCCGTGGACTACGACTGGGACGACGACGAGCAGGTCCGGGCGCTGGGGACGGTCGTGGAGACCGGGCGCGGCTCGCTGCCGTTCGCGCTGGTCCACGGCGAGGCGCTCGTGGTCGCGGCGTCCTGGGCGCTCGGCGAGACCGGCGTGACGCTGGTCGACATCGGCACGGAGTGGGCCGGGCTGGTCGAGGCCGGCGAGCCGCTGGTCCTGCACGACGCGCTCTGCCCGATGGCTCCCGCCGAGTTCCTGGCGGCCTGCCTGGCCCGCGCGGTCGAGCGCGACGTCGTCGTGGTCGGCACCCGGCCGGTGACCGACACCGTCAAGGAGACCGCCGACGGGTTCGTCGGCGGCACGGTCGACCGCAGCGGGCTGGTCGCGGTCACCTCGCCGGTGGTCCTGCCCGCGAGCGTGGTGGCGCAGCTCGACGGGTTGCCGTCGCTGGACTTCGTGGAGCTGGTGGAGGACCTGCGGGCGCGGTTCCCGGTCGAGCTCGCCGACGCCCCGCCGTCGGCGCGCCGGGTGACGAGCGAGGACGACGTACGCCTGCTCGAGGCGCTCACCACGCCCGAGAAGTAGGCCCGAGCGCTAGAAGCCCCGGCTCACCGCGAGCGCCAGGTCGACGTCCTCGGGGAAGGTGATCTTGAGGTTGCTCGACGTGCTCGGCACCGCCGCGATCCGCACCGGCGCGTCGGCCGAGGGGTAGCGCTCGAGGCAGCTCGCGGTGTCGGTGCCCTCGAAGCCGTCGACGTCGGCACGGCGGTACGCCGCCAGCAGCGCGTCCGCGCGGAAGGCCTGGGGCGTCTGCACGCCGGCGAGCCCCGGCGGCAGCGGCCCGGCCGTCGGCTCGACCGGCAGCACGCCGCTCAGCGGCACGACCGGGATCGCGCCCCCGTGCTCGCGCGCCGCGGCGATGGTGCGCGCGAAGAGGTCGGGGCCCGCGAGCGGCCGGGCACCGTCGTGGACCGCGACCACGTCGACCTCGCCGGCCTCGATCGCCGGCGCGAGCGCCCGCAGCGCCTGCCACTCCGAGGCGTGCCGGGTCGCGCCGCCGGTGACGACGCCGACCTCGACGCCGACCTCGACGCCGCCGAGGTGCGGCACGACCGCGTCCGC
Organism: Nocardioides deserti; assembly: GCF_014266025.1. Taxonomy (GTDB): domain Bacteria; phylum Actinomycetota; class Actinomycetes; order Propionibacteriales; family Nocardioidaceae; genus Nocardioides; species Nocardioides deserti. The sequence continues at coordinate 93,982 of NZ_JACMYC010000009.1, read as the reverse complement.
GACGGCCCGCTCCTCGCCGGCCCGGACGACGAGCAGCACCCGCGCCACGTCCTCGAGCGCCAGCGCGTCGCGCACCGACCAGGCGAGGACGGCGGCGGGGCCGAGGGGGAGCAGGACCTTGTTGACGGCCGCGCCCACCCGCGAGCCGGAGCCGGCGGCGAGGATGACGACGGCAGCGGGCACGCGTCGCAGGCTAACGCCCGGGTGCGCGACGATTTACACGCCCGTTGCACGACGAAACTCAGCCGAGAACATGCCGGACCTACGTTCGGCCGGGTGACCCCGCGAGCCGCGCACGACCAGTGGCAGCCGGTCTGCGCCCTCGACGAGCTCGAGGTCGAGCGCGCGGCGACCGCGCTGGTGCACGGGCAGGCGATCGCGATCTTCCGGCTCGCCGACGACCGGGTCTTCGCGCTCGGCAACCACGACCCGTTCGCGAAGGCCTCGGAGGTCGGCAAGGGGATCGCGAAGGGGATCGTCGGGCGGCGCGGGGACGTGCCGTTCGTGGCCTCACCGGCCCACAAGCACGCCTTCGACCTGCGCACCGGCAAGTGCCTGGACGACCCGACGGCGGCCGTGCCGGCGTACGACGTCCGGGTCGTCGACGGCACCGTCCTCGTCGGCCACCGCAAGGCGGTCGCGGCGTGACCACCCTGGTGACGGTGGCCGAGGGCTCCTGCCCGGTCGCGCGCGAGGTGACCCGCCGGGCCGCGTCGTCGCTCGGCGTGCCCGCGGTCGCGACCTGGGCCGCCGACCTGCCGGCGGCGCTGCGCCGGGTCGTGGGGTCGTACGCCGTCGTACCGATGCTCCTCGCCGAGGAGACCGCGCTGTCCGGGGCGCCCGGGTCGCCCGGTCGCACGCTCGGGCCGCACCCGCTCCTCGCCGCCGCCCAGGCGTCCCGGCTGCTCGCCGCCGGCGCGCGACCCGGCCGTCCGGTCGTGCTCGTGGGCGCGGGGCCAGCCGACCGGCTCCACGGCGCGGCCAGCCTGCTCGCCGACACCTGGACCGGACCGGTGCAGGTGGCGACCCTCGACGCGGGCGGGCCGGCACCGGCCGACGTCGCAGGCCGCGGGGCGGTCGTCTCGCCGTACCTCCTCGCCCCCGGCCCCCTCCACGACCGCCTCCGCGACGAGGCGCTCGCCGCCGGTGCGGCCGTCGTCGCCGAGCCGATCGGCGCGCACCGGTTCGTCGCCGACCTCGTCGCCCGGCGGTACCGCGCCCACGTCCACGCCACCGCCGCGTGAGGCGCCGCGGTCGGGGCGGACGGTCCGGTCGGAGCGGTCGTCGGGGTAGTAACGGACGTTCGTGTCCTCCGCGAGGCCTGGACGGACGTTCCTGCCCGTTACTACCCCGCCGACGGCCGGGTCAGGGGCGGGGCAGGGCGCCGTCGACCAACGCGACGAGGTGCTCGGTGACCAGGTCGGAGCGCTCCAGCGGTAGGTAGTGGCCGGCGCCGGGGGCGACGAGGAGCCGCGCCCCGCGGATGCCGCCGGCCAGCCGGCGGGCGTGCGGCGGCGGGGTGAGCCGATCCGCGCTGCCGACCAGCACGACCGTCGGCACGTCGTCGTACGCCGCCAGGCCGGCCAGCCGCTCGTGCTGCATGAGGTCGCGGTAGAAGCCCTCCATCGTGGCCGGGGGGCAGCAGATGAGCTGGTCGGTGGCCAAGCCGGCGTCCCGCAGCCGCAGCGGCTGGCCGAAGAGCAGCCGGTTGACGACGTACCGCTCGACCGACGGCGTCCGTCGCCGCTCGCGCCGGGTGAGGTGCCGGGCCCGCCACGCGAGCACGTGCGGGATCACCCGCTTGGCCGCCGGGCCGACGTCGGGCAGGCCGAGGGTGACCGTGCCCAAGTCGCCCGAGGAGGTCGAGGCGAACAGCAGGCCCCGGACGCGCTGGACGAGGTCCGGCCGCGTCTCGGGCAGGGCCATGAGGGTCATCCCGCCGATGGAGTGGCCGGCGAGCACGAGGGGGCCCTCGGCGGCGTACGCGTCGATGACGGCACCGAGGTCGCGGGCGAGGTTCTCGACGGTGCACGCCTCGAGCGGCGACTCCTGGGACCGGCCGTGGCCGCGGGCGTCCCAGGTGACGATGCGGAGGTCGGTGCCGTAGCGGTCGAGCAGGTCGCGGACCTGGTAGTGCCAGTCCTCCTCGTCGGCGGTCCAGCAGTGCGCGAGCAGCACGGTGAGGCCGGCGTCCTCGCGCCCGTGTGTCGTGACCGCGAGGGTGAGTCCGTCGTGGGTGGTGAGCGTGTGCCTCACGCGGGGTCCTCCCGGACCAGCAGCGCGGTGGCGACGGCGGCGACCCCGTCGCCGCGGCCGGTGAGGCCGAGCCCGTCGGTCGTGGTGGCCGAGACGGAGACCGGGGCGCCGAGCGCGTCGGAGAGCGCGGCCTCGGCCTCGGCGCGGCGCGGGCCGAGCTTCGGGCGGTTGCCGATGACCTGCACCGCCACGTTGCCGACCTCCCAGCCGGCCGCGCGGACCCGGCGCGCGGTCTCGCCGAGCAGGGTCGCGCCGGACGCGCCGGCCCACTGCGGCTCGGCGGTGCCGAAGTTCGACCCGAGGTCGCCGAGGCCGGCCGCGGACAGCAGCGCGTCGCAGGCGGCGTGGGCCGCGACGTCGGCGTCGGAGTGGCCCTCGAGGCCCTGGGGCTCGTCGGGCCAGGCGAGGCCGGCCAGGTGCATCGGCACCCCGTCGACGAGGCGGTGGACGTCGGTGCCGGTCCCGACGCGGATCCGGCCTGCGAGGTTCGGTGGCACGGCGAGATCATGCCTGAGGGATGATCGGGCTCGTGCGGACGTCTCGCGGTGCGTGGTCGGTCGCAGGGCTGGTCGCAGGCGTGGCCGGTCTTGCGACGTCGTACTGCGTCGCCATGATCCTCACGATCCGCGACTCCCCGGTCGTCGCCGTCGTGGAGCAGGCGATCCGGCTCGTGCCCGGCGGCGTGACCGAGAAGGCGATCCGGCTGCTCGGCGCTCTCGGCAAGCCGTTGCTCGTCCTGGTCGTGCTGCTGGCCGTCGGCGCGGCGTTCGCGTGGGCGGGCCGGATGCGGCGCCGTTCGTGGTGGCGCCCGCTGGTCGTGTACGCCGTGCTGGCCGCGGTCGGCGCGGTGGCGGTGCTGCGGCAGCGGGGCGCCGGCGCGATCGACCTGCTGCCCGTCGTGGTCGGCCTCGGCACGTGGGTGGTCGCGCTGACCGTGCTGGTCGTGCCGCTGCGGAGCGCCGAGCTGGTCGAGTCGGCAGCCGCCGAGCGCGGCGCGGACGACGACCTGCCGGGGCTCGGGCGGCACACGCGGCGCGGCTTCGTGCTGCGGGCGGGCCTGCTGACGGCGGTCGGCGCAGCGCTGGCGGTCTTCGGCCGCTCGGTCGGCCAGGGCCGGCGGGCGGTGGAGAAGACCCGGCGGCTGCTCAAGCTCGACGGCGTCACCGAGGGCGTCGTGCCCGCCCGGGCACGCGTCGACCTCGACGACGTCACGCCGTGGCGGACCCCGAACGACGACTTCTACCTCATCCACACCGCGCTGGTCGTGCCCGCGATCGCCCCGGCCGACTGGACGCTGCGGATCACCGGGATGGTCGACCGGCCGCTGGAGATCAGCTACGCCGAGCTGGTCCAGCGCGAGATCACCCAGTCCTGGGTGACGCTCACCTGCGTCTCCAACGAGGTCGGCGGCGACCTGGCCGGCAACGCCTGGTGGAGCGGCGTGCGCATCGCCGACCTGCTCGCCGAGGCCGGCGTCCAGGAGGGCGCGGACGCCGTCAAGCAGACCTCCGACGACGGCTGGACCTGCGGCACCCCGCTCGAGGCGCTCACCGACGACCGCGGCGCGATGCTCGCCGTCGCGATGAACGGCCGGCCGCTGCCCGTCGAGCACGGCTTCCCGGTGCGGACCGTCGTCCCCGGGCTCTACGGCTACGTCTCCGCGACCAAGTGGGTGCGCGAGCTCGAGGTGACGCGGTTCGAGGACTTCGAGGCGTACTGGACCGACAAGGGCTGGGCCGAGCGCGGCCCGATCAAGATGGCCTCCCGCGTCGACGTGCCCCGATCGGGAGCCGAGGTGCCGGCCGGCCCGGTCCGGTTCGGCGGCGTCGCGTGGGCGCAGACCACCGGCGTCGCAGCCGTCGAGATCGCGCTCGACGGCGGCGCGTGGGAGCCGGTCGAGGTCGCGGACCCCGGCACCGACGACACGTGGGTGCAGTGGGTCGGCGAGCTCGACGTCGAGGAGGGCGACCACGTGGTCCGCGTGCGGATGACCGACAAGGACGGCAACGTGCAGACCAGCGTCGAGGCCGCGCCGATCCCCGACGGTGCGTCCGGGTGGCACGAGCGGTCGTTCCGGGCGGTGTCCGCGTGAGCGGCGGTGCGGGGTACGCCGGTGACTTCGCGGGCCGGCGCGGCTGCGCGCTCGTGGTCGGCGGCAGCGGCGGGATCGGGCTCGCGGTCGTCCGGCTGCTCGCCTCGCGGGGCTCGGCCGTCGCGCTGACCTACCGCTCGCGTCCCGAGGCCGGCGAGGACGCCGCCGCGGCGGCGCGGGAGCACGGCGTACCCGCCAGTGCGCACGCCCTCGACCTCGGTGCGCCCGACGGTCCCGACGCTGCTGCCGTGGTGGCCGCCGTCGCCGAGGAGCACGGCGGGATCCACACGCTCGTGCACGCCGCCGGCCCGCACGTGCCGATGACCCACCTCTCCGCGGTCGCCCCGGCGGCGATGGCGGCGCAGCTGCAGGCGGACGCAGCGGGCTTCTTCGCCGTCGTCTCCGCCGCCCTACCGCACCTTCGCGCCGCTGCCGGCTCCGGCTTGGGCATCGGCTCGGGTGGCGGGTCGGTGGTGGCCGTGACGACCGCCGCGACCTCGCGCTTCCCGGTCCGCGACGGGCTCTCGTCGGCGCCCAAGGCCGCGGTCGAGGCGATGGTGCGCGCGCTGGCGGTGGAGGAGGGCCGGTACGGCGTGCGCGTCAACGCCGTCGGCCCCGGCATGCTCACCGACGGCATGGCCGCGCGGCTGATCGACGCCGGTGAGCTGGACGACGCGGCGCTCGCCGTCACCCGCCGCAACATCCCGCTCCGCCGCTTCGGCTCCGCCGACGACGTCGCCGAGGCGGTCTGCTTCCTCGCCTCCGACCGCGCCGGGTTCGTCTCCGGCCAGAAGCTCGACGTCGACGGGGGCTACTCGGCCTGACCGCCCCGGCTGCGGATGAAGCGTCACTCCCCACGATGAGCTCACCGTGGGAAGTGACGGTTCGTCTGCATACCTCGGTGAAGCGACACCCGCCGGCCGGCCAGCGGTGGGTGGGGCGGCCTACCAGGTGCCGTTGGACTTCGGCAGCGGGTGGGCGTCGTCGTGGATGACGTAGGCGAGGCCGCCGGACCGGGGGAGCCAGGCGTTCTCGAGCTGCCCGCGGTCGTAGGTGCGGCGGACGCCGGCGTTGGTGGCCGCAGCGGGGTCGTTGACGACCACGTCGCCGGTCTGGGTGAAGCCGACGATCACCAGCAGGTGGCCGTTGGTGGCGGAGATCGGGGCGCCGGAGAGCTGGCCGCGCCCGAACGACACCGACACCACGACCGGGATGCCCGCCTTGACGAGCCGCTCGGCCTCGCGGAGCGACCGCAGCCGGGTGACGAACGCGTTGCCGGCCAGCGGGGCGGCGTACGCCGTGTTGAAGGGCCAGTTGCCGGTGCCGCGGTACGCCGCGTCGTACGTCATCCGCGCGGCGTGGTCGACCCACGGGTCGGGGTGGCCGGAGCCGACCCAGGCGCGGTCGGCCGCGGCGGGCAGTGCGCCGTAGTAGCCGAGCACCATCGAGGTCGACGTCGGCGAGCACCACGCCTCGCCGCCGTTGCCCCACTGCGGGGAGTGGCCCTGGTGGATCATCTGGCTGTAGCGCGGCACGTCGAGGGTGATCCCGCGGGCCACGCCCGGCTTCGAGGTGGCGACCAGTCCGGACGGCAGCCGCGAGGCGACCGCGCCGACCGTGTCGAGGGTGGCCTTGGCCTTGGTGCCGGCGCGACGGGCCAGCGAGACGCGCAGCTGGTAGGACGCCAGGCCCTTCTTGGCCTTCCACGTGTCGACGTTGACGTCGGCGAGGTCGTCGCCCTGTCCGCTGACGCTGGTGCGCAAGGTGTGCTCGTCGCCGGACGTCCAGCGCCCCAGCACGTCCCAGCTCGACTGCCCGCCGCCGGCCGCGCGGCCGCGGACCGACACCTCGATCCAGCTGTCGCCGCTGGTGGTCGCCGACCACGAGCCGATCAGCTCGGTCAGCGCGAAGCCGGGCCTGGTCCACGGCGAGAGCCAGTGGCCGACGTCGTACGCCGTCCCGTCGACCTTGCGCCGACCGTTGGCGGCCTTCTTCTGCACGACGGTCCCGCGGGTGACCCGCGTCGCGACGAGCCGGCCGCTGCGCAGCTCGGCGGGGGTGTCCCACTGCTCGTAGGCGATCTGCCGGGCGCCGGCCTTCGCAGCCGGAGCAGCCGGAGCGCCGCCGGGAGCCGCCGACGCGGGGGACACCGGTGCCAGGAAGGCGCCGGTGAGGGCCAGGGACATCAGGGGGAGGGAGAGGGGGAGGAGCCGCCGCATGACGACCACGGTAAGTCACATCCGTCCCACCAGCCACAGGAACGGGCGAGCGGGGAAGCGGGCCGCCGACGATGCGGGGCGCGCCCCGCCGCGTCCCTAGACTGACGGGGTGACCCTGAGGCTCTACGACACCGTGACGCGCGAGGTGCGCGACTTCGTCCCCCTGGAGGAGGGGAGGGCGGGTGTCTACGTCTGCGGACTCACGGTCCAGTCCGAGCCCCACGTCGGCCACGTCCGCTCGGGCGTCAACTTCGACGTCCTGCAGCGGTGGCTGCGGCACTCCGGCTACGACGTGACGTTCATCCGCAACGTCACCGACATCGACGACAAGATCCTCGTCAAGGCCGAGGCGCAGGGCCGCCCGTGGTACGCCCACGCCGCGGTCATGAAGCGCGAGCTCGACCGCGCGTACGCCGCGCTGAACGTCGCGCCGCCGACGTACGAGCCCGCCGCCACCGGCCACGTGCCCGAGATGGTCGAGCTCATCGAGACGCTCATCGAGAAGGGTCACGCGTACGCCGCCGAGGACGGCTCCGGCGACGTCTACTTCGACGTCCGATCCTGGCCGGCGTACGGCGAGCTGACCTCCCAGCGCATCGACGACATGGAGGCCGCCGAGGACGCCGACCCGCGCGGGAAGCGCGACCCCCGCGACTTCGCCCTGTGGAAGGGCCGCAAGGAGTCCGAGCCGTCGACCGCGTCCTGGCCGAGCCCGTGGGGCCGCGGCCGTCCCGGGTGGCACATCGAGTGCTCGGCGATGGCCGGGAAGTACCTCGGCAGCGCCTTCGACATCCACGGCGGCGGCGTCGACCTGCGGTTCCCCCACCACGAGAACGAGCAGGCGCAGTCCCGCGCGGCGGGGCACCCGTTCGCGTCGTACTGGATGCACAACGCCTGGATCACCACCGCCGGCGAGAAGATGTCCAAGTCGCTCGGCAACAGCCTGACGATCCCGTCGGTGCTGCAGCGCTTCCGCGGGATCGAGCTGCGGTTCTATCTCGTCGCGGCGCACTACCGCTCGCACGTGGAGTTCAGCTTCGAGGCGCTCGAGGAGTCCGCGGCCGGCTTCGGCCGGATCGAGGGGTTCCTCGACCGGGTCGGCGGCGCCGCCGAGGTCGAGAAGGGCGCGCTGCCGCCGGCGTTCACCGACGCGATGGACGACGACCTGGGTACGCCGGCGGCCGTGGCCGTTCTCTACGACGCCGTGCGCGAGGGCAACCGCCTGCTGCAGGCCGGCGACGCCGCCGCGGCCCGTGAGCAGGCCGGCGCCGTGCGCACCATGCTCGACGTCCTCGGGCTCGACCCCGCGGACCCCGCCTGGGGCACCGGCTCCGGCGACGCCGGCAAGGCCGACGCACTGACCACCGCCGTGGACGTCCTCGTCCGCGGCCTGCTCGACCAGCGGGCCGAGGCCCGCGCGGCGAAGGACTTCGCCGCCGCCGACGCCATCCGGGACCGGATCAAGGCCGCCGGCGTCGAGGTCGAGGACACCCCCGACGGCCCCCGATGGTCGCTCGGCAACACAGGGAGCACTGTCTGATGGCAGGGAACAGCCAGCGCAAGGGCGCGATCAGCAAGGGCGGCAAGGGCCCCACGGTCGGCTCGGGCGGGCGCGTCAAGCGCGGCCTGGAGGGCAAGGGCCCGACGCCGAAGGCGAAGGACCGGCCCTATCACAAGGCCTACAAGGACGCGCAGCGCAACGAGCGCAGCGAGCGCCGCGCCCCGGCCCGGCCGCGCAAGAAGAAGAGCAACGACGTCGAGTGGATCGCCGGCCGCAACGCGGTCGTCGAGGCGCTGCGCGAGGGCGTGCCGGTGACGGCCGTCCACGTCGCCGAGGGCGCCGAGCGCGACGGCCGGCTGCGCGAGGCCTTCCGGCTGGCGTCGGAGAAGGGCATCGGCCTGCTCGAGGTGCCGCGCAACGAGCTGGACCGGATCACCAGCGGCGCGGTCCACCAGGGCCTGGTCGCGAAGATCCCGGCGTACGAGTACGCCCACCCCGACGACCTGCTCGACGCCGCCGACGAGGCCGGCGAGAAGCCGCTCATCGTCGTGCTCGACCAGATCACCGACCCGCGCAACCTCGGCGCGATCGTCCGCTCGGCCGCCGGGTTCGGCGCGCACGGCGTCGTCATCCCCGAGCGCCGCGCGGCGAGCATGACCGCGGCCGCGTGGAAGACCAGCGCCGGCGCCGCCGCCCGGATCCCGGTCGCGCAGACCGTCAACCTGGTCCGCCAGCTCAAGGCCTACCAGGACGCGGGCTGCATGGTCATCGGTCTCGCCGCCGACGGCGACGTCTCGCTGCCCGACCTCGACCTGGCCGACGGCCCGCTCGTGATCGTCATCGGCGCCGAGGGCGGGGGCCTGTCGCGGCTCGTGGCCGAGACGTGCGACCAGCTCGTCTCGATCCCGATGGTCAACTCCCTGGAGTCGCTCAACGCCGGCGTGGCCGCCTCGGTGACCCTGTACGCCGTCGCCCAGGCACGCAGCTGAGGCTGCCCCGGGTGCGCCGCCCCTCGCGTCGTCGCGTCCTCACCACCACCGTCGCGGTGGTGGTGTGGGCCGTGCTCGCCGTGGCGGTCGGCCTCACGCTGTTCCTCGCCGACTCCCGCACGATCTCGGTGGCCAGCCACGACGCCGTCCTGAGCCCGAACCTCGACGGCACGGTCGTGGTGCGCACCGGTCCCGTGCTGCCCGACCTGCGGCTCGACCCCGGCGGGCGGGTCGGCGTCGACGTGCGGCTGGGCAAGACCGAGGCCAGGACCACCGAGGAGCTGGTCCAGCGCTACGCCTACATCGGCAGCCAGCCCGAGGGCCCGCGGGCGCGGGTCGCCGAGGTCGTCGAGTCGATGGCCCGGGACGCCGCCGTCCGCGGCGGCGCGATCGCCCTGGTGCCGCTGCTCGTGTGGGCGGCGGTCGGCCGCGACCGCCGTCGCGAGCTGGTGCGCGGTGCCCGGTCGTGGCGCGGCGCGGTCGCCGTGCTGGTGGTCGCGGGCCTCGTCGTCGTGCTGCTCGAGCCGTGGCAGGACGAGGAGGAACCGGTCGACGCCGCTCGGGACTGGGTGCCGCTGGCCGAGTGGCTCGGCGGGTCCGTCCCGCTGCCCGCCGAGGTCGCGGGACTCGAGGTGCGCGGCGACATCACCACCGCCCAGACCAAGCGGCTGGTGGAGAGCGCGGTCGCGACCTACACCAAGAGCAAGGAGTGGTACGCCGCAGCCGCCGGGGACGCCGCCGACCTCGAGCTGCGCGAGCCCGCCGAGGACGAGACCGTCGCCCTGCTCGTCTCCGACCGCCACGACAACGTCGGCATGGACGAGGTCGCCCGCGCGGTCGGCGACGCCGGCGGTGCGACCGCCGTCTTCGACGCCGGCGACGACACCTCCACCGGCAAGCCGTGGGAGGCGTTCTCGCTCGACTCGGTGACCGCGGCCTTCGAGGACGTCGACCGGTACGGCGTCGCCGGCAACCACGACAGCGGCCCCTTCGTCCGCGACTACCTCGCCGGCCGCGGCTGGACGATGCTGGACAGCTCCGACGGCGAGGTCGTCGACGGCCCCGGTGACGCCCCGCTCATGGGCATCGACGACCCCCGGTCCAGCGGCCTCGGTGCCTGGCGCGACGACGGCGAGCTCTCCTTCGCCGAGGTCGGCGAACGGCTCGCCGAGGTCGTCTGCGACGCCGACGAGCGGGTCGCCACCGTGCTCGTCCACGACGCCAACCTCGGGCGCGAGACCCTCGACCGCGGCTGCGCCGACCTCGTCGTCGGCGGCCACCTCCACGTCGCCAGCGGACCCGAGCAGGTGGTCGGCGAGAACGGCGAGATCGGCTACCGCTTCACCACCGGCACGACCGGCGGGGCGGCGTACGCCATCGCGATCGGCTCGAAGATCCGCCGCACCGCCTCGGTCACCCTCATCACCTACCGCGACGAGCGCCCGGTCGGCCTCCAGGAGGTCGACCTGCTCACCAACGGCGTCTTCGAGGTCGGGGAGTACGTCGAGCTCACCTACGACGCCGAGGACGAGGAGCCGACCGGGCTGCCGCCGGTCACCCCCGCGCCCGGTCCGGAGAGCGAGGGGACCACGGGGCCCGCCGGTCCCACCGGGCCGCCCACCGATCAGTAGTAGTCGCGGACGTGCGCCGGCCGGCCGCCCAGGAGCAGGTCGAGCACGGCGTCGTCGTCGGTGCGGCCGGACAGGTGGCCGGCCAGACGGAGGTTCGCGGAGTCCTGGGTGCCGGCGTAGGCGAGGGCCAGCCCCTGCGGGGTGTACGTCGCCGCGTCGGCCGGCACGTCGGCGGCCGTGCACGCGCTGACCCCGTCGGAGCTGGTCAACCGGTAGCCGCCGTCCATCGTGCCGAGCACGTCGCCAGCCACCCGGAACGCCACCTCCCACGAGCCCGGCGCGAGCCGCAGGCCGGTGAGCGCGCGGGCCGGGTCGTGCACGCGGAGCATGTAGGGCCGGTGGACGACCCGCCGCCACGGGTAGCCCGGCAGCACCAGCCGCGCCGCGTCCGCGCCCGACGTGGTCAGCCGCACCGTCGGGGCGACCGTCGCGAACGACCCGAGCACCCGCCACAGCGCCCGGTGCGCGTCGCCGGTCAACCCGACCAGGTCGCGGACGGTGATCCGGGCGTGCTCGTCGTAGCCGGTGCCGCGCTCCCACGCCACGAAGCCGGTCACCCGCCCGTCGGCGTCCTCGGCCAGCGTGACGCCGGTGACCTCGGCGAGCAGCTCCGCGTCGGTCGCGGGGAAGCGGGGGCCACGGCGGGTCAGCGGGCCGTTCTGGGCGCGCGCCCAGGCGTCGTACACCGCTCGGACGGCGGGGACGTCGGCGACCGTCGCGCGCCGGACCGTCGTGCCGTCGGTGGGCGGACGGACCGCGGCCAGGTCGGCGGTCAGCAGGTCGACCTCGTCGAACGCCGTCACGATCTCGTAGCCGAGCCGTCGGTAGATGCCCGGCGCGGTCGGGTAGAGCCCGCTGATCGGCTCGCCCCGCTCGGCGCCCTCCTCGAGCACGGCCGCGAGCAGCTCGGCCAGCAGCCCGCTGCCGCGGTGCTCGGCGGCCACCGCGACGTTGTCGATGCCGCAGGTCGGCACCTCGGTGCTGTGGAACCACGACCCGAGCTCGACGCCCCCCACCCGCGCGACGAGCCGTCCGTCCTCGAACACGCCCCACGGCCGGTGGTACGCCCGCGGCCACGGGTCGACGGGCGGAGGAGTCGGAGTGCCGGGCGGCGGGGTGCCGAAACCCTCGACCCCCAGCGCCACCCACTGCTCCCGGTCCTCGCGGGTGGCACGTCGCGTGACCCGTCCCGCCCCGTTCGTCGTGCTCGTCATGCCCGGGAACCTACGACCCCGCGGCCGACCTAGGCTGGGCGCATGCCGACGAACGTGGAGAGGCTCCTGCCCGGCGAGGACGCGGAGGCGCTGCTCGACCTCGCGCGCTCGATCGCGACCGAGAAGCTCGCGCCCCAGGTGGCCGAGATGGAGGAGCGCGCCGAGTTCCCGGCCGAGGCCTACGCGCTGCTCGGCCGCGCCGGCCTGCTCAGCCTGCCGTTCCCGGAGGCGCACGGCGGCAGCGACCAGCCCTACGAGGTCTACCTCCAGGTCATCGAGGAGATCGCCACCGCCTGGCCGAGCGTCGGCGTCGGCGCCTCGGTGCACACGCTGACCGCCACCGTCCTCGCCGCCAACGCCACCGAGGAGCAGCGCGCGCACTGGCTGCCGCAGATGCTCTCCGGCGACTGGCTCGGCGCCTACGCGCTCTCCGAGCCGCAGGCCGGCTCCGACGTCAGCGCCATCGCGACCAAGGCGGTCCTCGACGAGGCGTCCGACGAGTACGTCGTCACCGGCACCAAGCAGTGGATCAGCAACGGCTCCCACGCCGACTACTACATCCTCTTCGCCCGCACCGGCGACGACCCGAAGCGCGGGCTGTCCGCCTTCGTCCTGCCCGGCGACACGGCCGGCGTGTCCTTCGGCGTGCCCGAGAAGAAGCTCGGCCTGCACTGCGACGTCACCACCCAGGTGATCCTCGACGGCGCCCGCATCCCCGCCGCGAACCGGATCGGCCCCGAGGGCGCGGGCATGCGCGTCGCGCTCTCCGCCCTCGACGCGGGCCGCCTCGGCATCGCCGCCGTCGCCACCGGCATCGCCCAGGCCGCGCTCGACCACGCGGTCGCCTACGCCCGCGAGCGCCGGCAGTTCGGCCGGGCCGTCGGCGAGTTCCAGGGGCTCCAGTTCCTCCTCGCCGACATGGGCGCCGAGGTCGAGCGGGCGCGGGCGACGTACCTCCACGCCGCCCGGCTCAAGGACGCCGGCCGCCCCTTCTCCCGCCAGGCCAGCATCGCCAAGCTCACCGCCAGCGACGCCGCCATGCGGGTGGCCACCGACGCCGTCCAGGTGCTCGGCGGCAACGGCTACACCCGCGACTACCCCGTCGAACGGCTCTTCCGCGACGCCAAGATCACCCAGATCTTCGAGGGCACCAACCAGATCCAGCGGATGGTCATCGGGCGCGACCTGCTGCGCTAGCGGCTGGGCTCGGCACACTCTGCACGAAACAGACGTGTGGGCGGCGTCACCTTTCGACAGGGGCCTCGTTGAGAACTAGTACCTGTTCTAGTTCCAGGAGGACCCGTGCCCAGCCTTCGCCGTACCCGAGCACGTCGCCGCGCCGGATCGACAGCACTCGGCGTCCTCGCCGGCGCGCTCACGCTCACCCTCGCTGCGTGCGGGTCCCAGCTCGACCCGAACCAGGTGGTCGGTGCCGGCGGCACGGCTGCTGGCGTCGAGGGCGGCGCGGTCGCGGGCGGCGAGGTTCCGGGTACGACGGCGGGCGGCGGCCTCGGTGCCGGCGGTGACCTCGGCACGAGCGGCAGCACGGGCGGCTCGACCGGAGGCACGACCGGCGGCACCGCGGGTTCCGGGTCCGGAGGCAGCGGCGGCAGCGGCGGTGGCGACGCGCCGCAGCCGGGCGGCGACAACGCCGCCGACGGCGGCACCAAGGCCGGCTCCTGTGACGGGTTCAAGAACGGCCCCGGCATCACCGACAGCACGATCACGATCGGCAACGCCTCGGACATCTCCGGCCCGGTGCCGGGCATCTTCGAGTCCAGCCAGGACGCGGTGAAGGCGTACGTCGCCTACTTCAACGCCTCCACCGACATCTGCGGCCGCAAGCTGGCGCTGAAGTCCTACGACAGCCGCACCGACGCCGCTGCCGACCAGCAGGCCTACGCGGACGGCTGCGAGAACGTGTTCGCGATGATCGGCTCGATGTCGGCCTTCGACTCCGGTGGCGCGGCGGCGGCCCAGGGCTGCGGCCTCCCCGACATCCGGTCCGCGATGGTCACCAACGACCGGCAGGACTGCAGCACCTGCTTCGGCGCCCAGTCGACGGTCGCCAACCAGTTCCAGAACGCCGTGCCGGACTACGTGAAGAAGAACTTCCCCGACGCCGCGAAGAACGCCGCGATGCTCTACATCAACGCCGGCGCGGCCGCCGAGAACGGCAAGCTCCAGGCCTCGGCGATGACCAAGCGCGGCATGAAGTTCGCGATGGTCCAGGCGATCGACATCGCCGAGTTCAACTACGCCCCCTACGTGCAGCAGATGAAGGACAAGGGCGTGAAGTACGTCCAGATGATCGCCCAGCCGCCGCAGTTCGTGCGGCTCGCCGACGCGATGCAGCAGCAGGGCTTCAAGCCCGACGTCTTCATGATCGACCCCTCGGCGTACAGCAGTGAGTACATCGAGAGCGGCGGCGCGGCCGTCGACGGCACGACGGTGTTCACCAACTTCGTGCCGTTCGAGGAGGCCAGCAGCAACAAGGAGATGCAGACCTACGTCAGCTGGCTGAACCAGGTGCGCCCGGGTGCCGAGCCGTCGTTCTTCGGTGTCTTCTCCTGGTCCGCGGCGCGCCTGTTCGTCGAGCGGGCGGTCGCCCTGGGCGGGAAGCTGAGCCGCGAGAGCCTGGTCGCCGACCTCGGCAAGGTGTCCGACTGGACCGCCAACGGCATGCACTCCCCGCAGTACCCCGGCCCGCGGCGGACCGGTGACTGCTGGCGGTTCCTGAAGCTCGACGGCACCAGGTGGGTCGCCACCGGCGGCACGAAGTACACCTGCGCCGGCCTGACGACGGCCTGACCGGCGGCGACGCGCGCCGTGGACGACGAGGCCGAGGCCGTGACCGGGGTCGGACGCGAGACGTCCGGGAAGTGGTCCAGATCCGTGCGCGGCGGCTGCGATCGGCGTCACCCGGCCGGTCGTCCCTCGTTCTACCGGTACGCGTCCACCCCGCGGAGGAACCCATGACGACCCAGCTGCGCCGGCCCCGTGCCGCTCCGCGACCGCTCGGCACCCGCCGGGCGCGCCGCGGCGCGGTGCTGCTCGTCGCCGCGCTCATGGCCGTCTCCCTGGCCGCGTGCGGGTCGCGGATCGACCCCGCCACCGTCAGCCTCAGCGCCGGGGCGGGAGCGGCGGGCGCGGGCGTCCCCGGAGCCGACGGCGCCGTCGTCGGTGCCGGCGAGGTCCCCGGTGCCGACGTCGCTCCCGGCACGACGACCGGCGACGTCACCAGGGGCGGCAGCGGCTCGGGCACCGTCGCCGGCGGGACCGCTCCCGGCGGCGCCGCGGACGACGCCGGTACGCCGTCGGCCGGCGGCGAGCAGGGCGGCGGCGAGAACGCTGCGGACGGTGGCGTGCGGGCCGGGTCCTGCGACGGGTTCGAGAACACCACGGGCATCACCGACGACACGATCACCATCGCGAACGTCTCCGACATCTCCGGCCCGGTGCCGGGCATCTTCGAGGCCGCCCAGCAGGCGACCCAGGCGTACGCGGCGTACGCCAACTCCGCCGGCGACATCTGCGGCCGCTCGCTGAAGGTGCTCGACCTCGACAGCCGCGCGGACGCCGGCGCCGACCAGCAGGCCTACACCCGGGCGTGCGACGACGCGTTCGCGGCCGTCGGCTCGATGTCGGCCTTCGACTCCGGCGGTGCCGCGACCGCGCAGCAGTGCGGTCTGCCCGACATCCGCTCCTACTCCGTCAACGGCGACCGCACCCGCTGCACCACCTGCTTCGCGGCGTACGCCGTGCAGCCCCACCTGGTGCCGAACGCGATGCCGCAGTACTGGGCGAAGAAGGCGCCGGAGGCGGTGGAGTCGGTCGCGATGTTCTACGTCAACGCCGGCGCCGCGCCGGCCAACGCCGAGAACTTCCGCGCCGCGTGGGAGAAGAACGGCTGGGACGTCACGGTGTTCGAGGCCATCGACACCGCCGAGTTCAACTACGCGCCCTACGTCCAGCAGGCGAAGGACGCCGGCGCCCGGCTGGTCAGCTACACCGGGCCCTACCAGTTCACGATCCGGTTGCAGCAGGCGATGAGGCAGCAGGGCTACGAGCCGGAGATCTTCCTCCAGGACGCCACCGTCTACGACCAGCGGTACGTCGACGAGGCCGGCGCGACCGGGGACGGCACCTACGTCTACGCCCAGACCGCGATGCTCGACTCCTCCGTCGCGGAGATGAGGCTCTACCGCTCCTGGCTCCAGCAGGTCGACCCGGGCGCCGAGCCCAACACCTACGGCGTCTTCGCCTGGTCGGCCGCCCGGCTCTTCGTCGAGCAGGCGGTCGCGCTCGGCGGGAAGCTCAGCCGCGCCTCGCTCGTCGAGCGGCTGCGCGGCGTCAAGGACTGGACCGGCAACGGCATCCACGTCCCGCAGCAGGTCGGTGCGGAGCGCACCGCCAACTGCGCCTCGATCATCCAGCTCAGCAACGGGACGTGGAAGAAGGTCTCGCCCGGCGAGTACCTCTGCGGCTCGATGACGAACACCGGCCTGGGAGGCTGACCGATGAGTTCCCTGATCTCCTTCACCATCCTCGGGTTGTTCACCGGGGCGGCGTACGCGATCGCGGCGTCGGGCCTGGTGCTCACCTACACCACGACCCGGGTGTTCAACATCGCCCACGGCGCGTTCGGCATGGTGATGGCCTTCGTGTTCTGGGACTTCTCCCAACGCCAGGGGCTCAACCTGTTCCTGTCGCTGTTCCTCGTCCTCGGCGTGATCGCGCCGGCCATCGGGTGGGGCATCCAGCGCTTCGTCACCAAGGGCCTCGGCGAGGGGCCGGTCTCGGTCGCGCTGGTCGTCACCGTCGGCCTCTTCGTCGGTCTCATCGGCCTGGCGCAGCAGGTCTGGCCGCCGGAGCCGCGCACGGTCCCGCCGTTCATGGCGTCCTCGGGCGTCCAGCTCGGCGACACCTACGTCACCGCCCACCAGATCATCACGATCGTCATCTCGATCGGCGTCGCGCTCGCCCTCTACGTCCTGCTCAACCGCACCCGCATCGGTACGGCCATGCGCGCCTCGGTCGACAACCCCGAGCTGCTCCGCCTCTTCGGCGGCAAGCCCGACACGGTCGCGGCGCTCTCGTGGGCGATCGGCATCAGCCTCGCCGCGCTCGGCGGCATCCTGCTGTCCTCGGTGATCGGCCTGTCCTACTACGACCTCACCCTGCTGGTCATCAACGCGTACGCCGCGGCGATGCTGGGCCGGCTCAAGTCGCTGCCGCTGACCTTCGTCGGGGCGATGGGGCTCGGCATCCTGCAGTCGTTCGCGGTGGCCTACCTGCCGAGCGACGGCTTCCTCGCCGGCACCCGGGCGGTCGTCCCCGCGCTGTTCCTCTTCGTGGTGATCGTGCTGATGCCGCAGGCCCAGCTGCGGATCGGGCAGGTCAAGGGCATCGTCTCCGCCCCGCTCCCGTCGATCACCAAGTCGGTCGGCTGGGGCGGCGCGCTCCTGGTCCTCGTCGCGCTGCTCGTCGGCGGCGGGATGTCCACCGCGAACCTGCTGCTCGTCGGCACCGCGGCGACGTACGCGATGGTCATGCTCAGCCTGGTGCTGCTCACCGGCTACGGCGGCCACGTGTCGCTGGCCCAGCTGACCTTCGCCGGCGTCGGTGCGCTGGCCTACGCCAAGCTCGAGCAGCCCAACCTCGCCGGCCTGTTCCTGGCCGCCGCGATCGCGGCCGGCGTCGGCGCCCTCGTGGCGCTGCCGGTGCTGCGGCTGACCGGCCTCTACCTCGCGCTGTCCACGCTGGCCTTCGGCGTGCTGATGGACAAGATGATCTTCCAGGCGGAGTTCGCCTTCGGCTTCAACGGCACCCTCCAGGCCGGCCGGCTCTCGGTCCTCGGCAACGCGATCGAGTCGACCGGCGGCTACGTGCTGGTGATGACCCTCTTCCTGGTGCTGATGGGCATCGCGCTGCTGCTCCTGCGGCGCGGCCCGCTCGGCCGGGTCCTCATCGCGATGCGCGACAGCCCGGCGGCCTGCGGCACGCTCGGCCTGGACATGCGGTGGTTCCGCGTGGGCCTCTTCGGCCTCTCCGCGGGGATGGCCGGCCTGGCCGGGGCGCTCTTCGCCGGCCTGCGCGGCACGATCGGCGCCGCCGACTTCCAGTTCTTCAACAGCCTCCCGCTGCTGCTGCTCGCGGTCGTCTTCGGCGTCACCTCGGTCACCGGCGCGACGCTCGGCGGCGTCGGCCTGATGCTGCTGCCGGTCATGCAGTCCAACAACCCCGGCATCGCCGGCCTGATCTTCGCGATCCTCGGCTTCGGCGCCGTCGCGCTCGGCCGGGACCCGAACGGCCTGGCCAACCTGATGTTCGGCCTCGGTCGCCGGATCCAGGCGGTCGTCCTGCCCCAGCTGCGCGACAAGCTGCCGGTCCTCCCCGGCAGCCGCGCCGACGCACCCGACGACGGCGAGGACGCCGGCCTCGACGACCTGCTGCCCGAGACCCCTGACGCCACCGGGAAGGTGCCCGCCCATGCCTGACCACTCCCTCCAGCACGTGGCCGGCGCGGACGTGCCGCTCCTCGAGGTCGACCACGTGGTCGTCCAGTTCGGTGGCGTCACGGCCGTCAACGAGGCGACCTTCGTGGCCGAGGCCGGCACGGTGACCGGCCTGATCGGCCCCAACGGCGCCGGCAAGACGACCTGCTTCAACGTCATCTCCGGCCTGCAGAAGCCCACCCGCGGCAAGGTCCGCTTCCGCGGCCGCAACGTCACCGGCGCACCGGTGCACCGCCGCTCGAAGCGGGGGATGGGGCGCACCTTCCAGCGGCTCGAGGCGTTCGGCTCGCTCTCGGTGCGCGACAACGTCCGGGTCGCCTACGACATCCACCGCGGCCTCGCCGGCCTGGTGAAGCCCGGCGCCAAGGACATCGACGCCCTGCTCGAGCGGGTCGGCATCTCGGCGTACGCCGACGAGCGCGCCGACTCCATCCCGACCGGCACCGCGCGCCTGCTCGAGCTGGCCCGCTGCCTGGCCGGCGACCCGAAGCTGCTGCTGCTCGACGAGCCCTCCTCGGGCCTCGACGAGACCGAGACCGACGACTTCGGCGACCTGCTGCGCGACCTCGCCGCCGAGGGCCGCGGCATCCTCATGGTCGAGCACGACATGGACCTGGTGATGGGCGTCTGCGACACCATCCACGTCCTCGACTTCGGCTCGATCATCGCCTCGGGCACGCCCGGCGACATCCGTCGCGACCCGGCCGTGCAACGCGCCTACCTCGGCTACTCCGACGACGTGCCCGAGCACGAGCTGGTCGGGGCGCGGGCCGGCGTCGGGGCCGGCGCCGTCGAGGAGACCCGCACCGACCTCGTGCCGGTCGGTGCGGCCAGCGACGCGACGACCGTGATCCCCGCGGTCGGCGCCACCACCCCGGAGGACGTCCGATGAGCATCCCCATCCTCGAGGTCGTCGACCTCCACGCCGCCTACGGCCGGATCGAGGTCCTCCGCGGCGTCGACCTGGCGGTGCCGAAGGGCGCGGTCATGGCGCTGCTCGGCCCCAACGGCGCGGGCAAGTCGACGCTGGTCAAGGTCATCTCCGGGCAGAAGAAGCCCACCTCCGGCGACGTCCACCTCGGCGGCGTCAACGTCCGCGGCGCGGGCTCCGAGGAGCTGGCGCGGCTCGGGCTGTGCACGGTGCCCGAGGGCCGCTCGGTCTTCCCGAACCTCACCGTGGAGGAGAACCTCCGCCTGATGTCGTACGCCGGCGTCCCCACCGAGGCGGTCCTCGACACGGCGTACTCCTACTTCCCGCGGCTCTCCGAGCGGCGCCACCAGCTCGCCGGCACCATGTCCGGCGGGGAGCAGCAGATGCTGGCCATGTCGCGGGCGCTGGCCTCGGACCCGGCGCTGCTGCTGCTCGACGAGCTGTCGATGGGGCTCGCGCCGCTGATCGTCGACGAGCTCTACGACACCGTCGCCCAGATCGCGGCGTCCGGCGTCTCCATCCTCTGCATCGAGCAGTTCGCCCGCACCGCGCTGCGGGTCTCCGACTACGCGGCCGTCATGTCCGGCGGACGCATCGTGGCCTCCGGCGAACCCGCCGAGGTCCTCGAGACCATGTCCGACGTCATCCTCGGAGGTGCCGCGTGAAGCGGACCGTGCTCCCCCTCGTCGCCAGCGGGCTCGTCGCCGCGGTGCTCCCGCTCGGCGCCACGACGGCGTCCCCCGCGGCGGCCGCCGGCCTGCCCTCGGCCGCCAAGGAGACGCTCGACTACGGCTACAGCTCCGAGGGGTCGGCGACGCCGATCAAGCTCGAGATCTACGAGCCCGTCATCCCGATCCCGGCCACCCCGCAGTTCGAGCTGAGCCTCGGCTACAGCAAGGTCTCGGCCGACAGCAGCGGCGGCAAGGGCCGTGCGGCGTACTTCTGGCCCGGCGACTCCATCGGCGAGGGTCTCAAGACCGTCGTCGAGAACCTCGGCCTCCCGCCGGAGATCGCCAACCCGATCGCCGAGCAGGGCTACCCGGTCCAGGTGAACTCGGCCTACCCCGGCGGGCCCGAGTCCGAGGTCCAGGAGCCCTTCCCGGGCTCGGTCTCGCGCACCAGCGCCGCCGAGGGTGACGTCCGTGCCGCGGCCGGCTTCTCCACCGACTGCGACGTCGACGAGCCCGCGGGCAGCGGCGACGGCGGCGGTGGCGGCGGTGGCGGTGGCGGGCTGCCCGGTCTGCCCGAGCTCCCGGGGCTGCCGACCGGCGGGCTCGGTGACGGTCTGGGTGGTCTCCTCGGCGGGCTGACGGGTGGCCTGACCGGTGGGCTCACCGGTGGCCTGCTCGGCGGCTCCGGCGGTGGGGCCGGCGGTGCGACCAACCCGCTCGCCGACTTCGGCGCCGCGATCACCGGCCAGGGTGCCGCGCAGAAGGCCGCGGAGGAGAAGGCGGCGGAGGAGGCCGCGGCCTGCCAGATCCCCTCGGCGCTCAACGCGCTCATCGACATCGGCGGCATGGCCTCCACGAGCCGCTCGAAGGTCGAGAAGGGCGTCGTCACCACGACCACGCGCTCCGCCCTCGGCGAGGTCCGCCTGCTCGGCGGCATCATCGGCCTCTCCGGCGTCACCGCCAAGGCCGTGACCAGCAGCGACGGCGCGAAGGAGAAGGCCTCGGGCAAGGCCCGCTTCGGCACGCTCTCCATCGCCGGCCAGGAGTTCTCCGTCGGCCCCGACGGCTACGAGGCCGTCGGCCAGGGCGGACCGATCCCCGGGCTCTCCGACGACCCCGCCAAGGCGCTCGAGCAGCTCGGCGTCTCCATCACGCTCCCGAAGCCGGAGCTGACGAGCAAGGGCAAGGAGGCCAGTGCGGTCGTCGAGGCGCTGCGCATCCAGGTCGACCTCTCGATCCTCAAGCCGATCCTGTCCCAGATCCCGCTCGGCGACATCCTGGCGCCGATCCCGTTCCCCGGGCAGGCGGCGATCGTCAAGAGCCTGCTCGGCGCGCTCACCCAGCTCTCGCCCCGCATCGTCCTCCACCTCGGCGTCGCCGGCAGCGAGGTCAAGCGGGCCCCGAAGCTCGACCTGC
Organism: Nocardioides deserti; assembly: GCF_014266025.1. Taxonomy (GTDB): domain Bacteria; phylum Actinomycetota; class Actinomycetes; order Propionibacteriales; family Nocardioidaceae; genus Nocardioides; species Nocardioides deserti. The sequence goes on along the minus strand of NZ_JACMYC010000009.1, from coordinate 72,544 downwards.
CCGACGGCGAGATCCCGGACAACGACCCCTCCGGTGAGGGTGGCGACACCAGCGGCGGCGGGTCCGGCGGCACCGCCGGTGGCAGCACCGGCAGCGGCTCGACCGGTGCCCCGACCTCCCCGAGCGACGTCGGCTCCGCCGGCGCCGGTGGCGGCGGAGCCGCTCCTGCCGACGGCGACCTCGTCGACGCGGCCCCGGTCGGTTCCGGCCTCCCGCCGCTGAACTCCATCCCCGGCGCCCTGCTCTTCGGCGGCATCGCGCTCGCCGCGGTCGCGGGCAGCTACCTCCGCAAGATCGGCGCGCTCGCCCTCGGGGCCGGCGGCGCCTGTCCCCACGGCCTCGACAGCGGCCTGCCCGACCTCCGCAAGGCCTGACCCCGCCCGGCTCCACCCGAAAGGCACCCCGAGATGACCACGATGCAGAACACCGGCTCCCTGCCCGCCTCGGGCGCCCGCATGGGCTCCGGCACCGCGCTCCCGCGCGCCGGCCGGGGCGGCAGCGCCACCGGCGCGGCCCCGATGAAGAACAACAACTACCAGCTGCTCCAGGTCGTGCTGTTCTGGGCCGGCGCGATCCTGCTCCCGCTCGGCCTGGTCGTCATCGTCCTGGGCTGGTACGGCGCCGCGAACACGCCCTACCAGTACGACCAGCTCTCCTACCTCGTCTCTGGCGGCCTCCTCGGGCTCGGCCTGACCTTCGTGGGCGGGTTCCTCTACTTCGGGGCCTGGCTCGCGCGGATCGCCGACGACGGTCGGGAGTCCTCGAAGCGGCTGGCCGACACCCTCCTCGTGCTGGCCGACGTGACCTCCCGGGCCGCGGCCGTGAACGACCAGGGCGTCGACACCTCCGCGCTCCCGGTCACCGCCGGCGAGGGCACCACCATCCACCGCCGCGACTGCGCCCTCATCGCCCACCGCCAGGACCTCCACCCCCTCGGCGAGGCCGAGGCCCAGGGCCGCGTCGCCCAGCTCACCACCTGTCGCGTCTGCAAGCCCTAGCCGGAACGACTCGCCGGCACCTCGGCTTGTCGCTCCGGTGAGCCGACTGCGGCCTCGCGGACGTGCCGCCGGGCCGTCGGCGGACGGGCAGAAGTCGCACCCGGGTGACGTCTTCGCAGGTCGGCGTGGCCGGGACGGCGGTTCTGCCCGTCCGTCGACGAGGGCGTCGGGTCAGGTCGGATCGTCGGGGTCGGCGGGAGGCGGGGTGAGGGCTTCCTCGGGCTTCTTCGACAGCACGGTGTCGATGTAGTCGCGGGCGGTCTCGAAGAGGTCGACCTCGTGGCCGGCGCGCTCGGAGAGGTACCACCGGTGGACGAGCACCTCGTGGAAGATCTCGGCCGGCTCGAGCTTGCCGCGGGCCTCGGGCGGGACCATCGCCATGAGCGGCTCGAAGACGTCGGTGAGCCAGCGGCTGGCGACGAGGACGCGGTCCTCGCGGCCGAGGTCGCGGTGGGCGGTGAAGCGCGCGATGTCGTTGAGGAGCCGCTGTGCCTGGGCGTCCTCGACGTCGAGGCCGGTGAGGGAGCGCAGCTCGCGGCGGTGGTGGCCGAGCTCGACGGCGCGGGGCTGGATGCGGACGGAGTCACCGTCGAAGTCGGTGACGATGTCGAGCTCCTCGACGTCGAAGCCGAGCTCGTTGAGCCGGGCGATCCGCTGCTCGATGCGCCACATCTCGGCGGCGGAGAACTCCTCGACGCCGGTCAGCTCGTCCCACAGCTCGTGGTAGCGCCGGTGCAGCAGCGCGACGATCTTCTCGGCCGGCACCTCGGCAGGGACCAGCCGGCTGGCCTGGAGGTCGAGCAGCTCGGCGAAGACGTTCTCGGTGGCGATGGTGAGGTCGTGCTCGCGCATCTGCCGGGACAGCGACGGGCGCAGCTCGCCGGTCTCGGCGTCGACGAGGTACGCCGCGAACCCGCCGGCGTCGCGGCGGAACAGCACGTTCGACAGCGACACGTCGCCCCAGAAGAAGTCGGCCAGGTGCAGCCGGACCAGCAGCACGACCATCGCGTCGATCAACGACGGCAGCCCCTCGACGGTCGTCCCGTGGCTGAACAGGCTGCGGTAGGGCAGCGAGAAGCGCAGGTGCTGGGTCAGCAGCGCGGCGGGCAGCTCCTCGCCGTCGGCGTCCACGCGTCCGGTCACGACCCCCTGCGGCACCACCGCGGGCAGCCCGAGGCGCTGGAGGTCGCGGAGCAGGCGGTACTCGCGGAACGCGATGTCGGCGACCGTCTCCTTGACGGCGTACGTCGCGGGGCCGAGGCGCACGATCCGCACCACGTGCCGGGACAGGCCGCGGGGGAGGGGGACGACGTGCTGCTCGCCCCACTCCTCCAGCGGCACCGACCACGGCAGCCGCATGAGCGCGGGGTCGGGTCGGTGGGCGACGACGTGGAGGGCCACGCCGTCGAGCCTAGACCCGCCAGAGCCAGAGGCCCGGTCCCTCGGCCGCCGGGACGGTGACCGTGCCGCCGGACTCGACCAGCGCCGTGGCCTCGCCCTCGGTCGCGAGCAGGGGCGAGCCGTCGGCGAAGCCGAGCAGCCCGGCGTCGAGGTCGACCGCGGGACCGCCGGCGCGGCGGGCGCAGACCAGCACCGAGCCGGACGGGTGCTCGCGCACGAAGACGAACGCGTCGTCGTCGACATGGGCCCACCGCAGGCCGCCGCGGCGGAGAGCGTCGTGGTCGCGGCGCGCGGCGGCCAGGGCGGCGTACGTCGCCAGCGTGGCGTGGTCCCAGTCCTCGCGGCGGTCCCAGGGCATCGGCCGGCGCGAGTCCTCGCCGAGCACGCCCTCGAGGCCGATCTCGTCGCCGGCGAACAGCATCGGCACGCCGGGCAGCGTGAACTGCAGGCCGGCCGCGACCCGGTGCACCGCTCCCGAGCCGGCCACCGTGCGGATCCGGGCGCTGTCGTGGGAGCCGAGGATGTTCCACGACTGGCTCGCCGCGCGCCAGCCGAAGCGGGCCAGCCACTCGCGGAAGGACCGGAGCACCAGCGGGCCGGGCCGGCGCGGCACCGGCAGCGGGCGGCCGAAGGGGCGGGCCGGCGAGGCGGGGTCGCGCACCCACGACCAGACCGGCCAGGAGAAGCCGGAGTAGTTCATCGTGCCGTGCCAGCCGTCGCCGTCGATGTCGCCGGAAGCGTCGTGGTTGTGCTCGCCGATGACCAGCGGGTCGGGGCGCTCGGCCTCGGCCGTGCGGCGCACCGCCCGGGCCACGTCGTGGTTGACGTCGACCGCGCCGAGCCGGCCGGTCATGTTGGCGACGTCGATGCGCCAGCCGTCGACGTCGAAGGGCGGCCGCAGCCAGCGGGCGACGACCGAGTCGGGCCCCTCGACCATGGCGGCGCGCAGGTCGGGGTCGGCGAGGTTGAGCTTGGGCAGCGTGCCGTGGCCCATCCAGCACTCGTAGGAGCCGTCGTGGTTGAAGTAGTACCAGCCGCGGGTGGGGGAGGCCGGGTCGCTCGCCGCGCCGCGGAACCACTCGTGGGTGTCGCCGGTGTGGTTGGTGGTCAGGTCGCCGAGCAGCCGCCAGCCGCGCTCGTGGACGGCGGCAGAGAGCCGGGCGTACGCCGCGTCCCCGCCGAGGAGCGGGTCGACGCCGTCGAAGGTGGAGGCGTTGTAGCGGTGGTTGCTCTCGCCGGGGAAGACCGGCGTCGTGTAGACGACCGAGACGCCGACCTGCTCGAGGTGGTCCAGGTGCTCGACGACGCCGTCGAGGTCGCCGCCGAAGAACTGCGTCGGCGTGCGCGGGTCGGAGCCCTCGAAGACCACCTCGTCGTCCCAGTCCGCCGGCACGGCCCAGTCGGGGGTCGGCCGCTCGTCGGCGGCGGCCGAGCGGGCGAACCGGTCGGGGAAGACCTGGTAGACGACGCCGTCGCGGCCCCAGTCCGGCGCGGGCGCGTAGGTGGAGACGCGGAAGTCGAAGGTGTCCGGCACATCGTGGCGGTGCACGCCCGCGGCGGTCAGCCAGCGCTGGTCCTCCTCGGGGGTGCCGGCGCCGGTGCTGATGAGGAAGCGGTAGTGCGCGACCGGGTTGTGGACCGGGAGCTCGCCCTCCCACCAGACGGTGTGCTCGTCGCGCTCGACCGGGCCGCACGCGTGGTAGACCGGCTCGGCGTCGTACGTCGTGCGCAGCCAGACCTGGTCGACCGGGTCCGAGGCGGCGGTGCGGACGCGGACCTTGACCGTCCAGCCGAGCGTCGGTGCCTCGTGCTCGAGGTAGAGCGGGGACCCGTCGTGGTGCGGTTCGTGCAGGAGGCTCACCGCACCAGGGTCGCCCGCGCCGTCGCGCCGGCCAAAGCCGCGCCGACGTGACGCTGGTCCAACGCTCGCCGAGCGAGGCTGGTCGAACGAGGCTGGCCGAACTAGAACGTGTTCCAGTACGGTCCGCGCATGACTTCTGCTCCCACGTCTCCCGAGCCCCGCGTCGTCGTCGTCACCGGCGCCGCCTCCGGCATCGGCCGCGCCACCGCCGAGCTCTTCCGTGACCAGGGCGCGACGGTCTTCGGCCTCGACGTGCAGCCCGGAGCGCCGGACGGCGTGACGTACGTCGAGTGCAACGTCGCCTCCCGCGGGTCGGTCGAGGCCGCGGTCGCCGAGTGCGCCCAGCACGGCCGGATCGACGTGCTGGCCAACGTGGCGGGCGTGGTGCAGTTCGGCCACTTCGACCAGATCACCGACGCCGAGTGGGACCGCGTCCACGCGGTCGACCTCAAGGGCCCGTTCATGATGATCCAGGCCGCGCTGCCCCACCTGCGCGCCTGCGGCGGCAACATCGTCAACGTCAGCTCGGTCGCCGGCCGGATCCCCCAGCCGTACGCCGTCGCGTACGCCGCCGCGAAGGGCGGTCTGACCCAGCTGACCAAGTCGCTCGCGCTCGAGCTCTCGCCCGAAGGCATCCGGGTCAACGCGGTCTGCCCGGGCACCGTCGACACCCCGATCGTGTCGCACGTCGCCGGCATCATGCCCGCCGACATGGACGCTCGGGTCGCGGACCGGCTGATCATGATGCTGCCCGGCCCGGCCATCTCCCCGGCCGAGATCGGCGAGTCGATCGTCTACCTCGCCTCGCCCGCCGCCCGGATGATCACCGGTGCCGTCCTCGCCTTCGACGGCGGCATGGGCTGATCCCTGCGGCGCCTGCCCCGGCAACTAGCATGTGCGCGGCCGCTCGACCTCCGCGTCGGCCGGCCGCGCCGGTGTAGCTCAGTTGGTAGAGCGTTCGCCTTGTAAGCGAAATGTCGCGGGTTCGACTCCTGTCACCGGCTCCAGGACTGTCGGGGGTCCTCCGTAGCGTCGCGGCATGTTCGAGTGCCGAGGTTGCGGAGTCACGGGCCCGGGACGATCCGGTCGCAAGTTCTGCAGCAACGCCTGTCAGCGCGAGCACGACCGGCGGGTCCTCGTGGCCCGGTGGCTGGAGACTGGGTTCGCCCAACCGGGGACGCATCCCGGCCACTACGTCCGGCGCCACATCGCTGAGGAGCAGGACGGCCGCTGCGCCATCTGCAAGACGTGCGAGTGGAACGGGCGGCCGCTGGTCCTCGTCCTCGACCACATCGACGGTGATGCCGGCAACAACCGTCGGTCCAACCTGCGGCTGGTCTGCCCGAACTGCGATTCCCAGCTCGAGACCTACAAGGGCAGGAACGCAGGCCGAGGTCGCCACGCCCGCCGTGCGCGTTACGCCTCGGGCTTGTCGTACTGATTCGACCGCCGCGGAGGTCGGCCTCACCCGCAGGGATGTGATGTACGCCGAAGCGTGCGGACCCCGGCATGGTGCGGTGGAGCGTCGGGTATCGGCTCCTCAATCGATCCGGGGAGTGATTCCACGATGGCAGCGAACACGTCTGCACCGAGCACCACCGCGGCCGCCGAGGGCCGGGACACGATGATCGCGCTGGCGATCCTGTGGCTGATCCCGGCGTTGGCGTTCCTCGCCGCGCTGATGATGGTCGGCTGACCGGGCGGTCGGCCAGGAGATGACGAACGGGTCCGTTCAGCGGACCTGACGGACCTCGAACGACGCCGGCGGCAACGCGATCGCGTCCTGCGCGGCGACCAGCTGGATCTCGCGGGTGCCCGCGGCGATCGTCGCCTCGAGCACCGCGAACATCGACGACGTCGTGCGCGAGAGCGCCTCGGCCGGGGAGCCGGTCGAGCGCAGGTGTGCGAGGTAGAGGGCGGCGGTGACGTCGCCGCAGCCGTTCGGCGTGATCGGCAGCAGCGGGGTCGTGACGACCCACGCGCCGGCGTCGGAGACGGCGACGACGTCGAGCGAGCCCTCGGGCACGTCGCCGTGGAGGACGCTGGTCACCAGCACGTCGCGCGGCCCGCGGTCCCGGACCGCGTCGACGGCCTCGAGCACCTCGTCGAGCGTGGTGGTCGTGCGACCGGCGAGGAAGTCGAGCTCGAAGTGGTTCGGCGTGAGGATGTCGGCCTGCGGCACGACGCTGTCGCGGAGGTACTCCGGGATGCCGGGCTTGACGAACATGCCGCGGCCGACGTCGCCCATGACCGGGTCGCAGCAGTAGACCGCGTCCGGGTTGGCGGCCTTGACCTTCGCCACGGCGTCGAGCACGACCGCCCCGACCGCCGGGTCGCCCTGGTAGCCCGACAGCACGGCGTCGGCCTGGCCGAGCACGCCGCGGTCCTCGATGCCCGCGATCACGTCGGCCACGTCGGCCGGCGCGAGGAGCGGCCCGCGCCACGCGCCGTACCCCGTGTGGTTGGAGAAGTGGACGGTCAGCACCGGCCAGACCTCGTGGCCGAGTCGCTGGAGCGGGAACACCGCGGCGGAGTTCCCCACGTGCCCGTAGGCGACCGACGACTGGATCGACAGGATCTTCACGACGTCGATCCTCCCGCCAGACCGTGGTCCAGCCAAACTAGAACAAGTTACAGTCATGCCCTACTGTGGGCGCCGACACATTCCGAGAGTATGTGAACTCGGACCCGACCGCCGCTCCGCGACACGAACCACCCCCAGGGGACGACATGGCCAAGCAAGCCCTGAAGAACGAAGCCGACTACGTCGTGGTGGGCTCCGGCAGCGCCGGGGCCGCGATCGCCGGCCGGCTCGCCGAGTCCGGCGCGAGCGTGATCGTGCTGGAGGCGGGCAAGAGCGACAACCAGTTCCTCACCAAGAAGCCCGGCATGATCGGCCCGATGCACGCGGAGCCGAAGATCAAGCGGCTCAACGACTGGGGCTACTACTCGGTGCCGCAGAAGCACATCCTCGACCGCAAGATGCCGGTCCCGCGCGGCAAGGTCCTCGGCGGGTCCAGCTCGGTCAACGGCATGGTCTACGTCCGCGGCAACCGCGCCAACTACGACTCCTGGGCGGCCGAGGGCTGCACCGGCTGGGACGCCGACTCGGTCAACGCGGCGTACAAGCGGATGGAGGACTACGAGGGCGGCGAGAACGCCTTCCGCGGCACCGGCGGCCCGATCAGGGTCACCCGCAACAAGACCCCGCAGGAGGGGTCACTGCAGTTCCTCCAGGCGACCGCGGACACCATCGGCTGCAAGATCCTCGACGACTACAACGGCGAGTCGCAGGAGGGCGTCAGCCGGATGCAGCAGAACGCCGCCGACGGGCTGCGCTACAGCGCCTCGCGCGGCTACATCCACCACCTCGCGCCGCCGACCCTCGACGTGCAGACCCAGGTGCTGGTCACCAAGGTCGTCATCGACAACGGCCGCGCCACCGGCGTCGAGGTCCGCGACAAGGACGGCAGCCGCCGCACGGTCCGCGCGGGCAAGGAGGTCATCCTCGCCGCCGGGTTCGTCGGCTCCCCGCAGATCCTCATGCTCTCCGGCATCGGCCACGCCCAGCACCTCAAGGACCACGGCATCCCGGTGGTCGCGGACCTTCCGGTCGGCGACAACCTGCACGACCACATGTTCCACGCGATGACCTTCCACGCGACCTCGTCGAAGATGCGCGGCAACGCGTTCTTCTTCGCCAAGGGCGTCGCCAAGGAGGTCGTGCGGCCCGGCTCGACGTTCCTCGCGAACTCCGTCTTCGAGATCCTCGCCTTCCTCAAGACCTCGCAGGCCACCGACGTCCCGGACCTCCAGCTGCACCTGCTGCCCTGGTCCTACGTCTCGCCGAACCAGGACGAGCCGATCCGCCACGAGGTCTCGCCGCTCCCGGCGCTGACCGTGCTCACGACGCTCATCTACCCGCGCAGCCGCGGCACGCTGCGGCTGGCCTCGGCCGACCCGGCCGCCGCGCCGCTCATCGACCCGCAGTACCTCGCGGAGTCCGCCGACCTCGACCTGCTCACCGAGGGCTCGGAGATGGTCCGCGAGATCATGGGCGCGGCGGCGTTCGGCGGGGCGGTCAAGGACGAGATCCACCCCGGTCGCAACCTGCAGGGCTCCGAGCTGCGCCAGGCCATCCTCAACCGCGCGACCTCGGTCTACCACGGCGTCGGCACCTGCCGGATGGGCGTCGACGAGCTCGCCGTCGTGACCCCCGACCTCAAGGTCCGCGGCGTCGAGGGGCTCCGCGTCGCCGACGCCTCGATCATGCCGTCGATCACCGGCGGCAACACCAACGCGCCCGCGATCATGATCGGCGAGCGCGGCGCGGACCTCGTCCTCGGGAGGGGCTGACCATGACCACCACCGCCGACCGCTCGGCCACCGCCGGACCCGGTGCCGCCGGTCCGGGCGCACCCGCGCCCCGCCTGCGCCGCCCGGCCACGCTCACCGACGCGTTCCTGCGCGACCTGGTCGCGCGCGTGCCCGGCTCGGGCGGGCAGACGTGGGACCTCGCCGAGGTCTACACCGGCGAGACGCTCGTGCAGCTGCCGCAGTCGACCGCGGCCGACATCGAGCGCGCCTTCGCGGCCGCTCGCTCGGCCCAGCAGGAGTGGGCCTCCTGGCCGCTGCGCAAGCGGCTGAAGGTGTTCAAGAAGGCCCACTCGCTGCTCGTCGACAACGCGCAGACCACCGCAGACCTCATCCAGGCCGAGAGCGGCAAGAACCGCCGGATGGCCATCGAGGAGACCTGCGACCCGGTGATGGTGATCAGCCACTACCTCAAGCGGGCGCCGAAGCTGCTCAAGCCGGTCACCCGCGGCGGGCCGGTCCCGGTCGTCTCCAGCTCCACCGAGATCCGCCAGCCCAAGGGCGTCGTCGGGATCATCGCGCCCTGGAACTTCCCGTTCGCGACCGGCCTCTCCGACGCCATCCCGGCGCTCATGGCCGGCAACGCGATCGTGCTCAAGCCGGACAACAAGACCGCGCTCTCCCCGCTCCACGGCATCGCGCTGCTGGAGCGGGCCGGCCTGCCGAAGGGCCTGTTCCAGGTCGTCTGCGGCGAGGGCCCCGACGTCGGCCCGACGCTCATCGACAACGCCAACTACGTGATGTTCACCGGCTCGACCGCCACCGGCCGGGTCATCGGCGAGCGCGCCGGCCGCAACCTCATCGGCTGCTGCCTCGAGCTCGGCGGCAAGAACCCGATGATCGTCCTCGACGACGTCGACCCCGACGAGTGGGTCGCCGGCGCGCTGTTCGGCGTCTTCGGCAACACCGGCCAGATCTGCATGCACATCGAGCGCATCTACCTGCCCGAGAGCCGGTACGACGAGCTCAAGGCCCGCTTCGTCGCGGCAGCCGAGAGCCTGCGCATCGGCGCGGCGTACGACTTCGGTCCCGAGCTGGGCTCGCTGATCTCCGTCGACCACATGCAGCGGGTGCACAGCCACGTGCAGGACGCCGTCGCCAAGGGCGCCACGATCGTCACCGGCGGCAACCCGCGGCCCGACATCGGCCCGGCGTTCTTCGAGCCGACCGTGCTCGAGGGCGTCACCGGCGACATGCTCACCGGCTGCACGGAGACCTTCGGGCCGGTCGTCGCGCTGCACGAGTACCGCACCGTCGACCAGGCCGTCGCGCTGGCCAACGACACCGACTACGGCCTCAACGCCTCGGTGTGGGGCGCCGACCTCGACCGCGCCGTCGGCGTCGCCCGCCGCATCCACGCCGGCAACGTCAACGTCAACGACTCCCTCGCCACGGCCTACGCCTCGAAGGGCACGCCGTCGGGCGGCGTCAAGCAGTCCGGCGTCGGCGCCCGCCACGGCGACCAGGGCCTGCTGAAGTACACCGACGTCCAGAACCTCGCCGTCCTCAAGAAGCAGGTCATGGGCGCCCGCCCCGGCCAGGACTACGACGAGTACGTCAAGGGGATGCTCACCGGCCTGAAGATGATGCGGCGGACACGGATCCGCTGATCCGCTGGCGAGTTGCAGTCGCAGGGGGTGCGAGGAACCCAAGTTGACTTGGGATGCTCGCACTTCCCTGCCATCGCGATAGCCGAGAAGCGTCGGCATCCCAAGTGAACCTGGGATGCTGACGACCGCGCTCAGGCCATCTGCAGCGACCGCTTCGACAGCCCCATCCAGAACCCGTCGATGACCTGGAGGCCGGGTTCGTCGGGGGTGGTTGCGGCGCCGAGGGTGACGAAGAGCGGCGTGTAGTGCTCGACGGTGGGGTGGGCGTACGGCATGCCGGGCGCCTTGGAGCGGTACGCCGCGAGCGTGTCGACGTCGCCGCGGGCGAGGGCCTCGCCGGCCCAGGCGTCGAACTCCGAGGACCAGCCGGGGGCCGCGGCCTCGATGCGCCAGTCGGTGAGGAACGGCAGGCCGTGGGTGAGGAAGCCGGAGCCGATGATCAGCACGCCCTCGTCGCGCAGCGGACGCAGCCGCTCGCCAAGCGCCATGAGGCGGACCGGGTCGTGGGTGGGCAGCGACATCTGCAGGACGGGGATGTCGGCGTCGGGGTACATGATCGTCAGCGGCACCCACGCGCCGTGGTCGAGCCCGCGCGAGGTGTGCTGGTGGACCGGCTCGCCGGCCGGCATCATCGCTGCGACGCGAGCGGCGAGCGCGGTGGCGTCGGGGGTCTCGTAGGTCATCCGGAAGTACTTCGGGTCGAAGCCGCCGAAGTCGTAGACGAGCGGCGCGTGGCTCGCCGAGAGCGAGACCGGCGCCGACTCCCAGTGGGCGCTGACGATGAGGATCGCCGTCGGCCGGGGCAGGTCGGCGGCCCAGGCGGCCAGCTGGCCCGACCAGGTCGGGTCGTCGAGGAGCGGGGGAGCGCCGTGGCCGAGGTAGAGGGTGGGCATCCGGTCGGCGGGCGGCGTCGTCATCGCGTCTCCAAGTGGTTGATAGTTCAACCTTAGCCGGTCGGGAGCCGCCAGTCCACCCCGGGGGCGCCCTGCCGGGCGAGGAGGTCGTTGACCCGGCTGAACGGCCGCGAGCCGAAGAACCCCCGGTGCGCGGAGAGGGGCGAGGGGTGCACCGACGCGACGTACGGCGTCCGGCCGAGCATCGGCACGAGGCCCTGCGCGTCGCGGCCCCACAGGACCGCCGCGAGCGGCCCGCCCCGCGCGACGAGCGCCTCGATCGCGCAGGCGGTCACCTCCTCCCAGCCCTTGCCGCGGTGGGCGGCCGAGGCGCCGGGCTGCACGGTGAGCACCCGGTTGAGCAGCATCACGCCGGCGTCGGTCCACGCGGTGAGGTCGCCGTGCTCGGGTGTCTCGATCCCGAGGTCGCTGCGCAGCTCGGTGTAGATGTTCGTCAGCGACCGCGGCACCGGCCGCACATGGGCGTCGACCGCGAAGCTGAGCCCGATCGGGTGGCCCGGCGTGGGGTAGGGGTCCTGGCCGACGACGAGCACGCGGACGTCGGCGAGGGGTCGGCGGAACGCGGCGAAGACCCGGTCGCCGGCCGGCAGGTAGCCGCGCCCTGCGGCGATCTCGGCCCGCAGGAAGCGACCCATCTCCGCGATCCGGTCGTCGACCGGGGCCAGCGCCGCCGCCCAGTCCGGTGCCACGAGTCCCTGGTCGACGAGTCCGGCGAGCGCGCTCACGGGCGCGACCGTAGCGGCCCGCCGATCGATCCGCTCAGGCCGATCCGCTCAGGCGAAGATCATGCAGCTGGAGGTCGCGTGCGCGACCAGGCGGTCGCGGGCGTCGAAGAGCTGCGCCTCGGCGAGCGCCGTACGTCGTCCGCGGTGCACGACCCTGCCGACCGCGCGCAGCCGGCCGGACTCGACGGTCGCGGGCCGGAGGAACTTCACGGTCAGGTCGAGCGAGGTGTAGCCCTCACCGGCGGTCAGCGTGGAGTGGACCGAGCAGCCGGCGGCGGTGTCGAGCATCGTGGAGATGACGCCGCCGTGGACCGTGCCGAGCGGGTTGTAGTGCCGGTGCTCGGGCTCGAGCGCCACCGAGATCGAGCCGGGCTCGCCGTCGAAGTCGACCATGCCGAGCGTCTCGGCGATCGGGGCGGGTGGGAACAGGCCGTCGCGCATCGCCATGAGCAGCTCGAAGCCGGACATCGACGCCGGGTCGAGCGGGGACTTGGCGGCGGCGGTCTCCTGGGTCTCGGTCATGGACCCAGCCTGGCGCCCCGCCGCTCGGTCTGTCAACGAGACCCAGCCCGGCTTAGGCTGTGCTCGTGACCACACCGCCGTCCGCGCTCGCGTGGTCGACCGAGAACTGCACGGTCGGCCGGGCGATGGCCGTGCTCGGCGAGCGGTGGACCTTCGTGGTGCTGCGCGAGGTCTTCAACGGCGTGCGCCGGTTCGACGACATCCGCCGCCACAGCGGCATCCCGCGCCAGGTGCTGAGCAACCGGCTGGCGCTGCTGGTCGAGCAGGACGTGCTGCGCAAGGTGCCCTACCGCCCCGAGGGCGAGCGCGAGCGGCACGAGTACCGCCTCACGGACAAGGGGTTCGACCTCTACCCGGTGCTGGTCGCCGTCGCCGACTGGGGCGACCGCTACCTCGCCGACCCCGAGGGCGCGCCGGTCGAGGTCGCGCACCGCGACTGCGGCGGCGCGCTCCACGCCGAGCTGGTCTGCGAGCACGGGCACCGGGTCGCCGACCTGCGCGACGCCGTCCCGCGGCCCGGGCCCGGCGCCAAGCGGGCCCACGCGGGCTGAGGCACCGCCAGGGATCAGGCGGGGGTCGTGTGCCTGGGCACGCGCGCCGCCGCGTCGTCGGGCACACGACCCGCGGACGGCGACCCGGATGACGACCCGGACGGCGACCCGGAGGGGTCAGGCGGGGGTCGGCCGGCTGAGCCGGTCGAGGAAGGTGAGGAGCAGGGCCTCCCGCATGGCGGGGGAGGCGAGGTCGAGCATGGCGTTGACCTCGGCCATCCGGTCGGGGAGGGCCAGCTCACCGTCGGCGCCCTCGCCGACGAGGCCGGAGGCGGCGAGGAGGCCGTCGAAGTCCTCGTCCGTGAGCGCGGCCGGGTCGAGGGAGCGGATGTAGTCGGCGACGCCCTCGTCGACGGCGACCGGGCCGGCGGCCAGGGCGGCGGCGACGGACTCGCGCAGGGCGACCAGGAAGTCGTCCACGCCGCCGAGGGTCGCGGCGCTCACCGAGAGATGGATGGTCGGGGGCTGGTCGCCGTAGGACATCTGCGGCTGGACGTACCACCCGCGTGCGGTCATCTCGTCGCAGACCGTGAACGCGTCGCAGGTGCCGTCGGTGGCGAGGGCGACGAGGGTGGAGTCGGGCGCCGCGACCAGGCGCAGCCCGGCGATGTCGGCGGTGCCTGCCACGATCCGGTCCACGGCCTCGAGGACGTCGGCCGTCAGCCGCTCGTAGCCGTCGTCGCCGAGGGTTCGCACGACCGCCCAGGCGCCCGCGGTGGGGCCGCCCGAGCGGGTGGACTGCATCGTCGGGTTGAGCATCGTGTAGCCCGGCCAGGCAGCGGAGGCGAACAGCTGGGGACGACGCAGCGCCGGGGTCCGGTGCAGCAGGAGGGAGGTGCCCTTGGGGGCGTAGGCGTACTTGTGCAGGTCGACGCTGATGGACGTCACGCCTTCGACGGCGAAGGTCCACGTCGGCACGTCGCGGCCCAGTCGCGCGGCGTACGGCAGGACCCACCCGCCGATGCAGGCGTCGACGTGGCAGCGGATGCCCCGCGCGCTCGCGAGCGCCGCGAGCTCGGTGACGGGGTCGACGACACCGTGGGCGTACGACGGCGCGCTGGCGACGACGAGCACGGTGCTGTCGTCGATCGCGGCCTCGGTGGCGGCGACGTCGGCGCGGAAGTCCGGGCCGACCGGGACCATGCGAGCCTCGACGCCGAAGTAGTGCGCGGCCTTGTGGAAGGCGGCGTGCGCGGTGGCCGGGATGACCATGTTCGGCCGGACGACCTGCGGGCTGCCGTCGCGGGCGGTCTGCACGGCGAGCAGCACCGACTCGGTGCCGCCGGAGGTGACGGTGCCGACGACGGTGCCCGGCGCGTCGAGCAGGCGGGCGGCGAAGGCGACCAGGTCGTTCGCCATCCGCAGCAGGCTGGGGAACGCGGTCGGGTCGAGCCCGTTGGAGCCGGCGTACGCCGCGACGGCCTCCCGGCCGACGCGGTCGACCTCGGCGAGCCCGGAGTCGTAGACGTAGGCGAGCGTGCGGCCGCCGTGGACCGGCAGGTCCGCGCCCTGGCGCGCGTGCAGCTCGGCCAGGACGTCCTGCGCGCTGGTCGGGCGGGCGGTGGTGGTCATGCGTCGACCTCTTCGGCGTCGAGGGTGTAGCGGGCGAGCCACCACAGGCTCACCAGCACGAGCAGGGCAGGGAGGAGGGAGAAGCCGAGCACGATCGCAGTCACGGCCGAGCCGGGCTGCGCCGCGGCGCCGTCGGTCGAGGACTGGTAGTCGCCGAGTGCGAGCACGAGCGCGAAGACGGCCGGGCCGAGCGCGAGGCCGAGGGTCTCGCCGGCGGTCCACACACCGGTGTAGACGCCGGCGCGGCCGCTCCCGGTCCGGCGGGCGTCGACGGCCGCCGCGTCGGGCAGCATCGCCATCGGGAAGACCTGGCAGCCGGCGTACCCGACGCCGGCGAGGCCGACCGCGGCGAAGACCACGGCGGCCGGCGCGACGTCCGCGAACGCCGCGAGGGCGGCGCCGACGGCGAGGAACAGCGAGGACGCGAGGTACCCGCGCTTCTTGCCGATCCGTTGCCCCAGCGCGGACCAGGCCGGCGTGAGCAGCAGCGCCGGGCCGACGAAGCACAGGAACAGCACGGTCGCCGCGCCGGTGCTGTCGAGGACGTCCTCGGCGAGGTAGTCGACGCCCGCGAGCATGGCGCCGGTGGCCAGCGCCTGGACCACGAAGGTGGTGAGCAGCAGCCGGAAGTCGCGGGCAGTCGCCACGATCCGCAGCTGGTCGCGCAGGCTCCCCGCGCCCGGCTGGACCGAGCCGACCGGAGCACGGCGCGTGCCGACGTACGACGACACGACACCGATCAGGATGATCAGCGCCATCACCACGCCCATGACGCGGTAGCCGTCGCGGCCACCGACCGCGTCGCGGATGAGCGGCGCGGTGCCGCCGGCGACGAGGATCGTGAGCGCCAGGATCGCGACGCGCCAGGTCATCAGCCGGGTGCGCTCGTCGTACGACGTCGTCATCTCGGCGGGCATGGCGACGTAGGGGACCTGGAAGAACGCGTAGGCCGACGCGCAGCCCAGGAAGCACACGAGCACCCACGCGGCCTCGAGGCCGGTGGCCATCGACGGCGCGGCGAAGATCAGCGCGAAGCTGGCCGCGAGCACCAGCCCGGCGCGGAGCAGGAACGGCCGACGCGGACCACGGGGGTCGGTGCTGCGGTCGCTGATCCGCCCGGCGATCGGGTTGAGGACGACGTCCCACGCCTTCGGCAGGAACACGATGACACCGGCCAGCACCGCGGCGATGCCGAGCGAGTCGGTGAGGAACGGCAGCAGCATGAGGCCCGGCACCGTGCCGAAGGCGCCGGTCGCGACCGAGCCCGAGCCGTAGCCATGCGTACGCCGCGGGGCAGCGCGCCCGCCTCCACGGGGCCGTCGCCCGCGGTCGCGCCGCGGGCCGTCTCCTGCGTCGCCACCTCAGCGCGCCAACGAGCGGGAGCCGCCGGAGCCGTAGCGCCGGTCCGGGTTCGTGCCGATCGCGTCCGGGCCGGTCGCCGCCTTCTTCGTCGCCTTCTTCGTTGCCGTCTTCCTGGGCGCAGCCTTCTTGGCCGGCTTCTTCGCGGCCTTTCCCGCTGTCTTCTTCGCTGCCTTCTTTGCAGGCTCGGCGGCCGGGTGGTCCGACCACTGCTCGAGCCACTCGTCCAGCACCTCCCAGGTGGTGCCGCGGGCCTGCCGGCCGGTGAGCATGCCGAGGTGGCCGCCCGGCACGATCTCGAACCGCACCTCCGCGGCCGACCCGAGGTGGGGCAGCAGCGCCCGGACCGCGCCGACCGGGGCGATCCCGTCGTTGGCGCCGGCGAAGACGAGCACCGGCGCGGTGATCGAGTCGAGGGTGATCGTCCGGTCGCCGAGCACCACCTCGCCGGTGTTGAGCACGTTGCCCTTGACGAAGCGGTGGTAGAGCTGGCCGAAGGTCCGGCCGGGGTAGGCGGTCATGTTCGCGGTGAACCGGTCGACGGCCTCGAGCTGGGCGAGGAAGTCGGCGTCGTCGAGGTGCGTGGCGACGGCCAGCGGCTTGGTGACGAGCTTCTGGAACGAGCTGAGCTGGAAGGCCCACCGCACCAGCGGCGTCGGCGCGCCGCCCATCAGCTGGTAGGCGCGGGTGATCGCGCCGCGGCCGTCGGTCGGGTTCAGGTTGAGCAGCGGCCGCAGCGGCGCGACCAGCGGCACCTGCGCGACGTCGAACGGCGTGCCGAGGGCGGTCACCGACGCGATCGGGAGGTCCGGGTCGGCGGCAGCGGTGAGCAGCGTGAAGATCCCGCCCAGCGACCAGCCCACCACGTGCACGGGCCGGCCGCCGGCGTGCGCGGACACCTCGCGGATCGCCGCCGGCACGACGTCCTCGACCCAGTGCTCCATGCCGAGCGAGCGGTCGCGGAAGGAGATCTGGCCGTACTCCACGAGGTACGTCGGCCGGCCGCCCGCCAGCAGGTGCTCGACCAGCGAGCAGCCGCGCCGCAGGTCGAAGCAGATCGCGGGCGCGGCCAGCGGGGTCACCAGCAGCACCGGGTCGCCCTGCTCGCCGACGCCCGGCTGCGGCCGGTAGTGGTACAGCGCGCGCATGTGGCCCTCGTCGACGAGCGTGCGCGGCATCGGGCGGAGGTCCGCCAGCCCGCCGTACAGCAGCTTGTGCGCCACGTTGCCGGCCGCCGAGACGACCTGGTCGGGCTTGGGGACGAGGTCCATGGGCGGCAACGTACCCGCCGATCCGGGTACCGAACAGGACATGAGCTGGACCAAGATCGCCGCCACCGGTGCCGCCGCCCTCGCCGCGGTCGCGGCCCACGACGTCACGCAGCGCAGGCACGCCATCCTGCGCAACTTCCCGGTGGTCGGGCACCTGCGCTTCACGCTGGAGAAGTTCGGGCCCGAGCTGCGGCAGTACATCGTGACCTCGAACGACGAGGAGCGGCCGTTCTCCCGCGACCAGCGGCGCTGGGTCTACGCCTCGTCCAAGGGTCAGAACACCTACTTCGGCTTCGGCACCGACAACGACGTCGAGAACAGCAGCGGCTACCCGGTCATCAAGCACCGCACGTTCGCCGGCCCCGGTGCCGCGACCGCGCCGCACGCCGAGGAGAACGTCCGGCTGCCGATGGGCAAGGTGCTCGGCGGGCCGCGCGGACGCGCGAAGGCGTTCCGTCCGGGGTCGGTCGTCAACATCTCGGGGATGAGCTTCGGCTCGCTGTCGGGCAACGCCATCGAGGCGCTCAACCGCGGCGCGGCCCTGGCCGGCTGCCTGCAGAACACCGGCGAGGGCGGGATCTCGCCGGCCCACCGCCACGGCGGCGAACTCACCTTCCAGCTGGGGACGGCGTACTTCGGTTGCCGCGACGCGCAGGGCCGCTTCGACCTTGCCCGGCTCAAGGACCTCGTCGCCTCCTCGCCGGTCCGCGCGCTGGAGATCAAGCTGTCGCAGGGCGCCAAGCCGGGCCTGGGCGGGATGCTGCCCGGCGCGAAGGTGACCGAGGAGATCGCGGAGATCCGCGGCATCCCCGTCGGGCAGGACTGCGCGTCGCCGAGCCGGCACACAGCCTTCGACGACACCGACTCGATGCTCGACTTCGTGGAGCTGCTCGCCGCCGAGACGGGGCTGCCGGTCGGGATCAAGTCCGCCGTCGGCGACCTGACGTTCTGGGACGAGCTGGTGACGCTGATGTCCGCCCGTGACCGCGGCGTCGACTTCGTCAACATCGACGGCGGCGAGGGCGGGACGGGCGCGGCGCCGCTGGTGTTCGCCGACTCGGTGGCCTACCCGTTCCGGATCGCGTTCACCGAGGTCTACAAGCGCTTCGCCCGGGCCGGGCTGCACGACGAGGTCGCGTTCCTCGGCGCCGGCAAGCTGGGGCTGACCGAGAACGCCACCGTCGCGCTGGCGCTCGGCCTCGACGGCATCAACGTCGGCCGCGAGGCGATGCTCGCCGTCGGCTGCATCCAGGCGCAGAAGTGCCACGCGGACACCTGCCCGACCGGCGTCGCGACCCAGGACCCGTGGCTGGCCCGCGGGCTCGACCCGGCGCTGAAGTCGGTGCGCGCGGCGACGTACGTCAGGTCGCTGCGGCGCGACCTGCTCAAGGTCGCCGAGGCCGTCGGCGTGGTCCACCCCGCGCTCATGGGACCCGACGACGTCGACCTCGTCGACGGCACCCGCTCGGCCACGACGCTGCGGGAGACCTACGGCTACGAGCCCGGCTGGGGCCTGCCCGGCCCCGAGCTGGCCGCCACGGTCGAGGACCTGATGCTCGGCCGGCTCCCCGCCGACCCGCACCCGGCCCAAGCCTGACTCGACCGGCGGTCCGGCCGCACATATCGGGGGAGTCCTGCACTTGTCGGGGCAGATCTGCCCCGATATGTGCAGGAGTCACCGGTTAACCGGTGACCCCTGCAGCCGTCCGGCCCCTAGGACCGCTTCGCCGGCCGGACCGCCTTGCCGTGCGAGCCGGGGACCTCGGCGAGGTCGTTCATGAAGGCGTCCGCCCAGGCGGCGACGTCGTGCTGGGTGACGGTCTTGCGCATGGCCTTCATCCGGCGACGGGTCTCCTTGTCGTCGGCGCGGTAGGCCTCGAGCAGGGCGGACTTCATGCCGTTGATGTCGTAGGGGTTGACCAGCCACGCCTGCCGCAGCTCGTCGGCCGCGCCGGCGAACTCCGAGAGCACCAGCGCGCCGGTGTCCTCGAAGCGGCACGCGACGTACTCCTTCGCGACGAGGTTCATGCCGTCGCGGTACGGCGTCACCACCATCACGTCGGCGGCGCGGTAGAGCGCGGCCATCTCCTCGCGCGGGTAGGACGAGTGCAGGTAGCTGATCGCCGGGCGGCCGATGCGGCCGAGGTCGCCGTTGATCCGGCCGACGAGGCGGTCGATCTCGTCGCGGAGGATGCGGTACTGCTCGACCTGCTCGCGCGAGGGCACCGCGACCTGGACGAACACCGCGTCCTCGACGTCGAGGTGGCCGTCGGCGATGAGCTCGCTGAACGCGCGCAGCCGGGCGTAGATGCCCTTGGTGTAGTCGAGCCGGTCGATGCCGAGGAACACCTTGCGCGGGTTGCCGAGCGCGGTGCGGATCTCCTCCGCGCGCCGCGCGACCGGCTCGGAGCGCGCCATCGACTCGAAGCCGGCGGCGTCGATCGAAATAGGGAACGGCGCCGCGCGGACCGTGCGGCCGTCGGGCAGGTAGACGAGGTCGCGGTGGGTCTTGTGGCCGACGCGCTGGCGGACGAGGCGCACGAAGTTCTGCGCGCCGCCGGGCAGCTGGAAGCCGATCATGTCCGCGCCCAGCAGGCCCTCGAGCAGCTGGCGGCGCCACGGCAGCTGCTGGAACAGCTCGGCCGGCGGGAACGGGATGTGCAGGTAGAAGCCGATGCGCAGGTCCGGCCGCAGCTCGCGCAGCATCTGCGGGACCAGCTGCATCTGGTAGTCGTGCACCCACACCGTGGCGCCCTCGGAGGCCAGCTCGGCCGCCTTCTCGGCGAAGCGCCGGTTGACGCCGACGTAGGCGTCCCACCACTCCCGGTGGAACTCCGGCTTGGCGACGAGGTCGTGGTAGAGCGGCCACAGCGTGCCGTTGGAGAAGCCCTCGTAGTGGCCCTCGATCTCGGCCTGGGTCATCGACATCGGCACGAGCTTCATGCCGTCGGCCTCGAACGGCTCGAGGCCGGCGTCGGTGCCGCCCGGCCAGCCGATCCACGTGCCGTCGTTCGCCCGCATCACCGGTTCGATGGCGGTCACCAGGCCGCCCGGGGAGGTCCGCCAGCCCGGCGTCCCGTCCGGCTGCTCCACCCGGTCCACCGGCAGTCGATTGGCCACGATCACGAGGTCGGCAGACACGGTGCTCACCCTAGGGGAGTGCCCCACACGCAGCCGTCGCACTCGCAGGTCGGTGGCGACAGGTCGGCGGTCGGTGAGGTGGCGGGAGGGTGTCGGGCTGGCCCCACCCCGGTCGTCGTGCTGGCAGGATCGTGCGCGCCCGCTCGGCCCACCAGGCTCGGAGCCATGACCACCACCGTTGCGATGACCCCCACCGACACCGCCCGCGCTCCGTCGCTGGCGCGCCGCGCGCTGCTGGACAGCGGCTACGCGCTGAGCGCCTTCGTCCTGGCCCTGCCGGCGTTCGTGCTCGCGGTCGTGCTGCTCAGCGTCGGCGCGGCCCTGAGCGTCGTCGTGTACGGCGTGCTGGTGCTGTCGCTGGCCGCGATGGTGGCCCGCGGGTTCGCCCGCCTCGAGCGGCACCGCCTGCGCACGATGCTCGGCCGCGACGCCCCCACCCCGTCGTACGCCTGCCCGCGCGAGGGCGACGGCCTGCTGCGCCGGACGATCACCCCGCTGCGCGACCCGCAGTCCTGGCTCGACCTGACCTGGAGCGTCGTCGGCCTGGCCACCGGCACCGTCGCGTTCGCGGTGACGGTGACCTGGTGGGCGGCGGTGCTCAACGGGGCGACCTACTGGTTCTGGCAGCAGTGGCTCCCCGACGGCCCCGACAGCCGCGGGCTGGCCGAGCTGCTCGGCCTCGGCTCCGGCGCGGCGGCCGAGTCGCTGCTCAACGCCGTCCTCGGCGCCGTCGCCCTGCTGACCCTGCCGGCCGCGGTGCGCGTCGCCGCCGGGCTGCACGCGAGCCTCGCCTGGGGGCTGCTGAGCAGCCGCGCCGAGCTCCAGCAGGAGGTACGCCGCGTGGAGACCGGCCGCAGCGCGGCGCGCCGCGCGGAGGCGGAGTCCCTGCGGCGGCTCGAGCGCGACATCCACGACGGTCCGCAGCAGCGGATGGTCCGCCTCGGCATGGACCTCGGCCGGGCGCGCCGCCAGCTCGAGTCGGACCCCACGCGGGCCGCGGTGACGATCGAGGAGGCGCTCGCCCAGGTCGGCGAGACCGTCGGGGAGCTCCGCTCGCTCTCCCGCGGGATCGCCCCGCCGCTGCTCGTCGACCGCGGCCTCCGGGTCGCCCTGGAGGACCTCGCCGCCCGCAGCGCGGTGCCGGTCGACGCCGACCTCGACGTGCCGGACGGCCTGCCGCCGCACGTCGAGACCGCGACGTACTTCGTCGTCAGCGAGGCGCTCACCAACGTCGCCAAGCACAGCGGCGCGACGTCGGCCCGGCTGCGGGTCCGGGACACCGGCGACGCGCTGCTGGTCCGCGTCGAGGACGACGGTGTCGGCGGCGCGCACGAGGCGAAGGGGCACGGCCTGGCCGGACTGGCCCAGCGGTTGCTCGCCGTCGACGGCATGCTCGGGCTGGAGTCGCCGGCCGGCGGCCCGACCGTGGTCTCCGCGACGGTCCCGACGGGTGCGCGGTGAGCCGACGGGTGAGGTCGGCGGTGGAGTCCGTGGTGGGGTCGTCGTGAGGATCGTGGTCGCGGACGACTCGTTCCTGCTGCGCGAGGGGCTGCAGCTGCTGCTCGCCGAGGCCGGCCACGAGGTGGTGGCGTCGGTGGCCGACGGGCCGTCGTTCGTGGCAGCGACGCTGGAGCACCGGCCCGACGTCGGGATCGTCGACGTGCGGATGCCGCCGACCCACACCGACGAGGGGCTGCGCGCGGCGGTCGAGGTGCGCCGGGCGTGGCCGGAGGCGCGGCTGCTGGTGCTCTCCCAGTACGTCGAGGTCGCCTACGCCGAGGACCTGCTCGCGGCCGCCGAGGGCGGGGTCGGCTACCTGCTCAAGGACCGCGTCGCGGACCTCGACGAGCTCGCGTCCGCGCTCGACACGGTCTCCCGCGGCGGCACCGCGCTGGACCCGCAGGTCGTGCGGCGGCTGATGGGCGCCCGCCGCGACCCTCTCGCCGCCCTCACCCCGCGCGAGCACGAGGTGCTGGCGCTGATGGCCGAGGGCCGGTCCAACAGCGCGATCGCCGAGGCCATGGTCGTCACCGGCGGCGCCGTCGAGAAGCACACCCAGCGGATCTTCGCCAAGCTCGGGCTCAGCCCCGACGACGACACCGCCCACCGCCGGGTGGCAGCCGTGGTGCGGTTCCTCCGGTCGGCGCGCTGAGCCGGGGCGCCGGCGTCAGCCGAAGTCCACGCCGACCTGCGCGCGGATCGTGTCCATCTGCCGCATCAGCGTGAGCGTCTGGTCGTGCGGGACCCACGGGCTCTCGCGGAGGCCCGCGCGCAGGCAGCGCCCCACCTCGGCGACCTCGTTGCCGTAGCCGCGCCCGACGACCGGGTCGTCGGCGACGATCTCGACCGGCTGCCGACGCAGGTCGTCGTCGTTGGTGCTGCCGTCGGCGTACGGCGTGAACGTCGCGGTGGTCGGGTGGTGGAAGTCGGGGACGTCGATCCGCCCGAGGTCGGTCGCGATCGCGGCGGCGCGGGAGGACCACGACGTCATCGAGGCGGTCATCGTGGCGAGCGCCCCGCCGGGGTAGCGGCCGCTGACCGCGACGTCGAGGTCGATCCCGCGGTCCGACAGCGCCGCGGTGGCCCTCAGCTGCTCGGCCTCGCCGAGGACGAGGTGGGCGAAGGTCAGCGGGTAGACCCCCATGTCGAGCAGCGCGCTCGCGCCGAGGGACGGGTCGAACATGCGGTCGTCGGGCCCGGCGTCGACCCGGAACCCGAGCTCGGCGTGCAGGTGCCGCGGGGTGCCGAACCGGCCCGAGCGCACCTGGTCGACGACCGCGCGAACGAGCGGGTGGCATGCGGTCCACATGGCCTCCATGAGGAAGCGGTCGTGCTGCCGGGCCAGGCGCACCATCTCCTCGGCGTCGGCGGTGGTGAGCGTCAACGGCTTCTCGCACAGCACGTGCTTGCCGGCCTCGAAGGCCATTCGGGCGTGCTCGAGGTGCAGGGCGTGCGGGCTGGCGACGTACACGACCTCGACGTCGGGGTCCGCGACGAGCGCCTCGTACGACGCGTGCGGCCGGCCGCCGTGCTCGGTCGCGAACGCCTCGGCGGCCTCGCCCCGCCGCGACCCGACGGCGACCAGCTCGGCGTCGGGCACGAGCGCGAGGTCGCGGGCGAAGGTGTGGGCGATCTTGCCGGTGGCGAGGATGCCCCAGCGGGTCGGTGCGGCGGGCTCGTTCGCGGCTGGGTCAGTCACGGCGGAGAGACTCCCACAACACGCCAGGACGGGTCTGGCGAGCCGAATGACACCGGTGTGGTTCGTCGCCTAGAGTGAGGTTCGGACACACATCGGACACCAGCTCCCGGGAGACTGCGCATGGACGCCGCGAACGCCCTCGACGGCCACGAGGCCGGGGCCACGCCGACCCTGAGCGACCGCGACCGAGAGATCCTCGAGTTCGAGCGCCAGTGGTGGAAGTACGCCGGCGCGAAGGAGACCGCGGTCCGCGAGAAGTTCGACATGAGCTCCACCCGCTACTACCAGGTGCTCAACGCGCTCATCGACCGTCCCGAGGCGCTCGAGGCCGACCCGCTGCTGGTCCGCCGGCTGCGTCGGCTGCGGTCGCAGCGCCAGCGCCAGCGCTCAGCCCGCCGCCTCGGCTTCGAGGTCTGAGCGCCGTGGCCGCCCCGCGCACCGCCCGCCACCGCGATCAGCGCGGCGTCGTCTTCCCCTCGCCGGTCGTGATGCTCAGCATCGTCGCGGTCGCCATGGCCGCCATCGCCTTCGTCGCCACCCGCGGCGGCGAGCCGACCGAGCGGGAGATCACCACGATCTCGGTCGAGGAGACCGCGAAGCCCACGCCTACCGCCTCCGCCGAGCCCACCGGCAAGCCGAAGCCGGCCAAGCCGCCGGTGCAGCGCGCCAAGGTCTACGTCGAGGTCTACAACAACTCCGGCATCACCCGGCTCGCCGGCACCGTCGCCGACCAGGCCGGTCAGGCCGGGTGGCAGGTCGTCGGCTCCGACAACTGGGTCGGCACGATCCCGGCCACCACCGTCTACTTCCCGCCGCGCCTCGAGCGCGCCGCGAAGCTGCTCGCCCTCGACCTGGGCATCGAGCGCACCATGCCCGCCGTCGACCCGATGCGGCTCGACCGGCTCACGATCATCCTCACCGGCCCGCTCGACTGACTCTGCCGCTGCGTCCCGGCCGCTCCGTCCCAGCCGGTGAGCCGCCCCACGTGTGACCGGGCCGCCGGTCTGGGAACCTGACGGGCATGGAGTTCACCTCGGCCGAGGGGAAGCAGAAGTACGCCGCGTTCGTGCGCGCCGCGGACCGCGCCGTCATCGGCCTCGACTTCGACGGGACGCTGTCCCCGATCGTCGACGACCCGACCCAGGCACACATCCACCCCGAGGCCGGCGAGGTGCTCGTCGACCTCGCCGGGGTCGTCGCCGCCATCGCGGTCGTCACCGGCCGGCCGGCCCGGCAGGCGCTCGACCTCGGCGGGCTCGAGGCGGTCGGCAACGCGATCGGCGACGCCGGCAAGGAGCTCTACCTCTTCGGGCAGTACGGCAACGAGCGGTGGTCCTCCACCCGCCGCCGGATCGTCTCCCCGCGCCCGCCGCACGGCCTGGCGACGTTCCTCCGCGACCTCCCGCGCGCGCTGCGCCAGGCCGACGCCGCCGACGCCTGGGTCGAGGACAAGGGCCTCGCCCATGCCGTCCACACCCGCCGGCTGCCCGACCCCGCCGGCGCCTTCGAGCGGCTGCTGCCGGTGCTGCGCGACCTCGCCGCCCGCAACGGCCTGGTGCTCGAGCCCGGCCGCAACGTCATCGAGGTCCGCGCCCCCGGCATGGACAAGGGCAAGGCCGTCGACGCGCTCGCCGCCGAGGTCGGCGCGGGCGCCTTCCTCTTCGCCGGCGACGACCTCGGCGACCTCGAGGCCTTCGACGCCGTCAGCGCCCTGGGCAAGGACGGCCTGCCCACCCTGCTCGTCTGCTCCGCCTCCGACGAGGTCAGCGCCCTCGTCGACCGCGCCGACGTCGTCGTCCACGGCCCCGAGGGCGTCCTCGACCTGCTCCGCCGCCTCGCCGCCGACGCCCGCGCCCGGTAGCCCTGCCCCAGGTGCAGAGGCCCAGAAGCGTGGGTGGAAGCCCAGGAGCGCAGGCGTGCCACCAATGGGTGTGACGCCTGACGTTCTGGGCCGATGCGATGCCCCAGAACGTCCTACGTACCACCTATTGGTGGTACGCCTGCACCCCGCCGCTGCCCCGTCTGAGTCCACATCGCGGGACCCGGTTTCACGGACTGGGACGCAGCGACGTACTGTTCGGGACAGCTCATCCAGAGGGACAGAGGGAACGGCCCTGTGAAGTCCCGGCAACCGCCAACGCGCCTCCGCCCCCGGCAGATCCGGGACGGTCGTCGGTAACGGTGCCAATTCCGCCCGGCACGACCGTCGTGACCCGGGGAAGATGAGAAGGAGGTCGGTCATGAGCGCTGCCGTTGTCGAGTCCCAGGATGCCCAGGAGTCGGGAGTCCGCGAGGGGGCGTTCGGGAACGCCCGGGCCCTCTCCTGCCGCGAGTGCGGCCACGAGGTCGAGCTCGGCCCGCACTACGCGTGCAGCGAGTGCTTCGGGCCGCTGGAGATCGCCTACGACTTCCCACAGGTCACCCGCGAGGAGATCGAGGCCGGTCCCCGCAACATCTGGCGCTACAAGGCGCTGCTGCCGGTGCCGACCGACATCGAGACCAGCCCCAACACCGAGCCCGGCTTCACCCGGCTGCTGGAGGCCAAGAACCTCGCCGCCGAGCTCGGGCTGACCAGGCTCTGGGTCAAGGACGACTCCACCAACCCGACGAACTCCTTCAAGGACCGGGTCGTGGCGTGCGCGCTGAGCGCGGCCCGCGAGCTGGGCAGCAAGGTCTTCGCCTGTCCGAGCACCGGCAACCTCGCCAACGCGGTCGCCGCCGCCGGCGCCCGGGCCGGCATGAAGACCGTCGTCTTCATCCCGAGCAACCTCGAGCAGCCCAAGCAGGTCAACTCCGCGGTCTTCACCGAGTCGCTGGTCGCCGTGGAGGGCAACTACGACGACGTCAACAAGCTGGCCTCGGAGATCGCGGGCGAGGAGGACGGCTGGGCGTTCGTCAACGTCAACGTCCGCCCCTACTACGCCGAGGGCTCCAAGACGCTCGGCTACGAGATCGCCGAGCAGCTCGGCTGGCGGCTGCCGGACCAGATCGTGATCCCCGTGGCCAGCGGCTCGCAGCTGACGAAGGTGCACAAGGCGTTCCAGGAGCTGATCACCCTCGGCCTGGTCGAGGACAAGCCCTACAAGGTGTACGGCGCACAGGCCGCCGGCTGCTCCCCGGTCTCGGTCGCCTACAAGGCCGGCGTCGACGCGATCCGCCCGGTCAAGCCGGACACCATCGCCAAGAGCCTGGCCATCGGCAACCCCGCCGACGGCATCTACGTGCTCGACGTCTGCCGGCAGACCGGCGGCGCGGTCGAGGACGTCACCGACGACGAGGTCCGCGAGGCGATCGTGCTGCTGGCCCGCACCGAGGGGATCTTCACCGAGACCGCCGGTGGCACCACGGTCGGCGTGCTGAAGAAGCTCGTCGAGTCCGGCCAGCTCGACCCCGAGCTCGAGACCGTCGTCATCAACACCGGCCACGGCCTCAAGACCCTCGACGCGGTCGCCGGCTCGGTCGGACCGGTCGCGACCATCGCGCCGTCGTACGCCGCCTTCGCCGCCACCGGCCTGGCCTGACCAGCCCCGACGACCCCAGGAGCCCACCCATGAGCGTCTCCGTCCGGATCCCGACGATCCTGCGCACCTACACCGACGGCGCCTCCGAGGTGACCGCCACCGGCGCCACCCTCAGCGAGGTCCTCGACGACCTCGACACCCACTACGCCGGCATCAAGGGGCGCATCCTGGACGACAACGGCGCGCTGCGCCGGTTCGTCAACGTGTATGTCGGCAACGACGACGTCCGCTTCCTCGACGACCTCGCGACGCCCACGCCCGACGGCAGCCAGGTCTCGGTCATCCCGGCCGTCGCCGGGGGCTGCTGACAGCTCCGGACCACCCCGACGGGCGTCCCGGGCGGGCTGTGCCGCAGGTCGGCGCGGTCCGGGCCGGGCCGTCCCCTAAGGTCGGCGCCGTGACGAACCCCGCGGCCGACCTGTACCTCGACCTGATGGCGAAGATGCTCACGCGCTACGGGTTCGAAGGACGCAACGTGACGGTCAAGCTGCCGTCCCGCTCCTACGAGTCCTACCTGTGGGACCTCGTGCGGCGCGCGATGAAGGGCCGCGACGTGCGGATGGTCGAGGCGGGGGAGTTCGACGCCGGCCGCCGCGAGGAGGGCCGGGACTGGCCGGCCGACGCCGAGACGATGATCGGCATGAAGCGGCTCGCCAACGTGCGAGCCTGCGTCGAGAGCGTCATCACCGACGGCGTACCGGGCGACCTCATCGAGACCGGCGCCTGGCGCGGCGGCTCGTGCATCTACATGCGCGCGGTGCTCAAGGCGCACGGGGACACCTCGCGGACCGTGTGGGTGGCGGACTCCTTCGAGGGCCTGCCCGCGCCGGACGGCCGCTTCGAGGCCGACGCCGGCGACCAGCACCACACGCGCGACGAGCTGGCGATCTCGGTCGAGCAGGTGCAGGACAACTTCCGCCGCTACGACCTGCTCGACGGGCAGGTGAAGTTCCTCAAGGGCTGGTTCAGCGACACGCTGCCGACCGCCCCGATCGAGCGGCTGGCGGTGCTGCGGCTCGACGGCGACATGTACTCCTCGACCATGGACGCCCTCGACGCGCTCTACGACAAGGTCTCCCCGGGCGGCTACGTCATCGTCGACGACTACGGCGCCGTGCCGGCCTGCGCGCAGGCCATCCACGACTTCCGCGACGCCCACGGCATCACCGACCCCATCGAGACCATCGACTGGGCCGGCGTCTACTGGAGGAAGTCGTGAGCGAACAGCAGGAGCCGCGCGCCGCGGTCGACCCGGGCATCAAGCGGCTGGAGATCGAGCTGCGGGCCGCCCGCAAGCACGGCGCGCGCGCGACCAAGCAGATGCACGCCGCGGTCGCGGCCGACCTCGAGGCAGCCGAGCGCCGCGCGCGCCGGGCGGAGCGGCGGGCCGCCGACGCCGAGGCACGGGCGACCCGGGCCGAGCGCCGCGCGCGCCGGCTCGAGCGCGAGCTGGCCGAGGTGCGCTCGAGCGCCACGTGGCGGGCCGGGCGTGCGGTCGTCGCCCTGCCGGCCAAGGTCAAGCGGCTGACCCGCCGGTGACGCGCGCCCTCCTGGCCACGTTCTCCCTGCTGCCGGACGGCGAGCCCGGCGGTGACCTGATCGTGACGGCGCTGGCCGAGCGCGGCGTCGAGGCGCGGTGGGTGGTCTGGGACGACCCGGCCGCCGACTGGGCCGCCGCGGACCTCGTCGTGCTGCGGTCGACGTGGGACTACCAGCGGCGGTACGCCGAGTTCTCGGCCTGGATGCGCGAGGTCGAGGGCGTGACGCGCCTGCTGCACGGCGCGGACGTCGTCGCCTGGAACGCCGACAAGGCCTACCTGCTCGAGCTCGCCGCTGATGACGACGGGGTGCCGGTCGTCCCGACCGCGTTGCTGGCGGACCGCGGCCTCGTGCCCGACCTGCAGGCCGCGATCGACCGGTGGGGGACCGTCGTGGTGAAGCCGCGGATCGGCGCCGGCGGGGTCGGCGTGGTCGTGGCTGCCTCGACCGACGACCCGCGGCTCGAGGGGCTGGTGGCCGGCCCGTGGGTGGTGCAGCCGCTCGTGGAGTCGGTCCGGACGACGGGGGAGTCGTCGGTGTGGGTGCTGGGCGGCGAGGTCGTCGGCCAGGTCGACAAGCGTCCGGCGGGTGGTGAGGTCCGTGTGCACGAGCTGTACGGCGGCTCGTCGGTCGCCGTGCCCGTCGACCCGGCCCGCGCCGAGGCGGCCCGGGCGGCCGTGGCCGCGGCCGCCCGCCGGCTGGGCGCGCCGCCGGCGTACGCCCGGGTGGACCTGGTGCTGCTCGACGAGGGTTGGGCGGTCAGCGAGCTGGAGCTGATCGAGCCGGGCCTCTACCTCGACCTGGCGCCCGGGCTGGCGGTGCCGTTCGCGGACCTCGTCGTCTCGGTGCTCGGCGAGGCCTGACCCTTCTTGCACTCGCCAGGGGCGAGTGCTAAACATGGGGTTGGCACTCTCGCCACGAGAGTGACAAACCGGATCGGTGCCAGCTGAGGTCCGTTCGCGCCGGCGAGAAAGGGTTCGCCGGGACGCGAGGACCGTCCGTCGCGGGCAGCCCATCGAGCCGGATCCGCAACTTCCAGCGTGAGGAACCGCAGGAACATGCCCAAGCTGATTGCATTCAACGAGGAGGCCCGGCGCGGCCTCGAGCGTGGCATGAACACGCTCGCCGACGCCGTCAAGGTCACGCTCGGCCCCAAGGGTCGCAACGTCGTCCTCGAGAAGAAGTGGGGCGCCCCCACGATCACCAACGACGGCGTGTCCATCGCCAAGGAGATCGAGCTCGAGGACCCCTACGAGAAGATCGGCGCCGAGCTGGTCAAGGAGGTCGCGAAGAAGACCGACGACGTCGCCGGTGACGGCACGACGACGGCGACCGTCCTGGCCCAGGCGATGGTCCGCGAGGGCCTGCGCAACGTCGCGGCCGGCGCGAACCCGATGGGTCTCAAGCGCGGCATCGAGGCGGCCGTCGAGGCCGTGTCCGAGCAGCTCCACAGCATGGCCAAGGAGGTCGAGACCCGCGAGCAGATCGCGGCCACGGCCACCATCTCCGCCGGTGGCGACACCACCGTCGGCGACGCCATCGCCGAGGCGATGGACAAGGTCGGCAAGGAGGGCGTGATCACGGTCGAGGAGTCGAACACGTTCGGCATCGACCTCGAGCTCACCGAGGGCATGCGCTTCGACAAGGGCTACATCTCGGCCTACTTCGTCACCGACCCCGAGCGGATGGAGACGGTCCTCGAGGACCCCTACATCCTCATCGCGAACCAGAAGATCTCGAACGTCAAGGACCTGCTGCCGATCCTCGAGAAGGTCATGCAGTCGGGCAAGCCGCTCGTCATCCTCGCCGAGGACGTCGACGGCGAGGCGCTGTCGACCCTGGTCGTCAACAAGATCCGCGGCACCTTCAAGTCCGTTGCCGTCAAGGCCCCGGGCTTCGGCGACCGCCGCAAGGCCATGCTCCAGGACATCGCGATCCTGACCGGCGGCCAGGTCATCTCCGAGGAGGTCGGCCTCAAGCTCGAGACCACCGGCATCGAACTCCTCGGCCAGGCCCGCAAGGTCGTCATCACCAAGGACGAGACCACCATCGTCGAGGGCTCGGGCGACGCCGACCAGATCGCCGGTCGCGTCAACCAGATCCGCGCCGAGATCGAGAAGTCGGACTCCGACTACGACCGCGAGAAGCTGCAGGAGCGCCTGGCCAAGCTGGCCGGCGGTGTCGCGGTGATCAAGGTCGGCGCGGCCACCGAGGTCGAGCTCAAGGAGCGCAAGCACCGCATCGAGGACGCCGTTCGCAACGCGAAGGCGGCCGTCGAGGAGGGCATCGTCGCCGGCGGTGGCGTGGCGCTCGTCCAGGCCTCGGCCACGGCGTTCGACAAGCTCGACCTGACCGGTGACGAGGCCACGGGCGTCAACATCGTCCGCGTCGCCACCTCGGCCCCGCTCAAGCAGATCGCGATCAACGCCGGCCTCGAGGGCGGCGTCGTGGCGGAGAAGGTCGCCAACCTGACCCCGGGCCACGGCCTCAACGCCGCGAACGGTGAGTACGTCGACATGATCGCTGAGGGCATCATCGACCCGGCCAAGGTGACCCGCTCGGCGCTGCAGAACGCTGCGTCCATCGCGGCGCTGTTCCTCACCACCGAGGCCGTCGTCGCCGACAAGCCGGAGAAGGCCGCCCCCATGGGTGGCGACCCGACCGGCGGCATGGGCGGCATGGACTTCTGAGTCCAGCCCCCTCGTAGCACCCCGCTCCACCAGCAGGGCCCCCGCTCCGGCGGGGGCCCTGCTGTCATGTCCGGCTGACCGCGGACGTCATCCCGAGGATGAAGCGGGTGCTCGGCCCGCATGACGTCCGGATGGCGGGAGACTGGCCCCATGAGTCGCGTCGAGCTGGTCCGAGCACCGTCGTTGGACGGGTCCGTCCCCTACGCGTACGCCGCGGTGGCCGGCGACCTGGTCCTCACCGCGGGCGCGTGCCCGCTCGACGAGGCAGGCGCGGTGGTGTGCCCCGGCGACGTGGCCGGCCAGGCCGCGCAGGTGATGGCCAACCTGGTCGCCGCGCTCGAGGCCGCCGGGTGCGGCCTGACCGACGTCGCGAAGTCGACGGTGTACGTCGCGTCGGCCGACCGCGCCGACCTCGTCGCCGCCTGGGACGTGGTCCGCGCGGCGTTCGGCGACCACGACGCACCCAGCACGCTGCTCGGCGTCGCGTGCCTCGGCTACCCGGGCCAGCTGGTCGAGGTGGAGGCGGTCGCGCTGCGCCCGTGATCTCGGGCCCGTGACCCCGGCCGCCCTCGCGGGGGTCGTGTGCCTGGCGACGCGGGCCGGCGCGTTCTCGGGCACACGACCGTGGGCCGGTCGGAGGGGGCGGCCGTGCCAGGGTGGGGCCGTGGACGAGGCGGAGCGGAGGGCGCGGTTCGAGGCGATGGCGCCCGGGCTGGTCGAGCCGCTGCGGCGCTACCTCGCGCGGCGCACCGACCCCGCGACGGCCGACGACGTGCTGTCGGAGACGCTGCTCGTGTGCTGGCGGCGGCTGGACGAGGTGCCGGACGAGCCGCTGCCGTGGGCGTACGCCGTGGCGCGCCACGCCCTCGCGAACGCCGAGCGCAGCGCCCGCCGGCAGCGTCGCGTCGCGGCGAAGGTGGCCACCCTCGACCCGCCCGCGCGGATGACGACCGACCCGACCGGCGGGCAGGACCCGGCCGGCGACGTACCCCTCGACGAGGCGCTCGCCGCGCTCCGCCCGGCCGAGGCCGAGCTGCTGCGCCTGTGGGCCTGGGAGCAGCTGGGCCCGAGCGAGATCGCGACCGTGCTGGACCTGACCCCGAACGCGGTCAGCATCCGCCTCCACCGCGCCCGGCAGAAGCTGCGCGAGGAGCTGCGAAAGATCGAGGCCGCTGCCGGACATGAGGGGTCGAGAGGGAGGAGCAGGTCATGAGCGGACCCGACGGGTCGTTCGACGACGACCCGCAGCTGCGCGACCGCCTGCGTGCGGCCGACCCCGCGGCCTCCCTCGCCCCGGCCGACTCCGACCGGGTGGCCCGACTCCTGGAGGCGACGATGAGCAACACCGACCACGAGACCACCGGCACGCCCGGCACCGCCGGGAAGCCCACGACCCGCCGCCCGTTGACCTGGGTCGCCGCCGCAGCCGCGGCGCTGGTGGTCGGCGGCGTGGCGTTCGCGGCGACGACCGGCGGCGACGACGAGGAGACCCCCACGGCCGGCGGCGGCAGCGACGCACCGGCCGTCACCACGCTGGCCGCGCCCGCCGCGCAGGACGCCCGCTGCATGGTGCCGAACGCCGCGGTCCTGGCCGACCAGGAGGTCGCGTTCCTCGGGACGGTCGAGGAGCTCGGCGACGACATGGTGCTGCTGAGCGTGGAGGAGCAGTACGCCGGCGCCGAGGCCGACGAGGTCCGCGTCGAGTCACCGGCCGAGCAGATGGAGCTGCTCGTCGGGGCGGTCGACTTCCGCGACGGCGAGCAGTACCTCGTCTCCGCCACCGACGGTGAGGTCACCGTCTGCGGGTTCAGCGGCCCGGCGACCGGCGAGCTCCAGTCGCTCTACGCCGAGGCGTTCGGCGGCTGAGTGGACGCCCGGGACCGCCTGCTGCACGGGATCGTCCTCGCCGCCGGCGGGGGCAGCCGGATGGGCACGCCCAAGGCGCTCGTCGACGACTGGCTGGCCCGCGCCGTGCACGTGCTGACCGAGGGCGGCTGCGACCGGGTCACGGCCGTCCTCGGCGCCCGTGCGGACGACGCGCTCGCCCTGCTGCCGCGAGGCACGGCGTACGTCGTGGCGCAGGACTGGGCGAGCGGCCAGTCGGCCTCGCTGCGCGCCGGGCTCACCGCGGCGGACCCGGCCGCCGACGCGGTCGTGCTGACGCTGGTCGACCTGCCCGACCTCGTGCCGGAGGTCGTCGCCCGCGTCGCCAGGCACGCCGCGCCCGGCGCGCTGGCGCGGGCGGCGTACGACGGCGTCCCCGGCCACCCCGTGCTGCTCGGTCGCGACCACTGGGCCGGCGTGCTCGCCGAGACCGGCGGCGACCGCGGGGCGAAGGGCTACCTCGCGGCCCATGACGTCACGCTGGTCGAGTGCGGTGACCTCGCCACCGGCGCGGACGTCGATCAGCGCTGAGGCGGACGCTTCCTGATCCGCACCGGCCCGCGGGCGGTGGGCAGGTCGACGACGGCGCCGCACTGGGTCACCTCGACCTCGCCGGCCTCGACGAGCCGCTGGGCCGCCTGGCGGGCCGGCTCCATCAGGTCGCGCCAGCCCTGCTCGGTGCCGACGGCCCGGGCCGCGTCGGAGGGGCAGATCGTCTTGCCCTCCTCGCGCTGCGCGAGCAGGTCGAGGATCGTCCGCTCGAGACGGGCGCCGACCTCGTCCACCCGGTCGCCCGCCCCGCCACTACCACCGCCGGCCGGACCGCTCACACGGGGTAGTCAACCAACCGGCCCCCAACAGCCACGTCGTAGCCTCGGGGCATGACCGCCGTCACTCCCGAAGGGCTCCAGCTGGGCGACGTCGCGGAGCGGCTCGCGGACACCGGCTACCTGATCGACCCGGAGCTGGCGACGGTCACGTTCCTGGCGTTGCGGATGGGCCGGCCGCTGCTGCTCGAGGGCGAGCCGGGCACCGGCAAGACCGCGCTGGCCGAGGCGATCGCCGAGTCGCTCGGCCTGCCGCTGGTGCGGCTCCAGTGCTACGAGGGCATCGACGCGACGCAGGCCCTCTACGACTGGGACTTCCCGCGCCAGGTGCTGCACCTACGCGCGCTCGAGGCGGCCGGCGGCGGCTCGACCGGTGTCGAGGAGGCCGAGAAGAGCCTGTACGACGAGCGGTTCCTGCTCGCGCGCCCGGTGCTGGCGGCGCTCCAGCAGAGCCCGGCGGTGCTGCTCGTCGACGAGGTCGACCGCGCCGATGACGAGTTCGAGGCGTTCCTGCTCGAGGTGCTCTCGACCTACCAGGTGACGATCCCCGAGCTCGGCACGGTGCGGGCCGCGACCCCGCCGATCGTCGTGCTCACCTCCAACCGCACCCGCGAGCTGCACGACGCGCTCAAGCGGCGCTGCCTCTACCACTGGATCGACCACCCGGCGCTGGAGCGCGAGGTGGCGATCGTCCGCTCGCGTGCGCCCGAGGTCGCCGAGTCGCTGGCCCGCCAGGTCGTCGAGGTCGTGCAGGGGCTGCGCGCCGACACCGGCCTGGTCAAGCCGCCGGGCGTCGCGGAGACCCTCGACTGGGCCCGGGCGCTGCACCACCTCGGCACGACCGAGCTCGACCTGGCGACCGCGGCGGCGAGCCTCGGCGCGCTGGTGAAGTACCGCGAGGACGCCGACCGCGTCCGCACCGCCCTGGACCGGATGCTGACCCCGTGACAGCCGTCCTCCACCAGCCGGCTCCCGACGTCCGGCACGACGCCGACGAGGTCCTCCTCGGCTTCACCCGCGCGCTGCGGGCGGCCGGGGTGGCGGTGACGTCGGACCGGGCGCAGCAGTACCTCGCCGCCGTCGCCCTGCTCGGCCCCTCCGAGGAGGGCACCCGTGCCGCCGGCCGCGCCACGCTGTGCGCCGGCCCCGACGACCTGGCCCGCCACGAGCAGGTGTTCGCGGCGTACTTCGACCACCGCACCGGCCTCCCGCGACCCCGGCCCGCCGCGCCGGCCACGACGTCGTACGCCTCGATGCCGCTCGCGGAGGCCGCCGGCGCCGACGGCGGACCCGAGGAGACCGACGTCGTCCGGGCGATGGCCAGCGACGCCGAGGTGCTGCGGCACCGAGACGTCGCGGGGTTGTCCCCGGCCGAGCGGGCCCGGTTGACCGCGCTCTTCGCGACCCTGCGCCCGCGCGCGCCGCACCGCCGCAGCGCCCGCCAGCGCTCGTGGCACCGCGGCGAGGTCGACGCCGCCCGCACGCTGCGCGCCAGCCTCCGCCGGATGGGCGAGCCGGCCGAGGTCGTGCACCGCCGGCGGGCCACCCGCCCGCGCCGGGTGGTGCTGCTGGTGGACGTGTCCGGCTCGATGAGTGGGTACGCCGACGCGCTGCTGCGCCTGGCGCACCGGTTCACCCAGGCGGCGCCCGGCTCGGTCGAGACGTTCACGCTCGGCACCCGGCTCACCCACCTGACCCGCGCGCTGCGGCTGCGCGACCCCGAGCGCGCGATCGTCGCCGCCGGCGAGACGGTCCCGGACTGGTCGGGCGGCACGCGGCTGGGGGAGAACCTGCAGACGTTCCTCACCCGCTGGGGCCGCCGCGGGATGGCCCGCGGCGCGGTGGTCGTGGTGTTCAGCGACGGCTGGGAGCGCGGCGACTGCACGCTGCTCGCGCAGCAGGCCGAGCGGCTCGGGCGCGTCGCGCACCGCCTGGTGTGGGTCAACCCGCACCGCGGGAAGACCGGCTACGAGCCGGTCCAGCAGGGGGTCGTCGCGGTGCTGCCGCACGTCGACGACTTCGTCGCCGGGCATTCGCTCGCGACGTATGCCGAGGTCGTGGAGGTGGTCGCCGGTGCGTGAGGTGCTGCCGGAGCTGATGTCGTGGTGGGAGGCCGGCGAGGAGGTCGGCGTCGGGACGGTCGTGGCGACCTTCCGGTCCGCCCCGCGGCCGCCGGGCGCGTCGATGCTGGTCGGGCCGGACGGCACGGCCGTCGGGTCGGTCTCCGGCGGGTGCGTCGAGGGGGCGGTCTACGACCTCGCGCAGTCGGTCGTGGAGTCCGGCGAACCGGTGCTGGAGCGGTACGGCGTGTCCGACGACGACGCGTTCGCGGTCGGGCTGACCTGCGGCGGGATCCTCGACGTGTACGTCGAGAAGGTCTCGCGCACGACGTTCCCCGAGCTCGCCGAGGTCCGCGACCACCTCGAGGCCGGCCGGCCCGTGGCGGTCGCGACGGTCATCGACCACCCGGACGCCGCGTGGGTGGGCCGTCGGGTGCTCATCCGACCCGACGCGGAGGCCAGCGCCTCGCTCGGGTCGGCCCGCGCGGACGACGCGGTCCGCGACGACGCCCTCGGCCTGCTCGCGGCCGGCAACAGCGGCGTGCTGACCTACGGGCCCGACGGCGAGCGGCGCGGCGAGGGCATGCGGGTCTTCGTGTGGGCGTTCGCCCCGAAGCCGCGGATGCTGGTCTTCGGCGCGATCGACTTCGCCGCGGCGGTGGCGCGGGTCGGGGCCTTCCTCGGCTACCACGTCACCGTCTGCGACGCCCGGCCCGTCTTCGCGACGGCCACGCGCTTCCCCGAGGCCGACGAGGTCGTCGTGGACTGGCCGCACCGCTACCTCCGCGCCGAGCAGCAGGCCGGCCGGATCGACGGCCGGACGGTCATCACCGTGCTGACCCACGACCCGAAGTTCGACGTGCCGCTGCTCGAGGTCGCGCTGCGGTTGCCCGAGGTCGCCTACGTCGGCGCGATGGGCTCGCGGCGCACGCACGACGACCGGCTCGAGCGGCTCCGCGACGCCGGTGTCACCGAGGCCGAGCTCGACCGGCTGCACAGCCCGATCGGCCTCGACCTCGGCGCGCGGACGCCGGAGGAGACCGCGGTCAGCATCGCCGCCGAGATCATCGCCGGCCGCTGGGGCGGCTCCGGCGAGCCGCTCGCGCGGACCGAGGGCCGGATCCACCGATGAGGCGGGCGTGATGCGGCGGCTCGTCGCGCTCGCGCTGGCCGCCGTCCTCGCGGTGCCGCTGGCCGCGTGCAGCGACGAGCCGGTGCACGACCCCGCCGGCGGACCGACCGAGACCACGCCGCCGGCGACACCGGTGCCGTCGTCGAGCACGCCCGCGCCGAGCGACGCGGCCACTGGCACCGACACGGGCACCGCCGAGCCGGACGCCGATCCCGAGGCCGACCCCGAGGCCGACCCCGAGGCGCTCCCGCCGGTGCGCCACCGGGTCTCCCTGCCGGCGCTCATGCGCGAGGACGTCGAGGCCGGCCGGCTGCGGCGCACCGAGCCGCTGGCGAGCACGGCGCGTTGGCGCAGCTGGGCGGCGACGTACACCGTGGACGGCGCGACCGTCTCTGGCGAGCTGCTCGTGCCGCGCGGCAAGGGACCGTTCCCGGCGGTCGTGCTCAACCATGGCTACATCGACCCCGCGATCTACACGCTCGGCCGCGGGCTCTCGCGCGAGCAGGAGTGGCTGGCGGCGGCCGGCTTCGTCGTGCTGCACACCGACTACCGCGGCCACGCCGGCTCCGACCCGGTCGGCGACGTCGACCGCGAGAGCCGCCTGGCCTACACGCGCGACGCGATCGCGGCGGCCAAGGCGCTGGAGCGGGAGCCGTACGTCGACGACGACCGCCTCGCGATGCTCGGCCGCTCGATGGGCGGCGGGGTCACCCTCAACGCGCTGGTCGCCGAGCCGGGCCTGGTCGACGCCGCGGTGGTCTTCGCGTCGGTGAGCTCGCGCTTCGTCGACAACATCCGTCAGTTCACCGAGCCGAACCGGCCCGAGGAGCTCGCCCGCTACTACGACCGCTTCGGCAGGCCGCAGGAGAACCCGCGCTTCTACCGCGACCTGTCCTCGCGCACCTTCTTCGACCGGGTCACCGAGCCGGTGCTGGTGCTGCACGGCACCGCCGACGACACCTGCCCGCTCGGCTGGTCGCGGGAGACGCACCGCCTGCTCCGGGAGGCGGGCGCGGACGCCGAGCTCGAGGTCTACGAGGGGGAGGGGCACGCGTTCGGGCCGCGGTTCGCGGACTCGATGCGGCGGACCGTGAGGTTCCTGAGAGTTCACCTCGACCTGTGACGCGGGTCACCCCCGCGGTGTACGGTCCGGCGCATGACCGTCGGGGACCTGGAGGACCGCAGGCGCCGGGCGGTCCGCGCGTGGGCGTCGTTCGTGGAGCACGGCGACGCCGCCGGCGCGGTGCGCCCGGAGATCCTGTCCAGCTGGAGCCGGTCGGCCACGGTCGGCACCGACGTCACCGAGGCGCCGCTCGCCGACGAGGACGAGACCGCCGGGCGGTGGCGCGGCTCGCCGCTCCAGGTCGCGGTCGAGCGCGTCGAGGCGGAGCTGCGGCGTACCGCCGAGGACGGTGACCTCGTCGTCGCCGTCACCGACCCCGAGACCCGGATCCTGTGGACGTACGGCGGCCGCGTGATGCGCCGCAAGGCCGAGACCGTGAACTTCGTGGCCGGCGGCCGCTGGGACGACCGGTCGGTCGGCACCAACGCCCTCGACCTGGCCAACCGGCTCGGGAAGCCGTCGATGGTGTTCAGCGCCGAGCACTACGCGCCGATCGTGCACAACTGGGTCTGCTGGGCCGCGCCCGTGCACGACCCGGTCACCGGGGCGCAGCTCGGCGTCCTGGACCTCTCGACCACGTGGGAGCGCACGCACCCGATCGGGCTCGCGACCGCGCGGGTGATGGCGCGCCTCATCGAGCAGGCCATGCCCCGCTCGCGCACCCATCCCGGGCTGGAGGAGACCCACGACCCCGGGCTCGTGATGACGCTGCTCGGCACCGCCGAGACCCGGCTCGACGGCCAGCGGTTGCTGCTCAACCGCCGGCAGACCGAGGTGCTGGCGCTGCTCGCGATGCACCCCGAGGGCCTCTCGCTCGAGCAGCTGCACGCACTGGTCTACGGCGACCAGGCCGTCACGTTCTCCACCCTCAAGGCCGAAGTCTCGCACCTGCGGGCCGCGCTCGGCGGGCAGCTGTCGTCGCGGCCCTACCGGCTGCTCATGCCGGTCGCCACCGACGTCGACCACGTGCTGGCGCTGCTACGTCGGGGCGAGGTCGTGGCGGCCGTCGACGCGTACCGCGGTGACCTGTTGCCGGGCACCAACAGCCCGGCCCTCCACGAGCTCGCCGAGTACGTCGCGGTCGCGCTGCGCGAGGCGCTGCTCGCCGACCCGCAGCCCGATGCGGTGGTGCGGTACAGCGAGCTCGCGCCGTACGACGTCGAGGTGCTCGAGACCTGCCTGGCTCGCCTCGCCGGCACGCCGCACCCGGCCGTGCCGCTGCTCAAGGGGAGGCTGGCCGTCGCGCGCTCCTGAGCGCTCGCTACCGTCCGAGGGGTGACGACGCGCCCGCGCCTGCTGCCGCTCGCCCCCATCACCCTCGGTGCCACCGCCGTCGCGGCCGCGCTCGCGCGGGCCCGGGCCGTGCGCGAGGTGCCCCGCGCGATGCGGATCGCCCCGCTGTGGGCGCCGCTCGCGCTCACCACCCCGGCCCTGCTGCCGCTCGCCCGCCGGGTCTACGGCATCCCCACGGCGCCCGTCGACGGCGTCGAGGTGACCGTGCGCGGTCTCCCTGGTGGAGCGGCCGTGCGCGTGCACCAGCCCGTCGGTCGCGAGCGTCCCAGTGGCGCCCTCGTCTGGGTGCACGGGGGCGGCACGGTCATGGGCACCGCCGCGCAGGACGACCGGCTGTGCAGCGAGCTGGCCCGCGACGTCGGCGTCGTGGTGGTCAACGTCGACTACCGGCTCGCGCCGGAGCACCCGTTCCCGACGCCGCTGGACGACTGCGCCGCCGCCCTGGACTGGCTGCGTTCGTCCGCTGCCGAGCTCGGGGTCGACCCGGCGCGGATCGCCGTCGGGGGAGCCAGCGCCGGCGGGCTGCTCGCCACGGCGCTGGCCCAGCGCACGACCGACGAAGGTGCGCCGGTGGCCTTCCAGCTGCTGGTCTACCCGATGCTCGACGACCGCACGAGCCTGCGCTCCGACCACGGCGGCCGCGGACGGTTCCTCTGGACGCCGCCGTCGAACCGCTTCGCCTGGACCTCCTACCTCGGCCACGCCCTCACCGAGGACGGCGAGGACCGGCCGTACGCCGTGCCCGCGCGCCGCGCGGACCTCGCCGGCCTGCCGCCGGCCTGGATCGGCGTCGGCGACCTCGACCTCTTCCACGACGAGGACCTGGAGTACGCCGCCCGCCTCCGCGCCGCCGACGTCGCCTGCGACGTGCATGTCGAGCCGGGGATGTACCACGCGGCCGACGCCTTCCTCGGCGACACCGCCCCCGGCATCGCCCGGTTCCGCGCCGCCATGCGAGCCGCGCTCCGCGGCGCGATCGGTTAGTCGACGCGCCCGCGCAACCGACGCAGCGCGACGTCCCACGGGTCGCTGCCGTCCCGCGCCGCACGCTGACCCGAGCCCGCTCCCGGCGTGAGCCGGCCGGCGTCGGACCGGGTCCACTCCCGCACCGCCCAGCGCTCGCGGATCCGCCAGGCGCCGCCTTCGCGGACGAGGTGGTCGACGTACCGGAACCCGGTCGTGAAGTTCAGCGCCGGCTCGTCGGCCGGGGTGCCCCAGTGCACGGCCTGCCCGTAGGTCTCTGCGACGGCCTCGTCGCCCCGCAGCTCGACGAGGTGGTTGCCGACGACGTGCATCGTCCCGTCGAGCGCCGGCAGCATCCGGGCCAGCCACGCGACGTACTCGTCAGCGGATCCGTCGAACCCCGTGTGGTGGTCCACGCCGTCGCGCGCGTAGACCGCCCGCACCCCCTCGAGGTCCATCCGGTCCACCGCGCGGCAGTAGGAGCACACCAGCTCGTAGATCTCCGCCCGGTCATCCCGCTCGCCCACTCCGCCACCCTCCCACCGCCGCCGGTCGAGCAGCGAGCGCAAGCGAGCGTCGGCGAGACCCGGTGAGGTGCGCAGGGCCTCGCGGTGGTCGTCCGGCCGGCGGGTAGCGCGCGGTAAGGAAGTCATGGAGAGGGGTGGTTGCGCGCCGTCGTGGTCGAGGCGCTTGGGCGCGGTGGGCGCTCGGGCGGCGGGCGCGTTGGGGTCGACCGCTGTGGTTGCGATGGGGCAAGGGGTCGGCGGGTGGTCGCGGTCGGTAGGCAGGTGCGGGGTCTAGGTCCGCATGTGGAAGGTGACCTGGTTGTCGGGGTGGATGGTGGGCTCGAACCGTGGGTCGTGGATGCGGGCGTGGTGCTTCGGGCACAGCAGCCGGGCGTTCTTCATGTCGGTCTTGCCGCCGTTGAGCCAGCTGTCGTCGTGGTGGGTGTGGCACAGGTGGGCGGGCCAGTCGCACCCGACCGCGGTGCACACCCGCTGGGTGACGACCAGCCCGAGGCGTTGGGCGCCGTTGAACAGGCGGGCGGTGCGGCCGAGGTCCAGCAGCTCGGACCGGCTGCCCAGCACGGCGGGGATGAGTCCTGCTTCGCACGCCATGCGTCGGGCGAGGGAGGCGGAGATGGGTTCGCCGGTCTCGAGGACCGCGCGGCCGACGTCGCTCTTCAGGCCGGTGAAGTCGAGCAGGACGATGATGGAGGCGTTGAGCCCGCCGAGCTGGGGCAGCTTGTGGGCGGGGAGGCGTTCGATGAGCTCGCAGAACGCGTCGCCCATGCGTTCCGGTGACGGTCGACGCTCGACCGCCTCGTGCTGGTCCTTGTCGGCCGGCTTTGACGCCTGGTGCTTCGGCGCCGCGAACGCGAGCAGCATCTTCTTCAGCATCGCGCCCTGCATGGTCGGGATGGAGAACTTGCCGCGGTAGCTGCCCTTCCCGTCGGGCGCCATGGTCAGCCACGCGTTGGCGCGTGCTTCCTGCTCCTCCCGCTCGAGTGCCCGGGCGTCTCGTTCCTCGCCGATCTCAGGGGCGACGACGGTGAGGACGTGCTTGGCCAGGATCGCCAGCGATCGCGGGTCCAGGTCGACAGCCTCGTGCAGGAGGTGCTTCTCGGCCCGTTCGAGGATGGTCGGGTCGGGCAGGTCGTCCGGGAGCCGGTCGACGCACTCGGTGATCACACGGGCGTGGTCGGTGCTGATCGCACCTTCTGCGAGTGCGGCTGCGGTGGGCGCGTGGCGGTCGAGGGACTCCGCGAGACGCATGCGGCGCTTGGCCGCGGGTCGGTCCTGGCGGGTCTCGTGGCCCCACCACGAGGCGGTGTCGGTCGCGCCGACCTTGTCGCCCACCGCCCGTCGGTCGGCCTCGGCGGCGAGGCGCAGCTCGAGCGCCTCGACGCGAGCGCGCAGCCGAGTGGCCTCGACGAGCGCCTCGGCCACCTCGTCGTCCGACATCGACCACAATCGCGCGTCGACGGTCGTTGCCACCTTCTTGTGGGACTTCGCGACCGCGCGGCACACCGGGTGTGCGCTGTGTCGGGAGTCCTTGGCCATGGGTCTACTCAAGCAGTGACCACCGACAGTGCGGCCGCTGTTTCCCCAGGTCAGACCAGTATGTGGACACCGATCTGAAGAGTTTCTCGGCGGGTTTCGAGACGGGCCTGGCGGCCCTCCTCAACCAGCCGAGAAGAGCCCGGCGTGAGCCGGGAAGCAACCGCGACCCACGGCGTACCTCCCTCCCTCCTAGCTGGCTTCGCCGCGACCAGCCGGTGCCCGCAGGCTGGAGGTCGGCTGGAGGGGGTCTCGTCGACGCTCGTCGAGGGCTCGCTGCTCGACCGGCGGGGGCGGCGGGTTCCGAGACGGGCCTGGCGGCCCTCCTCGACCAGCAGAGAACACAGCCGAGATGAACCCGCCGTGAGCCGAGGAGGAACCGCGACCCGCGGCGTACGTCGTCCTCATAACTGCCCTACCGCGACCACCCACGGCCCGCGGGCCGTAGGTCGGCTGCCGGGGGTTTCGTCGACGCTCGCCAGGGCTCGCTGCTCGAGGAGCGAAGTCGGCGGGTTTCGAGACGGCCTGGCGGCCCTCCTCAACCAGCCGAGAAGACCAGCCGACCGCGAGCCGGGAAGCCGCCGCGAGCCACGGCGTACCTCTCCTTCTTTGCTCAGGCCGCGGCGCTTTCGCTGCTCGACCAACGATCACCCAACCAGCGGCGCCTAGCGTGAGCCGGGTCACACCGGCGTACACCCCGAGGAGAGTCATGGTCCGGATCAACCTCACCGTCGACGGCGCAAGGGTCGCCGACGACGTCGAGCCGCGCATGCTGCTCGTCCACTACCTCCGCGAGAAGCTCGGCAAGACCGGCACGGTCGTCGGCTGCGACACCAGCAACTGCGGGGCGTGCACGGTGCACCTCGACGGCACCAGCGTGAAGTCGTGCAACGTGCTGGCCGTCCAGGCCGACGGCGGCGAGGTGACGACGATCGAGGGGCTCGCCCAGGACGGGCAGCTGCACCCGGTGCAGGAGGCGTTCCGGGAGTGCCACGGCCTGCAGTGCGGCTACTGCACGCCGGGGATGATCATGCAGAGCGTCGACCTGCTCAAGGACAACCCGAACCCCTCCGAGGAGGAGATCCGCCTCGGGCTCGAGGGCAACCTGTGCCGCTGCACCGGCTACCACAACATCGTGCGCGCCGTGCAGCACGCGGCCGGCGCAGGTGGGACCCAAGCAGCCGGCCAGACCGAGGCGGTGCAGGCATGACCGCCACCGAGGCCCGCCCGGAGGCGGAGGCGCCCGAGCGCGAGATCGGCAGGGAGCGGCGCCGCAAGGAGGACCAGCGGCTAATCACCGGCCGCACGCGCTGGACCGACAACATCCAGCTGCCGGGGATGCTGCACCTGGCGATGGTGCGCAGCCCGTTCGCGCACGCCCGCATCACCAGCATCGACACGACCGAGGCCAAGCAGAGCCCCAACGTCGTCGACGTCGTCACCGGCCAGGACCTGGCCGAGACCCAGGGCGTGCTCATCAACGCCTGGCCGATCACCCCGGACCAGAAGACGCCGACCCACCTCCCGGTCGCGATCGACCGGGTCGCCTTCGCCGGCGAGATCGTCGCGGTCGTCGTCGCCCGCAGCGCGGCCGAGGCGCGTGACGCCGCCGAGCTCGTCGACGTGGAGTACGACGAGCTGCCGGCCGCGCTCGACCTCAAGGAGGCGGCGACGGACACGGTCCTGGCGCACCCGGACCTCGGCAGC
This sequence comes from Nocardioides deserti, assembly GCF_014266025.1. Taxonomy (GTDB): domain Bacteria; phylum Actinomycetota; class Actinomycetes; order Propionibacteriales; family Nocardioidaceae; genus Nocardioides; species Nocardioides deserti. The sequence continues at coordinate 28,247 of NZ_JACMYC010000009.1, read as the reverse complement.
AACAAGTCGGCGTACTGGGTCTTCGACTCCGGCGAGGCCGGCACCGGCGGCAATGTCGACGACGCCATCACCCAGGCCCGCGACAGCGGGGGCATCGTGCTCGAGCGGGAGTACCGCCAGCAGCGCCTCATCCCCGCCTTCATGGAGCCGCGGTCGACCGTCGTCGACCCGACCGGCGAGCAGCTGACGGTGTGGTCGGCGACCCAGATCCCGCACATCCTGCGCTTCGCGCTCGCCGCGACCACCGGCATCCCGGAGTCCAAGCTGCGGGTCATCGCGCCGGACGTCGGCGGCGGCTTCGGCGGCAAGCTCCAGACGACGCCGGAGGAGTGGATCACCGTCGCGCTGGCCCGCCGCACGGGCAAGCCGGTGAAGTACACCGAGACCCGCAGCGAGTCCCTCATCGCCGCCCACCACGGCCGAGACCAGTGGCAGAAGCTGACGCTCGCCGCCGACCGCGAGGGCAACGTCACCGGCCTCAAGGTCCAGCTGCTGGCCGACCTGGGCGCCTACGTCTCGCTCGTCGGCGGCGGCGTGCCGGTGCTCGGCGCGTTCATGTTCAACGCGATCTACAAGTTCCCGGCCTACCACTTCGCCGTCCAGACGGTGCTGACCAACAAGACCTGGACCGACGCCTACCGCGGTGCCGGCCGGCCGGAGGCGACGTTCGCGATCGAGCGGCTCATGGACGAGCTGGCCGCGGAGGTCGGCGTCGACCCGCTGGAGATCCGCGAGCGGAACTGGATCAAGCACGAGGAGTTCCCGTTCACCACGGTGGCGGGGCTGGAGTACGACTCCGGCAACTACGAGGCCGCGACCGCGCGCGCCAAGGAGATGTTCGGGTACGACGAGCTCCGGGCCGAGCAGCGCCGGCGCCGGGAGTCCGGCGACCCGGTCCAGCTCGGCATCGGCGTCTCCACCTTCACCGAGATGTGCGGCCTCGCGCCGAGCCGCGTGCTCGGGCAGCTCGACTACGGCGCGGGCGGCTGGGAGCACGCGAGCGTCCGGATGCTCGCCACCGGCAAGGTCGAGGTTGTCACAGGCGCCAGCGCCCACGGCCAGGGCCACGAGACGGCGTTCAGCCAGATCGTCGCCGACCGGCTCGGGGTGCCGTTCGAGGACGTCGAGGTGCTGCACGGCGACACCCAGGTGGCGCCGAAGGGCCTCGACACCTACGGCTCCCGGTCGCTCGTGGTCGGCGGGGAGGCGCTGGTCAAGGCCTCGGACAAGGTGGTCGAGAAGGCGAAGACGGTCGCCGCGCACCTGCTCGAGGCGTCGGCCGACGACCTCGACTTCAGCGGCGGGCGGTTCACCGTCCGCGGCACCGACCAGGGGGTGGCGATCCAGGAGATCGCGACCGCGGTCTTTGCGGCGCACAACCTCCCCGACGGGATGGAGCCGTCGCTGGACTCCGACGCGACGTTCGACCCCGTCAACTTCAACTACCCGCACGGCACCCACCTGTGCGCGATGGAGGTCGACACCGAGACCGGGGCGCTGCGGATGCGGAAGTACGTCTGCGTCGACGACATCGGCAACGTCATCAACCCGCTCATCGTCTCCGGGCAGGTGCACGGCGGCCTGGTGCAGGGCATCGCGCAGGCGCTGTGGGAGGAGGCGGTGTACGACGACTCCGGGACGTTGGTGTCCGGCTCCTTCGTCGACTACCTGCTGCCGACCTCGGCGGACACGATCAGCTTCGAGGTCGACCACACGACGACGCCGTCGCTGACCAACACGCTCGGCACCAAGGGCGTCGGCGAGGCCGGCACGATCGCCTCGACCCCGGCCGTCGTCAACGCGGTCGTCGACGCGGTGCGCCACCTCGGCATCACCGACATCCGGATGCCCTGCACGCCCGAGCGGGTCTGGCGCGCCATCCAGGACGCCGGGTCCGGGACCGAGCCGACCACCGGTGCGGCGGCTCCGCACTTCGACGCATCCACCGGCATGGAGGGCACCGTGGACCGCACGGCCGGCGCCCAGGACGGAGCCCAGCAGTGATCCCCGCACAGTTCGACTACCTCGCCCCGAGCACCGTCGAGGAGGCGCTGGCGGCGCTCGCGCAACACGGCGACGAGGCGAAGATCCTCGCCGGTGGACAGAGCCTGCTGCCGGTGCTGCGCATGCGGCTCAACGCCCCCGAGATGGTCATCGACCTGGGCAAGATCACCTCGCTGCGCGGGGTGCGCGACGACGGCGACGCCATCGTCGTCGGCGCGATGACCCAGCACTCGGTCGTCGGCTCCGACCCGCTAGTGGCCGAGCACGCCGCGCTGGTGAGCAAGGCCGTCGAGCACCTGGCCGACGTCCAGATCCGGCACCGCGGGACCTTCGGCGGGGCGCTCGCGCACGCCGACCCCGCGGGCGACCTGGGGGCGCCGGCGCTCGCGCTCGGCGCGCAGTTCGTGATCCAGGGGCCGGGCGGCACCCGCACGGTGCCGGCGGAGGAGTTCTTCGTCGACCTGTTCGAGACGGCCATCGGCGAGGACGAGATCCTCACCGAGGTCCGGCTGCCCAAGCACACCGGCTGGGGCGCGCACTACGAGAAGTTCGTCCGCGTCGCCCACCAGTGGCCGATCGTCGCGGTCGCCGCCGCTGTGCGCGTCGACGGAGGCTCGATCGCCGAGGCGCGGGTCGGGCTGACCAACATGGGCAACACGCCGGTCCGGGCGCACGCGGTGGAGCAGGCGCTGGTCGGGCAGCCGGCGACGCCCGACGGCGTACGTGACGCCGCCGCCCGCGCGGCCGAGGGCACCAACCCGCCCTCGGACCTCAACGGGGACGCCGACTACCGTCGCCACCTCGCGACGGTCCTCACCCGGCGGGCCGTCCTGACCGCGGCAGGAGCAACCGGCTGATGGACCTCCGTCACGAGTTCACCGTCCCGACCGACGTCGAGGAGACCTGGGCGCACTTCAACGACGTCGCCTCGGTCGCCGAGTGCTTCCCTGGCGCGGTCGTGACGTCGGTCGAGGACGACACCTTCACCGGCACCGTGAAGGTCAAGCTCGGGCCGATCGCGCTCGTGTACGGCGGCACCGGCACCTTCGTCGAGAAGGACGAGATCGCGCACTCGTTCGTGGTCGAGGCCAAGGGCAAGGACAAGCGGGGCAACGGCACCGCCGGCGCGACGGTCACGCTGACCATGGCGCCCTCGGGCGAGAGCAGCGCGACCGACGTGGTGGTCGTGACCGACCTGTCGATCACCGGCAAGCCGGCGCAGTTCGGCCGCGGCGTCATGCAGGACGTCTCGGACAAGCTGCTCGGACAGTTCGTCTCCTGCCTCGAGCAGCGGCTCACCGCGGGCCAGGCGGAGCCGGAGCCGGAGCCGGAGCCGGAGCCGGAGCCGGCCGCCGCGGTCGACGCCCCGACGCCGGTCGAGGCCTCGGCCGCCCAGCAGGTCGCCGCCGACGAGGTGGCGCCGGTCGTGGCGGACGCCGGTCCGCCGCCGGCCGCGCCCCGCCCGGCGCCGGCCGCCGGCCCGGGCCCTGCCGACGACGCGCTCGACCTGGGTGCGTCGGTGCTCCCGGTGCTGCTGAAGTCCTACGGCAAGCAGGCCGGCCTCGGCCTGCTCGTCGTGCTGGTGCTCCTGCTGCTCAGGCGCCGCCGGAGCCGCTGACCGGTCCGGCGAACGGCTCGCCGGTCGCATCCGCCAGTACGGGCGCCGTCTCCTCCAGAGGAGCCGGCGCCCGTACGCCGTTCACCCCCGGCGGCAGCTGCCGCTCGACGCGGACGACGGCCAGGGCGGCGACGGCAAGGCAGCCGACCACCAGCAGGCCGACGTACGCGTTGCCGAGCGAGTGCCCGACCAGGAAGCCCGCCACTGGCGGCGCGATGACCTGCGCTGACTGGAACGCGGCCGAGCTGAGCGCGTTGTACCGACCACGCAGGTGGTCGGGCGCGAGGTCGTTGACCAGCGCCGGGATCGTCGGCTGCAGCAGCGTCTCGCCGAGCGCGAACACCGACGCGCACGCCGCGACCAGCACCGTCGCGCCGACCGTGCCCGGCACCAGTCCGGAGCCGCCGAGCAGCAGCCACGCGCCGGCCCAGATCAGCGCCATCACCGCGATCACGCGGGTGCGCCGGCGGCCCTCGATCCGCTGGAGCACCGCCAGCTGGAGCACGACGATGACGAGCGTGTTCGCGGCGAACGCGATGCCGAGGCCCTGCGTCGACACCTCGCCCACCGCGCGGGCGTACGCCGGCATGCCGGCGTTCAGCTGTGCGTAGCCGACGAACGACGCGCTGAAGCCGAGCACCATCAGCGAGGCCACCGCCGGGCGGCGCAGCACCGCGGCGTACGACGACGGCTCCTGCGCCGCGACGTCGTCGTGCTGGGGACGGCCCGCCACGTGCCGCAGCGGCACCGCCAGCAGGACCAGCGCCGGCAGGTAGCTGGCCGCGTCCGCGAGGTAGATCGCCTGGAAGGTCACCGCGCTCTCGACGTCGACGACCACGCCGCCGACGACACCGCCGATGCCGATGCCGAGGTTGAGCAGCGTGAAGTTCACCCCGAAGTACCGCTGCCGCAGCTCGCGCGGCACGACCGCGGCGATCAGGCTCTGCGAGGCCGGCCAGGAGACGCCGGCGGCGATGCCGGTCAGCGCGAGGGCCAGCCCCGCGGCCAGCGGCGTGGTCGCCAGCGCGAGCAGCACGTTGCCCACGCTGAGCAGCACCAACGTGGCCATGAGGATCCGCCGCGCTCCGAACCGGTCGATCGCGGTGCCGCTCGGGCCGACGACGAGCAGCCCGGCGAGCGGCGGCACGGCCAGCAGCAGCCCCACGTCGCTGAGCGGGATGTCGCGGACCTCGTTGAGGTAGACGACGTGGAACGGCAGCACCAGGCCGGTGCCGAGGAACTCCAGCACGACCACCGAGAGCAGCAGCTTGCCGGCCCGGGGGAGGTCGTGCCAGAAGGAGGAGAGGGTGAGGCGGGTCGTGCCGGTGGGGTCCGTCGGGTCGGTCGCGCTGCTCATGAGGGAGCGGAGTCTGCCACCCGCCACCGACGCTCCGCGCGCGGGTTTCGGGCGCCGTCCCGAGCGGGCTCAGAACACGTTGAACGGGCGGAACTGCACCGAGATCCGCGGTCCGGCGTGCGCCACCTTCGGCACCGCGTGCTCCCACGTGCGCTGGCAGGAACCACCCATGACGAGCAGGTCGCCGTGGCCCATCTCGATCGAGAGGGACTCCCCGCCGCCGCGCGGGCGCAGCTGCAGCTTGCGCGGGTCGCCGACCGAGACGATCGCGACCATGGTGTCGCGGCTCGACCCGCGGCCGATGGTGTCGCCGTGCCAGGCGACGCTGTCGCGGCCGTCGCGGTACCAGCAGCAGCCGGCCGTCCGGAACGGCTCGCCCAGCTCGGGCCGGTAGTGCTCGCTCAACGCCTCGCGGGCGTCGGTGAGCACGGGGTGCGGCAGCTCCTCACCGATCAGGTACGTGTGCAGCAGGCGCGGCACGTCGACCAACCGGTCGTACATCTGTCGCTTGTCGGCCCGCCACGGCACCTCGGAGACGAGGGTCGCGAAGACGTCGTCGGGCTGCGGCAGCCAGGTCCGGCACACGTCGACCCAGGCGCCGCGGGACAGCGGCCTCCGCTCCACGTGCGCGGCGAGCGCCGCGGTCATCGCGGCCCGCGGCGTCTCCTCGGCCGGTGCCTCCGCCGCGAAGAGCGAGGTCTGGAAGTCCACGCGCCCAGGCTATCGAACGCGTGTTCGACGGACAAGGCCCGGATGACGACCCGACGAGCACCGGGGTGCGGGTCAGGGACATCCCGGTGGCGCGTCGTCGGTGCTGCGCGGGATCGTGTCCCTCATGACCGACCCGGCCGCGCGCGTGCGCCACCTGACGAAGACCTACGGGAGCGGGCAGGCGCTCGTTCGTGCGCTCGACGACGTGAGCCTCGACCTGGCGGCCGGCGAGTTCACGGCCGTCATGGGCCCGAGCGGGTCCGGCAAGTCGACCCTCATGCACTGCTGCGCCGGCCTCGACACCGCCGACTCCGGACAGGTGCTCGTCGGCGAGCGGGACCTGACCGCGATGAGGGACAAGGAGCTCACCCGGCTGCGCCGCGACGAGATCGGCTTCGTGTTCCAGTCGTTCAACCTGGTGCCGACGCTGACCGCGGGGGAGAACATCGCGCTGCCGCTCTCGATCGCCGGGCGCCGCCCCGACCAGGAGTGGTACGACGCCGTGGTCGCCACCGTGGGCCTGGGGGACCGGCTGCACCACAAGCCGAGCGAGCTCTCGGGCGGCCAGCAGCAGCGGGTCGCTGTCGCGCGGGCGCTGGTCAGCCGGCCGCGGATCGTCTTCGCCGACGAGCCGACCGGGAACCTCGACTCCCGCTCGGGCGCTGAGGTGCTCGAGCTGCTGCGCCGAAGCGTCGACGAGCACTCCCAGACGGTCGTGATGGTCACCCACGACCCCGTCGCGGCGGCGTACACCGACCGCGTCGTCTTCCTCGCCGACGGCCGCGTGGTCGAGGAGCTGCGGCGCCCCGACCGCGAGCAGGTCCTCGAGGTCATGGCCCGGATGAGCGCGCCGGCATGATCCGCGCGGCCCTCAAGAGCCTGCTCGGGCGCAAGCTGCGCCTGCTGATGAGCACGTTCGCGATCGTGCTCGGGGTCGCGTTCGTGACGGGCTCGCTGGTCTTCTCCGACACCCTCGGCCGCAGCTTCACCGCGCTCTTCGCCTCCACCGTGGGCGACGTGGTGGTGCGTCCGGTCGGCGGCACCACGACGCAGGGCGCGCCCTCGACCCAGACGCTGTCGGCGGCGCTCGTCGACGAGCTCGCCGACGTGCCGGGCGCGGCGCGCGCCGACGGCAACGTCACCGCGGTCGGCGTCTTCGTCGTCGACATCGACGGCAAGATCGTGGGCGGCCTCGGCCCGCCGGCGCTCGGCGGCAACTGGAACGACGCGCCCGCCGGCCACGGCCTCACCGGCTTGGCGGTCCAGGAGGGCCGCGAGCCGCGGCGGTCGGGCGAGGTGGTGCTGGACGAGCGGACCGCGGAGCGCGCGGGGTACGACGTCGGCGACCGCGTCCCCTTCGTGACCTCCACCGAGCGGCTCAACCTCGACGCCGAGCTGGTCGGCATCGCCGAGTTCGCCGAGGGCGGCTCGCTCAACGGCGCGACCCTCGCGCAGTTCGACACCGCGACCGCGCAGGAGCTCTTCCTCGAGGGCCGCGACGTCTACAACGACGTGTGGGTGACGGCCGAGGACGGCGTCTCCCAGGAGGAGCTCGCCGAGCGGGTCCGCGCGGTGCTGCCCGAGGGGGTCGAGGCCGTGACCGGCGACGACGCCGCCGACGAGGCCGCCTCCGACCTGCTCGAGGCGGTGTCGTTCCTGACGACCTTCCTGCTGATCTTCGCCGGCATCTCGCTCGTCGTCGGGTCGTTCCTCATCGTCAACACGTTCTCGATCCTCGTCGCGCAGCGCAGCCGCGAGCTGGCGCTGCTCCGCGCGCTGGGTGCCTCGAAGCGGCAGGTCACCTGGTCGGTCCAGCTCGAGGCGCTCGTGCTCGGCCTGGTCGGCTCGAGCGTCGGGCTGGGCCTCGGCGTGCTGCTCGCTCAGGGGATCCGTGCGGTCACCTCCTCCTTCGGGCTCGACCTCACCGGGCAGGGCCTGGTCTTCGAGCCGCGCACCGTCGTCGCGGCGTACGCCGTCGGCGTGCTCGTCACAATGGCCGCGGCGTGGCTCCCGGCCCGCCGCACCGCGCGGATCGCGCCGGTGCAAGCGCTGCGCGACGACGTGGCGCTGCCCGAGGGCTCGCTGCGCCGGCGGCTGTGGGCCGGCCTGGTGCTGGCCGTGGCCGGGCTCGCCGCGCTGGCGGCCGGCCTGTTCGCCGACGTGCCGCGCGCCGGCTGGTGGGTCGGCCTCGGCGTGCTCGCCGTGCTGCTGGGGGTCGCCGCGGCCAGCCCGGTGCTCAGCCGGCCGTTCCTGGGCGCCGCGCGGGCGGCGTACGCCCGGGTCTTCGGCGCGGTCGGCAACCTCGCCGGCCAGAACAGCCTGCGCAACCCGCGGCGCACCACCGCCACCGCGTCCGCCCTGATGATCGGCTTGACGCTGGCCTGCACGATGGCGATCGTCGGCGACTCGGCGAAGGCGACCGTCGACGAGTCGGTGGCGGAGAGCTTCGTGGGCGACTACGTCGTGAGCAGCGCCTTCGGCGGAGAGTTCTCGCCCGCGATCGCGGAGCGGATGGCCGAGGTCGACGGGGTGGCGGCGGTGCTGCGCGAGCGGTTCGCGTTCGGTGAGCGGGACGGCGACGACCAGGGCATCTCCGCGACCGATCCCGACGCCGTCGACGACCTGGGACTGACCCTCGTCGAGGGCTCCGCTGACCCGCTGCGCGACGAGACGGTCGTGGTGGAGGAGTCGTGGGCCGAGGACGAGGGCGTGGCCGTCGGCGACACGGTCACGCTCGACCTGCCGACCGGCGAGGCGCGGTGGGAGGTGGTCGGCCTCTTCGAGGACAACCCGATCGTGTTCTTCCCGCTGCTGACCACCGTCGACACGCTGCTGGCGGCCGGCTTCCCCGACCGCGACAACTACGTGGTCGTCGACGCCGAGGACGGCGCCGCCGCCGGGCTCCAGGAGCGGCTCGAGGAGGTCGTCGCCGACAGCCCGGTGGTGACGGTCAAGGACGAGGCCGGCTTCGCCGCCGAGCAGCGGGAGCCGATCGACCAGCTGGTGCTGATGATCTTCGCGCTGCTCGGGCTGGCGCTGGTCATCGCCGTGCTGGGCATCGTCAACACGCTCGCCCTCTCGGTCATCGAGCGGACCCGCGAGGTCGGCCTGCTGCGCGCGATCGGGCTCAGCCGCGCCCAGCTGCGGCTGATGATCACGCTCGAGTCGGTCGTCATCGCGGTGCTCGGCGCGGTGCTCGGCACCGTCCTCGGCACGTTCTTCGGCGTCGCGCTCATGCGGGCGCTGCGGGACGAGGGGCTCGACGTGATCAGCGTGCCGGTCGGCCAGCTGGCGGCGTTCCTCCTTGTCGCGGTCGTCGTCGGCGTGCTCGCCGCCGTGCTGCCGGCCCGGCGCGCCGCGCGGCTCGACGTGCTGCGTGCGATCGCGACCGACTGAGCCCCGACTGAGCCCCGACTGAGCCACGACCGAGCCACGACCGAGCCACGACCGAGCCACGACCGAGCCACGACCGAGCCACCACGGGGCCCGAGCGGGTGAGGCACGGGACGTGCGAAATCTGCTCCGGTTCTTCACCAAACCCGGGACAGCGGTGGTCTGGTCCGCCTAGTCTCACCCTCGTGGACGAAGTGCTGGTGACTGACGGCCGTGCGCTCAAGCACGTCCAGGTGCGCGAGTACGTGCGTTCCCTGGTCACCGGGTGCGCTCCCGGATCGCCCGCTCCCTCGGAGCGTGAGCTGGTCCACCGTTTCGGCGTCGCGCGGATGACCGTGCGCCAGGCCATGGACGCGCTGGTCGTCGAGGGGCTGCTCGAGCGCATCCCCGGCCGCGGCACGTTCGTCGCCCGACCGCGCCGCACGGCCAGCAAGATCACCGGCTACACCGAGGAGATGAACCGGCGCGGCCTGCTGGCCGAGTCGCAGACCCTCCTCGCCCGCCGCGAGCAGGCCGGCCCGGGCGTCGCCCGCGCGCTGAGCCTCAGCGAGGGCGACGCGGTCATCCACTGGCGCCGCCTGCGCCGCGCGGACGCCAAGCCGATGTGCCTCGAGGACGCCTACCTCAACGAGGTGCTCCTGCCCGGCTTCCTGCAGAGCGGGATGCCGACCAGCCTCTACGACGCGCTCGAGTCGCGCGGCCTGCGCCCCACCTGGGCCGAGGACTCGATCACCGCCGACAAGGCCACCCCCGAGGAGGCCACCCTGCTCGAGGTCGAGGCGGGCGCCTCGGTGCTGCGCCACTCCCGCCGGGCCATCGCCGGCGAGAAGGTCGTCGAGGTCTCGCGCACCGTCTACCGCGCCGACCGGTTCACCCTCTGGGTGCAGCTCGGCCAGGACTCCTGACCGGATCGCCGGCTGCAGGAGTCACCGGTCAACCGGTGACCCCTGCACATATCGGGGCAGATCTGCCCCGATAAGTGCAGGACTCCCCTGAGATGTCCCGCGAGCGATGAGCACGCCGCCCGGCGCCGGTCAGCCACCTCGCCCGTGCCGCCCGGGCACCGACGACAGGAGCGCCCCATGTCCTTCCAGGCCTACCTCGACAAGGCCGAGGAGCAGACCGGCCTCACTCCCCGGGCGCTCGTGGAGCAGGCCAACGCCGACGGCCTCGACGCCTCCTCGCGGACCAGCGAGGTGATCGCGTGGTTCAAGGCCGAGCACGGGCTGGGCCACGGGCACGCAGCCGCGCTCGCCCACGTGGTGGTCAAGGGTCCGCGGATCAGCAGCAAGCACGTCGGCACCAGCGGCAGCCACCGAGACGAGACCGACACGCTCTGGCTCGACGGACGGGCCACCCGCCCCGGTGCCTGACCCCGCGAGCACGAGCGGGCGCAACCGGCGGGCGGCTACAGCCCGCCGAGCGGGGCGACCGCCTCGCCGGACTCCTCGCACACCCAGACCGGGTCGGGGCCGCCGAGGTCGGGCTGGATGTAGAGCGCGTGCTCGGGGGCGTCGTCCCCGCAGCCCAGGCACAGCGGCCACCGCCCGGCGGTCTCCAGCAGGGCGTCCTGGACGTCCTGGGCGACCAGCCCGGCGACGTACACCTCTCCCTGGGGCCACTGCTCGGCCCACCACTGGCGCGAGGAGCACGCGTCCTCGAGCACCGAGACGGCGGCGGCGGTGGCGTGGCGACGTGCCTCGAGGTCGGCCAGCACCCGGGCCCGGGCGTTCATCAACAGCGCGTTGTCCACAGCCCCATGGTCGCTCGCGTTTCAAGCCGGGCCGGTCCCGGGCAACCCGGGAGGACCGGACGCACGGCGCGACCGGTGCCTCGGAGGTGGAGAGATGGACCTGTTCGTGACCGACTGGGACGACCTGCGGCGGCTGCCCGGCGTCCTCGACGAGACGGCCGGCCAGGCCGCGACGATCACCGCGCACGCGGTGCGGTGGGTGGCCCGGCCGGACGGGTTCGAGCCGAGCCCGGTGTGCCTGCTGCGGCCGTTGGCGGAGGCGATGGAGGTGGTGCGGGCGGCGTTCGAGGCGACGGGACGTACGGCGGTCGACGCGCTCGCCGACCTCCGGCACGGCGTCGAGGTGGCCACAAGCGAGCTCGAGGCGTCCGACGCGGCCGTGCCCGGCTGCCTGCCGCGGGTGCCGGAGCTGCCGGGCTCGCCGTTCCCCGAGGCGGCGTGATGCTCGTCGACCTGCACCTCCACGACCCGGCCCCCGGCCGGCCCGAGCTCCGGCACGACGTGACCTTCGAGGCCTGGGACGGCGCGATCTCGGCGCTGCGCGACGTCGTCAACACCGGCATCCGCGCCCTCAACCGGGTCGGCGCCGGGCTGCCGCTGCTGCCCGAGGGCTCGCTGCAGGAGCTGCTGGTGCTCCCGCTCACCGGCGACTACGGCGCCATCCGGCAGAACGCCACCGCCTGCCGCCAGGTCGCCGACGCCCTCGGCACCTGGTCGGAGAACCTCGCCTCCGTCGCGGCCACCGTCGACCCGCGCTGGGACGGCGCCGCGGGCACGACGTTCACGCTCGACCTCGGCGTCCAGGCGGTCGCCGCGCGCGGGCTCGCCGCCGTCGTCCACGGTGGCTGGCTGCTCTACGAGGAGGTCGCCGACGTCTCCGAGCGGCTCGGGGTGAAGGTCGAGATGCTGCTCGTCGAGCTCGGCAAGGCCATCGCCCGCCTGGCCCGCCGCCTGCTCGCCCGCGTCGGCGGACCGACCGGCTGGGCGACGTTCGCCGCGGAGCTGGCGCTGCGCGGGCTCGACGCGGTCACCGACATCATCGACGACGTACGCCGCGTGATCGACCTGGTCGACACGGTGCTCGACCTGCAGCGTGACGTCGCGGACTGGGCCGACACCCAGCGCGACCGGCTGGCGGCGTTCGCGGAGCTCGCGGCATGACGGGCCCGGCCAGCACAACAGGCCCGACGGGGGACGAGCCCCTCGACGCCGGCCTGCGCGAGTCGTTGGCCGCCGCCTGCGGACCGGACGCCCCGGTCGAGCTCCAGGCCCTCGCGGCCCGCGTCGCCGACGGACGCACGACCTGGGACGAGGTCTGGGAGCAGCCGCCGCCGGCGCTGGTCGGGCGGGTCCTGGCCGACGTGGCGCGGCGCTGGGCGCCAGCGGGCGGGTCCGCGCCCTAGCCTGGGCGCATGGACGCAGGCGACCCGGGGCGAGGAGCGGTGCTCGAGGTCGCCGTCGCGCACGAGCGGGACGTGCCCGGCGCCGCCGAGGGCGGGGCGGACCGGCTGCGGCTGGCCGCACCCGGCGGCCTGTCGCCGGAACCGGCCCTGGTCTCGGCGGTCTGCCGGGAGTCGGACCTGCCCGTGCTCGTCGAGCTCCGGCTGGGCGACTCCTGGACCACCACCGGCGGCGAGCTCGCCCGGCTGGTCGGGCTGGCGGCCGACTACGCCGCGTGCGGGGCGGCCGGGTTCGGCTTCGGCTTCCTCGACGCCGACCTCGAGGTGGACGTCGCGGTCTGCACGGCGCTGGCCGAGCAGCTGCCCGACGGGCTGCCCTGGGTCTTCTCCGAGGCCTTCGACGCCACCCTCGACCCGCGCCGCTCCTGGCGCCGCGTGCTCGGCCTGCCCGGCCTGGCCGGCGTGCGCTCCGCCGGGTCGCCCCAGGGCATGACCGTCGGGTACGACGACCTGCTGGCCGCCGCCGCGGACCCGGCCGTCGCCGGGCTGCTCGTGGCGGGCGGCGGGCTCCAGGCCGAGCAGGTCCCGTGGCTGCTGCGGGCCGGCGTCCGCCAGCTCGCGGTCGACACCCAGGTCCGCCCCGGCGCGTCGCACCGCTCCTACGTCGAGTCCGGCCACGTCCGCTCGTGGCGCCGGCTGCTCGGCTGAGGGGTACGGGTCTGCCGTGATCCTCGTCGACCCGCCGAACGCACCCGGCCACGGCCGGCTGTGGTCGCACCTGGCCAGCGACGCGTCCTTCGAGGAGCTGCACGCGTTCGCGCGCGAGCTCGGCATCCCCGAGCGCGGCTTCGACCGCGACCACTACGACGTCCCGGCCGAGTGGTACGAGACGGTCGTCGCCTCCGGCGCCGCGCCGGTCAGCTCGCGCGAGCTGGTCGCCCGCCTGGTCGCGGCCGGCCTCCGGCGGCGCAAGCGCGGCGCCTGAGCATCACACCCGGGCCGACGCGGGCGTCCGGGACAGCTCGTCGAGCTCGCGGGCCAGGTTGGCGCGGGCGGGTCCCTCCCAGTGCTCGCGCGCCCAGGCGGTGTGGAACAGGTGCTCCTTCTCGGCGAGCGAGAGGAGCACCTGCGCGCGGCCCTCGCGGAAGGTCTCCTCGTCGAGGTGGGCGAACTCGCGGCGCACGGCCGCGACGTACTCGTCGTACCGCCCGCGCGGCGCCGCCAGGATCGCGAGGTCGGCGTCGGAGAGGGCGCAGCCGTTTGCGTCGTCGTCCTCGGGCCGGTGGGTCTCGGTGAGCCGCACCAGCCGCACGACCTCCGCGACCACGGCCTCGTCCACCGCCTGGTCGCCCGCCGGGTCGACCAGGGCGGTCAGCGCGTCCTCGGCCCACGCGGCCGAGCGCTCCTCGGCGTCCCGCTCGCCGTCGTACACCCCGTCGTGGAACCACGCTGCCAGCACCACCGGCAGCCGGTCGAAGACCGCCCCGCGCCCGGCGAGCTCCTCGAGCCGGGCGAGCACCTCGGTCAGGTGCCGGAGGTCGTGGTAGTCGCGGTCGGGCGAGCCGTACGCCGCGGCGAGCTGGTCGCGCACCTCCTCGCCGGTGGTCAGCGGCCAGGAGGCGAGCAGATGGTCGTCGTCCACCCGCCCAGTCTGGCAAACGGCTAGGTTGCGGGCCATGCCTGCGAGCAACGAAGCCGTCCGCGCCGTCGTCGAGAAGTACGTCGAGCTGGTCGCGACGGGGACCGCCGACCAGATCGTCGACCTGTACGCCGAGGGCGCGACCGTCGAGGACCCGGTCGGCAGCGAGCCGCTGACGACGCGCGAGGCGATCCACGCCTTCTACGCCACCCTCGAGGGGCTCGAGCAGGAGACCCGGCTCGTCGACGCTCGTGTGGTCGCGGGAGAGGCGGTGTTCGCGTTCGAGGTGCGCACGAAGGCCGGCGACCAGACCTACGTGCTGGCGCCCTTCGACGTGATGACCTTCGACGACGACGCGCGGATCACCAGCATGCGCGCCTACTGGGGCGACGCGGACATGACCGTCGCCTGACCCTCGGCCGAGTCGCCACCTCTGGCACGCCCAGTGGTCAGTTCGGTGACCGAGCCGTTCAGGCCGCTCAGGCCGCGCAGGCCCCGCTCTGGCCGGGCTTGCGGGGCAGCAGCACGTCGCCGACGTCGGTCTGCTCGCTGGTGCGCACCGAGATCCCGCTGAGCTCGGTGCGGCCGAAGCGGCACTTGCCGGCGTCGCCGGGGCCGAGGTAGTCGGTGTAGGGGCCGGGCGAGGCGACGATCGTCATGCCCTTCTGGCTGAGGATCGCGCCGCTGAGGGTGAACCGCCCGGCGTCGTTGGTCGTGGCGGTCGCGACCTTGGCGCCGGACCTGTCGAAGAGCAGGACCTGCGCGCCGCCGAGCGCGATGTCGGGCTCGGACTCGTCGACGACGCTGCCGGTCACCCAGGCGCCGCGCTTGGTCCAGCGGAAGGTGCTCGCAAGGTCGGCACGGCCGGCCTTGACGAAGGCACCGGAGACGTTGCCGCGGCGGGCGAGCCAGATGCCGACGCCGGGCGCGTCCATGACGTACTTGCCGGGGAAGAGGCCTTGGAAGGTCACCGTCCCGCTCTTGGCCTTCGCGGTCCAGAACTGGCCGGTGCGCTTGCTGCTGACCGTGACGAAGAAGCTGCCGTCCATCCGGCTGCCGTCCGGCTTCTGCAGGTCGACAAGCAGGCTGCCGCCGCGCTTGCCGAGCACCACCTTCGTGTCGGCGACCTTGCCGCGCTTCAGGCCCCGCAGGTAGACGCTGGGACCGACGAACTGGGCCTGCCGGTCGTAGCCCCACACCGAGTAGCTGCTGCTCGGCAGCCCGCCGATGGCGAACTGGCCCTTGGCGTTGGCCTTGGTCTCGTAGGACTGGCGGAAGGTGTTGGCGGCCACCACACGAGCGCCGGCCGCCGGCCTGCCGCCGGCGCGGACCGTGCCGGTGATCGCGGCGCCGCGCTCGAGCCGGACGTCCTTCTGGATGCGTTGGCCGGAACCGAGCCGGACGGTGACGTCGGCCGGGGCGTACTTGGTGACGTCGTACGCGGGCCGCTGGTCGACGAACTGCAGGTGGTAGGTCCCGGGCGGGAGCGACAGCGAGTAGATGTCGGAGGTGACCCGGCGCTCGCCGAGGTAGCGCCAGTCCTTGCTGAACCACAGCATCTTCAGGTTGACCTTGCCGCCCTGCGGGTTGATCACCTGCCCGCGCACGGTTCCGTTGGCGGCCTGGGCGGGCGCTGCGGGGCCGAGCGCGGCCAGCAGCGAGGCCAGCAGGCCGACGACGAGTGCCAGCGCCCAGACGCGACGGCGGGCACGACGGCGGGCGGAAGGGGTCCCCATGCGAGCAGCCTAGGAACGCCGACCCGCCGAGCGCGCAAGAACGGCTCAGGGTTGCCTCAAGAAACCGGCTCGGGGAACGGCGCGTCTCAGGAGGCCGTGCGCGGTGCGGCCGGGCCCGAGGCCGTCATCGCCCACCGGATCGTTCCGACCGCGAACGAGCCCAGCACCCGCACGACCGTCCGCTCCGAGACCGGCAGCCACGGCAGCAGCAGGTGGCGGCGGGTCCAGGCCGGCATCAGCCCGACCGCGGCGGCGACCAGCACGCCGTACGGCGCGCGGGCCGGCAGCGGGAGCGGCGGCTTGAAGAGCAGGTAGCGCACGGCCTCACGGGCCTCGGGGGTGCCGCGCAGCTCAGGACGGTACGCCGCCAGCGCCTCGCGCAGCTCGGCCTCGTTCGTCGGCGGGTCGATCACGCCGAGCCGGCGGGCGACCTCGCCGACCTGGGCGACGTACTCGTCGCGGCCGGCCTGGTCGAGCGGCTCCGCGCCGTACGTCGTGTGGGCCAGCAGGAAGCTGTCGACCTCCGCGACGTGGACCCACCTCAGCAGGTGCGGGTCGCTCGCGGCGTACGCCGACCCGTCCGGCATCCTGCCGGTGATCCGGTCGTGGATGCGGCGCACCATGTCGACCGCCTGCTGCGCGTCGTCGGCGTGCCCGAAGGTCGTGACCGCCAGGAACGTGCTGGTACGGGCGAGCCGGCCCCACATGTCGCCGCGGAAGCCGGAGTGCTCCGAGACCGCGCGCATCGCGGCCGGGTGGAGCGTCTGCAGGAGCAGCGCCCGGATGCCGCCCACGAACATCGACGCGTCGCCGTGCACGCGGGCGATGGGGCTGTCGGGCTCGAACCACCGCGGGCCGGGGCGGCCGTGGATGCGGGCGGCCTGCTTCGCCCCGTCGGGCCCGGCGACCCGCAGGAAGAGCGCCTGGCCCAGCCGTTCGCGCACCGTGGTCACGTGCTCGAGCCTACGGACCGGCACCTACGCGGTCACGGCTCGCGGCACGGCCGGGCCGCGAGCCGCTCACAGCCCGAGGTCGTCCGCCTCGCGCTCCACGATGGCGGCCCACAGGTCGTCGGCCGGCTCGAGGCCGCCGACGAAGTGGCCGTTGAGCTCCAGCGTGAGCAGCCCCACCAGCCGGCCGAAGGCGCCGATCAGGGTGAGCATCGTGGCGCGGTCGACGTCGAGGTCGAGGGCCGCGCCGGTCGCGTCGAGCTGAGCGCCGAGCCGGCCGCCGACATCCCGGCCGGTCCCGATGCCGCGGTCGTCGGCGACCGGTGTGCACAGTGCGCGCACGACCCGCGCGGCGGGCGCAACGGTGTCGGCCGGGGCGGTGTACCCCGGGATCGCCGACCCGTAGATCAGCGCCCAGCGGTGTGGCTCCGCGCGCGCCCAGGTGCGCATGGCCGCGCAGCCGTCCACGAACCGGTGGCGAGCGCCGCGCCGCGGGTGCTCGACCGCCACCTCGACGGCCGCGGCGAGGTCGTCGTACGCGTCGACGATCAGCGCGGTGATCAGCTCGTCGCGGCTGGCGTAGTAGCGGTAGATCGCGCTCGAGACGAGGTCGAGCGCACGCGCGACGGCCCGTAGGGAGAGCGACGAGGCGCCGCTCTCGGCCAGCTGTGCGAGCGCCAGCTCCTTGATCCGGGCGGTGGTCTCGGCCCGCGCGACCGCCCGCGGCGTCGGTGCTCCGGTCATGGCACCAGCATGGCACAAAGAGAGAGCGGTGCTCTTGCCATCGGTGGCATGCGTGTGCCACGCTCGCCTCGAACAGAGAGCACCGCTCACACTTTGGAGGATCAATGAACCGCTCGCGCCCCGCCACCGCCGCCACGACCACCGCCGTTGCCCTCGCCGTCGCCGGCGTCGCGCTCGCCACCTACCCGGCGCTGCGTCCCTACGGCCCCGAGTCCGGCGCGGCCGGGGCGGCCGACTTCGCGTCGACCGCCTGGCTGCTCTCGCACGCCCTCGGCATGGTCGGCTTCGTCGCCATCGCCGTGGCCCTGCGGGTCGCCTCCGCCGCACCGCCGTGGCCCTGGACCGGGCGGCCCGTGCGGGAGGCGGAGTCGCGGGCGTGGCTCGCCGTCGCACTGCTGCTGCCCTACTACGGCGCCGAGGCCTACGGCCTGCACGCCGTGGGACGGCATGCCCTCGACTCCGGTGACGCCGGGGTGCTCTCGGTCGCCGACGCCTTCCGCTACGCACCCCTGGAGGTCACGACCTTCGGGCTGGGGCTGCTCGTGCTCGTCCTCGTCGGAGGCCGGCTCGCCCACGGCCTCTGGCACACCGGTCGTCTCGGACGCGCCGGCGGCGTGCTGGCCGGCCTCGGCCTCGTCACCTACCTGCCGCAGTTCTTCGGCACGCCGGGCGTGCGCGTGCTGCACGGCGTCGTCCTCGGCGCCGGGCTGGTGCTCGTCGCCCTCGCCACCGCCCGAGCCGGCAGGCCGCCCGCCACCATCCCTGCTGCCGGCACGACGCTCGCCGTCGCGGAGCCGGCGCCCGTCCTCAGTCGCCCTTGACGTTGACGATCTGGCGCAGCACGTGCCGGACCTCGACCAGGTCGCGGGCGTCGGCCATGACGACGTCGATGTCCTTGTAGGCGGCGGGGATCTCGTCGATGAAGGCGGAGGTGTCGCGGTACTCGATGCCGGCCATCGCGGCTCGCAGGTCGTCCTGGGAGAACGTCTTGCGCGCCCGCGTCCGCGAGAAGCTCCGGCCCGCCCCGTGCGGCGCGGAGCGGAGCGAGTCCTCGTCGCCACGGCCGACGACGACGTACGACGCCGTCCCCATCGAGCCGGGGATGAGGCCGGGCCGGCCGGCCTCGGCGTTGATCGCACCCTTGCGCGAGAGCCACACGTCCTCGCCGAAGTGCGTCTCGCGCTCGGTGTAGTTGTGGTGGCAGTTGATCTCCTCGGTGCGCTCGACGGCTCCGCCGGTCCACCGCTCCACCTCGGCGACGAGGCGGTCCATCATCTCCTCGCGGTTGAGCAGCGCGTAGTGCTGCGCCCACTGCATCTCGCGGATGTAGGCGTCGAACTCGCGCGTGCCCTCGGCGAGCCACGCAAGGTCCCGGTCGGGGAGGTCGATGCCCTCGCGCTCGCACCGCTTCCGGGCGACCGCGACGTGCTTCTGGGCGATCTTGTTGCCGACGCCGCGGGAGCCGGAGTGCAGGAACAGCCAGACCCGGTCCTCCTCGTCGAGGCTGACCTCGATGAAGTGGTTGCCCGAGCCGAGGGTGCCGAGCTGCAGCTCCCAGTGCTTGGCGTACGACGCGGGGTCCAGGCCGATCTCCTCGGCCTCGCTGCGCAGCAGGGTCAGCCGCTCGCGGGTGTGGTCGCGGGTCACCGCGTCGTTGCGGGCGCCCGCCGACAGCGGGACCGCCCGCTCGACGGCCTCGCGCAGCCGCCGCCGGTCGCCGGGGAGGTCGGCGGCGGAGTGCTGGGTGCGGACCGCGATCATCCCGCAGCCGATGTCCACGCCGACCGCGGCCGGGATGATCGCGCCCCTCGTCGGGATCACCGACCCGACGGTCGCGCCGAGGCCGAGGTGGGCGTCGGGCATCAGCGCGACGTGCGGGTGGATGAAGGGCATCGACGCGGTCGTCACGGCCTGGGCGCGAGTGCCCTCCTCGAGCACCGACGCCCAGCTGAGCAGGGTGGGGCTGATCCGTTCCACGCCTCCGCCCGTACCCCGTTGCGCTCCCGGGTTTCGGCCCCGGCGCCCTGGGCACCGAGCCGCGGTGAGGACACGAGTGATCGGCAACGACCAGGTCGGCCGGGTGGAGGTCGGGGCGATCGGCCTCGGGCTGATGACGTTCGACCAGTCCGGCAGCCAGCCGCGCGAGCAGCTGGCCGACACGGTGCGCGCGGCGCTCGACGCGGGGGTGGCGCTCTTCGACACCGCCGACGCCTACGGGCCGGGGGAGGAGAAGGGCATCGGCGCCCAGGGCGCAAACGAGGAGCTGATCGCCGGGCTGCTCGACGAGCTCGGCGTGCGTGACCAGGTGCTCCTCGCCACCAAGGGCGGCCACGTCCGCACCGACGGTGGCGGCTGGGACACCGACAGCTCGCCCGAGCACCTGCGGGCAGCCGTCGACGCCAGCCTCCAGCGGCTCGGCGTCGAGCAGATCGCACTGTGGCAGCACCACCGGCCCGACCCGAAGGTCCCGTACGACGAGGTCATCGGCACGCTCAAGGAGATCGCCGACAGCGGCAAGGTCCGGATGGTCGGCCTCTCCAACGCCGACCCGGACCAGATCCGCGCCGCGCACGCGGTGCTCGGCGGGGCGCTGGCGAGCGTGCAGAACCAGTTCTCCCCGGCGTTCCGCTCCAGCCGGCCCGAGATCGACGTGTGCGAGGAGCTCGGCCTGGCGTTCCTGCCGTGGAGCCCGCTCGGTGGGCTCGGCGACGCCAAGTCGCTCGCCGAGAAGCACCCGGCCTTCGCCGAGGTCGCCGAGGCCCGCGGCGTCAGCGCCCAGCAGGTCGCGCTGGCCTGGGAGCTCGCGCAGTCCCCGGTCGTCATCCCGATCCCCGGCGCCAAGCGGCCGCAGTCGATCACCGACTCCGCCGCGGCCGCCGACCTCGAGCTCACCGACGAGGAGCTCGCCCGGCTGGACGCGGACCAGCCGGCCTAGACGTCCCTGTGGTGGTGGACGGGTACGACGAGGGGTCGCCCATGGGGGCGGCCCCTCGTCGTCGTACCCCGCTCCACCGGCCCGTCGCCGGTTCGCCGACCGCAACCCCGGGTACCCGGCGCCCATGATCGGGCGCGTCGTGGGTGAGGGACTGCTGGCCGGCGCCGTGGGCGTCGCGGTGATGACCCTGGGGGAGAAGGTCGAGCAGCGGCTGACCGGCCGCCCGAGCTCCTACGTCCCTGCCCGGGTCCTCGAGCGGCTCACCGGGCTTCCGGAGCAGACCGGTGGCCGGGCGCTCGCGACGAACTGGGCGATGCACCACGGCCAGGCCGCGCTCGTCGGCGTCCTGCGCTCGGCGATGGCCCACGCCGGCCTCCGCGGGCCGCTCGCGTCCGCGAAGTTCGGCGTCGTCCGGCTGACCACCGACCAGCTGCTCGAGAACGCCACCGGTGTCGGCGCCCCGCCGCAGACCTGGCCGCGCGGCGAGCTCGCCGTCGACCTGCTGCACAAGGGCGTGTACGCCGCCGTCACCGGTCTCGTCGCGGACGCGCTGGCCGCCCGCAGCGGACCGGGCCCCGGCCAGCGGCACGCGGCCGCGCGACCCGGCCGCACCAGCGGCGTCGGTCCGCTGCCGCGGGCGGACGTCGGGAGCCGCTGAGCCGCGGACCGACAGGATCCGCGGAGCGGCTCAGGCCGACCAGGTGCGGACCCAGAGCCCGTTCTCGGAGGCGGCGAGCCGCTCCAGCGAGCCAGCGGAGAGCGGCTGGGCGGCGTCGGTGACGACGTACCCCACCTCGCCGCGCGTCGCGAGCTGCTGCTGGACCACGTTGTCGCCCTGCTCGGCGAGCATCTCGTTGAGCCGGGCCAGCACGCCGGGGACGTTGCGGTGCAGGAAGCCGAGCCGGTGGCCGGTGCGCAGCTCCGGGACGTTGACCGCCGGGAGGTTGACCGACAGCGCGGTGCTTCCGTGCAGCGCGAACGACGCGAGCTTGCCGGAGACGAACCAGCCGATCTCCTCCTGCGCCTCCTGCGTGGACCCGCCCACGTGCGGGGTCAGGATCACGTTGTCGAGCCCGCGGAGCGGCGACTCGAACGGGTCGCCCTGCGCCTTCGGCTCGACCGGGAAGACGTCCATCGCGGCGCCGGCGATGTGGCCGGACAGGATGTGCTCGCGCAGCGACTCCGTGTCGACGACCATCCCGCGGGCGGCGTTGACGAACATCGCGCGCGGCTTCATCTTCGAGAACTGCTCGTGCCCGAAGAGGCCGGCGTTGCCCGGCCGGCCGTCGATGTGCAGGCTGACGACGTCGGAGATCGCGAGCAGCTCGTCGAGGGTCGACATCCGGCGCGCGTTGCCGTGGGCCGGGCGGTCGGCGGTGTCGAAGAAGACGACCCGCATGCCGAGCGCCTCCGCGACCGTGGACAGCTGGGTGCCGATGTTGCCGTAGCCCACGATGCCCAGCGTCCGCCCGCGCACCTCGTGGCTGCCCTTCGCCGACTTGTCCCACACGCCGGCGTGCATCTTCTCGATCTTCTCCGGCAGCCGACGGGCCAGCGCGATGATCTCGCCGATGACCAGCTCCACGACGCTGCGCGTGTTGGAGTACGGCGCGTTGAACACCGCCACGCCGCGCTCGGTCGCCGCGGCGAGGTCGACCTGGTTGGTGCCGATGCAGAAGCAGCCGACCGCCAGCAGGTCCGGCGCATTGGCCAGCACCTTGCCGGTGACGTTGGTGTTCGACCGGATCCCGAGCAGCGAGACCCCCGGGAGCGCCTCGACCAGCTCGTCCTCGGAGAGGGAGCGCGCGAGCAGCTCGACCTCGTACCCCTTGGCCTCGAGCGACTCGACGGCCACCGGGTGGATGTTCTCCAGCAGCAGTGCCTTCACGCCTCCGACCCTAGGACCGCCGCCGCCGTTGCTCCGATTCGTCGCGGGGCGGTGAGACGCCGGGTCCCGCTGCGGCTGGGTGTGGTTGCGGAGGCCCAGGAGGGTGCTTGGAGGCCCAGAAGTACGCCGTCTCCAGGCACACGACCCCCGATCCCCGGGAGCCGCAGCGGCCGACGAGCACCCTCAGGCCGGCAGGTCCTCGGCGTCGAGGATCCGGTAGGCGTACCCCTGCTCGGCGAGGAACCGCTGCCGGTTGGCGGCGAAGTCGGCGTCGACGGTGTCGCGGGAGACGATCGTGTAGAAGTGCGCGGTCTTCCCCTCCGACTTCGGCCGCAGCAGCCGGCCGAGCCGCTGCGCCTCCTCCTGGCGGGAGCCGAAGGAGCCGGAGACCTGGATCGCGACCTCGGCCGAGGGCAGGTCGATGGAGAAGTTCGCGACCTTCGACACCACCAGCAGCCCGACCTCGCCGGAGCGGAACGCGTCGAAGAGCCGCTGCCGCTCCCTCACGGGGGTGTCGCCCTTGATGACGGGGGCGCCGAGGGAGGCGGCGAGCTCGTCGAGCTGCTCGATGTACTGCCCGATCACCAGCGTCGGCTGGCCCGGGTGCGAGGCGACGATGTCGCGCACGACGCGGGTCTTCTCCGCGGTGCACGAGGCGAGCCGGTAGCGCTCCTCGGGCTCCGCCACGGCGTACACGAGCCGCTCGTCGGTCGGCAATGTCACCCGCACCTCGACGCAGTCGGCGGGGGCGATCCAGCCCTGCGCCTCGATGTCCTTCCACGGCGCGTCGTACCGCTTCGGCCCGATGAGGGAGAACACGTCGCCCTCGCGGCCGTCCTCGCGCACGAGCGTCGCGGTCAACCCGATCCGCCGCCGCGCCTGGAGGTTCGCGGTCATCCGGAAGATCGGCGCGGGCAGCAGGTGCACCTCGTCGTAGACGATGAGGCCCCAGTCGCGGGCGTCGAGCAGCTCGAGGTGGGGGTAGACGCCCTTCCGCTTGGTCGTCAGCACCTGGTACGTCGCGATGGTGACCGGTCGGACCTCCTTGACCGAGCCGGAGTACTCGCCGATCTCGTCCTCGGTCAGCGACGTGCGCCGCACCAGCTCGTCCTTCCACTGGCGCGCGGAGACGGTGTTGGTGACCAGGATCAGCGTGGTGGCCTGCGCCTGGGCCATCGAGGCGGCGCCGACCAGTGTCTTGCCGGCGCCGCAGGGCAGCACGACCACGCCGGAACCGCCGTGCCAGAACGACTCGGCCGCGTCGCGCTGGTAGTCGCGCAGCTGCCAGTCGTCCTCGAGCAGCGAGATCGGGTGCGCCTCGCCGTCGACGTAGCCGGCGAAGTCCTCGGCCGGCCACCCGATCTTCAGCAGCGCCTGCTTGAGGTTGCCGCGCTCGGAGGCGTGGACGACCACGGAGTCCTCGTCGATGCGCTCGCCGAGCATGCCCTGCACCTTCTTGGCGCGCAGCACCTCCTCGAGCACCGGCCGGTCGGTCGAGGTGAGCACCAGCCCGTGGGTGGGGTGCTTGTCCAGCCGCAGCCGGCCGTAGCGGGCCATGGTCTCCGCGACGTCGACGAGCAGCGCGTGCGGCACGGCGTAGCGGCTGTACTCCAGCAGCGTGTCGACGACCTGCTCGGCGTCGTGGCCGGCGGCGCGGGCGTTCCACAGCCCCAGCGGCGTCAGCCGGTAGGTGTGCACGTGCTCCGGGGACCGCTCGAGCTCGGCGAACGGAGCGATCGCCTTGCGGCAGTCGGCCGCACGCTCGTGGTCGATCTCGAGGAGCAGGGTCTTGTCGGACTGGACGATGAGCGGTCCGTCGTTCATGCGGGTGCGACTGCCTTCTGCCGGGCTCGGTACGCCGCCACGTTGGCCCGCGAGGAGCAGCGGTCCGAGCAGTAGCGGCGCGACTGGTTGGGGGAGGTGTCGACGTACACCTGTGTGCAGGGGGCGGCCGCGCAGACCCCGAGGCGGGTCGGGCCGAGGTCGCAGACCAGCGTCATCAACCCCAGCAGGGACTCGCCGACGAGCAGCTCGGCCACCGACGCGCTGCGGCTGGCGACGTGGACGTGCAGGTGGCCGTCGTGGTCGGTGATCCGCGGGCTGACCGGGTGCCGCGTCATCAGCTCGTTGAGCCCCTCGACCACGCCGGCGACGTCGCCGCCGGCCGAGGCCTCGAAGACCGGCCGGAGCTCGCGCTGGTGCTTGCGCAGCAGCATGCAGTCGCGGTCGGTGGCCTGCTCCTGGAGCCAGGCCCGCCCGGCGAGGTGGTCCCGCAGCGCGTCGACGTCGGGGAGGTCCGCGTTGAGCAGCGCGGCCGACTGCTCGGCGTACCTCAGGAAGTCCACCGGACGAGTCTACGGAGACGCCGCAACGGGCTTGACCGACGTGATCCGGTGCACGGCGAAGGTCCGGACGTCGTCGCTGCGGTGGTCGTGGGCGGTCAGCTGGCCGCCCTCGACCGAGACCGGGTCGACGATCCGCTCGGTGGACGTGCCGTGGTTGTCCACGTAGGAGATGAGCACCGACGCGCGGGTCTCGACCGCCTCGCGCAGCGCGGCCAGCGACCCGCTGGGGCTCAGCGTGGCCGCCGTCGCCGGACGGGTCTGCGCGGCCTGGTCGCCGGAGCGGATCGCGGTGACGACGGCGCTGGCCGCGGCGGAGCGGTGCGCGGCGGCACGGGCGCTCGCGCCGGCCAGGGCGCGGCGGTCCTTGGGCGTCCGCGCACGCAGCACGTCGGGCCGCGCGACGTGCACGGTGCCGTCGGGCGCCTCCACGACCGGGGAGCCGCCGAGCTCGCGCAGCCGGGGGAGCAGCACGTCCAGCGGCGTCGTCGAGACCAGGACGGTCGGCGCGATCCGCCGCAGCCCCAGCCCGGCCGCCTTCGGGTGGTGCTCGAGCTCGGTCAGCGCCGACTCGTCGTCCGAGCGCAGGAACGCCTCGACCGCGCCCACGCGCACCGCGCCGTAGGTGCGGGCGGTGTCGTCGACGAGGTACGTCAGCGGCTGGGGCACCGGCGTCCGCGACACCGACCCGACGAACTCGTGCAGCTCGACCGCCGTCCACCCCGAGTCCAGGGCGCGGCGCACCGAGCCCGGCGTGAACCGGTAGACCGTCGCCCCGCCCCGCGACTCCACGTCCGCGACCAGCTGCAGCCGGCGCGCGAGCGAGGACTCGAGCGGACCCGGCGCGACCGCCGTCAGGTCGGCCTGGAGGAGCACGTGGTCGACCGGCTCGGGCAGCAGCCCCGCGAGGGACGGTGCCGGGTCGTCGCCGTGCAGCAGGGCCCGTGCGTACGTCGCCAGGCCGCCCAGCCCGCACAGCCCGAGCGCCGCGGCCTCGACGAGCGCCGCCGCGACCTGGTCGGCCCGCGTGCGGGGTCGCCGCGGGCGCAGCCAGGCGACGCGCGCGACGACCGACGGCGGGCCGGTCCCGGAGGCCACGACCGTGCCCGGCGGGAGGTCCGCGAGCACCTCCAGCGCCATCCGCCGAGCCTCGGCGGCGAGCCCCGAGGACAGCTCGGGCTGCAGGGCGTTCCACGCCTTGCCCTGCGGGTCGCGCTGGCCGACGAGGCTCGGCAGCCGCGCGGTGTCCAGCCAGGCGCGGGCCAGGGCGGCCCACCGCGCGGCGGGCTCCTGCGCGGACCAGGAGTCGAACAGGTCGGTCGGCACCCACGCCGGGTTGCCGTCGCGGTCGGCCGCGGTGGCGAGCAGCCCGGCGGCGTACGCCGTCTCGACCAGGAGCGCCGCGGTCGGCTCGTCGACGTGCAGCAGCGTCGCGGTCGCCTTGAGGTCGCGCACGCCGAGCCCGCCGCTGCGCAGTGCCGTCGGTGGCGCGGTGCTCCACTGGTCGAGCAGGAGCTCCACGCGACGTACGACCTCGAAGGCGGCGCCCGCCGCGGCGCGGTCCACGAGGTCGCCGGAGCGCTCGGAGGTGACGACCTCGGGCACCTCGTCGACCGACTCCCGGGTGGTCGTGCCGCCGCGCAGCGCCAGCCCGACCTCGCCGGGCAGCACGACCACGCCGCCGCTGCGAGGCACGAGCAGCCGTCGGGCGAGCAGCTCCTCGGCCGGGGTCGCGGCGTCGGCGACGCTCACGTGGTGGCGCGAGGTGCCGGTGGTCGCCTCCCCGCCCTGCTCGGCCACGTGCTCGAGCAGCGTGCGGGCGGCGGGGGACAGCTCGTCCAGCCGGCGCCGCACCTCCCCCGGCGGCGGGGCGTCCGCCGAGCGCGGGTGCAGGCCGCTCGTGCCGCCCCCGCGGACGCCGGCCATCGCCTCCGCGACGCCGGTCAGCGCGCGGACTCCCGCGGTCGACTCCCAGGCGAGCGCCAGGTCGAGCAGCCGGTCCAGCGCCGCGGACGTCGCCCCCGGCGCGGCGCGCACCAACGTCACGAGTTCCTCTGGTGTGGTTTGACCTGCGACGACGAGGGCATCAAGGACGCAGAGCTCGAGCCTCGTGAGGCCGTCGAGCGCACGCATCAGGGACGATCGAGTGGCCGCGCGGGACGCCAGCTGGCCGGAGTCATGAGGGGCGGGAGTGGCGAGATCGGGACGCTCGTGCAGGAGCCGGGACAAGCGCTCGTCCGACCAGCTGCGCAGCTGGTCGGCGAGCGAGCGGTGTCCGGGCATCCCCTCAACGCTACCGAGCCGCCCGTGAAGGCCGTCGAGCTCCACCACGGGGCCGCGACCGACGTGGGGCTGGTGCGCGAGGTCAACGAGGACTCCTACCTCGCGGCGCCGCCCGTCTTCGTCGTCGCCGACGGCATGGGCGGCCACGAGGGCGGCGACGTCGCGAGCGCGATCGTGGTCGAGGAGTTCGGCCGGCTCGCCGATGCCGGCTACGACCCTGCCCGCGGCACCGACGTCATCGCCGGGACGCTGCGCGACTGCCAGCGCCGGATCTCGGAGTACGGCGCGGCGCAGCGCGCCCGCGGAGCCGGCGGGTTCCACGCCGGCACCACCGCCGTCGTCGCGCTGCTCGTGGAGGACCACGGCGAGCCCAAGTGGCTGCTCGCCAACCTGGGTGACTCCCGCATCTACCGCTTCAGCGAGGGCCGGCTCGAGCAGGTCAGCGTGGACCACAGCGTGGTGCAGGAGCTCGTCGAGGCCGGCGCCATCACCGAGGACGACGCCGCGGTCCACCCCGAGCGGCACGTCATCACCCGCGCGCTCGGGGGCCCGGACGCCGCCGAGGCCGACTACTTCCTCCTGCCGCTCGGTTCGGTCGAGCGGCTCGTGCTCTGCTCCGACGGCGTCACCGGGATGATCGGTGACGACCTGATGGCCGAGATCCTCGCCCGCGCCGACGACCCCCGGGACGCCGCCGACCAGCTCGTCGGCGCGGCGCTCGCCGCCGGTGGCAAGGACAACGCGACGGTCGTCGTCGTCGATGTGGTGGGATTGGTCAGCGAGTTCTCCTACGACTCCGACGCCCAACGGGTGAGTCTCGAGCAGAAATTGGGGGCCCTGCCGTGAGCGAGCAGACGACCCGGTCCTACCGGCCGGGGGAGTGGTACGGCGTGCTCGGCGACGACACGGTCCTGCTCCTCCCGCCCGACGAGCGCACCCGCGCGGCCGCGCTGTGGTCGCTCGTCGACGGCGGCGCCTCGACCGACGACCTCGTCGACGCGCTGCTCTCCGGTGGCCTCCGCGCGCTGCCGGCCTTCGTGCTCGCCACCACCACCGACGACGGCGCCACCCGCCTGCTCGTGCGCGGCCGGGTGCGGGTGACCGTCGCCGCCGACGGCGAGACCGTCGAGGTCGACGGCGCCTCGGCGAGCACCTGGGTCGAGCGGTCCTGGGTCAGCGTCTCGGCGCTGTCGGTCGTCCTCGACGAGCGGCCGGCCGGCCCGGACCTGCTGGCGACCACCGGCCTGGTGCGCCTCTCCCGGCTACAGCACCCCGCCGAGGCCATGGGCACCGGACCCGTCGGGGTCGCCGCCGTCGACGAGCCCGACGACTTCGGTCCCGAGCACGAGACCGAGCTGTCCGAGGTCACCGACGAGGACGACGAGCCCGCCACCGCCGCCACCCCGGTGCCGCCCCCGCCGCCGCCCCCGCCGCCGGCACCGCTGCCGGCCCCGCCGACCGGTCCGACGGACCTGCCGCCGCCTCCGCCCGGCC
>NZ_JACMYC010000008.1 GCF_014266025.1 Nocardioides deserti | reverse complement strand
CGGGGCCGACAACCCCGAGCGGACAAGTCCTCACAAAGGCACGAAGCCAGTCAGTGCAAGAGTCACGCCCGCGGCTGCCAACCACAGCCCAGCACCATCAGGCTGCAGAGGGAAGCCTCACAGTCAGGTCAGGTCAGGGCGGGGAGGGCCTGGGTTGCGGTGAAGACGGCGACGCCGAGGACCAGAGCAGTGAAGACCTGCTGCAGTCGGTCGGTGTCGACCCGGTCCGCCAGGCGAGCTCCGGCGACGGCCGCCAGGGCGGATGCTGCGGTGAGGGCGAGGACCGGACCCCAGTCCGGGCTGGTCCCGGTGCCGGCGCGGACCACGAGGGCCGATGCGCTGGTGATGGTGATGACAACCAGGGAGGTGCCGGCGGCGTACTCCATCGGCAGTGCCAGCGCGAGGAGCAGGGCCGGGACGACCAGGAACCCGCCGCCGACGCCGAGGAACCCGGTCAGCAGCCCGACTGCGGTGGCCGTGATCAGCACCTTCAGGGCGCGCGGGCACTGGCAGGCGAAGGTCGGGCTGAACGTGATGATCGGGTCGTCCAGCGTCGGCCGCTGGCGGTGCTCGCCCGCACCGCGGTGGTGGCGCAGCTGTCGCCACGTCAGGAGGGCTCCGACGAGGAGCATCAGGGCCGCGAACGCCGCGAGGAGCACGTCGTCGGGGACGTGCGCGGCCGCCTTCGCTCCCGCCGCGGCGCCGCCGATCGCCACCGCACCGAACAGCACGCCACGGCCGAGGAGCACGTTGCCTGCCCGGTGGGCGGTGACCGCCGCGATCAGCGAGGTCACCCCGACCACGACCAACGAACCGGTCGTCGCCTGCGCCGCGGACTGGTCCAGTGCGTAGACCAGGACCGGGACGGCCATGATCGAGCCGCCCCCGCCCAGCGCCCCCAACGACAATCCGATCAGGGCGCCGGCGGCGACCGCGACGATCACGACGGCGAGGCTCATGTCAGTCCTGCGACCCGTCGCTGGAGCTGACGAGGTGGAGCCCAACCTTCTCGGCGTTGTCGAAGGTGTCATCGACCGCGACCGGGGTGCGGCCGGCGGCGGCGACGAAGGACGCCGCGATCGAGGCGCGGTAGCCGCCGGCGCAGTGCACCCACACCTCCCCGGCGGGGACCTCTGCGACGCGGCGCGGCAGCTCGTGGACGGGGATGTTGACCGCGCCGCCGATGGCGGCCTTGGCGTGCTCGTCGGCGCGACGGACGTCGAGGACGACGACCTGGCGGTGGTGGCGGACCTGGGCGAGGTCGGCGAACGTCGCGGTCGGGAAGTGGGCGACCTCGCCGGTCGTCCACTGCTCGGGGCCGCCGGTGGCCTGCGCGGCGGGCCGGTCGATGCCGATGCGAACCAGCTCGCGCTGCGCGGTCGCGACGTCCTCGGCGGTCTCCCCGAGGAGGGTGAGCGGGGTGCCCCACTCGATGAGCCAGCCGAGGTAGGTGGAGAAGGCGCCGTCGAGCCCGAAGTTGACCGTGCCCGGGGCGTGACCAGCGGCGAACGCGGTGCGGTTCCGGAGGTCCACCACCCACTCGCCGGCCTCCATGCGGCGGCGCAGCTCGGTCGCGTCGGCCTCCTGGACCGGGGAGAGGTCCGGCGCCTGCGGTCCGCGGGCGTTCGCGGGCCCCATGTGGACGTAATAGGCCGGCCACGCGCCCAGACCGTCGAGAAGCTCGCGGACGTAGGTCTCCTCGTCCTCGGTCAGCACCGGGTTCGAGTGCTTCTCCTGCCCGATCGTCGAGGAGGTGGCATCCGACTGGGTCGCCGAGCAGAACGAGCCGAACCCGTGGGTCGGGTACACCTCGGCCGCGTCGGGCAGCTCAGTCGCGAGCCGGTGGGCAGAGGCGTGCTGGTGCCGCACCAGTGCGTCGGTGTGCTCGGAGCCGAGCAGGTCGGGCCGCCCGGTCGCGCCGTAGAGCAGCGACCCGCCCGTGAACACGGCGTACGGCTCCTCGTGGCCGTCGGCGACCGTCGAGAGCGCGTAGGACAGGTGGGTGAAGGTGTGCCCGGGGGTCGCGATGGCGCGGACCCGCATCCGGCTGCCCACCTCGACGACCTCGCCGTCGCGGACCGGGGTCCGGTCGAAGGAGACGTCGTCCTCGGCGTTGACGAGGTACGCCGCGCCGGCGGCCTCGGCGAGCGCCAGCCCGCCGGTGACGTAGTCGTTGTGGATGTGGGTCTCGAACACGTGCGTCAGGCGGACACCGTCGTCCCCGAGGACCTGCTGGACGCGGTCGATGTCGCGCTGGGGGTCGATGACGAAGGCGACCTCGCCGTCGTGGACCACGTAGGTGCGGTCGCCGAGCGCCGGCGTCTCGATGACGCGGACCGTCAGCGGCGCGGCACCCTCGGTCGTCTTGCCTCGGAAGCTGGGGATCATCGTCTGCTCACTTCTCGATCGGGCGTCCGGAGCGGATCCAGGCGCTGGTGCCGCCCGCGACGTTGATCGCGTCGAAGCCGGCGGCGGTCAGGACGTCGGTCATGGCGCTGCTGCGGTTCCCTGAGGCGCACACGACGTGGACCGGGCGGCTGCGGTCCAGCTCGTCGAGGCGCGCGGTCAGCTCGCTCATCGGGACGTTGCGGGCGCCGGGCACGTGGCCCTCGCGGTACTCGGCCGGCTCGCGGACGTCCACGAACGCCGCTCCGGCGCCGTGGACGGCTGCCGCCTGGTCAATGTCGATCTCGTGCATCTCGTGCCCTCTCACTGGTCCGGCCGGAACCCCCTGGGGGGATATCTACGACACTAGCAGAACCCCCCAGGGGGTTGTACAGTTGAGGGCGCACCGGTCGAGCGCCGGACCGACGGCAGGCGACGAGCAGACGATCGCCCTGAAAGGAAGCCACTGATGGACCTCGAACCCACCGACATCAAGCCGATCATCACGCGCATGAAGCGCGCCAACGGCCACCTCGCCAGCGTCATCCGGATGATGGAGGAGGGCTCGGACTGCGAGTCGGTCCTCACCCAGCTCGCTGCGGTCAACAAGGCACTCTCGCGCGCCGGCTACGCCATCGTCGCCACCGGGCTCCAGCAGTGCCTGACCGAGTCCGACGAGGGGCTCGACGGCGTCGACGTGAAGAAGATGGAGAAGCTCTTCCTCGCCCTCGCGTGACGGGGCACCGCTCCGCCGGAGCGAGAAACCCCCTCGAAATGCAACGAACCCCCACACGAGGTGGGGGTTCGGCGCCTGGATCGGTTCCATCCAGTGGCAGGTGAAGGATTCGAACCTTCGAAGGCAAAGCCGACGGATTTACAGTCCGCTCCCATTGGCCGCTCGGGCAACCTGCCGGGCTGTCGTCGGGAGGCGATTGGCCCCCGGTGACGACGAGGAGAAACAATAGCGCAGCGCACCGTCACGCAAAAAACGTCCGGGAGGGACACATGGCCGACTCGTCGTTCGACATCGTCAGCAAGATCGACCGCCAGGAGGTCGACAACGCACTGGGGCAGACCGCGCGCGAGATCGCGACCCGGTTCGACTTCAAGGGCACCGGCGCCACCATCGAGTGGTCGGGCGAGCAGGTCATCGAGATCAGCGCCTCGGCCGACGACCGCGCCAGCGCGGTGCTCGACGTGTTCAAGGGCAAGCTCGTCAAGCGCGACGTCTCGCTGAAGGTGCTCGACGCCTCCGAGCCGCGCCAGTCCGGGCAGGTCTCGAAGATCACCATCACGCTCAAGGAGGGCATCACCTCCGAGGACGCCAAGAAGATCTCCAAGCTCATCCGCGACGAGGGCCCCAAGGGCGTCAAGGCGCAGATCCAGGGCGACGAGCTGCGAGTCTCCTCCAAGAAGCGTGACGACCTGCAGGCCGTCATCTCGCTGGTCAAGCAGCAGGACTACGACTTCGCGGTGCAGTTCACCAACTACCGCTGACCCGCCTCGCCGCCCCGCCCGTCGGGGTGACACGCGCCCTCACCCAGGGACGGTGTGTCCGGACTCACTGGTCTGGTCCGCGTCCTGGCGCGAGACGACTTCGGATGCGCCCGTGCGGTCTCTATCGTGGAGGAGTCGGGTCGTGACGCCACGAAACTGGAACGTGTTCCAGTTCTAGTCGTTGAGCCCTACGATCGACTCCACCTGCGGACGCACCGCGTCCGAATACACGCAGCAAGCAAGGGAAGTGGGCGCGAGGTGTCCAGCCAGGTACAGAAGCAGGTCAAGCAGCTCGACCGCGTGATCATCCGGTTCGCCGGTGACTCCGGCGACGGCATGCAGCTGACCGGCGACCGGTTCACCCAGGAGTCGGCGGTGTTCGGCAACGACCTGGTCACCCTGCCGAACTTTCCGGCCGAGATCCGGGCGCCCCAGGGCACGCTGCCCGGCGTCTCGTCGTTCCAGGTGCACTTCGCCGATCACGACATCCTCACCGCGGGCGACGCGCCCGACGTGCTGGTCGCGATGAACCCGGCGGCGCTCAAGGCCAACATCGGCGACCTGCCCAAGGGCGCGACGATCATCGTCGACACCCACGACTTCTCGGCGCGCAACCTGACCAAAGCCGGGTACGACGCCAACCCGCTCGACTTCATCGGCGACGCCGGGTCCGAGCTCGGCGAGTTCGCCGTGCACCCGGTCGACCTGACCGGCA
The DNA here is from genome assembly GCF_014266025.1 of Nocardioides deserti. Lineage (GTDB taxonomy): Bacteria > Actinomycetota > Actinomycetes > Propionibacteriales > Nocardioidaceae > Nocardioides > Nocardioides deserti. Next base: position 186,174 of record NZ_JACMYC010000008.1, on the reverse strand, counting down.
TGACCGTCGAGGCGGTCAAGGAGTTCGGCCTCTCCCGCAAGGACGCCGCCCGCGCGAAGAACATGTTCGCCCTCGGCCTGCTCTCGTGGATGTACGGCCGCCCGACCGAGTCGACGACGGCGTTCCTCACCAAGCGCTTCGCCAAGGTGCCGGCCATCCGCGACGCCAACATCACGGCGTTCAAGGCCGGCTGGAACTTCGGCGAGACCACCGAGGCGTTCGCGGTCTCCTATGAGATCAAGCCGGCGCCGGTCTCCCCGGGCACCTACCGCAACATCTCCGGCAACCTCGCGCTGGCCTACGGCCTCGTCGCGGCCGGTGTGCAGTCGGGCCTGCCCGTCTTCCTCGGGTCCTACCCCATCACCCCGGCCTCCGACATCCTCCACGAGCTCAGCAAGCACAAGGCCTTCGGCGTCACGACGTTCCAGGCCGAGGACGAGATCGCAGGCGTCGGCGCGGCGATCGGCGCCTCCTTCGCCGGCCACCTCGGCGTGACGACCACCTCCGGCCCCGGCATCGCGCTGAAGTCCGAGGCGATCGGCCTCGCGGTGATGACCGAGCTGCCCCTTCTGGTCGTCGACGTGCAGCGCGGCGGGCCCTCGACCGGCCTGCCGACCAAGACCGAGCAGGCCGACCTGCTCCAGGCGATGTTCGGCCGCAACGGCGAGGCGCCGGTCCCGATCGTCGCCCCGCAGTCCCCCGGCGACTGCTTCGACGCCGCCATCGAGGCCGCCCGGATCGCGATCACCTACCGCACCCCGGTGATGCTGCTCTCCGACGGCTACCTCGCCAACGGCTCCGAGCCGTGGCGCATCCCCGAGACCGCCGGCCTGCCGGTCATCGAGCCGAGCTTCGCCACCGAGCGCAACCACGTCCTCAAGCCCGAGAAGGTGCTCGAGGACGGCACGGTGCAGCCCGAGGAGAAGGACTTCTGGCCCTACCTCCGCGACGAGGAGACGCTGGCCCGCCCCTGGGCGGTGCCCGGCACCCCCGGCCTCGAGCACCGCATCGGCGGCCTCGAGAAGGGCGAGGGCCACGGAAACATCTCCTACGACCCCGGCAACCACGACTTCATGGTCCGCACCCGCCAGGCCAAGGTGGACCGGATCGCCGAGTCCCTGCCGCCGCTCGAGGTCGACGACCCGTCGGGCCGCGCCAAGGTGCTCGTGCTCGGCTGGGGCTCGACCTACGGCCCGATCGGCGCCGGCGTACGCCGCGTGCGCCGTGCCGGCTATGACGTCGCGCAGGTCCACCTGCGCCACCTCAACCCCTTCCCGAAGGACCTCGGGGACATCCTCAAGCGCTACGACAAGGTGCTCGTGCCCGAGATGAACCTCGGCCAGCTCTCGATGCTGCTGCGCGCGAAGTACCTGGTCGACGCCATCGGCTACAACCACGTCCGCGGCCTGCCGCTGAAGGCGGCCGAGCTGGCCGAGGCGATCGGCAACCTCGTTGCCGACGCCGAGGGAATCACCGTGGACCTGACGACCTCGACCGTGGAGGAGATCTCCTGATGACCGCCCTGTCCGGCACCGACCTCCCCACCCCCGGCCTGCGCTCCGGCACCGAGTCGGTGCCGTCCCTGCCCGAGGGTGCCGCACCGCAGACCGGGAAGGACTTCTCCTCCGACCAGGAGGTCCGCTGGTGCCCCGGCTGCGGCGACTACGCCGTGCTCAAAGCCGTCCAGGGCTTCCTGCCCGACCTCGGCCTGCGGCGGGAGAACATCGTGTTCGTCTCCGGCATCGGCTGCTCCAGCCGGTTCCCCTACTACCTCGACACCTACGGCATGCACTCCATCCACGGCCGCGCGCCGTCGATCGCCACCGGCATCGCCACCGCCCGCGAGGACCTCTCGGTCTGGGTCGTCACCGGTGACGGCGACGCGCTGTCCATCGGCGGCAACCACCTGATCCACGCGTTGCGCCGCAACGTCAACATGACGATCCTGCTGTTCAACAACCGGATCTACGGCCTCACCAAGGGGCAGTACTCCCCCACCTCCGAGCCGGGCAAGATCACCAAGTCCACCCCGATGGGCTCGGTCGACCACCCGTTCAACCCGGTCTCGCTCGCGCTCGGCGCCGAGGCGTCGTTCGTCGCCCGGACCATCGACTCCGACCGCAAGCACCTCACCTCGGTGCTCTCCGCGGCGGCCGCCCACCGCGGCACCTCGCTGGTGGAGATCTACCAGAACTGCCCGATCTTCAACGACGGCGCGTTCGACGCGATCAAGGGCCAGGGCGACTACAAGGACGGCAAGGCCGACGCGATCATCCCGCTCGTCCACGGCGAGCAGGTCCGCTTCGGCGCCCCGGACGAGGACGGCCGCGGTTCCAAGGTCGTCGTCCGCGACCCCGCCAGCGGCTCGGTCCGCGTCGCGCTGGCCTCCGAGGTCGACGAGTCCGCCGTGCTCGTGCACGACGCGCACGACCCGGACCCCTCGACGGCGTTCGCCATCAGCCGGCTGACCGCGGCCGACTACCTGCACCAGGCGCCCATCGGCATCTTCCGGGCCGTCGAGCGGCCGACGTACGACGACCAGACCCGCACCCAGCTCGACACCGCCCGGCAGGAGGCGCCCGCCGAGGCCACCGACCGGCTCGCCGCCCTCATCAGCTCCGGCGACACCTGGACGGTCGTCTGACCGAGCACCACAGCACGACAGCACCCCAGCACGACAGCACGAAGGGTCCCCGCCCGAGAGCGGGGACCCTTCGTGCTCGTGCAGGCCGCCCGGGAACGGCGGACAGATCAGAGGCGGTTCAGAGGCGGACGACGCAGAGGCTCTTCGAGAACGACGTCTTGTACTTCTTGCTCGAAGGCGCCTTGACCTTGTAGCAGACCTTCTGCTGGCCCCGAGCCGGGCCGAAGACGCGGACGCGGAACTTGCTCTTCCCGTCGGTCTTGAACGTCGTGAAGGTCTTCCAGTTCTTGGTTCCGCCGGGCTTGCGCATCATGACGAGCTTCGACTTCGGGTAGGTCCCGGTCTCGACGGCGCCCTTGATGAAGAACTTGTTCGGCTTCGGCTCGATGCCCTGGACCCGGATCTCCCGCTTGACCTTGTCGGCAGCGGTCGCCGGGGCCGCGAGGGCCAGCGGGGTTGCGGCCATGACGACCAGGGCGATCAGGCTGGCAACGAGGCGGTGCATGCGCATGGGGGTGGTTCCTCCACGGGGTCGGGGACGTGACCGTCCACCTGCCCCCACGACGTCCCGGGCAAACCCCGCCCCGTATCCTTCCGTGGTGTCCGACGCGCGCCGTGGCCTCCTGCTCGGCGTCGCCGCCTACACCTTGTGGGGCGGCTTCCCGCTGTACTTCCCGCTCCTCGAGCCAGCCGGCGCCGTCGAGGTGCTCGCGCACCGGATCCTGTGGTCGGCGCTCACGATGGGCGTGCTCGTGGTGCTCCTCGGCCGGGTGCCGCACCTGCGCGCGCTGCTGCGCTCGCCGCGCACGATGCTGCTGCTCACCGCCGCGGCGATCACGATCAGCGTCAACTGGGGCACCTACATCTACGGCGTCACCAACGACCGCGTCGTGGAGTCCTCGCTCGGCTACTTCATCAACCCGCTGGTCACCGTGCTGATCGGCGTCCTGGTGCTCGGCGAGCGGCTCCGCCCGGCGCAGTGGGTCGCGGTCGGCGTCGCCGCCACCGCCGTGCTCGTGCTGACGCTCGACTACGGCCACCCGCCGTACGTCGCCCTCGTGCTGGCCTCCTCCTTCGCCGCCTACGGGCTGACCAAGAAGACCGCGAACGTCGGCGCGGTCGAGAGCCTCGCCGTCGAGACCGCCGTCGTCGCGCCGCTCGCCGCCGTGTACGTCGGGGTGCTGGTCGCCACCGGCGCGTCCGGCTTCGGGCAGCACGGCTGGGGGCACGCACTCCTGCTGGTCAGCAGCGGCATCGTGACCGCGATCCCGCTGATCGCGTTCGGCGCCGCCGCGACCCGGATCCCGTTGGTGACCTTGGGCCTCCTGCAGTACCTCACGCCGGTCCTGCAGTTCGCCCTGGGCGTGCTGTGGTTCCACGAGGAGATGCCGCCCGCCCGCTGGGCCGGCTTCGCGCTGGTCTGGGGCGCGCTCGTCATCTTCACCCTCGAGGCCAACAATCACCGCCGCCGCCAGCTCCGCCTCCTCGCCACCACCAGCACCGCCGCCTGAGCCGCCCCCGTCCTGCTCAACCAGCGGAGGCGGATCTCCAGCGTTCACCTGCTCGTCACCGCTCGCTCCCCGTGGCCTCCCCAGGGCTCCATCGGCCGTCCCTAGCGTCCGCGCCATGACGACCCTCCCCCGCGCTCCGCGTACCGACCTGCCCGTGCTGCCCCTGCTCACGCCTCAAGGACCGCACGGCTCCCGCAGCAAGCTGACCTGCCGGTTCCGGTGTGGCGACGCCTGCGACCAGCCGCTGCCGAACACCACCGACCACGGCCACGTCCGGGACGAGGTCGCGAAGGCCGTAGCCCGGCGATCGGTGCTGCAGGGGGCGGCTGTGGGTGGCGGGGCGCTCGTGCTGGCCGGGCTGACGTCCGCGCCGGCGGCGGCTGCTCCCGGCGCGGGAGCGGGCGCCGGCGTGGCGCGGGCCGCGGTGGCGGCGGACCTGGGGCGGACGGCGTTCCGGCCGGTGCCGCCGAACCGTCGCGACGCCCTGGTCAGCCCCGACGGCTTCCGCAGCGACGTGGTCGTTCGCTGGGGCGACCCGGTCGAGAAGGGCGCGCCGCGGTTCGACGTCCGCCGGCAGACGGTCGAGGCGGCGGCGAGGCAGTTCGGCTACAACTGCGACTACGTCGGGGTGCTGCCGCTGCGCGGACGCAAGAACCGGGCGCTGCTCGTCGTCAATCACGAGTACACCGACCCGAACCTGATGTTCCCCGCCGATCTCTACGACGAGGACACCCAGAAGGAGATCGAGATCCTCAACCACGGCATGTCGGTGCTGGAGATCGTCCGCGGCCGGACGCCGGGGTCCTGGCTCCGCGCCGACCACACCCGCGCCCGGCACAACCGCCGGATCAGCGCGCGCACGGCCTTCACCGTCACCGGCCCCGCCGCCGGCGACCCGCGCCTCAGGACCTCCGCCGACCCGACCGGCCGCCGGGTCATGGGCACGCTCAACAACTGCGCGGGCGGCACGACGCCGTGGGGCACGGTGCTCTCGGGCGAGGAGAACTTCAACCAGTACTTCGACGCCTCCGGCGACCTCGACCCGCGCTACGCCGACTCCTACAAGCGCATCGGTGTCACCGGCGCCGGCCGGGGCTGGTCGACGGTCGACCCCCGATTCGACCTGACCACCGAGCCGCACGAGCCGTTCCGCTTCGGCTGGGTCGTCGAGATCGACCCGAGCGACCCGAAGTCGACGCCCCGCAAGCACTCGATGCTGGGCCGCTTCAAGCACGAGGGCGCCAACGTCGCGCTCGCGAAGGACGGTCGCGCGGTGGCGTACATGGGCGATGACGAGCGCGGTGACTACCTCTACAAGTTCGTCTCCCGCGACAAGGTGCGGCCCGGCAACAGCGCCGCCGCTCGCCGCCACAACATGACGCTGCTGACGCGCGGCACGCTGTACGTCGCCCGGCTGACCGGCGACGGCACCGAGGACGGTCGCCACGACGGCACGGGCGAGTGGATCCGCCTCACGAGCGACACCACGTCGTACGTCGACGGGATGAGCGTCGCCGACGTCCTCATCGACACGCGGCTGGCCGCCGACAAGGTCGCCCCGACCCGGATGGACCGCCCCGAGGACGTCGAGCCGAACCCGGTGAACGGCAAGGTGTATGTCGCGCTGACGAACAACTCCAACCGCGGCTCGGACGCGATGCCCGTCGACGAGGCCAACCCGGTCGGCTCGTCGATGACCCGCCCCTCGCTCGGCGCGCCGCTCGAGCGGAAGTCGGGCAACCGCAACGGCTACGTGCTGGAGCTGACCCCGGCCCGCGGGGACCACGCGACCACGACCTTCACCTGGGACCTGATGCTGGTCTGCGGCGACCCGGCGGCGCAGGAGACCTACTTCGCGGGCTACGACAAGGCGCAGGTCAGCCCGATCAGCTGCCCCGACAACGTCGCCTTCGACTCCGAGGGCAACCTGTGGATCTCCACCGACGGCAACGCGCTCGGCTCGAACGACGGCATCTTCCGGGTGCCGACGAGCGGCGCGGAGCGTGGTCGCGTGCAGCAGTTCGTCACCGTGCCCCGCGGCGCGGAGGCTTGCGGCCCGCTGCTCGCCGACGGCGACCGCTCGCTCTTCGTCGCGGTCCAGCACCCCGGTGAGATCGACGGCGCGACGTTCGAGGCGCCGGCCAGCACCTGGCCGCACACCGACGACTTCCCGCGGCCCTCGGTCGCGGTGGTCTACAAGCACGCTTGAGCCGGGACGGTCCCGGCCGGGCTCACCGGTCGGGGCCGGCCGGCAGGTCGTACGCCGTCGTCGGCTCGCCGGACCGCACGTCCCACCCGCGCACGCCGTCGTCGGCGGCGACCGACCAGACGGTGGCACCGTCGGGCGCGAAGGCCACGGCCCCGGGCTCGCCGGTGTGCCCCGTCAGCGTCCGGGCGCGACCCGGTCCGCCGAGCGCCTCCGGGCGCCACAGCCGGACCGCGGTGGTGTCGAACGCGGTGACCGCGACCGTCCGGCCGTCCGAAGCCACCGCCGCCTCGTGCACGCGGACCCCCGGCAGCGCGTCGACCGGCTCGAGATCCGGCAGCCGCCACACGGTCGGTGCCTCGTCCGCCCCCGGGCCGACGAGGTGCCGGCCGTCGGGCGTCCAGGCCAGCGCGCCGTTGCGGCCGGAGTCCTCGACGGTCGCGACCACCTCGCCGCCGAGGTCGCGGACCTCGACCGGCCCGCCACCGGCGAGCGCCAGCAGCCCACCGTCGGGGCTGAACGCCAGCGCCTGCGGGGCGTACACCGCGGCGAACGCCGCCTGCTCGCTGCCGTCGTCGACCGACCAGACCCGCACCGACCCGTCGAGGCCGGCGGCCGCGACCAGCGCGCCGTCGGGGCTGTAGGCGACCGCGCTCACCGGCGAGCCGTCGGTGACCTCCGCGTCCGCGAGGCCGCGGAGGGTCTGCACCACCTCTCCGTCCTCGACGCCCGCCAGCACCACGTCGCCGTCGTCGACCGTGGCCACCGTGGACCAGTCGGGAGCGACGGCGACCGAGGTCCCGTCGGGGTCCTGCGCCAGCTCGCCGGTGGCGGTGTCCCAGGTGCAGCGGCCGTCCCAGCAGTCGGCGAGCAGGCGACGGCCGTCGGGGCTGACCGCGAGGTCGTCGGTGGTCACGAGCTCGAACGGCACGTCGCCGGCGGTGCTGCCGCCCGTGCCGGTCCCGCCCGGGCCGGCCGCGGGCTCGTCGTCCCCACAGCCGCCGAGCAGCGCGAGGGCCAGGACGGACACCGCGGCCGGGACGAGCCGGGCCGCCCTGCTCACCGCGTCAGCCACGGGTGCGCGCCCGGGCGGGTGCCGGCGCGACGGCGACGCGGAACCACGCCTCGCCGCCATCGGTCGTGACGAGGCGGTCGAGCGTCCGGCCACCGCGCTCGACCAGGCTCTGCCCCTCCGGACGGCGGCCGAGCGCGCGGAGCACGTCGTGCTCGTCGGCCACGCGCAGCACCGACCAGGGCTTCTCCGCCGTGCCGTCACCGGAGGCGAGAACCGCCTCGACGGCGGCGCGGGCGGCGCGCTCGTGCCGCTCGGCCTCCGCCGGCCGCTCGAGCGCACGGAGGGCGGTGGCGATGCCGGCGTGCAGCGAGGGGCTGAGCACCGCGCCGGGCAGCGCGGACTCCAGCACCCGCAGCGCCTCGGCCGGGTCGCCGTCGCGCAGCAGCCGGGCCGCCTCCCGGCGTACGCCGCGGTCGTCCTCCGCGCCGGCCGCACGGGCGGCGGCCGCCAGGGGCTGGCGGGTCTCCGGCGAGGGGTCGGCGAGCCAGGCGTCGAGCAGGGCGTCGAGCGGGGCGTCTGGGGTGGTCATCATCGGGCGCCCTCTTCAGCCAGCCGCTCGAGCTCCTCGCGGGTCAGGTCCTCCAGCTCCTCACGGCCCTCCTCGCGGGCGTCGACCTCGACCGGCTGACCGTAGTAGGCGTCCCAGCCGTCGGCGTCGACGTCCTGGTAGTCCTTGAAGTTCTCGCGCCACGTCTCGGCCTCCTCCTCGGTGACCCCGAGGTCCTCGTGGTGGTCGAACGGGTCGTCCTGCCAGGGCCAGCGCCAGGCGTCGAGGTCGTCGATGGCCTCGAACTGGTGGGCGTGCCGCATCTCGTGGGCGAGGGTGTTGATGATCTGCGGGTCGTCGAGCAGCCGCTCGTTGAGGGCGATGGTCGCGCCGCCGTCGCGGGCCTGGCCGTTGGGTCCCCACGACTCCGGCTCCCAGACCAGCTCCGGGGTGTCGATGCCGATCATCTCGGCGTACTCCTCGATGTACTCCTCGATGAAGGCGCGCCGCTCGTCGTCGGTCATCGTCGCCCACTCCTCGGCGACCTCGGGCGAGGGCACGCCGCGTTCGTCGACCGCCTCGACGTGGCCGCTCGGGATGCTCCCGCTGAGCAGGGCGTCGACTGCGGCGGCCTTCCCGAGGATCACCGTGATGTCGTCGGCCAGTGCCTGCGCGAGCTGCGTGCGTCGGCTCGTCCACTGCTGCGCCTCGCGCGGGTCGTCGAAGGTCGGTGGGGTGCTGGTGTCGGTGACCGACCCGTCGTCGCCCAGGGCGAACTCCTGGGCCTGCGCCGTGGTCTCGACGTCGGTGACCAGCCGCTCGATCTCGCTGACGTCGTCCTCCGCGGCGTAGAGCGCCCGCTGGACCGCTCGCTTGCCCGCGACGTGCGCGTCGATCCGCGACAGCAGCAGCCGACGCCGGCCCTCGGCCATGAAGCGCGCGAAGCCCGTCCACGAGTCGGGGACCGCCTGGGCCGCGAGGGTGTCGCGGCTGTGCTCGAGCCCGTCCGCGTCGCTCTTCAGGCCGTCGCCGGCCGTCCCGAGCGGGGCCGCGCGCCAGAGGCGGACGTCTCCGAAGGTCGCCGGCACTCAGTCCTCCTCCCCGCCGATGAGCCCGCCGAGGCCGCCGAGGAGCCCGCCTGCCCCGGAGTCGGTGCCGGTCACGTCGTCGGTGTGGGCGCGGAGATCCTCCGCGAAGCCGGCCACGTCGTCGGCCCAGGCGTCGACCTGGTCGTCCCAGGAGGTCCCGAGCTCGAGGAGGTGGGAGACGCAGTCCGCCCCGGGGAGCGCGGCGGTCGCCGTCGAGAGGTGGCCGGACGAGTCGAGGGCTCGTGCCTCGTCGGCGCTGTCCCGGGCCACGTCCGCGGCCCGCATCATCTCGGCCCGGACCACCTGCATCTGGCTCACTCGAGCTCCTCCTCGCGTCGCATTCGAGGAGACCCTTCCCGGGTCCTGGCCGAGGAAACCGGGCCGGGCAAACGGCCCGGATTGCCGGCGGTCAGGCGGAGCGGATCGCCACGACGTCGGCGAAGGCCTCGAGGGCGTCGCGGACCGGGCCGGCGGGGAGCACGGTGAGCAGCTCCTTGGCCTCGCCGGCGCGGCCGACGACGTACGCGCGGGCCTCCTCGAGGGCCGGGTGCTTGCGCAGCAGGTCCAGCGCCTCGGCGTGGAGCGCGTCGTCGGTCAGGTCGGCGTCGAGCAGCTCGAGCAGGCGGGCGTCGGCCGGGTCGGTCGAGGCGCGGGCCATCAGCACCGGGAGCGTCGGGACGCCCTCGCGGAGGTCCGTGCCGGGGGTCTTGCCGGACTCGGCGGACTCCGAGGCGATGTCGAGGATGTCGTCGGAGAGCTGGAAGGCGGAGCCGACGATCTCGCCGTACGCCGTCAGCGCCTCCTCGATCTCCGGCGACGCGCCGCCGAACCGGGCGCCGTAGCGGGCGGAGGTGGCGATGAGCGAGCCGGTCTTGCCGGCGACCACGTCGAGGTAGTGCGCGAGCGGGTCCTCGTCCTCCCCCGGCGGCACCGTCTCGAGGATCTGTCCCTCGACGAGCCGGCTGAAGGTCTCGGCCTGGATCTTGACCGCGTCCGGGCCGAGCTGCGCGGTCAGCTCCGAGGACCGCGCGAAGAGGAAGTCGCCGGTGAGGATCGCGACGTGGTTGTCCCAGCGAGCGTTGGCGGAGTCCGCGCCGCGGCGCAGGGCGGCCTCGTCCATGACGTCGTCGTGGTACAGCGAGCCGACGTGGGTGATCTCCACGACGCAGGCCGCGGTGAGCACCTCTTCGGCCAGCGGGTGTGGGCCGGCCTCGGCGGCCAGGAACACCAGCAGCGGCCGGAACCGCTTGCCGCCGGCGTCGAGCAGGTGGCTGGCGGCCTCGGTGACGTAGGGGTAGCGGCTCTGCACGTGGGCGTACAGCGCCTCCTCGACCTCGACCATCCGGTCGCGCAGGCGCGTCTCGAGGGTCGGGTCGGTCACCGGCAGGGCCAGGCCCGCAGACGACAGGCCCGCGGTCGATCGGGAGCTCACCTGATGAAGTCTCCCGCACGGGCCGCGAGATCGAGAACCGGGCCCGGCACGACGCCGATCACCACGGTCGCCAGCACGCCCGCCGCGATGGTCGCGGAGGTGAGCAGCGACGGCGTCGTCACCGAGGCGACCTCGCCGGCCGGGGTGCCGGCGTGCGGCTCGGTGAAGAACATGATCCGGATGTAGCGCACGTAGAAGAAGATCGCCACGATGCTCGACGCGATCGCGGTGAGCACCACCGGCCAGGCGCCCGCGGACATCGCCACGGTGAAGACGGCCCACTTGCCGACGAAGCCGGCGGTCAGCGGGATGCCGGCCATCGACAGCAGGTAGAGGCCGAAGGCCCCCGCCAGCCACGGCGAGCGCTTGCCGAGCCCGGCCCACCGGTCGAAGTGGGTCGCCTCGCCGTTGGAGTCGCGGACCAGGGTGACGACCGCGAACGCACCGAGCGTGGCGACGCCGTACGCCGCCAGGTAGAACAGCACCGCCTGGAGCGAGGTGATCTGGCCGTCGGCGAGCTCGCCGGCGCCCTGCACCCCGAGCACGCCGGTGAGGATGAAGCCGGTGTGGGCGACCGAGGAGTAGGCGAGCATCCGCTTGACGTCGGTCTGGGAGACCGCGACGACCGCGCCGACGACCATCGTGAGGATGGCGACGGCCCACATCATCGGCTGCCAGCTCCACCGGTCGGAGCCGAAGGCGACGTAGAACAGGCGCAGCAGCGCGCCGAACGCGGCGACCTTCGTGGCCGCCGACATGAACGCCGTGACCGCGGTGGGCGCGCCCTGGTAGACGTCCGGCGTCCAGCCCTGGAACGGCGCCGCGCCGACCTTGAACAGCAGGCCGACCGCGAGCAGGCCCATGCCGACCAGCAGCAGCGCCTGGTTCCCGGTGTCGTTGCGGACCGCCTCGGCGATCGCGGTGAACTGCATCGAGCCCGCGAAGCCGTAGACGAGCGCCGCCCCGTAGAGGAAGAACCCGGAGGAGAACGCGCCGAGCAGGAAGTACTTGAGCGCGGCCTCCTGGCTGAGCAGGCGCCGGCGCCGGGCCAGGCCGGTCAGCAGGTAGAGCGGCAGCGAGAGGACCTCGAGCGCCACGAACATCGTCAGCAGGTCGTTCGAGGCGGGGAAGAGCATCATGCCGCCGACCGCGAACAGCAGCAGCGGGTAGACCTCGGTGTGCTCCCAGCCGCGGGTGGAGGCCTCGCGCTCGGCCTCGGTCCCGGGCAGCGCCGCGGCCTGGCCGGCGAACGCCGAGACCCCGCCCTCGACCCGGCGCTCGGCGAACAGCGCCACGCCTCCGAGCGAGAGCAGGAGGACCAGGCCCCACAGGAAGACGGTCGGGCCGTCGACGACGATCGTGCCCTCCGCGGTGAGCAGCCCCCGCGCGGCACCGCCGGCCACCTCGGCCAGGTCGGTGGCCACCCAGATCGTGGTCGCGAACGCCGCGAGCAGGACGACGGAGGTCAGCACCAGCTGCACCGTCCGGCGCGGCGAGCGTGGCAGGAAGGCCTCGACGGCCACGCCGAGGCAGGCGCCACCGAGGACGATGAGCAGCGGAGCGAGCTCGGCGTACTCGATGGTCGGCTTGACGAAGTCCATGCTCAGTGAGCTCCCTCTCCAGCGGCCTCGTGCTCGACGGTCGTCCCCGGGGGTACGGCGGGGGCGTCGTCGTCGACGTCGACGCGGGCCATCAGGTCCTCGACGTAGGGGTTGGCCACGTCGAACAACGGCATCGGGAAGAAGCCGAAGAGCACCAGCCCGACCACTAGCGGCGTCAGCACCGCGACCTCGTGCGGGCGCAGGTCACGCGCAGCGGCCGGCGTCGTGACGGCGGCCTCCGTCCGGGTGGCGGTGGCGGTGCCGGTGGCGCCACCTCCGGCCGCCCCGTGGCCGGCCGGCTCGCGGTGCGCCGGGTCCTCGAGGTGCTCGCCCGCCGCGTCGTCGGCAGCGTCGTCGGCGGCCAGCGGGCCGGGACCGGTCATCACGCGCTGGTACATCGACAGCACGTAGATCGCGGCCAGGACGATGCCGGTCACGGCGATCGCGCCGACCCACCAGTGGTAGTCGAAGGCCGCGATGATCACGAGCAGCTCGGAGACGAACGGGCTCAGCCCGGGCAGGCTCAGCGTCGCCAGGCCGGCGAGGAGGAAGAACCCGGCCAGCACCGGCGCGAGCTTCTCCATCCCGCCCATCCGGCTGATCGAGGAGGTCCCCCGTCGTGCGATCACGTGGCCGGCGGTGAGGAACAGCGCGGCGGTGCCGAGGCCGTGGTTGACCATGTAGAGGATCGCGCCGCTCTGGCCCTGGCTGCTGAAGGCGAAGATGCCGAGGGTGATGAACCCGAAGTGGCTCAGCGAGGTGAGGCCGACCAGCCGGAGCAGGTCGTCCTGGCCGATGGCCAGCAACGCGCCGTACACGATCGAGATCAGCGCCAGCGTGACGACCAGCGGCGTGGCCCACTGCGAGGCCTCGGGGAACAGCTCCAGGCAGAAGCGGAGCATCCCGTAGGTGCCGATCTTGTCCAGCACGCACACCAACAGGACGCTCGTGCCGGGGGTGGCCTTCTCGGTGGTGTCGGCCAACCAGGTGTGCAGCGGGAAGAGCGGCGCCTTGACCACGAAGGCGATGAGGAACCCGGCGAGGATCCAGCGCTCGGCGGAGGTGGACATGTCCAGCGCGGCGAGGTCCGAGTGGAGGTACGACGGCTCCCCGGCCTGGGCGGAGACGACGTAGAGCCCGATCACGGAGCCGAGCAGCACCAGGCCGCCACCGAGCTGGAACATCAGGAACTTCACCGCGGCGGCACCGCGGCCGGCCTTGCCGAAGCCGCCGATGAGGAAGTACGCCGGGATCAGCGTGGCCTCGAAGACGACGTAGAAGAGGAACACGTCGGTGGCGAGGAAGACCGCGAGCGAGAGCGCCTCCAGGGCCAGCGCCCAGGCGAAGAACGCCCGCGGAGAGCCGCCCGATCCGGCCTGGGCGTCCTCGTCGTGGGTCCAGGAGTAGGCCAGGACGATCGGGACGAGCACGACGGTCAGCAGGACCATCAGCAGCGAGAGCCCGTCCACGCCGAGCGCGTAGTGGACGCCGAACGCCGAGATCCAGTCGTGGGTCTCGGTCAGCTGCATGCCGCCGCGCAGCTCGTGCTGGAGCGCGACGGCGACGCCGAGCCCAAGGGTGACCACGGAGATGAGCAGCGCGGCCAGCTTGGCGAGCTCGGCGCGCGGCAGGGCGGCGACGACGACCGCGCCGACGAGCGGCACGCCGATCAGGAGGCTGAGCCAGGGAAGATCGCTCATGCGAGGTTCACCGCCAGGAGTGCGAGGACGACGAGCAGGACGCCGCCGAGGACGGAGAGGGCGTAGGAGCGGACGAAGCCGTTCTGGAGCCGACGCAGCACGTTGCCGGTGGCCTTCACCCCGGCGGAGCCGCCGGTGAAGAGCCCGTCGACGACCGAGCGGTCACCGGCGGTGAGCCCCCGGACGGTGGCGGCGCCCGGACGGGCGACGAGCACGTCGTTGATCGCGTCGCCGTACATGTCCGCACGCGCGGCGCGGGTCGCGAACGACACGTCCTGCGGCGCGGTGAGCGGCACCTCGCGCTTGCCGACGAGGAACCAGGCGGCGGCGACGCCGACGGCGACGGTCGCGACCGTGAGCAGCGTGATCACGATGATCGGCAGCGGCGGCTCGTGGTGCGGCGCCTCGCCGACGACCGGCGCGAGCCACTCCACGATCCAGTCGCCGAGCAGGAGCACGCCGCCGAGGACCGAGAGCGCGGCCAGCACGACCAGCGGCACGGTCATCACGCCGGGTGACTCGTGGGGGTGGACGTCCTCCTTCCACCGCCTGGTGGTGAAGAAGGTCAGCAGCATCAGCCGGGTCATGTAGAAGCCGGTGATGCCGGCGCCCAGCAGCGCGAGCACGCCGACCACCCAGTTCTCGGCCAGGGCGGTCTCGATGATCTTGTCCTTGGACCAGAAGCCGGAGAAGCCCGGGAAGCCGATGATCGCGAGGTAGCCCATCGCGAAGGTCAGGAACGTGACCGGCATGGCGTGCCGGAGCGCGCCGTACCGCCGCATGTCGACGTCGTCGTTCATGCCGTGCATGACCGACCCGGCGCCGAGGAACATGTTGGCCTTGAAGAAGCCGTGCGTGATGAGGTGGAAGATCGCGAACGCGTAGCCCGCGACGCCGAGGCCGGCGCCGAGCATCATGTAGCCGATCTGGCTCATCGTGGAGCCGGCCAACGCCTTCTTGATGTCGTCCTTGGCGCAACCGATGACCGCACCCCACAGCAGCGTGACCGTGGCGACGATGACGACCACCGTCTGCGCGGTCGGGGCGAGCTCGAAGATGAAGTTCGACCGGACGACGAGGTAGACACCGGCGGTGACCATGGTCGCGGCGTGGATGAGCGCGGAGACCGGGGTCGGGCCCTCCATCGCGTCCAGCAGCCAGGCCTGGAGCGGCACCTGGGCGGACTTGCCGCAGGCCGCGAGCAGCAGGAGCAGGCCGACCGCGGTCAGCGTGTCCTGCTCCGCGGCGCCGGAGACCTGGCTGATGGCGGTGAAGCTCGTGGTGCCGAAGGTCGTGAACAGCAGCGCGATCGCCAGCGCCATGCCGATGTCGCCGACACGGTTGATGACGAAGGCCTTCTTGGCCGCCGCGGCCGCGGACGGCTTGTGCTGCCAGAAGCCGATGAGCAGGTACGACGCCAGGCCGACGCCCTCCCAGCCGAGGAACAGCCCCAGGTAGTTCTCGGCCAGCACCAGCATGAGCATCGCGGCGACGAACAGGTTGAGGTAGGCGAAGAACCGGCGGCGCCGCGGGTCGTGCTCCATGTAGCCGATGGAGTAGACGTGGATGAGCGTGCCGACGCCCGTGATCAGCAGCAGGAACAGCGCCGACAGCGGGTCGTAGAGCAGGTCCATCCCGACCTGCAGGTCGCCGACCGCGATCCAGTCGTAGAGGTGCTGGGTGACCGACCGGTCACCCGCCTCCCGACCGAGCAGCTCGACGAAGAGCAGCAGGCTGACGACGAAGGACGCCGCCGACATGAGCGTGCCCAGCCAGTGGCCCCAGCGGTCGGTGGCCCGGCCGCCGAGCAGCAGCACGGCGGCGCCGAGCAGCGGCAGGCCGATCACCAGCCACAGCAACGAGAAGGTGCCGTCCGCGGCGCTCGGCTCGATGACCGGCACCTGGTGGGCAGCCTCGGACAGTGAGTACATCCGTCCTCTTCCTCAGTACTTCAGCAGGCTGGCGTCGTCGACCGAGGCCGACCGGCGCGTGCGGAAGATGGTCATGATGATCGCGAGCCCGACGACGACCTCGGCGGCGGCGACGACCATCACGAAGAACGCCGCGACCTGGCCGTCGAGGTTGCCGTGCTGCTTGGCGAAGGCGACGAGCGCGAGGTTGCAGGCGTTGAGCATCAGCTCCACGCACATGAAGACCACGATCGCGTTGCGGCGGGTCAGCACGCCCACGGCGCCGATGCTGAACAGGATCGCCGACAGCACGACGTACGGCGTCACGTCGGTCATCGGTGGGCCTCCTCGTCGGTCCCGGTGCCGGACGCGCCGGGGCCGCCGGCTCCCGTCGCGTTGCCGGTGCTGGGGTTCTCGGTGTTGTGCCCGGAGCCGGCCGAGGTGTCCGCGGGCGTGCCGGCGCCGCCGGCAGGCCCGCCCAGCGCGCGCTGGACGTCCTCGATGTCGTCGGCCAGGTCGGGGGCGTGGCGGATCGTGCCGCGGGCCGCGAGGGTCTGCGAGACCGACGTCTCCGCCGGCGTGCCGTCGGGCAGCAGCGCGGGGGTGTCCACGGCGTTGTGGCGGGCGTAGACGCCCGGCGCCGGCAGCGGTCCGAGGTGGAGGCCCTTGGTGCCGAAGTCGCGCACCCGCTGTGCGGCCAGCTCGGCCTGGCCCGGCTTGGCGCTGGTCCGCTCGCGGTGGGCCAGCACCATCGCGCCGAGCGCGGCGGTGATCAGCAGCGCCGCGGTGACCTCGAAGACCAGGACGTAGCGGGAGAACAGCAGGTCGGCCAGGCCCTCGATGTTGCCGCCGGCGTTGGCCTCCTCGAGGCCCACCGTCGCTCCGAGCGAGAGCTGGCTGACGCCCACCAGCAGGAGGGCGCCCAGGGCGATCCCGGCGACGACGGCCGCGCTCCGCTGGCCGCGGATCGTCTCCACCAGCGAGTCCGAGGCGTCGACGCCGACGAGCATGACGACGAAGAGGAACAGCATGAGGATGGCGCCGGTGTAGACGATGATCTGCACGACGAAGAGGAACGGCGCCTCGAGCACGGCGTACAGCACCGCCAGGCTGATCATCACCGTCGCGAGCAGCAGCGCCGCGTGGACGGCCTTGCGCACGACGAGGATGCCGAGCGCGCAGACCACCATCACCGGGGCCAGGATCCAGAACGCGGTCACCGGCCGGCCTCCCGCAGCGTGGCGTCGTCGTCGACCGTGGTCGCCGGAGCGGTCGACGTGGACGGGGAGGGGGGCGCGGCGAACGTGCCGCGGTAGTAGTCGCCCTCGTCGGAGCCGAGCAGCATCGGGTGCGGCGGCTGCTCCATGCCGGGCAGCAGCGGGGCCAGCAGGTCGGACTTCTCGTAGATGAGGTCCGCGCGGTTGTCGTCGGCCAGCTCGTACTCGTTGGTCATCGTCAGCGCGCGGGTCGGGCACGCCTCGATGCACAGCCCGCACAGGATGCAGCGCAGGTAGTTGATCTGGTAGACGCGGCCGTAGCGCTCGCCGGGGCTGTAGCGCCCGGAGCCGTCACCCTCCCCGTTCGGCAGAGCGTCGACGTTCGAGGCGCCCTCGACGTAGATCGCGTCGGCCGGGCACGCCCACGCGCACAGCTCGCACCCGATACACTTCTCCAGGCCGTCCGGCCAGCGGTTGAGCTGGTGGCGGCCGTGGAAGCGCGGGGCGGTCGGCTGCTTCTCGAAGGGGTACTGCTCGGTGACCACCTTCTTGAACATCGTCCGCAGCGTGACGCCGAAGCCGGCCACGGGGTCCCAGAAGCGCTGCTTCTCGGTCGGCTGGTCGTTGGGCAGCTCGCCCGACCGGTCCGGCGAGCTGCCGCTCGGTGCGTCGGTCATCGGCTCTCCTCCTCCGCCTCGGCGGCGCTCCCCTGGGTGGCAGGGGTCGCGAAGGTCAACGGTCGGGCGGCACCACGGACGGGGCCGCCGGCGGGCATCGGCGGGACCGGGAAGCCGCCGGTCGGCTCGGGCGCCGGGCGGGTGGTCCGCGCGGCCGGCTCGTCGCTGTCCTGGCCGAAGAACATGACGGCGAGGAACACCGCGGCCAGCACGGCGAGCGCGACCAGGACGTACTGCCGGTCGAGGCCGCCGTCGAGCGTGACCGCGCGGATGACGGAGACGGCGACGGTCCAGCCCAGGGCGACCGGGATCAGCACCTTCCAGCCGAAGTTCATGAACTGGTCGTAGCGCAGCCGCGGCAGGGACCCGCGCAGCCAGATGAACAGGAAGATGAAGAACAGCATCTTCCCGAAGAACCAGATCAGCGGGACGTAGCCCTCGTTGGCGCCCGCCCACACCCGGTCGATCCAGAACGGCGCGCGCCAGCCGCCCAGGAACAGCGTGGTCGCGACCGCCGAGACGGTCGCCATGTTGATGTACTCGGCGAGGAAGAACAGGGCGAACTTCAGCGAGGAGTACTCCGTGTGGAAGCCGCCGACCAGCTCGCCCTCGGCCTCGGGGAGGTCGAAGGGTGCGCGGTTGACCTCGCCGACCATCGAGATGACGTAGATGACGAACGACGGTGCGAGCACCAGCCCGAACCACAGCGAGTCCTGCGCGTCGACGATCTCCGAGGTCGAGGCGGAGCCGGCGTAGAGGAACACCGAGACGAGCGCCAGGCCCATCGAGACCTCGTAGGAGATCATCTGGGCGCTCGAGCGCAGGCCGCCGAGCAGGGAGTACGTCGAGCCGCTGGACCAGCCGCCCAGCACGATGCCGTAGATGCCGATCGAGGCGATCGCCATCACGAACAGCACCGCGACCGGCATGTCGGTCAGCTGGAGCGGGGTGACGGTGTCGGTGAACGGGATCCGCACCTCGGGCCCGAACGGGATGACGCTGAAGGTCACGAACGCCGGGATGACGGCCAGGACCGGGGCGAGGAGGAAGACCACCTTGTCGGCGGCCTTGGGGATGATGTCCTCCTTCAGCGCCAGCTTCACGCCGTCGGCCAGCGACTGCAGCAGGCCGAAGGGCCCGTTGACGTTCGGGCCGATCCGGTGCTGCATCCGGGCCACGACCCGGCGCTCCCACCAGATGTTGAACAGCGTCAGCAGGACCAGGACCACGAAGATCAGCAGGGTCTTGAGGAGGACGACCCACAGCGGGTCGTTGCCGAACGCCGAGAGGTCGTCGACGGCCAGCGTCGACAGCAGCGGCGCCACGAGCGAGGTCATCGGCCTGCTCCCTTCAGGCTCACGCGGGACCCGGGTGAGGCCAGGCCGGCCAGCACCCCGTCGCCGAAGGAGTTCGCCGGCACCCAGACCACGCCGTCGACCAGGTCGTCGGTGATCTCGGCCGGCAGCGTCACCGAGCCGCGGTCACCGGTGATGGTGACGGTCGGCCCGACGGCGTCGTAGGTCGCTGCGCTGATCCGCGCCACGGGCATCCGGGCGGTCGCCCGCAGGGCGGCGTCGCCGTCCTGCATCGAGCCCAGGTCGAGCATCTGCTTCCAGGTCGCGAGCACCAGGCCGTCGCTCGCGGTGGCGGCGGACGCCACCAGCTCCGCGCGCGGGGCCGGTCGCTCGCCGTCCCAGCCGCCGAGCTCCTCCATCCGGGCGCGGACGTCGGCGACCGTGCGGAAGCCGAGCGGGCGGCCCCGGCCGAGCACCGCGAGCTCCTCGGCGATGCCGGCGAGGACGCGGAGGTCGGGCAGCGAGGCGGGATTGGTGAAGACCGCGTCGAAGGGCCGCGGGCGGCCCTCCCAGGTGATGAACGTGCCGGCCTTGTCGCTGACCGGCGCGACCGGGAGGACCACGTCGGCCTCGCGGGTCACGTCGGTCTCGCGGACCTCCAGCGCGACCACGAAGCGGGCGGCGCGCAGCGCGGCGCGGGTCGCGGCCGGGTCGGCGGTGTCGTCGGGGTCCACGCCGCCGACGACCACGCCGCCGAGCTCGCCGGAGACGAGCGCGGCCACGATCTGGTCGGCGTCGCGGCCGGGGGCCTCGGGCAGGGAGTCGACGCCCCAGGTGGTGGCGGCGTCGACGCGGGCGGCGGGGTCGGCGACCGGGCGGCCGCCGGGCAGCAGGGTCGGCAGGCAGCCGGCCTCGACCGCACCGCGGTCGCCGGCCCGGCGTGGCACCCACGCGAGCCGGGCGCCGGTACGCCGGGCGAGCGCGGCCGCCGCGGTCAGGGCGCCGGGCGAGGTCGCGAGCCGCTCCCCCACCAGCAGGACCGTGTCCTTGTCCAGGCCGTGCTCGGAGTGCTCGGCCAGCGCCTCGATCGCCTGCGCCTCGGTGCCGGGCACCGCCGGCACCAGCACGCCGTTCATCTTGCGCAGGCCGCGGCTGCTGAAGGGCGCGACCGAGAGCACGCGCGTGCCCCGCCCGGACGCCTTGCGCAGCCGCAGGAAGATCGCGCCGGCCTCGTCCTCCGGCTCGAGCCCGAGCAGGACGACGGTCCGCGCGGCCTCGAGGTCGGCGTACGTCACCGCACCGTCCCACGGGCCGGTCAGCACGACCTCGGAGGCGAGGAAGTCCGCCTCCTCGGCCGAGAGCGGGCGGGCGCGGAAGTCGACGTCGTTGGTGCCGAGCGCGACGCGCGCGAAGACGCTGTAGGCGTAGGCGTCCTCGGCGGTGAGCCGGCCGCCGGGCAGCACGCCCACGGCGCCGGCGTCGGCCAGGCCCCGGGCGGCGACCGCGAAGGCCTCGGGCCACGACGCGGGCCGCAGCGAGCCGTCGGTGTCGCGCACCTGCGGGTAGGTCAGCCGGTCGGGCTGCTGCGCGTAGTGGAACGCGAAGCGGTCCTTGTCGGTGATCCACTCCTCGTTGACCTCGGGGTCGTTGCCCGCCAGGCGGCGCATGACCTTGCCACGACGGTGGTCGACGCGGATCGCGGAACCGCAGGCGTCGTGCTCGGCGACGGCCGGGGTGGAGACGAGGTCGAAGGGGCGCGAGCGGAAGCGGTACTCCGCGCTGGTCAGCGCGCCGACCGGGCAGATCTGGATGGTGTTGCCGGAGAAGTAGCTCTCGAAGGGCTCCTTCTCGTAGATCCCGACCTGCTGCAGCGCGCCGCGCTCGACCAGGGCGATGAACGGGTCGCCCGCGATCTGCTCGGAGAAGCGGGTGCAGCGGGCGCAGAGCACGCAGCGTTCGCGGTCGAGCAGCACCTGCGCGGAGATGTTGATCGGCTTGGGGTAGGTGCGCTTGACGCCGCCGGAGGCCGCGAAGCGGGACTCGCCGCGGCCGTTGGACATCGCCTGGTTCTGCAGCGGGCACTCGCCGCCCTTGTCGCAGACCGGGCAGTCCAGCGGGTGGTTGATGAGCAGGAACTCCATGACGCCCTGCTGCGCCTTGTCGGCCACCTCGCTGGTCGCCTGGGTGTTGACGACCATGCCCTCAGCGACCGGCAGCGTGCAGGAGGCCTGCGGCTTGGGGAAGCCGCGGCCGTTGCCGGCGTCGGGGACGTCGACCAGGCACTGGCGGCACGCGCCGACCGGCGCGAGCAGCGGGTGGTCGCAGAAGCGCGGGACCTGGATGCCGACCTGCTCGGCCGCGCGGATGACCAGCGTGTCCTTCGGGACGCTGACCTGGACGCCGTCGATGGTGAGGGAGACCAGGTCGGTCCGGTCCTGTTGCAGGGTCATGCCGTCGCTCCCACGGTGCGGTCGGCCCACGCGGTCGAGGCGGCCGGGTCGAACGGGCAGCCGCCGTGCGTGAGGTGGGCGAGGTACTCCTCGCGGAAGTACTTGATCGAGCTGGAGATCGGACTGGTGGCGCCGTCGCCCAGCGCGCAGAAGGAGCGGCCCAGGATGTTGTCGCACTGGTCGAGCAGCAGGTCGAGGTCGGCCTCGCTGCCCTGGCCCTTCTCGAGGCGGGCGAGCGTCTGCACCAGCCACCACGTGCCCTCGCGGCACGGGGTGCACTTGCCGCAGGACTCGTGCTTGTAGAACTCCGTCCACCGCAGCACCGCCCGCACCACGCAGACGGTCTCGTCGAAGATCTGGAGCGCACGGGTGCCGAGCATCGACCCGGCCGCGCCGACGCCCTCGAAGTCCAGCGGCACGTCGAGGTGCTCGGCGGTCAGCAGCGGCGTGCTCGAGCCGCCGGGTGTCCAGAACTTGAGCTCGTGGCCCTGGCCGTCCGGCTTCTGGCGGATGCCGCCGGCGAGGTCGATGAGCTGGCGCAGGGTGATGCCCAGCGGCGCCTCGTACTGCCCCGGGCGCTGCACGTGGCCGGAGAGGGAGAAGATCCCGAAGCCCTTGGACTTCTCGGTGCCCATGCTGGAGAACCACTCGGCGCCGTTGGCGATGATGCTCGGCACCGACGAGATCGACTCGACGTTGTTGATGACCGTCGGGCTGGCGTAGAGGCCGGCCACGGCGGGGAACGGCGGGCGCAGGCGCGGCTGCCCGCGGCGGCCCTCGAGGCCCTCGAGCAGCGCGGTCTCCTCGCCGCAGATGTAGGCGCCGGCGCCGGCGTGCACCACGACGTCGAGGTCGTAGCCGGAGCCGTGGATGTCCCGACCGAGGTGCCCGGCGGCGTACGCCTCGGCGACGGCGGCCTGGACCCGGCGGATGACGTGGAGGACCTCGCCGCGGATGTAGATGAACGCCGTGTGCGCGCGGATGGCGAAGCTGCTGAGGATGACGCCCTCGACCAGCGTGTGCGGGCTGGCCATCATGAGCGGGATGTCCTTGCAGGTGCCCGGCTCGGACTCGTCGGCGTTGACGACGAGGTACTTCGGGTTCGGGTTCTCCTGCGGGATGAAGGACCACTTCATCCCGGTCGGGAAGCCTGCGCCGCCGCGGCCGCGCAGGCCGGAGTCCTTGACCGCCTCGATCACGGCGTCGGGACCCATCGCGAACGCCTTGTCGAGCGCGGCGTACCCGCCGCGGCGGGCGTAGGCGTCGAGGGTCCAGGACCGCTCGTCGGCCCACCCCGCGGTGAGCACGGGGGTGAGGGTGTCGGTCGTCCCGGTCGCAGCGCTGCTCATCGGGCGTCTCCCTTCTCCGCGGCCGTCCCGGTCGTCGGGCTCTCCTTCTCGACCACGGCGGCCTCCGCCTCCTTGGTGCCGGCGTCGGCGGTGGCCGCCGCCTCCTGGCGGGGCTCCTCCGCGACCGGGTGGTCGGTCGACCCGTCGGCGCGGTCGGCGCGGTCGGCGTCCGGCGCGGACCAGCCGCGCTCGGTCGCGATGCCGAGGCCGACCAGCGAGGCCGGGCCGGCACCCGGGCCCTCGTCGGCGCGGCCGTCGGGGAAGCCCGCGAGCACGCGCGCGGCCTCGCGCCAGGTGCAGATGCGCGGACCGCGGGTGGAGCGGACCTCGTTGCCGGCGCGCAGGTCGTCGACCAGCTGCACCGCCGACTCGGGGGTCTGGTTGTCGACGAACTCCCAGTTGACCATCATCACCGGGGCGTAGTCGCAGGCCGCGTTGCACTCGAGGTGCTCCAGCGTGACCTTGCCGTCGGCGGTGGTCTCGTCGTTGCCGACGTCGAGGTGGTCCTTGAGCCGGGCGAAGATCTCGTCGCCGCCCATCACCGCGCACAGCGTGTTGGTGCAGACGCCGACGTGGTAGTCGCCGACCGGCTTGCGCTTGTACATCGTGTAGAAGGTCGCGACGCCGCTGACCTCGGCCGCGGAGATGCCCAGCACGTCGGCGCAGGCCTCGATCCCCTCCGGGGTGATCCGTCCCTCGACCGACTGCACCAGGTGCAGCATCGGCAGCAGGCCGGAGCGCGGCTGGGGGTAGCGGGCCGCGATCTCGCGGAGCTCCGCCAGCGACTCGTGATTCAACTTCGTGCCCATCAACCATCGACCTTTCGGGGCCCCCGCGGAGTTGTTCGCGGGGGAGCGAAGCGGAGGAGCGAAGAACTTCGTGGGGTGGAGATCATCGGTCGACACCTCCCATGACGGGGTCGATGGAGGCGATCGCGACGATGACGTCGGAGATCATCCCGCCCTCGCTCATCACGCTGGTCGCCTGCAGGTTCGTGAACGACGGGTCGCGGAAGTGCGCGCGGAAGGGGCGTGTGCCCCCGTCGGAGACGACGTGGGCGCCGAGCTCGCCGCGGGGCGACTCCACCGGGACGTAGGCCTGGCCGGCCGGGACCCGGAAGCCCTCGGTCACCAGCTTGAAGTGGTGGATCAGCGCCTCCATCGACTCGCCCATGATGTGGCGGATGTGGTCGAGGGAGTTGCCCATGCCGTCGCTGCCGATGGCCAGCTGGCTGGGCCAGCCGATCTTCTTGTCCTCGATCATCACCGGCGCGCCCTCGAGCCCGGCGAGCCGGTCCGCGGCCTGCTCGACGATCTTCAGCGACTCCCACATCTCGTTGAGACGGATGCGGAAGCGGCCGTAGGAGTCGGCGGTGTCCCAGGTCTGCACGTCGAAGTCGTAGGTCTCGTAGCCGCAGTACGGCTCGGACTTGCGCAGGTCCCAGGGGTACCCGGTGCTGCGCAGCACGGGGCCGGTCAGGCCGAGCGCGACGCAGCCCTCGAGGTCGAGCGTGCCGACGTTCTCGAGACGGGCCTTGAAGATCGGGTTGGCGTTGCACAGCGCGGCGTACTCCGGCAGGCGCTTGCGCATGAGCGCCACGAACGCGCGGATCTCGTCCAGCGCACCGGGCGGGAGGTCCTGGGCGACGCCGCCGGGGCGGATGAACGCGTGGTTCATCCGCAGGCCGGTGATCAGCTCGAAGAGGTCCAGCACCAGCTCGCGCTCGCGGAACCCGACCGTCATCACGGTCAGCGCGCCGATCTCCATGCCGCCGGTCGCGATCGCGACGAGGTGGGAGGAGATGCGGTTGAGCTCCATGAGGAGCACCCGCATGACGTCGGCCTTCTCAGGGACCTGGTCCTCGATGTCCAGCAGCCGCTCGACGCCCAGGGAGTAGGTCGCCTCGTTGAAGAACGGGGAGAGGTAGTCCATCCGGGTGCAGAACGTGACGCCCTGGACCCAGGAGCGGAACTCCATGTTCTTCTCGATGCCGGTGTGGAGGTAACCGATGCCGCAGCGGGCCTCGGTCACCGTCTCGCCCTCGAGCTCGAGGATCAGCCGCAGCACGCCGTGGGTCGACGGGTGCTGGGGGCCCATGTTGACGACGATCCGGTCGCTGTCGTCCTCGGCGAGGCCCTCGGCGATCTGGTCCCAGTCCTGGCCGGAGACGGTGAAGACCCGGCCCTCGGTGGTCTCGGTCGAGCTCGCGTACATGTCCTGGTCAGCGGTCATGACTGATCACTCCGAGACGTCGGGGTCCCCGCGGCGTTGTCGGCCGGAGGAGCGAAGCGGGGGAGGTCGAGAACGTCGTGGGGTGACATCAGTTGTAGCTCCGTCGCTGGTCGGGCGGCGGGACGGTGCCGCCCTTGTACTCCACGGGGATGCCGCCCAGCGGGTAGTCCTTGCGCTGGGGGCGGCCCGGCCAGTCGTCGGGCATGAGGATGCGCGTGAGCGCGGGGTGGCCGTCGAAGACCAGGCCAAACATGTCGTAGGTCTCGCGCTCGTGCCAGTCGGCGGTGGGGTACGTCGCCACGACCGACGGCAGGTGCGGGTCGGCGTCGGGGACGGCCACCTCGACGCGGATCCGGCGGTTCCACGTCATCGACAGCAGGTGGTAGACCGCGTGCAGCTCGCGGTCCTTGTCATCCGGGTAGTGCACGCCGCTGACACCGCTGAGCACCTCGAAACGCAGCGACGGGTCGTCGCGCAGCGCGCGGGCGACCGCGGGCAGCCCGTCGCGGCGGACGTGGAAGGTGATCTCGCCGCGGTGGACGACGATCCCCTCGACCGCGTCGGACACGCCGGCGGCGGCGAGGGCCGCGTCGAGCGCGGACGCGACCTCCTCGTGCCAGCCGTCGAGCGGGCGACGGGCGAGGCCGGGGTACACCACCGGCTGCACCAGACCGCCGTACCCGCTGGTGTCGCCGGACCCCTTGGTCCCGAACATGCCGTGGCGGGCGCCGACGGCGCGCACCTCGGGGTCGAGCGTGGCGGGCGCGTTCTCCGGGGACTCGTCGACCGCGCGCTGGTCGGGCGCCTTGCCGGGCTCGTCACCGCTCATCGCAGCAGCCCCTTCATCTCGGAGGTGGGCAGCGCCTGCAGCGCGGCGTTCTCCCGCTCCTCGACCTCGGCGGCACGGTTCGGGCCGAGCTTGGTCTGCTGCACCTGGTCGTGGAGCTTGAGGATCGCGTCGATGAGCATCTCCGGGCGCGGCGGGCAGCCGGGGAGGTACATGTCGACGGGCACGACGTGGTCGACGCCCTGGACGATCGCGTAGTTGTTGAACATGCCGCCGCTCGAGGCGCACACGCCCATCGCCAGCACCCACTTCGGCTCGGGCATCTGGTCGTAGATCTGGCGCAGGACCGGCGCCATCTTCTGGCTCACCCGGCCGGCCACGATCATCAGGTCGGCTTGGCGGGGGCTGGCCCGGAAGACCTCCATACCGAACCGCGCCAGGTCGTACTTCGGGCCGCCACTGGTCATCATCTCGATGGCGCAGCAGGCGAGGCCGAACGTCGCCGGCCAGAACGACGCCTTGCGCATGTAGCCGGCCACGCCCTCGACCGTGGTCAGCAGCACGCCGCTCGGCAGCTTCTCTTCGATACCCATCGTGCAGCCCCTCGGTCAGTCCCAGTCGAGTCCACCGCGGCGCCACTCGTAGGCGTAGGCGATGGTGATGTTGAAGAGGAAGAGGACGACCGCGACCAGGCCGAACCAGTGGAGCTGGTCGAAGTAGACCGCCCACGGGACCAGGAACATGATCTCGACGTCGAAGATGATGAAGGTCATCGCGACCGTGTAGTACTTCACCGGGAACCGCCCGCCGCCGATCGGCTGCGGGGTGGGCTCGATGCCGCACTCGTAGCTGTCGAGCCGTGCGCGGTTGTAGCGCTTCGGCCCGACCAGGGCGCTCATCGCGACCGAGCCGACCGCGAACAGCCCGGCCAGCACGACGAGGGCCAGCACCGGTGTGTACAGCTCCACGGGCACTCCTGTTCGGAACGTCGATCAGCGTCGCTTCTCCGCCCACATGTGACCTTGTGAACCGAATCACTAAGTGGTGCGGGACACATAGTGCCACTCGTCCCGGGATGGCGCACGCCGGGGGTGGGAACCGGCTGCACCCGGTCTGACCTGGGCATTTAGGGCATGCGGACGTTGCCGATATGCATCCCCATCCTGACCTGCGGGAACGCGCGCGTGCACGCCCGGCGTGGTGGAGAACACGCCGGGGCGAGGGTGGCCCGGAGACGGGCCGGCGCGGCTACTTCGACGCGCGGTGGAGGGCGACGATGCCCGCGGAGAGGTCGCGCCACTCGGGGCGCTGCCAGCCGGCCTCGGCGACGAGGTCGGCCAGGCCGCGCTGGTCCGGCCAGGCGCGGATGGACTCCGCCAGGTAGACGTAGGCGTCCGGCGCCGAGGAGACCGTGCGGGCGATCGCCGGCAGCGCCTTCATCAGGTACTCGAGGTAGACGGTGCGGAAGCCGGCGTGCGTGGGGTGGCTGAACTCGCAGACCACCAGGCGCCCGCCGGGCTTGGTCACCCGCCGCATCTCGCGCAGGCCGGCCAGCGGGTCGACGATGTTGCGCAGGCCGAAGGAGATCGTGACCGCGTCGAAGGTGTCGTCGGCGAACGGCAGCCGCGTCCCGTCACCGGCGGTGAACGGCAGGGCCGGCCGCGCCTTCTTGCCGACGCGGAGCATGCCGAGGGAGAAGTCGCACGGCACGACGGTGGCGCCGCGGTCCGCGAAGGGCTGGCTCGAGGTGCCGGTGCCGGCGGCCAGGTCGAGCACCAGGTCGCCCCAGCCGGCGTCGACCGCCTCGATGACCTCGTGCCGCCAGCGGCGGTCCTGCCCGAGCGAGAGGACGTCGTTG
The DNA here is from genome assembly GCF_014266025.1 of Nocardioides deserti. Classification (GTDB taxonomy): domain Bacteria; phylum Actinomycetota; class Actinomycetes; order Propionibacteriales; family Nocardioidaceae; genus Nocardioides; species Nocardioides deserti. Next base: position 158,655 of record NZ_JACMYC010000008.1, on the reverse strand, counting down.
GTCAGGTCGTAGCGACGCGCCACCGCGTCGAACATCCGACGGACATCGGTCGGCTGCTTGTCGAGCTCTGCGCGGGCCACGACGGAACCCTACGGCGCCGCTGTCCCCACGGCGTACCCGCGGCTCAGGCGACCGCGTCCCAGGCGGCGTCGACGAGGGCCACGAGGTCCTCGGGCGTCATCGCCCCGGCCGCCGCCTGGACGGTCAGGTCGTCCTCGCTGCGCTGGCAGGAGACGTACGACGGGGTGTCGCCCTGCGGGGCGCCGGCGGCGGGGTCGGCCGCCGCGCGCTGCACGATGCACACCGCGTCGCCCTCGCGGACCAGCTCCTGGGTGGCCCCGCCGGCGGCGGCCGCGTCGGCCTCGCTGATGCGCTCCGGCGCGAACGCGCCGCCGGCGGCGCGGAAGGCCTGCACGGAGACGGCCGTCGACAGGTCCTCGCTGGCGTAGACGCGGGTCTCGGCCGCGTAGTCGTAGACCTCGTCCAGCACCTCGTCGGTGCGCTCGCGGGACGCGGACTCGCGGTCGGCGACGACTCCGGCCTGCTCGGCGTCGTACTGCTCGGCGAACGCCTCGTCCAGGTCGGAGGCCGTGTAGCCGCCCGGCAGCGTGTCGGGCAGGCCGATCGGCTCCTCGGCGCCGGCGTCGCCGTCGACCGTCTTGGGCAGCAGGACGGCGAAGACCACCAGCAGCGCGAGCACCACCAGGCCGGCGACGAGGCCGAGCACGGAGGACTTGGCGGACGGGGTGGCGGGGCTGCTCACGAGGGTTCTCCTGGGTGCTGGCGGTGGGGCGGGGCGACGCTCTCGGGCGCCCCCGGGACGCTAACCGGCCGCCCTGAGGCGTTCCTGAGCGGGTCCGCCTGGGCGGCGGTCGGCGCCGGACCCGCGGGTAGGCTCGGCGGGTGACCACCCGTACGGCTCCGGACGAGCAGGTGTCCGCAGGCCGGCTGGTCGCGCGGACCACGGCGATCGAGCCGGACTCCCCCTCGTCGCCGGGCAGCTCGCTGCTCGACCTCCTCCCCGCGGACGCGCCGGTCACCTGGCTGCGCCGCGGCGAGGGACTCGTCGGCTGGGGCGTGGCCGCGGAGCTGCGGACGCAGGGGCCCACCCGCTTCGCCGACGCCGCGAAGTGGTGGAGCGAGACCGTTGCCCGCACGGACGTGGTCGACGAGGTGCAGGAGCCGGGGACCGGCCTGGTCTCCTTCGGGACGTTCGCCTTCGCCGACGAGCCCGGTGACTCGGTGCTCGTCGTGCCGTCGGTCGTCGTCGGTCGCCGCGGCGACCGGACCTGGGTCACCACCGTCTCGCCGGCCGACGGACCGGAGGTCGACGCGGACGTCCGCGTCCGCGACGTACCCCCTCCGCCCGTCGGGCTGACCTTCGCCGACGGCGCGCTCGACGGCGAGCGCTGGATGACCGTCGTCGCCGACGCCGTCACCCGGATCGCGGGCGGGGAGCTGGAGAAGGTGGTGCTCGCCCGCGACCTGATCGCGACCGCCGCCGACCCCCTGGACGTGCGCTGGCCGCTGCGGCGGCTCGCGAGCGGCTACCCGATGTGCTGGACCTTCCACGTCGACGGGATGTTCGGCGCGACGCCCGAGATGCTGGTGCGCCGCGAGCGCGGCCTGGTCACCTCGCGCGTGCTGGCCGGCACCATCCGCCGCACCGGCGACGACGAGCGCGACCTCGCGCTGGCCGCGACGCTGGCGCGGTCGTCGAAGGACCTCGAGGAGCACGAGTACGCCGTCCGCTCGGTCGCCGACGCGCTCGAGCCGCACTGCTCATCGATGAACGTCCCCGAGGCGCCGTTCGTGCTGCACCTGCCGAACGTCATGCACCTGGCCACCGACGTCAACGGCGTCGTGCACGACGCCGCCACCGTCTCCTCGCTGCAGCTCGCCGAGGCGCTCCACCCCTCCGCCGCCGTCGGCGGCACCCCCACCCCCGAGGCGACCGCGCTCATCGCGCGGATCGAGGGCATGGACCGCGGTCGGTACGCCGGCCCCGTCGGCTGGATGGACGCCTCCGGCGACGGCGAGTGGGGCATCGCCCTGCGCTCGGGCTTCCACGAGGGCGACACCGTCCGACTCTTCGCCGGCTGCGGGGTCGTCGCCGACTCCGATCCCGAGTCCGAGCTCGCCGAGTCGCAGGCCAAGTTCGTCCCCGTCCGCGACGCCCTCGCCGACTGACCACTCCCCCCGCTGGTCGAGCAGCGAACCCTGGCGAGCGTCGACGAGACCCAGTGAGGTGCGCAGGGTCTCGCGGTGGTCGTCCTCTCGCGGTGGTCGTCCGGCCGGCGGGTGGTGCGCTGCAAGGAGAGTCATGGAGAGGGCTGGTTGCGCGCCGTCGTGGTCGAGGCGCTTGGGCGCGGCTGCTTCCCGGCTCACGGCGCACTGAGGTCGACCGCTGTGGTTGCGGTGGGCAAAGGGGGCGACGGGTGGGTTGCGGTCGGCGGGCAGGTGCCTGGTCATCACATCTAGGTCCGCATGTGGAAGGTGACCTGGTTGTCGGGGTGGATCGTGGTCTCGAACCGTGGGTCGTGGATGCGGGCGTGGTGGCGGGGACACAGCAGCCTTGCCTCGTCGAAGTTCGTCTCGCCGCCGGAGAACCAGCTGTCGTCGTGGTGGGCGTGGCAGAGGTGGGCGGGCCAGTCGCAGCCGAGGACGGTGCAGACCCGTTGGGTGACGACGAGGCCGAGGCGTTGGGCGCCGTTGAACAGGCGGGCGGTGCGGCCGAGGTCGAGGAGCTCGGACCGGCTACCCAGCACGGCGGGGATCAAGCCGGCCTCACACGCCATCCGCCGGGCCAGGGAGGCAGAGATGGGTTCGCCGGTCGCGAGGACCGCCCGGCCGACGCCGCTCTTCAGCCCGGTGAAGTCGATCGACACCACGATGGAGGCGTTGAGACCGCCCACCTTCGGCAGCTCGTCCGCTGGCAGGCGTTCGATGAGCTCGCAGAACGCATCCCCCATCCGCTCCGATGACGGTCGGCGCTCCAAGGACCTCCGGCGCGTCCTCGTCAGCTTTCTTGCTGGCCTGATGCTTCGGCGCCGCAAACGCGAGCAGCATCTTCTTCAGCATCGCGCCCTGCAGGGTCGGGATGGAGAACTTCCCGCGGTAGCTGCCCTTCCCGTCCGGCGCCATCGTCAGCCACGCGTTCGCGCGTGCCTCGCGCTCCTCGCGCTCCAGCGCTCGGGCGTCGCGCTCCTCGCCGATCTCGGGTGCCACGACGGTCAGGACGTGCTTGGCGAGGATCGCCAGCGACTTCGGGTCCAGGTCCAGCGCCTCGGTCAGGAGGTGCTTCTCGGCGCGCTCGGGGATGGTCGGGTCCTCGAGGTCGTCGGGCAGCCGGTCGACGCACTCGGTGATGATCCGGGCGTGGTCAGCGCTGATCGCGCCCCCGGCCACAGCGGCTGCGGTGAGTGAATGGCGGTCGATGGACTCGGCCAGCCGCATGCGTCGCTTCGCTGCGGGCCGGTCCTGCTTCGTCTCGTGGCTCCACCAGGACGCGGTATCGGTGGCACCGACCTTGTCGCCGACGGCGCGACGGTCGGCCTCGGCCGCGAGGCGCAGCTCGAGCGCCTCTACGCGAGCACGCAGCCGGGTGGCCTCGAGGAGCGCCTCGGCGACCTCGTCATCCGACATCGACCACACCTGCGAACCTGCAGCCGTGACCTTCTTGGGCGGGCTTCGCCACCGCGCGCCACACCGGGTGCGCACTGTGTCGGAACTCCTTGGCCATGGGTCCACTCAAGCAGCGACCACCGACAGTGACGGCGCTGTTTCCCCAGGTCAGCCACTATGTGGACGCCACATCTGATGAGTTTCCCGCCGCGTTTCGAGACGGGCCTGGCGACCCTCCCCAACCGGCCGCCCGCCGTGAGCCGGGAAGCAGCCGTGAGCAACGGCGTACCTCCCCTCATCGCTGCTCTCACCGCGACCACCCACGGCCTCGAGGCCGAAGGTCGGCTGCCAGGGGTCTGGTCGACGCTCGCCAGGGCTCGCTGCTCGACCAGCGGGAGGGGCGCGTCAGAGGTCGTGGCCGTCGGGGAGGCGGGTGTAGGTCTGACCGGCGGGCTCGAGGAAGCGCTGGAGGTGGCCGTCCACGATGCCGAGGCCGGCCTCGGAGTAGACCCGGTCGTGGATGGCGAGGTTGCGGGGGGCGCCGACCTCGCGGGCGAAGTCGATGGCCTCGGCGACGCGGAGCCACGGCGCGGACACGGGGACGAGCAGCAGGTCGACCGGCTCGCCCGGGCCGGTGAGCGCGTCGCCGGGGTGGAAGACCTTCGTGCCGCCGAGGTCGAGCAGGTAGCCGGAGTTGGTGATCCGCGGCAGCTCGGGGTGGATCACCGCGTGCAGCTCGCCGACGGCCCGCACCGAGATGGACCCGACGGTGAACGACTCCCCCGGCGCGACGACCTGCAGCCGCTCGACCAGGTCCGGAGCGTCGGAGCGGACGTGCGCGGCGACGCCCTCGATCGTGTGCACGGGCGCGTCCGCCCGGCGCAACGTGTCGGCGACGTAGTGGTCGGGGTGCTCGTGGGTGACGAGCACCGCGTCGGCGCCGTCGACGGCGTCCGGGGCGGTGAAGCCACCGGGGTCCAGGACGACGGTCGTGCCCTCGTGCTCGATCCGTACGCAGGCGTGCCCGAGCTTGGTGATCCGCATGACGCCCACCGTAAAGCGCGTGCGGGAGCACGCCCATAGCCCTCACCATCGGGGCCGTGCGCGAGGTCGTCGTCTCCGGTCTGGTCACCGGCTGGGCGATCGCGGTGCCGATCGGCGCGGTCGGCGCGTACCTTGTCGCGCTCACCGCCCGGACCTCCTGGCGCACGGGCGCGGCGGCGGCACTCGGGATCGCCTCCGTCGACGGTGCGTACGCCGCGCTGGCGGTCGTCGCGGGGACGGCCCTGTCCGCGCTGCTCGCCCCCGCCCAGGACGCCCTGCGCACCGGCTCTGGCCTGGTGCTGCTCGTCGTGGCGGCCCTGATGGCCCGAGGGGCCCTGCGCCCCGCTCTCCAAAGCCCTGGCGCGCGGGACGGCGCCGACCCTGAGGTGGTCCCGCTGCGCCCGCGCACGGCGTACGCGCTCTTCGTGGGGATCACGGCGGTGAACCCGACGACGGTGGTCTACTTCGCCGCCGTCGTGCTGGGCCGCGACCTGACCGACGGTGCGGCCGAGGGGACGGTGTTCGTGGTGGCCGCGCTGGTGGCGAGCGCGTCGTGGCAGCTGCTGCTCGCTGGCGGGGGCGCGCTGCTGGGCCGCGCGGTGACGGGTCCGCACGGCCGCCTGCTGACCGGGCTGGGGTCCGCGGTCGTGGTCGCTGGGCTGGCCCTCCATACGATGGTCGGATGAGCTCCACCCCCCACCCCGAGGACCACGCGGACGGCGTGACGATCCGCCCGGCCGTCCTCGACGACGCCGAGGCGCTCGGACAGCTGCACGTGGACTCCTGGGACGAGTCCTACGCGCACCTGGTGCCGGAGAAGGTGCGCGCCGACCGGGAGGAGCACCTCGCCGAGCGGATCGAGGTGTGGCGCGAGATGGTCGCGCTCCACGACCGCACGCTGGTGGCCGAGGCGCCCGAGGGCCTGGTCGGCTTCGCCGGCGCGGGCGAGCCCGACGAGCTGGGGCTGCCGCTGCTGGCGCTCTACGTGCGGGCGCACTGGTGGGGCACCGGCCTGGGCCACCTGCTGTTCGAGGCGACGATCGGCGGCGCGCCGTCGTACCTGTGGGTCCTCGAGCCCAACAAGCGCGCCATCCGGTTCTACGAGAACCACGGCTACCACCCCGACGGCGCGTTCGAGCAGGCCGAGGAGGGCCTCCACATCCGCATGGTGCGGCCGTGAGGCGGCACTTCGACCTCGGCGACCCGACGTTCGACGTCACGTCGGCGGAGGTGCACGCGGCCCGCGAGCAGGACTGGTACGTCGAGACGACGTGGGGCTGGGCGGTGCTGCGGTACGCCGAGGCGTCGGCGCTGCTGCGCGACCGGCGGTTCCGCCAGGGCAACGCCCGGTGGCCGGAGCAGAACGGCATCCACTCCGGCCTCTTCAGCGACTGGTGGGGCGAGACGCTGCTGAGCCTGGAGGGCGACGACCACGCGCGGATCCGGCGGCTCATGCTCCCGGCGTTCAAGAAGCGCTCGATCGAGGCGATGGTGCCCGGCTTCCAGGAGCTCGCCGAGGAGCTCGTCGACGCGTTCGCCCCACGCGGCGAGGTGGAGCTGATCAGCGAGCTCGCCGAGCCGTACGCCGCCCGGATCATCTGCCGGCTGCTCGGGCTCGACGAGTCCCACTGGGAGCAGGTGGCGCACTGGGCCGACGACCTCGGCGCGTCGTTCTCGATCGACGTCGGCAACCAGGTGCCGCGGATCGAGGCGGCGATCGAGGGGCTGACCGGCTACCTCGACGAGGTCGTCGCCGACCGGGCGGCCCACCCACGCGAGGACCTGGTGACCGCGCTCGTGCAGGCCAGCCAGGGCGCGGACGGCGCCGAGCGGCTCAGCCGCCGCGAGCTCGACGTGGCGCTCGTCTTCCTGGCCTTCGCCGGCATGGAGACCACCCGCAACCAGATCGGCCTGGCCGTGCAGACCCTGCTGCAGCACCCCGACCAGTGGCGGCTGCTCGCCGAGCGTCCCGAGCTGGGCCGTAATGCGGTCGAGGAGGTCATGCGGGTGAACCCGACCGTCACCTGGGTGACCCGCGAGGCGGTCGAGGACGTCGACCTCGACGGCCTGCACGTCCCCGCCGGCGGCATCGTGCAGGTGCTCTCCCACAGCGCCGGCACGGATCCGCGCGCGGTGCCGGAGCCGGCGTTCGACATCACCGCCGAGCGGCCGCCGCACCACGGCTTCGGCGCAGGCATCCACCACTGCCTGGGCCACTACGTCGCGCGCACCGACATGGCCGTCGCGCTGCCGCTGCTGGCGCGCCGGATGCCCGACGCCGTCCCCGACGGCCCGGGGCGGTGGCTGCCGGTCTCCGGCAACACCGGCGCGCTGTCCTTCCCGATCCGGTTCACACCGAGCCACTGAGATCAGCGTCTCGTACGATGCCCGCAGCAAGGTTAGGTTCGCCTATCCTCAGTGGGTGCTCTCCCGTCCTCCGACACGACGGGTCGCCCTCGCGACCGACCTCGCCCGATTCGGCGACCGTCCGGCGCTCGTCGAGGGCACCCGCGTCCTGAGCTACGCCGCGCTGGCGGCGCGCGTCGACGAGGTCGGCCGGGCTCTCGGCGGGACCCGCCGGCTGGTCCTGGTGGCGGCCGGCAACGACCTGGGCACCGTGGTGGCCCACCTCGGAGCGCTGGCGGCCGGCCACGTGGTCCTGCTGACCGCGGACCGGGACGAGTCCGTGGCGGAGCTGGTGGCGGCGTACGACCCCGACGTCGTGGTGCGCGGCGGCCGGGTCGAGGAACGCCGCGAGCGCAGCGCGCACGACCTCCACCCCGACCTCGCGCTGCTGCTGTCCACCTCCGGGACCACCGGCTCCCCGCGGCTGGTGCGGCTCGGCGCCGAGGGCGTGCAGGCGAACGCCGAGGCGATCGCGGAGTACCTCTCGGTCCGCGACAGCGACGTGGCCGTGACGACGCTGCCCCTGCACTACTGCTACGGCCTCTCGGTCCTGCACAGCCACCTGGTCCGCGGCGCCCGGGTCGTGCTGACGTCGCTCTCCGTGGTCGACGCCTGCTTCTGGGACCTCGTGCGCGAGCAGCGGGTCACCTCCCTCTCGGGGGTGCCGCACACCTTCGAGCTTCTCGACCGGGTGGGGTTCGGCGCCGAGGCGCTGCCGTCCCTGCGGTACCTCACCCAGGCCGGCGGCCGGATGGCGCCCGAGCGGGTGTGCCGGTACGCCGAGCTCGGCCAGCGCCAGGGGTTCGACCTGTTCGTGATGTACGGGCAGACCGAGGCCACCGCCCGGATGGCGTACCTCCCACCCGACCTGGCCCTGGAGCACCCGAGCGCCGTCGGCGTCGCCGTGCCCGGTGGTCGGCTGCGCATCGACGCGCCGGACCCGTCGACCGGGGTCGGGGAGCTCGTCTACGCGGGCCCCAACGTGATGCTCGGGTACGCCACCACACCGGCCGACCTGGCGCGGCCTCGCGAGGTGGCCGAGCTCCGCACCGGCGACCTCGCCCGGATCGACGACGCGGGGCTGGTCGAGGTCGTCGGACGGGCCGCGAGGTTCGCCAAGGTCTACGGCTTGCGCGTCGACCTCGACCGGGTGGACCACCTGCTCGCCGACGACGGGCTGGTGGCCAGCTGCGCCTCAGACGACGAGCGGCTCGTGGTCGCCGTGCAGCCGCCCGGGCGAGCGGGACGACCCGGGCAGGACCGACGGCTCGAGGCACGGGTCGGCGCGAAGGTGCGGGCGATCACGTCCCTACCGCCGTCGGCCGTCCGGGTCGTCGTCGTCCTCGAGCTCCCGCGACTGGCCAGCGGCAAGCCCGACACCCGCGCCGTCCTGGCGCTCGCGGCGGACGCCCGGCCGCCGGCGCCCGAAGACGTCCGCGGCACCTTCGCGCTGGTGCTGGGTGCCGAGCGGGTCGACGACGGCGACACCTTCGCCTCCCTCGGCGGCGACTCGCTGTCGTACGTCGAGATGACGGTGCGCCTGGAGGAGCTGCTGGGCTCGCTGCCGGCCGGCTGGCACGCGCGTCCCGTCGGCGAGCTGGAGGCGCTGCGGCGCGACGGTGACGCGGCACGGCGGCCGCGACCGCGCAACCGGTCGGTCGAGACGGGCGTGCTGCTCCGGGCGCTGGCGATCACCGCGATCGTCGCCACCCACGGAAACCTCCTCGACCTGACCGGCGGCGCTCACCTGTTGCTGGGGCTGGTCGGCTTCAACCTCGCCCGGTTCCACCTCACCGGCGCCTCCGCGTCCGAGCGCGCCCGACGGCTGCTGCGCAGCACGGCCCGGATCGCCGTGCCGACGGTGGTCTGGGTCGGCACCATGACGATCGTGGCCGGGGCGTACCCGTGGCGCACCGCGCTGCTCCTCAACGGCGTCGCCGGGCCGCCGTCGTGGTCCGAGCCGGCGTGGCACCTGTGGTTCGTCGAGGCGGTCGTCGCCCTCCTGCTCGCCACGGCCGTCCTCGTAGCACTGCCGGGGGTGCACCAGCTCGAGCGGCGCTGGCCGTTCTGGTTCCCGGTCGCGCTCGCCGTCGCGGCGCTGACGACCCGCTACGACCTGGTGTCCCTGCGTGGTGGTGACGAGATCCACCGCGCGCACGTCGTGGTGTGGCTGGTCGCCCTGGGCTGGGCGGCGGCCCGCGCGACCTCCTGGCAGCACCGGGCGGTCGTCTCGCTGCTGCTGGCGTCCACGGTGCCCGGGTTCTTCGGCGACCCCGCCCGCGAGGCGGCGGTCGTGGTCGGCCTGCTCGTCCTGGTGTGGGTGCCGACCGTGCGCCTGCCGTCCGCGGTGGCCCGCGCGTGCGGCACCGTGGCTGGCGCGTCGCTGTGGACCTACCTGACCCATTGGCAGGTCTACCCCCACCTCGAGGACCGGTGGCCCCTCCTGGCCCTGCTGGCGTCGCTGGCGGTCGGGATCGCGGCGCAGCACGCCTGGACGGCAACCACCGCCGCGGCCGGCCGGGTGGGAAGCGGTCTGCGTGCGCCCCGGCGGCCGGAGCCTCAGCGCACGGCGCCCGGGGGCGGCTCGGTCATCGCGACGTCGCCGGACAGCAGCACCGGCCGGGCGCCGGGGACCACGCTGACGGCGACCGGCGTGCCCACCGGGTGACGCACCCCGTGCTGCTGCCAGGAGCGCAGCACGCGCCCGGACGCGAGCCGCACGTGGTGCAGCACGAACCCCCCGTGGTACTCCGTGCGCTCGACCCGGCTGGTCGAGGTCGGGTCGACGCCAAGCGCCACCTCGTGCGGCCGCAGCATGACCTCCACGTCGAGGTCGACCCCGCCCCAGCCGGGCACGGTCGAGACCGCACCGATCTCCGAGGTGAGGAGCGCGTCGTGGACGTGGGCGGGCAGGAAGTCGGCCTCCCCCATGAACGTCGCGACGAAGCGGTTCACCGGGCGTTCGTAGACCTCGGCCGGTGAACCGACCTGCTCCACGACGCCGGCACGCATCACCGCCAGCCGGTCGGCCATGGACAGCGCTTCGGCCTGGTCGTGGGTGACCACCACGGCTGCGCTGCCGGTCTCGCGCAGGGCGGCCAGGGTGTCGCCGCGGACCTGGGCGCGCAGGTTCTCGTCGAGGCTGGAGAACGGCTCGTCGAGCAGGACCACCGCCGGGCGTGGGGCCAGCGCGCGCGCCAGCGCGACGCGCTGCTGCTCGCCGCCGGACAGCTCGTGCGGGTGCCGTCCGGCCAGGTGGCCCAACCCGACGAGCGCGAGCGCCTCGGCGACGCGTGCCGCGCGCTCGGCGCGCGGCAGACCGGCGAGGCCGAAGGCCACGTTGCGGCCGACATCGAGGTGTGGGAAGAGGGCATGGTCCTGGAACACCAGCCCCACGTGGCGGGCCTCCGGAGGCACGAACCGCCGCTGCTCGGCCACAACCACGCCGCCCACGCTCACCCGTCCCGCGTCGGGCCGCTCGAGCCCGGCCACCAGGCGCAGCAGGCTCGACTTGCCGCACCCCGACGGCCCGATGACGGTCAGCACCTCCCCGGGTGCGAGCGACAGGTCCAGCGCCCGCACGGCGTGCACGCGGCCGTAGTGCTTGTCGACGCCCTCGAGTCGCAGCGCCGCGTCGGCACCCGGGGCGCTCATCCGCCCACCCGCGCCATCGGGTCGACCGGGCGCGAGGACCGGTTCAGCAGGGCCACCGGCACCAGCGCCAGGGCCAGGGCCACGATCAGCAGGGCGGGCAGCGCCGCCCGCTCCCAGAAGTTCTCCGAGGCCAGCTCGTAGACCCACACCGACAGCGTCGTGAACCCGAACGGCCGCAGGAGCAGCACCAGCGGCAGCTCCTTGACGGCGTCCACCACCACCAGCGTGAACGCCACCGCCACGCCCGGGCGCACCAGCGGGAGGTGCACGCGGCTGAGCAGCCGGGTGGGCCCGGCGCCCAGGGCGAGGGCGGACTGGGTGACCGTGGGCGGGACGCGCGAGAAGCTCGCGTCGACGGCCTGGTAGGCCGGACCGGTGAAGCGGACGACGTACGCCGCCAGGACGCCGAGGACCGAGCCGGTCGCGAGCAGCCCGGTCCCGCCCTCCGCGCCGAGCGCCACGAGCGCGTCGTTAGCGGCCTGGAACACCACCAGCACACCGATGCCCACCACCGCGCCCGGCACGGCGTACCCGAACGTCGTGACCTGCGCGGCGCCGCGCACCACCCGCCCGCCGCCCAGGCGCAGCGCGTGCGCCATGAGCAGGGACACCAGCACGCACGTGCCCGCGACGACGGCCGCCACGGAGACGCTCGAGCCGAGGTGGTCGACGAACCGCTCGTCGACCAGCGCGCCGGGGTCGTCCGCCAGGGCCGCCGCCGCCCAGGCGCCGAGGCGGAGGACCGGCAGGCCGAACGCGAGCGCGACCACCAGCAGCGCGGTCCCGGTCGCCGCCGCCGCGCGGAGGCCGGTGAGCCGCCGCTCAGCGAGGCCGCGTCCCCGTCCGCCACGCTGGGAGTAGCGGGCGCGCCCGCGCAGCAGCCGCTCCACCGCAAGCACCACGACGGCCGCGACGAGGACCAGGATCGCGACCGCGATCGCCGAGCCGACGTCGAAGGACCCCTTCCACGCGAGGTAGACCCCCACGGAGAGCGTCCGCACGCCGAAGTACTGCACGGTGGCGAAGTCGGTCAGCGTCTCCATCATCACCAGGGCCAAGCCGGCGGCCAGCGACGGCCTGACCAGCGGGAGCAGCACGGTCCGGAAGGCTCGGCCCGGGCCGGCGCCCAGGCTTCGGGCCGCGTCGTGCGCCGTCGGCGCGGTCTCGGCGAGCGCCGCCCGCGTCATCAGGTAGACGTAGGGGTAGAGCGTGAGCACCAGCACCACCGCGGCGCCACCGATCGACCGGACCGGTATCCCGCTCACACCGATCCCGAGGTCGTCGCCGAGGACCGACCGCAGCCAGGTCTGCACCGGCCCGGCGTAGTCGAACGTGGAGAGGTAGACGAAGCCGAGGATGTAGGCGGGCATCGCGAGCGGGAGCACCAGCAGCCAGCCCAGGGTGCGGCGCAGCGGGAAGTCGTAGGCGGTGACCAGCCACGCAAGCCCGGTCCCGAGCACGGCCGTGCCGGCCGCGACGAGGCCGAGCAGCACCGCGGTCGTCACGATCATCGCGCCGGTGCCGCCGGGGGCCCGCACGCCGCCCTGCGCGACGGCGTAGCCCGAGACGCCGACCACGGGGCTCGCGACCGCCGCTGCGACCAGGAGGACGAGCAGCGACCAGCCCGGTCGCCCTGCCCCGCCGACGCGGCGGGCCAGGAGCACGGTCACCGGTAGCCGGCTTCGTCGAGCACCTCGACGGCCTCCGCGTTGAGCGAGCCGTACGCCGCCGCGTCGACCGGCATCCGCTCGAAGTCACCGAACCCCGCGATGAGCTCCTCCGGCTCGACCTCGGGGTTGACCGGGAACTCGTGGTTGCCGTCCACGAACTGGCTCTGGCCGTCCGTGGCGAGCCACTCGATGAGCCGCTGCGCGTCCTCCGGCGCGTCGGAGCCCTCGACGACCCCGGCTCCGGAGATGTTCACGTGGACGCCCTCACCCTCCTGGCTGGCCCAGTACAGGGCGACGCCGAAGTCCGGGTCCTCCTCGAGCATCCGGGCGAGGTAGTAGTGGTTGCTGATGCCGGCGTCGCAGCCGCCGGCGTCGATCGTCTCGAGGAGCTCGACGTCGTTGCTCATGATCTGCACGTCGTTGGCGACCCAGCTCTCGACGATCTCCTGGGCCCGCTCGCGCCCGTGGAGGTCGATCAGGCTCGCCACCAGCGACTGGGTGTAGGACGCGGTCTCGTCGCGCATGCAGACGCGGCCCCGCCAGCGGGGGTCGCCGAGCGCCGCGTAGGTGTCGGTGGGGTCGAGCTCGGAGGGGTCGACCGCCTCGGGGTCGTAGACGACGGTCCGGGCCCGCATCGCCAGGCCCGCCCAACGGCCCTCGGGGTCGCGCAGGTCCGCCGGCACGGCCTCCTCGAGGACCGGGGAGTCCATCGGGGCGAGCTGGCCCTGCTCGGCGGCGTTCCACAGCATGCCCGCGTCGACGGTGATGAAGACGTCGGCCGGGGTGCCCTCCCCCTCGGCCTTGAGCCGCTCGAGCAGCTCGTCGTCGTCGCCGTTGAGGAACTCCACCGTCAGCCCGGTCTCCTCGGTGAAGGCTTCGAAGGCCTGCTCGAGGTCGTAGTGACGGGCGGAGTAGACCTGGATGTCGGCCTCCTCGTCGGAGCCGAGGAAGCCGCAGGCGGAGGTGGCGAGCAGCGGCAGGGCGGCGAGCAGGACGAGCGGACGGCGCATGGGTGGTCCTCAAGAGCAGGAGACGGGGCAGAGCGGGGTAAGGGTAGCCTCACCTCGCGCCATGTCCCATCACGCGGTCGTGTGGTGCACGTAGCACCAGCGCCAGTCCTCGCCGGGCTCGGCGGACTGCATGACCGGGTGGCTGGTGTCGTGGAAGTGCTCGGTGGCGTGCTGGTGGGGTGAGGAGTCACAGCAGCCGACGTGCCCGCAGGCCAGGCACTGACGCAGCGCGACCCACCGGGTCCCGTCCCGGAGGCAGCCCTCGCAGGCCGGGTCCTCCACGGTCTCCACGGCCGGGTGCCGCTCGAGGTCCTCGCACCCCTCGCCGGTGCGCCGCGACCCGCGCTGGACGACGCGCAGCTCGGCGCGCTCCGCGGTCGCGACGGTCAGCATCGACTCCTCCACGTCGAGCATCGCCAGCACGTCGGCCACCACGTCGGAGGGGGTCGACCCGGACCCGCGGATCTCCAGCACCCGGCGCCGCTCGGCCTCGATCATCGCCATCCGCACCCGGGCGTAGAGGTCGCTGGGGCTCTCCTCGTCGGCCACGGTGGCCAGCCGCTCCCAGGCGGCGAAGTTACGCTGGTCGATCCGCTGCCTGATCAGGTCGACGACGCCGTGCGCGTCGTCGTACTCCAGCCGGTCCAGCTCCTCGAACGCAGCCTTGGACGCCTGCTGGAGCAGCGTCGCGCGGGCGAGCGCGTCCTCGGCCGGGTCCGGGGCGGGCACGTGCAGGCGACGGGCGAGCCACGGCAGGGTCAGCCCCTGCACGAACAGCGTGCCGGCGACGACGGTGAAGGCGGCGAGCAGCAGCACCTCGCGGTACGGCGTGTCCTCGGGCAGCACGAACGCCGCCGCCAGCGTGACCACCCCGCGCATGCCGGCCCAGCCGAGGATGAGGGTGTAGGTCCACGGCGGCGGCCGCCCTGTGTCGGGGTCCGGCCCGGGGCGGACCAGCCCGTAGCGGGTCGGGAAGACCCACAGCATCCGCAGCACGACCACCGCGGCCAGCGTCACCAGGCACAGCCCCACGACACGGCCCCAGCCGATCGGGCTCGCGGCGGCGCCCTCGACGATCCACTTCGCCTGGAGGCCGATGAGCAGGAAGACGGTGTTCTCCAGGACGAACGCGATCGTGCGCCAGTTGAGCCGCTCGGCGATCCGCGACTGCGCGCTCTGCAGCACCGGTGCCTTGTGCGCGAGCAGGAGCCCCGCGACGACGACCGCGAGGACGCCGGAGGCGTGCAGCTCCTCGGCGGTCAGGTACGCCACGAACGGCACCACAAGCGACATCGCGCTGTCGATCACCGGGTCGGTCACCAGCCGCCGCACCTTCGCGACGACGAGGAACAGCACTCCGCCGACCAGCAGCCCGCCGCCCGCGGCGAGCACGAAGTCGAGGGTGATCCCCCAGGCGTCGAGGCCGGTGCCGGCCGCGACCGCGACGGCCGTGCGCAGCGCGACCAGCGCGGTGGCGTCGTTGAGCAGCGACTCGCCCTCGAGGATCGTCACGACGCGTCTCGGCAGGGCGATCCGCCGGCCGATCGCCGTGGCGGCGACGGCGTCCGGCGGGGCGACGACAGCACCCAGCGCGAGGGCGACGGCCCACGGCAGGTCGGGCAGCACCAGCTTCGCGGCCGCCCCCACACCGGCGGCGGTGAAGACCACGAGGCCGACCGAGAGCAGCAGGATCGGGCGCCGGTTGGCGTTGAAGTCGACCAGCGACGTCGACTGCGCCGCGGCGTACAGCAGCGGCGGCAGCAACCCCATGAGGACGACGTCGCTCTCGAGGTGGACCTGAGGCACCGAGGGGACGTACGACGCCGCGACCCCGATCGCGGTCAGCAGCAGCGGGGCGGGGACGCGGACCTTCTCGGCCACCGACGTCCCCACCAGGACCGCCACGGCGATGCCGCACAGCAGCAGGGCGATGTCCACCGCGCCATTGTGCTCCCCCGACTGTCGGCCCGCCCGACGGCCGGGCGGGAGTCACGGCCGCAGTGCGCGGATCCGCTCGTCCAGGTCGCGGCGCGTGCGCCGGTCGACGACCGCCTCGACGACCTCGATGCCACCGTTGGGGCTGGCCAGTGCGTGCTCGAGCTCGGCCACCGTGTCGACCCGCCAGTGCGGGGTGCGGGTGGCGGCGCAGAGGCTGGCCAGGTCGACGCCGTGCGGGGTCCCGAAGAGGACCTCGAACGGGTCGGCGTGCTCCGGCGCGCCCTGCTCGAGCATCGAGAAGATCGCGCCGCCGTCGTCGTTGACCACCACGATCGTGAGGTCCGGCCGCACCTCGCGCGGGCCGAGCACGAGCGCGCCGCTGTCGTGCAGGAACGTCACGTCGCCCATCAGCGCCAGGTTGCGACTGCCGTGCGGCCGGCCGAGCGCCGCGCCGATCGCCGATGAGATCGTGCCGTCGATGCCGGCGAGCCCGCGGTTGGCGACGACCTTGCGCCGGTCGCCGACGTCGTACCGCGCGACCACGAGGTCCAGGTCGCGGACCGGGCTGGAGGCGCCGACGTACAACAGACCCCCAGGAGGTACGCCGCGGCTCACGGCCGCCGCCACCTCGTGCGGCGTGAGCCCGGGCTCGGCCGCCAGCAGCCGGTCGAGCTGCCGCGCCACGGAGCGGTCGGCCTCGCGCCAGGCCTCGAGCCAGGCCGGGTCGTCGCGGCCCTCGACCACCGGCCGGGTGACGACGCGGTCGACGGGGAACGGCCGGTCGGGCCAGGCCCCGCGGGCGGGCACCGAGACCACCTCGACGTCGGCGCGCGAGAGCAGCCGGGTGACCGGCCGGGACAGGGTCGGGTGGCCGGCGACGACGACCCGCTCGACGCTGCGGCCGAGGTCGGTGTCGAGCAGCAGCCGGTAGCAGCGCAGCGCGTTGTCGCCGGTGCGCGAGCCCGACGTCGGCTCGGCCAGCAGCGGCCAGCCCGCGCGCTCGGCCAGCACCCGCGCCGGCGGGCCGGCGTCGTCTCCCGCGACGACCACCGTGCGCGGGCCGAGGGGCAGCACCTCCTCGGCGGCGGGCCGCGGCTCGGGCCGGGCGGGGCGCTCGACCGCGGGCGGCACCCACCGGTCGGCCGGCACGAGCGGCTCGTCGAGCTGCACGTTGAGGTGGGTCGGCCCGTCGTCGGCGAGGACGAGTGCGTCGTCGGGCAGGTCACGCGTGGTGACCAGCCGGCCGAAGACGCCGACCTGGTCGGTGGTCTGGTTGGCGGCGGTGCCGCGCAGCCGGGCCGGACGGTCGGCGGTGAGCACCACGAGCGGGAGGCCGGTGTGGGCGGCCTCGAGGACGGCCGGGTGCAGGTTGGCGACGGCCGTGCCGGAGGTGCACAGCACGGCGGCGCGGGCGCCGACCTTCGTCAACCCGAGGGCGAGGAAGGCAGCGGTCCGCTCGTCGACCCGGGTGTGGAGGCGCAGGAGCCCGGCCTCCGCGGCGGCGTGCACCGCGAAGGACAACGGGGCGTTGCGCGACCCCGGGGACAGCACCACCTCGGTGACGCCGGCCTCCAGCAGCGCGGTCACCACCGCACGGGCGAGGTCGGTCGAGCTCGTGGGACCGGTCACGAGCGCCGATCCTCGCGCAGGGCGCGCACCTCGGCGAGCCGGGCCTCCCAGTGCGCCACGCGGTCCGGGTCGGCGACCGGGTGGCCGGGGTCGAGGGTGGGCACGCGCGCCGGCAGCTCGCCGCCGACCGGGAGCAGGGACTCGGTCGTCGTGTCGGCCGCCAGCAGCTGGGCGGTCGCGAGGCCGCAGGCGTAGGGCAGCTCGGGCAGCGCCGCGGCCAGGGCGACCCCGGCGGCGAGCCCCACCGAGCTCTCCAGCGCCGAGGAGACGACGACCGGCAGGCCGATGTCCTCCGCGATCCGCAGGCAGGCCCGCACGCCGCCGAGCGGCTGGACCTTGAGCACCGCCACGTCGGCGGCCTCCAGGTCACGGACCCGGTAGGGGTCGGCGGCGCGGCGGATCGACTCGTCGGCGGCCACGGGCACGTCGACGGCCCGGCGCACCGCGGCGAGCTCCTCGACGGTCGCGCAGGGCTGCTCGACGTACTCCAGGCCGCCCGCCGCGCGGTCGAGCACCGGCAGCCGCTCGAGCGCCTCGTCGACGCTCCACAGGCCGTTGACGTCGATGCGGACCTTGCCCGCCGGGCCGAGCGCGTCGCGGACCGCCTCGAGCCGCGCCTGGTCGTCGGCGAGCGTCTGGCCGGGCTCGGCCACCTTCACCTTCGCGGTCGAGCAACCGCCGGCGAGCACGACCGCGTGCGCCCGCTCCGCGTCGACGGCCGGCACGGTCACGTTGACCGGCACGCTGGTGCGCACCGGGTCGGGCCAGTCCCCCGCGGCGGCCTCCTCGGCGCAGCGCAGCCACGGCTCGGCGACCGCGGCGTCGTACTCCAGGAACGGCGACCACTCCCCCCAACCTGCCTCTCCCCGGAGCAGCACGCCCTCGCGGACCGTGATCCCGCGGAAGCGCGTGCGCATCGGCAGGCTGAAGACCCGGAGCCCGCTCACGCCACTCACGACGCCTCCTCGGCGAGCGCGCGCAGCGCCAGCCGGTCCGGCTTGCCGTTGGCCAGGAGCGGCACGTCGCCGAGCGTGACGAGCTGGCGGGGCGCCCAGGTCCGCGGGTGCTCGGCGCCGACCCAGTCGCGCAGCTCCTCGAGCGCCACGCCGCGCCCCGTGAACGCGACGAGCGCGACCAGCCGGTTGCCCCACTCCTCGTCCGGCAGGCCGAGCACCTCGGCCGCCCGCACGTCCGGGTGCTCGCGCAGCCGCGCAGCGACGGCCGGCGCCGGCACGTTGACCCCGCCGGTGACCACCACGTCGTCGAGCCGACCCAGCACCTGGAGGCGGCCGTCCTCGTCCAGGCGGCCGGCGTCGGAGGTGAGGTACCACCCCTCCACGAGCACCTCGGCGGTCAGCGCCGGGTCGCCGTCGTACCCCGCGAACAGCGTCGGGCCGCTGATCCGCACCCGGCCGCCGTCGTCGATCGCGAGGTCGACCCCGTCGAGGGGCACGCCGTCGTAGACGCAGCCGCCCGCCGTCTCGGCCGCCCCGTACGTCGCCACGGCCCGCACCCCGAGCTCCTCGGCCCGTCGGCGCAGCGCCGGGTCGACCGGCCCGCCGCCGACCAGCACGGTGTGGAACGACCGGAGCGCCTCGGCCTCGGCCGGCTCCTCCAGCATCCGCCGCAGCTGCGTCGGCACCAGCGAGGCGAACCGGTGCTCGGCGGTCATCGCCGCAGCGGCCGCCACGAACGACCCGTGGTCCTCGACCCGCACCGGGGCGTGGCCGGCCACGAGCGACCGCGCGACGACCTGCAGCCCGGCGACGTACTCCTCCGGCAGCGTGAGCAGCCACTGGCCGCTCGCGCCGAGCCGGCGGGCCGAGGCGTGCACCGACGCGAGCACCGCGGAGCGCGGCAGGACCACGCGCTTGGGGCGCCCGGTCGACCCCGACGTCTCCACGACCCACGGCTCGGGCTCGGCCTCCGCGGCGAGCCACGACTCGAGCGTCCCACCGGCCAGCACCACACCGCGAACGCTACGCCGAGCCCCGCCGCGCGCGGCCCGCAGCCCGGTCGGGTTGAATCGTCCCTCGTGGCATCTGCATCCGACTGGGTCGCCGGCGCGCGGCCCCGCACCCTTCCCGCTGCGGTCTCGCCGGTCCTCGCCGGCACCGGCGTCGCGGCGTACGTCGACGCCTGGGTGTGGGAGAAGGCGCTGCTCGCCCTGGTGGTGAGCCTGGCGCTGCAAGTGGCGGTCAACTACGCCAACGACTACTCCGACGGCGTTCGCGGCACCGACGACGTCCGCGTCGGGCCGATGCGGCTGGTGGGCTCGGGCGCGGCCAGCCCGTCGGCGGTCAAGCGCGCGGCGTTCCTCGCCTTCGGCGTCGCCGGCGTGGCCGGGATCGTGCTCGCCGCCACGACCGCCTGGTGGCTCGTCGCCGTCGGGCTGGTCTGCGTCGTGGCGGCCTGGGGCTACACCGGCACGTCGCGCCCCTACGGCTACCTCGGCCTCGGCGAGGTCATGGTCTTCGTGTTCTTCGGGCTCGTGGCCGTGGTCGGCACGACGTACGTCCAGACCGAGACGTGGGAGCCCGCCGCGCTCGTCGCCGCGGTCGGCATCGGCGCGCTCGCCTGCGCGATCCTCGTCGCCAACAACCTGCGCGACATCCCCACCGACACCGTCGCCGGCAAGCGCACGCTCGCGGTGCGGATCGGCGACCGCGGGACCCGGCTGCTGTACGCCGCGCTCCTCACCGTCGCGGCGCTCGCCGTCGTGGGCACCGCGGCGCTGACGACCTGGTCGGCGCTGGCCGGCCTGCTCTTCCTGGTGCCGGGCCTCGCCGCGACGCGCACCGTGCTCGGCGGCGCCACCGGCCCCGCGCTCATCCCGGTGCTCCAGCGCACTGGCGCGGCCGAGCTGGCCTGGGCCGTGCTGGTCGCCGTGCCGCTGTTCCTCGCTGCCTGACCCGTGCTGCGTAGGCTGGCGGCATGGGCTTCTTGATCTTCGTCGCGCTCGTCGTCGTCGCCGTGGTCGCGTGGAAGATGCGCGTGCCGCTGCTGGCCAAGGTCCTCGGCCAGTCCGAGGCGCGCGTCCAGCGGCAGCTGAACGCCCGCAAGCGCAGCTGACCCAGCAGCTGAACGCCTAGTCGGCGTCCTCCTTGGCCTTCATCTCCTCGAAGGCTTGCGACGCCTTCTCGGCGCGCTCCTGGACCCGCATCGCGAACGCCTCCCGCGGGCCGTTGAGCAGCCACAGCGAGCCGAGCCCGCTGAGCAGGAACGCGATGATGACGGCCCACAGCACCGGCACCTCGCCGGCGACGACCCACCAGATGCCGAGGACGAGCGCGAGCGACCCGAGGAACAGGGCGATGCGCAGGGCGGTGTAGACCACGAACTCCTTCACGACCTCCAGGGTAGGCGTTGTGGAGCCGCCACCTACATTGGAGGTGTGCTGAAGTTCCTCCTCGTCGTCGTGCTCTTCGCGCTCGCGACGTACGCCGCCGTGCGGTTCCTCGAGCGACGCGGCACCCCGCCGATCGCCGGCGGCCCGAGCGGCTCGTCCGGCGGCCGCGGTCCGCGCGGTCCCCGCGGCTCCGGCCCGGCCCAGCCGCCCCGCCCGCTCGGCCCCGACGACGACCCGGACTTCCTGCGCGACCTCGAGCGCAAGCGCAAGCACCCCGAGGACCCCGACCTGTGACCAGCCGGGCCACCCGCCCCCGTCGGTCCCTCCGCGCCCTGCTCGCCGCCGCCCTGCTGGTCAGCGGCACCGCCTGCGCCGCCGGCGAGGCGCCCGAGGACGACGAGGGGCCGATCCGGCCGGGCTGGACCCGGCTGGACAGCCCCAAGGCGGTCGAGCTGCCGCAGGGCGACCCCGTCGGCTCCCGGGGCGGCGCCGGGAAGAGGATCGACACCGACAAGCCGGTGCTGCTGAACTTCTGGGCCAGCTGGTGCGTCCCCTGCCGGGCCGAGATGCCGCTGCTGGCGGACGTCGCCGAGCGCGACGACGTCGAGGTCGTGGGCGTCTCCCTCGACCAGTTCGAGGACATGGCCGTCGAGTTCCTCGAGGAGTTCGACGCCGACTACCCGAGCTGGCGCGATCCCGACATGGAGCTGATGAGCAGCTACGCGCCGGCCGTCAGCCCCAGCTGGCTGCCCTCGACGGTGCTCATCGTCGACGGCGAGGTCGTCGCCTCGCACCCGGGAGAGTTCGAGTCGGCCGCGGACCTATCGGCCGAGCGGCTGGCCGAGCTCGCCACCGGCTGACGCCGGCGTCTCCACCCCGGCCTGGCCGACCTCGACGACCGCGGGCGCGGCGTACGAGTGCTGGCTGGTGGTGGAGAAGAAGTTGATCCCGATGAAGTTGAACCACAGGGTCGCCAGGCCGAGCAGCGCCAGCATCGCCGCGTTGCGGCCCTTCCAGCCGGCGGTCGCGCGGGCGTGGAGGTACGCCGCGTACACGACCCAGGTGATGAAGGCCCAGACCTCCTTGGGGTCCCAGCTCCAGTAGGCCGACCAGGCCTGGTGCGCCCAGATCGGGCCGGTGATGAGCACCGCGAAGGTCCACACCGGGAAGCCGAAGGCGTGCATCCGGTAGGAGATCCGGTCCAGCGCGGCCGGCTCCGGCACGCGCGCGAGGTAGCCGGTCGTGCGGGCCGGGCGACGCTCCTTGACCAGGTAGAGCACGGAGCAGATGCCGCCGAGCGTGAACGCGCCGGTGGCGATGACCGCCGAGACCACGTGGATGACCAGCCACGGGGAGTAGAGCGCCTCCGAGAGCGGCGCGACCGGGTCGTAGAGCCAGACGACGTCGACCATGAGGACGACCACCACGAACCCGACGACGATCGGCGCCATCCAGGCCAGTCCGAAGCGACGGTTGAGCAGCAGGTAGCCGAGGCTGACCACGAAGGTGCCCGAGAGCGTGAACTCGTACATGTTGCCCCAGGGCACCCGGTTCGGGTCCGCGGCCATGCCGCGCCCGACGAGCGCCACGAGGTGCACCGCGGTGGCGATCACCGTGAGCAGGAGGCCGAGCCGTCCGAAGAGCGCCGTGCGCCGCTCGACGTCGGGCTCGTGTGCGGAGGTGTCCTCGACGACCGAGGGCGCACCCGCCCCGACGGCGACCGGCGCCTGGGCCTCGGCCCCGACCGGCAGCTTGCGCAGCGCCGTCCACTGGACGAGGTGGCTGATCAGCGCCAGGAAGTACACGACGCCACAGACGGCCACCGCCTGGTTGCTCAGCGTCTCCCACGCAGCATCGGTCACGACGTACCGTCCCTCTTCGTCTCGGGGGGCTGGTTGCCCCGCTCGTCCCCGCGCAGTGCCGCGACCAGGTCCTCGAGGACCGGCGCGACGTCACCGCCGCCGGAGCGGTCGAGCGCGGCGACCTCGACCAGTGTGCCGTCCCCGTCCTGACGGGCACGAACCCAGACCCGGCGGGGTCGGATGAACAACGATCCCAGCAGCCCGACGAGCGCCATGACGACGCCGCCGAGCGCGATGAGCTTGCCGGGGGTCTGGCTGATCTGGATGCGCTGCCAGTCCTCGAGCCCCTCGAAGGTGACCGAGCCGAGGCCGTCGGGCAGCTCGACGGTGTCGCCGGGGCGCATGTCGAGCCGCAGCGGCTTGCCGTCCTCGTCCTCCACCTGCTCGGTGTCGCCCTTGTCCAGGACGTAGACCGACTGCGAGGCGCCCTCGTCCATGCCGAGGTCGCCGGCGTGGACGAGCACCGACAGCAGCGGGTCGACCGCCTTGCCGAGCAGGTTGACCGGGTCGCCGTCCTCGGTCATGCCGAAGGTCGGGTAGAGCACGCCCTCGAGGCCGATCTCCTGCGGCTCGGCCGAGGGGGCCTTGATGACGCCGAAGGAGAACAGGCTCTGGTCCTGGGGCAGGAAGATCGTGGGACCGTTGTAGGCGATCTCGCCCTCGCCGTCGCGGATCGTCACGACCGGCGCGTAGCCGTGGCCGATGAGGAAGATGTCGGTGTCGCCGATGGTGAGCGGGTGGTTGACCCGGAGGTCGTACCGCTCCTCCTCGGCGTCCCGCGTCTCGCGGTAGCGCACGTCCGCGCTGAAGCCGCGCGCCTGGCCGGCCGCGCGGCCGGACAGGAGCCAGTCGACCTCGAAGTCCTCGACGGTGAAGCTGAACGGGTCGAGCTGGTCGGGGCTGAACAGGCTGCCGGGCACGAAGTCGTCGTAGGAGGTCAGCGTGTTCCCGAACCCGTCGCCGGTCACGAGGATGACGCCGCCGCGGTAGCCGAACAGGCCGCCGATCGCGAAGCCGACCAGCACCACGACCACCGAGAGGTGGAAGACGAGGTTGCCGGCCTCGCGCAGGTAGCCGCGCTCGGCGCTGACGGCCCCGTCCGCCGCCCCCTCGTCCGCCTTCCGCACGCGGTGCCGACGGCCGAGGACCGTGCGGGCCCGGGCGAGGACCTCGTCGGCGCTCTCGTCGGTGCGGTACGACGTGGCGTCGGGCAGGCGGGACAGGTTGCGGGGGGCGCGGGGCGGCTGGGCCCGCATGGCGCGCCAGTAGACGAGCGTGCGGGGCACGATGCAGCCGACCAGCGAGATCATCAGCAGCAGGTAGATCGCGGAGAACCACACCGACCCGTAGACGTCGAACAGGCCGAGCCACTCGTAGACCGGCGCCAGCCGCGGGTGGTCCTCCCGCCAGCGCGACGCGGCGAGCGCGTCGACGCCCTCCTGCGGCACGATCGAGCCCGGGACGGCGGCCAGCGCGAGCAGCAGGAGCAGCACCAGCGCGGTGCGCATCGAGGTGATCTGCCGCCAGCCGAAGCGGAGCAGCTCGCGCAGCGTCAGCTCGCCGGCGCGGCGGCCCGCGGGCAGCTTGTCGTACTGGGTCTCGCGGGGATCGCTCACAGTGACGTCTCCGTGCTCGTGACGACCTCGGACTGGATCCAGGTCACCGCCTGGTCCCACACGCCGGTCACCAGCAGCAGCCCGACGACCACCAGCATGCCGCCGCCGGCGCGGACGACCGTGGTCTGGTGCCGGCGGACCCAGCCGAACGCGCCGAGGGCGCGGCGGTAGGCCAGGCCGGCGACGATGAAGGGGATGCCGAGGCCGATCGCGTAGATCGCGGAGAGCAGCGCGCCCCGCCCGACCGTCGCCTCGTTGACCGACAGCATGCTGATCGCGGCCAGCGTCGGACCGATGCAGGGCGTCCAGCCCAGGCCGAAGAGGAAGCCGAGCAGCGGCGCCGCTGCCAGGCCGACCGCCGGGACGCGGTGCACCCGCCACTCCCGCTGGAGGAACGGCAGCACGCCGGCGAAGACCAGCCCGAGGACGATCGTCAGCAGGCCGAGGCCCACGGTCAGCTCCCGGCGCCAGGTGATCAGCCAGTAGCCGACCTGGCCCGAGAGGGCACCGATGCAGACGAAGACGACCGCGAAGCCGAGCACGAAGAGCAGCGACCCGAGCAGCATCCGCCCACGACGGGTCTGCGCCTCGCCGCTGGCCAGGTCGGCGCCGGAGAGCCCGGTGGCGTACGACAGGTAGCCGGGCAGCAGCGGGATGACGCACGGGGAGAAGAACGACACCAGGCCCGCCACCAGGGCGACGGGCACGGCGAGGACGAGCGACCCGGAGAACGCCTGGTCGCGGAACCAGTCACCCACGCGCGACCTCGTCGACCAGGTCGACCAGGGTCTGCGTGGAGGGCAGCTCGCCGAGGATGCTCCCGCCGATGCGCCCCTGCTCGTCGAGGACGACGAAGGCGGGGACGGTGTAGGGCGTCAGGGTGCCGGTGAAGGCGAGCAGCGCGAGGCCGTCGTCGACGATCGAGGGGTAGGGCACGTCGAACTCGCGCTCGAAGCCGCGGGCGCCGCCCTCGGTGTCGCGGATGTTGATGCCGACGAACGCCGCCTCGCCCTCGAGCTCCTCGGCGGCCGCGACCACGTCGGGCGCCTCGGCCCGGCACGGCACGCACCACGAGCCCCAGACGGGTACGACGACCGGCGTGCCGCGCAGGTCGGCCAGGTCGACCTCGTCGCCGGCCAGGTCGGTGCCGGTCAGGTCGACCGGCTCCTCGCGCTGCGCCGGCTCCAGCACGCGCACCTCGCCGTCGCCGCTGATGTAGCCCTTGTCGCCGGTGCTCTCGACCGACGTGCACCCGGCCAGGGTCGAGCCGAGGGTCGCCGCGGCAACCGTCGCGGCCAGGGCAGCGACGGTCCGGCGGGCGAGCGGCGTGCGCGTCATGCCGGCGGCTTCTTCTCCTCGGTGGCGCCGCCGGCCGAGAACGGCGCGCCCTTGTCCTGGACGGGGATCAGGTCGCCGGCGGGCTCGCTGTAGGAGACCTGGGTGATCCGGTCCCCGACGAAGTGGAGCGAGGTGACCGAGCACAGCGTGCACTGGCGGTTGCGCGGGTCGTGGAGGAACGAGCGGCGCTCGACGTGGAGCCGGGTGATCCAGATCGGCAGCTGGTGCGAGACGACGACGGCCTCGTGGCCGGTGGCGGCGATGCGGGCGTCGTGGACCGCGGACATCATCCGCGCGACGACCTGCTTGTAGGGCTCGCCCCACGACGGGCGGAACGGGTTCCACAGGTAGCGCCAGTTGCGGGGGTCCTTGAGCGCGTTGGCGCCGGCGGCGAACCGCTCGCCCTCGAAGACGTTGGTCGACTCGATGACCCGCTCGTCGACCACCGGCTCCAGCCCGCGCGCCAGCGCGAGCGGCTGGGCGGTCTCCCGGACCCGCTCGAGCGGGGAGACGCGCAGGTGCACGATGTCGCGCTCCTGGAGGGCGGCGGCGACCTTCTCGGCCATCTGCCGGCCGAGGTCGGAGAGGTGGAAGCCGTCGCGGCGGCCGTAGAGCACGCCCTCGGGGTTGTGCACCTCGCCGTGGCGCACCAGGTGGACGACGGTGTCGGGGGTCGCCATCAGGCCTCGCCTCCCATCGCGGCCGCGGCGGCGCGCGCGGCGTGCGGCAGTGCGTCCACCACGGTCTGGACGGCGCGGTCGTCGTGCGCGGAGGACAGGAACCACGCCTCGTACGCCGAGGGCGGCAGGTAGACGTGGCGCTCCAGCATCGCGTGGAAGAACGCGGCGTACCCCGCCGCGGAGGTGCGGGAGGCGTCGTCGAAGTCGCGGACCGGGCCCTCGGTCAGGAACACGGAGAACATCGTGCCGGTCGACTGCACGGTGTGCGACACCCCGGCGGCGGTCAGCGCCTCGGCGGCCGCGGTCTTCACGACGTCCGCGGCGCGGCCGACGTGGTCGTAGACCTCCTCGGTCGCCAGCCGCAGGGTGGTGAGGCCGGCGGTGGTCGCGACCGGGTTCCCCGAGAGAGTGCCGGCCTGGTAGACCGGCCCCTCGGGCGCCAAGTGGCCCATCACGTCGGCGCGGCCGCCGAAGGCCGCGGCCGGGAAGCCGCCGCCCATCACCTTGCCGAAGGTGACCAGGTCCGGGCGCCAGCCCTCGACGGCGCCGTCGAGGCCCCACTGGCCCTGGCGCGAGGCGCGGAACCCGGTCATCACCTCGTCGCTGACGAAGAGCGCGCCGTGCTTCGTGCAGGTCTCGGCGAGGAACGCGTTGAAGCCCGCCTCGGGCGGGACGACGCCCATGTTGCCCGGCGCGGCCTCGGTGATGAGGCAGGCGATCCGGTCGCCGTGCTCGGCGAACACCTGCTCCACCGCGGTCCGGTCGTTGTAGGGCAGCACGAGCGTGAGCTCGGTCGACGAGGCGGGTACGCCGGGGGTGCCCGGGACCGCGAACGTCGCCAGCCCGGAGCCGGCCGAGGCCAGCAACGGGTCGACGTGGCCGTGGTAGCAGCCGGCGAACTTCACGACCACGTCGCGGCCGGTGAAGCCGCGGGCCAGCCGGATCGCGGACATCGTCGCCTCGGTGCCGGAGGAGACGAAGCGGACCCGCTCGACCGGTGTGCGGGCCACGATCTCCTCGGCCAGCTCGACCTCGGGCTCGGTCGGCGCGCCGTACGACGTGCCGCGCGCGACGGCGGTCTGGACCGCGGCCATCACCTCGGGGTGGGCATGGCCCAGCAGCATCGGGCCCCAGGAGCAGATGAGGTCGACGTACTCGTTGCCGTCGTGGTCGGTGAGCCAGGCGCCGGCCGCCGATCGGATGAACCGCGGGGTGCCGCCGACGGCGTTGAACGCGCGCACCGGGGAGTTCACGCCGCCCGGGGTCACCGCGCGGGCACGGGCGAAGAGCTCGGCGGAGGCAGCGGTGTCGAGAGGCACCCCGCCATTGTCGCCGAGGCAGCGAAACGGGGCACGTCGGGTGCGCCACGCCGAGCGGGCGCGGGTGACCGGTTTCACGCGACGCGGTGTTGGGCAACCTGCCGGCGGGCCGCGTGGGAGGCGGCTCGATGTCCCACGAAGCGGACACGTGCGTAACCCCGCTGTGACACGCTTCGTTGTGGACGTCACACCCGGCCGTAGGGAGCGCGGTCGGGTCGGCTACTACCGGGAGTGAATCCTTTATGTCCGTCAAGCGTTTCGGTCGCTGGCAGCGAGCGACGGCCCTCGTGCCCCTCGCCGTCCTCTCGACCGCGTGGACCGCGAGCCTGGCGGGCGTGGGAGCCCCCGTCACGGTGTCCGCGGAGACCCCGGTGGCCGAGTCGCTGCCGGACGGCACCTCGGTGCCGACCGAGGCCATCCAGGCGCCGGCCAGCGTGTCGTCGGGGTCCACCGGATCCGTCGCACCCGGCGTCGAGGGCGACACCACCGAGGTGGTGCGCACCGCGTCGACCAACGCGATCCCGTCGGCCGCCCTCGCGGCGTACCAGCGGGCCGAGACGGTCATCAACTCCGCCGACAAGACCTGCAACCTCACCTGGCAGCTGGTCGCGGCGATCGGCCGCGTCGAGTCCGACCACGGTCGGTACGGCGGCAACGCGCTCGACGACGAGGGCGTGGCCCGCCCCGGCATCTACGGCATCGCGCTGAACGGCAAGAACAACACCCAGGCCATCCGCGACACCGACGCCGGGCAGTTCGACAACGACGGCGTCTGGGACCGCGCGGTCGGCCCGATGCAGTTCATCCCCTCGACCTGGTCGGTCGTCGGCGTCGACGCCGACGGCGACTCGCAGCGCAACCCGCAGGACATCGACGACGCGGCGCTGGCCACCGCGGTCTACCTCTGCTCCGGCAGCGACGACCTCTCCACCACCAGCGGCCAGCGGGCCGCGGTCTACCGCTACAACCACTCCAACAGCTACGTCTCGCTCGTGCTGGGCATCATGGACGCCTACCTCGAAGGCGACTTCATGTCGATCCCGAACGGCACCGTGGCGGCCGGCGTCATCGCCCCCTCCCCCACCCCGGCCGACGCCGGCCGGGGCCCCGGCGAGGGTCCGCGCTCCGACGACGGCGGCGGCCAGACGGTGATCGCGCCGCAGGACGGCCCGACCACCGCGCCGCAACCCACTCCCGCGCCGCAGCCGACCGAGGGCCCGGCCACCGGGGAGGACGACGGCGGGACCAAGGACGACGGCAAGAAGGACGGCCCGAAGGGCGGCCTCGGCATCCCCGGTCTCCCGACCCCGTCGCTCCCGCCGCTGCCCTCCACCGGCATCGACCCGGTCGACGGGATCCTGAGCTACGCGCAGGCGGTCGTGCAGTGCACGCTCGACGGCTATCTCGACAACATCTTCAAGAAGGACGATCCCTTCGACCAGTGCGTCAAGGGCTACACGAACCCGTAGCCCGTCACCGTCCCGATCCCGAGGGCCCCATCCGTACGCCGGGTGGGGCTCTCGTCCGTCTGCTGCCTGGCGGCGCAGGTCCCGGTCAGCCGAAGACGTACAGCGCCGCGCTGGCCACGACGACGGCGACGGCGGCCAGCACGACCGCGGCTGCCCCATGGTGCGGCCGCGCCCGCCACCTCGCGCGACCAGCCCGAGCAGCAGCGCGACGGCTGCGGCGAGGTAGGCGTACGGGCTGAAGAAGTACGTCCACGACAACGCGACGGCCAGCACCCCGAAGCCGAGCGCCAGGGCACCGAGCGGTCGCGTGTCCGGTCCCGCGCTGCTCACGTCCGCACCGTAGCCCCGCCGGGCGAGCCCAAGGCTCTCCGGCGCCGCGGCCTCTCACGCGCCCACGCGTTCGGGCGCTTCCTGGCACGATTCGGCTGTGGGTGCTCCCGACTGGACCTCAGGCGACGACGAGCCCTACCCCGCGCCGAGGGTGGCCATCGGCGGAGTGTTGTCCGACGACCCGCTGGCCCTGCCGGAAGTCCAGGAAGCGGGCCTGGCTGGTTTCGAACCTGCGCCCGACGCGCCGCTGTGGTGCTTCCTACCCGTCATCTGGCCCTGCTCGGCGCGAGCCTGGGTCCGAGACCGCCGCATCCGTCAGACCGTCGAGTTCAACGGCAGGGACGAAGCGGCATCGCCGTGGGCAGCCGCCGACTACTTCGAGGTCGAGCAGGACCACAACCACGTCCTGGCTGAGTGCGGCCTGCCTCCTCGCCCGGCTGGTCGCCTCTGGCTGCTGCGTCCACCGGTCATCGCGTCCTCGTTGGATGCCGTGCTCGATGACCTGCTGCAACACGCGCGGACCTCTGGACTTCCAGCAGTCGCGACCGCCGAGCTCGTGGACGCCACCAAGCAGCGGCTCGACGAGATGTTCGCGAACGGCGGATAGAGCAGTCAGCGCCACCCGGCCCGACGCCAGGGCCGCGTCCCGCCTCACGGCTCAGGTGGCGAGGACGTCGTAGTCAAGGTGGAGGGGTGGCGCGTCGACCTCGTGGATGGTGACGAGGGTGTCGGGGTCGGCGGCGAGGAAGCGGTCGACCTCGAGGCGGTTCTCGACCTCCAGGCAGGCGGTCTCGCGGGCGGCGTGGGTGGCGCCGCGCTCGGTGACCTTGCCCTGGCGCCAGGCGGCCCACAGGTGCGGCACTCCGGCGGGCACGATCTTCGCCGGGCCAGGTGACGCTGGCCTCGGTGGTGGGACTCCTTGCGGGCGAGCCCGGCCTGGGGCGGCGACCCTGCGGCCGCGGACCTCGGCCCAGCGCGAGGAGCGGTCAACGATCGTTCAATTGCGCCGCTTCAGCACCCCACCGCACCCGAACCCCGACATTTCCGCGCAATTGCGCGATTCTTGCGCCCCGTCGAGCGGCTGCGAACCCCGACATTCCCGCGCAATTGCGCGGTTCTTGCGCCCGGCGCAGGGCGAGGGTCAGGGTCAGGCGCGCAGCAGGCGGGCGGCCTCGGCGGCCCAGTAGGTGAGGACGACGTCGGCGCCGGCCCGGCGGATCGACGTCAGCGACTCGAGGATGGCCGGCTCGCGGTCGATCCAGCCGTTGGCAGCGGCGGCCTCGAGCATGGCGTACTCACCGGAGACGTTGTACGCCGCGACGGGGACGTCGACGGCGTCGCGGACGCGGCGCAGGACGTCGAGGTAGGCCAGCGCGGGCTTGACCATGACCAGGTCGGCGCCCTGCTCGACGTCGAGCAGCGCCTCGCGGACGCCCTCGACGGCGTTGGCGGGGTCCTGCTGGTACGTCCGGCGGTCCCCGACGAGCGAGGAGTCGACGGCCTCGCGGAACGGGCCGAAGAAGGCGGAGGCGTACTTGGCGGAGTAGGCCAGCACGGAGACGTCGGTGTGCTCGGCAGCGTCGAGGGCGGCGCGGACGACGGCGACCTGGCCGTCCATCATCCCGCTGGGACCGACCATGTCGACACCGGCGTCGGCCTGGGCGAGCGCCATCTCGGCGTACTGCTCGAGCGTCCGGTCGTTGTCCACGCGCCCGTCGGGGGTGAGCAGGCCGCAGTGCCCGTGGTCGGTGAACTCGTCGAGGCACAGGTCGCTCATCAACGTGAGCGCGTCGCCGACCTCGGCGACCACGTCGGTGATCGCGAGGTTCAGCACGCCGGCGGGGTCGACCGCGCCGGAGCCGGTGGCGTCCTTGGCCTCCGGGATGCCGAAGAGCATGACGCCGCCGAGACCGAGCTCGGCCGCCTCGGCGACCGCGCCCAGCAGCGAGGAGCGGGAGTGCTGCACGACGCCGGGCATCGAGGAGATCGGCACCGGGGCGTCGATCCCCTCGCGCACGAAGAGCGGCAGCACGAGCTGCCGCGCCTCGAGCGAGGTCTCCGCGACCATCCGCCGCAGCGCCGGCGTGGTGCGCAGGCGCCGCGGGCGGACGACGGGACGAAGCCCCTTGGCCAGGCCCTCGGCGGCGGCCTCGGTCACCGCGAGGAGGCCTTGGTACGCCGTGCGGAGGGCTTGCGCTCGGACGGGCGGGTGACCGGCTGGCCGGCCTCCAGCATCGCCGCGCGGCGGGACGCACCGAAGTCGGCGAGCGCGTCGACGAGCACCTCGACGTCCGGCTTGGGCGCCATCACGTCGACCCGCAGGCCGTGCTCCTCCGCGGTCTTGGCGGTCTGCGGGCCGATGACCGCGATGATCGTCGAGGGGTGCGGCTTGCCGGCGATGCCGACGAGGTTGCGCACGGTCGAGGAGGAGGTGAAGACGACCGCGTCGAACTTGCCGGTCTTGATCGCGTCGCGCACCGGCGCCGGGGGCGGGGTGGCGCGGACGGTGCGGTACGCCGTGACGTCGTCGCACTCCCAGCCGAGGTCGATCAGGCCGGCGACGAGGTTCTCCGTGGCGATGTCGGCGCGGGGCAGGAAGACGCGGTTGATCGGGTCGAGCACCTCGTCGTACTCCGGCCACACCTCGAGCAGCCCGGCGGCGGACTGCTCACCGGTCGGCACCAGGTCGGCGCGCAGGCCCCAGGCGGCGATGGCCTGGGCGGTCTTGTCGCCGACCGCGGCGATCTTGAGGCCGGAGAAGGCGCGGGCGTCGAGGCCGTACTCCTCGAACTTCTCACGCACCGCCTTGACCGCGTTGACCGAGGTGAAGGCGATCCACTCGTAGCGGCCCTCGACGAGGCCGCGGACCGCCTTGTCCATCTGCAGCGGGTTGCGCGGCGGCTCGACCGAGATCGTCGGGACCTCCTCGGGCACCGCGCCGTAGCCGCGGGCCCGGGCCGACAGCACGCCGGCCTGGTCCTTGGTGCGCGGCACGAGCACGCGCCAGCCGAAGAGCGGCTTGGTCTCGAACCACGACAGCGTCTCGCGCAGGTCGACGACCTCGCCGACGACGATGATCGCGGGCGGGGCCATCCGGGCGGCGCGGGCGTCGGCGGCGATGTCGGCCAGCGTCGAGCAGACAGTCGACTGGCCGGTGGTGGTGCCGACGCGGGTCATCGCGACCGGCGTCTGCGGGCTGCGGCCGGCGGCGACGAGCGCCTTCGAGATCTCGCCGATCTGGCCGACGGCGGAGAGCAGCACGAGCGTGCGGTCGTCGGCGTACTGCGACCAGTCGACCTTCTCGCCGCACGTCACGACGGCGACCTCGCGGTGGTCCTTCGTGGTGAGCGGGATGCCGGCGTACGCCGGGACCGCGCTCACCGAGGAGACGCCCGGGACGATCTCGAAGCCGATGCACGCCTTGGCGCAGGCCTGCGCCTCCTCGGGCCCGGAGGCGTAGAGGAACGGGTCGCCGGTCATCAGGCGCGCGACGCGCAGGCCGCGCTTGGCCTGCTTGACGACGACCTTCGCGCGGGCGGCGTGGGTCAGCGGCTGCCCGTCCTCGCCGAAGCCACCGTCGACGATCTCGGGGCCGGTCGGCTCCTCGCCCTCGACCGGTTCGGCCAGGCCGAGGACGGTCCGGACGAGCGTGACGTGCTCGGGCGCCTCGGTCACAACGACGTCGGCCGTGCGGAGCAGCTCCGCGGCGCGCACGGTCAGCAGGTCCGGGTCACCCGGCCCGCTCCCGACGAACGACACCCAGCCGGGCGTAGTGGTGGCGGTGGTGGTCTTGCCTCGGGTCGTCATGCGTTGCGCACCTGTTCTGGCTCGAAGTGTGGCTGGTCCTGCTGGTCCTGCGTGTCCTGCTCGAGGTCCCCGGCGCCGTCGGCGAGCATCTCGCCGCCCAGCCGGGTGCCGACGCCGACCGCGTCGGCGGCGCTGCCGGAGGCGGACATCCGCACCGACAGCGCCCCGTCGGGCGAGAGCGCCACGGCCCTCACCCACAGCTCTTCGCCGTCCTCGCCCTCGACGACCTCGGCGAGCGCGCCGATGGGGGCGGTGCACCCGCCCTCGAGGGTGGCGAGCACGGCCCGCTCGGCGTCGACGGCCGCGCGGGTGGCGGGGTCCTCCAGCGCGACGAGCTCGGCCAGCAGCGGGTCGTCGCTGCGGCACTCGACGGCGAGGGCGCCCTGCCCGGGGGCGGGCAGCACCTGCAGCGGGTCGAGCACCTCGCTCGCCTCCTCGAGCCGTCCGATCCGGGCCAGG
This sequence comes from Nocardioides deserti, assembly GCF_014266025.1. Classification (GTDB taxonomy): domain Bacteria; phylum Actinomycetota; class Actinomycetes; order Propionibacteriales; family Nocardioidaceae; genus Nocardioides; species Nocardioides deserti. The sequence continues at coordinate 125,451 of NZ_JACMYC010000008.1, read as the reverse complement.
CCCGCGCGGGCGAGGATGACGGCGTCGTACTCGCCCGACCGGACCTTGGCGATGCGGGTGTCGACGTTGCCACGCACCCCGACCAGGTCCAAACCGAGGCCGAGCGCGGCCAGCTGCGCAACGCGGCGCGGCGAGCCCGTGCCGACCCGGGAGCCGACCGGCAGCTCGCCGAGGGTCAGCCCGTCGCGGGCGACGACGACGTCGCGGGGGTCCTCGCGGACCGGCACGGCGGCCAGCGTGATGCCGGGCGCGGGGTAGGTCGGGATGTCCTTGAGCGAGTGCACCGCGACGTCGACCTCGCCGGCGACCAGCGCGTCGCGCAGCGCGGCGACGAAGACGCCGACCCCGCCGTACTCCGCCAGCGGGATGCCGGAGGCCTGGGTGCGGTCGCCGTCGGTGCGGACCTCGACCAGCTCGACCTCGCGGCCGAGCCGCTCGCGGATCATGTCGGCGACGTGGCCGCTCTGCGTGGTCGCGAGCAGCGAGGCGCGGGTGCCGACGCGGATGGGACGGGACGACGCGGCACTCACGACAGTCCCTCCGGCCGGGTGACGGCGGTGACCGCCTCGGGGTCGAGGGCGAAGAGCTCGGCGAGGGCGGCGGCGTACGACACCGCGCCGGTCTCGTTCGCGAGCTCCTTGACCCGCACGGTCGGCTCGTGGAGCAGCTTGTCCGCGACGCGCCGCACCGCGTGGAGCACCTCGGTGCGGATGGCGGGGTCGAGGTCGGGCAGCCGGTGGTCGAGGCGGGTCATCTCGGCGTCGACCACGGAGGTCGCCATCGAGCGCAGCGCGACCACCGTCGGGGTGACGCTGGCGCTGCGGCGTGCGGCGAGGAACGCGCCGACCTCCTCGGTGACGATCCGGCGGACCTCCAGCACCTCGCGGCCGGCCTCGGACGCGTGCAGCGCCTCGGCCAGCGAGGCGAGGTCGACGAGCGTGACGCCCGGCAGGTCGGCGACGGCGGGATCGACGTCGTGGGGCAGCGCGAGGTCGACGAAGGAGATCGGCTTCTGCACCGGCCGCGAGGCCACCATGTCGGCGGTCACCAGGACGCCGGTCGCGCCGGCGCAGGTGACCACCAGGTCGGCGGCGGCGAGCTCGGTCTCCAGGTCGGCCAACAGCGCGGGGCGCGCCCCGTGCTCGCCGGCCAGCCGCTCGGCGCGCTCGGCGGAGCGGTTGACGACCACGATGTCCTCGGCGCCAAGGCGAGCCACGGTCGCGGTGGCCAGGCCGGCCATCGCACCGGCACCGACGACCACGACCCGCTTGCCGCGGACCGAGCTGCGCAGGTCGGCGGTCGGGTCGAGCTCGTCGTCCGGCGCGGTCGGGTCGCCGCCGACGCGCTCGAGCGCGGCGGTCACCAGCGACGGGGCCGCCCGGTCGATGCCGGTCTCGGCGCGCGAGCGCTTGCCGACCCGCAGCGCCTGCTGGAAGAGCACGTTGAGGGCGGGGCCGACCGTGCCGAGCTCCTGGCCCATCCGCAGCGCCTCGCGGGTCTGGCCGAGGATCTGGCCCTCGCCGACGGCCATCGAGTCCAGGCCGGCCGCCACCTGGAAGAGGTGGGAGACGGCGCCGTCGTCGTAGTGCACGTAGAGGTGCGGCAGCATCGCGCCGGTCGTCTCGCCCGCACGGTCGACCAGCAGGGTCGAGAGCTCCTCGACCGAGCCGTGGAAGCGGTCGACGTCGGCGTACAGCTCGAGGCGGTTGCAGGTGGCGATCACCGTGGCCTCGTTGACGTGCGCGCAGGTCGACGCGTCGTGCACGAGCTTGGGCACCTCGTCGCGCGTCATGGCGAGCCGCTCCAGCAGCGCGACCGGCGCGGTGTTGTGCGAGATGCCGACGACCAAGACGCTCATGCGAGCTCCCCCTGGGCCTTGCGCTGCTCGTGGTAGGCGAGGACCTGCAGCTCGACGGAGAGGTCGACCTTGCGCACGTCGACCCCGGCCGGCACCGAGAGGACACCGGCCGCGAAGTTCAGGATGCTGGTGATGCCGCACGCCACCATCCGGTCGGCGACCGCCTGCGCGGCGACCGCCGGCGTGGCGATGACGCCGATCGCGACGCCGTGCTCGGCGACGATCGACTCGAGGTCGTCGAAGGGCTGCACCTCGATCCCCGCCACCATCTCGCCGTGGCGGGTGGGATCGGCGTCGAGCAGCGCGACCGTGCGGAAGCCGCGGCTGCGGAAGCCGGAGTAGTTGGCGAGCGCGTGTCCGAGGTTGCCGATGCCGACGATGACGACCGGCCAGTCCTGGGTCACGCCGATCTCGCGCGCGATCTGGTAGCGCAGGTAGTCGACGTCGTACCCGACGCCGCGGGTGCCGTAGGACCCCAGGTAGGAGAGGTCCTTGCGCAGCTTGGCGCTGTTGACGCCGGCAGCCGCCGCGAGCGCCTCGCTCGAGCAGGTGCCCGTCCCGGCCTCGGAGAGCGTCGTCAACGCCCGGAGGTAGACGGGGAGTCGCGCGACCGTGGCCTCGGGGATGTCCCGAGCACTCTCGGTCGAAGTCCGTGCGGTCACGTGCAGCTCTTCCCAGCCATGCCGCAGCGGGGGCCGTGCCGGGCCCGGATTCGCTCAGCGGCCCTGCCACTGTAGGAGTTTGTGAACGGGAGAACAAAACGGACAACGCCGGTTCCGGCCCGCGGCCTAGCACATGTGAGAAGCCCAACACGCGGCGGGGTCCGCGCCTTCTCAGGTCCTCCTCAGGAAGCGCCGAGCGCGGCCCGCAGCCGCGCCTCGTCGACCCGCCAGAAGGTGTGCTGGCGCCCGTCGACGAGCACCACCGGGATCTCCTCGGCGTACCGCTCCCGCAGCGCCGGGTCGTCGAGGATCGACTGCTCGACCCAGTCGACGCCGAGATCGGCGCAGACCCGCTCGACCACCGTCCGGGCGTCGTCGCACAGGTGGCAGCCGGGCTTGCCGTAGAGCGTGACCCGCGGCCCGTCCGCCCCCGCTCGTCGCCACAGCCTCATCGCGCTGGCCTCATCCCGACAGCCATCTCTGCCGGCCTCACTCCAGCAGGTCCAGCGCCCGGCGCCGCTCGAGCTGGCGCAGCCGGCCCTTCTGGACCTTGCCCGTGACGGTGAGCGGCAGCTCGGGGACGACCTCCACCCGCGCGGGACGCTTGTACGCCGCCAGGCGGGTCTCGCAACGCTCGACCACGGCCGCCTCGACCGCCGCGGCCTCCGCGGCCGGCTCGGCGACGACGTACGCGACGACCGCCTCGCCGGTGACCTCGTCGGGCACGCCGATGACCGCGGCCTCGAGCACGCCCGCGGCGTCCCTGAGCACGTCCTCCACCTCGACGGGGAACACGTTGAACCCGGAGACGATGACCAGCTCCTTGACCCGGTCGACGAGCGTGAGGTCCCCGGCCTCGTCGAGGATGCCGACGTCGCCGGTGCTCCACCAGCCGTCGGCGTCGGGGCCGTCGGCGCCGTCGGGCCAGTAGCCGCTGAACAGGTTCGCGCCCCGCACCTGGATCTCCCCGGGGTCGCCCTCCGGCGCGAGCACGCGCCCGGTCGCGTCGACCAGCCGCACGTCGATGCCGGGCAGCGGGGCGCCGACCGAGCCGCGGGCTGGCGTGCCGCCTGAGCACAGCGTGCTCGTGACCACCGGTGCCGCCTCGGTCAGCCCGAAACCCTGGTGGACCGGCACCCCGGTCAGCTCGGTGAACTCCTCGACCAGCTCGGGGGCGAGCGGGGCGGAGCCCGAGAGCACCAGCCGCACCGGGCCCAGGCGCTCGGCCAGCCCGTCGACCCCGCGCCAGTGGGCGAAGACCGGCGGGGCGACCGGGACCACGCTGCACGCCTCGTCCTCGACCAGGTCGAGGGTGCCCTCGGGGTCGAACCGCTCGACGAGCACCAGCTTGGCCCGATGGCGCAGCACGCCGCCGAGCACCGCGTTGAGCCCGTAGACGTGGAAGAGCGGGAGCACGCCGAGCACGACGTCGTCGCCGTGGATCATCGGCGGCTCGACCGAGGCGACCTGGTCGATGTTGGCGAGCAGGGCCCGGTGCGTGAGCATCGCGGCGCGCGGCAGACCGGAGGTGCCGCTGGTGTAGAGGAGGACGGCGAGCTTGTCGGGGTCCCGCAGCGGCGGCACCGGCCGCGCCCGGTCGGCGCGCAAGTGGTCGTAGGACCGCTCCCCCGGCTGGAGCGTGCCGCCGACGACCACGACGCGGACGTTGGTCGCGTCGGCCACGGCCGCGCGGACCGCGCCCACCGTGTCGGGGTCGGCCACCACCATCCGCGCACCACAGTCGGTCAGCACCCGGGCCAGCTCCGCGGGCGTCGAGGAAGGGTTGAGGGGCACGGCGACGGCCTGCGCGCGCAGCACCGCGAGGTAGGTCGTCACGAACTCCAGCCGGTTGCCGACGACGAGCAGCACCCGGTTCCCCGCGACGATCCCGGCCGCCCCGAGACCGGTGGCGACCCGGCCCACCTCGTCGTCGAGCTGCGCCCACGTCGCGCTGCGGCCGCCGGCCTCGACGACCGCGAGCTTGCCGGGGTTCTCCGCCGCCGCGACGGCGACGAGGTCGGCCAGGTCGGAGGCGGCAGGCATGGCCGGATACTTCCACAACCAGGCCCCGCCCGCGGGTCTACGCTGGCCGGCGTGAGCCCGCAGGAGCGCCCCCGCATCCCGCTCGACCTGCGTCAGCGGTCCGCGCTCGCCGGCGAGGCCGCCGCCTCGGCCACCGAGGTCGAGCGGGCGCTGCACCAGCCCGCGGACGCCACCGCGGCGGCGTTCTTCGACGTCGACAACACGGTCATGCAGGGCGCGAGCATCTTCCACTTCGCCCGCGGCCTGCACCGGCGCAAGTTCTTCACCAGCCGCGAGATCCTCGGGGCGGCCTGGAAGCAGGCCTACTTCCGCGTGGTCGGTGTCGAGGACCCCGACCACGTCGCCGACGCACGCAACTCCGCCCTCAGCTTCATCGCCGGGCACACCGTCGCAGAGCTGCAGGAGCTGGGCGAGGAGATCTTCGAGGAGGCGATGGCGCACCGGATCTGGCCGGGCACCCGGGCCCTGGCCCAGCTCCACCTCGACGAGGGCCAGCGGGTCTGGCTGGTCACGGCCGCCCCGATCGAGATCGCCTCGATCATCGCCCGCCGGCTCGGGCTCACCGGCGCGATGGGCACCGTGGCCGAGCACGTCGACGGCGTCTACACCGGCCGCCTGGTCGGCGACATGCTGCACGGACCGGCCAAGGCCGAGGCCGTCAAGGCCCTCGCCGCTCGCGAGGGGCTCGACCTCACCCGCTGCTCGGGATACTCCGACTCCTACAACGACCTGCCGATGCTCGAGCTCGTCGGCGACCGCTGCGCGATCAACCCCGACGCGCGGCTGCGAGCCCACGCACGACAGCAGGGGTGGCGGATCCGCGACTACCGCACCGGTCGCAAGGCCGCCCGGGCCGGCCTCCTCCTGGGCGCGGTGACCGGCGCGGCGACCGGCACCGTCGCCGCCGGGGTCGCGCTCCGCGCCCGCCGTCGCTGAGGGCCGGTCTGGACCTCTCTTGGACGGTTTCGTTCCCACGGAGGTGTGACCGGGCCTACCATCGAGGCGGCTCGGGAGGAGCCGAAGGCCGGGAGGGGTTGTCGTCATGCCGTCGGACGGTGCTGGTGTCGCGCGCGGGCTCGAGGCCCTCCGCCGCGACGTCGCGCGCCTCCTGCTCGGCGGCACGGCCCTGCAGGTCGCCGGCGGCCCCCAGCTGCTGCTCACCGAGGCGCTGCGCACCGAGGCCATGGCCGACGACGGCGCCGCGCCCGGCCCGGGGCCCGGCGGTCCGGCGTACGACGACGGCGCGCTGGCCACCTCCTCGGAGGAGTCCGAGGCCGACCGCACCCGGCTGATCGCCCTGGTCGAGCTGGCGCGCGGCGGCGACGCCGAGGCGTTCGGGCTGCTCTACGACCACTACCAGGGCTCGGTCTACCGCTTCCTCTTCTACCGGACCCGCTCCGCGCCGCTGGCCGAGGACCTCACCTCCGAGACGTTCTTCCGTGCGCTGCGGTCGATGCAGAACTTCCGCTGGCAGGGCAAGGACTTCGGCGCCTGGCTGATGACCATCGCCCGCAACCTCGCCACCGACCACTTCAAGGCCGGCCGCACCCGCCTCGAGATGACCACCGAGGACATGGGGCAGCACGACGACGCCACCGAGGGCCCGGAAACCGCGGTGCTGGCGAGCCTGACCAACGAGATCCTGCTCCAGGCCCTCACCGAGCTGCCCGACGAGCAGCGCGACTGCCTGGTCATGCGCTTCCTGCAGGGGATGAGCATCGCCGAGACGGCCGCGGTGCTCGGCCGCAGCGACGGCGCCGTCAAGCAGCTCCAGCTGCGCGGCGTCCGCAACCTCGCCAAGCTGATGCCGGAGGGACTCCGTGGCTGACACCGGTGTCCCCTTCCCCACGCGCGCATTCCGTGACGTTCGCCGCCTCGCGAGCCGCGTAACCTCGCTCGTCGACCCGTCGTTGAGCCGGGTGTCCGCGCAGGGCCGCGCGGCCACGACCGAGACGACAGGACTGATCCGATGAGCCCCGTGTTCACGGCGCGACGACGTGCCGAGGAGTTCAACTCCCTGGTCGAGGGCACCTCGACCCGCGAGCTGCACGACACGCGGACCGTCGAGCTCGCGGAGCTCGTGGGCGCGCTGCGCTCCGCCGCGCCCGTGGAGGCGCGGCCGGCGTTCGTCGCCGACCTGCGCGAGCGGCTGATGGCCGAGGCCGCCACCGCGCTCGTCCCGTCCGCGACCGGCACCCGCGACGAGGCCGGCGACGACACCGAGCGCCGCCTGACGCTGGCGCCGCGGCGTACGACGCGGGACCGGCGGATCGCCGCCGCGGTCGGCGGCTTCGCGATCGTCGGTGCCACCACGTCGATGGCGGTCGCGGCCCAGACCTCCCTGCCCGGCGACACGCTCTACCCGCTCAAGCGCGCGATCGAGAACGCCCAGACCGGCTTCAGCGTCAGCGACAGCCAGAAGGGCTCGAACCTGCTCGACAACGCGCAGGGTCGCCTGGCGGAGGTCGAGGAGCTCAGCCAGTCCGAGGCCGCGCGCGACGCCGCGACCGCCGAGACGATCGCGGGCACGCTCGCGGAGTTCAGCGACCAGGCCAGCGCCGCGTCCGAGCTGCTCATCAGCGACTACGAGGAGAACGGCCACGCCGCGGCGATCGCGGAGCTGCGCGACTTCACCGGCTCGAGCATGGACGCGCTCGCCGGGCTCGAGAGCGTACTGCCCGACGGCGCCCGCGCGGCGCTGATCCAGGCCGCGCAGCTGCTGACCCAGATCGACGCCGAGGCCGCCGCGCTGTGCACCGTCTGCGGCGGCGAGGGCATCTCGATCATCCCGCCGTTCGCGGTCCAGGCCGTCGAGGACGTCCTCGGCGGGCTCGTCGGCGCGCTCACCACTCCCGCCAGCACCCAGGGCGCCTCCGAGGACCGTCGGGGCGACTCCGGCCGGGGCCAGGGCAAGGACCGCGGCAACCAGGGCAAGGCCGGCCCCGGCGACGGCGGACAGGCCGTCCCCACCGACACCCCGACCCTCCCGCCCGTGCTCGGCGGCGGCGAGCAGCCGCCCGCGACCACCCCCTCCAGCCAGCCCTCCACCCTCGGTGGTGTGATCGGCGGCCTCCTCGGCGGCAACGGGGGCGGCGGCAACGGGGGTAAGGGCTCCGGCAGCACGACCACGTCCACCCCGACCACGCTCCCCGAGGTCATCGAGGACGTCCTCGGTGGCGTCGGCGACCTCGTCGGCAGCCTCCTGCAGCCGCCGCCCCCGAAGGGGACCCAGGCTCCCTGAGCCGGGCCTGCCGCGCAGCGGCACCCAGGACGGCGGCGTGGCGCCGGCCCCGCAGCGGCACCCAGGACGGCGGCGTGGCGCCGGCCCCGCAGCGGCACTCGGGACGGCGGCGTGGCGCCGGCCCCGCAGCGGCACTCAGGACGGCGGCGTGGCGCCGGCCGCGCAGCGGCACGGAGCGAAGCTCCGTCGCGACACGCCCGTCCCACCAACAGAGCGAAGCTCCGTATCGACACGCCCGTCCCATTCAACGGAGCGAAGCTCCGTAGCGACACGCCCGACCCAGATAAGTCAGCGGAAGACGGACTGGCGCTGCATGAGCAGCGTGTACAGCGTCTGCTGGATCGACTCGCGCACCTGGTCGGTGACGTTGAAGACCAGCATCGGGTCGTCGGCGGCGCCCTCGTCGTACTCGTCGGTGCGGACCGGCTCGCCGAACTCCAGCAGCCACTTCGAGGGCAGCGGGACCAGGCCGAGCGGGCCGAGCCAGGGGAAGAGCGGCGTGATCGGGACGTAGGGCAGGCCGAGCAGCCGCGCCAGCGACGGCACGTTGCCGACGAGCGGGTAGATCTCCTCGGCGCCGACCACGGAGAGCGGGATGATCGGCACGCCGGTGCGCAGGGCTGCCGAGACGAAGCCGCCGCGGCCGAAGCGCTGGAGCTTGTAGCGGTCGGAGTAGGGCTTGCCGATCCCCTTGAAGCCCTCCGGCCAGACGCCGACCAGCTCGCCGCCGCGCAGCATCCGCTCGGCGTCCTCGTTGCACGCCAGCGTCGCGCCGCTCTTGCGGGCCAGCGAGCTGACCAGTGGGGTGCGGAAGACCAGGTCGGCGCCGAGCGGCCGCAGGTAGCGGCCGGTGTGGTCGTGGATCGAGACCATCGTCATCAGGCCGTCGACCGGGATGGTGCCGGAGTGGTTCGAGACCACGAGCGCGCCGCCCTCGGCGGGGATGTTCTCGACGCCGCGGACCTCGATGCGGAACCACTTCTCCGCGACCGGGCGCAGCGCGGCCAGGAAGAAGCGCTGGGTGACCTCCTCGTCGAAGCCGTACTCGTCGACGACGTAGTCACCGGTCACGCGGCGGCGGAGAAACGCGAGCAGCCGGGCCAGCTGTGGCTCCCACTGGTCGCCGAAGACCTCGCGGGCGGCGTGCTGGAAGGCGGCCAGCCAGTCCGAGAGCGGGATGCCCTGGGCGTCGCGCTCCTCGGTGGTGACGGCGGGCCGGGGCGCGGGGGCGAGGCCCGGCTCGACCGGCTGCACGGGCCGCTTCGGCTCCACCGGCTGCACCGGCGGGGCAGCCTCGGTCGCGGGCGGGTCGCACGGAGTCGCCGCCGGGCGGGGCCTGCGGCCGGCGGCCAGGTCGCGGGCGGCCGAGGACGGCTGCTTGCCGGTGCCGCGACCGGGACGGCCGCGCGTGCCGATCGGGATGATCTCGGCGTCACCCATGGTGAGCTCCCCTGGTCGTCAACGGCCGGGCCGCGCCCCGCTCGAGCTGCTCCTCGACCGCGGCCAGCACGCGGTCGGTGCGGCCTCCGGTCGGCGGCAGCGAGCGGCCGAAGTCGGCGAACGCCTTCGCGGTCGTGTACGCCGGCTCGAAGCCGAGCACGGCGCGCATCCGGTGCGTGTCGACGCCGCGGCCGTAGGTGAGGAAGGCCAGCTGCTCGGGCGAGAAGTCCGCGAGCCGGGCCCGGCGGAGCACCGAGCCGAGGCTGCCGACCGCGGGAGCGGGCAGCGCGACGGTCGGGCGGCGCAGGCGGCGTACGGCCTGGGAGAGCATGAGGACCCCGTCGCCGGCGACGTTGAACGTGCCGGGGACGTCCTCCACGGTCGCGTGGCGGAGCACGGCGAGCAGGTCGTCCTCGTGGAGGAACTGCAGGCGCGGGTCGTGGCCGACCACGGTCGGGATGACCGGCAGCCGGAAGTAGGAGGTGATCGGGCTGGTGACGTGCGGACCGATCACGTTCGCGCAGCGCAGGAGCGACACCCGGACGTCCGAGCGCCGGCGCGCGAAGCCGCGGACGTAGCCCTCGATCTCCGCGACGTCCTTGGCGTAGCCGCTGCGCGGGGCACGACGCGGCTCCATGTCCTCGGTGAACATCGCCGGGTCACGGTTGCTGGCGCCGTACACCGTCGTCGTCGACTTCACGACCAGGTGCTGGACGCTCGACGCCTTCTGGCAGGCAGCGAGCAGCTGCATCGTGCCGATGACGTTGAGCTCCTTCATCGTCCCCCGGCCGCCGGCGCTGGCGGGGGTGGCGATGACGCTCATGTGGACGACGGTGTCGACGTCCTCCTTCGCGATGACCTTGGCGATCACCGGGTTGCGGATGTCGGCCCGCACGAACGAGACGTCGCCGAGGTCCCCACGCGGGGGGACCACGTCGACGCCGATGACGCGTCCGACGGAGGGCTCAGCGGCGAGCGAGCGCGCGAAGCGCCGACCGAGGTCGCGGGAGACCCCGGTGACGAGCACGACCCGGCCGCTGGTCACCACTCCGCCGCGCGCAGGCCTACTTGCCGAGCTTGCGACGCTGGACGCGCGTCTTCTTCAGCAGCTTGCGGTGCTTCTTCTTGGCCATGCGCTTGCGCCGCTTCTTGATGACAGAACCCACGGGATACCTTTCGACAGCTGTGCGCCACCCCGGGAGTCGCCCGAGGGACCGGCACAGCCTAACGGCCGGTCCGAAGCGCACCGCAATCGGTGCCGAGGCGTGGGCCCCGCCCCGACCAGCAGTCCGTCGGCGGCGCCGGCCCGGCCCGGCCCGTGCGTCAGCCGGCGTCGTAGAAGCTCCGCCGGATGTACTCGTTCGCGTCCTCCTCGCGCACGCGGAAGGACCGTCCGACGCGCACGGCGGCGAGGTCCCCGTTGTGGACGAGGCGGTAGACGGTCATCTTCGAGACCCGCATCATCGCCGCGACCTCGGCGACGGTGAGGAACTTCGCGTCGGAGATGTCTCCGGGCGGGTTGGCAGCCATGGCACACCGTGCTTTCTCTGCGCCCGCCACCGACTTCCCCAGCGGTGATCACACGGGCGCGCTTCGGTGAGAATAGGGGCAGGTGTGACTGGTGGGGAAGGGCTGGCGGAAAAAACTTCTGCCCGACCGGCGTGTCCGCTTGCGCGGACCTACGGCATCGGGTCCAGGCCGTGGCACGGGAAGGCCGCCATCCGGGTCGCGTGGATCGCCCGGTCCAGCCACGTGTCGGGGTCGTAGCCGTCGCGCCAGTCGCGGTAGGCCGGGGTCCGGCCGTCGGTCATGAGGTACGGCGCCGTGCGGTCCAGCCGTCCGCGGACGTGCTCGCGCCAGCCGCCGGGCGTCTCCACCTTGGGGTCCAGCGGCGTGCCGGCGACGATCGCGAGCAGGTGGGTCCACGCCCGCGGCACGACCTCCACCAGCGCGTACCCACCGCCGCCGGTCGCGACCCAGCGTCCGCCGGCGACCTCGTGGGCCAGGTCGTGCAGGGCGAGGTACGCCGCCCGCTGGCCGTCGATGCTGAGCATGAGGTGGGCCAGCGGGTCCTGCGCGTGGGAGTCGCACCCGTGCTGGGTCACCAGGACCTCGGGGTCGAACTCCCGCAGCAGCGGCGGCACGACGGCGTGGAACGCGCGGAGCCAGCCGGCGTCCGACGTGCCGGGCGGCAGCGCGACGTTGACCGCCGACCCGGTGGCGTCGGGGCCACCGACGTCCTCGGCGAAGCCGGTGCCGGGGAAGAGCATCTGCCCGGTCTCGTGCAGGGAGATCGTGAGCACCCGCGGGTCGTTCCAGAAGATCCGCTCGACGCCGTCGCCGTGGTGGACGTCGACGTCGACGTACGCCACCCGCTCCGCGCCGTTGTCGAGCAGGTGCTGGATGCCGATCGCGATGTCGTTGTAGATGCAGAAACCGCTCGCCCGGTCGGGCATCGCGTGGTGCAGGCCGCCGGTGATGTTCGCGGCGTGCAGCACCTCCCCCGCCCACACCTGGCGGAACGCCTCGACGCTGGCGCCGACGACGTGCGCGGCGGCGCGGTGCATGTCGCGGAAGACCGGGTTGTCCTCGCTGCCGAGGCCGTGCAGCTCGTCGGGCTCGACGGTGCGTCCGGCCCGCTCGACGGCCTCGATCAGCCGCGGGTCGTGCACGGTCGCGATCAGGTCGTCGGAGGCCATCGGCGCAGCGGAGACCCGCAGGCCGCTGAGCGCGTCCGGCCCGACCACGCCGAGCTCGGTCGCCAGCCGCATCGTCAGGTCGACCCGCAACGGGGACATGGGGTGGTGGGGACCGAAGTCGTACTCCGCCAGCGTCTGGTCGAAGACGACGGTCGAGGGTCCCCCGCATGTCGACATGGGCGCGACGCTACTCGGCCGTGGCATGCTCGCCTCGTGCTGTCCGAGCGTCCGACGTCCGTCACGTCCTCGTGGTGGCCCGCCCCGTAGGCGGCCCACCTCCAGCACGACCACCCACCAGGCCGCCCTCGAGGCGGCCTCGTCACGTCCCGGGCCTCGGCCCGGACGGGTGAGCAGCACCGGTCGCCCCGCGGGCCCGTCCACGAAGGAGCCCCCGTGCCCGCCACCTCGCTGTCCCTCGTCAAGCCCACCGGGTCGCCGACCCTCGGCAACCTCCTCGGCGCCCTGCGGCCGATGGCCGCCGCCCAGGACGCGGCCGACGACCCGGCCGACTGCTTCTACGGCGTCGCCGACCTGCACGCGCTGACCGTGCCGCACGACCCGACCGAGCTGCGGTTGCGATCGCGGGAGGTCGCGACGCTGCTGCTCGCCGTCGGGCTCGACCGGTCGACGCTCTTCGTCCAGTCCCGGGTCCCCGCGCACCGCGAGCTCGCCTACCTGCTCGAGTGCGTCGCCACCACCGGCGAGCTGTCGCGGATGATCCAGTTCAAGGAGAAGGGCCGCCCCGGCAGCCGGGCGTCGCTCTACACCTACCCGGTGCTGATGGCGGCCGACATCCTGCTGCACCGGCCGGTGCGGGTCCCCGTCGGCGACGACCAGCGCCAGCACGTCGAGCTCGCCCGCGACCTCGCGACGCGGTTCAACGCGGCGTACGGGCCGGTCCTGGTGGTGCCCGAGATGGCGACGCCACCGGCGGCCGCGCGGGTGATGGACCTCCAGGACCCGACCGCGAAGATGGGCAAGTCGGGCACCGACGCGCGCTCCGGGACCGCCGGCGTCGTCCACGTGCTCGACGGGCCGGACGTCGTGCGCCGCAAGATCGCCCGGGCCGTCACGGACGGCGACACCGCCCCGGACGCGGTCCGCGCCGACCGGTCGACCAAGCCGGGCGTCACCAACCTGCTCGAGGTGCTCGTCGCCTGCGGCGGGTCCGCGGACGGGATCGCCACCTACGGCGCGCTCAAGGCGGCGGTCACCGACGCGGTCGTCGCGACGCTGGAGCCGGTGCAGCGCAGGTACGCCGAGCTGACCGGCGACCCGGCACACGTCGACGCGGTGTACGCCGCGGGGGAGGCGCGCTGCCGCGAGGTCACCGCGCCGGTGCTGGCCGCAGTGGAGAGCGCCCTGGGACTGGGTTGATCCGGGGTGGGGTGAGTCCTGGCTCAGCGGTGCTGCCGCCTGCTGCCGCCGTGCCAGTCCTCCTCGGCCCCCGCCGCGTCCGGGTCGACGCCGAAGGAGCGCAGCTGCGGCCGCTCGCGCAGGCTGCGCTTGAGCTCGGCGAAGCCGGGGAACGACGCGAGCCCCACGACGTGGTCCCACAGGCGCACGGCGTCCTCGGGCGCGGGCAGCCGGCTGATGACCGGCCCGAAGAACCCCGGCCCGTCGGCCACGGCGATGATCGGCGTCCCGACGTCCTTGCCGGTGAGCGCGAGCGCCTCGTCGGTCTCGGCCTGCACCCGGGCATCGTGCGCGGTGTCGTCGAGCGCCGACACGAGGTCGGCCGGCAGGCCGGCCTCCTCGAGCGCGGGGGCAAGGAACTCCGCGGTGCCGCGGACCTCGCGGGCGGCCTGCTCGGCGTCGTGGATGCGGTGGCCGAGGACCTCGTAGAGCCGCGCCACGGCCTCGGGGCCGTGGTCGTCGCGCACCTGCGAGCAGACCCGGAGCAGCCGCAGGCCGGCGGTGTGGCCGGCCTCGTAGTCCGGAGGGAACTGCGCGTCGTAGTCGACGTCCTTGTTGAGCAGGCGCAGGGAGATGAAGCGCCACTCGACCGACAGCTCGCGCTGCCGCTGCACCTCTCGGACCCACTCGCTGGTCAGCCAGGCGAACGGGCAGACGGGGTCGAACCAGAACCGGACGTCGGCGGTCATGCTCCGAGTCTGCCAGGAGCGCCCCGTCAGGAGCCCTCGGCCAGCTCGCGCGACCGGTCGCGGGCGGCCTCCATCGCGGCGAGGAAGGCGGCGCGGACCTTGTGCACCTCGAGCTCGCGCAGCGCGGCGGCGGTGGTGCCGGCCGGCGAGGTGACCTGCTCGCGCAGGACGGCGGGGTGGGTGCCGGTCTCGCGCAGCATCTTCCCCGAGCCGACGAGGGTCTGGATGGTCAGGTCGGTGGCGGTCGCGCGAGGCAGGCCGAGGTGCACGCCGGCCTCGATCATCGACTCGACGACGAAGAAGAGGTACGCCGGCCCGGAGCCGCTGATCGCGGTCACGGCGTCCTGCTGGCGCTCGGGGATGCGCAGCACGCGGCCGACCGATCCCATGAGCGACTCGACCTCGGCCAGGTCGGCCTCGGAGCAGTGCGACCCCGGGGAGATCGCCGCCATCCCCTCGTCGACCAGCGCCGGGGTGTTCGGCATGACCCGCACGACGGCGACGCCCTCGGGAACGCGCGCCTCGATGTACGCCGTGGTGATGCCGGCGGCCAGCGAGACCACGAGCTGGCCGGCCCGCAGCACGGGGGCGACCTCGGCCAGCACGTCGCCCATGTCCTGCGGCTTGACGACGAGCACGACCGTGTCGGCCTTGGCGGCCGCGTCGACGTTGGGCACGACGGCGACGCCGTACCGCTCCTCGAGCTCCCGGGCACGCTCGGCGCGCTTCTCGCCGACCAGCAGGTCGTCGACGCGCCGGCCGGCACGGACCAGGCCGGAGAGGAGGGTCTCCCCCATGACGCCGGCACCGAGGATCGCTGTCTGGGTCATGCGTTGCGCCTGCTTTCGGGGGTCCAAGGGGGCGGAGCCCCCTTGCGCTACTTCTTGGAGATCAACGAACGCAGGAAGAATGTCAGGTTCTGCGGACGCTCCGCGAGGCGGCGGACCAGGTAGCCGTACCACTCGCCGCCGTAGGGCAGGTAGACCCGGACCGTCTCGCCGCTCGCGGCCAGTCGGCGCTGCTCCTCGGGGCGGATGCCGTAGAGCATCTGGAACTCGTAGGTGCCCTGCTCGCGGCCGTGGCGGTTGGCCAGCGACGAGGCGATCTCGACCATCCGCGGGTCGTGGGTGGCGACCATCGGGTAGCCCTGGCCCGCCATGAGGATCTTCAGGCACCGGACGTAGGCGGTGTCGACGTCGAGCCGCGACTGGTAGGCGACCTCCTCCGGCTCGTCGTACGCGCCCTTGCAGAGCCGGACCCGGGAGCCCTCGTGGGCGAGCTCGCGGCAGTCGGCCTCGGTGCGGTGGAGGTAGGCCTGGAGGACGGCGCCGGTCTCGGGGAAGTCCTTGCGCAGGTCGCGCAGGACGGCCAGCGTCGCGTCGGTGGTGGTGTGGTCCTCGGCGTCCAGGGTGACCGTGGTGCCGGCGTTGCGGGCGGCCCGGCAGATCGCTCGGGCGTTCTCCAGCGCGACCTGGAAGCCGGTGCCCTGCTCCGCCGTCGGCAGCGCGAGCCCGATCGCCGTCAGCTTCACCGACACCTCGGCGTGGCGCGCGAGCCCGCGCGCCGAGAGCTGGCCGAGCAGCTCGACGTACGCCCGCACCGTCGCCTCGGCCTGGGCGTGGTCGGTGGTGTCCTCGCCGAGGAAGTCCAGGGTGACCCGCAGCCCCTCGTCGACCAGCCCGGTCGCCGCCGCGACGGCCGCCTCCGTCGTCTCGCCGGGCACGTAGCTGCGCACGATCCCGCTCGAGACGGGCAGGGTGCTGACGAGCTCGCGGACGGCTGCGCTGCGGGAGAGCGCGAGGAGCGGCTGGCGGAGCAGGGACATGCCCGTGAGGTTACGTCGGGTCCCCCGCCAGGTGCAGACGCGCGAACTCCAGCGACTCGCGCAGGTCGGCCTCCCGCTCCGCGCGCGTGGTGCAGCGCCGGGTGTTGATCTCGAGCACCACCTCGCCTGCGAAGCCGGTGCGCGCCAGGTGGTGCAGGAAGCCGGCCGCGTCGATCGAGCCGCGGCCCGGCACGAGGTGCTCGTCCTTGGCCGAGCCGGTGCCGTCGGTGAGGTGGACGTGGCGCAGCCGCGGACCGAGCCGCTCGGCCATCGCCACCGGGTCGTCGTGCGCGATCGCGGCGTGGGAGAGGTCGATGACGGTGTTCGCGTAGGGCTCGTCGGAGGGGTCCCAGCCGGGCAGGTACATCTCGACGCCGCGGCGCTGGCGGGCCCGCCAGGGGTACATGTTCTCGACCGCGAAGGCGATGCCCGTGGACTCCTCCAGCGCCGCGATGCCGTCGACGAAGCCGGCGGCGTACTCCTTCTGCCAGCGGAACGGCGGGTGGACCACGACGACCTCGGCGCCGACCTCGTGGGCCATGTCGGCCGAGCGCTGCAGCTTCGCCCACGGCTCGGTGCCCCACACGCGCTGGGTGAAGAGCAGCGTCGGGGCGTGGATCGCGGAGACGGGTACGCCGTGGTGCTCGGAGAGCCGCCGGACCATCCCCGGCTGCTGGCTGACCTTGTCGAGCGCGACCATCACCTCGACGGCGTCGTACCCCAGGCTCGAGGCCCACCCGAAGGCGTGCGCGACCGACTCGGGGAAGACCGAGGAGGTGGACAGGCCGATCCGCGGGATCGTCACGAGCCGTCCAGGACGCTCATCCGGTCCAGGCGCTCGAGGATCACGCCCTCGCGCAGCGCCCAGGGGCAGATCTCCAGCGCGGGCAGCTCGAAGATGTCCATGCAGGCCTCCGCGACGAGCGCGCCGGCGACGACCTGGTGGGCGCGGTCGGTGGAGACGCCGGGCAGGGCGGCGAGCGCGGCCAGGTCCATCGCGGCGAGCTTCGGCAGCCAGGAGCGCAGCGTATCGAGCGGGAGGGCGCGCGGGACGAGCGGGCCCTCGGCCGACGGTGCGGCGCCGCAGATGCGGGCCAGGGAGCGGAAGGTCTTCGAGGTGGCCGCGGCCCGGTCCGGCCGTCCGGTCCGCAGCAGCTGGCCGGCGTCGCGCGCGATGTCGGCGCGGACCTGCTTGCGCAGCACCCGCAGCGTGGCGTCGTCCACCGGGCCGCGGGGCAGGGAGGTGCGCGCCAGCCGGGCCGCGCCCAGCGGCAGCGACCAGGCGACGTCCGGCGCCTCGTCGGCGCCGGCCGCGATCTCCAGGGAGCCGCCGCCGATGTCGAAGACCGCGAGCCGCCCGGCCGACCAGCCGAACCAGCGGCGCACCGCCAGGAAGGTCAGCCGCGCCTCGGCCTCTCCCGACAGCACGCCGATGGCGACGCCGGTGCGCTCGCGCACGTGCTCGAGGACCGCGTCGGAGTTGCTCGCGTCCCGCACCGCCGAGGTGGCGAAGGGCAGCAGGTCCTCGCACCCCTTCTCCTCGGCCACCACGAGCGCGGCGGCGGTGAACGCCGTCAGCGCGTCGATGCCGGCCGGGGTGACCGCGCCGGCGGCGTCGAGGTGCTCGGCCAGGCGGAGCGGCCGCTTGAACGACGACGCCGGCAGCGGCGCCGCGCCGCCGTGGGCGTCGACCACCAGCAGGTGACCGGTGTTGGACCCGATGTCCAGGACGCCCAGGCGCATGGCGCTCAACCTAGCGCCGGACACCTGGGGTGGGACGCGGGCGCCGTACCCTGGCGGCGTGCCGGAAGTGGACCTCGACTTTCCCCGGGCGTGGGTGGAGTTCGTCAACCCCGACGACTCCTCGGAGGTCGTCCGCGCCGACCTGACCTGGCTGACCTCGGCCTACACCTGCATCTTCGGCCGCGGCTGCGCCGGCATCTACGCCGACGCCCCCGACGTGGGCTGCTGCACGCTCGGCGCGCACTTCGCCGACGAGGCCGACGAGGAGCGGGTCGCGGAGTTCGTCGAGATGCTCGACGAGGACCTCTGGCAGCTCAAGCCGGCCGGGCGTCCCGTCGAGCGCTCGGACTGGGTCGAGGTGGACGACGAGGGCGAGCGCAAGACGCTGACCGTCGTGGTCGACGACCAGCAGGCCTGCGTCTTCCACAACCGCCCCGACTTCGCCCCCGCCTCCGGCGGCCCGGGCAGCGGCGGCGCCGGCTGCGCCCTGCACGCGCTCGCCTACGTGCTCGGCCGCAACCCGCTGGAGACCAAGCCGGACGTGTGCTGGCAGCTGCCGATCCGCCGCACCTTTCGCGACGTCGAGCGCCCCGACGGCACGTCGTACACCGAGGTCTCGATCGGTGAGTACGACCGCCGCGGCTGGGGCCCCGGCGGCCACGACCTGGACTGGTACTGCACCGGCAACACCGAGGCCCACGTCGCCGTCGAGCCCCTCTACCTCACCTCCGCCGCCGAGCTCGTCGCGCTGGTCGGCCAGGCGGCGTACGACGAGCTGGCGCGCCGCTGCGAGGCCCACCTCCGCTCCCGCTCCGCCCTCGCCCTGCACCCCGCCAGCCCCCGGCCGTCCTGAGGGACACACGGAACCTCTCGACGTCAAGACATCCCCACCCCAGTGTCCGAGTGATCTGCGCCTCTCGCGCACAATGCCGACATGCGCCTGGACCATCTCTCGTACGCCGCAGGACCCGATGGCCTGGCCAGCACCGCCCAGCGCATCGGGGGCCTGCTCGGCCGGGAGTTCAGTGACGGAGGCGTGCACCCACGCTTCGGCACCCGCAACATGACGCTCGCGCTCGGCGGCGGCACCTACCTCGAGATCGTCGAGGTGCTGGACCACCCGGCCTCGGACAAGGCCCCGTTCGGCCAGGCCGTGCGCGCCCGCTCCGCCCTCGGTGGCGGCTGGCTCGGCTGGGTCGTGGCCGTCCCCGACATCGGCCCCGTGGAGGCCCGGCTGGGCCGCCAGGCCGCGCAGGGCAACCGGCACCGCCCCGACGGCACCGAGCTGCGCTGGAAGCAGATCGGCGTCAACGGCCTCATCGCCGACCCGCAGCTGCCGTTCTTCATCGAGTGGGAGAGCCCCGCGGAGCTCCGTCCGTCATCGGGCGCGTCGCCCGACTGGTCGCTGGCCTGCCTGGAGATCGCCGGCGACCCGCAGCGGGTGAGCGAGTGGCTCGGCGAGACCGTCGAGGCGCCGCTGGAGGACGTGAAGGTCGAGTGGGTCGCCCCGCACGGCACCCCGGGCATCATCGCCGCGCAGGTCAACACGCCCAACGGCCTGGTCCGCCTCTGACCGTCCCGGGGGTCGCGCCGGGCGCCGTCCCGAGCCCGAACATCTGGCACCACACCGCGACCTACGAGATCGAGAACCGGGCCGTCGACCCCGACGGCCGGATCGAGGCCGCGATGGCCGAGGTCGCAGCGTGGGACGGGCGGACCGTCCTCGACCTCGGCTGCGGCACGGGCTTCCACCTGCCGCGGTTCGCCGCGACGGCCGCCCGCGTCGTCGGCGTGGAGCCGCACCCGGACCTCGTCACGCTGGCGCGGCGGCGTACGCGTCGGCTGGCGGGGGTGGAGGTGCTCCGGGGCACCGCGCAGTCGGTCCCGCTGCCGGACTCGTCGGTCGACGTGGTGCACGCGCGGTGGGCCTACTTCTTCGGGCCGGGCTGCGAGCCGGGCCTGGCGGAGGTGGCCCGCGTCGTACGCCGTGGGGGCACCGCGTTCGTGGTCGACAACGACGCGTCGCGCTCGACGTTCGGCCGCTGGTTCCGCCGCGGCTTCCCACACCTGCCCGCGCCCGAGGTGGTCGAGCGGTTCTGGGCGCAGCAGGGGTGGACGCGCGTGCCGCTCGACGTGGGTTGGTCGTTCTCGTCGCGGGAGGACCTCGAGGCGGTCGTGCGGATCGAGCTGCCGACGACCGTGGCCGAGCAGGTGCTCGCCGAGCACGAGGGCACCGGCGTCGACTACGCGGTCAACCTGTGGTGGCGGACCTTCTGAGGCCTCGGCTCGGTCCTCGGGTCAACGATCGTTCAATTGCGCGGTTGTAGCGGGCTCCGGGCTCGAAAACCCGACACAACCGTTCAATTGCGCGATCGTGGTCGCGGAGGACCGCGCGTCGACAATCGCGCAATTGCGCGACTGTGGTCGCGGAGGCCCAGCCGGTCAGCTACCGAAGCCGACCGCCGACGACGAGCCGCGCACGGCCAGGGTCGGGGTGAGCAGGACGCCCGGACCGACGGCCGGCGGGTGGGCCAGGAGCCCCTCGAGCGCCTTGACGACCTCGACCGCGACCTCCTCGAGCGGCTGGCGCACCGAGGTGAGGCCCGGCGGCACCACCTGCGCGACCTGGGAGTCGTCGAAGCCGACCACGGCCACGTCGCGCCCGGCGGCCAGCCCGCGCTCGGCCAGGGTGTGCAGGACGCCCATCGCCAGCGTGTCGGAGGCGCAGACGAACGCCGTGGGACGGGCCTCGTCGAGCAGCACGGCGCTCGCACCCCTGCCCGAGGCGACCGTGTCCTCCACGCGTGACGCGAGGCCGGTCGTGGGCAGGCCGCGCTCGTGCATGGCACGGGTCCAGCCCGAGCGGCGGTCCTCCCCGATCCAGGAGTCCTTGCGCCACCCGATCCAGGCGACCCGCTCGTGGCCCTGGTCGAGCAGGTGGGTGGTGGCCAGGGCGCAGCCCGCCGCGCCGTCGACGTCGACCCAGGGGTGGGTGGCCGACGGGTTGTCCCAGGGCCGGCCGAACGCGACGAACGGCGCACGGCGGGCGCCGAGCCACGTCGCCTGCGGGTTGCCGAGGTAGGTGTCGGTGACGACGAAGGCGTCCACGGCCGTGGAGCGCAGCAGGTCGTCGTACCCGGCCAGCGGGTCGAGCGGGTCGCCGGCGAAGAGCAGCACGTGCTTGCCGGCCTCGCGGGAGGTCTCGACGAGCGAGTGGACGAACCGGTCCATGATCGCGCTGGCCGTGCCCTCCTGGACCGGGTTGATCCGCAGCCCGACCAGGTGCGAGGCGCGGGTGCGCAGGTTGCGGGCCGCCCGGTTGGGCAGGTAGCCGAGGTCCTCGATCGCCTCCTGCACGCGCAGCAGCGTGTCGGAGCGCAGCAGGTCGGGGTTGTTGACGGCGTTCGAGACCGTCTGCCGCGAGACGCCGGCGCGCTCGGCGACGTCGGCGAGGGTCGGTGGCGCCGTGGGCAGCCGCCCGGGGATCCGCGCCACCTCGACCTCCGCCCGTCGTGTCGTCTGGAACGTTCCAAAGCAATATAACCGGCGATGTCGGCGGTCTCGCCTAGCGTTCGGGCCATGCCGAAGCCACCGCGTCCGACCTACCGCTGCACCGAGTGCGGCTGGGAGACCGTGAAGTGGGTCGGCCGCTGCGGCGAGTGCCAGGCCTGGGGGTCGGTCGCCGAGGCCGCGACCGCGCCTGCGGCCCGGCAGGCGGCGACCCCCGTGACGACCGCGGCGGTGCCGATCGGCCAGGTCGCGGTCGAGGACGCCGCGCACCGCTCGAGCGGCGTGCCGGAGCTCGACCGGGTGCTCGGCGGCGGCCTGGTGCCCGGCGCGGCCATCCTGCTGGCCGGCGAGCCCGGCGTCGGCAAGAGCACGCTGCTGCTCGAGGTCGCCGCCCAGACCGCGCGCTACCAGCACCGCACGCTCTACGTCACCGGCGAGGAGTCCGCCTCCCAGGTGCGGCTGCGGGCCGACCGCACCGGCGGCGTGCACGACCAGCTCTACCTCGCCGCCGAGACCGACCTCGGCGCGGTGCTCACCCACGTCGAGCAGGTCCGCCCGACGCTGCTCGTGGTCGACTCCGTGCAGACCATCGGGGCCACGGGCGTCGAGGGCGTGCCCGGCGGGGTCACCCAGGTCAAGGAGGTCTCCGCAGCGCTCGTGCGGATGGCCAAGACGCGCGGGATCACCACCGTGCTGGTCGGCCACGTCACCAAGGAGGGCTCGATCGCGGGCCCCCGGGTGCTCGAGCACCTCGTCGACGTGGTGCTGCACTTCGAGGGCGACCGCGACTCCCGGTTCCGGATGGTGCGGGCGATGAAGAACCGGTTCGGCCCCGTCGACGAGGTCGGCTGCTTCGACCTCGGCCCGGACGGCATCACCGCTGTCTCCGACCCCACCGGCCTCTTCGTCGAGCACCACCACGCGGGCGTCGCGGGCACCTGCGTCGCGGTCACCATGGAGGGTCGCCGCCCCCTGCTCGCCGAGGTGCAGGCGCTCGCCACCCTCTCGGCGCAGGAGCGGCCACGGCGTACGACGTCGGGCCTGGACTCCTCCCGGCTCGCGATGGTCCTCGCCGTGCTCCAGCAGCACGTGGGGCTCAAGCTGGTCAACCACGACGTGTTTGCCTCGACCGTCGGGGGCGCCCGGCTGCACGAGCCCTCGGCCGACCTCGCGGTCGCCGTCGCCCTGGCCTCGGCCACCCTCGCGACGCCGCCCCCGCCCGGCGTGGTCACCATGGGCGAGATCGGCCTGTCCGGCGAGCTGCGCCGGGTGCGGGACCTCGAGGTGCGCCTGGCGGAGGCCGCCCGGCTGGGCTTCAAGACCGCCCTGGTCCCCCGCCCGGCCGGCGCGCCGGTCGATCCGCGCGCCGAGCAGCCGAGGACCGTCGAGGGGATGCGGGTCGTCGAGGTGCCCTCGGTCGCGGCGGCGCTGCACTACCTCGGCCTGACCGCCCGACAGGCGCGCCGCCTGCCGCTGGGCGACTGAGGGCGTTCGTCGCTTAGGCTGCACCAGCCGGCGACCAGGACAGGAGGACACGCGTGGTGGCCAACGACCGCTCCGACGACCTCCTCCGCCTGCGCGCCACCCTCGCCTCGATCGCGCCGGGCACCGCCATGCGTGACGGGCTCGAGCGGATCCTGCGCGGCCGCACCGGCGCACTGATCGTGCTCGGCAACGACAAGGTCGTGGAGTCGATCTCGACCGGCGGCTTCGTCCTCGACGTGCCCTTCACCGCCACCGGCCTGCGCGAGCTGGCCAAGATGGACGGCGGCATCATCGTCGACGAGAACCTCACCCGGATCCTCCGCGCCGCCGTCCACCTGATGCCGGACCACACGATCCACTCCGAGGAGACCGGCACCCGGCACCGCACCGCCGACCGGGTCGCCCGCCAGACCGGCTTCCCGGTGATCTCGGTGTCCCAGTCGATGCAGATCATCGCGGCGTACGTCGGCGAGACCCGGCACGTGCTCGAGGACTCCGGGCAGATCCTGTCCCGCGCGAACCAGGCGCTGGCCACCCTCGAGCGGTACAAGCTGCGCCTCGACGAGGTCGCCTCCACGCTCTCCGCGCTGGAGATCGAGGACCTGGTGACCGTCCGCGACGTCGCCGTCGTCGCGCAGCGGCTGGAGATGGTCATCCGGATCGCCCGAGAGATCGAGGACTACGTGCTCGAGCTCGGCACCGACGGCCGCCTGCTCAGCCTCCAGCTCGAGGAGCTGGTCACCGGCGTCGACGCCGAGCGCGAGCTGGTCATCCGCGACTACCTCCCCGCGGGCAAGCGCAGCAAGAGCCCCGAGGACGTCATCGCCAAGCTCGAGGCCCTCACGCCGACCGAGCTCGTCGACCCCGCCTCCACCGCCCGCGTGCTCGGTCTCGGCACCGCCGAGCACCTCGACGGCGCCGTAGCGCCCCGCGGCTACCGCCTGCTCGCGAAGGTCCCCCGCCTGCCCGCGACGGTCGTCGACCGGCTGGTGGAGCACTTCGGCACCCTGCAGAAGCTCCTGTCCGCCGGCATCGACGACCTCCAGGCCGTCGACGGCGTCGGTGAGCTCCGCGCCCGCTCCGTCCGCGAGGGCCTCTCCCGGCTCGCCGAGTCGACGATCCTCGAGCGGTACGTCTGACCGTTGCGCCCTGCCCCGCTGCTCAGCGGCGCTTGGGCTCCGCGGTCTTGGTGACGGTGGCGGCGACGGGCGCCTCCAGCTCGAACTGGACGTCGCTCGGCTCGCCGCCGAGGGCGGCCGCGGTGGCGTGGTAGTAGCCGGGGAGAGCCCACTCGGTGATCCGGGAGCAGGAGTCGTCCATCCGGGCGGCGTTCCAGGTGATCGGCACCGCCGTGGTGACGTTGTTGCGGACGACGACGTCCTCGCCGGGCAGGGCCTTGCCGCACTGGCGGGTGGACCAGATGCCGTCGCGGCCCGAGGTGATCGAGAGGTCGACGTTGGCCCGGCTGACCCGCCAGGTGCAGGCCGGGGTGCTGACGGTGCGGAGGTTCAGCACGACCGTCACGTCGCGGCCGGCGACCGCCTTCGAGACCTCCGGCGTCACCGCGACGTCGGTGCCCTCGCAGCGGCCCACCGGCGGGGCGAGCACCGGCTCGCTCGACGCGGACGAGCCCGGCTTCCCCGTGCCCTTCGCCTTGCCCTTGCCGCCCTCGCCGTCGCTCCGGCCCTCGCCCGAGCCCGGCCCGGCGGTCGCCGTCGTGCCCGGCGTGGCCGCAGCTGTCAGGTCGGCAGAGGGGGTCACCGTGACGGTCTGGCTGGGGCTGGCGTCGGCCGCGGCGGGCGCCGCCCGGTCGGGGTCGGACCCGTCGCTCCCGCCGCCGAGCAGCCGGCCGAGCCCGAGGACCAGCACGAGGCCGATGGTGAGCACGACGAGGCGGCGCCGCCAGTACACCGCGGGCGGCAGCGGTCCCCGGGTCAGCGTCGTCATGGCCGCAGGCTAGCCAGCCGCGGCGGCCGATCCGGGGTGCCACACCGCGCGTGCCGGGAGGTCGGGGAGGATGTCGCGGTGAGCGCCCTGCACGAGCCGGTCCTGCGGTGGTACGACACCTCCCAGCGCGACCTCCCGTGGCGCCGCCCCGAGGCCTCCCCGTGGTCGGTGCTCGTCTCCGAGCTGATGCTCCAGCAGACCCCCGTGGCGCGCGTGCTTCCGGTCCACGAGCAGTGGCTCGACCGCTGGCCGACGCCGGCGGACCTGGCCGCGGAGCCGACCGGCGAGGCGGTGCGCATGTGGGGCCGGCTCGGCTACCCGCGCCGGGCGCTGCGGCTGCACGCGGCTGCGCAGGCCATCGTCGAGCGGCACGGCGGCGAGGTGCCCGACGACCACGCCGCGCTGCTCGCGCTGCCCGGCGTCGGCGAGTACACCGCGGCCGCGGTCGCCAGCTTCGCCTTCGGCCAGCGCCACGTCGTGCTCGACACCAACGTGCGCCGCGTCCTCGCCCGCACGGTCGGCGGTGTCGAGCTGCCGGCCCAGCACGTGACGAAGGCCGAGCGGGAGACGGCCCGCGAGCTGCTGCCCGACGACGAGGCGACCGCGGCGACCTGGTCCGTGGCGGTCATGGAGCTCGGCGCGCTGGTCTGCACCGCCGCCCGCCCGCGGTGCACCGAGTGCCCCGTGGCCTCCTTGTGCGCCTGGCGCGCGGCCGGCCACCCGGCGTACGACGGGCCACCGCGGAAGGTGCAGACCTGGGCCGGGACGGACCGGCAGTGCCGCGGCCGGCTGCTGGCCGTGCTGCGCGACGCGGACGGGCCCGTGCACCTCAGCCGGCTCGACGCGGTCTGGGCGGACGATGCCCAGCGGGTGCGCTCGCTGGCCGGGCTGGTCGAGGACGGCCTGGCGGTCAGGACCGACGCAGGAACCTACGCGCTCCCCTAGCGGCGTACCGGCTGCCGCCCGCGACCCGGGTGAGGACCTCCTCGGCGGCCGCGGCCGGCTCGCCCGGGTGGAAGGACCGCTTCGGCTCGCCGCGCACGCCGTCCAGCAGCGCGTGCAGGTGCTCGAGGTCGCCGTCGGTCGCCGTCGCCGGCACGTGCGTCCCCTGCCGCGGGTCGACCTCGACGAGCAGGCGGAGGTCGCGGAGGGTGTCGAAGTCGTCCTCGGTGGTGCGCTCGAAGATCCGCATGAGGTACGGCGCGGCCTGCTCCTCGCTGAGCCCCTTGTCGATGAGCGCGCGCAGGGCGACCGCGGTGGGCTCGCGGGCCGGGCGAAAGTTGGCCATCGGGCCGGCGGCCAGGATCGAGGTCCACTTCCGGACGAAGTCCTCGCCGGAGTAGGACTCGTAGTGCAGGAGCCGCAGCCGGTCGGCGTCGGCGTACGCCGGCAGCTCGGCCTTGGCGGCGTCCACGCCGTGGTGGAGGGTCAGCCAGACGTCGGTGGCCGGCCGCACGCCGGACTTCCCGTCGACGTGGCCGTGGAAGTACGCGCCGTTCGAGGGCCGGTCGATCACGCCGAGCGTCTGGAGCAGCGTGAGGTCGGGCTTGCCGAGCAGCCGCTTGAACCAGGTGGGGTCGCCGTCCCAGTGCTTGCGGCTGACCGCCTCGAGCGGCGCCAGCTTCACCACCCGGGTCTCCTCCGGCACGGCGGCCAGCACCGCACGGTCGACCTGCACGACCTCGTCCGCGTCGACGTGGAAGACCCACTCCGCACCCTCGACCAGGCTGAGCAGCGCCTTCGCGACGTTGGCGTTGATCCGCTGGCGCACGTTGAGCTCGGCCGGCCGCTCGCCGTTCCACCAGGAGGCGTCGGTGCGGACGCAGGTGACGTGCGGGTGCTCGTCGAGCCAGGCCCGCACCTCGGGGTCGCCGGCGTCGAGGAAGACGATCATGTGGTCGACGCCGCCGGCGAGGTTGCCGGTCACGAACCGCTCGATGTTGGGCAGGGTGTCCTTGACGGTGCTGGCGGTGAAGAGCACGCCGCCACCCTAGGCGCACCGGCGACCCGCCCGGAACGCCGCACGGGCGGCACCCCGGAGGGGTGCCGCCCGTGGCGGGTGGTGCAGGTCGCTGCGGAGGAGCCTCGGCTCAGTCGTCCGTGCCCGAGCGCGGGACGTCGGTGCCCGAGGCGTCGTCGTTCGGGCCCTCGCCCTCGACCGGCGTGCCCTCGATGCTGGTCTCGACGCCGGCGGTCTCGAACGGCGGCATGTCGGGCAGCGCGCCGACCTTCTGGCCCTCGAAGGTGAAGGTCGCGGTCGGACCCTCGCCCTCGACGTCGACCAGCACGATCATCCCGGGGCCGACCTCGCCGAAGAGCATCTTCTCGGCGAGGACGTCCTCGATCTCGCGCTGCACCGTGCGGCGCAGCGGACGGGCACCGAGGACCGGGTCGAAGCCGCGCTGGGCCAGGAGGTTCTTGGCGTTCTGCGTCAGCTCCAGCTTCATGTCGCGGTCGCGGAGGCGGACCTCGACGGAGGCGACCATGTTGTCGACCATCGCGACGATCTGCTCCTGCGACAGCGGCGGGAACACGATGACCTCGTCGACGCGGTTGAGGAACTCGGGGCGGAAGTGCTGCTTGAGCTCCTCCGAGACCTTGTTCTTCATCCGGTCGTAGTCGCCGGGACCACCGGCGGCACCGGCGAAGCCGAGGTTCATGCCCTTGGCGATGTCCCGGGTGCCGAGGTTGGTGGTCATGATGATGACGGTGTTCTTGAAGTCCACGACCCGGCCCTGCGAGTCGGTCAGGCGACCTTCCTCGAGGATCTGCAGCAGGCTGTTGAAGATGTCGGGGTGGGCCTTCTCGACCTCGTCGAAGAGGACGACGGAGAACGGCTTGCGGCGCACCTTCTCGGTGAGCTGGCCGCCCTCTTCGTAGCCGACGTAGCCCGGGGGCGAGCCGAAGAGCCGCGAGACGGTGTGCTTCTCGCCGAACTCCGACATGTCGAGCTGGATGAGCGCGTCCTCGTCGCCGAAGAGGAACTCCGCGAGCGTCTTGGACAGCCACGTCTTGCCGACGCCCGAGGGGCCCGCGAAGATGAACGACCCGCCGGGACGCTTGGGGTCCTTCAGGCCGGCACGGGTACGCCGGATGGCGCGGCTGAGCGCCTTGACGGCCTCGTCCTGGCCGATGACGCGCTTGTGGAGCTCGTCCTCCATCTTGAGCAGCCGGGTCGACTCCTCCTCGGAGAGCTTGACGATCGGGATGCCGGTCGCCACGGCGAGCACCTCGGCGATCAGCTCCTCGTCGACCTCGGCGACCTCGTCCATGTCGCCGGCGCGCCACTGCTTCTCGCGCTCGGACTTGGTGAGGATGAGCTGCTTCTCCTCGTCGCGCAGGCGCGCGGCGGCCTCGAAGTCCTGCCCGTCGATGGCCGCCTCCTTGCGCTGGCGGACCTCGGCGATCTTGTCGTCGAACTCGCGCAGGTCGGCGGGGGCGGTCATCCGGCGGATGCGCAGCCGCGAGCCGGCCTCGTCGATGAGGTCGATGGCCTTGTCGGGCAGGAAGCGGTCGGAGATGTAGCGGTCGGCCAGCGTCGCCGCCGAGACCAGCGCCTCGTCGGTGATGGTGACCCGGTGGTGCGCCTCGTAGCGGTCGCGCAGGCCCTTGAGCATCTCGATCGTGTGCGCGATCGAGGGCTCGGCGACCTGGATGGGCTGGAAGCGGCGCTCGAGCGCGGCGTCCTTCTCGAGGTACTTGCGGTACTCGTCGAGCGTGGTCGCGCCGATGGTCTGCAGCTCGCCGCGGGCCAGCATCGGCTTGAGGATGCTGGCGGCGTCGATCGCGCCCTCGGCCGCGCCGGCGCCGACGAGGGTGTGGATCTCGTCGATGAACAGCACGATGTCGCCGCGGGTGCGGATCTCCTTGAGCACCTTCTTCAGGCGCTCCTCGAAGTCACCGCGGTAGCGGGAGCCGGCCACGAGCGCGCCGAGGTCGAGGGTGTAGATCTGCTTGTCCTTGAGCGTCTCGGGCACGTTGCCCTTGACGATGTCCTGGGCGAGGCCCTCGACGACCGTCGTCTTGCCGACGCCGGGCTCGCCGATGAGGACGGGGTTGTTCTTCGTGCGCCGCGAGAGGATCTGCATGACCCGCTCGATCTCCTGCTCGCGCCCGATGACCGGGTCGAGCTTGCCCTCGCGGGCGTCCTGGGTCAGGTTGCGGCCGAACTGGTCGAGGACCAGCGAGGACGACGGGGCGTCGCCGCTCGCGCCGGTCGCGGCGGCCGCGGACTGCGAGGACTCCTTGCCCTGGAAGCCGCTGAGCAGCTGGATGACCTGCTGGCGGACCCGGTTGAGGTCGGCGCCGAGCTTCTGGAGCACCTGGGCGGCGACGCCCTCGCCCTCGCGGATCAAGCCGAGCAGGATGTGCTCGGTGCCGATGTAGGAGTGGCCGAGCTGCAGCGCCTCGCGCAGGGACAGCTCGAGGACCTTCTTGGCGCGCGGCGTGAAGGGGATGTGGCCGCTGGGCGCCTGCTGGCCCTGGCCGATGATCTCCTCGACCTGGGCGCGGACGGCCTCGAGGGAGATGTCGAGGCTCTCGAGGGCCTTTGCGGCCACGCCCTCGCCCTCGTGGATGAGCCCGAGCAGGATGTGCTCGGTCCCGATGTAGTTGTGGGAGAGCATGCGGGCCTCTTCCTGGGCCAGCACGACCACCCGGCGGGCTCGGTCAGTGAACCGCTCGAACATGCAACGCTCCTCAAGATCTGGGGGACCGTCCACCACATCCGGGGTGGACGGGACATGAGGCTCAACCCCGCTGACAGCCTACGCGTTCCCGCACAACGCACCCGGGGCATCCGCTGTGAGCGAACACGCTCGGCGGATGCCCCGGGTGGGACGTGCGGTGCTGCGGGAGAGCGGCGGTCAGTGCGCGGCGTCGTACGCCTCACGGACCTCGGCCGACACGCGGCCTCGGTCGGGGACCTCGTACCCGTTCTCGCGGGCCCACTCACGGACCTCCTTGGCGGTCGGGCCGCCGGAGCCGTTGGCGCTCGAGGAGGAGGAACCACCGGAGCGACGGCCGCCGCCGCGACGGGCGCCGCTGACCTTCCGCGCGTGGCCGACGTACGTCGCCAGCGACTCGCGGAGGGCGGCGGCGTTCTGGTCGTTCAGGTCGATCTCGTACGACGTGCCGTCGAGGCCGAAGGAGACGGTCTCGGTCGCCTCGCTGCCGTCGAGGTCGTCCTCCAGCACGATGTGGATCTTCTGGGCCATGGGTCGCTGACTCCTGCAAATAGCGGAAAGGGAAACCGGCATGGGATTTCCGGCAGGTTTCATCGTGCCAGAAGGAATGCGCCGGAAACAATTCCGCTAATGTGCAGGTCGCGATTCTTTACCCGGGACCGGGGATGAATTGTTCGGGCGCCCGTCATTCGCGGATGTTGCGGCGGAATACCAGCTCCAGGCCCTGGAGCGTCAACCACGGGGAATGCGCGGTGAATGCCGAGCACTCCTCGAGCACCAGCGGCGCGAGGTGCCCGGTGGCGACCACCCGGACGTCGGCGGGGTCGGCGCGGAGCTCCGCGGTCATCCGCGCGACGATCCCCTCGACCTGGGCGGCGACGCCGAAGACCATGCCCGACTGGAGCGCCTCGACGGTGTTCTTCGCGATCACGGTGCGGGGCCGCGCGAGCTCGACCTTGCGCAGCTGGGCGC
Organism: Nocardioides deserti; assembly: GCF_014266025.1. GTDB lineage: Bacteria > Actinomycetota > Actinomycetes > Propionibacteriales > Nocardioidaceae > Nocardioides > Nocardioides deserti. Next base: position 95,236 of record NZ_JACMYC010000008.1, on the reverse strand, counting down.
CGCGCCGGCCGAGCGCCTCCAGCGAGATCTCGATGCCGGGCGCGATCGCGCCGCCGACGTACTGCCCCTGCGCGCTGACCACGTCGAACGTCGTTGCGGTGCCGCCGAAGTCGACGACGATCGCGGGGCCGCCGTGCAGCGTGGCCGCGGCGAGCGCGTTGAGGATCCGGTCGGAGCCGACCTCGCGCGGGTTGTCCATGAGGATCGGCACGCCGGTGCGCACGCCGGGCTCGACGACCAGGCAGGGCAGGTCGGCGAAGTGGCGGGCCAGCATGTCGCGCCACTCGTGCAGCACCGCAGGGACCGTCGAGCAGACGCTCACGCCGTGGATCGTGTCCGCGTCGCGCCCGAGGAGGCCGCGGATGAGCACCGACCACTCGTCGGCGGTGCGGCGCTCGTCGGTGCCGACCCGCCAGTGCGCGGCGACCTCCCCGTCCTGGACCAGGCCCAGCTGGGTGTGGCTGTTGCCGATGTCGGCGGCGAGGAGCGGCACGTCCCTCACTCCTCGTGGAGGTCCAGGCCGAGGTCGAAGACGTCGACGGAGTGGGTGAGCGCGCCGACCGAGATGTAGTCGACGCCGGTGGCCGCGACCTCGCGGGCGCGGTCGAAGGTCAGCCCGCCCGACGCCTCGAGCCGGGCCCGGCCCGCATTGATCCGCACCGCCTCGGCCATCACCTCGGTCGGCATGTTGTCGAGCAGGACCTCCTCGCAGCCCGCGGCGAGCAGCTCGCGCAGCTGGTCGAGGTCGGTGACCTCGACCTCGACGCGGAGCTGCGGGTACGCCGCGCGGACGGCGCGGTAGGCGGGCACGACGCCGCCGGCGGCCACCACGTGGTTGTCCTTGACCATGGCGCGGTCGGACAGGCTGGTGCGGTGGTTCTGCCCGCCGCCGCACCGCACGGCGTACTTCTGCAGCGCGCGGTAGGTCGGCAGGGTCTTGCGGGTGTCGAGCACCCGCGCGCCGGTGCCCTCGAGGGCGTCGACCCAGGCGGCGGTCGCGGTGGCGACGCCGGAGAGGTGGCTGGCGTAGTTGAGCGCGGTGCGCTCGGCGGTCAGCAGGCCGCGGGCCGGGCCGGCGACGCGCATGACGACGTCGCCGGGCCGCACCCGGGTGCCGTCGGGGAGGCGGTCGGTGACCTCGACGCCGTCGCCGAGCACGACGTGGAAGACGAGTGCCGCGATCCCGAGCCCCGCGACGGTCCCGGCCTCGCGGGCGCCGAAGTCGCCGACCGCGCGGGCGTCGGCGGCGATGGTCGCGACGCTGGTGACGTCCTCGGTCGGGACGTCCTCGGCCAGCGCCTCCAGCACGTGCGCGTGGACGGCGCGCGGGTCGAGACCGCCGGCCTCGAGCTCGGCGAGCAGGTCCGCTGGGAGTGCGTCGTACGAGGTGGGGGTGATCATCGGCCGAGGCCTCCATCGGTCGCGGGGGCGGGGTCGAAGGCGAGCGTGGTGGTCGCCGTCGCGGGGTCGAGGCGGACGTCGAAGTGACCGGCCCAGCGGGCGTCGTCGCGCTCGGGGTGGTCCTCGCGCCAGTGGGAGCCGCGGGTCTCCTCGCGCAGCGCGGCCGCGTCGGTGAGGGCGGCGGCGATGGTGAGGAGGTTGGTGGTCTCCCAGGCGTCGAGGTCGACGACGTCGGCCGCCTTGCCGGCGAGCCCGTCGAGGACGGCGGCGGCCTCGGCGAGGCCGCCGGCGCTGCGGAGCACGCCGACCCGACCGGTCATCACCTCCTGGAGGTCCTGGCGGACCGACCGGGCGACGAGGCCGGCCGGGCGGACGTCCTCCGCGGGCTCGGCCCAGGGTCGGAGCTCGGCGGGAAGGACGGTGGCGATGCGCCGGGAGAAGACGAGGCCCTCGAGGAGCGAGTTGGAGGCCAGCCGGTTGGCGCCGTGGACCCCGGAGCAGGCGACCTCGCCGGTGGCGTACAGCCCGGGGACGTCGGTGCGGCCCCACAGGTCGGTGCGGACCCCGCCGGAGGCGTAGTGGCAGGCCGGCGCGACGGGGATCGGCTGGGTCACCGGGTCGACGCCGTGGCTGCGGGCGGTCGCGAGGATCGTCGGGAAGCGGCGCTCCCAGAAGTCCGCGCCGAGGTGGCGGGCGTCGAGCCACATGTGCGGCGTGCCGGTCTCGTGCATCCGCCGGGTGATCGCCTTGGCCACCACGTCGCGCGGGGCGAGGTCGCCGAGCTCGTGGACGCCCGCCATGATCCGCTCGCCGTCGTGGTCGACGAGCACGGCGCCCTCGCCGCGGACCGCCTCGGAGATGAGCGGCTGCTGCCCGCGGGAGTCCGGCCCGAGGTACATGACGGTGGGGTGGAACTGGACGAACTCCAGGTCGCGCAGCGTCGCGCCGGCCCGCAGCGCGAGCGCCATGCCGTCGCCGGTGGCCACCTCCGGGTTCGTGGTCTGGGAGAACACCTGGCCCAGCCCGCCGCTGGCCAGCACGACCGCGCGGCACCGGACCGCGCCGATCCCGTCGCGCTCGCCCTCGCCCATGACGTGCAGCGTCACGCCGGCGACGCCGGCCGCGCCGTCGGGCCCGTCGCTCTCCTCGGAGAGCAGCAGGTCGACGGCGAGCGCGTGCTGGACGACCTCGATGTCGGTCGCCGCCGCGACCGCCGCGATGAGCGCCCGCTGGATCTCCGCGCCGGTGGCGTCGCCGCCGGCGTGGGCGATCCGGTCGCGCAGGTGCCCGCCCTCGCGGGTCAACGACAGCAGGCCGGCGGCGTCGACGTCGAAGCGCGCGCCGAGCGCGATCAGCTCGTGGACCGCAGCCGGCCCCTCCCCCACCAGCACCCGGACGGCGTCGAGGTCGCAGGCCCCGGCGCCCGCCACGAGCGTGTCGACCTCGTGCTGGTCGGGGGTGTCGCCCTCCCCGAGCGCGGCCGCGATCCCGCCCTGCGCCCACTGCGTCGATCCGGCCGCCAGCACGTCCTTGGTGACGACGAGGACCTTCTCGACGTGCTCGCGCAGCCGCAGCGCCGCGGTCAACCCGGCGATGCCGGAACCGATGACCACGACGTCGGCACGGGTCGTCCACCCCGGCTCGGGAGCGGTCAGCCGCCCCGGGAGGCGGCGTGCCGGCGGAGGGGTGACGGGGCCGGCCATGAGGCGCAGGCTAGCGAGCCGCGGTGACGTCGCCGCGGACCAGACCGGCGCCGCCGAAGGTCTCGGCCGGGTCGAGCCCCGTGGCCAGGATCTTGTTGTCGGCGTCGACGAACACCACGCTCGGCTGCAGCTCCTTGGCCTCCGCGGTCTCCATCTGGCCGTAGCCGATGAGGATCACCAGGTCGCCCGGGTGCACCAGGCGCGCCGCGGCACCGTTGATGCCGATCACGCCCGAGCCGCGCTCGCCGGCGATCGTGTAGGTCTCCAGCCGCGCGCCGTTGGTGATGTCGACGATGTGCACCAGCTCGCCGGGCAGCAGGTCGGCCGCGTCGAGGAGGTCCTCGTCGACCGTCACCGACCCCACGTAGTGCAGGTCGGCCTGGGTCACGGTCGCCCGGTGGATCTTGCTCTTCATCATCGTGCGCAGCACTTCAGTGATCTCCCTGCTGATCTGGGGTCTGGTCGTGGGGTGCTGCTCCGATGCGGAGCGGCATGTTGTCGATGAGGCGCGTGGTGCCGACCCGGGCGGCGACGAGCACGCGCGCCTCGGTGCCGGGCGGCACGGGGTCGGGCAACGAGTCCAGGCCGGGCGTGGTCACCTCGAGGTAGTCGAGGTCGACGGCCTTCGCGGCGCGGAGCTCGGCCCGGGCGGCGTCGAGCGCGGGCGCGAGGCCGTACGCCGCCGCCTCCTGCGCGGCGTGCAGCGCGCGACTGAGGGCGAGCGCCTCGGTGCGCTGCTCGTCGTCGAGGTACCGGTTGCGGCTGGACAGCGCCAGTCCGTCGGCCTCCCGGACGGTCTCGGCGCCGACCACGTCGACCCCGAGGCACAGGTCGGCGGCCATCCGCCGGATGAGCGCCAGCTGCTGGTAGTCCTTCTGACCGAAGACCGCCACGTCGGGACGGACCAGGCCGAAGAGCTTCGCGACCACGGTCAGCACGCCGGCGAAGTGTCCGGGGCGGCTGCGCCCCTCGAGCACGGACCCCAGCGGGCCGGGCTCGACGGTGACCATGCCGCTGGTCGAGCCCGCCGGGACCCCTCCGGGGTAGACCTCCTCGACGCTCGGCGCGAAGACGACGTCCACGCCCTCGCGCGCACACACGTCGAGGTCGGCGTCGAGGGTGCGCGGGTAGCGGTCGAGGTCCTCGCCCTCGCCGAACTGGAGCGGGTTGACGAAGACCGACACCACCACCGGGCCGTCGCCGACCCGCGCGCGGGCCTCGCGCACGAGGCTGGCGTGGCCCTCGTGGAGCGCGCCCATGGTCGGCACCAGGCCGACCGGGCGGCCGGCGCGTCGGGCGTCTGCGAGCAGGGCTGCGAGCTCCCCACGCGTCGGCGCGAGGACGGGGCGGTCGGTCATGACAGGTAGGTCGCCCGCGTCGTGGTCGGCCCGGCCGCGGTCGCGGCGGCCACGCTCGCCCGGGCGAGCAGGTCGTGGATCTTCAGCGCGCGGATCGGCAGCAGGCGGCCGTCGGTGACGGCGCGGTCGAGCGTGGCGCGCGCCATGGCGACGTACGACGGCAGCGTCTGCGGCGCGTTGGCGAGCAGGTCGTCGAGGTGCGCCTCGACCGTGCCCGCGTCGCCGCGGACGATCGGGCCGGTCAGCGCGGCGTCGCCGTGCGCGAGCGCGTTGTCGAGCGCCGCCGTCAGCAGCGGGCGCAGCGTGCCCGACGGGTCGTCGGCGCCGGCCGCGGCGAGCATCTCCATCGCCTCGGTCACCAGTGTGACCAGGTGGTTCGCGCCGTGCGCGAGGCCGGCGTGGTAGAGCGTGCGCATCTCCTCGGGCACCCACATCGGGCGGCCGCCGAGGTCGGCGACGAGCGCCTCCGCGGTCGCCCGCTCGTCGGTTCCCGCGGTCAGGCCGAAGACGCAGCCGCGCAGCCGGTCGAGGTCGACCTCGGTGCCGGTGAAGGTCATCGCCGGGTGCATCGCGACCACCCGGGCGCCCACCTCGCGCGCCGGCTCCAGCACGGCGAGTCCGTGGCGGCCGGAGGTGTGCACGACGTACTGGCCCTCGCGCAGCGCACCGCTCGCGGCCAGCATCGAGACGACGTTGCCGAGCATGTCGTCCGGCACGGTCAGCAGCAGCACGTCGCACGCGCGGGCGACGGCGGTCGGCTTCTCGTTCGGCACGCCCGGCAGCAGCGCGGTGATCCGCGCGCGGGAGGCGTCCGACTCGCCGGCGGCGGCGACCACGGTGTGGCCGGCAGCGCCCAGGGCGGCGGCGAGGACGGCGCCGACGCGACCAGCGCCGACGACGCCCACCCCGAGGGGTCGGTGCGTCATGGTTCGAACCTTTCGTTCCAGTCCCTCCGACCACCCGCTCGCCCGGTTCTCGGGTCCGTGGGCCGGTGTGGGTACCGGACGGTGTGCTCGTGTCCTCGATGGAGTGGTGCCGTGCTGTACCCCCGATCGGGCAGGTCCAGCGCCTGCAACGGTACGCCGGTCCCGTCCTCCCGGAGAACGCTTCGGCGACGTGACCTGGGCCTCACCGGGGTGCGGCCGGGCGTTGGGGTCACCGGTTAACCGGTGACCCCTGCACATATCGGGGCAGATCTGCCCCGATATGTGCAGGGGTCGCCTCGGTCGCGGGGCTGGCGGGGTTGATGGGGCTCGGAGTCGACGGCAAACCACGAGACGGCCACCCGGTCGGCCGACTTCGCTTCGGGAACAACCAGCCCGCCGCAGCCGGATACGCGTCAGCGGCGCTGGGGGCCGACGTCGAGGGGGCGGGGGGCCCGCGGGAGCCACTCGTGGGTGACGTGGTCGACGATGTGCTGCCCTGCGGGGGCCTCGATCCGGACGACCCCGGCGGGGACGGTGCCCTCGCGCAGGGCGTTGAAGACCTCCCACTCGCGCCGCTTGCGCTTGTTGCGCCAGGAGGTGGCGAACGACGCCGGGTCGGTCCAGTGGGCGAACTCGTCACCGTCGAGGTACTTCAGCTCCACGCACAGCCCGAACGGCAGCCCGATCGACCGGACGTCCTCCGGCGTCGTGCGGATCTCCCACTCGAAGGCCTTGGTGTAGACGAAGTCCGGGCCGATCGGGAAGCCCCACTCCTCGGCGTTGCGCAGGCCGAGGTCGAGGTAGCCGAGGGAGTCGGAGGCGAGGAACAGCGGGTGCCGCGGCACCCGCACGATCGTCTGCACCTCGCCGACCTGCCAGCCGAGGTCGGCGATGGAGACCTCGCCCTCGGTGGTCAGCACCATGTCGCCGTCCCACTTCCACGAGTAGCGGGTGCCGACCTGCGCGAAGCACCAGTTGTAGAAGTACGACAGCGAGTGCACCGACAGCTCGTGCACGGCGAGGTGCTCGGCGCCGGCGCGCGCGACGGCGAAGGGGTACGACGTGAGCGTGAGCTTGTCCCCGCGTCCGTGCCGCTCGGCGGTCTCGCGCACGACCTCGGGCGTGCCGTCGGTGGAGCCGTTGTCGACGACGAGCACGTGGTCGCAGGCGCGCAGCAGCGGCGGCAGGACGAACGGCAGCGACGGCGCCTCGTCCTTGACCCGCAGCACGGCGGTGGTGCCCGGGCGCAGGCCCTCGGGCCGGGCCCAGGGCCAGGTGATGTCGTAGTCGGTGTGGCCCTCGAGGTTGGTCAGGCCGGTGCGGCCGAGGTGCGCGGTCACGAGCGCGTCTTGCCGACGGCCTTGCGCAGGCCGCGGCGGACCGACGGCGGGATGGCGGCGCGCAGGCCGTGCGGGATGCGGTCGGCGAGGTCACCGACCGGCGCAGCGGGAGCAGCCGCGGCCGAGCCACCGCCGGGGCGACCGGCGTTCGGGCGGCCCTTGAGCTCGCGGCGTACGGCCTGCTCGGCGGCGACCACCGAGGACCGCGAGATCGCCTCGGACTCCTCGTAGAGCTCGACGTAGGCCTCGCGCAGCTGGTCGAGGTTGTGGTGCACGTCGGGGGTGTCGCCGCCGGGGTCGGCGAGCTTGTTGAGCTCGGCCCAGGTGTCGGCGGTGAGGTCGTGCAGCCGCTTCGGCAGGCCGAGGTCCTCCAGCGACTGGGTGACGCGGCGCAGGGAGGGGTCGACGAAGCGGTGGCCGTCGCGGATCTGCTCGGACCGCGCGTGCAGGACGTGCTGCAGGCCGAGCGTCTCGCCGGCGTGCATGCAGGTCTTGGTCCAGTCATCGAGCAGGTCGGCGTACCGCACGAAGACCCGCGCACTGCCGTCGCCGCCCTCGATCGAGCCACGGGTGGCGCGCTCGGTGTGGAGCAGCATGTTGAGCCAGGAGGCTGCCAGGTGGGCCGAGCCGAGCCGGTTCTTGTAGTAGGTCTGCTTGCTGCCGACGACCTCGGCCGGCGGCCGCAGCATCGTCGCGAAGACGGGGGTGGCGCCGGTGCGGACGGCCGCGACGCGCCACAGGGAGAGGAACCACGCCAGGCGGGGGTCCTTGACGACCAGCTCGCTGCTGACCGCGAAGTGCGACTCGAGCCACGCGGCGGTGGTGATCCGCTCCTTCTCGCGGGTGGAGACCCGGCCGGTCTCGAACCACGCGTCGGGCCGCGAGTCGCTGACCTGGACCCCGGCCTCCTTCAGCAGGCGGTCGTGGTGCTCGACGGCCCAGGCCGGCTCGCCGAAGCCCTTGGGGTTGGTCTCGTCGGCGACCACCTCCGGCTGCGGCACGTGCAGGCCGAGGATCTGCATCAGCCCGGCCATCGTGCTGGTGCCGCTGCGCCCGGCACCGGCGACGAACAGCACCTTGCGGGGGTAGTCGGCGGGGTCGACGGCGGACGGGTCCGCAGGCTGCTGCGCGGAGGGGACGGCGTCGGGGGCACTCACGACCAGGGAGCCTATCGCTCACTACTGTCGGCCCATGCAGCTGCGACCGTGGGCCCGGCGCCAGACCCGGGTGAGCGTCGTGGTGCCGGTCTACGACGTGGAGCGCTACCTGTCCGCGTGCCTCGACAGCGTGCTCGCCCAGGCCTCTCGCCGGGTCGACCTCGAGGTGGTCGTCGTCGACGACGGCTCGCCGGACGGCTCGGGCGCGATCGCGGACGAGTACGCCGCCCGCGACCCGCGGGTGCGGGTCGTCCACACCGAGAACCGCGGCCTGGGCGCGGCCCGCAACGAGGGGCTGCGGCACGTCACCGGGGAGGTCCTGGCGTTTGCCGACTCCGACGACGTCGTGCCGCCCGGCGCGTACGCCGTGCTGCTGCAGGCTCTCGAGCGCACGGGCAGCGACCTGGTGACCGGCTCGGTCGCGCGGTGGGAGGACGGCGGGCTGGCCGAGCCGCCGTGGATGCGCCGGCTGCATGCGCAGGCCGGCGCGTCGACCGTCGAGGAGCACCCCGAGCTCCTGGGCGACGTGTTCGCGTGGAACAAGCTCTACCGCCGCGACTTCTGGGAGTCCGCGGGGCTGTCGTGGCCGGAGGGCGTGCGCTACGAGGACCAGCCGACGACGACGGAGGCGTTCCTGCGGGCGCGGCGGTTCGCGGTCGTGCCGGACGTGGTCTACCACTGGCGGATCCGCCACGACGGCAGCTCGATCACCCAGCAGCGCTCGTCGCTGACGGACCTGCGCGACCGGTGGGCCACCAAGCGGATGGCGCTGGCCAGCGTCGAGCGGCACGGCTCGGGCGAGGTCACCCGGGTCTTCCGCGACCGGGTCCTGGCCGGGGACCTGCACCGCTACTTCGACGAGCTGCCCGGGTGCCCCGACGACTGGTGGGAGCTGCTGCACGCCGGCGTCGTGGAGCTGTGGGGCGACCGGTCGCTCACGCACTCGGGCCTGACGCCGGCGTACCGCCTCGTGGGGTGGCTGGTGGAGCAGGGCCGCCGCGAGGACGCGGCCGCGGTCGTCGAGCACGTGCGCTCGATCGGCGGTCCGCTTCCCCGCGTGCGGACAGCAGCAGGGCCGCGGATCGACGTGCCGGTCATAGACCCGGACACCGTCGCACCCGCGGCCCTGGAGCTGCGACCGCACGAGGCCTAGGGCCTGGTCAGAGCAGGCCCTCCTCCTCGAGGAAGTCGCGGGCGACGTCCTGCGGGGTCTCGCGGTCGACGGTCACCCGGGCGATGAGCGAGCCGAGGGTCTCGTTGTCGAGGGCGCCCATCAGGTCCTCGAGCGGTTGCTGGGCGTCGGGGTGCTCGTCGAGGAACTCCTGCGAGACCAGCGGGACGAGGTTCTGCGCCGGCTGGATCTGTTGGTCGTCCTCGAGCAGGACCAGGCCCTGGTCCTCGAGCGTGCCGTCGAGCGTGCCGGTCTGGCCGACCTGCGCCTCACCGTCCAGCACGGCGGCGTAGGTCTGTGGGGAGGCGAAGCCGAGCGGCAGGACCTCGGTGACGTCGATGCCGTAGACGTCCTCGAGACCGGCCTCGCAGTCCGCGCGACCCGGGCAGTCCTCGTTGGCAGCCAGGACGACCGACGTGCCCTCGAGGTCGGAGAGCGTCGTGACGCCCTCTGCCTCAGAGAACTCCTGGGTGACGAAGTAGGCGTTCTGGGAGGTGGCCTCCGACGGCGCCAGGAGGGTGAGCCCCTTCTCCTCGAGCAGCGGGGTGACGGCGTCGACCGTCTCCTGGGTGTCGGTGGTCGTGATCGGCTCGGCGTCCGGCCCGTTGACCGTGGTGTTCATGAAGTCGGCGATGCCGCCGACGTACTCGGGCGCGACGTCGACCTGGCCGGGCATCTGCTGCACGTAGATGTCGCGACGGCCGACCTCCTTGGTCGTCACGTCGTAGCCGGCGTCCTCGAGGACGGCGGCGTACATCGCACCGACCAGGGCGGCCTCGTCGAAGCTCTGCGTCGCCAGCGTCACCTCGCCGCCGGAGCCGGCGGGCGTCGCGCCGTCCCCGGACTCCTCGGAGAGGTCGTCGCCGGCACAGGCCGAGCCGAGCGAGAGGACCCCCACCGCGGCGAGGGAGAGGACTGCTCGTCGTAGCTGCATGTGTTCACCTTCTGTGTCCCGCGGCCGAGCCGCGCGTGTCCGGTGCGGCGGTGTCCCCCGTCGCTCGACGTCCGGTCGTCCCCGGCGCCTCCGTCACTGTAGGGGGGACGTCCTCGCCAACGGTGCGGCTGCGTGCCCGGCGCTGGGGGTCGACGGCGCGCTGGACCAGGGCCGAGCCGGTCTCGAGGCACAGCGCCACGACCGCGACGACGACGGCTCCCGCGATGCCCTTGCCGTAGTCGTTGGCCGCGAACCCGTCGGTGATGACGCGACCGAGCCCCGGCCCGGCGACGAGGGCCGCGATCGTGGCCGTCGCCCACACCTGCACCAGCGCCAGCCGGAGGCCGGACACGACCAGCGGCAGGGCCAGCGGCAGCTCGGCCCTGCGGAACACCTGCCACCCGGTCATGCCCATGCCGCGCGCGGCCTCGGTCACCTCCCGTGGGACCTCCCTGACGGCGACGTACGCCGCGGTGATGATCGGCGGCAGGCCGAAGAGCGTGAGCGCGATGAGCGTCGCCAGGCCGGCCCGTCCGTAGGGCCCCAGCTGCGCCGTGCCCGGCCAGTCCGCCGCGACCAGGACCGCCAGCAGCGCGAAGGTCGGGACGGCCCGGCCGATGTTGGACACGTTGATCGCCAGGAACCCTCCGCGTCCCCGGTGCCCCAGCGCGAGGGCGATCGGCAGCCCCACGACCGTGGCCGCCGCCAGGGCCGTGACGGTCAGCAGCAGCTGCTCGACCAGGAGCGCCAGCATGCCGCCGCCGCCTCGCCAGCTGGTCGGGTCGAGGAGGTGGTCCCAGGTGTCGGCGAGGACGTTCACACGGTGCTCCCGCGCGTCCAGGGGGTCAGCAGGCGCTGCAGCAGCACGATGACGGCGTCGAGCACGAGGGCGAGGAGCACGCACAGCACCGAGGCGGTGAGCAGCTCCGCCCGGAAGTTGCGGGCGACGCCGTGCTGGATGAGGTTGCCCAGCCCGCCGTACGACACGAGAGCCCCGACCGTGGTCAGGGCGACGGTCGACACCGCTGCCACCCGCAGCCCCCCGAGGAAGACCGGCAGCGCGAGCGGGAGCTCGACGCGCAGCAGCAGGCGGGTCGGACCCACGCCCTGGCCGATCGCGGACTCACGGACCTCCTCGGGCACGGCCCGCAGCCCGTCGAGCAGCGAGCGGACGAGCACCGTCAGCGCGTAGAGGGCGAGGGCGAGGACGACGGTGGCCGCGCTCAGGCCCGTGAAGGGCAGGAACAACGGGAACAGCGCCAGCGAGGGGATGGTGTAGAGGCCGGTGCTGACGGCCAGCACCGTGGACTCCAGGCGCCGTGTCCGCCGGGCGAGCAGGGCCAGCGGGAAGGCGAGGGCCACGGCCAGCACGATGGCGGCGAGCGTGATCCCGACGTGCTGGACACCGGCCTCGGTGATCTCCTCACGTCGGTCGACGACGTACTGCCAGCACCACCACTCGTTGCGCACGGAGCTGTAGCAGCTCGGCTCGGCTGCGGGCGGAGCCGCGGCCGCCGCCAGTACTGTCACGCGCATGGACGCTACCGGCCCTGCGGGCGGGACCGCGATGATCCGGCTCTCGGGTGTCGGCAAGACGTACGACGACGGGACGGTCGCCGTGCAGGCGCTCGACCTCGAGGTCGCCGCCGGGGAGCTGCTGTGCCTCGTCGGGCCCTCGGGCTGCGGCAAGTCGACGACGCTGAAGATGATCAACCGGCTCATCGAGCCCAGCACCGGCCGGATCGAGATCGACGGGCGCGACGTCACCGGCGAGGACCCGGTGCGGCTGCGGCGCAGCATCGGCTACGTCATCCAGCAGGTCGGGCTCTTCCCGCACCAGAAGATCGTCACCAACGTGATGACCGTGCCGCTGCTGTACGGCGAGTCGAAGGCGACCGCCCGCGCCCGCGCCACCGAGCTGATGGAGCTCGTCGGGCTCGACCCGGGGACGTACGCCGACCGCTACCCCCACCAGCTCTCCGGCGGCCAGCGGCAGCGCGTCGGCGTGGCCCGTGCGCTCGCCGCGAACCCGCCGGTGCTGCTCATGGACGAGCCGTTCGGCGCGGTCGACCCGGTGGTGCGGGTGCGGCTGCAGGACGAGTTCCTCCGGCTTCAGCGCGACCTCGGCAAGACCGTCGTGCTGGTCACCCACGACATCGACGAGGCGGTGCGGATGGGCGACCGCGTCGCGGTCTTCGCCGCCGGCGGCCGGCTCGCGCAGCATGCGACGCCGGCCGAGCTGCTCGCCCGGCCCGCCGACGACTTCGTCGCGGACTTCGTCGGCTCCGAGCGGGGACTGCGCCGGCTCTCGGTCACCACGGTCGACCCGGCGCACCTCGAGCCGCTCGACGGCGTACGCCTCGGCGACCTCGGCGCCGCGGTCGAGGTCGGCGCCACTCTCGAGGAGGCCCTCGCCGCCATCCTGCGCAGCGACCACGGGATGGTCGGCGTCAGGCGCGGCCCGGTCTTCCTCGGCGTCCTCACCCCCGCCGGCGTCCACCGCGCGCTGCGCGCCTCCCTCGCCGGCTGACCCGGCAGGCCCGGCCCGGTCCGTGAGTCGAGGTCGGGTCCGGGGCCGGGCTCGGGGCCGGGCGGTCGACGGTCGTTCAATTGCGCGGAAGTCGACCGGTGGAAGCGCTTCCGCACGTCCACAACCGCACAATTGCGCGGTTGTGGACGGCCCGCGCCTGCCGGTCAGGCGACAGGGACGTCGCGGTGCCAGGACTCGGTGACGTACTTCGTGGCCCAGCCCATGGAGGTGTAGAGCCCGTCGGCGCCGGTGGAGGAGTCGGCGTCGACCTCGAGGCCCACGCGGTCGCGGCCGCGGTCGGCGGCGTCGGCGATGATCGTGCGCAGCAGGCCCTTGGCGACGCCGCGGCCGCGGGCGGCCTCGAGCACGCCGAGGTACTCGACGTACGACCCGTCCGGGCCGCCGCCGGAGCTCTCGGAGACAGCGCCGACGAGGGTGCCGACAGCGGTGCGGCCGCCGTCCTCGACGAGCTCGGCGAGCCACCAGTGGTCCCAGCGGTGGCCGGGGTCCTCGCGGAGCCGGTGGACGAACTCCTCGAAGGTCTCCTCGTGGTGGTTGAAGTGGTCGACGAAGGCGCCCTCGAGCACGTCGTGGACCTTGCGCAGGTCCTCGGTGTCCGGCATGCCGTCCTCGCCGCGGCGCACGCGCCGGAAGACGACACCCTTGCCCTCCCACCGGGCCGGCGAGGGCACCAGCCGCGCCTCGTCGGCGGTCACGGGCCGGCTCATCTGCCACCAGGTGCGCACCCGCTCGAAGCCGGCATCGGCGAGCCACTTGTGCTGCCGCTCGTCGTCGGCGAAGGCGCCGGTGTCGATCTGCTGGGTCTCCAGCCCGCGCGCGGCGCCGAGCACCTTGGCCTGGCCGACGCCCCACTCGAAGAGCACGTCGGAGCAGGCCTTGGCGATCCGCTCGGGCAGGTCGCGCTCGACGACGTGGACGAAGAGCATCCGGCCGGCGGCGCGGTCGTGCGCGCTGGCCCAGCCGCGGATCTCGCCCTCGGCGTCGCGGACGACGACGTTCTGCCGCATCCGCAGGCCGTGCTCGGAGACCTCGACGAGGACGTCGTCGACGCCCGCGCCGGCCCAGCCGCGGCCGTGCCGCTCGTGGGCGCGCAGCAGGTGCGTCAGCCGGGCGACGTCGAACCGGTCGGCCGGGTCCGGTGTCCCGACCTCCCACCCGCTCGGCAGCCCGGGCGCCTCGGCCACGAGCTCCTCGGGGTCGTTCTCGAACCGGGAGTCCTCAGGGATCACGAAGGACAAGTCTCCCCGGTGGTCGGTTCGGCAAACCCCCGCGGGGTACGCGTGGCGACCGGCTCAGGCGCGCTTGCGGGTCGCCTCGGCGGTCTGCCAGGCGGCCGTGACGACCTCGAGCTCGGCGCGCAGGACGTCGACCTCCTGCTCCAGCTCGGCCATCCGGACGATCGCCTCGGCGGCGCGCTCCTCGGCCGCGTCGAGGTCCGCGGAGAGCTCGGCGCGGGCCCGGTCGGCGGCGTCGGCCCGGCGCGCCTCGGTGCCCAGCTTGAGGGTGGCGTCGGCGACGCGCTGCTGCGCGGCGGTCAGCCCCTGCTCGAGGTCGGCGATGCTCGCCTCGCGGTCGGCGATGCGGCGCTCGACGGTCTCGACGTACGTCGCGTGCTCGGCGGCACGCTCCTCGGCCATCCGGCGGTAGGCCTGCGCCTGCTCGGCTCGGTCGCGCGCGGCGTCGCGGCGGGACTGGGCCAGCTCGGCCGAGGTGATCCGCGTGGCGGCCGCGCCGAGCACCACGGCCAGCACGGCGGCGCCGGCGGTCAAGCCCCACGAGCCGGTGGCGATGGCCGCCGCGACGGCGACCGCGCCCACCACGAGCAGCCCGACGGCCACGGTCAGCCGCGTCGAGCGCTGCCGGCGACGCGAGGCAGGAGTGACCGATGGTGCCGCTGAGGTTGCCATGTCCAGCAGGTTAGGGCGCCGCGTCGTCGGACCGGACGCGACACGCGCGCTCGAGCAGCAACGCGGTCACCGCCACACCGGCCCCGGCCAACGCGGCGGCGGCCGAGCGCCAGGCGCGCTGCTCGGCCAGCTCGGCGGGCACCCCGAGCCAGGACACGGCGTACCCGAGGTAGCCGCCGGCGGCCAGCGCGCCGACGTACGCGCACGCGCGCGCGAGCACCAGCCGGTTGACCGCCTGCTGCGGGTCGAGCCGCTCCCGGCGCACGTGCACCTGCCGGAAGGTGATCCAGGCGGTCGCGCCGAGGATCGCGACCACCAGCAGCAGGGCCAGCGGCTGCGCCCAGGTGACGAGGGGCGGGGTGCCCCACCGGTCCGCGACCGGGTGCACCAGCCACCCGCCGACCAGGCCGACGACGGCCCAGGCGGTCAGGGCCGCCGGCGAGGTGGGCCGGAGGCTGCCGCCCGGCTCCTCCGGCGGGCCGGGGGTGCCGAGCGGGTCGCTCACCCGACCTCGAGCGTCAGGTCCTCACGCAGGGTCAGCCCGTCGGTGCCGATCCCGGCCAGCAGCTCGCTGATCGGGCCGTGGCCCGGCAGCTCGGCGTCGGGCTCGAGGTCGAACCACGGCTTGAGGACGAACGCGCGCTCGTGGGCGCGGGGGTGCGGCAGGCGCAGGCTCGGCTCGTCACTGCGGCGGTCGCCGACGACGATCAGGTCGACGTCGAGGGTGCGCGGGGCGTTGGGGACCTCGCCGCGCTCGCGCTCGAAGGCGTCCTCGATCGCCAGCGCGCGGTCCATCAGGCGGCTCGCGGCGAGCGTGGTGTCGATGAGGACGACGGCGTTGAGGTAGGTCTTCGCGTCCGCCGGGGAGTCGACCGGGTCGGTCTCGTAGACCGGCGACGCGGCGGTCACCCACACGTCGGGGGTGTCGGCGATGGCGTTGACCGCGCCCTGCAGGCTCGCCATCCGCTCACCGAGGTTGGACCCCAGGGCCAGGACCGCACGACGGATCGGACGCATCTCCCCGGTGAGGGTGTCGGCGTCGATGATGTGCGGATTGGGGGTCTCAGTCACGGTGGGCCCTCCGGGTGATGGTGAGTGCGACGTCGGCGAACGTCGCATCGACGGGTGCGTCCGGCTTGTGGACCGTGACCCGCGCCCAGGCGACCTTGGCGTCCGCCAGGCAGACGTCCGCGATGCGCTGGGCCAGGGTCTCGATCAGGTCGACCGGGTCTTTCTCCACGGCGGCCTTCACCGCCGCCACGAGACTTCCGTAGTCCACGGTGTCGTGCAAGTCGTCACTCGCCGCCGCAGGGGCGGTGTCGACACCGAGCGTGAGGTCGATGACGAACGTCTGCCCTTCCCTCCGCTCGAAGTCGAAGACGCCGTGGTGGCCCCAGCACTCGATGCCGGTGACGGAGATCTCGTCGGTCATGGGCGTCCTCCCTGGACGGGGGCGGCGACGGGCGCGGCGGCCGCCGGCTCGTCCAGCGCGGCGACGACGGCGAGGGCGTCACGTGTGGCGCGCACGTCGTGGACGCGCACGCCCCAGACGCCCTGTCGGGCCAGGTGGGCGACCACCGCGGCGTGGGCGTGCTCGCGCTGCTCGACCGGCCGCGGCGAGCCGTCGTCGGCCGCGAGCAGCCGGCCGAGGAACGACTTGCGGCTCGCCCCCACCAGCACCGGCTGGCCGAGCGCCGTGATCGGGTCGAGGTCGCGCAGCAGCTCCCAGTTGTGCTCGCCGCGCTTGGCGAAGCCGAGCCCCGGGTCGAGCACCACGCGGGCCGGGTCAACGCCCGCGGCCAGGACCGCCTCCAGCCTCTCGGACAGCTCGGCCGCGACCGTGCCCACGACGCCACCGGGTCCGTCGTACGTCGCGAAGTCGGCCATCCGGGTGCTGTGGGCGCGCCAGTGCATGGCGACGTACACCGCGCCGGCCGCCGCGGCGACCTCGAGGATCCGCGGGTCGGCCAGGCCGCCGGAGACGTCGTTGACGATCGTGGCGCCGGCCTCGAGCGCGGCCTCGGCGACCTCGGCGCGCATGGTGTCCACCGACACGACGCCGTCGCGTGAGAGGTCGCGGATCACCGGCACGACCCGGTCGAGCTCCTCGGAGACCAGCGGCCGGGTCGCGCCCGGACGGGTCGACTCGCCGCCGATGTCGAGCACGTCGGCCCCGTCGGCCAACAGGCTGCGGCCGTGGGCGACGGCGGCGTCCGGCTCGACGTACCGGCCGCCGTCGGAGAACGAGTCGGGCGTGACGTTGACGATGCCCATCACCCGGGGGCGGCCGATCGGGAGGAACAGCCCACCCACCGCCGACGCCGGCGTGGCGTCGTGGTGCTGACCCGGCTGGAGCGTCGCCACGGCAGCCGTCAGTGGGTGCCGCGGATCAGCGCCATCGCCTCGGCGCGCGTCGCGGGCTCGGTGAGGAAGCTGCCGCGCACCGCGGACGTGATGGTGCGCGCGCCCGCCTTGCGGACGCCGCGCATGGTCATGCACAGGTGCTCGGCCTCGATGACGACGATGACGCCGCGCGCCTCGAGCAGCCGCACCAGCGCGTCGGCGACCTGGGTGGTCAGCCGCTCCTGGACCTGCGGGCGGCGGGCGTAGACGTCGACCAGCCGGGCCAGCTTGGACAGGCCGGTGATCTTGCCGGACTCCGCCGGGATGTAGCCGACGTGCGCGACGCCGGTGAACGGGACCAGGTGGTGCTCGCACATCGACCACAGCTCGATGTCGCGGACCAGCACCATCTCCTCGTGGCCGATGTCGAACGTCGTGGACAGGACGTCCTCGGGCCGCATCCGCAGCCCGGCCGTCACCTCGGCGTACGCCCGGGCCACGCGGGCCGGGGTGTCGAGCAGGCCCTCGCGGTCGGGGTCCTCCCCGATGGCGATGAGCAGCTCGCGGACCGCGGCCTCGGCGCGCGCCTGGTCGAACGGCGGCACCTCGGCCGGGTCGCGCTCGACCTGGCTCACGCGGTCGGTCATGCGGTCCCGCCGGGGTAGGGCCCCGGGGTCGGCGGCGCCGGCGGGTCCACCGGCCCGATCGGACCGGCACCCGGGCCGCCGTGCACGTCGCCGCCGGGGCCCGGCGGGGTGACGATGGAGCCACCCTCGCCGTTCGGGGCGACCGTGGCGTTGGCCTTGGCCCGGTCGCGGATCTCCTGCGGGATCTCGATCGGGGGGATCGCCGAGGGGTTGCGGTCCGGCGAGCCGGTCCACGCCGGGCGCGCCGAGCGGCGGCGCAGCGGCTCGAAGATCCGGGCGACCTCGGCCTTGTCGAGCGTCTCCTTGTCGAGCAGCGCGAGGACCAGCGCGTCGAGGACGTCGCGGTTCTCCTCGAGGATGTCGAAGGCCTCCTGGTGCGCGGCGGCGAGGAACTTCTTGGTCTCCTCGTCGACGATCGCGGCGACGTCCTCGGAGTAGTTGCGCGAGTGGCCCATGTCGCGGCCCAGGAACGGCTCGCCCTGGGTCTCGCCGAGCTTGATCGCGCCGAGCCGCTCGGTCATGCCGTACTGCGTGACCATCGCGCGGGCGAGCGAGGTCGCCTTCTCGATGTCGTTGCCGGCGCCGGTGGTCGGGTCGTGGAAGACCATCTCCTCGGCCGCGCGGCCGCCCAGCATGTAGGCGAGCTTGTCGAGCATCTCCGAGCGGGTCTGGGAGTACTTGTCCTCGTCGGGCAGGACCATCGTGTAGCCGAGCGCCCGGCCCCGCGGGAGGATCGTGATCTTGTGGACCGGGTCGGTGCCCGGGAGCGCCGCGGCGACGAGGGCGTGGCCGCCCTCGTGGTAGGCGGTGATGAGCTTCTCCTTCTCGCTCATCAGGCGGGTGCGGCGCTGCGGGCCGGCGATCACGCGGTCGATGGCCTCGTCGAGGGCCTGGTCGGTGATCAGCTTCTGGCTGCTGCGGGCCGTCAGCAGGGCGGCCTCGTTGAGGACGTTGGCAAGGTCGGCGCCGGTGAAGCCCGGCGTACGCCGTGCGACCGACAGCAGGTCGATGTCCGGCGACATCGGCTTGCCGCGGCTGTGCACCTGGAGGATCTGGTGGCGGCCGGCGAGGTCGGGGGCGTCGACCTGGATCTGGCGGTCGAAGCGGCCCGGGCGCAGCAGCGCCGGGTCGAGCACGTCGGGACGGTTGGTCGCGGCGATGAGGATGACGCCGCCGCGGACGTCGAAGCCGTCCATCTCGACGAGCAGCTGGTTGAGGGTCTGCTCGCGCTCGTCGTGGCCGCCGCCCATGCCGGCGCCGCGGTGCCGACCGACGGCGTCGATCTCGTCGATGAAGACGATCGCCGGGGCGTTCTCCTTGGCCTGCTCGAACAGGTCGCGCACGCGGCTCGCGCCGACGCCGACGAACATCTCGACGAAGTCGGAGCCGGAGATCGAGTAGAACGGCACGCCGGCCTCGCCCGCGACGGCGCGGGCCAGCAGCGTCTTGCCGGTGCCGGGTGGGCCGTAGAGCAGCACGCCCTTGGGGATCTTCGCGCCGACGGCCTGGAACTTCGCCGGCTCCTGGAGGAACTCCTTGATCTCGCCGAGCTCCTCGATGGCCTCCTCGGCGCCGGCGACGTCGGAGAACGTCGTCTTCGGCATGTCCTTGGTGATCAGCTTGGCGCGGCTCTTGGCGAACTGCATGACGCCGCGGCCGCCGCCGCCCTGCACCTGGTTCATGAGGAAGAGGAACAGCAGGATGATGAGCGCGAACGGGAGCAGCGTCGCGAGGATCGAGCCGAGCAGGCTGGGCTGCGGGTTCTCCGAGTTGGACTTCTCGATCGTGCCCTCGGCGCGCTGCTCGTCGACGGCGTCGATGATGTCGATCTGCTGACCCAGCACGTAGTGGGTCATGACCTTCTCGCCGTCCTCGCGGACGCCGTCGTCGAGGGTCGCCTCGATCTTCTGGTCACCGTCGATGAAGGTGATCTCCGAGACGTCGCCGTTGGCGATGTACTCCTCCATCTGGGAGGTGTCGATCTCGTCGTACCCGCCGTTGGGCGCGAGGTACTGCAGGGCCAGCAGGACGCCGACCACGGCGACCACGATCCAGATCCAAGGACCCTTGAATATCCGCTTCACAGGCTTCTTCCGACGCTCGTCTTGAATCCCTGACGGTACAGGTCCGCGGCAACGGGGAGCAGGACCGGTCCGGGCCGGCGCAAGGGTCCCCGGTTCACCGGTGACCCCTGCACATACCGGGGCAGATCTGCCCCGGTATGTGCAGGACTACCCCGATATGTCCGGGCGGGTGGCGATCAGGAGTAGACGTGCGGCGCGAGGGTGCCGATGTCGCGCAGGTTGCGGTAGCGCTCGCGGTAGTCCAGGCCGTAGCCGACGACGAACTCGTTCGGGATGTCCCACCCGACGTACTTCACGTCGACCGGCATCTGCAGCGCCTCGGGCTTGCGCAGCAGCGTCGCGATCTCGACGCTGGCGGGGTTGCGGCTGCTCAGGTTCGACGTCAGCCACGACAGGGTCAGGCCGGTGTCGATGATCTCGTCGACGATCACCACGTGCCGGCCGCTGATGTCGGTGTCGAGGTCCTTGAGGATGCGGACCACACCGCTGGACTTGGTGCCCGAGCCGTACGACGACACCGCCATCCAGTCCATCTCCACGTGGCGGTGGAAGCTGCGGGCCATGTCGGCCATCACCATCACCGCGCCGCGCAGGATGCCGACGATCAGCAGCTCCTTGCCCTCGTAGTCGCGCTCGATGTCGGCGGCCATCTCCTTGATCCGGTCCTGGATCTGGGCCTCGGTGTAGAGCACGTGAAGCAGGTCGTCCGACACGTCAGCAGCGTCCATGCGAGCAGCGTAGGCGAGGTCTCCCGGGCGCGATCCGGCTGGGTCGGGTGGGCCGTCGGGCTCGGGTGGCGACGACCCGGCGACCAGCGAGCGACGTCAGCGCCGCACGACGCTCAGCACCGTCGAGGCGGTCGAGCCCGGGAGCACCGCCTCGTTGCCGAGAAACTGCACCGACACGCGGTGCGTGCCCAGCCCCAGCCTGGGGAGCTCGAGGTACGACGCTCCGTTGCGCAGCTCGAGCGTGGTCAGAGCCTTGCGATCGGCCGTGACCCTGACCTTGCCGGTCACCGGCACGACCTCCGGATGCGTGACCGTGACGCGCACGACGCCGCGCTGGCGCTGCTTGATCCTCGTCCGGTCGAGGGTCACGACGGTGCGCGGCTTCACCTTGCGAACACGGGTGAGGGCGATGTCGCCCACCTCCGCGACTCCGCCAGCCATCCGCACGGGGACCTTGCGCCCGAACCACAGCGTCCGGAACGGGTCCGTGGCACCAGGCATGCTGGCGAGCTTGAGGACGAACCGGCCCTCGGGGACCTGGAGCCGGAAGAAGCCGTCGACCTCGTCGCCGTGGACGTTCGACCCCGCGTAGGAGAGGGCGGTGGCGACCGGATCCCGTAGGTCGCCCGGCCGGTAGGCCTCCACCACGACGTCCAGGTGGGGCTTGCCGGCGCGGTCGACCGCCCAGCCTTGGATCCAGCCGGAGCCTGCGGGGGGCGTGGGTCGCAGAGGGTTCGTCGCACTCCAGGTCGACGTCGGGGCGGGCGCGACGTGCGCGCGCGCTCCGGTCAGGCCGGACAGGCCGAGGGAGCCGAGAAGCAGACCGGTCGAGGCGGCAAGGGTGAGCAGACGGTTCGAGAGCACTCGTCGACAGTAGGTCTGCGCGGCCGCCCCGGGGACCGGAATGGGCCCGGATGACCCGTTCGCGCCATACGGCCGCGCCGGGCGGTCAGGACGAACCACTCAGGCGTGGACGACCACGATGCGGCCGTCGACGCGGCGGGCGCGGAGGTGGCCGGGGAGGTCGACCCACTTCTGGCCGTGCCAGTCGGTGAGGAGGGCGTCGACGGCGAGGACGTGCTCGGAGAAGAGCTCGGAGGCGGGGGCGCCGGCGGCGAGGGCCGCCAGGCGGAGGACGCGGTGGCGGATGGCCGGGTGGTCCTCGAGCAGGGCGGCGACGGGGAGCGAGCCGTCGGGGGTGTTCGCGGCGAGGGCGGCGTGGCGGGCCTCGGCGAGGTCGTCGAGGTGGTCGACGTCGTGGCGGACCTGGTCGGCGGTGCGGGCGAGGGTGGCGGCGACGCCGGGGCCGAGCTGCTCCTCGAGGACCGGCAGGACGGTGCGACGCACGCGGACGCGGGCGTAGCCGGGATCGGCGTTGTGCGGGTCGTCCCAGAACGGGATGCCCTCGACCTGGCAGGCGGTGACGGTGTCGTCGCGGGTGACGTCGAGCAGCGGTCGCACGAACGGGCCGAACGCGCGGCGCATACCGGCGAGCGAGCGGCCGCCGGAGCCGCGGGCCAGCCCGAGCAGGACGGTCTCCGCCTGGTCGTCGCGAGTGTGGCCGAGCAGGACCGTGGCAGGGACGGGGGTCGGGCCGTCGGCGGTGGCGAAGTGGGCAGCGACCTGCTCCAGCACGGCGTACCTCGCGCGTCGGGCGGCCGCCTCGACGCCGAGGCCGGCGGGGTCGACCTGCACGCGGGCGGACAGCGTCTCGTCCGCGCCGAGGCCGGCCATCTGGTCGACGACCCGCGCGGTGTGGTCGACCGATCCCTCCTGGAGGCCGTGGTCGACGACCGCGCCGACCACACGGAGGCCGGCCTTGTGGCCCTCGAAGACGGTGGCGGCGAGCAAAGCCAGGGAGTCGGCCCCGCCGGAGCACGCGACGACGACGGGTACGCCGGGCGGGAGCGGCGCGAGGGCGGCGCGGACGCCGCGGCGTACCGCCGCGACCGCGGGGTGGAGCGCCATCAGCGGCTCACAGGACCCGCGAGACCCACAGCTCGGGGTCGGCGACCTCGTCGCGGGTGGGGAGGTTCTCGGGGCGCTCCCAGACGGCGTTGAACTCGGCCATGCCGACCTTGTCGACGACGCCGCGGACGAAGCGGGCGCCGTCGCGGTACTGCGCCATCTTCGCGTCGAGGCCGAGCAGCCGGCGCAGGATCCGGTCGAGGGTGCCGACGCCCTTGCGGCGCTCGTCGAAGCTGGCGCGGATCTTCGCGACGCTGGGGATGACGGTCGGGCCGACGCCGTCCATGACCACGTCGGCGTGTCCCTCGAGCAGCGACATGACGGCGGTGACCCGGTCGAGGATCTCCTTCTGCTCCGGCGACCCGACGACGTCGAGGAGGCTGCCGCCGCCGACGCCCTGCCGGAGCGACTCCAGGGCCCGCTTGAGGCCGTCGTCGAGGAGCGCGTCGGGCTGCATCGTCGCGGCGAGCGCCTCGATCTGCGCGAACAGGTGGTCGCGCATCCACGGCACCGCGGTGAACTGCACGCGGTGGGTCTCCTCGTGCAGGCACACCCACAGCCGGAAGTCGGTGGGGTCGGCGCCGAGCTCGCGCTCGACGTGGACGATGTTCGGCGCGACGAGCAGCAGCCGGCCGTGCGGGTCGTGGAACGGGTCGAACTGGCCCAGCACCTTGCCGGCGAGGAAGCCGAGCAGCCCGCCGACCTCGGCGCCGGTGACCTTCGAGCCCACCGCCGTCGCCAGCGGCCCCGGCGCCTTCTTGCCGGTCAGCTGGTCGACGACGGGGGCGAGCACGGTCTTGAAGCCGTCGGCGTTGGCCTGGACCCAGCCAGCCCGGTCCACCACGAGCACCGGCGCGGTGCGCTCCTGCGCCACGAGCCCGGTGAACTCCCGCACCAGTCCGGTCGACCGGTCGGCGTCCGCCCGCAGCTCCGCGACCGCGGCGGCGGCCTGGTCGCGGGTCACCTCGGGACCCTCGCCGGCGATCCGGGTCCCCAGCGAGACCGCGAGGTCCCAGTCGATCATGGCCTCGACGCGCTCGCTCATGACGCCGAAACTATCCGCAGCGACAAGCGCCGAGCGCCGCGGCGGCCGCGTCCATGGCGTCGCGGGCCTCGAGGGTGTCCTCGACGCGTACCCGGTCGGCGAGCATCGCGAAGACCATCGACCGGCCGTCGCGGTCGGTCGCGATGCCGGCCAGCGAGGTGACACCGGTGAGCGTGCCGGTCTTGGCGCGCACCCGGCCGCGCCCCTCGCGCGCCCCGGTGTCGAACCGGTCGGTCAGCGACCCGGTGAACCCCGCCACCGGCAGCCCGGTCAGCACCGGCCGCAGCTCGGGGTGGTCGTCGGACGCGGCGAGCCGCAGCAGGTCGAGGAGCGCGGCCGGCTCGACCCGGTTCTCCCGCGACAGCCCGCTGCCGTCCCAGAAGACGCTGCGGCCGAGGTCGACGCCCGCCTCCCCCAGCAGCCGTACGACGCCGCGCCGGCCGGCCGCGAAGGAGCCGGTGCCCTCGGTGGCCAGCCCCACGTGGCGCAGCAGCACCTCGGCGGCCTCGTTGTCGCTCACCACGAGCACCTGCTCGACGACCTGCGACAGCGGCGCGCTGGTCACCGAGGCCAGCTCGGCCGCTCCGTCGGGAGCGACCTGCTCGCGGGGGACGCCGACGACCTCGACCCCGCGGCGGGACAGCACGCCGGCGAAGACGGTCGCCGCGGTCAGCGCGGGGTCCTCCACCCGGCCGAACCCTTCGGCGGGGCGGCCCTCGTCGACCCACAGCGCGGTGATCGGCGAGACGACCCCGTCGGGGACGTAGTCGGCGCGCCACCGCGGACTGACCTCCGGTCCGCTGAACAGGGAGGTGTCGTAGCCGACCCGCACACGGGTGCGCCCGGCGGCGACCAGCGCGTCGGCGGTCGCCCGGGCCAGGGTCGTGACGTCGGCCCGCTCGGGCCAGGCGGGCCCGCCGTCGGGGTCCACCGGCTCGCTCGCCAGGAACGGGTCGCCACCGCCGACGAGCACGATCCCGCGCGGGCCGGCGTCGACGACGCGCGTCGTGAACCGGGTGGCGGGGTCCATCGCGAGCAGGGCGGCCACGGAGGTGACGATTTTCGTGGTCGACGCCGGGATCGCGAGCGAGGCGCCCGAGCCGGAGCGCACCAGCACGCCGGCGCCGTCGAGCGGGCCGACCGCGGCGAGCACGTGGCGGCCGAGGTCTCCGTCGGCCAGGTTCGGGCGGATCGCACGCCGCACGGCCGCCGCGGCGACCGGACCGGCGCCGACCGCCTCCTCGGCGACGGCGGGCGCGGCGACGACCGCCGGCAGGTCGAGCTCCGACGGGGGCGCGACGGCGGCCGGGTCCGCGGGCCGGCCGGGCTCCAGCCAGCGGTCGAGGACGTCGTACCGCCAGGTCGCCGCGGCCACCACCGCGAGCACGAGGAGCAGCAGAAGCGGGCGGAGGCGCGCGCGCGGAGGACCGTGGCGTGCGTCACGTCGCGCCACGATTCCTCCCTCCGGATGAGCGTTGGAGCCCATTCTGCGGGACACTGTGCCCCTGGCCCGTCCCGGGCCGTCCTGAACGCCCCCGGAGCCAGCGGAGGAAACACGTGCTCGAGTTCGACGTCCTGGTCGAGATCCCGAAGGGTCAGCGCAACAAGTACGAGGTCGACCACGAGTCCGGGCGTCTTCGCCTGGACCGGACCCTGTTCACCTCGACGCAGTACCCGGCCGACTACGGCTACATCGAGGACACCCTCGGCATGGACGGCGACCCGCTCGACGCGCTGGTCATCCTCCAGGAGCCGACGTTCCCCGGCTGCCTGATCAAGTGCCGCGCGATCGGCATGTTCCGGATGACCGACGAGGCCGGCGGCGACGACAAGGTCCTCTGCGTCCCGTCGACCGACCCGCGCCTGGAGCACCTGCGCGACATCAGCCACGTCTCGAAGTTCGACCGTCTCGAGATCCAGCACTTTTTTGAGGTCTACAAGGATCTCGAGCCCGGCAAGTCCGTCGAGGGTGCCGAGTGGGTCGGCCGCGCCGAGGCCGAGGCCGAGGTCCACGCCTCCTTCGCCCGCTTCAAGGACAACGGCGGGCACTACTGAGCCCCGCGCACCACACGACGAGCGCCCGGTCCCCTGCGAGGGGCCGGGCGCTCGTGCGTGTTGGAGGGGTATGCCGTCAGGCCGGCGGCCAGTCCAGCAGGTCGGGCGAGCGGAGCATCTCCCGCGGGACGGCGAAGGCGTCGACGAGCTTCTCCGCGAGCGGGCGGATCTTGCGGCACAGGCTGCCGATCTCGCGGCTGATCGACTTGGAGCGGGCGACCGAGAGTCGGCCGTGCTCCATGAACCAGGCGCGGTCGGCCTCGATCGTGCTGAGCGCGAAGAGGTCGCAGAGCAGGTTCAGCGCGACCTTCAGGTCGCCGTCGGGCAGCGCGGCGGTCTTGGCGACGAACGCCTCGAGCACCAGCCGCTCGACGTGCGCGCGACCGCCGGCGATGACGTGGTCCTGGACCCGGGAGAACACCTCGCCGGGGTTCATCCCGCGGTCGATGCCGCGCTTGAGGCGGCGGGCGACGCCGGAGACGATGTGCTCCTCGCGGAAGCGGAGCATCGCCAGCTGGTAGTCGGGGTCGAGCAGGCCGGCTTCCTGGTCCCACTCGTCGCCGCCGGGCAGCACGTCGCGGATCCGCTCGAGCAGCTTGTTGACCGCGGTCCGCTCGATGACGGTCTCGACGGCCAGGCCCGTGACGAATCGGACCATGCCGAGCTGGTCCATGTCGCTGAACTCGCTGGCGTAGTCGGTCAGCAGGCCCTTGGCCACCAGCTGCAGAAGGACGGTGTTGTCGCCTTCGAAGGTGGTGAACACGTCGGTGTCGGCCTTGAGCGCGTCGAACCGGTTGACCGAGAGGTAGCCGGCCCCGCCGCACGCCTCGCGGCACTCCTGGATGGTCCGCGTCGCGTGCCAGGTGCCGAGCGCCTTGGTGCCAGCGGCGCGCGCCTCGAGCTCGCGCTGGGTGTGCTCGTCCTCCACCACACCCGACAGCACGTCGTGGAGCTGGGAGGCGAGCTCCTCCTGGGCGAAGTGCAGCGCGTAGGTCCGTGCGAGCAGCGGCAGGAGTCGCCGCTGGTGCATGCCGTAGTCGAGGAGCAGCTCCTCGGTGTCCTCGCTGGTGGCCTCGAACTGGCGGCGCTTGTTGGCGTACTTCACCGCCAGCGTCAGCGCGACCTTCGAGGCGTTGATGCCGGCACCGCCGACGCAGACCCGGCCCTGGATGAGGGTGCCGAGCATGGTGAAGAAGCGACGGTTGGGGTTCTCGATGTCGCTCTCGTAGACCCCGGCCGCCGTCACGTCGGCGAACCGGTTGAGCAGGTTCTCCCGTGGGATCCGCACGTGGTCGAACCAGATCCGGCCGTTGTCGACGCCGTTGAGGCCCATCTTGCGGCCGTCGTCCTCGATGCGTACGCCGTCGAGCACGGCGCCGTCCTCGTCGCGCAGCGGCACCACGAAGGCGTGCACGCCGTGCCGCTCGCCGGCGACCTCGAGCTGCGCGAAGACGACGCCGAGGCGGGCGTGGGCGGCCGCGTTGCCGATGTAGTCCTTCCGCGCAGCCTCGGTCGTCGTGGTGACGACGAACTCCTGGGTGGCGACGTCGTAGGTCGCGACGGTGCCGAGCGCCTGGACGTTCGAGCCGTGGCCGGACTCGGTCATCGCGAAGCAGCCCATCAGCTTCCCGGTGATGAGGTCCGGCAGGTAGGCGTCGTGGTGGTGCTTGCTGCCGAGCTGGAGGATCGCGCCGCCGAACAGGCCGAACTGCACGCCGACCTTGACCAGCACCGAGAGGTCGCCGTACGCCAGGGTCTCGAACGCCGCGATCGACGCGCCGATGTCGCCGCCGCCGCCGTACTCCTCGGGGAAGCCCATGCCAGTCTGGCCGGTGGCGGCCATCTCGACGACGACCTCCTTGACCCGCTCGCGGAAGTCGGCCATCGACATGGTCTCGGCGTCCTCGAGGATCGAGGAGTAGTCCGCCAGGTTGGTGCGCACGAGGTTGCGGACCTCGGCGTACTTGCCGTCGAGGAGCCGGGTCAGGGCCGGGACGTCGACCTCGGGCCGGCGGTAGCCGGACTTGGACTCGACCTGCGCGTCGGTGTCGGTCTGCGGGGTGCCGCCGGGCTCGGCGGGGACGTCCTCGGCCGAGGACGGGGGCACGGTGTCGGTCGCCATGACCCTCTCGTTACCCGCGGGTCGGGGCGGCCAACCCGGGTGGGAGCCGGGTCACGGCGCCGGTCTGGAGCGCCTGGGCCCGGCCGCCGATCAGTCCCGGACGCGCTCGACCGGGACGGCGGAGGTGGTCGTCGTCGGGTGCGAGGCCAGCCCGTGCCGGTCGAACTTCTGACCCGTGGCGATGCCGGCGACGTAGAAGGAGAACAGCGCGATGAAGATGCCCGCGACGTCGTCGGCGACGTAGTGCCAGCCGAAGTAGAGGGTCGCGACGACGGTGAGCCCGAAGTTGACCCAGAACAGGATGCGCAGCACGCGGGACTGGACGGTGTACTGCACCATCAGCGCCCACAGCAGCGAGATCGCGGTGTGCAGGCTGGCGAAGCCGGCGACGGTCTGGGCCTGGCCGTCGCTCCACAGGACGTTCTGCCGCGCGTTGACCAGGGAGTTCATCAGGTCGGTCGTGCCGGTGTGCGCGAGGTCGTAGAGGTGGGGGTACTCCAGGCCCGGGCCGAGTGTCGGCAGCGCGTAGTAGGAAATGGTCCCGAGGGTCCACGCCAGACCCTGCGAGGTGACGAACCACCAGCCGAAGGAGAGGTTGCGCGACCACACCAGCCAGACGGTCACGAGGATCGCGACCATCGGGATGAAGAGGAGGTAGAAGGTCGAGAGGACGTGCGCGACGACCGTGCGCCCGAGGACGTCGTGGATGATTCCGGCCGGCTCGTGGCCGAAGAACAGGATCCGGTCGACCAGGTGCAGCTCGCGGTCGTACATCCGGCCGCTGACCAGGGGGAGGAACGACTTGAGGTTCCGGTAGCAGACGTAGATGACGTAGAAGCTGACGATGCCGAGCATCACCAGCAGCACGCGCTCGCGGTTCCAGTGCGACCGCAGCCGGTCGCGGACGATGTCGGGCATCTCCTTGACCCGACCGCGGGAGAGCCACAGCGCCCGCGGCACCAGGTCCAGCGCCAGCGCACCGATGCACAGCAGCGGCAGCCGCAGCCACGACGGGCCGAGGAAGCTGCCCTCGGGGTCGATCAGCGGGCGGTCGATGATGACGGCGGTGATGACTGCCCACGCGCCGATCGCGAGCGCCGTCGCGACGAGGAGGGCGTAGGCGCGGCGGTACACGGGGGTCAGTCTAGGTACGCCGCGGCGCCGGGGTGCGACGGGCTCAGGACGCGCCGCCCGCGACCGCCCCCACGACGGCCAGCCGGGAGCGGTCCACGGCGAGCCGCACGTCCGCGCCCAGCGCCGGGCGACGGTCCAGCGGCGCCACGGCGTCGACCTCGCCCAGGCCGGCGACGTCGACCACCAGCCGCACCTGGGTCGGGGTGGCGCGGGCCGCCCGGACGGTCCCGGCGAGGCGGCCGGCCTCGTCGAGCACGAGCGCCGAGCGGCGTACGGCGACGGCCGGGGCGGGCCGACCGAGGACCAGCTCGGCGGCGGCGCCCTCCAGCACGCGGGCGTAGCCGAGGAACAGCGCCGTATCGCGGTCGGCCGGCGCCCGCCACACCTCGTCGATCGCGCCCTGCTGGACGACGCGGCCACCGCGCATCACCGCGAGCCGGTCGGCCACGGTGAACGCCTCCTCGTGGTCGTGGGTCACCATCAGCGCGGTCGTACCGGCCTCGCGCAGGATCCGCCGCAGGTCGACGGCCAGCCGCTCGCGCAGCCCGGCGTCGAGGGCGGAGAGCGGCTCGTCGAGCAGCAGCAGCCGCGGCTGCACCGCGAGCGCGCGGGCGAGCGCGACCCGTTGCCGCTCGCCGCCGGACAGCGTGGTGGGCATCCGGTCGGCGTAACCCTCGAGGCCGACGAGCGCGAGCAGCTCCTCGACGCGGCGGGCTGTGTCGGGGGCTCGGCGCAGCTTCAACGCGTAGCCGACGTTGCGGGCGACGGTGAGGTGCCCGAAGAGCTGCCCGTCCTGGAACATCAGCGCGAAGCCGCGCTTGTGGGTCGGCGTGCGGCCGACGTCGTTGCCGTCCCAGGCGATCGTGCCGCCGGCCGGCTCGAGCCCGGCGACCGCGCGCAGCAGCGTGGACTTGCCGCAGCCGGACGGGCCGAGGACGGCGAGCACCCGGCCGTCGGGCAGGTCGAGGGTGACATCGCGGACGGCGGGGACGCCGTCGTAGGCGACGGAGACGTCGGTGAGGGACAGCAACTAGAACGCTCCGAGGGAGGGGACGCGCAGCCGCTCGACCGCGAGCATGACGACGGCGGTGGTGGCGGCGAGGACGACCGAGGCGGCCAGCGCCATGCCGTAGCCCATCGCGCCCGGGCTGCCGATGAGCCGGAAGATGACGACCGGGACGGTGGCCCGGTCCTCGCGGGCGAGGAACGCGGTCGCGCCGAACTCCCCGAGCGAGGCGGCGAACGCGAAGCCGGCCGCGGCGAGCAGCGGCCGCCAGACCACTGGCAGGTCCACGGTGGCCAGCGTGCGCAGCGACCCGGCACCCAGCGACGCGGCGGCCTGCCGCTGCCGGTCGTCGATGCCGCCGAGGACCGGCACGATCGTGCGGACCACCAGCGGCAGCGCCACCAGCGCCTGCGCGACCGGCACGAGCAGCGCGGAGTCGCGCAGGTCCAGCGGCGGGCGGTCGAGGGTGATGAGGAAGCCGAAGCCCAGCGTCACCGCCGAGACCCCGAGCGGCAGCATGAAGAACCCGTCGAGCACCGACCGGACCCGCCGCTCCCCCGGCGTCCGCGACCGCCGCGTGACGACGACGGCGACGACCAGGCCGAGCAGCAGCGCCATCCAGGTGGCGTCGACGGCCGTGCGCAGCGAGGTCACCAGCGCCTCGGTCACCGGCACGAGCAGCGCCCCCTCGCCCGTCGTCTGGAGGGCGCGGTAGTTGCCCAGGCTCCACTCGTCGCCCACCCGCAGCGAGCCGACCACCAGCGTGGCGATCGGCGCGGCGACCAGCGCGAGCAGCGCCAGCGTCGCGGTGACCTGCGGCCAGTCGGAGCGGCGTACGGCACGGGGGCGGGCGGTCCGCCGGTCGACGGCCGGGTCGGGCACGGTCCGCAGCCGGGCGGCGAGCGCGAGCAGCGCCGTGATCGCGACCAGCTGGACCACCGAGAGCGCGGCCGCGGCCTGCAGGTCGAGCAGGTTGGTGGTGAGCAGGTAGATCTCGGTCTCGACCGAGGCGTAGCGGAGCCCGCCGAGGGTCAGCACGACGCCGAAGGACGTGGCGCAGAAGAGGAACACCACGCTCGCGGCCGACACGATCGCCGGCCGCAGCGCGGGCAGCGTGACGGTGCGCAGCACCTGCGCCGG
This sequence comes from Nocardioides deserti, assembly GCF_014266025.1. Classification (GTDB taxonomy): domain Bacteria; phylum Actinomycetota; class Actinomycetes; order Propionibacteriales; family Nocardioidaceae; genus Nocardioides; species Nocardioides deserti. Next base: position 64,516 of record NZ_JACMYC010000008.1, on the reverse strand, counting down.
CGACGCCCCGAGCGCGGCGGCCGCCTCGGCGGGGCGGGGGTCGAGCCCCTCCCAGGCCGCGCCGACGCTGCGGATCACGACGGCCACGTTGAAGAACGCCAGGCCGGCGACGATCGCGACCGGCGTGCCGTCGAGGCCGAGGCCGCCCAGCGGTCCGGCCTCGCCGAGCAGCTGCCGGAAGGCGACGCCCACCACCACGGTCGGCAGCACGAACGGCACCAGCAGCGCCGCGCGCACGACCCGGCGCAGCGGGAGGTCCAGCCGGTGCAGGGCGTACGCCGCGGGGAGTCCCAGCAGCACCGAGACCGCGGTCGCGACCGCCGAGGACCAGAGGGTGAACCACACGACCCGGCCGGTCCGCGGGCGGGTGAGCACCTCGAGCACCCCGCCGGGGTCGAAGGCGCCGTCGGGCCAGAAGCCGCGCGCGACCATCCCTGCCACGGGCAGCACGAAGAACACGCCGAGCACCAGCACCGGCCCGAGGGCCAGGCCGAGCAGGGCGAGCGTCCGCCTCATCGGGACGTGACGTCGCTCCACTCGCGGAGCCAGTCGTCGCGGTTCTCGGCGATCTCCGCCGGGTCCACGTCGTACGCCGTCTCCGGCTGCTGCGCGAAGCGGGCCCAGTCGGCGGGGAGCTCGACGTCGTCGCGGACCGGGAAGACGTACATCGAGTCCGGCAGCGCCGCCTGGACCTCGGTGCCCATCAGGAACTCGAGCAGCGCCGTGCCGCCGTCGGGGTTCGCGGCGCCCTCCAGCAGGCCGGCGTACTCGACCTGGCGCACGCAGGTGTCGAGCAGCGCGCTGGTGGTCGTGCCGCCCTCGCCGTCGAGGGTGAAGGCGGGCGAGGAGTCGTAGGAGACGACGATCGGCCGGTCGCCCTTGCCGCCGCCCTGGGTGAAGTCCACCTGGTAGGCGTCCGACCAGCCGTCGACGACCTTCGCGCCGTTGCCCAGCAGCCGCTCCCAGTAGGCCGGCCAGTCGTCGCCCTCCTCGGCGATCGTCGCGAGCAGGAACGCCAGGCCCGGCGAGCTCGTGGTGGCGCCGGGGACGACGGTGAGGTCGCGGTAGGCCGGCTTCGTCAGGTCCGCCAGGGTCCGCGGCGGCTCCACGCCCTCACGCTCGAACCAGGTGTCGTCGACGTTCACGCACACGTGGCCGGTGTCGACCGGCACCAGGTCGTCGCTCGCCTCCAGGTCGTACGCCGCCGCGCCGGCGGGCCGCTCGACGTCGGTGTCGGCGAGCACGCCCTCGTCGAGCGCCCGCGAGGCGAAGGTGTTGTCGATGCCGAACACGACGTCGCCGATCGGCCGGTCCTTCGTGAGCACCAGGCGGTTGGTCAGGGAACCCGCGTCGCCGGCGCTGCGGACCTCGAGCCGGAAGCCGCTGCGCTCCTCGAAGGTGTCCAGCACCTCCTCGGGCAGCGTGAACGACTCGTGGGTGACCAGCACGACCGTGCCGGGCGAGCCGTTGGCGTTGTCCTCCTCCTCACCTCCCCCGACGAGCGAGCAGGAGGCGAGGGCGGTGGTGGCGACCCCCGCCGTCAGGACGGATGCGAGCGCGCGCACGGATCTCATGGTGACTCCCTTCGCCGGTGCTAACCGGAGCAGGTTCGAGGGTCTGCAGCTCTTCTGCACTCTCAGCACGCCTGCGCGTGCTCCCCTGTCGTGTGCTGGTGACCCTAGCGCGCGAGCACCACGGGCTCGCCGGGGTGTCCGAGGCGGGCCAGCTTCTCCGGGTTGCGCACGAGGTAGATGCCGCGCACGACCCCCTCCTCCACGAGCAGCGTGGCCACCGTGTCGAGCACGCCGTCGACGACGAACCGCAGCGCCGGCGCGCCGTTGACCTCGACCACGTCCATCCGCAGGTCGCCCTCGGTCGGCATGACGCCGAGCAGGAAGCGCAGCACCTTGTCGCGCCCGAGGATCGGCCGCAGCGCCGCCGAGCGCAGCCCGCCGCCGTCGCTGGTGAGCACGACGTCCGGCGCGAGCGCCTCGACCAGCGAGGCCAGGTCGCCGGTCGCCGCCGCGGCGAGGAACCGGTCGACGACGACCCGCTGCTCGGCGCGGCTCACGCCCACCCTCGGCCGGCGCGCCGCGACGTGGCCGCGCGCCCGGTGCGCGACCTGGCGCACCGCGGCCGGCGACTTGTCCAGGGCGGCCGCGATCTCGTCGTACGGCACGTCGAAGACCTCCCGCAGCACGAACACCGCCCGCTCGGTCGGCGTCAGCGTCTCCAGCACCAGCAGCATCGCGGTCGACACGCTGTCGGCGAGCTCGACGTCGTCGGCGACGTCGGGTGCGGTGAGCAGCGGCTCGGGCAGCCACGGCCCGACGTAGGACTCCTTGCGGCGCGCGAGGGTGCGCAGCCGGTTGAGGCTCTGCCGGGTGACGACGCGGACGAGGTAGGCGCGCGGGTCGCGCACCTCGGCGAGGTCGACCTCGGCCCAGCGCAGCCAGGCGTCCTGCAGGACGTCCTCGGCGTCCGCGGCCGATCCGAGCATCTCGTAGGCGACGGTGAAGAGGAGGTTGCGGTACGCCGCGAAGGCCGCAGCGTGGGGCTCGGCGTGGGTCACGGGCGGACCGTAGCGAGCGGGAGCTCGCAGACGTCGGAGAACCCCTGGCTCTCCAGGCCGGCGGCGAAGTTGAACCGGGAGCGCATGTTCTCCAGCGCCACCATCTGCGTCAGCTCGACCATGGCGGGGACGCCGAGCCGCTCGACCAGGCCGGCGACCATCTCGTCGGTCACGCGCAGCGGGGTCTCGCTCATCGCCTCGGCGTAGTCCATGACGTCGCGCTCGAGGTCGGTGAAGACGTCCGACTCCCGCCAGCGCGGCACCTCGCGGACCTTGGCGGTGTCCAAGCCCTCGTCGTGGGCGAGGAAGTAGCCGAAGTCCAGGCACCAGCTGCAGCCGATCGTGCCGGCGCTGGCGAGCAGCGCGTAGGACTTCAGGTGCGGGTCGAGGGCGTCGAACCGGGCCACCTTCGACTCGAAGGACAGCACCGCGCGCAGCGCCCTGCGGTGGTGCCACAGGACGTAGGCGTTGTCGGGGACCTGGCCGTAGGTGCGGCGGGCATAGGCCTCCATCACCTTCGCGTAGAGGCCGGCGGCGGTGGCGCGGGGGATGCGGAACGTGCTGGGCACGGGGGTCTCCTTCGGTCGGGTGTCTGCTGGTCCTGCCCTGGAGACACCGGCCGGGCCCCGGGTGTGACATGTGAGAGTTGCGCCCGTGCCGTCGCTGACCCACCAGGTGCTCGCCTGGGCCCTCCCCCGCCTGCGCAAGTCGCGCGACCTCGACTCCGCTGGTGCTGGCTCGCTGGCAGCCGAGCGCGCGCGGATCGAGGCCTGGCACCGGTCCACGGCCGGCGAGCCGCTGCCCACCAACGCCGTGACGCGGTTCGAGCGCCGCTTCGTGGTGACCCGCGAGGAGGTCGCCGGCGCGGCCGGGTCGTTCCCGGCGTACGTGCTGGCGGCGCGGGGCGCCACGCCGTCGCGGACCGTGGTCTACCTGCACGGCGGGGGCTACACGGCGGGGATCGACCCCTTCCACGTGCGGTACGTCGCGCGGCTGGCCGACCGGCTCGGCGTGCGGGTGGTGCTGCCGGACTACCCGCTGGCGCCCGAGCACACCTGGCGCGACTCCCACGACGCCCTCGTCGACCTCACCGCCTCCTGGGTCTCCCGCTCGCCCGGTGGCGCCGTGCTCGCCGGCGACTCCGCCGGCGGCGGGCTCGCCCTCGCGCTCGCGCTGTCCCTGCGCGACCGCGGGCTGCCGCAGCCCGACCGGCTGCTGCTCCACGCACCGTGGGTCGACCTGTCGACGAGCACGCCGGAGACCGAGCAGTACGACGCGGTCGACCCGTGGCTGTTCCTCGGGAAGCTCCGGGCGTACGCCGCGTGGTGGGCCGGCTCGGAGGCCGACCTCACCCGCCCCGAGGTCTCGCCGGCGCTCGGCGACCTGACCGGGCTGCCGCGCGCGCTGGTCTTCCAGGGGACCCGTGACCTGCTGACACCTGGCACCCGGCTGCTGGCCCGGCGGGCCGCCGAGGCCGGGTGGGACCTGACCTACGTGGAGGAGGCGGGGCTGCTCCACGTCTACCCGCTGCTGCCGCTCGTGCCCGAGGCTCGGCGCGCGTGGCGGCGTACCGAGGCGTTCCTGCGATGACCGTCCGCGCCACCGCCGTCCCCTTCGACCGGCTCGACCCGCACGCGGTGTACGCCGTCGCGCGGCTGCGGCAGCAGGTCTTCGTCGTCGAGCAGGAGTGCCCCTACCCCGACCTCGACGGCCGCGACGTCGAGGACGGCACCCGCCACGTGCTGCTCCTCGACGACACCTCCGGCTCGGCCCTGCTGGGCTACGCCCGCGTCCTCGACGACGGCGACGTGTGGCGGATCGGTCGCGTGCTGCTCGACGTCCCCGCCCGCGGGCAGGGCCTCGCCGACGTCGTCATGCGCACCGCGCTGTCCGTCTGCCGCGGCCGTGACGTCGTCCTGGACGCCCAGTCGCCCCTTGCCCGCTGGTACGCCACCTTCGGCTTCGTCGTCGACGGCCCGGAGTTCGTCGAGGACGGCATCCCGCACGTGCCCATGCGCCTGTCGGTGTGACTCCTGGGGCTGCTGGGGCTGTCGGGGTCGTCAGCATCCCAGGTTATCTTGGGAAGCCGACGCTTCCCTGCCATTGCAATGGCCGCAGAGCACGCACATCCCAAGTGAACTTGGGATGCTCACCCACACCCTCAGACCGCCGCGAAAACGACCCCGTCGGACGAGTCGGTCCGGGAGGCCTGCCCGCGGGCGACGAGCAGCTCGAGGTGGGCCTTGGTCTCCATGGCGGCCATGCCGCGGCTGAAGACGTCGAGGCTGTCGTAGGGGTGCTCGTGGCGGGTCCAGCCGAGGTGGCCGGCGACCTGGTGGGCGGTGAGCGGGCCGGAGGCGAGTGCGGCGAGCGAGTCGGCGAGCCGGGTCTCGTGGTGGGCGAGCAGCTCGTCGACGCGGGCGTGGGAGGACGGGGCCACCGGGCCGTGGGCGGGCAGGATCGTGAGGTCCGGCAGCGAGCGGACCTTGGTCAGCGAGGCCATGAAGTCGCCGAGCGGCTGGTCGTCCATCGGCATGGTGAAGCCGATGGAGGGGGTGATCGTCGGGAGCACGTGGTCGCCGGCGAACAGCAGGCCGGCGTCGCGCTCGGCGTACACGTAGTGGCCCGGGGTGTGGCCCGGGGTGTGCACGGCATCGACGGTGCGGGCGCCGACGGTGAGCGAGGTGTCGCCGTCGAGCCAGGTGTCGGCGAACGCCCAGTGGGTGGGGTCGGGCAGCTGGTCGCCGTCACCTTCCTGGCCGGGGCTGTTCCACTCCTCGGCCAGCTCGGCGGCACCGGCGGTGCGCAGCGCACCGGCGAACGGGTTCTCCGTCATCGACGCGGCGTCCTGCATCAGCGCCAGCGCGGGCCGGTCGCCGAGGCCGAGCGCGACGTCGACGCCGAGCTCGGTGCCGAGGACCCGGGCGAGCGTGTAGTGGTCACGGTGCACGTGGGTGACGAGGAAGCGCCGGATGTCGCCGAAGCCGGCGCCGATCCCGCGCAGCGACCGGTCGAGCAGCTCGCGCGCCTGCGGGATCGCCCAGCCGCCGTCGACCAGGGTCAGCCCGTCGTCGGCGACGAGCACGTAGACGTTGATCGCCCTGAGCCCGTCCATGGGCAGCGGCAGCGGGATCCGGAAGATCCCGTCGGACACCTGCCAGGCACCCTCGGCGGTCCAGTGCTCGCCGGAGTCGGGTGAGACGGCGTGCGCGGTCGAGGTGCCGGGTCCCGTGGTGGTCACGCCGGCGACCCTACGGACAACCTCACGTCGACACGTCGGGCAGTCCCAGGTCCAGGTTGGGCGCCTGGATGCCGCCGTCGACCTCGAGCAGCTTGCCGGTGACGTACTGCCCCGCCCGCGAGCTGAGGTAGACCACCGCCGCCGCGATGTCCTCGGCCTCCCCGACCCGGCCGAGCGGGGTCTTGGTCTCGAGCTGGCCCATCATCTCCGGCACGCCGGCCACGAACTCCAGCGCGCTCGTCATCACCGACCCGACGTAGATGCCGTTGACCCGGATCGACGGCGCGAGGTCGGTCGCCGCGAGCCGCGCCCAGTGCGCGAGGGCGGCCTTGGCGGTGCCGTACGCGAGGTAGCCCCGGCCCGCGGAGCGCCCCATCATCGAGCTGATCACGGTGATCGACTTCTGGCCCTCGGCGCCGGACTGTTCCGACTTCAGCATCAGCGGCACCGCGGCCACGCTCAGCGCGTGCGCCGTGGTGACGTTGAAGTGGAACGCCTCCTCCAGGTAGTCCGGCGTCGTGTCGAGGAACGCGTTGGGGATCGTGCCGCCGACGTTGTTCACGACCGTGTCGAGCCGGCCGAAGGCGTCGTACGCCGCGTGCGCGAGGCCGGCGACCGCGTCGAGGTCGCTGAGGTCGGCCGGTACGACGACGGCTCGGCGCCCCACGGCGCGGATCCGCTCCGCGACCTGCTCGAGCTGGCCGGCCGTGCGCGCGGAGACGACCACGTCGGAACCGGACTCGGCCAGCGCGACGGCCGTGGCGGCGCCGATCCCGCGGCCGGCGCCGGTGACGACCGCGACCTGGTCGGTGGTGGTGAACCGGTCGAGGATGCTCATCGGCCGGCCTGCCCGGGGGTGCCGGTCACGAGGCCGCGGCCGGTGACCAGCGGGAGGTCGACCGCGCGGACGATGCCGGGCTCGGCGGCGACGACGGCCGGCAGCGCGTTCACGATCCGCTGGGCGGTGGTGATCATGCCGCTGACGTTGTGGTCGCCGTGCTCGCCGGAGTGGACGAAGTCGACCTGCATCATCGGCTCGCCGGTGATCCGCACCCGGTAGCAGCCGTCGGTGCCGGCCGGCGGACGCTCCCAGTCGTCGTGCTCGCTGGCGTCGGTGCGGGTGACGTGCTCGAGGACGACCCGCGGCACGCCGTCGACCTTGCCGATGACCTGGAAGCGCACGGCGCCGAGCGTGCCGGCGGCGATGTCACCGGAGACGGACGCGGTGTCGCGGGCGGCCGGCCTGCGGTCGACCTCCTCGGTCAGCGGCTCGTCCAGCGTGACGTCGAGCGCGGCGGCGATCTGGCGCACGACGCTGCCCCACGCCATCGTGAGGATCCCGGGGTGCCAGAGCATGCCGAGCTCGTCCATCGGCTTGCCGAAGCCGAACATCTCGCCCATGACGACCGGCTGGTAGTAGGTCGAGTAGTCGCAGACCTCCATCACGCGCACCTCGTCGATGCGCTGCGACAGGCTGGTCATCACCAGCGGCAGCACGTCGTTGGCGAAGCCCGGGTCGATGCCGTTGACGTGCAGGCTCGCGCCGCCCCGGCGGCAGGCCTGCTCGATCCGGTCGATGAACTCCGGCGGCAGGATCCCGTCGGGCCACTGCAGCAGGACCGGCCCGCTGCTGGTGACGTTGATGCCGGCCTCGACGAAGCCGATGAGGTCCTCGATGCACTCGAAGACCCGGTCGTCGGCCATCGCGGTGTGCACGATCGCATCCGGCGCCAGCGCGATGAGCGCGTCGCGGTCGGTGGTGGCCGGGATGCCGAGCTCGTGCCCCAGCTCGGCCAGCTCGCCGGCGTCCTTGCCGTCCTTGGCGGGGTTGGACACCCACACGCCGACCAGCTCGAGGTCGGGGTGGGCGTCGACGCCGGCGATCGCGTGCCGACCGATCGTGCCGGTCGACCAGACGACCACGCGCAGGGGCTTCTCCGGGATGACCTGTGACATGGCGCACAATCTAGAACACGTTCTAGAAATCCGAAAGGGTCCGGAACGCGAGCGGGCTTGTAACGGACCGTTCGCTGCTCTATCTGCACGCTGCAGCGTGCAGATAGAGCAGCGAACATCGCGTTACATGCGCCGACCCGCACCTGCACAGGAGGTGGGGCGGGCCGGGTCAGGCGGAGGCGGGGGTGCCGGCGACCTCGAGGGCGACGGGGCAGCGGGTGCCGCCGTCGGCGTAGATGGTGGGCATGCAGCGGTTGCAGTGGATGCAGACGCCCTCGCGAGCCCGACCCTCCTGCATCCGGTCCAGCAGGTCCGGCTCGCGGAGCAGTGCCCGGCCCATGGCGACGAAGTCGAAGCCGTCCGCCATCGCCTGCTGCATGGTCTCGAGGCGGTTGACGCCGCCGAGGAACATCAGCGGCAGCGAGAGCGCCTCGCGGAACTGCAGCGCCTTGTCGCGGAAGTAGCCCTCGGTGAAGTCGTAGGACTTCATGAACGAGCGGCCGACCGGCGTGCGCATGCCGAGGCGGACCGGCAGCGGCATGGCGGCGGCGAACTCCGCTACGGGGGTGCCGCCGCGAAAGAGGTACATCGGGTTCATCAGCGAGCTGCCGCCGGAGAGCTGGATCGCGTCGAGGTTGCCGTCGGCCTCGAGCAGACGCGCGACCTCGAGGCCGGCCTCGGTCGTGACGCCGCCCTTGAAGCCGTCGGAGCAGGAGAGCTTCGCGGTGACGGCCACCTCGCCGCCGACCTCCTCGCGCACGGCGCGGGCGACCTGGCGGGCGAGGCGGGCGCGGTTCTCCAGCGAGCCGCCCCAGCGGTCCTTGCGGCGGTTGAGCCCGGGCGCGAGGAAGGAGGAGATGAGGTAGCTGTGCGCCATGTGCAGCTCGAGCACGTCGAACCCGGCGCGCACCAGCAGCCGGGCGGCGGCGACGTACGCCTTGGTCACGCGCGTCAGGTCGGCCTCGGTCGCCGAGCGGATCATCTGCATCGACAGCGGGCTCGGCATCCCGCTGGCGGCGATCGCCCTGACGCCGTTCGAGCGACCGTTGGCGACCGGGCCGGCGTGGCCGACCTGGCCGGCGATGGCAGCACCCTCGGCGTGGACCGCGTCGGCGAGGCGGGTGAGCCCGGCGAGGGTGTCCTCGCCGACGACGATGACCTCGCGGTGGGTGCGCCCCTCCGGCGCGACCGCGAGGTAGGCGACGGTCGTCAGGCCGACTCCGCCGCGCACCGGCGCGAGGTGGTAGTCGATCAGCTCGTCGGTCACCTGCCCGTGCGGCGTGCGGCCCTCGAACGTCGCCGCCTTGACCGTGCGGTTGCGCAGCCGCACCGGGCCGAGCGTGGCGGGCGAGAAGACGTCGGGAGCGGCCACGGCCGGAACTGTAACGCGTTCTAGTCTCGTGCCGGGCAGGATGACCGGCATGGACGTGGTGGCCCGGCTGCGTGCGGCCGGCTGCGTGTACGCCGAGGAGGAGGCTCGGCTCCTGGTCGAGGCGGCCGTCGACGAGGCCGAGCTCGAGCGCCTCGTCGGAGCCCGGGCCGCCGGCACGCCGCTGGAGCAGCTGCTCGGCTGGGCGGAGTTCGCGGGGCTGCGGATCGCGGTCGCGCCGGGCGTCTTCGTCCCGCGGCGGCGTACGACGCTCCTGGTGCGGCTCGCGGTGCGCGCGGCCGAGGCGGCCGGCCCGGGAGCGGTCGTCGTCGACCTGTGCTGCGGCACCGGCGCGGTCGCCGCGGCCGTCCGGGCGGCGCGGCCCGACGTCGAGGTGCACGCCTCCGACGTCGACCCCGCGGCCGTCGCCTGCGCGCGCAGCAACCTGCCGCCGGCGACGGTCCACGAGGGCGACCTCTTCGGGGCGCTCCCCCACCACCTGCGCAGCCGCGTGGACGTGCTCGTCGCCAACGCGCCGTACGTCCCCAGCGGCGACCTCACGCTGCTGCCGCCCGAGGCGCGCGACCACGAGCACCGGGTCTCCCTCGACGGCGGCGACGACGGGCTCGCCGTGCAGCGCCGGGTCGCCGAGGAGGCCGGGCCGTGGCTGTCGCCCGGCGCCACCGTGCTGGTCGAGACCGGGCGGCACCAGGCCGCGCGGTCGGCGGACCTGCTCCGCGCCGCGGGGCTCGCCGTCGAGGTGGTCACCGACGACGAGGTCGACGGCTGCGCCGTCACGGGCACCGTGACCGGCGCGGTCGCGGGCGCGGTCCAGACCGCCTGAGGTGGACGTTTCAACCACCCGGCGGAACGGGGAGGACGACCGGCGTCGACGGCTCCCAGCCGGGGAGGCCGCGCAGCACTCTGGGGGCGTGCTGCGCCGAGGGAGCCGTCGACGAGGGAGCGCCCGTGACGAGGCCCGCGGCCGGGATACGGTCGCCGCATGACCGGCACCCCGGAGCGACCTCTCGAGGAGGGCGTCCGCACCGACTTCCACGGCGCGATGAGCTACGGCCGCTACCTCGACCTCGAGCGGCTGCTCTCCGCCCAGCACCCGCGCAGCGTCCCCGAGCACCACGACGAGATGCTGTTCATCGTCCAGCACCAGACCTCCGAGCTGTGGCTCAAGCTGGTCCTGCACGAGCTCCGCGAGGCCCGCGCGCTGATGGACGCCGACCGGCTCGAGCCGGCGCTGAAGTGCCTGGCCCGGGTCAAGGCCATCCAGCGCACGCTCATCCAGCAGTGGTCGGTGCTGGCGACGCTGACCCCACGGGAGTACGCCGAGTTCCGCGGCGCGCTCGGCAGCAGCTCGGGCTTCCAGTCCCACCAGTACCGCGCCGTCGAGTTCGTCCTCGGCAACAAGTCCGCGGCGATGCTCAAGGTCTTCGAGTCCGAGCCGGAGGCGCACGCCCTGCTCACCACGCTCCTGGAGGAGCCGACGTTGTACGACGCGTTCCTGCGCCTGCTCGCCCGCCGTGGCCTCGACGTGCCGGCCGACGTGCTCGAGCGCGACGTCCGCGAGCCGTGGGCGTTCCGCGAGGACCTCGTCCCGCTCTTCCGCCGTGTCTACGAGGAGCGCGACCTGCCGTGGGGCCTCTACGAGGCGTGCGAGGACCTCGTCGACCTCGAGGACAACCTGCAGGAGTGGCGCTTCCGCCACCTGCGCACGGTCCAGCGCACGATCGGCTTCCAACGCGGCACCGGCGGCTCCTCCGGCGTCGGCTTCCTGCGCAAGGCGCTCGACCTGACCTTCTTCCCCGAGCTGTACGCCGTGCGCGGCGAGGTGCGCGCGTGACCGCGGCGAGCACGAGGCGGCCGACGTCGGCCGAGCTGGACGCGCGCGACCCGCTGGCGGCGTACCGCTCCCGCTTCGTCGGCGCCGACGACCCGGCCGTGGTGGCCTACCTCGACGGGAACTCGCTGGGCCGTCCGGTCGCGGACGTCGCGGAGCGGCTGACGGCGTTCGTCGAGGGCGCCTGGGGCGACCGGCTGATCCGCAGCTGGGACGAGGCGTGGATGGACGAGCCGACGCGGGTGGGCGACCGGCTGGGCCGGGTCGTGCTGGGCGCGGCGCCGGGCCAGGTCGTGGTGGGCGACTCGACGTCGGTGCTCCTCTACAAGCTGCTGCGCGCGGCGGCGGCCGCCCGGCCGGACCGCCGCGAGGTGGTCGTGGACCGCGACAACTTCCCGACCGACCGCTACCTCCTCGAGGGCGTCGCCGGCGAGTGCGGCCTGACGATCCGCTGGGTCGAGGCGGACCCGGACGGCGGCGTGACCGTCGACGACCTGGCGCCGGTGCTCGGCGACGACACCGCGTTCGTGCTGCTCAGCCACGTGGCGTTCCGCTCAGGCCACGTCGCCGACGGCCCGGCCGTCACCCACCTGGTCCACGACGCCGGCGCACTGGTCGTCTGGGACCTCAGCCACTCCGCCGGCTCGGTCGAGGTCGCGCTCGACGCGTGGGGCGCGGACCTCGCGGTCGGCTGCACCTACAAGTACCTCAACGGCGGCCCCGGCTCCCCCGCCTTCGCCTACGTGCGCGCCGACCTGCTGCCCGACGTGCAGCAGCCGCTGTGGGGCTGGATGGGCCACGCCGACCCGTTCGCGATGGGCCCGTCCTACGAGCCGGCTCCGAGCATCCGCCGGATCCTCACGGGCACCCCGCCGGTGCTCGCGATGCAGCCGCTGCAGGCGATGCTCGACCTGCTCGAGGAGGCCGGCATGCCGGCGGTGCGCGCCAAGGCGATGGCCCTGACCGAGCACGCCGTCGCGCTGGCCGATGATCGGCTGGCGGCGTACGACGTCCGCCTGGCGAGCCCGCGGGACCCGGCCGACCGGGGCGCGCACGTGATGCTCGAGCACCCGGCGTTCCGCGAGGTGACCGCCCGCCTGTGGCAGCAGGGCGTCGTCCCCGACTTCCGCCCGCCGGCCGGGCTGCGGATCGGGCTGTCGCCGTTGAGCACGAGCTTCGCCGAGGTCGAGCGCGGGATCGACGCGATCGCGGCAGCGCTCGCCGACCTGGCCTGAACCGGCCCGCTACTTCCTGGTCGGGTCGTGGCCCCAGTTCATCAGCGAGTAGCGCCAGTCGCTGTGCTCGACGTCCTTGTCCGGCCCCTGCGCGAGGTGGCGGTGGACGTAGCCGACGACCTTGCGCATGTGGGCGACGTCGTCGTCGGTGAGGTCGCCCTTGTTGGTCCGCAGGATCTCGACGATCCGCTTGCCGGACTTGTGGCCGGTCGACTCGCCGCTGCCTCCGGACTTCTGCCCGACGGCTCTCGACTCGTCGGTGTCGAGCCACTTCTCGAGCTCGGAGGCGGTCATGTTGACCGCCTCCTTCCAGTCGTCCCAGACCTCGTCGAGCCCCTCGGCGGTCACCGGTGCACCTCCACGAGCGGGGCGCGGGTGTCGCCGAAGTCGGCGTCGTCGTCGCCGGCCTGGCTGTCCACGCCGAGGCAGACGAGCAGCACGGCGCCGATGAGCGCGACCGCGGAGATGCCGTGCATGGCCATCGCGGCGGTCGGGATGCGGTCCTCGACCGTCGGCTCGGCGTCCTTGCGCCCCTTGAGCGTCTTGACGAGCAGCACGTCGCCGATGCCCGCGCCGGCGATGAACACCGCGAGCGTCATCCACGCCAGCGACTGCTGGCCGGCGGCGAGGTAGGCGATCCAGAGGCCGAGGCCCGCGAGGCCGAACAGCGGGTGCACGAACAGCGACAGCGGCGGCAGCGTCGTCGTCAGCTGTCCGGGTTCCGCCTCGGCCCGCGACCGGGCCGCGCCGAGGGTGAAGCTGAACATGTAGGCGCCGCCGAAGGCGGTCAGGACCCACAGCCCCAGCACCAGCTGTGCCATCTCGTGTCCTCCCGGAGCAGTCGTGCCGTCACCGTCGCGGTGCCCACCCGGCGCTTCCGCACACGCGCCGCACGTCCCGACCCCCGCCGTCTCGTCTCACGCCGCTGCGGGTACTTCCCTCGGCGACCCTTCCCCTGACGCACCCAGGAGCAATTCATGGACGCCACCCACACCGGACCGACCGGACCGCCCGCGGGCGTGCCGTTCCTCCGCACCGCCGCCCTCGCCGTCGGCGCCGGCTTCCTGCTCGTCGGCATCGCCGGGTTCATCCCGGGGATCACCACGAACTACGACGAGATGACCTTCGCCGGCCACGAGTCCCGCGCCGAGCTGCTCGGCATCTTCCAGGTCTCGGTCCTGCACAACCTCGTGCACGTGCTGTTCGGCGTCGTCGGCCTGGCGGTCGCGCGCAAGGCGACTGCGTCCGCGGCGTACCTCGTCATCGGCGGGCTCGTCTACCTCGCGCTCTGGGCCTACGGCCTGGCGGTCGACCACCACAGCGACGCCAACTTCGTGCCGCTCAACGACGCCGACAACTGGCTGCACCTCGGTCTCGGCATCGCGATGCTCGCGCTCGGCTTCGCGGGCTACCGCGCGCTGCGTGGGCCCGTCGGCGGGCAGTACCCCGCCTGAGACCTACCGTCGGCGGTCGTGACCGACCGCGAGGATCCGACCGAGCAGCCGCTGGAGCTGGGCAGCGACGACCTGCGCCTCACGCTGGCGACCCTCGGCGCGCGGGTGCACCGCCTGCGTGTGCGCGACGCCGAGGGCGCTTGGCGCGACGTCGCGCTCGGCCTGCCCCGGGTCGCCGGGACCTCGACCACCCGTTCCTGGTGCGCGGCTTCAGGCCCGGCGAGGAGGAGTGGCTCCGGGCGGGTCCCGGACGGCACCTACCGGTGGACCTCGGAGATCTCCGTCACGCCGGGCCGTTGACTTTAGTTCGAGTGTCGTACTTAATAGCCGGGTGACCCTCGTCCTCGGCGTCGACACCTCGACCCAGTCCACCAAGGCGCTGCTCGTCGACGCCACCGACGGCACCGTCGTCGACAGCCGCTCCGTGCCCCACCCGCCCGGCACGGAGGTCGACCCGCGCGCCTGGTTGTCGGCGTACGACGAGGCGGTGGCCGGCCTCGACGGCGGCCGTGGCGCCGAGCGGGCCGAGGCGGTCGCGATCGGCGGCCAGCAGCACGGCATGGTCGCCCTCGACGAGTCCGGCGAGCCGGTCCGCGACGCGCTGCTGTGGAACGACACCCGCTCCGCCTCCGCCGCCGCCGAGCTCATCGCCGAGATGGGCGGCCCGCAGGCGTGCGCCGACGCGATCGGCAGCGTGCTGGTCGCGTCGTTCACCTCCACCAAGCTGCGCTGGTTGCGCGACGCCGAGCCGGACAACGCCGCCCGCGTCGCGCGGGTGCTGCTCCCCCACGACTACCTCTCCGCCCACGTCGCCGCGCCCGGCACCGAGCCGTTCACCGACCGCGGCGACGCCTCGGGCACCGGCTACTTCGGCACCCCCGACGGCACCTGGCGCCCCGACCTCGCCGAGGCCGCGCTGGGCCGGCCCTTCACGCTCCCCCGCCTCGTCGCGCCGGGCACGGCCGCCGGCGAGACCGCTACCGGCGCCGTGCTGGCCGGCGGCACCGGCGACAACGCGGCCGCTGCCCTCGGTCTCGGGCTCGAGACCGGTGACGTGCTCATCTCGATCGGCACGTCCGGCGTGGCCTGCGCGGTCAGCCCGGTGCCCGTGGCCGACGGCAGCGGCGCGGTGGCCGGGTTCGCCGACGCTCACGACGGATTCCTCCCCCTCGTCGCGACCGTCAACGCCGCGCAGGTCCTGGACCTGCAGGCTCGATGGCTCGGCGTCGACCACGCCCAGCTCGCCGACCTCGCCCTCGCGGCGCCCGCCGGCGCGAACGGGGTCACGCTGCTGCCCTACTACGGCGGCGAGCGCACCCCCAACCGGCCCCAGGCCACCGGCACCTGGGCCGGCCTGACCCCGCGCACCACCCGCCAGGACCTCGCCCGCGCCGCCTTCGAGGCGCTGTTGTGCTCGCTGGCCGACGCCGTCGACCACCTCGTCGCCGCCATGGGCCAGCAGCCGCGCCGCATCCTCATGGTCGGCGGTGCGACTCGCTCGCCCGCCGTCCGCGCGCTCGCCCCGGCCGTCCTCGGCCAGCCGGTCGTCCTCCCGCCGACCGGGGAGTACGTCGCGCTCGGCGCCGCCCGACAGGCGGCCTGGGCCCTCACCGGCGAGCTGCCGGCCTGGACCCTCGCCGACGCCGCGACCTTCGAGGCCGACCCGACCCCCGACGTACGCGCCCGCTACGCCGAGCTCCGCGACCGCACCTGAACCCGCTCTCCCACCCAGCTCCCGACCTCACCCACCCCTCGGAAGGCACCCGCATGAGCATCGAGATCCCCACCCCCACCCCGGAGGACAAGTTCTCCTTCGGCCTCTGGACCGTCGGCTGGCAGGGCGTCGACCCCTTCGGCGGCGCCACCCGCCCGCCGATGGACACCGTGCACGCGCTGGAGAAGCTCGCCGAGCTCGGCGCCTACGGCGTGAACTTCCACGACGACGACGTCATCCCGTTCGGCAGCGACGACGCGACCCGCCAGCAGATCATCGACCGGTTCAAGAAGGGCCTCGCCGACACCGGCCTGGTCGTCACGACCGCGACCACCAACCTGTTCAGCCACCCGGTCTTCAAGGCCGGCGGCTTCACCAACAACGACCGCGACATCCGCCGCTTCGCGATCCGCAAGGTGATGCGCAACGTCGACCTGGCCGCCGAGCTCGGCGCGAAGGTCTACGTCGCCTGGGGCGGCCGCGAGGGCGCGGAGTACGGCGCGTCGCAGGACACCGCCGTCGCGCTGGACCGGATGAAGGAGGCCTTCGACGTCCTCGGCCAGTACGTCGTCGACCAGGGCTACGACCTGCGCTTCGCGATCGAGCCGAAGCCGAACGAGCCCCGCGGCGACATCCTGCTCCCGACGATCGGCCACGCGCTGGCGTTCATCAACGAGCTGGAGCGCCCCGAGCTGGTCGGCGTGAACCCGGAGATCGGGCACGAGGAGATGGCCGGCATGAACGCGGCCGCCGGCTACGCCCAGGCGATGTGGGCCGGCAAGCTGTACCACATCGACCTCAACGGCCAGAACGGTCCGAAGTACGACCAGGACCTCCGCTTCGGCGCCGGCAACGTGCGCGGCGCCTTCTGGGTGGTCGACGCGCTGCTGGCGGGCGGCTACGACGGCCCGGTCCACTTCGACTACAAGCCCGCGCGCATCGAGGACGAGGCCGGGGTCTGGGTCTCGGCCGCGGCCAACATGCGCAACTACCTCATCCTCCGCGAGAAGGTGAAGGCGTTCCGCGCCGACCCGGAGGTGCAGGAGGCGCTCGAGGCCGCCAAGCTCCCCGACCTCGCGCAGCCCTCGCTCGGCGAGGGCGAGGGCTGGCAGGGCCTCCTCGAATGGGAGCTCCCGGACCCGGAGGTCCTCGCGCAGCAGGGCGCCGCGACCGAGCACCTCGACCAGCTCGCGCTCGAGCACCTGTACGGCGTGCGCTGACCACCCGGTCGGACACTCCTGCACCCATGAGCACCACTGGGCAGCTGCGCCGCGCGAACACCGCGGCCGTGCTGCAGGCGCTGCGCCGGCTCGGACCCGCCTCGCGGGCCGGGCTGGCGCAGCGCACCGGGCTGGCCAAGGCGACCGTCGGCGCGATCGTCGCCGACCTCGAGGAGGCCGGCGCCGTCGTGGAGGCGGTCGTCGACGACGTCCCCGCTGCTCCCGCCCGCGGCCGCCCCAGCCGGCCGCTCTCGCTCCGCCCCGGCTCCCACGTCGGCCTCGGGCTGGAGCTCAACGTCGACTACGTCTCGGCCGTCGTCGTCGACCTCGCCGGCGACGTGCTCACCAGCGAGTCCCGGCCGGCCGGGGAGGACCGCCTCGACGTGCTCCTCGCGCTGGCTGCCGAGGTCCGTGCCGCCCACCCGGGTCGCCTGCTCGGCACCACCGTCGCCGTCCCCGCGCTCGTGCGCGACGACGACCGCACCGTCGCCTGGGCCCCGAACCTCCCCCTGCGCGGCGACTCCTTGGTCGCCGACGTCGCCGCGGCGCTCGGGTGCCCACCCGCCAACGTCCGCGTCGTCAACGACGCCAACTGCGCGGCGTACGCCGAGGCGCACCACGGCGCCGCCCGCGGCGTCGACCACGCGCTCTACCTCACCGGCACCGTCGGCATCGGCGCCGGCATCGTCGTCGGCGGGCAGCTCGTCCAGGGCGGCGCGGGCTTCGCCGGCGAGGTCGGCCACATGCCGGTCGGCGACCCGACCGCCCCGTGCGGCTGCGGCCGCCGCGGCTGCTGGGAGGCCTCGATCGGCCTGCTCGCCGTGCTCGACGCGCTCGGCATGGCCGAGCTCGACACCCCGCTGACGACCGCCGAGGCCGTCGCCGCCCGCGCCGCCGACGACCCGGCTGCCCGCGCCACCGTCGAGCGGGTCGGCGAGGACCTCGGCCTGGGGCTGGCGATCCTCGCCGGCGTCCTCGACCCGGCGGTCGTGGTGCTCGGCGGGTACTTCGTGCCGCTCGGCGAGCTCGTCCTCGGCCCGGCCCGCCGCGTGCTCGACGCGCGGCTGGCCTCCGACGTCCAGGTCCGCCCCGAGCTCCGGCTCGGCACCCTCGACCTCCGCGCCGCCGCCCTAGGTGCCGCCGAGCAGTCCCTCGCCCGCGTCCTCACCGGCGCGGCCGACCTCTCGACCCCCTGAGCCCTGATCGGGCCCCGACCTCTGATCGGCCCGCCCAGGTCCACCGTCGGAGTAGTAACGGACGTTTCCGACCTCCACCGGGACGGTGACGGACGTTCCTGACCGTTACTACCCCGCCAGCCGGGCGCCGACGTCGACGAGGGCGGTGCCGAGCGCCGCGACCGGGTCGGCGAAGAGCGGCTCGAGCGCGATCTCGGCCGCGCCGAGGAGCACCGAGTCCGAGCCGAGGCCGGGCAGCGAGAGGGTGACCGACTCGTGCGGGGCCGGCAGCGCGCGCTCGGCGAGGGCGTCGTCGACCTCGTGGCGGACCAGGGCGTAGAGCGAGCTGAGGTAGCCGCCGAGCACCACCAGCCGCGGGTTGAAGGCGTTGACGATCGAGGCGAGGCCGTAGCCCAGCGCCTTGCCGGTGGCGCCCAGTGCGCGCTGGGGTCCGGCGTACTCGTCGAGGACGTCGCCGAGGGTGACCACGTCGGACTCCGGGCAGCCGATGGCGGCGGCGATCGCGTGCGCGCCGACCTCGGTCTCCCAGCAGCCGACGTTGCCGCAGTGGCACAGCCGGCCCTCGGGCGCGAACGGCAGGTGCCCGACCTCGCCGGCGTACCCGCCCGCGCCCTCGAGCCGGACACCGCCGGTGATCACGCCGGCACCGACGCCGACGTTGCCGGAGATGTAGATGAGGTCGTCGATGCCGACGCCGGCACCGCGGCGGTGCTCGGCGAGCGCGCCGAGGTCGGCGTCGTTGGCGAGCTGGACGGGTACGTCGACACCGAGCGCCGCGAGGACGATCGAGCCGAAGGACACGTCCCGCCACTCCAGGTTCGGCGCGAGGCGCACCAGCCCGTCGCTGCGGCGGACGAGACCCGGGACGCTGATGCCGACGCCGAGCAGCGGCGCGGCCGCCGGCGCGCCCTCGACCACGCGGCGGATGAGGCCGGCCACGGTCGAGCCGACCTGCCAGGCCTCGCCGCCGCCGCTGGGGATCGGCGCGGTCGCCCGCTCGATGACGTCGCCGCCCAGCGCGACCCGGGCGACGACCGCGCGGTCCACGCCGAGGTCGACGGCGACGACGTACGGACCGACCTCGGCCAGCCGCACGCCCGCCGACGGCCGGCCGGCGCCCGAGCGGACGCCGGTCGGCACGGTCTGCTCGACGACGCCGAGCGACGCCAGCTCGAGCACCAGGTCGGCGATCGTGCTGCGGTTGAGCCCCATCAGCGCGGTCAGCTGCGCCCGGGAGATCTGGCCCGCGCCGTGGACGTGCCGCAGCACCGTGCCGAGGTTGTGTCGTCGCACCGCCTCCTGGTTGGTGCCGAGGCCGCGCCGCTGCGCCGTCACCTCCGCACCTAGACGCCGGCCGCGGAGCGACGGCGGCGGGAGACGGCGTCGACGCTGGCGGCCAGGAGCAGGACGCCGCCGGTGACGAGGAAGTTGATGTAGCTCGCCTGGTTGAGCAGGCCCAGGCCGTTGGGGATCGTCGCGATCACCAGGCCACCGACCACCGCGTCGATCGCGCGGCCGCGGCCGCCGAAGAGGCTGGTGCCACCGATGACGGCTGCGCCGACGGCGTACAGCAGCTCGTTGCCGCCGCCGGAGCCCGGGGAGACCTTGCCGGTGTACGACGCCGCGAGCAGACCGCTCACCGCCGCCATCGAGGAGGCGATCACGAAGGCGGCGATCTTGATCCGGGTGACGTTGATGCCGGCGCGCCGGGCGGCCTCGGCGTTGCCGCCGACGGCGTAGAGGTGGCGGCCGAAGCGGGTCCGGGTGAGCACGAAGGTCCAGAAGAGCAGCAGGGCGATCACGACCGGGGCGACCCACGGGATGCCGCTGATGTTGAAGACCGCGGGGTTCGGCGCACGGTTGGTGCTGAGCAGCGCGGTGAGGCCGAGGACGATCGCCGCGAGGACCACGATCTGGATCACCACGAGGGCGAGCGGCTGGTGGACCAGCCCGCGCGAGGCCCGGGAGCGGTAGCGCCACAGCGAGAGGGCGGCGAACCCGGCCACGATGAGCACCGCGGCGATCCAGCCGGCGGTGACCGGCACGTTCTTGATCGACAGCCCGCGCAGGACCTCGTCGTTGAAGCGCAGCGAGCCACCGGAGCCGATCAGCTTCAGCGGCACGGCCTGGAGCGCCAGGAAGAAGGCCAGGGTCACCACGAACGAGGGGATGCCGAGCAGGGCTACGAGCGAGCCGATCACGGTGCCGATGACCGCGCCGACGGCGATGCCGGCCAGGGTGGCCAGCCACCACGTCCAGTCGTAGTCGATGAGCATCAGGGCGGTGATCGTGGCGGCGGCGCCACCCGCGACGCCGGCCGACAGGTCGATCTCCCCGAGCAGCAGGACGAAGACCAGGCCCATGGCCAGGACGCAGATCGAACCGGCCTGGACGACCAGGTTGGCCATGTTGTACGTCGTGAGGAACTGGTCGTTGAGCGAGGCGAAGACGCCGAAGAGGACGACCAGGCCGAGGATCGCGGGCAGGGAGCCCATGTCGCCGCCGCGCAGGCGGTTGACGTAGTCGCGGGCCGCGTCGCCGATGGTGGCGGCCTGGCGGTTGTCGTTGTCGAAGCCGTGCGCCGCCGACTGCTGGTCGGTGGTCTCGGTCTGCAGGGTCATCTCTTCGTCCTCAGATCGTGGCGGTGGCGGCGTTGGTGAGGCCCAGGTCGCCGGAGCGGCCGGCGGTGATCAGCTCCACGACCTGGCTGTGGGTGACGTCCTTGGCCGGGACGTCGGCCGCCACCTGGCCGAGGTAGAGCGCGGTGATCCGGTCGGCGACCTCGAAGACGTCGCCCATGTTGTGGGAGATCAGCACGACACCGAGCCCGCGGTCGGCCAGCCGGCGGACCAGGTCGAGGACCTGGCGGGTCTGGGCCACACCGAGCGCGGCGGTCGGCTCGTCGAGGAGCACGATCTTGGAGTTCCAGAGGACGGCCTTGGCGATGGCGACCGTCTGGCGCTGGCCACCGGAGAGGCTCGAGACGCTCTGGCGCACCGACTTCACGGTCCGCACCGACAGCGAGGCGAGGGTCTCGCGCGCGCGGGACTCCATGGTGACCTCGTCCAGGCCGATGCCCTTGGTCTCCTCGCGGCCGAGGAACATGTTCTCGACGATGTCGAGGTTGTCGCACAGCGCGAGGTCCTGGTAGACGACCTCCACGCCGAGCGCCGCGACGTCGCGCGGGCTGTGGACGCTGACCTGCTCGCCGTCGAAGATGTAGTCGCCCGTGTCGCGGCCGTAGATGCCCGCGATGATCTTGACCAGGGTCGACTTGCCGGCGCCGTTGTCACCGACCAGGGCGGTGACCTGCCCCGGGTAGACCGCGAAGTCGACGTCGTGCAGGACGTGCACCACACCGAAGCTCTTGTTGACCCCGCGCAGCTCGAGCAGCGGTTGAGTCATGGAGTCCTACTCCCTCGAGATTGTTGTTCGGATGGACGAAAGGCGCCCGGGCCGCGTGCGGCCCGGGCGCCTTCCGGGTCAGGTCGTGCGCCGCGGTGGCGTCGACCTGAGTGGAGCTGGGACGGTCAGGAGATCCCCGCGTCGGCGCAGAGCTTCTGGAACTCGCCGGTGCAGATGTCCTCGGCCTTCTGGCCGCCGTCCTCGATCACGTCGTTGATGTTGTCCTTCATGATCGACTGGGGCTCGAGCAGGATCGCCGGCACGTCGCGACCGCCCTCGACGTCCTCGACCGTGCCGGTCGTCTCGGCCTCCTCGCCGTTGACCAGGGCGATCGCCACCTCGGCCAGGGCGGCAGCCTCCTGCGTGGCCGACTTGTAGACGGTCATGCACTGGGTGCCGGCGAGGATGTTCTGCAGGCCCTCGACGGTCGCGTCCTGACCGGTGACCGGCACCTTGCCGGCCTGGCCGTTGCCCTCGAGGATGTTGATCGCGGCGCCGCCGAGACCGTCGTTGGCGGCGAGCACGCCGTCGACCTTGCCCTTGGCCGCGGTGTAGAGCTGCTGGAAGATCGTGGCCGCCTCCTCGTTGTCCCACTCGGGCACGGCCTGCTCGCCGACGACCTTGTAGTTCGACATCTCGTCGAGCACGCTGTGGGCGCCCTCGGCGAACAGGGTGGCGTTGTTGTCGGTGGGCGAGCCGTTGAGGTAGACGATGTTGGCCTGCTTGTCACCCAGGCAGTCCGCGAGGCCCTGGCCCTGCAGCTCCCCGACGACGGTGTTGTCGAAGGAGACGTAGTACTCCGCCGAGCCGCCGAGCGTGAGGCGGTCGTAGTCGATGGTGGCGACACCCTGCGAGGCCGCCTTCTCCTGGATCGCGGCACCCGACTCGGAGTCCAGGTTGACGATGGCGAGCACAGTGACGCCGCTGCCGATCATGGAGTCGGCGATCTGGGTCATCCGCTCCGCGTCGTTCTCGGCGTTCTGGATGTCGTACTCGACACCGGCGTCCTCGAAGGCCGCCTCGAGGGCCGGCCGGTCGGCGCTCTCCCAGCGGACCGAGGACTCCGTGTCGGGGAGGATGACGCCGATCTTGCCGTCGGCGCTGCTGCTCGGGCTGCTGCCGCCGTCGCCGGCGCTGTCGCCGCCGTCGTCCGACCCGCAGGCCGAGACCGTCAGGGCCAGTCCCATCAGGGCCGCCATGGCCACGCTGTGCTTCCGCTTCACGCGATCCGCCTCCTTGAGCGATCGATCCGCGCCCGCTCTACCGACTCCCGGAGGCATCACGCGTTTGTTGTGCGGCACAACTTATGCATGTGACGGGCACCACGTCCAGAGGTAGCAGCGCGATGATCCGGACGTTTCCAAACCGTTACCTGACCCACGTGGGCACGGCGTACGGCGGCGGGGCGGTCGGTCACCGACGTACTCTCGAGGAGGTGAGCGTCGCACCCTCCCCCGTTCCCGGGCCCACCGTCCGCCTCGGCCACCGGTTCGCCGACGAGCTGCCCGAGCTCGCCGTGCCCTGGCAGGCCGCCGAGGCGCCCGAGCCGCGGCTGCTGGCCCTCGACGAGGAGCTGGCCGCCGAGCTCGGCCTCGACACCGACTGGCTGCGCGGCCCCGACGGACTCGGCCTGCTGACCGGCACCGTCGTCCCGGAGGGCGCGCGGACGGTCGCGCAGGCCTACTCCGGCCACCAGTTCGGCGGGTTCTCCCCGCGGCTCGGCGACGGCCGCGCATTGCTGCTCGGCGAGCTCAGCGGCCCCGACGGCGACCTGCGCGACCTGCACCTCAAGGGCTCGGGACGTACGCCGTTCGCTCGCGGCGGCGACGGGCTCGCGGCGGTCGGGCCGATGCTGCGCGAGCACGTCGTCTCGACCGCGATGCACGCGCTCGGCATCCCCACCACCCGCTCGCTCGCCGTCGTGGCGACCGGCCGCAAGGTGCAGCGCGAGACCGTGCTGCCCGGCGCGGTGCTCGCGCGGGTCGCGTCGAGCCACCTGCGGGTCGGGACGGTGCAGTACACCCGGGCCACCGGCGAACTCGACCTGCTGCGCCGGCTCGCCGACCACGCGATCGACCGGCACCACCCCGCGGCGCGCGACGACGAGGCGCCGTACCTCGGGCTCCTGCGGTCGGTCGTCGACGTGCAGGCGCGGCTGGTGGCGCAGTGGATGGCTGTCGGGTTCGTGCACGGCGTGATGAACACCGACAACATGACGCTGTCCGGGGAGACGATCGACTACGGCCCGTGCGCGTTCATGGAGGCGTTCGACCCGACCACCGTGTTCAGCTCGATCGACGAGGGCGGCCGCTACGCCTACGGCAACCAGCCGGTCGTCGCCGAGTGGAACCTCGCCCGGCTCGCCGAGGCCCTGCTGCCGCTGCTCGACGAGTCCGAGGAGCGCGCGATCGAGATCGCCACCGAGGCGCTCGGCGGGTTCCGCACGGCGTACAGCGCCGCCTTCACCGACGCGATGCGGCGCAAGACCGGCCTGCCCCCGGGGCTCGCCGACGACGTGCTCGTGCCGCTGGTCGACGAGCTGTTCCCGATCCTTCGGTCCGGCCACGTCGACTGGACGACGTTCTTCCGCGCGCTGTCGTCCGCCGCCCGGGGGGACGCCGAGCCGGTGCGCGGGATGGTGCTCGACCTGCGCCCGCTCGACGACTGGCTCGAGCGCTGGCGCGCGCTCGGCCCCGACGCCGACGCGATGGACCGGGTCAACCCCGTCTACGTCCCCCGCAACCACCTGGTCGAGGAGGCGCTCGACGCCGCCACCGCCGGCGACCTCGGCCCGGTCGAGCGGCTGGTCGACGTGCTGCGCGCGCCGTACGACGAGCGGCCCGGCCTCGAGGCGTACGCCGCCCCCGCCCCGCCCGACTTCGGCTCCTACACGACGTACTGCGGCACCTGAGGCCTCCGGCTGGCCGTGAGGTTCATCGGCCACCCGATGAACCTGACGGTTCCCCGATGGAACTTCATCGGCGGACCGTCAGGTTCGTCGGCGCCCCGATGAACCTGACGGCTGCCGCGAGCGACCCCAGCGACCGACCGGCGGTCAGCGCCCGAGCTTGACGTTGATCTGCTTGGTCTGGGTGAAGCCCTCGATGGCGCCCTCGATGGAGAACTCCCGGCCGATGCCGGAGGACTTGTAGCCGCCGTAGGACTGGCCGATGACCTGGCCGCCGCCCTGGTTGACCTGGACCCAGCCGGACTCGATGCGGTGGGCGAGGCCGAGGGCCTGGTCGAGGTCGCGGGACCAGACGAACGCGGCGAGGCCGTAGTGGGAGTCGTTGGCCATCGCGACGACCTCGTCCTCGTCCTTCCACGGGATGACGACGAGCACGGGCCCGAAGATCTCCTCGCGGGCGATCCGCCAGTCGTTGGCGACGCCAGCGAGGATGGTCGGGCCCTGGTAGTAGCCCTCGAGCCCCTCGGGCACGTCGCGGGACATGTCGAGCGCGACGCGGACACCGGGCTGGGACTTGCCGTCCTCGATGTAGTCGAGGACCTGCTCGTACTGCGAGCGGTTGATGATCGCGCCCATGTCGGTCTCCTCGGCCAGCGGGTCACCGACCTTGAGCCTCGAGACCTTCTCCACGAGCACGCGGAGGAACTCGTCGTGCACGTCCTCGTGCAGGAACAGCCGCGACCCGGCGGTGCACGACTGGCCCTGGCGGCTGAACCGCATCGCGAGCAGCACGCCCTCGGCGGTGGCCTCGATGACGTCCGGCGCAGCGGCCGAGGAGCAGACGATGTTCGGCGACTTGCCGCCCAGCTCGAGCGACTGGTGGGCGAGGCGGCCGCCGGCGGTGGCGCCGACGATCCGGCCGACCTCGGAGGAGCCGGTGAAGGACACCTTGTGGATGCCCGGGTGCTCCGAGATCGCCTGGCCGACGGTCTCGCCGACGCCGGTGACGACGTTGAGGACGCCCGCGGGCAGGTGCTCGGACATGACCTGCGCGAGCAGCAGAATCGTCAGCGGCGCGTCCTCGGCCGGCTTGACGACGAGCGTGTTGCCGGCGGCGAGGGCAGCGGGAAGCTTCATCGCGGCGATCATCAGCGGGGAGTTCCACGGCAGGATCGCGCCGACGACGCCGAGCGGCTCGAGGCGGGTGTACTGCAGCTGGTCGTCGCCGGCCGGGAGCACCGTGCCCTTGAACTCGCCGGCCACGCCGCCGAAGTAGCGGAACAGCGCCACCAGCGTCGCCGACTCCGGCCGCGCCTGGGTGCGCAGCGCGTTGCCGGTGTCCTGGGCGGTGAGCTGGGCGAAGTCCTCCGAGCGCGCCTCGATCGCGTCAGCGATGCGCAGCAGGATCGTGCCGCGCTCGCGGAAGTGCAGCGCCCGCCAGGCCGGCAGCGCCGCGGTCGCCGCGTCGACCGCGCGGTCGAGGTCGGCCTTGGTGCTCTCGGGCACCCGCGCGAGCACCTGCTCGGCCCGCGCCGGGGTGACCACGTCGCGCCACTTGCCGCTCTCCGAGGGGACCCACTCCCCGCCGATGAGCATCGGCCAGTCGGGGGTGCCGGCGTCGGGGGCGTCGATGGTGGTCTGCAGCTTCATCGGGTGCGGGTCTCCTCGGGTACGACGTGGCGGCGCGGACGTCGCCGGACCGGTACAGGTTCGCCCATCGCGGGCCCCGGAACAACGCCGACCCCCGCACACCGGCTGTGCAAGGATGCACAGCCGGGTGATCCCCGCGAGGAGGGCCGAGCCATGCGCGCCGACGACCTGGTCGTGCTGCTCGAGGTCGCGCGCACCGGCAACCTCAGCGCCGCCGGGACCGCCCTCGGTCTCACCCACTCGACGGTGTCCCGCCGCCTCGACGCGCTCGAGGCCGCGGTGGGCGCGCCGGTCGTCTCCCGCACGACGCGCGGCTGCCACCTCACCGAGCTCGGCCGCTCGCTCCTGCCCGCCGCGGAGTCGGTCGAGCGCGCGGTCACCACCGCCCGCCACGCGCTGAGCGCCGACGGCGACGGGGAGGGCGAGCTGGCCGGCCTGGTGCGGGTCTCGGCGCCCGAGGCGTTCGCCGCGGTGTACGCCGCGCCCGCGCTCGCCGCGCTCCGGCGTCGGCACCCCCGGGTCACGGTCGAGCTGACCGCCGCCACGCGACCGATCGTGCACGGCAGCGGCGCCGACGTGGAGGTCGGCGTGGGCGAGCCGCTGTCGCCGCGGGTGCGGACGGTCGACCTGGCGGCGTACGAGCTCGGGCTGTTCGCGGCGCCCGACTACCTCGACCGGGCCGGCCGGCCGCGCTCGCAGGCCGAGCTCGACGACCACGCGCTCGTCTACTACGTCGAGGGCGCGCTGCGGGTCAGCGACCTCCAGCTCGTCGACCGGCTCTTCGCCGAGCGGGCGGTGCAGCTGGGGTCGACGAGCGTCTTCGCACAGCTGGAGGCGGCTCGGGCGGGGGCGGGGATCGCGCTGCTGCCGACGTTCCTCGCCCGGCGCGCGACGGGGCTGGAGCCGGTGCTGCCGCGCAGGGTGCGCGTCGAGCTGACCTTCGTCGCCGCCCTGGCCAGCGCGAGCGTCCGCCGCGCACCGGCCGTCGCCGCCCTGGCGGCCATCCGCAGCGAGGTCCAGGCCCGCGCGGCCGAGCTGCGCTGAACCGGCCTCAGCCGCAGGAGTCAGCCGCAGAGGACGGCGGTGGCGGTCTTCTCGCTGCGGCCGCGCAGGACCACCGGATCGTGGCGCTGCCAGTGCCGGGCCTCGTCCTCGCCGGCCTCCTCGACGGTGTGCCAGGCGGCCAGGACGCAGCCGGGGACCTGCTTGGCGAGGTCGGTGAGGCGGGCGGCGCTGTTCACGGCGTCGCCGACGACCGTGTACTCCAACCGGCTCGCCGCGCCGACGTTCCCCGCCACCGCCTCGCCGGTCGCGACGCCGATGCCGGCGCTGATCTCTGGCACCTCCTTTGCGAGCCGGCCGGCCATGGCACGGGCCGCAGCGAGGGCGGCGGTGGCGTGGTCGGGGTGGTCCACCGGCGCGCCGAAGACCGCGAGCACCGCGTCGCCCATGAACTTGTTGACCAGCCCGCGCTGCCGGTCGACCTCCTCGACGACCACGCCGAAGAACCGGTTGAGGGTGCGCACGACCTCCGCGGGCTCGTGCTGCGTGGCGTACGTCGTGGAGCCGACCAGGTCGATGAAGAGCACCGTCACCTGGCGGGCCTCCCCGCCGAGCTCGACCCCGCGGGCCGCCGCGGCGAGCGCGACGTCGCGGCCGACGTGCCGGCCGAAGAGGTCGCGCAGCTGCTCGCGCTCCCGCAGGCCCTGGGCCATCGCGTTGAACCCCGCCTGCAGCGACCCGAGCTCGGTGCCGTCGAAGACGACCACCTCCCGGCCGAGGTCGCCGCGCTCGACGTCGAGCAGCGCGTCGCGCACGGTGCTGACCGGGGCGACGATCGAGCGGGCGTTGAGGACGGTGGTGAGCAGCCCGAAGACCAGCACGACGGCGCTGATCGCGAGGACCGTGAACGGCAGCCGGTCGCGCGCGTCGTCGTCGCCGGTTAGGCCCACGATGGCGGCGACCACCATGCCGACGACCGGTGCCGCCGTGCCGAGGCACCAGAAGAGGACCATCCGGCCGCCGACGCCCGCCCCGCGCGGGCGGTCGGTGACCGCGAGCCCGCCCAGCGCACGCGCCGAGATCGGCCGCATGACGAAGTCGGCCAGCAGGAACGCGATCCCGCACGCCACCATGCCTGCGATCCCGACCGCGACCCCCGACCCGAGGGCGCGCTCGGGCTGCAGCACCAGCGACAGGGTCGTGAACAGGACGGTCGCGCCGAGCCAGAGCGCGCCCTGCATGACGGTCAGCCGGAGCGGGACGCGCAGTGCGGCGAGGCGCTGCCGCCGGTCCGGCTCGATGCCCTCGGTCGCCCACCGCAGGGCGCGCAGGCTGAGCCGCGTGCCGACCCCGACACCGATCAGCACCGCCACGCCGACGTACGTCGGCACCGCGATGGCCAGCGAGACCACCGTCGCGCTCGTGGGGCTCGGCGCGGGCACGACGAGGGAGGCGATGAGGAAGACGACGCCGGCGGCGACGACGTTGGTGCTGACCAGCATCACGGTCAGCAGCAGCTGGACGCGCAGGCGCAGCGCGCGCACCGACTGGTCCGGTCGCCCGAGCACGCGCGCGCCGAAGGGTGCCGAGCGCCTGCCCATCCCGCACCTCCGGTCCGCGGCCGCGGGGTCCGCGGTCGTGTGGGCCGACCGTACCGGGGCCGAGCGCCTGCGGGGGTCGTGTGCCCGCGGACGCGCCCGACCGCGTCGGGAGGCACACGACCCACGGGCCCGGCCGCACCCGTAGGCTCGCGGCACCGCCATGCGACCTCCTCCCGACCGCCCCCGCAACCTGCTGCTCGCCGTCGACGCCCCGTCGCTGCTGCACCGCAACCACCACGCGCGGGCGCACACCGACCTCCGCGACCGCGGCGGCCGGCCCGCCTGGGCGCTGCATGGGATGCTGCGCCAGATCCTCGAGGCGGTCGACCAGTTCGCCCCGGACGCGGTGCTCTTCGGCCTCGACGACCGGACCGCGTCCGAGCGCGAGGCCGCCTACCCGGCGTACAAGGCCGGGCGGGCGCCGAAGGACGACGCGCTCGTCGACCAGCTCGAGCGGGCCGGTGCACTGCTCGACGCGCTCGGCCTGCTGGCGGTCACCCCGCCGGGGCTGGAGGCCGACGACGTCAACGCCTCGGCGGCGACGTGGGCCGAGCGCGAGGGCTGGAGCTGCGTGCTCGTCACCTCCGACCGCGACTCCTTCGCCCACATCTCCGAGCACACCTCGGTCCTGCGGCTCATCGACGGCGGCATCGCCGGCTCGCCGCTGCTCGACCCGGGCCGGCTGCGCGCGATGTACGGCGTCGCGGCCGAGAGCTACCTGGAGTTCGCCGCGCTGCGCGGGGACGCCAGCGACAACCTGCCCGGCGTGCCGGGGATCGGCGAGAAGACGGCCCCGGTGCTGCTCGAGCAGGTCGGGTCGATGCAGGCGGTGTGGGCCGACATCGACCACTGCGCCGGCGAGAACCTCGTCGCCGCGGTCGACTCGTGGTGCGAGGAGACCGGCGTGCCGCGGATCGGCAAGCGGCTGCTGGCCCGGCTCACCGCGGAGGGTGCGCGCGAGCGCTACGAGTTCAACCTCGCGATCATGCGCGGGCGCGAGGTCGACCTCGGGCTCCACCCCGACGTCCCCGACTCCCCCGGCCTGCTGCCCCTCGACCCGGTCCGCGTCGCCCGCGTCGTCGGCCACCTCGGCGTCGAGTCGACGACCGCGCTCGCACTGCGTGTGCTCACCGAGCCGCCGGCGTCGGCCGGCTGAGGACGCCGGAGCTGGTGGGCTGTCCCGGCCGCTGATGTGGGGGGACCGACCGGAACAGCCCGACGGGCCACGGAGGCAACCCGTCCTGCTGGTGCCTGAACGGCAGTCATGCTCCCTCCAGCAGGACCACATCGTCCCCGCCAGGTCGGCCGCGAAACGCTGACTAGACCGGAGCAACGGCAAAGAACTCCGGTACGCCGCGCGCGACCGGCGCGAGGGGATCGCGCTACTGGACCATCCGGAACAGCGGGCTCGTCGGCTCGACGACCTGGACCCGGATGCCGGAGCCGGTCATGCGCTCCAGCAGCGGCCCGTAGTCGGTCGGCCGCTGCAGCTCGATGCCGACGAGGGCCGGCCCGGTCTCGCGGTTGGAGCGCTTGACGTACTCGAACAGCACGATGTCGTCGTCGCGCCCGAGCACCTCGTCGAGGAACATCCGCAGCGCCCCGGGCTCCTGCGGGAACTCCACCAGGAAGTAGTGCCGCAGCCCCTCGTGGACGAGCGCGCGCTCGACCACCTCGGCGTACCGGCTGACGTCGTTGTTGCCGCCCGACAGCACGCACACCACCGTCGCGCCCGGCGCGGCGACGGGGCCGGCCGCGGTGTCGCGGAGCGCCGCCGGGGCCAGCGCACCGGCGGGCTCGGCGATGATCCCGTCGGACTGGTAGAGCTCGAGCATCTCGACGCAGACCAGGCCCTCGGGCACGGTCACCATGCGGGGCCGGTGCCGGTCGAGGACCGCGTGGGTCCAGTCCCCGACGCGCCGCACGGCCGCGCCGTCGACGAACGAGTCGACCGAGTCGAGCTCGACGGGCCGGCCCGCGGCCAGCGCGGCCGTCATCGACGCCGCGCCCGCCGGCTCCACGCCGACCACGCGCACGTCGGGTGCCCGGTCGGCGAGCAGGGTGACCATCCCGGCGAGCAGGCCGCCGCCGCCCACCGGCGCGACGACGACGTCCGGCGCCCGGCCGAGCTGCGCGAGCACCTCGAGCGCGACGGTTCCCTGCCCGGCGATCGTGCGCCGGTCGTCGAAGGCCGGCACAACCGCCGCACCGGTCGCGGCCGCGAGCTCCTGGCAGAGCCGGTTGGCGTCGTCGTACGTGTCGCCGTCCACGACGACTTCGACCAGCGGACCGCCGAGCGCGGCGATCCGGGCGCGCTTCTGCCTCGGTGTGGTGCGGGGCAGGAAGATCGTGGCGCGGACCCCGAGCCGGGCGCACGCGAACGCCACGCCCTGCGCGTGGTTGCCCGCGCTCGCGCACGTCACCCCGCGCTGCTGCTCCTCGGCGGTGAGGCCGGCGACCAGGTTGTAGGCGCCGCGACCCTTGTAGGACCGCACCTCTTGGAGGTCCTCGCGCTTGAGCCAGACGTCCAGGCCGGTGAGCGCCGACAGGCGCGCGGAGCGCTGGAGCGGGCTGGTCCCGACCACCCCGCTGAGCAGCCGCGCAGCGCGCTCGACGTCCCTCGCGGTCGGCAGCTCCACGCCCGCGACCCTAGTGCGCGGCCCCGACGCCCCCGGCGCGCAGGTCGAAGTCGTCGTCGCGGTGCTCCGTCGTGCGCGGGGTGCCCGGCCCCGCCTGCGCCAGCTCGACCTCGCGCGCCCGCAGATCGACGCGGCGGATCTTCCCCGAGGTCGTCTTCGGCAGCTCGATGAACTCCAGCCGGCGCACCCGGAGGTACGGCGGCAGCTGCTCGCGCGCGTGGGCCAGGATCGACCGCGCCGTCTCGGCCGTGGGCTGCTGACCGGGGACGAGGGTGACGTACGCCTTGGGGACCGCGAGCCGCACCGGATCCGGCGCCGGCACCACGGCGGCCTCGGCGACGGCCGGGTGCTCGATGAGCACCGACTCGAGCTCGAAGGGCGAGACCTTGTAGTCGGAGGCCTTGAAGACGTCGTCGGTGCGGCCGACGTAGGTGAGGTAGCCGTCGTCGGCGCGGGCGGCGACGTCGCCGGTGTGGTACCACCCGCCGTGCATCGCCTCGGCGTTCCGCTCCGGGTCGCCCTGGTAGCCGCTCATCAGGTTCACCGGCGCCGCCGACAGGTCCAGGCAGATCTCGCCCTCGCCCGCCCCCTCGACGACCTGACCGGTCACCTGGTCCACCAGCACCACCGGGACGCCCGGCAGCGGGCGGCCCATCGAGCCGGCGCGGACCGGCTGGCCGGGGGTGTTGCCGACCGACGCGGTGCACTCGGTCTGCCCGAAGCCGTCGCGGATCGTGAGGCCCCAGTGGTCGCGCACCTGCCGGATCACCTCGGCGTTGAGCGGCTCGCCCGCGCCGATGGCCTCGCGCAGGCTGCCCGGACCGCCGGTGAGGTCGGCGTTGATGAGCATCCGCCACACCGTCGGCGGTGCGCAGAACGTCGTCACCCGCTCCTCGCGCAGCACCCGCAGCATCGCCTCCGGGTCGAACCGGCGGTAGTTGCTCACCAGCACCGTCGCCTCCGCGAGCCACGGCGCGAAGAAGCTCGACCAGGCGTGCTTGGCCCACCCCGGGCTCGAGACGTTCAGGTGCACGTCGCCGGGCCGCAGCCCGAGCCAGTACATCGTCGTGAGGTGCCCCACCGGGTAGGACCGGTGCGTGTGCTCGACGAGCTTCGGCCGGCTCGTCGTGCCGCTGGTGAAGTAGAGGAGCAGCCGGTCGTCGCTGCCGTTGCCCGGGTGCGGCACCGGCCGCGGCTCGAGGTCGTACGCCGCCCGGTGGTCCACCCAGCCGTCGACCTCGCCCACGGCGAACCGGAGCAGCCCCCGCTCGAGTCCCGCGAGCTTGCCGGTGTCGGCCGGGTTGCACACCACCGCCCGCGCGTCGCCGCGCTCGACCCGGTCGGCCAGCTCGGCCGGCGTGACCGCGGTCGTCGTCGGCATCACCACCGCGCCGAGCTTGAGCAGCGCGAGCATCGTCTCCCACAGCTCCACCTGGTTGCCCAGCATCACCAGCACCGCGTCCCCGCGGCCGACGCCGTGCGCCGCCATCGCCGCGGCCACCTGGTCGGAGCGGTCGACCAGCTCCGCGAACGAGTACGCCGCCCGGCTGCCGTCCTCCTCCACGATGACCAGGCCCGGCCGGTCGTTGCCGCGACCGAACGCGTCGAACCAGTCGTGCGCGAAGTTGAAGTGCGGACCGACGTCGGGCCAGCGGAAGTCGGCCACCGCCGCGTCGTACGCCGTCCGGTTCCGCAGGAGCGTCTCCCGGGCGCGGCGCAGCTCCTCGGTGGGCGTCGTGGCGGCAATGGGGATCATGCGTCCCAGCGTCAGTGGCCCGAGACGACCGTCACACCCCCCGATGGGGGTGCACCACCTGGCGCCACCAGCGGATGGCCCGTCGACGGACGGGCAGAACCGCCGTGCCGGCCGCACCGACCTGCGGCGACGTCACCGGTCGAGGGACTTCTGCCCGTTCGACGACGGTCCGCGGACGAGGCGCTGACGTACTCCAGCCGCGGGTGGCGGCAGGAATCAGGGGACGAGGCGGCGACGGCGGGCCTCGGCGACGGCCTCGTGGCGGCTGTGGACGCCAAGGACGACGAGGATGTCGCGCATGTAGGACTTCACGGTCTGCGGGGACAGCCCGAGGCGCTCCCCGACGGTGGCGTAGCTGGCGCCGGTGGCGACGAGGGAGAGGACGTCGACCTGCCGCGGGGAGAGGGCGAGGTCGTCGGCAGGGCCGAGGACGAGGAGCGCGGCGAGCCGGTCCAGCCGCTCCCGCAGGTCGGGGTCGGCCGTCCTCCCGACGAGGGCACGGACCTCCGCGTGGGCGTGGCCGAGGGCGACGGCCGCCTGGCTGTCGTGGGCCCGCCGTGCGGCCAGGCGCCGCTCGACCTCGTCCTCGACGGCGATCTCGCGGGCGAGCGTCCGGGCGGCGGCGACGGCGGCCTCGCGCAGGCGGTCGCCGGTGACGGGGAGACCCCGCGTGCCGGCGTACACGACGCCCCGCAGGACCCGGTCGACGATGACCGGCGCGCCGGCCACCGTGCGCAGGCCCTCGGACCGGACCGGCTCGTCGTAGTCGTGGGAGATGTCGGTCGCGAGGCCGTAGTCGGCGACGACGAGTGCGTCGGACTCCTGCCAGACGCGGCCGCCGAGGCCGGCGCCGGGGCGGACGAGCAGGCCCTGCAGGGCGCCGGTCCGGGATCCCACGACGTGGGTCAGCCGCAGCCCGCCCGGCACCACGGCGCCGCCGAAGACCATCGGCGCACCGGTCCGCTCCCGCAGCGCACCGAGCGCCGACGCCCACAGGCGCGTCTCCTCCGCCCTCGGGTCCACCGACCGCCTCCCTGCTCGCTCGGGCCAGCAGGGTAACCCTCGTCCCGCGCCGCGGTGCTGCGTCGCCAGGGCTGTCGCTCAGGCCTCCGGCGCCGGCCGGCTACGCCGGTCGTTGACCTCGAGCAGCGCGATCGCCACGATGACGGCCGCGAAGCCGAGCGCCGCCCCCAGGGTCGCCAGCCCCTTGCCCACCGCGGCGTCCGCCGGCGCCGGTGGGGCGTCCTGCATCTGCACGCCCACCACCACCAGCAGCACCGCGTCGACGACGAGCACCAGCAGGACCAGTCCGAGAGCCTTCGCCATGCGCCGACCCTGCCAGTCGGGGCGCGCCCTCGGGCCGCTGTCCACAGGTGGACAGCGGAGGCGGTCTATTCTTGACTTGTTCCAGAAAGGGCGAGAGGGTGGGGGCATGACGACGCCGGACTTCGCAGCGGTGCTGCGCGAGGCCTCGCTCAGGGTCACCAAGCCCCGCCTGGCCGTGCTCACCGCCGTGCACGAGCACCCGCACGCGGACACCGACACGGTGATCGGGCACGTGCGGGCCGACCTCGGGGCGGTGTCCCACCAGGCGGTGTACGACGTGCTCCGCGCGCTCACCGACGCGGGCATCGTCCGGCGGATCCAGCCGGCCGGCGCGACCGCGCGCTACGAGTCGCGGGTCGGCGACAACCACCACCACCTGGTGTGCCGCTCCTGCGGCGCGATCGCCGACGTGGACTGCTCCGTGGGCCACGCTCCCTGTCTCACCGCCTCCGACGACCACGGCTTCGTGGTCGACGAGGCGGAGGTCGTCTACTGGGGCACCTGCCCCGACTGCGCGGCCGCCAGCAGCACCAGCACGACCGACCACATCCGTTCCACCACCACCTCCCACCAGTAACGCAGCCGGAAGGAAGTAGATGACCCAGGACGACAACGCCCCCGTCAGCCCGCAGGGGGTCGACCGCAAGGCCGAGGCCGGCTGCCCGGTCATGCACGACTCCGCCGCCGCGCACGGCAGCGAGAGCGAGAACCCCGCGATCGACTCGCCGACCCCGGCGACGAACCGCCGTCCGCACACCAACCAGGACTGGTGGCCCAACAGCCTCGACCTGACCCCGCTGCACGCGCACTCCTCCAAGAGCAACCCGCTCGGCCCGGACTTCACCTACTCCGAGGAGTTCAAGAAGCTCGACCTCGCCGAGCTGCGCCGTGACGTCGTCGAGGTGCTCAACACCTCGCAGGACTGGTGGCCCGCGGACTTCGGCCACTACGGCGGCCTCTTCATCCGGATGAGCTGGCACGCGGCCGGCACCTACCGCATCTACGACGGCCGCGGCGGCGCGGGCGAGGGCTCGCAGCGCTTCGCCCCGCTCAACAGCTGGCCGGACAACGCCAACCTCGACAAGGCCCGCCGCCTGCTGTGGCCGGTCAAGCAGAAGCACGGCCAGAAGATCTCGTGGGCGGACCTGCTGGTGTACGCCGGCACCGTCGCGATGGAGGACATGGGCTTCCAGACCTTCGGCTTCGGCTTCGGCCGCGAGGACATCTGGGAGCCCGAGGAGATCATCTGGGGTCCCGAGGACACCTGGCTGGGCGACGAGCGGTACGCCGGCGAGCGCGAGCTCGAGGAGACCCTCGGCGCGGTCCAGATGGGCCTCATCTACGTCAACCCCGAGGGCCCGAACGGCAACCCGGACCCGCTGGCCTCGGCCCGCGACATCCGCGAGACCTTCGCCCGGATGGCGATGAACGACGAGGAGACCGTCGCGCTCATCGCCGGCGGGCACACCTTCGGCAAGACCCACGGCGCCGGCGACGCCGACCTCGTGGGCCCGGAGCCGGAGGCCGCCCCGCTCGAGGAGCAGGGCCTGGGCTGGAAGTCGTCGTTCGGCTCCGGCAAGGGCAAGGACGCCATCACCTCCGGCCTCGAGGTCACCTGGACCTCCACGCCGACCCGGTGGAGCAACGACTACTTCAAGTTCCTCTTCAAGTACGAGTGGGAGCTGGAGAAGAGCCCGGCCGGTGCCTGGCAGTGGGTCGCCAAGGACGCCGACGCGATCATCCCCGGCCCGACGCCGGACTCGCCGCCGCGCAAGCCCACGATGCTCACGTCGGACCTCGCGCTGCGGATGGACCCCGACTACGAGAAGATCTCGCGCCGCTTCCTCGAGAACCCCAACGAGTTCTCGCAGGCCTTCGCCAAGGCCTGGTACAAGCTGCTGCACCGCGACATGGGCCCGGTCGACCGCTACCTCGGTCCCTGGGTGCCGGAGCCGCAGCTGTGGCAGGACCCGGTCCCGCCGGTCCAGGGCGAGCTCGTCGGTGACGCCGACGTCGCCGCGCTGAAGACCGCCGTGCTCGAGTCCGGCCTCACCACCGCCGAGCTCGTCTCGACCGCGTGGGCCTCGGCCGCGTCGTTCCGCTCCACCGACAAGCGCGGTGGCGCCAACGGTGCGCGCATCCGCCTCGAGCCGCAGCGCGGCTGGGCGGTCAACCAGCCCGAGCAGCTCGGACGCGTCCTCGAGAAGCTCGAGGCGATCCAGGCCGAGTTCAACGCCAAGGGCGGCGCCCAGGTCTCGCTGGCCGACCTCATCGTCCTCGCGGGCTCCGCGGCGGTCGAGAAGGCCGCCAAGGACGCCGGCGTCGAGGTCGAGGTGCCGTTCCACGCGGGTCGCACCGACGCCACGCAGGAGCAGACCGACGTCCACTCCTTCCGCGTCCTCGAGCCGCGGGCCGACGGGTTCCGCAACTACCTGCGGTCCGGCGAGAAGCTCCAGCCGGAGAAGCTGCTGGTCGAGCGCGCCTACATGCTCGACCTGACCGCGCCGGAGATGACCGTCCTCGTCGGCGGCATGCGGGCGCTCGGCGGCAACGTCGGCGGCGCCCAGCACGGTGTCCTCACCGACCGTCCGGGCGTGCTCACCAACGACTTCTTCGCCAACCTGCTGGCCCCCGGCACGCAGTGGAAGGCCTCGGAGTCGGAGGAGAACGTCTACGAGATCCGCGACGCCGCGAGCGGCGAGCTGAAGTGGACCGCCACCGCGGTCGACCTGATCTTCGGCTCCAACTCGCAGCTGCGCGCGCTCTCGGAGGTCTACGCCAGCGACGACGCCCGCGAGAAGTTCGTGCGCGACTTCGTCGCCGCCTGGACCAAGGTCATGGAGCTGGACCGCTTCGACCTGAAGTGACCTGCACCTAGGTCCCCGCACCACGACCGAGCCCGGTCACCCCGCGTCAGGGGTGGCCGGGCTCGTCCCGTCCGGGGGCGGTGGCCGATCCCACATCGACCTCGGGACTCGTCCCCACCGGCGTTCGGTTGAGCACTGCATGACCTTCGAGCTCCCGCTGTCCGCCGACGCCCAGGCCCTCCTCTTCCGCGACGCCCGCACCGCCAACGCGTTCACCGACGAGCCCGTCACCGACGAGC
This sequence comes from Nocardioides deserti, assembly GCF_014266025.1. GTDB lineage: Bacteria > Actinomycetota > Actinomycetes > Propionibacteriales > Nocardioidaceae > Nocardioides > Nocardioides deserti. The sequence continues at coordinate 27,314 of NZ_JACMYC010000008.1, read as the reverse complement.
AGGTCGCCGCGATCTACGACCTGGTGAAGTACGCGCCGACCGCGATGAACACCCAGCCGCTCCGGATCGTCCTGGTCCGTGAGGGCGAGGCCCGCGAGCGGCTGCTCAAGCACATGTCCGACGGCAACCGGGACAAGACCGCGAGCGCGCCGCTGGTGGCCGTGCTCGCCGCGGACACCGACTTCCACGAGCACCTGCCGCGGACCTTCGCCCACTTCCCGGGCGCGAAGGACGTCTTCGCCGACGACGAGGCGCGCGAGCAGGCCGCCCGCTTCAACGCCACGCTGCAGGCCGGCTACTTCCTGCTCGGCGTCCGCGCCGCCGGGCTCGCCGCCGGCCCGATGGGTGGCTTCGACGCCGCTGCGCTCGACGCCGACCTGCTCGCCGGCACGACGCTGCGGTCGCTGCTGGTCGTCAACATCGGTCGCCCGGCCGAGAACGCCTGGTTCGACCGCCTGCCCCGCCTCGAGCTCGACGAGGTCGTCCGCGAGGCCTGAGCCCCGACCTCGACCCCGACCCGGCTCCCGTCGCCCGCCTCAGCGGGCGGCGGGAGCCGTCGGGTCGAGACCGAGGGAGTACGTCGTCTGGGCGAGCACGGTGCGGGCCAGCTCGGGGTCCTCGCCGAGCCGGTGGCCATAGCTGGGGATCGCCTTCTCCAGCGCCGGGCGCCACTCCTCCACCCGGTCGGGGAAGCAGCGCGCCATCACGTCGAGCATGATCGGCACGGCCGTGGACGCACCCGGCGAGGCGCCGAGCAGGCCGGCGATGCTGCCGTCGCCCGCGGCGATCACCTCGGTGCCGAACTGGAGCACCCCGCCCTGGCCGGGCACGTCCTTGATGACCTGGACCCGCTGGCCGGCGGTGATCTTCTCCCAGTCCTCCGCCCGCGCGTCGGGGAAGAACGCCTGGAGCTCCCGCAGCTGGGACTTCTTCCCGGCCAGCAGCTGCTGGACCAGGTAGACGACCAGGCCGAGGTTGCGCAGGCCCGCCTGGAGCATCGGCCGCAGGTTGTGCAGCCGCACCGACCGGAGCAGGTCGAAGAGCGAGCCGTGCTTGAGGAAGCGCGGGCTGAACCCGGCGTACGGGCCGAACATCAGGCTCGGGGCGCCGTCGACGACGCGGGTGTCGAGGTGCGGCACCGACATCGGCGGGGCGCCGACGGCGGCCTTGCCGTAGACCTTGGCCTGGTGCCGGGCGACGACCTCGGGGTTCGTGGTGCGCCAGAACTCGCCGCTGACCGGGAAGCCGCCGTAGCCGCGGATCTCGTCGATCCCCGAGCGCTGGAGCAGCGTGAGGGCCTGGCCGCCGGCGCCGACGAAGACGAAGCGCGCGGTCGCGTCGAAGTCCTTGCCCGTGACGTGCCAGCCGCCCTCGGTGCGACGGAGACGGCGTACCTCGGTGCCGGTGCGCAGCTCCACGGCGCCGCTGTCGGCGAGGCCGGTGACGAGCTGGCGGGTCAGCGAGCCGAAGTCGACGTCGGTGCCGCCGATGGCGCGGGTCGCGGCCACCGGTTCGCTGCGGTCGCGGCCGGCCATGAGCAGCGGCGCCCACTCGGCGATGACGTCGGGGTCGGAGCTGAACTCGATGCCCGCGAAGAGCGGGTGGGAGACGAGCTGCTCGTGGCGGCGGCGGAGGTACTCGACGTTCTCGGTGCCCCACACGAACGACAGGTGCGGGGTCGGGCGCACGAAGGTGGCCGGGTCCGGCAGCGCGCCGCTCTCGACGAGGAACGCCCACAGCTGGCGGGTGACCTGGAACTGCTCGTTGACCTCGATCGCCTTGCTGACGTCGACCGAGCCGTCGGGGCGCTCCGGGGAGTAGTTGAGTTCGCACAGCGCGGCGTGGCCGGTGCCGGCGTTGTTCCACGGGCCCGAGGACTCCTGGGCCAGCTCGTCGAGCCGCTCGACGATGCCGATCCGCCAGGTGGGCTCCACGTGATGCAGCAGCGTGGCGAGCGTGGCGGACATGATCCCGCCGCCGACGAGCAGGGCGTCGTACGTCGTCGCCGGGCCCTCGTCGTCGGGCCGTCGGCCCGACGCGGGACCGCCGGTCGCGGCGAGGCGGGCTACATCGTTACCGTCGAGCTGCACGGGCCGTTCTCCTGAGTGCTCAGCCAGGGATTGCTTGCCAACGACCCACTCTGACGGGCCCATATCCCACCGCCGTCAGTGCCCCGTCCGGCAGGGTCCGTGGCTGAGAGGTGCGACACACGGTGGTGTCGGGGCTCCTCGCTACGCTCCCGGGGCCGGCATCGGCACCGGTTGCGGACGAGGAGGTGGGTACGTCGCGGCACGACCGTCCGGCACGGCGGACCGTCCTCGTGGCGGCCGGTTGCGCACTCGTCTCCGTCGGCATCCTGGTGCTCGGCGGGGCCGGCGGCGAGGCCGCTGCCGGCCTGCCCGACGCCGGCGGGACCGCCTGGTGGGTGACGGTCGCGGGGCTGCTCGCCCAGGCGCTCGCGCTGTGCTGGAGCCGGGTGCACCCACGGGCCGTGCTGCTCGCCGTCGGCCTGGTCCCGGTCGTCGTCGCCCTCGCCGGCGGCCGCGACGCGACCAGCCTGACCACGCTCGCCGTGGTCGTCGGGGTGTACGTCGCCGGCACCACGCACCCGCTGCGCGGGCTCGCTCCGACGCTCGCGGCGGTCGCGGTGCTCGTGACCGTGGCCGGGACGGTCGCGGCGGCGGACGGCGGGCTCGAGCCCTGGCCCGCGCTCGGCGTGGCCGCCCTGCAGACCGCGACCACGCTCGGGCTGGTGCTGCTCGTGACCAGCTGGGTGGCCGCGCTGCGGGAGAGCAGCCGGGCCCGCGAGGACGAGCGGCGAGCGCTGGTGCGCGAGCACGAGGCGCGGGTGCAGGCCGCCCTGGACCGCGAGCGGACCGCGATGGCCCGCGAGCTGCACGACATCGCCGCACACCACCTGTCCGGCATCGCGATCGCGGCGGCGGCGCTCGAGCGGCAGGTCGCCACCGACCCCGACGGCGCCCGGGACGCGGCCCGCCAGGTGCGCCGCCAGAGCACGTCGGTGCTGCGCGACCTGCGCAGCCTGGTCGGGCTGCTCCGCGACCGGGACGGCGCCGGCGGCGCGCGACCCGAGACGCTCGGCGGGATCGCCGACCTCGTGGCCGACGTGGTCGCCACCGGACGGGACGTGACGTGGACGGTCCTCGGCGACGCGGCGGCCGCAGAACGGGAGGTCGGGCCGCTGGCCCAGCTGGCAGCGTACCGCGTGGTCCAGGAGGCGCTCGCCAACGCCGGCCGGCACGCGCCCGGCGCGGCCTGCTCCGTCACGCTCGACGCGCGCGACCGGGCCGAGGTGACCCTGGTGGTGCGCAACGGGCCGGCGGTCGAGGACCCGCACCTGGTGACGGGTGGCGGGTTCGGACTGGTCGGCATGCGGGAGCGGGCGGAGCTGACCGGCGCTCGGGTCGACGCCGGCCCGACCGACGACGGCGGCTGGGAGGTGCGGCTGGTGCTGCCGCGCGAGGAGAAGACCCCGTGAGCGCCGCGAGCGTGCGGGTCGTGGTGGCCGACGACCAGGCGCTGGTCCGCGCCGGTCTCACCACGCTCCTCGGCGCCGAGCCGGACATCGAGGTCGTCGGCGTGGCCGCCGACGGCCGCGAGGCGGTCGACCTCGCGCGTCGGCTGCGGCCCGACGTGGTCTGCATGGACATCCGGATGCCCGTCCTCGACGGGATCGCCGCGACCCGCGAGCTCGCCGGGCCGGAGGTCGAGGACCCCGTGCCGGTGCTGGTGCTGACGACGTTCGAGATCGACGACTACCTCTTCGGCGCGCTCGAGGCCGGCGCCGCCGGCTTCCAGCTCAAGGACGCCGAGCCGGAGGTGCTCGTCCGGGCCGTCCGGTCGGTGGCCGCCGGCAACGGCACCCTGCACGACAGCCTCACCAAGCGGGTCGTCGGCGAGGTGCTGTCCCGGCGCCGCGCGCAGCCGGTCACCGCCGCCCGCAGCACCGACCTGCTGACCGCGCGCGAGCTCGACATCGTGCTGCTGCTCGCGCAGGGGATGTCGAACGACGAGATCGCCCGCGAGCTCGTGCTCGAGGTCTCCACCGTCAAGTCGCACCTCGCCCGGATCCTCCCCAAGCTCGGCGTCCGGTCGCGGCTCCAGGCCGCCGTCTGGGCCTACCAGAACCGGCTCGTGCGGCTGCCGGACTGAGCCCGGCACCCGCCCACACTCCGCCCCGCCGACCCGACACTTCCGCGCAATTGCGCGGTTTCAGCGCTCCGTCGGGCCGGAACGGCGACATTCCCGCGCAATTGCGCGGTCTTGCGCCCGGGACTGCCTAGCGCGCGGAGCCGGTCGACAGTCGTTCAATTGCGCCGCTTCAGCGCCTCGACGGGCCCGGACCCCGACATTTCCGCGCAATTGCGCGGTTGTGGCCGGCCCCGGGACGGCGGCGCAGGACCCGCCTCCATCGAAGGATGGAACTCGGGGGTTGGTCCCTTCGGCGCTCGATGGCGAGGGCCTCGGATCCCTAGCGTCGACAGGACCCCTCCACACCGACCTCGGGAGCCACGATGAGAGAACGACGCACGACCCGGACCGCCCTCCGAGCGCTGCTGCTCGGCGGCCTGCTCACCGCACTGCCCGCCAGCCTGCTGGCCGGCGCCCCCACCTCCGCCGCCCCGGCCAGCACGCCGGCCGCGGCACCTGCGGCGGCCTCGAGCGCCTCCCTGGAGACCCCCCGCACGACGACTCCCCGCACGACGACTCCCCGCGCGACGGCGGGTCGCGTGCCCGCCGTGCAGCGCCAGGTCGAGCGCCTGGTCGAGAAGGCCGGCTTCCCCGGCGCGACCATCACCGTCCGCGGCAAGGACGGGAGGGTCCAGACCTACCGGGCCGGGGCTGGCGACCTGCGCACCGGCGCCCCGATGCCGAAGGACGGCCGGGTGCGGATCGCGAGCAACACCAAGATGTTCACCGCCGTGCTCGTGCTGCAGCTGGTCGCCGAGGGCGAGGTGGAGCTCGACGCGAAGGTCGAGCGATACCTGCCCGGCGTCGTCCGTGGACCTGGCGGCGACGGGCGCAGGATCACCGTCCGTCAGCTGCTCCAGCAGACCAGCGGCCTGCCCGACTACGACTCGATCGTCATCGACGGCGGCGACGACCTGCGCTCGATCGCGCACACCTACTTCGAGCCGCACGAGCTGGTCGACGCCGCGCTCGCCGAGCGCCGGCAGCTCGCGCCCGGGAAGGGCTGGGCCTACAGCAACACCAACTACGTCCTGCTCGGGCTGCTCGCCCAGCGGGTGACCGGCCGCCCGATCGGCGAGCTGGTGCAGCGCCGGATCATCGCCCCGGTCGGCCTGCGCGACACCTACTGGCCGAAGCCGGGTGAGCAGCGCATCCGCGGCACCCACCCGCACGGCTACCACGCCGACGAGCCCGGCGGCGAGTGGCACGACCTCACCCGGATGGACCCGTCGCTCGGCTGGGCGGCCGGCCAGCTGGTGTCGACCCCGCGGGACCTCGGCCGGTTCATGGCCGCCCTGCTCGACGGCGACCTGCTGCCGCCGGCCCAGCTCGCCGCGATGAAGCGGACCGTGAAGGCGCCCGACTTCGAGCTGGACCCGGCCTGGCGCTACGGCCTGGGCCTGGCCCGCCACACCCTGCCCTGCGGCGTACCGGGCTGGGGCCACGGCGGCGACATCCAGGGCTTCGAGACCCGCAACCTCGCGACCGCCGACGGTCGCTGGGCCGTCGTCACCGTCAACGCCCTGCCGACCGAGCTGTCGATGCTGGAAGCAGTGGGCAAAGCCGTCGAGGTCGCGATCTGCCGCTCCTGACCTCAGCCCCCGCGCCGCCCCCGGCCCCACCCTCAGCCCCACCCTCAGCCCCACCGTCAACCCCGCGGCCGGTGCCACCTGACACCGGCCGCGGGGCAGCGTGGCAGGAGTTGCCATTCAGCGGCCCGGGCGCTGGAAGTAGCGTCGGGTCCATGTCCGCGATGCTCGACGACGTCCTGGTGCTCGACCTCACCCGCGCCCTGGCCGGCCCCCACGCCGCGATGATGCTGGGCGACCTCGGCGCCCGCGTGATCAAGGTGGAGAGCCCGACCGGCGACGACACGCGTGGCTGGGGCCCGCCGTTCGTCGACCCCGAGGACGCCGCGGAGACCGGGGCGTCGCGCGAGTCGACGTACTTCCTGTCGACCAACCGCAACAAGGAGTCGATCACCCTCGACCTCAAGGACCCCGCCGACCAGGACGTCCTGGCGAAGCTGGTCGCGCGGGCCGACGTGCTGATGGAGAACTTCCGCGTCGGCGTGCTCGACCGCCTCGGCTTCCCGGTCGAGCGGCTGCACGAGATCAACCCGCGGCTGATCGTCCTGCAGATCACCGGCTTCGGCCACGACGGCCCCGAGGCGAACCGCTCCGGCTTCGACCAGATCGCCCAGGGCGAGGGCGGCCTGATGTCGCTGACCGGCCTCACCGAGCCGACCAAGGTCGGCGTGCCGATCGCGGACCTGCTCGCCGGCATGAACGGCGCGTACGGCGTCGTCTCGGCCCTCTACGAGCGCGAGCGCACCGGCAAGGGCCGCGTCGTGCACACCTCGCTGCTCGCCGGCATGGTCGGCGTGCACGCCTTCCAGGGCACCAAGTGGACCGTCGCCAAGGAGGTCCCCGGCCTCGCGGGCGGGCACCACCCCTCGATCGCGCCGTACGGCATGTTCAAGTCCGCCACCGCGCCCGTGCAGATCGCCTGCGGCTCGGAGAAGCTGTGGCAGGCGTTCGCGAAGGAGTTCGGCATCGACCCCGCCGGCGAGGGCTTCGCCACCAACGCCGAGCGCGTGGCCAACCGCGACGCACTCATCGAGACCATCGAGGGCCTGCTCGCCGACGTCGACGCCGAGACCGCGCTCGCCCGGCTCGACGCCGCGGGCGTGCCGGCCGGCAAGGTCCGCTCGCTCGACGACGTCTACTCGTGGGAGCAGACGCTCTCCCAGGGCCTGCTGCTCGACGTCGAGCACTCCACGCTCGGCCCGATCCAGCTCCCCGGCTCGCCGCTGCGCTTCGACGACAACGCCCACTCCGGCGGCCGCGAGCAGCACGTCGCCCCGCCCACCCTCGGCCAGCACAACGAGTCCATCCGCGCCTGGCTCGACGAGGACTGAGCCCGGCACCGACCTCGTCGTCCACAGGCACGCGGTCGGTGCCGGGGTAGTCCGTGACGTTCGGCAGGGATCTCGTCCCGATCCACCTGCCGAACGTCACGGACTACCCGCGACGACCTCCTGCAGCACGCGCGCGGCAGTGGCGTACCCCGAGGTGTCGTCGCCGGTGAAGCTCAGCCGGACGTACGCCGCCGCGGGCTCGGTCGGGAACCACTCGTCCCCCGGAGCGACCCACACCCCGCGCGCCTCGCACGCGGCGACCACGCGGCCGACGTCGGTGCCGCCGGGGAGGTCGGGCAGCCGGCACCACAGGTGCAGCCCGCCGGTCGGCACGACCGCGACGTCGACTGCAGGGGCGTGCTCGCGGAGGGCTGCCACCAGCAGGTCACGCCGCTCGCGCAGCCGCGGCCGCAGCCGGCGCAGGTGGGTCGTCCAGCCGGGGTCGGTGACGACCTCGAGCGCGGCCTGCTGCAGCACGCCGCTGACGTAGAGCGACTCGGCGCCGCGGTCGGCGAGCAGCCGCTCGCGGACCGGCCCGCGCGCGACCAGCGCGCCCACCCGCACGGCGGGCGACACCGACTTGGTCAGCGACCGGACGTGCACGACGTGGCCGGCGTCGTCCTGGGCGGCGAGCGGGCGCGGGTCGGCGTCGATGCCGAGGTCGTGCGCCCAGTCGTCCTCGACGAGGAACGCTCCGTGCCGCCGAACCACGTCCAGCACCGCGGCGGAGCGCTCGGGCGACCACTGCACGCCGGTCGGGTTCGCCCAGGTCGGCTGCACGTAGACCGCCCGGGCACCGCTCGTCCACAGCGCCCGGTCCAGCTCGTCGGGGTCGAGCCCGCCGGCGTCGCCGGTGACCGGCACGGGGCGGACGCCGGCCTGGGCGGCGGCGAGGACGGCGCCCCAGTACGTCGGGGACTCGACCAGCAGCGGACCGCCCGCCGGCACGAGGGCTCGGAACACCGTCGTCAGCCCGCTCTGGGTGCCGGGCACGACCACCACGTCGGCGGCGGTCGGGACGGTCCGGTCGGCCGGGATGGCCGCCGCGAGGTCGGCCGCGAACCACGCCCGCAGGTCCGGCAGCCCGGCCGCCGGCGGGCGGGTCGTCGCCGCCGAGCCGCGGGCGGCCCGGGCCAGCGCCGAGCGCACCAACCGCTCCGGCAGCAGGCCCGGCTCCGGGTAGCCCGAGTGCAGCGCCACCGCGCCCTCCGGCGCCACCCGCATCGCACCGGCCACGCGCGGCAGCACCGCCCGCGGGGCACCGAGCGCACCGGTCTGCCAGCCGTGGTCCGGCGCGCGCAGCGACCGCGGCACCCGCACGAACGTGCCGACACCGGGCCGCGTCTCCACCAGGCCCTCGGCCGTCAGCACGCGCAGGGCCTTCTGCACGGTCACGGGGCTCGCCGCGTGCTCCACCACGAGCTGGCGCGTCGAGGGCAGCCGCGACCCCGGCGCCGCCGCCCGGATCCGGTCGCGCAGCACCTCGACGATCCGTGCGCTGCTACCGTGGTCCATGACAGGCAACGGTAGCGCTACTGCGCAGACGACCACGCCGATACCGAGTCCTCCGACAGCCTCCGCGGCAGGCCTCGCCTGGGGCGCCCTCGGCGTCGCCGCCTTCTCCCTCACCGTGCCGCTCACCCGCGTCGCCGTCGGCGGGCTCTCCCCGCTGCTCATCGGCGCCGGGCGAGCGGTCGTCGCCGCCCTCCTCGCCGCCGCGGCCCTCGGCCTCGCCCGCGCCACCCGCCCCGAGGGACGGCAGTGGACACGGCTTGCGGTCGTCGCGGGCGGGGTCGTCGTGGGGTTCCCGCTGCTGACGACGTACGCCCTGACCACCGTGCCGGCCTCGCACGGCGCCGTCGTCATCGCGCTGCTGCCCGCCGCGACGGCGGTCGTCGCCGTGCTGCGCACCGAGGAGTCGCCGACACCGCGGTTCTGGGTGTTCTCCGCCGCGGGGGCGGTGGCGGCCGTCGGGTTCGCGGTCGTCGGCGGCACTGGTGGCGCCGGGCTGCACCTTGCCGACCTGCTGCTGCTCGGGGCGGTGCTGGCCGCGGCGGTCGGGTACGCCGAGGGCGGGCTGCTCAGCCGGGAGCTCGGCTCCTGGCAGACGGTGTCGTGGGCACTGCTCGTGGCCGCGCCGCTCATGGTCGTGCTGACCGCCGTCGCGGTGGTCCACGAGCCGCCGGCAGGGACGGCCACCGAGTGGGCGGCGTTCGGCTACCTGGCGGCGGTGAGCATGTTCCTCGGGTTCTTCGCGTGGTACCGCGGCCTCGCCATCGGTCCGATGGCCCAGGTCAGCCAGGTGCAGCTCGTGCAACCGGTGCTCAGCCTGCTGTGGGCCGCCCTGCTGCTCGGTGAGGCGGTCGGCTGGCGCACCGGCCTCGGCGCGGTGGCCGTCATCGCCTGCGCGGCCGGGGCTGTGCGGTCCCGGCTGCGGTCGACCTGACGACGGAGGGCCCGACCGCGGTCGCGGTCGGGCCCTCCGGGTGGAACAGGTGGAGCGGGGTGCTGCAGGTCAGCCGAGGTCGACGATCGCGGCGACCGGGCCCCCGCCGTCGGGGCCCTGGTGGGCGGCGGAGACCGACACGAAGACGGCCGGGTCGCCGGTGACCGCAGCGGTCACGCCGCCGACGGTGGCCTTGATCTGGCGGTGCCAGTGCACGTCGGAGTCGTCGAGCATGGCGTTGCGGCGGCCGCGGACCTGGCCGTCGCCGGAGACCTCGCACTTGAGGAAGACGTTGACGAGCTTGCCGTCGAGGTCGGTGTGGTGCGGGCGCTCGGGCAGGTCGAGGCCGGCGTCCTTGATGGCCGCCCAGATGCCGTCCTGGTCCAGGGCGTCCTTCATGACCGAGTGGCCGATGCGGTAGCGGCCGCCGACGCCGGTCGCGTTGCCGACGACGACGATCTGCGCCTGGTCGAGCTCGACGCCCGAGGAGCAGGAGGCGACCGCGGAGTAGAGGTCGCGGTTCTTCATGACGTCCGCGTCGGTCGGCATGTCGATCTCGCCGAGGGCGACGGCGATGCCGAGGCCGGTGACGCCGTTGGAGAGGTCCATCGACTCGTGGGTGTGCTCGGTCCACACCTCCTTGCCGCGGCTGTGCGCGTCGCGGATGGTGTGGATCGTCAGCAGCGGGGTCTTGGTCTGGACGTAGTGGACGTCCTTGGGGTCGGAGATGCCGGCCCGCTCCATCGCGACCTTCACGCCGTCGGCGACCTTCTTGATCATCGCGACGTAGCCGATCTCCTCGGGGAGGATCGGCTCGCTCATCGCGAAGCCCACGGTCAGGCGCTGCTCCTGGCGGGTCGGGTCGTCCTCGGGGACGTCGACGGTCGCGAAGATCGTGGCGTGGGGGCTGATGACACCGTCGGTGCCGCCGGACCACACGATCGGGACCTGCTTGACCTGGTCGGCCGGGGCGCCCTTCTCGACGAGCACCTCGCGGAAGGCGCGGTCGGCGATGATCCGGGTGTAGTCGTTGACACCGCCGTTGCCCTCGGTCTTGCCGATGATCGCGATGACGCGGTCGGCGGCGAAGACGCCCTCGTCGATGAGCGTGGCCAGCTCCGAGGCGTCGGCGACGGAGTGGATCGGGACCTTGCGGACCTCGATGGCAGAAGGCATGGGTCAGGCTTCCTTTCGGTCGGGGACGACGATCGTCCCGGCGGTGCGGTTGGCGGCTGCGACGATGGTGCCGAGGTCGGTGATGACCCCAGTCCGCCCGGAGTGCTCGACGAACCGGCAGACGGCGTCGACCTTCGGGCCCATGGAGCCACCGGCGAAGTGCCCGGCGGCGGCGTGCTCACGCATCTGGGTGAGCGTGACCTCGCCGACGTCCTCGGCCTCCGGGGTGCCGAAGTTGAGGACGGCGTGCGCCACGTCGGTGGCGATCACGAGCATGTCGACCTCGATGTCGCGGGCGAGGAGCGCCGCGCCGAGGTCCTTGTCGATGACGGCCTCGACACCGGTCAGCGACCCGTCGTCGCGGCGCACGGTCGGGATGCCGCCGCCGCCGTTGGCGACGACGACGTAGCCGGCGTCGACCAGGGCGACGACCGCGGGGGCGTCGAGGACCTCGAGCGGCTCGGGCGAGGCGACGACACGTCGCCAGCCGCGCTCGCCCCGGTCCTCCCAGGTCTCGCCGTGCTCCATCATCCGCTTCGCCTCGTCGGCGGGCAGGTAGCGGCCGACGGGCTTGCTGGGCTTGCTGAAGGCGGGGTCGTCGGCGTCGACACGGGTGCGGGTGACCAGGGCGGCGGCGGGGCGGCTGATGCCGCGCAGCGCGAGGGCACGGTCGAGGGCGTTGACGAGGATGTCACCGATCGTGCCCTGCGTCTGCGCCCCGCACCAGTCGAGCGGGACCGGCGGGACGACGTGCGCGGCGACCTCGTTCTTCACCAGTAGGTTGCCGACCTGCGGGCCGTTGCCGTGGGTGACGATCACGTCGATGCCCTCGGCGACGAGGTCCGCGACGGCTTCCATGGCCTTCTCCGCGGCCGCGATCTGGTCCTCCGGTCGGGCCTTGCCGTCGGGCGACGTCATCGCGTTGCCGCCGAGCGCGAGGAGGATTCTCATGCATCGAACCTAGTGAGCGGCCTCACCTGCGTTCATCGTGCGGATCGGCCGAACCCGAGGCCGAGCGATGTCAACTTGTGCCAGCGAGCTCCCGCGCCAGGGTGGCACCGACCGTGGTGGGGGTCCGCCCGACCGTCGCGAGGAGCGCGGCGAGCGGCAGCGGGCCGGTCGGCAGGCCGTGGTCGTCGTAGTAGGCGAACATCGCGCGCAGCCACGTCCGCTCGCGGTCGTCGAGCCCGTCCCCGCGCCAGGCACCGGGGTCGGTGCGCCGCGCGGTGACCGGCCGGCCGAGCACCTCGCTCGCGGCGGCGCCCACGTGGGCGACGGTCACGGTGGCCGGGCCGCCGAGCTCGTACGTCGCGCCGTCATGGCCGGGCCCGGTCAGCACGACGGCCGTGGCCGCCGCGACGTCGTCGAGGTCGACCAGCCCGAAGGGGGTGTCGACGGCGTACGGCACCTCGAGGTCCCCGCCCTCGGCGGGGACGGCGCGGAGCGCGGCGACGAAGTTCTGCACGTAGGCGCAGGGCTGGAGGATCGTCCAGCGCAGGCCCGAGCGGCGCACCAGGTCCTCGGCGACCGCCTTGCCGAGGTGGTGCGGCATCGACGGCGCGTAGGGCGAGGCGACCGAGTGGTAGGTCAGCCGACCGATCCCGGCCTCGCGCGCGGCAGCGAGCACCGAGCCGACGTACGCCGGCTCGTCGGCGTGGAGGTTCGGTGCGATGACGTGGACGGCGTCGGCCCCGGAGAGCGCGGCCGGCAGGTCCTCGAACGCGGACCGGCCCAGGGGGCGTGCGGACACGCCTCCCTGGGCCAGTGCCGCGACCACGGCGCGACCGGTCTTGCCGGTCCCGCCGAGGACGGCGACGTGCATCTGGACTTCCGTTCCTCTGGTCGGTCGACTCAGAGGTGGTCGACCTGGGCGGAGGCGGCGCCCCCGGCGAGCGTCCCGTAGCCCGGGCCGCGGTCGAAGAACGCGTCCTCGACCTCGGGCGCCGGCCGGCCGGCCCGCTCCGCGGCGGTCGCCTCGGCGTCGTAGGACAGCGTGTCGTCGTCGACCGAGCCGGTCAGCACCACGCCGTAGTCGGCGAGCGCCGCCTCGGTCGACACCTTGCGCCAGCGCACGTCGCGGACGACGAGCTCCGGGTCGCGGTCGAGCGGGTTGCCCCAGCCGCCACCACCGGTGGTCCGGATGCGGATGACCTCGCCGGCCTTGACCTCCTCGGCGTCGGCGAGAGCGTCGACCTCGCGCTCGTTCGGGCCGCCCGCGTCGATGACGACCTGGAACGGCGTGCCGGCCTTGCCGCCCTTGACGCCCCAGCACGCCAGGATCGACCGGTCGGCGATCGACATGAAGTGGGCGTCCTTGAGCATCCGGATGTGCTTCTCGTAGCCGAGGCCGCCGCGGAACTGGCCCGCGCCGCCGGAGTCGACCGCGAGGCTGAGCGACTCGACGATGAACGGGAAGCGGGACTCGGTGAACTCCGTCGGGAGGTTCCGGCTGTCCGGGACGACGTGGATGGTGTCCTCGCCGTCGGCGTAGTAGCGACCGCCGGAGCCGCCGCCGAGCACCTCGCGCATGAGGTACGGACGGCCCTCGAGGTCCTCGCCGTACACACCGGTGTAGCGGATCGTCTCCTGGTCGGCCGGCATCTTGCCGTCGACCGCCTTGGCGATCACGCCGGCCAGCACGCCGAGCAGGCGCAGGATGACGAAGGTGCGGGCGTTGGTCGGCGCCGGGAAGATCGGCGTGAGCAGCGTGCCCTTCTCCGGGAAGCGCATCTCGATGAGCGGCACGACGCCCTCGTTGACGTCGAGCTCGGCCATCCGCTCGGGGGTGTCGGCGAGGTTGCGCAGGATCGGCGCGAGCCACTTCTTGAGGAAGACGCCGTCGGAGTAGTCACCGCAGTGGTTGATCGGGCCCTTGGCCTGCGGGGACGTGCCGGCGAAGTCGAGCACCAGGCGCTCGCCCTCCGGGTCGTCGGCCGCGGTGCGGGTCAGGGTGATCCGCTGCGTGTGCAGCTGCGGGTCGTCGACGCCGTCGTGCTCGGCGTAGTCCTCCCACGTCCACGTGCCGACCGGGATCTTGGAGAGGATCTCGCGGCGGTAGGTCTCGGTGGAGCGGTCGATGATCGCGTCGAAGCAGGCCTCGACGGTCTCGACGCCGTAGCGGTCGAACAGCTCGCCCAGGCGGCGGGCACCCATGAGGCAGGCCGAGCACTCGGCGTCGAGGTCGGCGGCCAGCGACTCGGGCATCCGCGAGTTGCGGGTCATGATCGCGAGCGCCGAGCGGTTCGGGACGCCGGCGTCCCACAGCTTGATCGGGGGGACCGCGAGGCCCTCCTCGTAGACGCTAGTGGCGTGCGAGGGCATCGAGCCCGGCACGGCGCCGCCGATGTCGTCGTGGTGGCCGAAGGCCTGGACGAACGCGACGACGCGGCGGTCGCCCTCCGGGCCGGCGAAGACCGGCACGGTGACGCACAGGTCCGGGAGGTGGCCGATGCCGCCCTCGGACATGTAGACGTCGTTGTGGAAGAAGACGTCGCCCTCCTTCATCTCCTCCAGCGGGAAGTCGCGCGCCACGGGGTGCACGAGCGCTGAGTAGGAGCGACCGGTGAGCTTGCGCAGCTTGCGGTCGTGGATGCCCGCGCGGAAGTCGTGCGCGTCGCGGATCATCGGGCTGCGGCTGGTGCGCGCGATGGCCGTCTCGACCTCGTGCTCGACCGCGGCCAGGGAGCCCTGGACGATCTCGACGAGGACCGGGTCCGCGCTGCGGCCGGCGTCGTCGGTCAGCGGGCCGAAGGGGAACTGGGTCGGTGCCCGGCTGCTGCCGAGGTCCGGTGCCCCGGCGAAGGTGCCCGGGTGGGTGTCGGTGGTCATGCGTCGCTCCTCGTCACCACGATGTTGGCGTAGTCGTCGACCCGGGCGGTGAAGCCGGGGTGGATGGGCACGGTCGAGCCGAACTCCTCGATGATCACCGGGCCCACGAGCTCCTGCCCGGCGGGCAGGTCGGGCCGCCAGTACACCGGCGTGTCGACGTACCCGGCCTCGGCGTCGAAGCAGACCTCGCGGCTGCCCGTCGGCTGCGGCGCGGACTGGTCGCTGGAGGCCTTCGGGATCTCCGGGCGCTTGATCGGGCCGACGCCGGAGACGCGGAGGTTGACGACCTCGACCTGCTGGGTCGGGTCCTGCGCGAAGTCGTAGCCGTAGAGCGTGTGGTGCTCGGCGTGGAACCGGTCCGCGACGGTCTGCAGGGACTCGGCGGTCAGCGGGCCGTCCGGCACCGCGACGCGGACCTCGAAGGCCTGGCCGAAGTAGCGGACGTCCGCGGTGCGCACGAAGACGTGCTGCTCGGGGGCGAAGCCCTCCGTGGTCAGCGCGGCGGCGGCGCGCTCGGCGAGCACGTCGTACTCCGCCTGGAGCGCGGTCGGGTCGAGGTCCTCGTGGAGGGCGACGTGGGTCTGCACGTAGTCGTTCTTGACGTCCACGGTGAGCAGGCCGAACGCCGACACGTTGCCCGGGTTCGGCGGGACCAGGACGGTCGGCACGCCGAGCACGTCCATGAGGCGGCACAGCAGCAGCGAGCCGGAGCCGCCGAAGGTCGTCAGCGTGAAGTCGCGGACGTCGAGGCCGCGCTTGACCGTGACCTGGCGCAGGGCGTTGGCCTGGTTCCACGCGGAGATCTCGAGGATGCCGGTGGCGCAGGCCTCCGGGCTGATCTCCAGCTTCGCCGCGAGCTCGCGGATCGCCGCGGACGCCGAGTCGACGTCCAGCGGGATCTCGCCGCCGAGCAGGTGCGGGGGGATCCGGCCGAGGAAGACGTGGGCGTCGGTGATGGTGACCTCGGTGCCGCCCTTGCGGTAGCAGATCGGGCCCGGGTCGGCGCCGGCGCTGTGCGGGCCGACCTTGAGGGTGCCCTCGGGCGAGAGCCAGGCGATGGAGCCGCCGCCCGCGCCGACGGTGACGACGTCGATCATCGGGATCTTCGACGGGTAGACGCCGACGCTGCCCTCGGTGGTCAGCGTGGGCTCGCCGTCGATGACGACCGAGACGTCGGTCGAGGTGCCGCCGCCGTCGGAGGTCAGGACCTTGTCGAAGCCGGCGACCTTCGCGATGAGCGCGGCGCCGAGCGCGCCGGCCGCGGGGCCGGAGAGCACGGTGGTGATCGGCTGGTGCACGACCTCGTCGGCCGAGAGCACGCCGCCGTTCGACTTCATCACGTAGAACGGGATGGTCCGGCCGGACTGGGCGGCCAGGCGGTCCTTGATGTTGTTGACGTAGCGGGAGAGCTTCGGCTTCACCGCGGCGTCGACGAGGGTGGTCATCGAGCGCTCGTACTCGCGGTACTCGCGCAGCACCTCGCTGGAGATCGAGACGACCGCCTCGGGGTGCTCCTCGAGGAGGATCTCGCGCATCCGCTCCTCGTGGACCGGGTTGGCGTAGGCGTGCAGGAAGCAGACACCGAGGGTGTCGATGCCCTGCTGCTTGAACCAGCGGGCGACGGTGCGCGCGCCGTCCTCGTCGAACGGGCGGATCTCCGCGCCGGTGTGGTCGAGCCGGCCGCCGACGCCCTTGACCAGGTCACGGGGGACGATCCGGTCCGGCTTGACCCAGAAGTAGGAGTTGCCGTAGCCGTCCGGCACCGACTGGCGGGCGATCTCGAGCATCGCCTCGTAGCCCTCGGTGGTGATGAACCCCAGCGCGTCCACCTTGCCCTCGAGGAGCTGGTTGGTCGCGACCGTCGTGCCGTGGCTGACCGCGACGACGTCGTCGAAGCTCGCCCCGGCCAGGTCCAGCACCTTGTCGATGCCGGCCAGGAAGCCGTCCGCCGGGTTGCCCGGGGTGCTCGGCGTCTTGGTGGTGACCACTGCGCCGCTGTCCTCGTCGAAGGCCACGACATCGGTGAACGTGCCGCCGGTGTCGATGCCGATCCTCATCCGCCTCGCTGTCATGACGCACATTCAACTCGACCGACCCTGCCTGCACGATGTCATGGTCTGCCGACAGACCGTCTGATCGTAGGCAGATCCTGCCTAGCGATTGGGTGCGCCGTGCTGCCCGGCGTTCCCAGGCCGTCAGGCGGGCGTCGAGGAGGGCCGTCATGGCGGCGAGCTCCTGCCACCGCTTCGGCTTCAGCGTCACGACGCTGCGGCGGCGGAAGAGCACCAGCCACGAGCCGAGGATCTCGACGTCGAAGCCGCCTTCCGCCCAGCGGTCGAGGAGGTCGGGGGTGGCGATGGTGGCGACGTCCGCCTCGTGCCCGGGTGGGCAGAGCACGACGAACCGTCGGTCGAACCCGGGCAGCTGGGGCAGGCCGCGCTGCAGGTCGCGCAGGCCCCGGAAGCGACGCGTGCGCCCGCGGAGCCCCCGCCGGCGAAGGATCGCGACGTGGGGCATCGGGACCGCCGTGCGCACGGCGACGTACCCCCACGGCTCCCGCATCGCGCCGTTCTCGCCGCCGCTGCGGCTGATCGTGACCTGGCCGTGCTCGACGTGGCGAGGGTGGTGGTCGACGACGACCTCGGTGGCGAGCCTGCTCTGCGGGCCGGCGTAGACCCGCACGAAGAACGCGGTGGGCGGAAGGAGCTCGTCCTGATTGCGCTGGCACTGGTAGGTCATCGCGTTGCGCTCGGCGAACGCCGTCAGCCGCCGGGACCGTCGGTCGGCACGCAAGGACGCCCAGGACAGGCCCAGCCACACCAAGAGGCCGAAAGCGGCCGCGGCCGCGAGCGACCCCAGGACGACGGGATCACCCGCCGCCTCGCCGAGGCTGGTGTCGCTGCGCGCCGCCATCGCCGCCACCACCACGACCGTCACCAGGACGACGCACGCGACGACGAGGACCGCCATGGACCGCGCGAACCGGGACGACGAGCGCCGCCGACGGTCCTGCGCGGCGTCCCCCGGCCCGACCGGCTCCAGCGACCCGCTCAGCGCAGTGGTGTCCAGACGGCCGAGCGTGTCCCGCATGCGGTCATGCAACCACGGCGGACATCACCGTCACCCTGCGCCCTCACCGGGCTACCGGCACCCCGGCCGGACCTTCCGGCCGGCACTCCGCGGCCGATTCTGGCGCTCTGCGGCCATCGCAACAGCCGCGAAGCGTCAGCATCCCAAGTGAACTTGGGATGCTGACGCCGCGGCCCGACGGAATTCCCGAAGGATCAGCCAGCGGTGGGGCTGACCAGGGCCTCGACGGCCCGGGCGACCTCGAGCAGGCGCAGGTCGGCGCCGTGGGGGGCGACGAGCTGGACGCCGACGGGAAGGCCGTCGCGGGTGTGGCCGGCGGGGATGGAGATGGCCGGGCAGCCGGTGACGGTGATGAAGTACGCCGAGCGCATCCAGTCCAGGTAGGTCTCCATCGGCTTGCCGTTGATCGCCGAGGGGAACTCCTGGTCCGCCGGGAACGGCGGCACCTGCGAGACCGGCAGCACCAGCACGTCGTACGCCGTGAAGAACTCGCGCATCGTCTCCGACAGGGCCGTGCGCTGGCCGTAGGCCCGGGCGACGTCGGCGCCGGTGAGGGACTCCCCCGCCCGGATGTTGTCGGCCAGCGACGCCTTGAACGCGTCGGGGTGCTCCGCGAGCAGGGCGCCGAACTTGGCCTGGAAGTGCCAGGCGCGCAGCGTGCGGAACGTGTCCTCGGCGAGCCCCAGGTCGGGGTGCTCCCCCGAGACGCTGGCGCCCGCGCCGGCGAGCGCGCGACCGGTCGCCTCGACGACGCCGGCGACCTCGTGGTCGACCTCGAAGGCGCCACCGAGGTCGGTGCTCAGCGCGACGCGCAGCCCGCCGAGCGTGGCTGGCTGCGGGTCGGCGAAGGACGTGCCGGCGTCACCGAGCGCGTGCGGCGCCCGGGCGTCGGGGCCGGCCATGACGGACAGCAGCAGCGCCAGGTCGGCGACGTTGCGGGCCATCGGGCCGCCCACCGAGGTGGTCTCCCACTGGTTGTAGAGCGGCCACTCCGGCACCCGGCCGAGGCTCGGCCGCATGCCGACCACGCCGCAGAACGATGCGGGGTTGCGCAGCGAGCCGCCCATGTCCGAGCCGTCCGCGAGCGGCACCATGCCGGCGGCCAGCGCGCACGCCGCGCCGCCGGACGAGCCGCCCGCCGACCGCGACGGGTCGATCGGGTTGAGCGTCGTGCCGAAGACCTTGTTGAACGTGTGCGACCCGGCCGCGAACTCCGGCACGTTGGTCTTGCCGATCGTCACCGCGCCGGCGCGTCGCACCCGCTCGACGATGAGCTCGTCGGCGTCGGGGACGTGGTCGGCACGCAGCGTCGAGCCGTACGTCGTGCGCCACCCGCCCACGGCGTGGGTGTCCTTGAAGGCGAACGGCAGGCCGTGCAGCGGGCCGACCCGCTCGCCCCGGGCGAGCGCCTCGTCGGCGGCCTCGGCACCCGCGCGGGCCCGTTCCTCGTCGAGGGAGACGACCGCGTTGAGCTGCGGGTTCCGCTCGGCGATCCGCTCGAGGTGGAGGTCGAGCAGCTCGCGCGCGGAGATCTCCCGCTCACGGACGGCAGCGGCCATCGACCGCGCGGAGGAGTCGACCGAGACCGGGGTGGAGCTCATCGGCGACGGCCCAGCAGCCCACCGACGACGACGCCGGCGAGCACCAGCGCGCCACCGAGGGCGACCCCGGCGAGGAACGACTGGTCGCCACCGACGGCCGCGCCGCGCGAGGCGGCCGGCGTCGCGGCGAAGACGGTCTGCTCGGCCGGCGCGGCGCCGTCCGTGGCCACCTCGCCGGCACCGGCGGCCGGGGCAGCAGCAGCCGGAGCGGCCTCGGCGGGCAGGCCGTTGGCGATGACCTTCTCGACGTTGCCGAAGAACTCCGCGGCCATCCGGCGCGAGACGCTGGTGAGCATCCGCTGGCCGACGCCGCCGACCATCCCGCCGACGACCGCGTCCGCGTCGTAGGACAGCAGGGTCTGGTCGCCCTGCGCCTCGAAGCGCACGCCGACCGTCGCGTCGATGGTGCCCGGCGCGCCGGCGCCCTTGAGGCCCATGGTCAGCGACTCGTGCGGCTTCAGGTCCGAGAGCGTGCAGGCGCCCTGGTAGGTGCCCTTGATCGCGGCGACGCCGGCGGTGACCGTCATGGCGTAGGCGTTCTCGCCGGTCGTCTGGAGCTGCTCGCAGCCGGGGATGGTCGCGACCAGCACGCGCGGGTCCAGCAGCGCCTCCCACACCTTGTCGACGGGGGCGGCGATGGTGTTCTGGCCGGCGATCTTCATCGGTTCTCCTCAGGAGTCGTGGTGGCCACGGCGTGCTGCGCGCGGAGCTCGAAGAGCTCGGACGGCGAGATCGGCATGGCGGTGATGGGCAGCCCCTCGGCGTCCTCGATGGCGGCCGCGATGGCGGCCGACCCGGGGATGACGCCGGCCTCGCCGGCGCCCTTGATGCCCAGGGGGTTGAGCGGGGACGGGGTCTCGAGGTGGTCGATGTCGATCGAGTCCGGGACCTCGGTGACGTAGGGCATCAGGAAGTCCATGAAGGACGCGTTGAGCAGCTGGCCGGACTCGTCGTAGGCCATCTTCTCGTAGAGCGCTCCACCGATTCCCTGGGCGACGCCGCCGTGGATCTGGCCCTCGACGATCATCGGGTTGATGACCGTGCCGCAGTCGTGGACGACGGCGTACTTGAGGATCGTGATCTCGGCGGTGTCGGGGTCGGTCTCAACGATCACGGCGTGCATGCCGGAGGCGAACGTCGAGCGGATCGGCGAGTAGAAGTCCTTGCCCTCCAGGCCCGGCTCGTCGTCCTCGGCGACCGGCGGCTTGCTGGCGTCACCGACCGAGAACTGCGTCGCGGCCTTGGACGCCTCGTCGAAGGCGTAGCGCAGCGGGTTCGAGAGCACCGCGACCGTGCCGAGGTTGATCGACGTGCCGGGCGAGCCCTTGACCGAGACGACGCCGTCGACGATCTGCAGGTCCTCGGGGTCGGCCTCGAGGGCGTCGGAGGCCAGGCGCAGCACCTTCTCCTTGGCCCGCTTGGCGGCCAGGTGGATCGCCGATCCGCTCATCACGGCGGCGCGGGAGGCGAAGGTGCCGACGGCGTACGCCATCCGGCGGGTGTCGCCGGTGGTGATCTCGACGTCCTCGAACGGCACGCCCAGCTCGTCGGCGACGATCTGCGCGAAAGCCGTCTGGTGGCCCTGGCCCTGGCTGGTCAGGCCGGTGGCGACCTTGACCTTGCCCGAGCTCTCGATGTTGACGTGCGCGCCCTCGTAGGGGCCGGCGCCGGTGCCCTCGACGTACGCCGCCAGGCCGATGCCGACACGGCGACCCTGCGCGGCCATCTCGGCGCGGTAGGACTCGAAGTCGTCCCAGCCGACCAGCGTCTTGATCTTCTCCAGCATCGCCGCGAAGTCGCCGGAGTCGTAGATCGTCTCGCGACCGTCCTGGAAGACCAGGCCGTGGTCGTAGGGGAACTCGTCGGGCTGGATCAGGTTGACCTCGCGGACGTCGGCGCGGTCCTTGCCGAGGTACGCCGCGATCGCGTCCATCGTCCGCTCCATCACGAAGCAGCCCTGCGGACGACCAGCCCCGCGGTACGGCGTGACGATCACGGTGTTGGTGTACAGCGAGTCGAACGTGACCCGGTAGGGGCCGGTCTTGTAGGGACCGACCAGCTGGGTCGAGGCGTTGATCGGGACGATCAGGCCGTACGGCGTGTAGGCGCCGTGGTCGTGCCAGAACCGGACGTCGAGCCCGAGCAGGCGGCCCTCGTCGTCGAAGCCGACGTCGACGTGGTGCAGCTGCGCGCGCTCGTGAGCCGAGGAGATGAAGTGCTCGCGACGGTCCTCGGTGAACTTCACCGGGCGACCGAGCCGCTGCGCTGCGAGCGAGACCAGCAGCTCCTCGGGCCAGGGGTGGTTGATCTTGACGCCGAAGCCGCCGCCCACGTCGGGGGTGATGACGTCGACCTGGAGCAGGTCGAGGCCGAGCTTGGCGGCGACCGCGGCGCGCACGCCGGTGGAGGTCTGCGTGGAGGTCCACACCTGGAGCCGACCGTTGGCGGTGTCCCAGCGCGCGGTGACGCCGCGGCCCTCCATCGGCATGCAGGCGCTGCGCTCGATGTCGAAGTCCAACGACAGCGTGTGCGGGGCGGCCTTGATCCCGGCCTCCGCGTCGCCGTTCTGCTGCACCGAGCGGGCGGCGATGTTGCCGGGGACGTCGTCGTGGACGAGGTTCTCGGCGGCGCGCGCGGCCTCGACGCCGACGACGGCGGGGAGCAGCTCGAAGTCGACGACGACCCGGCCGACCGCGTCCTCGGCGACGTAGCGGTCGTCGGCGACGACGACCGCGATCGCCTCGCCGACGTAGTTGACCTCGTCGCGGGCCAGGGCGTACTGCGTGCGCCCGTGGGTCAGCGTCGGGTGCGGGATGAGCAGCGGCAGCGGCTCGGCCATCGCGCCGTCGAGGTCGTCGTAGGTCCACACGGCGTGGACGCCCTCGATGTCGAGCACGGCGTCGACGTCGATGGAGCGGATGCGGGCGTGCGCGTGCGGGCTGCGGACGACGGCGAGGTGGAGCGCGCCGAGGTCGATGTCGTCGACGTACTGCCCGCCGCCGCGGAGCAGCCGGTCGTCCTCGACCCGCTGGACGGCCTCGCCCATCAGCTTCGTGCTCATGCGCCCAGTCCCGTCGTCGATGCGTCGTCCTTGCGGGCGACCTCCGTGTCGCCGGTCGCCGCCTCGAGCCCGCCGTCGTCGCCGTCCGGCGGGCCGGCCGCGGGCGCGTCGCCTCGGGCGATCTCCGCCGCGCGCTCGACGGCCTTGACGATGTTCTGGTAGCCGGTGCAGCGGCAGAGGTTGCCGGCGACCATCTCGCGGGCCTCCTCGTGCGTCGGGCAGGGGTTCTCCTTGATGCCTGCCGTGACCGTGGTGAGGAAGCCCGGGGTGCAGAAGCCGCACTGGAGGCCGTGGCACTCGCGGAACGCCTGCTGAGCGGGGTTCAGCGAGCCGTCGGGCTCGGCCAGCCCCTCGACGGTGGTGATCTCGCTGCCCGCGGCGGTGACCGCGAACATCAGGCAGCTGCGCACCGGCCGGCCGTCGACCAGCACGGTGCAGGCGCCGCACACGCCGTGCTCGCAGCCGACGTGCGTGCCGGTCAGTCCGCACTCCTGGCGCAGGGCGTCGGACAGCAGGCGACGGGCCGGCACGGCGACCGCATGGGTCACGCCGTTCACCTCGAGCCGGACGTCGTGGATCTTCTCAGCAGTGTTCTCAGCCACGGTCACTCCTCCCGAGCGTGGTCGTGGGCCGCGGTCAGCACGCGCGCGGTCAGCACCTTGGCCAGGTGCGCGCGGTACGCCGCGGTGGCATGGATGTCGCTCTCCGGCTCGAGCTGCGCCAGGGCGGCCTCGGCAGCCCGGGCCAGCGCGGCGTCGTCGACCGAGCCGGCGAGCGCGTCGGTCAGGTCGACGACCGTCGGCACGTCGGAGACCGAGAGGTAGCCGGCGCGGGCCGAGGTGACCCGGCCGTCCTCGACGGCGACGACGGCGGCGACGCCGCACATCGCGTAGTCGCCGTGACGGCGCGAGATCTCCTCGAAGGCCACGCCGGACCCGGCGGGCAGCGCCGGGAAGAACGCCTCGACGGCGACCTCGTCGTGGGCCAGGCTCGACTCGAGCGGCGCGACGTAGAGCTCGTCGGCGGCGATCGTGCGCCGACCGCCCGAGCCGACGACGTCGACGCTGCCGCCGAGCAGCTGCAGGACCATCGGCATCTCCGCGGCGGCGTCGGCGTGGACGATCGAGCCGACGGTGGTGCCGCGGTTGCGGATGGTGGGGTGCGCGACGTTGGCCAGCGCGAGCGAGACGAGGGGCTGCACGCGGCGTACGTCGGCGGAGGCCAGGACGTCGGCGTGGCGGGCCAAGGCACCGATCCGGACGCCCGAGGCGTCGGCGGTGACGTGGTCGAGCCCGGGCAGGTGGTTGATGTCGACGATGAGCGCCGGCGCGGCCAGGCGCATCGACATCAGCGGCACGAGGCTCTGGCCACCGGCGAGCACCTTGGCGTCGGGGTGGCTGCCCAGGGCCTGGACCGCCTCCTCCAACGTCTCCGGACGGGCGTAGTCGAACGCCGTGGGTTTCACGAGGGGAGCCGGCCTTTCCGATTGCTGTTCCGAGAGGGGGCCCGGTGGGCCGGTCCGGGCGTGCTGCCCGGCCGGCCCACCGGAGCCGTCAGTGCGTGTGCGCCACGTCGCTGGCGCGGACCTGCTCGCCGCGGGGGCGACCGATGTTCACGAGGTGGTAGAAGACGATGACCATGATCGTGCCGAGCGCGATGCCGCTGAGCTCGAAGTCGTCGCCGATCGTGAGGGTGACGTTGCCGATGCCGGCGATGAGGCCGGCGGCCAGCGGCACCATGTTGAGCGGGTTGCCGAAGTCGGTCCGGTTGTCCACCCAGATCTTGGCGCCGATGAGACCGATCATGCCGTACAGCACCACGGTGATGCCGCCCAGGACCCCACCGGGGATGGCGTTGAGGAGCACGCCGAACTTCGGGCACAGGCCGAGGATGATCGCGACCAGCGCGGCCACGTAGTAGGCCGCGGTCGAGTAGACCCGGGTGGCCGACATGACGCCGATGTTCTCGGCGTACGTCGTGGTCGGGGAGGCACCGAAGGCGCTCGCGAACGCCGTGGCGACACCGTCGGCGCCGAGCGCGCGGCCCATGTAGGGGTCGAGGTCGTCGCCGGTCATCTCCGCGACGGCGCGGACGTGGCCGGTGTTCTCGGCGATCAGCGCGATGACGGCCGGGATGACCAGCAGCGCGAAGGTGAGCGAGAAGTCGGGCGCGTGGACCTTGCTGACGCCGTCGGCCAGGTCGCCGGTCGGCAGGCCGAACCAGGCGGCGTCGCCGAGGCCGGTCAGGTTGATCCGGTCGCGGGTGACGACCTCACCGGTGCCGTCGGGCGAGGTGATCTGGCCGAAGATCGTGTCGGCCAGGAAGGACAGCACGTAGCCGAAGACCAGGGCCAGGAAGATCGAGATCCGCGACCAGAAGCCGGGGAACCGCACGGTGGCGACCACGACGAACGCGGCGGTCGCGAGCGCGATCCACTGGTCCTGGGGCCAGTAGGTGTTGGCCACGACCGGGGCCAGGTTGAAGCCGATCAGCATGACCACGGCGCCGGTGACGGCCGGCGGCAGCAGCCGCTTCAGCGCACCCGAGCCGAGGTAGTGCACCGCCACGCCGACCAGCGCCAGGATCAGACCGGCGATGAGGATCGCGCCGGTCACGTCGGCGGAGTCGCCGCCCTGGGCGCGGATGGCGAAGACGCCGGACACGAACGAGCCGCTCGTGCCGAGGTAGCTGGGCACCTTGTTGTTGACGACCAGCAGGAACAGGATCGTGCAGACACCGGAGAACAGGATCGCGAGGTTCGCGTCCAGACCCATGATGAGCGGGAAGACGAACGTGGCACCGAACATGGCCACCACGTGCTGGGCGCCGAGACCGACGGTCTTCCCCCAGCTGAGCCGCTCCTGCGGCCCGACAGCCTCACCGGGCGCAGGATCGACCTGCGTCCACTTGAACATCGACATGCGGAAGTTCCCTTCGCCAGCGGTGGAACCGAGAGAACAGCGAGCCTATTGAGGCCCACGCCACACCCTCGATGGCCAGTTCCGCCGAAAGGGTGCGCGCAACGTCGACAGATCCTGCCTACGACTTGGCGGAGGTCGTCTGCTCGGCTGGACCTGCCCGACCGGGGCCTCAGCCGCCGACGACCTCCAGGACCTTGAGCGCGACGGCCACGTCGAGGCGCAGGTTGTGGTCGGAGGTGATCGGGCCCAGCAGCCGCTCCAGCTTGGTCACGCGGTAGCGGATGGTGTTGTAGTGGAAGAACTGCAGCCGCGCCGCCTCGGCGACGTTGAAGTTCGTCGACAGCAGCACCTGCAGCGTCTCGCGCAGGGCCGCCGCCTCCTCGCCCTGACCGGCCAGCTCGCCGAGCACGTCGACGGCGAAGGCACGCAGCTCCACGTCGTCGGGAACCATCGCGATGAGACGGTGCAGCCCGAGCTCGTCGAACCAGGTCGTGGTCCCGCCGCCGCGCACGCGGCGTCCGACGGCCACCGCGCGGTAGGCCTGCGCATAGCTCTCCGGCAGGCCGCGTACGTCGCCCGCGACCCGCCCGACGCCGACCGAGAACGGTCGCCGGCCGCCGCCCTTGTCCCCCGCGACAGCGCGGACCAGGCGCATGACCGCCTCGGATCCGGGCTGGCTGCCGTCCGCCGGGAGGACCGTGACCACCTCGGAGCCGAAGTCCGCGACCGGGACCGACCGCGAGACCCCGCCCACGACCTGCCGCCAGGCGTCGGCGAACCGCTCCTGCCACTGCCGCTGCTCCTCGACCGTGCCGGACGGCTCCCCGGCCGGCTGCGGGTCAAGCTGTGCGACGACGACGATCGACGGTCCGCCGAGGTCCCAGCCGAAGCCGGCCACGTGCTCGCGCACGAACTCCTCCGAGCCGGCCCGCCCCAGCAGCACGTCGCGCAGGAAGTCGCCGCGGTACTTGTTCTCCACCGCCGACACGGCCTGCTCCCGGCTGATCGAGAGGGCGACAGCCAGACCGGCGCGCCGCAGCGCGACCGCCTCGACGGCATCGAGTTCCCGCTCGACGATCAGCACCAGGTGCCCGAGCGGCTGCGTGGGCGTGGCGACCGGGAGGCGGTGGACGCGTGCGCCGCCGGCCAGCAGGGTGCCCCCGGGGTCGAGCCGCTCGACGCGCACCCGGCCGGTGTGGTCGAGCAGGTCGCCCGCGGCCAGGTCGGCCCGACGGTCCTCGGAGAGCCGCGTGACCCGCTCCCGACCGTCGGTCGTGGTGACCGCGGCGTCCGCGTGCAGGGCGGCCGCGATGGCGTCGACGATCTGGCCCAGGTCGGCGTTCGCGAGCACCTGCTGGGCGAGGTCCTCGGCGAGGTTGTCGGCGTCGAGCGGGACCGGCTGCTGGTCCGGCTGCTGGTCCGGCTGCTCGGAGGCGCTCCCGGTCGACACGGGCGCGCCCGATGTCAACTTCTGTTCCCCGCCCCGGTCGGGGTTGGCAATGCTCACCATTCGGCGCACCCTAGTTCATCCGTTAGCGTCCGAGAGGTGCCACTGTCGACCTCGCCCCGCACCCGCGTCGCGGGGGCCGGGACCGCCGCCCTCCGGCGTCGGCTGCACGAGGAGCCGGGCACCGGCGAGGTCGTCCACGCCGGCGCGTCCGCGATCTACGTCCGCCTCAGTGACCAGAGCAGCGACCGGGTCGGCGATCGGGTCGTCGGGGTGGCCGCGCGCGGCGCCGTGCACGTGCCGGCGACCATCGCCACCGCGCTCACCCGCCTGCCCGACGTCGCCGTCGGAGCCCCGGCCGAGGTCGCCGACGGCGCGCTCCACGTCGCGGGTCTCAGCGTGTCCGTCGACCGCCTGGTCCCCACCGACCTGCCCGCGCTCCCGCCGGAGGCCGCGGCCCGCCTGGAGGCGGCCGCGCCGGACCTCGGCCCCGCCCGCGACCAGCTGCCCGCCGCGGCGCTCGAGGCGCTCGCCGCCGGCGACCCCGACGCGGTCGCCTCCCTGCTCGGCCGCGGCGACGGGCTCACGCCGGTCGGCGACGACGTCGTGGCC
>NZ_JACMYC010000007.1 GCF_014266025.1 Nocardioides deserti | reverse complement strand
GGACCGCGGAAGGAAAGACAGGGCCCGAGATCAAGCGATGCCTCAAGCGCTACATCGCCAGAGACCTCTACCGGCTACTCGAACAGAGGCAGCCAGCAACTGCTTGACGAACCATAGGAGCGTCCTCCCCGACCTGACACACCGCAGGACCGGCGCCGGCGACCGCCCGCCCGGCCCGCCCGCACTCACGCAGACAACGAACCCACCCGAACGAGAAACGGATCATCATGAGCAACACGACGGCGCCCTGCCACGCGGGTCCGCCCTCCTCGCCCGGCTCGACCCGGCCGGCCAGCGCCGACCTGGGGCCCCTGGGCCGCCTCGGCGTGTGGGTCACCGACCACGCCAAGCTCGTCACCGTCGTCTGGCTGCTGACCATCGCCGGCCTCGGCGCCTTCGCGCCCCAGGTCGAGCACAACCTGTCCGGCGCCGGCTGGCAGGCAGAAGGCTCGGAGTCCGTGGAGGCCCGCGAGCTCGCCCGCGAGCACTTCGGCGGCAACGCCTCCTCCGCCATCCAGGTCGTCGTCCGCTCCACCGAAGGGCCGGTCACCGAGGGCGAGGGCAAGGACGTCCTGGCCGAGGTCACCGCCGTCCTCGAGGCCGAGCCGCGCATCGCCGAGGTGGTCGCGCCCACGCCGGGAGCGACTCTTTCCCAGGACGGCGACACCGCGATCGTGCTCGCCGGCGCCGGTGCGGACACCAACGAGATGGTCCGCGTCGCCACCGACCTCAAGGCCGAGCTGCAAGAGCTTTCCACCGACGCCGTCGAGGTCAACCCCACCGGATCCTCGCTGCTGTGGAGCGACTTCAACGAGGCCAACCTCGACGCGATGCTGAAGTCCGAGCTCATGTCCTGGCCGGTCACCCTGGCGATCCTGGTGCTCGCCTTCGGCGCGCTCGTCGCCGCCGGCCTCCCGCTGCTCCTCACCCTCGCCGGACTCGTCGCCTCCGCCGGTTCCCTGGTGCTCATCAACGAGCTCGTGCCGGTCTCCATCTGGGCGATGAACTTCGCGATGATGTTCGCCCTCGCCCTGGGCATCGACTACGCCCTGTTCGTGGTGGTCCGCTACCGCGCCGCCCGCGCTGCGCGCGCCGGCAGCGGCCGCACCGACGTCGCCGGCAAGCAGCGGGCGATCGCCCAGACCATGGACACCGCCGGCAAGGCCGTCCTGCTCTCCGGCCTGACCGTGCTGATCTCGCTGTCCGCGGTGATGCTGGTTCCCTCGCCGTCATTCCGCTCGATGGCAGGCGGGATCATGCTCTCGGTCCTCTTCGTCCTCGCCGCCACCCTCACCCTGCTGCCGCTGGTGCTGTTCAAGCTCGACGACCGCATCAACAAGCTCGCGCTGCCGTGGTCGAGGTCCGGCGAGCACCGCTCCCCGCGCTTCGCCGCCTGGGGCGAGCGGCTCTGGAAGCGGCCCCTGGTCTGGGGCCTGGCGTCCCTGGTCGTGCTGCTGGCGCTCGCGGCTCCGATCGCCGGGCTCACGACCGCCATGCCCTCGATCAAGGTGCTCCCCGAGGACGCCTCGGCCCGGGTCGGCTACGACCGGGTCCAGGAGTCCTTCGGCGACGGCGCCCCCGGCACCCTGCAGCTCGTCATGAACGACGCCGACGCCGCTGCGGCCACCGAGGTGCTCAAGAACGACGACGGCATCGCCGCCGCCCTGCCGCCGATGCCCGCAGCCGACGACAGCGGGCTGGTCATGGTCCAGGCGGTCCCGACCGTCGACCCCTCCGACCCGCAGCTCGGAGAGACCGTCGACCGGCTCCGCGCCGACCTCCCGGCCTCCGCCCTCGTCGGCGGCGCCCCGGTGGAGAACCTCGACCTCAAGACCCAGCTCGACGAGTCCACCCCGCTGGTCATCGGCGTCGTCCTCGTCCTCGGCTTCCTGCTCCTCCTCGTCGCCCTCCAGGCGCCGCTGATCTCACTGCTCGGCACCCTGGCCAGCCTGCTGTCCACCGCCGCGGCCTTCGGCGTCGCGCGGCTGGTCTTCCAGGAGGGGTACGGCGCGGACCTGCTCGGCTTCGAGTCCCAGGGCTTCCTCGACGCGTGGGCGCCGGTGTTCTTCTTCGCGATGATCTTCGCCATCGCCATGGACTACACCGTCTTCCTGCTCGCCTCGGCCAAGGAACACTACGAGCGCACCGGCGACCCGAAGGAAGCGATGGTCGGCTCGCTCGCCCACTCCGGCCGGGTGATCTTCGCCGCCGGCGCCGTCATGGTCGCGGTGTTCTTCACCTTCGCCCTGTCCGGCCCCATCCCGCCCAAGGAGATGGGCGTCGTCCTCGGCGTCGCGGTCCTGCTCGACGCGTTCCTCGTCCGCCTGGTCCTGCTGCCGGTCCTGCTCCGCCTCACCGGCAACGCCGCCTGGTACACCCCGGCCTGGCTCAAGCGGATCCTGCCCACCATCACCTTCGCCCACGACTGACGGTCCACGGACCGCCAGCGCCCCACCACCACCACCACCACCACCACCACCGCCACCACCGCCACCACCGCCACCACCAAGGAGAACGACACCCATGTGCCGACCGAAGACCTGCCGCACCTGCCAAAAGACGACCTGGGCCGGCTGCGGCCAGCACGTCGCCCAGGTCAAGGCGTCCGTGCCCGCCGGCCAGTGGTGCCCCGGCCACCCGAAGGCCGAGCGCTCGGGCGGCTTCCTCAGCCGCCTGCTCGGCCGTTGAGCCGGGGTTGCGACGTGATGGACATCGACCGCATCGCCCGCGGCTGCGCGTTCCGCTGACTCCGGTCGGCGCGACGAAGCCCTCCGTGCTCGTGCTGCGTGCCGCGGAAGCCGACACCGACGGATGCCGAGACCCCCGGTCCGTCACCGTGGCGCCGTGCGCCAGGGTGGGGGCGTGGCGATCGATCCCCGTGGCAAGGACCTCAAGGCGTTCCTCCAGGCAGCACCGGACGAGCCGGTGGTGATGCTCAACCTGCTCCGGTTCGTCCCGGGTGGCCGGGGGCAGTACGAGGACTACCTGCGGCACTTCCGTGTGCACGCGGAGTCGCGGGGGGCCCAGGTGCTCTACTACGGCACCGGCGACAGTCCGCTGGTCGCGGAGCCTGGCCAGAGCTGGGACGCGGTGCTGCTCGTGCGCTACCCGACCAGGCGGAGCTTCAGCGAGATGGTGGCGGACCCCGACTACCAGGCCGGGGCGTCGTTGCGCGCCGGCGCGCTCGTGGAGGCAGTGCTGCAACCGACGGTCCCGGCCGACGTCTGAGGCGGCCTCGAGCGCCGATCCCGCCAACGGACCGGGCGCGCCGGCCAATCCGGCGCGCCCGCGGTTCCGAAGGTCAGGTATCCGGCGGGCCGGTGTGGCCTGCCTCACGAGAAGGTGCTCCCTCATGCGTCGACCCACTCCCTCCTTCTACATCTCGGTCGCGGCCCTGGTCGTCGCGACCAGCGGCACGTCGTACGCCGCGATGACCATCACCGGCGCGGACGTCCGCAACGGCTCGCTCACCGGCCAGGACATCGCGCGCGACTCGATCGGCAGCGCGAAGATCACCGACGGCTCGCTGAAGGCGAAGGACTTCAAGGGCGGGCAGCTGCCCGCCGGCGAGCCCGGTCCGGCCGGTCCCGCCGGTCCTGCGGGTGCCGACGGCGCGGGCCGCTGGCTGCTCGTCGACGCCAGCGGTGCGATCGTCGCGCAGTCGGGCGGCTTCGAGGTCGTGACGGCGTACCCCACCCTCGCCAACACGGCGCCGGCCGGGAGCCCCGACAACTCGCTGCGCGCCAACGGCAACGTCTACCTCGACGCGAACGAGGACCTCTCCGACAACGGCATCATCGCCACGGTCGCGCTGCAGAACACCGTCGACCAGAACGGCGACGCCGTCACCAGCGGCCGGGCCCCCGGCGCGGACGCGAACCCGGAGTTCTCCGGCGAGATCAGCGCCAGCCTGTGCAGCTTCACCGGCGCCACCGGCATCCCCACCAACTGCGCGCCGGCCGCGGCCCAGAACAACACCTCGTTCGTCGTCAGCCCCCGCAACAGCGACGGCTCGGTCACCACGACCACCAGCCGCAAGCGGTTCTACGTCGTGATCACCGGCGACTCCACGGACTACGTCGCCCCGACCACGCCCTGACCGGGGACCTGACCACGGCGTGACCAGGGCCCGGCGGCGGGCTCGGCTACCAGCTGCCGAGCTCGTCGGCGAGCTCGCCGCGGTTGAACGCGGAGTCCTTGCGGCTGAGCAGCTCGCGGCGCTCCTCGCCGGTGAGCGCCTCGAGCTGTGCGGTCACGGTTGACTGCACCCCGCTGACCTCCGGGGCATCGGCGAGCGGGACGACGGTCTGGACGACGCGGTCGTCGTACACGTGGACCATCGTCATCGCCTGGTGACCGTCGACGCCGGAGACGAACCGGTCCAGCGGCGCGGGGTCGGAGGTGTAGCAGCTGGCCGAGGCCACCGAGACCGGGATGCCGGCGAAGGTGGAGTAGGTCGAGAAGTGGAAGTGGCCGCCGAGGATCGACCGGACGTCGGTGCCGGCGACGGTCTCGGCGAGCCGGTGCTGGTCGGCCAGCTCGATGGTCTCGGCCGCGCGGAGCATCGGCACCGGGATCGGCGGGTGGTGCAGCGCGAGCAGCGTGCCGTGCGGGGCCGGCTCGGCCAGGACGCCCGCCAGCCAGTGCAGCTGGTCGTCGCTGATCTCGCCGTGGTGGTAGCCGGGGACGCTGGTGTCGAGCGCGACCACGCGCAGCCCGCGCACGTCGTACGTCCGGTCCTGCGGGGCGTCGGACTCCTCGTCGAAGAGCAGGCGGGAGTACGCCGAGCGGTCGTCGTGGTTGCCCATCACCCACACGACCTGCGCGCCCATCGCCTCGGCGGCCGGCTCGACGAGCTCGCGGAGCCGGACGTACGCCGCCGGCTCGGCGACGTCGGCCAGGTCGCCGGTGAAGACGAGCGCGTCGGGGGTGTGCGGCAACCGGGTCAGCCGGTCGAGCGCCGTCCGGAGGCCGGCCTCGGGGTCGACCACGCCGTACTGCCGCGCGCCGTCGGCGAGCAGGTGCGGGTCGCTCAGGTGGGCGATCGTGTGGGTGGGGTCGGGGTGCTGTCCGAGCTGGACGGGGTGGGCCACGGGGACCGAGGTTACGAGGGCCGCGGCTACGCGGCCGGACGCAGGTGGAACACCGGGATGGTCCGGTCGGTGCGCTCCTCGTACGTCGCGTAGTTCGGCCAGGCGCGGAGCATGACCTGCCAGGCCGCCGAGCGGTCCTCGCCCTCCAGCTCGCGCCAGTGGACGGTGTG
This sequence comes from Nocardioides deserti, assembly GCF_014266025.1. Lineage (GTDB taxonomy): Bacteria > Actinomycetota > Actinomycetes > Propionibacteriales > Nocardioidaceae > Nocardioides > Nocardioides deserti. The sequence continues at coordinate 213,730 of NZ_JACMYC010000007.1, read as the reverse complement.
CGCGCGGCCGCCCATGGCCGCGGTGACCGCGTCGCCCTCCGGATCGGTGGCGCGCAGGTTGCGCACCCACATCGGCATCTTCGGGTCCCCGAAGTAGGAGCCTGCGACGAGCCAGCCGCCGTCGTGCGGGACGCACAGCAGCGGCGTGCTGCGGGGGACGCCGGACTTGCGGCCGGGCACGGTCAGGGCGAGGTTCGGCAGCCCCGCGATGTCGAGGATGCTGACCCGGCCGCGGCTGGCCGACTGCAGCCGCTTGTCGACCCAGACGACCTGGGGGAGCAGCTTGGGCATCCACGAGAGCGCGCCGATCCGCACGGCGAGCGGGGTGAGCAGGCCCATGCCGGCAACCTAGACCAGCGCGGCACGAGCGGGCTCGACCCGTCCACGCACGTCGCCGAGGGTGATCCGGCCGCCGTCGACGCCGGGTGCGGAGTAGCGCAGGACGACCTCCGAGCCGTCCTCGAGGAACCGCTCGGCCTCCCACAGCTCGAGGAACGACCCGCGCTGGTCCGGCTCGGGGCCGCTGATCGTGCCGGACGCGAAGAGGTCGCCGGTCCGCACGGACGCGCCGTTGGAGGTGAGGTGGGCGAGCATCTGCGCGGGGGACCAGTACGTCGTGCGGTACGGCGGCCGGCTGACGACCTCGCCGTCGAGCTCGACCTCGACCTCGATGTCGAGCCCGCGGACCTGGCCGGGGCCGAGGTAGGGCAGCGGCTCGGGGTCCTGCGGCGGCAGGTCGCACCACGCGGCGTCGAGGGCCGCGACCGGGGTGACCCAGTGCGAGATCGACGTCGAGAACGACTTGCCGAGGAACGGCCCGAGCGGGGCGTACTCCCAGGCCTGCACGTCGCGCGCGGACCAGTCGTTGAGGCCGACGACGCCGAAGACGTGCTCCGCGAAGGCTGAGTACGGCACCGGGTCGCCGATCGAGGACGGTGCGCCCACCACGAAGCCGAGCTCGGCCTCGACGTCGAGCCGACGGGTCGGCCCCCAGGTCGGCCCGTCCGGGCCGGGCCGCTGGCCGGTCGGCCGGACGACCGGCGTGCCGCTGGGGACCACCGTGCCGGCCCGGCCGTGGTAGCCGACGGGCAGGTGCTTCCAGTTCGGGAGGAGCGGCGCGGAGTCCGGGCGCAGGATCCGGCCGACGTTCGTGGCATGGTGCTCGGAGGCGTAGAAGTCGACGTAGTCGGCGACCTCGAACGGCAGGTGCAGCTCGACCTCGGCCAGCGGGATCGTCTCCGCGCCGCCCTCGAGCAGCGCGCGAGCCTCCTCGCGGGTCTGGCGCCACACCTCGGGGCCGAGCGCCATGAACGCGTTCAGCGACGGCGTCGCCAGCTCGGGGCGCCCGGTTGCGGCGGCGAGGTCGAGGACCGCGTCGCCGTGCCGCACGCCGACGCGCCGCCGGTCGCCGGCGACGGAGAAGACGCCGTAGGGAAGGTGGTCGAGGTCGAATCCGGTGCTCACGACGGGCCATGTACCCCGAGTGCGCGGATGTCGGCCATCGGCTCGTCGATGCTGCAGGAGCCGAACGACGTGAACCACCGACGGGCGCCGGCGAGCTCGGTGGGGTCGGCCTCGAGGGCGCGGTCCTCGAGTGTCGCGACGACCTCCTCGGCGCTCGCGCCGTCGAAGGCGCGCCTGGTGGCGGCGAGGACGTTGACGAAGCCGTGCCGCTCGGCGCCGTCGTCGGCGGTGTGGCGGCGGGCGCGGTGCAGCCCGGCGGTGCAGCGGAACGGCGTCTCGCGGTCCAGCGCGGCGTCGATCCACGACGCGAGGAGCGGAGCGGCCGGGTGCTGGTGCGGCTCGACGCCGCCGGTGCGGAGCTTGATCCGGAGCTCGGCGGCCGCGACCTCGTCCGCCGCCGCCAGCCATGCGTACGTCGCCTCCGACTGCGGCAGCTCGACGTGGACCGGCGCCTCCTCTCCGAGGACGCCCTCGGCGCGGGCCGCGTCGACGGCCGCCACCACCCGTCGTGCGTTGCCGGCCAGGTCGTCCAGGTCGCGCAGGGCCACGTCGAGCCCGGCGAGCGACAGGCCCCGCTTGGCGCACAGCGCGGCCGGGCCGGCGAGCTGGCCGGCGCCGCCGGTCACCACCACCGACACCGGTCCGGCGAAGCCGGCGGGCAGAGCGGGCAGGTCGGTGTCGCGGACCACGAACGCGCCGACCAGCGCCGCCTCGTCGCCCGACCGCGCGGCGTACGCCTGGACGGCCGAGGCGAGGTCGGCGTCCCCGGGCGGGAAGGTGGCCGCGTCGTCGACGAGCCCGGTCCAGAAGTGTTCCCTGGTCACGAGCGCCACGATAGCCTCGGCCTGCATAGCGGACGACAGCGTCCGGCTATCGGAGACCTGAGACGCACGTACGGAGGCGGCGATGGCGTACTACCGCTCGGTGGGGGACGTCCCCCGCACCCGTCACACCCAGCACCGCGACCCCGAGGGCCGGCTGCGGTTCGAGGAGCTGATGGGCGAGGAGGGGTTCAGCTCGGACTCCTCGCTGCTCTACCACCGCGGCGTACCGTCCGCGATCGTCGCGTCGGAGGTCTGGGAGCCCGCGGACCAGCGGACCGCGCCCAACCACCCCCTCGCACCGCGGCACCTGCGGCTCCACGACCTCCGGACAGGCTCCGACGCGGTCGTCGACCGGCGGCTCGTGCTCGGCAACGCCGACGTCCGGATCTCCTACGTCGTGACCGGCACGGAGCCGTCGGCGTACTACCGCGACGCGGTCGGCGACGAGTGCGTCTTCGTCGAGGCGGGCAGCGGCGTGGTGGAGACCGTCTTCGGCGTGGTGCCCTACCGCGCCGGCGACTACGTCCTGCTGCCGCGCGCGACGACCCACCGGTGGGTTCCGGCCGAGCCGAGCCGCCTCTACTGCGTCGAGGCGAACGGCCACGTCGCGCCGCCCAAGCGCTACCTCTCGCGCTACGGGCAGCTGCTCGAGCACGCGCCGTACTGCGAGCGCGACCTGCACGGACCCACCGAGCCGCTGCTCGTCGACGGCACCGACGTCGAGGTGCTCGTCAAGCACCGCACCTCCGCCGGGGTCGTCGGCACCCGGCTCGTCCACGACATGCACCCCTTCGACGTGGTCGGGTGGGACGGCTGCCTCTACCCCTACACGTTCAACATCGAGGACTTCATGCCGATCACCGGCAAGGTCCACCAGCCGCCGCCGGTCCACCAGGTCTTCGAGGGGCCCCGGTTCGTGGTGTGCAACTTCCTGCCGCGCAAGGTCGACTACCACCCGCTGGCCGTGCCGGTGCCGTACTACCACTCCAACGTCGACAGCGACGAGGTGATGTTCTACGTCGCCGGGGACTACGAGGCGCGCAAGGGCTCGGGCATCGGGCTGGGCTCGATCTCCCTCCACCCGGGCGGGCACGCCCACGGCCCCCAGCCGTCCACGATCGAGGCCTCGCTCGGCGTCGAGCGGTTCGAGGAGTCCGCGGTCATGGTCGACACCTTCGCGCCGCTCGAGCTCGGCGAGGGCGGCCTGGCGTGCGAGGACCCCGACTACGCCTGGTCCTGGGCCGGTCGGCGGCTCTGAGCCGTCGCCCGCTGTCGGCGGCCCGCGCCACAATGGCGGGATGACCGACCTCGAGGTGCTGACCCCGCGCGAGGTGCCGCTCGGCGGACCACGCGCGATGACCGTGCGCCGGACGTTGCCGCAGCGGGCGCGCACCCTGATCGGCGCGTGGTGCTTCCTGGACCACTACGGTCCCGACGACGTGGCGGAGACCGGCGGCATGGTGGTCGCACCGCACCCGCACATCGGGCTGCAGACCGTCAGCTGGTTGTTCACCGGTGAGATCGAGCACCGCGACAGTGCCGGCAACGTCGCGCCGGTCCGACCCGGCGAGCTCAACCTGATGACGGCCGGCCGCGGCATCAGCCACTCCGAGGTCTCGCCGGCCACGACGACGGTGCTGCACGGTGCCCAGCTGTGGGTCGCGCTGCCGTCCGGCTCCCGCGACGTCGACCCCGGCTTCGTGCACCACGCCCCGGACCCGCTGGTCCGCGACGGGCTCGAGGCGCGGGTCTTCCTCGGGTCGCTGCTCGGGGTCACCTCGCCGGTCGCGACGCACACCCCGCTGCTGGGCGCCGAGCTGCTGCTCGAGCCCGGCGCCCGCGTGGAGCTCGAGGTCGACCCGGCCTTCGAGCACGGCGTGCTGGTCGACGCCGGAGCGGTCGCCCTCGAGGAGGCCGACGGCGAGCAACGGCTGGCGAGGGACGAGCTCGGGTACGTCGCGCCGGGCCGCGACCGGCTCGTCCTCGTCGCCGGCGAGGAGCGCGTCCGCCTGCTGCTCATCGGCGGACCGCCGTTCGGCGAGCAGGTCGTCATGTGGTGGAACTTCCTCGGCTCGACCCACGAGGAGGTCGTCGCCGCCCGGGAGGCGTGGCAGGCCCAGGTGGTGGCCGGCGAGGACGACCTCAGCGACCCCGAGCCCCACCCCCGGAGGCATCCCGACGGCGCCGGCGGGCTGCCCGAGCGGCCCGCGGCCCTCGAGCGGGTGGTGCCGACCGGCGCGGACGTCCGGCCCGGTCGGTTCGGCGTCGTGCCCGGCCAGCCGCTCGCGCCGATCCCGGCGCCGCCGCTGCCCAACGCCCGGCTGCGGGCCCGCGGATGACCGGGCCGGTGGTCGGCGAGGACGGCGTCCCGCGCTGCCCGTGGGCGGGCGGGCCCGGGCTGATGCGCGACTACCACGACGTCGAGTGGGGCCGCCGGGTCAGCGGCGAGGCGGCGTGCCTCGAGCGGCTGACCCTCGAGGCGTTCCAGTCCGGCCTGTCGTGGGCGACGATCCTGCGCAAGCGCGAGGCGTTCCGCGCGGCCTTCGCGGGCTTCGACGCCGACACCGTGGCGGCGTACGACGACGCCGACCGCGCCCGGTTGATGGCCGACGCCGGCATCGTGCGCAACCGCTTGAAGATCGACGCAGCGATCGCCAACGCGCGGGCGACCGTCGCCCTCCGCGAGCAGGAGGGCCTGGAGGCGCTGCTGCTGTCCTTCGCGCCCGACGAGCCGCCCGCGCCGGCGACCACCGAGGAGGTCGCCACGACCTCGCCGGGGTCGGTGGCGATGTCGAAGGAGCTCAAGCGGCGCGGGTTCGTCTTCGTCGGCCCCACGACCATGCACGCGCTCATGGAGGCGATCGGGATCTTCGACCCGCACCTGGTCGGATGTCACCGCCGGGGCACCTGACCGGCAGGATGCGCAGGTGCCTGGAGGACTCGTCGTCGGACTCACCTGGCTGGTCGTGTGCCAGCTCGTCGGGGAGGTACTGGTCCACCTGACCGATGCGCCCCTGCCCGGCCCGGTCGTCGGGATGGTGGTGCTGCTCCTCGCCCTGGAGGTACGCCGCCGGCGCGGCCACGACACCGACCGGGACCCCGCCGTGCGGGCCGCCGACGGCTTGCTGCGCCACCTGCAGCTGCTGTTCGTGCCGGCAGGCGTCGGGGTGGTCGCCTACCTCGGCGCGATCCGCGACGACGCGGTGCCGATCGTGGTCGCCGTCGCCGGCTCGTGGGTGCTGGGCATCGTCGTGATCGGCTGGACGACCCGGCTGCTCGAGCGCGGGGAGCGTGCGGCGTGAGGGACGTGGTCGAGTCGCCGGTCTTCCTGATGGCGCTGACGCTGGTGAGCTACCGGGTCGGCCTGTCGGTGCGCGACGCCAGCCGCGGGCACGCCCTGGCCCAGCCGGTGCTGGTCGCGATCGTCCTGACCGGCGGCACGATCCTCGCGCTGGACGTCGACGCGACGACGTACGCCGACGGCGTGCAGGTGCTGTCGTTCTGGCTCGGCGCGGCGACCGTCGCGCTCGCCGTGCCGCTGCACCGGCAGGCGGCGCGGCTGAAGGGCTTCGTGGTCCCGATGCTGGTCGCGGTGCCGCTGGGCGTCGTCGTCTCGGTCTGCTCGGTGGTGCTGCTGGCGCGGTGGACCGGCGCGGGGGAGGAGCTCGTGCGCACGCTCAGCCCGAAGGCCGCCACGACACCGGTCTCGATCCAGCTGTCGGAGACCGCCGGCGGCATCCCGTCGCTGACCGCCGCTCTGGCGATCTGCGTCGGCATCCTGGGAGCGGTCGCGGGGCCGGCCGTGCTGACCCTCGCCCGGGTCACCGACCGCCGGGCGCGCGGCCTCGCCCTGGGGGGCGTCTCCCACGGCATCGGGGCCTCCCGCGCGTTGGCCGAGGACGAGACCGAGGGTGCCTTCGCTGGGCTCTCCATGGGCCTGACGGCGCTCGCGACGAGCCTGCTCCTGCCACTGCTCCTGGCGGTCCTGCTGTAGCCCTGCCCGCAGGTGCGCCGGTGTGGGAGGTTGACGCCCGTGACCCGGCTCCACGCCTTCCGCGACGACGCCCTCGCCGACCACGACGCCGTGGGGCTGGTCGGCGCCCTGCGCTCGGGGGCGGTCGGCACCCGCGAGGTGGTCGACGCCGCGATCGCCCGGGTCGAGGCGGTCGACCCGGCACTCGGGGCCGTCGCGCACCGCGCCTTCGACCGGGCGCGCGCCGAGGGCCGCCACCCCCGCGGCGGCTGGTTCGCCGGTGTCCCCACCCTCGTCAAGGACAACGTCGACGTCGCCGGGATGCCCACCCAGCACGGCGCCGACGCCTTCGTGTCCCGCCCGGCGCGCCGCGACGGGGACCTGGCGCGGATGTACCTCGCCACGGGGCTGGTGCCGCTCGGCAAGACCCGGCTCTCGGAGTTCGGCTTCTCCCCGGCCGCCGAGCACCCCCGCCAGGGGCCGGTGCGCAACCCCTGGTCGACCGACCACACCGCCGGCGCCTCGTCGGCCGGCTCCGCCGCGCTCGTCGCCGCCGGCGCGGTGCCGATCGCCCACGCGAACGACGGCGGCGGCTCGATCCGCATCCCCGCCGCCGCCTGCGGGCTCGTCGGCCTCAAGCCGACCCGCGGCCGGCTCGCGCAGGACGCGATGCACCGCTCGATGCCGCTGCGGATCGTCGCCGACGGCGTCGTCACCCGCTCGGTGCGGGACACCGCCGCCTTCCTGCGCGAGGCCGAGCGCGTCTACCGGGCGCTGCACCTGCCGCCGGTCGGCGACGTCACCCGCCCCGGGCGGCGCCGCCTGCGCGTCGCGGTCGTCACCGAGAACGCCGGCCGCACGGCCGGCCCCGAGGTCGCGGCGCTCACGCGGCGTACCGCCGACCTGCTCGCGGGGCTCGGCCACACCGTCGAGGAGGCGGCGTCGCCTGCGCCCCCGTCGTTCGCGGACGACTTCCTGCTCTACTGGGGCACCCTCGCCACCGCGATCGTCCGCACCGGCCGCCTCACACACGGCCGCAGCTGGGACGTCGAGCGGTGCGACCCGCTCACCCGCGGGCTCGACCGGCTCGCGACCCGCAACCTGCACCGGCTGCCCGGCGCGGTCCGGCGGCTGCGCCGGACGGCGGCGCTCGGTGCCGACTTCCACGAGCGGTACGACGTCGTGCTGAGCCCGACGCTGGCCACGACCACCCCGCTGGTCGGGCACCTCGACCCGACCCCGGGCTACGACCAGGCGATGGCCCGGATCCTCGACTGGGTCGCCTTCACGCCGTGGCAGAACGTCACCGGCGAGCCGGCCGTCTCCCTGCCGCTCGCGACCACCGCGGAGGGGCTGCCGCAGGGGATGATGCTGGGCGCCGGAGCGGGTCGCGAGACGCTCCTCCTGGAGCTCGCGCTGGAGCTGGAGCAGGCCGTTCCGTTCGCCCGGATCGACGCTCCGAACCCCGCCTGACGCCCGATTTTGTGGTGCCCGACGTCGTCTGTATGGTTCTCCGTCGTTGCCCCTTTAGCTCAGTCGGCAGAGCGTCTCCATGGTAAGGAGAAGGTCTACGGTTCGATTCCGTAAAGGGGCTCTGGGAAGCGGGATTGCGTCGGCCGGGTAATCTGGTCGACGCAGCCCTGTCCCGGTGGCGGGGTAGCTCAGGTGGTTAGAGCACACGGCTCATAATCGTGGTGTCGCGGGTTCGAGTCCCGCCCCCGCTACTCAGAACCACCGCTGATCCGCAGTTCAGCACCGCGCAGCACTGCAGCACCCCGACCCAGAAGGACTTCCCGTGGCCTCCAAGAGCTCCGACGTTCGCCCCAAGATCACGCTCGCCTGTGTCGAGTGCAAGGAGCGCAACTACATCACGAAGAAGAACCGCCGCAACGACCCCGACCGGCTCGAGCTGGCGAAGTTCTGCCCCCGCTGCCGCACCCACCAGGCGCACCGCGAGACCCGCTGAGGGCACGCAGCACCCAGCACTCCACGCACGACCCGTCCGGACCTCCGGGCGGGTCGTTCGTCGTTTGCGGGCCGGCCGGCGGTAACCGAGGGCGGGTCCCGCTCGTTGTGTGGCCATGGTCACACGTCGACGCCTCGTCGTTCCGGCCCTGCTGTCCCTGCTCCTCGCCCTGCTGCCCACGAGCGCGCTCGCCCCTCCGGTCTCGGCGGACCCGCAGTCGGTGGGGTCCGGTGACGTCGTCGGCCGCTCGTTCGCGTTCCGCACCCTCGAGGTCGACCGCACGCCCCGACCGGCGGACAGCGCGGCCTGCCGGGAGCACGCCGGCACCCGCGGCGGGTTCGTCCCCATGGAGCTCGACGCCCGCCTGTTCAGCGTCGCCACGAGCGAGCAGGACGGCCGCGTCGTCGACGAGACCCGCCGACGGGTCGGCACCGGCTACCTGTGCGTGCAGCTGCCCGACCCGATGTCGGTGCCAGCCGAGCAGAGCGCCGGCGGCTCGGCGTACGCACGGCTGCGCCTGCCCACCGCCGGGCGGGTGGAGGCCAAGGGCTGGTGCGCCGTCGCGCCGGCGCTGGCCCAGCCGGGCAACGCCCACCTCGCCTGCCGGCTGAGCGTGCTGCGCGACCGCCGCACCGGCGTCGTCCGCGGCGCGCTCGCGACCAACACGATCCTCAACCCGGTCGGCACGCCGCTGCAGCCCGCCGGCTCGCTGTGGACGGCGTACGTCGAGACGCGGGCCGACGTCGAGCCGCGCCCGGCCCCGGCGTCCGCGCCGGTCTCCGGGACGGTCGCCGGCGACGCGCTGGGCGCCCGGGCGGCGTACGTCCTCGCCCGCGGGCGCCGGATCGCCGACCCGCCGTCGTCGCGCTGCTTCGGCTCCCCCCACGAGACCGCGCTGCACCGGGTGACGACGCGCGGGCGCACCGGCGTCGTGCCGTCGGGGAGCGGTCGACGGGTCGGGCTGCTGGTCAGCTGTGTGGCGAGCTTCGAGGTGAACGGGATGCTGACGGCCTTCCTGCGCGTCGTCGGACCGACCGGCGAGCGGGTCGAGCTCGAGACGGAGGGGCGCTGCGTGGACCGCGGTCGGCCGACCGCCGTGCTGCAGCGGGTCTGCGAGCTGCGCGTCCTGCCGGCCCCGCAGGCGGGCGTCCAGGGCGGCCTGGTCACCACGCTCGGGCCCGCCCTCGCCCCGGTCGGCGAGATCGGGCCGGGGGACCGGCCGCTGGTCGCGGTCTCGCTCGTCCCGCTCGGGTAGGCGCTCCCGCGACCGGTTAGGGTCGGCGGCATGCCGGTCGACGCCTCGCTGGTGGGCAGGACGTACCCGCCCACGCGGCCCTACACGGTCTCCGAGGCCAAGGTCCGCGAGCTCGCCGCCACGACCGGCGCCGACTGGGACGGCGGGCCGGTCCCGCCGACGTTCCCCATCGTGCTGGCCTTCGAGGCGATGAACGCGTTCCTCGAGGCCGAGGGCGTGGAGCTCGCGCGGATCGTCCACGGCGACCAGAAGTTCCGCTACGAGCGGCCGTTGCGCGTCGGCGACGTGCTGACCGCGGCGCTGACCGTCGCGAGCGTCCGCTCGATCGGCGGCAACGACGTCATCGGCACGACCAGCGAGGTCCGCGACGCGGACGGCGCGCTGGTGTGCGCCACCAGCGCGACCCTCGTCCACCGGGGCGCGGCATGAGCCCCGTGCCGGACCTCGAGGTCGGCGCCGAGCTCGTCACCCAGCGGTACGTCGTGCGCCGCTCGGACCTGGTGCGGTACGCCGGTGCGTCCGGCGACCTCAACCCGATCCACTGGTCCGACCGGGTCGCCACCGAGGTCGGCCTGCCCGGCGTCATCGCCCACGGGATGTACACCCTGGCGCTGGCCGCCCGCGCCGTCGCCACCTGGACCGGCGACGCCGAGGTGGTCGAGCTCGGCGCTAAGTTCACCGCCCCGGTCGTCGTCCCCGACGACGACACCGGTGTCGAGGTCGAGGTCGCCGGCACCGTCGCCTCGGTGGAGGACGGCCTGGCCACGCTCAAGCTGACCGTGACCTCCGGCGGGCAGAAGGTGCTCGGGATGCCGAAGGCCGTCGTCCGTGCCTGAGGCTGCTCCCGGGGCCTCCGCCCTGCTGCGCGACCACACCACGCTCCGCCTGGGCGGACCGGCCGGCGAGCTCGTCGTCGCGACGACCGAGGAGGAGCTGGTCGCCGCGCTCGACGCCGACGGTCCGGTGCTCGTCCTGGGCGGCGGCAGCAACCTCGTCGTCGCCGACGACGGCTTCGCCGGCCGCGTCGTGAAGATCGCGACCACCGGCATCACCGCCGACACCGAGGACGACGACCCGTCCTGCGGCGGCGTGCTCGTCACGGTCGCGGCGGGGGAGTCGTGGGACCACCTCGTCGAGGTCGCCGTCGAGCGCGGCTGGGTCGGCGTCGAGGCACTCTCCGGCATCCCCGGCTCGGTGGGCGCCACCCCGGTGCAGAACGTCGGCGCCTACGGCCAGGAGGTCTCCCAGACCATCGCGTCGGTCCGCGTCTGGGACCGCGTGCTGCAGGGCGTGCGGACCTTCGCCAACGCCGACTGCCACTTCTCCTACCGGCACTCCCGGTTCAAGGCCGACCCCGGCCGCCACGTCGTCCTGTCGGTCACCTTCCAGCTGCGCCAGGGAACCCTCGGCGCGCCGGTGCAGTACGCCGAGCTGGCCCGCGCGCTCGGCGTCGACCTCGGGCAGCGTGCGCCGCTGCGCGAGGTCCGCGACGCCGTGCTGGCGCTGCGCCGGGGCAAGGGGATGGTCCTCGACGACGCCGACCCCGACACGTGGAGCGCCGGCTCGTTCTTCACCAACCCGATCGTCCCGGCCGAGAAGGTCCCCGAGGGCGCGCCCGTCTGGCCGGCCGGCGACGGGCTGGTCAAGACCTCGGCCGCCTGGCTGATCGACCACGCCGGCTTCGGCAAGGGGTACGCCGCCGGGCGGGTGTCGCTCTCGACCAAGCACGCGCTCGCGCTCACCAACCGCGGCGGCGCCACCACCGAGGAGCTGCTGGCGCTGGCCCGCGAGGTGCGCGACGGTGTCCAGGCGGCGTACGGCATCCGGCTGGTGAACGAGCCGGTCCTCGTCGGCTGCGAGCTCTAGCCGGTCGGTGCTACCGGGCCAGCCCGGTCTGCCCGTCCAGCCAAGCGTCGATCCCGGCCAGGCCGGCCGCGACCACGTCCGAGGGCGCACGCGAGGCCCGGAACGACATCCGCGCGAGCTCGGCGAGCGTCTCGTCGGGCAGGTCGTGGGCGGCGCGCATCGTGGCGTACTGACCCGCGAGCCGGGAGCCGAACAGCAGCGGATCGTCCGCGCCGAGGGCGACGGTCGCGCCTGCGTCGAGGAGCGCGGGCAGGGGGACGGACGTGAGGTCGGAGTAGACGCCGAGCGCGACGTTGGAGACCGGGCACACCTCCAGGGCGACCCCGGCGGCCACGACCCGCTCGAGCACGGCGGGGTCCTCCGCGGAGCGCACGCCGTGGCCGAGCCGGTCGGCGTGGAGCTCGTCCAGGCAGACCCGGACGTGGTCGGGTCCGCGCAGCTCGCCGCCGTGCGGCACCAGGGCGAGGCCGGCCCGCTCGGCGATGGAGAACGCCCGGGCGAAGTCCTCGGTGCGGCCGCGCCGCTCGTCGTTGGAGAGCCCGAAGCCGACGACGCCGCGGCCGGCGTACTGCGCGGCGAGGCGGGCCAGCGTCCGCGCGTCGAGCGGGTGGCGGGTGCGGTTGGCGGCGACGACCAGCGCGATGCCCAGGCCCGTCGCGCGCGCGGCCTCGGCGACGGCGTCGAGCACCAGGTCGGTGAAGGCCGTGACGCCGCCGAACCGTGCGGCGTACCCGCTCGGGTCGACCTGGATCTCCAGCCATCGGCCGCCGTCGGCCACGTCGTCCTCGGCCGCCTCCCGCACCAGCCGGCGTACGTCGCCCTCGGTGCGCAGCACCGACCGGGCCACGTCGTAGAGCCGCTGGAAGCGGAACCAGCCCTTCTCGTCGGCCGCGCTCAGCTGCGGCGGCCACTCCGAGACCAGCTGGTCGGGCAGCCGGATCCCGTCCCGCTCGGCCAGCTCGAGCAGCGTCGCGTGCCGCATCGAGCCGGTGAAGTGCAGGTGCAGGTGCGCCTTGGGCAGCGTGCGGAGGTCGCGCGGGGCGGCCGAGCGGCCGGCGGGCCGCTCGGCGGGAGCGGTCAACCGAAGAGCTTCTGCAGCCGCGAGACGCCCTCGACCAGGTCGTCGTCGCCCAGCGCGTAGGACAGGCGGAGGTAGCCCGGCGACCCGAACGCCTCGCCCGGCACGACCGCGACCTCGGCCTTCTCCAGGATGTACTCCGCGAGGTCGACCGAGGTGTCGATGCGCGTGCCGTCGTAGTCCTTGCCGAGCAGGCCCTTGACCGACGGGTAGGCGTAGAACGCGCCGGTCGGCACCGGGCACAGCACGCCGTCGATCTCGTTGAGCATCGACACGATCGTCTGCCGGCGGCGGTCGAAGGCCCGCTTCATCTCGTCGACCGCCGACAGGTCGCCCTCGATCGCGGCGAGCGCGGCACGCTGGGAGACGTTGGCGACGTTGGAGGTCGCGTGCGACTGGAGGTTGCCGGCCGCCTTGATGATGTCCTTCGGGCCGATGATCCAGCCCACGCGCCAGCCGGTCATCGCGTAGGTCTTCGCGACGCCGTTGACGACGACGGTGTGCTCGGCGAGCTCGGGGCAGAGCACCGGCAGCGAGCCGGTCTCGGTGCGGGTGCCGTCGGCGGCGTCGTACACGAGGTGCTCGTAGATCTCGTCGGTCAGCACCCACAGCCCGTGCTCCTCGACCCAGGCGCCGATCGCGCGGATCTCGTCGGCGGTGTAGACGGCGCCCGTGGGGTTGGAGGGGGAGACGAACAGCAGCACCTTGGTGCGCTCGGTCCGGGCGGCCTCGAGCTGGTCGACGGTGACCTTGTAGTCCTGGGTCTCGTCGGCCAGCACCTCCACCGGTACGCCGCCGGCCAGCTGGATCGACTCGGGGTAGGTGGTCCAGTACGGCGCGGGCACGATGACCTCGTCGCCCGGGTCGAGCATCGCGGCGAACGCCTCGTAGATCGCCTGCTTGCCGCCGTTGGTCACCAGCACCTGCGCCGGGTCGACCTCGTAGCCGCTGTCGCGGCGGGTCTTCTCGGCGATCGCCTTCTTCAGCTCCGGCAGGCCACCGGCCGGGGTGTAGCGGTGGTTGCGCGGGTCGCGGCACGCCTCGACCGCGGCCTCGACGATGTAGTCCGGCGTGGGGAAGTCCGGCTCGCCCGCGCCGAACCCGATGACCGGGCGGCCCTCGGCCTTGAGCGCCTTGGCCTTCGCGTCCACCTTGAGCGTCGCGGACTCGGCGATCGCGCCGATCCGCTGCGAGACACGACGCTCGCGCGGGTTGGAGGAGGGGGCGGGCCGTCCGGGCTGGGAGGTCATGCGCCCATCGTAGGGGCGGGCGGGAGGCCGTCTCGTCGGGGTTTCCGCGACAGTTTGGACTCCGCCTCGGTGGACCCCGTAGACTCCATCCCTGGTGTTCTCGCCCCATGCCTCGGCATGCCCGGAGATCACCGGAGGGCACTAGCTCAACTGGCAGAGCATCGGTCTCCAAAACCGAAGGTTGGGGGTTCAAGTCCCTCGTGCCCTGCAGATCGACTGCAGATCCCAGAGATCGACAGCACCGCACATGATCGAGAAGAGGTGACCGGCGTGTCGGACAGCAACGCCGTCCGCGGGACCCGCGACGACAAGGCCGACAAGCCGCGCACCGGCCCGGCGACGTTCTACCGCCAGGTCGTCGCCGAGCTGCGCAAGGTCGTCTACCCGACCCAGGAGCAGCTGGTCACCTACTTCCTGGTGGTCCTGGTCTTCGTCCTCTTCATGATGGCGCTCGTCTCGCTGCTCGACCTCGGTTTCGGCCAGCTGGCCTTCGAGGTCTTCGCCGGCGGCGGCGACCAGTGACCCGGTCCGGCTCACGCCGGGCCCAGACCAACCTGACGACCAACTGATGGAGCAGCACGTGTCCGAGCAGTACGACGAGACCGAGGCGACCCCGACGGCGGACGAGCCGTCGCTGGAGGACGTCTTCGGCCAGCCCGACGAGGGCTCGGAGGTCGCGCTCGACCCGGCGCTCGACACCGAGGTCACCGACGAGGACACCGACGAGGCCATGGGGGTCGAGACCGACCTGCCCACGGCCGAGGAGGTCGACGCGGACCAGGCGCTCGACGCCGCCGACGGCGAGGAGCCGGCCGACGAGTCCCCCGAGGAGCCCGCTGACGACGACCCGCTCGAGGCGTTCCGCCGCGAGCTGTGGGCCAAGCCGGGCGACTGGTTCGTCGTGCACACCTACTCCGGCATGGAGAACCGGGTGAAGTCGAACCTCGAGAACCGCATCATCTCCTTGAACATGGAGGACTACATCCACGAGATCGTGGTCCCCACCGAGGAGGTCGCGGAGATCAAGAACGGCCAGCGCAAGATGGTCAAGCGGACCGTCCTGCCCGGCTACGTGCTCGTCCGCATGGACCTGACCGACGAGTCGTGGGCCGCCGTGCGGCACACCCCCTCGGTCACCGGCTTCGTCGGCCACAGCCACCAGCCGGTGCCGCTGAGCATGACCGAGGTCGAGAACATGCTGGCCCCCGCCGTCGTCGCCCGCGCCGAGGCCGAGGCCGCTGCCGCCGGCACCGCCGCCCCGGCCGCCGCCGGCGCGACCACCGCGAAGAAGCCCGTCGAGGTCGCCGACTTCGACGTCTCCGACTCGGTCATGGTCGTCGACGGCCCGTTCGCCACGCTGCACGCCACGATCACCGAGATCAACGCCGAGTCCCAGCGCGTCAAGGCGCTGGTCGAGATCTTCGGCCGCGAGACCCCGGTCGAGCTCTCGTTCTCGCAGATCCAGCGCGTCTGAGCCGAGCGAGCGCCGCGGCTGACCAGGCCGGGACACCCGCAGCAGCGCCCAGCACCACGATTTCCACAGACCGAGCAGTCCGCCGCACAATGGTGCGGTTGCTCGCGCAACAGCAGGTGGCAGAGGACGACGTACGTCCTCGTCATGACCACGGAAGAGAAAGAGACAGAGCATGCCTCCCAAGAAGAAGATCGCTGCGCTGGTCAAGGTGCAGCTCCAGGCCGGCGCCGCGACGCCGGCCCCGCCGGTGGGTACCGCCCTCGGTCCGCACGGCGTCAACATCATGGAGTTCTGCAAGGCGTACAACGCCCAGACGGAGTCCATGCGCGGCAACGTGATCCCGGTCGAGATCACGATCTACGAGGACCGCAGCTTCACCTTCATCACGAAGACCCCGCCGGCCGCGGAGCTCATCAAGAAGGCCGCCGGCCTGCAGAAGGGCTCGGGCGTCCCGCACAAGGAGAAGGTCGGCAAGCTGACCAAGGACCAGGTCCGCGAGATCGCGCAGACCAAGCTGCCGGACCTCAACGCCAACGACATCGACGCCGCGATGAAGATCGTCGAGGGCACCGCCCGCTCCATGGGCGTCACCACCGACTGATCCCCTCGGCGTCGTCGCCTCGACGGCACCCCGCCTGCCCGGCAGGCACCCGAACACATCCCGTGGCAGGGCCGCGCTGGCCCACCTGACCACACTGGAAGAGAAGAGACCCAGACATGCAGCGCAGCAAGACCTACCGCGCGGCGGCCGAGTCGTTCGACAAGGACGAGCTCTACGCCCCGCTGAACGCGATCAAGATCGCCAAGTCCGCCTCGAAGAAGAAGTTCGACGAGACCGTCGACGTGGTCATGCGCCTCGGCGTCGACCCGCGCAAGGCCGACCAGATGGTCCGCGGCACCGTCAACCTGCCGCACGGCACCGGCAAGACCGCCAAGGTCCTGGTGTTCGCGAACGGCGACAAGGCCGAGGCCGCCCGTGAGGCCGGCGCCGACGTCGTCGGTGGCGACGAGCTGATCGAGAAGGTCGCCGGCGGCTGGCTCGACTTCGACGCCGTGGTCGCGACCCCGGACATGATGGGCAAGGTCGGCCGCCTCGGCCGCGTGCTCGGCCCCCGCGGCCTCATGCCGAACCCGAAGACCGGCACCGTGACGCCGGACGTGGCCAAGGCCGTGACCGACATCAAGGGCGGCAAGATCGAGTTCCGCGTCGACCGCCACGCCAACCTGCACTTCATCATCGGGAAGGCCTCCTTCTCCGAGGTCCAGCTCGCGGAGAACTACGCCGCGGCGCTGGAGGAGGTCCTCCGCCTCAAGCCGGCCAGCTCCAAGGGCCGGTACGTCAAGAAGGTCACCGTCTCCACGACGATGGGCCCGGGCATCCAGGTGGACCCGAACCGCACCAAGAACGTCGCGCAGGAGGACGAGGGCGCCTCGGCCTGAGCCCCTCCCGCTCCGCATGCCGCCCCGGTCACCAGCAGGTGACCGGGGCGGCGTCGATTTGGTGGCACCCCGGGCCGCCCGTAGAGTTCGGTTCTGAAACCAGAGACCGCCGGTTGCCGTGGTGCATCAGCAGCACGACCGAAGGTTCGCGGACGCGAACGGCCAGCGCAGGTGAGCAGAGCGAGATCCTCCGAGGATCACACCACGCCCTGAGCGCCCGCGCTCAGGGCGTTCGTCGTTCCGGGGCCGGACGCGGTGGTCGACACCCGGAAGGAGACCCATGGCGCGGGCAGACAAGCAGGCAGCCGTCGCGGAGATCGTTGAGTCCTTCAACGACTCCGCCGGTGCTGTGCTGACCGAGTACCGCGGTCTCACCGTGAAGCAGCTGCAGGACCTGCGGCGCTCCCTCGGCGAGAACGCCAACTACGCCGTGGTCAAGAACACGCTGGCCAAGATTGCCGCCACCGAGGTGGGCATCGAAGGCTTCGACGACCTGCTGACCGGCCCGACCGCCATCGCCTTCATCAACGGCGACGTGGTCGAGGCGGCCAAGGGTCTGCGTGACTTTGCCAAGGCCAACCCCACCCTGGTCATCAAGGGTGGCGTCCTGGACGGCAAGCCCCTCGACGCCTCGGAGATCGCCAAGCTGGCGGACCTCGAGTCCCGCGAGGTGCTCCTGGGCAAGCTGGCCGGCGCGATGCTCGCGTCGCTCAGCCAGGCCGTCTACCTCCTCAACGCCCCGCTCGCCCAGGCCGCCCGTCTCGCGGGTGCGCTGCAGGCGAAGGCCGAGGAGGACCCCTCGATCCTCGCAGGTGGTGCCGGCGCGCCGGCCGCCGCCGAGGAGGCCCCGGCTGCCGAGACGGAGGCCGCTCCGGCCGCCGACGAGGCTGCCCCGGCTGACGACTCAGCCACCGAAGCCTGATCCAGGGCTGAGTACCACCACCACCTGAAACCCGGCCCGGCCGCTCACGACGCGGCGGGCCAACCGATCCGAAAGGTTGCCATCATGGCGAAGCTCACCACCGACGAGCTCCTCGACGCGTTCAAGGAGATGACCCTCATCGAGCTCTCCGAGTTCGTGAAGCAGTTCGAGGACACCTTCGGCGTCACCGCGGCCGCCCCGGTCGCCGTGGCCGCTGCCCCGGCTGCCGGCGGTGCCGCCGGCGGCGGCGAGGCCGCTGCCGAGCAGGACGAGTTCGACGTCGTCCTCGAGTCCGCTGGTGACAAGAAGATCAACGTCATCAAGGAGGTCCGCGCCCTGACCTCGCTCGGCCTGAAGGAGGCCAAGGAGCTCGTGGAGTCGGCCCCCAAGGCCATCCTCGAGAAGGTCGCCAAGGACGCCGCGGAGAAGGCCAAGGAGGCCCTCGAGGGCGCCGGCGCCACCGTCACCCTCAAGTGACCTCGTCGGTCCGCGCCGGGTGACCGGCGCGGACCGCAGCACCGGGGCGGCCGCCTCCTTCGGGAGGTGGCCGCCCCGTTGTCATTTGTGCAGGTCAGCACAGTCCGACCGAGGCTACGAGCCGTGACGTCTCGGTTCGGCCTCACGAGACATCCGTCACGTGACGCACGTCGCCTCGTCGCGTAACCTCGCCGCGGACGATCCGTTGTTACCGACGAGTGGGGCTCGGTGACCGCACGGTGCGCCGCACCGTGCCCCGTCGGACGACGGGGCCACTCGGCTTGGGGAGAGGGACTGACATGGGCGTGGAGATCAAGGTCGAGGACCTGAGCAAGTCCTTCGGCAAGCAGCTCATCTGGGGCGACGTCACCCTCACGGTCCCCGCCGGCGAGATCTGCGTGATGCTCGGCCCGTCCGGCACCGGCAAGTCGGTCTTCCTCAAGACGCTCATCGGGCTGCTCAAGCCCGACAAGGGCTCGATCATCATCGAGGGCACCGACATCGCGAGCTGCTCGGAGAAGGAGCTCTACGAGATCCGCAAGCTGTTCGGCGTGCTGTTCCAGGACGGCGCGATGTTCGGCTCGATGAACCTCTACGACAACGTCGCCTTCCCGCTGCGCGAGCACACCAAGAAGTCCGAGTCCGAGATCAGGTCGATCGTCATGGAGAAGATGGACCTCGTCGGCCTCCTCGGCGCCGAGGACAAGCTCCCGGGCGAGATCTCCGGCGGCATGCGCAAGCGCGCCGGCCTGGCGCGCGCGCTCGTGCTCGACCCCGAGATCGTGCTCTTCGACGAGCCCGACTCCGGCCTCGACCCGGTCCGCACGGCGTTCCTCAACCAGCTCATCGTCGACCTGAACGCACAGATCGACGCGACGTTCCTCATCGTCACCCACGACATCAACACCGCCCGGACCGTGCCGGACAACATCGGCCTGCTCTACCACAAGCACCTGGCGATGTTCGGTCCCCGCGAGATGCTGCTGAGCTCCGAGGAGCCGGTGGTCCGCCAGTTCCTCAACGCCCAGCGCGTCGGCCCGATCGGCATGTCCGAGGAGAAGGACGCCGACGAGCTCGCGGCCGAGGCCGACCAGGAGCTGCCGCCGCTGCCGCCGATCCCGATGCAGCTCGAGCCCTCGAACGGCATCCCGCGCCGCAGCCAGCGCGAGCCCGGCTCCTGGTGCCGCGAGCACGGGATCACCCCGCCTCCCGGGTCGTTCGAGGAGAACATGACCATGACGACGGGCGGCTGAGGCACCTTGGCCCCGCTCACCGCGACCCGCGTCCTCCGCCCCGTCGGGACCGCGGGCAAGCTCTTCGCCTTCGGCCTCGACGTCGGCCGTGGGCTGTTCCGGCGCCCGTTCCAGCTGCGTGAGTTCCTCCAGCAGGCCTGGTTCATCGCGTCGGTCACGATCATCCCGACCGCGCTGGTCGCCATCCCCTTCGGCGCGGTCATCGCGCTGCAGGTCGGCGGCCTGATCAAGCAGTTCGGCGCCCAGTCGTTCACCGGCTCGGCCTCGGTGCTCGCGGTCATCCAGCAGGCCGGTCCGATCGCGACCGCGCTGCTCATCGCGGGCGCCGGCGGCTCGGCCATCGCGGCCGACCTCGGCGCACGGCGCATCCGCGAGGAGCTCGACGCGATGATGGTGCTGGGCATCGACCCGATCCAGCGGCTCGTCGTCCCGCGCGTGCTCGCCTGCATGCTCGTCGCGGTCTTCCTCAACGGCATGGTCAGCGTCGTCGGCGTGGCCGGCGGCTACGTCTTCAACGTGGTCCTCCAGGACGGCACCCCGGGTGCCTACCTGGCCAGCTTCACCGCCCTGGCGCAGCTGCCCGACCTGTGGATCGGCATGCTCAAGGCGCTGGTGTTCGGGTTCATCGCGGCCATCGTCGCGTCGTACAAGGGCATGAACGCCGGCGGCGGACCGAAGGGGGTCGGCGACGCGGTCAACGAGTCGGTCGTCATCACCTTCCTGCTCCTCTTCATCGTCAACTTCGTCCTGAGCACGATCTACCTCCAGCTCGTGCCCCCGAAGACAGGCTGATCCCGTGGCCAGCATCAAGTCCGTGGTGCAGCGACCGCTGGGCCAGCTCGACACCCTCGGCGGCCAGCTCGCGTTCTACCTGCGCGTGCTCCAGGCGACGCCCCGCTCGGTCGCGCGCTACCCGCGCGAGATCATGCGGATCCTCGCCGAGGTCACCCTCGGCTCCGGCGCGCTCGCCGTCATCGGCGGCACGGTCGGCGTCATCATCGGCATGACGTTCTTCACCGGCGCCCAGGTCGGCCTGTCGGGGTACGCGGCGCTCAACCAGCTCGGCACGGCGGCGTTCTCCGGCTTCGTCTCCGCGTACTTCAACACCCGCGAGATCGCGCCGCTGGTCGCCGGCATCGCGCTCGCGGCGACCGTCGGGTGCGGGTTCACCGCCCAGCTCGGCGCCATGCGGATCTCCGAGGAGGTCGACGCCCTCGAGGTGATGGCGATCCCCTCGATGCCGTTCCTGGTGGCCACCCGCGTCATCGGCGGACTGATCGCGATCATCCCGCTGTACGTCGTGGGGCTGCTGTCGTCGTACTTCGCCAGCCGGCTCGTGGTCACCCAGTTCTACGGGCAGTCGACCGGCACCTACGACTACTACTTCAACAGGTTCCTGCCACCAGAAGACGTGCTCTGGTCCTTCGGCAAGGTGCTGGTCTTCGCCGTCGTCGTCATCCTCATCCACTGCTACCACGGCTACAACGCCTCCGGCGGCCCGGCCGGGGTGGGCGTGGCCGTGGGCCGCGCGGTCCGCACCAGCATCGTGGCCATCAACGTCATCGACCTGTTCCTGTCGATGGCGATCTGGGGCACCACCACGACCGTGAGATTGGCGGGGTGAGGTCGTGATCCTGCGTCGCACCAAGCTGCTCGGCATCGCCTTCCTGGCGCTGATCGTGCTGTCCGTCTGGCTCGTCTACGGCGTCTTCACCAAGAAGTTCGCCACCTACGACGAGGTGACCCTGCAGACCTCGAGCATCGGCCTGCAGCTCCCGCAGCGCGCGGACGTCAAGATCCGCGGCGTGATCGTCGGCGAGGTCCTCGCCTTCGAGGCCGACTCCGACGGCGCCGAGATCACGCTCGGCCTCCACCAGGGCAAGCGCGACACGATCCCCGCGAACGTGACCGGCTCGATCGTCCCCAAGACCCTCTTCGGCGAGAAGTACGTCTCCCTCGTCGTCCCGGAGGACGCCGACGACGAGCCGATCGAGCCGGGGGCCACGATCGAGCGCACGGAGGTCTCGACCGAGGTCGAGGAGGTCCTCTCGGACCTCTACCCGCTGCTGCGGACGGTGCAGCCGGCCCAGCTCAACCGGACGCTCACCGCGATCGCGACCGCCCTCGAGGGCCGCGGCGAGGCGCTGGGGGAGAACCTCGAGACGCTCGACAGCTACCTCAAGCGGATCAACCCCGAGATCCCGCGCCTGGTCGAGGACCTCCGGCTGACCGCCGAGGTCTCCCAGGTCTACTCCGACGTGCTGCCGGAGGTGGGCTCGATCCTCGAGGACACCGTCCTGACCACCGGCACGCTGGAGGACCGCGAGGACAAGCTGAACGCCCTCTTCGACGACGTCTCGTCGTTCTCCGAGGTCGCCGGGACGTTCCTCGACGACAACGAGCAGAACCTCATCCGCCTCGGGGAGGTGGGCGAGCCGTTCCTGCGCACGCTGTCGAAGTACTCCACGCAGTTCCCGTGCCTGCTGCGCGGCATCGTGAACGCCGGCAAGCTGCAGGCCGAGGCGTTCCGCGGCTTCGAGCTGCACATCGTCATCGAGCTGCTGCCGAACCAGCCGCGCCCGTACACCCCCGCCGACGCCCCGGTCTACGCCGACGACCGCGGACCCAACTGCCTGCACCTGCCCAACCCGCCCTGGAGCCAGGACAACCCCGTGCGCCACCAGCCCGACTTCCGCGACGGCATCGACGAGCCGACCGGCAAGGGGACCTCCCGCGTCGCTCCCGGCTTCCTCGCCGCCGGGCAGGGGTACGCCGGCAGCCCGGCCGAGGCGACCGTGCTGAAGAGCCTGCTGGCACCGGGCCTGGGCACCACGCCCGAGTCGGTCGACGACCTGGGGCCGCTCCTGGTGGCTCCCATGGCCCGCGGGGCGGAGGTGTCGGTGCGATGAGCCTGCTCGACAAGCGCACCGCCGGCGACCTCGTCAAGCTGGTGGTCTTCATGGTGGTCACGGCGCTGGCCACCGGGCTGCTCGTCGTGATCATCGGCAACCTGTCCTTCGGGCCGACCCGGGAGTACAAGGCCGTCTTCGTCGACGCCACCGGCGTGGTGGAGGGCGACGACGTCCGGGTGGCCGGCGTCAAGGTCGGCACCGTCGAGGGCGTGGACATCGTCGACCGGACCCGGGCGCAGGTGACGTTCACCGTCGAGGAGGACGTCGCGCTCAGCGAGGCCACCAACGCCTCGATCCGCTACCGCAACCTCGTCGGCCAGCGCTACATCTCGCTGACCCAGGGCATCGGCGCGACCGACGCGCTGGACGACGGCGCCACGATCCCGGTGGACCGGACCTCGCCGGCGCTGGACCTGACGGTGCTGTTCAACGGCTTCAAGCCGCTGTTCCAGGCGCTGTCGCCCGACGACATCAACAAGCTCTCCTACGAGATCGTCCAGGTCTTCCAGGGCGAGGGCGGCACGCTCGAGGGCCTGCTCGCCAGCACGGCCTCGGTCACCCAGACCCTGGCCGACCGCGACCAGGTCATCGGCGACCTGATCACCAACCTCGACCGCGTCCTGGACCGGCTCGGCGACCGCGACGACCAGCTCTCGGAGCTCATCGTGAACTTCCGCCAGTTCGTCGGCGGCCTCAAGACCGACCGCCAGGCGATCCTCTCCTCGCTCGACCAGATCTCCGAGCTCTCCGACGAGACCGCCGACCTGGTCAAGGGGATCCGCACGCCGTTCATCGAGGACATCAAGCAGCTGCGACGGGTGACCAAGAACATCGACGACAACAAGGCCGAGCTCGACCGGGCGCTGCAGGTGCTGCCCATCAAGCTCGAGAAGATCGGCCGCACCGCGATCTACGGGTCCTTCTTCAACTTCTACCTGTGCCACTTCAAGGGCAACGTGCGCCTGCCGGCGAACATCTCCGTCCCGGTGGCCTACTCCGTCGGCTCGGAGAGGTGTGACCTGGGATGAAACCCTTCCGCGAGCGCAACCCCGTGATCATCGGGCTGGTCAGCATCCTGGTGCTGGTCGCACTGCTGATGGCCGCCTTCCGTGCCCAGGACCTGCCGATCATCGGCGGCGGCGAGACCTACCACGCCCGGTTCGCCGAGGCCGGCGGCCTCAAGGCCGACGACGAGGTCCGCATCGCCGGCGTCCGCGTCGGCAAGGTCGAGAGCGTCACCCTCGAGGACGGCGAGGTCGACGTGGCGTTCAAGATCAAGACCGACTCCGAGTTCGGCGACCTCACCCAGGCCTCGATCCGGGTCAAGACACTGCTCGGCGCGATGTACCTCGCGCTCGAGCCCGCGGGGCAGGGCCAGCTCGAGGCCGGGAGCACGATCCCGCAGGAGCGCACGACCGCGCCGTACGACGTGGTCGAGGCGTTCGAGGGGCTGGCCGAGACCTCCGCCGACATCGACACCGACCAGCTGGCGGCCTCGCTGACCACGCTCGCCGACCTGACCCGCAACACGCCCGAGGAGTTCCGCGAAGCGCTCGACGGCGTCTCGGCGCTCTCGGAGACCATCGCCTCGCGCGACACCGAGCTGAACTCGCTGCTGAAGAACCTGCGCCGGGTCTCCTCGGTGCTCGACGAGCGCGACGGCGACCTCGTCGACCTGATGAACGACGCCGACGTGCTGTTTCGGGCGCTGCTCAAGCGCCGCGACTCGGTGCACCGGCTGCTCGTGGCGACCTCCACGCTGTCGGAGGAGCTGACCGCGCTCGTGAAGGGGACCCGCAAGGACCTCGCTCCCGCGCTGGCGAACCTGGAGAACGTCGTGGGCGTGCTGACCAAGAACGAGGACAACATCGACAACAGCCTGCGGCTGATGGCGCCCTTCTACCGCGTCTTCGCCAACACGCTCGGCAACGGCCCCTGGTTCGACACCTACATCCAGAACCTGCCGCCCGTGCCGGACCTGGCGAACGGAGGTGGGATCGGATGACGCTCCTCAAGCGGGTCCTGGTGCCCCTGCTGCTCGTCGCGCTGGTCGTCGTCTTCGCCCTCACCGTCTTCGGCGGCTCGGGGACCAAGACGCTGGTGGCGCAGTTCCCC
Organism: Nocardioides deserti; assembly: GCF_014266025.1. GTDB lineage: Bacteria > Actinomycetota > Actinomycetes > Propionibacteriales > Nocardioidaceae > Nocardioides > Nocardioides deserti. The sequence continues at coordinate 189,461 of NZ_JACMYC010000007.1, read as the reverse complement.
CGCGCGGTTTCGCTCTACGAGGGCAGCGACGTGCGGGTGCTCGGCGTGCCGATCGGCCAGGTCGAGAAGGTCGAGCCGGACGGCACGAAGGTCGCGGTCACCATGCGCTACGACGCCGAGGTGAAGCTGCCGACCGACGCCCAGGCCGTCCTGGTCGCCCCGTCGATCGTGGGCGACCGCTACGTCCAGCTGACCCCGGCGTACGAGGGCGGCGACGTCCTCGCCGACGGCACCATCCTCGACGAGGGCCGCACCGAGGTGCCGATCGAGCTCGACGACATCTACTCCAGCATCGACGACCTCACCGTCGCGCTCGGCCCGAACGGGGCGAACAAGGACGGTGCGCTCACCGACCTGCTCGAGGTGACCGCGGAGAACTTCGCCGGCGAGGGCGCGAAGCTGAACCAGACGATCAAGGACTTCGGCCGGTTCTCCGCCACCCTCGACAACAACAAGGAGGAGCTGTTCGGCTCCCTCGCCGAGCTCCAGGGCTTCATCGGGACCCTCGCGGAGAACGACCAGACCGTCCGGGACTTCAACGACTCGCTCGGCTCGGTGTCCTCGCTGCTGGCCGACGAGCGCCAAGAGCTGACCGCCGCGCTGCGCAACCTCTCCGTCGCGCTCGGCCAGGTCGGCGACTTCGTCAAGACCAACCGCGACTCCCTCGGCCGCAACATCACAGGCCTCAACCGGGTCGCCAAGGTGCTGGTCAAGCAGCGCGCGGCGCTCGACGAGACGTTGGCCACCGCGCCGCTGGCACTGAACAACCTGGCCCTGACCTACAACCCGCAGACCGGCACCCTCGACACCAACGCCAACATCGGGAACCTCGAGCAGGAGCTGGTCAGCGATCCGTCCATCGTGCTGTGCAGCATCCTCAACCAGGTCGACGACAGCGAGACGCTGTGCAACCTCGTCGACTCCGTCCTGCCCCGTACCGGTCCGTTCGGGGCCGGCACCGGCTCCTCCTCGGGCAAGCGCTTCGACCTGAGCCTCGGTGGGCTCGTGGAGGTGACCCGATGAGACTGCGTCGTCCAGCCGGCCGCTCCACTGATCGTTCCGCCGGCCTCGGCCGCGTCAGCCGCGCCGCGGCCGCGGTCGCCCTGGGCTCGGTGCTGCTGACCGGCTGCGACTTCGACGTCTACCAGCTGCCGCTCCCGGGCGGGACCAGCACGGGCGACGACCCGATGACGCTGTCGGTGGAGTTCACCGACGTCCTGGACCTGGTGCCGCAGTCGACGGTCAAGGTGAACGACGTCAGCGTCGGCATGGTGACCGACGTGGAGCTGGAGGGGGAGACCGCCGTGGTCACCCTCGAGGTCCGCGGCGACACCGAGCTGCCGGCCGACGCCGTGGCCGAGATCCGCCAGACCAGCCTCCTGGGCGAGAAGTTCGTGTCCCTCGAGGCGCCCGAGGAGAGCCGCACCACCGAGGTGCTCACCGACGGGGACGAGATCCCGTTGGAGCGGACCGGCCGCAACCCGGAGGTCGAGGAGGTGCTCGGCGCGCTGAGCCTGGTGCTCAACGGCGGCGGTGTGGCGCAGCTCAAGACCATCGCGAGCGAGCTCAACCTCGCGCTGGAGGGGCGCGAGGACTCTGCCCGCTCGGTGCTGACCCAAGCCCGTCGGCTGGTGTCTTCCCTCGACGAGAACAAGGCCGACATCGTCGCAGCGATCGAGTCGGTGAACCAGCTCGCGATCGACGTCGACGAGCAGCAGGACACCATCGACCTGGCGCTCGACGAGCTGCCCAGCGCGATCGACTCGCTCGACCAGCAGCGCGGCGACCTCGTCAAGATGCTGCGCGCGCTCGACGACCTCGGCGAGGTCGGTGTGCGGGTCATCAACGCCTCGAAGGACGCAACCATCGAGTCGGTGCGCCAGCTCCAGCCGGTGCTCACCCAGCTCGCGAACTCCGGCGACGCGCTGGTGGACTCCTTCAACGTCTTCCTGACCTACCCGTTCGTCGACGAGGTCGTCGGCCGCGACCCGCAGGTCGCACGCAACCTGCACATGGGCGACTACACCAACCTCTCGGTGCAGCTGGACCTCGACCTGCGGGGAGGCACGACCGGCATCCCGACCTCGCTGCCCACACTGCTGCCGACCGAGCTCGATCCGACCGCCGTGGTCGGCAACGTGCTCAAGTGCCTCCAGTCGCTCAGCCTCACCAGCAAGGCCTGCCAGAAGGTCCTCGGCAACGTCCAGCTGCTGCTCGAGCTGCGCGAGGAGTGCGCCAAGCCCAAGAACAGGAACGTCACGGTCTGCACCGCGCTCAACCAGCTGCCGGGACTGCCGCCCCCTCTCGGCGGCGACACCGACGGCAACGGCGACGGTGGCGGCCTCGGGGTGCTCGGGGACCTCCTCGGGCTGCCCCGCGCAGCCTTCGGACCGACCGCCGGGGGTGGGTCCGCCGGTGCCGCGCAGCCGGGCCGTGGCCCGACGATGGGGCAGCTGATGGACGTCTACGACCCGGCGCTGGTCACCCTGCTCGTGCCGTCGCTCGTCCAGAGGGAGGAGGCGCGGTGATCACGCGTCGTACCAAGATCCAGCTGCTGGTCTTCGTCGTCATCACTCTGGTCGGCGTCAGCTTCGTCGGCGCTCGCTACGCCCGCCTCGACCGGCTCGTCGTCGACGACGCCTACACGGTGGTGGCGCACTTCGAGGAGTCCGGTGGCATCTTTGCCGGCGGCGAGGTGACCTACCGCGGCGTCGGGGTCGGCCGCGTCGACAAGCTGGTGCTCACCGGCTCCGGGGTCGACGTCCACCTCGAGATCGACAACGAGCACGACGACATCCCGGCCGACACCGTCGCCCTGGTCGGCAACCGCTCGGCGGTCGGCGAGCAGTACGTCGAGCTCCAGCCCAAGGTCGACGACGGCCCGGCCCTCGAGGACGGCTCCGAGATCGACCGCGAGGACACCCGCACCCCGATCCGCACCGAGAAGCTGCTGGCCGACATCTCCGACACGGCCTCCTCGGTCGACCAGGAGGCGCTGCGGACGACCATCAACGAGCTCGGCACGGCCTTCGACGGCACCGGCGAGGACCTGCAGAAGATCATCGACACCGGCAACTCCTTCATCGCCGAGGCCGACGCGAACTTCGACCTGACGACCGCGCTCATCCGCGACAGCAACACCGTGCTCAACACCCAGCTCGACACCCAGAGCGCCCTGCGGACCTTCGCCTCGCAGCTCTCGCTGTTCAGCGGCTCGCTCGCCGGGGCGGACAAGGACCTGCGCCGCCTCATCGACGTCGGCTCGGGGACGGCCACCCAGCTGCGCACCTTCCTGGAGCAGAACCAGGTCGAGCTCGGCGACCTGCTCAACAACCTGGTCACCACCGGCGAGATCACCGTCCGCCACCTCGACGGCATCAAGCAGCTGCTCGTGATTTATCCCTACGTGGTCGAGGGCGGCTTCACCGTCGTCTCCAAGACCCCGGAGACGGGCCTCTACGACGCTCACTTCGGCGTCGTCATCACGGACAAGAAGGTCTGCAAGGGCGGCTACGAGACGAGCACCAAGCGGACCCCGCAGGACCGCGACGACATCCCGATGAACGAGGAAGCGCGGTGCACCGAGCCGGCCGCCCTCAGCAACGCCCGCGGCGCGCAGAACCTCCGGAAGTCCGCCGCCGCCAGCTACCGCGCGCCGGTGGTGGCCTCCTACGACCAGGAGACCGGCGAGGTCACCTGGGGTGACCGGGCGGCCTCCGCCCCGCGGACGGCCAGTACCGTGGCGCCGTCGACGCTGGGGAAGGACTCGTGGAAGTGGCTGTACCTCGCACCGCTGATGGCGCCCGGGGAGTGACGGGCGACCGCACGCCTGCCGCCCCGAGCCGCTTCCGGTCCGTGCTGCTGGCCGTCCTGGCCGGCGTGCTCGCCCTCGGCCTGGTGACCTCCCTGGTCCTCGGTGTCGTGCGGTGGTCCGGCGTCCTGGGCGACGCCGACGAGGTCCAGGCCGACCGCGAGGCCGTCATGGCGCAGGCGCGCCAGTTCATGCTGCGGCTCAACACCTACGGCCCCGACCAGCTCGAGGGCGAGCAGATGCCGGAGTACCGCGAGCTGGTCGGCGAGGTGATGACCCCGAAGTTCCGCACCTCCTTCGAGCAGGGCGTCGTCGCCGCCGAGCAGACCGTCGTCGAGGCGCGCGTCGGCCGCACGGCCGAGGTCTTCGCCGCCGGCGTCTCCGACCTGGCCGGGGACAAGGCGACCGCGCTGGTCGCCGGCTCCTTCACCAGCAGCTACCCGCGCCGCGGCGCGAAGCCCGACGGGCCGCGCGTCGAGGACGAGCCGGTGTCCTTCCGGGTCCGGGTCGAGCTGGTGCGCAGCGAGGGCGAGTGGCTGGTCGACGACTTCGACCCGGTCGTCGCCGAGGAGGAGGCGACCACCCCGTGACCCCCAGCTGGTACGACGTCCTCGGTGTCGAGCCGACCGCGTCCGACGCCGAGATCCGCGCCGCGTGGAAGACCGCGATCGCCGACCTCGACCCCACCGACCGTCGCTTCCGCTCGGCCAACCAGGCCGCCGAGGTGCTGCTCGACCCGGCCGGTCGCGCGGCCCACGACGCCGAGCTCGCGGCCGCCGTACCGCCCGAGCAAGCGCCTGAGCCCGAGCCGGCGGAGCCCGGGATCGATGTGGAATCGGCTCCGGCGACCGGTCGCTCCGTCCCGAGCTGGCTGCTCGCGGTGGTCGCCCTCCTGGCCGCCGGCTCGGTGGCGCTCGCGGTGTGGCTCGCCTCCGACCTCGGCACCAGCGAGGACGCCGTCGAGGACGCCGCGCGCACCGCGCAGGCGCGGGCGGAGCAGGCGATCGTGCCGGTGCTGTCGTTCTCCCACGAACGGCTCGAGGAGGACCGCGCCGCCGCGCGCTCCTACCTCACCCCGTCCTACCGCGAGGAGTACGACCGGCTCTTCGACGTCATCAGCGACAACGCGCCGAGCACCGAGACGGCCGTGACCGGCCAGGTGCTGGACTCCGCGCTGGTGCGCACCGACGACGACGGCACCCGCGTCGACGTCCTCGTCTTCCTCGACCGGACCACCGAGCGCAAGGACTACGAGGAGCCGCAGACGAGCTACGACCAGGTCACCGTGACCATGGTCGAGCGCGACGGCGACTGGCTCGTCGACGGCCTGGACACCACCCCGCTCGACTGACCCGCCGGCGGCCGGGCGACGTGCCCGGGAGCGGGGTGCTTGACCCGCGGCCGGGCAGCGCGCATCATCGTCGCGAACGATCGTCCGTGAGGCGCCTGCCGACATTGTCGCGCGCCCCGGATTGGTGTATCGTGGCGCTTTGCGCCTGCCCTCAGATGCATTTCGGCCTGCCCGGTGGCTGATCTAGTGGGGGGCTCGGGCGCCACTCTGGCAGCGATCCTCGAAGGACACCTCTTGGCCGCGCGCACCACCTCTGGCAACCCCCGCCGCATCTCGTTCAACAAGATCCAGGACCCGATCGAGGTCCCGCAGCTCCTCTCCCTCCAGACCGACAGCTTCGACTGGCTGATCGGCAACGACAAGTGGAACGCCACCGTCGAGCGGCGGCGTGCCGAGGGCGAGGACGTCTCGAGCAAGTCCGGTCTGCAGGAGATCTTCGAGGAGATCTCTCCGATCGAGGACTTCTCCGAGACGATGTCGCTCTCGTTCGAGAACCCTGTGTTCTACGACCCGAAGTACACGGTCGACGAGTGCAAGGAGAAGGACTTCACCTACTCCGCCCCGCTCTACGTCTCCGCCGAGTTCACCAACAACGACACCGGTGAGATCAAGGGCCAGACGGTCTTCATGGGCGACTTCCCGCTCATGACCGACAAGGGCACGTTCATCATTAACGGCACCGAGCGTGTCGTCGTCAGCCAGCTCGTCCGCTCGCCGGGCGTCTACTTCGAGCGCTCGGCCGACAAGACGTCCGACAAGGACATCTACACCGCCAAGCTGATCCCGAGCCGCGGCGCGTGGCTGGAGTTCGAGATCGACAAGCGCGACCTGGTCGGAGTCCGCCTCGACCGCAAGCGCAAGCAGAACGTCACCGTGCTGCTCAAGGCGCTCGGCATGACCACCGAGCAGATCCTCGAGGAGTTCCGTCGTCCCGACGGCACCGTCTACGAGTCGATCGAGCTGACCCTGGAGAAGGACAACACCCAGGCGCAGGACGACGCGCTGCTCGACATCTACCGCAAGCTCCGCCCGGGCGAGCCGCCGACGCGCGAGGCCGCGCAGACGCTGCTGAACAACTACTACTTCAACCCCAAGCGCTACGACCTCGCCAAGGTCGGTCGCTACAAGATCAACAAGAAGCTCGGTCTGACCGAGGCCTTCGACCAGCAGACGCTGACCATCGAGGACATCGTCGCGGCGATCAAGTACATCGTCGCCCTGCACGACGGCCAGGAGCAGGTCGAGGCGCCCCAGGGTGCCCTCGACATCAGCGCCGACGACATCGACCACTTCGGCAACCGCCGGATGCGCACGGTCGGCGAGCTCATCCAGAACCAGCTCCGCACGGGCCTGGCCCGCATGGAGCGTGTGGTCCGCGAGCGGATGACGACCCAGGACGTCGAGGCCATCACGCCGCAGTCCCTGATCAACATCCGTCCCGTGGTCGCGGCGCTGAAGGAGTTCTTCGGCACCTCGCAGCTCTCGCAGTTCATGGACCAGACCAACCCGATCGCCGGCCTGACGCACAAGCGTCGCCTCTCGGCGCTCGGCCCCGGTGGTCTGTCCCGTGACCGCGCCGGCATGGAGGTCCGCGACGTCCACCCGTCGCACTACGGCCGCATGTGCCCGATCGAGACGCCGGAAGGCCCGAACATCGGCCTGATCGGCTCGCTCGCGTCGTACGGGCGGATCAACCCGTTCGGCTTCGTCGAGACGCCGTACCGCAAGGTCGAGGACGGTCGGGTCACCGACCACATCGACTACCTGACCGCGGACGACGAGGACCGGTACGTCATCGCCCAGGCCAACGCGGCCATGGACGACGACGGTCGGTTCGTCGAGGAGCGCGTGCTGGTCCGCCAGCGCGACGGTGAGGTCTCCGAGATCCTCGCCGCCGAGGTCGACTACATGGACGTCTCGCCGCGCCAGATGGTGTCGGTCGCGACCGCCCTGATCCCGTTCCTCGAGCACGACGACGCCAACCGCGCGCTCATGGGCGCCAACATGCAGCGCCAGGCCGTCCCGCTCATCACGAGCGACAGCCCGCTGGTCGGCACCGGCATCGAGTACCGCGCCGCCGTCGACGCCGGTGACGTGGTCACGGCCGACAAGGCCGGTGTGGTCAAGCAGGTCTCCGCCGACATCGTCGAGACGATGAACGACGACGGGACCTACTCGACGTACCGCCTGGCGAAGTTCCGCCGCTCCAACCAGGGCACCTGCATCAACCAGCGCCCGCTGGTGAGCGAGGGCGACCGGCTCGAGGCCGGCAGCCCGATCGCGGACGGCCCGTGCACCGACGACGCCGAGATGGCGCTGGGCACCAACCTGCTCGTGGCGTTCATGCCGTGGCAGGGCCACAACTACGAGGACGCGATCATCCTCAGCCAGCGCCTGGTGCAGGAGGACGTCCTCACCTCGATCCACATCGAGGAGCACGAGGTCGACGCCCGCGACACCAAGCTCGGCCCCGAGGAGATCACCCGGGACATCCCGAACGTCTCCGAGGAGATGCTGGCCGACCTCGACGAGCGCGGGATCATCCGCATCGGCGCCGAGGTCACCACCGGTGACATCCTCGTCGGCAAGGTCACGCCCAAGGGCGAGACCGAGCTGACCCCCGAGGAGCGCCTGCTCCGCGCGATCTTCGGCGAGAAGGCGCGCGAGGTGCGCGACACCTCGATGAAGGTTCCCCACGGCGAGTCCGGCACCGTCATCGGCGTCCGGGTCTTCGACCGCGAGGAGGGCGACGAGCTGCCGCCGGGCGTGAACCAGCTGGTCCGCGTCTACGTCGCGCAGAAGCGCAAGATCTCCGTCGGTGACAAGCTCGCCGGCCGCCACGGCAACAAGGGCGTCATCGCGAAGATCCTGCCGATCGAGGACATGCCGTTCATGGAGGACGGCACCCCGGTCGACGTCGTGCTGAACCCGCTGGGTGTCCCGCGACGGATGAACATCGGCCAGATCCTCGAGCTCCACCTCGGCTGGCTCGCCAAGCAGGGTTGGGACCTCAACCTGTCGGGCGACCCGGACAGCTCGGAGTGGAAGCAGCGCCTGATCAAGATCGGCGTGGACAAGGCCGACCCGAACACCAAGGTCGCGACCCCGGTGTTCGACGGTGCCCGCGAGGACGAGATCACCGGCCTGCTCGGCTCGACGATCCCCAACCGCGACGGCGTGCGGATGATCGACGAGTCCGGCAAGGCCAACCTGTTCGACGGCCGCTCCGGCGAGCCGTTCCCGGACCCGGTCTCGGTCGGCTACATGTACATCCTCAAGCTGCACCACCTCGTGGACGACAAGATCCACGCGCGCAGCACCGGCCCCTACTCGATGATCACGCAGCAGCCCCTGGGCGGTAAGGCCCAGTTCGGTGGCCAGCGGTTCGGCGAGATGGAGGTCTGGGCGATGGAGGCGTACGGCGCCGCCTACGCCCTGCAGGAGCTGCTCACGATCAAGTCCGACGACGTGCCCGGTCGCGTCAAGGTCTACGAGGCGATCGTCAAGGGCGAGAACATCCCCGACTCGGGCATCCCGGAGTCGTTCAAGGTGCTCGTCAAGGAGATGCAGTCGCTCTGCCTGAACGTCGAGGTGCTCAGCCAGGACGGCTCGCAGATCGAGCTCCGTGACGCGGAGGAGGACGTCTTCCGCGCCGCCGAGGAGCTCGGCATCGACCTGTCGCGTCGCGAGCCCAGCTCGGTCGAAGAAGTCTGAGGTGCGCGGCCGGCGCGCGCGAGCGCGCCGGCCGCCCTCGGTCCACAGCTTGCTTTCCAGAACTAACGAAGGACAACAGCCATCGTGCTCGATGTGAACTTCTTCGACCAGCTCCAGATCGGCCTGGCCACCGCGGACGACATCCGCACGTGGAGCCACGGCGAGGTCAAGAAGCCGGAGACCATCAACTACCGCACGCTCAAGCCCGAGCGTGACGGCCTCTTCTGCGAGAAGATCTTCGGTCCCACCCGGGACTGGGAGTGCTACTGCGGCAAGTACAAGCGCGTGCGCTTCAAGGGCATCATCTGCGAGCGCTGCGGCGTCGAGGTGACCCGCTCCAAGGTGCGTCGCGAGCGCATGGGCCACATCGAGCTCGCCGCACCCGTGACCCACATCTGGTACTTCAAGGGTGTGCCCAGCCGGCTCGGCTACCTGCTCGACCTGGCGCCGAAGGACCTCGAGAAGGTCATCTACTTCGCGGCGTACATGATCACCTCCGTCGACGAGGACGCGCGTCACCGCGACCTGGCCTCGCTCGAGGGCAAGGTGCAGCTCGAGCGCGAGCGCCTCGAGAAGCGGCGCGACACCTCCATCGAGGACCGCGCCAAGAAGCTCGAGGAGGACCTCGCGGCCCTCGAGGCCGAGGGTGCCAAGGCCGACCAGCGCCGCAAGGTCAAGGACGGCGCCGAGCGCGAGATGAAGCAGCTGCGCGACCGTGCGCAGCGCGAGATCGACCGCCTCGACGAGGTGTGGAGCACCTTCAAGTCGCTCAAGGTCCAGGACCTCATGGGCGACGAGATGCTCTACCGCGAGATGAAGAACTGGTTCGGCAAGTACTTCGAGGGCCACATGGGCGCCACGGCGATCCAGAAGCGCCTCGAGTCCTTCGACATCGCCGCGGAGGTGGAGTCGCTGCGCGACACCATCGCCAACGGCAAGGGCCAGAAGAAGGTCCGTGCGCTCAAGCGGCTCAAGGTCGTCGACGCGTTCCGCAAGACCGGCAACAAGCCGCAGGGCATGGTGCTCGACGCCGTCCCGGTCATCCCGCCGGACCTGCGGCCGATGGTGCAGCTCGACGGTGGCCGCTTCGCGACCTCCGACCTCAACGACCTGTACCGCCGCGTCATCAACCGGAACAACCGCCTCAAGCGGCTGCTCGACCTCGGCGCGCCCGAGATCATCGTCAACAACGAGAAGCGGATGCTCCAGGAGGCCGTCGACTCGCTGTTCGACAACGGCCGTCGTGGTCGCCCCGTCACCGGCCCGGGCAACCGGCCGCTGAAGTCGCTCTCGGACATGCTCAAGGGCAAGCAGGGCCGCTTCCGCCAGAACCTGCTCGGCAAGCGCGTGGACTACTCGGGCCGTTCGGTCATCGTGTCGGGTCCGCAGCTGAAGCTGCACCAGTGCGGTCTGCCCAAGCAGATGGCGCTGGAGCTGTTCAAGCCGTTCGTCATGAAGCGGCTCGTCGACCTCTCGCACGCGCAGAACATCAAGTCCGCCAAGCGGATGGTCGAGCGCGCGCGTCCGGTCGTGTGGGACGTCCTGGAAGAGGTCATCACCGAGCACCCGGTGCTGCTCAACCGTGCGCCCACGCTGCACCGCCTCGGCATCCAGGCCTTCGAGCCGCAGCTGATCGAGGGCAAGGCCATCCAGATCCACCCGCTCGTCTGCTCGGCGTTCAACGCCGACTTCGACGGCGACCAGATGGCCGTCCACCTGCCGCTCTCCGCGGAGGCGCAGGCCGAGGCCCGGATCCTGATGCTGTCGACGAACAACATCCTCAAGCCGTCGGACGGTCGCCCCGTGACCATGCCGACGCAGGACATGATCATCGGCCTGTTCTTCCTCACCACCGACCGTGAGGGCGAGCCGGGCGAGGGCCGTGCCTTCTCGTCCCCGGCCGAGGCGATCATGGCCTTCGACCGCGGCGAGATCTCGGTGCAGTCCAAGATCAAGGTCCGCGTGGACGACGAGGGCACCCTCGACACCACGCTCGGCCGCGTGCTGTTCAACGACACCCTGCCGATCGACTACCCCTTCGTGAACTACGAGGTGGGCAAGAAGCAGCTCGGCGCGATCGTCAACGACCTGGCCGAGCGCTACACCAAGGTCGAGGTCGCCGCGTCGCTGGACGCCCTGAAGGACACCGGCTTCCGCTGGGCCACCTTCTCCGGCGTCACCGTCTCGATCGAGGACGTCGTCACCCCCGCCGACAAGAAGGAGATCCTCTCCTCCTACGAGGCGCAGGCGGCGAAGGTCCAGAAGCAGTTCGAGCGCGGTCTGGTCACCGACGAGGAGCGCCGCCAGGAGCTCATCGAGATCTGGACCGAGGCCTCCAACGAGGTCGGCAAGGCGATGGAGAAGAACTTCGACCGCGCCAACCCGATCTACATGATGGTCGACTCGGGTGCCTCCGGAAACATGAACCAGATCCGGCAGGTGGCCGCCATGCGTGGTCTGGTGGCCAACCCGAAGGGCGAGATCATCCCGCGCCCGATCAAGTCGAACTTCCGCGAGGGCCTGACGGTCCTGGAGTACTTCATCGCGACGCACGGTGCCCGCAAGGGTCTGGCGGACACCGCGCTGCGGACCGCCGACTCGGGCTACCTGACCCGTCGTCTGGTGGACGTCTCCCAGGACGTCATCATCCGCGAGGACGACTGCGGCACCGAGCGCGGTCTGCCCAAGCGGATCGGCGAGCGTCGTGAGGACGGCAGCGTGGTCAAGGCGGAGAACGCCGAGACCGCGGCGTACGCCCGCTCGGCCGCCGTCGAGGTCACCCACCCCGAGACCGGCGACGTGCTGGTCGAGGCCGGTGGCGACCTCGGTGACGTCAAGATCGCCGAGCTGATCGCGGCCGGGATCGAGGAGGTCAAGGTCCGCTCCGTGCTGACCTGCGACGCCCGCACCGGCACCTGTGCCAAGTGCTACGGCCGCTCGCTGGCCACCGGCAAGCTCGTCGACATCGGCGAGGCGGTCGGCATCATCGCCGCCCAGTCGATCGGTGAGCCCGGCACGCAGCTGACCATGCGTACCTTCCACACCGGTGGTGTGGCCTCCGCGGACGACATCACGCAGGGTCTGCCCCGCGTGGTCGAGCTCTTCGAGGCCCGCTCGCCCAAGGGTCGTACGCCGATCGCCGAGGCCGCCGGTCGCGTCGAGATCGAGGAGACCGACAAGGCCCGCAAGGTCCTGGTCACCCCGGACGACGGCTCGGAGGTCCAGGAGTACGCCGTGTCGAAGCGCTCGCGCCTCAACGTGGCGGACGGCGACCACATCGAGGTCGGCCACCACCTCACCTCCGGCACGCCGGACCCGCAGGACGTCCTGCGGATCCTGGGTGTCCGCAAGGCGCAGGAGCACCTGGTGGACGAGGTGCAGAACGTGTACCGCTCGCAGGGCGTGGCGATCCACGACAAGCACATCGAGATCATCGTCCGGCAGATGCTGCGCCGGGTGACGGTCATCGAGTCCGGCGACACGAACCTGCTGCCGTCCGACCTCGTCGACCGCGTGATCTTCGAGGAGGAGAACCGGCGCGTGGTCTCGGAGGGCGGCAAGCCGGCCTCGGGTCGTCCGGTGCTCATGGGCATCACCAAGGCCTCGCTGGCGACCGAGTCGTGGCTCTCGGCGGCCTCCTTCCAGGAGACCACCCGCGTCCTCACCGACGCAGCGATCCACGGCCGCTCGGACTCGCTGCGCGGTCTGAAGGAGAACGTGATCATCGGCAAGCTGATCCCGGCTGGTACCGGCCTCGAGCGGTACCGCAACATCCGGGTGGAGCCCACCGAGGAGGCCCGCGCCGCGGCGTACTCCGTCACCGGTTACGACTCCTACGACTACGAGTTCGGTGCCAACGGCGGCCAGGCCGTCGCCCTGGACGACTTCGACTTCGGGTCGTACCAGAGCTGATGGCCCCTGGCCCGAGCTCGCTCGGGCCAGGACCCAGGCCTGAAGGTTGAGCAAGGCAACGCCCGCCCACGCTTGCGTGGGCGGGCGTTGTCGTGTCGGGACCCGGTCGTTCGCGGGAGCTCCCTTGCGCGCGGCGGGCTGGAATTCCGGGGACGACCGGTCGGCTGAGAGGATCGGGGCGTGAGCACGACACCGACCCGCACCGACGTCCTCGTGGTCGGCGCCGGACCCGCCGGGTCGGCCGCCGCGGCCTGGGCCGCGCGGGGCGGTGCCGACGTGCTGCTGGTCGACGCGGCGACGTTCCCGCGGGACAAGACCTGCGGCGACGGCCTGACGCCGCGGGCGATCGGCGAGCTGTCGCTCCTGGGGCTCGAGGACTGGCTGCGGGCACACACCGTCAACCAGGGGCTGCGCGCGCACGGCTTCGGCCAGACGCTGCTGCTGCCCTGGCCCGGCGGCAGCCTGCCGGACTGGGGCTCCGCGGTCGCGCGGACCGAGCTCGACGACCACCTGCGGACCACGGCGATCAAATCCGGCGCGCTGGCGATCGACGGCGCGCGGGCCGTCGACGTACGCCGTGACGGCGCGCGGGTGGCGGCGGTCGTGCTGGAGCGTGCGGGGGAGCGGTTCGAGGTCGCCTGCGACCGGCTGGTCGTCGCCGACGGCGTGCGCTCGCCGCTCGGCAAGATGCTGGGGCGGGAGTGGCACCGGGAGACCGTCTACGGCGTGGCCGGCCGCTCCTACGTCGCCTCCGACCTGAGCGACGACCCGTGGATCTCCTCCCACCTCGAGCTGCGCGACGCCGAGGGGGAGGTGTTGAGCGGCTACGGCTGGATCTTCCCGCTCGGCAACGGCGAGGTGAACCTCGGCGTCGGCACCCTGGCCACCGCCAAGCGGCCCGCGAACGTCGCGATCAAGCCGCTCATGGACCACTACGCCGCGCAGCGCCGCGACGACTTCGCGCTGACCGGCGAGCTGCGCGCCAAGACCTCCGCGTTGCTGCCTATGGGTGGCGCCGTGTCGGGGGTCGCGGGCGCCAACTGGGCGCTGATCGGCGACGCCGCCGGCTGCGTGAACCCGCTCAACGGCGAGGGCATCGACTACGGCCTCGAGACCGGCCGGATGGTCGCGGAGGTGATGGCCGAGCACCGGGACCTGTCGACGGTGTGGCCGGGGTTGCTGCGCGAGCACTACGGCGAGGCGTTCTCGGTCGCGCGGCGGCTGGCCGGCTTCGTCACCGTGCCGCGGCTGCTGCCGGCCCTCGGGCCGGTCGGGATGCGCTCGGACGCGCTGATGACCCTCGCGCTGCGCTGGATGGGCAACCTGGTCACCGACGAGGACCGCGACCGCGCGGCGCAGGTGTGGCGGTGGGCGGGGCGCCGCTCGATCGCGCTCGACGCGCGCCCGCCGTTCTCCTGACCGGGGCCGGCCGCCGTGCCTGACCGTCGCCGCCTCCAGCGGCTCGCCGCGTACGCCGTCGTCCTGCGCGACGGCGCGGTGCTGCTCACCCGGCTCTCGGCGCGCGTCAGCCGCGAGGAGGTCTGGACGCTGCCCGGCGGCGGCGTGGACCACGGCGAGGAGCCGCGCGACGCGGTCGTGCGCGAGGTCCGTGAGGAGACCGGGCTCGACGTCACGATCGGCAGGACCGCCTGGGTCCACACCGGCCGGCGCCCCAACGCGCGCTGGAACGGGCGCCGCGTCGACGTGCACTCCGTCCGGCTCGTGTACGACGGCCACGTCCCGGTCGACGCGCCGGCGCCGCGGGTGCTCGAGGTGGACGGGACGACCGCCGACGCGCGGTGGTGGCCGGTCGCCGACGTCGCCTCGGGCCGGGTCCCGGTCACGCCGCTGGTCGCCGAGGCCCTCGCCGCGCACCAGCCGGTGCGGGTGCAGCGCACGGCGGCGTACGCGTTGGTGGTGCAGGGCGACGGGCCGGACGCGGCGGTGCTGCTGAGCCGCGTCTCGGCCAGCGGCTTCCACACCGGCCTGTGGACCCTGCCCGGCGGCGGCGTCGAGCACGGTGAGCCGCCCGCTGTCGCCGCGGCGCGGGAGGTGCGCGAGGAGACCGGCCTCGAGGTGGAGGTCGGGCGGGTGCTGCACGTCGCCGACGAGTCGATCCGCGGTACCGCTCCGAGCGGTCGCGACGAGGAGTTCCACGGCATCCAGCTGGTGTACGCCGCGACGCTCGCCGCCGGCTCGGTCGGCGTCGACCCGGTCGCCGAGGCCGACGGCACCTCCGACGCCGTCGCCTGGGTCCTCGTCGCCGACCTGCTCGCCGACGCCGTCCCTGTCCACCCGCTCGTCCGCGCCGCCCTCGCCTCGGCACAGCACCCGGCCGGCTGAGGAGCGCGCGCCGGCTCGCGGGATCCGGGGCGCGGCGACAACCGCGCAATTGCGCCGAATTGTCGATGTGAAAACGCTTCCAGCCCGATGTTCCGGCGCAATTGAACGATCGTTGACGGCGCCGAGGTGAGTCGGGCTGGGCTCAGAACGCCGCGGCGGCGACCTCGCAGAGGTCGAGCTCGGGGCGCTTCTCGTTGTTGACGACGTGGTAGCTGGAGACGATGAAACGGCGTTCGACGCCGCCGGAGGTGAGGAAGAGGCGCATCATCCCGTTGCGAGGGAGGGAGAAGGGGCCGAGGGTGTCGGTCTCGGGGTCGACGCCGACGGTGACCTCGTCGACCTGGTTCTCGACCGGGCCCTCGGCCTGGACGGTCTCGACGTACGCCCAGGCCTCGGGCGGGGCGCTGCGGACGGCGATCGTCTGGTCGCCCCCCCCCCGGCGCCGGTGCCGAGGGCGTCGGGCTCGCAGCGGACCTCGAGGTCGCCGAGGCCGGGGACGGAGGTGACCTGGGTGGAGCCGCGTCCTCGTGCTCGTCGCTGACCGGGGCGCCACGGGTGCCGAGCCAGCAGTCCTGGTTCAGCGGCAGCCGCACGGTGTTGGCGCCCCAGCGGGCGATCGCGGTCGCTTCGGCGGTGTAGGGGTCCTCGCCGAGCATCGAGTCGAGCGCGGAGTAGCCCCAGCCCTGGGCGCAGGCGTACTCGAAGCTGCTCCAGTTCACGCCCTGCGGCACGAAGGTGCGGTCCGAGCGCGTGTCGACGAGGCGGTTGCCGTCCACGCGGACGTGGGCGGCGCCGGACGCGGGGTCCGCGGGGAGGGCACCGGAGCGTCTCGCCGATCAGCGCGGGCTAGATTGGCCCGGTGTCCGAGACCGTGTTCACCTACGCCGCCCCGGCGCTGAAGTTCGGCCCCGGCGCCTCCGACGAGATCGGCCACGACCTCCAGGGGTACGGCGCCCGGCGGGTGCTCGTCGTGACCGACGCTGGCGTCGCGGCCACCGGTCACCCGGCCCGGATCGCCGACCAGCTCGCCGCCCGCGGCCTCGAGGTGACGACGTACGACGGGGCCCGCGTGGAGCCGACCGACGCGTCCCTGGTGGAGGCGATCGACTTCGCGCGCGACGCCGGGCCCTTCGACGCGATCGTGGCGGTCGGCGGCGGCTCGACGATCGACACCGCCAAGGCGGTCAACCTGCTCACCACCAACCCCGGTGAGCTCATGGACTACGTCAACGCCCCGGTCGGGAAGGCGCAGGCGCCGAGCCAGCCGCTGCTGCCGCTGGTGGCCGTGCCCACCACGACCGGCACCGGCTCGGAGAGCACGACGATCTGCGTGCTCGACGTGCTCGCGCTGCACGTCAAGACCGGCATCAGCCACCCCGCGCTGCGGCCGCGACTCGCCGTGGTCGACCCGCGGCTGACCCTGACCCAGCCGGCGATGGTCACCGCCGCGTCCGGCATGGACATCCTCTGCCACGCGCTGGAGAGCTACACCGCGCGGTGGTACGCCGACTTCGACGCCAAGCGGCCCGAGGAGCGGGTGCCCTACTGCGGTGCCAACCCGGTCGCGGACATGTGGTCCGAGCGGTCGCTCACGCTGCTGGCGGGCGCCTTCCGCACGGCCGTCCGCGACGGCTCCGACACCGCCGCCCGCGAGCAGATGGCCCTGGCCGCGACGTTCGCCGGGCTCGGCTTCGGCAACGCCGGCGTCCACGTGCCGCACGCGAACGCCTACCCGATCGCCGGGCGGGTGCGCGACTACCGGCCTGAGGGCTACCCGGCCGACGAGCCGATCGTCCCGCACGGGATGGCGGTCTCGCTGACGGCGCCCGAGGCGTTCCGGTTCACCTTCGAGGCCGACCCCGAGCGGCACCTGCGCGCCGCGCGGCTGCTCGAGCCCGACGCCGACCTGGGCGCCGGCCCGGACGTCCTGCCCGGCGTGCTCACCCGGCTGATGCGCGACATCGGCATCCCCAACGGCCTGGCCGAGGTGGGGTACGGCGATGCCGACGTCGAGCCGCTCGTCGACGGCGCCCTCAAGCAGCAGCGCCTGCTCGCGACCGCGCCCCGCGAGGTGACCGGCGAGGACCTCGCCGCGGTCTTCCGCGGCTCGATGGAGCACTGGTGACCGCGCGCCGCGCCTACCTCGCCACGCTCGTCTGCTTCGCGCTCGTCCTGGTCGGCTCCGCCTTCGCCCTGCCCGCCGACGTCCCGCTGCACTTCGGCGGGTCCGGTGACCCCGACCGGTGGGGGAGCCGGGCCGAGGCGCTGACGACGATGACGGCCGTCGGCGGCCTGCTCGCCGTCATCCTCGGCGGCACGGCCGCGCTCGTCGACCGGATGCCGCTGACGTACCTCAACGTCCCGCACAAGGAGTGGTGGACCGCCACGCCGGAGCGGGAGACCCGGATGCGCTCGATGATGCGCACCGACCTCTACGCGCTGGCCGCGGCCACCATGCTGTTCCTGGCCGTCGTGGTCCTCGCGACCACGCTCGCCGCCCGCTCCGAGGACCCGGCCCTGGGGCCGTTCTTCTTCGCCGGGCTCGCCTGCTACCTCGTCGTCGTGCTCGGTTGGACCGGGTGGGCGCTGAGCACCCGCTACCGCCGGAGGGACGACGCATGACCGTCACCGAGCCCCACGCCAGCCCTGCGCCCGGCGCTGCGAGCAGCGCCGACCTCCTCGCCGAGCTGCGCCGGCGCGGGGTGACCGACGCCGACGACTCGACGCTGACCCGTGCGCTCTACTCCGCCGACGCCTCGCTCTACCGCGTCGTCCCGCAGGCGGTGGTCCGCCCGCGCGACGCCGACGAGCTGACCGCGGTCGTCGACGTCGCCCGCACGGTCGGTGTGCCGCTGACCATGCGCGGCGCCGGCACCTCGATCGCCGGCAACGCGGTCGGCCGCGGGCTGGTCGTCGACACCGTCAAGCACCTGAACCGGGTGCTCGAGATCGACCCGGAGGCCCGCACGGCGCGGGTCCAGCCGGGCGTCGTGCACCAGGTGCTGCAGAAGGCGGCCGCCCCGCACGGGCTGCGGTTCGGCCCGGACCCCTCGACCCACACCCGCTGCACGATCGGCGGGATGATCGGCAACAACGCCTGCGGCTCGAGGGCGCTCGGCTACGGCCGCACCTCCGACAACGTGGTCGCGATCGACCCGGTCTGGGGCACGGCCGCGGGCGACGTACCGGCCCGGCTGGCGGAGCTGGCCGAGGCGAACCTCGGCCACGTGCGCACCACGTTCGGCCGGTTCTCCCGGCAGGTCAGCGGCTACTCGATGGAGCACCTGCTGCCCGAGCGGCGCTCGGTCGACCGGTTCCTCGCCGGCTCCGAGGGCACCCTCGCGGTGGTCCGCGAGGCGACCGTGCGGCTCGTGGCGGAGACGCCGCGGCAGCTGGTCGTCCTGGGCTACCCGTCGATGGTCGACGCGGCCGAGGCGGTGCCGGCGATCCTCGCCGCCGCCGGACGCCCGGTCGACGCCTCGGTCGGGGTCGAGCGTGGCGGGCTGGTCGCCTGCGAGGGCCTCGACGCCCGCATCGTCGACCTGGTCCGCGCCCGTGGTGGCGGGGTGCCCGACCTGCCGCGCGGCGCCGGCTGGCTCTTCGTCGAGGTCAGCGACCCGGCGCTGCTCGCGCCGGTGGTCGCGGTCGCCGGCGCCCTGGAGTCCCGCGTGGTCGACTCCGCGGCCGAGGCGGCCGCGCTGTGGCGGATCCGCGAGGACGGCGCCGGGCTGGCCGCGCGTTCACTCTCGCGTCCGGCCCACGCGGGTTGGGAGGACGCCGCCGTGCCGCCCGAGCACCTCGGCGCGTGGCTGCGCGACTTCGACGACCTGCTGCGCGAGCACGGGCTCGACGGCGTGCCGTACGGCCACTTCGGCGACGGGTGCGTGCACGTGCGCATCGACTTCCCGTTCACCCCGGGCGGGGGCGGGGACTCCCGCTTCCGCGAGTTCCTCGTGGCGAGCGCGACGCGGCTCGCCCACTACGGCGGCTCGCTGTCCGGCGAGCACGGCGACGGGCGGGCCCGCTCGGAGCTGCTGCCGCTGATGTACGACGCGGAGTCGCTGCGGCTCTTCGGCGCGGTCAAGGCGATCTGCGACCCCGACGGGATCCTCAACCCCGGCGTGCTCGTCGACCCCGACCCGCTCGACGCCGACCTGCGCCCCGAGCAGCCCCGCGCGCAGGTGCGCACCGCGCTGCGGTTCCTCCACGACGAGGGCTCGATGGGCAACGCTGTCCACCGCTGCACCGGCGTCGGTAAGTGCGTCGTGCCGTCGCTGCCCGGCCAGGGCGTGATGTGCCCGTCGTACCTCGCGACGCGCGACGAGAAGGACTCCACCCGCGGCCGCTCGCGGGTGCTTCAGGAGGCGCTCGACGGGTCGCTCGTCGGGGGCCTCGCCGACCCGGCGGTCCACGAGGCGCTCGACCTGTGCCTGTCCTGCAAGGGCTGCGCCTCGGACTGCCCGACCGGTGTCGACATGGCGACCTACAAGTCCGAGACGCTGCACCAGACCTACGCCGGCAGGCGCCGCCCGCTGACCCACTACACGCTCGGCCGGCTGCCGCGGTGGGCCGCGCTCGCCGCTCCGGTCGCTCCTGTGGTCAACCGGATGATGCGCTCGAAGACGCTCGCACGGCTGGCGAAGGCGAGCGCCGGCATCGACCGGCGGCGCTCGATCCCGACGTTCCCGGCGCAGACCCTGCGGAAGGCTGCGGGGAAGGCGGCGGGGAAGGTGGGTCCTGAGGCCGCGGCGCCGGACGTGTGGCTGTGGGCGGACTCCTTCACCGACCACTTCCAGCCGGGCAGCGGGCTGGCGGCGATCCGGTTCCTGGGATCGGCCGGGCTGCGGGTGCGCGTGATCCCGGAGTCCGCGTGCTGCGGCCTGACCTGGATCACCACCGGCCAGCTGGACAAGGCGCGGACCATCGCCGCGCGCACGGCGGCCACGCTGGCGCCGTACGTCGAGAGCGGCGTGCCGGTGCTCGGCGTCGAGCCCTCGTGCCTGGCCTCGCTGCGCAGCGACCTCGCCGAGCTCACCGAGGACCCGCGGGCCGCGGTCGTGGCCGGCGGGGTGCTGACCTTCGCCGAGCTGCTCGAGCGGCTCGACGTCAGGTTGCCCGACCTCAGCGGCATCGAGGTCGTCGCGCAGCCGCACTGCCACCAGTCCGCCGTGCTCGGCTGGGCCGCGGACCAGCGGCTGCTGGAGAAGGCGGGCGCGACCGTCACCCGCGTCCCGGGCTGCTGCGGACTGGCCGGCAACTTCGGCGTCGAGAAGGGGCACTACGAGGTCTCGGTCGCCGTCGCCGAGACGCACCTGCTGCCGGCCGTGCGGGCCAACCCCGCCGCGGTCGTGCTGGCCGACGGGATGTCGTGCAAGATCCAGCTCGACGACCTCGCCGGCGTGCCCGCGCTGCACCTGGCCGAGCTGCTCGCCAGTAGGCTCGAGGAGTGAACCCGCGCCACCGCAGACTCGTCATCCCGGTCGCGCTGGCCGCCCTCCTGGTCATCGTCGTCGTCTCGGCGGTGGTGAACCGGTGAGCGAGCCGCTGCTGCGCGTGCTGGCCCGGATGCGCGGCCACCTGCTCGACCCCGACACGCTCGTCAAGGCCGTCGCGTCGGGCAGGCAGAAGGGCCAGCAGCCGCGCTGGCGCCGGGCCGAGCTGCGCTACGTCGACATCAAGGCCGGGCGCCACCTCCAGGTCGTGACGTACGACGCCACCCAGGCCCACACCGCGAACCACTCCGGCGACGCCGCGCGCGACGCCGTCGACGAGCTGCTCGACGAGCCGTTCGGCAACTGGCACGTCGAGACGACCACCGAGTCCCACCAGGTGCGCGTCACCAAGAAGCTCGAGGCCGTCGTGCACACCACCGCGCGGACCGAGGAGGTCGAGCCCGACCGCGGCCACGACCGGGACAAGCAGCGGCTGCTGCCCGAGGACGACCCGGTCTTCAAGGCGCTCGGGCTGGCCGACGCGGAGGGCCGGCTCAAGCCGAGCCGGCACGCGAAGCTGCGCCAGGTAGAGGAGTTCCTCCGCCTGCTCGACTCCTCGGTCACCGACGCGGTGGACAAGGGCCACCTGCGCCGGCCGACCGCCGAGGAGCCGCTGCGGATCGCCGACCTCGGCTGCGGCAACGCCTACCTGACTTTCACCGCCCAGCGCTACCTCGCCGAGGTCCGCGGCCTGCCCGTCGTCGTCACCGGCGTCGACGTCAAGGAGCAGTCGCGCGAGCACAACAGCGCTGTGGCCGCCGAGCTCGGCGTGCACGCGGAGTTCGTCGTCGGCTCGATCGCCGGCGCGCAGCTCGACCCCGTCCCCGAGGTGGTGCTCGCGCTGCACGCCTGCGACACCGCGACCGACGAGGCGCTCGCCCGCGCCGTCGAGTGGGGTGCGCAGCTCGTGCTCGCCGCGCCCTGCTGCCACCACGACATCGCCGCCCAGCTGCGCCGCTCGCCGACCCCGGCGCCCTACGCGCTCCTCACCCGGCACGGCATCCTGCGCGAGCGGCTCGCCGACACGCTCACCGACGGCCTGCGCGCCGCGCTGATGCGGATGCAGGGCTACAAGGTCGACGTCGTCCAGTTCGTGGAGTCCCAGCACACCCCGCGCAACACCATGCTCCGCGCCACCCGCACCGGCTCGCCGGTCAAGGGCGGCGGCGTGCGCAAGGAGTACGACGAGCTGGTCACCACCTGGGGCATCCGCCCGAAGCTCGCCGAGCTGCTCGGGCTGGTCTGATGGGTCCGGCCTGATGCCGGAGCGGGGCCCGCTGCTCGAGCGGGCGCTGCTCGCGGCGACCGCCGTGCCGTTCCTCCTCGCCGCCGCGGCCGCCCCGGCCGGCGCCGACGGGCAGGTGGTCTTCCGGTTCACCGACCGCGAGATCGTCGAGTCCAGCGGGCTGGCCGTCGTCGACGGGCTCTTCGTGACCGTCAACGACTCGGGGGACACCGGCCGCGTGTTCACGGTGGACCCCGCCACCGGGGACACCGTGGGCGTCACCACGTGGGCCGAGGAACCGGTCGACGTCGAGGCGGTGGCGCCGGCCGGCGACGGCTCGGTGTGGGTCGGCGACATCGGCGACAACCCCCGCGCCCGGGACTCGGTCGCGGTCGCCCGCGTGCCGGTGGGGCGTGAGGACCGGGACGTCACCGGCGACGCCGACGTGGCGGCGTACGCGTTGGTGCATCCGGACGGCCCGCAGGACGCCGAGTCGCTCCTGGTCGAGCCGGGGACGGGGCGGCTGGTCGTGGTGAGCAAGACGATCTTCGGCGCCGAGGTGCTGGTGGCCCCCGAGCGGCTGGACCCCGACGCGCCGAACGAGCTCGAGCCGGTGGGCGCGGCGCTGCCGGTCGCGACCGACGGGGCGTTCTTCCCCGACGGGCGGCACCTCGTGCTGCGCGACTACTCGCGGGCGGTCGTCTACACCTGGCCGGACCTGGCCGTCGTCGGCGAGGTGCGCCTGCCCGAGCAGCAGCAGGGGGAGGGGATCGCGGTCGACCGCCGCGGCCGGGTGTTCGTCAGCAGCGAGGGCGTCGAGGCGCCGGTGCTGCGGATCGACCTGCCGGCCGACCTGCGCGCCGCGATGGCCCCGGACGCGCCCACGCCCGACCCGTCCACCAACCCCGACGCCGGCGACGGTCTCGGCGTCGACCTGACCGCCGTCGACGAGGCGGAGCGGCCGGAGTGGCCGTGGTTCCTCGGCGGGTTCCTCGCGCTCGGCGTGCTGCTCGCGCTGCTGCGGTCGCTGCGGCCGCGCTAGACCCGCGTTTGCCGGGGGTTCGCCGGGGACACCGCTGCGGCATGCCCCGCCTGCGTCGTACCTCGCCGGATCAGCCCGGCTGGACGCGCCGCCGAGCGGGCAAGGGCTGGGTCTACCTCGACCAGCACGGCCAGCGGCTGCCCGACGAGGCGGTCGAGCGGATCCGCGACCTGGTGATCCCGCCGGCGTGGAAGGACGTCTGGATCACGCCGTACGACAACGGCCACCTGCAGGCCGTCGGCACCGACGACGCCGGGCGGCGGCAGTACCTCTACCACCAGGCCTGGCGCGAGCGGCGGGACGCGGAGAAGTTCGCACGGATGGAGGAGTTCGGCGCTGCGCTGACCCGCGCCCGCGAGCTCGTGGTCGCCGACCTCGGCCGGGAGGGGATGCCGCTGGAGCGGGCGTGCGCGGCGGCCGTGCGGCTGCTGGACCTGGGCTACTTCCGGATCGGCAACGACGTGTACGCCGACACCAACGGCAGCTTCGGGCTCACCACCCTGGAGCGGCGGCACGTGCGGCGCCAGCAGGACCGGCTGGTGTTCGCGTTCGTCGGCAAGTCCGGCGTGCAGCACCGCATCGAGATCGACGACGCGATCGTCATCGAGACGATCGAGGCGATGCGGCGCCGTCGTGGCGGGCCGGGCCGGCTGCTGTCGTACAAGGAGGGGCGGTCCTGGCGCGACGTGCTGCCCGCGCTGGTCAACGAGTACGTCCGGTCCTCGACCGGCCTCGAGGCGACCGCGAAGGACTTCCGCACCTGGCACGCCACCGTGCTGGCCGCCGCCGCGCTCGCGAAGACCGCCGAGCACGGGGAGAGCAAGGCGTCGCGGAAGCGGGCGGTCTCGGGCGCGATGAAGGAGGTGTCGTCGTTCCTCGGCAACACCCCCACGCTGGCGCGGTCGTCGTACGTCGACCCGCGGGTCGTCGAGGCCTACGAGGGAGGTCGGACCATCCGGGAGACCACCTCGCGGGAGTACGACAGCCCCGACGAGCGGCAGGCCGCGCTCGAGCGCGCCACCCTGGACCTGATCCGGGGAGACTGACGGCAGAGTCGTGCGCATGCGGATCACCGTCGTCGAGGGCGACATCACCAGCCAGGACGTCGACGCGGTCGTCAACGCCGCCAACCGGGGGATGCGCGGCGGCAGCGGTGTCGACGGCGCCATCCACGCAGCCGGCGCGCCGGAAGTCCTCGAGGACTGCCGCCGGCGCTTCCCGCACGGGCTCGCCACCGGGGATGCCGGGTGGACCACCGCCGGCCGGATGGCCGCCCGCTGGGTCATCCACGTCGTCGGCCCGAACCGCCACGCCGGTGAGACCGACCGCTCGCTGCTCACCTCCTGCTACCGCCGGGCCCTGGAGGTCGCCGACGAGCTCGGCGCCCGCTCGGTCGCCTTCCCCCTCGTCTCCGCCGGCGTCTACGGCTGGTCGCGCGAGGAGTCCGTCGACGCCGCTCTCGAGGTCTTCCGCTCCGCCGACACCGCCGACACCGGGGTCGACGAGGCCCGCTTCGTCGCCTTCGGCCGCTCGGCCCACGAGCTGGTCCGGTCGAGGGTGGAGTCCCCGGGCGGCCCTGGCTGAGGTGCACCTCGGCGCGTCCGTCCGCTTGTCGCCTCTTGGCCGCCGGGGCTGCTCCGGCGTTCCGGTGCCGGGCAGCAGAAGAACTGGTGGTCCCGGCACGACACGGGCCGTCCTTCCTCTCGCGCGCCGCGGGCATGGTGCTAGACCATGGCTCGTGGCCCTTGTCCCGTGCAGCGACGTGTCTCCCGCCGCTTGGATCACGGGCAGTGACGTGCCGTGGTACCAGCTCGTGACCCTCGGGCCGCAGGCGTTCCGGGCCTACGCGCGGCTGCGGTTTCTGCCCGACCCGACTGCGCCGGGGCAGAAGGAGCCCGGCGGCGTACTTGGTCCCAATGCCCCCAGCGAGAACGATGTGCTGGCCCTTGCGCTGGCAGCCCTCGGCGAGCACACTCACGCCGCCGGCGACCTGTACTTCTGCATGTGGGACGGCTGGGGCACTCCTCCCGCACTACGCGGCATGCCGATGGTGACGGTGCCGCACCGCTCCTACTTCTTGTACAGCGGCGCGCTGGCGGACTTCGCCGACTGGGACTCGCCACGCATGGCGGGCATCACTCCGGGCAGGGTGCCGCCACCAGCGTTCATCTGGCCGGCGGATCACGCTTGGTGCATCGCACTCGATGTCGATCCGCACTACGCAGGGGTCGGCGCCGCTCCCGAGGCCGTCGCCCAGCTGGTAGCGCATCCGGCCCTCGATGTCGTTCCCGCTGACCCCACCGAGCGACAGCCGGACTACACGTGATCACGCACGATCCCGTCGAAGAGCTCGGGGTCGTGGCCGAGGGCGCAGGCCGCAGCGCCGTGACCCAGCGATCCACCGGAACAGTACGAGGCGGTCCGGCGGCCTGAGCGTGGCAGACCGCCGTGCGGGGCGCAGCGCGACGGGAACGGAAGCACGGTCTCGTCGAGGCGTGCCGGTGGCCCGCCGGCTGGGTGCTTCGGCGGGGTGTGGGGCGGGGTGGCTAGTGCTCGGATGGGTCGGTGTCGTGGTCGACGGTGCCGTGGTGGTCGACGGTGTAGGTGACGCCGGAGGGGCTGGTCCAGTGGTAGCTGCCGGGGCTGGGTGAGGAGTGTCGCCAGCCGCCGTGGGTCTTGGCTCGGTGGTGGCGTCTGCAGAGGGGGCCGATGTTCTCGGTGGCTGTTGGTCCGCCGTTGCGATAGGGCGTGGCGTGGTCGTCGTCGACCTTGGAGTGTTGGAAGGCGGGGCGGGTGCACCAGGGGAAGACGCAGTGGTGGTCGCGGAGCCGGGTCTGCTCGGAGAGGCGGTCGGGGACCTCGTAGGCCTCGACGTGGATGCGTTCGGCCAGGTCGATGACCGGCTTGATCGTCATCTTGGCGGCGCGGGTGCACCACTCGGCGAGCTGGCCGGTGAGGACGAACCCGCGGACGTTCTCGACCCGGACGACCTGGTCCAGCGACCCGTCGGGGTGCTGGTGGACGTGGACGACCATCGGTTTGGGGTCGGTGTCGAACTCCAGGACAAGCTGGCGGCGGGCCATGTCACCGAGCGCGGTGGCCCGTCGCGACCCTTCGACCTCTTTCGAGCCGAGCGCGGCGAGGCGGTCGGCACCCTTCGCGAGGGCGTCCTCGAGGTCGAGGGCATCGGCCAGGTCGAGGGTGGCCCAGACGTCGACGTGGCCGTCGAAGGACACCTGCCGGGTCTGCACGGTGACGTGGCGGGCTTCGGTGCGTTCGAACCGGATCCGCTCAGCCTCGTCGGGGTCGAACCGCACCAGCGCCTCATCGACGAGGCGGCCGAGCGCGGCGGGGCTGATCGACGCGACGAACTGGGCGACGTGGGTGTCGACGAACCGTGCGCCCGCCTTCGGCAGCGGGAGGGTCTTGCGGGCGATCGTCCGGGCCTTCCAGGCGGGGAGGTCGCCGCCGGTGACCTTCGCCCAGACCTTCGGGAGCCGGTAGCGCAGCTCGAGCGCCTCGGACAGGTAGGCGCGGCCGGCGTCGAGGGACTTCCCGAGTGCCGCGGCGAGCTCGACGACCGCGAACTCCGTCACCAGGGGCGCGCCGTCGCCGGCGAGGCCGACGGGCTGGTCGCCGAAGCCCTGCATCGTCGCCCACGACGCCGACTCCGCCAGGGACTCGGCGGGGTGCAGCGCGCACCACTCGACCGCCGCCTGCAGGACGCGGACCTCGGCGGCGTCGGCCTCGCGCTGGCTGGCCCGCGCGGCCGCGAGGACCAGTGCTGGGTCGTCCAGCGGGGTCTCGGGTGTCGCGAGGTGGGCCAGCGTCATGGTCTCATTCTACTCGAATGTGTGTTCGAGTAACAGGTTTGATCGCGGCGTTGTTGATCGGTCCGGCGGGTCTCGAGACGGCCGTGGCCGGCCTCCTTGACCAGCCGTAGGTCGGACGCGGCGAGCGAGCCACGGCGTACCTCGTCCGCATTGCTGCCGGCGGGCCTCGCTGGTCAACCGGCGAGGCGGTCGAGGACCCAGTCGATGGAGGCGGTGAGGGCTTCGACGTCGGCGGGGTCGACGGCGGGGTACATCGCGATGCGGAGCTGGTTGCGGCCGAGCTTGCGGTAGGGCTCGGTGTCGACGATGCCGTTGGCGCGGAGTACCGCGGCGAGGCGGGCGGCGTCGACCTGGGGCTCGAAGTCGATGGTGCCGATGACGAGCGAGCGGTGGGCCGGCTCGGCGACGTACGGGAAGGCGAGCGGGGACGCCTCGGCCCAGGAGTAGAGGGCGGTCGAGGAGGCGGTGGTGCGCTCGACCATGCCGGCGAGGCCGCCGTTGGCGAGCATCCAGTCCAGCTGCTCGGCCATGAGGAAGAGCGTGGCGACCGAGGGGGTGTTGTAGGTCTGGTCCTTGGCAGACTGCTCGATCGCGGTGGGCAGGTCGAAGAACGCCGGCACGTGCCGGTCCGAGGCGCCGATGCGGGCGGCGCGCTCCAGGGCGGCGGGGGAGAGGACGGCGAGCCACAGGCCGCCGTCGGAGGCGAAGCACTTCTGCGGCGCGAAGTAGTAGGCGTCGACCTCCCTCAGGTCGACCGGCAGGCCGCCGGCGCCGGAGGTCGCATCGACGAGCACGAGCGCGTCGTCCGCCGAGGTGCCGGCGGGGCGGACGACGGGAGCCATGACGGCCGTGGAGGTCTCGTTCTGCGCCCAGGCGTAGACGTCGACCCCGTCCTCGGCGACGGCGACGGGCAGCGAGCCCGGCTCCGCGCGGACGATGCTGGGCTCCTCGAGCCACGGGGCGGCGGCCGCCGCGGTGGCGAACTTCTGCGAGAACTCGCCGAAGACCAGGTGCTGGCTGCGCCGCTCGACCAGGCCGTACGTCGCCGCGTCCCAGAACGCCGTGGCGCCTCCGTTGCCGAGCACCACCTGGTGCCCCTCGGGCATCGAGAACAGCTCGGCCAGCCCCTCGCGCACCCGGCGCACGACCGCCCGCACCGGCTCCTGGCGGTGAGAGGTGCCCATCAGCGAGGTGCCGGTGGCCGCCAGCGCGGCGAGGTGCTCAGGCTGGACCTTGGACGGTCCCGCGCCGAAGCGGCCGTCCCGGGGCAGCAGGTCGGCCGGGATCCGGAGCGAGGTCTCGAGGTCCGCGTCGGTCATGAACTGCCTTCCAGGTGGGTAGGAGTGGCTCCCTGACGACGCTGTCAGCGCCCCTCAAGTCTGGCAGCAGCGTCTCGGCAACACGGAATCGGAGGACTCCATGAGCGGACCCACGCCCCAGCCCGGCCTGCGCAACCAGGCGGGCGCCCGCACGTTCTTCCGGGTCGCCGGGGCGGTCCTCGCGCCGGTCGGCATCGCCACCTGCCTCTACGGCTTCGTCTCGTTCGTCCGCTACGACGGCGACGGCGACCCGCTCGGTCAGATGGGCCTGTTCCTGGGCGGCTTCCTGGTCTTCGCGATCGGCGGCATGTTCCTCAACCTGGGCTTCGCCGGGGTGGCCGCGCGCTACGGCGCGGGCGAGACGATGCCGGTCGCGAAGGACTCGGCGTCGTACCTGTCCGACGGGCGCGGGATCATGGGTGCCGGCCGCACCGTCGACGACGGCTCGCACGCCCGCGAGGCCACGGCGGCCGGCCCGTACTGCCGCTCCTGCGGCGTGCGCAACGACGCGGAGGCGAGGTTCTGTGACAACTGTGGAGGTTCGCTCGCCTGAGGCGGGTGGCGGCGGCCTGCAGGTCGTGCGCGTCGACTACGGCCACCCGGACGCCGTCGCGCTGATCGAGCAGGTCCAGGAGGAGTACGTCGCCCGCTACGGCGGCCGCGACGAGTCGCCGGTCGACCCGGCGATGTTCGTGCCGCCGGACGGCAGCTTCTTCGTCGGGTACGTCGGCGGCACCGCCGTCGCGACCGGCGCCTGGCGCCGCTCCGACGTCGAGGCGCTCGGCACCGCGGTGACGGCCGAGGTCAAGCGGATGTACGTCGTGCCCGCCGCGCAGCGCCGGGGTCACGCCCGCCGGATGCTGGCGCACCTGGAGACGACCGCGGCCGCGGCCGGCTACGAGGCGCTCGTGCTCGAGACCGGACTGCGCCAGCCGGAGGCGATGACGCTCTACGCGTCGGCCGGCTACGAGCCCATCCCGGGCTTCGGCTACTACAAGGACGCCCCGCTCTCGCGCTGCTTCGCCAAGCGGCTGGTGCCCGCGGCGGGCCAGACCCCGCCGGGATAGACCACTGCCACCGCGCACCCCGATCCGCGGGCGGCGCGGGCCCGGAGGAGGCACCATCGAGCGGTGATGCTCGACGACCCCCACCAGGTCGTGGTGCGCGTGCTGGTGGCCGACCGCGGGCGGTGGCGCTTCGAGCTGTTCAGCGGCCCCCAGGCCGCGGTGCTGACGCCGCTGCGGCTGGTCGGCGGCTAGGCGCGCGAACGGTCCGGCACCGCATGGCCCGGACCGGTGGTCCCTCCGGACGATCGGCCAGCGTGCGGCCGAACCGGTCCGGCCGGCCCGGCGGCGTACCTAGCCTCGTGCGGTGCTCTCCCTGCTCCGCCGCCTGCTCCTGCCGCTCCTCGCGACCGTCCTGCTCCTCACCGCCCTGCTCACCACCCTGCTCACCACCCTGGCGACGTCACCGGCGTCGGCCGCGATCGAGGACTACGCGTCCTACCAGCCGCAGACGCGGTGCTCGCCGGCCGCGAAGCCGGGCACCGTCGCCCTCGGTCGCTGGCTGGTGAAGAAGTACGGCGGGTCCTACGGCGGCGTCTCGCGCAGCTGCGGCAGCGGGACGTCGGAGCACGCCGAGGGCCGGGCGTTCGACTGGACCCTCGACGCCCGCCGGAAGGCCGACCGCCGCACCGCCCGGGCGTTCCTCCGCGACGTGCGGGCCACCGACGGCAAGGGCCGCGAGGACGCGAAGGCCCGCCGGATGGGGATCATGTACCTCATCTGGGACGACCGGATGTACGCCGCGTGGAACGGCTTCGAGCCTGAGCCCTACCTCAGCTCCTCGTGCCGCAAGCGCGCGAAGTGCTCGGTCACGCTGCGGCACCGCGACCACCTGCACGTCTCGCTGACGCGCAAGGGTGGCCGCGGCGCGACGTCGTGGTACGCGGGGCGCCTCGCCGGCTGAAGGACCGGCAGCGGGCTACTTCGCCCAGTCGGCGTTCCAGCCCTCGATCTCCTCGGGGCCACGCGAGCCGGGGCCTGTGTAGACGGCCGAGGGACGGATCAGCCGGCCGGTGCGCTTCTGCTCGAGGATGTGCGCCGACCAGCCGCCGGTGCGAGCGCAGGTGAACATCGAGGTGAACATGTTCGCCGGCACCTCGGCGAAGTCGAGGACGATCGCGGCCCAGAACTCGACGTTCGTCTCCAGCACGCGGTCCGGGCGGCGCTCGCGCAGCTCGGCCAGCGCGGCCTTCTCGAGCGCCTCGGCGACCTCGTAGCGCGGCGCGTCGAGCTCGCGCGCGGTGCGGCGCAGCACGCGGGCGCGGGGGTCCTCGGCCCGGTAGACGCGGTGGCCGAAGCCCATGAGCCGCTCGCCCTTGTCGAGCAGGCCCTTGACGTACGCTTCTGCGTCGCCGGACTCCTCGACGTCGCTGATCATGCCGAGCACGCGCGAGGGGGCGCCGCCGTGCAGCGGGCCCGACATCGCGCCGATCGCGCCGGAGAACGCCGCCGCCACGTCGGCACCGGTGGAGGTGATGACGCGCGCGGTGAAGGTCGAGGCGTTCATGCCGTGCTCGGCCGCGGAGGACCAGTAGGCGTCGATCGCCTTGACGTGCTTGGGGTCGGCCTCGCCCTTCCAGCGGATGAGGAACTTCTCCGCCAGCGTCGCGCCCTCGTCGACCACCGACTGCGGGACGACCGGCTGGTGCAGCCCACGCGCGGACTGCGCGGCGTACGACAGCACCATGACGGCGACGCGGGAGAGGTCCGCACGCGCCTGCTCGTCGCTGATGTCGTAGGTCTGGCGGAAGCCGAAGGCCGGCGCGAGCATCGCGATCGCGGCCTGGACGTCGACGCGGACGTCGCCGGTGTGCACGGGGATGTTGTAGGCCTCGGCCGGCGGCAGGCCGGGCGTGAAGGCGCCGTCGATGAGCAGGCCCCAGACGTTCTCGAACGGCACGCGGCCGACGATGTCCTCGATGTCGACGCCGCGGTAGCGCAGCGCCGAGCCCTCTTTGTCGGGCTCCGCGATCTCCGTCTCGAAGGCGACGACGCCCTCGAGCCCGTGGTGCACGTCCACCATCGTCCTGACTCCCTCGTCTCACGGCACCCGCCCGGACGGGCGGCCCCGCGCATTCTGTACCCATCCCTAGGCTGGCGGCATGGCCGACCCCGCCCCGGACGGAGCCCGCGACGCGCTGGACCTCCGCAGCCTCCGCCACGAGTACGCCGCCGCCGGGCTCGCCGAGGGCGACCTCGCGCCGGACCCGATCACGATGTTCCGTCGGTGGTTCGCCGAGGTCGAGGACGTCGTGCACGAGCCGAACGCGATGGTCGTCGCGACCGTCTCGGCCGAGGGCCGCCCCTCCTCGCGGATGGTGCTGCTCAAGGGGCTCGACGAGCGCGGCTTCGTGTTCTTCACCAACACCCGCTCGCGCAAGGGCACCGAGCTCGCCGCCAACCCGCACTGCGCGCTGCTCTTCCCGTGGCACCCGCTGGAGCGGCAGGTCCGCGTCGACGGGGTCGCCGAGCCGCTGTCGCGCGAGGCCGTCGCCGACTACTTCGCGGTCCGGCCGCGCGGCTCGCAGCTGGGCGCCTGGGCGTCGCACCAGTCCCGCCCGGTCGCCGGCCGCGACGAGCTCGCCGTGGCGTACGACGAGGTCGAGCGGCGCTTCGCCGACGTGCCCGACGGCGAGCTGCCGGTGCCCGAGGAGTGGGGCGGGTACGTCGTGCGGCCCGACGCCGTGGAGTTCTGGCAGGGTCGCCCGGGGCGGATGCACGACCGGCTGGTCTACGCCCGGTCGGGTGACGCGTGGACGACGCAGCGGCTGGCGCCGTAGCTCGGCCCCTTAATCCCTTGAGCACGCCCCGGCCGCGACCTACCGTGGCAGCACACGGGAAAGGAGGTGGTCCGAAGAATGAGTTCTTCTTGGACGCGTGAGGTGGCTGCCCGCTAGCAGCCCCAGCAGGACGACGGGGCGGCACCGCCCCTGAACGCTGCTGGCGAATCCCAAGCAGCTGCCCGACCCCCAGGTGAACCGGCCCCGTCCGCCGGCTGGGTCCTCGATCCCGAGGGCCGCACCTGGGGGTCGCTGCATTTCTGGGTGCGCCGCTCGGTGGGTACCGCCGGCGAGAAGTTGTCGGGAGCAACCAGCCGGAATAAAGTTGCCTCGGTCAACCTTTCAACCTGCGTGACCACCACCGACGTACCCCCGAAGCGAGAACCCGTGACCCAGGCACCACCCGCGCCGCCCGCCGCCCAGGCCGGCGAGATGACCCACCGCGAGATCCTCGAGGCGCTCTCCGGCCTCCTGCTCGCCATGTTCGTCGCGATGCTCTCCAGCACCGTCGTCAGCAACGCGCTCCCGCGCATCGTCACCGACCTCGAGGGCAGCCAGAGCGGCTACACCTGGGTCGTCGTCGCGACGCTGCTGACCATGACCGCGACGACCCCGATCTGGGGCAAGCTCGCCGACCTGTTCAGCAAGAAGATGCTGGTCCAGGCCGCGCTCGTCATCTTCGCGATCGGGTCGCTGGTCGCCGGCCTCGCGCCGAACATGGAGGTCCTCATCGGCGCCCGCGCCTTCCAGGGCCTCGGCGTCGGTGGCCTCACCGCCCTGGTCCAGGTCGTCATCGCCTCGATGGTCAGCCCCCGCGAGCGTGGGCGGTACGCCGGCTACATCGGCGCCGTCTTCGCGACCGCGACGGTCAGCGGCCCGCTGCTCGGCGGCCTGATCGTGGACTCCCCGCTCGGCTGGCGCGGCTGCTTCTACGTCGGCATCCCGGTCGCCCTGCTCGCCTTCGTCGTGCTCCAGCTCAAGCTGCACCTGCCGGTCGTCAAGCGCGAGGTCAAGATCGACTACGCCGGCGCGACGCTCATCGTCGCGGGTGTCTCGATCCTGCTGGTGTGGGTCTCGCTGGCCGGAGACCAGTTCGCCTGGGCCTCGGGCACCACCGCCGCCATGCTCGCCGCGGCCGCCGCCGTCATCGCGCTGGCGATCTGGGTCGAGGGCCGGGTCGCCACCGAGCCGGTCGTCCCGCTGCGCCTCTTCCGCGACCGCACCACCTCACTGGCCACGCTGGCCTC
Source organism: Nocardioides deserti (assembly GCF_014266025.1). Classification (GTDB taxonomy): domain Bacteria; phylum Actinomycetota; class Actinomycetes; order Propionibacteriales; family Nocardioidaceae; genus Nocardioides; species Nocardioides deserti. The sequence goes on along the minus strand of NZ_JACMYC010000007.1, from coordinate 156,328 downwards.
GGTGATGATCGGCGTCGCGATGTTCGGCTCGACGGTCTACCTCAGCCAGTACTTCCAGATGTCGCGCGGCATGACCCCGACCCACGCCGGCCTGATGTCGATCTGCATGGTCGGCGGGCTGCTCGTCTCGAGCATCGTCTCGGGCCGGGTCATCACCAGGACGGGCGTGTGGAAGCGCTGGCTGGTCGGCGGCTCGGTGCTCGTCGTCCTCGGCTTCGCGCTGCTCTCCACGATCGACGCGGAGACCTCGTTGGTCCGGGTCGGCCTGTTCATGGCCGTCCTCGGCGTCGGCATGGGTGCGACGATGCAGAACCTCGTGCTCGCCGTGCAGAACAACGCCAAGGCCGCCGACCTCGGCGCCGCCAGCTCCGTGGTCGCGTTCTTCCGCTCCATCGGCGGCACCGTCGGCGTCTCGGCGCTCGGCGCGCTGCTGGCCCACCAGGTCTCCGACTCGATGGCCGAGGGCCTGCGTCGCCTGGGTGTCGACCCCTCCGCCGGCGGCGGGAGGGGCAGCATCCCGGACCTCTCGGAGCTGCCGCCCCCGATCCGCGCGCTCTACGAGACGTCGTTCGGGGACGCCACCGGCCACCTGTTCCTGGTCTCGGTACCGTTCGCCCTGGTCGCGCTGCTGTGCGTGCTCTTCATCAAGGAGGTGCCGCTGCGCACCACCACCGCTGACGAGCCCTCGGCGGAGACGGTCGTCCCCGAGGCGGTCGAGGAGCTCGGCCGACGATGATCACGACGGAGGTGTCGGTGGAGCGCGACGAGTCGCTGCGCCTGCTCGAGCAGGAGGTCGGCGTGCTGATCCGCCGCGTGCGCCGCGTCATCGGCGTGCGGGCCCGGTCGGTCCACCCGGACCTGCAGCCGGCGTCGTACCTCATGCTCGGCTACCTCGCCGCGCACGGCCCGGTGCGTGCGTCGGCGATGGCGGAGGTCTTCGGCATCGACAAGGGCGCGATCAGCCGGCAGGTCCAGCACCTGATGGACCTCGGGCTCGTCGACCGGTCCCCGGACCCCGACGACGGCCGCGCGACGCTGCTGTCCGCCAGCGAGGAGGGCGTACGCCGTCTCGAGGAGGTCGCCGACCTCCGCCGCCGCTACCTCGACGAGCGGCTCGGCGACTGGTCCGACGACGAGCTCGCCGACTTCGCGGGGACGCTGGCCCGCTACAACGCCACCCTCGGCGTCGACGAGGAGTAGCCCCGAGCCGGACCTCGCCTCGTGATGCCAGGAGTGCGCCGGGGCGCACGCCCGGCATCACGAGATCAGGTGCGGTCAGGCGGTGGTGATCCAGGCGGTGGCGTCCGCAGGGAGGCCGTCGACGACCGGCGCGCTGGCGAGCAGCAGCTCGCCGTCGGGCAGCGCGACGGTCTCCGTGCCGCAGTTGACGACGACGGTCACCGGGCCGCGGCGGAACACCAAGACGTCGTCCGAGCCGCTGGCGAGCACCTCGACGTCGTCACCGGCGGTCGTGGCGAAGGTGCGCCGGGCGGCCAGCGCGGAGCGGTAGAACGCCAGCGTCGAGTCCGGGTCACCGGCCTGCGCCGCCATGGCCAGCGGCGCCCAGTCCAGCGGCTGCGGCAGCCACGGCTGCTCGCTGCCCGGGCCGAAGCCGTACGGCGGGGCGTCGCCGCTCCACGGCACCGGCACGCGGCAGCCGTCGCGGCCGACCTCGCCGGTGCGGAACCACGACGGGTCCTGGCGGAACTCCGGCTCCACGTCGACCTGCTCGAGGCCGAGCTCCTCGCCCTCGTAGAGGTAGGAGGAGCCGGGCAGGGCGAGCATCGCCAGCGTCGCGGCCTTCGCCCGGGCCAGGCCGACCGGCCCGCCGCCGTACCGCGTGGTGTGGCGGACGACGTCGTGGTTGCTCAGCACCCAGGTCGGCGAGGCGCCCACCGGGGCCATCGCGTCCAGGGTGCCGGTGATGACGTCGGCGAACGCCTTCGCCGACCACGGCGCGAGCAGCCAGGCGAAGTTGAACGACTGCTGCATCTCGTCGGGCCGCACGAACCGGGCCATCGACTCCGGCGTCTGCGTCCAGGCCTCGGCCACCATCATCCGGTCGCCGTCGTACTCCTCGAGCACGGTGTGCCAGCGGCGGTAGACGTCGTGGACCTCCGGCTGGTCCCACATCGGCTCGTCGCGGAGGGTCCGCTCGACCATCGAGTGCTCCTCGTTGATCGGGGCGCCGCTCCCGAGCTCCTCGCCCTCACCGACCTCCTGGTCGCGCAGGCCCTCCTCCTTGACCAGGCCGTGGGCGACGTCGATGCGGAAGCCGTCCACCCCGCGGTCGAGCCAGAAGCGCAGGACGTCGACGAACATGTCGCCGACCTCCGGGTTGCGCCAGTCGAGGTCGGGCTGGGTGGAGTCGAAGAGGTGGAGGTACCACTGGCCGTCCGGCAGCTGGGTCCACGCCGGGCCGCCGAAGACCGAGAGCCAGTTGTTCGGCGGCTCGCCCGGGCGGTCGGCGGGGGAGTCGCGGAAGATGTAGCGCGCCCGCTCGGGGCTGCCCTTCCCCGCGGCCAGCGCGGCCTGGAACCACACGTGCTCGTTCGAGGTGTGGTTGGGCACGAGGTCGACGATCACCTTGAGGCCGAGGTCGTGCGCGGTGGCGACGAGGGTGTCGGCGTCCGCGAGCGTCCCGAACAGCGGGTCGACGTCGCAGTAGTCCGCCACGTCGTAGCCGTGGTCGTGCTGCGGCGAGGTGTAGAAGGGCGTGAGCCACAGGGCGTCGACGCCGAGGTCGCGGAGGTACGGCAGCCTGGAGGTGATGCCGGGCAGGTCGCCCACGCCGTCGCCGTCGCTGTCGGCGAAGCTGCGGACGTAGACCTGGTAGGTGACGGCGTGGCGCCACCACTCCGAACGGCTCTCGGGCGCTGCGGTTTGATCGTTCAAAGCCATGCGGTCCATGGTGGCAGACCGCCGTCGGGTGCTGGCCGGGTGAGTCAGCCGAACGTCGTGGGGTCGATCTCGAACCACACCTGCTCGGCCGCGGCGACCAGGTCGCCGTCCGCCGTGCGGAGCGTGGTCGCGGTGCGGTGGCGGCGGCCCTCGACGGAACGGACCGCGCCCACGACCACGTGCTCGACGCCCGCCGCCGGCAGCCCGAGGACCTGCGCGGTCATCGAGCCGAGCACCATCGCCCGCTCGCCGATCCCGGCCGCCCATGCGCCCGCGCAGTCGATCGCCGCCCACGTCGCCTCGAGGGTCGTGTGGTCGTCGTGCGGCGTCCAGGGCGCGGCCACGGTCCCCGGCTCCACCTGCCCGGGGAAGATCCGCAGCCCGTCGCCCTCGGCCCGCTCCGGGCCGCACGAGAAGCAGTGGCCGAACGGGTGGTCGGCGAAGCCGTCGTACGCCGCCGCGGCGGCGCGCGCCGTCCCGACGGCGACCGGGGCCAGCGGTTCCGGCTCGGCGCCCGGGCGGGCCTGCAGCACCACCTCGCCGGCACGCGTGGCCACGGTCCAGCCGTCCTGCTCGCCGACCTCCATCGCGGTGTCCAGCGGCGGGGGCTTGCGCAGGCGCACCTCGACGGCGCCGGTGGTCCCGACCCGCGCGGCGACCGCCCCGGCGCACCACCCGCCGTTCCCCGACCCCGGCGGGCCGTTGAAGCGAGCAGGCACGGTCAGCGTCGAGGTGGTCACCGGCCCATCCTCTACCGGATGTGCTCCCAGCGGGCGAGGGCCTCGCGGCGCTCCTCGGCGTGGTCGACGACCGGCTCGGGGTAGCCCACCGCCGCGCGGACCTCGCTGGACGGCTCGTGCGGGTCGGGGACCCGGGCGGGGTCGGCGAGCTCGGGGACCCAGCGACGGACGTAGGCGCCGTCGGGGTCGAACCTGCGGCCCTGGCCGGTGGGGTTGAAGACGCGGAAGAACGGCGAGGGGTCGGTGCCCGAGCCGGCGACCCACTGCCAGCCGTGGTTGTTCGAGGCGAGGTCGCCGTCGCACAGCCAGTGCAGGAAGTGCCGGGCGCCGTGCTGCCACTCGACGTGCAGGTCCTTGACGAGGAAGCTCGCGGTGATCATCCGGACCCGGTTGTGCATCCAGCCGACCGACCGCAGCTGGCGCATCCCGGCGTCGACGACGGGGTAGCCGGTGCGGCCCTCCTGCCAAGCCGCGAACAGCTCGCCTGGCTCGTCGTAGGCGAGCGAGGCGTACTGCGTCTTGTAGTACTCCCGGGCCGTCCGCGGCTGGTGCCACAGCACGTCGGCGTAGAACTCCCGCCACCCCAGCTCCTTGCGGTACGTCGCCGCGCCGGCGCTCCGGCGAGCGGCCAGGTCCGCGAGCAGCTGTCGCGGGTGCACCTCGCCGTACTTCAGGTGCACCGACATCCGTGAGGTGCCGTCGGTGCCCGGCTCGTTGCGGGCGGTGTCGTAGTCGTCGACCCCGTGCTCGAGGAACTCCTCCCACCGCTCCCGGGTGGCCCGCTCGCCGGCCTCCGGCAGCTCCAGCCCCGTCGGCAGCCGCGGGTCCGGGACCTCCGTCGTGCCCTCGTCGAGCGCGAGCCAGTCGGCGTGGTCGGGCGCGTCCTGCGGTGCCGGCCGGTCCTGCTGCTCCCAGACCCGGTAGAACGGCGTGAAGACGCGGTAGTGGTCGCTCGAGCCGCTGGTGACGGTCCCCGGCGGCACGACGTAGGGCGAGCCCGTCCGGACCAGCTCCACCCCGGCGGCGGCGAGCGCCTCCTCGACGGCCCGGTCGCGGCGCCGGCCGTAGGGGCCGAAGTCGGCCGCGACGTGGACGCGCTCGGCGCCCACCGCCCGCGCGGCGAGCGGCACGCGGCGTACCGGGTCCCCGCGCACGACCTGCAGGCCGGGCGCCCCCAGCTCGCGCAGCGAGGCGTCCAGCGAGCGCAGCGAGGCCGCGAGGTACGCCCGCCGGCTCGGCCCGGACGGCCCCCACAGGTGGGGGTCCAGCACGAACAGCGGCAGCACCGCTCCCTCCGCGCAGGCCTCCAGCAGCGCCGGGTTGTCACGCAGCCGCAGGTCGCGGCGGAACCACATCACGGTGGGGCGGGTCTCACGGGGCACGGGTGCTCGGTGCCCAGCCGGGTGCCCCCGCAGTGCGCATGGGACACAATGGCGAGCGTGAGCGACCTGATCGACACCACCGAGATGTACCTCCGGACCATCTACGAGCTGGTCGAGGAAGGGATCGTCCCGCTGCGTGCGCGGATCGCCGAGCGCCTGCACCAGAGCGGACCGACGGTCTCGCAGACCGTGGCCCGCATGGAGCGCGACGGCCTCGTCACCGTCGAGGGGGACCGCCACCTGGAGCTGACCGAGGAGGGCCGCCGGCTCGCGGTGCGCGTGATGCGCAAGCACCGGCTCGCCGAGCGGCTGCTCACCGACGTCATCGGCCTGGAGTGGGAGCTGGTCCACGAGGAGGCGTGCCGCTGGGAGCACGTCATGTCCGAGACCGTGGAGCGGCGCCTGCTCGAGCTGCTGGACCACCCGACCGAGTCGCCGTACGGCAACCCGATCCCCGGCCTCGCCGAGCTCGGCCAGGAGTCGCTGCCCGAGGGGTTCATGGAGGGCGTCGAGCCACTGGCGAAGGCGGCCGGGTTCGACGAGGGTCGCGTGCTGGTCCGCCGCATCTCCGAGGAGATGCAGAAGGACGAGGTGCTGATGAGCGCCCTGCGCCGCGTCGGCGCCCTGCCGGACAAGACCGTCACCGTCGTCGCCACCGAGGAGGGCGTGCTCGTGGGCTCCGGCGGCGAGACCGCCGAGATCGTCCCCGAGGCCGCCAACCACATCTTCGTCCGCCGGCTCTGACCCTCCTCCGAGTCGGGCCCGGGCTGCGCTGACCTGGGCTGGGCTGGGCTGCGCTACATCGACCGCCGCCCCGCGCACCTGAGCGGTTCGGCGGTCCCGACCCGCGCAGATGTCCTGGCGGTCTGGACAGGCACCGCCTAGTCTGGCGAACGGCGTCACCGAACCCCCCGCGGTGCCGTTGCACGATCGGTCGACCGCCTGGGTCGGCCGACCGATGGAGGGGAGAGCATGGTGCACCGCTTGTCGACGTCCGAGGCGGTCGGTGGGTCCGACCGCGTGCGGGTCGCGCACTCGACCACCTCGTTGCCGCACGGCCTGGAGCCGCACGAGGGCGTCGTCCTGGTCGACGGCGACGGCGAGCAGCACCTCGCGGTCGTGGCCGACATCGAGTTCGAGCTCGAGGACACCGTCTACGTCCTCGAGGTCGGCGCGCGCGTGCCCGCCGAGACAGCGGACCGGCTGGTCGCGGGCGCCGGTGAGCCCGCCGGCGAGGAAGGCGTCACCGAGGTGATCAGGCTCCTGGGCGAGCTGCGGCGACGCGTCGGCCAGCGAGCTCCCTGAGCAGCTCGCTGCACCCCACCTCGAGCTTGTACGTCGCCAGGTCGTCGCCGCGGGTCGCGCCCCGGTTGACGACGACGACCGGCGTGCCGGCCTTGGCCGCGCGGCGGACGAACCGGAAGCCGCTCATCACGGTGAGGCTGGAGCCCGCGACCAGCAGCGTGCCGCCGGTCGCGGCGAGCCCGTCGACCGCGGCGTAGCAGCGCTCGACCCGGTCGGCCGGGACGTTCTCGCCGAAGAACACCACGTGCGGTTTGAGCACCCCGCCGCACTCCTCGCAGGCGGGCACCACGAACGCCGCGATGACCTCGGGGTCGTCCATCTCCACGTCGCCGTCGGGGTTGACCGCGACCGCGGCGTGCCGCTCGGCGAAGCCGGGGTTGGCCGCCGTCATCCGGTCGTGCAGGGCGGCGCGGCTGGAGACGGCCCGGCAGTCGAGGCAGACCACCTCGGCGATCCGCCCGTGCAGGGCGACCACCGACCGCTGGCCGGCGCGCTCGTGCAGGCCGTCGACGTTCTGGGTGATGAGCAGCTCGGGGTCGAGCGCGACGAGCGCGTGGTGGCCGGCGTTGGGCTCGGCGTGCCGCATCCGGCCCCAGCCGAGGTGGCTGCGCGCCCAGTACCGCTGCTGCGCGGCGAGGCCGGACACGAACTCCCCGTAGAGCATCGGCGTCCGCGGCGGCCGGCCCGGCCCGCGGTAGTCGGGGATGCCCGAGTCGGTCGACAGCCCCGCGCCGGTCAGCACGACGAGCGGCCCGGACGCGAGCAGGTCGAGCGCCGCCTCGAGGGAGTGCGGGTCGAAAGGGGAGGGGTCGAGGGCGGCGTACGTCATCGGGCGTAGCGCAGCGCGGCCCGGGCGCGCGCCTTCTCCGCCTCGACCTCGCGGTCCTTCGGCGGGGCGGTGGTGACCAGGTCCTCGAGCAGGTGCCGGGTGACGTGCGCGATCTCGGCGACGGCGCGGTCGAACGCCTCCTGGTTGGCGCGCGAGGGCTTGGTGGTGCCGCTGACCTTGCGGACGTACTGCAGGGCCGCCGCGGTGACCTCGTCGCCTGTGGCGGGCGGCTCGAAGTTGTGGAGGGGGCGGATGTTGCGGCACATGCCTCCAGCGTACGTTTCCTCGCATGGCCAGCGACCGCTCTTCCGACCGCCCCTACGACGTCGTCCTGCTGGGTGCCACCGGCTTCACCGGCGGCCTCACCGCGGAGTACCTCGCCGAGCACGCACCCGCCGGGCTGCGCTGGGCGATCGCCGGGCGCAACGCCGACAAGCTGGCCCGGGTGCGCGAGCGCCTGGTCCGCATCGACGGCGGCCTGGCCGACCTGCCGCTGGTGACCGCGGACAGCTCGGACCCCGCCTCGCTGGCCGAGCTCGCGCGCAGCGCCCGCGTCGTCGTCACGACCGTCGGGCCCTACCTCACCCACGGCGAACCGCTGGTCGCCGCGTGCGCGGAGGCCGGCACCGACTACCTCGACCTGACCGGTGAGCCGGAGTTCGTCGACCGGATGTTCACCGCCCACCACGAGACCGCGCAGCGCACCGGCGCGCGGATCGTGCACGCGTGCGGCTTCGACTCGATCCCGCACGACCTCGGCGCCTACTTCACCGTCCAGCAGCTCGCCCCGGTCGAGGGCCCGCTCACCCTGCGCGGCGTGGTCCGCGGCGGCGGGACGGTCTCGGGCGGCACGTTCCACTCGGCGATGACGCAGTTCTCCCGCGCCCGGCAGATGCGCTCGGCCTCGGGGGAGCGCCGCGCGCTGGAGAAGCAGCTCGGCCAGCGCCCCGAGGGCCGCTCGTCGCGCGCGGTCGCCGGCAAGCCGGGCAAGGACCCGGTCACCGGCTACTGGCTGCTCCCGCTGCCGACGATCGACCCGTTCATCGTCGCCCGCAGCGGTGACGCGCTCGCGGCGTACGGCCCGAAGTTCCGCTACTCCCACTTCGCCGGCACCAAGACCCTGCGGTACGCCGCGGGCGGTGCCGCCGGCGTCACGGCCCTGACCCTGGCGGCCCAGGTCGGCCCCGTGCGCAACGCCCTGCTCGGCCGGATCAAGCAGGGGGAGGGTCCCGACGCGGCCCGCCGGGCGAAGTCGTGGTTCACCGTCGACTTCGTCGGCGAGAGCGGCGGCCGGACCGTCCACACCCGCGTCTCCGGCGGGGACCCCGGCTACGGCGAGACCGCGAAGATGCTCGCCGAGTCCGCGATGTGCCTGGCCCTCGACGACAACCCGACCACCGCCGGCTCGGTCACGACCGCCGCCGCCATGGGCGACGCCCTGCTCGCCCGCCTGCAGTCGGCGGGCATCCGCTTCGAGGTCCTCGACCGGCCCTGACGGACCCTGGCGGACCTGACGGACCGCTGAGGGAACCGGGTGCCCCAGGCAGGAGTCGAACCTGCGACCTTTCGCTTAGGAGGCGGCTGCTCTATCCGCTGAGCTACTGGGGCGTGGCGACAATCCTGGCAGGCCCGGCACGGGTCCGCGATGCGAGGGTCGCTGGGTCGATTCCTTAACCTTGGGGGCGGCCCGGGGACTCCGGGGCGGACGTGCGGAAAGGGGGACCGGTGCTGCGTCGGGTGCTCGTCCTGCTGGGGATCGTGCTGGTCGTGGCCGTGGTGGTCGCGAGCGCGCTGTCGTCCCCGATGCGCGAGGACGTGCCCCGCACCGAGCGGATCGAGCCGACGGCCGGGCAGCGGTCGGGCATGAACGCCGGCGGCTACGAGTACGAGCGGCCCCGACACCGCCCGGACGCCCGGCGCGAGGGCGACGACCGGCCCAACGTCGTGCTGATCACGACCGACGACCAGGCGCTCAGCGACATGCGCTGGATGCCCAGGACCCGGCGGTGGCTGGGGCGCGGCGGGGTGACGTTCCGCAACATGATCTCGCCGCACCCGCTGTGCTGCCCGGCGCGCGCGGAGATCGTCACGGGTCAGTTCGCGCAGAACAACGGCGTCCACACCAACGGGGGGCCGTACGGCGGCGTCGGCGCGCTCAAGGACCCCGACAACACGCTCGCCGCCTGGCTCCAGGACTCGGGCTACCTGGTCGGGATGAGCGGCAAGTACCTCAACCAGTACGACGCCACCCAGGGCGTCCCGCGGGGCTGGGACTACTGGAACGTCGCCACGACCAACGAGTTCGGCTACCTGCGCTACCCGATGTACGGCAACGGCGACCCGGTCTTCCACGCCAAGGACTACTCCAGCGACGTGGTCCGCGACGACACCGTGCGGCTGGTCGAGGACTGGTCGGCCGCGGACCAGCCGTTCTTCATCTGGGCCTCCTACTACGCCCCGCACGGCATGTGCGTGGACGACGCGGGCTGCGCGCGGCCGCCGATGCCGGCCCCGCGTCACCGCGCGCTCTACCGGAAGGCCGTCCCGCCGTCGGTCCGCAAGCCGTCCTTCGACGAGGCCGACGTGAGCGACAAGAGCCACGAGATCCGCAAGCGCGACAAGATCGGGCGCCGCTCCGCGACGTACCTCCACCGCAACCGGATCCGCGCGCTCGCGGCGGTCGACCAGGGCGTCGACCAGACCTTCAAGGCGCTGCGCCGGGCCGGCGAGCTCGACGACACGGTCGTGCTGTTCACCTCCGACAACGGCTACCTGCTCGGCGAGCACCGCTACCGCGGCAAGATCCTCCCCTACGAGGAGTCCGTGCGGGTGCCGCTGCTGGCCCGCGGCCCCGGGTTCCCGAAGGGCGCGACCCGTCGGCAGACGGTCACGACCGTCGACCTGGCCCCGACGATCCTGGACGTCGCGCAGGTGGAGCCCGGGCGCGTGGTCGACGGCCGCTCGATCATGCCGTTCGTCCGGGACCGCGACCGCCCGCGCCGCGACAGCGACATCCTGGTCCAGGCCGGTGGTCGGGCCGACGACTCGCCGGCACCGTGGTGGTACCGCGGCGTCCGCAACGACCGGTGGACCTTCGTCCGCTGGAGCGAGTCCGGGTTCCTGGAGCTCTACGACAACCGCCGCGACCGCTACCAGCTGGAGAACCTCGCGTACGACGCCCGCCACCGGCCCGTGGTGCGCGAGATGAAGCGGCGGCTGAAGGTCCTGCGCGACTGCGCCGGCGCGGAGTGCCGGGTCGACCTCGGGCCGCCGCCGCGGCCCCGACGCTGAGCACGCCCCGCCTGAGAAGTCGCTGAGGCCGTTTGGGGTTCCTCACCGGTGCCGGTCAGAATGGGACGTTCCTCCTGATGCGAAGGTGATCCATGCCCGACGAGCAGCCCCCGTCACCGGACGCTGCCGGCACGCCGCGCGCCGAGGCCCGCCGCAAGCCCGACACCCGTGGCCGCGCCGGTCGTCGCAAGGCCCGGGCCCGCCGCCGGCACACCGTCGCCCGGGTGCTCGTCGTCACCACCGTCGTGCTCGCGATGGTCACCGGCCTCTCGGTGGTCTTCCTCTACCGCTCGCTCAACGGCGACCTGACCGTCGAGGACCTCAGCGAGCAGCTCGGCGACGACCGGCCGAGCGCGGTCGCGGTCGATGGGCCGCAGGACCCGCTCAACATCCTGGTGATGGGTGACGACACCCGCGAGGGCGTCGGCAACGCGATCGACCAGGAGGCCGGGGGCGGCTCGGACACCACGATCCTGTTCCACCTCTCCGCGGACCGGGAGAACGCGTACGGCGTCAGCATCCCGCGCGACTCCCTGGTCGACCGGCCCGAGTGCTTCACCGAGGACGGCGACGTCATCCCCGCCGAGGACGGCGTCATGTGGAACGCGGCCTACTCCATCGGCGGGCCGGCCTGCACGATGCGCCAGTTCGAGCAGCTCACCGGCGTCAAGCTCGACAACTACGTGGTCGTCGACTTCCAGGGGTTCCAGGACATGGTCGACGCGATCGACGGCGTCGAGGTGTGCATCCCCGAGGACATCTCCGACCCGGCCCACGGCATCAACATCCCGGCCGGCACCCGCGAGATCGAGGGCAAGGAGGCGCTCAACTACGTGCGCGCCCGCTACACCCTGGGCGACGGCTCCGACATCGGCCGGATCAAGCGGCAGCAGGCGTTCATCGCGGCGATGGCCAAGAAGGTCGTCTCCGGCAACGTGCTCGCCCGCCCCGACCGGGTCGTGAACTTCCTCGACGCCGCGGTCGACTCGCTCACCACCGACTTCGACAACCTCTTCGCGCTCGGCAAGGTCGGCTACAGCTTCCAGCACATCGGGCTGGACAACATCAAGTTCATCACCGTGCCGTTCGAGTACAGCGAGGTCGACCCCGGCCGGGTCGAGTGGTTGCCGGAGGCCGAGCAGGTGTGGCGGCGCGTCGCGAACGACGAGCCGCTCAGCCGCCGGCTCCAGGACGGCGTCATCGACGCCGGCAACGTGCCGGGTCTCGGCGGTGACTCCTCCGACGGCCCGAGCGGGTCGCCCTCGGGCAGCCCTTCCACCAGCCCGTCAGGCACCCCGCGCCCCGACGACGAGGAGCGCGCCCGGGAGCTCGAGGCCGCAGGCCTGTGTGCGTGAGCGCGGCATGAGGACCTGCGGATGACCGGCCCCGACGAGCGGCTGCCCAGCGACTGGGAGAAGGCGCGGCGCCGCGCCGAGGTCTTCGGCGAGGTGCTTCCCGAGACGACCCGCGACGAGCGCGAGGACCCGGAAGCCCGGGACCGCCGGGACGGCGACACCTGGCTGAAGGAGCAGGTGCCGCCGCACCACGGCGGCTGATCCGCGGGCTCCGGGTGAGCCTCAGGCCTGCGGGCGCTGCTGGCTCGCGAGCAGGTCGCGGATCTCCTTGAGCAGCGTGATGTCCTCGGGCGTGCCCGGAGGGGCGCTCGGGAAGTAGCGCTCCTTGGCCTTGGTGTACGGCATGACGATGAAGAAGTAGACGACCGCCGCCAGGATCACGAACGAGATGACGGCGTTGAGGAACGCGCCGAACGAGTTCGGTGCGTTGGTGAAGTACTCGTCCGCCGACTCGGGCAGCTGCGCCGTGAGCCAGTTGGTGAACGTCGTGACGACGGCTCCGAACGCCGTGCCGATGATGACCGCGACCGCGAGGTCGATGAGGTTGCCGCGGAGCAGGAAGTTCTTGAAGCCGCCGAGCATGCTGCCTCCAGGGGAATGGGTCCGAGACCGGGGATCCCCGGCACGCTAGCGGCTCCACGCGTAGGTCAGGAAGGAGCGCGTGGCGGCATCGGCGACGGCCGTGACCTCGGTGACGGCGGCGCCGACGACGACCAGGCGCCCGGTCAGCCCGTTGCCGCCGACGGCTGCGTCGTCGTCGACCGGCAGGGCGAGCACGGGCACGCCGCTCGCCACCACGTCCGCGCCGCCCGAGCGCGGGTCGGCCGCGAGCAGGTCGATCTCGTCGCCCACCTCAAGCAGCGCGGCCATCCCGGCGTCGGGCAGGCGCACCGGCACCGCGACCAGGTCGGGTCGCCCCTCGGTCAGCCCCGGCCCGACCAGCCGGACGTCCGTGACCGGCTCACCGGCCCGCACGGGCGCCGCCAGCACGCGCCCGACCGGGTCGGGCAGGTCCACCGGCGCGCTGCCCGGCGCCCAGGCGGCCGTCGCCAGGTCCTCGGGCCCCACGACCGCGCCGACCGGCAGGTCCCGCGCTGCCACGGTCACCGCGACCGTCGCCGGCGCCGGCCGGGCGGTCGCCTGCAGGGCGGCCGCCACCGCGACGGCGGCGAGCACCGCGGCCAGCAGCCGGCGGCGCGCCAGCACCGCACGGCGTACCGCTCGGGCGGGGCGGGTCAGGCGGTCGGGCAGGCGCATGCCCCGACGGTAGGAGGATCCGCGCCCGTGTGCGTCGGCCTCTCCACAGGCCCGCCCGCGGGACGGGTCAGGAGGCGGCGGCGGGGGTGCTGCTCGTGGAGGTCGAGGTCGTCGAGCTCGAGGAGCTGGACGAGGAGGAGCTGTCCGAGGTGGTGGAGCCGGAGCTGCTCGAGGAGCTGGATCCGCCGTCGGTGGAGGAGGAGCCGGAGCGGCTGTCGGTGCGGTAGAAGCCCGAGCCCTTGAAGACGACGCCGACCGCGTTGAACAGCTTGCGCAGGCGGCCCGAGCACTCGGGGCACTCGGTCAGGGCGTCGTCGGAGAAGCTCTGGAACTGCTCGAAGGCGTGACCGCACTCGGTGCAGGCGTACTGGTAGGTCGGCAACGTTCACTCCGGGGGTCTGAGCAGAGGTGTTGGCACTCTCGTCGTGCGACTGCCAATTCTACGACACGGCAGAATGGCGCACCATGCCCGACCAGCAGACGTCCCCCCGACGGCGCCGGCCGCTGGCCGTGCTCCGGTCGTGGCCGCGCTGGGCGAGGGTGTCGTCGTACGTCGCCGCCGGGCTGGTCCTGGTGCTGGTCGCCGGTGTCGTCACCGTCGGCGTGCTGCTGCGCCGGCCGCTGCCGGAGTGGTCGGGCACCGCCGAGCTGCCGGGTCTCGAGGCCGAGGTCGAGGTGGTGCGCGACGAGCACGGCGTGCCGCAGGTCTACGCCGACTCGCTGACCGACCTGGTGAAGGCGCAGGGCTACGTGCACGCGCAGGAGCGGTTCTTCGAGATGGACGTGCGGCGGCACGCGACGGCGGGCCGGCTGGCGGAGATGTTCGGCGAGGCGGCGCTGGAGAGCGACAAGGCGGTCCGCACGATGGGCTGGCGGCGCGTCGCGGAGCGCGAGCTCGCGATCGTGGCGCCGCGGACGCGGCAGGTGCTCGAGGCGTACGCCGACGGGGTCAACGCCTACCTGCGCCAGCGGTCGCCGTCCCAGCTGGCGGTGGAGTACACCGTCCTCAACGGGTCCGGCCTCGGCTACCGGCCCGAGGACTGGTCGCCGGTGGACTCGCTGGCCTGGCTCAAGGCGATGGCGTGGGACCTGCGCGGCAACATGGGCGACGAGGTCGACCGGGCACTGACCGCGGCGGCGGTGGGGGAGCGGCGCGCGGAGCAGCTGTGGCCGGCGTACCCCTTCGACGAGCACGCGCCGATCGTCGACGGCGGCGCCGTCGTGGACGGGGTCTTCGAGCCGGAGGCCACCACCGGCGGGACCCGCCTGCCGCAGCGGCCCGCGTGGCGCGCGGAGCCGGGCTGGAGCGAGGCGCTGCGCAGCGTCCGCGACGCGCTCGACGCGGTGCCGTCGTGGCTGGGTCGCGGCGACGGGATCGGCTCCAACAGCTGGGTCGTCGACGGCGAGCACTCCGCGACCGGCGCGCCGCTGCTGGCCAACGACCCGCACCTGGGCGTGTCGATGCCGGGGGTCTGGATGCAGATGGGCCTGCACTGCCGGACGGTGTCGGAGGCCTGCCCGATGGAGGTCGCCGGGTTCACGTTCTCCGGCGTGCCGGGCGTGGTGATCGGCCACAACGCGCAAATCGCGTGGGGATTCACCAACCTCGGCCCGGACGTGGCCGACCTCTACCTCGAGCGGGTCGTCGGCGACGACGGCTACCGGTACGACGGCGCGGTGCTCCCGCTGCGTACGCGCACCGAGACCATCGAGGTCCGCGGCGGCGACCCGGTGACGATCGAGGTCCGGGCGACCCGGCACGGACCGCTGCTCTCCGACGTCGACGACGGTCTCGCGACGGTCGGCGCCTCCTCGGAGCAGGAGCACGCGGTCGCCCTCGCGTGGACGGCGCTGCAGCCGAGCGCGACCGCCGACGCGATCCTCGCGATGAACACCGCCACCGACTGGGACTCCTTCCGCGAGGCGGCGGCGTCGTTCGCGGTGCCGGCGCAGAACCTCGTGTACGCCGACCGCGCCGGCCACATCGGCTACCAGGCGCCGGGCGTGGTGCCGATCCGCAAGTCCGGCAACGACGGCCGGTGGCCGGCCGAGGGCTGGCGGCCCGAGGACGACTGGAGCGGGGAGACGGTCCCGTTCGCGGGGCTGCCGCACGTGCTCGACCCCGAGGAGGGGTTCGTCGTGACGGCCAACCAGGCGGTCGTCGGCCCCGACTACCCCTACCCGCTCACCCAGGACTGGGACCGCGGCTACCGCTCCCAGCGGATCCGCGACCTGCTCGTCGAGGAGGGCGAGCTGTCGGTCGCGGAGATGGCCGAGCTGCAGCTCGACGACCGCAACCCGATGGCCGCGACCCTCGTGCCGTACCTCCTCGACGTCGACCTCCCGCGCGGCTACGCCTCGGCCGGCCAGCGGCTGCTCGACGGCTGGGACGGCTCGCAGTCGGCCGACAGCGCGGCCGCGGCGTCCTACAACGTTGTCTGGCGCACGCTGCTCGAGCAGACCTTCCACGACGAGCTGCCCGAGGACGTGTGGCCCGACGGCGGCCAGCGCTGGTTCGCCGTGGTCAGCGGCCTGCTGCGCGAGCCGGCCGACCCGTGGTGGGACGACGTGACCACCGAGGACGTCGTGGAGCGCCGCGACGACGTGCTGCGCACCGCGCTGCTCGAGGCGCGCGACGAGCTGACCCGGCTCCAGTCGCTGCACCCCGAGGACTGGTCGTGGGGCGCGCTGCACACCCTCGAGCTGCGCTCGCCGTCGCTCGGTGAGTCGGGGATCCGGCCGGTCGAGGAGCTGGTGAACCGCGGGCCCTGGGAGGTCGGCGGCGGGTCGTCGACGGTGGACGCGACCGCCTGGGACGCGGCGGAGGGGTACGCCGTCACCTCGGCGCCGTCGATGCGGATGGTCGTGTCGCTGGCCGACCTCGACGACTCGCGCTGGATCAACCTGAGCGGCGTCTCCGGCCACCCGGCCAGCGGGCACTACACCGACCAGACCGACCTGTGGGCGCGTGGCGAGACGATCGCCTGGCCGTTCAGCCGCGAGGCCGTCGAGGCCGCGGGCGAGGACGTGCTCAGGCTGGTCCCGGCCGAGGCGGACTAGAAGCGAGTGATGCCGGACGGGGTCGCCGCCGCCAGCACCGCCCGGTCGTGCGGCTCGGAGGGCACGTCCAGCCCGACCTCGTCGTCCCCGAGCAGCACGCACGTCCACGTGCCGACCGGGACCCGCGCGAGCGCCCGGTCGTAGGAGCCGCCGCCGCGGCCCAGCCGCATCCCGGTCGCGGAGACCGCGAGCCCCGGCACCAGCACCACGTCGGCCGTCGCGATCGCGTCCACGCCGAGCGAGTCGACCGGCTCCAGCAGGCCCATCCGGGCCCGGACCAGGGACCCGTCACCGCGCCAGGTGCCCCAGTCGAGGTCGCCGTCGGCCAGCAGCCGTGGCAGCAGGACGCGCCTGCCGGTCGCCGCGAGCGCGTCGAGGAGGAAGGAGGTGCCGGGCTCCCCGCCGATCGAGACGTACGCCGCGACGGTCGCCGCGCGGCGTACCTCCGGGGTCGCGAGGAGGTGCTCGGCGGTGGCGCGCGCGTCCTCCCCGAGGGCGAGCAGCGAGCGCCGTCGGCGACCGGCCAGGACCTGGTCGCGCAGGGCGGTCTTGGCCGCGCTGCTGGCGGGCAGTTGCCGGTCGCTCACCCCCCGAGCCTACGATCGGCAGCATGGGTAGTCCTGGCCTGCAGAAGGCACGCGAGAAGATGCTCGCCGCGGGTGTCGACGAGGTCGCGATCGAGACCTTCGCGCACTACTACCGGCTCCTCGAGCACGGCGAGACGGGGATGATCCCGGAGTCGACGATCGACCCGGTCGACATGGAGTCCCTGGCCGACGTCGAGGTGCCCGACGGGATCGGCGCGGCGGCGCTGCGCACGACGGCGGTCATCAAGCTCAACGGCGGGCTCGGCACGTCGATGGGGATGGACCGGGCGAAGTCGCTGCTGTGCGTGCGGCGCGGGCTGTCCTTCCTCGACATCATCGCCCGCCAGGTGCTGCACCTGCGCAAGGCCCACGGCGCGACGCTGCCGCTGATCTTCATGAACAGCTTCCGCACGTCCGCCGACACCATGGCCGCGCTCGCGCGCTACGCGGACCTGCCGGTCGAGGGCCTGCCGCTGGAGTTCCTGCAGAACAAGGAACCCAAGCTCCTCACCTCCGACCTCAGCCCGGTGTCCTGGCCCAAGGACCCCGACCTGGAGTGGTGCCCGCCGGGCCACGGCGACCTGTACACCGCGCTGCGCGGCACCGGCCTGCTCGCCCGCCTGCTCGAGGCCGGCTACGAGCGGGTCTTCGTCTCCAACTCCGACAACCTCGGGGCCGTGCCCGACCCGGTCGTGGCCGGCTGGTTCGCCCGCTCCGGTGCGCCGTTCGCGATCGAGGCCGTGCGGCGCACCCCCTCGGACCGCAAGGGCGGCCACTTCGCGCGGCGGAAGTCCGACGGCCGGATCGTGCTGCGCGAGACCGCGCAGACCCTCGACGAGGACAAGCAGGCGCTCGCCGACCTCGACCGCCACCGGTACTGCTCGACCAACAACCTGTGGTTCGACCTGCGCGCGATGCAGGAGGCGCTCGACGTGCGCGAGGGCATCCTTGGGCTGCCGATGATCCGCAACGTCAAGAACGTCGACCCCGGCGACAAGTCCTCCCCCGAGGTCGTCCAGGTCGAGACCGCGATGGGCGCGGCGATCGAGGTCTTCGAGGGCTCGCAGCTCATCGAGGTCGGCCGCGACCGGTTCGTGCCGGTCAAGACGACCAACGACCTGCTGGTGCTGCGCTCGGACGTCTACGAGATCGGGCAGGACTTCGTGCTCGACCAGGTCGCCGGCGACATCCCGTTCGTCGACCTCGACCCCGACCACTACAAGCTGGTCGGCGAGTTCGACAAGCGCTTCCCCGAGGGCGCGCCGTCGATGCGCGAGGCGTCCTCGCTGCGGGTCAACGGCGACTGGACCTTCTGCAAGGGCGTCTCCGTCGTCGGCGACGTCGCGCTCGACGGTGCCAGCAACGGCCGGATCGACGCCGGCACCGTGCTCGGTGAGCCGGCCGCGGCCTCGGATGGCTGACCCGGCTCCCCGCTCGGTCGACCAGCACCTCGCGGAGGTGCTGGCGGCGCTCGAGCCGCTGTCGCCGTCCCCGCAGCCGCTGATGGAGGCGCTGGGGCTCGCGGCCGCCGAGGACGTCGTCGCGACCGTGCAGCTGCCGGGCTTCGACAACTCCGCCATGGACGGGTACGCCGTGCGGCTGGCCGACGTGGCCACCGCGACCGACGAGTCCCCGGTCCACCTGCCGGTCGTCGGGGAGATCGGCGCCGGCCAGTCGACCGGCCTGCTGGCGCTCGCGCCCGGGACCGCCGCGAAGATCATGACCGGCGCACCGGTGCCGACCGGCGCGGACTGCGTGGTGCCCTACGAGTGGACCGACCGCGGCGCCAGCCAGGTCCGCGTGGAGCGCGCACCCGCCTCCGGGCAGCACGTCCGCCGGGCGGGCGAGGACGTGGCGATCGGCGACCTGCTCGTCGAGGCCGGCACCGTGCTCGGCCCGCGCCACCTCGGTCTGCTCGCCTCCGTCGGCCGCCCGACGGTGCTCGCCCGTCCGCGTCCCCGCGTCGTGATCCTCTCGACCGGCTCGGAGCTGCGCGAGCCCGGCCAGCCGCTGGGCACCGACTCGATCTACGACGGCAACTCGTTCCTGCTCGCCGCCTCCGCCCGCCGCGCCGGGGCGATCGCCTACCGCGTCGGGATCGTCCCCGACGAGCCGCGGGCCTTCCTCGACGCGCTGGAGGACCAGCTGGTCCGCGCCGACGTCGTGGTGACCTCGGGTGGCGTCTCCCAGGGCGACTTCGACGTCGTCAAGGAGGCGCTGCGTCCGCACGGCGTGTGGTTCGGGCCGGTGGCGATGCAGCCGGGCAAGCCGCAGGGCTTCGGCTTCGTCGGTGAGGACCGCGTCCCGATCTTCACGCTGCCGGGCAACCCGGTCTCCTCCTACATCTCCTTCGAGACCTTCGTGCTGCCGGCGCTGCGCAAGCTGATGGGCCTGCTCCCGCACGCCCGCCCGCAGGTCCGCGCACGGCTGACCCACGCGATCGCCTCGCCGGCCGGCAAGCGGCAGTTCCTGCGCGGCGAGCTCGACGTCAGCGGCGCCGGCGCGCAGGTCGCCCCCGTGGGCGGTCCGGGCTCGCACCTGGTCGGCGACCTCGCCGCGTCCGACTGCCTGATCGTCGTCCCCGAGGACGTCACCGCCCTGGCCGCCGGCGACACCGTCTCGGTGGTCCGGCTCGACGAGGAGTTCTGATGAGCGAGCAGCCCGGCCCCCGGCTCACCCACGTCGACGAGGCGGGCGCCGCCCGGATGGTCGACGTGTCCGCCAAGGACGTCACCGCCCGCACGGCCACCGCCTCGGGCCGCGTGCTCGTCTCGGCCGACGTCGTCGCGCTGCTGCGCGGGGCCGGCGTGCCCAAGGGCGACACGCTCGCGGTCGCCCGGCTCGCCGGGATCATGGGCGCCAAGCAGACCTCGACGCTCATCCCGCTGTGCCACCCGCTCGCGCTGTCCGGGGTGGTGGTCGACCTCGTGGTCGCCGACGACGCGGTCGACATCACCGCAACCGTGCGCACCACCGACCGGACCGGCGTCGAGATGGAGGCGCTCACCGCCGTCGCCGTCGCCGGGCTCACCGTGATCGACATGGTCAAGGCCGTCGACAAGGCCGCGGTGATCACCGACGTCCGGGTGGAGACGAAGACGGGCGGCAAGTCCGGCGACTGGGCCCGGCCGTGACCTCGCCCGAGGCGGGTGCCGGCTCGGTGCCCGGGCTGCCGGCCGCGGTCGTCGTGGCGTCCAACCGCGCGGCCGCCGGGGTGTACGACGACACGACCGGCCCGCTCATCGTCTCCTGGTTGGCCGGGCTCGGCTTCGCGGTCGGCGCACCCGCCGTCGTACCCGACGGCGAGCCGGTGGGCGAGGCGATCCGCGCCGCGGTCGACGCCGGTGCACGCGTCGTGCTCACGACCGGCGGCACCGGCCTGACCCCGACCGACCGCACCCCCGACGTCACCCGGCCGCTGCTCGACCGCGAGGTGCCCGGCATCGCCGAGGCGATCCGCGCGCACGGCGTCGCGAAGGGCGTGCCGACCGCGGCGCTGTCGCGAGGTCTGGCGGGCGTGGTGGGTACCTGCCTGGTCGTGAACCTCCCCGGCTCGCGAGGCGGCGTGAAGGACGGCCTCGCCGTGCTCGAGCCGATGCTCGTCCACGCCGTGGAGCAGGTCGTCGGCAGCGACCATGAGCGCAGTGTGGGCAGCGACCACGACCGGCCGGGGGGCTCGGGGAGCGCGGGGTGACCAAGCCCTGGCCGGTCCGGCTGACCTCGCGCGGCGTGACGCTGCGCCCGCTGTCGTACGCCGACGCCGGGCCGTGGCGCTCGGCCCGCAGCCGGAACGCCGCCTGGCTGGTGCCATGGGACGCGACCGTGCCGCCGGGCGGCGACGCCCGCCCCACGTCGTACCGCGCCCTCGTCCGGCGCCTGCACTCGCAGGCCCGCCAGGGAACGACGTACCCCTTCGCGGTCGAGGTCGACGGCAGCTTCGCCGGCCAGCTCACCGTCAACAACGTCGTGCGCGGGTCGGCGCTGTTCGCGTCGATCGGCTACTGGCTCGACCGTGACTTCGCCGGCCGCGGGGTCATGCCGCGCGCGGTCGCGATGGCCGTCGACCACTGCTTCGGGCCGCTCGGCCTGCACCGGATCGAGATCGCCATCCGCCCGGAGAACTCCAACTCGCTCCGCGTCGTCGAGAAGCTGGGCATCCCCGAGTACGGCTACGCCCCCCGCTACCTCCACATCGACGGCGCCTGGCGCGACCACCGGCTCTACGCGATCACCGCCGAGGAGTGCCCCGGCGGGCTGCTGGCCCGGCTCGACGCGGCGGCCGGCCCGGGGATGTAACGCGACGTTCCCTGCTCTATCTGCACGCTGCAACGGGCGGGTAGAGCGGCGGACGTCGCGTTACAAGCCGACGGCGCGAACCACGAATCACACCAGTCACAGGGGCCATTTGCGACACACCCCTTGACATCCGCCCCATCTGCCGCCTGCGTACCTACGCTCGGCCCGTGGACCTGAGCGCACTCATCTTCGTCGCCCTTGCGGTGGCCTGGGCCGTCTACCTGATCCCGAAGGCGCTCAAGCACCACGACGACGTGCAGCGCAGCCGGTCGGTCGACCGGTTCTCCGACACCATGCGGGTGCTGGCCCGGCGCGAGCCGGTCGACTCGCGCGGCGGTCGGCTCGTCGTGACGCCGGGCCGCCCGGCGGACGCCGCCGTCGTGGTCACCAAGCCGTCGGTGCGGGTGCCCGCGGGGTCGCCGACCGTACGCCGCGCCGCGGCCGCGCAGGCCGCTCGCCGTCGGCGTCGCGTGCTCGGCGGCGTGCTGGTGCTCAACGCCGGCGTCGTCGGTCTCGCCGCGACGTCGGTCGTCTCGTGGTGGTGGGTCACCGCGCCGGTCGCCCTGCTCGTCGCGTGGCTGGTCGCCTGCCGGCTCATGGTCCGCCAGGAGCGGTCGGCCCGCCGGCCCTCTGCCCGCGTCCCCGTCATCCAGGACCCGGTCGAGGAGGCGCCGGTCGAGGAGCCCGCCGCGGAGGCCCCGGCCGAGCCGGTCGCCGAGGAGCGCGTCGACGACACCCAGGGCTTCGAGGCGGTCCGCGTCGAGGACCAGCCGCAGGTCCAGCAGGCCGACGTCGACCCGTCGCTGTGGGAGCCGGTGCCGGTCACCCTGCCGACGTACGTCACCAAGCCGGCCGCCCCGCGGCGCACCGTCCGCACGATCGACCTCGACGCCACCGGCGTCTGGACCTCGGGCCGCACCGACGCCGACGCCGCCCTGGCGCGCGAGGCCGACCAGGCCGCCCGGGCTGCGAAGAAGTCCTCCGCGGCGTCCTCCGCCGACGACGCCCGCGCCGTCGGGTCCTGATCCAGGGCTGATTCGGCGGCCGCGGGAGCGGGTGCTAACGTCTTCCCTCGCGTCCCGGGTGCAACGCCCAGGGGTCGCACTGGGGCTGTGGCGCAGTTGGTAGCGCGTCTCGTTCGCAATGAGAAGGTCAGGGGTTCGAATCCCCTCAGCTCCACCACCAGGAATCGGCCCGCAACCAGCAGAAACGCTGGCTGCGGGCCTTTCTTGTGCCTAGGTCGAACGAACCCGGATGCAGTTGGGGTGCAGTTCACTGGTGTTGGTAGGCGTACGCATGCGCTTGGCCCGCCCCGTCCTGTACCTCTCCCGCGCACTTCCCCACGAGCATCGGCCGCAAGCGCGCAGCATTGCGGAACGAAGTGAGCTGGCACCGGCAGGCAGGCCGCACCTGCTGTTCTGGTCCGCTGACCGACGTCGCCCGAGAGTTTCTAGAAACCGTCTCCGCAGGTGGTCGCCGAAATGGGCGACGAGGTCCCAGATTCGCTCTGAACTTCTCGGCGACGGGTCTGCATTGTGCTCTCACCGGGAGGCCAGAAGCGGTCTCCGCGACCGGCCAGGAGGCCAGCATGTCCACCACGACCACCCGCAAGCCCGCCACCCGCAAGCCCGCCGCGACCAAGCCGCAGCCCGCTGCTCCGAAGGAGCAGAGGCCCGCTGCCGCGAAGGCCACGCCCACGAAGGGTAAGCCCGAGCCGAAGCCGGAGCCCAAGACGCTGGTGGAGGCGTTGACCACTGGGCAGGCCACGCTCCTCAAGGTGCGGGCCAACGGCACCCGCCGCTCGCTGCCCTACCTCGTCATGGGAACGGAGGCACGGGCGCAGGCCGAAGCAGTCGCCAGGATGCGCGAGGCCGGGCAGACCGTGGACGCGATCGCCGAGACGCTGAAGGTGTCCACCGCGACGGCTCGTCGGTTCATCACGAACCTGGCGCTGGCGCAAGCGGTGGAGGCTGGCAGCCACGACGCGGGCTGGAAGCCCGGCACCCGCGAGGTCGTCGTCCACACGGTGACCGCGAAGCAGCCGAAGGCGTGATCGACGTACGGCTCATCGTTCGGCAGCGGGGCCGCGACGCCTACGTCTGACGGCTCACCGTGAACGATGTGCTGATCCAAGTCGTCACTCGGCCCAGGGGCCGACCAAGGGCGCTACCGCGCCGCAACTGAACAGCAGGACTCTGAGAGGGGCTGGCCTACGGGCTGGCCCCTCTAGACCTGCGTACCGTGAGGGCCATGGTTGATTACGTGCGCTGGATGGTGTCCTACTACGACGCCGCTACGAATGAGTACCTCTGGCAGGACGAGGAGGTTCCTCCTCGTCTGGCGGTTGGCGACGGTGTGCTGCTGCCCATAGCGGACTACCGCCGCTTTCGCGTTGAGGACGTCTGGCACTCCTACGACAGCCACGGTGACCTGGACCGTGGTACGCATGTGTTCCTTCGTGACGTGTCCAACTCGGAGGAGGACCGGGCGAAGCAGAAGAACCCCGGCTACTACACGTCCTGACAGGGAAAGAGGCGCGGGGTCTATGACCGCACCGCGCCTCTCCCAATCCTAGGAGGGATTCGAACCCCCGACCAACCCTTCGTTAGGGGGCTGCTCTATCCGCTGAGCTACTAGGCCAAGAACGTCAGGATAGCGGAAGCGGCGCTCTAAGGCGCGAAGATCGGTGGGTAGGCCCGAGGGGCCGGCGGGCGGCCGGTCCGCGTTCTAACTGGGTGTGTCCCTATTGCAGGAACGGTTTCCGTGGGCACTGTGCGAGGCATGCCGTACCCCAGTGACCTGACCGACGAGCAGTGGAACCTGCTGGAGCCGGTGTTCAACGCGCCGGGCAAGCGCGGCCGCAAGCACGCTGGTGACCTGCGAACCGTGGTAGACGCGATGCTCTACATCGCCCAGACAGGCTGCCAGTGGCGCTACCTCCCGGCGTCGTTCGGGCCGTGGACTCGGGTCTGGTCGCAGTTCCGGCGCTGGTCACGCAACGGCACGTGGGCGCAGGCCCTGACGGTGCTGCACGCGGCCGCGCGGCAAGCGGATGGGCGGGCCGATGAGGCGCCCTCGATGGTCGTCATCGACACCCACCTGGCGCGCGGCGCGTCGAATGGCGGGCTCACCTTCCACGACCGGGGCGGCCCCTACGGGCGCACCAAGGGCGCCAAGCGCGTCGTCGCCGTCGACGTGACCGGCCTCCCGGTCGGCGCCCTTGTCGTGCCCGCCTCCACCCACGAGAACCGGGCCAGCGAGCTGATGCTGGAGCACCTGACCCAGCAAGGCGTCACCGGCCGGCTCGAGCTGGTCCTGGTGGACCGCGGGGTCACGACCGCTGCGGCCCGCACCCTCGGCCGCGACCACGACCTAGATGTCCGCCGGGTCGGATGGGACGACAAGCAACCGGTCTTCCGCCCCATCCGGCACGCCTGGCGCGTAGAAGTCGCCCACGGCCGCCTCGGCCGCTCCCGCCGGCTGGCGAAGTCATTCGAGAACACCACCACCTCGGCGACCGGCTGGCTCCAGGTCGCCTGTATCGCCACCACGCTGCGCCATCTGTCCCGTGGGCCTAGCCGCCGACGCCCGGTCGCGCTCGCAGCTTGACCAAAGGAACCGTTCAATCGGACGTAGCGTCCTACTGACGACCAGGAACCACGCAGATGGGATGGCTAGTGATGAGACGCGTCGCCTTGACTGGAGCCTGCTTTGGACTTCTAGCCGTCGTGAGCGCTTGTGCCGGCGAGGAGACAGCCAGCGACACTGGGGCAGCCAGTCAGGAACGCGACGTTCGCGTCCTCGGCGGCTCTAGCCGTGACGGATCGCAGAATCCCACAGCGGATCGTCGCGGACCGCTCCCCGATGGAGGGGCAGCCTCGTGTGTTGAGTCATACGACCCGAAAGCCGTCACGGGACGCGCGTTCGCGTTCGATGGAGTAGTGGTGGCCGTAGGTGATTCGGTCTCCGACCGCGGTGACGAGGCTGACCTGGGACTGCCAGGAGTCACCTTTGAGGTTCGGGAGTGGTTCTCCGGCGGCCAGGGCGACACGGTCACGGTTGACGTGCAACCCCCGACCACAGGTTCCACGGACCCGTCTGACCCGGGGTACGCCTACGGAGTCGGTTCACGGCTACTCGTGAGCGGTGAGGCTAGGTGGGGCGGTTCCCCGCTCAAGTCGCCCATCGCCTGGGGCTGCGGGTTCAGCCGCTATTTCGACCCTGAAACCGCCACGGCTTGGCGTGACGTCCTCGCGCGCTGAACTGCGACCTGGGAACGTCTTCTAGTTGGCAGTTCGCGTGTTGCCGGGCGCCAACAGCGTGCCGCAATAGGGACACACCCAGTAAGGCCCGGTTGCGTCGGCGGCGTCGGGCGACTGCCTGCTGGTCAGCCGTGCCCCCGCACCGACGGGCTACGCGCCGAGCGCTCCGGCGTACGGCCAGGCCTGATGTCACCGGGCGGGATCGGAGCGGGTAGGTCTCGGGTCCTGGCCGCTACGACGACCCCGCCCGTCCTCGCCGTGGGGGAAGGAAGGAGGCCACGGCGAGGAACTCGGGGTCAGTCCAACTCGGTCGCGTGGTTGTGCATGAACTCGTGCAGCGCGAGGTTGGTGATGAGGCCGCGCTCGTCCACGGCGATCTTGTCCTCGCTGATCATGCGCCGGACGAAGTCGTGTGACTTGCCCAGTCGCTTGGCGAGCTGGCCCACGCTGTAGGCGTCACCGTGGGAAACGGTCGGAGTGCTCGGCATGCTGGTGTCCCTTCCTTCGGTCTTGGGCCACCAGTACACAGAGGATCGGCGCGGCTCTGGGGCGCTGTCTGCGGTCCGCTCTACGTTGAGGGCGTGGACCGCAAGCGGGACGAGACATGAAACGCAGCGAGGAGCTTCGAACGCAGGCCCAGCACGTCGTCTCGTTCCGAGACGGCTACATGCAACTCATTGGGCTCTCCCGCATTGTGCATGACGAGGTGTTCTACTCGCATCGACTACGTGTCCCGAAGCAAGGACACGAAGCCGAGTACTTCAAGTTGATGGCAACCGTCGCGCGGGCCGCTGGTCACGCGCAGGTTGGTCCTGGCGGGGTGCTCCACGGGATCGCCAACTGGAAGCAATCACTTGACGACATTGAAGCGCTGAGTGCAGCCGATGTGATCGAGACCTGCGAGTCGGTCATCGGCATGTTGGAGGGACAAGCCACGGTCCTCGAGAGACGAGATCGAACGCTGGCTGGTCGAGTAGCGGCGTTCGTTGGCTTCCCGTCTCGAGTGCGGGCCATCGCCGCGCAGGACTATCCAGGGTTGCAGAAGGCCGCGTTCGGCGTCGGTATCGCGGGCCAAGTCCTGGTCGGCGTGATGGTGGCTGTGCTCGCTGCAGGCGTCATCGCCGTGATTGCTGCACTATGGCGAGTTATCGCTTGAGGAGGTTCGCGCTCACGACCGACCCCGAAACCCACGGTTCGCGTCTGGCGGGCGCAACATGGCTGTGTGTCGCTGATAGAGCGGACTATGGCCGCGCGACAACTCTCCCGCTTTGAGTTACAGCGGTGTGCTTCGATGAGGGAGCGGGGTCGACAGAGCGGCCAGCCAACACGGACGCGATGCCCCCGCAAGTCCCGCATCATGAGGTATCCTCAGATGAGGAGGTACCAACATGCCCATCAATCCGGTTGTCGAGAAGCACCTGAACGAGGCGCTCGACGAGTTGCGCACCCAGCGCGAGGACCTCGACGCGGCGATTGCGGAGGTGGAGGCCACCCTGCGGCGGCTAGGCGGCGAGGTGACGGTCAGCAGCCCTGCGCCACCTCAGATGGTGGAGATCGGGACGGCTGAGGAGAAGTCGACCGCTGGCGTTGTCACCCCGTTGATCGCGCCGCCGATGAAGGACGCCATCGTGGAGTACGTGGGCGGCGTCGACCACGATGTGACCACCGCGCAGGTCGTCAACGCACTCGCGCCGAAGTGGGACTGGCAGCCCAGCAGCATCCGCTCGCTGATGTCGAAGCTCGCGAAGGAGCGCGTCCTGGGGAATCCGAGGCGGGGCGTCTACAACGCCGACCCCTCGACGACCCCATACAAGACGTCCGAAGCCCCCGAGGATGAGTCAGGGGCTTCGGATGACGTTGCAACTACTAGTGAGGAAGGAGGAGGTCACCATCACTCGACGCCTTGGGTTTCGGGTGACCGTCCAGATTTCTGACGACGGAACGGTCACCGTCACGATCGAGCCCTTGTAGGTGCTCCATCTGACAGGCCGGGTGGGCGTCGCGCCAACGACGTCCACCTGGTCGACCACCAGGCTTCTTCACATTCAGTTGTACCAAACCGCAGGTTAGCCGCCGTACGGCGTACGCGCACCGGTTTGTGCGTGTGACGTACGGCGGCGTGTCGTACCGGTGGGCACGAACCGCCCCGATCGCAGACGGCTCAGAACGGCTTCCTGGGCTTCTTCGCCTTCTTGGGCTTTCCGCCGCTAGCGGCATCGCGGAGCGCATCGATACGCGCACCGTCATCGGACTCCCGTAGTCGGAACAGGTGGGCGTATCTCTTCAAGGTGATGGACGAGTCAGCGTGACCGAGCCTGCGGGACACCGCGACGACGTCCATGCCGCTCGCGATGAGAACGCTGGCGTGGAAGTGCCGCAGGTCATGGAAAGTGACCGTCAGCCCGAGAGCATCTGCCGCGGGTCGAAAGACGCGGCCTTGGAACTGGTTGTGCCGCAGCGGCTTGTCGCCCTGGCCAAACACGTAGTCGGTGCGCTTCATCCCCTTCGTGTGCTTCTTGAGCAGGGCCGTGACCTGGCGCCCCAAGTCGACAACCCGACGGCTGCGCAGGCTCTTGGGGGTGTCCTCTCGTAGACCGCCCTTGGTGTCGATGACCGTCCGGCGAACCGCGAGCGTCCCGGCGTCGAGGTCGAGGTCTGCGACCTTGAGGCCCGCCAGCTCGCCGGCCCGCAGCCCTGTCCAGGCAGCGACTTCAACGAGCACGGCCCAGCGACGATCAGCAGGCTGCTCCTTGTACCTGCGGCCCAACGCGTCAATACGTTCCGGCGTTGGCTCAGCCATACGGCGCACGAGCGCCTCGACCTCCTTGAGGGTCGGAGGGACGATCTCGCGACTTCCTCCCTTGACAGCCTTCAAGTCAGCGCAGGGATTCACCGACAGGTGCCGCTTCAATCGTGCGTGTTCGCAGATCGCGTAGAGAACAGTCATCGTGCGGTTCACGCTGGATGCGGCGGGTAGCCCTCCTCGTTCAGACACGGTGTTCATGAGGTCGACCCGGAACGAGTAGACGGTTTCGGTCGTGATCTGCTTCATGCGCTTGTCGTGCAGCGGCGCGAGCTTCTTGTCGACGGTCCACCCGTTGGCCCGCCGAGTCCGCTCCTTCCAATCGGGGTGCGCCGCAACCCAATCGTCGGCGACCTTCTTGAACTTGGCATCCGCTGATCTCGGGTCGATGTGGTCACCGTCCATGACCTGCGTCCTCCGGCGGGCCAGTGCGGACCGAGCCTTGCTCTCGGTCGTGAACTTTGAGTCGCTAACCATCCTGCCGCTGCCGTTGGCGTAGCGGATCTTGAAGCGCACCTCCACGTGCCCGTCGTCGTACGTACGGGTCACCTCATAGAGACCCCGGTCAATTCGTCGCTCCGACACCTCTGGCCTGGCCATCAGAGGGCCTCCGCCGTCTGCGAAGCCAGCGCTTCGAGGTCGAGCCGGTGTCCGGTGAGGATGCGACGCACGGTGGACGGTCGCCACTCGACCGCCCCTCGTGTCGTAGGGACGGAAGCGTCGGTCAGGGTCCGGGCGATGGCGCGCAGGCTGAGCCCGTCGTCGTGAAGCGCAACCACCTGCGCTACGACCTCGTCAGGCGTGCAGCGCGGGCGTCCGAGTCGCTGACCGCGTGCCTTCGCCGCTGCCAGGGCCTCGCGGGTGCGCTGGCCAATGAGTTCGCGCTCCCACTCCGCGATCTGAGCCATGAGGCCGGCGACCAACTTCCCATTCGGAGTCGCGGTGTCCACGCCGAGGTCGAGCAGAACCACAGCCCAGCCCTGCTTCTTCGCGGTGGCGAGCGTGTTGGAGAAGTCGACGACGCTCCGGCTTAAACGGTCCAACTTCGCGACGACGAGTGCGTCGGCCTCGCCAGCGGCTAGGAGGTGAAGCGCCTCCGTCAACGCCGGGCGGTGGAGGTTCTTGGCGCTGTAGCCCTCATCAGGGAGCCAGCGCACCGTCCAGCCGCGATGTGCGGCCTCGGAGGTGATGCGGGCGCGTTGGGCGTCCAGTCCGAGGCCGCTGCTGGCCTGCTCCTCGGTCGACACCCGGAGGTATCCGATGACGTTCATGTGTCCTGCTTCCTCGTGTGTACGAACCCCGATTCGGGGTCGGGCACGAGCAAGGTGCAGAAGCGCGGCGAGGAAGTTCAGGGCTCCGACGAGTCCAGTCAGAAGTGGACGCTTGGTCATGACGAGGGCCTCTCAGCAAGGAGGCGAGAGGCCTGCGTAGTGGCAAGGCGCGTCACTGACAGGTCTCTCACCGAAGGGTGATGGAGACCCGTCCTGCGCCACCTGATCTCGCTGCCATATCCCCCGCGAGAGGCGACTCAGTTCGGCCGCAGTGTGTGGGGGAGGGGACCAGCCGCTCAGCGGCTGCCCTCGTCCTATTGGCCTAACGAGTGGTTCAAGTCTAGATGATCAGCGAGGTGCTGTGGGGTGCCGAACGCGAGAGGGTGGAATCGGGTACGCCGGGTGCTGCCAGCGCCCCGCAGAGCGGCGAAGAACGCCGGTTCGGCCCGTGTGCCCGACGCAGGGCTGGTCCCGCGTTCTAGCCGTGCTGGCGTCGGCCACGGCTAGGGAGACCGGTACTGCACGTCGCCACGCGTGTAGGTCGGCGGCACGTTGTCAGCGGTCCGACCGTCCCAATCTCGCGGAGCCGGGAGGAATCGGGGTTCCTCGTCCGCGACCAGCTCGGCGTCGGCGATCTCCGAATGATCGTCAGGGGCGTCAACCAAGACACCTTCGATATCCTTCTCCCAAGGCTTGAGGAGTACCTCGACGGTCTGCGAGTTGCCGATCCCGTTGCGGTCCAGGATGTCGCGGGCAGCCGCGAGCTGGATGTTGTGCGGTGTGTGCCCGTCCAAGTTGAGCGCCAACTTCACCAGCACCGCAGCAGCCGGGTCAGCGGCCTCAAGGATGCGCATGCGGGACGCTTCCCGCGAGTCAGCGACGGACTTACCGGCGTGCATCCGGCACTTGGTGTCCCCGACGAGCGCCCAGTTGCCGCAAGCCTTTCCTGTCCGTTTCGTCATGGCGGTGCATGGGGTGGAAGCACCCATGGGGTTGCGGACTCGCTTCTCGGTCACGGCGCGCCACCATCCCTGCCGAGCATGGCGATAGAGAGACCGCGCCCTTCCCGGCCTTCCCTCTCGGTCAGCGACACGACGCCGTCCATCTCCAGGTCGGCCAAGATGGAGCGCAGCTCGCTCCTCGCCTCATGCGACCTCGCCCGCTGCTTCTTGTTGTTCGTGATGAGTGCTCGGCTGACGTCGCTGAACAACAGCGGCGTCGAGTCGTGACGGCGCAGCCACGCCAGCACCTTGTCTTCCTTCATGACATTCCTTTCTGTCGGTCGCCCACCCGGCACCAACGGACACCGCGCCCCATTAGGGGGGCGCAGGTTTGTCCGTTGCTTGGCACCGGACACCGTGTCTGTTGCCCTGTCTGTTGCCCTGGCCTGGGGAAACGCTGAATGTGTCCGTTGCTGTCCGGTGCTTGTCTGTTGCCCCGGCCAAAGGACGCGTGTCTGTTGCCCTGTCTGTTGCTATTCACGGCGCGCCCTCGTCCTCGACCGGGAAGAATCGGGTGGGCTCTGTGCCGCCCTCGCCGCCCTTCCGACCCGCGCGCTTGACTGCCTCCTCACTCTTGACCAGCCGAGCCAGCAGCCGGTCAGCCTTCTTCTTCTCAGCACCCGTGACCTCGCTCTTGTCCTTCGCGTACATCGCGGCTGCGACGTCGAGCGCGGTCGCGCCTGCCTCTCCCGCTGCTCGGAGAATCTGCTCAGGGTCCTGACTGGCCTCTACGACCCGAGTGCGGCCACGGCTGCGGTCGTGTTCCAGCAGCAAGGCGGGCACCCGGTCTGACGGCTCCTTGAGCTGCCGCATCTCGACCTGGTCCTTGTCGAACTCGCCGGCCTTGACGAGCATCAGCACGCTCCCTTGGCCCGCCGTGAGCCAACGGCTGCCGTAGACGTCGCTGAGGGAGTCCGGCCTGCGGTTCTCGCCGCTCGCCTTCCGCTGGTGGTGGAGGCCAACCCAGTTAATGCCTCGACTCACGACCTCCTGAATGGCGCTGTTGATGCCGCTACCAACGGCGTCGTCGCTGAGCTTCGACGCGACGTCCTTGAGGCTGTCCGCGTGAACCTCCGCGACCGGGCCGAACTCGGAGTGAATCCAGTCGGCCAGCACCTCCGGCCCAGCCAGCACGTCAACGGGCAAGGGGCCACGCCAGACCGCGAGGTTTGCCGCGAGGTTGCTGCGGAAGTCGATATCAACCGAGTCCGGATAGAGCCGGTTGCCTGCACGACGAGCCTGCTCGGGGCGGTCCATCGCGAGGTAGAGCACGATGCCTTCGGCGGGCGTGACCGAGTAGCCCAGCAGCTCGTCTCGGAAGCCGAGGCGGGCGGCCATTAACTGATGGTCGATCGTGGACTTGCCGGTGCCGTCGTCACCGCAGATCAACAGCGGCTCGCCGTCAATCCAGAGGATGCGCTTGCCGTCGCCCCACAGCGTCGGCGTCTCGGCTGGGAGGTCCAGGAAGAACTCGCTACCGCTCATCTTGCGGGCGTTGCGGGAACGGGCGTGCCTCTCAGCGATCTTCTCAGCCTGGAAGGCACGCGCGGCCGCGTCTCGGATGCGCAATTTGCGGACCGCGTCCTCGATGTCTCGTTCCATAGCGGTGGCGCTCGACTCCTGCAGGAGGATGAGAGCCTCTTGGCTGCCCGCATCCAGCCCGCTGGCGACAGTCGCTCCGGCCTCGCCCGCCGCAAGACCCTTCATCTCGGCAACGCGCACGAGTGCGTCCGTGACCTCATCGACCGTGAGGTAGCCGCCTCCGACGAATCGGCCGAGGTAGTACGCCGCCGAGTTGAGAGCGTCGTTCCGCTCGCCGGGATGCGCCTGACGGACGTTGTCTAGCTCGTCCTCGAGAACCGCGAGGGCGTAGGCGCCGGGCGTAGTGCTGATGCGCCGGGTGACCGACCCTAGCCCCGTGCCAGCGCCGCGCCCCTTGGCCGCTAGGAGCGCAGAAGCCCACGGGTCGGGCAGTGGGGCCAACCCTGCGTTCTTGTCCGCCCAGCGGTACTTGACGCCGGTGTACTGGTTCAAGGAAGGCGGAGCAACGACATAGCCTCCGACGCCCCGGGTGTCGACGCCTTCGCCGAGTGACCCAGCCGAAGTCGGCAGGTCCTCGGACGTCTTGAAGTACAGGTGTCGACCGCGACTCGTGAGCACCGTGCGCGTAGTCGGCAGAGGCCCGAGAGTCTCCTCAAGGCGGGCCAGGGAAGCAGCGCCGTAGTCGCCGTCCACGTCGATGACCAGCAACTCACTCGGCCCGCAGGCGATGCCGACGCCCGCGTGAGGCCAGCGTCTCCACCACCGACGGATGACGGCTGGGTCCGTGGTCGCGCGCTGACTGTCGTCACCTTTCGCCCACTTCGTCAGCGGCATCTTCACAACGTCGCCGGCCTGCTTGTTGAAGTGCATTGGGAAGACATGCCAGCCACGCTCCGCGTATTGCAGGGCTTTCTTCAACCCGACTTCCGGGTTGTTTGTCTTTGCCATGTGTTCGCTTCCTTGCAGCTTTTTTATGCGGTGACCAGCCGCGTTACCTATTGTCCCAGAAATGCGCCTCGATCTGGGCGTCTGGCTTTCTCATTCATTTCGAGCCATTGAGACGAGCTTCTTTTGTGACACAATTGCTATCGGTCACTTATCGCTTCCTTTCGCTGACCAACCTGCGGCCTGACTAGCCGCGAACTCCGGCCCCCGTCGTTGCCTCGAACCAACGGCGGGGGCCGGGAGCTCCGTAGGCTGGTTAGGTCCCCTTGGCGACTGAGTCGCCGTCTTCGGTGAAGACCGAGCGGGCGGGGCTGGCGCGCTAGGGCAGAGCACCCCGCCTGCTCGGAGTTCAGGCCGCCTTGCGGTGGTACGGCCGGAGTTCGATCTCCAAGCCGCTGGCGGGGTCGTTGAGCGCGTTGACGATGAGCGCTCGCAGGCTGCCGGTGTCGAGGACTCGGCCTTCGGCACGCAGGTGCTGACGAACGTGACCGGTCAACAGATGCACCGGCATCAGATTGCCACGACCCGGCGCGACGCCCTCCGCTGCCTCCCACGCGGCGTAGACGGCGTGCAGGACGCGAGCGGGCTTGGCGGGGTCGGTGCCGGTGGGTCGGATGCCGTGGGTGGCTTGGATGTGGACCAGGTCGGCCCAGGTGACGGGTGCCGGACGGCTAGGGTTGGGCATTGCCACACACTCCTTCGGTGTGTTGTGGTGCCCCGCGAGATTCGTTGGCGCGCGCCTCGCGGGGACACCCGGTACGTGGATGGAGGCAGCCGTCCCGCCTAGCCTCGGAACGACGGCATAGTTCACATCAGGGACTCGACGCCCCGCTTGCGCTGGTCCTCGGCGAGGTCGACAGCGAGGTTCGGCCGGCGATCCTTGAGTGCCGGGAACCGCTGGTAGAAGTCGCTCAAGTAGGCAGTGGGGTCGGCCTCCATGCGCGCGATCCCAGCCTCGCTGGACTGCAGAGACTCGAGCACCTTCTCCAGCGTGATGCGCTCCCGGACGAGCCGCCGCTGCGCCTTCGCCAGGTCGGTCCAGGACACCTCGTTCCGCTCCGCCTTACGGCGAAGATCAACGAACGCCTCCTGCAACCCGTCGATGCGCCGCAGGACGTCTGCGGCCTTGGCCCTGTCGCGCTCCCTACGCTCGGCGGCCTGCTTCTTCACGTAGTGCCGATCGTCCGACCTGGCGCGCTCCTCCCAGTGATCCATGAACTGGTTATCGGCGATGCTCAGGTTCGGCACGTTGCGCATCTGGAACACCTGCTGTGCGTAGTAGTCCATGACTCAGCCCCGCAGGTGGTGGGGGAGCGCGTTGTTGCTGGCTCGCTCCTCGTTGTAGACGGCCTCTAGCTCCTTGGTGCGCCGACGTTGTGCGAGCACCGCGTCCTCGGCCTTGAGCTGGTAGTCGTAGGTCCGGTCGAGCTCCTCGCGGAGCTTCTTGAGGTCAGTCATCGCTGCCCCCTTCCGTGCTGGCGCCGACGACCTCTCGGGCGCGGGCCATGGCGGTGTCGTCATCTGCACCGGCCACCCCGAGAGTGGCCTTGGCTTCCGCTGCCAGCGCGGCGTCGAGCAGTGCTCGCAGGTAGTCGCTCGGGGTGACGTCGTGCATGGACGCCACGTCGTTGAGGTAGTCCCGCTGCGCGACGGAAATCCGGAATGTCAGGTTGATCGGGTAATCCGAATGGCTCTTGGGCATATCTCGCACTCCTTCCATATTGTTATTGCAACGCGGCACGAGGTTTGTTGCCGTGCAATAAGCCTAGGGAATGCTCGGGCCGATCTGGGGTTGTCCGACAGGAACGCTCCCTCGAGTATCTGCGAGAGCAAGTTTCGCTACTGGGTTGTCAATATCCAGACGCTCGCTGAAGGTGCTCGCAACCCCGCCTCTCGTGAGTGAGAGGCGGAGAAGCGGACAACCGCAGGTCAGAGGCCGCCAGACAGCAGGCCGTTCATCAGACGCCCCGCTACCCGATCCGCCTTGCGGAGTGCTTTGAGATCGTCGGAGTGCCGAACGATCACGGCGATAAGGTCCAAAACGCTCACGGCACCGTGCTCCCGGGCGAAGTTTGCTAGGGGCGAGACGTCCTCTGCTGGTAGTGAGAGGATGATGCTGTCCATCACTCATCGCCTCCGACCTCGTGACTGCCGAGCCAAGCGTCAAGGTGGCTACGGCGATGTCGGATGAGTCGGTCCTTGACGATGGCTCGGAGCTCGCCGGCCTTCCTGGCGCGATCCACCGTCGCGACGTGAACGCCGCAGTAGGCGGCTGCCTCGTGCCGGGTAAGCACGGGGTCATCGACCGTGTGGGTCTTCATGGTGATTCCTCTCTCGGAGTGATGAGGAAGCCACCGCGCCGAACATGAGGAAGACCAAGAGGGCACCCCGCTGTCGCGGACGGTGGCCTCCTGGCCTGTCAATGATCAACGCTACGCCGATCCGAGCCAGCCGCGTTTCGCCGTCGCGGATCGCTGCCCGGGGTGCAGTTGGGGTGCAGTAGCCCAGCGCTCAGCAGCCAACTCCAGCCAACTCCAGCAAGATGCCAATCTCGTGCTTGACCTGGAGTTTCGCTGAGTACGCGGTCAGCGGCGGGAGCCACGAGGGGCCCGATTTCACATTCGCAATGAGAAGGTCAGGGGTTCGAATCCCCTCAGCTCCACCACCACCCGAAGGGCCCGGCAGCAGCGCTGCCGGGCCCTTCGTCGTTCGGGCGCTCTGTGTCCCTCTGCGGGGCGCCCGAACGGACTGTTACCGGATGGTCATCCACTGGTGATCCGCCTGCTCGCCACCTCCGGACCTCACAACAACCCGGTGGACCCTTTGGCACCTTCGGCCCACTTCAGAGGGGTCCTTTTCTCCTTATGTTGTGGATCACACCGCAGGGCCCGGAGCAGATCCTGAGCTGCTCGTCTGTGGGGACGGCTGCCCTGCCGATGATCTGAAGGAGACGCCGATGCGTCCTGTTCGCCGACTTGCTGCCGTCGCAGCAGCCCTGAGCCTGGGCCTGGCACTGACCGCCTGTGGAGGATCCGACGAGAGTGCGGGCGGAGGCGGCGACAAGGTCGCCGGCATCTTCTCCGGTCCCGTGACCGACGCCGACCTGAACGCGCTGGGCCTCGACGCCCTCAAGGCCGCGGAGAAGGACGGTGCGGAGATCTCCTACGCCGAGAGCGTCGCGGTCCCCGACATCGAGGGCAAGCTCCGGCAGTACGTGTCGGGCGGCTACTCGGTCGTCTGGACGCACGGCTCGCAGTTCTACGACGCCACCGCGAAGGTTGCCGCCGAGAACCCCGACGTGAACTTCATCGCGGAGTTCGACGGGGTGCCGGAGGACCAGCCGGAGAACCTGTGGGTGATCGACCGCAACTTCCACACCGTCTTCTACCCGCTCGGCGTGCTTGCGGCGAACCTGTCGAGCTCCGGCAAGGTCGGCTACCTGGGTGGGCTGTCGCTGCCGTTCTCCTACGCCGAGGTCCACGCGCTCGAGCAGGGCATCGAGGACTCGGGCAAGGACGCTGACCTCAAGCCGGTGTGGACGGGCGACTTCAACGACACCGTCAAGGCCACCCAGTTCACCTCGCAGCTCCTCAGCGGCGGCAACGACGTCATCGTGACGTCGCTCAACCTCGGCGTCGTCGGCGCGTTCGAGGCGATGAAGGGCACCCCGGCCGGCAAGAACTGGATCACGGTGAAGTACACCGACAAGTCCGCCAACGACCCGGAGCACTACGCGGCCACCGTCCTCTACGACTTCGCGAAGCCGCTCCAGGCGATCCTGGACGAGATCGAGGCCGGCACCCGGACCGGCGTCTACGTCATGGGCTTCGGCAAGGGCGCGGACGTCTCCATCGGCGACAACGTGCCGGCCGAGGCCAAGAAGGCCGCGGAGCAGGCCGTCGCGGACGTCGAGAGCGGTGCCACCGAGGTCGAGCTCGACCAGTCCGAGGTGAAGTGACGTGACCACCGCACCTCGCCTCGAGATGACCGAGGTGGTGAAGACGTTCGGTCCGGTGCGGGCGCTCGACGCGGTCTCGCTCCAGGTCGGCGCGCGGGAGGTGCACGGGCTGCTCGGTGGCAACGGCGCCGGCAAGACGACCCTGATGAACGTGCTGTTCGGGCTCTACCGGGCCGACTCCGGGGCCGTGCGCATCGACGGCCGTGAGGTCACGATCACGTCCCCGCGGGACGCCATCGAGCTCGGCGTCGGCATGGTGCACCAGACCTTCCTCCAGGTCGACACCTACACCGTGGTCGAGAACGTCGTGCTCGGCACGACCCTCGAGGGCGGCTCGCACGGCGCGGGCCTCAGCGCAGCGCGGGCGCGCATCGCGGACATCAGCGAGCGCTTCGGTCTCCACGTCGACCCCGACGCCGTGATGGAGGAGCTCCCGGTCGGCATCCGCCAGCGCGTGGAGATCATCAAGGCGCTCTACCGCGGCGCCAGCGTGCTCATCCTCGACGAGCCGACCACCAACCTGACGCCCCAGGAGGTCGACGCGCTCTTCACGTCCCTACGCACGATGGTGGCGGAGGGGATGAGCGTCATCCTGATCACCCACAAGATCCGGGAGACGCTGGCCGTCTGCGACAAGATGACGGTCATGCGGGACGGCGCCCGCGTCCAGACCCTCGACCGGGCCGAGACCGACGCCGACCACCTCGCCGCGATCATGGTCGGCGAGAGCCACGGCACCTACCAGGCCCCGACCGTGACGGAGGCCGTCGCCCTCGGGACCGCACCGCAGGGCACCGTGGTCGGGGACGTGCCGGAGACCACCTTCGAGCCCGGCGTCTCGGTCCGGGGGATGACCGTCCGCAACGACCACGACGTCGAGCTGATCTCCGGCTTCGACCTCGAGGTCGGGAAGGGCGAGATCGTCGGGTTCGCCGGCGTGGCCGGCAACGGCCAGGTCGAGCTGGCCGAGGCGCTCGCGGGCGTGCGCCCGCTGCAGAGCGGCTCCATCACCATCGACGACCTCGTGCTGTCCGACCGGGCGACCGCACAGTGGCTCGACGCGGGCGTCGCCTACGTGCCCGAGGACCGGCACCGCGACGGCATCCTGCCCACCTCCGGGATCACCGAGAACCTCCTGCTCGGCTCCCACCGCAGCGCGCGGGTCCGCAAGAACGGGCTGATCGACTGGCGTGCGGCCCGGCAGCGGGCGCAAGAGGCGATCGAGAAGTTCGCCATCCGGGCAGACTCCCCGGCGACCCGCGCCGGCGACCTGTCCGGCGGCAACATCCAGCGCGTCATCCTCGCGCGCGCCTTCGCGCACCGGCCCCGGCTGCTGGTCCTGCACAACCCCACCCGGGGTCTGGACATCGGGTCGACCCGGTTCGTCTACGAGCAGATCCGCGAGGTCACGGCCGCCGGCTGCTCGGTGGTGGTGATCTCCGAGGACCTCGACGAGGTCATCGCCATCGCCGACCGGGTCATCGCGCTCTACCAGGGCTCGCACGCCGGCGAGTGGCGCAGCGACCGAGTCGACCCCTACGAGATCGGGCGCCGGATGACCGGCCTCGGCACGAGCGTCGGAGGCGCCGCATGAGCACCGTCGAGCAGACTCCTCCGACCCCGGGGAGCGGCGGTCCGCCGTCCGCCCCGGCCCCGCGCGAACACGGGTCGGGAGCGGTCACCGGCGTCGCGTGGACGGTCCTGCCGTACGTCGCGTCGGTCGTGCTGGCGTTCCTCGTCGGCGGCCTGCTGATCCAGGCCATGGGCTACTCCGCCGTGGACGCCCTCGAGGCGGTCCTGACCAGCTCCTTCGACTCCCGCTTCGGCATGGTCGAGACGCTCCACAAGTGGGTGCCGATCGTGCTGTGTGCCTACGCCTTCGCCATCCCGCTGGCCACCGGCAAGTTCAACATCGGAGCGGAGGGGCAGCTGCTCCTCGGGGCGACGGGCGGAGCGGCCATCGGCATCACGTTCTCCGACCTGCCGGCGATCCTGCTCCTCCCGGCGATGCTCGTCGCCGGTGTCCTCGCGGGTGCACTGTGGGCCGGCATCGCGGCGGTGCTGCTGGTGCGCTTCCGGGTCAACGAGGTCCTCAGCACCGTGCTGCTGAACTTCGTCTCCTTCCGGCTCATCGACTGGGTCGCGACGTCGGTCTGGCCCGACGCGGGTGCCGGCCACCCCGCGACCACCCCGGTCGGGGACGGCGCGCGGCTCCCACTCATCGGCGAGGCGCCGGGCCTGCACAGCGGCGTCCTCCTCGTGCTCGCGCTCGCCGTCTTCATCGCCGTCGGGATGCGCTTCACCCCGACCGGCTTCGAGATGCGGGCGGTCGGCGACAACCCGCGCGCCTCGCTCATCAACGGCGTGAAGACGTCCCGGCTGGCGGGTGCCGGTCTCGTGATCGGTGGCGGTGCCGCTGGTCTCGCTGGCGCGATCGACGTCGCCGGGGTCCAGGGCCGGATGCTCGAGGGGATGCAGTCGAACTTCCTGATCCTCGGCATCATCGTCGGCCTCATGGCGCGCGGCTCGATGCTCGCCCTGCCGTTCATCGCCTTCGGCATCGCGGTGCTGGAGTTCGGCGCCGGGACCATGCAGCTGGTCGCGTCGGTCCCGGTGGAGATGGTCCTCGTGATCGAGGCGCTCATCCTGCTCTTCTTGCTGCTCAGTGACATCGTCCGCAACCGCCTGAGGGGTGCAGCATGAGCGAGTTCCTGACCCTCGTGGTCCCGATGTGGGTGGTCTTCACCCTCGCCGCCCAGGGCACGATCCTCAGCGGTCGCACCGGCGTCTTCAACGTGACGCAGGAGGGCGTGATGGCCCTCGGCGCGTCCGTGGGCTTCGTGGTCGCCTACAAGATGGGGTCCAACCTCGGCGGCCTGCTCATCGCCTTCGCCGTCGGTGCGCTCGTCGGCCTGATCCTCACGGTCATGACGACCCAGCTCCGGCTGGACCAGTTCGTGGTCGGCCTGGCCCTCTTCTTCGCCGCCACCGGCGCGGCGGGCCTGCTCTACCGCGAGGTCATCGGCGTCACGATGACGCCGCCGAAGATCGACACGCTCACCAAGCACGAGATCCCACTGCTCTCCGACATCCCAGTGATCGGCGAGCCGCTCTTCCGGCAGGACTACGTGTTCTTCTTCGTGGTGCTGCTCTCGGTCGGGTTGTACTGGTTCATGCAGCGCA
Organism: Nocardioides deserti; assembly: GCF_014266025.1. GTDB lineage: Bacteria > Actinomycetota > Actinomycetes > Propionibacteriales > Nocardioidaceae > Nocardioides > Nocardioides deserti. Next base: position 116,360 of record NZ_JACMYC010000007.1, on the reverse strand, counting down.
CCGGGGCCGGGCTGAACTTCCGCTCGGTGGGCGAGAATCCCAAGGCCGCCGACAGCCTCGGCATCAACGTCAACCTGGCGCGCACGTGGTCGACGATCGTCGGCTCCGGCCTGGTGGCCGTGGCCGGTGCCTACTTCCCGCTGCACTTCACCGGGATCTACACCGACGGCATGATCGCCGGCCGCGGGTGGCTGGTCATCGCGCTGGCGTTCCTCGGCGGCTGGCGCCCGCTGTACGTCGTCGCCGGTGCTGCCTTCTTCGCTGGCATGGACGTGCTCGGCCAGAAGGCGCAGGTCATCGGGCTCGGTGTCCCGCACCAGTTCATCGAGATGCTGCCGTACGTCGCGACGCTGCTGGTGATGGTGTTCGCGTTCCGGTGGGCCCGTCAGCCCGCCCACCTGGGCTCCAACTACGACCGCGAGTCGCGACTCGCGGGCTGAACGTCGGCGGTCCTGCGGACCGGCGCCGAGAGCACGAGGCCGTTCGCCCTCTGGGGCGGGCGGTCTCGTGCCGTTGCAGGCCCGGGAGCGACCTGCACAGGATCTCCACACCTCATCCGCGGCTCCTGCTGCCCCGCGCTCCTACGCTCGCGGCATGAGCAGCGCGCGTCGCACGGTCCTCGTCGTCGAGGACGACCCGGTCATCAACCAGGCGGTGTCCGACCGGCTGGTGGCGGAGGGGTACGACGTCGTGCGGGCCGTCGACGGGCCGGCCGCGGTCGCGGCGCACGCCGAGCACCGGCCGGACGTGGTGGTGCTCGACCTGATGCTGCCCGGGTACGACGGGCACGAGGTGTGCCGGCGCATCCAGGCCGACCGGCCGGTGCCCGTGCTGATGCTGACCGCGCGTGCGGACGAGGCCGACGTGCTGGTGGGGCTCGCCGTGGGGGCCGACGACTACCTGACCAAGCCGTTCCGGATGAAGGAGCTCGTGGCTCGGGTCGCCGCGCTGCTGCGCCGGGTCGACCGGGCCGCCGAGATGGCCGGCCGGCGGGCCCTCGAGCTGGGCGACCTCCGGGTCGACCCGCCCGCGCGGCGGGTCTGGCGCGGGGAGGAGGAGGTGCGGCTGACGCCGACCGAGTTCGACCTGCTGCTGTGCCTGGCGTCCTCGCCCGGCGCGGTGGTGACCCGCGAGCGGCTGATGGCCGAGGTGTGGGGGTGGGCCGGCGCGTCCGGCACGCGCACGGTCGACAGCCACGTCAAGGGGCTGCGCGCGAAGATCGGTGCCGAGCTGGTGCGGACCGTGCACGGGGTCGGCTACGCGCTCGAGGTGCCGACGGCCGGGGGCGCCTCGTGACCCCGCAGCCGCTCGCGGCGGTCCGCTCGATCAAGGTCAAGCTCGGGCTGCTGGTCGCCGCGAGCGTCCTGGTCGCGACCGCGGTCGCCACGCTCGGCCGGGCCGGCGGCGTACCTCCCTGGCTCGGGGTGCCCGTCACCGTCGCCCTCGCGCTCGCCGTCACGCAGCTGCTCGCGGCCGGGATGACCTCGCCGCTGCGCCAGATGACCGCGGCCGCGCGACGGATGGCGACCGGCGACCACGGCGTGCGCGTGCCGGAGACGTCCCGCGACGAGGTCGGCGAGCTGGCCCGCGCCTTCAACACGATGGCCGCGGACCTCGCCGCCGTCGACCGCCAGCGGCGCGAGCTCGTCGCGAACGTCAGCCACGAGCTGCGCACCCCCCTCACCGGCATGCGCGCGCTGCTGGAGAACCTCGCCGACGGCGTCGGCCCTGCCGACCCCGCCGCGCTCCAGGTGGCACTCGGCCAGGCGGAGCGGACCAGCCGGCTCGTCGAGGACCTGCTCGACCTGGCCCGCGTCGACGCCGGCCGCGCACCGCTGGTCCCCGAGCCCGTCCGGCTCGCGGCGCTGCTCGCCGACGCGGTCGCCGAGGCCGAGGTGCTCGGCCGCCCGGTGACGTACGACGTGCGCGTCTCGCCGCCGGACCTCGTCGTCGCCGCCGACCCCGCCCGCCTGCACCAGCTCGTCGCGAACCTGCTCGACAACGCCTCGCGGCACAGCCCCGCCGGCAGCACGGTGCGGGTGGAGGCGGGGCAGGAGGGAGAGCGGTACGTCGTCGAGGTCCACGACGCCGGGCCGGGGATCGCCCCGGCCGATCGGGAGAGGGTCTTCGAGCCGTTCGGCACGCTGGCCGCCGGCGACGCCACCGGCGGCGGGACCGGTCTCGGGCTCGCCATCGCCCGCTGGGTCAGCGACCTGCACGGCGGGACGATCGGCTTCGTCGAGCCCGAGGGCGGGCCGGACGGTCCGGGCGGGGCGCGGGTGCGCGTCGTGCTGCCGTTGTCGCCGCCGGAGCGGGTGGCCGATGAGCCGGTCGGGTCGGCGGGTTCGGAGACGGTTGCTGCCCAACCTCCTCGACCAGCCGACGTGCGAGCAGCCGGCGTGGCTGCGCCCGGCGTGCTGGACGACCTCTTCGGCGGGTTCTGGCCGGCGCGGCCGGTGCCGCCGCGGCTGGGCCTGCTGGGCGGGGCGCTCGCGACCGGGGCGCTCGCGGCGACGCTCCTGGTGGAGCGGGACCTGGGGCTCGGGACGCTGCTCGTCCTGCTCGCGGCCGGCGGGGTGCTGCTCGCGGCGACACCGCGCCGCCGGGACCCGTGGACGCTGGGCTGCGCGGGACTCTGCGTGCTGCTGGCCGTGACGACGGTCGTCCGGGACGCGGAGTGGCTCGTCGTGCTGTGCCTGCTGGCCGGGGTCGCGACCGCGCTGTGCGGGGTGACCCGGCCGCGGACGGCAGCGGGGATCGTGCTGACCGGGCTGGCCTGGCCGCTGGCGGGCCTGCGCGGGCTGCCGTGGCTGGGCCGGACCGTCGCGAGGCTGACGGGTCGGGGCCAGGGGGCGGCGGTGCTGCGCACGCTGGTGTGGTCGGTGCTCGGGCTGGTCGTCTTCGGGGCGCTGCTCGTCTCCGCGGACGCGCTGCTCGCCGAGTGGGTCGACGCGGCGGTCCCGGACCTGACGACCGACCTGCTGGTGGCGCGGGTGTTCGTGACCGTCGCGGTCGGCGGGGTGGTGCTGGCGGCGGCGTACCTCGCCCTCGACGCGCCGCGCGTCGACCGCGGGACCGGCGACCCGCGCCCGGTGGGACGCCGGTTCGAGTGGCTGGCGCCGGTGCTGGTCGTGGTCGGGGTGTTCGCGGTGTTCCTGGTCGCGCAGGCCACGGTGGTGCTCGCGGGCCACGACCACCTGCGGCGGACGACGGGGCTGACCTACGCGGAGTACGTCCACCAAGGCTTCGGCCAGCTCACCGTCGCCACCGCGCTCACGCTGCTCGTCGTGTGGGCGGCGGCCCGCAAGGCGCCGCGGGCGACCGCCGCCGACCGGGCCTGGCTGCGCGGCGCGCTCGGGGTGCTGTGCCTCGAGACGCTCGTCGTCGTCGGCTCGGCGCTGCACCGGATGCACCTCTACCAGGAGGCCTACGGGTTCACGACGCTGCGGCTGCTCGTCGACGTGGTGGAGGGCTGGCTCGGGCTGCTGGTGCTGGCCTCCTTCGCAGCCGTGGTCGTGCTGCGGTCGACGTGGTTCCCGCGGTTCGCGCTCGTCAGCGGTGTCGTCGCGCTGCTCGGGCTGGCCGCGGTGAACCCCGAGGCGTGGGTGGCCGACCACAACCTGGAGCGGTACGCCGACACCGGCCGCGTCGACTGGACCTACCTGCAGGGGCTCTCCGACGACGCGGTCCCCACGCTGGTCGACGGCTCCGCGGACCTCACTCCCGACGAGCGGTCGTGTGTGCTCGCCGGCCGCACGGGGACCGGAGCCGGGAGCGATCTCTGGGAGTGGAACCTCGCCCGGTCGCGCGCGGCCGACGCGCTCGCCGGCGTACGCCTCGAGGACGCGGCTACGACCGGCTCTTCCGCGTCTCCTTGCGGTTCTCCTTCTTGATCGCCTCGACCAGCTCGTCCTTCCTCATCGTCGAGCGGCCGGAGATGTCGAGCTTGCGGGCGACCTCCATCAGGTGCTTCTTGCTCGCGTTGGCGTCGACGCCCTCGGCGGTCTTCCCGCCCTTGCGGGCCGCCGCGCCGGTCTTCTCGGCCTGCTGGTCCGAGGGGCCCTTCTCGCCCTTGGCCTCCCAGTGGTCGCCGACCTTCTCGAAGGAGTGCTTGAGGGCGGAGAACGCCGTGCGGTGGGCGCGCTCGCCCTCGCCGTACTCGTCGACGGCGTTGTCGTGCGCCTTGGACCAGGTGCGCTGGGCCTTCTTCGGGGAGCGCTGGATGGTCGAGGGCAGTTCTTCCTTGGCGGGCATGGTCGCCTCCTACGTGCGTCGAGAAGCGGTCAGCCGACCCGGTACCCAACGTGGGGCACGTCGTCCACCGATCCCACGCACGGCGGCGCGGCGCGGTACAGTGGACGGGCCGGACCGCGACGTACGTCTCGTCGTCGCGACCGGCCTCGCGGCCACCGACCGGTGGTCGCCCGATCCACACCGCGTGCGGACGTCTGCCTCGCCAGGCGTCGCCTCGCCCCCGCAGCAGCGGCCGGCAGCGCGTGCGGTGTCGGTGTCCCGCCGTGCGCTGCACGGCACCGGGAGGAGAAGGCTTTGGCTCGAGGAGGCCAGCGCCGGACCGGCGCGCCCCGCAACGCCCCGCGCCGTCGTGCGCGCGAGCTCGACAACGAGGGACTGATCCCGGTCCTCGCCCGCGCGGTGCGCGAGGTCGAGGCGAGCGCCCAGCGCGGCACGGTGAGCCCGTCGGCGCGCACGAAGTTCCAGGTCGTCGCCCTCCTGGCGCGCGAGGAGCGCGCCCGGGTCAAGACCGACACCGAGGCGACCGAGGCGCAGCGCGCCGAGCAGCTCAAGCGGCTCGACGGCATCGGCACGATCCTCGCCAAGACCACCGCCCGCGACACCTCGTTGCTCTCGCTGCTGGCCGAGGACGCCCACGTCTCGGAGTCCGCCCAGGAGCTGAAGCTGCGGATGCTCCGCGCCGCCGGCCTGGAGCCCGAGCCGGAGCCCGAGCCCGAGGAGGACCCCCTGGCGCCCGCCCCGGTCCCCGAGCGCCGGGTCCCGCAGTCGGTCATCGCCCGCCAGCTGGCCAACCCCTTCCTGCCGCCGGACTTCAGCGTCGCCGAGGCCCGGGTCTCCCGCCCGCGCCGCCTGGCGACGTGGGAGCTGCTCGGCCCGCTCTTCCGGTCCTTCGAGTACGCCGGCGGCGGCGCCGTCTCCTGCATGCCGCTGCCCGACGTCGAGGACGCCGCGGCCGACGTGAAGGTCCCCGGCGACCGCGAGCTGATGCCGCACCAGGCGCAGCTCGTCGCGTCCGCCGCCCGCGGCCACCGCACGTTCCTGCTGGCCGACGAGCCGGGCCTGGGCAAGACCGCGCAGGCGCTGCTCGCCGCGCAGGCCGCCGAGGCGTTCCCGCTGCTCGTCGTCGTGCCGAACGTCGTCAAGACCAACTGGGCGCGCGAGGCCGGCCTGTGGGTGCCGAACCGCCCGGTCACGGTCATCCACGGCGACGGCGAGAACGTCGACGGCTTCGCCGACATCGTGGTCGTCAACTACGAGGTGCTCGACCGCCACGTCGGCTGGCTCGGCGACTTCGGCTTCCGCGGGATGGTCGTCGACGAGGCGCACTTCATCAAGAACAAGACCTCCCAGCGCTCCCAGCACGTCCTCCAGCTCTCCGACCGGATCCGCCAGCGCATCGGCCGCCCGCTGATGATGGCGCTGACCGGCACCCCGCTCATCAACGACATCGAGGACTTCCGCGCGATCTGGCAGTTCCTCGGCTGGATCGACGACAAGCGGCCGCTCGGGAAGCTCATGGACGCGCTCGAGGACACCGGCCTCACCCCGGCCGACCCGCCGTTCTACCCCGCCGCCCGCCGCTGCGTCATCGACATGGGCATCGTGCGCCGCCGCAAGGTCGACGTCGCCGCCGACATCCCCGCCCGCCGGGTCGCCGACCTGCCGGTCGAGCTGGACGACGAGGCCGGCCGCTCGATCCGCGCCGCCGAGCGCGAGCTCGCGCGCCGCCTGGTCGAGCGGTACGACACCGCGCTGGCCACCCGCACGTCGGGTCAGACGGTCGAGGGCATCGACCACGAGCTCGTCCGCCGGGTGGCGACGTGGGAGCGCGAGGACACCACCGACAACACCTCGGGCGAGAACGTCTTCGGCATGATGCGCCGCATCGGCCAGGCCAAGGCCGGGCTCGCCGCCGACTACGCCGCCCAGCTGGCGCGCAACGTCGGCAAGGTCGTGTTCTTCGCCAAGCACGTCGACGTCATGGACGTCGCGGAGGAGACCTTCGCGCGGCGCGGCATCCGCTACTCCTCGATCCGTGGGGACCAGACGTCGAAGGCGCGCCAGCGCAACATCGACGAGTTCGTCAACGACCCCGAGGTCGCGGTCGTCGTCTGCTCGCTCACCGCGGCGGGCGTCGGCCTCAACCTGCAGGTCGCCTCGAACCTCGTCCTCGCCGAGCTCTCCTGGACCGACGCCGAGCAGACCCAGGCGATCGACCGCATCCACCGCATCGGCCAGGAGGAGCCGGTCACCGCGTGGCGGATCATCGCCGCGCAGACCCTCGACACCCGGATCGCCGAGCTCATCGACAGCAAGGCCGGCCTCGCCGCCCGGGCGCTCGACGGGTCCGACGAGGAGCTGCCCAACAGCGCCGACGTGCAGCTCGAGGCGCTCGTCTCGATGCTCACCGACGCGCTGGTACGCCGCGGGGACGCCGCCTGATGCGGGCCCGCACGCGACGTGCCCTCCCGGCGCTGTTCGCCGTCGTCGGCGCGCTCGCGCTCAGCGGCTGCTCCTCGGAGGAGCCGGTCGTGCAGGGCGCGGACGGCTCGGGCGTCTTCGACCGCGAGACCAGGGTGACCGCCACGCTGCGGGGGTCGACCCCGCGGACGGTCCCGGCGGTCCGGCCGTCGGCTCCGCTCGCGCGCAGGCGGCCGGGGACGGCGTACGCCTCGAGGTCCGGCTGCTCGACGCCGAGCCGGGCAGCTGGGCGGTGCGCGTCTCGCCGGGCAGCACCTGCGAGGACGGCACCGAGGGTGCCGATGTCTCCGACGTTCCCGACCTGACCGTCGAGGACGACGGCCGCGGGCTGCTCGACACGACCGTCGACGTGCCGCTCGCCGACCTCGCCGACGGTGCCGCGCTGCTGCTGGCCGGCCCGACCGGTCCCGTGTGCGGGGTGCTGGCCGACTACTGAGCCGGGCCCGCACGGGTATCGGTCGGCCACTGACGTCGACCGGACAGCGAGGTGGCCCCCTTGGAGCCGCGGACCGTGGGGGTGGAGGAGGAGCTGCTCCTCGTCGACCCCGAGACCCGTGAGCCCGCGCCGCGCGCCCAGCAGGTGCTGGCGCACGGCTCCGACGAGCTCGACCGCGAGCTCTTCCGCCACCAGGTGGAGGTGCAGACCCCGCCGGTCACCGACCTCGGCGAGCTGCGCGAGCACCTGGTGCGCGCCCGGCGGCTGGCCGGCGAGGCGGCGGAGCGGGCGGGGCTGCGCACGGCTGCGACGGGCACCAGCCCGCTGCGCGGCGGCGAGCCGGAGGTCACCCGCGACGACCGCTACCTCGACATGCGCGAGCGGTACGGCGAGGTGGCGCGGCCCGAGGGCACGTGCGGCATGCACGTCCACGTCGCGATCGACTCGCCCGAGCAGGGCGTCGCGGTCCTCGACCAGCTGGTGCCGTGGCTACCCGCGCTGCTGGCGATCAGCACGAACTCGCCGTACCACTCCGGCCGCGACACCCGCCACGCCTCGTGGCGCTCGCAGCTCTGGTCGCACTGGCCGAGCGCCGGCCCGACGGAGCGCTTCGGCACCGTCGAGCGCTACCGCGAGGTCGGCCGGATGCTCGTCGCGTCCGGCGCCGCCCGCGACGACGCGATGCTGTACTTCGACGCCCGGCTCTCCGCCGACCACCCGACCGTCGAGGTCCGCGTCGCCGATGTGTGCACCGACCCCGACGACGCGGTGCTGCTCGCGGCGCTCGCGCGGGCGCTCGTCACCCACGTGGCCGCCTGGCACGACGCCGGCGCCGAGGGCCGGCTGCCCGGCTGGCCGGCCGACGACCTGTGGCGCGTCGAGCTGGTGCGGGCGGCTCAGTGGCGCGCAGCGCGCTACGGCCTGGCCGACCGGCTGCTCGACCCGTGCAGCGCCGAGCCGGTGCCCGCCGGCGAGGTGCTGGGGACACTGGTGGCGACCGTGCGGGAGCAGCTGGAGGCCGCCGGCGACCTCGGACTCGTGCGCGACGGCGTCGAGCGGGTGCTGGCCGCCGGCGGCGCGCCGCGGCAGCGGGCGGCGTACGAGCGCAACGGCGGGGAGTTCGCCGCCGTCGTCGACGACCTGGTCGACCGCACCAACGCCTGCTGGCGGGAGTGACCCGCCCGTCGGCGGTTACCGGACCTGCCATGACCACCGAGCCGCTGATCCCCGAACCGCTCACCGACCCCGATCCCGACATCGTGCCGAGCACCGATCCCGCGACGAACCCGGTGCCGACCCCGGACGCCCCGCCGACCGAACCGGCCCCCGCGGGCGTCTAGGCCTGCCACCATGCGGGCGTGACCCGCCGCCCGCCCGAGCACCCGCGCCTGGTGCGCGCCCTCCTCTGGTCGCTGGTCGTGGCCGTCTCGCTGGTGGTGCTCGGCGCGCCGGTGTGGTTCTTCATGCACGGGACCGCGTCGGCGTGGACCGACGAGCGGGTCGTGACGGTCCGGGTGCCGGCCGACGCCGAGTGCCGCACCGGACCGCCGCCGGGCCGGCCGCAGACCTGCGACGGGACGTGGGCCGACCCCGACCTCAGCAGCGCCACCGACTCCTCGACGCTGACGGTCGAGATGGAGGGCGAGGTGAGCGACCGGTACGGCGGTCCGGCGCCCGAGCCCGGTGCCGCCGTCGAGGCGCGCGTGGTCGAGGAGGGGCTGGCGTTCACCGGCTACCAGGGCGTGCTGCTGCGGTGGGCGCTCGTGTCGCCGTACGTCTCCGTCGCCGGGCTGCTGCTCGGGGCGCTGGCGGTGGTGGGGCTGGTCCGGTTCGACCCGCGCTGGTCGAGCACGGGCACCGACCTGCCGGTCAGAACAGCCCGCGTGACCCCAGGAACCGGTCGACGGAGATCCGCAGCGCCACGCGCTCGGGGTTCTCGCGCGGCTGGCGGTAGCGGGCGGCATACCGCTCGACGGCGCGCACCACGTCGTCGGGGCGGTCGGTGACCTCGGCGGTCCCCTCCAGCGTCGACCACCGGGCGCCGTCGACCTGGCAGACGGCGACCGGGCCGGGCGCGGCGAGCAGGTTGCGCGCCTTGCGGGAGTCCGGCCCGGTGATGACCCAGGCGCAGTCCTGCTCGAGATCGAGCGCGCAGCCGACCGGCACGACGTGCGGGCGCCCGTCGGGGCGCAGCGTGGTCAGCGAGCACAGGTGGCGCTCGGCCCACATCGCGGCGAGCGCCTCGGGCATCTCCGCCAGGCCGGACGAGACCGGCGACCAGCTGGTCACCGCGTGCCTGCCGCAGACGTGCCGGACAGGGGGCCGGACGACGCGGCAGGGGAGCGACGGTGCAGCGCGACAGCGGCGAGGACGACGACCACGGCCACGACGGTAGCCACGACGGCCACGGTCGTGGAGTCCGGCTCCTCCGCCACGCGGCCGTAGGCCAGCCAGCCCAGGCCCCACGCGATCGCGGCCGCCACGGCCCACCGGCCGCCGAACGCCCAGGACATGCCCACACCGGCGGCCGCCACCAGCACGACGACCAGCGCCGACGGCACCGTGGACAGCGTGATGTCGTCGGAGGCGAGCGCCGCGGCGACGTTCGCGCAGGTCGCGACGGCGACCCAGCCGAGGTAGAGCCCGAAGGTCCCGTCGACGGCCACGGTCACGCGGCGGACCAGGTCGGGTCCGGGTGGGTGCGGTGCGGGTGGGGGCGGAGGTCGAGGTGTCCGAGGTGGTGACGCCTGGCCGGTACCCCGCCGCACCGTCCTGCCATGATCAGCGCATGACCGGCCCCTCGACCGGCGTGCTCGTCCTCGCCGCCACCCCGATCGGACGCGTGGCGGACGCGCCGCCTCGGCTCGCCGACGAGCTGGCCACCGCCGACGTGGTCGCCGCCGAGGACACTCGGCGGCTCAAGCGGCTCACCACCGACCTCGGCGTGACCGTCGGCGGCCGCGTCGTGTCGTACTTCGAGGGCAACGAGACCGCCCGCACCCCGCAGCTGCTCGACGCGCTGCTGGCCGGCGAGCGGGTGCTGCTGGTGACCGACGCCGGCATGCCGAGCGTCTCCGACCCCGGCTACCGCCTGGTCGTCGCCGCGGTCGAGCACGACGTCCACGTCACCGCCGTGCCAGGGCCGTCGGCGGTGCTGACCGCGCTCGCGGTGTCGGGGCTGCCGGTCGACCGGTTCTGCTTCGAGGGCTTCCTGCCGCGCAAGGCCGGCGAGCGCGCGCGCCGGCTGGCGGGGCTCGCGGCCGAGGAGCGGACGATGGTGTTCTTCGAGGCGCCGCACCGCACCGAGGCGGCGCTGGCCGCGATGGCTGAGGCGTTCGGCGACGACCGCCCCGCCGCGGTGTGCCGCGAGCTGACCAAGACCCACGAGGAGGTGCGTCGCGGCCCGCTCGCCGACCTCGTCGCGTGGGCGGCCGAGGGCGTGCGCGGCGAGGTGACCGTCGTGGTCGCAGGGGCGGTGCCGGTGGCGCTCGTCGGCGACGACCCGGCGAGCCTGCGGGCGGCGGTCGCGGATCGGGAGGCGGCGGGCACGAGTCGCAAGGAGGCGATCGTGGAGGTGGCCCGGCTGGCCGGGGTGCCGAAGCGGGAGGTGTACGACCTGGTCCACCGGGGAGAGGGGAAGGCATGAGCACGCGCCTGGAGCGGTTCCACCACGACGGTCTGGTCTTCGACGTCCACGACAGCGGCCCGGAGGACGGCGACCCGGTCGTCCTCCTGCACGGCTTCCCCGAGCGCGCCACGTCGTGGCGGCACGTCGAGCCGCTGCTGCACGCGGCCGGCCTGCGCACCTACGCCCTCGACCAGCGCGGCTACTCGCCGGGCGCGCGGCCGGAGGGCCGCACGCACTACAAGACCGAGCTGCTCGCCGGCGACGTCGCCGCGCTGATCCGGACGATCGGGCGGCCCGTCCACCTCGTCGGGCACGACTGGGGGGCGATCGTCGCGTGGACCGTCGCCGGCGTCCACGCCGACCTGGTCCGCACGCTGACCGCCGTCTCCGTCCCGCACCCGGTCGCGTTCAAGCGCGCGATGACGTCGTCGAAGCAGGCGCTGCGCTCGTGGTACATCGGCCTCTTCCAGCTGCCCCGCCTGCCCGAGCTGCTGCTCGCCTCCACCGGCGGCCGCTTCCTCGACAGGATGATGATTGCCGCCGGCATGACGGCCGAGGACGTCGCGCGCGTCCAACGCGAGGTCGTCGACGACGGCGCGCTGCCGCACGCGATCGGCTACTACCGGGCGCTGCCGCTCTCGGACCGCTCGGTCATGGGGCGCACCGTCCGGGTGCCCACCACGATGGTGTGGAGCACCGGCGACACGGCGCTGGACCGGCGCGGCGCCGAGCTGACCGGCGACCACGTGGACGCGCCGTACGAGCTGGTCGTCCTGGACGGCGTCTCCCACTGGATCCCCACCCACGCGCCCGAGGCGCTCGCCGAGGCGATCCTCGAGCGGGTGGCCGGCACGTGAGCCGCCCGCCCGTCCCCGACCCGCTGCCGGCGCCCGTCGTCGACAACCACTGCCACCTCGACATCACCCGCGACGCCGGCCCCGGGGGCGCCGACCCGGTGGACCCGGCCGGCGCGATCGCGGAGGCGGCCGCGGTGGGCGTGCCGCGGATCGTCCAGATCGGCTGCGACCTGCGCGGCGCGCGGTGGGCGGTCGAGGCGGCGGCGACGTACGACGCGCTCGTCGCCGGCGTCGCGCTGCACCCCAACGAGGCGCCGCGGCTGGCCGAGCAGGGCACCGACCTGGACGCAGCGATGGCCGAGATCGAGGCGCTCGCCGGCGCGCACGACAAGGTCCGCGCGGTCGGGGAGACCGGTCTCGACCACTTCCGCACCGGCGAGGAGGGCCGCGCGGTGCAGGTCGAGTCGTTCCGCCGGCACATCGACCTCGCCAAGCGGCTGGACAAGACGCTGGTCATCCACGACCGCGACGCCCACGACGACGTCCTGCGCGTGCTCGACGAGGAGGGCGCGCCCGAGCGCTGGGTGATGCACTGCTTCTCCGGCGACGCGGACTTCGCGAAGGCGTGTCTCGACCGCGGCGCGTACCTCTCCTTCGCCGGCACGGTGACGTTCAAGAACGCCCAGCCCCTGCGCGACGCGCTGCTCGTCGCGCCCCGCGACCGGCTGCTGGTCGAGACCGACGCGCCGTACCTCACCCCCCACCCGCACCGCGGCCAGGTGAACGCCCCCTACCTCGTCCCGCTCACCGTCCGCGCGATGGCCGAGGTCCGCGACGACGACCTGGAGACCCTCTGCCTCGCCCTCGACGCCACCACCGAGGAGGCCTTCGGCGGCCCCTGGTGACCCTCCTGGTGGCGCGCCGCATGGCGTTCTCGGGCGCCGCCTGCTGGGGCTGGTCGACGATCGTTCAATTGCGCCGAAATGTCGGGGATCGGTCCTCGGAAAGCGCTACAACCGTTCAATTGCGCGGAAGCAGCGCCGGCCCGCCACAGGTACGACCCCGCCCTTCTCGCCCAGCCGACGCTACGGGCCCGCGGCCCCCTGAGAGCCCACCTCAACCCGGTGAGAGCCTGCCCACAGACCGTCCACAACCGCGTCCGAGGGTTTGCGCTCACCTCCCGGGCCTGTTGTCCTGGATGACTGATGGCCGGGATCGGGAACGATCACGCCAGTGCGCGAGGAGCGGACGACCACGGGTGGGGAAGCCCTCGGTACGCCGTCCTCGAGCCCGCCGAGGGGCCGCTCCGTGCGGCCCGGAGGGTGCGCCCTGGTGCCCGAGACCCGGGAAGTACGACGTTCGGAGAATCGTGCGCAGCACGCTCGCTCAATGGCTCACCCGGTCCAGCCGCAGCCGACCCGTCATGGTGGCGCTCGCCGCCGTGGTCGCGCTGGCCGTGGCCGGCAGCACCCTGGGTTACTCGGCCCTCAGCAAGTCCGTGACCCTCAGCCTCGACGGGGAGTCCTCGGACGTCAGTTCGCTGGCCTCGACCGTCGGCGACGTCCTGGAGGACCAGGGTGTCGAGGTCTCGGGCCGCGACCAGGTCGCGCCGGGCGTCGAGGAGGAGGTGAGCGACGGGATGGAGATCTCGGTCCGCTTCGCCCGCCCGGTCGAGCTGACCGTCGACGGGGACACCTCCACGCACTGGGTGACCGCCACCGAGGTGGCCGGCGCGCTCGGCCAGATCGGTGACGACTACCGCGGCGCGGACCTCTCGGTCAGCCGTGGTGGCTCGATCGACCGCGAGGGCATGGCCCTCGAGGTGGTCACGCCGAAGACGCTGCGGGTCAAGCTGGCCGACAAGCCCTGGAAGAAGCGCACGGTCACCGCGCTCACCGTCTCCGACGCGCTCGACGAGCTCGGTGTGGACGTCGAGGAGCGCGACGAGACCGAGCCGGGCCTGGACGCCGAGATCACCGACGGCGACGAGATCGTCTTCACCGACGTGCGCGTCGTGACGAAGAAGGTCCGCGGCGAGGCGATCGGCTTCACCACGACCGAGCGCGAGGACGACTCGATGCTCGAGGGCGAGACCAGCACCGAGCGGGCCGGTCGCGAGGGCGCGCGCAACGTGACGTACCGCCTGACCTACCGCAACGGCGAGCTCGTCCGTCGCGTCGTCAAGAAGGCCGAGGTCACCCGCCGCCCGGTCGACGCGGTCGTCCGCGTCGGCACCAAGGAGGCCGCTCCCGAGCCCGCGGCGCCGAACTACGCGGGTGGTGGCACCGTCTGGGACGCGCTCGCCAAGTGCGAGTCCGGCGGCAACTGGGCGATCAACACCGGCAACGGCTACTACGGCGGCCTGCAGTTCAACCTGGGCACCTGGCGTGCCTACGGCGGCCCCGGCTACCCCCACCAGCAGTCGCGGGAGACCCAGATCGCGATCGCCGAGAAGCTTCGTGCGGCGACGGGCGGGTACGGCTCCTGGCCCCACTGCTCACAGTCGCTCGGGCTGCCTCAGTAACCTGAGGTCCATGTCTGACACCTCCGCCGGTCCGAGGCTCCTCGGGCCGGCGGAGGTGCGTTCGCTCGCGGCAGCGCTCGACCTCCGTCCGACCAAGCAGCGCGGGCAGAACTTCGTCATCGACGCCAACACCGTGCGCCGCATCGTCCGCGAGTCCCGCGTCTCCGCCGACGACGTCGTGGTCGAGGTCGGCCCGGGGCTCGGGTCGCTCACGCTCGCCCTGCTCGAGGTGGCCGGCCGGGTCGTGGCGATCGAGCTCGACGAGCGGCTGGCCGCCGCCCTGCCGGCCACGATCGCCGAGCACGCGCCGGCACAGGCCGCCCGGTTCGAGGTGGTCCTCGGCGACGCGATGCGCGTGACCGAGGTGCCGGGCCCCCCGCCGACCGCGCTGGTGGCGAACCTGCCGTACAACGTCTCCGTGCCCGTCCTCCTCCACCTCCTCCAGCTGCTGCCCTCGCTCGAGCGCGGCCTGGTGATGGTGCAGGCCGAGGTCGCCGACCGGCTCGCTGCGACCCCCGGCTCCAAGGTGTACGGCGTGCCGTCGGTCAAGGCCGCCTGGTACGCCGACGTCCGCCGCGCGGGGTCGATCGGCCGCAACGTCTTCTGGCCCGCGCCGAACGTCGACTCCGGGCTGGTCGCCTGGGACCGCCGCGAGCCGCCGGCCACGACCGCGACCCGCGAGCAGGTCTTCGCGGTCGTCGACGCCGCCTTCGCCCAGCGCCGCAAGGCGCTCCGCGGGGTGCTGCGCGGGCTGGCCGGCTCGGCCGAGGCGGTCGACGCCGCGCTCACCCACGCCGGGGTCGACCCGCTGGCGCGCGGGGAGTCGCTGCGGGTCGAGGACTTCGCGCGGATCGCCGAGGGCCTGGCCGCCACGGGAGCACCCGCATGAGCCCGCTGGCGCCCGTGACCGGCGCGGTGACCGTGCGCGCGCCCGCGAAGATCAACCTCCACCTCGGGGTCGGCGCACCGCGTGCCGACGGCCTCCACCCGTTGACGACCGTCTACCACGCGGTCGGGCTGTGCGACGACGTCACCGCGACGCCGGCCGACGCCTGGGGCGTCACGATGGCGGTGCCCGACTGGATCGACGCCGACGTGCTGCCCGCCGACGGCGACAACCTCGTCGACCGCGCTGCGACGCTCCTGGCCGGGCACCACGGCGTACCGGTCACCGGCCTGGTCTCGGTCGCGAAGGCGATCCCGGTCGCCGGCGGCATGGCCGGTGGGTCGGCGGACGCCGCGGCCGCGCTGGTCGCGCTCGACCGGGTCTGGGACCTCGGCACCACCGACGAGGACCTGCTGGCGATCGCGGCGCAGCTGGGCAGCGACGTGCCGTTCGCGCTGGTCGGCGGCACCGCCGTCGGCACCGGCCACGGCGAGGTCGTCGAGCCGGTGGCCGACCACGGCACCTGGTGGTGGGTGGTCGTCCCGTCCACCGAGGGGCTGTCCACGCCGGCGGTCTACCGCCACTTCGACGAGATGTTCCCCGACGCCGCGCTCGAGCCGTGCGGGGCCGAGTCGCTGCTCGCGGCGCTCGCCACGCGCGACCCGCACCGGCTCGCCGACGTCCTCCACAACGACCTCCAGCTGCCCGCGATCGACCTGCGTCCCGACCTCGGCGAGCTCATCGACCGCGGGCAGGGCGTCGGAGCGCTGCGCGGTCTCGTGTCGGGGTCCGGCCCGACGTGCGTGTTCCTCTGCGAGTCGGCCGACCACGCCCGGTCGGTGGCCGCCGCCCTCGAGCAGGACCACCCCCTGGTCCTGGTCGCCAACGGACCGGTGGCCGGCGCCCACCTGGTGGAGTACGCGTAGCCCTCATGAGCAACCTCCTCAACCTCGAGCGCGTCTCGAAGTCCTACGGCGTGCGCCCGCTGCTCGCCGACGTCTCCCTCGGCATCGGCGCGGGCGACCGGATCGGCATCGTCGGCCGCAACGGCGACGGCAAGACCACCCTGCTCGAGGTGATGACCGGCATCGAGGAGCCCGACACCGGCCGGGTCTCGCGGCAGCGCGGGCTGCTCGTCGGCTACCTCCACCAGGGCGACGAGCTCGACGACACCCACACCGTCCGCGAGGCCGTCCTCGGCGGTCGCTCCGACCACGAGTGGGCGGCCGACAGCCGCACCCGCGAGATCGTGGAGGTGCTGCTCGCCGGCGTCTCGCTCGACCGCGCGGTCGTCGGGCTGTCCGGCGGCGAGCGCCGCCGCTGCTCGCTGGCCGCGCTGCTGCTGGGCGACCACGACCTCGTCGTCCTCGACGAGCCCACCAACCACCTCGACGTCGAGGCGGTCGCCTGGCTGGCCCAGCACCTCGCCGCCCGGCCCTCCGCGCTGGTCGTCGTCACCCACGACCGGTGGTTCCTCGACGCGGTCTGCCAGTGGACGTGGGAGGTCCACAACGGGCAGGTCGACGCCTACGAGGGCGGGTACGCCGCGTTCGTGCTGGCCAAGGCCGAGCGGCAGCGCCAGCTGGCGGCCTCCGAGATCCGCCGGCAGAACCTCGTCCGCAAGGAGCTGGCCTGGCTGCGGCGCGGCCCGCCGGCGCGCACCTCGAAGCCGAAGTTCCGCATCGACGCCGCCAACCAGCTCATCGAGGACGTCCCGCCTCCGCGGGACCGGCTCGAGCTCGAGCGGTTCGCGACCCAGCGGCTCGGCAAGGACGTCATCGACGTCGAGGACGTTGACCTCGTCCGCGGCGACCGCAAGCTGCTGTCCCACGCCACCTGGCGGATCGGCCCGGGCGACCGGATCGGCCTGGTCGGGGTCAACGGCGCGGGCAAGACCTCGGTGCTCGCCCTGCTCTCCGGCGAGCTGCCGCCCGCCGCGGGCAAGGTCAAGCACGGCCGCACCATCGCGCTGCAGCACCTCACCCAGCAGCTCGACGACCTCGACCCCGACGGCCGCGTGCTGCCCACGGTCGAGTCGATCCGTCGCGTCACGAAGACCTTGGAGGGCCAGGAGCTGACCGCGACGTCGCTGCTGGAGCGCTTCGGCTTCACCGGCGACCGGCTGACCGCGCGCATCGGCGACCTCTCCGGTGGCGAGCGGCGCCGCTTCCAGCTGCTCCGCCTGCTGCTCACCGAGCCGAACGTGCTGCTGCTCGACGAGCCCACCAACGACCTCGACATCGAGACCCTCAACGTGCTCGAGGACTTCCTCGACGGCTGGCCCGGCACGCTCGTCGTCGTCAGCCACGACCGGTACTTCCTGGAGCGGGTCACCGACTCCGTCTGGGCCCTCCTCGGCGACGGGCAGGTCTCGATGCTGCCGCGAGGGGTGGACGAGTACCTCGAGCGGCGCGCCGCCGACCTGCACCTGCAGGGCGTCGAGGTGCCGACGGGACCCGACCCGGTGGCGGGCTCGTCGTCGTCGTCCTCGTCGTCGACATCGTCGTCGGAGCCGGCCAAGGCCAAGGTCGGCGGTGCCGAGGAGCGGGCCGCCCGCAAGACGGTCAACCGGATCGACAAGCGGCTGGCACGCATCGCCGAGCGCGAGGCCGAGCTCAACGCGGCCGTGCTCGAGCACGCCCAGGACTACACGGCGCTGGCCCGGCTCAGCGCCGAGCTGCAGGAGCTCGCCGCCGAGAAGGAGCAGCTCGAGATGGAGTGGCTCGAGGCGGCCGAGCTGCTGGAGTGACCGGCCCGGCGGCGTACGTCCGCGGGGTCAGGAGAACGGCACGAGCAGCCGGCGCAGCAGGTCGGCCAGCTCGTGGCGCTCGGTCGGCGGCAGGTCGGCGATGAGCTCCTGCTCGGCGCGCAGCAGCGCGGTGAACGCCCCGTCGACGGCGCTCTTGCCCTCGGCGGTCAGCCGCACGATCACGCCCCGGCGGTCGTCGGGGTCGGGGTAGCGCTCGACGAGGCCGCGCGCCGCCAACCGGTCGACCCGGTTGGTCATCGTCCCGCTCGTCACGAGCGTCTCGCGCAGCAGCCGGCCGGGGGAGAGCTCGTACGGCGCGCCGGCTCGCCGCAGTGCGGCCAGGACGTCGAACTCCCACGTCTCGATGCCGTGCTCGGTGAACGCCTGCCGCCGGGCGAGGTCGAGGTGGCGGGCCAGCCGCGAGATCCGGCTGAAGACCGAGACCGCGTCGAAGTCGAGGTCGGGGCGTTCGCGCGCCCACGCCTCGACCAGCTCGTCGACCTCGTCCCGCATGACGCCGCACTCTAGCGGACCGGTCGAGAATCTTGACATCAAGATAGTTCGGGCGCACCCTGGAGAGGTGACGCGCAGCCAGCACACCTGGGACCCGGACCGGTACCTCGCCTACGCCGACGAGCGCGGCCGGCCGTTCGTGGAGCTCCTCGGCCGGGTGGGCGCCACCGCCCCGCGCACGGTCGTCGACCTCGGCTGCGGCCCGGGAAACCTCACCGCGCTGCTGCGCGAGCGGTGGCCGGACGCACACGTGCACGGACTGGACTCCAGTCCCGAGATGATCGCGGCGGCGCGCGACCGCGGCGACGGGGTGCGGTACGACGTCGCCGACCTGCGCGACTGGCGGCCCGGCGCGCCCGTGGACGTGCTCGTCTCCAACGCCACGCTCCAGTGGGTGCCCGACCACCTCGACCTGCTGCCGCAGCTCCTCGGCCACGTCGCCCCGGGCGGCTGGCTGGCTCTCCAGGTCCCGGGCAACTTCGGGGAGCCGAGCCACACCATCCGGCGCGACCTCGCCGCCGAGGAGCCCTACGCCGCGCACACCCGCCACGTCGCGGTGCCCAGCAGCCACGACCCGGGGCTGTACCTCGACGTGCTGGCGGGTCTCGGGTGCTCGGTCGACGCCTGGGAGACGACCTACCTCCACGTGCTCACCGGACCGGATCCGGTGTTCACGTGGGTGTCGGCCACCGGGGCCCGGCCGACGCTGCAGGCGCTGCCACCGGACCTGGGGACGAGGTTCGAGGAGGAGTTCCGCGCGCGGCTGCGGGCGGCGTACCCCGAAGGGCGGCACGGCGTGGTGCTGCCCTTCCGGCGGATCTTCGTGGTGGCCCGCAAGGCTGAGGGGGAGGGCGAGTGATGCGGCTCCACCACGTGCAGGTCGCCTGCCCGCCCGGCGGCGAGGACGAGGCCCGGCGCTTCTGGCGCGACGGGCTCGGCATGACCGAGGTGCCCAAGCCGGCCGGCCTGGCCGGCCGCGGCGGCTGCTGGTTCCGGACGGCGGGGGAGGGCGGCGCGGAGATCCACGTCGGCGTCGAGGACCCGTTCGTCCCGGCGCGCAAGGCCCACCCCGCGCTGCTGGTCGGCGACGCGGCGGAGCTGGAGCGGCTCGCCGCTTCGCTGGAGGCGGCCGGCTTCACCGCGGACTGGTCCGAGCGGCACACGTTCGCGGCGTACCAGCGTTTCCACACCCGCGACGCCCACGGCAACCGCGTCGAGGTGCTCGCCCCGGCGTAACGCGGAGCGGGGTGCCGCGTTGTCACCTCGTCCGGCCGGGCCCCCGCCTGCCGGCGGGCGGGCTCGGGACCCGCGACAGGCCGCACCAGAAGGGCTCCCCGTGACCGACCTCGACTCCCGTCCCGACGCACCCGCGCCAGCCGCCGCGGTGCACGCGGCCGGGGTGCAGGCGGTGGACATGTCCGCCGTCGTCAACCGCGTCAAGCGTGCCCAGGGCCAGCTCGGCGGCGTGCTGCGGATGATCGAGGAGGGTCGCGACCTCGAGGCGGTCGTCCACCAGCTCAAGGCCGTCTCCCGGGCCCTCGACCGGGCCGGCTTCGCGTTGATCGCCGCCGAGCTGCGCCAGACCGTCGCCGACGGCGCCGACGTCGGCGAGGCGGAGCTGGCCAAGCTGGAGAAGTTCTTCCTCTCGCTCGCCTGACCGGCGCGTCCGGGGCATGTAACGCGACGTCCGCTGCTCTGCCTGCACGCTGCAACGTGCAGATAGAGCAGCGAACCTGTCGTTACAAGCGACCGCGCGCGCGGGGGTTACCGTCGGGTAACGTCAGCTGGCATGAGCCGAGTCCTGCAGATGTGGCGTACGACGACGGGCCTGCCGGTGGTGGGTCCGCGACTGGGAGCGACGGCGTTCTCGCTGCTGTTCAGCCGCCAGGCGCCGTACTTCGCGACGATCAAGCCGCGGTTCACCGAGATCCGGCCGAACCGCGCCGCGCTGGTGATCCCCAAGCGCCGCAAGGTGCACAACCACCTCGGCACCGTGCACGCGATCGCGCTGTGCAACGGGCTCGAGGCAGCGATGGGCGCGCTGGCGGAGGCGACCGTGCCGGCGGACAAGCGGTGGATCCCGAAGGGGATGGACGTCAGCTACACCGCGAAGGCGACCAGCGACATCACCTGCGTCGCCGAGACGGACCCCGAGCAGTGGACCGGGCTGCCCGACGAGGGCGCCGACCTGCACGTGCGCGTCAGCGGCACCCGCGACGACGGCACGGTCGTCGTCGAGGGCGTCATCCGGCTCTGGGTGACGCCGAAGAAGCGCTGAGCGGTCAGGCGCCTCAGGTGGCCGGCACGGCGGCCTCGGCCGCCGCGGCGCTGCCGGTCGACCGGCTGAGCCGCCGCTCGACGTAGGTCGCCAGCCGGGACAGGGCGAAGTTGATGACGATGAACATCGCCCCGACCATGAACAGGCTCTGGATCGGGTTGTCGAGCACCTGCGAGATTTGGTTGCCCCGGCGCAGCAGCTCGAGGTAGCCGAGCCCGATGACCGCGGCCAGCGAGGTGTCCTTGAGGATCACGATCAGCTGGCTGATCAGCGCCGGCAGCATGATGCGGAAGGCCTGGGGCAGCAGGATCGTCGACATCACCTGCCGCTCCCGCATGCCGATCGCGCGGGCGGCCTCGCCCTGGCCGCGGGGGAGCGAGAGGACGCCGGCGCGGAGGATCTCGGCGATGATCACCGAGTTGTAGAGCGTGAGGCCGATGACGAGGTACCACAGCGCGGCCTCGCCGGGGAGGAACCCGAGGTCGACCTTCAGCTCGACCATCGCGCGCCAGACGAAGACGATCGTGATGACGACCGGCAGCCCGCGGAAGAGCTCGATGAACAGCACGACCGGCACGCGCAGGACCCGGCCGAGCATCAACCGGGCGACACCGAGCAGCACGCCGACCACGAGCGAGCACCCGATGGCGAGCCCCGCCGCGATCAGCGTCGCCACCACCCCCTGGCGGACCAGGCCCCAGACGGCGCCGAACTGCTCGTCCGACGGGTCGATCCACGGCGCCCAGAGCTCGGCGTCGAACTGGCCGCGGTCGGCGAGGCGCTGGACGACGACGGCAACGAGGGCCGCGATCAGGACCAGACCGATGACGGTGGCGATGCGGGCGCGGCGGCGCGCCCGGGGACCGGGCAGGTCGTAGAGGACGGAGTCGGCGCTCATCGCGCGATCGCCACCTTCCGCTCGATGACGCCGAGCAGAACGCCGGCGGTGAGGGTGATGACGAGGTAGCCGATCGCGACGCCGGTGAGCACCGGGATGTACTCGAGGCCGCGCGCGCTGGTGAGGGTCTCGCCGACGCTGAAGAGGTCGGCGCCCACGCCGAAGGCGCCGACAACCGCGGAGTTCTTGAACATCGCGATCTGGACGCTGCCCAGGGGCGGGACCGCCGAGCGGAAGGCCTGGGGGAGCACGACCTGCCTCATCGTCTGGGTGAAGGTGAGCCCGATGGCCCGGGCCGCCTCGGCCTGCCCGCGGTCGACCGCGTTGATGCCCGACCGCAGCGCCTCGCAGACGAACGCCGAGGTGTAGATGACCAGCCCGGAGATGCCGAACACGTAGTAGCTGGTGTTGACGCCGACCTCCGGCAGCCCGAAGGCCATGAAGAACAGCACGATGGTCAGCGGGCAGTTGCGCACCAGCGTGACCCAGGCGGCGCCGAACGCCCGCAGCGACGCGACGGGGGAGACGCGAAACGCCGCCAGGACGGTGCCGAGCAGCATGGAGCCGAGCAGGCTCCAGCCGATGATGCTCAGCGACCTCAGGAATCCCGACCAGTACAGGTCGAGGTTGTCCAGGACGGGGTCCACGTCTCCCTCTCGTCAGGGGGTCAGCAGCGGGCGGTCAGGAACGGAGCGTGCGGTCAGGCGCAGGGAGCCGGCTCGGGGAGCTCGGGGGTCTCGGTGCCCTCGACCTCGCCCGCGGTGCGCTCCCAGGCCTCGGTGTAGGCGTCCTCGTTCTCGGCGAGCGTCTCGTTGATGAACTCGCAGAACTCGGTGTCGCCCTTCTCGATGCCGATCCCGTAGGGCTCCTCGGTGAACTGCTCGCCCACCAGCTTGAACTCGCCCTCGCTCTCCGAGACGAAGCCGAGCAGGATCACGTTGTCGGTGGTGACCACGTCGACCTGGCCGTTGCCGAGCGCGTTGGCGCACTTGTCGTAGACGTCGAAGAGGACGAGCTGGTTGTTGTTCGCGAGGTACTCGCGGATGTTCTCCGACGGCGTCGACCCGGTGACCGTGCAGACCTTCATGTCCGGGTTGTCCGCCAGGTCCTCGGGGCCGGAGATCGTGTCGTTGTCCGCGGCGACCATCAGCTGCTGGCCGGCGACGTAGTAGGGACCCGCGAAGCTGATCCGCTGGGCGCGCTCCTCGTTGATCGTGTACGTCGCGGCGACCAGGTCGACGTCGCCGTCCTCGATCACCTGCTCACGGACCTCGGAGGGCGTCTCCTTCCACTCGATGTCCTCCTCGGCGATGCCCATTGCGCCGGCGATGATCTTGGCGACCTCGACGTCGAAGCCCTCGGGCACGTCGTCCAGACCGAGCAGGCCGAAACCGGGCTGGTCGAACTTGGTGCCGATGGTCATCGTGCCCCGCTCGGCGATCTCGGCCATGGTGGTCCCGGCCTCGAACTCGACGTCCTCGGTGACCTCCACCTGCTCTCCGCCGTCGTCACCGCCGCAGGCGGCGAGGGAGAGGGTGAGCCCGGCCGCAGCGATGGCGGCCTTCGTGCGGGTGAATCGCATGGTGATCTCCTTCAGTGCTGGAGGATCTTGCCGAGGAAGTCCTTGGCCCGATCGCTCTGCGGGTTGGTGAAGAACTGCTCAGGGGTGGCTTCCTCGACGATCGCCCCGTCGGCCATGAAGACCACCCGGTCGGCGGCGGTGCGGGCGAAGCCCATCTCGTGGGTGACGACGACCATCGTCATGCCCTGCTCGGCCAGCGAGACCATGACGTCGAGGACCTCCGAGATCATCTCGGGGTCCAGCGCGGACGTCGGCTCGTCGAAGAGCATCACCTTCGGCTCCATCGCCAGCGCCCGCGCGATGGCGACGCGCTGCTGCTGGCCGCCGGAGAGCTGGGCGGGGTACTTCGCGGCCTGGTGCCCGACGCCGACGCGGTCGAGAAGCTCGCCGGCGCGCTTCTCCGCGTCGGCCTTCTTCATGCCCCGGACCTTGACCGGCCCGAGGGTGACGTTCTCGAGGATCGTCTTGTGGGCGAAGAGGTTGAAGGACTGGAAGACCATCCCGACCTCGGCGCGGAGCGCGGCGAGCGCCTTGCCCTCCTCGGGCAGGGGCTCGCCGTCGAGGGTGATCGTGCCCTTGTCGATCGGCTCGAGCCGGTTGATCGCGCGGCACAGCGTCGACTTGCCGGACCCCGACGGGCCGATCACGACGACGACCTCGCCGCGGTGGATCGTCAGGTCGATGTCGCGCAGCACGTGCAGCTCGCCGAACCACTTGTCCACGTGGTCGAGCACGACCAGGGGCTCGTCGGACCCCCCGCCCTCGGCCGTCCGGTGCGTCGTCATGCCGCCGGACACTATCCACATCCGGCCCGCGCGGGCCACGTCCGAGCCTGGGGTCGCGCGGACCGCGGCCGGATCGTGACCAAAGCGCGGCCCCGCACGATTCCGCGGCGTCGCGCGCCGCGCCGTACCCTCGGAGGCGCTATGTCGACGCCCCGCACCTACGAGGTCCGCACCTACGGGTGCCAGATGAACGTCCACGACTCCGAGCGGCTCACGGGCCTGCTGGAGGGTGCGGGGTACGCCGCCGTGCCGAACGGCGAGCAGGCCGACGTCGTCGTGTTCAACACCTGCGCGGTGCGCGAGAACGCCGACAACAAGCTCTACGGCAACCTCGGCCACCTCGCGCCGGTCAAGGCCGCGAAGCCCGGCATGCAGATCGCCGTCGGCGGCTGCCTGGCGCAGAAGGACCGCACCACGATCACCGAGCGCGCGCCGTGGGTCGACGTCGTCTTCGGCACGCACAACATCGGCTCGCTGCCGGTGCTGCTGGAGCGGGCGAGGGTGCAGCAGGAGGCGCAGGTCGAGATCCTCGAGAGCCTCGACGTCTTCCCGAGCACGCTGCCGACCAAGCGGGAGTCGGCGTACGCCGCGTGGGTCTCGGTGTCGGTCGGGTGCAACAACACGTGCACCTTCTGCATCGTCCCCGCGCTGCGCGGCAAGGAGAAGGACCGCCGCCCCGGCGACATCCTGGCCGAGGTCCGCGCGCTCGTCGCGGAGGGCGTCACCGAGGTGACGCTGCTGGGGCAGAACGTCAACGCCTACGGCGTGGAGTTCGGCGACCGGCAGGCGTTCTCCAAGCTGCTGCGCGCCTGCGGCGACATCGAGGGCCTCGAGCGGGTGCGGTTCACCAGCCCGCACCCGGCGGAGTTCACCGACGACGTCATCGAGGCGATGGCCGAGACGCCGAACGTCATGCCGAGCCTGCACATGCCGCTGCAGTCCGGCTCGGACCGGGTGCTGCGGGCGATGCGCCGCTCCTACCGGTCCAGCAAGTTCCTCGGGATCATCGACCGGGTCCGCGCCGCGATCCCGGACGCCGCGATCACCACCGACATCATCGTCGGCTTCCCCGGCGAGACCGAGGAGGACTTCCTCGAGACGCTGCGCGTGGTGCGGGAGTCGCGGTTCGCGAGCGCGTTCACCTTCCAGTACTCCAAGCGCCCCGGCACCCCGGCCGCCGTCCTCGACGAGCAGGTCCCGCCCGAGGTGGTCAAGGACCGGTACGGCCGCCTGGCCGACCTGGTCAACGAGATCGCCTGGGAGGAGAACACGTTGATCGTCGGGCGCACCGTCGAGCTGATGGTCGCCGAGGGCGAGGGGCGCAAGGACGCCGAGACGCTGCGGCTCTCGGGTCGCGCGCCGGACAACCGGCTCGTGCACTTCGCCGCGCCGGACGCCTCGCTGGGCACCCCGCGGCCGGGCGACATGGTCACCGCCGAGGTCACCTACGCCGCCCCGCACCACCTGGTCGCCGACCGCGTGCTGGCGGTGCGGCGCACCCGCTCCGGCGACGCCTGGGAGGCGCGTACGTCGGCGCCGGTCGCGCCGTCGGGCGTCTCGCTCGGCATGCCGGCCGTCGGGGTGCCCGCGCCGCTGCCGGCTGCGCCGGCCTGCGGCTGAACGAGCCGCCGCGCGCGGGTCAGAGGTCGGGCTTGGCGTCGAAGGGGTGCTCCTTCGACCGCGGGTCCTTGCTGGGGTAGCCCGCCCTCGGCGCCACGCCGTCCGGGTTGTCCTCGGGCCCGCCGACCGACTGCTCCGGCACGGCGTCCGCGTCCCCGTGGTCGCCCGCCTCGGCGAGCGAGTTGTCGCGCACGCCGTCGGTGCTCGTCTGGGCCGGGCCGGCGTGGCCGACCCGCTCGGAGCTGACGCCCATGCCGCCGGCGGCGCCGTCGGGTCCGTTGGCGTTGGGGTTCGACGCGCGCAGCGGCTCGGAGAGGTCCTCGTCGACCGGCACCTCCTCGGGGAAGCCGGGCTTCCCGCCCTCGCCGCTCACTCCGCCTTGCCCTGCTCGGCCGCGCCCTCGTCCTGCTCGCCGGCCTCGTCGGGGGAGGCCTCGGTCGCCTCGGTCGAGGTGTCCTCGGAGCCGGACATCTGCTCCTGGAGCGTGTCGGGGGTGCTGTCGTCGATGGCGGGGTTCTCGTCCGGCGTGAGGTCGGGGATGGTCCGCTGCTCGCCGACCGGGACGTCGTCCTCGATCGCGTCGGCCCCGCCGGGGTTCGGTTCCCCGGGGTCGATCTGCGGCTCGGGCATCGCTGCGAGCTCGCCCGTGCCGGTGTCGGTGCGGGTCTCCTCGGACATCAGTCCTCCTCGTCGCGCTGGTCGACCGCGGCGTCGAAGCCGAAGGTCGAGTACGGCGTGCTGGTACCCGACCGGATGCCGGCCAACACGGCCGCCTCGTGCGGGACGACCGGGTCGGGGAGCGCGTCGAGCGGCCACCACCGCAGGTCAGCGGCCTTGTCGGGCTCGACGATGCGGGGCTCGCCGGACCACGCGCGGGCGGTGAAGAAGAAGTCGATCCGCTCGTCGATCGGCTCCCCGCCGCGGGTGCGCTGCATCGCGGTCACGAACGCCAGGTCGAGCCCGTCGACCGCGAGCTCCTCGCGGGCCTCGCGCCGCGCCGCGTCGTACGCCGTCTCGCCGCGCTCGACGTGGCCGGCGGCCGCAGCGGCCCAGTGGTCGTCCATGTAGCCGGTCCCGCTCCGCAGCTGGAGGAGCACCTCGGTGTCACCGGTGCTGCCTGTGTCACCTGGGCTGCCCGGGCGCTGGGCGTCGCGGAGCAGGAAGACGTACGCCGCGGGCACGACCACGAACCGGCCGTGTAGCGGGTCGCCGGTGACGTCCTCACTCAGGGCGGTCACCGTGCCGGTGGTCGGCCTCGGACCCGGCGACCGGCTCCTCGAGGTGGGACTCGTCGACCTCGCCGCGCGGCACGCGGTCGGCGCCCGTCGGGGCGGCCGGCTCGTCCTCGCGCATCGGGGTCCCGGGTGCCTGCGGCTGCTCGGTCGGCTGGTCCGTCATGGCTGCTCCTCCTCGTCGTCAGTGGTGTCGTTCGGGGTGACGGCCGGCTCGCCGGTCGCCCCCTCGTAGACGGTGCCGGTGTCGGGGGACTCCGGCTCGTCGGGGGCGTACTCGTCGGCCTCGTTCTCGACCTGCTCGGGCCTGTGCTCGCTCATGCGGTCTCCTCTCCCGGCTGGGCTCTACTGACTGGGCTCTACTGACTGGGTTCGGGGAACGACGTCTCGGCGTTCTCCTCGCGGACGGCCTCCTCGGCGGCCGACGGGTCGTGGCCGTCGGGCAGCTCGCTGCCGTGCTCGTCGGGGACCTGCTGGTCGACGTCGAGCGGCTGCTCGTCGCGTCCCTCGGGAATCGGCGCGGTCATGGTGCCCTCCGGTCGTTCGGCGTCGGTTCCTTGGAACACTAGCCAGATGCCACCGACATCAATCCCCGGCCAGGGACGGGCAGAGCCACCGGCGGCAGTGCCGGTGGTGGCGGTGGTCGGGGCGACCGCCAGCGGCAAGACCGCGCTGTCGCTGGACCTGGCCGAGCGGCTCGGCGGCGAGGTGGTCAACACCGACGCGATGCAGCTCTACCGCGGCATGGACATCGGCACCGCGAAGCTCCCCGTCGCCGAACGCCGCGGCATCCCGCACCACCTGCTCGACCGGCTGTCGGTGCGCGAGCCGGCCACCGTGGCGGAGTTCCAGGGTTGGGCGCGCGCGACGATCGCCGACCTCCGCGACGCCGGCCGGGTGCCGGTGCTCGTGGGCGGGTCGGCGCTCTACACCCGGGCGGTGCTGGACCGCTTCGAGTTCCCCGGCACCGACGAGGCCGTCCGCGCCCGGCTGGAGGCGGAGCTCGCCGAGGTCGGCCCGGCCGCGATGCACGCGCGGCTGGCCGAGGTCGACCCCGAGGCGGCCGCCCGGATCCTGGTCGAGAACGGCCGGCGCACCGTCCGCGCGCTCGAGGTCGTCGAGATCACCGGCCGCCCGTTCAGCGCGTCGCTGCCGCGGCCGGAGTACGTCGACCCCGCCACGATCCAGGTCGGCGTCGACATCGACCGGCCCACCCTGGACGCGCGGATCGAGCTGCGCGTGGACGCGATGTTCGCCGACGGACTGGTCGAGGAGGTCGCGCGGCTGCTCGACGAGGGGCTGGCGGACGGTCGGACGGCCGGCCGCGCGATCGGGTACGTCGAGGTGATGGCCCACCTCGACGGCGAGCTGTCGCTCGACGAGGCGCGCGAGCGGACCGTGGTGGCCACCCGCCGCTTCGCGCGGCGGCAGGACGCGTGGTTCCGCAAGGACCCGCGCGTGGTGTGGGTCCGCCACGACGACCCGGACCGGGTGGAGCAGGCGCTGGCGGCGGTCGGCAGGGTGGGGACATGAGCCGCAGGCGTCCGACCCCGAGCGTCGAGGAGGTGCTGGACCGCCGGACCGACGACGGCACCGGCCTCGTCGTCGCCGTCCGCACGCCGGCGGGCACGGCGTACCACTCCCGTGGCGAGCTGCCCGACGGTCCCGCGTCGATCCTCGAGATCGGCTCGGTCACCAAGACGATGACCGCGCTGCTGCTCGCCGACCTGGCGCGGGACGGCGTGGTCGGGCTCGACGACCCCGTCGCCGCCCACCTGCCGGTCGCGCCGCCGGTGAAGGGCCGGCCGATCACGCTGCGCGACCTCGCCACCCACCACTCCGGCCTGCCCCGGCTGCCGAAGGGGTCGCTGTGGCCCGGGCTGACGAGCGAGCGGCACGACCCCTACGCGCGCTACGACGAGGCGACGCTGTCCGCGGCGGTGCTCGCGACCCGGCCCCGCGTCGAGCCCGGCCGTCGGTTCGGCTACTCCAACCTCGGCGGCGGCCTGCTGGGCTGGGCGCTCGCCCGCGCGGCCGGCACCGACTACGCCACGCTCCTCGCCGACCGCCTCGCCGGACCGCTCGGCCTCGCCGACACCGGCGTCGCACTGCCGGCCGGGCAGGAGCACCGGCTCGCGCCCGGGCACGGCTGGCGCGGCCGCCCCGCCGGGCGGTGGGACCTCGCGCTGCTCGCCGGCGCCGGCGGCGTCGTCTCGACCGCCGCGGACCTGACGCGCTACGTCGGCGCGTTCGACACGGCGTACGACGGGCCGCTCGCGGCGGCCGCCGCCGACGCGCGCGCCCCGCAGCACCGCGCCGGGCGCGTCGGCCCGGCGACGGTCGGGCTCGGCTGGCTGCTCGCGCCGGACGGGATGCTGTTCCACGACGGCGGCACCGGCGGCTACCGGTCCTTCGTCGGCTCCCGCCCCGACCGCGGCGTCTCCGTGGTCGTGCTGTCCGCCCGGGCCCGCGGGGTGACCGGGTTCGGGATCCTGCTGCTCCGGGCGGCCGTCGACGCCGCCCAGCCGTAGGTGCGCAAGAACGGTCGGGCGGAGGACGGCCGCGCGCGGCCAGACTGGTCGGCATGGTGGAGAACCTGAGCGGACGCGACCGGTTGCGCGAGGTCCTCGACGCGGTGCTCGACGAGGACAACCGGACGCTCGGCGAGATGGCCGAGGACGCCTACGCCTCGCCGTACCACTTCGCCCACCGGCTGCGCCGCGACGCCGGCGAGCCGCCGGTGGCGATGCGCCGACGGGTCGAGCTGGAGCGCGCGGCCTGGCGGCTGCGACGTGGGACGAGCGTGACGGAGGCGGCGTTCGCGGCGGGCTACGAGAGCGTCGAGGGGTTCAGCCGGGCCTTCGCCAAGGCGTACGGCGAGCCGCCGTCGGCCGTGCGCGCGGGCGGGCCGCGCGACCACTGGCTGCCGGCCCCGAACGGCATCCACTTCCACCCGCCGACGTCGTTGTGGGTCGACGCCGGCGAGGCGGGCGGTCCCGCCGGTGACCCGGTCACCGAGCAGCTGGTGCGGCACGACCTCGACGACACCCGCGCGTTGCTCGACGTGGCGAAGGGACGGGCGCGCGAGGAGCGCGAGCGCGTGCTGCTGCCCGGCAACCGGGTGCTCGCGTGGGACGGCGAGGAGGCGTCGCTGGCGGCGGTGCTGGAGAACCACGTCCACGCCAAGGAGGTCTGGCTCGCCGCGATCGAGGGCCTCGACAGCCCCGCCCGCGGCGACGGCGACCTGCCGCGGCTGCTGGAGCGGCACGACGCGGTCGCGCCGCGGTGGCTGGCGATGGTGCGCGACGTGGACCGCCGTGGTGCGTGGGGCGACCGACTGGTCGACGCGCTCTGCGAGCCGCCCGAGAGCTTCCTGCTGGGCGAGGTCGTCGGGCACGTGCTGACGTACGCCGCGCACCGCCGCCAGCTCGCCCGGATGCTGCTGCGGACGCTCGGCGCCGCGGTGGACCACGGCGACCCGATCATGTGGAGCAGGACGAGGAGCGACCGATGACGAGGACCGTCTACTACACCGCCACCACGCTCGACGGTTTCCTGGCCGACGAGCACGACTCGCTCGACTGGCTGCTGAGCCAGCCGCTCGAGGAGGGCGGGATGCTCGACTACGGCGCGTTCATCGGCGGCATCGGTGCCCTGCTCATGGGCGCGACGACGTACCAGTGGTTGCTCGACCACAACGCCGCGACCGGCGAGCGGTGGTCCTACACGCAGCCGACCTGGGTGATGACGCACCGCGACCTCGCCCCGGTCGCCGACACCGTCACCATCGCCTCGGGCGACGTGCGCGAGGTGCACGCCGCGATGGTCGAGGCGGCCGCCGGCAAGGACGTGTGGGTCGTCGGCGGCGGCGACCTCGCCGGCCAGCTGGCCGACGCCGGGCTGCTCGACGAGGTGCTGGTGTCGATCGCGCCCGTGACCCTCGGCGCGGGCCGGCCGCTGCTCCCGCGACGGCTCGACCTGCGGCTCACCTCGCACGGGCGCAACGGTGCGTTCCTCTGCGCGACGTACGACGTCGTGGGTGCTCGCTCGTAGCCGGCCGGGGTAGTAACGGTCAGGAACGTCCGTCCCGACCTCGTGGAGGTCAAGAACGTCCGTTACTACCCCGACGACGGCCTGCCTGAGGACGGCTGCCGGGGATCGCCTGCCTGGGACGAGCTGGAGCGGGCACCTCGACAACTGTCGGCGGCCGGGTCCACAGTGATCGGACCGCCTCGTCCGCGGATCTCTCGGGAGGAACCCATGCGCCGTCTCTCCATCGTCCGAGCCGTCCCCGTCCTCGCCCTGGTCGCGCCGGCCCTCGTCGCGCTGCCGGGCGCCCCGCCCGCCGCAGCCGCGCCGGTGCCCCCGAAGGTGCCGGTGGCGACGGGCACCGGTGGGGCGGTCAGCTCGGTCGACCCGGACGCCACCCGGATCGGGCTCGCGGTGCTCCGCTCCGGCGGCAACGCCGTCGACGCGGCGGTCGCCACGGCGGCCGCGCTCGGCGTCACCGAGCCCTACAGCGCCGGCATCGGCGGGGGCGGCTACTTCGTCCACTACGACGCCTCGACCGGGAAGGTCGCGACCATCGACGGCCGCGAGACCGCCCCGCGCGGCATCCCGGCCGACGCGTTCCTTGACCCGGCGACCGGCGAGCCCTACCCGTTCACCCCTGACCTGGTCACCAGCGGCGTCAGCGTCGGCACGCCGGGCACGCTCGCCACCTGGAAGCGTGCGCTCGACCGGTGGGGTAGCCGATCGCTGAGGCAGGTGCTCGGCCGGCCCGCCGCGCTGGCGCGCAGGGGCTTCGTCGTCGACGAGACGTTCCGCCAGCAGACGAAGGACAACCGGGAACGGTTCCGCACCTTCACCTCGTCCAAGCGGCTGTTCCTGCGCGGCGGGAAGCTGCCCACCGTCGGCACGCGGTTCCGCAACCCCGACCTCGCCCGCACCTACGACCTCGTCCGCAAGGACGGCCTGAAGCCGTTCTACCGCGGCGCGATCGGCGCGGAGATCGTCAAGGCGGTCCGCAAGCCGCCGCTCAGCGGCCGGACCGACCTGCCCGTGCCGACCGGCTACCTGACCAAGAAGGACCTGCGCGGCTACCGCGTCAAGAACCAGGCCGCGACCCGCACGAGCTACCGCGGGCTGGACGTCCACGGCATGGCGCCGTCCTCCAGCGGCGGCTCGACCGTCGGCGAGGCGCTGGAGATCCTCGAGCGCCACGACCTCGCCGCGATGGACGACGCCCAGGCGCTGCACCTCTACCTCGAGGCGAGCGCGCGGGCTTTCGCCGACCGAGGGGTGTACGTCGGGGACCCGGCGTACGTCGACGTCCCGCTCGCCGACCTGCTCTCGCCGACCTTCGCCGCCGAGCGCGACTGCACGATCGACCCGACCCGGGCCGCCACCAAGCCGGTCGAGCCCGGCGACGTGACGTCCTACGACGGGGAGTGTGCCACCGGCGACGAGGCCGAGCCGGTCGAGGCGCCCGACACCGAGAACGTCGAGACCACCCATCTGAGCGTCGTCGACCGCTGGGGCGACGTCGTGTCGTACACGCTGACCATCGAGCAGACCGGTGGCTCGGGGATCGTCGTGCCGGGTCGCGGCTTCCTGCTCAACAACGAGCTGACCGACTTCACCGCCGTGCCCGACCCCGAGGACCCGAACCGGATCCAGCCGGGCAAGCGGCCGCGCAGCTCGATGTCGCCGACGATCGTGCTCCGCGACGGGAAGCCTGTGCTCGCGGTCGGTTCGCCCGGCGGCTCGACGATCATCACGACCGTGCTGCAGATCCTGGTCGAGCGCTTCGACCGGGGCCGGAGCATCGCCGAGGCGGTGGCCGCGCCGCGCGCCTCGCAGCGCAACACCGCCGCGGTGACGGCCGAGCCGGAGTTCATCGACGCCTACGGGCCACTGCTCGAGGCGTACGGCCACGAGCTCGCGCCGGCCGGCGACGCGCTGACCAGTGCCGCGGAGATCGGTGCGGCGGCCGCGATCGAGATCGGCCCCGGCGGGCTGCTGACCGCCGCAGCCGAGCCGGCGCGCCGGGGAGGGGGCTCCGCCGGCGTGGTCCGGCCGCGGACGCCCTGAAAACGCGGGCGCCCGGCCTCGGTCGCGGGCACTACCGTGGGCACGTGACCGAGACCGTCGCCGCACGCGCCCCCGAGACGCCAGTCGAGACCACCGCTGAGATCACCACCGCTGAGATCACCACCGTCGAGCAGCTCGTCGCGCTGCTGGGCGAGCCGAACGATCGGGCGGTCAACAAGGCGCGACCCTCTCTGCTGCCGGTCGACCGGGCCTGGCTGGCGGCGACGCCGTTCTGCGTGATGGCGACCAGCGACGCCGACGGCCGCTGCGACGCCTCGCCCAAGGGCGACCCGGCCGGCCAGCTGGTCCACGTCATCGACGACCGGACGATCGCCCTTGCGGAGCGGCCGGGCAACCGACGGGCGGACGGCTACCGCAACATCCTCACCAACCCGCACGTCGGGCTGAACTTCTTCATCCCCGGCCGCGGCGACACGCTGCGCATCAACGGCCGCGCACGGCTGGTCAGCGACGCGCCGTGGTTCGACGAGCTGGTCGTCAAGGGGCACCGGCCGCTGCTCGCGGTCGTGGTGGACATCGAGGACCTGTTCTTCCACTGCGCGAAGGCGTTCCTGCGCAGCGGCCTGTGGCAGCCTGAGACCTGGGACCCCGAGGCGACGGTGCCGCGCCGGGCGCTCATCGCCAAGGAGGTCGAGGCCAACGGCATGGACGTCGCGCAGCTCGACGACTACTACAAGCCCGAGAACTACGGGAAGTCGCTCTATGAGTGAGTACCCGTTCCTCAAGGGGCACGGCACCGAGAACGACTTCGTGCTCCTGCCCGACCACGACGGCACGGTCCACGGCGACCTCGACCCGGCCCGCGTCGCCCGGCTGTGCGACCGGCGGGCCGGCATCGGTGGCGACGGGGTCCTGCGCGTCGTGCGGACCGAGGCGTACGCCGCGGCGCGCGAGCACGCGGACCCGCGCGAGGCCGAGTGGTTCATGGACTACCGCAACAGCGACGGCTCGCTCTCGGAGATGTGCGGCAACGGCGTGCGCGTCTTCGCCCGGCACCTGCTCGAGGAGGGCCTGGTCGAGCCCGGCCGGCCGATCCCGGTCGGCACCCGCGCCGGCGTCAAGGTGATCGAGGTCGACGGCGACCGGATCACCGTCGACATGGGCCGCCCGCGGCTGCTCGGGGACACTGAGGTGGCCGTCGGGCCGGCCCGCTGGGCGGCGACCCACGTCGACATGGGCAACCCGCACGCGGTGGCGTTCCTCGGCGACGGCGAGTCGCTCGCGGCCGACGGACCGGTGGGGGCGCTGGCGGAGGAGCCGGCGTACGACCGGGCGGTCTACCCGCACGGGGTCAACGTGGAGTTCGTCCAGCGGCGCGGCGCCGGCCACGTCGCGATGCGGGTCCACGAGCGCGGGTCCGGCGAGACCCGGTCGTGCGGCACGGGTGCGTGCGCGGTCGCGGTCGCCACCGCGCTGGCCGACGGACGCCGCCCGGACGCGAGCGACACCGGCGAGGCCGGCGACGCGACGTACCGCATCGACCTCCCCGGCGGCACGCTGGAGATCAGCTGGACCGCCGACGACCGGGTGCTGATGACCGGTCCGGCGGTCGTGGTCGCCCGCGGAACCACCGCCCTGTGAGGGACGGCGGGCCACTACAGTCCGCTGCATGGAACTCAACGGAGCCAGTGCCATCGTCACGGGCGGAGCGTCGGGCATCGGCGCTGCCTGCGCCCGCCAGCTCGCCGCCCGCGGTGCCGTCGTGGTCGTCGCCGACCTCCAGGCCGACAAGGGCGAGGCCCTCGCCCAGGAGATCGGCGGGGTCTTCGCCCGCGTCGACGTGACCGACACCGAGCAGATCGCCGGCGCCGTGCGCGCCGCCGCCGAGATCGCCCCGCTGCGCGCGGTCGTGAACTCCGCCGGCATCGGCTGGGCCTCGCGCACCATCGGCCGTGACGGCACGCTCGAGTCGGCCCACGACCTCGACGCGTTCAAGAAGGTCGTCGCGATCAACCTGGTCGGCACCTTCGACGTGGTCCGCCAGGCCGCGACGGTGATGAGCACCCAGGACCCGACCGAGACCGGCGAGCGCGGCGCGATCGTCAACCTCGCGTCGGTCGCAGCGTTCGACGGCCAGATCGGCCAGGCGTCGTACTCCGCCTCCAAGGGCGGCGTCGTCGGCATGACCCTCCCGGTCGCCCGCGACCTCTCCGCCGCCGCGATCCGCCTCAACACCGTCGCCCCGGGCCTCATCGAGACCCCGATCTACGGCGAGGGCGAGGGTGCGGAGGCGTTCAAGGCCAAGCTGGGCGAGAGCGTGCTGTTCCCCAAGCGCCTCGGCACCCCCGACGAGCTGGCCTCCATGGTCATGGAGTGCCTGACCAACTCCTACATGAACGCCGAGACCATCCGCGTCGACGGCGGCATCCGGATGCCTCCCAAGTGACCTGACGCCTCGCGGACGACGCCTCGTGCTGCCCAGCGTGCGCTCCGGCGCACTCCTGGCAGCACGAGGCGTCTTGCATGTCCGGGGGCGTCCAGCTCAGCGGACCCGGAGCACCACCACGGCGGACGTCGAGGGCGTGTACGCCGCCGGGTCGGCCGGCACGTAGCGGGCCCGCAGCCGGTGCGGTCCGCGCACCAGCGTGCTGGGCAGGCGGTACGTCGCCCGGCCGGCCACCAGCCGCTTCGTGGCGAGCACGCGTCCGCCGTCGCGGATGACGACCGCCCCGCGCGGGGTCGCCGCGGCGCGCACCCGCACGGTCAGCCGCACGTCGCTGTGGCCGTGGGCGACCCGCGTCCTCGGAAGGTGGAGCGACGCCGTCGTGGGCAGGGCGGCCTCCGGTGCGGCCGGGGTCTCGGCGTGCAGCACGTGGTCGTAGACGACCGCGGCGACCTGGTGGACGAACGGGTCCGCGGCGTCGTACCACGCGTCCCCGACGTACCCGCCGTCGTTCTGAGTGAAGACGCCGATGCCCACCTCGCGGCCGGACAGCATGAGGAACCCGAGGTCGTGGCTGACGGTCGCGTTCTCGCCGGTCTTGTGGGCGAGGAGCCGGCCGGGGACCACCGCGCCGAGCTTGGTCTTGACCTGCTGCTTGCGCATCAGCCCCAGGATGTGGCGGGCGCTGCCACGGTCGACGAAACCGGCCGCCGGGCGGCCCTGGTAGGAGCTCCAGTAGAGGTCGAGCAGCTGCTGGTAGCCGTACGGCGTGGCCCACAGGTCGCCGTCGGGGAGGACGACGGCGCCGAACATCTTGCGGCCGAAGTGCAGGTCCTCCTTCGCGATCCCGGCGCCCTCGGCGAGCGCGTTGATGGGGTCGAACCCGCCGACCACGTCGACCAGCTTGTTGGTCGCGGTGTTGTCGCTGACGGTGATCATCAGGTCGAGCATCTCGCCGACGGTCGTGGTGATCGGCCGCGGCCGGTCCTTCAGCACGCCGGACCCGCCGACGACCTCCGGCTCGGTGATGGTGGCCTCGTCGTCCAGGGTCAGCGCCCCGGACTCGACCTGGCTCATCACCGTCGCGGCGAGCGAGAGCTTGATCGTGCTAGCGGTGGTGTAGCGGTCCTGCTTGCCGAGGTAGAGCGTCTGCCCGCCGAGCGCCCCGCCGCTGAGGTCGGAGACGAACAGGCCGAGGGCCACGCCCTCGTCCTTCGCGTCGTCGATGATCGGCTGGAGCCGCTGCGCCAGGGCGGGCCAGGCGCCGGGGTTCTCCGGGGCTGGCGCCGCGGTGCCGGGCGCGGTGGGGGCGATGGTGAGGACGCTGGTGGCGAGCAGGAGGCCGAGAGATCGACCGAGGCGCCGATTCATGAGAGGTGGTGGTCCTTTCGTAGGGGCGCCGCCGCACGTCCGTGCGTCGGCGGGACCCGAGACGGAAGGACGCTAGGGACCGCGTGGTGGCCGGCTGTTTCGACGTGGTTACGCCCGGATTGCCCGTCCGCCGGGAGGCGGCTCGCCAGTCGGCTCGGGTCGACGCGTCGGGGTACCGGCCGCCCATGACGGAGTTCAAGAAGGGCGACAAGGTCGAGTGGAAGTCCCACGGCGGCACCGCCGAGGGCGTGGTGGAGAAGAAGATCACCTCCGACACCCACGCCGCGAAGCGTGACGTCAAGGCGAGCAAGGACGACCCGCAGTACCTCGTGAAGAGCGAGAAGTCCGGCGGGGAAGCCGTGCACAAGCCGAGCGCACTGAAGAAGAAGAGCTAGCACCCGCACGGCACGAGGCCCGCTCCCCGGTCAGGGGAGCGGGCCTCGTCGCGTGTGCGGGGCCGGTGGCCGCGCGTCAGCGCTCGACGACCACCCGCTCGTTCGGGACGCAGTGGGTCATCGTGTGGCCCTCGACGTCGCGAGGGCCGTTCTTGCCGAGGTTGCGGGCCCGCTCGAGCTCCTCCTCCGACAGCGTCTGCGTCGCGAGCGGCTCGAGCCCCCGGACGTCGTCGGCGGTGATGCCGAGACCCTCGCCGACCCGCTGGCCGAGCTCGTCCTCGCACATGAAGAAGTGCCAGACCATCCGCTCCTGGACCTCACGGGTGGCCTCGGAGATGTTGGCGACGAGGTTCTTCACCAGGTCGTCGCGCTCCCAGTCCTCCATCAGCCGGAACCGCTCGCCGGCCTGCGCGTAGTCGTTCGTGCGCGGGATCCGCGCGGTGGTCAGCCGGCCGTTGATCTCCGGGCCGACCTCGCCGTGGCCGGGCTTGGCCGACTCGGCCAGGCCGCCCATCGTCGAGGGCTCGTAGTTGACGTGCGGGTTCTGCCCATCGGCGAGGTCCACGCCGTACGACATCTGGCCACCGCGCTGGTTGGTGTGGACGTCGACCTTGGCGGCGTTGACCGGCAGCTGGAGGTAGTTCGGGCCGACCCGGTAGCGCTGGGTGTCGCTGTAGGAGAAGGTCCGCCCGACCAGCATCTTGTCGTCGGAGAACTCCAGGCCGTCGACGAGCACGCCGGTGCCGAAGGCGATCTGCTCGTTCTCGTTGTGGTGGTCACTGACGTTGCGGTTGAGCGTCATCGTCCCGACCAGCTTGGGCTCGAAGAGCTCCTCCGGCCACACCTTGGTGTCGTCGAGCGGGTCGAAGTCGAGCTCGGGATGGTCGTGGTCCTCCATCATCTGCACGTAGAGGTCCCACTTCGGGAAGTCGCCGCGCTCGATCGCCTCGTAGAGGTCCTTCGAGGCGTGCCCGAGGTCGCCGGCCTGGATGTTGGCGGCGTCCTCCTCGGTCAGCGACTTCACGCCCTCGTGCGGGTAGAAGTGGTACTTCACCAGGTGGGAGACGCCCTCGGCGTTGACCCAGCGGTAGGTGTTGACGCCGAAGCCCTGCTGGGTCCGGTAGCTGGCCGGGATGCCGCGCG
This sequence comes from Nocardioides deserti, assembly GCF_014266025.1. Classification (GTDB taxonomy): domain Bacteria; phylum Actinomycetota; class Actinomycetes; order Propionibacteriales; family Nocardioidaceae; genus Nocardioides; species Nocardioides deserti. Next base: position 78,291 of record NZ_JACMYC010000007.1, on the reverse strand, counting down.
GGCTGAACAGGTTGACCAGCATGTGCATCGACTCCGGGGTCTGCGACATGAAGTCGAAGATCCGCGCCGGCTCCTGGCGGAAGGTCACCGGGTCGGGCTTGAGGGAGTGGATGACGTCGGGGAACTTGATGGCGTCGCGGATGAAGAAGACGCCGAGGTTGTTGCCGACGAGGTCCCAGTTGCCGTCCTCGGTGTAGAACTTCACCGCGAAGCCGCGCGGGTCGCGCGCCGCCTCGGAGGAGTCCCGGCCACCGATGACGGTGGAGAACCGGATCGCGAGCGGCGTCCTCTTGCCGGCTTCGGAGAAGATCTTGGCCCGCGTGTACGCCGCGATCGGCTCGTCGCCCCACGTGCCGGTCGCCTCGAACTCGCCGAACGCGACCGCGCCGCGGGCGTGGACGACCCGCTCGGGGATGCGCTCGCGGTCGAAGTGGCTGATCTTCTCGAGGAAGTGGTAGTTCTCCAGCGTCGCCGGTCCGCGGGCGCCGATCGTCCGGGTGTTCTGGTTGTCGGGGACAGGGTGGCCCTGCCGCGTGGTCAGCGAGCGGGTGCCGTCGGCCATGCTCGTGCCTCCAAAGCGTGGTGGGTGAGTGGGCGGACGTCGTCAGGTACCCGACGCGGTCGGGCGCGATCCAGCGGGTCGGTCAGGCCCGGGCGGTGAGGTCCAGCACCCGGTCGGCCCGGGCCGCGACCGTCTCGACGAGCCGGGCGTTCGGCTCGTCCACGTGGGCCACCCAGGCCCGCGCCTCCGCAGGCGACTTGCCGTGCCGCACGTGCCGGGCGACCAACCGCTCGCGGCGCAGGTCGTCGTCGACGTGGAGGTGCCAGACCTCGTCGACCTCCGCGCGCACCGCCCGCCAGCGCGGCTCGTCGAGCAGCAGGTAGTTGCCCTCGGTCACCACCGTCCCGGTCGCCGGCACCGCGATCGCCCCGGCCAGGGCCTGCTCGAGGTCGCGGTCGAACGCGGGGGCGACCACCGCCGGCTCGCACCGGCGCACCCGCCGCAGCAGCACGGCGTACCCCTCGGCGTCGAAGGTGTCCGGCGCGCCCTTGCGGTCGAGCAGCCCGCGGCGAGCGAGCTCGACGTCGGCGTAGTGGAAGCCGTCCATCGGGACCACCGCGAGGCCGTGCTCGGCGGCCAGCGCCGCGGCGTACGTGCTCTTGCCGACGCCGGGCGCGCCGGTGAGGCCGAGCAGGCGGATGCCGGCGGAGGAGCCGGGCACCGGGGGAAAGGGGTTGTCCACAGCCCCAGTCAAGCGGGCATAGTGGAGGGCTCGGAGGCGTTGTGCTCTCCGAGATGACGCTCAGCACGACACCTGGCACGACACCTGGCAAGACACGGAGGCACATGACCAACGCGAACGCACGGGACTTCTCGCTCGACTCCGAGCTGGAGGAGACCCGCGCCTGGGACGACGAGGACCTCGAGGTCACCGTCGAGGACGACACCGACGACATCCAGGACGACACCGACGACGACTTCGAGTCCGGCTACGTCGACGAGCCCGACCCCGAGGAGGAGCTCACCACCGGTGAGCTCGACCTCGCCGAGCGCCACGAGCTGCGCCGCGTCGCCGCGCTGCGGACCGACCTCGAGGACATCACCGAGGTCGAGTACCGCCAGCTGCGCCTCGAGCGCGTGGTCCTGGTGGGCGTGTGGACCGAGGGCAGCGTCGAGGACGCCGAGAACTCCATGGCCGAGCTCGCGCTCCTCGCGGAGACCGCCGGCTCCGAGGTGCTCGACGCGATCTACCAGCGCCGGCAGCGGCCCGACCCGGCGACGTACATCGGCCGCGGCAAGGTCGAGGGGCTCAAGGAGATCGTCGCCGCCACCGGCGCCGACACGGTGATCTGCGACGGCGAGCTCGCACCCAGCCAGCTGAGGAACCTCGAGGACCGGCTCAAGGTCAAGGTCGTCGACCGGACCGCGCTGATCCTCGACATCTTCGCCCAGCACGCGAAGTCCAAGGAGGGCCAGGCGCAGGTCGAGCTCGCGCAGCTGACCTACCTCAAGCAGCGCCTGCGTGGTTGGGGTGGCAACCTGTCGCGCCAGGTCGGCGGCCGTGCCGCCGGCGGTGTCGGCATCGGTGGCCGTGGTCCCGGTGAGACCAAGATCGAGACCGACCGGCGCCGGATCAACACCCGGATCGCCAAGCTCCGCCGCGAGCTGCGCGAGATGAAGGGGACCCGCGACACCAAGCGCCAGGAGCGCCGTCGCCACCAGATCCCCGCGGTCGCGATCGCCGGCTACACCAACGCCGGCAAGTCCTCGCTGCTCAACCGGCTCACCGACGCCGGGGTGCTGGTCGAGGACGCGCTGTTCGCGACGCTGGACCCGACGACACGGCGCACGACGACCTCCGACGGCCGCGTCTACACGATGTCGGACACGGTCGGCTTCGTGCGGCACCTGCCGCACCAGCTGGTCGAGGCGTTCCGCTCCACCCTGGAGGAGGTGGCCGACGCCGACCTCGTGCTGCACGTCGTCGACGGCTCCCACCCCGACCCGGAGGGACAGATCGCCGCAGTGCGCGAGGTGTTCGCCGAGATCGGTGCCGACCAGGTGCCCGAGCTCGTCGTCATCAACAAGGCCGACGCCGCCGACCCGATGGTCATCGCCCGCCTGCGCCAGCGCGAGCCGCACTGCGTGGTCGTCAGCGCCAAGACCGGTGAAGGCATCGCCGACGCGCTCGCCGTCGTGGAGGGCGAGCTGCCCCGACCCGGCGTGGAGTTCGCCGCGCTGCTGCCCTACGAGCGCGGAGACCTGATCAACCGGCTGCACCAGCACGGCGAGATCGACTCCGTCGAGCACACCGCCGACGGCACGATCGTCCACGGCCGCGCCAACGAGGACCTCGCCGGCGAGCTGGCGGCGTACGCGTTGGTCTGACCCGCCGGGGTCGGGCCGCGTCTCCACCCGGGTCGGCTCCCACGCGGGGCGGCTCGCGAGCGGCTCGTGGGGCGCCGTCCGGGTACCGAGCCGCCATGGCCACCGCACCGTTCGAGCCCGACCCGACCGACCCGAGCACCGCCCCGCCCGGCAGCGACCCCGAGCAGTCGCCGAACCCCGTCGCGCCGGGCGAGGACCCCGGCGTGGCGGAGCCCCCGGAGCCTCGGCCGACGGAGTCCTGAGGCGGACCGCCCGAGGAATCGCGCCGACCGGCTCGACCGGAGTTCCTTGCGGTCGGCAACGATCCTGCAACAACCCTCGGTGGGCGGGCGGGAACGGCGCACCATCGTCAGGTGCTCCTCGCCCGTCGCCGTTCGGTGCTCCTCGCCGTGGTCGTGCTGGTGGTCGTCGGCGTCCTCGTCGTCCAGCTGGCCGACCGGGCGCGCGGCACCGGCAGCACCCGCTGCGAGCGGTTCGCCGCGAGCTCGGCCGAGCGGGCGGGGATCGTCACCGGCGAGGGCCGCGACGTCGTGGTCATCGGCGACTCGTGGGCGGCCGGGCTCGGTCTGGACGAGGTGGGTACGTCGTGGCCGTCGCGGCTCGCGGGCCGGGTGCGCGTGGCGGGCTTCTCCGGGTCGGGCTTCAGCGCCGGCGCGAGCGGCTGCGGGCCCGAGGTCTCCTTCGCCGCCCGCGCCGCCGATGCGGTCCTCGGCGGCGCCGACCTCGTGGTCGTCGAGGGCGGGTTGAACGACGTCGACCAGAGCGACGCCGCCGTGCGGGCCGGGTTCGAGCGCCTGGTGGCCGGCCTCGAGCGCCGGGTCGGCGACGCGGCCGTCGTCGTGGTCGGACCGGCGAGCGCGCCCGCGCGCGGGGACGGGGTCGCCCGCATCGACCGGCTGCTGGCCCGGCTCGCGGAGCGGCACGCGGCGACGTACGTCCCCACCAGCGGGCTGGACCTGCCCTACCTCGACGACCGGCTGCACCTCACCCTCGAGGGCCACCGGGCCTTCGGCGACGCCGTCGCGGACGCGATCGCCGCCGCCGGGGTCTGAGCGGTCCCGGCTGTCGCATGTAACGCGGCGTTCGCCACTGTGTCTGCACGCTGCAGCGTACAGGTAGAGCAGCGAACGTTCCGTTACAAGGGCGGCGGGCCGGCCCCGGAGCGGACGCGGCTAGGAGCTGAACGCGGCGTCGAAGGCGGCGGCGGGAGGGTCGTAGTCGAACTGCTTGAGGAAGGCGAGGGCCTCGGGGGCGCCGTGCAGGCGGTCCATGCCGGCGTCCTCCCACTCCACGGAGATCGGTCCGGCGTAGCCGATGGCGGCGAGCGCGCGGAAGCAGTCCTCCCACGGGACCTGGCCGCGGCCGGTGGAGACGAAGTCCCAGCCGCGGCGCGGGTCGCCCCAGGGCAGGTGCGAGGAGAGCCGGCCGTTGCGGCCGCCGCCGAGGCGCAGGCGGGTGTCCTTGCAGTCGACGTGGTAGATCCGGTCGGCGAAGTCGGTGATGAACGCGACCGGGTCGAGGTCCTGCCACATCATGTGGCTGGGGTCCCAGTTCAGGCCGAAGGCCTCGCGGTGGCCGACCGCCTCGAGCGCGCGCACCGTCGACCAGTAGTCGTAGGCGATCTCCGAGGGGTGCACCTCGTGGGCGAAGCGGACGCCGCACTCGTCGAAGACGTCGAGGATCGGGTTCCAGCGGTCGGCGAAGTCGGTGAAGCCCGCCTCGATCCGGGAGGCCGGCACCGGCGGGAACATCGCGACGTACGGCCAGATCGAGGAGCCGGTGAAGCCGACGACGGTGGAGACGCCCATCCGCTGAGCGAGCCGCGCGGTCAGCGCCAGCTCCTCCGCGGCACGGGTGCGCACGCCCTCGGGGTCGCCGTCGCCCCACACGCGGTCCCGGACGATCGCGCGGTGCCGCTCGTCGATCGGGTCGTCGCAGACGGCCTGGCCGGTGAGGTGGTTGGAGATCGCCCAGCAGCCGAGGCCGTGCCGCTCGAGGATCTCCAGCCGCCCCTCGACGTAGCCGGGCTCGTCCCAGCGCCACGCGTCGAGGTGCTCGCCGGAGACGGCGATCTCGAGTCCGTCGTACCCCCAGCCGGCGGCGAGCCGGGCGACCTCCTCGAGCGGCAGGTCGGCCCACTGGCCGGTGAACAGGGTGAAGCGCTTGCCCATCTCAGTCCTCCTGCTGGGTGGTGACGGTCGGTACGGCGACGCGGGCGCCCGAGCGTCCCGCACTCTCCTCGATGGCCGCCAGCACCCGCTGGACGGCCAGGCCGTCGGCGAACGACGGCGCCGGCTTGGTCCCGTTGGCGACCGCGGCCAGGAAGTCGGCGGCCTGCGAGGTGAACGTGCTGTCCCAGCCGAGCACGTGGCCGGGCGGCCACCAGGCGTCGAGGTAGGGGTGGTCGGTCTCGGTGACGAGCACCCGGCGTACGCCGCCGGCGGGGTCGAGCCCGTGGTCGTCGACGCCGAGCTCGTTGAGCCGCTCGAGGTCGAACGACAGCGAACCGGCCGTGCCGTAGACCTCGATCTGCAGCGCGTTCTTGCGGCTGGTGGCCATCCGGCTGACCTCGAGGCTGGCGACCACGCCGGAGGCGGTCTCGAGCGTCGCCCAGGCCGCGTCGTCGACGGTGACCTCCTCGGGCCCGTGGTCGCCGGGCCGCTGCGGCACGAAGGTGCGCAGGTGGCCGCTCGCGGAGACGACCGGCTCGCCGAGCAGGTGGTGCAGCTGGTCGACCACGTGCGAGCCGAGGTCGCCGAGGACGCCGGACCCGGCCGACTCGCGGCGCAGCCGCCACGTCATCGGCGCGGACTCGTCGACGAGCCAGTCCTGGAGGTAGCTGGCCCGGACCTGGCGGACGGTGCCGATCCGGCCCTCGGCGATCATCCGCCGCGCGAGCGCGAGCGCCGGCACCCGGCGGTAGTTGAAGCCGGTCATCGTGACCACACCGCGCTCGGCGGCGGCCGCGGCGGCGGCGACCAGGGCCTCGGACTCGGCCACGGTGTTGGCGAGCGGCTTCTCGACCAGGACGTGCTTGCCGGCCTCGAGCGCCGCGAGCGCGACCTCCGCGTGCAGGTGCCCGGGGGTGCAGACGTCGACGACGTCGACGTCGTCGCGGGTCACGACGTCGCGCCAGTCGGTGGCGGTGTCGGCCCACCCGTAGCGGTCCGCGGCGGTCTTCAGCGCCGCCGGGTCCCGCCCGACCAGCACCTGCTGCCGCACCCGCGGGGCGTCGGGGAAGAACGCGGAGACGTTGCGCCAGGCGTTGGAGTGCGCCTTGCCCATGAAGGAGTAGCCGATCACGGCCACCCCCAGGCCGGGCGCGCCGGTGGGGTTCGCTTCGGTCATGCGGCGCCTCCTGGGGCGTGGGAGCCGGTCAGCGACCGGAGGAAGGTGAGGCCGTCGCGCGCCAGGTCGTCCGGCGAGGCGGCGAGCGGCCGCCAGATCGAGGCGGCCACCGCGATCGAGGCGTTGTCGGGGGTGAAGCTCTCGATGTTCAGTGCGCCGGCATAGCCGACGTCGTCGAGCGCATCGAGCAGCGCCGGCCAGTCGGTCTGGTCGTGGCCGGGTGCGCCGCGGTCGTTGCCGCAGACCTGCACGTGCACCAGGTGGCGGCCGGCCCGCCGGACGGCGTCGGCGCTGGAGCGCTCCTCGATGCCGAGGTGGTAGGTGTCGAGCGCGAGGCCGATGCCCGGGTCGGCCGCGTCGAGGAGCGGTGCCAGCGCGGCCAGCGCCTGGTCGACGGTGTTGACCAGGGAGGTCTCGTAGCGGTTCAGCGGCTCGATGCCGATCGCCACGCCGGCGGCGCGGGCGTGGTCGAGCACCGGCGCGAGGTTCGTGCACCACTCGTCGTACGCCGCGGTGCGCTCGGCGGTCGTCATCCGCCACACGCGGCCGGTGGCGGCGTAGAACGGGCCGCAGACGCTGGGCGCGCCGATCGCGGCGGCGAGGTCGACGCAGCTGCGCAGGTAGTCCTGGGTGCGGGCGACGCTCGCGGCGTCGGTGGCGACGAGGTCGCGGCCGGGGGCCATCGCGCCGACGACGTACGGCGCCAGGCCGGCGTCGCGGACGGCGGCGGCGGTCCGGGCCGGGTCGAGGTGGCCCGGCTCCTCGAGGGGCAGCTCGACCGCGTCGAAGCCGAGCTCCGCGACGAGCGCGAGCATCCGGCGGAGGTCGTCGTCGGTCAGCGGGGAGGTCCAGACCCAGGTGTTGACGCCCAGGGGGCGGGGTTGCGCGCGCACGGGCACACCTTCCGGTCGAAAGGAGTCGGGGAGGCGGGGCGGGGTCGTTCGTCGAGAGGGGACCGGGGTGTCGGCCGGGGGTGGGTCCGTCCACCCCCGGCCGGGCCGGGGTCAGGGGCGCGGGGTCACGGGATCTGGCGCTCCTGCCAGACCTGCGGGTAGCCGGGCAGGTCCTCGCCACCGAACTTCGCGTAGTGGCCGTCGGGCATGCCCTCGTTGGCCTCGAGGAAGTCGGCGCGCTCGTCCTCGGTGATCGGGGTCTGCGGGAGCACCCACTCCTTCGGGACCTCCTCGCCGGCGACGATCTTCTGAACCGCCAGCAGCGGGGTGCGCCACTGGAAGTTGGAGTAGACCGGCGCGAGCCCGGTCAGCCCCGTCTCCTCCCACTTGCGCAGGAAGCTCATCTCGTCCTCGCCGGTCATGACCGGGTAGTCGACGCCCTGGTCCTCGAAGGCCTCGATGGCGGCGACGGCGCCGTCACCGGCGTCCATCCACACGCCTGCGACGTCGCCCTTGGTGAGCTCGTCGGTGATGATGCCCTTGATCTTGGTGGGGTCGGCGCCGGTGAAGTAGTCGACCGCCTCGATGCCGTTCTCCTCGAAGATCTTCTTGGCCGCGCCCCAGCGGGTCTCGAGCACGTCGACGCCCGGCAGGATCCGCAGCGCGACGACCTTGTCGCCCTCCTCGAGGTTCTCGACGAGGAAGTTGGCGGTGTCGATGCCCCAGGCGTAGCCGCCGATGGGGTGGATGAACGTCGTGTAGCAGTCGGTCTCGACGCCGCGGTCGAAGACGATGACCGGCTTGCCGGTCTCGCAGGCGCGCTCGACGGCGGGGGTCATCGCGGCCGTGGAGTTCGGGGAGATGACGAAGACGTCGCAGTTCCCCTCGCTGATGAAGTAGTCGATGTCAGCGATCTGGGTGTTGTCGTCGTCCTGGGCGTCGCGGGTCTCCATCTCGGAGATGACGCCCTCGTCCTGGAGCACCTTCAGCTGCTGGTTCATCGTGATCCAGCCGGTCTGGCGCCAGGGGTTGGAGATCGAGGCGTTCGCGAAGCAGACCTTCTGCGCCTTGTTCGACGTGTAGTCGGCGGTGTCGGTCATCTCGCCGTCGATGTACTGCAGCCACGGCTGCTCGGGGTCGCCCTCGAACGTCGCCGACCGCTGCTCGTCCTGCTCGTCGAAGTCGGCCTGGACGAACCACTCCTCCCCGCCGCCGGACTCCTCGGTCTCCGAGGCCGACTCCTCGCCCGCCTGCGGGGCGGGATCGTCGATGGACTCGTCGGTGCTGCACGCGGCCAGGACGGCCAGGGCAGCGACGGACGCCACGGCGCCCCTGAGCGACCTGCTTCGCAACGGTGTGCGCATCAGTTGTCTCCTGTGGTTGTGCCCGGGGTGGGCTGGTGGTGGGTGAGGTGCCGAGACGAGGGAGAGGTACGTCGGGGGCGGCGGCCGCGCTGCCAGGCGCGGCCGGCCACCGCGACGGCGGCGATGATGATCAGGCCCTGCACGGTGGCGCGCCACGTGGACTCCACCCCGAGGGCCGTCAGCAGGACGAACAGCAGCTCCAGCGCGACGGCTCCGGCGGCGGCCGAGAGCACCCAGCCGCGGCCACCGCCGAGGAGCACGCCGCCGAGGACGACCGCGGTGATGGCGGTGAACTCGTAGCCCTGGCCGACCGAGGGGTGCACGCCGGCGTACCCGACGAGCAGGATCCCGGCGACGGTCGCCGACAGCGAGGAGATGATGAACGCGCGGGTCTTCAGCCACCACAGCGAGCTGCCCGAGACGCGGGCGGCGTCGGCGTTGTCGCCGGCGGCGACGAGGCTGCGGCCGAAGGGGCGGCGCATCGACCACGAGGCGAGCGCGCCGAGCACGAGCAGGATCAGCAGCGGGTAGGGGATGACGTCGACGACCGGCACGTCCTGGATGCCGCCGCGGCCGATCTCGCGGAACGTGTCAGCGGGGTTGCCGGTGGCCGCGCCGCCGGTGAGGTGGTCGACCAGGCCGCCGAGCGCCAGCATCATCCCCAGCGTCACGATGAAGCTGGGGACGCCCAGCAAGGTGGTGCCCAGGCCGTTCAGCACGCCGATGAGCACGCCGACGGCGAGCATCAGCACCATGACCGGCAGGATCCGGCTGTCGTCCTGCCCGATCAGGTTGCCGGCCATCACCACCTGCGCGGCGACGACCGCGCCCATGGAGAGGTCGAACTCGCCGGAGACGATCACGTAGTACTGCCCGATCGCCGCGATCGCGATCGGCGCGGTGCGACCGAGGAAGCGGATGACCACGCCGGGGTCGCCGAAGTTCGGGTTCGCCGCGATGGTGGCCACCAGCAGGAGCAGGACCAGGACGTAGACCGCGCCGCCGGGGGTGGCGAGCGCCGCTGCGGCCCGCCCGCCCAGGCTGCGGTGGTGGTCGGCCAGCGGGGCGCGACCGGCCCGGTCGAGGAGCTGGGTCGAGGTGGTCACTTCGCCTCCTGGAGGGCGGCGTCGAGGCCGGTGGGCCGTTCGAACCGGGCGGGGCGGCGGTCGATCTCGCGGCGGGCGTAGACCGCGACCGCGACGACGATGACGAGCCCGCGGACGACGTCCTGGAGGAAGGCGCTCACGCCCATCACGCCCATGACGTTGTCGAGGACCGAGAAGATCGCGACGCCGGCGAGGGTGCCGACGACGTTGCCCTTGCCGCCGGCGAGCACCGTGCCGCCGAGCACGACGGCCGCGATCGACATCAGGTCGTAGTCGCCCTGGCTGCCGATCGTGGGGCTGCCGACGCTGAGCCGGGCCAGCAGGAGCAGGCCGGCGAGCGCGGCCAGCACCGAGGAGAGGGTGTGGGCGACCAGGACCGGCACCGACGTGCGGATGCCGGACAGGCGGGCGACCTCGCGGTTGCCGCCGACGGCGTACAGGTGGTGACCGGTGCGGGTGCGCCGGAGCATGAGCACGACGAGCACCGCGCAGCCCAGCAGGATCAGCGTGGAGACCGGCACCGGGCCGACCTGCGTGGCGCCGACCAGGCGGAAGGAGCGCGGCGCGGAGCCGTGGCTGCCCTGGTAGTTGGTGGCGAGGTAGCCGCTGATGACCAGGCCGGTGCCGAGCGTCGCGATGAACCCGTGCACGCCGAGGTAGGCCACGATCGCCCCGTTGACCAGCCCGATCGCCGCGGCGACCGCGAGGGCGAGCAGGACCGCGGGGAGCACGTTGCCGTCCTCGCCGGCCATGGTGCCGGCGGCCAGCACGCTGACCAGGCTGACGACGTACGGCACCGACAGGTCGAGGCTGCCGACCAGGATCACCAGCGTCTGCCCGATCGCGATGAAGCCCAGGATGCTGATGCCGGTCAGCAGCGCGGAGATGTTGCCGGAGCTGAGGAAGTTGCGGCCCTCGACCGCGGTGAGCACGAAGCCGACGACCAGGCTGAGGACCAGCAGCACCAGCACGATGCCGGTGGAGGTCAGCGGCGTCCCGCGCCGGAGGAGCGTGCTCATGCGCCCGCCTCCCCAGTGACGCCGGTGACGCCGGTCGCGACCTGGAGCACCTGCTCCTCGGTCGAACCGGCAGGCAGCTCGCCGGCCACCCGGCCGTCACGCATGACGACGATGCGGTCGGACATGCCGATCACCTCCGGCAGCTCGCTGGAGACCATGAGGACGGCGACGCCCCGGGCCGCGAGCGCGCGCATCAGCTCGTAGATGGAGTGCTTCGCGCCGACGTCGATGCCGCGGGTGGGCTCGTCCATCAGCACGACGCGGGGCTCGGTGGTCAGCCAGCGGGCCAGCACGACCTTCTGCTGGTTGCCGCCGGACAGGTACTGGACCTCCTGGTCCATCGCCCGGGCCGAGACCTCGAGCGAGGACAGCAGGCCGGGCAGCTCGCGCCGGGCGGCGCCCGTGCGGCGGGGGAAGACGGCGCGGACGACGCCGAGCGCGTTGTCGAGGATCGTCTGGTTGAGCGCCAGGCCCGTGGCCTTGCGGTCCTCGGTGATCATGGCGAGGCCGGCCCGGATCGCCGCGCGCGGGGAGCGGGGACGTACGTCGCGCCCCCCGTCGCGCCCGCCGATGCGCATGGTGCCGCGGGTCAGCGGCCGGACGCCGAAGACCGCTTCGAGCAGCTCGGTGCGGCCCGAGCCCTGGAGGCCGGCGATGCCGACGACCTCGCCCGCCCGCAGGGTCAGGTCGACCCCGTCGACGTACCCGTTGCCGGCGCCGCGCAGCTCCAGCAGCGGCTCGCCGACCTCGGTGCCGGGCAGCGGGTCGGGGAAGAAGGAGGAGATCGAGCGGCCCACCATGAGGCGGACGAGCTCGGCGTCGTCGAGGTCGGTCGCCGGTTGCGTCGTGACCTGGCGGCCGTCCTTGAGGACGGTGATGGTGTCGCAGAGGTCGAAGATCTCCTTGAGCCGGTGGGAGACGTAGACGATCGCGACGCCGCGGGCGGTGAGCCGGGCGATGACGGAGTAGAGCAGCTCGACCTCGTGCTCGGCGAGGGCGGCGGTGGGCTCGTCCATCTGGATGACGCGGGCGTCGTAGCTGACGGCCTTGGCGATCTCGACGAGCTGCTGCTCGGCGACCGAGAGGGTGCGGACCCGCTGCCCGGCCCGGAGCCCGGTCACGCCGAGCCCGGCGAGCAGCTCGTCGGTGTCGCGGTGCATCCGCTCGACGTCGACGAGGCCGCGGCGGCGGGGCTCCCGGCCGAGGTAGACGTTCTCGGCGACCGTGCGCTCGGGCAGGAGGTTGAACTCCTGGAAGACCGTCGAGAGGCCGGCCTGCTGGGCCTGCACGGGGTGGCTGAAGGTCACCGTCTCGCCGCCGATCTCGACGGTCCCGGCGTCGGGGGAGTGCACGCCGGCGAGGATCTTCATCAGCGTCGACTTGCCCGCGCCGTTCTCGCCGACGAGGCCGAGGACCTGGCCCTCGCGGAGCTCGAGGTCGACGTCGGCGAGCACGGTGTGGCCCGCGAAGGACTTCGTCAGCCCCGACGCGCGCAGCACGACGGCGCCGGCGGACGCGGCCGGGGCGCCGGGGGTCCCGGGGGTCCCGTCGGTCGAGGTGTGCGACGTGGTGGTCACGGACGCACTGTGGCACGCGTCACCCACTTATGTCGAGAGTCCGTCAAAAGTCGACTGCTGGACGTCATGAAGGGTGCGTGGAACACTGCGGCCGTGCGGACCAGCGACGTCTTCGAGCTCCTTCGGGACGGTCGGCCCCGCACCCGCGCGCAGCTCGCCGACCTCTCCGGGCTCGCCCGCTCGACCATCGCGTCGCGGATCGACACGCTCATGCGGCTGGGGCTCGTGGCGCCGTACGGCGGCGGCGTCTCGACCGGCGGCCGCCCGCCCTCGCTGCTGGCGCTCAACCCGATGGCCTGGGTCGTGGCCGGGGTCGACATCGGCGCGAGCCACGCCACCGCGGCGCTGTCGGACCTCAGCGGCACGATCCTCGTGGAGCGCCGGGCCGACCTCGACGTCGCGCTCGGCCCCGACCACGTGCTCGGCTGGGTCGAGCACGTGGTCGCCGACCTGCTCGCCGACCAGCGCCGCGAGGTCCGGGAGCTGGCCGCGATCGGCATGGGGCTGCCCGGGCCCGTCGAGCACTCGAGCGGCCGGGCGATCAACCCGCCGATCATGCCGGGGTGGGACGGGTACGACGTGCCCGGCCACGTGCAGCGCGCGTTCGACGTGCCGGTGCTCGTCGACAACGACGTCAACATCATGGCGCTCGGCGAGCAGCACGCGCACCTGCCCGACGTCGACGACCTGGTGTTCATCAAGGTCAGCACCGGCATCGGCGCGGGCCTGATCTCCGGGGGCCAGCTCCAGCGCGGCGCCCAGGGGACCGCCGGCGACCTCGGCCACGTCGCGGTCGCGCGGGCCGCGGACGTGCTGTGCCGGTGCGGCAACCAGGGGTGCCTCGAGGCGGTGGCGGCCGGTTCGGCCGTCGCTCGAGCCCTCCGCGAGGCCGGCGTCGAGGCGGCCGGCTCCGCGGACGTCGTGACGCTGGTCCGCAGCGGTGACCCGCGTGCCGTCCAGGCGGTGCGCCAGGCGGGGCGCGACATCGGGGAGGTGCTCGCGACGCTGGTCAACATGATCAACCCCTCCGCGATCGTCATCGGCGGCTCGCTCGCCGACGCCGGGGAGAGCCTCCTGGCGGGGATCCGCGAGGTCGTCTACCAGCGCTCGCTGCCGCTGGCCACGCAGCACCTCGCGGTGACCACCTCCCGCGCCGGGGAGCGGGCCGGCGTCATCGGTGCCGCCGCCCTCGCCATCGGCCACGTGCTCTCGCCCGAGCACATCGACCGCGCGGGCGAGCGGCTCGCCGCGGCGGGCGCCTGAGGTCGTCGGACCGCCCCTGGCGTGGTGCTCGTCTCCTCGTCCACAGCCGCGCCGCACGGCGGCCGGAGGTGTCGGCGGGCGCGGTTAGGGTGCTCGGGTGCCACCGACCTCCGCCTCGCCGACCGCGCCGACGACCCGCGTGAGCGAGGTGCTGGCCGGCGCGGTGAAGGCGCTCGGAGGTGCCGAGCGGGCCGGTCAGGTGCGGATGGCCGAGGCGGTCTCGCGGGCGCTCGCCGACGAGGAGCACCTGCTCGTCCAGGCCGGCACCGGCACCGGCAAGTCGCTGGCCTACCTGGTGCCCGCGCTGCTCCACCCCGACCGGGTGGTGGTCGCCACGGCCACGCTCGCGCTCCAGCACCAGCTGGTCGAGCGGGACCTCCCGCGGCTCGTCGAGGCGGTCGCGAAGGACGAGTCCGCCCGCGACGTCGACACGTCGTACGCCGTGCTCAAGGGGCGCTCGAACTACGCCTGCCTCCACCGCGTCCGCGAGGGCGTGCCCGACGACCAGGGCGCGCTGGTGCAGATGCCCGAGGGCTCGATGGGCCAGAAGGTGCTCGAGCTGCGCGCCTGGGCCGAGGAGCAGGCCGAGGAGAGCGGCAGCGGCGAGCGCGACAACGCCCCGCGGCACACCGACCGCGAGTGGCGCCAGGTCTCGGTCAGCCACCGGGAGTGCCTTGGGGCGAGCAAGTGCCCCTTCGGGCAGGAGTGCTTCGCGGAGCTGGCCAAGGAGAAGGCGCAGCGCTCGCACCTGGTCATCACCAACCACAGCCTGCTCGCCATCGACGCAATCGAGGGCGTGCCGATGATCCCGGAGTACGACGCGGTCGTCATCGACGAGGCCCACGAGCTCACCGCGCGGGTCACCCAGGCCGCGACCGACGAGCTGTGGGCGGCCGAGGTCGAGCGGGCCGCCCGGCGCAGCCAGCGCCACGTCGAGGGCTCGCAGGCCGACGACCTGGCCGACGCCGCGGAGGCGCTGCGCTCGGCGATGACCGACGCCCGGCCGGGCCGCTTCGAGCGGATCCCCCAGGAGCTCGGCGACGCCCTCGTGCTGGTCCGCGACGCGGCGCGCGCCTGCCTGTCGGCGTACCCCAAGGGCGACGACAAGAGCGACAAGTCCGCCGACGCCGGGCTGACCCAGGCCAAGGGGTCGGTGCAGGACGTCTTCGCGACCGCCGAGCGGATGGCCGCCGACCTCGACTCCGACGTGCTGTGGATGACCGAGGGCAGCGACCGGATGCCGCCGCGACTGTGCGTCGCGCCGCTGCAGGTGTGGGGCCCGATGCGCGACAAGCTGCTGCGCGAGAAGAGCGTCGTGTTCACCTCGGCGACGCTGATGCTCGGCGGCGACTTCGGGTCGGTGGCGACCAGCGTCGGGCTCAAGCCGTCCGAGCGCGTCGTCGACGAGAGCGCCGACGCGCAGCGCACCGACACCGTGCTGCCGTGGCGGGGGATCGACGTCGGGTCGCCGTTCGACTACGGCCAGCAGGGGATCCTGTACGTCGCCCGCCACCTGCCCCCGCCGGGCCGCGACGGCCTCGTGGCCGCCCAGCTCGACGAGATCGTCGAGCTCATCGACGCCGCCGACGGGCGGGCGCTCGGGCTGTTCTCCTCGCGCCGCGCCGCCGAGACCGCGGCCGAGGCGGTCCGAGAACGCCTCCCGCACCTGACCACGCTCGCCCAGGGCGACGCGCAGCTGCCGGAGCTGGCCAAGCAGTTCGTCGAGGACCCGCACACGGTGCTCTTCGGGACGCTGTCGCTGTGGCAGGGGCTCGACGTCCCCGGTGACACCTGCCAGCTGGTGCTGATCGACCGCATCCCGTTCCCGCGGCCCGACGACCCGCTGATGTCGGCGCGGCAGAAGGCCGCCGACCAGGCCGGCGGCAACGGGTTCATGCAGGTCGCCGCCACCCACGCCGCGCTGCTGATGGCCCAGGGCGCGGGCCGGCTGATCCGGACCACCACCGACCGCGGCGTCGTCGCCGTGCTCGACCCGCGGCTGGCCACGGCGCGGTACGGCGGCTTCCTCAAGGCCAGCCTCCCGCCGATGTGGACCACCACCGACCCCGGCATCGTCCGCAAGGCGCTCGCCCGGCTCTCCGCCTCCGCCAAGGCCTGATCCGCGCGGTCTCCGCCCGCCGGTGGTCCGCGCGGGTCGCTCGGGCGCGGTCGACAATCGCGCAATTGCTGGGAAGTTGCGGTGTGCAAGCGCTTGCGCAGGGACATTTCCGCGCAATTGAACGATCGTCGACGCCCCCTGCCCGCGGCCAGCGGCGGAGCTCAGATCCGCGAGCGGCCGTCCCACCCGCCCCGCGGCGCACCACGGAGCCCGAAGAACGCGGCGATCGTCGGCGCGACGTCGACGGTCGTGGCGAGGGTCGACGAGACCGCCTTCGCCGCGGCCGGGTGGCCGCCGCCGATGAAGAACGGGATCGCGCGGGTGGCGGGGTGGCCGTGGTTGCCGGGGATGGGATTCGCGACGACGTTCGGGTCGCTGAACCGCCACCCGGCGCGGCAGTACGCCACGACGTCGCCGGCGTTCGGCCCGAGCCGCAGCCGCGGGGAGCGCGCCCGGTCGTGGGCGGACAGGACGCCGGGAGTCGCCCGCGCGACGGCCAGCATCCGCTCGACGCCGCGCTCGCGCTGCTTCGCAGGTCCGGTCCAGTAGAGGAGGTCGGCGCCCCCGTTCTGCGCGACGGCGACCTTCCCCGCGAGGAACGGGTCGTCGGCGAGCGGCGCGGTCAGCGAGACCACGCGGTCCGGTCGCGACCAGTCCATCGAGTGGTCGGCGAGCACCACGACGATCGAGCGCTTCCACCGGCCGGTCGACTTCAGCATCGACACGAACCGCCCCACCTGCAGGTCGGTCGAGACCAGCGCGGCCCGGCGCAGCACCTGCAGCGAGCCGCCGGTCAGGTCACTGTGCCCGACCCGGTCGACGTCGCCGAGGTTGACGAAGACCAGGTGCGGGTCGAACTCCTCGACCATCCCCAGCGCGGCCTCCATCGTGAAGAGGTCCGGTGCGTGGTCGGTGACCGGCAGCAGCGGGAACGGCTCCCACCGGTGGGTGGCCCGCTCGCCGAAGATCGTGAACAGGTAGTCCTTGCTCAGCACGGTGCCGGTGCGGAAGCCGTGGCGGTTCAGCCGCTCGATCACCGTGGTGGTGCGGATGTCGCGCGGCCGGTCCATCGTGCGGGTCTCGCCGAGCGCGCGGTCGTAGATCTCGTTCGCGGGCACGCCGCTGCGGTCGGGCCGCACGCCGGCCATCATCATCACGTGGTTCGGCAGTGTCTCCATGACGGGCAGCGAGTGCGCCCGCGGGAAGTGCCGGCCGCCGGCCCGCAGCGCCGCGAGGTTGGGCATCAGCCCGCTGTCGATCTCGTCGGGGCGGCAGCCGTCGACGACGAGCACGTAGGCACGGCGACGGTCACGGTTCCCGGCGGCGTACGCCGGTGAACCGGCGCCCTGCGCGGTCGAGAAGGTCAGCGCGAGCCCGCCGGCGCCCGCGACCTTGAGGACGGTACGCCGGTCGGTCGCGGGGGGCGGGCCGGTCCGGGCGGTCCGGGCGGACGCGGGGTGCTGCTGCGGCGTGCACATCAGCGCACCGGCCGATCGACCGCGACGACCTTGTTGGTGCCGGCCCGGGTGGCGAACGAGCGCGACCAGGTAGCGGGGGTGTTCCGCTCGGTGCGGGACCCGATGACGTACCAGTCCATCTGCACGCGGGCGGGGGTCACGTCGAGCACGGAGTAGCCGTGGGAGTCGAAGTCGAGGTACCTGATGTGTGGGTTGGCGGCCCGGATCACCCGCTCGACCGCGACGCTCGCGGTGCGCGGCGGCACGCCGAGGATGTCCTTGAGGTTGTCAGAGGTGACCGAGGAGCAGACGAACTCCACGCCGGCGGTCTCCGAGGCGAGCGGGTAGAGACCGCGGTCGAAGGGCAGGTCGCACGCCCAGCCGGAGTGGATGTCGCCGGTGAGGAAGACGGTGTCCTTGATGCCGCGGTCGCGGATGTGGGCGAACAGCTCGCGCCGGTCGTCGGTGTAGCCGTCCCACTGGTCGACGTTGTAGGGCAGGCCGTCCTGGGGCAGCAGCCCGGTGACGTCGTTGACCGGGCTGACGAGGTCGGCCGGCAGCGCCGCGAAGGTGACCGGCGCGATCATCACCGGGTTGCCGACGAGCTTCCACTGGGCGGTGTCGCGGCTCAGCGAGTTCTTGAGCCAACGCATCTGCTCGCGTCCGGTGATGGTCCGGTCGGGGTCGCTGACGGCGGGGTCGAGGACCGGGACTGAGACCTGCTCGCTGCGGTAGGTGCGCAGGTCGAGCATGCTCAGCTCCGCCAGCGTGCCGAACCGCAGGCGACGGTAGAGCCGGGTGCCGTCGCCGAGCCGGGCGGTGCCGTCGAGGCGGATCGGCATCCACTCGTCGTACGCCCGGTGCGCGCGGGCCCGGCGACGCCGCCAGCTGCCCTCGCCACCCTTCCCGCCGCCCGGGGTGTGGTTCTCGGCCCCGTCGCGCCAGGCGTCGTTGGCGGACTCGTGGTCGTCCCAGACGGTGATGAACGGCGCGGAGGCGTGGAGGTCCTGCAGGTCGGGGTCGGTCTTGTACTGCGCGTGCCGCTGCCGGTAGTCGTCGAGCGACACCATCTCCCCGGCCGGCTCGTGGCGGCGGACGATGACGTCGCCGGCGCCGTAGTAGCCGGCCTCGTACTCGTAGAGGTAGTCGCCCAGGTGCAGCACCGCGTGCAGGTCGTCGCGGCGGGCGAGGTGGCGGTAGGCGGCGAAGTACCCGGCCTGGTAGTTCGAGCAGGAGACCACCCCGAAGCGCAGGTTGCGCGGGGTGGCGTCGGGCGCGGGGGCCGTGCGGGTGCGACCGACGCGGCTGCGCTGGCCGGCGGCGGTGAAGCGGTAGTGGTACCAGGTCGCGGGCCGCAGGCCGGTCACGTCGAGCTTGACGGTGTGGTCGCGGCCGGCGCTGGTGACGAAGGTGCCGCGGCGCACCACGTCCCGGAAGGCGCGGTCGGTCGCGACCTCCCACCGGACTTCCGTGCGCGGCCCCTTGCCCAAGCCGGGCGTCGCCGACCGCGTGGGCGTCACGCGGGTCCAGATCACCACCGCACGCGGCAGCGGGTCGCCGGAGGCCACGCCGTGCTGGAAGACCCGGTGGCGGGGCTTGGCGCCCGGCCGGTCGGGGGAGGCGGCCGACGGGGACAGGGCGGCGGAGCCGGCGAGCGTCGCGGTGCCGAGGCCGGCGGCCCCGGTGGCGACGACGGTGCGGCGGCCGAGGCCGGCGGGCGCCGGTCGGCCGGGCTGGGTCGTGGTCACGACCCCACAACGACACCGGTCACCGGACGTGATGCGTCGGGCGGTGTGAGCACCGCCTGTTCAGCTGCCGGTCGGGCGCCGGTCAGGCCGAGGACGTCGCCGGTTCGTCCTGCGCAGCCGGCGCCCTAGCGGGGGCCGGTGCGTCCTTCCGCCCGTCGGAGCGCCCGCCGGTGCGCCGGTCGAGCCGCCGGCCGAGCCGCGCTGCGACGAGGAACCCGACGCCGATGACCAGCCAGCCCGCGACCGCGTCGAGGACCCAGTGGTTGCCGGTGCCCACGATCACGACGGCGGTGATGAGCGCGTGCGCCCAGCCCAGCGCGCGGGCCCACGGCGTACGCGCGTTCAGCTGCACCACGACCGCCACCCACAGCGCCCAGCCGGCGTGGAGGGAGGGGAAGGCGGCGAGCTGGTTGGTGAGCCCGCCCAGGCCCTTGGGCGCCGACGCGTCGGCCCCCCACCAGCCGTCGGCCGCGTGCAGGGACAGGACGTCGACGTACCCGTCCACGAACCGCGGCGGTGCCGTCGGCAGCAGGAGGTAGAGCGCGAGGCCGACCAGGGTCGCGGCCACCAGCGCCCGCCGCGCCGGCACGTAGCAGTGCGCGCCGCGGCGGTAGAGCCACAGCAGGACGGCCGCGGTGACGACGTAGTGGGCGGTGGCGTACCAGTAGCTCGAGAGCAGGCCGAGGACCTTCATCTCGACGAAGACCTGGTTGAGCGAGGCCTCCCAGTGCAGCCCGACGAGCCGCTCGACGTCGAGCAGCTCCTGGGCGCGGGCCAGGGCCGGCGCGAGGGCGTCGTCGGCGAAGAGCCGCGAGGCGCTGTAGAGGACGTAGAGGGTCAGGACCAGCACCAGCTCGGCCACCCCACGCCGCAGGCGTGGGGAACTCACGAGGCTGGTGGGACTACGCACGAGTCTTAGAGTGCCGCATCCGGACCCCGATAAGCATCCGGCTTCTCCCGGATTCTCCCCTCGGACCCGGGTCCGGCGACCCGGACGACGACGCTTCGACCGCGCCACGACGGCGATCGGGGCGCAGGCTTGCACCCGCACCCCGGCCGAGATCACATGCGGCGCAGGACCGCGGTGACCTTCCCGAGGATGGTGGCGTGCGTGCCGTCGATCGGGTCGTACGCCGCGTTGTGCGGCAGCAGCCAGACCTGGCCGTCCTTGCGCTGGAAGGTCTTGACCGTGGCCTCCCCGTCGATCATCGCGGCCACGATCTCGCCGTTGTTCGCCGTCGGCTGCTGGCGGATGACGACGTAGTCGCCGTTGCAGATCGCCGCGTCGACCATCGAGTCGCCGGAGACCTCGAGCAGGAACAGCTGGCCGTCGCCGACCAGCTGCTTGGGCAGCGGGAAGACATCCTCGACCCGCTCCTCGGCGAGGATCGGGCCACCGGCGGCGATCCGGCCCACCATCGGCACGTACTGCGCCTCCGGCACCAGGTCGCCCACGCCGGTCTCGTCGGCCGAGCTGTCGTCGGCGCTCGACATCGCCCGCCGCGCGGCCATCACCTCGGGCAGGAACACCTCGAGGGCGCGCGGACGGTGCGGGTCGCGCTTGAGGAACCCCTTCTCCTCCAGCACCTTCAGCTGGTGCGCCACGCTCGAGGAGCTGGTGAGTCCGACCGCGTCGCCGATCTCGCGCATGCTCGGCGGGTAGCCGCGTCCCTCGATGCTGTCGCGGATGTGGGCGAGGATCCGGGTCTGGCGCGGCGTCAGGCCGGTGACGTCGGGCGCGCCGTCGGGCATCTCGGTGACCTTCGGGCCGGGGTTCTTCGCCATGAGGGAGTGCCTCTCGGGGTAGCGGGGTGGCGGGCTGCGGGTGCTGCGCTGGGGCTGTGCTGAAGCCGTGTTCGAGCTGGACAGCACCGTAGGGCTTCCTGCGTCCGTGTTCAAACACCTGTTCGAAGGCGTGTCGCGAACTGTGGACAGCGCGGTCCGGCGGGGGAGCCGCTGGTTGGATCGACCGCATGGACACCACCAGCTGCGTCGTCACCGGAGCGGCCCGCGGCATCGGCCGCGGGATCGCCGAGCTCATGGTCGCCCGCGGCCACCGGGTCGTCGTCACCGACGTCGACGCAGAGGGTGCGGAACGCACGGCACGGGAGATCGGTGCGGCCGCGGGCCTCGGTCAGGACGTCCGCGACGCCGGCTCGCACACCGAGGTCGCCGAGGTCGCCGCCCGGCACGGTGACCTGGTGGCGTGGTTCGCCAACGCCGGTGTCGGCGACGACGGCGCGCTGGCGGACCTCACCGACGACCAGGTTCGCCGCCTCGTCGAGGTCAACCTGCTCGGCACGGTGTGGAGCACCCGCGCCGCGCTCGCGGCGTTCGGGCCGCGCGGCGGCGACGTCGTGCTCACGGCGTCGCTGTCGGGCCTGGGTCCGGTCCCCGGCCTGTCCCTGTACGCCGCGACGAAGGCCGCGGTCGTCTCGCTCGCCTCCTCGGTGTCCCTCGAGGCGCCGCGCGGGGTGCGCGTGCACGCGTTGTGCCCCGACGGCGTCGACACGGCGATGGTCGCCGAGATGCGCCAGGACGGCACCGCCAAGCGGCTGGTCACCTCCGGCGGCCGGATGCTGACCGTCGAGGAGACCGCGCAGGCGGCGGTCGACCTGGTCGGCTCCCGCCGGGTGCTGCGCACGCTGCCCGGCTGGCGCGGCGCCGCGATGCGCATCGGCCAGCTCGCGCCGTCCGCCTCCAAACCGGCGCTCGCCGCCTTCGCGCTGCAGGGGAAGCGACGCCTGCGCTGATCGTCGGTTGATCCTCTGCTGATCCTCGCCGAGGACTGGGGCCCTCGCGACACGGTCGAACATCTGTTCGTCCTGACCCTTGATTCGTTCGAACACGTGCTCTACGGTCGTACACATGTTCGATCGAACGTCTGCTCGATCGTCGTCCGCACCGCCCACTGTCGGTGGCTGCGGTTAGACATCGCTCAGACCGAGATCGACACGACCAGGCTGACCGCCCCTTCCCCAGGAGGTCCCTCATGAGCACCATCACCGCCACCCGCATCCCGTACGCCGCGACCCCCGCCCGCTCCTCGGTGCGGCTCACCCGCCGCGGCCGCCTGACGGTGTTCGTCCTGGCGCTGATCGCCGTGCTCGCGGCCGGCATCTTCATCGCCGCCGGCTCCGTGGCGACCGAGGAGGCCGGCACGCCCGAGCCGACCCGGGTGGTCATGGTCGGCACCGGCGAGACTCTCTGGGGCATCGCGGCCGAGCTGGCCGACGACGGCGACGTCCGCTCGACCATGCGCGAGATCGAGCGGCTCAACGCCCTCGACTCGGCCGTCCTCGACGCCGGCCAGCGCCTGGTCGTCCCGCTCGACTGAGGGGCCGAGCACCACACCACACACGTCGCCAGCCGCTTCGACCCCGGCTGGCGAACCGGGGAAGACAGGGGCGGGGCCGTTCGCGGCCCCGCCCCTGCGGCCATTTCGGGGCCGGCCCGGCTCGCCTCGGTGCGGGCTTGGTGCCGGCTCGGGTCGTGAGGTTCATCGGGGCCCCGACAGACCTCACGGATCCCCGATGAAGTTTCGTCGGGGGACCGGCAGGTTCATCGGCGCCCCGATGAACCTCGCGGCTGACGGGAGAGACCTCAGCGAGCGGCCCGCCGACCACCGGGAGCGGCCGGCCGGTCGGGCTCGGTCTCCTTCGGCGGGGGCGGGGAGGTGATGCCGAGCTCGCGGAGCAACCGGGCGACGAGCATCAGGCCGACGAAGAGGCAGGCGACCGCGCCGACGGAGGCCAGCGCGAGGAACGCCCAGGCCGCGGACTCGCCGCCGCGGGCGGTCGCGCCGAAGTCGATGGCGGCGTACACGAGGTAGCCCCAGGCGACCACGAGCAGCGTGATGCCGAGCGCCAGGAGGGCCAGCCGCGGGGAGAAACCGGTCCGTCGCTTGGCCCCTCGCCTCGACCCCGCCCGCTTGCCCGTCGCCACGGGCCTCATCATCCCTGATCGGCGGCCGCGCCGCGCGCCCGACCCGCAGGCCACGGAGGACGCTCCCCGAGGACCGCGACCGCCTGGAGCCGGATGCGGAGCGATCGGGCCGCCCCGGAACGCCGCGAAGGCTTTACGCTGTCACCGTGCAGGGCGATGTGGGGACCTCGTCGGTGCCGGGCGTGGGCCTCGGCGCGGCGACCGGACCCATGCCGATGCTCGACCCGTTCCTGCAGGACGCCCACGACGTCGACCAGGTGACCCGCGCCGTGCTGGCCGTGGTGGCCGGCGGTCCGTCGGTGCTGCGGGCCGCGCTGGCGCTGAGCGAGGGCGGCGGCCGGCGGCTGCGCTTCGTCGACAGCGCCCGGGCCGCGGACCAGGCGGACCTGGACTGGTGCCACATCGACGCCTACGACGACGTCCCGCTCACGGCCGTGGTCCGCACCGGCGAGGCGGTGTGCGGCGGCGTCGACGGCTTCTCCGGGCGCTACGCCGACTTCCTGCAGGACCTGCGCGACCGGGGGGTCGCTGCGCTGGCGGCGCTGCCGCTGCCGGGGACGGGTTCGCCGATCGGCGGGCTGCTGGTCTACCTCGACGACCGGTCCGCGCTCGACGACCGCCGGATCGCGACCCTCACCTCGATCGCCCGCCGCGCGTCGGACGCCGTACGCCGCGTGCGACTCGTGTCGGGCCGCCAGGGGTCCGACGCGGTGCCCCAGGAGCCGGCCGTGCCGGAGGGGGCGCTGACGACGAGCGTGCTGCTCGAGGGCAACCCGCGGGCGACGGGCGCGGCGCGCCGGTTCCTTCGCGAGCACCTCCGCGCTTGGGGGATCGACGACGAGGCGGTCGACGACGCCCAGCTGTGCCTGTCGGAGATCGTCACCAACGCCGTCGTCCACGCCGGCACGGCCTCGGAGCTGCGGGTGGTGCTCGACCACGGCGTGCTCACGGTGACGGTCCGCGACCTCGGCGGCATGGGCAAGCCCAGCGCGGGGGAGGCGCACCCCTCGGAGGACCTCGACCCGCTGCGCGTCTACGGCCGCGGGCTCCAGCTGGTCGACGCGCTCGCGGACCGCTGGGGCTCCGAGCGTGACGCGATCGGGACGACGGTGTGGTTCGCCCTGGAGCGCGCGGGCCAGCCGGCAGAAGCCACCGAGGCGGTCACCGCCGGCTAGGTGCCGATCCCGATCACCAGCCCGGCGATCGCGGCGTTGGAGAGGTTGGCCAGGCTGCCCGCGAGCAGCGCCCGGAGGCCGAGCTCGGCGACGACGGCGCGCCGCTCGGGCAGCAGTGAGCCGAGGGTGCCGATCTGGATCGCGATGGAGGAGAAGTTCGCGAATCCGGCCAGCGCGAAGGTCACCACCGCGACGGTCATCGGCGAGAGCGAGTCGACCTCTGGCCCGAAGTCGGCGTACGCCACGAACTCGTTGAGGATCGTCTTCTGCCCGATCCACGACCCCGCGTCGACCGCCTCGGACCACGGCACGCCGAGCAGCCAGGCCAGCGGGGCGAGCGCCCAGCCCAGGATCTTCTCGAAGGTCAGCCCGTCCGCACCGAACCAGCCGCCCACCGCGCCGAGGATCGCGTTGGCCAGCGCGATGAGCGCGATGAACGCAATGAGCAGCGCGCCGACGGTGACCGCGATCTTCCCGCCGGCCAGGGCGCCGCGGCCGAGGGCGTCGATGACGTTGCGCGACTCGGTGTCGCGGACGCTGCGGACGTCGAGCTCGCCCTCGCCCTCCTCCGGCTCGTCGAGCGGCCCGTCGTCCGGCCCCTCCGGCGTGGAGTCCGGCCACATGATCTTCGCCATCAGCAGGGCGGCGGGCGCGTTCATGACGGTCGCGGCCAGCAGGTACTCCAGCGGCGCGCCCAGCAGCGAGTAGCCCACCAGCGTCGAGCCCGCCGCCGCCGCGAACCCGGCCGCCATGATCGTGAAGAGCTGGCCCTTGCGCAGCGAGCGGAGGTACGGCGAGATCATCAGCGGCGCCTCGGACTGGCCGAGGAAGACCACCGTGCCGGCGTACAGCGACTCGACCTTGCTCACCCGCAGCAGCCACGACAGCGCGCCGCCGACGACGTACGTCGTCCACTGGACCACGCGCAGGTAGTACAGGACACCCACCAGCGCGCCGAGGAACACGATGACCGGCAGCACCGACAGCGCGAAGACCGTCTCGCCCTCCTCGCCGACCTCGGTCAGCGGCCCGAAGACGAAGACCGTGCCCTCCTCGGCGTACCCGATCAGCGCCGCCACCCGGTCCGAGAGCCACTCCAGCGCGCGCTCGCCCGGCCCCCACCGCAGCACCAGCGCCGCGAACGCAACCTGGAGTGTCAGCGCCGCCCCGACCGTGCGCCAGGAGATGCCGCGCCGGTGCCGGGAGAACGCGACGGCCACGAGCACCAGCACGGCCAGGCCGAGGAGGCCACGCAGAGCGTCCATGCCGGGCCGGTGCCCGCACGACGCCGCCCTGGAACATGTGCCGGAAC
Organism: Nocardioides deserti; assembly: GCF_014266025.1. GTDB lineage: Bacteria > Actinomycetota > Actinomycetes > Propionibacteriales > Nocardioidaceae > Nocardioides > Nocardioides deserti. The sequence continues at coordinate 53,075 of NZ_JACMYC010000007.1, read as the reverse complement.
GTGTGCCGGTACGCCGCCGCGGTCACCGGCCGCGGGTGGTGATGGTCCTGCCGCCGATCGTGGCGCCCGAGCCGGTCGTCGTGTTCTGCGGTCTGGCGGGTGCGGCGAGCACCAAGCACCGCGACCACTACTACGAGGGGCCGGGCAACAGCTTCTGGTCCTCCCTGCACCTGTCGGGCTTCACCGCCCGCGAGCTCGCCCCGCACGAGGACCGGCTGCTCGCCGAGCCGGTCGACGGGACGCCGATGGGGCTGACCGACCTGGTCGGCCACTGGGACCCCCGCTGGGTCGAGATCGACCGGCTCGTCGAGCAGATGGAGACTTGGCAGCCGGAGTGGCTCGCGATCACCGGCAAGGGCGCCGCCGCCGAGGCCGCCAGGGCGCTGGGCCGCCGGGGGAGGCCGCACCTGGGCGTGCAGGACTGGTACGTCGGCCCCGCCCAGGTCTTCGTTCTGCCGGGACCCTCGGGCGCCAACCAGCGCCGCGACTACGACGGCCGCCCCAACCGCCTCTCCTGGTGGCGCGACCTCGCGATGATCTGCGGCGTCGGCTGATCCGCCCGGGGTCTCGCAGGCCCCTGACCTGCGCGTTCTCCGACTGGTCCGGACCGGTCCGCCCGGACTTCGGGCGAGACACGCCGATCGGGTTGCGCCCTGCTCCGGCCCGGCGTACGGTTCCCCCACATCTAGTACTTACACGGATGTAGTTATCCACATCTAGTGCACAGCACGAGGGTGGAAGCCACACAGAAGGCCCGTTGTTCTACACAGTGACGGGCCGGATATCCCCAGTTCGTCCACAGGTAACGACGCCCTCGCGAGGGTGTCTCGAGCGCGCCCGGAAGGAGGCTCCGAGATGCACTGCCCCTACTGCCGCGGCACCGACACCCGGGTCCTCGACTCCCGGGTCGCCGACGACGGCGGCTCGATCCGCCGGCGGCGTACCTGCTCCTCGTGCGCGAAGCGGTTCACGACCATCGAGCAGATGCAGCTGACCGTGCTCAAGCGCAGCGGGGCGACCGAGCCGTTCACCCGCGAGAAGGCCGTCGCCGGCGTCCGGAAGGCCTGCAAGGGCCGCCCGGTCTCCGAGGACGACCTGGCCTGCCTTGGACAGGCCGTCGAGGACGCGCTGCGCCTCTCCGGCGCCGCAGAGATCCCGGCCCACGAGGTCGGCCTGGCCATCCTCGGCCCGCTCCGGGCGCTCGACGAGGTCGCCTACCTGCGGTTCGCGAGCGTCTACCGGGCCTTCGCCAGCGCCGACGACTTCGAGCGTGAGATCGCCGCGCTCCGAGCGGACCGGGTCATCTCGGAGCCCACCCCTCAGCCCACGGGCTGACCACAGACCGCCCGGCACGTAGTGGGGAAGCTGCGTGCCGGGCGCACCACCTCAGCAGGACCCACGCCAGCCAGGCACAGCAGGACCTGTCCCACCGCACTGTCGGTGGTGGCAGCAAGGATCGAAGAAACCACCTCGAGAGACGGGACCAGAGGATGACGGAGACGGTGAGCGGCGCTGCCACCAGCGGCGCAGCAGCAGGCGGCAAGGGACTCACGCTCGAGCGCGTGTTCAGCACGCCGGGTGTCCACCCCTACGACGAGATCACCTGGGAGCGTCGCGACGTCGTCCAGACGAACTGGAAGACCGGCGAGGCCGTCTTCGAGCAGCGCGGCGTGGAGTTCCCCGACTTCTGGTCGGTCAACGCCTCCACCATCGTCACCACCAAGTACTTCCGCGGCGCCGTCGGCACCGACGCGCGTGAGTGGAGCCTCAAGCAGCTCGTCGACCGGGTCGTGAAGACCTACACCAAGGCCGGCCTCGAGCACGGCTACTTCGCCGCCGAGGCCGACGCCGAGGTCTTCGAGCACGAGCTGACCTGGCTCCTGGTCCACCAGTACTTCTCGTTCAACAGCCCCGTCTGGTTCAACGTCGGCACCCCGTCGCCGCAGCAGGTCTCGGCCTGCTTCATCCTCTCCGTCGACGACTCGATGGACTCGATCCTGAACTGGTACAAGGAGGAGGGCTTCATCTTCAAGGGCGGCTCCGGCGCCGGCCTGAACCTCTCCCGCATCCGCTCCTCCAAGGAGCTGCTCTCCTCCGGCGGCACCGCCTCGGGCCCCGTCTCCTTCATGCGCGGCGCCGACGCCTCCGCGGGCACCATCAAGTCCGGTGGCGCCACCCGCCGCGCGGCGAAGATGGTCGTCCTCGACGTCGACCACCCCGACATCGAGGAGTTCGTGCAGACGAAGGCGCGCGAGGAGGACAAGATCCGCGCCCTGCGCGACGCCGGCTTCGACATGGACCTCGGCGGCGCCGACATCACCTCGGTGCAGTACCAGAACGCCAACAACTCCGTCCGCGTCTCCGACGAGTTCATGCGTGCGGTCGAGGACGGCACCGAGTTCGGCCTGCGCGCCCGGATGACCGGCGAGGTCATCGAGAAGGTCGACGCCCGCGGCCTGTTCCGCAAGATCGCCACTGCCGCGTGGGAGTGCGCCGACCCGGGTCTGCAGTACGACGACACGATCAACGACTGGCACACCAACCCCGAGACCGGGCGGATCACCGCGTCCAACCCGTGCTCGGAGTACATGTCGCTCGACAACTCCTCGTGCAACCTCGCGTCGCTGAACCTGCTGAAGTTCCTCAAGGACGACGACACCTTCGACGCCGAGCTGTTCGCGAAGGCGGTGGAGTTCATCATCACCGCGATGGACATCTCCATCTGCTTCGCCGACTTCCCGACCGAGTCGATCGGCCAGACCACCGTCGACTACCGCCAGCTCGGCATCGGCTACGCCAACCTCGGCGCCCTGCTGATGGCGATGGGCCTCGGCTACGACTCCGAGGGTGGCCGTTCGATGGCCGCGACCATCACCTCGCTGATGACCGGCACCTCCTACAAGCGCTCCGCCGAGCTCGCCGCGATCGTCGGCCCCTACAACGGCTACGCCCGCAACGCCGACGCCCACAAGCGGGTCATGCGCAAGCACCAGGCGGCCAACGACACCGTGCGCACGCTGCACACCAACGACCAGGCCGTCCACCGCCTGGCCACCAAGGCGTGGGCCGACGTCATCGCCCTGGGTGAGACCAACGGCTTCCGCAACGCGCAGGCCTCGGTGCTCGCGCCCACCGGCACCATCGGCTTCATGATGGACTGCGACACCACCGGCATCGAGCCCGACTTCTCCCTGGTGAAGTTCAAGAAGCTCGTCGGCGGCGGCTCGATGCAGATCGTCAACCAGACCGTGCCGCGTGCGCTGAAGAAGATGGGCTACCAGCCCGAGCAGGTCGAGGCGATCGTCGCCTACATCGCCGAGCACGGCCACGTGATCGACGCCCCGGGCCTCAAGCAGGAGCACTACGAGGTCTTCGACACCGCGATGGGCGCCCGCGCGCTCAAGCCGATGGGTCACGTGCGGATGATGGCCGCGGCCCAGCCGTTCCTCTCCGGCGCGATCTCCAAGACCGTCAACCTGCCGGAGACGGCCACGGTCGAGGAGATCGAGGAGGTCTACCTCCAGTCGTGGAAGCTCGGCCTGAAGGCGACCGCGATCTACCGCGACAACTGCAAGGTCGGCCAGCCGCTGGCCGACGGCGGCGGCAAGGCCAAGAAGGACGCCGCCGACGCGGCCGCTGCTTCTGAGGCCGCGGCGACCAAGGTCGTGGAGAAGGTCGTCTACGCCCCGACCCGCAAGCGCCTGCCGAAGTCCCGCGTCTCGCGCACCACCTCCTTCACCGTGGGTGGCGCCGAGGGCTACATGACCTCGGGTGCGCACGACGACGGCGAGCTCGGCGAGATCTTCCTCAAGCTCGGCAAGCAGGGCTCGACCCTGGCCGGCGTGATGGACGCGTTCTCGATCGCGGTCTCGATCGGCCTGCAGTACGGCGTCCCGCTGGAGACCTACGTCTCGAAGTTCACCAACCTGCGCTTCGAGCCGGCCGGCCTCACCGACGACGCGGACGTGCGGATGGCGCAGTCGATCATGGACTACATCTTCCGTCGCCTCGCCCTGGACTACCTGCCCTTCGAGCAGCGCTCCGCTCTCGGCATCTACTCCGCCCAGGAGCGCCAGCGCCACCTCGAGACCGGCTCCTACGAGCCGGTGGAGGAGACCGGCGGCGCCGCCGAGCTGATCGAGTCCGGCCCGACCTCCCAGGCCGTCGTCGAGGCCGAGGTCGCCGACGACACCGAGGTCGAGACCAAGGACACCCGCGGCGCCGAGGCCCGCGAGGTCCCGGCGAAGTCCGCGAGCGAGGCCCACACCACGGCCGAGCTCCTGGAGAAGATCAGCGGCACCGCCATCGACTCCCCGCTCTGCTTCACCTGCGGCACCAAGATGCGCCCCGCCGGCTCCTGCTACGTCTGCGAGGGCTGCGGCAGCACCTCCGGCTGCAGTTGACCGGAAGCGTCAGACGAGGGCGGGGCCGCTTTGCGGTCCCGCCCTCGTCCACAACACGCCGCTCCACCGTCACTTCCCCCTGACCCGGATTGGCTAGACTTCGAACATGAGCTCGAGCTCAGGCGCGTCGTTCACGTTCTCGGACCTCTTTGCAGGCATCGGGGGCTTCCACGCCGCGCTCCACGCATCCGGCGGGCGCTGGGCCTTCGCCAGCGAGATCGACCCCGACGCGGCACGCGTGTACGACTACAACTGGCTCCGTCCCCTGCGAGAGAGTGGAGCTGTCGCGCCTGACGGCGTGGACGAGTTCCGGGTGAGCGGCGACATCATCCCGCTGACGGATCCCGTCGTCAGGGTGCCGCACGCGGACGTCCTGGCCGCGGGCTTCCCGTGCCAGCCCTTCTCGAAGAGCGGGTTCCAGCGAGGCATGGCTGAGACCCGCGGCACCCTGTTCTGGAACATTGCTCGGATCCTGCAGGACGAGCGGACCCGTCCCGCCGTCGTCATGCTCGAGAACGTCCGCAATCTCGCAGGTCCCCGGCACGTAGACACCTTCGCGACGATCGTCACCACCCTGCGACAGCTCGGCTACCGGACAGCGAGCAGACCGGCCGTCTTCTCGCCTCACCTGTTGGCACCTGAGCAGGGAGGGCGCCCGCAGGCTCGTGACCGGGTGTTCATCCTGGCTCACTACGTAGGGCGCGAAATTGCCGAGGACCCGGCCTCCTTCGACGATCCCGTCGTCACGCCGAGGTCCGAGGAAGATGGGTGGAGCAAGCACGACTGGGACCTCGCGCGTGACCTGCCTCTCGAGCCGGACGAGGCAGTCGAGGACAAGTACTTCCTGGAGTCGGCCGAGCGAAAGTGGCTCGACACGTGGGACCGCTTGTTGGCGGCAGTGGCCGAGCGGCTCGACCCTGGTGAGCGGATGCCGGGGTTTCCCCTCTGGGCCGACGAGTTCCGGTCACTCGAGCAGGCCGAGGACCTCATCGAGCTGGGGCGTGCCAGCGGTCGTCCGCTGCCCCAGTGGAAGAGCGACTTCCTTCTCAAGAACGCACGCTTCTACGAGCGTCACGCGGAGGTGCTGGACGCCTTCAGGTTCGAGCTTGACGCCTTTCCGCCTTCCCGACGGAAGTTCGAATGGCAAGCCGGCCCCCACCGTCCTCTGCGCGAGACCGTCCTGCAGTTCCGACCGTCGGGCATCCGATGCAAGCTCCCGACCTACGTCCCTGCGCTGGTGGCCATCAACCAGACATCCATCGTCGGGGGACGACGCCGGCTCACCCCCCGGGAGGCGGCTCGGCTGCAGGGGCTTCCGGAGGTGTTCCAGTTCCGACAGTCGTCTCCGGGTCCGGGTCCGGGTCCCGCTGTCGCGCAGCGCGATGCAGCCTCGTACAAGCAGATGGGCAACGGCGTAAACGTCGGCGTGGCCCGCCACGTGTTCACCAAGTACGTCGAGGCGCATGCGGACGAGATCAGCCTTCGTGCCGACCACCTGGTGTCCGCAGTCCAGGCGGCCGCAGCCGCCGGATTCCGTCGGTCGAGGTGACCATCCCTGGCACTTCCAGCGCTCGCCCGTTTCTTTGCCTAGGGTTGGGGAGGACGACAGCCAACAGGTGGGAGCGAAGTGTCCAAGGCGCAGGTCGTAGCACGCATGTACGAGCTTGCGGGCGAGGAGCCGGAGCCCCTCGGACCCGGTAGCAAGGAGAAGAAGTCCGCACTCGAGGCGCTGGGTCGAGCGCTGGGCGTCGACCTGACCGCGACGGCTGGCAAGCACGAGTGCGGGCGCCGGCTGGCCGCTCGCGTCGACATCGTGTGGGACCAGGCTTGCGTCTCTGGGGGGGACACCGTCACGGCCGAGGGACTGCGCAGGCTGCTGGACGGCGCCGAGAGGGTCCTCGGACGGCGGACGGCGGACCGCCCGCACCCGGATGGACCGAGGAACGAAACGACGTCAGCACGAAGGGACACCATCATGGACGAGCAGCAGCGCGCCGACCTCGAGGGATCCATCGCTGAGAACGTCGCCGCGCTGACCCAACCGGGGGAGTCGCCCGACGTCATCGTGCCGGCTCCAGAGGTGGTCGAGACCGCGGAGGTCGGCTTCACCGACGGCAGCTGGCGGACGCACGTCCTCGCCGTTCAAGGTTGGCTCCGCTTGCCGCACGACCTCGCTGCCGACGACGCGGACACATTCCTCGGCTCGCTAGCGGACGCGCTTGGAGTTGACACGGCCGACGCCGACGCTGTGCTGCCTCGGCTTGCCGAGCGCCTGGAGCGGGCGGTCGACCTGCGCGAGCGGTTCCTCCAGAGGCTCGAAGCATCGGCCGAGGGCGACTCCACCCTGCTGACCGCCAGCCGGCAGTGGGTGGCGGACTGGGACGAGGTGGACGAAGAAGCGTCTGCCGAGCGGGGCGGTCCCATCCACGCGGAGGCGGACACGTGGCCGATCACGCAGTTCGTCCAGTACGCCAACTACGAGGAGCTGGAGCTGAGCCCCTCCTACCAGCGAGCGGAGGTGTGGCCCAACAGCGACTCGCAGATGCTGATCGAGTCGGTCCTGCGTGGCATCCCGCTCCCGTCGGTGATCCTGCTGCAGCGATCCGACGCGCGCGGGACGTCGTACGAGGTGGTCGACGGAAAGCAGCGGTTGACCGCGATCCTCCGCTTCATGGGCAGGCACCCCCGGGCTGTCGGCGAGGTGCGCCGCCGGGCTCAGGCTTGGGGTGAGGGGCCAGATGACGTCGTGCGGCTCTTCCAGGAGGACTACCCGGGCTTCAAGAAGAAGTGGAAGCAGCACGAGCAGTCGACGCTCACCGCCAAGCTCGAGAAGGAGCTCCACTTCCCTTACCCGCTGAGATCTGGCGACGTGCCGGCGCTGTCCGGCGATCTGCAGGCGATGCGCGGCAAGTACTACTGCCAGATCCGGGACCACTCCGTCGACGTGCTCGGCGACAAGCGCCGCGTCAGGTCCATCTTCGAGGAGCAGTCGAAGTACAAGGTGCCGGTGATCACGTACACGCAGGTGACCAGCGAGCAGATCCACGAGGTCTTCAGCCTCTACAACAAGCAGGGCAAGCACCTCAACGCTGAAGAGATCCGCAATGCCCTGTTCCACCACCTCGCGCTGATGCGGGCACTGCTGGTAGCAGCGGGTGACTCGACGGACGTCGACGCCGTCGCGCCGTTCCTGCGCGACGAATGGGACGACCTGTCCTCGACCGCGCGGACCCTGGACCGCTACGGCTTCGCGGCGGCCGGCTACAAGCGCACGAAGATCTTGTCGTGGGTGGCGTCGATCCTCGTGCACGGCGACGGACGGCTCGACTCGCGTTCCACGGCGACCCACATCAACAACCTCCTCGAGCGGCTCGCGGAGGACCGAGCGGACCGGCTCCGTAGCGACGATGTGGTGCGGGACCTCATGCTGCTGCTCGACCACGGGCTCGACGTGCACGCGTTGATCCCCCGCGAGGTGTGGACCGACCGCTTCGTGAACGCGCAGTCACGGGGCAAGTGGCAGGAGCTCCAGCTCGTCGCAAGCGTCACCGGGCTGGCGGCAGCCCACGAGTACCACGGCGATGCGCTGCTGGATCTCGTCGAGACGCGCTTCGAGGACATCAAGGCCCTCGCCACCTCCCGCGAGTGGCAACGCCCGGAGAAGACCCAGTCCCGAGAGCAATGGCAGTACATCGCGGACGTCGTTGGGGGCCTGATGAGGCTCTTCGACGTTCCCGACGAGGAGGTGGAGGCGCGGCTGCGTTCGAGGTTCGGAGGCACCGGCCTCACCAACCTCCGCGAGCTGCGCGGGCAAAGGTCCGCCCCCCGCTGATGGCAGCGGAGCAACCGCCGTTCGGTCACAGCCGCGTGTCTCGGGTCCCTCCTCGGGCCGCAGAGGCCAGCTGGTGGAACGGTTACTCGAGAGCGCTGGAGGGGGCAGGACTGCCGCCCGAAAGCCGTCAAGCGATCAGCGACGACTCTGCATACATCGTCGAGCGCTGCCTCTTCCCGCCTGGGGACGACCGGTGGACGGCGAGCCGCGAACGTCGTGGTGCCGTCATGGGAGCTGTGCAGTCCGGCAAGACGGCTTCCATGATGGCGGTCATCGCCAAGGCGCTCGATGCGGGTGCCAACGCAGTCGTGGTGCTGGCCGGGACCCGGACTGCCCTGTGGCTGCAGACCTTGGAGCGTATCGACGAGCAGCTCGACCGCCTCGCCAACCCGACCTCCGTCCGCATCAGGCTCCCCCCGCCAGGTCAGGGGGAGCTGGTGGGTGGCGAGCTGGGGGCGCTGTACTCGTTGACGGAGCAGCAGGCACGTCGCGCGCTCGACCGGGGCCGTCCCCTCCTAGCCGTCGTGATGAAGAACGTGGCGCACCTCGAGCGGCTGTCGCGCACGCTGCACGAGACGGTGTACCCGGAGGTCGAGAGGCGCGGCGAACCCTTCCACCTGGTCGTCCTCGACGACGAGGCCGATGACTCGTCGATCGACGACCCCGGTGCCGGGCCGGCGGAGCTGCGCCAGGTCCCGCGTCGCATCCTTGACCTGTGGGAGTCTCGGCGAACCGCAGGCGTGACGGCTGTCGAGGGTCTCTACGCGACCTACGTCGCCTACACCGCCACGCCCCAAGCGAACTTCCTCCAGGATCCTGCCAATCCGCTCGCGCCGACGGACTTCGTGGTGGCCCTGCGCACGCCCGGTCCTGAGGGTGACGTGGACGTGCGCACCCCCTCCTTCCGCACCGCGCGCGGGTACCGCTCCTGGTACACCGGCGGCGAGGTCTTCTACCACCGCTTCCGCGACGCCCCCCTGTGCGTGGAACCTCGGGTCGATCCGTCTGAGGCGCTGGTCGACGGTGTGCGCGCGTTCCTCCTGGCCTCGGCCGTGCGGCTGATGAGAGGGGGCGCTCAGGTGACGCCCGCCGACGCACGAGGTCGGGTCTTCGCCAGCCAGGACGAGGCCAAGGCGCTGCTGCCGGACGTAGCCAGCATGCTGGTCCACCCGTCGTCGGCGCTCGATGCCCACTTCGCCGTCGCTGACGACCTGGTGGCGTGGTCAGGGGGAACGGCTGCCGCTGGAGGGCACGAGCGTCGGCTGGGTGTGCCGGGAGTCCGCAAGGACCTCGAGGAGCAGCCGGACCGGTGGCTCCGCTGGCTGCAGGGGTACAGAGCTTCCGCGGCACTCTGCGCGTCCGAGCTGGGAGGCGAGGTGCCCTGGGTCCCTCCGGACGATCGTTGGGCGCAGGTGAAGAAGGTCGTGCTGGAGGACGTGGTTCCTGGGACCAGCGTCGCCGTCATCAACTCGGACGAGCGGGCCGACGACCGGCCGGAGTTCTCAGTGCAGAGGTCAGGGAAGGGCTGGCGCGCGCCCCGCAACCTCTCGACCATCTTCGTCTCGGGCAACGTCATGGCCAGAGGCATCACCCTCGAAGGCTTGTCCACCACGGTGTTCACCCGCGAGGCGCACGACCCGCTCGCCGACACGCAGATGCAGATGCAGCGCTGGTTCGGCTACCGGGGCTCGTACATCGAGCTCTGCCGCGTCATCGCCAGCTCCTCGCAGCTCGGGTTGTTCGCTCGCTACCACGACAACGACGAGGCCTTGCGACGGCAGGTCATCGCCGCGATGGAGGAGCCGGCTGGGGCGGCGCCGCGGCTCTCAGTCCTCCAGGGCCTCGACCACCGCGCCACTGGCAAGGTCGCCGACCTCCGGGGCAAGCGGCTGTGGCCCGGGGCCCGGCCATTCGTGCAGCATATGAACGCGCCAGGGGCAGACGACCACAACCAGCAGGTGCTGGCGCGCCTCTTCGCCCAGGGCTTGCAGGGCGTTCCTGACCCGGACGCGAGGCAGGGCGTCCTGGCGGATCGGTTGCTGGACCTGGACCAAGCCGCGGACCTGCTGGACGAGCTGCACTACGTAGGGCTGCAACCGGGCGCGGTGGAGCGGTGGGCTCTGGTCGAGGCCCAGCTTGACCTCCCTCCCGCAGACGCTCGTCACCCGCTCTACAGGGGACCGCAGCACCTGGCCCGTCCGTGGCATGGTGTGTCCACCTACGATCTCGCCGCCTACCTGCGGACGTGGGCTGCGTTGCTCGAGCAGCGGACACCCGGTTTCTTCACGACCGATGAGCCGTCCCTGCAGTGGAGCTTGCTGGACCTTGCACAGCGACGAAAGAACGCGCCCGTGTTCCGCGTGGGAATGAGGTTCGGCTCAGGGCCTGAGGTTGCGGATGGACCTCTGGCGGTGCTCCCGGCCGCCGCCAGGCCGATGAAGCGGCAGGTGCGACCGGGCACTGACGTCCTCGACTCCACCTGGGGCTCCCGTGGTGAGTCCGACGCCGGCATCATGGGAGACGAGTTCTTCGACTTCTACGGCCGCGAGGAAGGGCCACGGCTGACCAGGAACGGCGCTCGCCATGCATCGGAGCCAGGCCTGCTGCTCTTCCACCTGGTGGCTCGTGAGGGCGGTCCACCCACGATCGCGCTCGGTGTGAGCCTCCCGGCTGGGGGTCCCGACCAGGTCATGGCGCTGCGCAGGTCAGGAGGCTGAGGTGACGCCACGAGGTGACGGCTCGTTCGAGTGGCTCCGCGAACGACTGCCGACGTTGCAAGCGGCAGCCAGCGCCGATGACCGGGACCTCGTGTGGGTCGACGAGTCCCGCACAGTGGCGGTCAGTCGGGACACAGAGGGTCGCCTTGAGCTGTTCCTGCCAGGACCCCCGTTGGCATCGGCATTGAAGCCGGTCGCCGACAGCCTGAGCCATCACCAGTGGTGGTTCGACGACGGTGGGACGCTGGATGCCAGCCGGCTGCAGTTCGCCGAAGCCCCCCACTTCGATGGCGTGGTGTCCTTCCTCTGCGCAGAGCTCATGAGGAACGGTGCCGCCACCGACCTGCCTCAGGCGTTTTCCCGGACAGAGCCGGCGATCGCTCTCGCGCTGGCTCGAGCGGCGCTCGGCAGCGAGGTCCTCGTGGGACTCGCGGGAGAACTCCTGCTGATCGACGGCTTGACGAGGGTCGCCGCTGGCGGTGAGGAACGCAGGGCCGTCATCAGCGGTTGGGCCGGTAGCGTGCCCAGTTCTCGCGACTTCAGGCTGGGGACGACGGGGATCGAGGTCAAGACCACCAGTGGCACGTCCTCCAAGCACCACGTCCAGGGCCTCCACCAGGTCGAGGTGGGGCACGCTGACGGCGGCGAGGTCGAGACTGGGCTCTACTTGCTGAGCATCGGTCTCCGGTGGACGGACGCAGCGGAGGGCGGCACCACCATCCCGTCGCTCGTCGAGGCCATCTCCAACCGGCTGGAGGCGGACGACAGGGAGGCGTTTCACCAGCGCCTGACGCAGTACGGCGGCGATGCCGGAAGCGGCTACCGGCACGACCGGGACAAGTTCGTGGCGACCTACGCGCGCCCGTTCACGACGCGCTTCGAGAGGTTGTACGACATGGGGGATCCCAGGATCCGGCTGCCGCGGCGCGGGGACCTCGAGACGTTCTCGGACCTCGACATCGATTCGCTGTCCTTCCGCGTCGACCTTCCTGGTCGTGTCCGGGGCGACCTCAACCCAGTCGTTGGTTGGCAGGCCATCCTGGCTCGACTGCACGGCTCGGTGGACCCCGCCTGATCCGACCTCACCCCCTGCTCAACCGCTCCTGGTACCGCTGCTGCACCCGATCGGCGGCAGCCGAGGGCTCCTCGTGCTCCCAGAAGCGCAGCACCGACCAGCCCGCGCTCGCCAGCTGCTCGTCGGTGGACCGGTCTCGTTCCTGGTTCCGAGCGATCTTCCAGTCCCACCAGTCGGCATTAGCCGTCGGGCGCTGGTGGTGCGTCGAGCACCCGTGCCAGAAGCACCCGTCGACATAGACCGCCAGCCGGGCTCGCGTGAAGGCGATGTCCATGGTCCGACGGTTGTTGCCGGGGACCTTCATCTGCACGCGGTAGCGCATGCCTCGTCGGTGCAGCTCACGTCGCAGCGCCAATTCAGGAGCAGTGTCGCGGCGGGCGAGCGCGGCCATCTTTGCGGAGAGCCGCCCGCCGGGTCTGACCCGGGCGGGTTCAGGAGCCGTCACCACGAAGTCCAAGTCCATTGCAACTGACGTCGTCCGTCCGCTGGGCGGCGCAGTCGCCGCTGCCACACGCAGTGCATCGTCGCCAGTGCAGTGTGAACTCCCAGCACGGCCCGAGCCGGCCACATCGTTCCTGGCGCCAGCCCGTCCGTCTCGTCACGCGATGGATCGCCCGTCATCTACGGGGAAACTTAGTACTTCGGTCAGGAACTGGCGTTCGGACTCATTGATGTGAGTCAAGTCCTGACACAATCGCAACCTGTCCACCAAGACCCCCGTCGACGCGCCGACTAGGTAGTTGACGTGCGGTCGCTCGACGTGGTGCGGCACGGCTAGAAATCGAACCGGGTGCACATTCTGAAGGAAGTAGGCGGCCCAGTGATCGGGGCGAGGCTCGAGCAACTTGATCTGCCATCGCTCACTCTTGGCGATAGTGACCTGGCCGACCGATAGCCACTGTCCAGCGAGTCTCTTATCGGGCCAACCTACGAATGTCAGTGTGTCTACTCCGGCGTCCTTGGCATACCGCTTGGCCGGGAACGCGGGATCCTGGACCGGGAGCCCCAAAGCATCGCCGACGTTGGCCAGATTCTCCTGGAAAGAGTCTCCGTTGCGGTCGCTCGTTCCCATCGAGGTCACCAGCCAGCCCTTGTTGCTTAACGCTCGCGCGACGGTGCCCTCGACTAGGGCCGTAGGTTCTTCACTGGTGCGCAAGCCGCGAGAGTGAGCGACCGCAAGTGCCAGCAGCAGCAGATACGGAGTTGGTTGCGGCCTTCGGCTCGCAACTATCTCCCAGTTTCCCCTGAGTGTGAAGGGCCATGCGTCCCCTAGGGCATCGGCGCGTTCCAGCAGAATGCTGTGTATAGACTCCGACCAGAGTTCGGGCACATCGCTGTAGTAATCAGCTCCGCTGGACCCGTTGGAATCTTCCTCGTCGAAGTCGTCTTCAACCGTTATGAATTGCTGCGGCTTCTTCGTTGTCCAACCGTAGTCATGAAAGAGATCTTCGAGCTGGGCTCGCGTCACCCGTCGGCCTTTAAGTGCGGCTAATTCCAACCAGTCTGCGATGGCGGACGACCGAGCGTAGCGGCCATAAGCCTCGAGGTCTGGCGTTATCGCGCTGGTGGTCACTTATGAACGACCTTGCCCTCGATCACTGATTCGAGGCTCGTCGCGAGTTCACGTAGTCGCGACGCCTGGGACAGTGCCTCATGGTCAACTTGGCCGCCACTTGCCTCAAGCACCAACGGCTCCAACCTCCGTATGAGACTCTGAATGCTCGTGGATATCGTTGCGCCCCTAACGAGCGAGGCGGCGAGGTCCAGGTCTTTGTAGCGCTTCAGTGTTTCTCGGGCACGCTCATCCTCGAGAATCTGTGCATAAGTCGACACGGAGCGACTGTCTGATAGTACCGGCTTTGTGTTCTCAGGACCTGGTACGAGGTCGTCCAGTACGAAGCGAAGGTTGTCCTCGTTGATACGCGACACGGCTTCTCGGACCGCTGCTAGAGACCGCGGTCTACCGGTGTAGCCGATAAAGTCTCGTATGCCGCTGTTGCTGACCAAAAGGCCCCATACGGTGAATCGTCGCTCCCGCACCAGGGCTGTGTTGAAATCGAGTTCTTGTTGCGCGAAACGCAATATCTCTAGTGTCTCGTAGGAGGCGCGGACTCCGCGGGCGTTGCTTCCAATTACTCTGCCGACGTGGTAGAAGGGATCGGAGATTCCTTCCCTCTCGGCATCCAACACTTCGGTGGCAATGAATCTCGCTTTGGCCTCTGCGGGCCATTGGCGCAACCCGCCAATGTGGCGGTACCCCAAGTAGGCACTGATCTCCTGGCGCTCTGCGATCTCGAAACAGGGTACGAGTCGAAGCTGATCGATCGCGTGCTCTGTCGGTGGCGCGTCGAAGAAGTCGAACCGCAGGTCGGACTCAGCGGCTCGCCGTTCCTGAGTCAGGACTATTAGCGTTGCAACCCGCCGGTTTCCTTCGACGACGATCCGACGCCCCGACTCGTCGGGCGGCAAGACCAGAACGGGCTCGTTCTCGAAGTAGCCGTTCTCCAGAAACGAACTAGCAAGTTCGTCCAGGACGTCGTTGTCAAAAAGGTGCTGGAGAATCACCTCCTGCTCTTGATTTTGTAATGCTTCCGGTATGCGAGGATTCATGGGGTCGAGAAGTAGCAAGTCGAGAGGGACAACGCCTATGTCTCGCATGGCGTGAGCGTATCGCCTCGCGCCGGCACGCGCGCTCTTGCGCGCAGAATGGCTGGTAGCAGGTGGGAGATTCCTGACGGGAACGACGCGACCTGCTGCTGACCGCCGCCTAGTCGCGGTGGTCGAACTGGGACTTGCCCGAACGCACCAGGGAGGAGTTCCGTCTGTAGACGCCGGATTGGATGACCGCGACAACGCGACTCGGCCAGTGATGTTCGGCTAACGGCCATCGTGGCCGCGTGGGCATCTGTCGGCTGGTGCTCACCGATGGTCCTGGCCCAGTCGCTCGCGCGCGGAACTGCCTACGTACGGGGACGTTGGCTTCAGCGCACCAGAGGCGGCGGGGCGGTCCCCGGAACTTGGGCCTCGAAGCGGCTCCCGGAGGTAGTTCTTGTTCCGCGCCGGGCGCACGCTAGACATCGCCGTCCCCGCACAGTTAAGGATTAGGACGAGGTCACCAACGCGCCAGGGCAGGATGGCGAACATGGCGGACGAGCAGCACGGACTGGTGTTCCCGAGCGACGACGAAGGTCGTCGCAGCACGACCGCGGTGGGGCGGGCGGTGGTGGCGGATGCGTTGCGCGCCGTCGACGAGGTGGGGGCGCGGGCGGCGGAGCGGGAGACGGCGTGGCGCGGTGAGTACCTGTTGTACTTCCGCCGGCTCGTCGAGGCCGGGCTCGGGGCGCCCGAGGACGCGGTCGGCATCGCGCGGGCGGGGCTGAATTCGCTGCACGAGCGGATGCGGGTGCTCGGTGACGGCGACGAGGTGCCGCTGGCCGAGTGGCCGACCGGCAGCGGAGGGACGACGTACTTCGACCAGGTCGAGGTGGAGGGCACGGGCGAGCGGGTCGACGAGCTGGTGCTGCCGTACCGGGGCGACCGGCTCCGCGGCGACGAGATCAGGCGCCAGGTCGACCGGTGGGTCGAGGCGGGTGTGGTCGAGCCGTCGGTGGCCGAGGCGGTCGGGGCGGTGCTGGACAACCCTAAGTGGCTGCGGCTCGAGGGGCACACGGTCGCGGTCATCGGCGCCGCGTCGGAGATGGGGCCACTCCAGGCGCTGACCCGCTGGGGCGCGCGGGTCGCGGCCGTCGACCTGCCCAAGGCGAACCTGTGGGACCGCGTCGCCGACACGGCGCGGGCCGGCGCGGGCACCGTGGTGGCGCCCCAGGTAGGAGCGACACCGGGGGCCGACCTGCTCGCCGACGTACCGGCTCTGTCCCAGTGGCTGGCCGAGCAGCCGGGCACGCTGGTGGTCGGCAACTACGTCTACGCCGACGGCGCGACCAACGTCCGGGTCAGCACCGCCGTCGACGAGCTCAGCCGCCGCCTCCTGACCGACAGGGACGACGTGGCGCTGGCGTTCCTCGCCACGCCGACGGACGTCTTCGCGGTGCCCGGGGAGGCGGTGGCGCAGGCGACGGAGCGGTACGAGACGCGGTCGCGCACCGCCAAGACGGTCGGTCGTCCACTCCGGGCGGCGTCGGGCGGGCGGCTGCTGCGCCGCCCCTACGCACCCGGCACGGCACCGGGCGTCAACGACTCGCTCGTGCCGCAGCAGGGCCCCAACTACGCGCTCGCCAAGCGGCTGCAGCGCTGGCGCGCGACCGTCGCCCGCCACGAGGGCGCGACCGTGTCGATGAACGTCGCCCCGCCGACCCGCACGCGCTCGGTGGTCAAGAACCGCGCCCTCGCCGCGGCGTACGCCGGCGCCCACCGCTTCGGCGTCGAGGTCTTCGACCCGTCGACCTCGAACGTCCTGATGGCCGCGCTGCTCGTCCACGACCTGCACACCGGCGGCGGCCCGCGGCACGAGCACCCCTGGCAGGACGAGGCGTACGCCGCCGCGCACGGCGGCCTGTGGCGCACGGCGTACGCCCCGCGCAGCGCGCTCGGGCTGGCCGCGCTCCTGGGGATGGGCGCCGCCCGGGGCTGACCCCTGGACCGGAACGTTCACACGAAAGGGTCGCCCCGCCACGGCGCCGTAACAGGCGGGCAACACCCGCGTCCCTCCTCCTCGCTTGGCTCCTGCCCGACCGGCGACACCGCTGGTCAGGAGACCGGCCGATCCCCTCCGGCCGGTGCGAAGGAGCGACGAATGACGAACACCCAGAAGGCGAGGACCGCGCGGCGCCGGACGGCGCGCCGCGCGGTTCCGTCCCTGGCCGCGGCCGCCCTGGCCGCCGGCGCGCTGACCGTCGGGACGCTGGCGGCGACGACCGCGCCGGCGGCTGCGTACAACTACGTGCCCGCCGGCACCGGCGACCGGTGGGGCGTCCACGACGCCGCCAACCCCGGCCTCGACACCGGCAGCGTCCGTGACACCACCGGCGGCGCCCTCCAGGGGTACGGCGGCCTGCGCGTGGAGGTCGAGGGCGGCACCAGCCGGCTCAACGGCATCCTGCTGCGCGGCTTCGGCCTGACCTACGACGGCCGCGAGACCTTCACCTCCACCCGCGGCGTCGACGTCGACGGCGTCGTGGTCCGCCGCGAGCTGGTGGTGCCGGCGGGGCAGTCCTACGGCCGGTTCCTCGACTCGTTCACCAACACCACCCGCAAGCCGGTCACGATCCAGGTCGCCTTCGGCGGCCAGGTCGGGTACGACACCGGCGAGAACCAGTCCGAGCTCAGCGCCACCGGCGACGGCGACGCCGCGATCACCGCCGCGGACGGCTGGGCGTCGTGGCACACCCCGACGACCGCGGCCGGAAGCCCGAGCCAGAACGGCCCGTCCGCCACCGTCTTCGGCACCCCCGGCGACGCCGACGCGCTCACCCGGATGGGCACCTTCCTGCACGACCCGTTCGACACCCCGCTGCCGACCGACGGCGACGACGCGAACCACCCCGGCTTCGTCACGACGCTGACGATCGCGCCGGGCGATACCGCGTCGCTGCTGCGGTACGTCGTCACCGGGATGCCCGAGGGACGTGCCGTGGCCGGCGCGACCCGCCCCGCGGGCAGCGAGGTCGCGAAGGTCGAGGGCCTCGCCGCGACCCTCGCGGGCCTACCGGCCGTGGCCGGGTTGACCCTCTCCGAGCTGTGCTCGGTCGCCAACTTCGACCCCGCCGCGCTCGGGGTCGACGCGGCCGACTGCGCCCAGGCGCCGCAGGTGCCGTTCGCGGGCGGGGCCACCGGCGCGGTGAGCGCGCAGACCGCCGCGACCACATCGTCGTACGACGTGGTGGGCAAGACCATCACCGAGCTCGCCGCCGACCTGAAGGCCGGGCGGACCAGCTCCCAGCAGATCGTGCGCGCCTACCTCGACCGGATCGCGGCGTACGACCAAGGCCCCTTCGGCCTGCACTCGGTCATCACCGTCGCTCCCGACGCGATGGCGCAGGCGCGTGCGGCCGACAAGGCGCGCAAGGCCGGTGACAAGCGGCCGTTCCTCGGCATCCCGGTGCTGGCGAAGGACATCATCGACACCAAGGACATGCCGACCACCGGCGGCTCGCTGGTCTTCGACGGCTACCAGCCGGAGGAGGACGCCTTCCAGGTCGCGAGGATGCGGGAGGCCGGGGCGATCATCCTCGCCAAGGCCAACCTCGCGGAGTTCGCCAACGACGGGCACTACAGCCCCAACGCCTTCGGCATGGTCTGGAACGCCTTCGACCCCTCGCGCAGCTCCATCGGCTCCAGCGGTGGCTCGGCCGTCGCGGTCGCCTCGAGCTTCGCCGCCGCCGCCTGGGGCACCCAGACCGGTGACTCGCTGTGGGGCCCGGCCGGCGCGGCCAGCCTCTACTCGCTGCGCGGCACCGACGGCATGCAGTCCAGCGCCGGCACCATGCCGCTGACGCTGATCCAGGACTACGTCGGCTGGATCGCGCAGTCCATCGAGGACCTCGCGATGCTGCTCGACGTCACGGCCGTCGACAACCCCGACGACGTGCTCGACGACGTCGCCAACGGCCACCGGCCGACGGACTGGGGCAAGGCGCTGAAGCCCGGAGCGCTGAAGGGCAAAGTCATCGGCGTCCCCGAGACCGCGTTCGACGACCCGTTCGGCACGACCGCGGTGAGCGACGTGCTGGAGGCGCAGTTCGCGAACTTCGAGAAGGCCGGCGCCACGATCAAGGTGGTCCCGGACTTCGACGACGCGCCGGAGCGCGGCAACTACGGGGACCTCGGCTACGAGGGCTGGGCGCAGTGGATCGACGCGCACCCGGACAACCCGTACACGCTGCCCGAGCAGATCACGCACAACCCGCTGCGGGTGCCCTACCAGCGGCGGGCGGGGGAGTACACCGGCACCGGCCGGATGACCGACCAGCAGCAGCGTGACTTCGAGGCCTACCGGGCGACGTACCGCGACAACATCGCTGCCTGGATGGACGAGAACGGTGCCGACGCGATCCTCTACCCGGCCGAGCTGAGCGAGATCCACCTCAACGACTCGATCAACCCCAGCTTCGGCCGCAAGGACCCGCAGTCCTCGGCCGCCGGCGTGCCGACGGTCATCTTCCCGGCCGGCACCACCGAGAACGGCAGCCCGGTCGGCTTCCAGCTCCAGGGCAAGGCCTTCCAGGACGCCGAGCTGATGGGCATGGCGTACGCCTTCGACCAGGTCGCGCAGGGCCGGGTGCTGCCGGCGTGGACGCCGCCGCTGCGGTACGACGCCGACGCGGTGCCCGCCCCGATCGAGGAGGTCGACCCCTCACCGCAGCCGCAGCCCGCGAAGCCGCGCCTGACGGTGCTCGACCGCACGGTGAGCGCCGTGCTGCCGAAGGCCGGGAAGGCCCGCGTGAAGCTGGCTGTCGGCTGCGCCAGCGTGGAGGCCGCCTGCACCGGCAAGGTGAAGGTGGTGTTCGGGGGCACGAAGATCGCGCAGCCGACGGTGCGGGTGCCGGCGGGTGCCCGTCGCACCGTCACCGTGTCCCTGCCGATCGGCGCTTCGAAGAAGCTGCGCCAGGGCGGGAAGGTGACGCTCAAGGTCGCCTTCGTCGGCAAGGGCGAGACCATCAGCAGCGGCCCGGTGAAGGTCGTGGTGCGCCGCTGACCTGCTTCTCACCTCCAGCCGAACGGCGCCGTCTCCTCAGGGGCGGCGCCGTTCGCCGGTGCCCTGCGATTCGAGCGCAGGCGCCAACCCGCGGGTCTGAGGGACGGGACTGACGGCAGCGACCGACGAGCAGGGCGTGCCGCCGCCGGATGTTCACCTCCGGCTCGCCCACGGCTCACCGAGCGGACCGCCGAGGAGCGGATGCTGCGGGGTCTCGTCACGCCGAACGAAAGGCCCCCCATGCCTGCACGCCGTGGACTGGCTCTCGCTGCCGTCAGCGCGCTCCCGCTCGCCCTCCTCGCGCCGACGCTCCCAGCGTCGACAGCAGCGCCCGCGGCGGGAGCCCCGGCCGCAGCCGCGGCCGGACCGTGGTTCGAGCGGGCGGCGACGTACCCGGTCTTCCAGAACGTCCCGGCCGGGGTCGACCCCGTCGAGGAGACCGTCGCTGAGATCTCCGACGTCACCGAGGACGGTCGGACGGTTGTCTACACCGACGCCGCAGGCAAGCGCATCGGCTTCGTCGACATCACCGACCCGGCGCAGCCGGTCGGGAAGGGCTCGCTCGACCTGAGCGAGCTCGGGGACGCCGACGACCAGCCGACGTCGGTGGCGGTCGTGGGCGACCACGTGTTGGTCGTCGTCGACACCAGCGCGTCCTTCACCGAGCCGTCGGGCCGCCTCGACGTCGTCCGGATCTCCGACCTCACCACGGTCGCCTCCCTCGACCTCGGCGGCCAGCCGGACTCGATCGCGATCAGTCCCGACCAGGGGTTCGCCGCGATCGCGATGGAGAACCAGCGCGACGAGGAGGCCACGCCCACCGGCGGCGAGGAGGGCGACCTGCCGCAGCTGCCGGCCGGGTTCGTCCAGGTCGTGGAGCTCGACGGCGCGCCGGAGACCTGGATCGCCGAGCCGGTTGCGCTCGTCGGCGACGACGGCGCGGCGCTGCCCGCGCTGGCCGGGATGAACACGCCCGAGGACCCCGAGCCGGAGTACGTCGACATCAACGCCGACAACCAGCTCGTCGTGACCCTGCAGGAGAACAACGGCCTCGTCGTCATCGACCTGCCGAGCCGCTCCATCCGCCACGCCTTCAGCGCGGGCAACGCGAAGGTGGAGGGGGTGGACGTCGACGACGACGGCATCTTCGACTTCACCGGGTCCCTCGACGTGCCGCGTGAGCCCGACGCCGTCCAGTGGGTCGGCGACGGGCTCGTCGCGACCGCCAACGAGGGCGACTGGCTCGGTGGCTCCCGGGGCTGGACCGTCTTCGACGCCGCCACCGGCGAGGTCGTCTGGGACGCGGGCCGCTCGTTCGAGGACCTCGCCGTCGCGCACGGCCTGTTCAACAACGACCGCGCCGACAACAAGGGCGCCGAGCCCGAGGGCCTGGCCTTCGCCGAGATGCGGGGCACGCCGTACGCGTTCGTGGGCTCCGAGCGCAGCAACTTCGTCGCGGTCTACGACATGACCGACCCGCGGAAGCCGGTCTTCCGGCAGGTGCTGCCCACCACCAACGGGCCCGAGGGCCTGCTGCCCGTGCCCGAGCGGGACCTCCTGGTCGTCTCCTCCGAGGAGGACGACGCCTCGGCCGGCGTCCGCGCCACGGTCGGCGTCTACCAGCTGGGCGACGCGAAGCCGCGGTTCCCGTCGATCGTCTCCGTGCCCGCTCCGGGAGAGCCGGCCGGCGCCACGCCGATCGGCTGGGGTGCGCTCGGGGCACTCAGCGGCGTGCCGGGCAGCCCGCGCCGGCTGTACGCCGCCAGCGACGCGGCGTACGCCACCGGTCGGATCTACTCCGTCGACGCGAGCGCCTCGCCGGCCGTCATCGACGACGTGCTCGAGGTGAGCACGCCGTCCGGCGAGAAGCCCGCGATCGACATCGAGGGCCTCGCCGCCCGGCGCCAGGGCGGGTTCTGGCTGGCGGTCGAGGGAGCCACCGGCGCCGAGAACGCGCTCGTCCGCACCGACGCCGCGGGCGTCGTGCGCCAGCGGGTCGCGCTCCCCGCGGACGTCGTGGCCGGCCTGGGCAAGTGGGGCCTCGAGGGCGTCACCATCCGCCGGGGCAAGGGCGGGGAGCAGGTCTTCGTCGCCCTCCAGCGGCCGGTGGCCGGTGAGTCGACCGCCCGGATCGGACGGTACGACGTGCGGCGCGGGACGTGGACCTGGTACGGCTACCCGCTGGAGACCACGGAGGTCGCCGGCGACTGGATCGGCCTCTCGGAGCTGACCTTCGTCGACCGCGACACGTTGGCCGTCATCGAGCGGGACAAGCTCAACGGCCCCAGCGCGGCGGTCAAGCGGATCTACACCATCGACGTGCCGGGCCGGACCTCCGGCGAGGTGACCCCGCTGCGCAAGCGGCTCGCCGTCGACCTGCTCCCCGCGATGCAGGACCAGCGCGGATGGACCCAGGAGAAGCTCGAGGGGCTCGGCATCACCGGCGCCGGCCGGGTCTTCGCCGTCACCGACAACGACGGGGTGAGCGACGCCACGGGGGAGATCCAGCTGTACTCCCTCGGGACGGTGCGCTCGACCTTCGGGCGCTCGGTCGCCACGCGGACCCGGCTCTCGGCCTCCCGCGAGCGCGGTCGGCGCGGTCAGCGCGTCCGGCTGACCGCCGTGGTCGGGCCGGGCACCGACCAGGGCCGCGTCGTCTTCACCCGGGGCGGACGGACCGTCGGCACGGTCCCCGTCGCCGACGGCCGCGCCCGGCTCACCGTGCGGCTCACGAGGACCGGCGTCGAGCGGTTCCGCGCGACGTACCGCGGGGGAGCGCACGCGGCGTCCTCGCGCTCCGGCTGGGTGCGGGTCGCCGTGACCCGCTGAACGCCGTCGTACCCGCTCCCGGGCCCGGACGCCACGGCGTCCGGGCCCGGTGCCGTGCGGGCGGTGTGGTGCGCCGGGTGGGGACTCGGTGACCGCATCGTGGGATGGATCGTTTCAATATGGCCGCGAGGACCGCCATAGTGGCGCGCGTCACAGCACCCCCCTAGCGCTGATGGCGTCCCCTCAACCGAAGGAACTCACCTGTGAGTCGATTCAACAAGCGCGGCCGCGCCGCCTCGGTCGGAGCGGCCGCCTCGGCCGCTGCGCTCGCCCTGTCCCTCGCCGCCGTCCCGACCGTCAGCGCCGTCGCCGGCCCCGACCGGCCCGCCCCGGCGCCCCACCGCGAGCAGGGCTTCGACCCCGCCGCCTTCGCCGACCCGCCGAAGGACAGCCGACCCTCGGTCTACTGGTACTGGACCGGCACCGTCACCCCCGAGGTCGTCGACACCCAGATGGCCGAGCTGCGCGACAAGGGCATCTACGAGGCCGTGCTCTTCCCGTACGGCGGCCCCGGGATGAAGCCGGCGTACTTCACCGAGGCGTGGTTCGACATCGTCGAGCACGTCCTGCGCGAGGCGCAGCGCACCGGCATGCGGATCTGGCTGTTCAACGACAGCAACTTCCCCAGCGGCAAGGCCGGCGGGATCATCGCCAACGGCGGCACCGTCGGCGACACGACCTACGAGCCGAGCCCCGAGCTGCGGCTCAAGGCGCTCCAGCGCTCGACCCGCGTCGTCGAGGGGCCCACGACCATCGACCCGCACGAGACCAGCGGCCTCAGCGTCGCCGAGGGCCGCCTCGTGGTCGACGGCGCGCTCCGGGAGGGTGCGCACCCGCTCGTCGACGGCGCCGACTGGACCGACTACACCGTCACCGGCCGGATCCGCCTGACCGCGGCCGGCGCCCAGCTCGTCGTGCGGTCCTCCGCCGACGGCACCCGTGGCTACCTGGTCGACATCGACGTCAAGGGCCGCGCGAGCGTGTGGCGCCTCGACGGCGAGGAGCGCACCAAGCTCACCACCGGCGTCCCGACGCCGGGCTTCCACCCGCGCAGCGAGCAGACGGTCACCGTCACGGTCACCGGCGACGAGATCGCCCCGGTCATCAACCGCACCGTGCAGCCGGTCGCGGTCGACGCGACGTACGCCACCGGCGCCCCCGCGGTCAGCGCGGAGTACGGCGGCGTCGGCGTGCAGGACGCCGTCGAGGGCCTCCAGCGCGTCACCTGGGGCAACCTCGCCGTCACCGACCCCGCCGGCGCCGAGCTGTGGTCGAGCACCTTCGACGACGTCGTCGACATCGAGGACTTCGGCGGACCCACCGTGCGCGTCGAGGACGCCGTCGCGGCCGCCGCCCGCCCGGCCGGCTCCACCGACGCCGCCGACCTCGTCGAGCTGACCCCCGACCTCGAGACCGGGACGTGGACCGTGCCCGAGGGCCGGTGGGTCGTCGACACCTACGGCAAGGCGGTCCTCACCGACGACTCCAGCGGCTACCACCGCGGCTACCTCGACCTGCTCGACCCGGTCGCCACCGACCGCCTCTTCGAGGTGGCCCAGGGCGAGTACGTCCGCCGGTTCGGCTGGGCGATGGGCACGGTCGTCCCCGGCTTCTGGGACGACGAGCCGTTCATCTCCTCCGCCGAGCCGTGGCCGTTCAAGCGGCTGCCGTGGTCGGCCAGCCTGGACGCACTGGTCAAGGAGGCCGGGTCCACGCCGGGCGTCGCCTACACCGCGGCGTTCGAGGAGCTCGAGCGGACGGGCGAGCAGTACTCCGGCGCCTACTGGCGCGCGGTCAACAACGCGTTCGCGACCAACTACTACCAGCGCCAGGCCGAGTGGATGGGTGACCGCGGCCTGCAGCTGATCACCAACCCGCTGCTGGACGAGGAGAGCCCGCAGGAGCGGATGCACAGCACCGGCGACCTCAGCAAGAACAACCAGTACGCGCAGGTCCCCGGCACCGACATGATCACCGGCGACTACACCGCCGGCGAGCAGACCACCCTCGGCCGCAACGCGGCCGCTGCGCGCAACCTCAGCGGCGGCGACCGGGCGCTCTCGGAGGTGTTCGGCAACTCCGGGTGGGGCGTCGCGCCGGACTTCATGCGTGCCACCATCGGCGCCCTCGCCACCCGCGGCATCAACCACTTCTCGCTGCACGCGATGTGGACCGACGAGCAGCAGATCTACTTCGCGCCGCCCTTCGGCCCGGCCAGCACCTACTGGGACGCGATGGGTGACGTCGACGCGTGGATCGGTCGCGTCAGCGAGATCGGCCGCGGCGAGTCGCTGGCCGAGACCGTGCTCCTGCAGCCGCAGCGCGCCGCGGAGCAGACCCGGACCTCCGACCCCGACCACCGGCTCGACGCCGACCTCAGCGACACGGCGTACGCCCTCGAGCGGGCGCAGGTCGACTTCGACATGGTCAGCGACGGGTCGTTCTCCGGCGACCCGCGGACCCGCTTCCACGCGGAGGTCGGTCGCGGCGAGCTCGAGATCGGTGCCGCGTCGTACCGCATGGTCGTGGTCCCGACCACGCCCGTGCTCGACCTGGAGACCGTCAAGACCCTGCAGGACTTCGTCGTCTCCGGCGGTCGGGTCGCGTTCGTCGGTCCGCTGCCCGAGCACGAGGCCCGCGGACGGGACGCCGCGATGACCGCCGCGCTCGACGCACTGGTCGCAGGCGCCTCCGGCGGCTGGACGGCACGGGGCGCCGGCCAGGTGGCGGTCGTCCGCGACATCGAGGCACTCGACGCGCTCGCCCTGGGGGCGGGGGTCGTCGCGGCCGAGCTGACGCCGGCGGCGCCTGCTGTGCGCGTGCTGCGCACCGGCCGCGACGGCGACGTGGCGTTTCTCCTCAACAACGAGAGCGGCGAGAGCGTCCGCACCTCGGCGACCCTCCCGATCGACGGCGTGCCCGAGCTGTGGGACCCCCGCACCGGCACCACGGACGCGTTCACGACGTACGACGAGGCGGGGCGCGGCGAGACGGTGATCCCGCTCGAGCTCGACCCCTACGAGACCGTCGCGGTCGTCTTCGAGCAGGGCACCAAGGTGCAGCCGCACCTGGTCGGTGACCTGCTGGCGACGTCGGCGGAGAAGGTGCGCAGCACGATCGCGGCGAGCCTGCTCCTCGACGCGCCGGGGACCTACGACCTGCAGGGCCAGTTCCACGGCAAGACCTACCAGGGCCAGGTCACCGTCACCGACCCCCTCGAGCCGATCGCGCTCGAGGGCCCGTGGACGCTGCGCCTGGAGCGCGAGGGTGACACGGCCAGGCCGACTGAGCTCGGCTCGTGGACCACGACGGACCCGACCTTCTCCGGCAGCGGGGTCTACCGCACCACGGTGGACCTGACCGCGGACGAGCTCGCGGACCGGCGGATGCGCCTCGACCTCGGCGAGGTGCGCGACATCGCGCAGGTCACGGTCAACGGCGAGGTGCTGCCCCGCGCGTTGTGGGCTCCGTACGTCGTCGACGTCACCGACGCCCTCCGGGCCGGCACGAACACCATCGAGGTGCGGGTGACCAACACGCTGCTCAACCGGCGCAGCAAGACCCCGCCGCCCTCCGGGCTGCTCGGCCCGGTCGTGCTCCGTCCGCAGGCCGTGGTGGAGGCCAGCCTGCGCTGACCTGGGCGCGACTCGGCCCGACTGACCCCGACCCGACCACGAGCGGCGTCGTCTCCTTCGCGGGGCGGCGCCGCTCGTGCGTCCGGCGGGCCCGTCCCGACCGGTCCGGGCCGGTCAGCCGCGGACGCCGTCGACGACGGTCCGGTCCCGGGCGGCACGGACGCAGGCCGCGACGAGGCGGGGAAGGTCCTTCGCCGGCACGAGGTCGGCCAAGCTTTCCGGCACGGTGGGGAGGCCGAGCCGGTCGGCGCCCTTGGCGGCCAGCCCGTCGACGTACGGCGTGACGTCGGGCCACACGCCCTGCACCTCGCGCAGGAAGATCGCTGCGCCGGCGGGGCCGATGCCCGTGAACTCCTGCAGCGCCTCCTCGAGCGCAGGCACGTCGTCACAGTCCTCGTGCAAGCGCCGCAGGTCGCCGGAGAAGTCGTCGAGCACCTTGTCGGCGAGCCCGTGGAGCTGGGTGGAGGTGCGCTCGTCGTAGCGGCGGTAGCCGCTGCGGCCGAAGGCGGCGATGAGCGACCGGCGCTGGGTGTCCCGCGTGCGCTCGGGCGTGGTGCAGCCGGCGTCGAACAGCTCGCGCGCGGCCGCCACGGCGATGTCGGAGCTGATCCGGGCCGAGAGCAGCAGGCTCAGCACGAGCAGCTGCCACAGCGCCGCCGGCTTGTCGTCGAGCCGAATGCCGGCGTCCTCGGCATACGTCGTGCCGTGCTGCTCGATGAGCGCGCGGGCGGTGTCGCGGTGGCTCATGCCGGTGGGGTACCCGACCCCTCCGGCCGTGACCCGGTCAGGGCGTGGCGGTCGGGCTCGGCAGGGGAGCGCTCGGCTCGGCGGTGGGTGTCGGCGCCTCGAGGGTCGGCTCGACCGACGGCTCCTCGGACGGCACGTCGGTAGGCGCCCCGGGTGAAGGGTCGACGGACGGCGCGGTGCCGTCGGACGGCTCGGTGCTGCTCGACGGGTCGGCCGGCGGGGGCTGCCGGTCGCCGTCGCGGCCGCCGTCGTCGTCGGACGAGGACGAGCCGCCGGTGATCCGGGTGATGGTGGTGCCGCCGTCGGAGTCGGAGCCACCGGTGTAGGACGAGACCGGCTTGCCGGTGAGCGCCTCGAAGACGCTGATGACGACCACGACGAGCAGGAAGAGCCCGCCGGCGACCAGCGCGATCCGCTTCCACGGCAGGACGGCGAGCCGCTCGCGCCAGGACGGAGTCGCCCCGTCGCCGTCACCGTCGGGGTCGGTGGCCGCGGCATCGAGCTCGTCGGCGGCCTCGGCGAGCCGGCGCTCGGCCCGCGGCAGCTGGGCGGCGTCCCCGTGCCGCGCAGCACGGCGTACCTCCGTCTGCGCCTGGCCCACCTTCTGCAGCGCGCGCTCCTGCGCCGCAGCCAGCTTCGCCTTCGAGCGGGCCAGGCCCTGGCTGTAGACGGCCGTGCCCACGGTGGCCGCGATGCTGCCGAGCGCGGCGCCGATGAGCGTGCCGGCGGCGCCGAGAGTCGAGAGCAGGACCGCGGTCGTGATCGCGGCGAGCGCGCCCGCGATCGTGCGGACCCAGTCGATGTCCAGCCCGGGGCTGGGGGTGTCGTCGGCAGCCATCCCTGTCGACGGTACCGACGTCCGAGCGCACCTCCGCCACGGCCGCGGGTGACGAGCCTCACGGGCGCGTCGACTGGGTGAGAGGGCTCTCGGATGTGACCGTGGAACGTCGCCCGCGCCGATGCGCGGGCATGACCATGCCGAACCTGGACCGCGCCGAGGCCCGTCACGTCGCCAGGTGGACACCGATCACAGGAAGCAGAGACGGGCACGGGAGACCCAGGCAGCACGCCCACCACCGCTCCGGCGGAGGCGGGCTCGGGGTGGAGCCGAGCAGCGCTCGGCCGGGCACGGCGCCCGAACCCGACAGGACCACTTCCGCAGGCGATCGCCGAGGAACGACCCTTGAACCACGCCCTCACCGGCGCGCTGCTGCGCGCCCGTCTGCTGTTCGTCGCGCTGACCGCGGCCCTCACGCTGAGCCTCGCAGTCGGTATCAGCCCCCTCTCGCCGACCGCCACCGCAGCCCCCGCCGGTGCGTCCGCCGGCGCCGAGAAGCTACACGAGCAGAGCAGCGCCAAGAAGAAGACCCGCAAGAAGCGGCCCTCGCGCGGCGAGCGCCTCCTGCGCGTCGCGCGCCGCCAGAACGGCGACGCCTACGCCTGGGGCGCCTCCGGTCCGCACCGCTTCGACTGCTCCGGGCTGACCCAGTTCGTCTACCGCGTCGCCCTCGGCGAGCGGCTCCCGCACTCCTCCCGCGCGCAGGTCGGCCGCACCAGGCGGATCAGCCGCGCGGCCGCCCGCCCCGGCGACCTGGTGTTCTTCCACGACCGCGGCGGCGTCTACCACGTCGCGGTGTACGCCGGCGGCAACCGCATCTGGCACGCCCCCGGCAGCGGCAAGCGCGTCACCCGCGCTCAGATCTGGACCCGCAGCCACTTCTTCGGGCGCGTGCGCTGACCACCTGAGCGATACCGCTCACCGGGACCACCCGGCGTACCCCCTCCTCGGGCCTCGGATGATCCGAGGCCCGAGGTCGTCTCGGGCGCGGGACGGAGGAGACGGGATGGTGGCGAGCGGCGGACCGCTGCAGGGACGGGTGGCGCTGGTCACCGGCGCGGGGCAGGGGGTCGGGCAGGGCATCGCGCTCGCTCTCGCCTCCGAGGGGGTGTCGGTCGCGGTCGTCGGCCGCACCCTGGAGAAGCTCGAGGAGACCTGCCGGCTGGTGCGCGAGCGCGGCGCCGAGGCGCATGCGATCGCGTGCGACGTCGCGGAGCTGGAGCGGCTGCCGGGCGTCGTCGAGGAGGTCGTGGAGCGGTTCGGCCGCCTCGACGTGCTGGTCAACAACGCCTACGCGGGTGCGGTCGGCACGAAGCTGCTCGAGACCGACGACAAGCTGTTCCAGAAAGGCTTCCGCACCGGCCCCTTCGCGGCGTTCGCGCTGATGCGGGCCGCCCACCCGCACCTCAAGGCGACCGGCGACGGCTCGATCGTCAACCTCGTCACCTCGGCGATGGTGCGGTGGGACCCGACGACCTACGGCCCGTACGCCGCGGCGAAGACCGCGCTGCGCTCGCTGACCCGCACCGCGGCCGTGGAGTGGGCGGCCGACGGGATCCGGGTCAACGCGATCGCGCCGCACGCGCTGTCGCCCGGCCTGAAGTGGTGGACCGAGAACCACCCCGAGGAGGCCGCGGAGTTCATCGCCTCCATCCCGATGCGCCGCATCGGCGACCCCGAGCAGGACATCGGCCGCGCGGTCGTGGCGCTCCTGGGACCGGACCTGCGGTACCTGACCGGGGCGACGCTGCCGCTCGACGGTGGGCAGGCGTTCTTCGGCTGAGCCGGCCCGATCGGTCGACCTCGGGACGCCGTCACGCGAAGCCGATCGGCTCCCGCTGGGCGAACCAGGTGAGGACGTGCTCGCCGGCCTCGGTCCAGTGCTCGACGACGGCGTACCGGTCCTCCCCGCGTGGCACCCGCACCGACTGCTTCAGCTCGGCGCCGCTGTCGCTGGTGGCGGTCACCCGGTGCGCGCCGGGCGGCAGGGCGAGCGGGAAGGAGATCCAGGTGTGCTGGCCCTCCACCGCGAAGTCGTCGTCGACCACGAGCACGCCGTCCACCTCGACGGTGATCCGCACGTCGGGGTCGTCGAAGGACTGGTTGCTGACGTAGAGGTGCAGGTCCGCGTCCTCGGCGGCGACGAGCCGGATCGGGCCGGTCGTGGGCGGGGCAGCGTCGGGGGAGCCGCCGGCCGGCTCCTCCTGGCCGCAGCCGGCGACGAGCGGGAGGAGGCCGGCCACGAGGGCGACCAGGGCGAGGGGAGCGCGCACGGTCGTACGACGCGCGGGCGCGGTGGTCGGTTCCCTCACGGTCGGGTGGCCGCGGCCGCCGGCCGCAGGACCGGTCCCGCTGATCGGCACGGCCCGCGCGGCGGCGTACCGCCGTTCCTAGGGTCGCGGCATGTCGACGACCGAGAGCGTGACCGGGACGAGCGCGCTGCTGGACATCGCGGCGATCCTGCGGCTGAAGTATCGCTACCTGCGCTGCCTGGACACCAAGAGCTGGGCGGAGTTCGCGGACTGCTTCGCGCCCGACGCGACCGCGGACTACAACGGGTTGGTCTTCGACGAGCCGACGTCGCTGGTCGACTTCATGCGTCGCAGCATGGGTGAGGGCGTGCTGACCATGCACCAGGCGCACCACCCCGAGATCGACCTGGACCCCGACGACCCGGACCGGGCGAGCGGCACGTGGTACCTCCACGACAAGGTCCTCGTCGACGCCTACCGCTTCTCCCTCGAGGGCGGCGCGATCTACTCCGACCGCTACGTGCGCACCGCCGACGGGTGGCGGATCCAGCACACCGGCTACCGGCGGACCTTCGAGGTCGAGACGAACCTCGACGACCCGACGAGGACCAAGGTCCTCGGCCCCGAGGCGCGCGCCCGCGGCTGACCCGCACTGCACCCGCGCCGCACCCGCACCTCACCCGAAGGGACAGGTGCGCGCTGCGCTGAGTCGCGGTAGTGCGGGTTGTGACGCCCGGGCGCGCTTGGTCTCGAGTTCGTAACGAAGCGGCGAAGGAGCTGCTGTGCCCCTTCCGTGCACCACCTCCGCAATGGTCGGGTGACGCCGGCCGCGCCCCCGCGCGGCCTCTCGGAACCATCTCGGAGGAACACGTGAACAGACGCACCACCAGCGTCCTCGGCGTGGCCGCAGCCCTCGGGCTCGCCGCCGGCGCCGTCGCAGCACCGGCCACGGCGACCCCTGCCGCCGACCCGGACGCCACCACCCACCAGACGGCCGGCCAGGCGAAGGCCGACGACCGTCCCGACCCGCTCGAGACCAAGCGCCGCGCCGGCAAGGCCCGCGCGACCGAGCTCGTCGTCACCGGCCAGGCGAAGCCGCAGGACCGCGGCGGCTCGAAGGCCGTCAAGGTCGCGCCCGGCCAGTGGGTCGAGTACGGCACCCAGGAGACCGCGCAGCTGCTCTCCTTCCTCGTCGACTTCGGCGACCAGGTCGACCCGCGGTTCCCGGCCGAGGGCGCCGGCCCGCGGCACGGCCAGATCGAGGAGCCGGGGGAGGACGACAACAGCACCTACTGGCGCGAGACCTTCGACCGCTCGCACTTCATGGACATGTTCTTCCACGGCATGCCGGAGGAGGACGGCGCGTCGTTCCGCCAGGTCTACGACGAGATGTCGTCGGGCCGCTTCGACGTCGAGGGCGACGTCAGCGACTGGGTGACCGTGCCGTACAACTCGGCCAGCTACGGCATGACCGAGTCCAACCAGGACATGTCCCGCTTCATCTCCGACACCGCCACCGCGTGGGTGGAGTCCCAGCGGGCGGAGGGCAAGTCCGACGCCGAGATCGAGGACTACCTGAAGCGGTTCGACGTCTGGGACCGCTTCGACCACGACCAGGACGGCGACTTCGCCGAGCCCGACGGCTACGTCGACCACTTCCAGGCCATCCACGCCGGCGAGGGCGAGGAGGCCGGCGCGCCCGAGTCGGCCATCTGGTCGCACCGCTGGGCGGTCCGGCCGACCGCGCCGGTCGGCCCCGAGGGCGCCAAGCTCGGCGGCGTCGAGATCGGTGACACCGGGATCTGGATCCGCGACTACACCACCGAGCCGGAGAACGGCGGCCTGGGCGTCTTCGCCCACGAGTTCGCCCACGACCTCGGCCTGCCGGACTACTACGACACCAACGGCGGCGAGAACGGCACGGCCTTCTGGACGCTCATGAGCTCCGGCTCCTGGCTCAGCCACGCCGACGACGACGCCATCGGCACCCGGCCCAACTCGATGGGCCCGCACGAGAAGCTGCTCCTCGGCTGGCTCGACCACGCCACCGTCCGCGCCGGGCAGTCCGCGCAGGTGAAGCTCGGCCCGGCCCACCACGCGACCAAGTCGCCGCAGGCCGTCCTCGTCAACCTGCCCAACGGCACCACCGAGACCGAGGTCGGCCCCGCCGCGTCCGGCAGTCGCTACCTCTACTCCGGCAACGGGGACGACCGGACCGCGACGGCCACCAGCCCCACGTTCACGGTCCCCGAGGGCGCCACGTTGACCGCGAAGGTGGACTACCAGATCGAGGTTGACTGGGACTACGCCTACGCCGAGATCTCCACCGACGGCGGGTCGACCTTCACCCCGCTGGCGACCAACCTCTCCACCGACACCGACCCCAACGGCCAGAACGACGGCCACGGGATCACCGGCTCCTCGCAGGGCCAGTGGGTCGACCTGAGCGCCGACCTGGCGGCGTACGCCGGCGAGCAGGCGCAGGTCCGGTTCCGGATGTTCAACGACGCGGCGTACCACGAGCTCGGCCTGAAGGTCGACGACGTGGCCGTCGGCTCGGCGCTGACCACCGGCTTCGAGGACGGCGACGAGGCGTGGACGCGCGACGGCTTCGTGGCGGTCGAGGACGGTTCGTACACCGAGGAGTACACCCACTACTACCTCGCCGAGAATCGCCAGTACGCCGGCTACGACACCACCCTCGCCGAGGGCCCGTACAACTTCGGCTGGGGCGTCTCCGCGCCGGACCGGGTCGAGCGGTTCCCGTACCAGAACGGCATGCTCGTCTGGTACGTCAACGGCCTCTTCGCCGACAACAACACCAGCCAGCACCCCGGCGCCGGTGAGGCCCTCCCGGTCGACGCCGACGCGACCGCGCTGCGCTGGTCCGACGGGACGCTCGCGCGGAACCGGATCGGCTCGTTCGACGCCACCTTCGGCCTCGGCCGCACCGACCCGATCAGCCTCCACCGCGAGACCGCCGGCGGGATGACCACGCTCGACGTGCCGTCGCGGCAGCAGTCGCCGGTCTTCGACGACAGCGACCCGGACCGCTACTACGACCCCGCCAACCCGCAGGGCAGCGTCCGCGTCGCCGGCAGCGGCACCACCATCCGCGTGGTGAACAGCAACGAGAAGCAGGGGGTCATGACCGTCCGGGTCAACTGACCTTCCGCACGACCTCTGCACGACCTCCCTGGGCGGGGCCCGGCGCGACGCGCGCCGGGCCCCGTCCGTTTCTGGTCCAGACCAGTCGGAGGTCGGTGTAACGGGCCGGGGCGGCCGCGACAGGTGTCGGTCGAAGCACCTTCCGGAGCGCGGCCCGGCCTCGGTCCCCCTGTGGGGCCGGGCAGCGATCCACCAGGAGCGCACACGGTCGCCCGCCCTCGGTCCCCCCTGGAGGGCGGGCGTCCGTGTTCCCGGACTCCTTCGTCCCGCCCTCGCCGTCCGGTCCCGGCTGCGCAGGGAACACGGCGGCCGTGGCCGCTTGTTGCACCCAAGCGACGCCCGCCGCAGGGTCATCCACAGCCGCGCCCGGCCGGCCGCGTCGATGTCGGCGGCGCGGGGGATGATCGTCGCGGACGAGACCGATGGACGACGAGACAGGAGGGGCCGTGTCCCAGTCGCCACTGCCGGACCTGGACGAGTCGATGGTGCAGCGCTCCTTCGACGCCGGCACGCTCGACCGGGCGCAGGAGT
The DNA here is from genome assembly GCF_014266025.1 of Nocardioides deserti. Lineage (GTDB taxonomy): Bacteria > Actinomycetota > Actinomycetes > Propionibacteriales > Nocardioidaceae > Nocardioides > Nocardioides deserti. The sequence continues at coordinate 19,394 of NZ_JACMYC010000007.1, read as the reverse complement.
ACGTCGGCCGCTTCGTCGACGACATCCGGCTGGTCGGCGCCGACGTGGACGAGGTCGTGCTGGCCGCGACCGTGGAGGGCTCGTCGCCGCAGCCCTACGAGGTCGAGCTGTGCGCGGTGCGGACCCCGAACCGGTGGGAGCTCTACAGCGACTGCACCTGCCCCGTCGGGGTGGGCTGCAAGCACGGCGCCGCGCTGGCGCTGACCGTCAGCCGGCAGAAGGCAGCGCAGGCCGAGCAGGCCGGCGGGGGCCCGGCGTGGACCGAGCGCCTCGGCCGGGTGCTCGACGAGCTCGACGCCGGCCCGGCCGACGGGCGCACCCAGGCCCTCGCGCTCGAGCTCTCGCTCGACCGGCCCGACCAGCGACGTGACTCCTCCGCGCACCGACGCGCCCCGTCCTGGCAGGTCCGGGCGAGCCGGCCCTCGCTGCGGATGCGGCCCCTCGGGGCCGGCGCGCGGGGCAAGTGGGTCAAACGCGGGGTCGGGTGGGACGAGCTGACCCGCGTGTCGTACTCCCGCACCCACGACCCCGACCAGCTCGCCCCGCTGCTCGAGCTGGCCGGCGCCCGGCGCTCGCCGTACTACTACGGCTCGGGCGAGTCACCGCTCGACGACTTCGGGCCCGGTCTCTGGGCGATGCTCGAGCGGGCCCGCGCCGCGGGCGTGCAGCTCCGCGGCGGGGGCGGCCTGACCTCGGTGACCCTCGCCCCGCGACCGCTCTCGCTCAGTGCCGAGCTCCGGGCTGACGGGCCTGACGACGCCGACACCGGCGCCGCGCGGCTCGTGGTCGGCGTGTGGCACGACGAGCGCTTCTGGACCGGTGACGAGCTGCTCGTGGTCGGCCAGCGCGGCCACGGCGTCGGCCTGCTCGACGAAGCCGCCGGGACGCTGGTCCTGGCGCCGCTGGACCGGCTGGTCCCCGAGCCGGTGCGGCGCCTGGTCGAGAACCCCGACCCGCTGCGCATCCCCGCCGACCAGGGCGAGCTCTTCGTCAGCACCCACCTGCCGCGGTTGCGCCGCCACCTGCCGGTCGCCTCGCGCGACGGCTCGGTGCCGGTGCCCGAGGAGCAGCCGCCGGTCCTGGTGCTCACCATCGCCTGGAAGGGCCCCGGCACGGCCGAGGTCACCTGGGGCTGGTCCTACCGCACGGGTGATCACGAGGTCCGTGCGCCGCTCGACGCGGGCGCGACGTCGAGGGCGGCGCGGCGCCACGACCGCGAGCGCGCCCACCTCGACCGGCTGGACCTCGGCGCGACCGGAGACGAGCTGCTCCGCGGCGAGGACGGCGCGCTGGTCGCGAGCCAGCTGCTGCGCGGAAGCCGGCTGCTGACCCTCGTCGGCGAGGTGCTGCCCGACCTGCGCGAGGACCCGCTCGTCGAGGTCGAGGACGTCGGCATCCAGCCCGACCACCGCGCCGTCGAGGGCGAGCCGGAGATCCGGTTCGAGCTCGACGACCAGTCCGGCGAGGGCCGGGTCGACTGGCTGAACCTCCGGGTGGTCATCGACGTCGACGGCGAGCAGGTGCCGCTGTCCTCGCTCATCGAGGCGATCACCGAGGCGCTGCGCCACGACGAGGAGATGGTGTTCCTCCCCAGCGGCCGGCACCTGCCGACGGCCCACCCCGCTCTCACCCGCCTCGCCGAGGCGGTGCGGGCGGCCGAGGAGCTGTCCGGGCAGCAGGACCCCGACTCGATCGGGGTCGGCGCCGGCGACCTCGGCACGTGGGGCGAGCTGGCGGAGATCGGCGTCGTCGACGAGCAGGCCCGCCAGTGGGTCGAGGCGGCGCGGGCGCTGCGCGGGCTCACCACCCTGCCCGAGGTGGACCCGCCGGGCATGGTGAGCACGCTGCGGGAGTACCAGCTCCAGGGGTTCCGCTGGCTGGCCTTCCTCCACGACGCCGGGCTCGGCGGGATCCTCGCCGACGACATGGGCCTCGGCAAGACGCTGCAGACCCTCGCGCTGATCAGCCACGCCCGCTCCCAGGGTGCGGGGCCGTTCCTCGTGGTCGCGCCCACGAGCGTCGTGCCGGGCTGGGTCCGCGAGGCCGCGACCCACGCCCCCGGGCTGGACGTCCGGGCGGTGACGGCCGGCCGGCGTCGCCGCGGCGAGGAGCTCAAGGACGTCATCGCCGGTGCGGACGTCGTCGTGACGACGTACACGCTGCTCCGCCTGGAGTCCGACGACTACGCCGCGATGCCGTGGGGCGGGCTGGTGCTCGACGAGGCGCAGCAGGTCAAGAACCACCAGGGCAAGACCTACCAGGCCGTGCGGCTCATCGACGCGCCGTTCCGCCTGGCGCTGACGGGCACGCCGTTCGAGAACCGGCTGATGGAGCTGTGGTCGCTGCTCTCGATCGTCGCCCCGGGGCTCTACCCGCACCCGAAGAAGTTCGGCGAGATCGTCGCCAAGCCGGTGGAGAAGCAGGGCGACGAGGCCGCGCTGCGCCGCTTCCGGACCCGGATCCGACCGTTCCTGCTGCGCCGCACCAAGGAGCTGGTCGCCGCCGACCTGCCGCCCAAGCAGGAGCAGGTGCTCGACGTGGCGCTGGGAGCCAAGCACCGCAAGGTGTACGACGCGCACCTGCAGCGCGAGCGCCAGCACATCCTCGGCCTGATCCAGGAGGACTTCGCCGCCAACCGGGTCGCGATCTTCAGCTCGCTGACCAAGCTCCGCCAGCTCAGCCTCGACCCGTACCTCGTCGACCCGGAGCTCGACGCGGTCGGCTCGGCCAAGATCGACCTGCTCGCCGACCACCTGCGCGAGCTGGCCGAGGAGGGCCACCGGGCGCTGGTGTTCAGCCAGTTCACCGGCTTCCTCGCGCGGGTCCGCGAGCGGCTCGACGTCGAAGGGCTGTCCTACTCCTACCTCGACGGCCGCACGCGGGACCGGGACGCGGCGATCGAGGGGTTCCGCAACGGCGACGCCTCCGCGTTCCTCATCAGCCTCAAGGCCGGTGGCGTCGGGCTGACGCTGACCGAGGCGACCTACGTCTTCGTCCTCGACCCGTGGTGGAACCCCGCCACCGAGGCCCAGGCCGTCGACCGCGCCCACCGGATCGGGCAGCACTCGCCCGTCACCGTCTACCGCCTGGTCGCCACCGACACCATCGAGGAGAAGGTGATGGAGCTCAAGGCCCGCAAGGCCGCGCTCTTCGCCCAGGTCGTCGACGGCGACGGGGCCATGTCGGCCGCGGTCACCGCCGACGACGTGCGGGCGCTGCTGGAGGACTGAGGCCGCCCCGGGGCACGCCCTCAGCGGTCGGCGACCTGCCGACGGTCGTCGGGGAGCCGGCGGGTGCGGCCGGCGCGGTCGAGGTGCTCGAGCAGCGGGAGCACGACCCGGCGCGACGTGCCGAGCGCCTGCCGGGCCTCGCTGGTGGTGAACGGCTGCGGCAGCCCGCGCAGCCGCTCGACCGCGAGGGCGTCCGCGCCGGGCAGCAGCACGACCGCCGGTGCGAGGCGGAGGAGGCGGCCGGCCTTGGCGGCGGCAGCGGTACGCCGTGGGTCGAGGCCGAGGGCGGCGAGCCGGTCGGCGGGGGGCGCCGCGAACGGCTGGTCCGCGAGATCCGTCGCGAGCTCGGCCAGCGCCCGCTCGAGGTCTGCGGGCAGGGCCGGTCCGGCGTCCCCGACGACGACCCGCCCGCGCTCGACCCGCCCGCCGTCCATGCGAGGGGCGACCGCCGCGACGACCGCGGCCGGCACGCCGAGCCGGTCGGCGAGCGCAGCCGTGGGGATGCCACGGTCGAGCGGGTGGGCCGCGTCGTGCTCGCGGACCGCCGCGGCGACCTCGCGGGCGAGGGCGGCGACCCGGGCCGCGGAGACGAGGGTGCCGTCGGCGTCGACCGCGTCGTCGGGCAGGGGAGTGGTCGGGACCCCGAGGCGCTCGAGGAGGGCGGCCGCGACCAGGCCGCGGCGGTCCAGCTCGCCGGCCAGGTCCGGCTCGTCGCCGACGGTCGCCAGCACCCGGGCGCGGGCGGCGGCGGCCCCGCGCCGGTCCAGCGGGGGTGGCTCGGGGTCGAGCACGCGCACGCCCCAGACCCGGCGCGACCCCGGGTCGCGGAGCAGCGCCCGGTCACCGACGCGCACCGGCACCGCCCGCGGCAGCGCGAGCCGCACCGCCGCGCCCTCGTCACCGGCGAGCGGTCGCGCCCGGACCGCGAACGACGCGGCCCCGACGTGCAGCACCGGCCGCTCCGGCATCCGTCCTCCGCCGGTCACCCGGACGTCGACCGTCGTCGCGGGGTGGAACGCGCCCGGCGTCACCAGCACGCTGTCGCGGTCGACCCGGTCGAGGTCGTCACCGGTGAGGTTGAGGGCCACCCGGGCCACCCCGGCGGCCGCGTCGACCCCGGCGCCGAGCGACTGGACGCCGCGCACGCGGACGGGCGCGGCCGGACCCCCGGCCCACAGCTCGAGCGCGTCGCCGCGGCGTACCGTCCCCGCCGGCAGCGTGCCCGTCACCACCGTCCCGGCGCCGGTGATCGTGAACCGGCGGTCGACCCACAGCCGCACGGCCGCGGCGGGGTCGGGCTGCGGCAGGCGGGCGACGAGGGTCGCGAGGTGCTCGCGCAGCTCGTCGAGGCCGGCCCCGGTGCGGGCGCTGACCGGGACCACGGGCGCACCGGCCAGCGAGGTGCGGTCGACCTCGGCCCGCGCGCGATCGACCATCAGTGCGGGGTCGGCCAGGTCCGCGCGGGTGACCGCCACGACGCCGTGCGCGACGCCGAGCGCGCTGAGGGCGGCGAGGTGCTCGGCGGCCTGGGGCATCCACGGGTCGTCGGCGGCGACGACGAGCAGCGCCGCGGGGACGGGCCCGATGCCGGCGAGCATGGTGGTGACGAACCGTTCGTGGCCCGGCACGTCGACGAACGCGACCTGCTCGGTGCCGGTGTCGGTGGGCAGCTCGGTCCAGGCGTAGCCGAGCTGGATCGACAGCCCGCGGGCGCGCTCCTCGGCGAGCCGGTCGGGCTCCATGCCGGTGAGGGCGTGGACGAGCGTGGACTTCCCGTGGTCGACGTGACCGGCGGTGGCGACGACGTGCACGCTCATGCCCCCGCGCCGGCCACACGGCGTACGACGGCGGCGACGCGTGCGTCGTCGGCCGGGTCGACCGCGACCAGGTCGAGGAGCAGCCGGCCGCGCTCGACCCGGCCGACCACCGGCAGCTCGGGGTCGAGGCGCAGCGGCTCGGCCAGCGCAGCGGGCAGCGCGACTGCCGCCGAGGGCAGGTCGACCCCGGGAGCGCCGCCGCCGCCGACGGCCGCGGTCGAGTCGACCGCCTCGGCGACCCCGCCGGGCACCTCGCCGATCGCCGCAGCCAGCGCCTCGGCCCGGGCCCGCAGGGCGACCGGGTCCGCGGCCAGCGCCGCGGCGACCGGCGGCACGGGTCCGGTCAGCGTCGCCTCGAGCGCGGCCAGGGTCAGCTTGTCGACACGCAGCGCCCGGGCGAACGGGTGCCGCCGCAGCGACTCCACCAGTTCCGCGCGCCCCAGCAGCAGCCCGCACTGCGGGCCGCCGAGCAGCTTGTCGCCCGAGGCGGTCACCAGGTCAGCGCCCTCCTTCAACGCAGCCGCCGCGCTCGGCTCGTCCGGCAGCCGCGGGTGCGGCGCGAGCAGCCCCGACCCGATGTCGGCGACGACCGGCACCGGCAGCGTCGCGAGCTCGCGGACCGGGACGGAGGAGGTGAAGCCGGAGACGAGGAAGTTCGAGGGGTGCACCTTGAGCACGAACGCGACGTCGTCGTCGATCGCGGCCTCGTAGTCCGCCAGCCGCACCCGGTTGGTCGTGCCGACCTCGCGCAGCCGCGCGCCGACGGACTCGAGCAGCTCGGGGATGCGGAACCCGTCGCCGATCTCCACCAGCTCCCCGCGCGCGATCACCACGACGCGGCCTGCGGCCAGCGCGCAGGTGACCAGCGCCAGGGCGGCCGCCCCGTTGTTGACGACGTGCACCCCGCCGGCGTCCGGGACGGCCGCGGCGAGGGCGGCGACGGTGTCCCGGCCGCGTCGCCCGCGACGCCCGGTCGCGAGGTCGAGCTCGACGTCGGTCGCGCCGGCCGCGACGGTCAGCGCCTCGACGGCCGCCGCGGAGAGCGGCGCGCGACCGAGGTTGGTGTGGACGACGACGCCCGTGGCGTTGAAGACCCGCCGCAACGAGACGGCGTACGTCGGCAGCGCGGCGTACGCCGTCGCCGCCACGTCCTCCGGGGCCACCTCGCCCGCGCGGCACCGGTCGAGCGTGTCGGCCACCACCCGCTTGACGATCCCTTCGCCCAGCCGGGTCCGAGGCTCGGCAAGGAGCGGGTCGGCGAGGACGGCGTCGGTGCGCGGCGTCCGTCGTCTCGGGTCGTCGCTGTGCACGGAGTCAGCATGCCCGAGAGCCGGGCACGACCCGCGCCGGTGCCGTTCCCCCATATCGATGAACCGATTTCGGGGACGCGGACGGAGAGGGGATCGCGAGGCCCGCGGCCGAGCGCACGCTGGCAGATCCCCCACTCGGAAAGCAGGTTCGCCATGAAGCGTGGCATCCTCGCCGCCGGCGCCGCACTGTCCCTTGCGTGCGGCCTCCTCGGCGCCTCCCACCTCGCCACCGCCGACGTCCCCGGCGGGACCGTGGTGCGCACGACCCCCGTCGCCGGCACGCCCCACGTCCTCGACGGCCGCGTCAACGCGGTCACCCGCGTCGGCAGCACGATCATCCTGGGCGGCACGTTCACCCGCGTCCGCAACGAGGGCAGCAACACCGAGGTCGTCCGCCGCGGCCTGGTCGCCCTCGATGCCGACACCGGCCAGATCCGCACGGCGTTCAACCCCAGCCCGGGCACGAACGTCACCTCCCTGCTGCCCGCGGCCGACGGCACGAGCGTGTACGTCGGCGGCGGCTTCACCACCATCAGCGGCGCCACCCGCGCGCGGGTCGCGCGGATCCGCGTCTCCGACGGCTCGGTCGTGACGTCGTTCAACGCCGGCACGGTCAACGGCAACGTCCGCGACCTGGCGCTGCGCGGCGGCCGGCTGTGGATGGCCGGCGCGTTCACCCACGTCGCCGGGCGGCCGCAGCCGGCGCTCGCGACGCTCGACCCGGAGACCGGCGCCTTCTCGCCGTACATGGGCCTCCGCGTCGCCGGCACCCACCGCGGCAGCGGGGTCACCCAGGTGCTGAAGATCGACACCACGGCCGACGGCTCGCGCCTGGTCGCCGTCGGCAACTTCGACACCCTCCAGGGCGTGCAGAACCACCAGCTGCTCATGCTCGACACGTCCGGGCCCAGCGCCCAGCCGGCCACGTTCCGCACCGGCTACTACCTGACGCCGTGCTCGTCGGCGTTCGACACCTACATGCGCGACGTCGCGTTCTCCGACGACGACTCGTTCTTCGTCGTCACCACCACCGGTGCCTACGGCGGGGCGACGGTCGCCTGCGACACGACCGCCCGCTTCGAGACCCGGACGGTGTCCACCGACGCCCGCCCGTCGTGGGTCAACCACACCGGCGGCGACACGTTGTACGGCGCGGAGGTCACGCCGGCGGCGGTGTACGTCGGCGGGCACCAGCGCTGGCACAACAACCCGTTCGCCGGCGACCGGGCCGGCCCCGGCGCCGTCGCCCGCGAGGGCATCGCCGCGCTCGACCCGGTCAACGGCCTGCCGCTCAGCTGGAACCCCGGCCGCGACAAGGGCGTCGGCGTCTTCGACTTCCTCTTCGACGACCGCGGCCTCTGGGTCGCCTCCGACACCACCCGCATCGCCGGCCAGCTGCGCAGCCGGATCGCGCTCCTGCTCAAGGACGGCGCGACCCGGCCGGCCATCCGGACGCCCCTGCTGCCCAACGACGTCTACGTCGGCGGGTCGGCCGTGGCACCGACCGGTCTGCTGCGGTGGCGCTACGACGGCACGGTCGCCGGTGCCGTGCAGGACCCGCCCGACGGCCGCATCAACTGGTCGACCGTGCGCGGTGCCTTCATGGTCAACGGGTCGCTCTACCTCGGTCAGTCCGACGGGTCGTTCACCCGGCGCACCTTCAACGGCTCGACCTACGGCGGCGTGCAGCAGGTGAACACCTCCGACCTCATCGTGCGGCTGGCCGCCTGGCACGACGAGATCGCCGTCATGACCGGGATGTTCCTCGACGACAACCGGGTCTACTTCACCCTCACCGGGGACCCGAACCTCTACTACCGGTACTTCACGCCGGAGAGCGGTGTCGTGGGGGCGCAGCGGTACGTCGCCGGCACCGGTGTCACCGGGCTCGACCTGCGCCAGACGCGCGGGATGTTCCTCGCCGGCTCCCAGGTGTACGTCGCCACCGCGACCGGTGACCTGGTCCGCGTCGGGTGGGCCCGCGGTGGTCCCTCCGGCCGCTTCACCGGCTCCGCCACCACGGTGTCCGGCCCGACCCGGGACGGCCGGGTCTGGGGCGGGCGCGCGATGTTCCTGTTCCAGGACACCTCGGGCGGTGGAGCCTGACCGCTTCCGCGATCCGCTGCTGTGCCGCGGAAGCCGAACGCCCGGCCGGGGGACCCGGCCGGGCGTTCGTGGTGCTGCGGTGGTGCTGTGGTGGTGCTGGGGTGCCCCGGAGGGCTCGCGTCACTTCTTCTTGACGGTGACGGTGATCGTCTTGGACGAGCCCTTGACGCTCTGGTTGCCGGTGAACTTCACGACGACCTTGTGCTTGCCGACGGGGAGCTTGGCGAGCTTCAGCGTGGCCTTGCCGTTCTTGACCTTGGCGGAGCCGAGGTTCTTCTTGCCCTTGGTCGCGACGACCTTGCCGGACTTCGTGACGGAGTCGGTGCCGACGGTCACCTTGACGGTGGCCTTCTTGCCCTTCTTGACGGTCACGTTCTTCGCGGCGACGGTGCTGGCCTGCTTGGTCAGCGTGATCGAGCCGAGGCTGCCCGCGGTCTCGCCCTCGGCGAGGGTGCACGGGACGTCGGCGACCTTGGTGTCGCCGTTCTTGCCGGTCAGGGTGAACGACTGGGGCAGCGAGACCTCGTAGGTGCCGGCGCCCGGCGTGGTGAAGGCCTTGACGGTGCCGCTCGGCTTCCACTCGCCGCCGGTCTCGGTCTCGGTGATCGGGCCGGTGACCGGGGCCGGCACCGATGCCGAGCCGAGCGTGAAGGCGAAGTCGTCGGCGCTGGCGGCGTTGATCTGGAAGAGCTCGAGCGTGCCGTACGTCGCCTGGTCGATCTGGGCGACCGCCTGGACGGCGAGGTTGGACGCGAGGGCGTCCGGGACGGCGGCGCCGGCCAGGAAGGACTCCGGCAGGCCACCCAGGACGGTGATGTCGAAGGTGCCGGTGAAGACGCCGGGGATGGAGCAGGTGTAGGCGTTGGTCGCCTCGGCGGCGTTCGCCGAGGTGGCGGTCGCGCCGACGAGGGCGGTGCCGGCGACGGCGACGGACGTGGTGGCCACGGCGAGGCGGCGGGCGAAGCGGTTGATCTGCATGAAGAAGGGTCCCTCCCAGGACGATCCAAGGCTGCTACGCAGCAGCGCCCGCTGAGAGTAGACCGCCGGCGTGAGCCCCGTCACCGAAGTGCCGGAACTCGCGCGGAGGAAGTCGGATCGGGGAGAAGTTGGCGGAGGCGGACGGGAATCGAACCCGCCTGACCGAGATGCTCGGCCACTACGGTTTTGAGGACCGCGCCCGTCACCAGACGAGGAACGCCTCCGCCGCGATCCTAGGCCCCACCTCCCGGACATCTCGGGGCAGTCCTGCACATATCGGGGTAGATCTGCCCCGATATGTGCAGGAGTCACCGGTTAACCGGTGACCCCTGCACACCCACACCCGCACCCCACCCCGGGCTAGGTTCGGAGCATGACGACCTCGGTGGCGGCAGGGATCCGGCTGACGCAGTTCGCCTCGGGTGGCGGGTGTGCGTGCAAGGTGCCGCCGGGGGAGCTCGAGCGGGTGCTGGGCGACCTGTCGAGCGGGCGGACCGACCAGGACGCGACCGGCGACCTGCTCGTCGGGCTCGACTCCGGCGACGACGCGGCGGCGGTGCGGATCGACGGCGAGCGGGCGGTCATCGCGACGACGGACTTCTTCACGCCGGTCGTCGACGACGCCTACGACTTCGGGCGGATCGCCGCGACCAACGCGCTGTCCGACGTCTACGCGATGGGCGGCGAGCCGCTGGTGGCGCTCAACCTGCTGGCGTGGCCGCGCGACAGGATCCCGTTCGAGGTCGCGGCCGAGGTGCTGCGCGGTGGCGCCGACGTGTGCCGCGCGGCCGGCGCGCACCTCGCGGGCGGGCACAGCATCGACGACCCCGAGCCGAAGTACGGCCTCGCCGTCACCGGCCTCGCCCACCCCGACCGGCTGCTGCGCAACGACGCCGCGCGCCCCGGCGTACCCCTCACGCTCACCAAGCCGATCGGTCTCGGCGTGCTCAACAACCGGCACAAGTCGACCGGTGAGGTCTTCGAGCAGGCGGTCGCGGTCATGACGACGCTCAACCGCGACGCCTCCCGTGCGGCCGTCGCCGCCGGACTGACGGCGGCCACCGACGTGACCGGCTTCGGCCTGCTCGGCCACCTGCACAAGATGGCGCGCGCGAGCGGGGTGACCGCGGTGGTCGACGCGAGCGCGGTGCCGTACGTCGAGGGGGCGCGCGAGGCGCTGCGCGACGGGTTCGTCCCCGGGGGCAGCCGCCGCAACCTCGACTGGGTCCGCCCGTTCCTCGAAGCGAGCGTCGACGAGGACGAGCTGGTCCTGCTCGCCGACGCCCAGACCTCCGGGGGCCTGCTCGTCGCCGGCGAGCTGCCCGGCCACCCCGTCATCGGCGAGCTCGTGCCCGCCCGCGACGGCGTGACCGTGCAGGTGCGCTAGCCGCTGGATCGGCCACGGGGGTCAGCCGCCGAGGATCGCGGTCAGCGCCTTGCGGTGCTTGGTGTACGCCGCGCGGCCCGCGCGAGTGATGCGGTACGACGTCGTGCCCCCACGGCCGCGACCGTCCTTGCTGACCGAGACGTAGCCGGCCTTCTCCAGCGCCGACATCTGCTTGGACAGGTCGGAGTCGCTGACCTGCAGGTGCTCGCGCAGGAACGGGAACGTCACCGACGTCGCCGTGGACAGCACCGCCATCGCCGCGAGCCGCTTGGGCGCGTGGATGACCGGGTCGAGCTCCTCGAGCCCGCTGGTCACGAGAGCCGTTCCCGCACGCGCGCCGCGGCCGCGGCGTACGACTGCTCGTGCAACCACAGCCCTGTTGTCGCCAGCACGAACATCAGCGCCGAGGCCCAGCCCCAGCCGGCCTCCGTGCCGGTCCACCAGACGGCGCCGAAGACGAGCGCGACGCCGACGAAGTAGATCGCGAACATCCGGCCCATCCCGCGCGGGGCACGTCGCAGCACCGACGGCATGGCGCCGCGGTAGCGGGCGTACCAGCCGGAGAACGCGCCGAGCGCCACCAGCAGCACGACGAGCAGGGCGATCGCGACGGCGAGGTTGACGTCGGTCAGGCCCTGCAGGCCGGTCATGCCGGCGAACCAGGCGCCGGCGGCGGGGTAGTACCACCACGGGGTGGGCGGGTAGTCGACGTACGGCGCGGCCTCGGCGCGCTCCAGCTCGCGGAGGAGCTCGGCATCCTGGTTGCTTTCCATGTTGGAAAGTTAACCGATCACTTTCCGGGTTGGCAAGTGTTTCCGACATGCCGGGGCGAAGGGGTGATTGGTTGTCGGTGGGCGGGGGTACTGTCGCGGCACCGAGGGAGGTGGACGTGGCGAAGACGAACCTGGGATGGCCGGTGCTCCGGCAGCTCCTCGGGTCCGACGTGCTCGGCCGCGGCGTCGCCGCCCGGTCGAAGCAGACCGACGCGACCACCGCCCGCACCGAGACCGCGGACCGGGTCGCCAAGAGCGTCTGCCCTTACTGCGCGGTCGGCTGCGCGCAGAAGATCTTCGTCAAGGACGAGCAGGTCATCCAGATCGAGGGCGACCCCGACAGCCCGGTCAACCGCGGCCGCCTGTGCCCCAAGGGCGCGGCCAGCAAGAACCTCGTGACCAGCGAGCTGCGCCAGACCAAGGTCCGCTACCGCCGCCCCTACGGCACCGAGTGGGAGGACCTCGACCTCGACGTCGCGATGGAGATGATCGCCGACCGGGTCGTCAAGGCGCGCAACGACACCTGGCAGGACCTCGACGACCAGGACCGGAAGGTCCGGCGGACGATGGGCATCGCGAGCCTCGGAGGGGCGACCCTCGACAACGAGGAGAACTACCTCATCAAGAAGCTCTTCACCGCCATGGGCGCCATCCAGATCGAGAACCAGGCGCGAATATGACACTCCGCCACGGTCCCCGGTCTGGGGACCTCGTTCGGGCGCGGCGGCGCCACAGGCTTCCTGCAGGACCTGTCCAACGCTGACTGCATCGTCATCCAGGGCTCCAACATGGCCGAGGCCCACCCGGTGGGCTTCCAATGGGTCATGGAGGCGAAGGCCCGCGGGGCGAAGGTCATCCACGTCGACCCGCGGTTCACGCGGACCAGCGCGCTCGCGGACACGTTCGTGCCACTGCGCGTCGGGACGGACATCGCGTTCCTCGGCGGGATCATCAACTACGTCCTGACCAACGAGCTCGACTTCCGCGAGTACGTCGTGGCTTACACCAACGCCGCCACGATCGTCAGCGACGACTACGCCGACACCGACGACCTCGACGGGTTGTTCTCCGGGTTCGACCCCGAGACGCGCACCTACGACCCGTCGTCGTGGCAGTACGCCACCCAGGAGGACGACGGCGGGGACCGCCAGGACCACGAGACGCAGCGGGAGACCGCGTCCGGCATGCAGCACGAGACGCACGGCATGAGCGTCGACGACGACGTGCTGCGCGACGAGACGCTGCAGCACCCCAACTGCGTCTATCAGGTGCTCAAGCGGCACTTCGCCCGCTACACCCCCGAGGTGGTGGCGAGCACGTGCGGCGTGAGCGAGGAGCAGTTCCTCGAGGTCTGCCGGGCCTGGACGCAGAACTCCACCCGCGACCGCACCACCGCGCTGGTCTACAGCGTCGGCTGGACCCAGCACAGCGTCGGCGTGCAGTACATCCGCACCGGCGCGATCCTCCAGCTGCTGCTGGGCAACATGGGCCGCCCCGGCGGCGGGATCATGGCGCTGCGCGGCCACGCCAGCATCCAGGGCTCGACCGACATCCCGACGCTGTTCAACCTGCTGCCCGGCTACCTGCCGATGCCGAACGCCGAGGATCACCAGAGCCTGGAGCAGTGGATCGACGCGACCCGCAACCCCGGCGCGAAGGGCTTCTGGTCCAAGGCCGACGCCTACAGCGTCAGCATGCTCAAGGCCTGGTGGGGCGAGCACGCGACCGCGGACAACGACTACTGCTTCGACTACCTGCCGCGCATCACCGGCGACCACGGCACCTACCGCACCGTGCTCGACATGATCGACGGCAAGGTGAAGGGCTACTTCCTGCTCGGGCAGAACCCCGCCGTCGGCTCGGCGCACGGCAAGGCGCAGCGCCTGGGCATGGCCAACCTCGACTGGCTGGTCGTGCGCGACCTGTTCGAGATCGAGAGCGCGTCGTTCTGGAAGGACTCCCCGGAGGTCGAGACCGGCGAGATCGTGCCCGAGGAGTGCCGCACCGAGGTCTTCCTGATGCCGGCCGCCTCCCACGTGGAGAAGGAGGGCACGTTCACCCAGACCCACCGGATGCTGCAGTGGCGCGAGAAGGCCGTCGAGCCGTCCGGTGACTGCCGCAGCGAGCTGTGGTTCTTCTTCCACCTCGGCCGGATGATCCGCGAGCGGCTCGCCGGCTCCACCGACGAGCGCGACCGGCCGCTGCTGGACCTCACCTGGGACTACCCGCTGCTCGGGGAGACCCAGGACCCGGACGCCGAGGCCGTGCTCAAGGAGATCAACGGCTTCGATGTGGCCACCGGGCGACCGCTGGCGACGTTCACCGAGATGGCCGCCGACGGCTCGACCGCGGGCGGCTGCTGGATCTACACCGGCGTGATGAAGGACGGCGTCAACCAGGCCGCCCGCCGCAAGCCCGGCAACGAGCAGGACTGGGTCGCGGCCGAGTGGGGCTGGACCTGGCCGGCCAACCGGCGCACGCTCTACAACCGCGCGTCGGCCGACCCCGAGGGCCGCCCGTGGAGCGAGCGCAAGGCCTACGTCTGGTGGGACGAGGAGCAGCAGCGCTGGACCGGCCACGACGTGCCGGACTTCGAGGTGACCAAGCCGCCGTCGTACCGACCCGACGAGGGCGTGGACGGCATCGCCGGCATCGCGGGCGACGACCCGTTCATCATGCAGGGCGACGGGAAGGGCGGCCTGTTCGTGCCGCAGGGCCTCATCGACGGTCCGCTGCCGACGCACTACGAGCCGGTCGAGTCGCCGTTCCGCAACCCGATCTACGGCCAGCAGGCCAACCCGACGCGCAAGGAGTACCCGCGTCAGGACAACCGGATGAACCCCAGCCCGCCCGAGGACGGCAGCGAGGTCTTCCCCTACGTCTTCACCACCAGCCGGCTGACCGAGCACCACACGGCCGGCGGGATGAGCCGGTACGTCGCCCGGCTCGCCGAGCTCCAGCCGGAGATGTTCGTGGAGATCAGCCCCGAGCTGGCCGCCGAGCGCGGGCTGGAGAACGGCGGCTGGTGCCACGTGGTGACCGCCCGCGCGGCGGTCGAGGCGCGGGTGCTCGTGACCGAGCGGATGACCCCGCTGCGGGTCGAGGGGCGCACCGTCCACCAGGTGTGGCTGCCCTACCACTGGGGCACGGGTGGCCTGGTGACCGGCGACTCGGCCAACGACCTGCTGGGCATCTCGCTCGACCCCAACGTCCTGATCCAGGAGAGCAAGGTGGGCACCTGTGACGTCCTTCCCGGTCGCCGTCCGACCGGCCGTGCGGCGCTGGACCTCGTGACGGCGTACCAGAAGCGGTCGGGCGTCCACGGCGACCGGACCGTCCCGATCGTCACCACCGGCCCGGGCGCCGCGGGCGACGACGAGGGCGACCCGACCGGCGGGGGAGGAGGAGCCGAGTGAGCTGGACGATCAGCGAGAACTCCTTCTGGGGGCCGCTGGACCCCGCGGCCGACGCCGGCTACGACGAGGACCGCCCCAAGCGCAAGGGTTTCTTCACCGACACCAGCATCTGCATCGGGTGCAAGGCGTGCGAGGTCGCGTGCAAGGAGTGGAACGACGTCCCGGCGGACCACTTCGACATGACCGCGACGTCGTACGACAACAGCCACTCGCTCAACGCCAACCAGTGGCGCCACGTCGCCTTCATCGAGCAGCCCAAGCGGCTGGTCACCGAGGGCGAGGGCCAGGACTCCGGGCTGCGCGGCACCGTCGACCTCGGCATGCCGACCGTGCCGCCGACCGGCGCGGCCGAGCAGCTGGCCAACGGCGCCGACGACCGCCCGGACTTCCGCTGGCTGATGTCCTCCGACGTCTGCAAGCACTGCACGCACGCGGCCTGCCTCGACGTGTGCCCGACCGGCTCGCTGTTCCGCACCGAGTTCGGCACCGTCGTCGTGCAGGACGACATCTGCAACGGCTGCGGCTACTGCGTGCCGGCGTGCCCCTACGGCGTGATCGAGCGGCGCAAGGCACCCGACGGCGCCAAGAACGTCGGCATCGCGCAGAAGTGCACGCTCTGCTACGACCGGCTCGACGCCGGCCAGACGCCCGCGTGCGCGCAGGCCTGCCCGACCCAGTCGATCCAGTACGGTGACGTCGAGGAGCTCCGCGAGCGCGCGAACAAGCGGGTCGAGCAGCTGCACGAGGCCGGGATCATGGACGCCCGGCTCTACGGCAACGACCCCAACGACGGCGTCGGCGGCACGGGCGCGTTCTTCCTGCTGCTCGACGAGCCGGAGGTCTACGGCTTCCCGCCGGACCCGGTCGTGACGACCAAGGACCTCCCGGCGATGTACAAGCACGCCGTGGCCGCCGCGGGAGCGCTGCTCGCCGGCGCGGCGGTCGCGTTCCTCGGGAGGCGCCCGTGACCACCGGACGTTCCACCGGCCCCGAGGGCGCTGGGATCGAGGGCGCCGGGACCGAGGGTGCCGGGACCCAGGACCAGGTCAACGCCGCCAGCGACCCGCTCGGCGCCGACGGGGCGAACGCCGTCGGCCGCGACGGTCCGATCGACGTGCGCTCCCAGACGACCGCGACCGTCGGCACCCGCGGCGGTCGTCGGGGGAGCGGCGAGGGTGGCCGTGGCCGGCGTCGCGGCGGCGGACGGCGCGGCGGGGACCGGTCGATGGTGCCGGAGGCGGAGTTCACCTCCTACTACGGCCGGCCGATCGTCAAGCCCTCCCCGTGGGAGGCCGACATCCCGGCGTACCTCTTCGCCGGCGGGCTCGCCGCCGGCTCCTCGATCCTCGCCGCCGGCGCGGACCTGACCGGCCGACCGGCGATGCGCCGCTCGGGGCGGTTCGTGTCGATGGGCGCGCTCGGCTTCTCGATGGTCGCGCTGGTGCACGACCTCGGCACGCCGAGCCGGTTCTACAACATGCTGCGCGTGGCCAAGCCCACCTCGCCGATGTCGATGGGCACGTGGATCCTGTCCGCGTACGGCGCGTTCGCCGGCGCGGCCACCGCCGCCGAGGTGGGCCGGATGGTGCCGCGCCGGTGGGTGCCTCGCCTGCTGCATCGTCCGCTGGACCTCCTGCCGTACGCCGACCGGCCGGCCGGCGTGCTCGCCGCCGTCGTCGCGCCCGCGGTCGCCTCCTACACCGCCGTGCTGCTCTCCGACACCGCGACGCCGTCGTGGCACTCCGCCTACCGCGAGCTGCCGTTCGTCTTCGTCGGCTCCGCCGCGGCCGCCTCCTCCGGGATGGCGATGGTCACCGCTCCGGTCGCCGAGGCCGGGCCCGCCCGCCGGCTCGCCGTCGCCGGTGCGGCGTTCGAGCTGGTGATGGAGCACCGCATGGAGCAGACGATGGGGATCACCGCCGAGCCGCTGCACGAGGGCAAGGCCGGTCGACTCATGCGGGCGTCCAAGGCGCTCACCGTCGCCGGCGCGGCCGGGACGCTCCTCGCCGGTGCGCGCCGCAGCCGGGCGCTGTCGGTGCTCTCCGGGGCGGCGCTGATGGTGGGCTCCGCGTGCACCCGGTTCGGGGTGTTCGAGGCCGGCCAGGCCTCGGCCATGGACCCCAAGTACACCGTCGTCCCCCAGCGCGAGCGCCTCGAGCGCGAGGGCCCGGTCCGCCACCCCGGCAGCACCACGCCTCCCGTCTCGTGATGCTGAGCGTGCGCCCCGGCGCACGCTCAGCATCACGACGCGACGGTTGGTCAAATCCCGACCCGGTGAGGGTGGCTACCCCCGCGATCGGGCACCGTATGTCCATGACGACCGCGACTCGGGACGACCTCACGACCGCCCCGCCGGCCTCGGCGGATCCCTCGGGCACCAGCGCGGGAGACAGCGCGGGAGACAGCCGCGGCAAGGCGATCGAGAAGGTCTACCCGGGCGGGTTGACCGCGGCGCAGGTCGAGGAGATCGGCCGCGAGCTAGACGCGATCCGCCAGGAGGTCCTCGACGACCGCGGCGAGGTCGACGCGGCGTACATCCGCCGGGTCATCCGCGCCCAGCGCGCCCTCGAGCTCGGCAGCCGCGTGGTGCTCATCGCCGCCAGCCGTAACAAGCTGGCCTGGCTGGTCGGCACCGTCGGTCTGGCGACCGCCAAGGCGCTGGACAACATGGAGATCGGCCACAACGTCCTGCACGGCCAGTGGGACTGGATGCGCGACCCGAAGATCCACTCCTCGACCTGGGACTGGGACCACGCCTCGCCGGCCGAGCAGTGGAAGCGGGCGCACAACGAGGAGCACCACCGCTACACCAACATCCTCGGCCGCGACAACGACCTCGGCTACGGCATCCTCCGCGTCGACGAGGCGCAGGAGTGGCGCCCGCGGCACCTGATCCAGCCGGCGTGGAACTTCGTGACCGCCTGCATCTTCGAGTACGGCATCGCGATGTACGACCTCGACTTCGGCGAGCACCTGCGCGAGAAGCGCAAGATGTCGCCGGAGAAGCGCGAGGAGGTCAAGGCCGCGCTGCACAAGGTGCGCAAGCAGGTCACCAAGGACTTCGTCGTCCACCCGGTCCTCAGCGGCCGGGGCTGGAAGGCGACGCTCACGGCCAACGCGGTCGCGACGCTGGCCCGCAACGTGTGGAGCCACTCGGTCATCATGTGCGGCCACTTCCCGGAGGGCGTCGAGACCTTCGAGGAGGCCGAGCTCGACGAGAGCGAGACCCGGGCGCAGTGGTACCTGCGCCAGATGCTCGGCTCGGCCAACATCTCCGGCTCGAAGCTGATGCACCTGATGACCGGCAACCTGTCCCACCAGATCGAGCACCACTGCTTCCCGGACCTGCCGAGCCGGCGGTACGGCGAGATCGCGCCGCGGATGCGGGAGATCTTCGACCGCTACGGCCTCTCCTACAACGCCCGCCCGCTGCCGCAGCAGGTCGCCAGCGCCTGGCACAAGGTCGTCCGGCTCTCGCTGCCAAACGGCTGGCTCGCCGAGACCAACCGCCGCAACCTCGGTCGCCAGCTGCGCAAGCTCGCCCGCCCCGAGCCCGCCGCCCTCCCCGCCTGAGCAACCCAGCGCAGGGCAGCGCCCGCCGGACCGAGCCGGACTACAGCGGCGCCGGTCGCGAGCTGTGGAGAACGGGACGGCCCACGAGTCGGATGTGACACAGGCCACAGGGGTACGGGACGAGCCTCGCTCCGCTCCTCTCGGAGGTACGCCGTGCTCGCTCGCCTGCTGCCGTTCCCCGTCGCCGCGGCCGTCGCGCTGGGCGCGCTCGCCGTGCCCGTCGCGTCACCGGCGGCGCCACCACCGCCCGACCGGCCCGCCCGCGGCGAGAAGTCCACGTGGACCGAGGCCGACAAGGCCGGCTTCGGGACGGCTCGGACGCGTCGCAGCCGGGTCTGGTTCACCTTGCAACGCGGGCGGGTGAGCGAGGTGTTCGCACCGGACCTGTCGACGCCGAGCGTGCGCAACCTCGAGCTCGTCGTCACCGACGGTCGGACCTTCACCGATCGCGAGAGCACGGACATGACGCACGCGACGTCGAGGCCCGACGAGCTGAGCCTGCGGTTCCGACAGGTCAACACCGACGAGGACGGGCGGTACCGCCTGGTCAAGGACGTCGTGACCGACCCGCGCCGCGACGCGCTGCGGGTGCGGGTCCGGTTGGAGTCGCTCGACGGGGCGGCGTACCAGCTGTGGGTGGTGCACGACCCGGCGCTGGACAACGGCGGCATGGACGACCGCGGCCGCACGGTGGGCGGCGACCGCCGCGGCCGGGCGCTCGTCGCCCACGACGCGGGCGCGGAGCGCGGCGGGGTGGCGACCGCGCTGGTGGCGCGGCCCGGCCTCGGCCCGACCAGCAACGCG
>NZ_JACMYC010000006.1 GCF_014266025.1 Nocardioides deserti | reverse complement strand
GCCGCACCGGCGACGGGCCCCGCGGTGACCCCGGCGCCGGACCGCCCGACCGGCCCGCCGCCCCCGCCGCCGGCCAGGCGCCGCAAGCTCGGCCCACCGCTGGTCGACGTGCCGGTCGACCCGACGGCCCCCACGCCCGAGGAGGTCGGGACGATCGGCCAGGGCACACCGTCCCCGGCGCACGTCGCGCCCGCCCACGCCGCCCCGGCAGCCTCCGTCGCCCCCGCGGCCCCGCGCAGCCACACCACCGCCGAGCGCACCGTGATCCGCTCGGCGGGCCAGGGCCCGGTCCGCTGGCGGGTGGAGTTCGACAGCGGCGAGTCGTTCGTGGTCGAGGGGCTGGTGCTCGTCGGCCGCCGGCCGGAGGCCCGTCAGGGCGAGCCGGTGCGCCACCTCGTGCCGCTGCGCTCCTCCGACATGTCGCTGTCGAAGACCCACGCCCAGCTCCAGGTCGCGCCCGACGGCGTGCTGGTCGTCATGGACCGCGGGTCGACGAACGGCTCGATCCTCGTCCGCCAGGGCGTCTCCCGACCGCTGTCGGCCGGCAAGCCGGCGACCCTGCTGCCCGGCGACCTCGTCCGCTTCGGTGATCGGCAGATGACGGTCGCCAAGGAGGCCTGAGCCGTGGTCGAGGGGCTGGTCTGGTACGTCTCCTACGGGTCGAACATGGCTGCCGACCGGCTCGCCTGCTACCTCGAGGGCGGCTGCCCGCCGGGCGGCAGCCGGCACAACCCGGGCGCCCGCGACACCTCTCCGCCGCTGCGCTCCGCGGCGGTCGACCTGCCCGGCACGACGTACTTCGCCGGGCGCTCGCCGCAGTGGGGCGGTGGCGTGGCGTTCTACGACCACGCGACGCCCGGGCGGACCGCCGCGCGGGCCTACCTGGTGACCGCGGCGCAGCTCGCGGACATCGCCGCCCAGGAGATGTACCGCGTCCCGGCCGAGGGCGACCCGATCGAGGAGCTGGTCCTCGGACCGCTCGACGGCGGGCGGCACGAGGTCGGGCCCGGCCACTACGAGACGCTCGTGGAGGTCGGCGCGGCCGACGGGGCCCCGATGCTGACCTTCACCGCGCCGCACGGCGCCGAGGCGGTCGAGCACACCCGGCCCTCGGACGCCTACCTCGCGGTGATGGCCGCCGGGCTGCGCGAGTCCCGCGGCTGGTCGGTCGAGCAGGCGGCGGCGTACCTCGCCTCCCTCCAGCCCGGACTCGACCCGCGGGCGGGGCTGAACCCCTAGGTTCGGCCCATGAGCTTCGAGCACCAGGAGTCCGCTTCCTGCACCGCCCCGCCCGCCGCCGTGTGGGCCCTGTGGTCCGACGTCGGCAGCTGGGCCGCCTGGGACCCCGCGGTCGAGGCGGTGGCGCTCGAGGGTCACTTCGCCGAGGGCGCGGCCGGCACGATGCGGCTCGCCGGCGGGATCGAGGTGCCGTTCGTGCTCGAGGTCGTCGAGCACGGCGCGCGCTACCTCGACCGGCTCACGATGGGGGACCTGGTGGTCGCCATCGACCACGTCGTCCGGGTCGAGGGGGACGGTGCTGTCGTCACGGTGTCGACGGCGATCACCGGGCCGGGCGCCTCCGACATCGGCCCGATGGTCACCCGCGACGCGCCGGTCGCGCTCGAGCGGCTGACCGCGATGGCCGAGGGCCGCTGACCCCTCGCCATCCGCTCAGCGCCCGCTGACCACCACGGGGACGCGGGTGACGGTGCCCGAGCCGCCGCGCCACACGACGTACCCGTCACCGGGCCGGGGCGGGCCCTCGACGGTCACGGTGTAGGTCGCGCTCTCGCCCGGCCCCAACCGGATGGCCGCCGGGCGCACCAGCACCCGGCCGCCGAAGCCGGTTGCGCGCGAGGAGAAGTAGCGGGCCCGGCCGGTCACGTTCGTCACGGTGCGGGTGGCCGCCGTGACGCCGGGGCGCAGCAGCACCGAGGGGGTGTTGAGGTCGCCGTCGAGCTCGCTCTCCAGCCAGGCGCGGTAGTCGCCGGGACGCACCAGGTGCACCAGGCCCGGGCGGCCGGCCACCTCGGGCCGCACCCGGCCGGCGCCGGAGCGCAGCACGGGTGCGTCGACGGCGGCAGCGGTGGTCGCGAGCGCCGAGCGGATCGCGGCCGCGGACCACGTGGGGTGGCGCTGCCGCAGCAACGCGGCGACCCCGGCGGTGTACGCCGTCGCGGCGGACGTGCCCGCGGACAGGTCCCACGCGGCGGCCCGTCCGGTGGCCGGTGCCGCGGACAGCACGCCGCTGCCTGGGGCCACGACGTCGGGCTTCACCACGCCGCCCGACGGGTCGCCCGTGGCGGACCACGGCAGCACCCGGTCCGCGGCGGGGGTGGTGCCGGAGGGGCGCAGCGCGACCCGGCCGTCGGGGTGGCGCGCCAGCCAGCGCGCGAGGGCGCGGGCGTCGGGCCGGTCGAGGTGGACCGTCGGGACGGCATGGAAGTCGGCGTCGGTCGAGCCGGGTCGGACGTTGGCGAGCACCATGCCGGCGCCGTCGGCGAGCTCGACCGCGCGGGACTTCTCGACGCGGGCCACGCGTCCGCCGCGCTCGCAGACCACGATGCGGCCGGCGGCGGCCGCCGCGTCGAGGCTGCCGGGCGCGCACACCCGGGCCCGGGCCGGGCGAGCCGAGGGCGCGGCGACGTCGACGGAGCGCACCACGCGGGCGGGCCCGACCGCGCGGCCCATCGAGGTCGCGCCGGTCAGCGCCGGTCCGCCCTCGGCGACCACCCGGCCCCGGCGCTGCGGCCCGGCGGCGGCGCCGACCGTGGTGACCCACGGCCCGGGGTGGGCGGCGTACGCCGTGTCCGCGTCGTTGCCGGCCGCAGCCACGACGACCACGTCGGCCTCGGCGGCGCCGAGCAGCGCCCGCTCGAGCGCGTCGTACCCGCTGCCGCCGGCCACCGCCAGGCTCAGCACGTCGACGCCGTCGGCGACGGCCTGGTCCACCGCCGCGACGAGGTCGGAGGTCGCGCAGCCGTCGTCGCGCGGGTCGGGCGCGGTCCAGCACGCCTTGTAGACGGCGAGCCGGGCCTGCGGCGCGACGCCGCCGAACCGGCCCGCCTGGCGCTCGCCGACCCGCACCGTCACGCCGCTGTTGCCGGCGGCGATCGAGGCCATCCGCGTGCCGTGCCCGGCGTCGTCGCGCGGGCTGAGCGAGGCGCCCGAGCGCACGGCGTCCTCGCCGAACCCGCGGACGAACCACTGCGCCGCGACCACCTTGCTGGTGCAGCGCTCGCGCGGCCAGTCCTCCGCGACGGCGCACGCGCCGCCGAAGCCGGCCGGTGCGCGCCCGAGGCGGTGGGCGCCGGAGAAGACCGGGCTGTCGGGCGCGAGCCCGGAGTCGACCGTGCCGATGACGACGCCGGCGCCGCCGCGGCCGCCCCCGGGCGACCCGGCCGCGGCCGTCCGTGCGGGCGCGCCGGTCAGCGGGCGGACCCGGTCGCGCTCGACGGTGACCACGTCGGGGTCCGCGCGGAGCACCGCCACCTGGTCGGGGGTGAGTCGCGCGGCGAACCCGTTGAGCGCGGTGGTGAAGCGGTACGCCGGGTCCGTCGCGCCGGCCGCCTCGAGCAGGGCGTCCTGCTCGCGCAGCATCGCCACCCGCACGTAGGAGTCCGCGAGCGGGCCGCGGTAGCCGGCGACGCCCGGGCCGGAGAGCGTGACCAGGTGCAACGGCGGCTCGGCCCCGGTCTCGAAGGCCATCTCGTCCGCGGACGCGGGCGTCGCCAGCGCGACCGGCACGAGGGCGGACGCCACCAGGGCGGGCAGCGCCGCGGCCGCGGTCAGCAGGCGGCGTACGCGCGTCGAGGTCGGCAGCACTCGCGTTCCTCCCGTCCCAGGTCGTCTCGTCGAAGTCGCCCATTGTGGCCCACCGCCGCTCCGCGCGGGCGGGATCGGTCGGTCCTGTGGACGCGGGGGCGCCCGGCTACCCTCGCCGGGTGCCCGCCGAGCAGCCCGCGTCCGAGCCCCTCGTGGTCGGCTTCGACCTGGACATGACGCTCATCGACACCGCGCCCGGCTTCGGGTCGGTGCTGCGGGCGCTGGGCGCCGAGCTCGGCGTGGACTTCCCGGTCGAGGCGATGACCGCCCGGCTCGGCCCGCCGCTCGACCTGCTGTTCGAGCCGTACCTCGCCGCCGAGGCGATCCCTGCCGCGGGCGACCGGTTCCGCGCGCTCTATCCCGCCCACGCCATCGCGTCGGTGCCGCTGCTCGAGGGCGCGCGCGAGGCGCTGCACGCCGTGCGCCGTCGCGGCGGTCGCACGATCGTGGTGACCGGCAAGTTCCCCGACAACGCGCGGCTCCACCTCGACCACCTCGGCCTCGAGGTCGACCACCTCGAGGGGTGGGTGTGGGGCGTCGGCAAGGCCGACGTGCTGGTCCGCGAAGGCGCCTCGGTCTACGTCGGCGACCACGTGCACGACGTCGAGGGCGCGCTCGCCGCCGACGTGCTGAGCGTCTCCGTGCTCACCGGCGGCTGCACCCGCGAGGAGCTCCTCGACGCCGGCACGCACGTCGTGCTGGAGAGCCTGGCGGAGTTCCCCGACTGGCTCGACGACCACCTCGCGACGCGCTGACGGCGCACCCGCGGGCGCACCGCCGGGATCGGTGGAGCGGACCTTGGGGTCCCTCGTAGGCTGTGCCGTCGCCCGGCAGGTCGCCGGTGCGCCGCGAGCAGAAGAGGTCAGGCCGTGCCCAGTGGCAAGGTGAAGTGGTTCGACGCCGGCAAGGGCTTCGGCTTCCTGTCCCAGGAGGACGGGCCGGACGTCTACGTCCACGCCGACGCCCTGCCCGAGGGGATGACCACGATCAAGCCGGGCACGCGCGTGGAGTTCGGCATCGCCCAGGGCCGCCGCGGCGACCAGGCGCTGCAGGTCCGCGTCCTGGACAAGCCGACCTCGGTCTCCCGCAGCCAGTCGGCCGCGCGCCGCCGCCGCCCCGAGGAGATGGCGCCGATCGTCGAGGACCTCATCCGCCTCCTCGACGGGGTCGGCGAGGGCTACCGGCACGGCCGTCACCCCGACGCCCGCACCGCCGCCCCGGTCGCGAAGCTCCTGCGCGCGCTCGCCGACGAGCTCGAGCTCTGATCTAGGGCTGCGCGGGCCCGTCCCGCCGCAGCCGCGGCATCGGCTGGGTGTCCGGCAGGTCGTCGTACGCCGAGTCGCCACTCGTGGCGGTCGAGGGAGCACTGCCGGCTGCCGAGTCGTCACTCGTGGCGGTGGAGCCGGCAGGAACGGGCGCCCCGTCGTCCTGGGGGTGCGCCGCCCGGGCGCCGGTGACCGACGCGCGCCGGCCGAGCAGGACGTACGCCGTCCACGCGCCGAGCACCGCGACGGCGATGCCCAGGCCCAGCCGCGCCGGCTCGAGCGGCAGCGCGATGCCGATGAACCCACCGACGACCCACGCCAGCTGCAGCGTGGTGTCGCTGCGCGCGAAGGCGCTGGCCTGCACGCGGGAGGGGATATCGCGCTGGATGGTGGAGTCGAGGCAGAACTTCGCCAGCGACTGAGCGAGGCCGGCGGTGAGTCCGAGCACGGCCAGCCACAGCACCCCGTAGAACAGCGTCGCGACGAGGACCGCGGCGAGGTCGGCCAGCAGCGCGAGCACGACGGTGACCGCCGGGTTGATCCGGCGCAGGAGCGAGGCCGCGGCGACGCCGGCGGTGTTGCCGAGGCCGGCCGCGCCGACCACGACGGCGATCATCACCTCGGCCGACAACGCGGTGTCGGGCGGGTTCTCGCGCAGCAGGAACGCCATGAACATCAGCAGGAAGCCCGACAGGAACCGCGGCCCGCAGTTGGCCCGCAGCGCGAACGCCACCGCGGGTGGGATGCGGGTGCGGGTCCGGCGGCCCGGCTCGGCGTCGCTGTCGCCGCGCAGCACGAGGTCGCCCTCGCCGGCGCTGGAGTCGACCGCCGCCGGCAGCCGGATGGCGCACACGGTGGCGAGCACGAACAGCAGGAACGCGTAGCGCAGGCTCCACTCCGGGCCGGCCAACGACGCCAGCCCGGCCAGCGGCGCGGACACGGCGGCGCCGACGATGCCCGACAGGCTCACCCGCCCGTTGGCCTTGACCAGCGTGAAGCCGGCCGGGAGCAGCCGCGGCACGGCGGCGGCCCGCGTGACGCCGTACGCCTTGGACGAGACGAGGACGCCGAGCGCCGCCGCGAAGAGCCACGGCGAGTCGCCGGTCACCGACGTCGCCAGCGCCCAGCACAGGAACGCCCGCAACGCCATCGTCGCGCCGATCGCCCACCGACGCCCGTGGGCGAAGCGGTCGAGGAACGGCCCGATCAGCGGCGCCACCACCGCGAACGGCAGCATCGTCAGGCCGAGGAACAGGGCGACCTGTCCGCGCGCCTCGCCCGAGGGCACCTGGAAGAACAGCGACCCGGCCAGCGAGATCGCCACCGCCGCGTCGCCGGCGGTGTTGAAGAAGTGCATCTGGATCAGCCGGGCCAGGCCCGACTCGCCCGCGCCCTCGGCGTTGGCCGCCCGCGTGGCCTGCCGGCCCAGGTAGCGGCTGGCCCGCCCGGTCGCCCGGCCGGCGGCGGCCACGCCCCTCGCGGTCGCCCGGGCCCCGGTGCCGAGCCCGGCGCCGATGCTGCGGCCCGCCGGCCCCTCCGGGTCGGGCTCGGGACGGTCGGACGTCATGCGCCCCATCCTGCCGTGCGTGCCCGGCGCCCCCGGCGGCGACACCCGCCCCGAGATGGCACCCGGCCCGGGGATCAGTCACACTTCCGTCCGTGACGACTCTCGTGCGCGCCAAGCCCGACTCCGCCGCCGTGGCGGCCGTCGACGTCGCCCGCGCCGCCCTCGTGGAGGAGGTCGGTGCCGCGGACGTCGGCGAGCACCTCGGCCACCAGGTCGAGGGCGAGCGGCTGGTCACCCACCTGTTCGCCTGCGAGCGCGCGGGCTACCGCGGCTGGCGCTGGTCGGTGACCGTCGCCCGCGCCCCCCGCCAGAAGCACGTCACCGTCGACGAGGTCGTCCTCATCCCCGGCGACGACGCGATCGTCGCGCCGCCGTGGGTGCCCTACCGCGAGCGGATCAAGCCCGGCGACCTCGGACCCGGCGACCTCCTCCCCGTCGAGGACGACGACCCCCGCCTGGTCCCCACCTACGCCTACGGCGACGACCCGCTCGACGCCGACGACCGCGCCCAGGTGCGCCAGGTCGCCCAGGAGCTCGGCCTCGGCCGGGTCCGCACGCTCTCCCCGGAGGGCCGCGACCTCGCCGCGCAGCGGTGGTACGACGGCGACCAGGGCCCGTCCTCCCCGCTCGCCCAGGCCGCCCCCGACTCCTGCACCACCTGCGGCTTCCTCATGCGGATCAACGGCCCGCTGTCGGAGATGTTCGGCGTCTGCGCCAACGGCGACGCCAACGACGACGGCCGGGTCGTCTCCTTCGACCACGGCTGCGGCGCCCACTCCGAGGTCCGGCTCGCCAAGAAGCACGAGCCCCAGCCGCTCCCCGAGCCCGTCGTCGACACCATCACCCCCGACGACATCGAGACCTTCTGACCCACGGCTCACCCCGCGGGTGGTCTCGAGTCAGGCCTCGCCGGCCCTCCTCGACCAGCCGCGGCTGGGTCAGTCGGCCGGACTGAGCAACCAGACGGCGTACTCGTCGTTCGCGGGGTGCAGCTCGTAGCTGCCGGCGCGCAGGTCGACGCGCAGACCCGCGGCCTCGGCGTCGGCGACGAGCTCGTCGGGCGGGTAGTGCCGGGCGGCGGCCGGCCCGCCGCGCAGGTGGAAGCCGGCGAGCACGCGCCCGCCCGGCGCGAGCATCGAGCGCAGGTGCGCCAGCACGCGTCGCTCGGTGCCGTCGGCGAGGAAGACGAGCACGTTCCCGACGCACACGACCAGGTCGAACGTGCCGACCTCGTCGAGGGACAGCTCGAGGACGTCGGCGTGGACGACCTCCACCGCCGGATAGGTACGCCGTGACTGGGCCACGAGGTCGGCGTCCGGCTCGACCGCCAGGACGTCGTGGCCCCGCGCGAGCAGCGCGGCCGCGACCCGGCCCATGCCGGAGCCGACGTCGAGCACCCGGGCGCCGCGGGGGAGGAGCGCGTCGGCCAGCCGGGCCTCGCCGTCCACGTCGGCGCCGGAGGCGACCAGTCGCGCGAAGTTGTCGGCGTACCCGCCCCGCGCCGGGCCGGCCAGCGCCCACCGGGTGGCGGGAGGGGGCGGCTCAGCCATCCCGCTGCTCGTCGCGGGCGAGACGTGCCTTGCGCCGGCGCCGGCAGTACTCCAGGCCGAACAGCCCGAGGCCGAAGCCGGCCAAGCAGGTCCACAGCCACCAGGTGCGGCCCTCGTCGGCGAGCCGGCCGTAGAAGGGGAGCAGCAGGAGGAACCCGAGCAGCCACAGGCCGACGCCGACCTCGACGGTGCGGACGCCGTCGAGGTCGAGCGGCTGCACGTCGGCGACGAGGAAGGTGCGGCCGCCGACCTCGTGCTGGGTCGGCTGGTCGTCGCGGAGCTCCACGCGAGACAAGGTACTCGGGAGGTCTCCGGGTCTGACATGCTGACCGCCCGTGAGCATCGACTCCTACTTCCGCATCAGCGAACGTGGTTCGACCGTCTGGCAGGAGGTCCGCGGCGGTGTCGTGACCTTCCTGACGATGGCGTACATCATCGTCCTCAACCCGCTGATCCTCGGCTTCATCCCCGACTCCGAGGGCAACTTCCTCGCCGGCGGCGTCGGCGACGGATCCAACCTCCCGGCGATCGCGGCCGGCACCGCCCTGGTCGCCGGCGTCCTGTCCATCCTGATGGGCGCGGTGGCGAACTTCCCGCTCGCGCTGGCGGCGGGCCTCGGCCTCAACGCCTTCGTCGGCGTCGCCATCGCGACCCAGTCCACCTGGGCCGACGCGATGGGCCTGGTGGTCCTCGAGGGCATCGTGATCCTCGTGCTGGTCCTGACCGGCTTCCGCACGGCGGTCTTCCATGCCGTCCCGACCCAGCTCAAGGTCGCGATCTCGGTCGGCATCGGTCTGTTCATCGCGCTCATCGGCTTCGTCGACGCCGGCTTCGTCAGCCGCATCCCGGACGCCAACAACAGCACGGTGCCGGTCCAGCTCGGCACCGGCGGCCAGCTCGAGGGCTGGCCGGTCCTCGTCTTCGTGCTCGGCGTGCTGCTGCTCGTCGCCCTGTGGGTACGCCGCGTGAAGGGCGCGATCCTCATCGCGATCGTCGCGGCGACCGTGCTGGCGTTCGTGGTCGACGCGATCCTCGACCTGGGCGGCCGCAGCGCGGACAACCCCGGCGGCTGGGCGCTCACGGTGCCGCAGTTCGACGGCGTGGTCGACGTGCCGGACTTCGGCACGCTCGGTGAGTTCTCGCTGTTCGGCGCGTTCTCCTCGATCGGCTTCGTCGCCGCCGCGCTCCTGGTCTTCTCGCTGCTGCTCGCCGACTTCTTCGACACGATGGGCACGATGACGGCCATCGGCGCCGAGGCCGGCCTCAACGACGCCGAGGGCGTCCCGCCGAACGCCGAGCGGATCCTGGTCGTCGACTCGCTGGCCGCGGCCGCGGGCGGCATGGCCGGCGTCTCGTCGAACACCTCCTACATCGAGTCGGCCTCCGGTGTCGGCGAGGGGGCGCGGACCGGCCTCGCCTCGGTCGTCACCGGCCTGCTGTTCCTGCTGGCGACGTTCTTCACCCCGATCGTGCGGGTGATCCCGTCCGAGGCGGCCGTCCCGGCGCTGGTGCTCGTGGGCTTCCTGATGATGCAGCAGGTCACCGAGATCCGCTGGGCGGACCCGGAGATCGCGATCCCGGCGTTCCTGACGATCGTGCTGATGCCGTTCACCTACTCCATCACCGCGGGCATCGGCGCGGGCTTCCTGGCGTACGTCCTCATCAAGGTGGTCGTCGGCAAGACCCGCGAGATCCACCCGCTGATGGCGGTCGTGGGCCTGCTGTTCGTCATCTACTTCGCCATCGACCCGCTCACCGACTGGCTCACCTGAGCCGTCGGTCTCCCCGTCCCGACCACCCGACGAGGCCCTCCCCAGCAGCACCGGGGAGGGCCTCTCCTCGTCGGAATAGTTAGCAAGGGTAAGTAGTTATGCTCACGACATGCCTACCGTGGAGAAGATTGCCCGCACCGACGCCGGCCTGGCGTCGGAGCTCCGCCTCTCGGTGATGCGGCTGCGACGCCGGCTCGCCGGCGAGCGGCACCCCGACAACGAGCTCTCGATCGCCCACATGGGCGTCCTCGGCTGCCTCCACCGCACCGACGGGCTCACCATCGGCGAGCTCGCCGCCGCGGAGCGGGTGCAGCCGCCGAGCATGACCCGCACGGTCAACGGCCTCGAGGAGCGCGGGTACGTCGCCCGCCGCCCGCACGAGTCCGACGGCCGCCTGGTCGTGGTCGAGCTGTCCGACAAGGGCCGCGCCACCGTCCTCGCCGACCGTCGCCGCCGCGACGAGTGGCTGACCTGCCGCCTGCGCGAGCTCACCCCCGACGAACGCGCGGTCCTGCGCCGGGCCGCCCCGATCCTGGAAAGACTGGCCAACGCTTGAGCCCCACGTTCCGCTCCCTCGCCAACCCCAACTACCGCCTCTACGCCACCGGTGCCGTCGTCTCGAACACCGGCACCTGGATGCAGCGCGTGGCCCAGGACTGGTTGGTGCTGCACCTGGCCGTGAACGGCGGCACCGCCGTCGGCATCACGACCGGTCTGCAGTTCCTGCCCGCCCTGCTCCTCTCGCCCTTCGCCGGCGTCGTGGCCGACCGCTTCCCCAAGCGCACGCTGCTCCAGGTCACCCAGGTGATGATGGCGCTGCCGGCCTTCCTGCTCGGCCTGCTCGCGGTCACCGGCGTCGCGGAGGTCTGGCATGTCTACGTCCTCGCGCTGGTCTTCGGCATCGGCACCGCGATGGACGCGCCGGCGCGCCAGTCGTTCGTCAGCGAGATCGTCACCCCCGACGACCTCACCAACGCCGTCGGCCTCAACTCCGCCTCGTTCAACGCCGCCCGCATCGTCGGGCCGGCGATCGCGGGCGTGCTGATCGGCGCCCTCGGCGGCGGCACCCAGGCGACCGGCTGGGTGATCATGGCCAACGCGATCACCTACCTCGCCCCGATCCTGGCGCTGCGTGGGATGGACCCCTCCCGGCTGCACCCCGCCCCCATGCAGGGACGCTCGCCGGGCATGATCCGGGAAGGCGTGCGGTACGTCGCCGGGCGGCCCGACCTGGTGCTGGTGCTGGTGGTCGTCTTCGTGGTCGGCACCTTCGGCCTGAACTTCCAGATGACCTCGGCGCTCATGGCCACCGACGTCTTCGGCAAGGGCGCGACGGAGTACGGCCTGCTCGGCACCTTCATGGCCGTCGGCTCGCTCACCGGCGCGCTGCTAGCGGCCCGCCGCCCGACGGTCCGGCTGCGGCTGGTGGTCGGCGCGGCCGTGCTCTTCGGGATCGCCGAGGTCGTGGCCGGCCTGCTGCCGTCGTACGTCACCTTCGCGGTGTGGATGCCGGTGCTCGGCCTGTCGGCGCTGACGATGATCACCGCCGCGAACACCCTCATGCAGGTGGCCACCGCGCCGGAGCTGCGCGGCCGGGTGATGGCGCTCTACCTGATGATCTTCATGGGCGGCACCCCGTTGGGCGCCCCGGTCGTCGGCTGGGTGGGCGAGACCTTCGGTGCCCGCTGGACCCTGGTCGGGGGAGGGGCCATCACGCTGCTCGGCGTGGGCCTCGCGATCCTGTGGTACGCCGCGCGTTCCGGAGGCCTCGCGCGCATTTTGACCCCCGTCGGGGTGCCCGGTAGCCTCGGTCCTCGTGTCTGGGACAACCAGGCCGTTGCGCGTGCTCAGAAGTAGTCGGCGGGAACGGACCGCCGCAGGACGGGCACGCAAGCCCTCGCCACCACCTCGGTGGTGGCGTGCGTCAGGCGACACGCCCGACCTCGGGGGCGAGCAGCGCCGGTTGGGAGCACCACCCGGCACACCCGCATCACACCGTGCGCAGCACCGTGCCGCGCACTGAGAGTCGACAAGAAGGGGAACCACCCGGTGCCCACCATTCAGCAGCTGGTCCGCAAGGGCCGCCAGGACAAGGTGTCGAAGAACAAGACGCCTGCCCTGAAGGGCTCGCCGCAGCGCCGAGGCGTCTGCACGCGCGTCTACACCACCACCCCGAAGAAGCCGAACTCCGCCCTCCGCAAGGTCGCCCGCGTGCGCCTGTCGAGCGGCGTCGAGGTCACGGCGTACATCCCGGGCGTGGGCCACAACCTCCAGGAGCACTCGATCGTGCTCGTGCGCGGCGGCCGGGTGAAGGACCTCCCCGGTGTCCGCTACAAGATCATCCGCGGCACGCTCGACACCCAGGGCGTGAAGAACCGCAAGCAGGCCCGCAGCCGTTACGGCGCGAAGAAGGAGAAGAGCTGACATGCCGCGCAAGGGTCCGGCCCCGAAGCGGCCGATCGACGTCGACCCGGTCTACGGGTCGCAGCTGGTCTCCCAGCTCGTCTCCAAGGTGCTGATCGACGGCAAGAAGCAGGTCGCCCAGCGCATCGTCTACTCCGCGCTCGAGGGCTGCCGCGAGAAGACCGGCACCGACCCCGTCGTCACGCTCAAGCGTGCGATGGACAACGTGAAGCCGGCCATCGAGGTCAAGTCCCGCCGCGTCGGCGGCGCGACCTACCAGGTCCCGATCGAGGTCAAGGGCACGCGAGGCACCACGCTCGCGTTGCGCTGGCTCGTCGGCTACGCGCAGGACCGTCGCGAGAAGACGATGTCCGAGCGCCTGATGAACGAGATCCTCGACGCCTCCAACGGCCTCGGTGCCGCGGTGAAGAAGCGCGAGGACACCCACAAGATGGCCGAGTCCAACAAGGCCTTCGCGCACTACCGCTGGTGACCTCGAGCAGGGGCGGCTCGGGCCGCTCCTGCTCCACCCGCGACCACCAAACTTCTCTCAAGGGACGCTGAACCAACGTGGCAGTCGACATCACCACGGACCTCAACAAGGTCCGCAACATCGGCATCATGGCGCACATCGACGCCGGCAAGACCACCACCACCGAGCGCATCCTGTTCTACACCGGTATCACCTACAAGATCGGTGAGGTCCACGACGGTGGGGCCACGATGGACTGGATGGAGCAGGAGCAGGAGCGCGGCATCACGATCACGTCGGCCGCGACGACCTGCTGGTGGAAGGACCACCAGATCAACATCATCGACACCCCGGGCCACGTGGACTTCACCGCCGAGGTCGAGCGCTCGCTGCGCGTCCTCGACGGCGCGGTCGCGGTGTTCGACGGTGTCGCCGGTGTCGAGCCGCAGACGATGACGGTGTGGCGCCAGGCCAACAAGTACTCCGTCCCGCGCATGTGCTTCGTCAACAAGCTCGACCGCACCGGTGCGGACTTCTTCCGCTGCGTCGACATGATGGTCGAGCGCCTCAACTCCACCCCGCTGGTCCTCCAGCTCCCGATCGGTGCCGAGAGCGACTTCCTCGGCGTCGTCGACCTGGTCGGCATGCGTGCCCTGACCTGGCGCGGCGAGACCAAGATGGGCGAGGACTACGAGGTCGAGGAGATCCCCGCGGAGATGGCCGAGCTGGCCGCCGAGTACCGCGAGAAGTTCCTCGAGACGCTCTCGGAGGCCGACGACGCCATCATGGAGAAGTACCTCGAGGGCGAGGACCTCTCCGTCGAGGAGCTCGAGGCCGCGATCCGCCGCGCGACCCTGGCCGACAAGGTCAACCCGGTCCTGTGCGGCACCGCGTTCAAGAACAAGGGCGTCCAGCCCCTGCTCGACGCGGTCGTGAAGTACCTGCCCTCGCCGCTCGACATCGAGGCCATCATCGGCCACTCGCCGAAGGACGAGGCGGTCGAGATCGCCCGGAAGCCCTCCGACGACGAGCCGTTCTCCGGCCTGGCCTACAAGATCGCCTCCGACCCGCACCTGGGCAAGCTGATCTACGTCCGCGTCTACTCGGGCAAGCTCGAGGCCGGCTCGACCGTGGTCAACTCGGTCAACGGCAAGAAGGAGCGGATCGGCAAGGTCTACCAGATGCACGCGAACAAGCGTGAGGAGATCGCGTCGGTCGGCGCCGGCCAGATCGTCGCCGTCATGGGTCTGAAGGACACCAAGACCGGGCACACCCTCTGCGACCCGCAGAACCAGGTCGTGCTCGAGTCGATGACCTTCCCGGCCCCGGTGATCGAGGTCGCGATCGAGCCCAAGACCAAGTCCGACCAGGAGAAGCTGGGTCTCGCGATCCAGCGCCTCTCCGACGAGGACCCCACCTTCACGGTCAAGACCGACGAGGAGACCGGCCAGACGATCATCGCCGGGATGGGCGAGCTCCACCTGGAGATCCTTGTCGACCGGATGAAGCGCGAGTTCCGCGTCGAGGCGACCGTCGGCAAGCCGCAGGTGGCCTACCGCGAGACCCTCCGCAAGGAGGTCACGAACCACAGCTACACGCACAAGAAGCAGACCGGTGGTTCGGGACAGTTCGCGAAGGTCGTCGTCTCCCTCGGCCCGAACATCGACCCCGAGACCGGTACCGGTGCGGGCTACGAGTTCGTCAACAACGTGTCCGGTGGACGCGTGCCGAAGGAGTACATCCCCTCGGTCGACCAGGGTGGCCAGGAGGGCATGGAGTTCGGTGTCCTCGCCGGCTTCCCGATGGTCGACGTGAAGTTCACGCTCGAGGACGGCGCCTACCACGACGTCGACTCCTCCGAGCTGGCCTTCAAGATCGCCGGCAACCAGGCCTTCAAGGAGGCCGCCCGCATGGCGAAGCCGGTCCTGCTCGAGCCGATGTTCGCCGTGGAGGTGACCACGCCGGAGAGCTTCCTCGGCACGGTCATCGGCGACATCAACAGCCGACGGGGCCAGATCCGAGCGCAGGAGGAGCGTCACGGCGACATCGTCGTCAACGCCCTCGTGCCGCTCTCCGAGATGTTCGGGTACGTTGGCGACCTGAGGTCCAAGACCTCCGGTCAGGCGTCGTACTCGATGGAGTTCGACTCGTACGCCGAGGTTCCCACGAACATCGCCGACGAGATCATCAAGAAGGTCCGCGGCGAGTGATCCTCGCCGGTCTCCGCTGAACGATCCCGTTCGGGGGACCGGACCCTCGGCACCACCCAGCTAGTACGAGTCAGGTAACAACCACACCAGGAGGAGCCCCAGTGGCTAAGGCGAAGTTCGAGCGGACCAAGCCGCACGTCAACATCGGCACGATCGGTCACATCGACCACGGCAAGACCACGCTGACCGCGGCGATCACCAAGGTCCTGCACGACAAGCACCCGGACCTGAACGCCGCCTCGGCGTTCGAGGACATCGACAAGGCTCCCGAGGAGCGTCAGCGCGGCATCACAATCTCGATCGCGCACGTCGAGTACCAGACCGAGGCGCGCCACTACGCGCACGTCGACTGCCCGGGTCACGCTGACTACATCAAGAACATGATCACCGGCGCGGCCCAGATGGACGGCGCGATCCTCGTGGTCGCCGCCACCGACGGCCCGATGCCGCAGACCCGCGAGCACGTGCTGCTCGCGCGCCAGGTCGGTGTCCCCGCCCTGGTGGTCGCGCTCAACAAGTGCGACATGGTCGACGACGAGGAGCTCATCGAGCTCGTCGAGATGGAGGTGCGCGAGCTCCTCAGCGAGTACGAGTTCCCGGGCGACGACATCCCGGTCGTGCGCGTTGCTGCCTTCCCGGCGCTCCAGGGCGACGCGAAGTGGGGCGACTCGATCGCCGAGCTCATGCAGGCGGTCGACGACTACATCCCGACCCCCGAGCGGGAGACCGACAAGCCGTTCCTCATGCCCGTCGAGGACGTCTTCACGATCACCGGTCGTGGCACCGTCATCACCGGTCGCATCGAGCGTGGCATCGTCAAGGTCGGCGAGGACGTCGAGATCGTCGGCATCCGGGAGGGCTCGCAGAAGAGCACCGTCACCGGTGTCGAGATGTTCCGCAAGCTCCTCGACGAGGGCCAGGCCGGTGAGAACGTCGGTCTGCTCCTCCGTGGCACCAAGCGCGAGGACGTCGAGCGCGGCATGGTCGTCATCAAGCCGGGCACCACGACCCCGCACACCAACTTCGAGGCCTCGGTCTACATCCTCTCGAAGGAGGAGGGCGGCCGCCACACGCCGTTCTTCAACAACTACCGCCCGCAGTTCTACTTCCGCACCACGGACGTGACCGGCGTCGTGACCCTCCCCGAGGGCACGGAGATGGTCATGCCGGGTGACAACACCGAGATGGCCGTGGAGCTCATCCAGCCCATCGCGATGGACGAGGGCCTGCGGTTCGCGATCCGTGAGGGTGGCCGCACCGTCGGCGCCGGCCGGGTCACCAAGATCACCAAGTGATCCCCGCGGTCGCTGACCGCACCTGATCGACCAGATCGGCCCCGGACCCCTGTGGTCCGGGGCCGATCTGCTTTTCCCGCAGCACGACCGATCAGCACCGAGCAGCAGCACCCGTTTCGGAAGGAACCATGGAGCGTCCCGTCACCCCCGCCCGACCGCACCACAAGCTGACCGAGGACGGTCGGCGGGTGCGGGAGGTGCTCAGCTACTCCCGCCGCGGCAGCCGGTTCACCCCGCGGCAGGCGGAGGCGTGGGCGGCCCACCAGGAGCGGTGGGTGATCCCGGACGAGGCGGTCGACCGGCCCGGGTTCTCCCTGGAGCAGTGGTTCGGGCGCCGCGCCCCCCTGGTCGTCGAGATCGGGTCCGGCGTCGGCGAGGCGACCGCCCCGCTCGCCGCCGCCCGCCCGGCGCACGACGTGCTGGCCTTCGAGGTCTGGCGGCCCGGCGTCGCCGACACGCTGTGGAAGCTGGCGGAGGCCGGTGCCGACAACGTCCGCCTCTGCGGCGTCGACGCGGTGTGGTCGATGGAGCACCTGCTGGGGGAGGGGGACGTCGAGGAGCTGTGGACGTTCTTCCCCGACCCGTGGCGCAAGACGCGGCACCACAAGCGCCGGCTGGTCTCCCCGGAGTTCGCCCGGCTCGCCGCGAGCCGGCTGCGGCCCGGTGCGGTGTGGCGCCTGGCCACCGACTGGGCCGACTACGCCGAGCAGATGCTCGAGGTGCTCGACGCCGAGCCGCTGCTCGAGGGCGGGGTCGTCGAGCGCTGGTCGGAGCGACCGGTCACCCGGTTCGAGCGCAAGGGCGTCGAGGCCGGCCGCACGATCACCGACCTGTGCTACCGACGCCGCTGAGCGGCGTGTCGTCCGCAGTGGCCGGCGGCGGGCGAGATAGGGCGCCAGGAATTTGGTCCGGCCCCTGTTCTCTGCCAAGATGGTCCGGTTGCTCCGGCGGGTCGCCGGGGTGCGGCACATCTTGACTTCTGAATCGCGTCTCCTCACCCCCGGTCCGCCGGGCTTGGAACGAGTTCGGGCGTCGGCTGTGCGCCGCACCGGACCAGGAGACCCGATCAGCCCGACGAACCGTCGGGTGCCAGCACCAAGAACCCAGCAGGATCCCGGTCCTGTGTCACGTCCAGAGGTCGCGACACGCCCGACCGCGGGGGCCGGGGGACGGGGTGGTGGGGCCAGGGCGGGACCGACCCAAACCGGGGGACGTCCCGGGACATGCACGCGGCAGATGAGAAGTAAGGACGAGAGAGACCTATGGCGGGACAGAAGATCCGCATCAGGCTCAAGGCCTATGACCACGAGGTGATCGACACCTCGGCGCGGAAGATCGTGGACACGGTGACCCGCACGGGCGCCCGCGTGGCCGGCCCGGTGCCGCTGCCGACGGAGAAGAACGTCTTCGTCGTCATCCGCTCGCCGCACAAGTACAAGGACTCCCGCGAGCACTTCGAGATGCGCACCCACAAGCGCCTCATCGACATCATCGACCCCACGCCGAAGACCGTCGACTCGCTCATGCGCCTCGACCTCCCGGCCGGCGTCGACATCGAGATCAAGCTCTGAGGTCTGACGAGATGACTATCGAACGCAACGTGAAGGGCCTGCTGGGCACCAAGCTCGGCATGACCCAGGTCTGGGACGAGAACAACCGCATCGTCCCCGTGACCGTGGTCGCCGCGACCACCAACGTCGTCACCCAGGTCCGCACGCCCGAGACCGACGGCTACAACGCCGTCCAGGTCGGGTTCGGCGAGATCGAGGGCCGCAAGGTCACCAAGCCGCAGGCCGGGCACTTCGCCAAGGCCGGCACGACGCCCCGCCGCCACCTGCTGGAGATCCGCACGGCCGACGCCACGTCGTACACCGTGGGCCAGGAGCTCTCCGTCGACACCTTCGCCGCCGGCGACGAGGTCGACGTGACGGGCACCAGCAAGGGCAAGGGCTTCGCCGGAACGATGAAGCGGCACGGGTTCTCCGGTGTCTCCGCCTCGCACGGTGCCCACCGCAACCACCGCAAGCCGGGCTCGATCGGCGCCTGCGCCACGCCGGGCCACGTCTTCAAGGGCACGCGGATGTCGGGCCGGATGGGCAACGACACCGTCACGACCCAGGGCATGACCGTCCACGCGGTCGACGCCGAGAAGGGCCTGATCCTGCTCAAGGGCGCCGTCCCCGGCCCGAAGGGCGGCCTCGTGGTCGTCCGCTCGGCTGCCAAGAGCACCGTTTCTACTGGCAAGGAGGCGTGAGCATGCCCGCCAAGACCGTGAAGGTCGACCTTCCTGCCGAGATCTTCGACGTTGCCGTCAACGTCCCGCTGATCCACCAGGTCGTCGTCGCCCAGCAGGCCGCTGCCCGTCAGGGCACGCACGCCACCAAGACCCGCGGCGAGGTCCGCGGTGGTGGCCGCAAGCCCTACAAGCAGAAGGGCACCGGCCGCGCCCGCCAGGGCTCGACCCGTGCGCCGCAGTTCGCCGGCGGTGGCACCGTCCACGGCCCGCAGCCGCGCAGCTACGACCAGCGCACCCCCAAGAAGATGAAGGCCGCCGCGCTCCGCGGTGCCCTCTCCGACCGGGCGCGCAACGGCCGCATCCACGTGGTCGACGGCCTGGTCGAGGGCACCACGCCCTCCACCAAGGCCGCCATCGCCGCGCTGACCGGCCTCGCTGACCGGACCCGCTTCCTCGTGGTGCTCGAGCGCACCGACACCGTCACCTGGCTGTCGCTGCGCAACGCCCCCGAGGTGCACATCGTCGCCGTCGACCAGCTCAACACCTACGACGTGCTGGCCTCCGACGACGTGGTCTTCACCCAGGGCGCGTACGACGCGTTCGTCACCGGTGCCGCCCGCGCCTCCGAGCGCAAGGCGACCATCGTCGAGGCCCCGGCCGTCGACGCGCAGAACGAGGAGGCCTCCCAGTGAGCACCCTGCACAAGGACCACCGCGACGTGCTGCTCGCGCCGGTCGTCTCGGAGAAGAGCTACGGGCTCCTCGACGCGAACAAGTACACGTTCCTGGTGCGCCCGGACGCCAACAAGACCGAGATCAAGATCGCGGTCGAGAAGATCTTCGGCGTCAAGGTCACCTCCGTGAACACGATCAACCGCCCCGGCAAGACGCGCCGCACCCGCACGGGCACCGGCAAGCGCAAGGACACCAAGCGCGCGATCGTCAGCCTCGCCGAGGGCCACCGCATCGACATCTTCGGAGGTCCGGTCTCCTGACCGGGCACCCAGGACTAGAGGACTGAGCTAAATGGCTATCCGCAAGTACAAGCCGACCACCCCGGGCCGTCGTGGCTCGTCGGTCGCCGACTTCGTCGAGATCACCCGGACCACGCCGGAGAAGTCGCTGACGCGGCCGCTGCCCAAGAAGGGCGGCCGCAACAACCAGGGCCGGATCACCACCCGGCACCAGGGCGGCGGGCACAAGCGTGCCTACCGGATCATCGACTTCCGTCGCTACGACAAGGACGGCGTGCCGGCCAAGGTCGCGCACATCGAGTACGACCCGAACCGCACCGCGCGCATCGCGCTGCTGCACTACGCCGACGGCGAGAAGCGCTACATCATCGCGCCGAAGGGCCTGACGCAGGGCACCGCGGTCGAGTCCGGCCCGAACGCCGACATCAAGCCCGGCAACAACCTGCCGCTGCGCAACATCCCGGTCGGTTCGACCATCCACTGCGTGGAGCTGCGGCCCGGCGGCGGCGCGAAGATCGCCCGCTCCGCCGGCAACAGCGCCCAGCTGGTCGCCCGTGAGGGCAGCCGCGCCACGCTGCGCATGCCCTCGGGCGAGATGCGCTTCGTCGACGTGCGCTGCCGCGCCACGGTCGGCGAGGTCGGCAACGCCGAGCAGTCGAACATCAACTGGGGCAAGGCCGGCCGCATGCGCTGGAAGGGCAAGCGCCCGACCGTCCGCGGTGTCGTGATGAACCCGGTCGACCACCCGCACGGTGGTGGCGAGGGCAAGACCTCGGGTGGTCGTCACCCGGTGTCCCCCTGGGGCAAGCCCGAGGGCCGCACGCGCAAGCGCAAGGCCTCCGACTCCCAGATCATTCGTCGCCGCAAGTCCGGCAAGGGTAGGAAGTAACTGACATGCCTCGCAGCCTGAAGAAGGGCCCCTTCGTCGACGACCACCTGATGAAGAAGGTGGACGCCGAGAACGACAAGGGCACCCACAACGTCATCAAGACCTGGTCGCGCCGTTCGATGATCGTCCCGGCGATGATCGGCCACACGATCGCCGTCCACGACGGCCGCAAGCACGTGCCGGTCTTCGTGACCGACTCGATGGTCGGCCACAAGCTCGGCGAGTTCGCCCCCACCCGCACCTACCGCGGGCACGTCAAGGAAGACCGGAAGGGACGCCGTCGATGAGTGTCACCGAACGTCAGCGCACGAGCGCGCGCCGCGAGTCGCTCCTCGGCGACCAGCCCGGCGCCTTCGCGAGCGCCCGCTTCACGCGGATCACGCCGATGAAGGCCCGCCGCGTCGTGGACATGGTCCGCGGCATGGCCGTCGACGACGCCCTCGCCCTGCTCCAGTTCGCCCCGCAGGCGGCGTCCGAGACCGTCTACAAGGTCCTCGAGAGCGCCATCGCGAACGCCGAGACCACCGAGGGCCTCGACCGGGCCGACCTGGTCGTCTCGGTCGCCCTGGTCGACGAGGGTCCGACGATGAAGCGGTGGCGCCCCCGCGCCCAGGGTCGTGCGACGCGCATCAACAAGCGCACGAGCCACATCACGCTGGTCGTCCAGCCGGCTGCCGTGGTCGCGGAGAAGAAGACCGCCCGGAAGAACGGAAAGAGTGCCTGATGGGCCAGAAGATCAACCCGAACGGCTTCCGCCTCGGCATCTCCACCGACCACAAGTCGCGGTGGTACGCCGACAAGCTGTACAAGTCCTACGTCGGCGAGGACGTCGCGATCCGCAAGCTGCTCTCCAAGGGCATGGAGCGGGCAGGCATCTCCAAGGTCGAGATCGAGCGCACGCGTGACCGCGTCCGGGTGGACATCCACACCGCGCGTCCCGGCATCGTCATCGGCCGCCGCGGCGCCGAGGCCGACCGCATCCGCGGCGAGCTCGAGAAGCTGACCGGCAAGCAGGTGCAGCTCAACATCCTCGAGGTCAAGAGCCCCGAGGTCGACGCGCAGCTGGTCGCCCAGGGCGTCGCCGAGCAGCTCTCCGGCCGTGTGCAGTTCCGCCGCGCGATGCGCAAGGCGATGCAGACGACCATGCGCTCGGGTGCCAAGGGCATCCGGATCCAGTGCTCGGGCCGCCTCAACGGCGCCGAGATGTCGCGCACGGAGTTCTACCGCGAGGGTCGCGTCCCGCTGCACACCCTGCGTGCGGACATCGACTACGGCTTCTACGAGGCGCGCACGACCTTCGGCCGCATCGGCGTGAAGGTCTGGATCTACAAGGGCGAGGTCGCCGGCACCCGTGCCGAGCGCCAGGCCCAGGCCGCTGCCCGCGCCGGTGTCCCCGGCCGCGGTGGCCGTCCGACCCGTGGCGGCGAGCGCCCGAGCCGTGGCTCGCGCGGTGACCGTCCCACCCGTTCCGACCGTGGCGGCGACGCCCCGGCCGTGACCGAGGCGCCGGCCGGCGGCGACACCGCCCAGGCCACGACCCCGGCCGAGACCCAGGAGGGCTGACCTCATGCTGATGCCCCGTCGTGTCAAGCACCGCAAGCAGCACCACCCCAAGCGGACCGGTATGGCCAAGGGTGGCACCACGCTCGCGTTCGGTGAGTACGGCATCCAGGCGATCGAGGGTCACTACGTGACCAACCGCCAGATCGAGTCGGCGCGTATCGCGATGACGCGCCACATCAAGCGTGGCGGCAAGGTGTGGATCAACATCTACCCCGACCGCCCGCTGACCAAGAAGCCGGCCGAGACCCGCATGGGTTCCGGCAAGGGCTCCCCCGAGTGGTGGGTGGCGAACGTCAAGCCCGGCCGCGTCATGTTCGAACTCTCCGGTGTCACCGAGGACGTCGCCCGCGAGGCCATGCGCCGCGCGATGCACAAGCTCCCGATGAAGTGCCGGTTCATCTCGCGAGAGGCGGGTGAATTCTGATGGCCAACAGCACCAAGGCCCACGAGCTCGACGAGCTCAACGACGTCGACCTCGAGGCGAAGCTGCGCGAGGCCAAGGAGGAGCTGTTCAACCTCCGTTTCCAGGCGGCCACCGGCCAGCTGGAGAGCCACGGCCGGCTCCGCTCGGTCAAGAAGGACATCGCCCGGATCTACACGGTGGTGCGCGAGCGCGAGCTCGGCATCCGCACGGCGCCCGGGACCGACAACGAGGATGGTGCCGCATGAGCGAGCAGACCCCGACCGTGGAGCGCAGCTCCCGCAAGGTCCGCGAGGGCCTGGTCGTCAGCGACAAGATGGACAAGACCGTGGTCGTGTCCGTCGAGGACCGCGTCAAGCACGCGCTGTACGGCAAGGTCATGCGCCGCACGAGCAAGCTCAAGGCGCACGACGAGGCCAACGAGTGCGGCATCGGTGACCGCGTGCTCCTCATGGAGACCCGGCCGCTGTCCGCGACCAAGCGCTGGCGCGTCGTCCAGATCCTCGAGAAGGCCAAGTAACACCCTCACCGCCCACCGGCGGGAGGTCCACGACAAGTTCGGCCAGGCTCGTCGACCGTGAGTCGTCGAGAACCGGCACGACAACCAGGAGAGACTGATGATCCAGCAGGAGTCGCGACTCAAGGTCGCCGACAACACCGGTGCGAAGGAAATCCTCTGCATCCGTGTTCTCGGTGGCTCGGGTCGGCGCTACGCCGGTATCGGCGACGTCATCGTCGCCACCGTGAAGGACGCGATCCCCGGTGGCAACGTCAAGAAGGGTGACGTCGTCAAGGCCGTCGTCGTGCGCACCGTCAAGGAGCGCCGCCGTGCCGAC
This sequence comes from Nocardioides deserti, assembly GCF_014266025.1. Lineage (GTDB taxonomy): Bacteria > Actinomycetota > Actinomycetes > Propionibacteriales > Nocardioidaceae > Nocardioides > Nocardioides deserti. The sequence goes on along the minus strand of NZ_JACMYC010000006.1, from coordinate 254,078 downwards.
GGCTCGTACATCCGCTTCGACGAGAACGCCGCCGTGATCCTCAAGAACGACGGCGAGCCGCGAGGCACCCGAATCTTCGGCCCCGTGGGCCGCGAGCTGCGCGAGAAGAAGTTCATGAAGATCATCTCGCTCGCGCCGGAGGTGCTCTGAGCCATGGCGAAGAACATGAACATCAAGAAGGGCGACACCGTCAAGGTGATCGCCGGCAAGGACAAGGGTGCCGAGGGCAAGGTCATCCAGGTGCTCCGTGAGGAGGACCGGGTGATCGTCGAGGGCGTCAACCGGATGAAGCGGCACACCAAGGCCGTCAACACCGGTGGCACCAACAGCACCGGCGGGATCATCACCGCCGAGGCCCCCATCCACGTCTCCAACGTGATGCTCGTCGAGGGCGACGGCGTGACCCGCGTCGGCTTCCGCCGCGACGAGGTCACCAAGCGCCGCCCCGACGGCTCGACGTACGAGGCCGAGCGCAGCGTCCGCATCTCGCGCAAGACCGGCAAGGAAATCTGATGACCGAGACCCAGACCTCCGCCGCCGCGACCCCGCGGCTGAAGACGCGGTACCGCGAGGAGATCCTCCCGGCGCTGCAGAGCGAGTTCGAGATCGGCAACGTCATGCAGGTCCCCGGTCTCGTGAAGATCGTGGTCAACATGGGTGTCGGCGAGGCTGCGCGCGACTCCAAGCTGATCGAGGGCGCCGTCCGCGACCTCACCGCGATCACCGGCCAGAAGCCGCTGGTGACCAAGGCCCGCAAGTCCATCGCCCAGTTCAAGCTGCGCGAGGGCATGCCGATCGGTGCGCACACCACGCTGCGCGGCGACCGGATGTGGGAGTTCCTGGACCGCCTGCTGTCGATCGCGCTGCCGCGCATCCGCGACTTCCGCGGCCTCTCGCCCAAGCAGTTCGACGGCCGTGGCAACTACACCTTCGGTCTGACCGAGCAGGTCATGTTCCACGAGATCGACCAGGACCGGATCGACCGGTCGCGGGGCATGGACATCACGATCGTGACCACGGCCACCAACGACGACCAGGGTCGGGCGCTGCTCAAGCAGCTCGGCTTCCCGTTCAAGGAGAACTGACATGGCGAAGACCGCTCTCAAGGTCAAGGCCGCCCGCAAGCCGAAGTTCGCGGTCCGCGGCTACACCCGCTGCCAGCGCTGCGGCCGGCCCAAGGCCGTCTACCGCAAGTTCGGCCTGTGCCGGATCTGCCTGCGTGAGATGGCGCACCGCGGCGAGCTGCCCGGCGTGACCAAGTCCTCCTGGTAATCAACCCCCGACAACGATCGCTGCAGGTCGCACCTGAGATGCAGGTGCGAAACCACGGTGGAGAAAGGGCCTCACGGCCATGACGATGACTGACCCGATCGCAGACATGCTCACTCGTCTGCGCAACGCCAACCAGGCGTACCACGACGCGGTTTCCATGCCGTACAGCAAGCTCAAGCAGGGCGTCGCGGAGATCCTCCAGCAGGAGGGTTACATCACCTCCTTCGAGGTGAAGGAGCCGACCGAGGGCGAGGTCGGCAAGACGCTGACCATCACCCTCAAGTACGGCCGCAACCGCGAGCGCTCCATCGCGGGCGTCCGCCGCATCAGCAAGCCCGGCCTCCGGGTCTACGCCAAGCACACGGGGCTCCCGAAGGTGCTGGGCGGCCTGGGCGTCGCGATCATCTCGACGAGCCAGGGCCTGCTGACCGACCGCCAGGCCAACCAGAAGGGCGTGGGTGGGGAAGTCCTCGCCTACGTCTGGTGACGACGAGATCAGCGAAGGAGAACTAGAAGCATGTCGCGTATTGGCAAGCTCCCCGTCGCGGTCCCGTCCGGCGTCGACGTGGCGATCGACGGCCCGGTGGTGACGGTCAAGGGCCCCAAGGGCACCCTGTCCCACACCATCGCCGCGCCGATCACCGTCGAGCAGGGCGAGGGCGTCCTCGACGTCAAGCGCCCCGACGACGAGCGCATCAGCAAGTCCCTGCACGGCCTGACCCGCACCCTGGTCAACAACATGGTCGTCGGTGTCACCGAGGGCTACGAGAAGAAGCTCGAGATCGTGGGCGTCGGCTACCGCGTCCTGTCCAAGGGCCCCACGCAGCTGGAGTTCCAGCTCGGCTACTCGCACTCGATCGTGTTCGACGCCCCCGAGGGCATCACGTTCACGGTCGAGGGTCCGACCAAGCTCGGTGTCCAGGGCATCGACAAGCAGCTCGTCGGCGAGACCGCCGCGAAGATCCGCAAGCTGCGCAAGCCCGAGCCCTACAAGGGCAAGGGCGTCCGTTACGCCGGCGAGCAGATCCGCCGCAAGGTCGGAAAGGCTGGTAAGTGACCATGGCCATCTCGCTCAAGAACAACAAGCACACCGCTGCCCGGGTCAAGTCGCGCCTGCGTCGCCAGGTCCGCGGCCGGAAGAAGGTCGCCGGCTCCGCCGAGCGTCCCCGCCTGGTCGTCACCCGTTCGAGCAAGCACATCACCGTGCAGGTCGTCGACGACAACGTCGGCAAGACCCTCGCGTACGCCTCCACCATGGAGTCGGACCTGCGAGGCTTCGACGGTGACAAGACCGCCAAGGCCAAGCGCGTCGGCGAGCTCGTCGCCGAGCGGGCCAAGGCGGCCGGGATCGACGGGGTCGTCTTCGACCGCGCCGGCAACAAGTACCACGGTCGCGTCGCGGCCCTGGCGGACGGCGCCCGCGCGGGCGGCCTGACCTTCTGATCGCAAACACACGGGGGGCGCCCCCGTGGACCCCCGAAGTGCAAGGAAAGAGGAAAGTCTCATGAGCGGAGCCCAGCGCAGTCAGCGCGGTGGCGAGCGCCGAGGCAACCGCGACGACCGTCGCGGCGGCCAGGCTGCTGACAAGACCGCCTACATCGAGCGCGTCGTTGCGATCAACCGTGTCGCCAAGGTCGTGAAGGGTGGTCGTCGCTTCAGCTTCACCGCCCTGGTCATCGTCGGTGACGGCGAGGGCATGGTCGGTGTCGGCTACGGGAAGGCCAAGGAGGTGCCCGCGGCGATCGCCAAGGGTGTCGAGGAGGCGAAGAAGCACTTCTTCCGCGTCCCCCGCATCCAGGGCACGATCCCTCACCCCGTCCAGGGCGAGAAGGCGGCCGGCGTCGTCATGCTGCGTCCGGCCTCGCCTGGTACCGGCGTCATCGCCGGTGGCCCGGTGCGTGCGGTCCTCGAGGCCGCCGGCATCCACGACATCCTGAGCAAGTCGCTCGGGTCGTCGAACCAGATCAACATCGTCCACGCGACGGTCGCGGCCCTGAAGATGCTCGAGCAGCCCGAGGCTGTCGCCGCCCGCCGTGGCCTGCCGGTTGAGGACGTCGCCCCGGCGGCGCTCCTCAAGGCGCGCACGGAGATCCCCGCGGGTGTCTCCGAGGAGGTGTCCTCCTGATGGCGCAGCTGAAGGTCCAGCAGAAGAAGTCCACGATCGGCTGCAAGGCCAACCAGCGCGAGACCCTGCGCACGCTCGGTCTCAAGCGGATCGGCGACGTGGTCGTCAAGGAGGACCGCCCGGAGATCCGCGGCATGGTCCACACCGTCCGTCACCTGGTGACGGTCGAGGAGGTCGACTGACATGACGCTCAAGCTGCACCACCTGCGCCCCGCCCCGGGTGCCAAGACCGCCAAGACCCGTGTGGGTCGCGGTGAGGGCTCCAAGGGCAAGACCGCGGGCCGCGGTACCAAGGGCACCAAGGCTCGCTACCAGGTCCCCTCGGCCTTCGAGGGTGGCCAGATGCCGCTGCACATGCGGCTGCCGAAGCTCAAGGGCTTCAAGAACCCCTTCAAGGTGGAGTTCCAGGTCGTCAACCTCGACCGGCTCGGCGAGCTGTTCCCCGAGGGTGGCACCGTCACCGTCGCGGACCTGATCGCCCGTGGCGCCGTCCGCGACGGCCACCCGGTCAAGGTCCTCGGCCAGGGCGACATCTCGGTCAAGGTCGACGTGAGCGCGAACGCGTTCTCGGCCTCGGCCAAGCAGAAGATCGAGGCTGCAGGCGGCACCACCACCGTCCTGTGATCGTTGTCCCGGGAGGGGCGCGGCGCGGTTGCTGAGTCCAGCATGCGCACCGCGCCCCTCTCGCGCATCACCAGCTCCACCCACGTCCCGAGCACCCCGGCCGGGACCGTGTCGGCGTCACCTGCCTGTTAGGCTTCCGGGGCTCGCCGGCCGTCGAGAGGCGGCTCCAGCAGGGAAAAGAGGAACTTCGTGCTCAGCGCGTTCGTGAACGCATTCCGGACTCCGGACCTGCGGCGCAAGCTGCTCTTCGTCCTGATGATCGTGGCGATCTTCAGGCTCGGGTCGCAGATCCCCGCCCCGGGTGTCAACGTCGCCAACGTCCAGAGCTGCATCGCGCAGGTCGAGGACAACAGCGTCTACAACCTGATCAACCTGTTCTCGGGCGGGGCGCTCCTCCAGCTGACGGTCTTCGCGCTGGGGATCATGCCCTACATCACCGCCAGCATCATCCTGCAGCTGCTCGTCGTGGTCATCCCACGGCTCGAAGCGCTGAAGAAGGAGGGCCAGGCGGGCCAGACCAAGATCACGCAGTACACCCGGTACCTGACGCTGGGCCTCGCGGTCCTCCAGGCCACCGGCATCGTCGCCCTCGCCCGCTCGGGCAACCTGCTCCAGGGCTGCACCGAGCCGCTGCTGCACAGCAACGGCACCGGCACGTTCCTGGTCCTCGTCGTCACCATGACCGCGGGCACCGCGGTGATCATGTGGCTCGGCGAGCTGATCACCGAGCGCGGCGTCGGCAACGGCATGTCGATCCTCATCTTCACCCAGGTCGTCGCGACCTTCCCGGCGTCCATGTGGGACGTCCAGAAGCAGCAGGGCTGGTGGATGTTCGGCGTCGTCATGGTCGTCGGTCTCGTGATCGTCGCCGCGGTCATCTTCATCGAGCAGGCGCAGCGCCGGATCCCGGTGCAGTACGCCCGCCGGATGGTGGGCCGCAAGATGTTCGGCGGCAGCTCGACCTACATCCCGCTGAAGGTCAACCAGGCCGGCATCATCCCGGTCATCTTCGCCTCGTCGCTGCTCTACCTGCCGGCGATGGCGGTGCAGTTCAACCAGAACGCCGACTCCGCGGTCATCCGGTGGATCAACAAGTACTTCGTCACCGGCGACAACCCGCTCTACATGGCGACGTTCTTCCTGCTCATCGTCTTCTTCACCTACTTCTACGTGTCGATCACCTTCAACCCCAACGAGGTGGCCGACAACATGAAGAAGTACGGCGGCTTCATCCCCGGGATCCGGGCGGGCAAGCCGACCGAGGACTACCTGTCCTACGTCCTGTCCCGCATCACGTTCCCCGGGGCGATCTACCTCGGCCTCGTGGCACTGATCCCGCTGATCGCACTGGTGCTCATCAACGCCAACCAGAACTTCCCGTTCGGTGGCACGTCGATCCTCATCATGGTCGGTGTCGCCCTGGACACGGTGAAGCAGATCGAGAGCCAGCTGCAGCAGCGCAACTACGAAGGGTTCCTCCGTTGAGGCTGATCCTGATGGGCCCCCCGGGCGCCGGCAAGGGCACCCAGGCGAAGTTCGTCGCCGAGCACTTCGGCGTCCCGGCGATCTCGACCGGTGACATCTTCCGCGCGAACGTCTCCGAGGGCACCGAGCTCGGCATCGAGGCGAAGCGGTACATGGACGCGGGGGAGTACGTCCCCGACGAGGTCACCAACAAGATGGTGCGCAACCGCATCGACGAGGACGACGCCAAGCCGGGGTTCCTGCTCGACGGCTACCCGCGGACGCTCGCCCAGGTCGAGGAGCTCGACGGGATGATCGCCTTCACCGGCCACTCCCTCGACGCGGTCGTGTGCCTGACCGTCGACGCCGACGAGATCGTGCAGCGCCTGCTGCAGCGCGCCCAGGTCGAGGGCCGCGCCGACGACACCGAGGACGTGATCCGCCGGCGCCAGGAGATCTACGCCGAGCAGACCGAGCCGCTGATCGAGGTCTACCGCGAGCGAGGGATCCTGATCTCGGTCGACGGCATGGGCCCGGTCGACGAGGTCACCTCCCGGATCTTCGCCGCGCTCGACGACGTCCAGCAGTCCTGAACGCGACTGATCGATTGCTGGGGACCGGCTGAGAGGGCTGCGCTGATGGGACTGCGCGACCGGGGCGTCGAGATCAAGTCGCCCGAGCAGATCGCGGCGATGCGACGCGCCGGGCTGGTCGTGGGGGAGACCCTCGAGCTGCTGCGCGGGCACGTCCGGGCGGGCGTGAGCACCCGCGAGCTGGACGCCGTCGCCGAGGACAACATCCGCTCCTCGGGCGCCACGCCGTCCTTCCTCGGCTACCACGGGTTCCGCGGCTCGATCTGCGCGTCGGTCAACGACGAGGTGGTCCACGGCATCCCGGGTGACCGGGTGCTCGCCGAGGGTGACGTGGTCTCCATCGACTGCGGCGCCATCGTCGATGGCTGGCACGGCGACGCGGCGATCACGGTCGCCGTCGGCCCGGTGCCCGACGAGGTCACCGCGCTGATGCGCGTCACCGAGGAGGCGATGTGGCGGGGGATCGCCGCCGCCCGCCTCGGTGGTCGCGTCACCGACATCTCCGCCGCCGTCGAGCGGCACGTCCGCTCGCAGGGTTCCTACGGGATCCTCGAGGACTACACCGGTCACGGGATCGGCTCGGCGATGCACCAGCCCCCGGACGTCCCGAACTACGGGCGGGCCGGCCGCGGGCCCAAGCTGGTGCGCGGTCTCGCCCTGGCGGTCGAGCCGATGGTCACCCTCGGCGGCAAGGACGTCTCCACGCTGGAGGACGACTGGACCGTCGTGACCGACGACGGCAGCTGGGCGGCGCACTTCGAGCACACGTTCACGCTGACCGAGGACGGCGCCTGGGTGCTGACCGCCCTCGACGGCGGCGAAGCCGCCCTGACGGCGCTCGGCGTCCCCTTCGGCGGCCGCTGACCTGCCTCCCGCAGGGTCGCCGGCGGCGCTGGTGGGTAACGGGTGCCCGGACCCGTGCGAAGATGTGCGGGCAGGGGGGAGTATTCCTTCGCCGCGGTCTCGTCAGCACGTCCGGTGATCAGAACCGGTCCGGGGTCGTGGGTCGCGTCGGCGGCGGGAGAGACCTCTGACGCTCCGTCATCCGCCTGACCTGGAGGAACCCTGTGGAAGTCTCCGCCCTCGAATGGGGCATCACGATCGGCATCACCGTCGGAGTCCTGCTCTTCGACGTCTTCCTGATCGCCCGCCGGCCCCACGTGCCGTCGATGCGCGAGTGCACGATCGCCTTCGTCATCTACATGGCCGCGGCCGGCGTCTTCGGCATCTGGACGTGGGCCTTCCACGGCCAGGAGTACGGCGTCGACTTCTTCACCGGCTTCATCGTCGAGAAGAGCCTGTCGGTCGACAATCTGTTCGTCTTCATCGTGCTGATGTCGGCGCTCGCGGTGCCGAGGAAGTACCAGCAGGAAGCCCTGATGGTGGGCATCATCCTGGCGCTGATCTTCCGCGGCATCTTCATCGCGCTGGGCTACGCGCTCATCGAGAACTTCAGCTGGGTCTTCTACGTCTTCGGCGCGTTCCTCATCTACACCGCCGTCAACCTGCTGCGGTCCTACCGCAAGCACGAGGAGCAGCACCCGGAGGACTCGAAGGTCGTCGAGTTCTCCCGCAAGCACCTCAACGTCGGTGACAAGTGGCTCGGCCTGAAGCTGTTCTACAAGGACAAGGGCGTCCGGTACGCCTCCCCGATGCTGATCGTCATCATCGCGCTCGGCGCCACCGACCTGCTCTTCGCGCTCGACTCCATCCCGGCGATCTTCGGCATCACCCAGGAGCCGTACCTCGTCTTCACCGCGAACGTCTTCGCGCTGATGGGGCTGCGCCAGCTGTACTTCCTCATCGGCGGCCTGCTCCAGCGCCTGGTCTACCTCTCGCTGGGCCTGTCGTTCATCCTGGCCTGGATCGGCGCCAAGCTGATCATCCATGCGCTCTACAAGGGCGGCGTCATCGACTGGGAGGTCCCGACGCTGCTCAGCCTCGCGGTGATCCTGGTCGCGCTCACCGTCACCGCGGTCGCGAGCCTGGCGAAGACCAAGTCCGACGAGCGGACCGAGGTCACGGCGACGGACTCCACGCCGCCGGCACCCCAGCCCAAGGACTGACCGGCCCGGAATAGGGCGGGGCTGCGGCGGCGTTCCTCCGGGGATGACCGACCACAGCCCCGCCTTGTCCGTGCTCGACCTGGTCCCGGTCCGCGGGGACCAGACGACGACCGACGCGCTGCGGTCGTCGACCGCGCTGGCGCGGACCGCCGACCGGCTCGGCTACCGCCGGTACTGGGTCGCCGAGCACCACAACATGGCCGCCGTCGCGGCGACCAACCCGCCGGTCCTCATCGGCATGCTGGCCGCGGCGACCGAGCGGATCCGCGTCGGGTCGGGCGGCGTGATGCTCCCGAACCACGCACCGCTGGTGGTCGCCGAGCAGTTCGCGCTGCTCGAGGCGGCGTTCCCCGGCCGCATCGACCTCGGCATCGGGCGCGCGCCGGGCACCGACCCGGTGACCAGCTGGGCGCTGCGCCACGGCGCCGGCGGGGTGAGCGACGAGGCGGTCGCCCGCTTCCCGGAGTACGTCGAGAACGTGCTGGCGATGATGGACACCGCCGGCGTCGGGATCTCGGTGCAGGGACGCACCCACGCGCTGAAGGCGACGCCGGCCGCGACGTCCGTGCCGACCACCTGGCTGCTCGGGTCCTCCGACTACTCCGCCCGCCTGGCGGCGGAGAAGGGCATGCCCTACGTCTTCGCCCACCACTTCTCCGGGCAGGGGACCGCCGAGGCGCTCGAGCTCTACCGCAGCACCTTCCGGCCGTCCGCAGACCTCGGCCCGGAGATGGCGGGGCCACGGACGTTCCTGACCGTCAACGCGGTCGTGGCCGACGACGCCGAGGAGGCGCGCCGGCTCGCGCTGCCGCAGCTGCAGATGATGCTCGAGCTGCGCACGGGGCAGCCGCTCGGTCCCGGCCGGCTGGTCGAGGAGGCCGAGAAGGTGCAGGCCGAGATGCCGGCCGCGCATCAGGAGCTGGTCGACAAGATGGCCGCCAAGTGGATCATCGGCGGGCCCGAGGAGTCCCGGGCCCGGCTGGCGGAGCTCGCGGCGACGTACGGCGTCGACGAGGTCATGGTGGCACCGGTGGCGGCGGCGTACGCCGGCACCGACCCGGCCACGAGCCCGGCGCGCGAGCGGACCCTCGAGCTGCTCGCCGACCGACCCGCCTCCTGACCGCACCTCCTGACCGCCCTCCCTGACCGCGCCCCGCGCGGCACGCCGGGGGACCGCGCGGCACCGGGCACGGATTCGTGTTATGGGAGCGGGTGCGCCTAGACTGCAACGTCGGCCCAACGTGGGTCTGCTTCGTGGCGCCTCGCGGCTGCCCGAGCGCACACGGCGTCCCGCTCCTCGGAGCGCTCGTCCGTGCGTCCGGGATGAGGACCACAGGCGGCTGCACGAGGTCCACCGGCCCGCTGGCGACAGCGAGCCGGAGGTTCCCGGGCCACCCGCAGGCGGTCCGCGCCGCCGGCGGTGCACGACACGGTGGACGACCGACCGAGACAACAGATTGTGGAGGACATGCCGAAGAAAGAAGGCGTGATCGAGATCGAGGGCACCGTCGTGGAAGCCCTGCCCAACGCCATGTTCCGCGTCGAGCTGAGCAACGGCCACAAGGTTCTCGCCCACATCAGCGGCAAGATGCGACAGCACTACATCCGGATCCTCCCCGAGGACCGCGTGGTGGTGGAGCTCTCGCCGTACGACCTCACGCGGGGTCGCATCGTCTACCGCTACAAGTGAGCAGCCGACCCACCAGAAGGGCCTGAACCGTGAAGGTCAACCCCAGCGTCAAGAAGATCTGCGACAAGTGCCAGGTGATCCGTCGCCACGGCCGCGTCATGGTCATCTGCGAGAACCCTCGCCACAAGCAGCGCCAGGGCTGAGCACCGCTCCTCCCCGCTGCTGCCGGCCGCCCGAAGGCCGCGCACAACTGAACACCACAACGTGATCGCTCACCTGCCGCAAGGCAGGTCAACCACCTCCGGTGCAGAGGCCGGAGCCTGGTCCACCGACCAGGGCGCGACACGACCGACACCTCTGCGGAACTGCAAAGGAACGCCACATGGCACGCCTCGTTGGTGTGGACCTCCCGCGCGACAAGCGCATCGAGATCGCACTCACCTACATCTACGGCATCGGCCGTACCCGCTCCCAGCAGCTGCTCGCGGCCACCGGGGTCAACCCGAACACCCGCGTCCACGAGCTGGGGGACGAGGAGCTGGTCAAGCTCCGCGACGAGATCGAGTCCAACTTCAAGATCGAGGGTGACCTCCGTCGCGAGGTCCAGGCAGACATCCGTCGCAAGATCGAGATCGGCAGCTACCAGGGTCGCCGCCACCGCATGGGCCTCCCGGTCCGCGGTCAGCGCACCAAGACCAACGCGCGCACCCGCAAGGGCCCCAAGCGCACGGTTGCCGGCAAGAAGAAGGCCAAGTAACCACGCACGGGGGCTCCGCCCCCGTGTGCCCCCGGATGGGGGCCACGGCCTTCTCGCACTCACAGACCAGCTAACTCAGGAGAACTGCATGCCTCCCAAGAGCCGCACCGCGGCCGGCGCCAAGAAGGTGCGCCGCAAGGAGAAGAAGAACGTCGCCCAGGGCGAGGCCCACATCAAGAGCACGTTCAACAACACCATCGTCACGATCACCGACCCCACCGGCGCGGTGATCTCGTGGGCCTCGGCCGGCACCGTCGGCTTCAAGGGCTCGCGCAAGTCCACCCCGTTCGCCGCGCAGATGGCCGCCGAGGCCGCCGGTCGTCGGGCGATGGAGCACGGCATGAAGAAGATCGACGTCTTCGTGAAGGGCCCGGGCTCGGGCCGCGAGACGGCGATCCGTTCGCTGGGTGCGATCGGCCTCGAGGTCGGCACCATCCAGGACGTCACGCCCGCTCCCCACAACGGCTGCCGCCCGCCCAAGCGCCGCCGCGTCTGATCGCCCGCTGAGAACAGGAGACTTTGAGAAATGGCCCGTTACACCGGCCCCATGACCCGGAAGTCGCGCCGTCTCGGCGTCGACCTCGTCGGCGGTGACGGCGCGTTCGAGCGTCGTCCCTACCCCCCCGGCCAGCACGGCCGCGCGCGCATCAAGGAGAGCGAGTACCGCCTCCAGCTGCACGAGAAGCAGAAGGCCCGCTTCACGTACGGCGTGATGGAGAAGCAGTTCGCCAACTACTACACCGAGGCCTCGCGTCGCGCCGGCAAGACCGGTGACAACCTGCTCCAGCTGCTGGAGTGCCGCCTCGACAACGTCGTCTACCGCGCCGGCTTCGCCCGGACCCGCCGCCACGCCCGCCAGCTGGTCGTCCACGGCCACTTCAAGGTCAACGGCAAGAAGGTCGACATCCCCTCCTACCAGGTCTCCGCGCACGACGTCATCGACGTCCGCGAGAAGTCCCTGGAGATGACCCCGTTCATCGTGGCTCGCGAGACCCACGGCGAGCGCGTCGTCCCCGCCTGGCTCGAGGCGCTGCCGAACCGCATGCGGATCCTCGTCCACCAGCTGCCCGTCCGGGCCCAGATCGACATCCCGGTCCAGGAGCAGCTGATCGTGGAGTACTACTCGAAGAAGTGACGCAAGGGGGCGCAGCCCCCTCGCACCCCTCGTCCGGGGTCCACCGATCCGGTGGGCTCCGGACGTGGCAGCACCACCGCCTTCCGCCAACCTGCAGTTCGGGCCCGTCATATAGCGGGTGGGCCCGGAAAGGAAAACACCAGTGCTGATCGCACAGCGCCCCACCCTGTCGGAAGAGACCGTCGACGAGTTCCGCTCGCGGTTCGTGATCGAGCCGCTGGAGCCCGGCTTCGGCTACACCCTCGGCAACTCCCTGCGCCGTACCCTCCTGTCGTCGATCCCCGGTGCCTCGGTCACGAGCATCAAGGTCGACACCGTCCTCCACGAGTTCTCGACCATCGAGGGCGTCAAGGAAGACGTCACGGAGATCATCCTCAACCTCAAGGGCCTCGTCGTCTCCTCCGAGCACGACGAGCCCGTCACGATGTACCTGCGCAAGTCCGGTGCCGGCGACGTCACCGCCGCCGACATCGCCCCGCCGGCCGGTGTCGAGGTGCACAACCCCGAGCTGAAGATCGCGACCCTGTCCGACAACGGCAAGCTCGAGATGGAGCTCGTCGTCGAGCGCGGCCGCGGCTACGTCTCCGCCGTGCAGAACAAGGGCGCCGACAACGAGATCGGCCGCATGCCGGTCGACTCGATCTACAGCCCCGTGCTGAAGGTGACCTACAAGGTCGAGGCCACCCGAGTCGAGCAGCGCACCGACTTCGACAAGCTCGTCATCGACGTCGAGACCAAGCCGTCGATCCGTCCCCGCGACGCGATCGCCTCGGCCGGCAAGACCCTCGTCGAGCTCTTCGGCCTCGCCCGTGAGCTCAACGTCGAGGCCGAGGGCATCGACATCGGCCCGTCGCCCGTCGACGAGCAGCTGGCCGCCGACCTCGCCCTTCCGGTCGAGGACCTGCAGCTGACCGTCCGGTCCTACAACTGCCTCAAGCGCGAGGGCATCCACACCGTGGGTGAGCTCATCAGCCGCTCGGAGCAGGACCTGCTGGACATCCGCAACTTCGGCGCCAAGTCGATCGACGAGGTCAAGGCCAAGCTGGTCGAGATGGGCCTGTCCCTCAAGGACAGCGCTCCCGGCTTCGACCCGTCCGCCGCCCTCGCCGCCTACGGCGACGACGACGACGACGCGTTCGTCGAGGACGAGCAGTATTAGTCGGCGGGAGCGTGTCGGCAGTGGGACTTCGTCCCACGCGCTTCGCGCGGCCGACACGCTGCCCCGCTCGCAGTTGATGTTCGCTTCGGTTCAGGTTTCCTGGCGGCTTTCGGGCCGCCACCTCTCCTGACCGGATCGGCTCGGCTGGACCCCGCACCATTGCTTCACTTGCACCACCTGAAGGACTGACCGGCGGCGCCCGCCGCCGGCCTACTACCCCGGTACCTGGTACGGCCGGGGAGGAACGAGAGAGACATGCCCAAGCCCACGAAGGGTCCCCGCCTCGGCGGCGGCCCGGCCCACCAGCGCCTCATCCTGGCGAACCTGGCCACCCAGCTCTTCGAGCACGGCCGGATCACCACGACCGAGGCCAAGGCCCGCGCCCTGCGCCCCCACGCCGAGAAGCTGATCACCAAGGCGAAGAAGGGCGACCTGCACAACCGCCGCGAGGTCCTCAAGACCATCCGCGACAAGGGCGTCGTGCACACCCTCTTCACCGAGATCGCCCCGACGTTCTCGGAGCGTCCGGGTGGCTACACCCGCATCACCAAGCTCGGCCCCCGCAAGGGCGACAACGCCCCCATGGCGGTCATCGAGCTCGTGACCGAGGCCTACACCCCGTCGGCCCCGAAGACGCAGGCCGCCCCGGCTGCCGCCCCCGCGCCCGTCGAGGAGGCTCCCGCCGAGGAGACCACCGAGGCCGGCCCGACCGAGCTCGGCGAGGAGGCGTCCCCCGAGGAGAGCGTCGTCGCGGAGGAGGAGACCGCGGTCACCGAGCCCGTCTCCGACGAGGCCGCCGAGGCCGAGGCCGAGTCCACCGAGGACGAGCCGAAGGCCTGATCGAGGCCCAGCACCACCCGCTCCACCACCGACCCGCCCGGGACACCCGGGGCGGGTCGGTGTCATTTCCGGGCCGAGCGGGTCGAGCATTGCCTGGCCGGTCGCTACCAGCCGCGCTCGACCCGACGAAGCGCCTCGGGGAGGGTGAGCCCCGCGCGGCGGGCGGCGGCGACGTACGCCGCGGCCGCCTCGTCCAGCGCCTCGTCCAGCGAGTCGTCCGCGCCTCCCGACGACGCGACGAACGTGCCGCGGCGACCCTCGGTGGCGACGACGCCGTCGGCCTCCAGCGCGCGGTAGGCCTTCGCGACCGTGTTGACCGCGAGCCCCAGCTCGGCGGCGACCGCTCGCACCGTCGGCAACCGCGTCCCGGCCGGCAGCTCGCCGGACGCCACGCGGCGGGCGACCTGGGCGCGCAGCTGCTCGAACGGCGGCGTCGGGTCCTGGTCGTCCAGCGGCTGCACCTGCATGGGGCTCACCCTAGGGTGGCCGCATGGAGCCGGGTGCCGCGCAGCAGGAGCAGGACGGGCGCGACGTGCTGGTCGTGGGGGAGTCGCTCGTCGACGTGGTGCGGGCCGCCGACGGCACGACGCGTGAGCACCCGGGCGGCAGCGCCGCGAACGTCGCGGTCGCGCTCGCCCGTCTCGGCCGTCCCGTCCGGTTCGCGACGGCGTACGCCGCCGACGGCCGCGGCGGGCTCGTCGACGCCCACCTGCGGGCGGCCGGGGTGACGCTGGCGACCGACCCGGGGACGGTCCCGCGCACCTCGACGGCGCTGGCGACGATCGGGACCGACGGCGCGGCGACGTACACCTTCGACCTGGCCTGGGAGCTCGGCCCCGTCGCGGACGAGCCGGCCCCGCTGGTCGTGCACACCTGCTCGCTCGGGGCGGTCGTCGCCCCCGGCGCCCAGGACGTCGTGGCGCTGCTGCAGGGGCTGCGCGACCGGGCGACGGTGACGTACGACGTCAACGCGCGGCCGGCGGTGACCGGCACGGGCGCGGAGGTGGTCGCGCAGGTCGAGCGGGTCGTCGCGCTCGCGGACCTGGTGAAGGCCAGCGACGAGGACCTCGCCGCGCTCTGGCCGGACCTCGAGGAGACCGCGGCCGTGGCGCACCTGCTGGCGCTCGGGCCGGCCGCGGTGGTGGTCACGCGTGGGGGTGAGGGCGCGAGCTGGACCAGCGATCGGTGCGTCGTGGAGGTGGCGTCGCTGCCGGTCGAGGTCGCGGACACGATCGGCGCCGGCGACACGTTCGGCGCGGCGCTCGTGGACGCGCTGTGGGAGCGCGGGCGGCTCGGCGCCGAGCGGCGCGAGGAGCTGCGGGGGATCGGCGAGGACGAGGTGGCCGAGGTGCTCGAGCACGCCGCCCGGGCCGCGGCGGTGACGGTGTCGCGGCCGGGCGCGGACCCGCCGTACCGCCACGAGCTCTAGACCCCGACGATCAACCCCCGGTCCTCGCGGGCCCCGGCCGGCGCCGGCAGGGTCGCCAACCACTGGTGGACGAGCGGGACGACCGACGCGCCCTCGCCGCTGGCGGCGGCCACCCGCTTCATCGACCCGGCGCGGAGGTCGCCGGCAGCGAAGACGCCCGGCAACGTCGTGGCCAGGCTCTCCGGCGGGAGGCCGTCGACCCAGCTGTCCCGAGGCACGTCACGACCGGTGAGCACGAAGCCGCGCGCGTCGCGCGCGACCTCCTGCGGCAGCCAGTCCGACTGCGGGTCGGCGCCGAGCAGGAGGAAGAGTCCCGACACGGCCCGCCGGGTGACCGAGCCGTCCCGGGTGTCGCGGACGTCCAGCCACTCCAGGTGGCCGTCGCCGCCGCCGTCGGCTATCTCGCAGCAGGGGGCGACGGCGATGCGCGGGTTGTGGGCGATCTCGCCGAGGAGGTAGGCCGACATGGTCGCCTCCAACGAGTCGCGCCGGACCATGATGGTCACCGAGCGAGCGAACCGCGCGAGGTGGATGGCCGCCTGGCCCGCGGAGTTGCCGCCCCCCACGACGACGACGTCGGCGCCCTCCATCTCCCGGGCGGCGGTCAGGGCGCTGCCGTAGAAGACCCCACGGCCGACGAGCTCCTCGACGGCCGGCACGCCGAGCTTGCGGTAGGCCACGCCCGAGGCCAGCACGACCGATCGCGCCCGCAGGTCGCCGCCGTCGGTGCGCACGCAGTGCCCAGCGGGGTGCGGCTCGATCGCGGTGACCTCCCAGCCGGTGAAGAAGCGGGTGCCGAAGCGGATCGCCTGGTTGCGAGCCCGTTGGGCCAGGCGCATCCCGGAGATGCCGCGGGGGAAGCCGAGGTAGTTGCGGATCATCGAGCTGGTGCCGGCTTGCCCGCCGACGGCCTCGACCTCGACGACGACCGTGGAGAGACCCTCCGAGGCGGCGTACACCGCGGCGGCGAGCCCGGCCGGGCCCGCGCCGACGACGCAGACGTCGACGACGGTCTCGACGTCGACCTCGTCGGGGCGGCCGTAGACCGCGACCGCCGCCTCGCGGACACTGCGCGGGGCGACGGGCGGGCGCTCCAGCGCCTCGACGAGCGGGTACGTCGCGGGGCCGTTCCACCGGGCGAGCACCTCCTGCCCGGACGGGCTGTCGGGGTGGTGCACGCGGTTGGGGAGCCCCATCCGGTCGAAGAAGTCGCGCAGCGCGAGCGTCAGCGGGTCCCCGTCGGGCGAGACGATCCGGACGCTCTCGACCTCCGGCTCGGCCACGGTCGAGCCCCAGTCCGAGAGCAGCTCGCAGACCACGCCGTGGAACTCCTCGTCGCGCACGCCGCGCGGCATGAGCAGGTAGGCGTCGTACTTGCCCTTGGCCAGGCCCAGGCGCAGCGCCGGCGCGTCGAGCAGGAAGCGGTCGTGGTGGGCAGCAACGATGCGCCGGGCGGTGGGCACGACGCTGCGCCACCGGGCGAAGGCCTCCGGGACACCGGAGTCGGGCAGCACCGACTCGGTGACGAACAGCGCGACCTGGCCGCCGCCCGCGAGCACCTCGCGGGCCACCTGCTCGGCCTCGTCGGCGGAGGTGGCGGTGCGCAGGTCGTAGTCGCGCTGGTAGCGCCCGAACTCGTCGAGCAGGAAGTCGGCGTTCGCCTCGGAGACGAGCACCAGGCTCGGAGCGGTCATGGCCGCAGGTTAGGTGCTCCACGTGAACACCGCGTGTCCTGAGAGGATGCGCGGGTGCGGATCCGGATCGACCTCGCCTACGACGGCGGCGGCTTCCACGGCTGGGCGGCCCAGCCCGGGCTGCGGACCGTGCAGGGCGAGCTGTCCGCGGCGGCGGCGACCGCGCTGCGGGTGCCGTCGGTCGACCTGGTCTGCGCCGGGCGCACCGACACCGGCGTCCACGCCCGCGGGCAGGTCGTGCACCTCGACGTCGAGCCCGACGCGCTCGCCCGGTCCGCCGGGCGCTCGCCCGATCCGCCGCTCGGGGCGCTGGTGCGTCGGCTCAACGGGATCCTCCCCGCCGACGTGCGGGTACGCCGTGCGGTCGAGGCGCCGGACGGGTTCGACGCCCGCTTCTCCGCGCTGTGGCGCCGCTACGCCTACCGCGTCGCCGACACCCCGGCCGCGGTCGACCCGCTGACCCGCGGGCACGTGCTGGCCTGGCCGCGCCCGCTGGACGTGGACCTGATGAACGAGGCGGCCGTGCTGCTGCTCGGCCAGCACGACTTCGCGTCCTTCTGCAAGCAGCGCGAGGGCGCGACGACGATCCGGGTGCTGGAGGCGCTGTCGTGGCAGCGGCTGCCGTCCGGGGTGGTCGAGGCGACCGTCCGCGCCGACGCGTTCTGCCACAGCATGGTCCGCTCGCTGGTCGGCTGCCTGCTCGCGGTCGGCGAGGGTCGCCGGCCGGTCGCGTGGGCCGGGGACGTGCTGGCCGCGGAGCGGCGCGACGCCTCCGTGGCGGTCGTGCACGCCCACGGGCTGACCCTGGAGGAGGTCGCCTACCCGCCCGACGCCGAGCTCGGCGCGCGGGTCGAGCTGACCCGGGCACGGAGGGAGAAGGCATGAGCGAGGAGCCGTCCGAGGACCACTACTTCTCCGCCGACCCGTCCGTGCCGTTCAAGCGCGAGCCGGTCACGGCCGAGGTGTGGGGCCGGACGCTGTCGCTGGTGAGCGGCTCCGGCGTCTTCGCCAAGGGGCGGCTCGACATCGGCACGGCGGTGCTCTTCCGCGAGACCGAGCCGCCGGCCGGCGGCCGCGTGCTCGACCTCGGCTGCGGCTACGGCGTCATCGGCCTCGCGGTCGCGGTCAGCGCACCGGACGCCACGGTCACCGCCGTCGACGTCAACGAGCGCGCCGTCCTCCTCGCCAACGAGAACGCCGCGGCCCTCGGCGTCGCCGACCGCTACCGCGCCACCACCCCGGACGCCGTCGAGCCGCACGCGACGTACAACGAGATCTGGTCGAACCCGCCGATCCGCATCGGCAAGCAGGCGCTCCACGAGCTGCTGCTGACCTGGCTGCCGCGGCTGGCGCCCGGCGGCCGGGCGGTCATGGTGGTCGGCAAGAACCTCGGCGCGGACTCGCTGCAGCGGTGGCTGGGGCAGCAGGGCTACCCGACGACGCGGCTGGCCTCGGCCAAGGGGTTCCGCGTGCTGGAGTCGCGCCGCGGCTGACGGCCCGTCAGGGCGCGACGCGGCCGAGCAGCCCCTTCTTCTGCTCGGTCGAGCGCTGCTGCTCGCCGGCGAGGGAGCTGACGACCACCAGCGCACCGGTGAGCGCGGGCACCACCCACTGGAGGGCGGCGAGCTGCTGCTGGGCCTTGGCTACCTCCGGCGGGGTGCCCGACTCCGGCTCGGTGCCCGAGGCCGCCGGCATTTGCGTCTCCTGCGACACCTTCTTGCCGAGCACGCGGGAATACGCCGTGACGCCGAGGGCGGCGGCGGTCAACGCGGTCTTCGCGACGACCATCGAGCCGACGCCCTGCTGGGCGGCGATGCGGCCCTTGTTGCCGCCGAGCTGGCCGATGCTCCCGGCGAGGTGGGCCCCGATCGCGGCGGCGTTGACGGGGGTCCACCGGTCCCAGCCGGTGTTCGCGACCGCGCCCACGTCGGAGGAGGCGGTGGCCTGTGCGGCCGCGGGATTGAGGGCGACCGCGTTGGCGAGCGTGCCGCCGAACCAGGCGGCGAGGCCGACGTCGTGGAGCGAGCGGGACAGGGTGTTGCGAGCCATGGTGGTACCTCCGGTGCAGGGATGGGGAAGACCGAGCGGTACCCGGCTCAGGGCCCGGGATACGGCGGCGTGCGAGGTGGTGTCGACCTTCTGCGACCAGCCGTGACCGGGACGTACGCTCCTCGCCATGCTCCGCGTCCCGCTTCGCGTGCTCACCGCGCTGGTCGTGGCGGTGGTCGTGGTGCTGGCGGTGGTGGCGGTCGTGCGCGACGGGGCAGACCCGGGCGGGGGGACGCCGCGCCCAGCCGTCGAGGAGGGCCGGTCGCGGGTGGCGCCGCGGCTGCCGGGGGAGGTGCTGACCACCGTCGGGGTGGTGTCCTACAACGCGCTGCGGCACCTGCCGCTCGAGCGGGCCCGGCGCGACTGGGACCGGCTCACCGGGCGCGACGACGTCGACCTGATCGGCTGGCAGGAGTCGAAGTCGCCGGCGTTCCGCGAGCTGTACCCGCAGTACCGCGCCCGCGGCTGGGAGACGTGGCACTGGCCGGATCCCGACGGGCCGATCTCGCTGGCGGTCTCGTGGCGGACGGCGACGTTCGAGCTGCTGGACGTGTCGTTCCGCCGGATGCACCGCGGCGGCTACCCGCGGGAGACGACCGACCCGTTCCCGGCGCGGTGGGTGGTGACCGCGCAGCTGCGGCACCGCGCGACCGGGCGCACCGTCACCCTGCTCAACACCCACGTCAACCAGCACATCGAGACGGAGCAGCGCTTCGAGCGCAACCTCAACGCCGAGCGCGCCAAGCAGCACCTCGCGAGGCTCGCGCGGATGTGGGACACCGCGCCCGGCTCGGTCGTGCTCGGCACGGGCGACTACAACTTCGACTTCGCCGACGACTCCCGCGCGAAGCCCGCCGGCGGGATCATCCGGGCCTTCCGCGGCCATGCCAGCTCGACCTACCAGCTGCTCGGCCTGGACGGCCTCCGCCCGACCCGCAACACCCGGTGGATCGACTACGTCTTCGTCGCCGACCGGTCCCTGCGGAAGGCCGACGCGGAGGCCGGGAGCGGGTCGGGCACCGCGCAGGTCGCCCGGCACCGGGTGCTCGGCGGCTACACCTCCGACCACGCGCCGCTGCTCGCGCGGATCCGCCTCTACCGATGAAGAGACGCCCACCCGGGCGGACCCGGGTGGGCGTCTCTCCAGCGCGTCAGGCGCGTGCGTGTCGCGTGCCGGTGACGGCGCTGGTCACGGCGCCTCGGGCACACCGTTCTCCGGCGGGGCGTCGCCGTCCTGGCCGGAGTCGTCCTCGACGATCTCGGCGTCGCCGATGTCGGTGATGAGCACCGGCGTGAGGTCCTCGCCGGCACCGTCCTGGATCTCGACCACCCGCATGCCGGAGATGCCGAGGTGGCTGTCGGAGGAGTAGCGGAACGGCGCGAGCTGCGGTCCCTCGAGGTCGGCGCCGACCTCCTCCATCGCCTCGACGATGCCGTCGCGGGTGAGGTCCTCGCCGGCCGCCTGGAGGGCCTGCACGAACGCATAGGCGTGGGACATGCCGTAGACCCGATAGTTGGTCAGCTTGCCCTTCTCGCCGTGCTCGTCCCAGACCTTCTGCCACAGCTGGACCCACGGGTCGTCGGGCTGGTCGACGCCGGGGATGTACTCGGTGGTCATCACGCCGTCCAGCGAGCTCGACCCACCCTCGACCGCGCCCTCGGAGAAGCGGGACAGCAGCGAGCCGACGAGGTCGGCGTCGGAGCCGACGTTGGTGTAGAACCACTGCGGCTCGTAGCCGAGCCGGAGGGCGACCAGCTGGCTCAGTGCGGTGTACGACGGGGTGTTGAACGACAGCACCAGGTCGGCCCCGGCGGCCTGGAGGCCGGCGATCTGCGGACCCACGTCGGTGTTGCCCGAGGTGTAGCGCTCGGCCGCAACGACCTGGTCGTCGAGGAACTGGCGCACGCCCTTCTCGGCGTCGTCGCCGAAGTCGTCGTCCTGGAGGAAGAGGCCGACCTTGGCGTCGGGCATGTTCTCCGCGACGTACTGGCCGATGATCTTGCCCTCGATCTCGTAGTCGGGCTGCCAGCCGAACGTGTACGGGTAGGCCTCGGGGTCGTCGCCCCACTGCAGCGAGCCGGAGGAGACGAAGAAGTCCGGGACGCCCTCGTCGTTGAGGAAGTCCACGACCGCGCTGTGGGTGGGCGTTCCGAGGCCGCCGACCATCGCGAAGATCTCCTCCTCCAGCACGAGCTCGTTGGTGACCGAGCTGGTGTTGGTGGGGTTGTAGCCGTCGTCGCGGACGACGTACTCGATCTGGCGCCCGTGCACCCCACCCTGGGCGTTGACGTAGTCGAAGTACGCCTTCGCGCCGGTCGGGATCTCGTTGTAGCCGGGCGCGGCGACGCCGGTGAGCGGGAAGTGCGCGCCGATCTTGATGGAGTCCTCGGTGACGCCGGGGGCGGTCGCGCCGCCGCCCCCGTCACCGCCGTCGCCACCTCCGCCGTCGTCGTCGCGGCCGCCGGCGCCGCAGGCGCCCAGCAGGAGTACGCCGGCCGTGGCGGCGGCGACGAGGGTGGTGGGCCGATGGAGCCGTCGTCTCATGTCGTGCTTCCCTTCGAGGTGGTGGTGGCTGGGTCGGTCGTGGGGGTGCCCGGCGTGCCCGGCGCGGTCGGGTTCGTCCCGGCCGTGCGGGTCTGCGCGGCGGCGGAGCGGCGCAGCCGGCGCTTGAGGAGGGCGGTGCGGACGGTGCCGACGATCCCGGCGGGGGCGAGCAGGATGACGAGCACCATGACGACGCCGTAGACCAGCGGCGCGAGCTCGGCGGCGCGGATGTCGGAGAGCCCGGCGTCCACCCCGATGTCGGTGACGACCTGGGGGAGGAACGTGAGCAGCGCGGCGCCGAGGAGCGCGCCGGCGAGGCTGCCGAGGCCACCGAGGACGACCGCGCTGAGCAGGGTGAGGCTCAGGGTCAGGGTGAAGCCGCTCGGCGCGGCGAGCCGCACGGTCAGCGCCATCATCGCGCCGGCCGCGCCCGCCGCGGCCGCGCTCACGACGAACGCCGAGACGCGGGCCCGACCCAGGTGCACGCCGGCCAGCTCCGCGGCCACCTCGTCGTCGCGGACCGCGCGCCAGCGCCGGCCGACCCGGCTGCGGGCGAGGTTCGCGAGGAGGACGAAGGTGATGACGAGCGTGAGCCAGGCCAGGTAGGCGACGTAGCGGCTGCGGGTGAGGTCCTGGCCGGTGACGAAGTACGCCAGGTCGAGCACCCACGCCGGGATGTCGGGCAGCACCACGCGCAGGCCCTGCTCCCCGCCGAGCTGCTCCTTGAAGTAGAGCGCGATGCCCGGCACGGCGACGGCCAGGGCGAGGGTGGCGCCGGCGAGGTAGGGGCCGTGCAGCCGGGCGGCGGCCGCGCCGACCGCGATGCCGACCAGCAGGGTGACCACGACAGCGGCCAGCACGACGAGCGGCAGTGGGGTGCTCGCCTCGCGGTCGTCGAGCAGCAGGGCGGTGGTGTAGGCGCCGATCGCCATCAGCGCGCCGTGGCCGAGCGAGATCTGGCCGTTGAGGCCGGTCAGCACGGTCAGGCCGCCGGCGGCGATGCCGAGGTAGGCCATCGAGGCGAGCTGGAGGTTGCGGAAGTCGCTCGAGCTCTCGAGCACGACCACCACCACGACCAGGCCGAGGAGCGCGACCAGCAGGTGCCGGCCGAGGATCGAGCCGGCCCACCAGGCGGAGGCGCGGGTGCGCAGGGCGGCCATTCAGACCCTCCTCGCCGCGGTCTGGGCGAAGAGGCCACCCGGCCGGAGGACCAGCACGAGCATGAGGATCACCAGCGCGGCGAGCGCGACCAGCTGCGACCCGACGTACCCGCTCACGAAGGAGAGCGCGAGCCCGAGCAGCAGTCCGCCGACGACGGCGCCGAACGGGCTGTCGAGCCCGCCGAGCACGGCTGCGACGAAGCCGTAGACGACGACGGAGTCCATGTAGCCGGGGTGGACCAGGCTGCCGCCGGCGATGAGCAGCCCGGCCAGCGAGCCCACCACGGAGGCCAGCGCCCAGCCGAGCGTGAGCATCCGCCCGACCCGGACGCCGAGCAGCCGGGCGACCTCGGGGTTGAACGCCGAGGCGCGCATCCGCAGCCCGATGTCGGTGCGCTGGAAGAGCAGGAGGAGCAGCCCCATCGTCACCAGCACCGCGAGGATCGTGAAGATCCCGAAGCCGGTCAGCGCGATGGTCGTCCCGCCGACCTCGATGCCGCGGACGCCGAACGGGGCCGGGAAGCTGCGGTAGCGGTTGCCGAAGATCACCGCCGCCAGCGCGTGGAGCACGATGAACAGGCCGAGGGTGAGGATGACGGCGTTGATCTCGGGGCCGCCCTCGACCGGGCGGACCACCACGCGCTCGATGACCGCGCCCAGCACCAGCCCGCTGGCCAGCGCCGCAGCGAAGGCCAGCCAGTAGGAGTGGCCGGCGTCGACGATGACCAGCGCGACGAACGTCGTCACCATCGCCATCGGGGCCTGGGCGAAGTTCACCACCCGCGTCGAGCGCCAGATGAGCACCAGGGCGAGCGCGAACGCGGCGTAGACCATGCCGAGCGTCAGGCCGCCGAGGGCGGTGTTGAGGAGCTGTTGCACGTGGTCTCCCGCTCAGAATCCGAGGTAGGCGTGACGGAGCTGGTCGTCGGCCGCGAGCGCGTCGGCGTCGTCGTCGGCGACGACCCGGCCGAGGTTGAGCACGACGCCGCGGTGGGCGATCGAGAGCGCGCTGCGGGCGTTCTGCTCGACGAGGAGCACGGTGAGCGACTCGGACTCGACCAGGCCCCGGAGCAGCTCGAAGATCTGCGCGACGATCCGCGGTGCGAGCCCCAGCGAAGGCTCGTCGAGCAGCAGCGTCGTCGGCCGGGCCATCAGCGCGCGCCCGACGACGAGCATCTGGCGCTCGCCGCCCGAGAGCACGTGGGCCGTCGCCGCGCGGCGGTCGGCGAGGACGGGGAAGAGGCCGTAGACCCGCTCGAGGTCGCTGCCGTCGACCTTGCCGGCGCGGCCGAGCGCGCCGAGGCGGAGGTTCTCCTCGACGGTGAGCTCGGTGATCACCCCGCGCCCCTCCGGGACGTGCGCGAGCCCGAGGGCCGGCATCCGCTCGGCGGCGACCCTGTCCAGCCGCTGGCCGTCGAGATCGACCGAGCCGCGCTCGGCACGGTGCAGGCCGCTGATCGTGCGCAGCAGCGTGGTCTTGCCGGCGCCGTTCGCGCCCAGCACGGCGGTCACCCGGCCGCGTTCGGCGGTGAACGAGACGCCGTCGAGGGCCCGGACCGGGCCGTAGCCGGCGGCGAGGTCGGTGACGGTGAGCATCGCAGGCACGGGTCAGCCCACCTGCTCGCCGAGGTACGCCGCCAGGACGGCCGGGTCGTCGCGCACCTGCGCCGGCGTGCCGGAGGCGATGCGGCGGCCGAAGTCGAGGACGGTGATCTCGTCGCAGACGCGCATCACCAGGTCCATGTGGTGCTCCACCAGCAGGACCGAGACGCCCTGCTCGGCCGCCAGCGACTGCACCAGGTCGCCGAGCTCGGTCATGTCGTCCGCGCCCAGGCCGCTCGCCGGCTCGTCGAGCAGCAGCAGGTCGGGCTCGGCCGCGAGCGCGCGAGCCAGCGCGACCCGCTTGCGGACCGGGTACGGCAGGCTGCCGGGGTAGCGGGCGGCGTACGACGCGATGCCGAGGCGGTCGAGCACGGCCATCGCCCGCTCGCGCAGCGCGCGGTCCTCGCGGGCCGCGCGGGGGAGGCCCAGCAGCGCGGTGAGGAAGCCGGAGCGGGCGTGGCGGTCGGCGCCGACGAGGACGTTCTCGAGGACGGTCACGCGGTCGAAGAGCCCCAGGCCCTGCAGGGTGCGGGCCGTCCCGAGGCCGGCCAGGTCGTGCGGCCGGAGCCGGGTGAGCCGCTCCCCGCGGCGCTCGATCGTGCCCTCGTCGGGCACCACGAAGCCGCACGCGACGTTGAACAGTGTGGTCTTGCCGGCGCCGTTCGGGCCGATGACGCCGTGGACCGTGCCGGGCGCGACCGCGAGGTCGACGCCGGTGAGGGCCTTGACGCCGCCGAAGGTGACCGTCACACCGCGCAGCGCCAGGGCCGTGGACCCGGTGACGGCACCGGTGGCGGCCGGGCTGCCTCCGGGGCTGCCTGTGGGGCTGCCTGTGGGTCTGTCGGGGCTGCTCGGAGACGGCGGCAACGGACCTCCCGGACGGACACCCCAAGGCGGGTCCTCGGGGTGTGACGCGCACCACCTTGGTGCCCGCGCACAGGATGCGCATTGGGCGCGACGCACAGATTCGGTTGGACGGGCCGCCCCGAACCTCGGTCGGGGCTGGTGCTCTTTGTGCGGGGAGTGCGAACGTGCCTTCATGCGCTCCGCCCACCCGACCGCCGGCGCGACGCCGGACGCGCCTGCGGCCGACGCCGCGGCGCAGGCGTGGGCGCTGCTCCTCGACCAGTCGGACACGATCGCGGACAGCATCACGCTGGCGCTCTTCGAGCGGGACGCGCACCTCTACGAGCGGATCGGCCCCGAGCTGCGCGTCGACGTCAGGGAGAGCACCCGCGTGCACATCCGTCGCGGTCTCGAGGTGCTGTCGGGACAGCGGCCGTCGGGCAACCAGACCGCGACCGACGTCTGGCGCGAGACCGGCCGGCGGCGCGCGCGGCAGGGCGTGCCGCTGGAGCTGGTGCTCAACGCCTACATGCTCGGCGCGCGGGTGCTGTGGGAGGCGCTCATCGCCCGCTCGGCGACCGCGCCCGAGGGCCTGGTCGACGACCGGGTGCTGCTCGCCGCCGGCGGCACGGTGTGGTCGAACCTCGACGTCCAGAACGCCGTCCTCATCGAGGCCTACCGCCGCGAGGCCGCCCGCCTCCAGCGCCACGACCTGCAACGCCAGCAGTCGGTGCTCGACGGGCTGCTCGAGGGCCGGGGTGCGGACCCGGACTTCGCCGAGGAGGCGCGCACGGTGCTCGACCTCGGCGCCGAGGACGCCGTCGCCTGCGTGGTCGCGCTCTACGACGACCCGCCGGACTCCCTCGGCCCCGCCGAGGACCGGCTCGACCGGCTCGGCGTCGTCGCCCGCTGGCACGTCCGCGCGGGGATCTACTTCGGCCTGCTGGCCGGGCCGCTGCCCGACGAGCCGGGGATCGCGGAGCTGTTCGAGCCGTACGCCGCCGGGCGGATGGGCGTGGCCGCGGCGCCCGACGGCCTCGCCGGCTTCGCCACGGCGTTCCAGCTGGCGTGCCGCGCCGCCGAGACGCTCCCGCGCGCCGGCCGCGGCGTCGTACCCGTCACCGAGCGGCTGCCCGAGGTCCTGCTCGCCGGCAGCCCCCAGGTCGCTCCACTGCTGCTCGCCCGCACCCTCGGCCCGATCCTCAACCAGCCCGAGGCGCAGGCCCGGACCCTGCTCGACACCCTCGCGGCGCTGCTGCGCCACGGCGGCTCGCCCACGCACGCGGCCGAGGAGATCTACTGCCACCGCAACACCGTGATCTACCGCCTCAAGCAGATCGAGCAGCTCACCGGCCGCTCGCTCGCCGACCCGCGCGACAAGCTGCTGCTCGAGCTCGCGATGATGGCGTGCGGTTCGGCCGGCTGAGCAGGTGAGCGTGCGCGAGCTGGTCGTGCTCGGCACCGCCTCGATGGTGCCGACGCGCACGCGCGCCCACCAGGCGGCGGCGCTGCGATGGGACGACGAGGTGGTCCTGCTCGACCCGGGGGAGGGGACGCAGCGCCAGCTGACCTTCGCCGGCCTCGGCGCGGCGAGCATCACCCGCATCTGCCTGACCCACCTGCACGGCGACCACTGCCTCGGCCTCCCGGGCGTGCTGCAGCGGATGGTCGTCGACGGGGTGACCCGGCCGGTCGACCTGTACTTCCCGGCGTCCGGGCTGCCCTACGTCGAGCGGCTGCTCGACGCGAGCGCCGCGGTCGCCACGCCCGACGTGCGGCTCCACCCCGTGTCGGCGGCCGGTCCGGTCGACGACTGGGGCGGGCTCGTGCTGAGTGCCGGCGAGCTCGACCACCGGGTCGAGACCTACGGCTGGCGGTTACAGGAGCCGGACGGCCGCCGGATGCTGCCCGAGGCGCTCGCCGCCCGCGGGATCACCGGCCCCGCTGTCGGCGAGCTGCAGCGGGCCGGGTCGCTCGTCGTGGACGGCCGCCGCGTGGCGCTCGAGGAGGTGAGCGAGCACCGGCCCGGACAGTCGTTCGCGTTCGTCATGGACACGCGGTGGTGCGACGGCGCCCTCGACCTGGCCGCCGGAGTCGACCTGCTCGTCAGCGAGGCGACGTACCTCGACGGCGAGGAGGAGCTCGCCGCCCGCTACGCCCACCTCACCGCCGGCCAGGCCGGCCGCCTCGCCGCCGAGGCCGGCGCCCGCCGGCTCGTCCTCACCCACTACTCCGCCCGTCATCCCGATGAGGAGCTCTTCGCCCGCGACGCCGGTCGTCACCACCCCGACGTCCACGCCGCCCGCGACCTCGACGTCGTCGCCGTGCCGACCCGGCGGTAGTCCGCCGTCGGCGGGCCGGCCGTGGTTCGGGGCCGGGGTCGTGTGCCCCGCCACGCGCCCCGGCTCGTCCTCCGGCACACGACCGCGACTCTGGGCGGAACACTTCGGCGCAATTGCGCGGTTTCAGCGGCTGACCGGGCCTGTTGCGCGACATCCCGGCGCAATTGAACGATCGTCGACGCCGCAGCCCTTGCACGACGACCCGCCAGCGCGCGGGGACGGGCAGGACCTGGCGCGGCGCCCGCGACGCCGGTCAGAGGCCGGAGCCGCCGCCGTGCATGCCGCGGGCGACCGCGTCGGCGGTCGCCTGGGAGACGGCCGGGTCCGCGGTCACGTCGCGGCCGGCCTTGCCGGGCAGGCGCGTGGTGGTGCCGTCGGCGAGCTGCTTCTTCAGCCGGCTCGACCGGCGCCAGTCGTAGACGAGCACGGCGACGACTGCGAACGCGAGGACCGAGAGAACCAGGACGAGCGTCATCGTGCCTCCGCGTGCGGGTGGGGGTGGTGCCGATGTCCAGGAGTCTCTCCTGCCGCGGACTGACCGAAACGGCAAGCTGCCGTTGGACTAGTCGTCAGCCGGGACCTCGTCGCCCGCGTCGTCGCCCGCGTCGTCGCCCGTGTCGTCGCCCGTGTCGTCGACAGTGACGGCTTCCTGGGCCGCGCGCCTCCGCTCGATGGCGGCGATCGCGAGCAGGGCGGCGGCGGAGGCCGCGGAGACGACGAGGCGGGACCGGCGCAGGCCGTGGTCGGTGAGCCAGCGGTGGAAGGCGACGTCGGCGCGTTCCCAACGCGGCATGGTCCGCCAGGTCAGCCCGGCGACGGCGGCGGCGGAGAGCCACTGGACGGCGGGTGGCGCGTGCAGCTCCGGGTCGCGAAGCCCGTCCAGGGTGGAGGCGGAGGTGGTGGCGGTGAGCCCGAGGCGGTACGCCGTGAGGGCGCGCGGCGAGAGGGTGGTCGGGTCGACCAGCCCGAGCGCGCTGGGCGCGACCGCGAGCACCACGTCGCGGGCGGAGAGTGCGGCAGCCACGGTCAACGCACCGCCCCGCCGTGCAGCACCTTCCGGAAGAGCGCGCAGGTCTCCTCGACGGCGGCCTGGGCCGCGGTCGAGTGGCGGCCCATGTCGACGAAGCCGTGGATGAGGCCCGGGAAGACCCGGTGCTCGACGGCGACACCGGCCTCGGACAGCGCCCGGGCGTAGGCGTCGCCGTCGTCGCGCAGCGGGTCGAGCTCGGCGGTGACGACGACCGCGGGGGCGAGCCCGTCGAGGCGGCCGTGCAGCGGGGAGAGCCGCGGGTCGCCGAGGGCGGAGGGGTCGCCGACGTACTGCGCACCGAACCAGTCCATCGTCGGGCGGTCGAGGAAGTAGCCCTCGGCGTTCTCGGTGTGCGAGGGGTAGGAGCCGCCCATGTCGGTGACGGGGTAGACGAGCAGCTGCGCGGCGAGCGGGCGGTCCTCGTCGCGGAACGCCTGCGCGACGACGGCGGACAGGTTGCCGCCGGCGGAGTCCCCGGCGACGGCCATCCGGTCGTCACCGCCCAGGTCGGCCAGCGAGTCCGAGACCCAGCGGGCGGCGGCGAGCGCGTCGTCCACCGCGGCGGGGAAGGGGTGCTCCGGGGCGAGCCGGTAGTCGACGGAGACGACGACGGCGTCGCAGAGGGTGGCGATCGTCCGGCACGTCAGGTCGTGGGTGTCGAGGTCGCCGATGACGAAGCCGCCGCCGTGGAAGAACGCCACGGTGGGTAGCGGGCCGGCGGCCGCGGGCCGGTAGACCCGCGCGGCCAGCGACCCCGCGGCGCCCGGGACGGTGATGTCCTCGACCGCGTCGACGGCCGGCACGGAGGCCGGGTCGCGCAGGTCGACGGTGAGCACCCGGAAGCCCCGGCGCGCGTCCTCGGGCGTCTGCTCGTACATGGGCGGGCTGCCGGAGCCAGCCATGAGCTGGAGCAGCACGTCGAGCTGGGGGTCGATCGGCACGGAGGATCCTCCTGGGAAGGGGCGAGGGACGGAGCGGTACGGGTCAGACGAAGGCGCTGATGCCGGTCTCGGCGCGCCCGATGAGCAGCTTCTGCACCTGGCTGGTGCCTTCGTAGAGGGTCATGACGCGGGCGTCGCGGAGGTACTTCGCGGGCGGGTACTCGTCGACGTACCCCGACCCGCCGTGCACCTGGATCGCGTTGTTGGCGGCCCGGACCGCGGCCTCGGAGGCGAAGAGCTTGGCCTTGGACGCCGCGACGCCGAACGGCTGCTCGCGGTCGATCAGGTCCGCGCACCGCCACACGAGCAGGCGGGCGGCGTCGGCGTCGAGCGAGATGTCGGCGATGAGGTCCTGCACGAGCTGGAAGCCCGCGATCGGCCGGCCGAACTGGGTGCGGGTGGTGGCGTAGGAGACCGCGGACTCCAGGCAGCCCTGCACGATGCCGACGCAGCCGGCGGCGACCGAGACACGCCCTTTGTCGAGGGTGGTCATCGCGATCTTGAAGCCCTGCCCCTCCTCGCCGAGGCGGGCGGAGGCGGGGACGCGGACGTCGTCGAGGAACAGCTCCGCGGTCGCCTGGCCCCGCAGCCCGAGCTTGCCCTTGATCTCGCGGGCCTCGAAGCCCGGCGCGTCGGTCGGCACGAGGAACGCCGTGACCCCGCGCGGCCCCGGCCCGCCGGTGCGCGCGAAGACGAGCGCGACCTGCGCCCAGGTGCCGTTGGTGATGAACAGCTTGCGGCCGGTGATGACGTAGTCGTCGCCGTCGCGCACCGCCCGCGAGGTGAGGTTGCCGGCGTCGGAGCCGGTGTCGGGCTCGGTCAGCCCGAAGCAGCCGAGCACCTCGGCGGACGCGATGCGCGGCAGCCACTCCTGCTTCTGCTCCTCGGTGCCGGCGGCGAGGATCGACTTGCCGACCAGGCCGTTCGAGACCGACACGATCCCGCGCAGGGCGGAGTCGGCGCGGCCGAGCTCCTCCATCGCGAGGACGTAGGTGAGGTAGTCGCCGCCCAGGCCGCCGTACTCCTCGGGGATGGTCAGCCCGAAGAACCCGATCTCGGCCATCGCCGGGATGATCGCGGTGTCGACGGCCTCGCGGCGGTCCCACTCGATCCGGTGCGGCACGGCCTCGCGCTCGAGGAACTCCCGCGCGAGGGCCCGGAAGCCCTCCTGCTCGTCGGTGAGGCTGAGGTCCATGCGGTCATCCTGCCCGGAGGTCGGTGGCGGTCAGGTGACCGGCGCGCGGTCCTGGCGCCGCTCCCACCAGCCGCAGCCGGCGAGCACCAGCCCGGCGAGCGCGGCGCCGGCGACGACGTCGATGACGTAGTGCTCGGCGAAGTAGACGAGCGCGAGCGACATCGCGAGGGGGTACGCCGCGAGCATCCACCGCCAGCGGGTCCGCAGGCGGAGGATCCCGTAGCCGGCGACGAGGAACGCGATCCCCGCGTGCAGCGACGGCATCGCGGCGACCGGGTTGCCGACGCCCTGCAGCACCAGGTCGAAGCGGCCGAGCCCGAGGTCGGCCCAGCCGCGACTGGTGATCCGGGTGACCTCGCCCATGTAGCCGTCGCGCGAGGCCATCCACGGGGGCGCCATCGGGTAGAGGATGTAGACGACCAGCGCACCGAAGTTGATCGCCAGGTAGCGGCGCATCCACCGCACCCACTCCGGCCGGCTGCGCAGCCACAGCACCGCGGCCAGCGTCAGGCCGGTGACGAAGTGCGAGGCGTAGACGGTCGTGAGCGCCACGTCGAACC
Organism: Nocardioides deserti; assembly: GCF_014266025.1. Taxonomy (GTDB): domain Bacteria; phylum Actinomycetota; class Actinomycetes; order Propionibacteriales; family Nocardioidaceae; genus Nocardioides; species Nocardioides deserti. Next base: position 223,020 of record NZ_JACMYC010000006.1, on the reverse strand, counting down.
ACCGCGGCGGCAGGTCCCGCGTGCACGGGTCGCCGCACCACGCCGCCTGGAGGTGCTCGGTCGGCGTCGTCCCGCCGCCGAGCCACTCGTCGACGCGGATCGGCATCGTGATGTGGACCGGCAGGCCGAGCTCGTCGGTGAGGCCGCGGCTGTAGAAGTAGATGACCAGCCCGACCACCGGCGGCCACCAGTCCCGCAGGAACTGGAGGTGGTGGCGCCGTGGCTCCTGCACGTTCCAGGCGATCGTGGCCAGCCACAGCCACAGGAAGACCTGGACGGTGTCGTTCGGGATGCCGAGCAGCTGCGACCACACCGCCAGCGCCACGGCGTACGCCGTCATGGCGGCGACGCGCGGACCTCGCCGCGTGCGCCGCGCGGGCGCGGGCCCGGGGTCGGTCGTGGAGCGCTCCTCCTGCTCCTCGACCTGCGTCACGCGCCTCATCCTAAAGAAGGGTCTCGACGCTGTCCCGCCCTTACGGGTGGGACGTGTGCGACAGGTGGGGTGCAGCCTCTGCGCGGCGTGGGTCGGCCGGACCCACCCGGCTGGAGGGCTACCTGCTACTGCGCGCTGCGGCTGTCGGTGACGACGCCGGGCCAGGCCTCGACGAGCCCGTCGAGGGCGGGGGCGGTCTGGTCGGGGCCGAGGACCGAGCGCAGCTGGGCGACGACGACGTGCCGGACGGCCGGCCAGGCGTCGACGGACGCGAGCTCGGGGTCGATGCAGCCGTCGGAGGCGAGCCGCACGAGGTTCGCGGGGATCGGCACGCCGAGCAGCTCGGCGACCGAGAGCAGGCCGGCGTCGCCGTCGCCGACCTCGCACAGGTCGCTGAACGCGAGGTGGCCGGCGCCGCCGAGGACGACGATGCGCTTGGGCGCCGACATGGCGACGTACGCCTGCTCCATCCGCTCCTGGGGAACGATCTCGTCGGCGCCGCCGACGAGCAGCACCCCCGGCTGGGCGGGCACCTCGGTGGCGCCCTCGTCGAGCGCCCCGGTCGCGGCGCCGGCCATGCCGACCCAGGTGTCGACGCGGGCATCGGCGACGGCGAGGTTCTCGACCGCGCGGCCGCCGGCGGAGTGGCCGACCGCGCCGACGCGGGTCATGTCGACGCGCTTGTGCAGCCAGCTCTTCTTCGTGCGCGACGTGGTGCCGAGCAGCGTGATCGTGTCGCGCAGGTCCTGCACGTCGGTGGTGGTGCCGGCCTTGCCGCCGAGCACGGTGGTCATCGTGCGGCTGCGGTGGTCCGGCGCCGCGACGACGTACCCCCACGACGCCAGCGCCGCGGTCAGGAACGTCGACTGCTGGCGGAAGCCGGCGAACCCGTGGCTGAAGACCACGAGCGGGAAGCCGCGCCGCGCGATCGGTGCGCGCCGCACGCCGCCGCTGGGGTGGGTGACGGTGGCGCCGGCGGGGACGAGGCCCAACAGGTTGGGCGGGAGGTACTCGACGATGTCGTAGGTGCCCTCCGGCCTCCCCGCGACGTCGGCCGGACGGGTCGGGTACCAGACCTCGACCAGCGCACCCGACCGCAGCCGCATGGAGCGCTGGCCGACGCCGTACGGCCCGTCCTCCGCGTACGCCGTGGGGCTCGGGGCGGCCTCGTCGGCAGTGGCGGGCGCGGGGCCGGCGGGAGCCGCCGGGGCGGGGCCGGACAGCACGCCGAGGGCGAGGGCGGCGGCCGAGGCGGTGGTCGCGAGGACGCGCGTCGCGCGGGTGAGGCGGGTCACGTCCCGCACCGTAGGGGTCGGCGCGCGCCGGCGCAGGCAAAACGAGTCGCCCTCGGGCGCGGAGCAGCGGACAATCACCGTCCGTGGGACACGTGGACGTCGCCGGAGTGCGCTACGAGCTGCCGGACGGGCGGGTGCTGCTCGACGACGTGTCGTTCCGCGTCGGCGAGGGGCAGAAGGTCGCGCTCGTCGGCGCCAACGGCGCGGGCAAGACGACGCTGCTGCGGATCGTCACCGGCGAGCTCCAGCCGCACGCCGGGGTCGTGACGCGCAGCGGCGGCCTCGGCGTCATGCGCCAGCACGTCGCGCACGGCTCGACCAGCGTCGCCGACCTGATGCTGAGTGTCTCCCCGCCGCGGGTCCGCGGGGCCGCGGCGGAGGTCGACCGGCTCGAGCTGGCGCTGATGGAGACCGACGACGAGCGGACGCAGATGGCCTACGCGACGGCGTTGGCGGAGTACGCCGACGCCGGCGGCTACGACGTCGAGGTCACCTGGGACGTGTGCACGACGGCCGCGCTCGGGCTGCCGTACGACCGCGCGAAGTACCGCGAGCTGACCACCCTCTCCGGCGGTGAGCAGAAGCGGCTCGTCCTGGAGTTCCTGCTGCGCGGACCCGACCAGGTGCTGCTCCTCGACGAGCCCGACAACTACCTCGACGTGCCCGGCAAGATCTGGCTCGAGGAGCGGATCCGGGAGTCGGACAAGACCGTGCTGATGATCAGCCACGACCGCGAGCTGCTCAGCAACACCGCGACCCGGGTCGTCACCGTCGAGCTGGCGAGCGGCGGCCCGGGCGTCGGCAACTCGGTGTGGACGCACGCGGGCGGCTTCGCGTCGTACCACCAGGCGCGCACGGACCGGTTCGCGCGCTTCGAGGAGATGCGCAAGCGCTGGGACGAGGAGCACGCCAAGCTCAGGGCGCTCGTGCTCCGGCTCAAGGTCAAGGCGGAGTACAACGACGGGATGTCGAGCCAGTACCGCGCTGCGCAGACCCGGCTGCGGAAGTTCGAGGAGGCCGGCCCGCCGACCGAGCAGCCGCGCGAGCAGCAGGTCGCGATGCGGCTCAAGGGCGGCCGCACCGGCAAGCGCGCGGTCGTCTGCGAGCAGCTGGAGCTCACCGGGCTGATGCGCCCCTTCGACCTCGAGGTCTGGTACGGCGAGCGGGTGGCCGTGCTCGGCTCGAACGGCTCCGGCAAGTCCCACTTCCTGCGGCTGCTCGCCGCCGGTGGCAGCGACCCGGACGTGGAGCACCGACCCGTGGGGGAGGTCGAGGTCCGCCCCGTCGCGCACACCGGCCGGGCCAAGCTCGGCGCCAGGGTGCGGCCGGGCTGGTTCGTGCAGACCCACGAGCACCCCGAGCTGGTCGGCCGCACGCTGCTGGAGATCCTGCACCGCGGCGACGGCCACCCGGGTGGTCGCCAGGGCATGGGGCGCGAGCAGGCCGCGCGGGTGCTGGACCGCTACGAGCTCAGCGCGTCGGGCGAGCAGACCTTCGAGTCGCTCAGCGGGGGGCAGCAGGCGCGCTTCCAGATCCTGCTGCTGGAGCTGTCCGGCGCCACCCTGCTGCTGCTCGACGAGCCGACCGACAACCTCGACGTGCAGAGCGCCGAGGCGCTCGAGGAGGGGCTGGCCGCCTTCGAGGGGACGGTGCTCGCGGTGACCCACGACCGGTGGTTCGCCCGCGGCTTCGACCGGTTCCTCGTCTACGGCGCCGACGGCGAGGTCTACGAGTCCGCGGGCCCCGTCTGGGACGAGGGACGGGTGGCGCGGGCGCGATGACCGAGCACGGGAGCGGGCGCCTGCGGATCGTCCCGGTCGATCCGTTCGACGACGCCGCCCTCGAGGCCTGGCACGCGGTGTACGTCGCTGCGGCCGTGTTCGGCTACGAGGACACCGCGGCGCCCTGGCAGCTCGAGGAGGCCCGCGTCCTGCTGCAGGAGCCGACCTCCGACACCTGGGGCGCGGCCTGGGCCGGGGTGCTCGGGGACGGCCCCGGAGCGCCGGTGGTCGCGGCGGGCTGGATGGAGACCCCGCTGCGCGACAACCTCGAGCGGGCCGACGTGGAGGTGCACGTGCTGCCCGGGCACCGCCGCCGCGGGCACGGCACCGCGATGCTCCAGCACCTCGAGCGGGTCGCCCGCGAGCGCGGCCGCTCGATCCTGCTCACCGAGGCGCACCACACGTACGCCGCCGGGCCGGCCGGCGCGGGCGAGCCGGGCCCGGAGTTCGCCCGCGCCCGCGGGTTCACGCTCGGGCTGGGCGACGTCCAGCGTGAGCTGCGGCTGCCGGTGGCCGAGGAGCGGCTCGACCGGCTGGCCGCCGAGGCGGCGCCGCACGGCACGGCGTACACGCTCCGGTCGTGGGTGGGGCCGGTCCCCGACGAGCTGCTCGCCGGGTGGGCGGAGGTGACCGCGTCGCTGATGACCGAGGCGCCCGTCGGTGACCTCGCGCTCGAGCCGGAGCTGCCCGACCCCGACGGGGTGCGCGAGCGCGAGCGGGTCGTCGCGCGCCAGGGCCGCACGACGTACAACACCGCCGCCCTCGACGCCGACGGCGCCGTGGTCGCCTACACCGACCTGGCGACGACCGTGCACGAGCCGGGCCGGGCCTACCAGTGGGGCACGCTCGTGCGGCGCGCCCACCGCGGCCACCGGCTCGGCCTCGCGGTCAAGGTCGCCAACCTGCGGCTGCTGCAGGCGCAGCGCCCCGACATCACGCGGGTGACGACCTACAACGCCGAGGTCAACGACCACATGATCGGTGTCAACGAGCTGCTCGGCTTCCGCCCGGTGGCCCGGCTCGCCGAGCTGCAGAAGATCCTCTGAGGCCGGTTCACCCGTCGGGCCACTGGGCGGGTCAGTCGTCGGTGGCGTCGGAGTCGAGCTCGAGGTCGACCGTCTGCTCCTCGCCGTCGCGGACGAAGGTCACCGTGACCTCGTCGCCGGGCCGGTAGGAGCGGATGGTGGCGACCAGCGAGTCGGCGCTGGTGATCGTGCGGTCGTCGACGCCGGTGATCACGTCGCCGACCTCGATCCCCGCCTCGCCCGCGGTCGAGCCCTCGCCGACCTCCTGCACCTGGGCGCCCATGACGTCCGCGGTCGGCGCCTCCTCCTCCGGCTCCTGGCCGGGGAAGCCGCCGGGGCCCTCGGGCAGCTGCACCGAGCCGCGGGCGCCGGGGTCGCTGACGGAGATGCCGAGCCGCGCGTGCGTGGGCTCCTCGCCCATCTTCATCTGGTCGACGATCGGCAGCACCGGCGCCATCGGGATCGCGAAGCCGAGGCCGATCGAGCCGCCCTCGCCGCCGAGCCCGGTGGAGGAGGTGCGGATGGAGGAGTTGATGCCGATGACCTGGCCGGCCATGTTGACCAGCGGCCCGCCGGAGTTGCCGGGGTTGATCGCGGCGTCGGTCTGGATCGCGGGGTACGTCGTGGAGTTCTGCTCGTCGTCGGTGCCGACGTTGACCGGCCGGTCGAGCGCGCTGACGATCCCGCTGGTCACGGTGGACTCCAGGCCGAACGGCGAGCCGATCGCCACGACCTGCTCGCCGACGTCGAGCGCGCCGGAGTCGCCGATGGTGGCGGGCGTGAGGTCCTCGACGTCCTGGGCCTGGATGACCGCGGTGTCGGTGAGCGGGTCACGGCCGAGGATCTCGGCGCTCGCGCGGCTGCCGTCGCTGAACGCCACGGCGATCTCGCCGCCGTCGGCCGCGAGCTCGATGACGTGGTTGTTGGTCAGCACCAGCCCGTCGGAGCTCAGCACGATGCCCGAGCTCGATCCCGCCTCCTGCGTGCCGCGGACCTCGATCTGCACGACCGAGGGCAGGACCGCTGCCGCGACCTGCTCGACCGAGCCCTCGGGTGCCGGGTCGTCGGAGGTGCTCACGACGGGGGACGCCGCGACCGCGCCGCTGCCGCCCGCCGTGCCGTCGTCGTCGTACGCCGACCACAGCGCGGCGCCGCCGACGCCCGCACCGCCGCCGACGACCAGCGCACCGGCGAGGACCGCGGCCGCGAAGCCCTTGCGTCCACGCGCGCGGTCGCTCGCGGCGGGCTGCGGCGACGGCGACCCCGGAGCAGTGCCCCAGCCGGCCGGCGGACCCGACGGCGGAGGGCCGGCCGGGTAGGCGTGCAGCGGGGCGGTGTCCTGCGGGTCGTGCGAAGGGCGGTCGTTCTCGATCATGGCTCCACGGTGCCCAGGGTGCCTGTGACGATCCTGAGACGCGGCTGGTCGCTTGGGCAGAAGGGGTCGACGGCGCCTGTGATGTGGACCACAATCGCGCCATGACTGCCACCGCACCTCCGACCGGCCTCGACAGCACGGCCCCCGACCCGGTCTTCGTCGACGACCGCCTCGCCCACTGGGCCCACACCACGCCCGACGCCGAGGCGATGACCTACCTCGGCCGCACCTGGACCTGGGCGCAGTGGGACGAGCGGGTACGCCGTGCGGCCGGCGCCCTGCAGGGGCTCGGCGTGGGGCGCGGGGACGTCGTGGCGTTCCTCGACAAGAACCACCCGGCCTGCGTGGAGCTGTCGCTGGCGGCCGGCTCGCTCGGCGCCGCGAACGCGATCGTCAACTGGCGCTCCTCCGGCGACGAGGTCGAGTACGCCGTCAACGACTCCGGCGCGAAGGTCCTGGTCGTGGGCAGCGAGCTGGTGGCCACGGTCGAGGCGATCCGCGACCGGCTGCCGCAGGTGGAGCACGTCGTCGAAGTGACGCCCGAGGGCACGGACGGCGACGCGTGGGAGGCGCTGCTCGCCGGCGCGACGCCCGTCGACCGGCGGCCCGAGGTGGAGCCGGACGACGTGTGCCTGGTGATGTACTCCTCCGGCACGACGGGCCGGCCCAAGGGCGTCATGCTCACCCACCGCAACATGGTCAGCCACACGATCAACGCCCACGACGGCTGGGGCTTCGAGCCCGGCGACAAGTCGATGGTCGCGATGCCGCTCTTCCACGTCGGCGGCTCGTCGTACGTCCTGTTCGGCATCCACGACGGCATCCCCAGCGTGATGACCCGCGATCCCGACGGGATGTCGCTGGCCGGCGCGATCCTCGCCGGCGCCAACCGGACCTTCCTGGTGCCCGCGGTGCTCGCGCAGGTGCTGCAGTCCGGCGAGGACGCGGTCAAGCTGTTCGGAGCGCTGAAGACCTACACCTACGGCGCCGCGCCGATGCCGCCGCCGCTGCTGCGCGCCGCGATGCAGGCCTGGCCGGACACCGACTTCATGCAGGTCTACGGCCTCACCGAGGTCGCCGGCGTCGCCACCCACCTGATGCCGGAGGACCACCGCACCGCGGAGTCGTCCGGCCGCCCGGAGCGCCTGGTCTCGGCGGGCAAGGCGGTGCCCGGCGTCGAGATCCGGATCGTCGACCCCGCCACGCTCGAGGACCTCCCGGTCGGCACGCACGGCGAGATCTGGCTGCGCACCCCGCAGCTGATGAAGGGGTTCCTCAACAAGCCGGAGGCGACCGCGGAGGTGATCGTCGAGGACGGGTGGTTCCGCACCGGGGACATGGGCAAGCTCGACGAGGACGGCTACCTCTTCGTCGAGGACCGGCTCAAGGACATGATCATCAGCGGCGGCGAGAACATCTACAGCCCCGAGGTCGAGCGGGTCCTGGCCGAGCACCCGGCGGTCATGGAGGTCGCGATCATCGGCGTCCCCGACGACACCTGGGGCGAGTCGGTCAAGGCGGTCGTGGCGTTGAAGCCGGACGCGTCGGCGACCGAGGAGGAGATCATCGCCTACTGCCGCGAGCACCTCGCGCACTACAAGTGCCCCCGCAGCGTCGACGTCCTCGAGGCGCTCCCGCGCAACCCGACGGGCAAGATCCTCAAGCGCACGCTGCGGGCGCCGTACTGGGAGGGACGCGCGCGCGGTGTGAACTGACCTCCGGACCGGTCCGGTGGGGAACGTGCGCGGACCGCGGCGCCCACAGGCCGGTAACAGTCGCCCCACAAGCACCCCGACACCACTCCACCCGCTGCCACGGTGCCCGCGAGGACTGGGCACGACCAGCAGGGGCAGCGGGGGAGTGGTGTCGCCATGGGCGCACGCATGCAGGGGTTGCTGGCCACCGCGGTGGCCGGCGACGTACGGTCCGGGTGCGGTAGGCGGCGCCTGACGCCCGTCGTCGGGGTAGTAACGGTCGGAAACGTCCGTGACTACCCCGGCGACGGACGTTTCTGCCCGTTACTACCCCGCGGTCGGGTCAGACGGTCAGGCCGAGCGACCGGAGACGCAGCCGGGTGTCGTCGGCACCGGTGAAGAGGACGCCGGCCATGCCGAGCGCGTCGGCGGCCTCGATGTTGGCGGCCCGGTCGTCGACGAAGGCCAGCGAGTCCAGCGGCAGGCCCATCCGCTCCGCGACGAGCTCGTAGGCGCGCCGGTCGGGCTTGGCGACCCGCTCGGTGCCGGAGACGACCACGCCGTCGAGGAGGGCGACGACCTCGAAGCGCTCGGGCGCGTGCGGGTAGAGCTCGTCGGACCAGTTGGTCAGCCCCCACTGCGGCACGCCGGCGGCGCGCAGCCCACGGACGAGGTCGGCGGTGCCGGGCACCTCGCCGAGGAGGGAGGCGGCGAAGTTCGCGCGGTACGCCAACGCGTGCTCCAGCCAGTGCGGGTGCGTGCGGCGTACCTCCGCCTCGGCGTCCTCCCACGTCCCACCGGAGTCGGGCCCGTGGTTCCACGCCAGGAAGTCGAAGTCGGGCGCGGTCAGGAACCGGCGCGCCTCGTCCTCGCCGACCCCCGCCGCGATCGCGGCCAGTGGGTCCCAGTCGATGAGGACGTTCCCGAAGTCCCACACCACACCCCGGACCGCGCCCTGGATCGGGCCCCGGACGCGCACGACCCCGGACGGCGAGCCGTCCGGGGTCGTGATCGGGTCCGGGTCCTGCGTCAGGCCCACCGCTCGGAGGCCGGGGTGAACGTGAGCCCCCGGTCGCCGGTGTAGATCTGCTTGGGACGGGCGATCTTCTGCTCCTTGTCCTGGGTCAGCTCCAGCCACTGGGCCAGCCAGCCCGGGGTGCGGCCGATCGCGAACAGGACGGTGAACATCTCCGGCGGGAACTGGAAGGCCTCGTAGATCAGGCCGGAGTAGAAGTCGACATTCGGGTAGAGCTTGCGCTTGACGAAGTACTCGTCCTCGAGCGCGATCTTCTCCAGCTCCAGCGCGATGTCGAGCAGCGGGTTGGTGCCGGTGACCTCGAAGACGTCGGTCGCGGCCTTCTTGATGATCCGGGCGCGCGGGTCGTAGTTCTTGTAGACCCGGTGGCCGAAGCCCATGAGCCGCTCGTTGCCGTTCTTCACGCCCTCGATGAAGGCGGGGATGTTCTCCTTCGAGCCGATCCGGCGCAGCATCCGCAGGACCGCCTCGTTGGCGCCGCCGTGCAGCGGGCCGAAGAGCGCGCCCACGCCGGCCGAGACCGCGGAGTACGGGTCGACCTGCGTCGAGCCGACCGAGCGCACGGCATTGGTCGAGGCGTTCTGCTCGTGGTCGGCGTGCAGGATGAACAGCACGTCGAGCGCCTTGACCAGCCGCTCGTCGGCGTCGTACTTCGACTCGCTCATCTTGAACAGCATCGAGAGGAAGTTGGCGGTGTAGCCGAGGTCGTTGTCGGGGTAGACGTACGGCTTGCCCTGCGCGTGGCGGAACGACCAGGCGCCGAGGGTCGGCATCTTCGCGATCATCCGCACGATCTGCATGTGGCGGTTGTCGGCGTCGGAGATGTTGCGCGCGTCGGGGTAGAACGTCGACAGGGCCCCCACCGACGCCATCAGCATCCCCATCGGGTGCGCGTCGTAGCGGAAGCCCTGCATGAACGTCTTGACGTTCTCGTGCACGAACGTGTGGTAGGTGATCTCGTGCACCCACGCGTCGTACTGCGCCTTGTCGGGCAGCGAGCCGTGGATCAGCAGGTAGGCCACCTCGAGGAAGTTCGACTTCTCGGCCAGCTGCTCGATCGGGTACCCGCGGTACTCCAGGATCCCCTCGTCACCATCGATGTAGGTGACGGAGCTGCGGCACGAGGCGGTGTTGACGAAGCCGGGGTCGTAGACGGCCAGGCCCGGAGCGTCCTCCCCGGACTTGATCTTCCCGAGGTCCGCGGCCTTGATGGTGCCGTCGGTGATCGGGACGTCGTACTCCTGTCCGGTGCGGTTGTCGCGGACGGTGAGAGAGTCAGTCACGTCACCAACCTAGACCGGGGACGGGAGTCGCGTTAACCCGGTGTCCCGCGACCCGGTACGGGAGTCAGTGCCGGACCCGGGTTCAGCCCCCGGATCTGCGCCCGGATCAGTGCCCGGGCCGGAGGCCGCGTTTTGACCCTCGGGTCCGCGCCGCCGTAGTCTTGCCGGTCGCGACTCCTGCCGCGCTCGTCCCCTCTCGTGGGGCGGGTGCAGATCCGGACGCCGAGGCCCTCCGGGGGCTCGGGCGAGCCGGGCCGTGTTCGTCAGAAGCCGCAGCAGCACCACCCGCACGGGACCGCCGTGCGGGCACCACGAACGAAGAGAGCCTCAGCCGTGCGTACGTACGCCCCGAAGCCCGCTGACATCCAGCGCGAGTGGCACGTCATCGACGCGACCGACATCGTCCTCGGTCGCCTCGCCGTGCAGTCCGCCAACCTCCTGCGCGGCAAGCACAAGCCGATCTTCGCGCCCAACGCCGACACCGGCGACTTCGTCATCGTCATCAACGCCGAGAAGGTCGCGCTGTCGAGCAACAAGAAGACCACCAAGATGGCCTACCGCCACTCCGGCTACCCGGGCGGCCTCTCGGCCACCCCGGTCGGTGAGCTCCTCGAGAAGGACGCGCGCAAGGTCATCGAGAAGGCCGTCTGGGGCATGCTCCCCAAGAACCGCCTCGGTCGGCAGATGCTGAAGAAGCTCAAGGTCTACAGCGGCCCGAACCACCCGCACCAGGCCCAGCAGGCCGTCCCGTTCGAGATCACCCAGATCTCCCAGTAATCGACTGCCCTACCGAAAGTCTGAGTGAGGATCACCGTGGCTGAGACCACCGACACCAACACCGAGGTCGAGGAGACCTACGAGGTCAACGAGCAGGGCGTCGCCTACAGCTCGGAGAGCGCGCCGTCCGCGGACGCGCCGGCCCGTCCCGCGACCATCGCCCCCGGCGCGGCCACCGGCCGTCGCAAGGAGGCCGTCGCCCGCGTCCGCATCGTCCCCGGCACCGGCCAGTGGACCGTGAACGGCCGGACCCTGGACTCCTACTTCCCCAACAAACTGCACCAGCAGGTCGTGAACGAGCCGTTCGCCGCCCTGCAGCTCGAGGGTCGCTTCGACGTCATCGCCCGCATCCACGGCGGCGGCATCACCGGTCAGGCCGGCGCGCTGCGCCTCGGCGTGTCCCGTGCGCTGAACGCGATCGACGTCGAGGCCAACCGCCCGACCCTGAAGAAGGCGGGCCTGCTGACCCGCGACGCTCGTGTCATCGAGCGCAAGAAGGCCGGTCTGAAGAAGGCGCGCAAGGCGCCGCAGTTCAGCAAGCGCTGACGTCCCACGTGGGTCGTCTGTTCGGCACGGACGGGGTCCGGGGCCAGGCGAACGGTGTCCTCACCGCTTCGCTGGCCCTGGACCTCTCCGTTTGTGCCGCCCGGGTGCTGGTCGACCACGGCGAGTACAAGGGCTCCCGCCCGCTCGCCGTCGTCGGCCGTGACACCCGGATCTCGGGCCAGTTCCTCGAGCACGCCGTCGTCGCCGGGCTCGCCTCGGCCGGTGTCGACGTGGTCCGCGTCCGGGTCGTGCCGACGCCCGGCGTGGCGTACCTGACCGACGCGCTCGGCGCGGACGTCGGCGTCGTCATCAGCGCCTCGCACAACCCGATGCCCGACAACGGCATCAAGTTCCTCGCCCGCGGCGGGATCAAGCTCGACGACGCGCTGGAGCGCGAGATCGAGTCGCTCATGGGCCAGCCGTGGCAGCCCCCGGTGGGCGGCGACGTCGGCCGCGTGACGCCGTACGCCACGCCCATCGAGGAGTACGTCGACCACCTGGTCGCCACCGTGCAGCCGCTCCGGGGGCTCAGGGTCGTCCTCGACTGCGCCCACGGCGCCGCGTCGGTCGCGGGCCCCCGCGCCCTCGAGGCCGCCGGCGCGACCGTCGTCGCGATCAACGCCGCGCCCGACGGGCTCAACATCAACGACGGCGTCGGCTCCACCCACCTCGGCCCGCTCCAGGCGGCCGTCATAGAGCACGGCGCGGACGCGGGCTTCGCGCTCGACGGCGACGCGGACCGCTGCCTGGCGGTCGACGCCTCCGGGCAGGTCGTCGACGGCGACCAGATCCTGGCGATCCTCGCGCTCGGCCTTCGCACCGCCGGCCAGCTCAAGGACGACACCGTCGTCGCGACCGTGATGAGCAACCTCGGCTTCGTCAACGCGATGCGCGACGCGGGGATCGAGGTGCGCCAGACCGCGGTGGGGGACCGGTACGTCCTCGAGGAGATGAACGCCCACCACTTCTCCCTCGGCGGCGAGCAGTCCGGCCACGTGATCATGCGCGACCACGCCACCACCGGCGACGGCATCCTCACCGCGCTGCACGTGCTCGAGCAGATGTCGCTGACCGGGCGGTCGCTGGCCGACCTCGCGTCGGTGATGACCCGCTTCCCCCAGGTGCTCGTCAACGTGCCGGGCGTCGACAAGACCCGCACCGACGACGAGGTGCTCGCGGCCGCGGTCGCCGAGGAGGAGGCCGCGCTCGGCGACTCCGGTCGGGTGCTCCTGCGGCCCTCGGGCACCGAGCCGCTGGTCCGCGTGATGGTCGAGGCCGCCACCGAGCAGGTCGCCCGCGACGTGGCCGACCGGCTGGCAAATGTGGTGCGGGAGCGGCTGGCGCTCTCGTAGCGTTGCGCGGCGTGCTGGACCTCGCTGCGACCGTGACCGAGATCGACCCCGCCGACGAGCGCGCCCTCCGCGCCTGGTGGGAGGTCGGCGAGGCCGCGTCGCGTGAGCGTGCGTACGACGCCTGGCCGACGTGGGAGGTCGCCCGCGTCGCCGTCCCGCGCCCGCGGCCCGACCTCGACGTGGTCCTCACGGTCGCCACCGACGCCGACGACCGGGTCGTCGGCGCGGGTCGGCTGCACCTGTTCCGCGCGGACAACCCGCAGCTCGCCGACCTCGAGGTGTACGTCGTGCCCGACGCGCGCCGGCAGGGCGTCGGGTCCGCGGTGCTCGCCGACCTCGAGGCCCGCGCGGTCGCCGACGGCCGCACCGCCCTGGTCAGCACGACCTACGCCCCGGTCGGCGCGGAGAGCCCTGGGACGATGTTCTGCGCGGCACGGGGCTACCCCGTGGCGAGCCGCGAGGAGACCAAGCTGGTCGACCTGCGGACGGCCCCGGCCGGCTGGGGCGAGCTCGACCGCCGCGAGGCCGACCGCATCGCGGCGTACTCCGTGGTCGGCTTCGAGCGCCGCGTCCCCGACGAGCACGTCGAGGCGTTCTGCGCGATGCTCTCGGTCTTCTCCTCGATGGTCCCCACGGGCGACCTCGAGCTCGGCCCGGCGTCGTGGGACGCCGAGCGGCTGCACGCCACCGAGCAGCGGTTCCTCGACAGCGGCCGCACCTGGGTCGGCGCCCTCGCGGTCGCTCCCGACGGCACCGCCTGCGGCTTCACCGAGCTCTCCGTCCACGACGTCGACCCCCGCCACGCCTCCGTCGGCGGCACGCTCGTGCTTCCCGAGCACCGCGGCCACCACCTCGCCCTCGCGATGAAGCTGCACAGCCACCGCCGGCTGCTCGAGCTGTTCCCCGGTTGCGAGCACGTCGAGACCGGCAACGCCGGCGTCAACGCCGCCATGAACGCCGTCAACGAGGCCATGGGCTACCGCGTCGTCGAGCGGGCGCTGGACGTGCAGAAGAGGGTCTGAGCTACAGCTTGCGCAGCCGCACGTAGCGCACGGAGTGGTCGCGGTCCTTGCGCATGACGAGCGTGGCGCGGGAGCGGGTGGGGAGGATGTTCTGGACCAGGTTGGGGCCGTTGATCGTGTCCCAGATCCGCTCGGCCTCGGCGACCGCCTCGTCGTGCGTGAAGGCGGCGTACTTGGCGAAGTAGGAGCCGGGGTCGCGGAAAGCGGTCTCGCGGAGGCGGAGGAAACGGGAGACGTACCAGTCGCGGATCTTGTCGCGGCCCGCGTCGACGTAGACGCTGAAGTCGAAGAAGTCGCTGACCGCGAGGCTGGTGCGGCCGTCGTCACGGACCCGGGCGGGCTGGAGGACGTTGAGGCCCTCGACGATGACGACGTCGGGCCGCTTGACGACGACCTTCTCGTCCTCGACGACGTCGTAGACGAGGTGGGAGTAGACGGGCGCCTCGACCTCGTCCTTGCCGGACTTGATGTCGACGACGAAGCGGAGCAGCGCGCGGCGGTCGTAGGACTCGGGGAAGCCCTTGCGGTGCAGGATGCCGCGGCGCTCGAGCTCGGCGTTGGGGTAGAGGAAGCCGTCGGTGGTCACGAGCGCGACGTTCGGGTGCTCGGGCCAGTGGGCCAGCATCTGCTGGAGGACGCGGGCGGTGGTCGACTTCCCGACCGCCACCGAGCCGGCCACGCCGATGACGAACGGCGTGCGCGGCGGCGTACGCCGGTGCAGGAAGTCCTCCTGCCTGCGGTGCAGGCGGCCGGCCGACTCGACGTACAGGCTCAGCAGGCGGCTCAGCGGCAGGTAGACGTCGCGCACCTCGTCGAGGTCGAGCGAGTCACCGAGGCCGCGCAGCGTGCGGATCTCCTGCGCGCTCAGGGGGCTCTCCGCGCCGGTGCCGAGGGCGGCCCAGGCGCTGCGGTCGAGCTCGATGTACGGCGAGGACTCCTTGGGGTGCTCGTCGGCGGAGACGGGACCGGCCCCGGTCATGGGACCCGTCGAGCCGGACGACCCAGGCGACATGCCGCGATTGTTGCAGCCGCGCGACGAAGCGGGGCGCGCGGTCCCACGTCGTTAGAGTGACCCCCATGTGCGGGATCGTCGGGTACGTCGGGGACAAGCAGGCCCAGGACGTCGTCATCGAGGGCCTGCGCAGGCTGGAGTACCGCGGGTACGACTCTGCCGGCATCGCCCTCGTCGACGGCGGCACCATCGCGTCGGCGAAGAAGGCCGGGAAGCTGGCGAACCTGGAGAAGGTGATCGCCGAGGCGCCGCTGCCGGCCTCGACGACCGGGATCGGGCACACCCGCTGGGCTACCCACGGGGCGCCGAACGACGTGAACGCGCACCCGCACCTGGGATCGACCGGGCGGGTGGCGTTGGTGCACAACGGGATCATCGAGAACTTCGCGGACCTGCGTGCGCGGCTCGAGGCCGACGACCACGTGCTCGTCTCCGAGACCGACACCGAGGTCGCGGCGCACCTGCTGGAGCTGCAGGTGGAGTCGGGCGTGGACCTGACCACCGCGATGCAGCGGGTCTGCCAGCAGCTGGAGGGTGCGTTCACCCTGGTCGCGGTGGACGGGCAGGACCCGTCGCGCGTCGTCGCGGCGCGTCGCAACTCGCCGCTGGTGGTCGGCCTGGGCGAGGGGGAGAACTTCCTCGGCTCGGACGTGGCGGCGTTCATCGAGCACACCCGTGAGGCGCTGGAGCTGGGCCAGGACCAGGTCGTGACGATCACGCGTGAGGGCGTCGAGGTCACGACGTTCGACGGGGCGCCCGCGGAGGGCACGCGCTACCACGTGGACTGGGACCTGTCGGCGGCGGAGAAGGACGGCCACGACTGGTTCATGCGCAAGGAGATCTTCGAGCAGCCCCGCGCGGTCGCGGACTCGCTGCTGGGTCGCCACGCGCGCAACGGGTTGCTGCAGCTCGACGAGATGCGCCTCTCGGACCAGGAGCTGCGCGACATCGACAAGATCATCATCATCGCGTGCGGGACGTCGTTCTACGCCGGGCTCGTGGCGAAGTACGCCATCGAGCACTGGACCCGCGTGCCGGTCGAGGTCGAGCTGGCCAGCGAGTTCCGCTACCGCGACCCGATCCTGGACTACTCCACGCTGGTGGTGGCGATCAGCCAGTCGGGAGAGACCGCGGACACGCTGCAGGCGATCCGGCACGCGCGGCTGCAGCGCTCGAAGGTGCTGGCGATCTGCAACACCAACGGGTCGACGATCCCGCGGGAGTCCGATGCGGTGATCTACACCCACGCCGGCCCGGAGATCGGGGTCGCGTCGACCAAGGGGTTCCTGACCCAGCTGGTGGCGTGCTACCTGCTCGCGCTGTACCTCGCGCAGGTCAAGGGCACCCGCTACGGCGACGAGATCAGCGAAATCATGCGTCAGCTGGAGTCGATCCCGGACCAGATCGCGGCGGTGCTCTCGCGTGCCGACGAGGTCTACGAGCTGGCGCGGGCGCACGTGGACACGCGGTCGGTGCTGTTCCTGGGCCGCCACGCGGGGTACCCGGTCGCGCTCGAGGGGGCGTTGAAGCTCAAGGAGCTGGCCTACATCCACGCCGAGGGGTTCGCGGCCGGTGAGCTCAAGCACGGCCCGATAGCGTTGGTCGAGGAGGGGCTGCCGGTGCTGTGCGTCGTACCGCCCCGGGGTCGGGACCAGCTGCACGAGAAGATGATCTCGGGCATCCAGGAGGTCCGGGCGCGGGGTGCGCGGACGATCTGCCTGGCCGAGGAGGGCGACACCTCGATCGAGCCGTACGCCGACCACCTGATCCGCCTGCCGCGGGTGCCGGTGCTGCTCCAGCCGCTGGTCGCGGTCGTGCCGCTGCAGCTGTTCGCCTGCGAGCTGGCCACCGCGATGGGCCACGACGTCGACCAGCCCCGCAACCTCGCCAAGTCCGTCACGGTCGAGTGAGGGTCGTCAGGCTCGTGGGGTTCATCAGGCCTGTGGGGCTCGCGAAGGTGGTCCGCGCGTGCCGGTGATCGGCGTCGGCATCGACGTCGTCGACATCGAGCGGTTCGGCGAGTCGCTGTCCCGCACCGCCGGCCTCTCCGCGCGTCTGTTCACCCCGGCCGAGGCGTCCCGCCCGCTCGCGTCGCTTGCCGCTCGGTTCGCCGCCAAGGAGGCGCTCGCCAAGGCCCTCGGCGCCCCCGTCGGCATGTCGTGGCACGACGCCGAGGTGGTCTCCGAGTCCTCCGGCCGGCCGCTGTTCGAGATGCGCGGCTCCGTCCGCGCCCGGGCCGACGAGCTCGGCGTCGCCTCCGTCCACCTCTCGCTCTCCCACGACGCCGGCGTCGCCTCGGCCGTCGTCGTGCTGGAGTCCTGAGGCGTCCGGTTTCCGCCTCGTGCCAGCGGGTTCTCCTCGGGGCCGGGCCGGGCCGGCGGTGGGGGTCGTGTGCCTGAGGACGCGTCAGGCCGCGGCGTCAGGCACACGACCCGGGACGCCGAGCGCCACCAGGTCGCGTGCGAGCTCGTCCGGCTCGTGCAGGAGTTCGTACGCCGTGCACCGCACGACGACGCGGTCCCGCGCGATCAACCGGCGTGCCCGACGGATGTCCTCCATCCACTGCCGGACCTCCATGTGGAATGCGCCGTCGACCTCCAGGACCAGCGTCGTCCCGTCCGGCAGCCGCCACTCGCAGTCGGTGAAGCGGCGCTGGCCGGCGGAGTCGATGCGCTCGACCTGACGGTTCGGCAGCGGCATGCCGTGCGCGCGGCACATGCGATTGACCGCGCGCTCCGCCGCCGAGTGCGCTCCCGCGCCGGCGTGGCTGATCGTCGCCGACAGCGGCCTGCTTCGCCGCAGCGGCCGGAGGACGTCGATCCACTCGACGAGCCGTGTCGAGGTGGTGAGCCGCTGCTGGATCGTCGCGGCGACCAGTCCGTGCGCGGCGCGTGCGTCGGCGACGTACCCCGCGTGCAGGAGCACCGCCGGCTCGAGCCGGCAGGTCGGCGGGCCGACCCGTGGGGAACGCAGCAGGTCGAAGGGCCGGCGGCTGCGGAAGAACCGGACGCCGCGCACGGGCTCGAAGGCGAGCTCGTCGTCGACCAGCACCGTGACGACGGGCGTCTCCCAGCCGGTGAGCCCGTGCCGGGCCGCGGCGGTCAGACCACCGAGCATGCTCCGGTGCCCGGCGTGCAGGACGGCCATCCACTGGCGCTGCTCGGTCGTCAGGGTGCCGGTGACCGTGGCGACGACCCGGGGAGTGGGCAGCATCCACCGGCCGGCGGCGACCTGGTTCCGCACACGGTCGGCATCGATCCCGTGAGTGAGCAGCTGTCGGCGTGCGACCAGCCCGTGCTGCTCGGTCAGCAGCCGCTCGAGATCCGGGTCCATGCCACGAGGGTGATCGAATCGGGCGTCGGACGTCGGCGCTCATCCACAGCCCGTCCTCGACCTGAGGGTCGTGTGCCTGGAGACGCGCCGGCACGCGTCGAGAGGCACACGACCCTTGGGTGGGCGCTTGCGGGGACGCCGGGGACGCCGGGGCGGCCGGCTGGGTGCGGTCGTGTGCCTGAGGAAGCGCCGGCCCGCGTCGTGAGGCACACGACCCCGCAGCGGGACGGAGCGAGGGCCAGGACGGGGGAAGCGGACAGGACCCGGCCGCAGCACGAGCACGAGGCGGATAGCGTCGCGCCCATGCGGTACGCCCACACGGTCGAGCAGGTGCGTCAGGCGGAGCGGGACCTGATGGCGCGGGTGCCGGAGGGGACGTTCATGCAGCGGGCGGCCCACGGGCTGGCGCATGCGGTGGTGGACCTGCTGGGCCAGGCGTACGGCGCACGGGTGCTGCTGCTGGTCGGGTCGGGGGACAACGGGGGCGACGCGCTGTTCGCGGGCGCGCTGCTCGCGAGGCGCGGGTGCGGCGTGGAGGCGGTGCTGCTGGGCGAGCGGGTCCACGAGGGCGGCCTGGAGGCGCTGCGACGAGCCGGCGGGCGCACCGTCGACGAGCCGACCAAGCGCCCCGACGTGGTGGTCGACGGGATCGTCGGCATCGGGGGCCGTCCGGGGCTGAAGCCGGAGGCGGAGCGGGCGCTCGCGCAGGCCGAGGGTGTGCCGGTGGTCGCGGTCGACGTGCCGTCGGGGGTCGACGTCGACACCGGTCGGGTGGACGGGTCACACGTGAGCGCCGACGTCACGGTCACCTTCGGCACGCACAAGGCCGCGCACCTGGTCGACCCGGCGGCGGAGGCGTGCGGGGCGGTCCACCTCGTCGACATCGGCCTCGACCTGACACCCGCGGAGATCGAGGCGCTCCAGGCCGAGGACGTCGCGCGGCTGGTGCCGCGCCCGCGGCCGCAGGACCACAAGTACACCCGCGGTGTCGTCGGCGTCCGGGCCGGCTCGGCGGAGTACCCGGGCGCCGCCCTGCTCAGCGTCGCCGGCGCCGCCTGCGGCCTCGTTGGGATGGTGCGGTACGTCGGCGACGACCCGGTCGCGGACCGGGTCCGCCAGGCGCACCCCGAGGTGGTCGGCGCCGGCCGCGTCCAGGCGTGGGTGGTCGGGTCCGGCGGCGGTGCGCACGCCGACGAGGCGCTCGCGGCGACGCTGGCCGACGAGGTGCCGACCGTCGTCGACGCCGACGCGCTGAAGCACGTGACGAGCGGCCCGCGCGACCTCGTGCTCACTCCGCACGCCGGCGAGCTCGCCGCGATGCTCGGCCGCGGCCGCGCGGAGATCGAGGGCGACCCGTTGGGGTGGGCTCGGCACGCGGCTGAGCACTACGGCGCGGTCGTGGTGCTCAAGGGCCGCCACACCGTGACCGCGCGGCCCGACGGGCGGGTCCGCGTGACGACGACCGGCAACCCCTGGCTGGCGACGGCAGGTGCGGGCGACGTGCTCGGCGGGCTGGTCGGCGCGCTGCTGGCGGCGGGGCTCGAGCCGTTCGACGCGGCGAGCGTGGGCTCGTGGCTGCACGGCGCGGCGGCCACGCTCGCGAGCGCGGGCGGGCCGCTGGTGGCGACCGAGGTGGCCCGCGCGCTGCCCGCGGTGGTGAGGGACCTCCCGCAGCCCTGACCGCACCGCCGACCCGGCACGGTGGGAGGATGGGGGGTCATGAGCCCCCTGCCGGTCCCGCGCGCCGAGGTGGTCGTCGACCTCGCGGCGCTCCGGCACAACGTGCGCACGCTGGCCGAGCACTGCGGCGCCGCGATGATGACGGTGGTCAAGGCCGACGGGTACGGCCACGGCATGGTCGAGGTCGCCCGGGCCGCCCGCGACGCCGGCTCGAGCTGGCTGGGCGTCGCGACGATCGACGAGGCGCTCGCGCTGCGGGCGGCCGGCGACACCGGACGGGTGCTGTGCTGGCTCACCGTCCCCGGTGAGGACCACGACGCCGCGATCGCCGCCGGCGTCGACGTCACGGCGTACTCCCTCGCCGAGCTGGCCGAGGTCGAGGCCGCCGTTGCCCGCACCGGCACGCCGGCCCGGCTCCAGCTGAAGATCGACACCGGCCTGTCGCGCGGCGGGTCGACGTACGCCGACTGGCCGGCGCTCGTCGAGGCCGCGCGCGCCGGGGAGGTCGCTGGCCGCTGGCGCGTCACCGGCATCTGGACCCACCCGGCCTCGGCCGACGAGCCGGACGACCCGGCCAACGACAGCCAGGAGCAGGTCTTCCGCGACGCGCTGGACCTCGCGGCGGCGGCCGGCCTCGAGCCGGAGGTGCGTCACTTCGCCAACAGCGCGGCGGCGATCCTGCGGCCGAGCGCGCGGTTCGACCTCGTCCGGTGCGGCATCGCGTCGTACGGCCTCGACCCCGCCCCCGGCCACACCCCCGACCTCGGGCTGGTGCCCGCGATGACCGCCCGCGCGACGCTCGCGATGGTCAAGGACGTCGCGGCCGGCTCCGGCGTCTCCTACGGCCACACCTGGGTCGCGGACCGGCCGACCACGCTGGGCCTGGTGCCGGTGGGGTACGGCGACGGCGTGCCGCGCTCGCTCAGCAACCACGCGTCCGTGGGGATCGCCGGGAAGCAGCGACCCGTCCGCGGCCGCGTCTGCATGGACCAGCTCGTGGTGGACCTCGACGGCGACCGGCCCGAGCCGGGCACCGACGTCGTCCTCTTCGGCACCGGCCGCGACGGCGCGCCCACCGCGCAGGACTGGGCGGAGGCGGCGGGGACGATCAGCTACGAGATCGTCACCCGGTTCGGCGGCAGCCGGGTCACCCGCACCCACGTCGACACGGAGGTGCGCGCGTGAACCCGCGGCGGACCCTCGGGTTCACGGCCCTCGGCGCGGCCGGGCTCGCTGCGGTCGGCACCGCCTTCGGCGTCACCCACCACCGCCGCGCGCTCTCGCGCCGCCCCGGCCCGCCGCCCGAGGACCATCCCGACGTCCCGCTCGGCTCGCTGCGCGCCGCCCCGCTGACGGTCGTGGCCGACGACGGCGTGCCGCTGCACGTCGAGGTCGACGAGCCGGAGCACACCCCGACCGGGGCTGCCTCGGACGTCACGGTCGTGCTCGTGCACGGCTACGCGCTGACCCTCGACTGCTGGCACTTCCAGCGCCTGCACCTGCGCCGCGCCGGCGTCCGGACGGTCCTCTACGACCAGCGCTCGCACGGGCGGTCCGGCCGCTCCGACGTCGAGCACGCGACCATCGACCAGCTCGGCCGCGACCTGGGCCGCATCCTCGACGAGGTCGTCCCCGACGGCCCGGTGGTGGTCGTCGGTCACTCGATGGGCGGGATGACGGTGGTCGCCCTCGTCGAGCAGCAGCCCGAGCTGTTCGGCGACCGGGTGGCGGCGGTGGGCCTGGTCAGCACGACGGCCGGCGGGCTCGACGTCGGCCGGCTGCTGCTGCCGGTGGTGCCGGCCAGGATCGGCTTGCCGCTGGCGGAGCGGACCATCGCGACGCTCGCCCGGCGGCACACCAGCGTCGACCGGCTGCGCCGGCTGGGCAAGGCGGTGGCGATGGTCGCCACGGACGTGTTCGCGTTCGGCGACGACGTGCCGGCGGCGTACGTCGAGTTCGTCGACGCGATGCTGTCGGCGACGCCGTACGAGGTGGTCGCGGAGTTCTTCCCGGCGTTCGGCGGGCTGGACAAGTTCGACGCGGTCGAGGTGCTCGGCCGGGTGCCGACGACGGTCGTCTGCGGCACCGCCGACCGGCTGACGTCGATCGGCCACAGCCGCAAGCTGCACGCGCGGATCCGCGGGTCGCGGCTGGTGGAGGTCGAGGGAGCCGGGCACATGGTGGTGCTGGAGCGGCACGAGCAGGTCGACGCGGAGCTCGACCGGCTGCTGGCCGCGGCGGGGGAGAAGGAGCTGGCAGGGTGAGCGACGTCCAGGTCGAGCGCGTGGGGCCGGAGGCGGCCGCGCAGGTGCTGCGGGTGGTGCAGGAGGCCTTCGCCGCCCGGCCACCGCTCGACCCGCCGGCCGACGCGCTCAGCGAGACCGAGGAGTCGATCGCCGCGCTGCTCACGCCGCACGGCGGGCTGCTCGCCTCCCTCGACGGCGACCCCGTCGGCGCGCTGGTCCTCGACCCGGTCGGCAACACCGTCTACCTGCGCCGCTTCGGCGTCGTGCCGTCCGCGCAGGGGCACGGCATCGCCGGCCGGCTCATCGACGCGGTCGTGGACCACGCCGAGGGGTACGACGACGTGACGGTCGTGGCGCGCGAGGAGCTGCCGCGGACCATTCGCTTCTGGGACCGGCAGGGGTTCCGCGAGATCGACCGGCGCTCGCCGCTGGTCGAGATGCGGAGGCCGCTGCGGACCGCCGTCTTCCAGGCGCCCACGCCCGACGCGATGCACGCGCTCGGCCGCTCGCTCGCCGGCCAGCTCGCCCCCGGCGACCTGATCGTGCTCAGCGGCGAGCTCGGTGCCGGCAAGACCACGCTCACCCAGGGCATCGGTGCCGGCCTCGGCGTGCGCGGCCAGATCACCTCACCGACGTTCGTCATCGCCCGCGTCCACCCGTCGCTGGTCGACGGCCCCGCGCTCGTCCACGTCGACGCCTACCGGCTCGGCGGCATGGAGGAGCTCGACGACCTCGACCTCGACACCGACCTGGACACCGCGGTCACCGTCGTGGAGTGGGGCGAGGGACTGGCCGAGGGGCTGACCGACTCGCGGCTCGAGGTCCGCATCGTGCGCGCCGAGGCCGACGAGGTGCCCGACGGGTCCCACAGCACGGCCTCGCTCGACGGCGTCGACGACGTGCTCGACCCGCGCCGGGTCGAGATCACCCCGGTGGGCCCCCGGTGGCACGCCCTCTCCTTCCGAGGACTCGGATGACCCTGCTGCTTGCCCTCGACACCGCCACCCCCTACGTCACCGTCGCGCTCCACGACGGCCAGGACGTCGTCGCCGAGCTCGTCTCGGAGCGCTCGATGAAGCACGGCGAGCAGCTCGCGCCGCTCGTCGCGGCCGCCCTCGACCAGGTCGGCGCGGTCCGCCAGGACCTCACCGCGGTCGCCGCCGGCGTCGGCCCCGGCCCGTTCACCGGGCTGCGGGTCGGGCTGGTCACCGCGCGGACGCTGGGGTTCGTGCTGGACGTGCCGGTGTACGGCGTGTGCTCGCTCGACGTGCTCGCCGTCGAGGCCGCGGACGGCGGGATCGGCACGGACTTCTGCGTGGCGACCGACGCGCGCCGCAAGGAGGTCTACCTGGCGACGTACGACGCCGACGGCACGCGGCTGGACGGGCCGGTCGTCGAGCGCCCGGCCGTCGTGGCGACCGAGCGGCCGGTCGTCGGCGAGGGCGCGGTGCTCTACCCCGACGCGTTCCCCGACGCCCGTGGCCCGGTCCGCCCGAGCGCCGGCTGGCTGGCGCGGGTGGTGACCGAGGAGGGGGCCGAGCTGCTCGACCCCGAGCCGATGTACCTGCGGCGGCCCGACGCCGAGATGCCCGGCGAGCCCAAGCCGGTCTCGTGAAGGCCGTCTCGTGAGGCCGGCCTCGTGAGCGTCCGCACCGCCACGCCCGCCGACCTCGACGTGGTCGCCGCGCTCGAGGACGAGTGCCTCGGCGTCGACGCCTGGTCGCGCGGGCTGGTCGAGGCCGGGCTGGCCGGCGAGGTGCCGACGGTGGTCTACCTGGTGGCCGAGGCCGACGGCCCCGGCAGCGCGGTGGTCGGCCACGCGGTCGCGAGCATCGTCGCCGACATCGCCGAGCTCCAGCGGATCGCGGTCACGCCGGCCGCTCGGCGCGGCGGCCACGCGACCGCCCTGCTGGACGAGGTGGTCGCGCGGTC
Organism: Nocardioides deserti; assembly: GCF_014266025.1. Classification (GTDB taxonomy): domain Bacteria; phylum Actinomycetota; class Actinomycetes; order Propionibacteriales; family Nocardioidaceae; genus Nocardioides; species Nocardioides deserti. The sequence goes on along the minus strand of NZ_JACMYC010000006.1, from coordinate 199,198 downwards.
CAAGGCGGACGGTGCGGAGCGGTTGCTGCTCGAGGTCCGTGAGGACAACGCCGGGGCGCTGGCGTTCTACGCGGCGCGGGGGTTCGTCGAGGTCGACCGCCGTCGGCGCTACTACCGCGACGGGGCGACCGCAGTCGTCCTGCGCCGCGGGCTCAGGAAGGGCTGCTGACCGGGCCGGAGCAGAACGTGTGCTCGGTCCGGTACGCCAACCGGTCGTAGACCCGCAGCGCCGGCCCGTTGTCGGTGTAGACCCCGAGCGTCGCCACGTGCGGCGCCCGGTCCATCGCCCGCCGGGTGAGCCCCTGCGACAGGGCCAGCCCGAGGCCGCGGCCGGTCGCCTCCGGCAGCACCGAGACGGCCCGCAGGTGCCCGCTGCCGTCCGGGTCACGCCGTACCGCTCCCACGCCGACCAGCCGCCCCTGCTCCCGCACGCCCAGCCAGCCCTCGATCCCCGGCGTGCCGGGCCGGCCGAACGTGTCGGGCTGGGCGATGTCGAGCACCGCGTCGATCGCCTCGTGGTCGGTGACCTCCTCGAGCGGCACCACCGGTGGGGGAGCGGGCGTGGTGCAGCGCATCCAGTGCCAGTGGCCGCGGACCTCGTGGTGCCACGCCGCGGGCAGCGCGTCGCGCGCGGCCTCCTCGACGGTCAGCCGCTCCGGCAGAAGGTGGTCGGCGAGCTCCGCGAGCAGCGGGCCGAGGTCGCCCGCCGGGCCGAGGGCGACGGTGTGGCGCGCGTTGTGGACCACGACCGCGTCGCCGTGCACCCACGCGACGTCGTACGTCGCCGGGCCGACGGTGTGCCGCACGAACGGCACCGGGCCGGCCGCCGCGAGCCGCTCCAGCCCCGCCCCCGACACCTCGCGCACGCCGGTCATCCTCCACCGCGCACAATGGAGCCGTGACGGACGCCCCCCTCGTGCTCGGCATCGAGACCTCCTGCGACGAGACCGGCGTCGGCATCGTCCGCGGCCACGAGCTGCTCGCCGACGCGGTCGCCAGCAGCGTCGACGAGCACGCCCGCTTCGGCGGCGTCGTGCCGGAGGTCGCCAGCCGGGCCCACCTCGAGGCGATGGTGCCGACGATCGAGCGCGCCTGCGAGACCGCCGGCGTCCGCCCCTCCGACGTCGACGCGATCGCGGTCACCAGCGGACCCGGCCTCGCCGGCGCCCTGCTCGTCGGCGTCGCCGCGGCCAAGGCGCTGGCGATCGGGCTGGACAAGCCGCTGTACGGCGTCAACCACCTCGCCGCCCACGTCGCCGTCGACCAGCTCGAGCACGGCGCGCTGCCCGAGCCGTGCGTCGCGATGCTCGTCAGCGGTGGCCACTCCAGCCTGCTGCGCGTCACCGACGTGACCGGCGCCGATGGCGGTGTCGACCCGATGGGCGCGACGATCGACGACGCGGCCGGCGAGGCGTTCGACAAGGTGGCGCGGTTGCTCGGCCTGCCGTTCCCCGGAGGGCCGCACATCGACCGGGCCGCCCGTGAGGGCTCCTCGGTGTACGTCGACTTCCCGCGCGGCCTGACCTCGCGCCGCGACCTCGAGCGGCACCGGTTCGACTTCTCCTTCTCCGGCCTCAAAACCGCGGTGGCCCGGTGGGTCGAGGCGCGCGAGCGGTCCGGGGAGCCGGTCCCCGTGGCCGACGTCGCGGCGTCGTTCCAGGAGGCCGTCTGCGACGTGCTGGTCCGCAAGGCACTCGACGCCGCCTCGTCCGAGGGCATCGAGGACCTGCTCATCGGCGGCGGCGTCGCTGCCAACTCCCGCCTGCGCCACCTCGCCGAGGAGCGGGCCGCCAAGCTCGGCATCCGCGTCCGCGTGCCCCGCCCCGGCCTGTGCACCGACAACGGCGCCATGGTCGCCGCCCTCGGTGCCGAGATGGTCGCCCGCGGCCGCACGCCCTCGTCCCTCGACCTGCCCGCCGACTCCTCGCTCCCCGTCACCGAGGTGCTCGTCTAGGCGCTCGGCTCCGCCCGACGTACGCCGCGGGGCCGGCCAGGAGCCGTTACATGTGCCGCGGCGGCCCCAGATAGGCCCCGGGACCGCCGCGCAGGCCGCCTACATGCCGGCCGAGACCTCAGCGCCGCGGTCGGACGAGCCGGCGTCGGAGCCCGAGCCCGACCCGGGGCTGCGCTTCTGGTCCGCGTGGCCGGGCCACCACGCGGCGTGCCCGATGAGCGCGGTGAGGGCGGGGGTGAAGAACATCGACATGACGAACGCCGCGATGATGATGCCGAACGACAGGGCGAAGCCCATCGACATCATCAGGCTGTTGCCGCTGAGCATCAGCGAGGCGAACGTGCCGGCGAGGATGACGCCCGCGGCGGCGATGGTCGGGCCGGCGTGCTTGAGCGCTTCGGCCGCGGCCGCCCGGGGGTCCTTGCCCTCGCGGGCCTCCTCGCGGAGGCGGGCGATCATCAGGATGTTGTAGTCGGTGCCGAGCGCGGTGACGAACAGGTAGATGTAGATCGGCAGCATGAAGATCAGGCCGCTCTCGCCGCCGATGTGCTGGAAGACGATGACCGTCGCCCCGAGGGTCGCCGCGAAGCTCAACCCGACCGCGGCCATGAGGTACAGCGGGGCGACCAGGCTGCGCAGCAGCAGGGCGAGGATCAGCATGATGACGAGCGCGGCGACCGGGAAGACGACCGTGTAGTCGCGGACCATCGCCTTCTGGAGGTCGGCGAAGATGCCCGGCGTACCGCCGACGAACGCCTCGGTGCCCTCCGGAGCGGCCTCGTGCGCCTGGTCGCGGATGGGGCCCTTGACGTCCTGGAGAGCCGCGTCGGAGACGGGGTCGTTGTCGAGCACCATCATGAACTGAGCGGTCGTGCCGTCCTCCGACGGCGTGCCGGGGTAGACCTGCGCGACGCCCTCGGCTCCCTCGAGGTCGGTGCGGAACTGCTCGAGGGCGTCGGGCGCGAGCTGTCCGTCGGAGGACTGCAGCAGCACCGGCACCGGCTCGCTCGCACCGGCGGCGAAGTGGTCCTGGAAGGTCTCCAGCGCCTGGGTCGACTCGACGTCGTCGGGCAGGCTGGAGTTGAAGTCGAACGACGGGTTGAACCCGAACGCGAAGACCGCGAGCAGCGCCAGCACCGCGCCCGAGCCGAGCGCGAAGGAGCCGGGCCGCCGACCCAGGCTCGTGCCGGCGCGGGCGAAGCGGGCCGCCTCGGGCTCCTCGCGCCACTTCTTCGACGGCCAGAAGAGCGCGCGCCCGAGGACCGTGACGACGGCCGGCACGAGGGTGAGGGCGGCGACGAGGGTGACCGCGACCGCGATCGCCAGCGCGGGGCCGATCGCCTTGAAGACGCCGAGCGAGCTGAGCACCAGCGCGAGGAACGCGACGATGACCGCGCCGCCCGCCGAGGCGATCGCCTCGCCGGCCCGCTCCAGCGCGTGCACGACGGCGGCGCGGGTGTCGGCGCCCTGGCGCAGCCGCTCGCGGTAGCGGAAGAGGAAGAACAGGATGTAGTCGGTGCCGATGCCGTAGAGGACGACGACCAGGATCGTCTCGATCGAGGAGTCGGCCTTGAGGTCGAAGGCCTCGTTGGCCCAGCCGATCAGCCCGGTGGCCACCATCGACACCAGCGTGACGACCACGATCGGCATCAGGCAGATGATCACGCTGCGGAAGATGATCGCGAGCAGCGCGACGATGAGCACGATGGTCGCGATGCCCACGATGGCCAGCGCGCGCTCGCCCGACTCCTGGGAGTCCAGGCCCTGCGGCACGGAGCCGGTCGTGGTGACCTCCAGGCCGCTGCCCTCGGCGAGCTCGGCGAGGTCGGTCCGCATCTCCTCGGCGTCCTCGAACGCCTGTGGGTCGAAGCCGGTCGCGTCCTCGGCCAGGCCGACGATCCCGAGCAGCAGCTCGCCGTCCTCGGAGACGTTGGGCTCGCCGTCGGGCCCGACGACGACGACCTGCTGGACGAAGGTCTCCTCGCCCAGACGCGGGCCGAGCTCCTCGGCGATCCGCCCGGCGGCCGCCTGGTCCTCGACGGTCAGCTGCCCGCCGCCCTCGCGCTCGAAGACCAGGAGAGCGGCGGGCGACGTCGCACCGGGGAACTTCTCCTCCTGCAGCTCCACCGCCTTGATCGACTCGTAGTGGTCAGGCAGGAACTCCGACTCCTCCTGCGTGGTCTCGAGCGTCGGCGCCAGGGAGACGACGGCGACGGCGAGCACCACCCAGGCGGCGATGACGAACCAGGGACGACGGGAGGCAAGTCTGCCGAGCGCGCTGAACACGGCGAACAACGTAGTGCTGCGCACCGACGCCGCGCCTCTCCTTTCCCTGCATCCCGGGGGAACACCAGGGGAACGTCAGGGTCCGGTCGGCAGGAGGTACGGCGACACCGGCATGCCCCACTTCTCCTCGTCCACCCCCGGGGCCGGCCCGGCGAGCACCTCCTCGGTCCTGTCGACGCCGATCCGCACCAGCGACCACTCGGTGCCGCGCTGGACGTTGACGAGCACGTGCTCGTCGTCGACCCAGACGTGCTCGGGCATCCAGTCCACGCGGCGCATCTCGTGGACCAGCACGCCGGTGGCGGCGTCCTTGAGCCGCAGCGAGTTCGGTCCGAGACCCTCGGCGAAGGTGGTGGCGACGTACCGGCTGTCGGGGGAGAAGAGGTACTGGTTGTCGTTGCAGTCCTCCCAGGCGGCCTGCCCGCTCCCGGCGGACCACACGCCGCCGCAGCTGTGGATGTCGTCGGGCGCCGGGCCGACCAGGCCCGCGACCAGCGAGTCGTCGGGGGAGAGGGCGACGACCTGGGGGATCTTCGGCAGGAACGGCTCGGCCGCCCCGTCGGCCGGCACGAGGTACGTCGACCCGGACCCGTCGGCCAGGACCACCCCGCACTCGTCCGGGCAGGTCCCGGCGATGCCGACCGGTCGCGGCCTCCGGCCGAGGCCGGCCGAGGACAGCCGCTCGATCTCCCCGGACGCTGCGTCGAGGAGGACCGGCTCGCCGGTGTCGAGGACCCAGGCCGCGTGCCGGCCGTCGTCGTCGACCACGAACGAGGCCGGCCCGGTGGCCGGCCAGGTCGTCTCGAGCGAGCCGTCGGCGTCGTGCAGCGACACGACCTCCGCGCCCTGGCGCGTCCCGGCGGCGACGTACCCCTCGCCCAGCGGCGCCCAGGCCCGGACCTCGGAGACGCCGCCGAGGGGGACCTCGGTGCCGTCGAGCAGGTGGACGGTCCCGTCGGTGAGCCACCCCGTAGGTGCCACGGCGGGCTGCGGAGCCGGTACGACGGCGGTGTCGTCGCCGCCGCCCAGGCCGAGGGGCAGCAGGACGGCCGCGACGAGGGCGGCGGCGACGCCGGCGCCCACGGAGCGTCGCCGGCGGCGGATGGTGCGGGCGGTGGCCTTGACGTGGGCGAGCGTCAGCGGCGCCTCGGTCAGGACGTCGGCGCGGGAGCGGAGGCCCTGCTCGAGGCGCTCCTCGGTGCGGTCGGTCATCGCTCCTCCTCCCGGGAGGTCGGGTCCAGGCTCGGGTTCAGGTGGGACGGGGTGCGCTCGCGCAGCGCGGCGAGTGCGCGGCTGCACTGGGACTTGACGGTGCCGACGGAGATGCCGAGCACGTCGGCGGTCTCGGCCTCGGTCAGCTGCTCGTAGTAGCGCAGGACGACGACGGCGCGCGCCCGGCGCGGGAGGCCCTGGACGAGCTCCCAGACCTGCGCGGCCGTGCCGTCGTCGTAGGACTCCAGCACCGGCTCCGGCTCGGGCACCGTGTCGGTGGCGTGCTCGCGCCGCTTCCAGCCGCGCCGCCACAGCGAGGTGTGCTCGTTGACGAGGACCCGGCGGGCGTAGGCGTCGATCGCGCCGCGGTCGCGGACCTTGTCCCAGGACAGGTACAGCTTGGCCAGCGAGGTCTGCAGCAGGTCCTCGGCGGCGTGCCGGTCGCCGGTGAGGAGGTACGCCGTGCGCAGCAGTGCGGGCTGCCGCGCAGCGAGCCACGCGGTCAGCTCGGCGTCGCGCGTCGCCCCGCGCGTCGCTCCGCGATCGGTCATGCGCCCAGTGTCGGCGTCGGTCGCCGCGGGCAGCTCCCGGGTGGGTGGCATGCGCCCTCCGTCCTTCGTCTCCTGACCTCAGGACGCGAAGCGCCGACGGATGGTTGCAGCCGCGGTCCTAGGGTGGCCGCGGACCAACCCCACGAAGAAGCAGGAGCAGCACATGCAGCAGGTCAAGGCGGTCGTCGCACGAGCAGAGGGAGCGCCCGTCGAGGTGGTCACGATCAACGTGCCGGACCCGGGCCCGGGCGAGGCGGTCGTGAAGATCCAGGCCTGCGGGGTCTGCCACACCGACCTGCACTACCGGCAGGGCGGGATCAACGACGAGTTCCCGTTCCTGCTCGGCCACGAGGCGTCGGGGGTCGTGGAGGCGGTCGGCGAGGGCGTGACCGGCGTGGCGCCGGGCGACTTCGTCGTCCTCAACTGGCGCGCGGTCTGCGGTGAGTGCCGGGCGTGCAAGCGCGGCGAGCTGCAGTACTGCTTCAACACCCACAACGCGAAGCAGAAGATGACCCTCGAGGACGGCACCGAGCTGTCCCCGGCGCTGGGCATCGGGGCGTTCGCGGAGAAGACGCTGGTCGCCGCCGGGCAGTGCACGAAGGTCGACCCGTCGGCCCGCCCGGCGGCCGTCGGCCTGCTCGGCTGTGGCGTGATGGCCGGCATCGGCGCCGCGATCAACACCGGTGCGGTGACCCGCGGCAAGTCCGTCGCGGTCATCGGCTGCGGTGGCGTCGGCGTCGCCGCGATCGCCGGCTCCGCGCTGGCCGGCGCGAGCCCGATCATCGCCGTCGACATCGACGCCCAGAAGCTCGAGGCCGCCCAGAAGCTCGGCGCCACGCACACGATCGACTCCTCCAAGGAGGACGTCGTCGCGCGGGTCAAGGAGATCTGCGGCGAGGTGTACGACGGCGCGGAGGGCGCCGACGTCGTCATCGAGGCCGTGGGACGTCCGGAGACCTGGGAGCAGGCCTTCTACGCCCGCGACCTCGCCGGCACGGTCGTCCTGGTCGGCGTGCCGACCCCGGACATGACGGTGCCGCAGCTGCCGCTGATCGACGTCTTCGGCCGTGGCGGCTCGCTGAAGTCCAGCTGGTACGGCGACTGCCTGCCGACCCGCGACTTCCCGATGCTCGTCGACCTCTACCAGCAGGGCCGGCTCGACCTGGATGCGTTCGTGACCGAGGAGATCGGCATCGACGACGTCGAGGCGGCCTTCGAGAAGATGCACCACGGCAACGTGCTCCGCTCGGTGGTGGTCCTGTGAGCCTGCGGGTCGACCACGCGGTCGTCAGCGGCACCTTCAGCCTCGACGGGGAGACCTTCGACGTCGACAACAACATCTGGGTCGTCGGCGACGACACCGAGTGCGTCGTCATCGACGCGCCGCACTCGGTCGACGCGATCCTGGACGTGGTCGGCGACCGCACGGTCAAGGCGATCCTGCTGACCCACGCCCACGACGACCACTGCCGGGTGGCCCCGGAGCTGCGCGAGCGGGTCAACGGCGGCGCGGGCGCGCCGATCCTGCTCCACCCCGACGAGCGGCCGCTGTGGGAGCTCACCCACACCGACCGGCTGTGGGACGTCGACCTCGACGACGGCTTCGAGATCTCCGTCGGCGGCGCGACGCTGCGGGCGCTGCACACCCCCGGCCACGCGCCCGGTGCGATCTGCTTCGCGGCACCGGACCTCGGGTGCGTCTTCACCGGCGACACGTTGTTCAACGGTGGCCCCGGCGCGACCGGCCGCTCGTTCAGCGACCGACCGACGCTCGAGGCGTCGATCCGCGCGAAGCTCTTCGCGCTGCCCGACGAGACGGTCGTCCACACCGGACACGGTGACGACACCACCATCGGCGCGGAGAAGCAGACCCTCGGCGCCTGACCCGCCCCGCACACCCGGCCCGACCCGACGCCGGCCCCGGAGGACCACTCCGGGGCCGGCGTTGGATCGCTCCAAGCATGAGCACCCGCGGTCCGGGGGAATCGGTACGTGTGGACGCACCTCGGGAGCAGTACTGGGTGGCCCTGCGGAACGGTGACCGGGCGAGCGCGCTCGACGCCGTCAAGCGGATGCACGAGGACGGCCGCACCCACCTCGAGATCATCGACGAGGTCCTCGTCCCCGCCCAGGAGCGGGTGGCCGGCCTGTGGCTGGCGGGGGAGTGGAGCGCCGAGCAGCAGCGGCTCGCCACCTCGATCAACGAGGGCCTCGTCCACTGGCTGTGCTCCTTCAGCCCGCCGCCGCCCTCGGACCGCCCGCTCGTCGTGGTCGCCACCGTCGAGCGCGAGGAGCTGCCGGCGCTGGTGCTCGCCGAGGCGCTCGGCGCCGCCGGCTACCGCACCACCGTCGCGGGCGGTGACGCCGCCGCCGAGGACCTCCTGCGCCAGGTGCTCACCCGCAAGCCCCGCGCCCTGCTGGTCAGCGTCGCCCGCGCGTCGTCGCTGGCGCGGCTCAAGCCGCTGCTCGGGCACGTCCGCGCGACCGGCATCCCGGTCGTCGCGGGCGGTGCAGCCTTCGGCGGCGACCCGCAGCGCGCCACGGCGGTCGGCGCGGCGGCGTACGCCGCGTCGGTCGGCGACGTCCTCGCCCTGCTCGAGCAGCTGCCGCGCCGGCTGCCTCCGGCCACGCCCGAGCCGCCGAGCCCGGCCGACCTCGAGGCGGCCTGGTTGAACGACTTCCGCCACGAGATCACGCCGTACGTCCTGCGCGCCCTCGCCGCCCGCCACCCCGCTCCGCGCCGGGCGCGCTGGTGGGCGGAGCTGGAGGACCTGGTCGACCACGTGCTCGGCTGCCTGGCCGCCTCGCTCGTCACCGGCGACGAGACGATCATGGTCGAGGCGCGCGACTGGCTCACGCGCGTGCTGGAGGCGCGCGGTGCCGGCGCGGACCTCGTCGCGGAGGTCTGGGAGCTCCTGGCCGTGCCCCTGCGCGGCCACCCGCTCGCCCGGGTGCACCTGGCCGGCTCCGCGGCGCCGGGCGGCGCCACCGACGGCGGCCAGACCGACGGCCTCACGACCGTCTGAGGGCCTGCCTGCGTCAGGCCAGCGGCCGGACCAGCAGCGCGGTGCCGGCGCCGGCGACGCGGGTGAGCACGAGCGTGCCCTCCTCGTCGCCGCTGAGCGCCAGCCGCTTGCGCAGCTGCTCGGGCACGACGTCCACGCCGCGCTTCTTGATCGTCAGCGTGCCGATGCGTCGCTCGCGCAGCGCGGCCCGCAGCGCCTTCTCGCGGTACGGCAGCTCCTCGAGCACCTCGTAGCCGCGGGCGAGCGGCGAGCGGTACGCCGCGTCGCCGGTGACGTAGGCGATGTGCTCGTCGACGAGCCCGCCCTGCACGGCCGCCGCGACGGCGGTGACCAGCCCGGCGCGGATGACCGCGCCGTCGGGCTCGTAGAGGTACCGGCCGACCGGGCGCACGTCGACGCCGTCGCCCAGCGCAGGGGCGTCCTCGTCGGTGACCGTGGCGAGGCCGCCGTCCCCGATGACCGTCGCGCGCCGGGCGGTCGTGGCCAGCCCGCCCGACCACAGCGCGGCCTCCTTGACCTCACCGCGGTCGCTGACCCACTCGGCCTCGACGCCGGACGGCACCAGGTCGTGCGGGATGCCGGGGGCGACCTTGACGCACGAGTCGCGGCGCAGGAGCCGCTCGACGAACGACCACGGCGGCGTCCAGTCGTCGACGTCGAACGTGCGGCCGCGCGCGCCGCGGCGGGCCGGGTCGGCGAACGCCACGTCGAAGGGGGAGGGGTCGACGGTCGTCGCGTCCGCGACCACCACCGCGCCGGGCAGGTCGAGCGCGGCGAGGTTGGCCTCGGCCACCGCGACCCGCACCGGGTCGAGGTCGACGCCGGCGCACGTCAGGCCGGCCCGGGCCGCAGCGATGAGGTCCCCGCCCACGCCGCAGCCGAGGTCGACGAGGGTCCGCGCGGCGTACGCCTGGAGCCGCGCGGCACGGTGGGTGGCGACGGCGAGCCGGGTGGCCTGCTCCAGGCCGTCGGGGGTGAAGTACATCCGCGCGGCCAGGTCGCCGAACTTCGCCTCGGCCCGCACCCGCAGGCGCGCCTGGGTGAGGGCGGCGGCCGCGTGCTCGGCGTCGGCCTCGCGGCGCAGCGTGGTCTGCGCGAGCAGCGGGTCGACGTCGACCAGCCCGCCGGCCCGGTCGAGCAGGCGCTGCCCGGCGTCGGTCAGCAGCCAGCGGAAGGCGTCGAGGTCCACGGTCGGATCCTCGCAGGGCAGGGGTCCCTGGCACTCGCGCGAGGTGAGTGCTAGTTTCTGTCCTGGCACTCTCCCTGTGAGTGTGCCAGCGCTTGCGCACCACGCACGACCCCCGCGACGGCGTGCGAGGGACCGCAGGCACCAGACGTGCACCACCCACCTGAGACACCTGAGTTTGAAAGTGGAGGTCGACATCGTGTCGGTCAACATCAAGCCCCTCGAGGACCGCATCGTCGTCAAGCCGCTCGACGCCGAGCAGACCACGGCCTCCGGCCTGGTCATCCCGGACACCGCCAAGGAGAAGCCCCAGGAGGGCGAGGTCGTGGCCGTGGGCCCGGGCCGCTTCAACGACGACGGCGACGAGCGCGTCCCCATGGACATCTCCGTGGGCGACAAGGTCATCTACAGCAAGTACGGCGGCACCGAGGTCAAGTACTCCGGCGAGGAGTTCCTGATCCTCTCCGCCCGCGACGTGCTCGCGATCGTTTCCTGATCTCTCCCGGGTCGTGTGCCTGACGACGCGCTTCGGCGCGTCCGACGGCACACGACCCGGTCCTCTTTCCCGCACCACCTGCTAGGAGAGTCATGCCCAAGATCCTGGAGTTCGACGAGTCCGCCCGTCGCGCGCTCGAGCGCGGCGTCGACGCGCTCGCCAACGCCGTCAAGGTGACGCTCGGCCCCAAGGGCCGCTACGTCGTCCTCGACAAGAAGTGGGGCGCCCCGACGATCACCAACGACGGCGTGACCGTCGCCCGTGAGATCGAGCTGGACGACCCGTTCGAGAACCTCGGCGCCCAGCTCACCAAGGAGGTCGCCACCAAGACGAACGACGTCGCCGGTGACGGCACCACCACCGCGACCGTCCTCGCCCAGGCGATGGTCCACGAGGGCCTCAAGGCCGTCGCGGCCGGCGCGAACCCGATGGGCCTCAAGCGCGGCATGGACGCCGCCGCGGAGGCCGTCGGCAACGCGCTGCGCGATGCCGCCCGCGAGGTCGAGACCCGCGAGGACATGGCCTCGGTGGCCACGATCTCCTCGCGCGACAGCCACATCGGCGACCTGCTCGCGCAGGCCTTCGACAAGGTCGGCAAGGACGGTGTCATCACCGTCGAGGAGTCCAACACCATGGGCACCGAGCTCGACTTCACCGAGGGCATGCAGTTCGACAAGGGCTACATCAGCCAGTACTTCGTGACCGACCCCGAGCGGATGGAGGCAGTCCTCGACGACCCCTACATCCTGCTGCACCAGGGGAAGATCTCCTCGGTCTCCGAGCTGCTCCCGCTGCTGGAGAAGGTCATCCAGGCCGGCAAGCCGCTGTTCATCCTCGCCGAGGACGTCGAGGGCGAGGCGCTCTCGACCCTGGTCGTCAACAAGATCCGCGGCACGTTCAACGCCGTCGCGGTCAAGAGCCCGGCGTTCGGCGACCGCCGCAAGGCGATGATGCAGGACATCGCGACCCTGACCGGCGGTCAGGTCGTCGCCCCGGAGGTCGGCCTCAAGCTCGACCAGGTCGGCCTCGAGGTGCTGGGCCAGGCCCGCCGCGTCGTGATCACCAAGGACAACACCACGATCGTCGACGGCGCCGGTGACGCCGCCGAGGTCGAGGGCCGCGTCAACCAGATCAAGGCCGAGATCGAGTCCACCGACTCCGACTGGGACCGCGAGAAGCTCCAGGAGCGCCTCGCGAAGCTGGCCGGCGGCGTGTGCGTGATCAAGGTCGGCGCCGCCACCGAGGTGGAGCTGAAGGAGAAGAAGCACCGCATCGAGGACGCCGTCTCCGCGACGCGCGCCGCGATCGAGGAGGGCATCGTCCCCGGCGGTGGCTCCGCGATCATCCACGCGGTCTCCGTCCTCGAGGGCGACCTCGGCCTCACCGGTGACGAGGCCGTCGGCGTGCGCGTCGTCCGCAAGGCCGCCGACGAGCCGCTGCGCTGGATCGCCGAGAACGGTGGCGAGAACGGCTACGTCGTGACCACCAAGGTCCGCGAGCTCGGCGTCGGCAACGGCTACAACGCCGCCACCGGCGAGTACGGCGACCTGGTCGCCCAGGGCGTCCTCGACCCGGTCAAGGTCACCCGCTCCGCGCTGGTCAACGCCACCTCGATCGCGGCGATGCTGCTGACGACCGAGACGCTCATCGTGGACAAGCCCGAGGAGGAGGACGAGACCGCGGCCGCCGGCCACGGTCACGGTCACGGCCACTGAGTGACCCGCTCCTCTCGAGCACCCCAGCACCACCCGGCGGCGCCGGTCCCCAGCAGGGGGCCGGCGCCGTTCGGCGTACCAGGACGCGCCTCCCACCCCGAACCGGCCTCGTGCTGCTGAGCGTGCGGCGGGGCGCACGCTGGGCAGCATCAGACCGCGCAGGTCCGCCGCCGGAGAGGCGGGTCAGCCGACCCAGTCGCCGACGTGCTGGGTCGCGCCCCGGCCGCCGTTGACCGCCGTCGACCAGGAGAACCAGGCGCCGGGCCGCTGCCCGGACCACCCCGAGCCGAACCGGCCCACGTCGCCGCCGATCCGCCACAGCCGGGCACTGTCGAGCTCGTAGAAGTACGTACCCGCCCGCTCGCCCGGGCCGTACGCCGTCACCAGCACGCCGTCGTCGCTCGCGCCCGCCAGCTCGATCCCGTCGTCCTGGATCGTCACGACCGGCTCGCCGGTGTCGGTGAGCACCTGCACCCGGTCGTCGCGGACGTCCCCGGTCCGGCCGCAGTACTGCGACAGCGCGACGACCTCGCCCACACGTGCCATGCCCAGCTGGTTGCAGCGGTCGCCGGAGCGCGGGTCGAACGTGCGGCGGTCCCCGTCGGGGTCGACCACCGTGAGCGAGTCGTTCGGCTCGTTGTGCGTCCCGGTCCAGGCCGTGCCTTCCGGGCCGACGGTGAAGTCGCCGACGACCTCGCCCTCGTCGCGCACGTCGTCGCCGTCGGTCAGGGAGAGCGACCAGAGGTCGAACCGCTGGATCTCCCCACCCGTGTCGACGCCGACGTGGAGCCGGCCGTCGTGCACGTCCGCGGCGTACGCGACCTCGGCCGGCAGGTCCCAGCGCACGGTGGACCACGAGCGGTCTGCCCGGTCGTAGACGACCGCCGCCAGCTCGTCGCCCTGCGCCCGCTGGCCTCGGAAGACCAGCCGGTCCTCGTCGGCGGCGAGCAGGTCCTCGACCTGCTGACGCCCGCCCGGCAGGACGTCGCGCCCGCCCGTGGCGGGGTCGACGAGCGTCACCAGGCTGTCGTTGGCCAGGCCGCGTGGTCCCTCCCGCTCCACGAGCAGCCCGTCGGGCGTGGCGCCGACCAGGTACGTCCCGTTCGCGCGGTCGAGGTCGTCGTTGGCGAGGGCGGCGACCTCCCGCAGCTGGTCGCCCGGGGTGGCCGGCCGGGCATCGGCCAATGTCAGGACCGGCCCGACGGGGCGGTTGTCGCTCCCGGGGTCACCGGCCACGCGGGCGGCGTCGCCGTCCCCGGGACCGGCGACGAGCGCGGTGACGGCCACGACCCCGGCGACCGCCGCGGCGGCACCGGCACCGGCGACGGTCGCGCTGCGGCGGCGTACCCGCGCCCGCCCGCCGGCCAGCACCTCCGCAACCTCCACGCCACCCTCGGGCGGGTGGGCGGCCGTCTCGCGCAGCAGCTCGCGCAGCTCGTTCACCATGTCAGGCTCCTCTCGGTCTCCAGGGTCGAGCGCAGCGACGAGAGAGCGCGGGAGGTCTGGCTCTTGACCGTTCCCTCGGTGCACCCCAGGGCCGCGGCCGTCGCACGCACGTCGAGGTCCTCGAAGTAGCGGAGGACGACGCATGCGCGCTGTCGCTCGGGCAGGTCCGCGAGCGCCGACAGCAGGGCTGCCCGGTCGGTCACGGCGGCGGCGACGTCCTCGCCGGAGCCGACCGTCGGGTCGTCCTCGCGAGGCACCTCGGTGCTCGAACGACGCCGGCTCGCGTCCAGGAACGCGCTCACCACCGCCTTGCGGGCGTACGCGAGCTCACTGCCGTCGCGCACCAGCCGCGGCCAGCGCACGTAGAGGCGCACCAGCCCCTCCTGGACGTGGTCCGCGGCGCGGTCCCAGTCGCCACACAGCAGGTACGCCGTCCGGCGCAGGCGCGCCTGGGAGGACGCGGCGAACTCGGTGAACGCCTCGTCCGACGCCGCGTCCCGCCGTCTCGTCAGCTGCATGCGTGGGAAACGCATCGAGCGGTCGTCGGGTTGCACGGCGCCGCCCACCGGTTCAGCAGACCGGCTCGAGCGGCGGCCGGTCCAGCCCCTCGAGCAGGTAGACCGGCCGGTCCGAGCAGCCGGTGCCGTGCCGCTCGTAGCGCGCCCGCACGGCGTCGTACAGCTCCTCGGCGCCGGGGGCTCCCCACGCGCCCCACGGCACCCACTGCACCAGCCAGGTCGGGGCGTCCGGCCCCTCGACGAGGGAGCGCAGGTCGTCGTAGCCGCGGTCGAGGGTGCGCATCGGCAGGCTCCACAGGTGCGGGTACGGCGTCGGCAGGCCGCTGCGCAGCTGGAGGTCGGCGCGGCCGCCGAAGACGACCAGCGTGTCCTCGGGCTCGGCCACGGCTGCGACCGCGGTGCCGGTGTCGGCCTCGCTGAACTCCTGGAAGTCCAGCGCGTTCCAGCCCACCCAGCCCAGCAGGCACACCAGCGAGGACACGGCGCTGAGCCCGATGACGGCGCGCATCGCCCGCCCGCGGCCGGTCCGGTGGCGGGCCAGCAGGGCGGCGCACAGCGCGGTCGCCGGCACCAGCCCGAAGAGGTAGTCGCGCCAGTAGCTCCCACCCATGACCAGCGCGGCCACGTCGGCCAGCACGATCGCCAGCGTCGCCGCGGTCAGCACCGGGTCGGCCCGCCACTCGCGCCGGACGTGGACGAGGAACCCGCCGATCACCGCGACCATGCCGGCCGCCAGCGCCACGAACGCGAGCGTCACCGCACGGGCGGTCGGCGCGTCGGAGGAGCTCTCGCTCAGCACGTCGTTGGCGTCGAGTCGGAAGCCGTAGACGGCGTACCAGACCTCGGCCAGGTCCACGTCCGCCGCCCGCGCCCAGAGGACGGTCGCGAGGACGGGTACGGCGGCGCCGGCGACCGCGGCCGCGGCGAGCCGGAGCGTCGTGCGGCGGTCGACCCGCCCGGCGAGGTGGCCGGCCAGGAGCAGGGCGGCACCGAAGACGAGCGCGCCGACGAGGTTCTGCTTCATCCCCAGCGCGGTCGTCGCGAGCAGCCCGGCCCCCGCGGCCAGTGGCGCGGACCGACGGGCCAGCGCGTCCAGCGAGAGCAGGATCGAGCCGAGCAGGAACGGCAGCGCGAGGATCTCGCCCTTGACCGCCACCGCGTCGATGACGGTGTTGGTCAGCAGCGCCGCCACCGCGACCGCCGTCCAGCGGGCGCTGCGCTCGCTGCCGACCCGGCGCGCGACCGCGGCCGCACCGAGCACCGCGAGCGCGCACGCGAGAGCGCCGACCAGGCGGATCGCGTGCTCGCCGCCGATGCGGTCGCTGAGGCCGAACACGGCCACGACCAGCGGGTGTCGGTCGACGAAGAGGTCGCCGTACACGCTGTCCGGTCGCGGGTCCCAGCCCCGCGCGACCAGGGTGAACCCCGCCTCGTCGGCGCGCAGCGGGCGGGTCAGCCCCGGCAGTCGCAGCAGGAACGCGAGCGCCGCCGCCACCGGCACCGTCCACCTCGAGTCGACCACGGCCTCGACCCGCTGGGAGAAGGCGTGCCGGCGCTCGAGCATGCGCCCAGGTTCCCAGACCGCTCCGGACCAGCCGCCGTAGCACCGGCGAAACACCACGGACCCTGCTGGGCAACGTCGCACGTCCACGCTGAGCCGCATGTTGTGGCGAGTGCGGACGACCCTTCCCGACCGACCCGGTGCGCTGGCGGTGCTCGCCGAGCACTGCGGGCGGGCCGGCGTGAACATCCTCGGCCTGCAGATCTTCCCCGGGATCGAGGCCGTCACCGACGAGCTGGTGCTCAGCACGCCGGCCGGGTGGGGCGCCTCCGGCACCGCGCACCTCGTCGAGCGCGCCGGCGGCCGGAACGTCGTCGTCCAGCCGTGCACCGAGGCGGCGCTCGGCGACCAGCCCACGCGCTACGTCCAGGCCGCCCGCACCATCCTCGCCTCGCCGATGTCCTTCCCCGAGGTCCTCGCCGTGCTCTTCGACGCCGAGGCGGACCCCGTCGACCCCGACGGCCCGCCGCAGGACGTCATGGAGCTGACCGTGGGCGGCGTGCAGGTGCAGGTACGTCGGACCGCCGCGTTCACCGCCACCGAGCACGCCCGCGGGTCGGCGCTGGCCGACCTCGTGAGCGACGTCCTGCAGCGGACGAGGACGGACTCGGCGATCGCGGTGTCCCCGGGCCGCCGGCTCGGCGGCGGCACCACGCCCGAGCACGTCGTCGACGGAGACTCGATCTCGGCGGTCGTCGACGGCGTCGTCGTTGGCCTGGCCACGGTGCAGGCCTCCCTCGCCGACGACCCCGCTGCCCGTCCGGTCGTGCTGCGGGTCGACCCCGCCTGGCAGCGTCGCGGCATCGGCACCCGACTGCTCGTCGACGTCGCCCGCCTCGCGCACTCGCGGGGCGCGCAGGAGATCGTCCTCACGACCCGCTCCGACAACCAGGCGGTCCTCCCGATGGTGCTCGCCGCCGGCATGCGGGGCCGGATCCGCCTCGCCGGCGACGTCCTCACCGTGCGCGTCCCCGTCCGCGACCTCCGTCCGCTTCCCGCCGCCTGAGCCGGTTGGTCGAGCAGCGAGGCGCCCGGCGCGGAGCGTGTCGGAACCCCGCGGGCCGTGAGCCAGCCTGTCGGCTCACCAGCCTCCGCAGCCCCAGCAACCTCACGACGGACGCGATCCCTGCACATATCGGGGCAGATCTGCCCCGATATGTGCAGCGGTCACCGGTTAACCGGTGACCCCGACGCGCCCACCCAGGCACCGAACCGCAACCCAGTCCGCCTCGGCCACCGGAAGAAGGAGGGCCGGGTGGGCGCCAGTAGGCTGGTGGGGTGGAGCTCCCGGACAAGTTCGCCGCCCTCGGTCTCACCTACGACGACGTCCTGCTGCTGCCGGGGTACTCCGACCTGGCGCCGTCGGACATCGACACGACGAGCCGGTTGACCCGCGAGATCAGCCTCAAGGTGCCGCTGGTCAGCGCTGCGATGGACACCGTGACCGAGTCGCGGATGGCGATCGCGATGGCGCGGCAGGGCGGTCTCGGCGTGCTGCACCGGAACCTGTCGATCGAGGACCAGGCCTACCAGGTGGACCTGGTGAAGCGGACCCAGACGGGGATCATCTCCAACCCGGTGACGATCGGGCCGGACGCGACGCTGGAGGAGCTGGACCGGCTGGCGGGGGAGTACCGCGTGTCGGGCTTCCCGGTGGTCGACGGCGACCAGCGGCTGCTGGGCATCATCACCAACCGCGACCTGCGGTTCACCCCGGTCGCGGAGTGGGCCACCACGAAGGTCGACGAGGTCATGACGACCGAGGGTCTGGTGACCGGGCCGGCTGGCATCTCGCGTGACGACGCGACGGTGCTGCTGCGCCGCCACAAGAAGGAGCGGCTGCCGCTGGTCGACGACCAGGGCCGCCTGGTCGGGCTGATCACCGTCAAGGACTTCGTGAAGTCCGAGCAGTTCCCGCACGCCTCGAACGACGCGTCCGGCCGGCTGATGGTGGGTGCCGCGATCGGTTACTTCGGTGACGCCTGGGAGCGGGCGACCACGCTGATCGACGCCGGCGTCGACGTCCTGATCGCGGACACCGCGCACGGGCACGTCCGGCTGCTGCTCGACATGGTCCGCCGGCTCAAGACCGATCCGGCGACCAAGCACGTGCAGGTCATCGGCGGCAACGTCGCCACGCGGGACGGCGCGCAGGCGTTCGTCGACGCGGGCGCGGACGCCGTCAAGGTCGGCTTCGGCCCCGGCTCGATCTGCACGACGCGGGTCGTGACCGGCGCCGGCGTACCGCAGGTCACCGCGGTCTACGAGGCGTCCCTGGCGTGCCGACCCGCCGGGGTGCCGGTCATCGCCGACGGCGGCCTCCAGCAGTCCGGCGACATCGCCAAGGCGCTCGTCGCCGGAGCCGACAGCGTGATGATCGGGTCGCTGCTGGCCGGGTGCGACGAGTCGCCGGGCGAGCTGATCTTCGTCAACGGCAAGCAGTACAAGGCCTACCGCGGCATGGGCTCGCTCGCCGCGATGAGCAGCCGCGGCAAGAAGTCCTACTCCAAGGACCGCTACTTCCAGGCGGAGGTCGTCAGCGACGACCTCATCGTGCCGGAGGGCGTCGAGGGCCAGGTCGCCTACCGCGGCCCGCTGGCCGCCGTCGCCCACCAGCTGATCGGCGGCCTGACCCAGTCGATGTTCTACATCGGCGCGCGGACGGTGCCCGAGCTGCAGGACAAGGGCAAGTTCGTGCGGATCACCTCGGCCTCGCTCAAGGAGAGCCACCCGCACGACGTGCAGATGACCGCCGAGGCGCCCAACTACAACGGCCGGTAGACCAGCACGGCGGCGCGGAACGGTGCGTCGCCGTCGCTGAGGACGGCCACGTCGTACCGCTCGCCGGCCAGCAGCAGCGTGTCGACGCCCGTGCCCGGACCGACGGAGCCCTCGCCGGTGTAGCGGGTGGACTCGCCCCGGTCGCGCCCGCCGGACCACCGCAGGTGGACGCGGTCGCCCTGCGAGACCAGCCCCAGCAGGACGTCCTCGTCGGCCTCGACCTGCGTCGTGAACGGCTCGCCGGGCTCCGGCTGGCGGCGCACCTCGTCGAGCTCCCAGCGGCGCCCGTCGTGCTCGACGACCTCGGCGACGTCCTCGCCGAGCGCCTGCACCTCCGCCGGACGACGCTCGTACGCCGCCACGCCGACCACCACGTCGGCGGACTCCACCAGCGGGCCGTCGGGTCCGTCGGTCACCCACGCGCGCACGGTGTGCTCCGCGGGCCGGTCGTCGGTGTGCGCCCAGGTGCCGCCGCGGCCGGCGTCCGGCCCGTCGTCGCAGCCGCCGCTGCTCCAGCCCTCGCCGTCGACCTCGACGTGCAGCACCGCGTCGTCGCCGACCCCCCGGCAGTGGTCGGTGAACCGGAGGTCGCCGAGCGCGCCGGTGACGCTCAGCTCGACCTCGGCCACGCCGGGCTCGGAGAAGGCGCCGGCGAGCAGCGGCTCGCCGGCGACCTCGTCGCGGAAGACCGCGGTGCCGTCGGTGACGCCCGGCGCGAGCCCACCGGTCGCGGCGTAGAGCGCGACGCTCACGCGGGTGGACTCGTCGGCGCCGTCGAGCCGGACCTGGAGGCGGGCGGGGCCGTGGACCAGGGACGGCGCGGACAGGCCGTCGTCGAGGACCCGCGCCACCGGCTCGCCGTCGGCGAGCAGGGTCGCGGTGCCTTCACCGAGGTCGCGGGCGACCAGGGTGACGGCGCGCTGCTCCTGGTCGTCCGGCAGGTCGACGCGCTCGCCCGGGGCGACGCCGTCGGCGTCGACCAGCTCGTAGGGGAACCCGTCGAGGCGCAGCTCCTGCGGCACGTCCAGGCCCAGCACGACCGGCCCGGCGACGTCGGGGGTCGGGTCAAGGCGCAGGCCCGAGACGCCCGCGACGCCGCCGACCAGCACGACGACCGCCGCGACGGACGCGACCGCGGTGCGGCGACGGCGTACCGCCCTGACCCGCTGGTGGACGGCTGCCGACCGCAGGTGGGCGCCGGTGTCGTCGACGTCCTCGCGGTGGGCGAGCAGGGTCTCGCGCAGGTCGTCCAGGGTGCTCATGCCGGGTCCTCCGTGGTGCTCGCAGGAGCGGTGCTCGGGAAGGCGAGCGCGGGGTCGATCCGCAGCTTCGCCAGGGCCTTGCTGGTCTGGCTCTTGACGGTGCCGGTGCTGATGCCGAGCAGCCGCGCGGTCTCGGCCTCGGAGAGGTCCTCGACGAAGCGCAGGACGACGACGGCGCGCTGCCGTCGGGGCAGGCGGCCCATCGCCGTCCACAGGTCCTGGCGCTGGTCGACGCCGGCCTCCACGCCCGCGGCCGGCGGCGGCTCGGGCGGCTCGGCCCAGGGCTGCTCGCCGTTCCAGCGGCGCCGCCACCAGGACGCGAAGGTGTTGACGAGGATCCTGCGGACGTAGGGCTCGGGGTTGCCCTCGATGCGCGACCACGCGAACCACGCCTTGGCCAGCGCTGTCTGCAGGAGGTCCTCGGCCAGCGCGGCGTCACGGGTCAGCAGGTACGCCGTGCGCAACAGGTCGGTCGAGCGGGCCGCGACGAACGCGTCGAAGTCCGGCGCTCCGCCGGGGTGTGCGCCCACGTCTGCTCCCGAGGTCGTCGACCGCTCGCCGGTCAGGGTGTCCATGACCACCTCTACCGGGCGGCACCGACGAACGGTTGCCCGGGGTGTCGGACTTCCTCGGTAGGGTTCGACGGTGACCGAGATCGAGATCGGCCGGGCCAAGCGGGCGCGGCGCGCCTACTCCTTCGACGACGTGGCGATCGTGCCCTCCCGGCGCACGCGCGACCCCGAGGAGGTCAGCACCGACTGGCAGATCGACGCCTACCGGTTCGACATCCCGGTGCTCGCGGCGCCGATGGACTCGGTGATGTCGCCGGAGACCGCGATCGCCTTCGGCCGGCACGGCGGGCTCGGGGTGCTCAACCTCGAGGGCATCTGGACGCGGTACGACGACCCGGCGCCGCTGCTTGAGGAGGTCGCCGGCCTCCAGGGGCACGACGCGACCCGCCGGCTCCAGGAGATCTACACCGAGCCGGTGAAGGCCGAGCTGATCACCGAGCGGCTCCGTCAGGTCCGCGAGGCCGGCGTGACCGTCGCGGGCTCCCTGTCGCCGCAGCGGACCAAGGAGTTCGCCAAGACGGTGGTGGACGCGGGCGTCGACATGTTCGTCATCCGGGGCACGACCGTCTCGGCCGAGCACGTCTCGTCCCAGGCCGAGCCGCTGAACCTCAAGGAGTTCATCTACGAGCTCGACGTCCCCGTCATCGTCGGCGGCTGCGCGACCCACCAGGCGGCGCTGCACCTGATGCGCACCGGTGCGGCCGGCGTGCTGGTCGGCTTCGGCGGCGGCGCGGCCCACACGACCCGCACCGTGCTCGGCGTCGCCGTGCCGATGGCCTCGGCCGTGGCCGACGTCGCCGCGGCCCGCCGCGACTACCTCGACGAGTCCGGCGGGCGCTACGTCCACGTCATCGCCGACGGCTCCATCGGCCAGTCCGGCGACCTCGCCAAGGCGATCGCCTGCGGCGCCGACGCGGTCATGGTCGGCTCGCCGTTCGCGCGGGCCACCGACGCGCCCGGCCACGGCTTCCACTGGGGCACCGAGGCGCACCACGCGGACCTGCCGCGCGGCCAGCGGGTCCACCTCGACACCGTCGGCACGCTCGAGGAGATCCTCTTCGGCCCCTCCCGCGTCGCCGACGGCACGATGAACCTCATCGGTGCGCTCAAGCGCTCGATGGCCACGACCGGCTACACCGAGGTCAAGGAGTTCCAGCGGGTCGAGGTCGTCGTCGTCTGACGGCGGGCGCCGACTACCCTCGGCCCGTGAGCGAGCAGCCCGTCACCATCCACACCGACGGGGCGTGCGTGCCCAATCCCGGCCCCGGCGGCTGGGGAGCGCTGCTGCGGCAGGGTGTCCACGAGCTCGAGCTCTGCGGTGGCTCGGCCGAGCAGACCACGAACAACCGGATGGAGCTCACCGCGCCGATCGAGGCGCTCGAGGCCCTGAAGCGCCGCTCGGTCGTGCACCTCTACACCGACAGCACCTACGTGCGGAACGGCATCACCTCCTGGGTCATCGGCTGGCAGCGCAACGGCTGGCAGACCAAGGCCAAGGAGCCGGTGAAGAACGCCGACCTCTGGCGCCGGCTCGTCGCCGCCTGCGCCGAGCACGACGTCGAGTGGCACTGGGTCAAGGGCCACAACGGCGACGAGGGCAACGAGCGCGCCGACCGGCTCGCAACCCGCGGACTGGCCGAGGCGGTCGCGGCGGCCCGGGCATGACCCGGCAGGGAGCCCGGCAGCCGGCTCCGCTGCTGGTGGCCGCCGGGCAGGCCGAGGCGGTCGCCGGCGACCTCGCCGCGAACGTCGCCACCGCGGCCCGACTCGCCGCCGACGCCGGCGACCGGGGCGTGCGCGTGCTGGTGCTGCCCGAGGCGTTCCTGACGGGGTACGACGCCTCCGCGTTCGACGGCCCGCTCCCGACGGCCGAGCGGCTGGCCGGCCCCGAGCTCGACCCGCTCCGCGAGGTGGCCCGGGCGGCCGATCTCGTCGTCGTCGCGGGCACCGCCCTGCAGCGCGCGGACCGCCGTACGTTGTCCTCGGTCGTGGTCCGCCCGGACGGCGAGGTGACCGTGCCGTACGACAAGCAGCACGTCGACCCCTCCGAGCTGCCGTGGTTCGCAGCCGGCGACCACGGCTGCTCGATCACCGTCGACGGCGTCGAGCTGGGGCTGAGCATCTGCTACGACGGCTGCTTCCCCGAGCACGCCCGGGCCGCGGCGGTCGACGGCGCGCTCGGCTACCTCAGCTCCGCGGCGTACTTCCCGGGCGGCGAGCACCGGCGCGACCTCTACTACGCGGCGCGTGCGGTGGAGAACTCCTTCTACGTCGTCTTCTCCGGCCTCACCGGCCGGTGCGGCGGCAGCTCCTTCATCGGCGGCTCGGCGGTCTACGACCCCGAGGGCCGGCCGCTCGAGCGGCTCGGCGAGGAGGAGGGACTGGCCGTGGGCGAGCTGGACCCGGCGCTGGTCGAGGCGACCCGCGCGCGGCACTCGATGCACCACGACCACCTGGCCTCGCTGGGCGCCCGGGTCCGCGGCTGAAGGCTCGCGCGACCTTCCCCCACCTGGTGGTTGTCGGCTGTCGGCGGACCGCTCTAGGGTCCTGGCTCTCACCAGGTCGTGTGAGCGCCATCACTCGGGAGGCTGTCGTGCGTCGTACCGTCCCATCCACCCTCGTCGCCGGCGCCGCTGCGCTGGCGCTGCTCTGGCCGACCGCGCCGGTCTCCGCGGCTCCCGCTCCTCCGGCCGAGGGCGACCGCCGCGACCCCGGCCGCGGCATCGCCCAGCCCGCGCTGCGCGCCGGGATCACCGACGACAGCTTCTACTTCGTGATGGCCGACCGGTTCGCCAACGGCGACCCGGCCAACGACACCGGCGGCATCGACGGCGGCCGGGACGAGCACGGCTTCGACCCGACCGCGAAGGGCTACTTCAACGGCGGCGACCTCGACGGCCTGCGCGCGCAGCTGGACTACATCGAGGGCCTCGGCACAGACGCGATCTGGCTGACCCCGGTGTTCAAGAACAAGGCCGTGCAGCTCGAGGACGGCCCCTCGGCGGGCTACCACGGCTACTGGATCACCGACTTCACCCGCATCGACCCGCACCTGGGCACCAACGCCGACCTCACCGAGCTCGTCGACGCCGCGCACGACCGGGGCATCAAGGTCTTCTTCGACATCATCACCAACCACACCGCCGACGTCATCGGCTACGAGGAGGGCGCGCGGACGGCGTACGTCCCCAAGGACGTCGAGCCCTACCGCACGGCCGACGGCACGCCGTTCGACGACCGCGACCACACCGGCGGGCGCGCGTTCCCCGAGCTGGACCCCGCCACGTCGTTCCCCTACACGCCGGTGCTCGAGCCGGGCGAGGAGGACCTCAAGGTCCCGGCCTGGCTGAACGACCCGACGCTCTACCACAACCGCGGCAACACGACGTTCACCGGCGAGGACAGCCAGTACGGCGACTTCTTCGGCCTCGACGACCTGTTCACCGAGCACCCGCGGGTGGTCGACGGGATGGTCGACATCTACCGCACCTGGGTCGAGGACTTCGGCATCGACGGCTTCCGCATCGACACGATGAAGCACGTCGACGACGCGTTCTGGCAGGAGTTCGGGCCGGGCCTCCTCGACTTCGCCCGCAGCCACGGCAAGCCGGACTTCTTCATGTTCGGCGAGGTCGCCCTCGACGGCAGCGACGCCGCGGCCAAGGCGTTCACGTCGCACTACACGACCCACAACGGGATGCAGGCGATCCTCGACTTCCCGTTCCAGTGGGCCGCGCGCGACTTCGTGTCCAAGGAGGGGAGCGGCCGGGCGCTGGCGCGGTTCTTCCGCGACGACGACTGGTACACCGACGCCGACAGCAACGTGCACTCCCTGCCGACCTTCCTCGGCAACCACGACATGGGCCGGTTCGGCCACTTCCTCGCCACCGACGACCCCGAGCGGACGCCGGAGGAGATGCTGCGTCGCGACCTCCTCGCGCACGAGCTGATGTACCTTTCGCGCGGCAACCCGGTCGTCTACTACGGCGACGAGCAGGGCTTCACCGGCACCGGCGGCGACCAGCTCGCGCGGCAGACGATGTTCGCCAGCCAGGTCCCCGAGTACGTCGACGACGACCAGCTCGGCTCCGAGGAGACGCCGGCCACCGACAGCTTCGACACCGACCACCCGCTCTACCGTGCGGTCGCGGCCCTCGACCGGCTGGTCGAGCGGCACCCCGCCCTGCGCCGCGGCGCCCAGCAGGTGCGCGTGGCCGGCGAGGACGCCGTCGCCTTCTCCCGCATCGACCGCCGCCAGCAGCGGGAGTACGTCGTCGTGCTCAACACCGCCGAGCAGCGCCGGTCCGTCCGGGTGCCGACGTGGGTCACCGCCGGCGGCTTCCGCAAGGTCCACGGCGAGGGACCGGCGACGCGCCGCAGCGCCCGCGACGGCGACCTCCGCGTGACCGTGCCGGCGCTCGGCGCGGTCGTCTACGCCTCGACCCAGCGGATCCCGGCTTCGCGCAGGGCACCGTCGATCCGCCTGGCCAAGCCCTCGCCGACGAAGGTCGCCCGCAGCCGCACGAAGGTGACCGCGAAGGTCGGCGGCGACTCCTTCTACGAGGTGACCTTCCAGGCGAAGGTCGGGAAGGGACGCTGGCGCGACATCGGCACCGACGACTCCGCGCCCTACCGGGTCTTCCACGACACCCGCGACCTCGCGACCGGCGCGAAGGTGACCTACCGCGCGGCCGTCCTCGACAACCGCGGCCACAGCCGGACCAGCGGGGTCCGCACGACCCGGGTGGCGCCGCCGACGGTCGACGTCACCACGTCCGGCGAGGACGGCACGGTGAGCAACGTCGACCCCGTCACGGTCACCGCGACGGTCGACCCGGAGCGGCCGGGCCAGTCGGTGCGGTTCGAGCGGCGCGTCGGGGACGGCGCGTGGCAGGTGCTCGGCACCGACACCAGCTCGCCGGCGTACACGCTCCGCGACGACGTCTCCGGGCTGCCGCTCGGCACGCGGGTCCGCTACCGCGCCGTGCTGCTCGAGCCCGGCACGCCGCGGGTCGTCGGCGGTCCCGTCGCCGTCACCACCGCGGCGCCGACGCCGGCCCGCGAGAGCGTGACGGTCGCCGGCAGCCTCCAGGACGAGATCGGCTGCGCCGCCGACTGGGATCCTGCGTGCGAGGAGAGCCGGCTGGCCTTCGACCCGAGCGACGGCCGGTGGCACGCGTCCTTCGAGCTGCCCGCCGGCAGCTACGAGTGGAAGGTCGCTGTCGACGGCTCCTGGGACGAGAACTACGGAGCCGGGGGAGCGGCCGGCGGCGACAACCTGGTGCTCGATGTCCCCGAGGGTGGAGCGACCTACCGCTTCACCTGGGACCAGGTCAGTCACGAGCCGTCGGCCACACTGGAGCCATGAGCTCGCCCGGCGCGCCCGTCCGTCCCGACCCGAGCGCGCTGGGCCCCGCCGCCCGCGAGGCGGCCCTCGACCGGCTGGCCGCCCCCGACCACGAGCTCGACGTGCTCGTGGTCGGGGGCGGTGTCGTCGGCGCCGGGGTCGCGCTCGACGCCGTCACCCGCGGCCTGTCCACCGCCCTGGTCGAGCAGCGCGACCTCGCCAGCGGCACCAGCAGCCGCTCCTCGAAGCTCGTGCACGGCGGCCTGCGATACCTCGAGATGCTCGACTTCGGCCTCGTGCGCGAGGCGCTGCACGAGCGGGGGCTGCTGCTCACCCGGCTCGCGCCGCACCTGGTCCGGCCGGTGCCGTTCCTCTACCCGCTGACCCACCGCGGCTGGGAGCGGCCGTACGTCGGCGCGGGGCTCGCGCTGTACGACGGCATGGCCGCGCTCGCGCCCGGCGGCTCCGGCCTGCCGCGGCACCGGCACCTCACCCGGCGGCAGGTCGCCCGGATGGCGCCGGACTTCCGCGCCGAGACCGTCACCGGCGCGATCCGCTACCACGACTGCCAGGTCGACGACGCCCGCCTGGTGCTCACCCTCGCCCGCACCGCGGCGGCCCACGGCGCGGCCGTCGCGACCCGCACCAAGGTGACCGGGTTCCTCCGCGAGGGCGAGCGGGTCGTCGGGGTCCGCGCGACCGACCTCGAGACCGGCCGCGAGATCGAGGTCCGGGCCAGGGCGGTCGTCAACGCTGCCGGTGTCTGGACCGACGAGGTGCAGGAGATGGTCGGCGGCCGCGGCGCGCTGCACGTCCAGGCCTCGAAGGGCATCCACCTGGTCGTGCCGCGCGACCGGATCCGCTCCGAGGCCGGGTTCATCGTCCGCACAGAGACCTCGGTGCTGTTCGTCATCCCGTGGGGCCGGCACTGGGTCATCGGCACCACCGACACCGCCTGGGACCTCGACAAGGCCCACCCGGCCGCGAGCCGCACCGACATCGAGTACGTCCTGGACCGGGTCAACGCGATCCTGCGCGAGCCGCTCGACCACGACGACGTCGAGGGGGTGTACGCCGGCCTGCGGCCGCTCCTGCGCGGGGAGTCGGAGACCACCTCGAAGATCTCGCGCGAGCACACCGTGGTCACGCCCGTCCCCGGGCTCGTGATGATCGCCGGCGGCAAGCTGACGACGTACCGCGTCATGGCGCAGGACGCCGTCGACGCCGCCGCCCACTCGCTGCGCACCACCGGGAACCTGGCCGTGCGGCCCTCGATCACCGACCGCGTCCCGCTGCTCGGCGCCGACGGCTGGGAGGCGCGGACCAACCAGCGGGTGCTTCTCGCGCGACGGTCCGGGCTGCACGTCGCGCGGATCGACGCGCTGCTGGGGCGGTACGGCGCGCTCGTCGACGACCTCCTCGCGCTGATCGAGCAGCGGCCGGAGCTCGGGCAGCCGCTCGAGGCCGCGGACGAGCACCTCGCGGCCGAGGTCGTGTACGCCGTCACCCACGAGGGCGCCCGCCACCTCGACGACGTCCTCACCCGCCGCACCCGCATCTCCATCGAGACCTTCGACCGCGGCACCCGCGCCGCCGCCGGTGTCGCCGCGCTGATGGCCGCCGAGCTCGGCTGGGACGACGCCCGCACCGCCGACGAGGTCGACCACTACCTCCGCCGCGTCGAGGCGGAGCGGCAGAGCCAGCGCCAGCTCACCGACCAGGAAGCCGACGAGGCCCGGGTCAGCGCCCCCGACATCGTCTGACCTCGTCGCTGACGTCGGCGCCGGGGCGCCTCCCTGCTCGACCGGCGGAGCCTGGTTGACACGTGTCATTGACAACTAGAACGCGTTCCACCGATGCTGGCGGCGCTGAGAGCCACGTCACACTCCAGATGCGTGGCCGACCCCGAGGAGCGCCCGTGACCCAGGCACCGCCGCCACCGGACATGAAGCTGCAGCGCAGCAGCCGCGACCCGAGCACGCTCGCGGACCGGCTCGCGACGTGGCTGGCGACCCAGCTGCCGGAGGGCGCCGCGCCGGCGGTCGACGTGCACGCGGGTGCGGACGCCAACGGCATGTCGGCGGAGACGCTGCCGCTGGACGTGACGTGGACCGAGGGCGGCGAGCAGCGGGTGGGCCGGTTCGTGGCGCGGGTGGCGCCGGCGGCCGAGGACTTCCCGGTGTTCCCGGACTACGCGCTGGGCGACCAGTACGACGCGATGCGGCTGGTCGGCGAGCTGACCGACGTACCCGTGCCGGTCGTGCGCTGGATGGAGCCGACGGGGGAGGTGCTCGGGACGCCGTTCTTCCTCATGGACCGCGTCGAGGGGGTCGTGCCGCAGGACGTGCTGCCCTACAACTTCGGCGACAACTGGCTTCACGACGCCTCGCCGGAGCAGCAGCGGTCCCTGCAGGACGCCACGGTCGGCGTGCTGGCGAGGCTGCACGCGATCCCCGAGGCGACCACGACCTTCGCGTTCCTCGACCCGGCGCGGCACGGCCACGAGGGGGCGACGCCGCTGGAGCGGAACCTCGCGCGGACGAAGGCGTGGTACGACTTCGCAGTCCCCGACATCGGCCGCTCCGCGGTCACCGAGCGTGGGCTGGCGTGGCTCGAGGCGCACCTGCCCGAGCAGCAGGGCGACGCGGTGCTCTGCTGGGGCGACTCGCGGATCGGGAACGTGCTGTTCCAGGACTTCGCGCCGGTCGCGGTGCTCGACTGGGAGATGGCGACGGTCGGGCCGCGCGAGCTGGACCTGTCGTGGATGGTCTTCGCGCACATGGTCTTCGAGTCGATCACCGGCGCGCTGGAGCTGCCCGGCATGCCGCACCTCCTCCGCGAGGAGGACGTGGTGGCGACGTACCGCGAGCTGACCGGCGTCGAGGTCGGCGACCTGCACTGGTACCACGTCTACAACGCGGTCCAGTGGTGCATCGTCTTCCTGCGCACCGGCGCCCGGCAGGTCCACTTCGGCGAGATCGAGCGACCCGAGGACCCCGACGCGCTCATGCACCACAAGCCGCTGCTCGACCGGCTGCTCGCGGAGGTGGGGGCCTGATGGTCGGACCGCTCGACGAGTACCCGCTGCACCAAGCGCCGCTCCCGGTCACCTGGCCCGCGAGCAGCGACCGGAACTTCTACGACCGCTGCTACTTCAACGCCCACGACCGCACCGGTGACCTGTTCCTCATCACCGGCCTGGGTTACTACCCGAACCTCGGCACCAAGGACGCGTTCCTGCTGCTCGCCCGCGACGGCAAGCAGACGGCGCTGCACCTCTCCGACCTGTGCGACGACGACCGGCTCAACCAGCACGTCGGCGGCTACCGGGTCGAGGTCGAGGAGCCGCTGCAGCGCATCCACCTGACGATCGAGGAGACCGAGGGGATCGCCGCCGACCTGACGTGGGAGGGCTCGTTCCCCGTCCTGCAGGAGCTGCCGCACGTGCTGCGCTCCGGCGCCCGGGTCACGCTCGACGCGCAGCGGTTCGCCCAGGTCGGCACCTGGAGCGGCCACGTCGACGTCGATGGCGAGCGGATCGAGGTCACCCCGGACCGCTGGGTCGGCACCCGCGACCGGTCCTGGGGCATCCGCCCGGTGGGCGAGGCCGAGCCGGCCGGCGCACCGGCGGACCCGCCGTTCGACGGCATGTGGTGGACCTACGTCCCCCTGCGCTTCGAGGAGTACGCCGTCGTGCTGATCCTCCAGGAGGACCCCTCGGGCTACCGGACCCTCAACGACTGCCACCGCGTCCATGCCGACGGGCGGGTCGAGCAGCTCGGCTGGCCGCGCGTGCAGGTGCACTACGCCTCGGGCACCCGGAAGCCGACCGGCGCGACGATCACCTGCACCAGCGGTCGCGGTGAGGAGGTGCGGCTCGAGGTGTCCTCGCTGCTGGCGGCGCCGCTGCACGTCGGCGGCGGCTACGGCGGCGACCCGGACTGGACGCACGGCATGTGGAAGGGCGAGAAGCACGTCGAGCGGCTGACCTACGACATGGCCGACGAGGCGGTGCAGGGCCGGTTCATGTTCGGCTGCGTCGACCACGTCGGTCGCGCCGTCCTCCACGAGGGCGGCCGGGAGGCCGAGGGCTGGGGCCTCTTCGAGCACTTCGCGATCGGCCGGCACGACCCCAGCGGCTTCGCCGACTGGTTCGCCACCGCCCCCTGACCGACCGCGCCCTGACCGCCCGCCCCAGCCACCCGTCGTACCCCTCAGACCAGGAGCAGCCATGACCCTCGACCGCGACGCCTTCTACATCGATGGCCAGTGGGCCGCGCCGGCGACGGCGGCGACCCTGCAGGTCGTCTCGCCGCACTCCGAGCAGGTCGTGGCGACGGTCCCCGAGGGGTCCGCCGCCGACGTCGACGCCGCGGTCGCGGCCGCCCGCCGCGCCTTCGACGAGGGGCCGTGGCCCCGGATGTCGCCGGAGGAGCGGATCGAGGTGGTCCAGGCGTTCTCGGGGCTGTATGCCGGGAAGCTGGCCGAGATGGCCGACCTGATCACCACTGAGATGGGCGCGCCGACGTCGTTCTCCAACCTCGCCCAGTCGCCGGCGCCGTGGATGCAGATCGAGGCGTTCCTCGGCATCGCCCGCGCGTTCCCGTGGGAGGATACCCGGCCGGGTGTGCTCGGCCCGGAGGTCATCGTGCGACGCGAGCCGGTCGGCGTGGTGGCTGCGATCCCGCCGTGGAACGTCCCCCAGTTCACGACGATCTCCAAGGTCGTCCCGGCGCTGCTGGCCGGCAACACGGTCGTGGTCAAGCCGGCGCCGGAGACGCCGCTGGACACCTACCTGATGGCCGAGCTGCTGGAGGAGGCCGGCGTGCCAGCCGGCGTCGTCAACATCGTGGCCGCCGGCCGGGAGGTGGGCGAGCACCTCGTCGCGCACCCCGGCATCGACAAGGTCGCCTTCACCGGGTCGACGGCGGCCGGCCGCAAGATCGCGGCGGTGTGCGGCGAGCAGCTCAAGCGCGTCAGCCTCGAGCTCGGCGGCAAGTCCGCGGCGATCGTCCTCGACGACGCCGACCTCGCCGCCACGATGGAGGGCCTGAAGTTCGTCGCGCTGATGAACTCGGGCCAGGCGTGCGTGGCGCAGACCCGCATCCTCGCCTCGCGGGCCAACTACGACGCCGTGGTCGAGGCGCTCGCCGAGACCGTCTCCGGGATGGTCGTCGGCGACCCGGCCGACCCGGCCACCGAGATCGGCCCGATGGTCGCCCAGCGCCAGCAGGAGCGGGTGGAGAAGTACATCGCCCTCGGCCAGGAGGAGGGCGCCCGCGTCGTCGTCGGTGGCAACGGCATGCCCGACGGCCTCGACCGCGGCTGGTACGTCCGCCCGACGGTCTTCGCCGACGTCGACAACCGGATGCGGATCGCCCAGGAGGAGATCTTCGGCCCGGTGCTGTCGGTCATCGCGTACGACGACGTGGACGACGCCGTCCGGATCGCCAACGACTCCGACTACGGCCTGGCCGGCACGGTCTGGACCGGTGACCCGGACGCCGGGCTGGACGTCGCCCGCCGCGTGCGGGCCGGCACCTACGGCGTCAACACCTACACGATGGACTTCGCCGCGCCGTTCGGCGGCTTCAAGGCATCGGGGATCGGCCGGGAGTTCGGGCCGGAGGGCCTGGCGCAGTACACCGAGCTGAAGGCGATCTACCCGACCGCGCCGGCCATGTAGGTCCGCCCGGTGGCGTACCCCTCGGCGGGCGCGACGGCACTCCTGGCGGGCGGTTGACAACCGTCCGCGATGTGTACAGTCCCACAATCGCTACCGATCGGTAGTCCGCGAGACTGCCGTCACATACCCTCGGTACATGAGCGCCTCCTCTCCGTCCCCGTCCGGCGGCCCGCTCGTGGAGGGTCCCCGCGACCCCGAGCACGAGCCGGGCGCGACCTACGCCCTCGAGCCGGAGTACGCCGCCTCGCTGACCCGCCGCGTGGTGGCGACGGCGGGGGAGTCGAGCGCCGTCTTCTCGCCGCTCGACGGCGCGCCGCTGGCGCACGTCCCGCAGAGCAGCGACGCCGACGTCGCCGAGGCGTTCGCCCGGGCCCGACGGGCGCAGCTGGCCTGGTCGCGGACCAGCCTCGACGAGCGCGCCGCGATGCTGCTGCGCTTCCACGACCTGGTGCTCGACCGGCAGGACGAGATCACCGACCTGATCGTGCTGGAGTCCGGCAAGGCGCGGAAGCACGCCTTCGACGAGACGCTGCACGTGGCGATGACCGCACGCTACTACGCGCGCACCGCCCACCGGCACCTCGACACCAAGCGGCACCCCGGCGTCATGCCGGTGCTGACGCGGGTCGACGTCAACCGCGTCCCCAAGGGCGTCGTCGGGATCATCTCGCCGTGGAACTACCCGTTCACGATGGCGCTCGCCGACGGGCTGCCGGCGCTCCTGGCGGGCAACGCGGTGGTCGCCAAGCCCGACGCCCAGACGATGCTGTCGGCACTGCTCGGCGCGCAGCTGCTCGAGGAGGCCGGCTTCCCGCCGGAGGTCTGGCAGGTCGTCGCGGGCCCGGGGTCGCGGGTGGGCACCGGGATCGTCGAGCGCGCCGACTACGTCTGCTTCACCGGGTCGACCGCCACCGGTCGGGTCGTGGCCCACGGCTGCGCGGAGCGGCTGATCGGCTGCTCGCTCGAGCTCGGTGGCAAGAACCCCATGCTCGTGCTCCGCGACGCCGACCTGGAGAAGGCGGCCGAGGGCGCGGTGCGCGCGACGTTCTCCAACGCCGGGCAGCTGTGCGTGTCGATCGAGCGGATCTTCGTCGCCGACCAGGTCTACGACCGGTTCGTCGAGCGGTTCGTGGCCCGCGCCCAGGCGTTGACCCTCGGCGCGACGCTGGCGTGGGAGAACGACATGGGCTCGTTGATCTCGCAGGCCCAGCTCGACGCGGTCGTGCACCACGTCGAGGAGGCGGTCGCGAAGGGAGCCCGGGTGCTCACCGGCGGCAAGGCCCGGCCCGACCTCGGCCCGTACTTCTACGAGCCGACCATCCTCGAGGGCGTCACGCCGGACATGGCGTGCTTCCAGGACGAGACCTTCGGGCCGGTCGTCTCGCTCTACCGGTTCCACGACGAGGCCGACGCGATCGCCCGCGCCAACGAGGGGGAGTACGGCCTCAACGCCTCGATCTACAGCCAGGACGGCCCGCGGGCACGCGCGATCGCGCGGTACGTCAAGGCCGGCACCGTCAACATCAACGAGGCCTTCGGCGCCACCTTCGCCAGCATCGACGCCCCGATGGGCGGCATGCGGCAGTCCGGCCTCGGCCGCCGGCAGGGTGCCGAGGGCATCCTGCGCTACACCGAGACCCAGTCGGTCGCCACCCAGCGCGTCATGCGCATCGCGCCGGTGCTGGGCCTCTCCGACGAGACCTTCGCGAAGGTCATGACCGCCAACCTCCGCCTGATGAAGAAGCTGGGACGTGCCTGATGACTGACCACACTCCTCCCGCGACCGGCAACGACGCCGGGCACGACTTCGACGTGCTCGTCGTGGGCTCGGGCTTCGGTGGCTCGGTCGCCGCGCTCCGGCTGACCGAGAAGGGCTACAAGGTCGGCGTGCTCGAGGCCGGCGCCCGCTTCGGCGACGAGGACTTCGCCGAGACGTCGTGGGACGTCAAGCGGTACCTCTTCCGCCCCGAGGTCGGCTGCTACGGCATCCAGCGGATCGACGCGCTGCGCGACTGCCTCATCGTCTCCGGCGCCGGCGTGGGCGGCGGCTCGCTGGTCTACGCCAACACGCTCTACGAGCCGCTGCCGGCGTTCTTCAACGACCCGCAGTGGAGCCACATCACCGACTGGAAGTCCGAGCTCGCGCCGTTCTACGACCAGGCCAAGCGGATGCTGGGCGTCGTCGAGAACCCGCTGCGCACCCCCGCCGACGACGTCATGGAGAAGGTCGCCGGCGAGATGGGCGTCGCCGACACCTTCCACCCCACCCCGGTCGGCGTCTTCTTCGGCGGGCCCGAGCAGGCGCAGGGCGAGACCGTCGCCGACCCGTTCTTCGGCGGGGCCGGCCCCGAGCGGAAGACCTGCATCGGCTGCGGCGCCTGCATGAGCGGCTGCCGGCACAACGCCAAGAACACGCTGGTCAAGAACTACCTCTACCTCGCTGAGGAGGCCGGCGCGAAGGTGCTGCCGCTGACGACGGTCACCAGGATCGCGCCCCGGGAGGACGGCGGGTACGACGTCCACGTCCGCTACACGAAGGCGAAGGTCTCGCGCCGCTCGGCCACGCGGGTGCTCACCGCCGACCAGGTCGTGCTCGCGGCGTCGGCGCTGGGCACCCAGCGGCTCCTGCACCGGATGAAGGACGAGGGGCACCTGCCGCGCGTCTCGGACCGCATCGGCTACCTGTCGCGCACCAACTCCGAGTCGATCCTCGGCGCGATCGCGCCGGACACGAAGGTCGACTACAGCCAGGGCATCGCGATCACGTCCTCGTTCCACCCCGACGACGACACCCACGTCGAGCCGGTCCGCTACGGCAAGGGCAGCAACTTCATGTCGCTGCTCCAGACCGTGCTCACCGACGGCGACGGCCCTGCGCCCCGCTGGCGGACGTGGCTGAAGGAGACCTGGAAGCAGCGCCGGAGCATCACCGACCTGTACGACCTGCGGCACTGGTCGGAGCGGACGGTGATCGCGCTGGTGATGCAGAGCCTGGACAACTCGATCACGACGTACACCAGGAAGATCCCCGGCACCGGCAGGAGCTTCTTGACCTCGCGCCAGGGCCACGGCGTGCCGAACCCGACCTGGATCCCCGCGGGCAACACCGCGGTGCGGCTGATGGCGAAGGTCATCGGCGGCACCCCGGGCGGCAACATCGGCGAGCAGTTCAACATGCCGCTGACCGCCCACTTCCTCGGCGGCTGCGCGATCGGCGACTCCGCCGAGACCGGCGTGATCGACCCCTACCAGCGGGTCTACGGCCACCCCGGCCTGCACGTCGCCGACGGCTCGGCGATCACCGCCAACCTCGGCGTCAACCCGTCGCTGACGATCACCGCCCAGGCCGAGCGCGCGATGGCGCTGTGGCCGAACAAGGGCGAGCAGGACCGGCGCCCCGCCCTCGGCTCGGACTACCGCCGCGTCGAGCCGGTCGCCCCGACCGCGCCGGTCGTCCCCGACAGCGCCCCGGGCGCCCTGCGGCTGCCGATCGTCGGCGTGTCCTGAACCGCGGCTCGAGCGGCCGCACCCGCTCCGACCTGCACTGATCCGACGGAGAACGGCCCGGTCCAGACCGGGCCGTTTTTCGTTCCCGACGCGCCGTAACCCGCCCCTCAGGCGGTCGTTGAGTGGTCAGACCCGGCAGTCATGCTCCCTCCCAAGAGTCGGGTCGTGGTCCAAGCACTGTCCAACAGCTGCGTGGACGATCAGGGCCCGGCCACCCTCCCTCCCCGGCCGGGCCCTGGTGCATTTCCCGGCGAAGATCCTGCGAAGAGGTCGAGGAGCGTCGGCTCACCGAGCCTGCGAGGAGAGCGACGCGTCTCGAGACCAGGCCCGCCGATAGGCTGCGGCCCATGACGGCGGTGGGAGAGCACGACCTGGTCCTGGTGGTCGACTTCGGAGCGCAGTACGCGCAACTGATCGCCCGGCGGGTCCGCGAGGCCCGGGTCTACTCCGAGATCGTGCCGCACACGATGCCGGTGGCCGACATGCTGGCGCGACAGCCGAAGGCGATCATCCTGAGCGGTGGGCCGTCGTCGGTGTACGCCGAGGGCGCGCCGTCGATCGACACCTCGCTGTTCACGGCCGGCACGCCGGTGTTCGGCATGTG
The DNA here is from genome assembly GCF_014266025.1 of Nocardioides deserti. Lineage (GTDB taxonomy): Bacteria > Actinomycetota > Actinomycetes > Propionibacteriales > Nocardioidaceae > Nocardioides > Nocardioides deserti. The sequence goes on along the minus strand of NZ_JACMYC010000006.1, from coordinate 163,488 downwards.
CTACGGCTTCCAGCTGATGGCCAAGGGGCTCGGCGGCGAGGTGTCCCACACCGGCGCGCGCGAGTACGGCCGGACCGAGGTCACGGTCACCGAGCCGGGCACGCTGCTCTCCGACGTACCGGCCGCCCACCGGGTGTGGATGTCCCACGGCGACTCGGTCACGGCCGCGCCGGAGGGCTTCTCGGTGCTGGCCTCGACGGCCGTCACGCCGGTGGCGGCGTTCGAGGACGTCGACCGCGGCCTGGCCGGCGTGCAGTGGCACCCGGAGGTGCTGCACACCGAGCACGGCCAGCAGGTGCTCGAGCACTTCCTGCACGAGATCGCCGGCTGCCGCCCCACGTGGACGATGGTCAACATCGTCGAGGAGCAGATCGAGGCGATCCGCGCCCAGGTCGGCGAGCGCGGCCGGGCGATCTGCGGCCTCTCCGGCGGCGTCGACTCCGCGGTCGCCGCGGCGATCGTGCAGCGCGCGATCGGTGACCGGCTGACCTGCGTGTACGTCGACCACGGCCTCATGCGCCAGGGCGAGACCGAGCAGGTCGAACGCGACTTCGTGGCGGCGACCGGGGTGGACCTGAAGGTCGTCGACGCCGAGGAGCGGTTCCTCACGGCGCTGGCCGGCATCTCCGACCCGGAGGAGAAGCGCAAGACGATCGGGCGGGAGTTCATCCGCGTCTTCGAGGCCGCCCGCGGCGAGATCCTCGCCGGGTTCGTCGAGCAGAGCGCCGCCGAGGAGGGCGACAAGGTCGCGTTCCTCGTGCAGGGCACGCTCTACCCGGACGTCGTGGAGTCCGGCGGCGGCGCCGGCACCTCGAACATCAAGTCCCACCACAACGTCGGCGGCCTGCCCGAGGACATGGACCTCGAGCTGGTCGAGCCGCTGCGCACGCTCTTCAAGGACGAGGTGCGCCAGGTCGGCGAGCAGCTCGGCCTGCCCGCCGAGATCGTGCACCGGCAGCCGTTCCCCGGCCCCGGCCTCGGCATCCGGATCATCGGCGAGGTCACCCGCGAGCGCCTCGACATCCTGCGCCAGGCCGACGCGATCGCCCGCGAGGAGATGACCCGCGCCGGGCTCGACCGCGACGTGTGGCAGATGCCGGTCGTCCTCCTCGCCGACGTCCGCTCCGTCGGCGTCCAGGGCGACGGCCGCACCTACGGCCACCCCGTCGTCCTGCGCCCGGTCACCTCCGAGGACGCCATGACCGCCGACTGGGCCCGCCTGCCCTACGAGGTGCTCGAGAAGATCTCCACCCGGATCACCAACGAGGTCGCCGAGGTCAACCGGGTCACCGTCGACATCACCTCCAAGCCGCCGGGCACCATCGAGTGGGAGTGACCAGGGCCTGAGGGCGCCCGCGTCGTGCTGTCGAGATGGGCACACCGTGCGCCCCTCTCGACAGCACAGGCAGGACTGTCCCGGCGCCCGCCCGGGACGGGCGTCCCGGTGGCCGCCGGGCGAGGTCGGGACGAGGTCGGTGCTGCTGTCCCTGTCGGCCGGGACGCCGGGACCGCGAGGGTCGTGCTCACGACCAGCACCCCTCACGAAAGCGCAGAGCCATGATCCCCCTCAGCGACACCCGCACCTCCCGCACGCGACGCACCGGTCTGCTCGCCTCCGCCGCACTCGTCCTCACCACCACCCTCGCCGGCCTGGGCGGCGGCGTCGCCACCGCGGCGGCGGGCGGTGAGTGGCAGGACGGCAAGCACGACGAGGACACCGTCATCGACTGCATCACCAGCGGCCCGTCGACCGGCGTGAGCGCCAACGTCGGCTGGCGGTCGCCGTCCGGCACGGTGCCGAAGGTGGGGGAGAAGTTCTACCTCCGCGGCTACATCGGCCTGGTCAGCATCCCGTGCAGCGGCAAGGTCGCCGTCCTGCCCGAGATCCTGGTGCCGCGCGGCGTCGAGTTCGTCGACGAGGACGTCCACTGGGACCTCACCGAGGCCGGTGACGAGCAGGACCTGGGCACTGGCGACCTCGCCTTCGACCAGGGCGTCAACGGCGGCATCCTGGTGGGCAACGCCGACTTCACGCCGTTCACGCTCCGGCAGGGCGACGTGCTCGAGTTCCAGTTCCCGGTCAAGGCCACCCGCGAGCTCAAGGGTCCCGCGACCCAGCAGCCGGAGTGCCAGAGCCGGCGCGAGGGCACCGCGCCCTGCCCGATCAACCAGGCCGGCGACCACTTCCAGATGGCGTTCACCGTCGGCGGCCACGGCGGCGACAAGCAGTACGTCACGCCGTACGTCGGGCTCTTCGCCGGCGGTGACTCGACCGGGAAGATGGCCTCCCACGTCACCGCGAAGTTCGCGCTGAGTTCCCGCAAGAAGGGCTCGGCCACCGTCACGGTCGGCGCCGACAACCCGGTCGCCGGGGGCAAGGTCACGATCACCGACAACGGCCGTCGCATCGCGTCGGGCAAGGTGAACGCCGCCGGCAAGGCGCGGATCGTGCTGCCGAGGATGAAGAAGGGCAAGCACGTCCTGGTCGCGAAGTTCGGCGGCACCTCGGGCGTCAAGCCGTCGGCGTCGAAGCGGTACGTCGTCAGGGTCCGCTGACGCGGACCCGCACCACCCCACCGGCCCGGTGGCGCCCCTCGGGAGGCGTCACCGGGCCATCGGTCGTACGACGTCCTCGGCGAAGCGGGCCATCCCGTCGAGCTTCTGCTCCAGGGTGGCCTCGAGGCCGGTGTAGTAGGCCCACGGCATCGTCATGCAGTCGGTGACCCCGCCCTCCTCCGCCCGGGCGAACTGCTCGGGGAGCAGCGCATCTGTCAGTGCCACGATCACCCGGAAGTCGCCGGTCGCGCCGGTCTCGTCGCGGACCTCGCGCAGGCGGGTGGCCCAGCGGACCGCCTCGTCGGTGCGGTACATGTCGCCCACCCAGCCGTCGTGCCGTGCGGCGCGGCGGAACGCCACCTCCGAGAGCCCGCCGACGTACACCGGCACCGGCGCGGTCGGTGTCGGCTCCATCACCAGCCGCGGTGCGGAGTAGTGCTCGCCCTCGAACTCCGTCCAGCCGGGCTCCCACAGCCGCTTCATCAGCGCGAGCCCCTCGTCGGTGCGGCGCCCGCGCGTGCGGAAGCCCTGCTCGAGCAGCTCGAACTCGTCCTCGCACCACCCGATCCCGACCCCGAGCGCGACCCGGTTGCCCGACAGCACCGCCGCGGTGCCGACGGACTTCGCGACCTGGAACGGGCTCCGCATCGCGGGCACGTAGACCGAGGTGAAGAACCGCAGCCGCTCGGTCACGGCAGCGAGCGACCCGACGAGCACCCACGGGTCGGGCCACTCGGCGTCGAAGCCCCAGCGGCGCGAGCCGTCGGCCGTGTAGGGGTAAGGCGTCCGCAGCGTCTCGAGGTCGACCACGTGGTCGGGGACAGCGAGGGCGTCGTAGCCGAGCTCGTCGGCCGCCCGCGCGATCGCGGTCAGCTCGGAGACGGGCAGGAAGGCCGTGCTGATCGCGAAGCGCACGAGCGGCAGCCTAGGGCTCGCCTAGAACGCGTTCCACCGTTCCCGCGCGATGGCCAGGACGGCCTCGTCCACCGCGTCCACCCGCTCCCCGTCGCCCAGCCACGACTGACGTACGCCGCCCCGTAGCCGTGCTCGCCCGAGCGGCTCCAGGCCGCGGCCCCGCCGACACCTCCCATGCCGACCTCGACCCGCGTGGGGTCGGGCATCAGGTCGCGCTGGTAGCCCAGGGTCCAGGTGACCTCACGACCCAGCACCCGGTCGCGGCCGGCGGCCTGGCCGGTGACCAGTGCGGCGTGCAGGGTCGGTCCGAGCAGGGTGGCCAGCGCGCCGTCGGGTTCGGCGAGGTCGGCCTGGAGCAGCGCCAACCCGCGGGCGCTGGCGTGCAGGGAGATCGCCGGGAACGGCGTCGTCCGCCACCGGGCGGTGTTCACGACGGCCGGGTCGAGCAGGCCGTCCGGCCGCGACAGCACGGGGCCCCACGAGGAGTCGTCGAGGATGCTGCGCGGCCAGCTCGCTTCGAGCGCCACGACGTCGGCGACCCGGTGCAGGTCCGCCGGCGCCACGGCCAGGTGGAGGTCCCACCCATGCGGGGCCACGATCCGCGCGAAGCGGTCGGCCAGCGGCTCGCCGGCCGCGCGGCGGACCAGCTCGTCGAGCAGGTGGCCGTAGGTCAGGGCGTGCTCGGCGACAGCGGTGCCGGGCTCGTGCTCCGGTGCAGCAGCGGCCAGGGACTCGGCCAGGCCGTCACGGTCGTCGAAGGGCAGGTCGACGGCCGCCGGCGGGAACGCGGGCTGGCCGGCCTGGTGGGCCAGCACCTGCCGCACCGTGGTCGCGGCCTTGCCACGAGCCGCGTACTCCGGCCACACCGACGCGACAGCCTCGTCGAGGTCGAGCAGCCCCTCCGCGACCACCGAGAGCACCGCCAGCGCCGCCATCGGCTTGGCGACCGAGTAGCAGAGGACGAGCGTGTCCGGCGTCCACGGGGTCGTGCCGTCGCGGGTCCCGGTCCACGCCTCGTCGACGACCTCGCCGCGGCGGACCAGGCAGGCCGCGCCGCCGGGCTCGCGCCCGGCGCCGGAGAGGTCGGCCAGGGTGTCGGCGAGCGTGGGCACGCCCCCGACCCTAGGACGAGCGGTCGGGGGCGTGCGGGGGGTGCGGGACGGGGAACTACGGCTTGAGCGGGTCGTGCCCGATGTTCATCAGGCTGCGCCGCCACGTGTCCTCACCGGCGGTCGGCTCCGGCTCGGGTCCGCGCTCGGCGACGATCATCTCGACGACGCGGTCCATCACCTCGACGTCGTCGGGCGTGAGGTCCGCGCGGCGCTTGCCGAGGATCGCCAGCACCTGGTGTCCCAGCTCGGGCCCGGCCTGGTCCGGCAGCGCCTCGGTGTCCTCGCCCGCGCCCTGCACGGCCAGCCAGTCGCGCAGCTCGCGCGAGGTCATGTTGACCACCCGGTGGAAGTCCTCCCACAGCTCGTCCTCGACGATGCTCTCGGCCACCAGTCCTCCTTCTGCGTCGGTTCCGCCGTCCAACGGCGGTGGACCGGGCCGGTACCCACCCGGTCGCGATCGATCAGTGCTCGCCGCAGGCCCGACGGGGTACCGCCGTGCCGTGGCACGCGACGACGTGGACCGACCGGGCGCGGAGCAGTGGGTGCCGGAACGGCCCACGCACGAGGCGCTGCTGGAGGCGGTGCGGGGCTGCCGCGGGTGCGAGCTCCACGCCGACGCGACCCAGGCCGTGATGGGCTCCGGCCCGCCGGGTGCCCGGCTGCTCGTGCTGGGCGAGCAGCCCGGAGACCGCGAGGACGTCGAGGGCGAGCCTTTCGTCGGGCCGGCCGGGCGCCTGCTCGACCGGGCGCTGACGGACGTCGGCGTCGACCCTGCCGAGGTCTACCGCACCAACGTCGTCAAGCACTTCCGGTGGTCCGGCATGCGCGGCAAGCGGCGGATCCACCAGTCGCCGAAGACCGCCCACGTAGCGGCCTGCGCGCCGTGGCTGCGCGCGGAGCTGTCCGTCGTGCGCCCGCAGGGGGCCGTGCTGCTCGGTGGGACCGCCGGCAAGGCGGTCTACGGGTCGTCGTTCAAGGTCGGTGAGACGCGCGGCCGGCTCGTCGACTGGCCCGAGCGCCTCGGCACCGAGCACCCGCCGGCGTGGGTCCTCACCACCACCCACCCGTCCGCGGTGCTGCGCGCCGACGACCGCGACGCGGCGTACGACGATCTCGTCGCCGACCTCCGCGTCGCGGCCGAGGCGCTCAGCGCCGGGTGATCACCGGTCGATCGCTGGTCGATCGCTGGGTGGTCGCGGGCGCTAGCTGAAGATGCTGTAGCCGCCCGGGCCGACCGCGAGACCGACCACGATGAGGACGATGCCCCACAGCATCTGCCCCTTGACGAGGTTGAAGATGCCGGCCAGCACGAGGATGACGGCCAGGACCCAGAGGATGAACAGCATGGTGGAGTGCTCCTTCTAGTCGGGGGAGTGGGTGGAGGGAGCACCGGGCAGTTACCCTCCGCGGGTCCAGACCATGCGTTTCCGCAGGTCCGCGGGCGGGTAGAGCCGGTGCGAGCGGCCGGACCGGCCGCGCCTCCGCCTGGGATCGCTCCCCCCACCCTCCGAGGTAGTAGATGCGCAGAACCGTCATCGGTGCCGTCGGCGCCGTCACCCTCGCCCTCACCGCGTTGCCCGGCGTCGCCGTCGGCGCGACGCGCGTGGACGGCGACCACTTCCAGGCCTCGGGCCTCCGGCTCGCAGTCCGCGACTGCGTCGACCCTGGTGCGGCCCCCGGCAAGAAGCCGACGTTCCGCGTCGTGCGCAACAAGCCGAACTCCGGCAAGGCGAGCATCGCGTGGCAGCCGCGGGGCACGGGGACCGCTGTGGGCGCCACGGCGTACGCCGGCCGCCCCACGCAGCTGAGCCGGTTCTCCATCCGTCTGCGCACCACCGCGGCGCAGAGCCAGGGCATCGCGTCGGTGCGCTACGAGGCGCCGGACGACGACGGCTACTGGATCGGCACCTCCGACCTGATCACCGACCTCAACCCGGACGACAAGCCGAACTGGCGGACCATCGACGGGTCCGCGCTGACCTACTCGTGGCGCCACTACACCGCAGCCGGGGTCGAGGACGCGACGTCCTTCCCGCTCGACCTGCCGTCCTTCGCGGCGCTGCGGGGCGGCGACGGCAAGGGCGCGCGCATGGGCTTCCTCTTCGGCTGCGACGGCAACCCCTTCCAGGTCGACAAGCTGGTCGTCCGCGCCGGCGGCCCGCTGAAGGACTACGAGTTCGAGGGGATCCGGACCAAGGCTTCGCTGCAGCGCGGCTCGTCGGGCAAGAAGACCGTCCGGGTCACCTACGGCGAGAAGGTCAACCTCGTCGCCCGCGTCCGCGAGGTCATCGACAACGACGGCGTCCCGGGCAGGATCACCATCGCCGCCAAGGGCCCCGGGGACAAGAAGTTCCGCAAGGTCGTCAGCAAGAAGGTCGGCACCAGCGGCGCGCTGCGCAAGAAGGTGCAGCCGGCCAGGAACACGACCTACCGCGTGACGTTCCCCGGCTCGGCCAAGCACGACAAGTCCTCGGCCAAGCTGAAGGTGCTCGTCCGCAAGAACGTCACCGGCGCGCTCGCCCAGCGGACGGTCCGCCAGGGCACGCGGCTCACCATGCGCGGCCGCGCGCTGCCCGCGGGCCGTGCGGGGATCCAACTGCAGAAGTACTCCGGTGGGAAGTGGCGCACCGTCAGCCGCGGCTCCACGGCCGGCAACGGCCGCTACTCGATCTCCGCCGCGGCCAACCGCGTCGGCAAGAGCTTCTGGCGGGTCCGCGTCGCGGGCGGTGCCGGCAACATCTGGGGCGCCTCCGTCTCCCGCAAGCTGACCACCGTGGCCCCGCCGTCAGGCGGCGGCGGCGGTGGTGGCGGCGGCGGCGGTGGTGGTGGTGGCGGTGGCAACCCGCCGGCGCCGACCGACCCGACGCCCCCGCCGCCGACCCAGCCCCCGCCGCCTCCGCCGCCGGGCTCCTGACCCTCGCTGAGACGCACGCCCCCGACCGGTCCGCCGGTCGGGGGCGTGGTGCGTCGTACGCCGGGTGGTCGCTGCGGCGTGACCCGCGCGGCCGGACGCGGTGCGGCGGGTCTCGAGACGGGCGCCGGCGCGCGCTCGTCGACCAGCCGCCCGCCGGCTAGGAGTGAGCGACGCGGGCGCGGGTGCGCACGCCGTCGACGACGAGGGTCACGAGGCCCTCGTCGCGGGCGACCTTCGTCAGGCGGGCGACGCGTCCGCGACCGTCCTTGCCGACCGGGATCGGCACGCAGTCGACGCCCTCCTCGCACCACTCGCCGACGCCGCGGGAGAACAGCCGGGGAACCGGCCGGCTGCCGGAGGCGAAGCCGGCGACCTCGACGCCGTACCAGGTGCACGGGTAGGTGTAGCCCTGGGACTCGGTGGTGCACGCACCCGGGGTGCGCACGAGGCGCACGACCCGGGCCCGGGAGGTGGCGCAGTCACGCTGGACCGGGCTGGTGGCCGTGCCGCCGCCGGCGGACTCCGCGACGGTGCGCACGCGTACGCAGACCCGCTCGCCGCCCTGGCCGGTGTCGACGGTGAAGCGCTGGTCGCCGAGGGTCTGCCAGCCCTGGCCGCGGTTGTACTCCGTGGTCAGCACGACGTCGCCGCCCGGCTCGGGAGCCTCGCGGATGCGGAAGCCCACCGACCGGTAGCCGCTGCGCGCCCGGACGCTCGGCGCCTCCGGGGCGGGCAGGGTGGCGGCGGTCGCGCTGGGGCTCGGGCTCGCGGAGGCGGTCTCGTCGGCTGCGTCGCTGGTCGCCGCGGTGGTGGGGTCTCCGGCGACCGGTCGGTCGTCCTCGTCGCCCGTGGAGGCGTCGATCGCGAACGCCGCGACGGCGACCGCGGCCACCAGGCCGGCGGCGGCAGCGACGGCGAGGCCGCCGCGCCGGCGGCGCTCGCGGTGCTCGGGCGCGCTCGCCGGGCCGTCCGGCCCGTCGCCTCCGGACCCCCCACCCGTCGCGCCGCTCGAGCCGTCGCCCGGGCCGGGCACGAACGGTGCGGCGACGGCCGCCGGGGTGACCAGCTCGCGCACGACCGTGCTGCCGACCTGCGGGTCCTCGTGGTCGTCGTGGTCCTCGCGCTCGGTCCGCGCGGCGGAGGCGGCGGCCGCAGCAGCGGCACCGGCGGCGGCCGCGCCACCGACCGCCCCCGCGGCAGCACCGACAGCGCCGGCCCCGCCGAGGACCGGCTTGACCGCGGTGCGGTCGTCCTCGGGGTCGACCGAGGAGCCGGGACCGCCGGGCGCAGCCGCGTCGACCGGGTCGTCCACGCCGGCCGCAGGACCGGGGACGGGCAGCCGGCCGGAGTCGATGTCGCGGATGATCGCCAGCAGCGCCTGCCGCAGCTCGGCGGCCGACCGGACCCGCTGCTCGGGGTCCTTGTGCAGGGTGTGGGCCAGCAGCTCGTCGATGCGGTCGTCGACGGGGTGGCCGGTCGCGAGCTGCGGGATCGGCGAGTTGACGTGGCTGTTGATCATCTGGAAGTCGGTGCCGGCGTACGGCGCGTCGCCGGTCAGCACCGCCCACAGCAGGCAGCCCATCGAGTAGACGTCGCCGCGCTCGTCGGCGGCGTGGCCGAAGTGCCGCTCGGGCGCCATGTACGCCGGGCTGCCGACGAGCGTGCCGGCGCGGGTCAGGCCCTCCTGCTCCGAGGCGTTGCCGTCCAGTGCGATGCCGAAGTCGGCGAGGTAGGGGATGAGCCCCTCGGGCCGGTTCCAGAGCAGCACGTTGCCGGGCTTGACGTCGCGGTGGATGACACCGGCGGCGTGGGCGTCGGCGAGCGCTTCGCAGGTCTGCGCGACCAGCGAGAGCGCGGCGCGGCGGTCCAGCGGCCCGTGCGTCTGCAGCCAGGTCCGCAGGTCGCCGTCGGGGAAGAGCTCGGTGACGAAGTAGACGGTGTCGTCGGTCTCGCCGTACTCGTGGATGCCCACGATGTTGCGCGACCGGATCCGCGCCAGCACCGACGCCTCGCGGGCGAAGCGGGCGTGGAAGTCCTCCCGGTCGGGGAGGGACGGCAGCACGATCTTGAGCGCGACGGAGCGGTTGAGGACCTTGTCGACGGCCTCGTAGACCACGCCCATGCCGCCGTGCCCGATCCGACGCACGATGCGGTAGCGACCGTCGTACTCGTCGTCGACCTTCGGGTATCCCATGCCTGCCCTCGCCCGGGCTCCGGCGGCCCGACGCGGGGAGTTTACCGGCCGCGGTCGGTGCCCAAACCCCGGTCGGGGGCGGGGCTGGACCGGGGTGCGTACGTCGTCGTCCGCTCGACCACCGGACGGCCGATCCCGCCGCCGATCTCCTCGAGCTCGGCGACCGTCTTGGCCGACCCGTGCTCGGAGCCGGCCATCCGCGAGATGGTCTCCTCCATCAGCGTGCCGCCGAGGTCGTTGGCGCCGGCGCGGAGCATCGCGCGGGTGCCGTCGACGCCGAGCTTGACCCACGAGGTCTGGATGTTGTGGATGCGGCCGTGCAGCAGGATCCGCGCCATCGCGTGGACGGCGAGGTTGTCGCGCAGCGTGGGACCGGGGCGGGCGACGCCGGCGAGGTAGATCGGCGCGGAGGTGTGCACGAACGGCAGCGGCACGAACTCGGTGAAGCCCGTCCCCCCGGCCGCGAGGGACTCGTCCTGGATCCGCGAGAGCACCCGCAGGTGGCCCACCCAGTGGCGCGGGTTGTCGACGTGGCCGTACATCATCGTCGAGGTCGTCGGGATGCCGACGCGGTGCGCGGTGGAGACGACCTCGATCCACGTGCGGGCGGGCAGCTTGCCCTTGGTCAGCACCCAGCGGACCTCGTCGTCGAGGATCTCCGCGGCCGTGCCGGGCAGCGAGCCGAGGCCGGCCTCGCGGGCCTTGATGAGGAAGTCCTCTATCGACAGCCCGGTCCGCGCGGTGCCGTTGACGACCTCCATCGGGCTGAAGGCGTGCACGTGCATCTCGGGCACGCGCTGCTTGACCGCGGTGACGAGGTCGAAGTACGCCGTGGCCGGCAGCTCGGGGTCGATCCCGCCCTGCATGCACACCTCGGTCGCGCCGAGCTCCCAGGCCTCCTGTGCGCGGTCGGCGACCTGGTCCAGCGAGAGCGAGAACGCGTCGGCGTCGGTGCGCCGCTGGGCGAACGCGCAGAAGCGGCAGCCGACGTAGCAGACGTTGGTGAAGTTGATGTTCCGGTTGACCACGTAGGTCACGTCGTCGCCGACGGCCTCGCGGCGCAGGTCGTCGGCGAGCCGGCAGACCTGGTCGAGCAGCGGGCCCTCGGCGGTCATCAGCGTCAGGGCGTGCTCGTCGGAGAGGTTCCCCGGGTCGGCCTCGGCCGCGGCGAGCGCCTCGCGGCCCTCGCTGTGCAGCACGGCCGGAGCGCCGTCGACCAGCGCGGTGCCGGCCGCGGCGTCGCGGACCGAGTCCCAGTCGCCGTACACCTCGGTGAAGTCCGAGCGCCGGTCCTCGGTGCGTCCCGCGGTGTCGACCGCGGCGTGCAGGTCAGTGCGACCCGTGGACTCGAAGCCGCCGTCGGGTTCCTGCCACGGCCGCCCCACGGGACGTACGCCGGGGCGCGCGAGGCCGGCGCGCGGCCCGCTGGTCTCGGCGAGCGCGGCGACGTGGCCGGCGACCCGCGGGTCGAGCCAGGGGGCGCCGGCTTCGAGCGACGCGCGGACGTGCTCGGGGTGGATCGTCAGCCGCGCGGCCACCTCGAAGCCGCACTCCGCGCTCATGGCGCGCAGCCGCTCCAGCGAGGGCCAGGGCCGCTCGGGGTTGACGTGGTCGGGGGTGAGCGGCGAGACGCCGCCCCAGTCGTCGACGCCGGCCTCGAGCAGCGCCCGGCACTCGGCCAGGTCGACGAGGTTCGGCGGTGCCTGCACCCTGGCCTTGGGTCCGAGCACGATGCGGGTGACGGCGATGGCGGCGCGGTACTCGTCGAGGTCGAGGTCGTCGGCGTGCCGCATCGCGGTGTCGGGCTTGGCCCGGAAGTTCTGGACGATGACCTCCTGGACCGCGCCGTAGGCCTTCATCGTGGCGCGCAGCGCGAAGATCGTGTCGGCGCGCTCCGCGAGCGTCTCGCCGATGCCGACCAGCAGTCCGGTGGTGAACGGGATCGAGAGCCGACCGGCGTCCTCGAGCACCCGCAGCCGCACGGCCGGGTCCTTGTCCGGGGAGCCGAAGTGCGCCAGGCCCTTGGTCTCGTGCAGCCGGGTCGAGGTGGTCTCGAGCATCATCCCCATCGAGGGGGAGACGGGCTTGAGCCGGTTCATCTCCTCCCACGACATGACGCCGGGGTTGAGGTGCGGCAGCAGGCCGGTCTCCTCGAGCACCTGCACGGCGAGCGCCCGGACGTAGGCCAGCGTCGAGTCGTAGCCCTGCTCGTCGAGCCAGGCCCGCGCCTCGGGCCAGCGGTCCTCGGGCCGGTCGCCGAGGGTGAAGAGCGCCTCCAGGCAGCCCAGCTCAGCACCCTGGCGGGCGATGTCGAGCACCTCGTCGGGGGAGAGGTACGGCGCGCGGCCCTCGCGGGCGGCCTGCCCGGGTGTCTCCACGAACGTGCAGTAGTGGCACCGGTCGCGGCACAGCCGGGTGACCGGGATGAACACCTTGGGGGAGTACGTCACCACGCCGGGCCGGCCTGCGGCCACGAGGCCCGCGTCGCGGACCTTCGCCGCGGCCGCGCACAACCGGTCGAGCTCGGGGCCCGTCGCCGCCAGGAGGGCGGTCGCCTCGGCGGGGTCGAGGGCCGCACCCCGCTCGGCGCGCGCCAGCGCACGGCGTACCTGCTGGGGGGTGGGGCGGGGTCCCGCGGTCTCGGCGTCCATCGCCGTGCAGGCTATCCGGCCGCGGTGTGGGCGACGGGAGGGTGCTCGAGCTGCGGCGCGGTCGAGCTCAAGTGGCCGGCCGCCCAGGCCCGGTGCACGACCACGCCGGCGACGAGCGCGCCGAGGACGCCGAGGGCCAGGTCGCCGAGGGTGTCGGCGTACGCGTGCTGGCGCTCGGAGTGCCGGCTGAGGAACGCGGCGTACTCCGCCAGCTCCCAGGCGATCGCGGCGGTGCCGGCGAAGGCCAGGGCCCGCTCGAGCACGGCGCCGAGGCCTGCGCTGCGGTGCATCGTCAGCAGCAGCACGGCGGCGGTGAGCAGCCCGAGGTTGGCGAAGTGCATCCAGTCGTCGAACCACACGATGCGGTCGTAGAGGTCCATCCGGTTGCCGAGGGTGTCGCTGAAGCAGGTGAGGGTGACGAGCAGGTCGGCGAGCCAGGGGAACGACGCCCGCTCGCGCCAGGAGAAGAACCAGACGGCCGGGATGGCGAAGGCGAGGAGCGGGTAGCCGATCGCCCGGGCCTCGGCGCCCTTGCCCTGGAGGCCGCTGGCCTCCGGGTTGGCCAGGGCGAGGCCGAGCAGCAGCACGAGCAGCGCCTTGGCGGCGACGTCCAGGGTGCGGACGACGCCGGGCGTCTCGTAGCGCACCACGGTCACGACGTCGCTGCTCACCGCAGCACGCTACCGCCGCCCGGCCGACTGGCCGGGCGGCGGGTGCTCGAGCGTGTCCCGCAGTGTGACCCGGGGCTCAGGTCGCGCTCAGATCCCCAGGCTGCGGCCGATGATCTCCTTCTGGATCTCCGTCGTGCCGCCGTAGATGGTCTGGATGCGGCTGTCGACGTACGCCTTGGAGATCGGGTACTCGTTCATGTAGCCGTAGCCGCCGTGCAGCTGCACGCCCTGGTCGGCGAACTTCTTCTGCAGCTCGGTCGTCCAGTACTTCGCCATCGACGCCAGCGCGGTGTCGACCTTGCCCTCGTTGAGCTTCATGACGCAGTCGTTGACGAAGAGCCGGGCGATGTGGGCCTCGGTCGCCATCTCGGCGAGCAGGAACCGGTTGTGCTGGAACTTGCCGATCGGCTTGCCGAACGCCTCGCGCTGCGCGGCGTACTCCAGGCACAGGTCGAGGATGTGCTCGATCGCGGCGATGGCGATCGCGGCGATCGAGACCCGTTCCTGGGGCAGGTTGACCATGAGCGAGATGAAGCCGGAGCCCTCCTCTCCCAGGAGGTTCTCCTTGGGCACCACGACGTTGTCGAAGAACAGCTCGGCGGTGTCCTGGGCCTTGAGGCCCATCTTGTCGAGGTTGCGGCCGCGCTCGAAGCCCTCCATGCCGCGCTCGACGACGAGCAGGCTGATGCCCTGGTGGCCGGCGTCGGGGTTGGTGCGGGCGACGACGATGACGACGTCGCTCATGATGCCGTTGCTGATGAAGGTCTTCGAGCCGTTGATGACGTAGTGGTCGCCCTTGTCGACGGCCGTGGTCTTGATGCCCTGCAGGTCCGAGCCGGCGCCCGGCTCGGTCATCGCGATCGACGAGATCAGCTCGCCGCTGACCAGGCCCGGGAGCCAGCGACGCTTCTGCTCGTCGGTGCCGAGCTGGCTGATGTAGGGGACGATGATGTCGGTGTGGACGGGGAAGCCCAACCCGCTCGCGCCGACCCGGGAGATCTCCTCGGCGACGATCATGTTGTAGCGGAAGTCCTTGATCTCCGGACCGCCGTACTCCTCCTCGACGTCGAAGCAGAGCAGCCCCGCCTCGCCCGCCTTCAGCCACACCTCGCGGCTGACCTGGCCGTCCTTCTCCCACTGGTCGTGGTGGGGGACGACCTCCCTCTCGAGGAACGAGCGCACGGTGGCGCGGAAGTCCTCGTGCTCCTGCTCGTAGATCGACGGGCGCTCCGGCATGTGGTTCCTCCGACGGGTGGTGTGGTCGACGGTACGTCGTGGTGTCAGCGCAACTGTGACAGCAGAACTGTCATCGGGCAAGGTAGGGTGCCGGTCGTGTCCCCCTCCCCGTCCTCGGCCGCGTCCCTGACCGTCGACGAGCTGGCGGCCGCCGTCGGGCTGACGGTCCGCACCACGCGGTACTACGCCAGCCTCGGCCTGCTGCCGCCGCCGGAGCGCCGCGGACGGGTGGCGTACTACGGCGACGAGCACCGCGCGCGGCTCGAGCTGGTCCGCGCCCTGCAGGACCACGGCTTCACGCTGCAGGCGATCGAGCGGGTGCTGGCAGGGCTGCCCGCGTCGGCCACCGTCGAGGACCTCGCGCTGCAGCGGGCGATGCTCACCTCCTGGTCCTCCCGGCCCCGCGAGCGGCTGACCCGCAAGCAGCTGGAGGAGGTGGTCGGCCGCCGCCTCTCCGACCGCGACCTCGAGCTGCTGGTCACCCTCGGCTCGGTGGAGCGGGACGGCTCAAGGTACGTCGCCCTGCCGAACCTCTCGGTCGGCGTCGAGCTGCTCGACGTCGACATCCCCGCGGGCAGCATGGAGGCCGCGAGCGAGGCGATCAGCCGGCACATGGACGCCCTGGCCGAGGAGCTGACCGAGATCCTGCGCGAGCAGGTGCTGCGCCCCTACCGCCGCGAGGCGCAGACGGCCGAGGACGCCGAGCGGCTCGAGCAGACCGTCTCCCGCCTGCGCCGGCTCACCCTCGAGGCCGTCGTCACCGGCTTCCAGCGTGCCGCCAACGCCGTCATCGCGCGCTCGCTCGCCCGGGACTGATCTGCGGGCTGAAGTTTGCCCGGGCTGCCCGGAACTTCATCGGCCACCCGATGAACCTGTCGGTGGGCCGATGAAACTTCGGCGTCCCACCGACAGCTTCATCGGCGCCCCGATGAACCTCACAGCCGCCGGGTCAGGCGCGGGTCAGGAGACCCACTCCTTGAGCTGGGAGATCGTGGCGGCAGGGTCGGGGCTGACCGGGGTGACCTGGAGGTTGGTGACGCCGGCCTCGGCGAAGGCGGCGATCCGCTCCTTGACGTAGGACTCCGGCCCGACGAAGTTGCCGGCCTCGAGCCACTCGAGCGGCACGAGCGCCTCCGCCTCCTTCTTCTTGCCGTCGAGGTAGAGGTCCTGGATCTGCTTGGCCTCGGCCTCGTAGCCATACTGGCAGGCGAGGTCGTTGTAGAAGTTCTTGCCGCGGGCGCCCATGCCGCCGACGTAGAGGGCGTAGATCGGGCGGGCGAAGTCGAGGAGCGCCTTGGTGTCCTCGCCCTCGCCGATCGCGACCATGCCGCCGGCGGTGACCTCGAGCGGGCCGAGGTCGGCGGAGCGCTTGGCGGTGCCCTTGGCGAGGGCGGCGCCCCAGACGTCGTTCGCCTTCTCGGGCAGGAAGAGGTGGGGGATCCAGCCGTCGGCGACCTCGGCGGTCATCGCGACGTTGGCGTCGCCGAGCGAGGCCACCCACAGCGGGACGGCCGGGCGCTCGGGGCGGGTGAGCAGCTTCAGCGGCTTGCCGAGGCCGAGGCCCTGGTCGGCCGGCAGTGGGAGGGTGAAGACCTTGCCCTCGTGCTGCAGCGGCTCGCGGCGCAGGCCCTGGCGCAGGATCTTGATGACCTCACGGGTGCGGCCGAGCGGCTTGTCGTACGGCAGGCCGTGGAAGCCCTCGATCACCTGCGGGCCGGACGCTCCCAGCCCGATGACCGCGCGGCCGCCGGAGACGTTGTCGAGGCCGGCCGCGGTCTGCAGCAGCGCGCCGGGGGTGCGGGAGAAGACGTTGAGGATCGCCGCACCGATCTCGAGGGTCTCGGTCTTCGCGGCGAGGTAGCCCATCAGCGTGGGGGAGTCGAAGCCGTACGCCTCGGCCACCCACACCGTGTCGAGGCCGGCCTTCTCGAGCGCGACGACCTGGTCGGCGGCCTGGCGCGGGTTCCCGTCGTACATCAGCGGCATCGAGAGCTTCATGCCGCTCACCCTGACACCGGTGCTGTCACCGTCACAAGGTGGGGGTGCTCACCGTCGGTCGAGCATGTGCAGCGCACGGCCGAGCGCGCCGGCCAGGGACGCGGCGTACTCCGTGGTCAGGTGGTCGGTGTCGCGGTAGGTCAGCGTGCCGCCGACGACCACCGGGCAGAGGTCCTGGTAGCACAGCCACGGCGTCGGGTCGACGACCTCCGCGCCCGCCAGTCGCGCCGACGTGACCGCCACGTCGCCGAGCCTGCGGGAACGCTCGACGGGCTGGAAGGTGCAGTCGCCGAGGCTGGGCGAGCCGGTGGTCAGGCAGGTGCCGGGGTCGTACGACGACTTGGGCACGTCCCGCAGCAGCACCACCCGGTCCGCGGCCCGGCGCAGGTCGGAGAACAGGTCGTCGTACCCCTGCGCGAGCAGCGGGGTGACCCGGTCGATCGCCTCGTAGCGCCGGTCCCCGTCGTAGATCCCGTTGACCGGCGGGGAGGACGTGACCACGACGAGGTCGGGCTCCAGCGACGCGACTTGATCGGCGACCCAGTCGTGGAAGACGGTGCACTCGGTGAACGGGCGGTCCTGGTCGACCGGTGCGGGGACGACGTGGGCGGCGGTGCACTGCGGCTTGACGAGGTAGTACGCCGTCCAACCGCCCTCGTCGGCGATCCGGTCGAACGCGGGGATCCAGGCGCGGGCGTGCGAGTCGCCGGTGACCACGACCGTGCGGTCGGCCTCGGTGTCGCCGCGCGGGCAGAGCCGGCGCACGTCGGTGCTGTAGTCGCAGGCGCCGACGTCGGCGACGGACGCGCGCAGGTCGAGCAGGTCGGGGTCGAGGTCGCTCGGGACGGCCCGCCGCTCGCGGGCGGCGTCGACCGAGGCGCGCACGAGCGCGACCGTGCCGTCGGGGTCGTCGTGGGTGAGCCCGTCGGCGGTGATCGCCGGGTTGTCGCCGGCGTCCGCGCGCTCGCCGGTCCACCACCACGTGCCCGCGCAGGTGGCGGCGACGAGCGCGAAGCTCGCCGGGTAGAGCACGATCGCGCGGGGCACGCCCAGCGCGAGCGCGGGCCGGCCCTGCCGGAACGGCAGCTCGACGTAGGTGTAGGTGACGGCCGACAGCACGAATGTCACGAGCACGGCCGCCGCGGCCTCCCAGGCCTCGAGCGACCGGCCGAGCAGGCCGGCGGGCAGCACGAGGGCCGGCCAGTGCCACAGGTAGAGCGAGTACGACCAGTCGCCGACCACGCGCACCGGCCGCCACGCGAGCACGACGTCGGTCAGCGGGCGGGCCGCCCCCGCGCCGGCCAGCAGGACGAGCCCGCTGCCGACGACGGGCAGCGCGGCGGCGTACCCCGGGAAGGCCGTGCCGTCGTCGAGCACGACGCAGGCCCCGGCCACCATGGCGAGGCCGAGGGCGGCGAGCAGCGTCGCCGGGACGCGGCCCAGCCTGCGCAGCGCGGTGGCCGGGACGAGCGCGACGATCGCGCCGAGCCCGAGCTCCCAGGCCCGGGTCAGGGTCGAGAAGTACGCCGCCCCCGGCTGCTCGGCGCTGTGCAGCACCGACCAGGCGAACGACGCGCCGGTCACCACCAGCAGCGTGCCGAGCACGGCCCCGCGGGGCAGCCCGCCCGATCCGCGGCGCACCAGCCGCCAGACGGCGAGCACCAGCAGGAGCAGCAGCGGCCACGCGACGTAGAACTGCTCCTCGACGGCGAGCGACCAGTAGTGCTGCAGCGGCGAGACGCCCAGGTCGGAGGCGAAGTAGTCGACGTCCTGGCGCGCGAAGTGGATGTTGGCGGCGAAGAACGCGGACCACAGCGCGTCCTCCACGACCTGGCGGGCGTCGAGCAGGCTGAACCACGCCAGCGCGGTCAGCACGGTCACCGCCGTCACGACCGTCGCCGCCGGGAGGATCCGGCGGGCGCGTCGCGACCAGAAGCCCA
This sequence comes from Nocardioides deserti, assembly GCF_014266025.1. Classification (GTDB taxonomy): domain Bacteria; phylum Actinomycetota; class Actinomycetes; order Propionibacteriales; family Nocardioidaceae; genus Nocardioides; species Nocardioides deserti. Next base: position 145,301 of record NZ_JACMYC010000006.1, on the reverse strand, counting down.
GCAGCGAGAACCGGCCGTCGCGCTCGACCTCGCGGTAGAGCAGCCCGGCGATGAGGTAGCCGGAGATCACGAAGAAGACGTCGACACCGACGTACCCGCCCGGCAGCCAGGTGACGCCGGCGTGGCTGACGATGACGACCAGGACCGCGAGTGCCCGCAGCCCCTGGATGTCCCCGCGCAGCGCTCGCGCCATCAGCCTGCCCCCGTCACGTCGCCCGGCAGGGTACCAACGGGCGGGACCCCGCCCGGGTCACGCGCGGCCCGGTGGGACGATCGTGGTCCGCACCATCCGCGAGCAGAGGGAGCAGCAGCGTGACGTCGTACCGCATCGCCGTGATCGGGGGCACCGGCCCGCAGGGCAAGGGCCTAGGCTACCGGTTCGCCCGCGGCGGCCACACGGTCGTGCTCGGCTCGCGCGCTGCGGAGAAGGCCGAGGCCACCGCGGGCGAGGTCACCGAGCGGCTCGCCGGCGTCGAGGGTGCCGGCACGGTCACCGGCGCCGCGAACGCCGACGCGTGCGCCGAGGCGGACCTGGTGCTGCTCGCGGTGCCGTACGACGGCCACGACGAGCTGGTCGCCTCGCTGCCGCTGGCCGGCAAGGTCGTCATCTCCTGCGTCAACCCGCTCGCCTTCGACAAGCGCGGCGCGCACGGGCTGGTCATCGACGGCGGCGAGGGCTCCGCGGCGGAGTCCGCGCAGCGGCTCCAGCCCGAGGCCACCGTCGTCGGCGCCTTCCACCACGTCTCCGCCGTGACGCTGTGGGGCGAGGACGAGTTCCTCGACGGCGAGGACATCCTCGTCGTCGGCGACAAGACCGACGCGAAGGAGCCGGTCATGGAGCTGGCCGCCTCCGTCACCGGCCGCCCCGGCATCGACGCCGGCAAGCTCCGCCTCGCGCGCCAGCTCGAGCCCCTCACCGCGGTCCTGATCTCCATCAACCGCAAGTACAAGACCCACTCCGGCATCCGCATCCACGGCGTCTGACGAGCGCCGGCCCGCCGACCGACGCCCCCCGCCAGGTCAGGAGCGGCCGTTCCAGGACTCCCAGAGGGCGGCGTAGGAGCCGCCGGCGGCGACGAGCTCGTCGTGGGAGCCGAGCTCGGCGATGCGGCCGTCCTCGACGACGGCGACGCGGTCGGCGTCGTGGGCGGAGAAGAGGCGGTGGGCGATCGCGATGACCGTGCGGCCCTCGAGGACGGCGGCGAGCGAGCGCTCGAGGTGGCGTGCCGCGCGCGGGTCGATGAGCGAGGTCGCCTCGTCGAGGACCAGCGTGTGCGGGTCCGCAAGCACGAGGCGGGCGAGGGCTACCTGCTGGGCCTGGGCGTCGGTGAGGGTGCGGCCGCCGGAGCCGACGACGGTGTCGAGGCCCTCGGGCAGGGCGTCGACCCACTCGAGGGCGTCGACGGCGGCCAGGGCGGAGCGCACGTCGTCCTCACCGGCGCCGGGCTTGGCGGCGAGGGCGAGGTTCTCGCGCAGGGTGCCGACGAAGACGTGGTGCTCCTGGGTCACCAGGGCGACGTGGCCGCGCAGGTCGTCCAGCGGCAGCTCGGTGAGCCCGACGCCGCCGACGGTGACCGAGCCGGTGCGCGGCGGGTGGATGCCCGCGAGCAGCCGGCCCAGGGTGGACTTGCCGGCGCCCGACGGGCCGACCATGGCGATCCGCTCGCCGACGCCGACCCGGAGGTCGACGCCGTGGAGGACGTCGCGCCCGGCGGCGTACGAGAACCGGACGTCCTCGGCCGCGAGCTCCTCGCCGTCCGGCACCCGGTCGGTCGCGGTGCGGTCGTCGGGGACGTCGGCGATGCCGAGCAGGCGGGCGAGCGAGGCGGCGCCCATCTGCAGCTCGTCGAGGATCGACACGATCCGGTCGACGGGGTCGATGAGCATCTGGACGTAGAGGGTGGCGGCGGTGACGTCGCCGAGGGAGACCTCGCCGCGCAGGTAGAGCCACCCGCCGAGCAGCAGCGTGCCGACGGTCGGCAGCAGGTAGCTGATCTCCATGCTCGGGAAGAAGACCGTGCGCAGCCGCAGCGTGTAGCGCTCGGCCGCGAACGAGTCGGCGATGTCGTCGTCGATCGCGCGGACCCGCTCGTCGCCGATCCCGAGCGCCTCGACGGTGCGGGCGCCGTGGACGGTCTCGGTGAGGGTGGCGTTGATCTGGGAGTACGTCGCGGACTCGCGCAGGTAGCCGTCCTTGGCGCGGGCGAGGTACCACCGCAGGCCGACAACGAGCGGCGGGACGCCGAGCAGGCACGGCAGGATGACCCACCAGCCGACGCTCACCGCTGCGAGGAAGGTGACCACCGCGGTGATGACGGCGATCGTCCACTCCGGCAGCGCCATCCGCACCGACCAGCCGAGCTGGTCCACGTCGCGGCTGGTGCGGGTCAGCAGGTCGCCGGAGCCGGCCTCCTCGACGGTGCCGAGCGGCAGTGCGAGCGCGTTGCCGACGAAGTCCTCGCGCAGGTCGGCGAGGACCTTCTCGGCGAGCACCTGGCTGATGTAGCGGGCGTACCGGGTGAGCACGGCCTGCAGCACCACGAAGCCGGCCAGCAGCAGCATGATCCGGTCGACGTGGTCGGTGGTCGTGCCCTGCTCGACGGCCTCGACGAGGTCACCCAGCAGGCGGGGCGCGGCGAGCGCGGCGACGGCGGCGAGCACGTGCAGCAGCAGCGCGCCCCAGACCATCCGCGGGTGCTTGCGGACCAGGCGGCCCGCGTACCGCCGCACCGAGCGGGTCCCGGCGACGGGCAGGGCGGTGGTGCTCATCGGGCCGCCTCCACGGTCTCGGCGGGCAGGTCGGCAGGTGAGTCGGCGAGCGGCTCGGGGTCGGTCTCGCGCGTGACGACCCGGCGGTACGCCGCGTCGCCGGCGAGCAGGTCGACGTGGCGGCCGGTGGCGACCACGACGCCGTCGCGGACGAGCGCGACCTCGTCGACGGCGTCGAGCAGCAGCGGGCTGGACGTCGTGACGACCGTGGTCCGGCCGGCTCGGTGCTCGCGCAGCCGGGCGGCGATCCGCGCCTCGGTGTGGGCGTCGACGGCCGAGGTCGGCTCGACCAGCACGAGCACCTCCGGCTCCGCGACGAGCGCCCGGGCCAGGACGAGCCGCTGGCGCTGGCCGCCGGAGAAGCTGCGGCCGCGCTCGGCGACGAGGGTGTCCAACCCGTCGGGGAGCGCCGCGAGGATGTCGTCGGCGGAGGCGGTGCGCAGGGCGCGGTCGACCGAGCGGCCGTCGCCGGAGACGTCGAGCCGGTCGCCGAGGCGGCCGGAGAACAGCATGGAGCCGGTGTCGGAGACGACCACCCGGCGGCGTACCTCCGCCCGGGTGAGACCCGACAGCGGCACGCCGCCGAGGAGCACCTGGTCGTCGACCTCGGGTGCGCACAGGCCGAGCCGGTCGGCGAGCTCGGCGGTCTCGTGGGGCTGCTCGCTGACCAGCGCGACCATCGAGCCGGGCCGCACGCGCAGGCCGCTGCGCAGGTCGACCAGCTCCGAGCCGACCGGCGGCGAGGGGAGCGGCGCGACCGGGTCGAGGTGGTCGGGGGTGAGCGCCAGGACGCGGACGACGCGGCCGGCGGCGACGCGGGCGCGGATGAACTTGTTGGCGTACTCCGTGGCGGTCCGCAGCGGGATCATCAGGAACGCGGAGTAGCCGTAGAAGGCGACCAGCTCGCCGGGCGTGATCGTGCCCTGCACGGCGTACCGCGCGCCGAGCCAGACGACCAGCACGACGAACACACCGGGCAGGAACACCTGCAGCGCGTCGAGGACCGACTGCAGCTTCGCGACCTGGACGCCGGCGCGGCGGGTGGTCTGCGACTCGCGGCGGTAGCGGTCGTGGAAGACCTGCTCGCCGCCGATCCCGCGCAGCACCCGCAGGCCGGAGACGATGTCGGTCGCGGTGTTGGAGAGGTGGCTCATCAGCTCGCGCTGGCGGTGCGCGCGCCGCTGCAGGGGCCGGAGCAGCGGCCCGACGAGCAGCATCAGCGCGGGGACGCCGATGAGCACGACCAGCCCCAGCGTCGTCGAGGTCTGCAGCAGGATCACGGCCACGAGCACGAAGGACACGACCGCGCCGGCGAACCGGGCGGAGACGTCCATGACCTGGCCGAGGTGGGAGAGGTCGGTGGTGCCGATGGCGACGACCTCGCCGCCGGAGACCTTGCGCGGCAGCGTGCCGCCGAGGTGGACCGCCTGCCGGCCGACGAGCTGGACGGTGCGGTACGCCGCGACGAGCCAGTTCGTGACCGCGAACCGGTGCCGCATGATCCCGCTCGCCGCCTGCAGCAGGCCGACGGCCAGCAGGAGCCCGGCGAGCCACCCGAGGGTGCGGCCGTCGCGGTCGGCGACGCCCTCGTCGATCGCCCGCCCGATGATCGCCGGCATCACCGCCTGGCTGCCCATCCACACGATCCCGAACGCAGCCCCGGCGGCGAGCGTGCGCCACTGCCCACGCGCCATCCACCACAGGAACCTCCCCGGTGAGCGGGCGTCGGCGGTGCCGGGGTTCTCGAGGGGGAGGTGGATCACCGGACAACGTTAAGGACGCGGTCCGAACGGCGACGAATCCTTTTCCGTCCGTCCCCGCTCAGGTGTTGCCGAGACCACAGGAGGCGACCGCGAAGTCGATCGCCGCCGCCGCCCCGGCCGGGCCCATCCGCAGCACGAGCTCGCCCGGCTCGCCGTCCAGCACCACCCGCAGCCGCAGCGCCGTCGCGCCGCCGGACTCCAGGAAGGCGTGGGTGTCGCAGCGGGTCGGCTTCAGCGGCAGCCGCACCTCCTGTCGCGGCCCGTCGCCGCGCACCCGCAGCCGCGGCGACCACGCCGACGAGCCGTCGACGGGGGAGAGGATCGGCGTCGCGCCGACCGTCTCGACGACCAGCTCGCGGCCGGGCTCGCCGGTGGGGACCGCCACGAGCGTGAGGGCGGCGGTGTCCCCGACCTGCACGGGTACGTCGCCGGGCGCGACGACCTCGTCGGACCACCGCAGCCGCGCCACCTCCGCCACGGCGAGCTCGAGGCAGCGGGCGCGGACGAACCGCCCCACCACGTCGGTCGGGTCCTCGACCTCGACCGGCTCGGTCCGGCCGTCGTGCCGCACGACGACCTGGCCGGTGACCCGCTCGTCCCGCGCGGCGCAGGCCGGCCGATCGGGGAGGACGAGCGTGTACCCGCGCTCGGCCTGCGCCGGTGCCGGTCGCAGCCGCTCGGCGACCAGCGGCGCCCGCAGCCGGGGGTCGCGGTAGACGATCCGCGTCGGCGTCACCGTCCCGGTCGTGTCGTTGTCGAGCCACACCTGGATCCGCCCGAGCGCCGCGTCCCTCGAGGACTGCCGCAGGTCGGCCAGCAGCCGGCCGGTCGGCGGCGGCTCGGGCGGGGGCGGCAGCGGGGTGAGCGTGCGGATGGAGGGGGACGGGTCGACCGTCGCCGCGTCGGGGTCGTCCGCTGCGGAGCAGGCCGGCAGCGCCAGGAGGAGGGCCAGCGCGACCAGCGCCGCCCGGCCGCTGGTCGAGCTGGGAACCATGGCGAGCGTCGACGGGACCCGGCGACCGTCCCTGCGGTCCATCCGGCGATTGTGGGCCGGACCGGCCCGCGGCGCCACCGCCTTCCGCCGGTCGAGGCGGCGCGGACGCTCAGCCGGCGAGGTCCTCCACCAGCTCGGCGCCGGGGAGCTCGGCGACCAGACGGCCGGGCAGCAGCAGCTTGGAACGGCGTACGCCCGAGCCGATGACGGCCACGTCGATCTCGGCGACGCGGGCGTCGACGAGCAGCCGCCAGCCGGTCGGCAGGCCGACCGGGGTGATGCCGCCGTGTTCCATGCCGGACTCCTCGACGGCCCGGTCCATCGGCAGGAACGACGCCTTGCGGACGTCGAGCAGCCGCTTGACCCGGTTGTTGACGTCGGCGCGGGTGTCGGCTCGGACCACGCAGGCGGCGACCTTCTCCTCCCCGCCGCGGCGGCCGGCGACCAGCACGCAGTTGGCCGACGCGGTCAGCGGCAGGTCGAACGCCTCGGTCAGCGCCGCGGTGTCTGCGAGCGCCGGGTCGATCTCGGTCACGGCGACGTCGCCGGCGTGCGGCCAGCCGGCCAGCGCGGCGACCACGGGCGGCGCCAGGAGGTCGGGGTGATCGGTCGCGGGCAGGGACACCAGGGTCCCGAGGGACGGGAGGGGCATGTCGTGATCCTGACACCGGGTGTTCACGTCGTCCCCGCTGCCCGGCCACCCGCGGCGCGGACGCTGGTCGCGTGATCGCTCCCGTTCCCGCCCCGAGCACCGGCTCGGACCACGGACTGCTCACCGGCTCGCCGCAGGTCATCGGCCACCGCGGCGCGTCCGGCCACCGCCCCGAGAACACCCTCGCCGCCTACCGCCTCGCCGTCCGGATGGGCGCCGACGCCATCGAGCCCGACCTCGTCCCGACCCGCGACGGCGTCCTCGTCGCCCGGCACGAGAACGAGATCTCCCGCACCACCGACGTCGCCGACCACCCCGAGCTCGCCGACCGCCGCCGCACCAAGGTTGTCGGCGGCCGCGAGGTCACCGGCTGGTTCACCGAGGACCTCACCCTCGCCGAGCTCCGCACGCTCCGCGCCGTCGAGCGCCACCCGGCGATGCGGCCGGGCAACACCCGGTACGACGGGCTGTGGGCCGTGCCCACGCTCGACGAGATCTGCGCGCTCGTGCACCACGAGTCCCGGCGGTCGGGCCGCCGGATCCGGCTCTGCGCGGAGATCAAGGAGGCGTCGTACTTCGCCTCGATCGGGCTGCCGGTCGAGGAGACCCTGCTCGAGGTGCTCGCCCGCCACCGCCTCGACGGGCCGGGCGGCCGCTCGCAGCTGCAGTCCTTCGAGGAGGACGCGCTGCGCCGGCTGGCCGGGCAGACCGACGTGCCGCTGGTGCGGCTCGTCGACGAGGGCGAGTGCCCGGACGTCGCCCGCGTGGCGACGTACGCCTCGGTCCTCGGCGTGCACAAGAGCCTCGCGACCCCCGACCTGGTGGCCGAGGCGCACGCCTTCGGGCTGGCCGTCCACGCCTGGACGCTGCGCGCCGAGCTGGTGCCGGACCCGTACGCCGAGGTCCGCGACCTGCTCGACGCCGGCGTGGACGGCCTGTTCAGCGACCAGCCGGACATCACCGTCGCCGCGCGCGCCGACTGGCTGGCCGCCCAGGAGCGGACCGGCTAGACGTCCTGGTGGCGGTCGTGGTCGTCGCGGACGGCCCGGCGGCGGGGCACGAGGGTCGTCACCAGCAGGCCGACGACGCCCGCCAGCACCCACGGCACCGGCAGCAGCCAGCGGACGTCCTCGCCCTGGACGGCGTCGGACTCCACGATCGCCCAGATCGCGACCAGGCCGAGGAACGCGATCCCCATGACGAGGTGACCGACGTCGACGGGGTGACGGCCCTGCTCCCAGCTGCGCTTCATCGTGCGTCTCCTCCGGTGTGGACCTCGACCTGCCCGACGCCCAGGTGGGCGTCGAGGGTGAGGGTGGGGTTGTCGGTGCCCGGCGCGTCGTAGGCGTAGGAGTTCTCGATGCCGAGGCCACCCTGGTCCGACCCGAAGATCCGGGCGTTGCCGACGCCGACGCTCGCCTCGGCCTCGACGTCCAGGCCCGCAGGGACCAGGACCTCGATCCGGCCGATGCCGTTCTCGACCAGCACGGTGCGCCCGTCGAGGTCGTCGAGGTCCGCGACGTCGGTCAGGTCCAGGACGAGCTCGCCGGTGCCGGACTGGTAGGTCGACGCCACGCCGGCCGCGTCCGTGGGCCGGTAGGTGCTCTGCCCGCCGCCGACCGACTCGGTGAGCACGGTGGTGGCGGTGCCGAGGGCGGCGACGATGCCGACCGCGACCAGCCCGCCGGCGCGGCCCCAGAAGGCGCCGAGCAGGAGCATCACGCCGCAGACGGCCACGACGAGCGCGGAGTACGCCGAGTCGTCGACCGGCATCCCGCCGAGGTCGAGCAGGCCGAGCACGCCGATGCCCAGCGCCGCGAGCGCCATGGTGAACCAGAACAGCAGAGGTCCGCGGCGACGCGGGTTGCTCGGCGGCGGGGGTGGCGCGGTCGGGCCCCAGGTCGTGCCGGGTGTGCCCGGCGGTGCGGTGTGCGGGGCTGTGTAGGGCGCGGTGTGCGGCGCGGTGTGCGGCGCGGTGTGCGGCGCGGTGTGCGGCGCGGTGTGGGGCGCGGCGTACGGCCCGGTGTGCGGCCCGGTGTACGTGCCGGTGCTCGGGTCGCCGGGGGCCGCTGTGCGGCGCTTGCTGCGGTCTGACCGGTCGAGGAGGAGCAGCGCCAGGATCGCCACGATCGCCAGTGGCCACGGGAAGTCGAAGATTCCCCACGAGTCGCCGAGCATCGAGAGCAGCGCGACGACGCCGACGATCGTCAGGGCGACCGCGCGGTTGCGGTCGTCGAGGTGGAACGGCGCCTCCACGGCGTCGTCCTGCGGGACGAGCAGCCAGACCGCGCCGTACACGATCAGGCCCGCACCACCGAAGAACACCAGCACGACGAGCGCCACGCGCAGGATGATCGGGTCGACGTCGAGGTGGCGGGCCAGTCCGCCCGCGACGCCGGCCACCTTCCGGTCGGTGCTGCTGCGGCGCAGGCGGCCGAGGTCGCGCACCTCCTCCCGTGTGGTGCGCGGGCCGGTGCCGGGCTGAGGTCCGTGCTGGGGACCGGGCTCGGGTGGTGCGTCGGGCGGCGTGGTGGTCATGGCACCAGCCTGGCCGCCCGAACGCCTGCGGACCATCGGGGGAACCCCTGGTCCGTGCCCGACCGCACTCCCCGGATCCTGGGCACGGACCCCCGGTCCGCAGGTCAGGGTCGGCCCGGGGTCCGACCCCGTGGTGGGGGTCCGCGCCGGGTGCGACGATGGGACGGAGATGACCACCGAGACCACCGCGACGGGCACCCGGCCCCGCGACGACGTCCGCCGCGCCTACCGCGACACCGCCGAGCCGGTGGTCGGCGGTGTCGCCGGCGGCCTCGCCGAGCACCTGGCCCTCCCGGTGGTGTGGGTGCGGACGGCGTTCGTCGTCGCGACCGTGTTCGGCGGCCTGGGCGTGGCGTTGTACGGCGGCCTGTGGCTGGTGCTGCCCGCCCAGCCGTACGTCGAGGACGAGGCGCCCGGCCTCGCCAGCGCCCGCCGTCGCGGCCGGCGCCCCGGCCGGGTGCGGCGGCTCGGCGACGTCGGCCCCGCGGTCGCCGTCGTCGTGCTCGGCGTCGGCGCGGTGCTGATGGTCGAGGCGGCCTGGGGACGCGGGGCGACGCTGTGGCCGATCGCGCTCGGCCTGGCGGGGCTCGCGCTGCTGTGGCGGCAGGCCGACGAGGTCCAGCGGGAGCGCTGGCTGGACCACACCGGGCGGCTCGACCCGGTCCAGATGGTCTTCGGCGGCGGCGGCTGGGCGGCGTACGTCCGGGTCGGCCTGGGCGTGCTGCTCGTCGTCTCGGCGTTCTTCATCTTCGGCTTCGACAGCGGCTCGCTCCAAGAGGCCCGGGGGGCGGTCGTCGCCGGCGGGCTGGGCGTGATCGGCGTCGGGCTGGTCGCTGGGCCGTGGATCTTCCGGCTGGTCAGCGACCTGGCCGCCGAGCGGGCCGAGCGGGTGCGCACCCAGGAGCGCGCCGACGTCGCGGCCCACCTGCACGACTCGGTGCTCCAGACGCTCGCGCTGATCCAGAAGAACGCCGGCGACGCGGCCACCGTGGCGCGGCTGGCGCGGTCCCAGGAGCGCGACCTGCGGGCCTGGCTCTACGCCGGCGAGTCGACGGACGAGCGCACGGTCGCCAGCGCGCTGCGCGGGGTCGCCGCGGAGGTCGAGGACGCCCACGGCGTCTCGGTCGAGGTCGTCACGGTGGGGGACTGTGCGTTCGGCGAGCCGCTGCGCGCGGTCGTCCAGGCGACCCGCGAGGCGCTCACCAACGCGGCCAAGCACGCCGGCACCGGCCAGGTCGACGTGTACGCCGAGGTGACGCCCGCCGCCGTCGACGTCTTCGTGCGCGACCGCGGGATCGGGTTCGACCCGGCCGCGACCCCGTCGGACCGGTACGGCGTCCGGCACAGCATCATCGACCGGATGGAGCGCCACGGCGGGACCGCCGAGGTCCGCACCGGCGTCGGCGAGGGGACCGAGGTGCGGTTGCACCTGCCCCGGCAGGAGGAGAGCGATGAGTGAGCAGGCACCCACCCCGACCCCGACCCCGGTCACGGTCGTGGTGGTCGACGACCACGCGATGTTCCGCCGCGGGGTGATCGCGGAGCTCGGGGCTGCCGGCGGGGTTGCCGACGGGGCGGCCGGTGCCGAGGCGGTCCGCGTGCTGGGCGAGGCCGCCGACGTCGACGAGGCGGTGGCCGCCGTGGCGGCGTACCGCCCCGACGTGGTGCTGCTCGACGTCCACCTGCCCGGGGGCGGCGGGGTGGAGGTCATGCGACGCGCGACCGCGGCCGGGTCCTCGCCGGGCACGCGCTACCTCGCGCTGTCGGTCAGCGACGCCGCGGAGGACGTGATCGGGACGATCCGCGGCGGGGCGCGCGGGTACGTCACCAAGACGATCACCGGCCCCGAGCTGGTCTCCGCGATCGGCCGCGTGGCCGAGGGGGACGCGGTGTTCTCCCCGCGGCTGGCGGGGTTCGTGCTGGACGCGTTCTCCGGCTCCATCGAGGTCGCCGCCGTCGACGAGGACCTCGACCGGTTGACCGAGCGGGAGCGGGAGGTGATGCGGCTGATCGCGCGCGGCTACGCCTACAAGGAGGTCGCCAAGGAGCTGTTCATCTCCATCAAGACCGTCGAGACCCACATGTCCAGCGTGCTGCGCAAGCTCCAGCTGTCGTCCCGGCACGAGCTGACCCGGTGGGCGTCGGACCGCCGCCTGCTCTGACCTGCGGTTTCGCGTCTCCGATCGACGGGTAACGGGCTCCGCACCGACTACCCGACGGGGGCACCCATGACCGGGACGAGCGATCCCACCGCAGCTGACAGCGGCGAGCTCAAGCGCTCGATCAGCGGTTCCCAGCTGTACTTCTACGTGCTCGGGGACGTGCTCGGATCGGGCATCTACGTCCTGATCGGTCTGGTGGCCGGCGCGGTCGGCGGGGCCTTCTGGATCGCCTTCGCGGTCGGCGTCACGTTGGCGACCATCACCGGGCTCGCCTACGCCGAGCTGGTCACGAAGTACCCCCAGGCCGCCGGGGCCGCGCTCTACGTCAACAAGGCGTTCAAGAACATGCCGCTGACGTTCCTGATCACGGTGTGCATGCTGTCGGCGTCGTTCGCGGCCGCGGGGTCGCTGGCGACCGGGTTCTCGGCGTACTTCGCCGAGCTCTGGTCGCTCCCGCCGGCTCTCCTGGTGAGCCTGCTCTTCGTCCTCGTCCTCGTGGTCGTCAACCTGATCGGCATCACGGAGTCGGTGGTCGCCAACGTCGTCATGACCTTCGTCGAGATCGCGGGCCTGGTCATCATCATGGTGATCGGCGTCTGGTACGTCGCCGAGGGGAAGGCCGACTTCGGGACGCTGACCAGCTTCGACGCCGACGGCAACCCGATCTTCGCGATCATCTCGGGCGTCGCCCTCGCGTTCTTCGCGATGACCGGCTTCGAGAACGCCGCGAACGTCGCCGAAGAGTGCAGGAATCCGCAGCGGACCTTCCCGAAGGCCCTGGTCGGCGGCATGGCGACCGCCGGGGTCATCTACGTGCTGGTCGCGATGACGGCCGGCCTGACGGTCCCGCTCGACACGCTCGCCGGATCCGACGCGGCGCTGCTCGAGGTGGTCGAGACCGGGATCCTGCCGCTGCCGGTCGGCTTCATGACCATCCTGTTCGCCGTGATCGCGATGACCGCCATCACCAACACCACCCTGGTGGCGGTGGTGACCGAGTCCCGCATCCTCTACGGCATGGCCCAGGAGGACGTCGTCCCGAACGTCTTCGGCAAGCTGCTCCGCGAGCGTCGCAGCCCCTGGTTCGCGCTCGGCTTCGCCGCCATGGTGGTGGGCGGCCTGCTCGTCGCCGGCGCCCTGCTGAACGACGCGGGGATCGGCGTCGACGTCGTGGCACGCCTCGCCACGGTGACCGTGGTCTTCACGCTGTTCATCTACGGGCTCGTGATCGTCTCCGCGCTCAAGCTCCGCGGCCAGGACGAGAGCGACGGAACCTACCGGGCCAGCACCCCGCTGCTGCTGGTCGGCATCGTCGGCAACGCCCTCCTCCTCGGGTACGTCGTCTGGGACGACCCGAAGTCGCTGCTGTGGTGCGCCGCCCTGCTGGCCCTGGGCGGCGTGCTCTTCCTCGCCAGGATGATCAGCGGTCACGGCAACCGGTCCGCCGACGCACCGGCGGGGTGACCCTGATCGCACGAGCGGGACGCCGCCCGCGGCCGGTCGTGCTCCCGATCACGCCGACCCGCTAGCGTCCGCGGCATGGAGACCGTGCGGCTGATCCTGCTGTTCCTGCACATCCTGGGCTTCGCCGCCCTCCTCGGAGGCTTGCTCGCCCAGGCGCGGCTGCCCGAGAAGGCGGTCAACGCCGCCATGCGTGACGGCTCCGGCACCGCCTTCGTCGCCGGGCTCGCCCTCGTCGGCGTCATCGAGGCCGGCGACCTCGGCGACCTCGACCACGTGAAGGTCGCCGTCAAGCTCCTCATCGGCCTGGTCATCCTCGGGCTGGTCATGGCCAACGTCCGCAAGGAGCGCATCACCCAGGGCCTTTGGACCCTCCTGGTCCTCCTCACCGTCGTCAACATCGGCGTCGCTGTCTTCTGGGCCTCCGCGCACGCCTGACCAGGCCCCCCGCGCGCTTGGTAACGGACAGTTCCCCGCTCTATCTGCACGCTGCAACGTGCAGATAGAGCGGCGAACGTCGCGTTACATGTCCGGGGCTTGCGTCAGGCGGCCGGCCGCCGGCGCGGGACGACGTACGGCGCCAAGTCGCTGATGTCGATGCCGAAGCGGGCCTCGGTGTACGCCACCTCCCGCTCGAGCCGGGCCAGGGCCGCCGCCGTCCCGGGCCCGATCACGTCGGCCCAGACCAGGCGGCTCATCCCGAGCTGGTAGGAGCAGTACCAGTCCTGCCGGACCTTCTCGTCCCAGACGACCTGTTCCGCGGAGCGACCGTCGCCGAAGCCACGGTGGTACTTCAGCCGGCCGTCGAACTCGAACAGGTGCCGACCGATCCGGAGGTCGGCGAAGGCGGTCCGTCCGTCCCGCGCGAGCCCGAACTGCGTCTGCGGCCGACCCCGTCCCAGCTGCATGACGAGCAGGCGGGCGAGCGACTCGCCCAGCGACTCCGCGCCGCTGTCGCCGAGGTCGATGGCCTGGCGGACGCGGTTGATGTTCGGCCAGTAGTGCATCCGCTCGGTCACGGCCGTCAGCTCGCCACGTGGCACGCCCGCGTGCAGCGCGCCGTCCACGGCCGCCACCCCGGTCGCGAGGTCGTGCTCCCGCGCCATGTCGACCGCCGTGCGGGCGAGCCCGAGCACCGGTACTCCGTCCACGACCGTCGGTCGGTCGGCCACGCCGTACGGCGCCAGGTGGTGCTTCGTCCCGTGTCGGAACCGGCACCGTTGCGGCCGGCTCCGAGAGCCCGGTGGGACCGGCACGGTCAGGTGGGTCACCGGCACGGGCGGCAACGGCACGGCGAGGCCCCACACGACGGCCGCACTGTCGTGGCTGCGGACGTGCTCGATCCGGGTGGACAGCGCGACGGCGTCGTCGTGCAGCCGCTGGCGGGCCGAACGGGTGGTCAGCATCGCGACGTGCGTGCGATCGGCGTACACGCCCCGTCGGACCGCCACCCACGCGCCGGCCCGCACCAGGCGATCCACCTCGCGCTCGGTCATCCCCGCAGCGAGCGCCTGCCGGCGGATGACGAGGTGCGGCGCGGCGCCCAGGAGGGCGGCGATCTCGGGGTGCATGCCCGCGACGCTGCTCGCATCGCGCCGCGGCGTACCACCTCGAGCCCCCCGCTGTGGAGGACGCGTCCGGGCCTGCCTGATGTGAGCGGATCCCGGTCCGCGACGGCGGCCGCGGCACATGTAACGACAGGTTCGCCGCTCTACCAGCACGCTGCAGCGTGCTGGTAGAGCAGCCAACGTCGCGTTACAAGCCCGCGGCAGGCCGAGCGTCCCCGGCGGAACGTAGGCTGGCACCAGCATGAGCACCCCCTCCCTCCCCGGCTTCGAGCACCTGCTCGCCGACCCCGCGACCACCCCCGCCGGCGGCACCAACGGTGGCCCCGACGGCGGCTCCGACGGCCCAGGCGACCGACCCCGTACGCCGCGGCGCGGGCCGAGCCGGGAGGAGCTGCTCGAGGGGCTCAACGAGCCTCAGCGGGCCGCGGTGGTCCACGCCGGTGCGCCGCTGCTGGTGGTGGCGGGGGCGGGGTCGGGGAAGACCCGCGTGCTGACCCGGCGGATCGCCTGGCTGATCCAGGAGCGGCAGGCCCACCCGGGCTCGATCCTGGCGATCACCTTCACCAATAAGGCAGCGGCCGAGATGAAGGAGCGCGTCGAGGACCTGGTCGGCAAGCGCGCGCGGATCATGTGGGTGAGCACGTTCCACTCGGCCTGCGTGCGGATCCTGCGCAAGGAGGTCGACAAGCTCGGGTTCAAGTCGAGCTTCTCGATCTACGACGCGGCCGACCAAAAGCGCCTGATGCAGCTGGTCTGCAAGGACCTCGACCTCGACCCGAAGCGCTACCAGCCGGGCGCGCTGCTGCACCGGGTGAGCAACCACAAGAACGAGCTGCGCGACGTCGACGAGGTCAAGAAGGACGCCAAGAACAAGCTCGAGGAGACCTACGCCGCGGTCTACGAGCTCTACCAGCGGCGCCTGCGCGAGGCCAACGCGCTCGACTTCGACGACCTGATCATGGCCACGGTCAACCTGCTCCAGGCCTACCCGGAGGTGCGCGAGACCTACCGCCGGCGGTTCCGCCACGTGCTCGTCGACGAGTACCAGGACACCAACCACGCCCAGTACGCCCTCATCCACCAGCTCTGCGCCGACCCGATGGAGGAGACCGGCGCGGCCGACGACGCCCAGCGCGTGGAGCCGGCCGAGCTGATGGTCGTCGGTGACGCGGACCAGTCGATCTACGCCTTCCGCGGCGCCAACATCCGCAACATCCTCGACTTCGAGAAGGACTTCCCGAACGCCACCTCGATCCTGCTCGAGCAGAACTACCGCTCGACCCAGACCATCCTCAACGCCGCCAACGCCGTCATCGGCAACAACAAGGGCCGCAAGCCCAAGCGGCTGTGGTCCGACGCCGGCGACGGCGACCGGATCGTCGGGTACGTCGCCGACGACGAGCACGACGAGGCCCGGTTCGTCTCGCAGACCATCGACGAGCTGGTCGACGAGCACGGCGTGCGCCCGGCGGACGTCGCGGTCTTCTACCGCACCAACGCCCAGTCGCGCGTGTTCGAGGAGGTGTTCATCCGCACCGGCCAGCCGTACAAGGTCGTCGGTGGCGTCCGCTTCTACGAGCGGCGCGAGGTCCGCGACGCCCTGGCCTACCTGCGCATGCTCGCCAACCCCGACGACCAGGTCTCGCTGCGTCGGATCCTCAACACCCCCAAGCGCGGCATCGGCGACCGCGCGGTCGAGTGCGTGAGCGCGCTGGCCGACCGCGACCGACTCACCTTCTGGGAGGCACTGCGCCGCGCCGACGACGCGCCCGGCCTCGCCACCCGCTCCGCGACCAACATCCGCGGCTTCGTCGCGATGGTCGAGGAGCTCCAGTCGATGGTGGAGGCCGGCGAGCGCGCCGACGTCGTGCTCGAGACCGTGCTGGCCCGTTCGGGCTACCTCGCCGAGCTCGAGGACTCCGACGACCCGCAGGACGCCACCCGCATCGAGAACCTCGCCGAGCTCGTCGCCGTCGCCCGCGAGTTCTCCGACGACCCCGTCGCCGGGCCGTCGGCCGACCCCGCCGACGTCGACGCCGGCACGGTCGCGCCCGGCCTGCGCGACTTCCTCGAGCGGGTCGCGCTCGTCGCCGACACCGACTCGATCCCGCAGGACGATGACGGCGTGGTCACCCTGATGACCCTCCACACCGCCAAGGGCCTGGAGTTCCCGGTCGTCTTCCTCACCGGCCTCGAGGACGGTGTCTTCCCGCACGCCCGCGCGCTCGGTGACCAGCCCGAGCTGGAGGAGGAGCGCCGTCTGGCGTACGTCGGCCTCACCCGCGCCCGCGAACGGCTCTACATCTCCCGTGCGGTCGTCCGCTCGGCCTGGGGCGCGCCGTCGCACAACCCGGGCTCGCGGTTCCTCGACGAGCTGCCGGTCGACCTCGTGGACTGGAAGCGGACCGAGGCCGCGCAGACCTCCTGGAGCCGGCCGGACCTGTCCGGCGGAGGCGGCAGCACCCGCCTGGCCACCCCGACCGCCGCCGGTCGACGCAACTTCTCCTCGGCCGCCCTGCGCGCCGACGCCGCCGCGAAGTCCAAGCCGGCCCGCGAGGTGCCGTCCCTGGAGCCCGGCGACCGGGTCCTGCACGACTCGTTCGGCATGGGCACCGTCGTCGCGCTCGAGGGCGTGGCCGAGAAGGCGGTCGCCTCGATCGACTTCGGCAGCGAGGGCGTCAAGCGGCTGCTGCTGCGGTACGCGCCCGTCGAGAAGCTCTGACCCGGCGGAGCCGGGGCGGAGCTCGACGGTGGTCGAGCACGCGCCTGCGACCGAGGGACGAGGTCGCAACGAGCGTGTCGAGACCCGGTGACGTGCCCGCCGACAGCAGGGACGGGCGCGTCCTCGCTACGGCGTCAGGCCGTGGACCTGCAGCGCGGCGAACGGGTCGACGGGGTCACCGGCGCCGGGGCGGACCTCGAGGTGCAGGTGCGGGCCGGTGACGTTGCCGGTGGAGCCGACGGTGCCGATGACCTCGCCGGCGCGGACGACGTCGCCGGGGGAGACGGTCGTGGAGGTCTGGTGGCAGTACCAGAGCTCGGTGCCGTCCTCGAGGGTGAGGACGGTCTTGTTGCCGTAGGCGCCGTCGTACCCGACGCTCGTGACGACGGCGTTGGCCATGGCCAGCAGCGGGGTGCCGGTGGGCGCGGCGAAGTCGAGGCCGGTGTGGTAGCTCGCCCAGAGGCCGTAGTCGCCGAAGCGGGCGGTGAGCCGGTAACCGGCGAGGGGCATGACCCACTGGTTCTCGGCGATCTTCGCCGCGTGCTTCTCGGCGTCCTTCGCGAACTGGGCGAGCGCGGTGTTGCGCTGGCGCATCTGCTTCGCGGCCTCGGCCACGAGCTCCGCGTCGGCGGTGTCGGCGAGGGCGTCGCGCCGGGAGTCACGGCTGACGCCGCTGGAGCGGTCCAGCACGTCCACGCTGGAGACGCCGCTGGCACCGCTGAGCGCGGTGGGCTGCTGGACCTTCACCTGCTCGGCGACCAGTTCCGGGGTGCCGGTGGTGACCACGCCGCCGACCGAGACCGCGAGGGCCGCCGCACCGACGAGGACCGGCGCGGAGGGGAGGCCCTTGAGCAGCGGGCCGCGGGAGCCGGTCTGCTTGACGGCCTTGCGCTTGCCCACGGTGGTGGTCGTCGTGCGGGCGTCGGTGCGCACCAGGGGCATCTCGACGGTGACGTCGTGGTCGCGGAAGACCGTGGTCGCGTCGGAGCCGACGGCGGTCGTGGTCGCGGCGGCGGGGTTTGCCTCGAGGGAGCCCCGGGTAAGGGGTTCCCGTCCGGCCACGCGACGGCCAGCGGTCACCCGCGGGGTCTCCGAGGGACGGCGGCGAGGGCCGCGACGGTCCGCTCGGTGGTTACCCATGAATGGTGACTCCGTTGCTGTCGGCTGCAGGCGTGCGCTTCCGGCCCGTTCCCGAGGGAGGGGAGGGACGAGTGGCGACTGTAACGGACCGGTCACGGTCATCGAAATCGGGCTGGACAACCTTGTGGACGATGTGCGCGACGGTGTGGAGGACGGCTCCGGCCGGTCGTGCGACGCCCTAGGCTGCGCTCCCGTGCCCAGGCTCCTGCTCGCTGCCCTGTCGGACGCCGACGCGTCCGCGATCGGATCCGAGGGCGAGCCGACGCCGAGCGACCAGGCCCTGACGCGGTTGGCGCGAGCGCTGCGCGACGCGGGCCACGAGGTCGTCCATGCAGGTCAGGGCGTCGACGAGCGGTTGGTGACCGCCGCCGCCGTCCAGGAGGACGTCGCCGTCGTCGTCCTCCTGACGCCGCCGTCGTACGACGCGGGGTCGCTCGCCGCGGACCTCGCTGGCGACCCGGACGACGCCGACGACGCGATCGTCCTGGTGACCGCCGCGACGGACGACCGGGCCGCCGACGTGGTCCGGCGGGTGGCGGACGAGGCGCCGACCGGCTGACGGCCGGCGTGGCCGACGACACGGCGTCCCCCTGCAGGAGGAACGGGTGAGCGGAGCCCGGACGGGGCACCGGGGCCCGGACGTGGCGTCGGCCGACGGCTAGTGCGTTGCGTCACGTAGGCGCCCTCTGCCCTCGTCGCCGACCCGGCGACAGGTCTAGTGTGCCGCGAGGACACCCCCGGGCCGCCGCGCGCCCCGCGCCGGACGCGGCCCGCACCCTGAATAGGACTGGTGGAATTTCGTGGACCTGATGGAGTACCAGGCGAAGGAGCTCTTCGCCAAGCACGGTGTGGCGACCACCCTTGGGAAGGTCGTGGAGACCGCCGAGGACGCCAAGGCCGCCGCCGCGGAGATCGGTGGCGTCACCGTCATCAAGGCGCAGGTCAAGGCCGGCGGCCGCGGCAAGGCGGGCGGCGTGAAGCTCGCCAAGACCGCCGACGAGGCCTTCGAGCACGCGTCGAACATCCTGGGCATGGAGATCAAGGGCCTGACGGTCAACCGTGTGCTGGTCACCCCCGCCACGCCGCCGGTGGAGGAGTACTACTTCTCCTTCCTGCTCGACCGCTCGAACCGCTCGCACCTGTGCATCGCCTCGGTCGAGGGTGGCGTCGAGATCGAGGAGGTCGCCAAGACCAACCCCGAGGCCGTCCGCCAGATCCCGATCGACGCGCTCGAGGGCGTCACCCCGGAGAAGGCCGCCGCGATCGTCGACGAGGCCAAGTTCCCTGCCGAGCTGCGCGACCAGGCCATCGAGATGGTCCAGGCGCTGTGGAAGGTCTACGTCGAGGAGGACGCGACCCTCGTCGAGGTCAACCCGCTGGCGCGCTTGGAGGGCGACAAGCTGGAGGCCCTCGACGGCAAGGTGTCGCTCGACGACAACGCCTCGGAGTTCCGTCACCCCGACCACGCGCAGTTCGAGATCCGCGAGGAGGCCGACCCGCTCGAGGCGAAGGCCAAGGACCTCGGCCTCAACTACGTCAAGCTCGACGGTGCCGTGGGCATCATCGGCAACGGCGCGGGCCTGGTCATGTCGACCCTCGACGTCGTGGCGTACGCCGGTGAGGCGCACGGCGGCGTGAAGCCGGCGAACTTCCTCGACATCGGCGGCGGCGCCAACGCCACCGTGATGGCCAACGGCCTCGACGTGATCCTCAACGACCCGCAGGTCAAGAGCGTCTTCGTCAACGTCTTCGGCGGCATCACCGCCTGCGACGAGGTCGCCAACGGCATCAAGGGTGCGCTGGAGATCCTCGGCGACAACGCCACCAAGCCGCTCGTCGTGCGCCTGGACGGCAACAACGTGGAGGAGGGCCGTCGGATCCTCGACGAGCTCGACCACCCGTTGGTGACGCAGGTGGACACGATGGACGGTGCGGCCGACAAGGCCGCCGAGCTGGCGAACGCCTGAGACAAGGAGACCTTAGAAATGACGATCTACCTCAACAAGGACTCCAAGATCATCGTCCAGGGCATCACGGGCGGGATGGGCTCCAAGCACACCAACCTGATGCTCCAGGCCGACTCGAACATCGTCGGCGGTGTCAACGCCCGCAAGGCCGGCACCACCGTCGAGCTCAACGGCAAGGAGCTGCCGGTCTTCGGCACCGTGAAGGAGGCCATGGAGGCCACCGGCGCCGACGTGTCGGTCGCCTTCGTGCCGCCGGCCTTCACCAAGGACGCCTGCATCGAGGCCATCGACGCCGAGATCCCGCTCCTGGTGGTCATCACCGAGGGCGTCCCGGTCCAGGACAGCGCCGAGGTCTTCGCCTACCTCCAGGGCAAGAAGACCCGGATGATCGGCCCGAACTGCCCCGGCATCATCTCGCCGGAGGAGTCGCTGGCCGGCATCACCCCGCACACCATCGCGGGCAAGGGCCCGGTCGGCCTGGTGTCGAAGTCGGGCACGCTGACCTACCAGATGATGTACGAGCTGCGTGACTTCGGCTTCTCGACCGCCATCGGCATCGGTGGTGACCCGATCATCGGCACCACGCACATCGACGCCCTCGAGGCCTTCGAGAACGACCCGGAGACCAAGGCGATCGTGATGATCGGCGAGATCGGCGGCGACGCCGAGGAGCGCGCGGCGGCGTACATCAAGGACAACGTCACCAAGCCGGTCGTCGGCTACGTCGCGGGCTTCACCGCCCCCGAGGGCAAGACGATGGGCCACGCCGGTGCGATCGTGTCGGGCTCCTCCGGCACCGCGCAGGCGAAGAAGGAGGCCCTCGAGGCCGTCGGCGTCAAGGTCGGCAAGACGCCGTCCGAGACCGCGGCCCTCATGCGGGAGATCCTCCAGGCGCTCTGAGCACCTGCTCCTAGCACGCAGAACGGCCCCCGGCGATCCCGCCGGGGGCCGTTCGTGCGTTCGTACGCCGGGTGCGTGCGGGCGGCTCAGTCGGCGCGGAGGTCGCCCATCGCGGCCACGACGCCGCGGGACTCGGCCACGATCGCGGTGAACGCCTCCTGGGTGGCCGCGGCCGGGTCGAGGCCGCCGCTGCCCTCGCTCTGGTTCTCGGCCAGCAGCACCGCGCTGCCGACCCGCACGACGAACAGGGTGCTCATCCCGGGGACCGGCTCCCCGTCGCGCTCGTAGCGGGTGATCGCTCCGCCGGCGCGGTCGCCGGTGTCCGAGACGTCGTTGATGACCTGGGTGAGCCGTCGCGAGCCGTCCTCGACGACGAGGTCGATGCAGTCGTCGAAGATCGCCAGCACGTCGTCGACGTAGGCGTCCGCCTCGTCCTCGGTCGCGAAGGTGAGCAGCTGGCGCTGCCGGTAGTCCTCGGGGTTGGTGAAGGCCGCGCGCACCAGGTCGGTGTGCTCGGGCACCTCGGCGACCGCGCCGCACGCCTCCGGCTCCATGACGTCGAGCCCGGTGCGGGTCGGCCCGGCGAGGCCGAACTTCCCGCCCTCGGAGTCCGTCGGCCACCCGGAGAGCAGCGGGAAGCCGTCGGGCACGACGTGGGCGGCCGGCGAGCCGGGCTCCTCGCCCAGGACGGTGTCCAGGTCGCACGGCTGGGCGTCGAAGACGCAGAGAGCGGAGCGGGTCACAGCCGACCGTTCGAGCAGGTTGCGGGAGACCTGGTTGAGGGCCGGGGCTCCACCGGCGCTGGTGAAGGCCTGGTCGATGAGCACGGCGTTTCCATCGCGGGACAGCCGGGTGAAGGTCAGGTCGGAGAACGAGCGCTCCTCGAGCTCGGCCTGCTCCACGACGAGCAGCGCCTCGGCCTCCGTGCCGCCGGTGTCCTCGGGTCCGACGCTGTAGCGCAGCGGCCCGGAGAGCTCCTCGGCGCAGGCGGAGACGGCCGCCTCGACCCGATCGAGCGCGGCACCGGCGGCGTCGGCGTCGGCGTAGACGGCGAGCGTCCGACCCGCGAAACCCTCGACGCCGTCCCCGACGGAGACATCCGCCCGGGCGACGGCGGAGCCGAGCGCCCACGTGTCAGGAGCGCACTGCTCGAGCGGTCGAGCGCCCGAGCGGGAGCGGACCTCGCCGGTCAGGCCTTCGTCGAGCGGGAAGTCCTCCGGCACCTCCTGCAGCCAGGAGACCGACGGCGCGGGCGGGGCGGGGCTGACGTCGCGGCCGTCGTCACCGGCGCCGGAGACGACGCTGAGCGGGACGGCGACGGCGGCGAGCGCGGCGGCGACCCCGCCGACGGTCGCGAGAGCGGTGTTGCGACGCCGCATCCGGTCGCCGCGGCGGCGTACCTCGGAGGCGGGCAGCGGGTTCACGGTGGCCCCTTCGGAGCGGAAGTGCTGGAGGTCCTCGATCGGGTCACGCACGGCTCGCACCCTTCTCGTAGCCGGTGTCGTCGGAGAGCAGGGCGGCGAGCGCGGCGCGGCCGCGACTGAGCCGGGCCTTGACGGTGCCCTCGGGCACGCCGGTCTCCTGCGCCACCGCGTGGACCGGGAGGTCCGCGATGTGGTGGAGCACGAGCGCCTGCCGCTGCGCCTCGGGAAGCTGCTTGAGCGCGGCCACCAGCGCGACGTGCGCCTCGCTGGGCGCGGCGGTCTCGGTGCGGGCGCCGAGCGCGCGGTCGGCGGGCCGCCGGCTCCGCGTCGTACGTCGCCAGCGGCTGACCGCGAGGCGGTACGCCGTCGTGCGCACCCACGCCTCGGGGTGCTCGGCCCGCTCGAGCTTGCGGCGGTGCGCCCACGCCCGCACGAAGGCCTCCTGGACGCACTCCTGCGCCTCGTCCCGATCGCCGATCATCGCGTACACCTGACCGGTGATCTTCTGGAACGACGCGGTGTAGAAGTCGTCGAACTCGCGTTCGTCCATCGACTCGTTCCCGTCTCGCTGTGCTGCTCCGGCCGGCGCTCGGTGGCCGGTCAGGAGGGATACGCCCCGGTGGGCCTCACGGTTGCACGGCTGGACGAAGAAGTTCGGGAGCCGGGGGAGCCGGTCTAGGGCGCCTTCTTCGGGGCGGGGTGCTCGTGCAGGCGCTCGAGCGCGCGGCGGGCGACGCCGACGAACGCCTCGTCGGTGATCGTGCGCCGTCCGCCGGGCACGAAGCCGACCTGGCCGACCGCCGTGCCGGCCCGCAGGACGGCCATGTGGTAGCGGACGGTCGTCTCGTCGGACAGCTCGGTGGTGACCACCCAGACCGTGAGCGCCTCCCGCCGGGTGTCGCTGGTCGTCAGCCGGCGCACCTCGGTCGTGAGGTCGTCCTCGGCGCAGCGGGCGATCCGGCGGCGGACGCCGTCGACGAAGGCGTTGGCCTTCCGCCGGCCCAACGAGCCCGCGGTCTCGCTCAGCCCGAACTCGGTGGGCAGGCCCGCGTCGAGCACGACGAACGTGCGGGTGACGTTGTTGCTGATCCCGCCGCCGGTGAAGGTGGTGCGGTCGCAGGGCGTGGCGGCGGGGTTGGTGTCCGCGCGCACGGTCGGGCTGCCCGTCCACGGAGCGGCCACGCGCTCGACCGGCGGCAGGTCGATCTCGGAGAGCAGGCTCGGCACCTCGCCGACCGGCACGGGCGGGGCCAGCTGCGGCTCCGGCTTCCCGACGCACGACCCACCGTCGGGCAGCGAGCACAGCCCGCGCACGGCGTCGGCGAGCAGGTCGGTGCCGCCCGCGACGTCGGGCCGCGCGTCGTTGCCGACCCGCAGCACGGTCGTCGTCGTCAGCAGGCCGGTGCGGGCCACGCCGACGACGGTCGTGCGGACCGGCCGCGACCACGACCGCAGCGCGAGCAGCATCGCCTGGTCGCCGACCGCGCCGACGGTGCGGGTGGACAGCAGCTGCACGC
Source organism: Nocardioides deserti (assembly GCF_014266025.1). GTDB lineage: Bacteria > Actinomycetota > Actinomycetes > Propionibacteriales > Nocardioidaceae > Nocardioides > Nocardioides deserti. The sequence goes on along the minus strand of NZ_JACMYC010000006.1, from coordinate 121,724 downwards.
GGGGCTCGGAGCACGCGGCGTACCACTGCAGGCTGCGGCGGAAGGTGCGCTTGGCCGCGCGCTCGTTGCGCGACGCCTCGGCGAGCTGCCAGGCGTTGCGGCGCGGGCCGTCGCCGGGGTCGGCGGCGGCGAAGGTGCGGAGGAGGGCGGCCGTGCCGCGGGGATCGGCGTACCGGTCGGCCTGGCAGGGCAGCACCGTCCCGTCGCCCTCGGTGTTGCCGTCGGTGCGTCGCTCGGTCCAGCCGGTGCCCTGGACGCGCGACCGCACCTGCTCGGCGCTCAGCAGCGCGTCAGCGACCAGCGGCGGCTGCGCCGCGACACCACGCCCGGCCGGCGTCTCGCCGCGCTGACCGGTCGCCGCCCGGTCGAGCGAGGTGCGGACGCCGTCGTCGCTGACCACGACGCCGCTGACCACGAGCGCGGCGACGGTGGCCAGCACGCCGGCGGCGGTGTGGGCGCGGCGCCGGCCGGAGCCGGACCGGCGCAGGATCGTGGGGCGCGGCCACCGCACGTCGGCGACCGCCGCGGACAGCGGCTCGAGCAGCGCGGCGACCTCACCGCTCGGCACGGCGCGCAGCTCGGTGAAGGCCGCGCCGGCGGTGCGCAGCTCGCGCTCGGCCTCCTCGCGGGTCAGGCCGACCTCGCGCGCCAGCTCGTCGGACGGCACCTGGGTGAGCAGGGCGAGCAGCAGCACCCGGCGCTGCCCGGCGGGGAGCGCGGCGAGGGCGTCGAAGGTGGCCTGGACGTCGGGGTCGAGGTCCTTGTCGCGATGACCGAGCCGGGCGGTGTGGCGGCGCTGCGCGTAGGCCCACGCGTGCGGCCGCAGCCACGCCTCCGGGTCCTCGCGGCGCGAGACCTTGCGCCAGTGGTGCCAGGCGACGACGTACGCGTGCTTGACCGCGCTCCGCGCCGCCGCCAGGTCGCCGGTCAGCGCCCAGGTCTGCAGCAGCAGCCGGTCGCGGGTGCTCTTGTAGAGCTCGTCGAACGCGTCCGCGGGATCGGCGGGCCCCCGGGGACCCACCGGGTCGACGGGACCCGCGGGATCGGCGGGGTCGGCGGACGGCGGCATGGCGCCGACCACCGTACCCGCGCGGCGTGGCAGCACGGCCACACCGGTCGGGCGGGTGATGATCGGGGAGCCATGACCTCCCTGCTGCCCCCGTCGACGGCCCGTTCGTCGACCTCGGTCGGCCACGACCTGGCCCACCGTCGACCGCTCGTGCTGGTCGCGACGCTCGGTGGTGCGGCGGCCGCGCTCGGTCCGCTGCTGGTGTGCCTGGCGCTGGGGGTGGTCGGTTGGTTCCTCACCGACGCCGGCGCCCACGGCTCCTCCGGCGACGGCCTCCGCGTCGGCGCGTGGGCCTGGCTGCTGGGCCACGGGTCGGGCATCCGCGTCGAGGGCGTCCCGGTGACGGCGGTGCCGCTCGGCCTCACGCTGGTCAGCGCCTGGACCGTCTGGCGGCTCGGCCTGCGGGTCGGGGACTCGGTCTCCGGCCACGGCCCGGACGCCGACCGGATCGCCGACGGCGAGCGCGACTGGACGGTGCCGGTCGCAGCCGGGCTGCTCGCCGCGGGGTACGTCGTCGTGGCGGTCGTGACCTGCGTGCTCGCCACCGACACCGGCTCCGGCGTCGCCACCGGGCGGGTCGTCGGCTGGTCGCTGCTGCTCTGCCTCGGGCTCGGCGCCCCGGCGGTCGCGGTCGGCTCGGGCCGCGCGGCGATCTGGGCCGCGGTCGTCCCGCCCGTCCTGCGGCTGGCGCTGCCCGCCTGCCGGCTGGTGCTGCTCGGCTGGCTGGCGGTCGCCGCCGCCGCGTTCCTCGTCGCGCTCGTGCTCGACCTCGGCACCGCCGCGAACGTCCTCTCCCAGCTGCACACCGACGCCGGCGCCGCCACGCTGCTCGTCCTGGTCTCGCTGCTCGTGGTGCCGAACGCCGTCGCGTTCTCCGGCTCCTACCTGCTCGGCCCCGGCTTCACGGTCGGCGCCGGCACCCTCGTCTCGCCGACGGCGGTGGTGCTCGGCCCGCTGCCGATGTTCCCGCTCCTCGCCGCGCTGCCTGATGCCGGCCCACCGCCGGCCTGGACGGCGTACCTCGCGGTGCTGCCGGCCCTCGTCGCCGCCGTCGCCGTGGCCCGCCACCACCGGCTCGTCCCGGCCGACGGGTGGGGCGAGGCCGTCGCCCGCGGGCTCGCCGCCGGCGTGCTCGCCGGTATCGCCTTCGGCCTGCTCGCCGGTCTCGCCGGGGGCGCGGTCGGTCCCGGCCGGATGCGCGACGTCGGACCGTTCGAGCTCGACGTCGCCCTCCACGCCATCACCGCCTTCGGCGTCGGCGGGCTCGTCGGCGCCCTCGCCACCACCTGGTGGCAGCGGCGCTCGGCCGTCGCCGACTGAGCGGGCGGACCAGCGGCGCTTGTAACGGACCGTCCGCTGCTCTGTCGGCACGCTGCAACGTGCAGATAGAGCAGCGAACCATCCGTTACATGTCCGGCCGCCGCCGCCCCCGCACCGCCCGCCGGTCGACCGTCTAGGCTCCGGGCCGTGCCCGACCGCAGCCCCTCCCGCCTCGTCGTCCTGGTGTCCGGCTCAGGGACCAACCTGCAGGCGCTGCTGGACGCGTGCGCGGACCCGACGTACGGCGCCTCGGTGGTTGCGGTCGGCGCCGACCGGGACGGGATCGAGGGGCTGGCGCGGGCGGACCGGGCCGGCGTGCCGACGTTCGTGACGAAGGTCGGCCAGTTCACCAGCCGCGACCACTGGGACCGCGCGCTCGCGGACCGGGTGGCCGCGTTCGAGCCGGACCTGGTCGTGCTGGCCGGCTTCATGAAGCTGGTCGGCGAGGACTTCCTCGCCCGGTTCGGCGGCCGCACGGTCAACACCCACCCGGCGCTGTCGCCGTCGTTCCCCGGCATGCAGGGGCCGGCCGACGCGCTGGCGTACGGCGTGAAGGTCACCGGGGCGACGCTCTTCGTCGTCGACGCGGGCGTCGACACCGGCGCGATCGTGGCGCAGGTGGCGGTGCCGGTGGAGGACGACGACGACGTCGACTCGCTGCACGAGCGGATCAAGGCCGCCGAGCGGGTGATGCTGGTCGACACGGTCGGCCGGATGGCGCGCGAGGGATTCGTCGTCGACGGTCGGCGGGTGCGCCTCGGCGGCTGAGCGCCTCTATGCTGGGCCGCACACGACTGGCGCAGGTGGGTGACCACCGGGGAGTGACGTCGGGAGCATCGTCCGCCTGGGTGCTCCCTCCGCGCGAGCAGGAGTGCACCCATGGCTGACCACACCGCCGACCACGCCCTCGACCAGGTCCCGGTCAAGCGGGCCCTCGTCTCCGTCTACGACAAGACCGGTCTCGACGACCTCGTCCGCGGCCTCCACGAGGCGGGCGTCGTGCTCGTCTCGACCGGCGGCTCAGCGCGGCGCATCGAGGAGCTCGGCCTCCCCGTCACCCGGGTCGAGGAGCTGACCGGCTTCCCCGAGTGCCTCGACGGCCGGGTGAAGACGCTGCACCCGCGCGTGCACGCCGGCATCCTCGCCGACCGCCGCCTCGACGCGCACGTGCAGCAGCTCGCCGACCTCGAGGTCGAGCCGTTCGACCTGGTCGTGTGCAACCTCTACCCGTTCACCGAGACCGTCGCCTCGGGTGCCACGCCCGACGATTGCGTCGAGCAGATCGACATCGGCGGCCCCTCGATGGTCCGCGCCGCGGCCAAGAACCACCCCTCGGTCGCCGTCGTCACCAGCCCCGCGCGGTACGACGACGTGCTGGCCGCCGTCGGCGCGGGCGGGTTCTCGCTCGACCAGCGCCGGGCGCTCGCGGCTGAGGCGTTCGCGCACACCGCGGCGTACGACGTGGCCGTCGCGTCCTGGATGGGCAACGTCCTGACCGACTCCTCCGAGGGCACCGGCTTCCCGGCGTGGGCCGGCGCGACGTGGGAGAAGAAGGCGACGCTGCGGTACGGCGAGAACCCGCACCAGCCGGCCGCGCTCTACACCTCCGGCCACGGCACCGGCGGGCTCGCGGCCGCCGAGCAGCTGCACGGCAAGGAGATGTCGTACAACAACTACGTCGACACCGACGCCGCCCGGCGCGCGGCCAACGACTTCGACGAGCCCGCCGTGGCCATCATCAAGCACGCCAACCCGTGCGGCATCGCGGTCGGCGCGGACGTCGCCGAGGCGCACCGCAAGGCGCACGCCTGCGACCCGACCTCGGCCTTCGGTGGGGTCATCGCCGTCAACCGGCCGGTGTCGGTGGAGATGGCGCAGCAGGTGGCCGAGGTGTTCACCGAGGTGATCGTGGCGCCGGCGTACGACGAGGGCGCCGTCGAGGTGCTCCAGGGCAAGAAGAACATCCGCATCCTCGTCTGCCCGGTCGACGCCGGCGCGGCCGTGGAGACCCGGCCGATCAGCGGCGGACTGCTCATGCAGCACGTCGACCACGTCGACGCCGAGGGCGACGACCCCTCGACCTGGACGCTCGCGACCGGCGAGGCCGCGTCGGCCGAGGTGCTCGCCGACCTCGCCTTCGCGTGGCGCGCGTGCCGCTCGGCGAAGTCCAACGCGATCCTCCTCGCCAAGGACCGCGCCTCGGTCGGCGTCGGCATGGGGCAGGTCAACCGCGTCGACTCCTGCAAGCTGGCCGTCTCGCGGGCGGGGGAGCGGGCCGCCGGCTCGGTCGCCGCGTCCGACGCGTTCTTCCCGTTCGAGGACGGTCCGCAGATCCTCATCGACGCCGGCGTCACCGCCATCGTCCAGCCGGGCGGCTCGGTCCGCGACGAGCTGACCATCGAGGCGGCGAAGGCGGCCGGCGTGACGATGTACTTCACCGGCACCCGGCACTTCGCGCACTGACCGTTCGTCCCTGAGAGGATCCCCGAGATGACTGCACAGAAGCTGGACGGCAGCGGCACCCTCAAGGCGATCAAGGCCGAGCTGACCGAGCGCGTGGCCGCGCTGCGCGAGCAGGGCGTGGTGCCCGGCCTCGGGACGGTGCTGGTGGGCGACGACCCGGGCTCGCACTGGTACGTCGGCGCCAAGCACAAGGACTGCGCCGAGATCGGCATCGAGTCGATCCGCGTCGACCTGCCCGCGAGCTCGACCCAGGCCGAGGTCGAGGCCGCGATCGACGAGCTGAACGCCGACCCGGCCTGCACCGGGTTCCTCGTGCAGCAGCCGACCGGGCTCGACGAGTTCGCGCTGCTCTCGCGCGTGGACCCCGACAAGGACGTCGACGGCCTGCACCCGGTCAACCTCGGCCGGCTCGTGCTCGGCGAGGACGGCTCGCTGCCGTGCACGCCGCTGGGCTGCATCGAGCTGCTCCGCCGCCACGGCATCGAGCTGCGCGGTGCCGAGGTGGTCGTCGTCGGCCGCGGGCTCACGGTCGGCCGGCCGATGGGGCTGCTGCTCACCCGCCGCTCGGAGAACGCCACCGCGACGCTGTGCCACACCGGCACCCGCGACCTCGCGGCGCACACGCGCAACGCCGACGTGGTCGTCGCGGCCGCCGGCGTGCCCGGCATCATCACCGGCGACATGGTCAAGCCCGGCGCGGCCGTGCTCGACGTGGGCGTCTCGCGGGTCGACGGCAAGATCGCCGGCGACGTGGCCGACGACGTGTGGGAGACCGCCGGCTGGGTCTCGCCGAACCCCGGCGGCGTCGGCCCGATGACCCGCGCGATGCTGCTGGTCAACGTCGTGACGATGGCCGAGCGCAAGCTCGCCGCCTCGAAGGTCCCGGCCTGAACGTCGTGTCCGACCCCGCCGCACCTCGACCCGAGCCCGAGCCCGACGACCAGCCCGACGAGCAGCCCGACGAGCAGCCCGGCCACGTCCCGTCCGAGGACGAGGTCGCGGCCGAGCTGGCCGAGGAGATCGAGCTGCTCGAGGAGCGGCGGTACCCCTCGACCCTCGGCGGCGCGTTCTACCTGCTCGTCCTCGCGGCGACGACCGTCGGGATCGGCGTCGTCGCCGCGGGGGAGTGGCGGCTGGGGATCCGCGTGGTGGCCGGGGCGATCCTCGCGGCGGCCCTGGTGCGGCTGGTGCTGCGCCAGCGCGACGCCGGCATGCTCGCCGTACGCCACCGGCTCGTCGACGTGCTCGTCCTGGTCCTCGTCGGGTCGGCCCTGTTCTTCCTCTCCGCCACCATCCCCGACCAGCCCCTGTAGGACCGGCCGCGTCGGCTCGGCCCGGCGCGGCTCGGCTCGGCTCGGCAGACTTCCCCGCAATTGCGCCGGAATCGCGCGCGCTCCAGACGCCCAGGGCCGCTACAACCGCGCAATTGCACGGTTGTAGCGGCCCTGGGTGTGGCGGGTCTGCGTCAGACCAGACCGAGCTGGGTGACGGCGTCGCGCTCCTCGGCCAGCTCGGCGGTGGAGGCGTCGATCCGGCCGCGGGAGAAGTCGTCGATCTCCAGGCCCTGGACGATCTCCCAGTCCCCGCCGCGGGTGGTGACTGGGAAGGAGGAGATGAGCCCCTCGGGCACGCCGTAGGAGCCGTCGGAGCGCACGGCCATCGAGACCCAGTCGCCCTCGGCCGAGCCGAAGAGCCAGTCGCGGGCCGCGTCGATGGTCGCCGAGGCGGCGGAGGCGGCCGAGGACGAGCCGCGGGCGTCGATGATCGCCGCGCCGCGCTTGGCGACGGTCGGGATGAAGTCGTTCTCGATCCAGGCCTGGTCGCCGACGACCTCGGCGGCGTTGCGGCCGCCGACCTCGGCGTGGAAGAGGTCGGGGTACTGCGTCGCCGAGTGGTTGCCCCAGATCGTCATCTTCGTGATGTCGGTGACCGGCGCGCCGGTCTTGGCCGCCAGCTGCGAGATCGCCCGGTTGTGGTCGAGGCGGGTGAGCGCGGAGAACCGCTCCTGCGGGATGTCGGGAGCGTTGCTCATCGCGATCAGCGCGTTGGTGTTGGCGGGGTTGCCGGTGACCCCGATGCGCACGTCGTCGGCGGCGACCTTGTTCAGCGCCTTGCCCTGCGTGGTGAAGATGGCGCCGTTGGCCTCGAGCAGGTCGCCGCGCTCCATGCCCGGTCCGCGCGGACGGGCGCCGACGAGCAGGGCGAGGTTGACGCCGTCGAAGATCTTCTCCGCGTCGTCGCCGATCTCGACGCCGGCGAGGCCGGGGAAGGCGCAGTCGTCGAGCTCCATGACGACGCCCTCGAGCGCCTTGAGCGCCGGGGTGATCTCCAGCAGCCGCAGCTCGATCGGGCGGTCGGCCGCGAGCGCACCGCTCGCGAGGCGGAACAGCAGGCTGTAGCCGATCTGGCCGGCGGCGCCGGTCACGGCCACCTTGAGGGGGGTAGAGCTCACGAGGACTCCTTGTCGAGGTCGGCGGACGCTGCCGACGCTAGCAGCGGACGTGAGGTGGACCACGCCGGGTGAGCGGACCGCGGCCGGATGGCGGGCCGCGCCCGCCTAGGCTGGCCTCCGTGCGTACGACGGGGGCGACCGCTGCGGCTGCGTGCGCCGCGTCGCTCGCCGTCTCGCTCCTGCTCGGCGGGTGCGGCACCGCCTCGCCCACCAGCCCGCCCACCGGCGTCGACGAGCTGGTCGTGCCGACGCCGTCGCCGGACGCCGACGACTTCGTGGCGGAGATCGACAACCCGTGGTTCCTCGGCGACCTCGGGACGGCCGCGGTCGGCGGCACCGAGGAGGTGGCCGGCGTCGAGGTCACGGTCGTCGGCGACGACTACTACGCGCAGGACCGGCGCGGCAACGTGTGGTGGTTCGGCACCGCGGGGGAGTGGCAGGCCGGCGCGGACGGTGCGCAGGCGGGGCTGGCGATGCCGGCGGAGCCGCGGTACGGCGACTCCTGGCGCACGGCGTACGTCCCCGGCGTCGTCGAGGACGTCACCGCGGTCACGGACTTCGACGACGACTCCGTCCAGCTGGAGACGACGTCGCCGCTCGACCCCGGTGTGGTCGAGCGGCGGACGGTCGACCGCGCCGACTGAGCTCGCTGCTCGACCCAGCGGGACGACCAGCGGGACGACCAGCGGGGGAGGCTCAGCGGATCTGGGTCCCCTGGTCGCCGCCGCCGGAGGTGTCGGGCCAGGGGTTCTGCTGGGTGGGGTTGGCCTGCGGGGTGGTCCACTGCGGGTCGGCGGGCTTCCACTCCTGCGCGACCGGGTCCCACTGCCAGCCGTCCTGGATGATCGGCCGCTCCTGGTCCCACTGCTGGGTGGTGGCCGCGGCGCCGTCGGCGGAGCCCGAGCCCGTGCCGGAGCCCGTGTCGGAGGCGCTCCTGCGGGCCGGCAGGCGCAGGCCCGAGCCGGGGACGGGGGCGCCGGAGCGGCCCAGCACGAACGGGTGCGCGAGACCCGCGAGCAGGCCGCCGAGCAGCGGCCCGAGGATGAACACCCACTGCTGGAGGATCGCGTCGCCGCCGGCGAAGAGCGCGGGGCCGATGGAGCGGGCCGGGTTGAGCGAGGCGCCGGTGAACCGGATGGCCAGCAGGGCGAGGGCGACGAGCGCGAGACCGGTCCACAGCGGGGCGAGGTCGCGGTCCTCGCGGCGCTCGTCGAAGACGGCGAGCACCACGAGCACGAAGAGGAAGGTCACGAGCACCTCGAGCAGCAGCGCCGCCCACGCGGCGTACCCGTTGCCGAGGTCGGCGAAGGAGTTCTGGCCCATGTTGCCCTCGGCGTCGAAGCCCTCGTAGCCGTGCAGCAGCGCGAAGAGCACGAGCCCGGCGAGGACGCCGGCGACGACCTGGGTGCCGATGAGCATGCCCGCGTCGCGCCAGGCGGTGCGGCCGGCGACGGCCGATCCGACGGTGGCGGCGGGGTTGAGGTGCGCCGAGACCCGGCCGAGGGCGGCGACCGCGGCTGCGTGCGCGAGGCCGTAGGCGAGGGCGGCGGCCACGACGTCGTCGGAGAGGACGAGGGTGCCGGCGGCGACGAGGACGACGAGGAAGGTGCCGAGGGCCTCGGCAGCGATCCGCTGCCCGGTTCCGGGCAGGGCGGTGTGCGGGGTGCTCATGCCTCGGTGGTCCCCGTCGCGCACACCCCCCAAACCCCGGCGGGCACAGAAGCGGCACGTGGTCCAGGCATGGCACGTCGACCGTCCGGGTGCGAGGCTGGGCGTCGGCGCGGCCGTCAGGTATCTTGACGTCAAGAAACATGCACGACCTCGATCGTCCGCGATCCGCCCCCAGCCGTCCAGCTACAGGAGCTGCCGTTCCATGGCCAAGATCATCTACACGCACACGGACGAGGCGCCGCTGCTCGCGACGTACTCGTTCCTGCCGATCGTCTCGGCGTACGCCGCGAAGGCCGGCGTGGACGTCGAGACCCGCGACATCTCGCTCTCGGGCCGCATCCTGGCCCAGTTCGGCCTCGTCGACGACGCGCTCGCCGAGCTCGGTGAGCTGGCCACGACGCCCGAGGCCAACATCATCAAGCTGCCCAACATCTCCGCCTCCATCCCGCAGCTGAAGGCCGCGATCAAGGAGCTGCAGAAGCAGGGCCACGACATCCCGGACTACCCGGAGAACCCGCAGAGCGACGCCGAGAAGGACGCCCGCGCCAAGTACGACAAGGTCAAGGGCTCCGCGGTCAACCCGGTCCTGCGCGAGGGCAACTCCGACCGCCGCGCGCCGGCCTCGGTCAAGAACTACGCCAAGGCCCACCCCCACCGCATGGGCGCGTGGAGCAGCGACTCCAAGACCAACGTCGCGACCATGGGCGAGCACGACTTCCGCTCCAACGAGAAGTCGGTCGTCCTCGAGTCCGACGACACCCTGCGCATCGAGCTCGAGGCAGTCGACGGCACCACCACCGTGCTCAAGGACGGCATCAAGGTCCTCGCCGGCGAGGTCGTCGACGGCACCTACATGGACGTCGCCGCGCTGCGCCGCTTCCTCACCGAGCAGGTCGCCCGCGCCAAGGCCGAGGGCGTGCTGTTCTCCGCCCACCTCAAGGCCACGATGATGAAGGTCAGCGACCCGATCATCTTCGGCCACGTGGTGCAGGCGTTCCTGCCGACGCTGTTCGAGCAGTACGGCGAGCAGCTGCGCGCCGCGGGCATCTCGCCGAACGACGGCCTCGGGGCGCTGCTCAACGCGGTCGACTCGCTGCCGGAGGGCGAGGCCATCAAGGCCGCCGTCCAGCAGGGCCTGGCCGACGGGCCGGCGCTCGCGATGGTCGACTCCGACAAGGGCATCACCAACCTGCACGTGCCGAGCGACGTCATCATCGACGCCTCGATGCCGGCGATGATCCGCACCTCGGGCCACATGTGGGGCCCCGACGGCGAGGAGGCCGACACCCTCGCGGTGATCCCGGACTCCTCCTACGCCGGCGTCTACCAGACCGTGATCGACGACTGCCGCGCCAACGGCGCCTTCGACCCGGCCACCATGGGCTCGGTGCCGAACGTCGGCCTGATGGCCAAGGCGGCCGAGGAGTACGGCTCGCACGACAAGACCTTCGAGATCCCCGCGGCCGGCACCGTCCGCGTCGTCAACAGCGCCGGCGACGTGCTCATGAAGCACGACGTGCAGCCGGGCGACATCTGGCGCGCCTGCCAGACCAAGGACGAGCCGATCCGCGACTGGGTCAAGCTCGCCGTCACCCGGGCCCGCGCGAGCAGCACCCCGGCGGTGTTCTGGCTCGACGAGACCCGCGCCCACGACGCGAACCTCATCGCCAAGGTCGACGAGTACCTGAAGGACCACGACACCGACGGCCTGACCATCGAGATCATGGCGCCCGCCGAAGCCACGGCGTACTCCCTCGAGCGCATCCGCCGCGGCGAGGACACCATCTCGGTGACCGGCAACGTGCTGCGCGACTACAACACCGACCTCTTCCCGATCCTCGAGCTCGGCACCTCGGCGAAGATGCTGTCGGTCGTCCCGCTGATGAACGGCGGCGGCCTCTTCGAGACCGGCGCCGGCGGCTCGGCCCCGAAGCACGTGCAGCAGCTGGTCAAGGAGAACTACCTGCGCTGGGACAGCCTGGGTGAGTTCTTCGCCCTCGTGCCGTCGCTGGAGCTGTACGCCGAGCAGGCCGGCACGCCGGGCGCCAAGGTGCTCGCCGCCGCCCTCGACCGCGCGACCGGGACGTTCCTGGAGCAGGACAAGTCCCCGACCCGTCGCGTCGGCGGCATCGACAACCGCGGCTCGCACTTCTACCTGGCGCTCTACTGGGCCCAGGAGCTGGCGAACCAGACCGAGGACGCCGACCTGGCCGCCGCCTTCAAGCCGCTCGCCGAGCGGCTGGCCGCCGAGGAGGAGACCATCGTCGCCGAGCTGAACGGCGTCCAGGGCTCCCCGGCCGACATCGGTGGGTACTACCGCCCGGACGACGAGAAGGCCTCGGCCGTCATGCGTCCGTCGGCGACGCTGAACGAGGCGCTCGCCTCGCTCTGATCCCTCGGCACCCCGCGGCCCACCACCTTCTCGGTGGTGGGCCGCGGTGCGTCCCGGGGCCCGCAGCGCGAGGCGATCCGGCGGAGCCGCACGGCGTTGGGCACCCCGCTGGTCCCCCGGCGGAAAAGCAGGTGAGGGATGTCGGCGGCGCGCCGTAGCGTCGACCCCGATGACCGTGACGAGCGAGCCCGCGACCGACAGTGCCGCGCCGGTGCCGGGCCCGAGCGGTCCGTCCCCGGCCGACCCCGCCCGGGTCGTGGACTGGCGCCGGCTGCGGTCGGGGGTCGCGCTGGCCGCCCTGGTCGCGCTCTTCGTCGCCGCGACCGGCCAGGCACTGGGCTCGGTGGTGGCCGGCCGCCTGGCCGCCGGCCCCAGCGGCGAGCTGGTGCTGCTCCTGGCGCTGTGCGTGGTGGGCGCCGCCCTGCTCGACTCCGCCGGCCGAGTGGCCTGGGCCGGCGTCGCCGACCGGGCCGAGGGGCGGCTCCGGGCCGACCTGCTCGACGCCGCCCTCCAGCAGCCGCTGAGTCGGCTGGGGGACCAGGCCGTCGGCGAGGTCATGGACCGCGTCGACGACGACACCTACGAGGTCGGGGTGCTGGTGCGCCGCCAGGTCTGGGACGCGCTGCGCACCCTGTTCGCCACGCTCCCGATGTGGGTGATCGCCGGCCTGACCTGGTGGCCGGCGTGGCTGCTGCTGCCGGCGGTCACCGCGGTGACCGTCGTCGCGGTGCGGCCGCTGCTGCCGGAGATCTCCCGGCGCAAGGTGCTCGAGGAGATGGCCTGGACCGACCACGCCGCCGCGCTCGAGGAGGGCGTCGCCGGCCGCGACGACCTGCGCACCAGCCTCGGCCAGGCTCACGTCGTACGCCGTTTGGCCGCGCTCTCCGCGGAGGTGCACCGGCGGCTGGGGGCAGTGCTCGAGGCCGAGACGCGCCTGGCCCGGCGCGCCGGCCTGCTGCTGCACGGGTTGCTCGCGGCGGTGGTCGTCTCGGGCGTGGCCCTCGTCGCGACCGACGGCATGTCGGTCGCCCGCCTGGTGACACTGTTCCTGGTCACCTCCGGCTTCGTGGGACAGGTCAGCAACCTCGCCCAGCACCTCCCCGACCTCCAGGCCGGCCTCGGAGCCCTGGTGCGGATCCGCCAGCTGCTCGAGGCGCCGCCGGAGCCGGAGGGCGGGCTCGCGGTCCCGGCGGGCCCGCTCGACCTGCGGTTCAGCGACCTGCACTTCGCCTACGAGCAGGGCCGGTTCGCCCTGGAGGGCGTCGACCTGGTGGTGCCGGCGGGGCAGACCTGCGCCCTGGTCGGCCGGACCGGCTCGGGCAAGTCGACACTGGCCGCGCTGGTGTCCCGGGCGGTCGAGCCCGAGCGCGGGTCGGTCCTGCTCGGCGGCGTCGACGTCCTTGACCTGGACCTGCAGCAGCTGCGGGCCACCGTCGGCGTCGTCACGCAGCGCACCGAGATCCTAGCCGGCACGCTCGCCGAGAACATCACGCTCTTCGCCGAGGTGTCCACCGCGCGGGTCGAGCACGCGGTGGCCGAGCTGGGCCTCGAGTCCTGGGTCGCGGGCCTGCCCGACGGCCTCGCCACGAGGCTCGGTCCCGGTGGGACCACGCTCTCGGCGGGGGAGGAGCAGCTCGTGGCGTTCGCCCGCCTGCTCGTCCGGGACGTTCGCGTGGTCGTGCTCGACGAGGCCACCGCCCGGATGGACCCGGTCACCGAGGACCTCGTCGTCCGCGCCGCCGACCGCCTGCTCGCGCGCCGCACCGGGCTGCTCGTCGCCCACCGGCTCGGCACCGTCGAGCGCGCCAGCCTCGTCGCCGTGCTCGACCACGGCCGGGTGCTGCAGCAGGGGCCGCACGCCGACCTGGCAACCCGGCCCGGGCCGTTCCGCGACCTGCTCACCTCGGGGGCCGGGATCGAGCCGCTGGAGACCGGTCCGGCCCCGGAGCCGGAGAGCCCGAGCGCTCCGGGCCCGGCTCCGGCTTCCGAGACCGGTCCGGGCGCTGCTCCGGGCGGTGGTCCGGGCGCTGTCGGCGGCACGCGACGGAGCGGTCCGCCGCCGGTGCGGCCCGACGCCGGCGACGGTCCCACCCTGACCCGCGGCATCGCCCACGTGCTGCGCATCCACCCCGAGTGGGGCCTGGCGGGCGCCGTGCTCTTCCTCGTTGGCTCGCTGACCGGCGCGTTCGGCACGCTGACCGGGTGGGCCTGGGGCCGCCTCGTCACCGACCTCGCCGACGGTGGCACCCCGGCGGTGCTGACGCTGGTGGTCGTGGGCAGCCTGCTCACGGCGCCGCTGGTGCTCGCGGCAGCGTTCCTGCGCTACCCGCACTGGTGGGTCGCGGTGCTGCTGCGCACCCGGCTCTCGGTGCTGGTCGGGCAGACCAGGCAGCGCCGGCTCGCGCGCACGCCGCCCGGGGAGGTGGTGGCGCGGACGATGGACGCCGACCGCTACGCGCGCTACGGCGACCGCTGGGTCGACCTGGTCAACGGACTGGTCATCGTGGTCGCGACCGCGGTCGCGGGCACCAGCCTGCTCGCCGGCGGCGTGCTGCTCGCGGTCATGGTCGTCTCCGCGCTCGCCTCCTCGCTGGGCCGGCCGGTCGCCGGTCGGTCCGCCGCGGCCGCCTCGCGTGCCCGCGCGGGGTTCGGCCGGTCGCTGGTGTCGGTCCTCGACTGCGTACGCACGGTGAAGCTCGCGGCCGCCACCGCCGCGGTCCGCCGCCACCTCGGCCGGGTCGACTCCGGCCGCGTCGACGCCGCCGTGCGCGAGCACCGCGTCCAGGCCGCCCTCGACGGGGTCCCGGTCGTCGTGGTGCAGTGCGGCGTCGTGGCCGCGTGGGGCGTGCTCGCCGCGGGCGGGTGGGGCCTGGCCACGGCGCTGCTCGTCGCCTCGGCGGTCAACGGCTTCGACTGGTTCGGCCGGGTCGCGGGGTCGGTGATCACCGAGGCGCCCGGCACCCGCTCCTGGCAGCGCGCCACCAGCCGGCTCGCCGGAGGCGCCGACCTGATGACCCTGCCTCCCGGCGTCGACCTCGTCCGCGGCACCGCACCGGACCCCGAGCCCGCCCCGCGCGTGCCGCTGCGCCGCCTGGAGCTCCGCGGTGTCGACGCCGTCCACGACGACGGCACGCTCGGCGTCACCGGCGTCGACCTCAAGGTCCGGGCCGGTGAGCTGGTGCTGCTGCTGGGCCAGGTGGGGTCCGGCAAGTCCAGCCTGCTGGCGGCCCTGGCCGGGCTGGTCGACCACACCGGCTCGATCCGCTGGAACGGCCAGGAGGTCGAGGACGCCGAGGTGTTCCTCCGCCCCGGCCAGGTCGCCCACGTCGCCCAGGTGCCGCGCGTGCTGTCGGGCACCTTCGCCGACAACGTCGTCCTCGACCACGCCGGCCAGCGCGGGCTCGAGGCCGCGGTCGCCGACGCCCGGCTGCGGCGCGACGTGGAGGAGGCCGGCGGGCCGCACGCCCTCGTCGGGCACCGCGGCGTACGGCTCTCGGGCGGGCAGGTGCAGCGCCTCGCGCTCGCCCGGGCGCTGGCGACCGACGCCGAGCTGCTGCTCGCCGACGACGTCTCCAGCGCGCTCGACGCCGCCACCGAGCTGGAGCTCTGGGAGGCGCTGCGGCGGCGCGGCACGACGGTGGTCGGCGCGACCTCCAAGCGGTCCGCGCTGTCGCGCGCCGACCGGGTCGTGGTCCTCGTCGACGGGCGGGTCGCCGCGAGCGGGCCGTGGTCGGAGCTGGCCGGCACCTGGGGCCACCTGGCCGGCTGAGCCCGACGGCTTGGGCAGTCGACGGGCCGCTCCGCGTCAGACGAGGGTGGTCAGGACGCCGCCGTCGGCGCGCAGAGCGGCGCCGTTCGTGGCCGACGACAGCGGGCTCGCGAGGTACAGCACGAGGTTGGCGATCTCGTCGGGCTCGATGAACCGCTGGAGCAACGAGGTCCGGTTCTCGGCGATGACGGCAGCCTTGAGGTCCTGGACGTCCATCCCCTGGGCCTGCGCGATCCGTCCGACGACGTCGGCCACGCCGTCGGAGTACGTCGGCCCGCCCAGGACCGTGTTCACGGTGACGGCACGTCCTCGGGTGAGCTTGGCGAGGCCGTTGCTGAGGGCGAGCATGCCGGCCTTGGACAGCCCGTAGTGCACCATGTCGGCCGGGACGTCCACGCCGGACTCGCTGCTCAGGAAGATGATCCGGCCCCCGTTCCGGGCGAGCATGCCCGGCAGCGCGTGCCGCGAGAGCCGGACCCCGCTCATGACGTTGACGTCGAAGTAGCGCCGCCACTCGTCGTCGGTGATGTCCTCGAACGCCTTTCGCTCGAAGAGACCGACGTTGTTGACCAGGATGTCGACCTCGCCCAGGGAGCCCAGCAGGCCCTCGACCTGCTCGGGGTCCGCGAAGTCCGCGACGATGCCCGACACCGCGGCGTCGGGGACCTCGCCGGCCAGGCGCTCCACCGCGTCGCGGACGCGACCGTCGTGTCGACCGTTGACGACGACGGCGGCCCCTGCCCGGAGAAGTGCCCGGGCGACCGCGTAGCCGATCCCCTGCGTCGAGCCGCTCACGAAGGCCCTCGTGCCTGCCAGTTGCATGTCCATGCGTTCCCTCCGGGTCGTCACCGCACCTCGGATGAGTTGCGCAGTCAAGTGAAACGTACGCAGGCGGCACTTTCCGAGTCAAGTTAATCGGGGTGCGGGGGAGGCGCCCGTCCGCCTACGCTGGTGCCATGGCGGACACGCGCACGACCGCAGGGCTCGACGACGAGGAGCTCCAGACCTGGGCCGCGCTCGCGACCCTCCTCGAGTGGTTGCCCGCTGCGCTCGACGCCCAGCTGCAGCAGGACGCCGGCCTGACGCACTTCGAGTACGGCATTCTCTTCGCGCTGGCCGACGCGCCGGACCACACGCTGCGGATGAGCACCCTCGCCGCGTACGCCAACAGCTCCCTCTCGCGGTTGTCGCGAGCGGTGTCGCGACTCGAGTCGAGGGACTGGATCACGCGGGCCCCGGACCCCGACGACGGGCGCTACACCCTCGCGACCCTCACCGCTGCCGGCGTGACGAAGGTCGACCACGCGACCCCGGGTCACGTGCAGCTCGTCCGGCGACTCGTCCTCGGCCCGCTCACCCAGCCCCAGGCCAAGCAGCTGCGGGAGATCAGCGGGCGGATCATGCGGGGGATACGGCCCGAGGACGGCTGGACGCGCGCCGCCGGCGCGGGTGGGAAGGACCCGCAGCGGACGACCTGACCGTCTCGACGAAGGCTCGCACCCGCTTTCTCACGTCCGCAGGACGGAGGGGAACCCGCGCGCCGCTCCCCTGGAGGCACTGGCCGCCGAGGCCGCCCGCCGTGGGCACCGCGTTGACGCCCGCGGGGCCGAGGCAACCGATGGCGCGGCCTTCGGGGACCCGGTGGCTTCCGTCGTCCGCGACCACGGAGGGACGCCTCGACGTCCTGGTCGGCAAGGCGGGGGTGGTGCTCCTGTCGCGCCTCGAGTCGCTGCTCGTCGACGTGCGCGGTCTCCTCCACGGCATCGCCGCTGTGCCGCCGCACTTCCGCGAGCACGGGGGACACGTCGTGACGGTGGCCTCGATCGGAGCCCACTGGGTGGTGCCGACCTCGGCGGCCTACTCGGCGACCAAGTACGCCGCGGAGGTGATGCCCACCTACCGCGCCGCGAGCATCCCTCCCGACGCGGTCGCCGGCGCCATCGGGTTCGCCATCGACCAGCCGGACGACGTCGACGTCAACGAGGTGGTCGTGCAGGTGGTCGTGCGACCGACCCGACTGTGGTGACGACGGGCCTCGCGCCGCCCGCCGGAGCCGCCCGCCGGAGTCGCCCACCTGCAGGGCTGCGACCCCCGGAACCCCCGGAACCCCCGGCGCCCTCCGGTCGTTGCACCGGCGTGCGCACCCTCCTCGTCACGACCGCCCTCGCGACCACCCTGCTCGCCGGCTGCTCCGAGGCCGAGGACATCGTCCGCGGGGCGGCGGAGGACGCCGGCTGCGCGGCGGCGCAGCAGGCGATGGACGAGGCGGAGCGCCGCGCCCGCGACGCCGTCGCCGACCTCAAGGCCGACCCCCAGGCCGCCGAGCGCGAGCTGACCGCCGTCCGGGACGTGCTGGCCGCGGCCGAGCAGGGTCTCGGTGGCGAGACCCGCCAGCAGGTCGACCGTGCCGGGAAGGCGGTCGGCCGGCTCCTGACGCAGGCCCGTGGCGCCGCTGAGGGCACCCGCGTCGACGACGAGGCGGTCGCCGATGCCGAGCGCCGGCTCGACGACGCTGTCGGCGAGATCACCACCGTCTGCTGAGCCTCGAGGGCCGGCTGCGGAATAGGCCGGCGCCCGCGGCCGGTTGGAGGATGAGCACGTCCCCGACCGGAAGGCCCCATGACCTCCACCGCGCCCGCGCCCGCGACCGCGCCTGCCCGCGACGTCGCCACCCCGGCCGGGGGTCGCCGCTTCGTGCTGGCCGTGCTCGCCCTGGCGGTGGGCGGCTTCGCCATCGGCACCACCGAGTTCGTGACGATGGGGCTGCTGCCCCAGATCGCCGAGGGGATCGGGGTCTCCGAGCCGACCGCCGGCCACGTGATCTCGGCGTACGCGCTGGGCGTCGTGGTCGGCGTACCGATCCTGTCGTTCTTCGCCGCCCGGCTCCCGCGCCGCGGCCTGCTCGTCGGGCTGATGGCGGCGTACGCCGCGTTCAACCTGCTCAGCGCGGCCGCGACCGGCTACGGGCTGCTGACCCTGGCCCGCTTCCTCGACGGTCTCCCGCACGGGGCGTACTTCGGCGTCGCCAGCCTGGTCGCGGCCAACCTCACGACGCCGGAGAAGCGCGGCCGCGCGGTGGCCAGCGTGATGCTCGGCCTGAGCGTGGCGAACGTCGTCGGCGTGCCGGCCGCGACCTGGGTCGGCCAGCACCTGGGGTGGCGCGCGGCGTACGTCATCACCGCGGCCCTCGCCGGGCTCACCATGCTGCTGATCCTCGCGTTCGTGCCGTCGGTGCCGGGCGACAAGGAGGCGACCGGCCGCGCGGAGGCGCGCGACTTCTTCACCAACCGCCAGGTGTGGATGACGATGGCGGCCGGTGCGGTCGGCTTCGGCGGCATGTTCGCCGTCTACTCCTACATCGCGACCACCGTCACCGACGTCGGCGGGCTCGGCAGCGGCACGGTGCCGTTCTTCCTGCTCGCCTTCGGCCTCGGCATGGTCGCCGGCACCTGGCTGGGCGGCGAGCTCGCGGCCTGGTCGGTCTTCCGCTCGCTCATCTGGTCCGGCATCGGGTCGACGCTCGTGATGCTGCTCTTCTGGGCGGTCGCGCCGTTCGGCTGGTGGCTGCTGCCGGTCGTCTTCCTCATCACCGCGGTCGGGTCGGTGCTCGTCACCAACCTGCAGATCCGGTTGATGGACGTCGCCGGCAACGCGGTCACCCTCGGTGCCGCGATGAACCACGCCGCCCTGAACCTCGCCAACGCGCTCGGCGCCTGGCTCGGCGGCCTCGTGATCGCTGCCGGCCTGGGCTACCGCGCGCCGGCCCTCGTCGGCGCCGGGCTGTCGGTGCTCGGCGTCGCGATCCTGCTGTGGTCGGCGGTGGTCCACCGCAATGGCCGGGCCGCGGACGCCCGTCGGGCCTGAGCCGCACGACCGGGGTCCGGCGTGCGGCCGGGCGCGCCGGTCGGGGAGAATGGCCGCCATGTCCACCACCACCTCGCCCGAGACCGCCGCGCCCGTCGCGGCGTCCGGCGGTGCCCGCCCGCGGGTGCTGTCGGGGATCCAGCCGACGGCCGACTCGTTCCACTTCGGCAACTACCTGGGTGCGCTGCGACAGTGGGTGGACCTCCAGCGCGACCACCAGCCGTTCTTCTTCATCGCCGACCAGCACGCGATCACCGTCGAGCAGGACCCCAAGGTGCTGCGCGAGCGCTGTCTGCGCGCGGCCGCGCAGCTGCTGGCGATGGGGATCGACCCCGAGCGGTCCGCGATCTTCATGCAGTCGCAGGTCCCGGCCCACGCCCAGCTGGGGTGGGTGCTGCAGTGCCTGACCGGCTTCGGCGAGGCGCGCCGGATGACCCAGTTCAAGGACAAGTCGGCCAAGGGCGGTGAGGGCGCGGCCAGCGTCGGCCTGTTCACCTACCCGATCCTCCAGGCCGCCGACATCCTGCTCTACCGCCCGCACTACGTGCCGGTCGGCGAGGACCAGCGCCAGCACCTCGAGCTGACCCGCGACCTCGCGCAGCGGTTCAACAGCCGCTACAAGAAGACCTTCCGGCTGCCCGAGCCCTACATCCTCAAGGCGACCGCGAAGATCGCCGACCTCCAGGACCCGGCGCGCAAGATGTCGAAGTCGGCCTCGTCGCCTGCGGGCATCGTCGACATGCTCGACGACCCGAAGCAGAGCGCGAAGAAGATCCGCTCCGCGGTCACCGACTCCGAGGCGGAGATCCGCTTCGACGTCGGGGCCAAGCCGGGCGTCAGCAACCTGCTGACGATCTACTCCGCGCTGACCGGCACCACGGTCGGCGACCTGGAGGCGCAGTACGCCGGGAAGGGCTACGGCGACCTGAAGAAGGACCTCGCCGAGGTCGTGGTCGAGTTCGTGACGCCGTTCCGCGAGCGGACCATCGAGCTGCTCGACGACCAGGCGCACCTGATGGCCGTGCTGCAGCGCGGGGCCGAGACCGCCGGGGCGGTGGCCGAGGCGACGATCAAGGACGTCTACCAGCGCGTCGGCTTCGTGGCGGCGGCCCAGTAGGGTCGAGGGATGCCGACGATCGGGGTTGCCGTCGCGATCCCTGAGCCCTGGGCCAGCGAGCTCCAGGACTACCGGACCGCGCTCGGGGACACGACCGCGACGATGATCCCCACGCACATCACGCTGGTCCCGCCGACCGAGCTGGCCGAGAGCGACCTCGCGGCCGTCGAGGAGCACCTCGCCGCGGTGGCGGCCGAGCGACGGACGTTCCTCGTGCACCTGCGGGGGACCGGCACGTTCCGGCCGGTCTCGCCGGTGGTGTTCGTGTCGTTGGTCGAGGGGATCTCCTCGTGCGAGCAGCTGGCCGCCGCCGTGCGCCGGGGGCCGCTCGCGGTCGACCTGGAGTATCCCTACCACCCGCACGTCACCATCGCCCACCACCTGGGCGACGACCAGCTCGACCGTGCCTTCGACGACCTGGCCGACTTCGAGTGCGAGTTCCTCGTCGGGGAGTTCCACCTCTACGTGCACGACGAGACGCTCGGCTGGCAGCCCAGCCGGGAGTTCACGCTCGGGGGCTGACCGCGCGGGCTGACCGATCCGGGCTGACCGATCCGGGCTGACCGCTCGGGGCGGGGTGGGTACCTGCCCCGCATGCCAGCGATCCAGGAACGGGTGTCCGAGGGCGTCCAGGACGTACGCCGACGCCGCCCGTTCGTGGACCACCTGGTGCGGATGCAGGAGCACTACGGGTCGGTCCAGGCCTCGCAGCAGGCCGGCGCGGTGACGTACTTCGCCTTCCTGTCCTTCTTCCCGATCCTCGCGCTGTCGTTCTTCACGGTCGGCCTGGTCTCGGAGGTCTACCCCGACGCGAACCGCAACCTGCGCGACGCGATCGACTCGGTGCTGCCCGGCATCGTCGGCCCGGGGGAGGGGCAGGTGTCGCTGGAGCAGATCCGCACGTTCCGCGGGTGGGCGGCCGTGCTCGGTCTCGCCGGTGTCCTCTACTCCGGCCTCGGCTGGCTCTCGGCGATGCGGGCCGCGCTCCAGACCGTCTTCGCGATGCCGCGCCGGGAGCACCCGAACTTCGTCGTCGGCAAGCTCCGCGACGCGCTGACCCTCGTCGTCATCGGCACCGTGCTGCTCGTCGCCGTCGCGGTCGCCGGGTTCGTGGGCAGCTTCTCCGAGGACATCCTCGGCTGGCTAGGGCTCGACCAGGAGCTCGGCTGGCTGGTCAAGCTGCTCACCGTCGCCCTCGGCCTCGCGGCCAACACCGTGCTGTTCTACGCGCTCTACGCCCTGCTCGCCCAGCCCCGCCTGCCGCGCTCCTCGCTGCTCCAGGCCGCTCTGCTCGGCGCGGTCGGCTTCGAGGCGCTCAAGCAGCTCTCCGGCCTGCTGCTGGCCTCCACCAAGGAGCAGCCGGCGTTCCAGGCGTTCGGCATCGCGCTGATCCTGCTGGTCTGGATCAACTACTTCTCGAGGGTCGTGCTGTACTCGGCTGCGTTCGCGTACACCTCGCCCGCGGCGGTCGCCCAGCGCGTGCTGGATCCGGCCGACCCGGTGCAGGGACCGCGGACGCCCACGCCGGCGGAGCTGCACGCGCAGCACTCCGGGGTCAGGACCGCGCTCGCCCCGTTCGCGGTCGGAGGAGCGACCGCGCTCGGCGCGGTCGCGCTGCTGAGGAGGAAGAGGACCGGATGAGGTTCGAGCGACGTCACGGTTGGCTGCTCGTGGGGGTCGCGGCGTGGAACGTCCTGACCTACGCGATGTTCACCCGCAACCTGTGGAGCGCCCACGCCGACGGTGAGGACCGCCCCACCGGCTACTGGGTCGCCCACACCGTGCTCATCGTCGTCAACCTCGCCATCGCCGTCGTGCTCGGCCGGCTCGGCGTCCGTGCGTTGCGGGGGCAGGCGCAGGAGTCACCGGTTAGCCGGTGACTCCTGCACCCGGCCGCCCGGCCGCCGCTGAGCACCCCGGAGAAGCGCGAACGGCCCCTCCCCGGGTGGGGAAGGGGCCGTCGTACGACGTGCGGTCAGCCGCGGGCCAGGGTCAGCGACCCTGCTTGAGCGCGGTGCGCAGGTCCTTGTTGAGCTGGGAGATCACGTCGAGCGGGATCTCCTTGGGGCAGGCGGCGGTGCACTCGCCGATGTTGGTGCAGCCGCCGAAGCCCTCGGCGTCGTGCTGGCCGACCATGTTGACGACGCGGTCGTAGCGCTCCGGCTGGCCCTGCGGCAGCTCGCCGAGGTGGGTGATCTTGGCACCCATGAACAGGGAGGCCGAGCCGTTGGGGCAGGCCGCGACGCAGGCGCCGCAGGCGATGCAGGTGGCGACGTCGAAGGCGCGGTCGGCCTTCTTCTTCTCCACCGGCGCCGCGTGGGCGTCGGGGGCGGAGCCGGTGTTGGCGGAGATGTAGCCGCCGGCCTGGATGATCCGGTCGAACGCGCTGCGGTCGACGATGAGGTCGCGCAGCACCGGGAACACGTCGGAACGCCACGGCTCGATCGTGATGTCGTCGCCGTCCTTGAACGAGCGCATGTGCAGCTGGCAGGTCGTGGTGACCTCCGGGCCGTGCGCCTGGCCGTTGATCATCAGGCCGCAGTTGCCGCAGATGCCCTCGCGACAGTCGGAGTCGAAGGCGACCGGCTCCTCGCCCTGCTCGTTGAGCTGCTCGTTGAGCACGTCGAGCATCTCGAGGAAGCTCATGTCCTCGGAGACGCCGTCGAGCTCGTACTTCTGCATCGACCCGGCCGACGCCGCGTCCCGCTGACGCCAGATGTTGAGGGTGAGTCTCACTTGTAGCTCCGCTGCTTCATCTCGATGGCCGTGTAGATCAGGTCTTCCTTGTGCAGGACGGGCAGGCCGTCCTCGCCGCTCCACTCCCACGCGGCGACGTAGGCGAACTCGTCGTCGTGACGCAGCGCCTCGCCGTCCTCGGTCTGGGACTCGGCACGGAAGTGGCCGCCGCAGGACTCGCGGCGGTTGAGGGCGTCGATGCACATGAGCTCGCCCAGCTCGATGAAGTCGGCCACGCGGCCGGCCCGCTCGAGGCTCTGGTTGATGCTCTCGTTGGTGCCCAGGACCCGCAGGTTCGTCCAGAACTCCTTCTTGAGGTCCCGGATCATGTCGATCGCCTTGCGCAGGCCCTCCTCGGAGCGCTCCATGCCGCAGTACTCCCACATGATGTTGCCGAGCTGCTTGTGGAAGGAGTCGGCGCTGCGGGTGCCGTTGATCGAGAGGAACTTCTGGATCCGCTGCTCGACGTCGGTGCGGGCCTCGACCACGGCCGGGTGCGACTCGTCGATCTTCTCGAACGGGCCGTCGGCGAGGTACTCGCGGATGGTGTTCGGGAGGACGAAGTAGCCGTCGGCCAGGCCCTGCATCAGCGCCGAGGCGCCGAGACGGTTGGCGCCGTGGTCGGAGAAGTTGGCCTCGCCGGTGACGAAGAGGCCGGGGATCGTCGACTGCAGGTGGTAGTCGACCCACAGGCCGCCCATCACGTAGTGGACCGCCGGGTAGATGCGCATCGGCGTCTCGTAGGGGTCCTCGCCCGTGATCCGGGCGTACATGTCGAACAGGTTGCCGTACTTGGTCTCGACGGCCTTGCGACCCATGCGTGAGATCGCGTCGGCGAAGTCGAGGTAGACGCCGCGGCGGACCTGCTGCTCGGTGCCGTCGGGGCCGACCTCGGTGACGGCCGGGCCGACGCCGCGGCCCTCGTCGCACATGTTCTTCGCCTGGCGGGAGGCGATGTCGCGGGGGACCAGGTTGCCGAACGCCGGGTAGATCCGCTCCAGGTAGTAGTCGCGGTCCTCCTCGGGGATGTCGCGCGGGTCCTTGTCGCAGTCCTCGGCCTTCTTGGGCACCCAGATCCGACCGTCGTTGCGCAGCGACTCCGACATCAGCGTCAGCTTCGACTGGTGCGCACCGGAGACCGGGATGCAGGTCGGGTGGATCTGCGTGTAGCAGGGGTTGGCCATGTAGGCGCCCTTGCGGTGCGCGCGCCACGCGGCGGTGACGTTGGAGCCCATCGCGTTGGTGGAGAGGAAGAAGACGTTGCCGTAGCCGCCGTTGGCGAGCACGACGACGTCGGCGAGGTGGGTCTCGATCTCGCCGGTCACCAGGTCGCGGGCCACGATGCCGCGGGCCTTGCCGTCGGCGACGATGACCTCGAGCATCTCGTGGCGGGTGTACTGCGTGACCGTGCCGGCCGCTACCTGGCGCTCCATGGCCTGGTAGGCACCGAGCAGCAGCTGCTGGCCCGTCTGGCCGCGGGCGTAGAACGTGCGGGAGACCTGCACGCCGCCGAAGGAGCGGTTGTCGAGCAGGCCGCCGTACTCACGGGCGAAGGGGACGCCCTGCGCGACGCACTGGTCGATGATGTTCGCGCTGACCTCGGCCAGGCGGTAGACGTTCGACTCGCGCGAACGGTAGTCGCCGCCCTTGACGGTGTCGTAGAAGAGGCGGAACGTCGAGTCGCCGTCCTCCTTGTAGTTCTTCGCCGCGTTGATGCCGCCCTGGGCCGCGATCGAGTGCGCGCGGCGCGGGGAGTCCTGGTAGCAGAAGGACTTCACGTTGTAGCCGGCCTCGCCGAGCGTGGCGGCCGCGGCGCCACCGGCCAGGCCGGTGCCGACGATGATGATGTCGAGCTTGCGGCGGTTGGCCGGGTTGACCAGGCGGTTGTCGAAGACGCGCTGGGTCCAGCGCTGGTCGATCGGGCCGGTCGGGGCGACCGGGTCGACGAGCGGCTCGCCGTGCGTGTAGTAGCCGCGCGCGTCGTCGGAGACCTGCTGGGCGGGCTTGTTGAGGGGCGAGGTGCCCTGGGCGGAGGCCATGGTGCGCCTTCCTTACTTCTCGATGATGCCGGCGAGGACGGACAGGGGGACCAGCGAGAAACCGCCGGCGATCACGACCGCGAGCACCCAGCCGGCCTGCTTGGCGCGGGCGCGGGAGGAGGCGGTGTTGGTGAAGCCGAGCGTCTGGATCGCGCTGAACGTCCCGTGGTGCAGGTGGAAGCCGAGGGCGAGCATCGCCAGCAGGTAGATGACGGTCATCCACCACACGTCGAAGGTGTCGACCATCAGGTTGTACGGGTCGTCGGTCGGCCCGCCGTCGGGGTTGACCTTCGGGACCGTGAAGTTCAGCAGGTGCCAGACGATGAACAGCAGCAGCGCCAGCCCACCCCAGCGCATCGTGCGCGAGGAGAGCGAGGAGCTCTGGTTCTTCTTGACCTGGTACTTCACGGTGCGGGCCTTCGCCGCGCGGCGCCACAGGGCGTACGCCGACGCGACGTGCGCGATGAGCGCGACGATCAGCAGCAGGCGCATCACCCAGAGGAAACCCTCGTGGGGGAGCAGCGGCTCGCCGAACTCCCGCAGGTGGTGGGCGTAGTCGTTGAACGCGTCGTGACCGGCGAACGCCTTGAGGTTGCCGTACATGTGCGCGAGCACGTAGCCGATGAAGACGAGGCCGCTGACGGCCATGACGATCTTGAGCGCCACGGTGGAGCGCGTCGCGCGCGCCCCCTTGACGAGGGTCGGGGTTGCCACGAGGGACCACGCTACCTGTCGGCCACCGCGGGGTGGCACGTCAGGCGTGTGACATATGCCTTGTTACCGGCGGGTCAGGAACTTCGGCGCTCGGTCGGTCGTCGAGCCGGGGATGGTCACCGGCCGGCCTTCGCGGGGTGCACGCCGCCCGGTCGACGCCGCGGCCAGCGGTGCGAGGTGCCGCTCCACGAGCTCGTCGACGGCATCGGGCCAGGAGCGCGTGGTGGCCAGCTCGCGAGCCCGCCGACCCAGCAGCGCGCGGTGCCGGTCGCCGGCCAGGACCGCCACGGCCCGTGCCAGGCCGAGCGGGTCACCGGGCGGGTGCAGCAGACCGGTCTCGAGCGGGCGGACCAGCTCGCGGGCACCTCCGGATCGGGGTGCCACCACCGGCACGCCGCTCGCGCCGGCCGCGCGCAGCGCGTGGCAGCAGGTCTCCTCCTCGCCGGGGTGGACCAGCACGTCGAGGCTGGCCATCGCGACGGCGAGGTCGCCCGGGGCGAGAGGCCCGGTGACCTTCGCGCCGGGCAGACGGGTGGCCAGCCACTGCCGCTGCGGGCCGTCGCCGACGAGCACCGGGCGGATGCCGGGGACCTGGCCGAGGGCGGCCAGGTGGCGTACGCCGTGACGCTTGTGCAGCCCGCCGACGTACCCGACCACGACCAGCGGGCCCTCGGCCGAGCGCGCCCGCGCCCACCGGTCGTGCAGCCACGGGTCGCGCAGCGCGGGGCTGAAGGCGGCGGTGTCGACGCCGGGCAGCCAGGTCTCCGCCCGGACCCCGGCCTCGGCGAGCCGGTCGGCGTGCCAGCGGGCGGTGACGACGACGCGGTCGGCTCGGGCGCCGACCCGCAGGCGCCACCGGTCGAGCGAGGCCGCGGGCACGGCCTGCTGCTGCACCACCAGGGTCGGGATCCCCCGGCGGCGGGCGTGGGCGAGCGCCCGCCGGCCGAGCGGGCCGGGGTCGGTCACGTGCACCACGTCCGGCCGGTGGGCGTCGATCGCCGCCCGCACCTGGGTGCCCCGGCGGTCCAGCGGCGTCACCCGGTCGACCCGGCACCGCCGGTAGTCGGTCATGCCGGGCGCGGGTGCGACCAGTCGTACGTCGTGGCCGAGGTCGACGAGCCGGTCCGTCGTCGCCTTGAGCGTCGGCTCGCCCACCGGCTGGCAGGACTCGGTCACCAACGTGATCCGCATGCCGCCACCATCCCGGCCCCGGGTGGCCCGGTGGCTGCAAGCGCGTGCACGGCACGTGAACACCGCTCGCTCGTCGGGACGGACGTCCTGCGGTCGCGTCGCCAGTGACGTGGAGCGCCCCTGGCCCGCCCGCTGCGCCGCCCACATCTCAGGGGAGTCCTGCACATATCGGGGCAGATCTCCCCCGATATATGCAGGGGTCACCGGTTAACCGGTGACCCCTGCGCCCCGTGACCTGCGGCGCGGACAGCCGCGGGCCGGGTCGAAAACGTCACACTCGGTGGCCACCGTCACGTCGGCGTCCTTATCGTTCGCACCATGACGCAACCCCAAGGCGCGGTGGAGGGCGGCCTCGACGAGCCGACCGAGCTGGAGCCGGAGCAGGGCACGCTCGACCTGGCCGGCGACGGCGACCGGTGGACGGTCCAGGACTGGGAGCAGGCCGCCGCCGCGGTGCTGCGCAAGTCCCGCCGGCTCAAGGACGACGACCCCGACGACGCGGTGTGGACGAAGCTCACCCGCACCACGCTCGACGGCATCGAGGTCACGCCGCTCGGCACGCCCGCGCTGCTGGAGGGGCTGAGCACCAGCGGCCGCCCGACGCGCGTCGGGCCGTGGGACGTGCGGGCGCACCTGGGTGCGACCGGCGTGCCGGCGAAGCAGGCCAACGAGGAGGGGCTCGTCGACCTGGACGGTGGCGTCGCGTCGCTGTGGGTCACCGCCGACGCAGACACCGACCTGCTGGCGCTGCTCGAGGGCGTGCTGCTCGACCTGGCGCCGGTCGTCCTCGACGCACCGACCGCCCCGGTCGCGGTGGCCGAGGCGTTCCTCGCCCACCTCGGCGGCACCACGCCGGCCGACGGCACCAACCTCGGCGTCGACGGCCGCGCCTCCGACGAGGACCTCGTCGCCGTCGCGCGCCTCGCGCTCGACAAGGGCGTGCTCGGGGTCGTCGTCGACGCGACGGTCGCCCACGACCTCGGTGCGTCCGACGCCCAGGAGCTCGGCTACTCGATGTGGGTCGCCGCCCGCGTGCTGCGCGTCCTGACCGGGGCCGGGTTCGGCGTCGACGACGCGGCGCGGCTGGTGGAGTTCCGGTACGCCGCGACCGACGAGCAGTTCCCGACCATCGCCAAGCTCCGCGCTGCCCGCCGCCTGTGGGCGCGCGTGCTCGAGCTGAGCGAGGCGGCCCCGGCCGAGCAGCGCCAGCACGTGGTGACCAGCCGGCCGATGATGAGCAAGTACGACCCCTACGTGAACATGCTCCGCACGACCGTCGCCTCCTTCGCGGCCGGCGTCGGCGGCGCGGACGCCGTCACGGTGCTGCCGTTCGACAGCCCGCTGGGCCGGCCGGACGCCTTCGGCCGCCGCATCGCCCGCAACACCTCGCACCTGCTGGTCGACGAGGCGCTCGTCGCCAAGGTCGCCGACCCCGCGGGTGGTGCGTACGCCGTGGAGAAGCTCACCGACGACCTCGCGGTCGCCGGGTGGGACGTGCTCGGCCGACTCGACGCGGGGGAGTCCCTCGACGACGCCATCGCCGAGACCGTGGCCCGCCGCGAGCGCGAGGTCGCCACCCGCAAGCGGCCGATCACGGGGCTCACCGAGTTCCCGAACCTCGCCGAGCAGCTGCCGGAGCGGGCTCCGGACGCGGCCGCCGACGCGGTCCGCCGCTACGGCGCCGCCTTCGAGGAGCTGCGCGACGCCCCGGCGGCCCGGCCGGTGTTCCTCGCGACGATGGGCACGGTCGCGGCGCACACCGCCCGCGCGACCTTCGCCACCAACCTGCTGGCCGCCGGCGGGATCGCCGTCGAGGTGGCCGGACCGACCGGCGGCGTGGACGAGGTCGTGGCGGCGTACACCTCCGGTGGCGCGACCCCGGTGGTCTGCCTCGCCGGCTCCGACGCGGCGTACGACGAGTGGGCCGACCAGCTGGTGCCCGCCCTGCGCGAGGCCGGCGCGCGCCACGTCATCGTCGCGGGCAAGCCGCGCGACGGTGTCGACGACTCCTGCGCGATGGGCGTCGACGCCCTCGCGTTCCTGACCCGCACGAGGGAGCAGCTCCAGTGACCGTCCCGAAGAGCTTCGCCGGCCTGCCGTTGACCGGTGGCGCGGGCGCGCCGTCGACGCCGGCCCCGGCCGAGGCGTGGACCTCGCCCGAGGGCATCGAGATCAAGCCCGTCTACACCGAGGGCGACATCGCCGGCCTGGACGCGCTCGACACGCTTCCCGGTCTGAGCCCGTTCCTGCGCGGGCCCTACCCGACGATGTACACCACCCAGCCGTGGACGATCCGGCAGTACGCCGGCTTCTCCACCGCCGAGGAGTCCAACGCCTTCTACCGCCGCAACCTCGCGGCCGGCCAGAAGGGCCTCTCGGTCGCCTTCGACCTCGCGACCCACCGCGGCTACGACTCCGACCACCCGCGCGTGCGCGGCGACGTCGGCATGGCCGGCGTGGCGATCGACTCGATCTACGACACCCGAACCCTCTTCGACGGCATCCCGCTCGACGAGATGTCGGTGTCGATGACCATGAACGGCGCCGTCCTGCCGGTGCTCGCGCTCTACATCGCGGCGGCCGAGGAGCAGGGGGTGAAGCCGGAGCAGCTCGCGGGGACGATCCAGAACGACATCCTCAAGGAGTTCATGGTCCGCAACACCTACATCTACCCGCCGGCGCCGTCGATGCGGATCATCTCCGACATCTTCGCGTTCACCAGCCAGCGGATGCCGCGGTTCAACTCGATCTCGATCTCCGGCTACCACATGCAGGAGGCCGGGGCGACCGCCGACCTGGAGCTGGCCTACACGCTGGCCGACGGCGTGGAGTACATCCGCGCCGGCCTCGAGAGCGGGCTGACCATCGACCAGTTCGCGCCGCGCCTGAGCTTCTTCTGGGCGATCGGCATGAACTTCTACATGGAGGTCGCCAAGATGCGCGCCGCCCGCGCGCTGTGGTCGCGCCTGGTGCGCCAGTTCGACCCGCAGAACCCCAAGTCGCTGAGCCTGCGCACGCACAGCCAGACCTCCGGCTGGTCGCTGACCGCCCAGGACGTGTTCAACAACGTCCAGCGCACCGCGATCGAGGCGATGGCCGCGACCCAGGGCCACACCCAGTCGCTGCACACCAACGCGCTGGACGAGGCGATCGCCCTGCCGACCGACTTCTCCGCGCGCATCGCCCGCAACACCCAGCTGCTGCTGCAGCAGGAGAGCGGCACGACCGGGACGATCGACCCCTGGGCCGGCTCCTACTACGTCGAGCGGCTGACCCACGACATCGCCGAGCGCGCGTGGGCCCACATCCAGGAGGCCGAGCAGGCCGGCGGCATGGCCAAGGCCATCGAGCAGGGCATCCCGAAGATGCGCATCGAGGAGGCCGCGGCCCGCACCCAGGCGCGGATCGACTCCGGCGCCCAGAAGGTCATCGGCGTCAACACCTACCGGCTGGCCGCCGAGGACAAGCTCGACGTCCTCAAGGTCGACAACGACGACGTCTACCGCCAGCAGGTCGCCAAGCTCGATCGGCTGCGCGCCGAGCGCGACGACGACGCGGTACGCCGTGCGCTCGAGGCGCTGACGAACAGCGCGGAGCGGGGCGCGGGGCAGGGCCTCGACGGCAACCTGCTCGGGCTCGCCGTCGACGCGGCCCGCGCGAAGGCCACCGTCGGGGAGATCTCCGAGGCGCTGGAGAAGGTCTACGGCCGGCACCAGGCCGTCATCCGTACGATCAGCGGCGTGTATCGCGACACCGCCGGCGAGGGCGACGGCACCCTGGTCCAGCAGGTCCTCGACGCCACCGCGGAGTTCGAGGAGAACGAGGGCCGCCGGCCCCGCATCCTCGTCGCGAAGATGGGTCAAGACGGCCACGACCGGGGCCAGAAGGTCATCGTGTCCGCCTTCGCCGACATGGGCTTCGACGTCGACGTGGGGCCGCTGTTCTCCACGCCCGAGGAGGTCGCGCAGCAGGCGGTCGACGCCGACGTCCACATCGTCGGTGTCAGCTCGCTCGCCGCGGGCCACCTCACCCTCCTGCCGGCGCTGCGCGACGCGCTCGCCGAGCAGGGCCGGTCCGACATCATGGTCGTGATCGGCGGCGTGATCCCGCCCGACGACGTGCCGACGCTGACGGAGATGGGGGCGGCCGCGGTGTTCCTGCCCGGCACCGTCATCGCCGAGTCCGCGCTCGACCTGCTGGCCCGGTTGCGCGAGCAGCTCGGTCACTGATGCCGCCGGACGTCCCGACGCTCGTCGAGGGGATCCGGTCCGGCAAGCGGGCCGCGGTCTCGCAGGCGATCACGCTGGTGGAGTCCTCGCGCCCGCAGCACCGGGCGCTCGCCCGGGAGCTGTTGACCGAGCTCGCGGACGACTCGGGCGGCGGCGACGTCGTCCGGGTCGGCATCTCGGGCGTGCCCGGGGTCGGGAAGTCGACGTTCATCGAGTCGCTCGGCAGCCGGCTGACCGCGGCCGGCCACCGGGTCGGGGTGCTCGCCGTCGACCCGTCGTCGGTGCGCACCGGTGGGTCGGTGCTCGGCGACAAGACCCGGATGGGCCGACTCGCCTCCGATCCGGCAGCGTTCATCCGGCCCTCGCCCAGCGCGGGCACCCTCGGCGGCGTCGCCCGCGCGACGGTGCAGGCGATGGCGGTGCTCGAGGCGGCGTCGTACGACGTGGTGCTGGTGGAGACGGTCGGCGTGGGGCAGTCGGAGGTCACCGTCGCGGGGATGGTCGACACCTTCCTCTTCCTGACGCTGGCGCGCACCGGTGACCAGCTGCAGGGCATCAAGAAGGGCATCCTCGAGATCGCCGACGTCATCGCGGTCAACAAGGCCGACGGCGACCGCGAGGGCGAGGCTCGCGTGGCCGCGCGCGACCTGGCCGGCGCGCTGCGAATGGTCCGCGGGATGGAGGAGTGGGCGCCCCCGGTGGTGACCTGCTCGGGCCTGACCGACGTCGGCGTCGACGACCTGTGGGACCGCGTCCTGGCCCACCGCGAGCACCTCGGCGCCGACGGGCTGGCCCGCAAGCGCGCGGAGCAGCAGCTCGACTTCACCTGGGCGATGGTCCGCGACGAGCTCGACCAGCGGCTGCGGCACTCACCCGCGGTGCGGGCCGTCCGCGAGGAGGTCCGGGCCGCCGTGCTGGCCGGCGACCTGCCCGCCACGGTGGCCGCCGACCGGATCCTCGCGGCCTACGACGCGGTTCCATCCGGGGCATCCCCCACCCCCGGGAACTGACCCGGACGGGTCCCTCGAAGATGGGACATCTGACTCATGCGGCCGGGACGGCGGGCCGCCCAGGATCGGGACTCCAGCCACCCCTCCTGGAGGAACCCCATGAAGCGCACCACCCTCGCCGCCGCCTCGGTCGCCACCCTCGCGCTCGCCGTGCCGGCCGCCGCCGCGTCCGCCGCCCCCACGGCCGCCGCCGGTGACAAGCAGGTCGTCGCCAGCAAGCTGTTCAGCCCGCTCAGCCTCGCCGTGAAGTCGAACGGCGCCGCGTTCGTGTCCCAGAACTTCGCCGGCCAGCTGATGAAGGTCAAGAAGGGCAAGAAGCCGGTCGTCGTCGCCAAGGCGATGGAGGGCCGCGAGATCGGCGCGGTCGACGTCACCGACAACGTCATCACCTACGCCGTGTCGTGGGGCGAGAACGAGGGCGGCATCGTCCGCCAGGTCCGGAAGGGCAGGACGCGCACCATCGGCGACATCGGTGCCGCTGAGCGCGCGCTGAACCCCGACGGAAGCACCGTCTACGGGTTGCAGGACCTCGACGAGGGCTGCGAGGTGCCGCCGTTCCTCCAGGAGTACGAGGGCATCGTCGAGACGCACCCCTACGCCACCGCGGTCGCGGGCAGCACGGTGTACGTCGCCGACGCCGGCGCCAACGCGATCTTCAAGATCGCCGGCGGCGAGGTGACCCCGGTGGCCGCGCTGCCGCCGGTCGAGGTCGTCGTCCCGGCCGAGGCCGCCGAGGCGCTGGAGCTGCCCGAGTGCGTCGCAGGCAAGACCATGGCCCTCGAGGGCGTGCCCACCGACATCGAGGTCGGCCCCGACGGCGACCTCTACGTCACCAGCCTGCCCGGCGGTCCGGAGGACGGCAGCCTGGGCGCCAACGGCTCGGTGCTCCGCATCGACCCGGCGACCGGCGACGTCACCAAGGTCGCCGGCGGGTTCATCAGCACCACCGGCCTGGCCGTCGCCCGCAACGGCGACGTCTACGTGAGCGAGATCTTCACCGGGCGCATCCTCAAGGTCGCCGCCGGCACCGACACCCCGCAGCTGTTCCGCAAGGCGGCGATGCCGGCCGGGCTGGAGATCAAGGGCGGCTCGCTGTGGGCCACCACCAACGCGATGACCGGCATGTCCGGCGAGCCGGGCGACACCCCCAACGGCAAGGTCATGCGCTTCGGCCTCTGATCCGCGACTGCTGCCACACCCCTCCCGCCTCGTGATGCCCACCGTGAGCCCCGGCGCTCGCCCGGCAGCACGAGGCGGGAGGGGTCCCGCTCCTGGGTGGTCGAGCGGGGCGTGCGAGCCGGGGGACTAACCTGGGAGGCCTGATGACCAGGGACCCCCGCGTGCACGAGCTGATCCGCGAGGTCGTCGAGAAGCACGAGGCGGAGCTCGTCGACCTGCGTCGTGACCTGCACGCCCACCCGGAGCTGTCCTGGCACGAGGAGCGCACCTCCGCCCTGGTCGCGGAGCGGGTGCAGGAGGTCGGCTGGCGGGTCCGGCGGATGCCGCGGTCCGGCGTCGTCGCCGAGATCGGCGAGGGCGGCCCGGTGGCCGCGCTGCGGGCCGACATGGACGCGCTGCCGGTGCACGACGTCACCGAGGACCCGTGGCGCAGCACCGTGCCGGACGTCGCGCACGCCTGCGGTCACGACGTGCACACCACGGCCGCCGTCGGCGCCGCGCTCGCGCTGGCGCGGGTGCACGAGGAGGGGCTGCTCGGGGGCCGGGTCCGGGTGGTGTTCCAGCCCGCCGAGGAGGTCATGCCCGGCGGGGCGGTGCACCTGATGAGCCTGGGCGTCCTCGACGACGTCGACCGGATCTTCGCCCTGCACTGCGACCCCGGCGTCGACGTGGGCCAGGTCGGGCTCCGGCTCGGGCCGCTGACCAGCGCGGCAGACCGGGTCGAGGTCCGGCTGGAGGGGCGGGGCGGCCACACCAGCCGACCGCACCTGACCGGGGACCTGACCTTCGCGCTCGCCAAGGTGACCACCGAGCTCCCCGCCGTGCTGAGCCGGCGGATGGACCCCCGGGCCGGCGTCTCGGTCGTGTGGGGCATGGTCCGCGCGGGCGCCGCACCCAACGTCATCCCCGACGTCGGCGCGCTCGCGGGCACGGTCCGCATCCTCGACGCGGTCGCCTGGGCCGACTGCGAGCGGATCGTGCGCGAGGTCGTGCACGAGATCGTGGCGCCGTACGGCGTGACCGCGGTCGTGGACTACCAGCGCGGCGTGCCGCCGGTGGTCAACGAGCCGGTCTCCAACCGGATCCTCGCCCGCACCGTCCACGAGGTGCTCGGCGACGGTGGCCAGGTGGTCGCGCCGCAGAGCCTCGGCGGCGAGGACTTCGGCTGGTACCTCGACCAGGTGCCCGGCGCGATGATGCGACTCGGCACGCGCACCCCGGGCGGCCCGACGTACGACCTGCACCAGGGCGACCTGCGCGTCGACGAGCGGGCGATCGGCATCGGCGCCCGCGTCCTCGCGGGTGCGGCGGCCGCCGCCGTCGCGACCGACCGCTAGCCCGCTGCGCCGGCCGCCCGGTCGGGCGCGGGTCGGGGCTCGGATCGGGGCGCGGGTCACGGCTCGGCACGGTCGAGGTAACAACCGGGACACGACGGCACCGATCCGGTCGTCGGCGCCGTCGCCGGGACTTAGGGTGTGCCGGTGCCCCGTCCGGGGCGAGCGACAGATCAACATCTCCAGGAGGTGCCGTGAAGAAGACGGCTCGTATGGCAATGGTGGCCGGGCTGGTGGCCCTCTCCCTGACGGCGTGCGGTGAGCGCGACAGCGACGAAAGCGCGAGTGAGCCGAGCTCGTCCGCCCCGACCAGCGAGGCGACCTCCGAGGCGCCGAGCGAGCAGTTCCCCGACCACAAGGCCTGCATCGTCTCCGACTCCGGCGGCTTCGACGACAAGTCCTTCAACCAGACCTCCTACGCCGGCCTGACCAAGGCCGCCGAGGACTACGGCGTGCAGACCGCCGAGGTGGAGTCCAACGCTCCCTCGGAGTTCGGCGACAACATCAACGAGATGGTCCAGCAGGGCTGCAACACCATCGCCACCGTCGGCTTCCTGCTCGGCGACGCGACCGAGGCCGCGGCGAAGAAGAACAAGGACGTCGACTTCGCGATCGTCGACTTCGCCTACGAGAAGCCGCTCCCGAACGTCAAGGGCCTGACCTTCAACACCGCCGAGCCGTCCTTCCTCGCGGGCTACCTCGCCGCGGCGAAGTCCGAGACCGGCACCGTCGGCACCTTCGGTGGGGTCAACATCCCGACCGTCACCATCTTCATGAACGGCTTCTACCAGGGCGTCCAGAAGTACAACGAGGACGAGGGCGCCGACGTCCAGGTCATCGGGTGGAACCCCGAGACCCAGGAGGGCTCGTTCACGAACGACTTCGAGAACAAGACCCTCGGCCAGTCCACCGCCGAGGAGATGATCACCCAGGGTGCCGACGTGATCTTCCCGGTCGCCGGTCCCGCCGGCCTCGGTGGCCTGCAGGCCGCCCAGGACAACGACGTCAAGGCCATCTGGGTCGACACCGACGGCTGCGAGTCGGCCGCCGAGTACTGCGACGTGCTGCTGACCTCGGTCGTCAAGGCCATGGACGTCGCCGTCGAGCAGGCGATCCTCGAGTCCGCCCAGGACACCTTCTCCAACGAGGTCTACGAGGGCACGCTGGAGAACGAGGGCGTCGGCCTGGCGCCGTACGGCCCGGAGGCTGACATCGACGACGAGCTCTCGAGCAAGATCGACGAGCTCAAGCAGCAGATCATCGACGGGGAGATCACCGTCGAGTGACCTCGGTCCACCGGATCCCGTCGTACGACGGGGGCCCGGTGGGCCACGGGGCAGGCCGGGGCGGGGAGACCCGTCCCCGGCCTGCCCCTTATCGTCTTCTGGTCGCCGTGAGGCCCTGGGCCCGGTGACCAGCGGTGCAACGACGCGCCACGCGGCACATCGAGGAGACCATGAAGCTGGAGATCAAGGGGCTGACCAAGCGGTTCGGCTCCTTCACGGCCAACGACCACATCGACCTCACGGTCGAGCCGGGCGAGATCCACTGCCTCCTCGGCGAGAACGGTGCCGGCAAGTCCACCCTGATGAACATGCTCTACGGCCTGCTCGAGCCCACCGAGGGCCAGATCGTGGTCGACGGCGAGCCGGTCACCTTCTCCACCCCGGGTGAGGCGATCGAGGCCGGCATCGGGATGGTCCACCAGCACTTCATGCTGGTCCCCGTCTTCACCGTCGCCGAGAACGTCATGCTCGGCCGCGAGCAGACCCGCCGCGGCGTGCTCGACCGCAAGGCGGCGTCGCGCCTGGTCCGCGACCTCTCGGACCGCTACGGCCTCAAGGTCGACCCCGACGCGCTGGTCGAGAACCTCCCGGTCGGCGTACAGCAGCGCGTGGAGATCCTCAAGGCGCTCGCGAACGACGCGAAGGTGCTGATCCTCGACGAGCCCACGGCGGTCCTGACGCCGCAGGAGATCGACGAGCTGATGGCGATCATGCGCGGGCTCAAGGAGCAGGGCACGTCGATCATCTTCATCACCCACAAGCTGCGCGAGGTCAAGGCGATCGGCGACCGGATCAGCGTCATCCGCCGCGGCAAGGTCGTGGGTACGGCGCAGCCGTCGGCCAGCGAGGCCGAGCTGGCCGAGCTGATGGTGGGCCGCTCGGTGCAGCTGACCGTGGACAAGGCGCCGGCCACGAGCGGCGCCGCGGTGCTCGAGGCGCGTGGGATCAGCGTCGTCGACCCGCGTGGCCACCTCGTGGTCAAGGACGTCAGCTTCGAGGCGCGCGCCGGCGAGGTGCTCGGCATCGCGGGCGTCCAGGGCAACGGCCAGACCGAGCTGATCAAGTCGCTGCTCGGCCTGGTGCGGCCCGACGCCGGCCAGGTCTGGATCGACGGTCGTGACATCAGCAGGCACAACCCGCGCGAGAGCCTGGAGGAGGGCATCGGCTACGTCCCCGAGGACCGTTCGCACGACGGCTTCGTCGGCTCCTTCAGCGTCCGCGAGAACCTCGTGCTCGACCTGTTCCGCAACGAGGAGTTCTCCCGCGGCCCGGTGCTGAAGCGCGACGCGATCGAGGCGAACGCGCGTCACCGGATCGAGGAGTTCGACATCCGCACCGAGACGATGGAGACGCCGGTGGCGTCCCTCTCGGGCGGCAACCAGCAGAAGGTCGTCGTGGCGCGGGAGTTCTCCCGCCCGCTGAAGGTGCTCATCGCCTCCCAGCCCACCCGCGGCGTGGACGTCGGCTCGATCGAGTTCATCCACAAGCGGATCATCGCCGAGCGCGACCGCGGCACCGCCGTGATCATCGTGTCGACCGAGCTCGACGAGATCTACGCGCTCTCCGACCGCATCGCGGTCATGTACGACGGCCGCATCGTCGGCACCGTCGACCCCAGCATCCCTCGTGAGGAGATCGGACTGATGATGGCCGGGGCCACCACCTCTGCGGCCGCGAACGGCGGTGCGGCATGAGCGAGACCCCGAAGGACCCGCTCGGCCCGGGCACCCCGGACAACGGCGACCAGGGCCAGGGCACGACCACCCAGGGCGCCGTGCCGGCGGGCAAGAACGACGCCGCCAGGAACGGGGCCGGGCGCGACCGCGACCTGACCTCCTGGCTGCCCACCGTCGTCGACAGCATCGCTGCGGTGGTGCTGGCGCTGCTCGTCGGCGCCCTGCTCATCATGTTCTCGACCCCGCGCGTGGTGGAGTCGCTGAGCTACTTCTTCAGCTACCCGTGGGACTTCTTCAAGTTCTCCGGCGAGGCGGTCTGGGACGGCTACCGCGCCCTGATCTCCGGCTCGATCGGCTCCGGCACCGCCTGGACCCGCACCCTCGAGCGGGCCGCGCCGCTGATCTGCGCCGGCCTCGGCGTGAGCCTGGCGTTCCGCGCCGGCATGTTCAACATCGGCGCGCAGGGCCAGATCCTGCTCGGCGCGCTGGTCGGCGGCTTCATCGGCTTCCACTACGACCTGCCGCCGGGCATCCACCTGCTGGCCGCGCTGCTCGGCGCGCTGGTCGCCGGCGCCGCGTGGGGCGCGATCGCGGGCATCCTCAAGGCGCGGACCGGCGCCCACGAGGTGATCACGACGATCATGCTCAACTACGTCGGCCGCTTCACGATGCTCTACTTCCTGGGCAAGGAGGCGCTCCAGCGCCCCGACAGCGACAACCTGCTCTCGCCGCCGGTCGACGACAGCGCCGCGTTCCCGACCATCGCCGGCGTGCACGTCGGCGTCCTGCTCGCCGTCGTCGCCGCGCTGTTCGTGTGGTGGCTGCTCGAGCGCAGCACGCTCGGCTTCGAGATGCGCGCGGTGGGTGCCAACCCCGACGCGGCGCGGACCGCGGGCATGAGCGTGGCCCGGGTCTACGTCTCGGCGATGGCGCTGGCCGGCATGCTCGCCGGCCTCGCGGCCACGATGACCGTGCTGGGCCGCCAGGACTCGCTGACCGACCAGGTCGCGGGCACGGTCGGCTTCGACGCGATCACGGTCGCGCTGCTGGGCCGGACCACTCCGCTCGGCACCGTGCTCGCCGGCCTGCTCTTCGGCGCGCTCTCCGCGGGCGGCCTGAGCATGCAGGGCGCCGCCGGCGTGCCGCCGGAGCTCACGCAGGTGCTGCAGGCGCTGATCGTGCTCTTCGTGGCGGCGCCGGCGCTGGTGCGCGGGATCTTCCGGCTGCGCGGCCAGGGCCGCAAGGCCGACGTGATGGCGACGGGTTGGTGAGGGACGACATGACGACGACCACGACCGGGCCGGCCCCGGCCAGCCCGGGCCCCGGGGCCCCCGAGGCTCCCGTCCGCGACCGTGCCGACGTACGCCGCCAGGTGCGCCTGGTCATCACCTTCGGGCTGGTGCTCGCGTCGCTGGTGGTCTTCGCGCTGCTGGTCGACGACCCGGCGTTCACCTACCTGCTCGGTGAGAAGCGCACCGCCGAGTTCGTGCCGAAGGACGGCAACGCGACCTACATCTCCTGGGGCGCGGTCGTCATCGCCGCGATCGCGCTCGTGCTCGCGGCGCTCGACCGGTTCCCGCGCGGCTGGAAGGGTGCGCTGCTCGGCATCCTCGTGGGGCTGGCGTTCTACGCCGGGTTCCTCATGTGGGCCTACACCGACCAGGCCGAGGGCGGTATCCAGGTCTTCATCGCCAACCCGATCCCGGGCACCATCCGGATCGCGACGCCGCTGGTGCTGGGCGCGCTGGCCGGCTGCCTGTGCGAGCGGGCCGGTGTCATCAACATCGCCATCGAGGCGCAGTTCCTCTCCGGCGCGTTCTTCGCCTCGGTGTTCTCCAGCATCGCCTACAGCTCGTTGGTCTTCATCCCGGTCGCCCTGTGCGCGGTCTTCGGCCTGCTCGGCGGCGTCCTCGCCGGTGTCCTCATCGCGGCGATGCTCGGCTGGTTCGCTCTGCGCTACCGGGTCAACCAGGTCGTCCTCGGCGTCGTGCTCGTCGCCTTCGCGACCGGCCTGACCAGCTTCCTGCTCGGCCAGATCCCGAGCGACCACAAGGAGACGCTCAACGACCCGCAGGTGCTGGAGAAGATCGAGATCCCGGTCCTCGCGGACATCCCGGTCGTCGGCGACGCGCTGTTCAACCAGACGCTGCTGGTCTACCTGATGTACGCCTCGGTCGCGCTCGTCACCTTCCTGCTCTTCCAGACCCGGTGGGGCCTGCGGGTCCGCGCGGTCGGCGAGCACCCGAAGGCCGCCGACACCGTCGGCATCCAGGTCAACCGGGTCCGCTGGCAGGCGGTGCTCCTCGGCGGCGTCTTCGCCGGCCTCGGCGGGGCCTACTACACCGTGGGCTCCACCGGCGCCTTCGACCGCGAGGTCTCGGCCGGCACCGGCTTCATCGCGCTCGCCGCGGTGATCATGGGCCGCTGGCACCCGGTCGGCGCGACCTTCGCCGCGGTGTTCTTCGGCTTCATGTGGAACCTGCAGAACCAGCTGTCGTTCGTGCAGCCGGTCCCCGGCGAGCTGCTCGGCGCGGCGCCGTACCTCGCCACCATCATCGCCGTGGCCGGCTTCGTCGGCCGGGTCCGCCCGCCGGCGGCCGACGGCGAGCCGTACGTGAAGGAGTGACGGCGATGAGCCAGGGCACGAGCGAGGAGTTCGACTGGGAGGGCCTGCGCGAGCAGGCCGTCGCGGCGATGCGGCGCGCGTACGCGCCGTACTCCGGCTACCCCGTCGGCGCCGCCGCGGTCGTCCAGGACGGGCGCACCGTGGCGGGGTGCAACGTGGAGAACGCCGGGTACGGCGTGACGCTGTGCGCCGAGTGCGGGCTGGTGAGCCAGCTCCACATGACCGGTGGCGGGCTGCTGACCCACTTCGTGTGCGTCGACAGCGGGGGCACGGTGATCATGCCGTGCGGCCGCTGCCGCCAGCTGCTGTGGGAGAACGGCGGCGCGGACCTGCAGGTGATGACCCCCCTCGGCGTGCGACCCATGACCGAGGTGCTGCCCCAGGCGTTCGGACCGGACGACCTGGCGAGAGGAGAACAGTCTTGAGCACCCACGACGCCGTCGAGGTGATCACCGCCAAGCGGGACCGCCAGTCCCTGAGCGACTCCCAGATCGACTGGGTCGTCGACGCCTACACGCGTGGCGACGTCGCCGACGAGCAGATGGCCTCGCTGGCCATGGCGATCCTGCTCAACGGCATGGACCAGCGCGAGATCGCCCGGTGGACCGCCGCGATGATCGCGTCGGGGGAGCGGATGGACTTCTCCGCCCTCTCCCGCCCGACCGCCGACAAGCACTCAACCGGCGGCGTCGGCGACAAGATCACCCTGCCGCTCGCGCCGCTGGTCGCGGCCTGCGGCGTGGCGGTGCCGCAGCTCTCCGGACGCGGGCTCGGGCACACCGGCGGCACGCTCGACAAGCTCGAGGCGATCCCCGGCTGGCGCGCGTCGCTGACCAACGCCGAGATGATGGAGCAGCTGGAGTCGGTCGGCGCGGTCATCTGCGCCGCCGGCGAGGGCCTGGCCCCCGCGGACAAGAAGCTCTACGCCCTGCGCGACGTCACCGGCACCGTCGAGGCGATCCCGCTCATCGCGTCGTCGATCATGAGCAAGAAGATCGCCGAGGGCACCGGCGCGCTCGTGCTCGACGTCAAGGTCGGCTCCGGCGCCTTCATGAAGGACGTCGCCCGCGCGCGCGAGCTCGCCGAGACGATGGTCGCGCTCGGCACCGACGCCGGCGTGCGGACCACCGCGCTGCTCACCGACATGTCCGTCCCGCTCGGCCGCACCGCCGGCAACGCGATCGAGGTCGCGGAGTCCGTCGAGGTGCTCGCGGGCGGCGGGCCCGCCGACGTCGTCGAGCTCACCGTCGCGCTGGCCCGCGAGATGCTCGCCGGTGCAGGCGTCACCGACGTGGACCCGGCCGACAAGCTGGCCGACGGCTCGGCGATGGACGTCTGGAAAGCGATGATCCGCGCCCAGGACGGGGACCCCGACGCGGAGCTGCCCACCGCGCGCGAGCAGCACGTCGTCACCGCCCCCTCGACCGGTGTGCTGACCCGGCTCGACGCGATGTCGGTCGGCCTGGCCGCCTGGCGCCTCGGCGCCGGCCGGGCCCGCAAGGAGGACCCGGTGCAGGCCGGCGCGGGCGTCGTCTGGCACGCGCGCCCCGGTGACCGGGTCGCCGAGGGCGAGCCGCTCTTCACGCTGCTCACCGACGACGAGCACCGCTTCGAGCGGGCGCTCGCCTCGCTCGAGGGCGGCTACGAGGTCGCCGCCGGCGACACCGACTTCACGCCCGGACCGCTCGTCATCGACCGGATCGGCTGACCGGTGCGCGGCGGGCGCGGCCCGGTTCCCGGACCCCGGGAGTCGGCCGCGCTCGTCTTCGGCTCGTCGGCGGCGGTGCTCGTCGTCGAGCTCGTCGCGCTGCGGCTGCTCGCGCCGTACCTCGGGCTGACGCTGGAGACCAACACCCTGGTGATCGGCCTTGCGCTCACCGCGATCGCGGTCGGCTCGTGGGCCGGGGGCCGGGCGGCGGACGTCGTCGATCCCCGGGCGGCCCTGGCACCGCTGCTCGGGGTGTCGGGGGTGGTGGTCGCCGGCACACCGTTCCTGGTCCGGGGCGCGGCCGAGGCCGGTGACGGCTCGCTGCTGCTGCCCGCCACCGCTTTCGCCATCGGCGTGCCGGGCGCGCTGCTCTCGGCGGTCACGCCGATGGTCACCAAGCTGGCGCTCACCTCGCTGACGGAGACCGGGACGGTCGTCGGCCGGCTCTCCGGCATCGGCACCGCCGGGTCGATCGTCGGCACCGTGCTCACCGGGTTCGTGCTGGTCTCGACCCTGCCGGTCAGCGGCATCCTCGTCGGGCTCGGCGTCCTGCTCGTGCTGGTGGCGGTCGTGGTCGGCGTGCGGGTGCGGGGCTGGCGGGCGGCCGCCCCGGCGCTGGCGCTCCTGGTCGGCGGCGCCGGCATCGGCGGCCTCGCGGCGGTCCTGGCGCCGGGCGGCTGCGACGTGGAGACGCGCTACCACTGCGCCCGGGTCGAGGCCGAGCCGCCGGGCGGGTCCGGGCGGGTGCTGGTGCTCGACGGCCTGCGCCACTCCTACGTCGACCTCGACGATGCCACCCACCTGGAGTTCGAGTACGTCCAGGCGATCGCGTCCGTCGTCGACACGGCCTTCCCGGCGGGCGAGCCGCTGGCGGCGTACCACCTGGGCGGCGGCGGGCTCACCTTCCCCCGCTACCTCGCCGAGGTGCGTCCGGGCACGACGAGCCTGGTCTCGGAGATCGACCCGGGCGTGCTCGCCCTCGACCGGGACCTGCTGGGGCTCGAGACCGGCCCGGCGCTGCAGGTGCGTGTCGAGGACGGGCGGCTCGGCCTCGAGCGCCTTCCCGCCGACAGCCGCGACCTCGTGGTCGGCGACGCGTTCGGCGGCGTGAGCGTGCCGTGGCACCTGACGACCCGCGAGGCCATGGAGCAGGTGTCGCGCGTGCTGCGCGACGACGGGGTGTACGTCGCCAACCTCATCGACCACGGACCGCTCGCCTTCGCCCGCGCGCAGGCGGCGACCCTGCGCGAGGTGTTCGCCCACGTCGGCCTCGTCGCCCGGCCCGGGGCGTTCAGCCGGATCGACGGCGGCAACCTCGTCGTCGTCGCCTCGGACCGCCCGCTCGACCTCGGCGCGGTGACCCGCTCGCTGGCCGGGCGCGACCTCGCGTGGGAGGCCCGGGCCGGCGTCGGCCTCGACGGCTGGGTCGGCCACGCCGAGGTGCTGACCGACGACCACGCGCCGGTCGACCAGCTGCTCAGCCACGCCGCGGGCTGAGTGGCCCCGAGGTTGTGACCGGAGCGGTTCCGGGCACAGGCCCATCGACGTGTGTCCGGTTCGAACCAGGAGGAGTGTCGTGACCACAGCGCCGCCGGAGCAGGACAAGCGCCGAGGAGCGTTCTCCTCACGCCGGGTCTTCATCCTCGCCGCCATCGGGTCGGCCGTCGGGTTGGGCAACATCTGGCGCTTCCCGTACGTCGCCTACGAGAACGGCGGTGGCGCCTTCGTCATCCCCTACCTCGTCGCTCTGGTCACCGCGGGCCTGCCGTTCCTCTTCCTCGACTACGCACTCGGGCACCGCCACCGCGGCTCCGCGCCGCTGTCCTTCGCACGACAGTCCCGCGGCACCGAGGGGCTGGGGTGGTGGCAGGTAGGCATCTGCTTCATGATCGCCATCTACTACGCCGCGGTCATCGCCTACGCCCTGCGCTACACGTTCTTCTCCGTCGGCCAGTCGTGGGGCGACGACCCCGAGGGCTACTTCTTCGAGCAGTTCCTCCAGGTCGAGGGTTCCGGGATCACCGCCGACGTCGTCGTCGGCGTGCTGGTGCCGCAGCTCGTCGTGTGGGCGGCCGTGCTGCTGATCATGGGCCTGGGCGTGCAGAAGGGCATCGGCGCGAGCTCGGTGGTCTTCATCCCGTTGCTGATCCTCGCCTTCGTGGTCCTGGTGGTCCGCTCGCTGTTCCTCCCCGGCGCGGCGGCGGGCCTCGACGAGCTGTTCACCCCGGACTGGGGCGCCCTGACCGACGCTTCGGTGTGGGCGGCGGCCTTCGGCCAGATCTTCTTCTCGCTCTCGATCGGCTTCGGCATCATGATCACCTACGCCTCCTACGTCGGCCGGCGCACGGACATGACCGGCTCCGGCTTCGTGGTCGGCTTCGCCAACTCCGGCTTCGAGCTCCTGGCGGGCATCGGGGTCTTCGCCGCGCTCGGCTTCATGGCGCAGGCCAACGGGGTCGCGGTCGACGACGTGGTCGACGACGGCATCGGGCTCGCCTTCGTCGCCTTCCCCGCGATCATCAGCGAGGCGCCGGGCGGGGCGCTCATCGGCGTGCTGTTCTTCGGCTCGCTCGTCATCGCCGGCCTGACCTCGCTGGTCAGCGTGCTCGAGGTCGTCGTCTCCGCGGTGCGCGACAAGCTCGCGCTCACGCGCCTCACCGCCGTCGCGGTCGTCGGCGGCCCGGCCGCCCTGATCAGCCTCGTGCTCTTCTCGACCACCAGCGGGCTGTCGGTGCTCGACATCGTCGACTACTTCATCAACCGCTTCGGCATCCTGCTCGTCGCGGTCGTCTCGATGGTGGTGCTGGCCTGGTTCGTCCGGGCGCTGCCCGGTCTCGCCGGCCACCTCAACCGGCACGGGTCGATCCGGCTCGGCCGGGTCTGGATGGCGCTGGTGGCGATCGTCGCGCCCCTCGCGCTGGCCTTCGTGCTCGTCCGCGACTTCCTCGACACGCTCGAGGAGCCGTACGGCGGCTACCCCGGCTGGATGCTCGGCGTCTTCGGCTGGGGCGCCGCCGGCCTGGTGCTGGTGCTCGGCTTCGTGCTGGCCGCGCTGCCGTGGCACCGCTCGGTCGACCTCAGCCCGGGGGAGACGGCCGGGACCGAGC
The DNA here is from genome assembly GCF_014266025.1 of Nocardioides deserti. Lineage (GTDB taxonomy): Bacteria > Actinomycetota > Actinomycetes > Propionibacteriales > Nocardioidaceae > Nocardioides > Nocardioides deserti. The sequence continues at coordinate 76,772 of NZ_JACMYC010000006.1, read as the reverse complement.
GGGAGGAGGTGGACCGATGAGCACCGAGGCGATCGTGATGATGGTGGTGGCGATGCTCGTGCTGTGGGGCGGCCTGGCGGTGGCGGTGCTGAACATCAGCCGCGGCGGTCGGCGGGACGTCTAGCCGCGGGCGGCGCCGGCCCCGATGGTCAGCGGGCGGCGCGGCGGTACTGCACCGGCCACAGGTCGGTGCCCTCGACGCCGAGCTCCGTGGCGGCGCGCAGCGGCCAGTGCGGGTCGCGCAGCAGCTCGCGGGCCAGCAGCACCACGTCGGCGGAGCCGTCGGCCAGGACGTCCTCGGCCTGCTTCGGCTCGGTGATCAGGCCGACGGCTCCCGAGGGGATGCCGGCCTCGGTGCGGATGCGGCGGGCGAACGGCACCTGGTAGCCCGGCCCGACCGGGATGTCCGCGGGCGCGTTGCCGCCGGTCGAGGTGTCGACGAGGTCGACGCCCTCCTCACGGAGCAGCGCGGCGAGGCGGACCGTCTCGTCGGCGGTCCAGCCGCCCTCGAGCCAGTCGGTCGCGGAGACCCGCACGAGCAACGGCACGCCGGCGGCGACCCGCCCGCGGACCTCGCGGACGACCTCCAGGACCAGCCGGACGCGGTCGTCGAACCCGCCGCCGTACTCGTCGGTGCGGTGATTGGACAGCGGCGAGAGGAACTCGTGGAGCAGGTAGCCGTGCGCGGCGTGCACCTCCAGGACGTCGAACCCGGCGGCGACCGCGCGCTCGGCGGCGTCGCCGAACGCGGTCACGACGCGGCGGATGCCGGCGGCGTCGAGCTCGTCGACGTCCTCGCGGAGACCGGGGTACGCCGCCGCCGACGGCCCGACCGGCTGCCAGCCGCCGTCGGTGTCCGGGACGCCGCCGCGGCGGCCGTCGAAGCCGGAGTGCGTCGACGCCTTGCGGCCGGCGTGCGCGAGCTGGATGCCGGCGGTGGCGCCCTGGCCCTTGACGAAGGCGACGATCCGTGCCCAGGCGGCCTGCTGCTCGTCGTTCCAGAGACCCGTGTCGTCGGGGGAGATCCGCCCCTCGGGCACGACCGCCGTGGCCTCGCTGATCACCAGCCCGGCGCCGCCGCGGGCGAACGAGCCGAGGTGCACGAGGTGCCAGTCGTTCGGGACGCCCTCGACCGCGGAGTACTGGCACATCGGCGCCACCCACACCCGGTTGCGGACGGTGACGTCGCGGAGGGTGATCGGGGTGAAGAGCTGGCTCACGGGGTGCTGCCTCCTGCACGGGGTCGCGGATGGTCCACGTGCCCCAACCCCGGGCGCCGCCGCGGGATTCCGACGCTCCCTCGACGTCCGGCTAGCTCCCGCCGCCGATCCACTGGTTCGTGGTCATGCGGTCGGCCGGGCTCGACTGCTTCCGGGCGCGGTGGCGCTGGGCAGCGGCAGCGGACCGGCGCACGCCCGCTGCGGCGCGGCGGGCGCCGGCGAGGGCCGCGTCCTTGCCGGCGTCCTTGCCGGCTTCCTGCGAGGCCTGGGTCGGGCGCCGGCGTCGGAAGGGCCACATGCCTCGAGGCTACGCCGCGCGACGAGGCGCGGGCTCTCAGCCGCCGCCGGCCGGGAGCGCCTCGAGCAGGACGTCGGGGTGGTCGCGGGCGGTGACCTTGGCGCGCCACTGGTCGACGAAGAGCGCGAGGTGGGTGCCGTCGCTGCGCTGCAGGATCTCCACGCCGCGCATGCCGGCCAGTGCCTCGGCGCCGGCGGCGTCGGTGCGGCGGGCGAGCTGGTAGTCGAGCCGGCTGAACCGGATGGGGGCGTTGAACTCGTTGGTCATCCGGTCCTCGACGACCTCGAACTGCATGGGACCGACCGCCGCGAGGACCGGGTTCTGGTCGCCGCGCAGGTCGGAGCGGAGCACCTGGACGACGCCCTCCTGGTCCAGCTGCTCGATGCCGCGGCGGAACTGCTTGTAGCGGCCGATGTCTCCGGCGCTGGCGGTCACGAAGTGCTCGGGGGCGAAGGTCGGGACGGGCGGGTACTCGATCGGCTCGCCGACGTAGATGGTGTCGCCCACGCGCAGCGCGGTGGCGTTGACCAGGCCGATGATGTCGCCGGGCTCCGCGGTCTCGACCGACGTGGTCTCGCGGCCGAAGACCGCCTGGGCGAACTTGGTCGCGAACGGCCGGCCGGTGGCGGCGTGGGTGACCACCATGCCGCGCTCGAAGGTGCCCGAGACGACCCGCGCGTAGGCCAGCCGGTCGCGGTGGGCGGCGTTCATGCCGGACTGCACCTTGAAGACGAACGCGCTGAAGTCGTCCGCCACGCGGCGTACCGACCCGTCGACGCCCTCGGCGGCGCCGGGGGCCGGGGCCAGGTCGAGCAACAGGTCGAGGAGCTGGGCGACGCCGAAGTTCTGCAGGGCGGAGGCGAACATGACCGGGGTCGTGCGGCCGGCGAGGAACGCGTCCTGGTCGTGGTCGGCCTCGTCGAGGCCGAGCAGCTCGTGCTCCTCGACCGCGTCGGTCCACACGTGCGCGTCGTCCTCGCCGACCTCGTCGGGGGAGAGCCGGACCTCGGGGGCGCGGGTGGCGCCGCCGGCCGTCCGGGTGTACTTCACGAACTCACCGGTCCGACGGTCGAGCACGCCTCGGAAGTCGCCCGCCTCGCCGACCGGCCAGGTCAGCGGTGTGGGGCGGAGGCCGATCTTCTCCTGGATGAGGTCCATCAGGCCCAGCGCCGAGAGGCCGGGGCGGTCCCACTTGTTGATGACGGTGATGACCGGGATACCGCGCAGCGCGCAGACCCGGAACAGCTTGAGCGTCTGCGGCTCGAGCCCCTTGCCCGCGTCGACGAGCATCACGGCCGAGTCGACCGCGGACAGCACCCGGTAGGTGTCCTCGGAGAAGTCGCTGTGGCCAGGGGTGTCGACCAGGTTCACCACGTGGTCGCGGTAGACGAACTGCAGCGCCGCCGAGGTGATCGAGATGCCGCGGGCCTTCTCCATCGCCATCCAGTCCGACACCGTCGCGCGCCGGTCGCCCTTGCCGTGGACGGCGCCGGCCTCGTTGATCGCCCGGGCGTGCAGCGCGAGCGCCTCGGTCAGCGTCGACTTGCCCGCGTCGGGGTGGCTGATGACGGCGAAGGTACGGCGGGGGCGGGAGTCGGGCACGCCGAGAACCTAACCGCCGCGGGGCCCGACGTCCGTTTCGGCACCGATGCGCGGGCGCCGCGGCCGTCGTGCACGATGTGCGCATGCATGATGCGCCGGCACTGGACGTCCAAGCGCTCCTGGACGCGGTGGAGAACGCCTCGCCGGCGGCTGCGGTGACCACCGCCGCCCGACACCTCGCGGACGCGGTCGGGGCGCAGGAGGTGGCCTTCTGGATCGCCGACGCGGCCGGCCAGGCACTGCTGCGGATCCACGACGGCGAGCGGCTGGACGTGGAAGGGACCCCGGCGGGCGCAGCGTGGCGCGAGCAGCGCGTGGAGCGGGACGGGTCGTGGTGGGTGCCGGTGACGGTGCGCGGCGACGCGCAGGGGGTCCTGGAGGTCTGCTTCCAGGGCGATGCCGCCACCGACGGCATCACGGACGGCATCACGGGCGGGGGCACGGACGGGGGCACGGACGGGGTGCTCGCGCACGTCCGGACGGTCGCGCACCTCCTGGGCTACGTCATGGTGGCCAACCAGCGGCACACCGATGAGTACGAGACCGGTCGGCGCTCGGAGTCCTTCGAGCTGGCGATGGAGATCCAGCGACGGCTGCTCCCGCAGGCCTACGTGTGCGAGGGAGGGTCGTTCACGCTCGCCGGGTGGTTGGAGCCGAGCAGCAGCGCCGGCGGCGACACCTTCGACTACATCGCCTCCCCGGACCGGCTCACGGTCAGCCTGATCGACGCGGTCGGTCACAACGTCAACGCGGCCCTGCTGGCGACGCTGACGGTCAACGCCATGCGCAAGGCACGCCGCGACGGCGGCGACCTGGGTGCCCAGGCGCACGCGGCGGACGTGGCCCTCACGCAGCATGCCCAGGAGGAGGAGTACGCCACCGGCGTCATCCTCGAGCTGCCGCTGGGTGACGGGCCGGGCCCGCTGCCCGTGCGGGTCCTCAACGCGGGCCACCCGCCGATGCGGCTCGTCCGGGGAGGCGCCGTCACCGTGGTCGACGTCGCCCCCGATCCGCCGTTCGGCCTGGACTACGGGCGGGACCGGAAGGCGTTCGGCAGCCACACCCTCGAGCTGAACGCCGGCGACCGACTGGTGCTGCTGACCGACGGCATGTACGAGCAGTCGGCCGCGACGTTCGAGCTCGACGACCACATCGCCCGCACCAGCGGCCTCCACCCCCGCAACGCCGCGCAGGACATCGCGCGCGCCTTCCGTGACCACGTGCACGGGCAGCCGGAGGACGACGCGACGTTCGTCATCCTGGACTGGCACGGCGGCACGACCTCGCGGGAGACCGACGGCGGGTCCGACCTGACCTGACCCGGACCTTCCCGACCCTCAGGGGGTCTGCGCCGATCCTCGGCGTGCCTGCGCCACGAGCGCATCCAGGACTCCGCGGGCCGCGGGGCCGGGCACCCAGGAGCGCGGCCAGGTCGTGGTGCCCCACGGCTCCGGCACCTGCAGCTGCCAGGTCCCGCACACCGGCCCGAGGGCCACCCGCTCGCCCCGGGCGGTCAGTCCGACGAGGGACACCTGGGTGGCGTCGGGGCAGCTGCGGAACGCGATGCGGGGGAGCTCGCCGCGCAAGTCCTCGCGGAGCAGGTGCAGGTCGGCTGCCGGCACCGGTGTGCCCCGGGCCCCGTCGGCCGTGTGCACGCACAGCACGGCCTGCTCGATCTCGTCGGGTCGCGCGACGGCGGACGCCCGGGTAGGTCCGTCGCAGGCGATGATCCGGACCTTTCCGGGACCGGGGCCGGCGTCGGTGGCCGGCGCGCCCTCGCCCTCGCCCTCGCCCTCGCCCTCGCGCTGCGCGCGCAGCAGCGCGGCGTACTCCTCCAGCAGGTCGTCGGCGCCGCGTCGCTGGTCGGGGCCGACGATCACGAGCCGGCAGCCGTACAACGCGCCGGACACCTGGTAGCGGTCACCGTCGGGGTAGCCGAGGACGAGGCGGTAGCCGTACCCCAGCTCCTGGGTGCACGCGAAGCCGTCCTCGGGCACAGGAAGCTCGTTGACGGCGTCGACGAGACGGTCGACCCCTAAGGTCAGGGCCTCGGGCGGCACCTCGAGCCGGTGACCGTTGCCGGGGCACAGCCGGGCCGAGGTCGCGCCCTGCGGGACGGCGTCGGGCACGCCGTCGCGGGGCTCGTCGAAGAAGTCCGGGTCGCGGGGACCAGCCGGTGCCGGAGGGCATTCGTCGGCCGCGACCGGGGCGTCGACCGCCGACCGGTCCGCAGGGCCGCCGGTCAGGGACGTGGTCACGACGGCGCCGGCCACGACGGCGGCCGCCGGCCCCGCCGACCAGGACCGTGGTGCGGAGGCGGGCCGCCGCTCGTGCCCTGCGCACCGCGCCGGCGGCTCGGCCGGGTGCCGGGTGCGGATCGGGGACCACCGCGTGGAGCTCCTCGCGGAGCCACTCCTCGTCATCCACCTGCGTGCTCCTCTCGGGCGACATGGGGTGAGGAGCACAGGATCCGGAGCGCTCGCGAGGCCTGGCTCTTGACCGTGCCGACGCTGATGCCGAGCACGTCGGCGGTCTCGCGCTCGGTGAGGTCCTCGAAGTAGCGGAGCACGACCACCGCCCGCTGACCGCGGGGCAGCGCCGCCAGAGCGATGACCAGGTCCAGCCGCGCGCTGCTGTCGGCCCCGGGCGTGGGTCCCTCGGGAAGGTCGGCGGTGGGACGCTCGCCGCGCCACTTCCGCCGCCACCACGAGGCGTGGGTCGTGAACATCGCGCGGCGGACGTAGGCCTCGAACGCCTCCGGGCCCACGCGGTCCCAGGCACGCCAGCTCTTGCCCAGCGCCGTCTGGACCAGGTCCTCCGCCAGCTGGTGGTCGCCGTTCAGCAACCAGGCAGCGCGCCACAACGCGTCGCCGCGCGCCGCCACGAACCCCTCGAACGTGACGGCGCGCTGCTCGCGCCGTGCTGCCGCCGGCTCGTCCACCGTGCTCCGCTCCATCCGCCACGCTCCTCAGCCACCAGGACCGGCTGAGCCGCCCGAAAGGTTGTCACGCCGGTCGCGTCCGACCTGGCGAGCCGGCGCGTCGGGGGCTCAGACCGCGCGCAGCAGCTCGTTGGTGAACCAGCCGCGGCGGTGGTGGCCACCGCGCTCGTGCTTGCTCACCACGATGCCCACCTCGAGGTCCAGGGCGAGCTCGACGTGCGTGGGCAGGACGCCGAGCGGCGGGGGAGTCCAGTCGTCTCCGTGCTCGAGGCGCTCGGAGACCTCGGAGAAGACCAGCGGGCAGCAGGAGCAGACGGGGTCGTAGCCGTCGACCGCGCGGGCCGTGAAGACGACCACCGGCCGCCCGAAGAGGTCGCTCCGGCGTACGTCGCCGATCTCGACGCCCGCGGTGAGCTCGTGCGGGTCGAGCATCGCCGACCACAGGTAGTTCGTCGCGTAGGGCTCCAGGGGTCGGACGTCCCAGGACGACGACGGGGCTTCGTGCTCGCGGATGCGCCGACCGTCGTCGAGCACGACGGCATCGAGCTCGCCGTGCCGGAGGGTGGCGTGCACGTCGAGGTAGTCCGAGCGGTGCACGAGCTCGAGCTCTGTCCACCGCTCGTGGGCGGTGGCGGCCAGGCGCCGCACGTCCTCGGGGGTCATCCCCGCAGCCTAGGCAGGGCGGATCGGTCAGGGCCGCAAGCGGGTCGTCGCTCAGACGAGCAGCGCGGTGCGCACCAGCTGCGCCACAGCCTGCGAGCGGCTGTGCGGCGGCCACGCGACGACCGTCGTGATCGACGGCGCGTCCAGCACGGGCACCGCGACGACGTCGTCGCGCAGCTCGCTCCGGGCCGACTCCGGTGCGAGGAAGTACGTCCGCCCCAGCGAGATCAGCTGCAGGAGCTGGGTGTGGTCGCGGACCTCCGGCCCCGGCCCGTCGGGGTGGCGCCCGTCGGGCCCTGGCCAGCGCGGCACCGGCAGGTCGATCCCTGCCAGGTCGGCCATGCGCAGCACGCGGGCAGCGGTGAGCGGGTGACCGGACGGCAGGATGACCACCTGGGTCTCGGTGACGAGCTCCTCCGCGTCCAGGCCGGAGAGGTCGTCGTACGGCGCGTGCAGGATCGCCACGTCGGCGCGGCCGGTTCGCAGCAGCCGCTGCTGCTCACCGGGTCCGCACAGCGCCACGTCGACGTGGACGGCTCCGGGCTCCGCGGCGTACACGTCGAGCAGCTTGGCCAGCAGCTCCCTCGACGCCCCCGCCTTGCTCGCCAGCACGATCGTCGGGCGCCCGGTGGAGGCAACGGCCGCGCGCCGGGTGCGCTGCTCGGCGGCCTCGACCGCGTCCAGGGCGGCCCGCGCCTCGTGCAGCAGGACGGCGCCGGCCGCGGTGAGCGTCACCGAGCGGCTGGTGCGGTGGAGCAACGGCGTGCCGAGCCGGCGCTCGAGCTGGCGGATGGCGCGGGAGAGCGGCGGCTGGGCGATGCCCAGACGCTCCGCGGCGCGGCCGAAGTGCAGCTCCTCCGCGACGGCGACGAAGTAGCGCAGCTCCCGGGTCTCCACGGGCGCGACCCTAGCCCGCGCGGGCGGCGTGACCGATACCGCTGAGGTATCGCTCCTGACCAGAGCGGTGTTGGACCGCCCGCCTCTGCCGCCGCACGGTCGAGACATGACGGAGAAGAAGGTCGCCCTGGTCACGGGCGCGAACAAGGGTGTCGGGTACGGGATCGCGGCGGGCCTCGGCGCCCTCGGCTGGCGGGTCGGGGTGGGAGCGCGCGACGCCACCCGGCGCGAGCAGGCGGTCGAGCGGTTGCGCGAGGCGGGTGTCGACGCCTTCGGCGTGCCCCTCGACGTGACCGACGACGCCAGCGTCACGGCCGCTGCGCGGCAGCTGGAGGAGGTCGGCCGGCTGGACGCACTGGTCAACAATGCCGCGATCACCGGTGCGCGGGAGCAGGCGCCGACCACCGTCGAACTCGACATCATCCGCACCGTCGTCGAGACCAACGTGATCGGCGTCGTCCGGGTCACCAACGCGATGCTCCCGCTGCTGCGAGGCTCGTCCGCCCCGCGGATCGTCAACGTCTCCAGCGGTGTCGGCTCGCTGACCCGGCAGGCTGGCCCGAACGGGGAGGATCTGCTCGGTCCGATCGCGGCGGCGTACGCACCGTCGAAGACCTTCCTCAACGCGGTCACGCTGCAGTACGTCCGGGAGCTCGCCGGGACGGGCATCAAGATCAACTGCGCGTGCCCCGGGTACGTCGCCACCGATCTCAACGGCTTCCGCGGCACCCTTACCCCCGAGCAGGGCGCCGCGACGCCCATCCGCCTCGCCACTCTGCCCGACGACGGCCCGACGGGCGGGTTCTTCGAGGACGCCGGCGTCGTGCCGTGGTGATCCGTCAGCCGTGCTCGCCAGCGGCGCCGTCGAGCACCAGGGTCGCCCGGTCCCGGGGGCGGCACGTCGCGAGGTAGAGCCGCTGGTCGACGTATCGCCTCATCGAGGGGTGCCTGGAATGGCGCTGGCTCGCGTCGCGCAATGCCATCCGGCGCGCGGTCCCGGTGAACGGTACGTCGAGCAAACGTCGACCAGTCCGACGTTCGACGTCGACGGCGGCGGCCACCGCGAGCAAAGCGCCGGGTGCCCCGCGGGCCGGCGCACGGCCCGGCCGGCTCCGACCCACAAGGTCGCTTGCAGGCCACAGCCGGTGAGCGACGCCAGCGCGAATCGCTCGACGCCGGCGGCCACCTCACCCACGGCTTCCGCCCGAACATCAGCGGCGGCGGTACGGCATGATCGCCACGCCGGCGACGGCCGCCATCCGCCTGCGAACGACCGGCAACAGACGACTGACGATGATCGCCCAGGCGCCACGCCGTCGGACCAGGTCGGTGGCCCGCTCCCAGTGTCGGCGGCGGTCGAGGCTCGCGCCGAGGGTCACCGTCAGCAGGAGTGCCGCGCGTCGCTCGTCCGCGACGACATCCCACCAGGCGCCGCTCCCGAGGGGTCCGGACGAGGGGCCGGGGTTGGGTCCGACGCCGGTCGGTCGGCGCGGGTGCCCCGGCCCGACCGGTCACCACCCGGTGCCCGCGCAGCCACCACAACGCGAGCAGGCGGTCGCGTCCGGCGTACGGCGGGAGGTGCGGGCAGGCGGAGAGCGGGCGGCCGGCCCGGGCGGCGAGCACGCCGTCGTGCCAACCCTCCAGCAGGAACTGGCGTGTGGTCCGCGGCGGGGGGTGGTGCTCCGTGGTCACTGCGCCGGGACCTGTCCGGGACGCCAGCGGGGACCTGGGCGGGGACGCCGGCGGGACGCGCGCAGGAGGCCGCTGGGGCCGACGTAGGGGGAGGGGCCGTAGCGGGCCATCGTGTCGACGAAGCCCCACTCGGGGAACACCCGCGGCGGTGCGGGCGGGAAGACGACGTGGACGACGAGCGGGGCGCCGGTCTGGAGGAAGACCAGGTTGCGCACCCAGCGGTACTCCGCGAGCGATCGCCGGAGGAGACCCCAGACCAACGGCCGTCCGGCCACCGCGCTGCGGGCGGCCGGACGGGCCGGTGGGCGGTCGTGGTCACGGCGTACGGCGAGCCGCGCTCAACCAGCCTGGCCGGCGGTGGTCGCCGCCAGCGCCGCGCCGTCGGAGTCGGCCGGCTTCTTGGGTCGCTCGGGCACGTGGCGCGGACCCATCGGCGCGTGCGGGCGCGCACCGGGCCGGTTGAGCCAGCGGTCGACCACCAGGTAGTTCAGCGCCAGGCCGACGGCGCCCCAGATCGCGATGACCAGGAGGTTGCCGCCCACGCCGGTCCCGTCGAGGTAGACGATCGAGCGGGCCAGGTCGACCGCGGCGGGCAGCGGCAGCACGTCGGCGAGCGGGCGGAAGAAGTCCGGCACCATGTAGATCGACAGCCCGCCGCCGGAGGCCGGCACACCGGCCAGCATCACGACGATCATCACCGGGACCAGCGCGCCGAGGCCGCCGACGCGGATCAGGACCGCGCTCGCCCAGGCGACGGCGAAGACGGTCACCGTGCCGTAGCCGATGAGCTCGAGCGCGTGCCCGTTGACCGCGCCGATGAGCACGTCGTAGAGGAACCACAGCCAGATCGAGATGCCGAGCGACCACCCGGCGACCAGCGGCATCAGCTGGCGGGTGCGGGTGAGGTCGGGTGCTCCGCCCCGCATGACGGCGAAGAACAGGAACCCGGCCATGATCCAGCCCATCCCGACGTACATGCTGTTGCTGCCGCCGGTGTCGTCGTCGGTCAGCGGCGCGATGTCCTCGGTGGCGAGCTCGCTCCCGCCCTCGGCCGCCACGGCCGAGAACATCTGGACCACGGTCGACTGCTGGCTGGCGCCCGCGCCGGCGGCGGTGACGAGGGTCGGGCTCCCGCCCTGCGCGGTCGGCACGACGTACGCCGCGACCAGGTCCTGGCTGCGGATGAGGTCGACCGCCTCGTCCTCCGAGCCCACCACCTCCAGGTCGAGGTAGTCCCCGAGACCGGGTTCGAGCTGGTCGACCACCTCGCCGGCGGCGTCGGCCGGGCCGACGACCGCGACCGGCATGTCGTGGATGTCGGGCTGGTGCATCGACAGGCTCATCAGGGTGACGACGGTGACGACGATGCTCAGCGGGAAGAGCGCCACCGCGACCAGGCGCCGGCGGTACGGCGCGACCGGTCCGCCCGACAGCGCCGGGAGCGGGGCGTCCGGCTCGGTGTAGAGCGGGCCGCCGACGATCATCGGCCCGGAGCGGCGCTCCTTGAGGAACGCCAGGCCCGCGCCGGCGACCAGCCAGCCGGCGAGCGTCAGCACGTGACCCCAGAAGCCGGCGCCGTCGAAGTAGATCGCCGAGCGGAGGGCCTCACCGGCGGCCGGCAGCGGGAGCACCTCGTGCAGCCACTGGAGGAACCCGGGCATCGTGTGGACCGAGAGGGCGAGGTTGGACGCGGGTACACCGAAGACGACCAGCAGGAGCATCCCGAGGAGCACCGCGAACGGGCCGAGGACCTTGGTGAACAGCAGCTGGGTGGCGCCGACCGCGGTGACCGCGAGGGTGCCGACGCCCAGGAACAGCGGGTAGTGCCCGTCGACGGCACCGACGAGCGGACCGAGGATCAGCCAGATCAGCGAGCTGGTCAGCGCGCCCCAGCCGACCGCGATCGGCAGGAAGCGGCGCACGCGGAGCAGGTTGGGCGTGCCCAGCAGCATGGCGCTCAGCGGGACGTAGCCGGCGAGCATCATGCCCATGGCGGCGAACAGGACCATGGTCCCCGAGCCGTCACCCTCGGGGAGCGGCTCGAGGTCGACGGTCTCCACCTGCCAGGACTCCGCCACCGCGGCCGCGCCGAGAGCACGGTCGACCAGCGACGCCTGGGAGGCGCCGCCGGCCATGGCGCGGTAGACCGTCGCCGTCGCGCCGCGCTCGGGGACGGCGATCGCGCCGGCGATCTCCTCGTCCGCGACGAGGTCCTCGACGTCGGACTCGTCGGCCACACGACGTACGTCGAGGGCACCGTCGGACTCCGCCTCGAGCCGGTCGGCGAACCGCTCGGCGGCCGCGCCCTCACCGACGACGGCGACCGGGAGGTCGCGGGGCTGCGGGTCGTGCATCGTGCCCATGTACGTCGCGTACATCATCGTCACGATCAGGAACGGCATCACGAACAGGGCGGCCATCCGGCCCTTGCGCTCGGCCGGGGTCTCCGGCGGAGGCGGCGGGTACTTCGCGTCCGTCGCGGCCGGGCTGTTCGCCCCGCTGAGGTCTTGTCGGTCGGTCATCGTCGGCGGGTCCTGTGCCTCTCGCGCGGCCGCTGTGTGTGTCGGCGTGCCGCTGGTCGTCCTCGTGCCCGGATGCGGGCTCGCCGTCGATAGTAAGCCACATGGCGTAATACGCGGAAAACGCTAGGGTCGGGGCTTCTCCTGCCGCCGATCGAGAGGGAGCCATGCCGCGTCCGGACGCCCGGGTGCCCCTGCTCGACGCCGCCGAGCGGCTCTTCGCGGAGCGGGGCATCGCCACGGTCTCCGACCGCCAGGTCGCCGAGGCCGCCGGCAACAGCAACCACTCCGCGGTGCGCTACTACTTCGGCGGCCGTACCGGCCTGGTCGAGGCGCTCCTCGAGCGCCACCGCGCCGCGGTCGAGCCCGCCCAGCAGCAGATGTTCGCGGAGTCCGACTCCCTCCTGGGCGACGTCCGCGCGCTCGTCATCCCGTTGACGGACTCCTTCGCAGAGCTCCCGACGCCGTCGTGGCGCGCGCGGTTCCTGCGCCAGGCGTTGAGCGACCCTACGACCACCGACCTGATGCGTGCGGGCACCGGCCGGTTCCCCACCTCCGGGCGCATCGTCGTCTCGGCCGCCGAACGGCTCGCGCACCTCGACCGGGGCGTCGTGGAAGGACGCGCCCGGCTGACCGTGCACCTCATCACCACCGCCTGCGCCGAGATCGAGGAGCGGGCCCAGGTCTCGGGGGAGCCGCCGCGGTGGCGCGACGCCGGCACCTTCCTCTGCGACGCGGTTGGCGGGCTGCTGCAGGCCCCGGTCACGGCGGCGTTCCACGTCTGAGCCGTCGTGCCACCATGCGTGGGGTGGGCGACGAGGAGCTCGACGACAACGACGTGCCCGACCTGATCTGGCAGCGGGCGGTGCACGCGCCCCTGGCCGGGGCGGGATCCGGGCCCGGAGACGTCGCGCTGGCGGACGTGCTGCTCGTCCACGGCACGGTGATGAACGGCGGCCTGCTGCACGCGGCCACGGAGTCGTTCAGCCCCGAGGAGCTCGACGCGGCCGAGCCCGGCTTCCGCTGGCTCGGCCTCGGCGGTGCGGCTGAGGCCCTCGCCGAGACCCGGCGCGCGGCGCGGAAGGTGGGCGACGACCTGGCGGCGGCGGAGGAGCTCGAGGGGCGGGCGGACGCGGCGTACGACGCGGCGGTGCCCGACGACGACGCGACGCTGGAGCAGGCGATGCGGGCGCGGTACGCCGCGTCGCCGGGGTCGTTCGCGCCCGTCGACGACGAGCTGGACATCGACACGGGCTCCGAGCAGACCGGACCGCTGCGGCGGTTCTTCCGGCGCCGGCGGTGACCGACCGGCATCCGTCGAGGTGTCGTCCCGCGCGGGGGCCTGCCGGAGAAGTGCGACCCGTCGGCGGGGGCACCGTCCGCCGGAGCCCGTTCGGCCGTAGGGTCGACCCATGATCACCCCGCGGATGCTCGCGGACGAGCTCGGCGTCACCGACCGGACCATCCGGCGGTGGCTGCACGCCATGGGGTGGCAGGTCACGCCGTACGCCTACTTCCGCCTCACGGAGGCGGAGGCCGAGAAGGTGCGGGCCTACGGGCGCGATCGCCTCGCGCGGCGCGCGAGGTACTGAGCGGTCGCCGTGCCCGCCGCGCCCGCCGTGCGACCAGCGGAGCGCGTCAGTCGGCGAGGAGCAGGACGACGGTCTCGGCGACGCAGGCGGGCTTGGTCTCGCCCTCGATCTCGACGGTGTACTTGATGACCAGCTGCTTGCCGGCGGGGATGTCGGTGACCTCACCGAAGGCGACGTGGCCGCGGACGCGCTTGCCGACCAGGAGCGGGTTGGGGAAGCGGACCTTGTTGACACCGTAGTTCAGCTTCGCGCCGGGGGTGTCGAGCTCGAAGACCTGGCTGCCGAGCCACGGCACGAGCGAGAGCGTGAGGTAGCCGTGGGCGATGGTGCCGCCGAAGGGGCCGGTCTTCGCGCGCTCGACGTCGACGTGGATCCACTGGTGGTCGCCGGTGGCCTCCGCGAACCGGTCCACCCGCTGCTGGTCGATCTCCACCCAGTCGGTCGAGCCGATGTCGGTCCCGGCCGCCTCGGCGACCTCCTCGAAGCTGGCGAACGTGCGCATGAAGGTGCTCCTTGCAGCGATGTTGTAGACGAGCAGCGGGATGCTTGGATGGTCCGCATGCAAGATAGTGCCCCCGCCCCGCTGACCAAGGAGCAGGTGCGCCGGGCACCGAAGGTCCTCCTGCACGACCACCTCGACGGCGGCCTGCGCCCGCAGACGATCGTCGAGCTCGCCGCCGAGAGCGGCCACGAGCTGCCCGTGAGCGGCGGCGCCGAGGAGCTCGGCCGCTGGTTCACCGAGTCGGCCGACTCCGGGTCGCTGGAGCGCTACCTCGAGACGTTCGACCACACCGTCGGCGTCATGCAGACCCCGGACGCGCTGACCCGCGTCGCCCGCGAGTGCGTGGAGGACCTGGCGGCGGACGGCGTGGTGTACGCCGAGGTCCGCTACGCCCCCGAGCAGCACGTCCGGGACGGGCTCAGCCTCGACGAGGTCGTCGCGGCGGTGCAGCGCGGCTTCGACGAGGGCTGCGCCGGCGCCGGCGACCGGATCGTCGTACGCCAGCTGCTCACCGCGATGCGGCACCAGGCCCGCTCGATGGAGATCGCCGAGCTCGCGGTCGCCTGGCGCGACCGCGGGGTCGCCGGCTTCGACATCGCCGGCGCGGAGGCGGGCTACCCGCCCACCCGCCACCTCGACGCGTTCGAGTACCTCCAGCGCGAGAACTCCCACTTCACCATCCACGCCGGCGAGGCGTTCGGGCTGCCGTCTATCTGGCAGGCCATCCAGTGGTGCGGCGCCGACCGGCTCGGCCACGGCGTGCGGATCATCGACGACATCACCGTCAGCGAGGACGGCCGCGTCGAGCTCGGCCGGCTCGCGGCGTACGTCCGCGACACGCGCATCCCGCTCGAGATGTGCCCGAAGTCCAACCTCCAGACCGGTGCCGCCGCCTCGATCGCCGAGCACCCCATCGGGTTGCTCAAGGAGCTGAAGTTCCGCGTCACCGTCAACACCGACAACCGACTGATGAGCGGGACCTCGATGACCGAGGAGATGTGGTCGCTCGTCGAGGCGTTCGGCTACGGCGCCCGCGACCTCGAGTGGTTCACCATCAACGCGATGAAGTCGGCGTTCCTGCCCTTCGACCAGCGGCTCGAGATCATCTCCGCCGTCATCAAGCCGGGGTACGCCGCGCTGGCCGCCGAGCTCGTCGGCTGACCGCTGTCGGGCAGGTGCCGGGCGGGTGCAGGGGTCACCGGTTAACCGGTGACCCCTGCACATACCGGGGCAGATCTGCCCCGGTATGTGCAGGACTGCCCCGATAAGTGCGCGGCGACGACGGAGCAGGAGCCGCGGCGCGACACTTTCGAGTCATGCTCCGCACCGCGGGGCGTCACGAGGGCCGAGCACACGGCCCACCCTTCGCACGACGTCCGCGGCGCGCGTCAGGAGCGGGCCGCGGCGACGACGAACCACGGCCGGTCCCAGCCGGCCACGCGGAGTCGGCCGCCCTCGAACGCCTTCCGGGTGACGGTCGCCAGGCCGCCGTGGGAGGGGTCGTAGAGGCGCAGGCGCTGCTCGTCGGCGTCGAGCACGAGCACCACGTGGCGCGGGAGCCACCGGTTGCCGACGTAGAGGGCCGAGGGGCCGGGTGCGTCCTGGAGCGTGGACCACCGGGCGCGGCGGACGCGGTGGCGCACGCCGGCGACGAGCGTGAGCTCGCGGGCCACCGCCCACGGCGGCGTGCCGATGGAGCGCGGCCAGGGCAGCTGCGCGCGGCCGTCGCGCGAGCGTGGGCCGGTCACCCGGCGGTGCAGGGCGAGCGCCTCGGCGGCGAAGGCGCGCCCGGCCGTCGCGGCGTACTCCTCGTCGGCGAGCATGTGCGCCGCCACCAGCACCGATGCCCCGCACGAGAGCCGGTCGGGCTGGCGCAGCGCCGCACCCCACGGGAGGGTCACGGCGCCGCGGTGAGCCGGCGGACGTCGGCGCAGGCCTCGTCCGGGGTCATCGGCACGCACCCCTTGGCGACGGCGTCGGCGACCACCTCGCGTTGGGCGCGCATGAGGGCGATGCCGCGGCGGACCAGCACCAGCGGGGGTTTGCGGTGCTCGCGCAGGTCGCGCTGGAGGCGCAGCCAGAATGTGCGGAGGGGCGAGCGGCGGATGCAGTACGCCGCGGCGAGCAGCCCCGCTTCGCGCGCCGGCCGGACGACGTCGGGGGCGAAGATGCCCTCGGCGACGAAGAACCGCGACCCCTCGAGGTCGAGGATCTGCCACCCACAGCGGCCGTCGTGCGCGATGTCGTAGACCGGCACCTCCGCGCGGCCCTCCTCGCACAGCACCCGCATCGCAGCGAGGGCGTCGTCGGGCAGCCAGGAGTCGGGGTGGTCCCAGTCGACCATGCCCGCGTTCGCGCCGTGCTCGATGCGGGGGAGCGTCGGGTCACCGCCGGACTTGTAGAAGTCGTCGAGGCGAAGCACCGGCAGCCCCATCCGCTCCGCCAGCCGGGACTTGCCCGACCCCGAGGGGCCGGCGAGGACGATCACCCGGGCGCGCACCGGGGCATTCTGCCGTGGACCGGTCCGATCTCCTCAGCCGGCGCCTCAGTCGACCTCGACCCGGTCCCCGACGACGTGGGCGCGGCCGCGCCGGAGCTTGAGCACCTTGGAGTACGCCGCCACGAACTGGCGGTAGCCCCGCGCCGGGCCGTGGTAGGTGAGGAAGCCCCGCGGGCCCTCCACCATCTTGCCGGTGCTGACGTCGTACTTGCTCTGGTGCCAGGGGCAGACCAGGCAGCCGTCGGCGTCGATGTGCCCCTTGCTGAGGTCGGCGAGCTGGTGCCGGCAGCGCCGCGAGACCGCGAACGGCTCGCCCGTCCGCTCGGTCGGGTCCTCGGTACTGGTGGTGCGGCGGAGGCCGACCACCCACTGCCCGACGAGACGGACCTTGCCGCCGGCGAGCTCGGCCAGGGGGACGCTGGGGCGCTTGTCGTCGCTCATGCCCCGCCGGTACCCACCCCCGCCGGCCGAGACGACTCAGCGCGGGTCGGGGTCAGTAGCCGGCGGAGCCGGAGGGCTGGTCGTCGGCGGAGGAGAGGAGCGCGCGGCTGCCGGAGACGCCGAGGCGGGTGGCGCCGGCGGCGATCATGGTGCGGGCCTGGTCGAGGGTGCGGACGCCGCCGGAGGCCTTGACCTGGAGGTCGGGGACCGTCTGCGCCATCAGCCGGACGGCGTGCTCGGAGGCGCCACCCGAGGGGTGGAAGCCGGTGGAGGTCTTCACGAAGTCCGCACCGGCCGCGGCGGCCGCCCGGCACACACCGACGATCTCGTCGTCGCTGAGCGCGGCGGACTCGATGATCACCTTCAGCACGGTGGGTGCGGGTGCCGCGGACCGGACGGCAGCGATGTCGGCCTCGACGGCGTCGTACCGGCCCTCCTTCGCCGCTCCGACGTCGATGACCATGTCGATCTCGTCGGCACCGAGGGCGACCGACTCGGCGGCCTCGGCAGCCTTCACTGCGGAGGTGTGCTTCCCGCTGGGGAAGCCGCAGACGACGGCGACCTTCAGGTCGCTGCCCTCCGGAACGGCGACGGGCAGCATCGAGGGGGAGACGCAGACGGAGTACGTCCCGAGCTCGACGGCCTCGGCCACCAGCGCCTCGACGTCGGCGTGGGTGGCCTCCGGCTTGAGCAGCGTGTGGTCGATGGCCCGGGCGACCTGGGTGATGGAGGGTTCGCTCACCGCCTCAGCATAGGCTCGACGTCGTGCCTGCCGGGACGGCGGGCGGAGCGGATCGAGGAGGAGCAACCGGTGGTCGACGCAGCACCCGACGAGGTCACCGAGCGCTACCGGCCCACCAACGGTCTGGCGATCGGCATCCTCACGCTGGTCGCAGCCGTCGGCACGCTGGTCCTCGGCATCGTCGACGACTTCCCCGCACCGGTGGTCGCCGGGGCGTTCCTCGTCGGCGTGCTCGCCTGGGCCGCGCTGCTCAAGCCGCGGGTCAAGGTCGCCGACCGGCGGCTCGTGCTGGTCAACATGCTCGAGACCGTCTCCATCCCGCTCGCCGCCGTCGAGGAGGTCGTCGTGCGGCAGGTGCTTGCCGTGCGGGTGGGGGAGAAGCGGTACGTCTCGCCCGCCATCGGCCACACCCTGCGCGCGACGCTCGCCTCGACCCGGCCGCCCAAGCGCGACCCCCGTCGCGGTGACGTCCTCGCGACGCCCCAGGCGCCGTCGTACCCCGACGTCGTCGAGAACCGGATCGACCAGCTCGTCACGGAGGATCGCAAGCGGCTCGGCGTCGGCCGCGGATCGCCGGAGGTCGCCGCGCTCGGCGCCGAGGTGCGGCGCACGCCGGCCTGGGTGGAGATCGGTCTTCTCGCCGTGGGGGTCGTCGCCCTCGTGGCGACGATCGTCGTCTGACCCGTCAGATGCCGGCGGCGGCCTTGATGTCGCTGCGGAGGGCGTCGAGTCGGCCGACCGCGTGGATGCGGGCGGCGTCGACGCCGTCCTCGGGGTCGACGGGCACGACCACCTCGAGGTAGCACTTCAGCTTCGGCTCGGTCCCGCTGGGACGTACGACGACGCGCGCACCACCCGCGAGGGAGTAGCGCAGTCCCTCGGTCGGGGGAAGGTCGGCCGAGCCGGTGGCGAGGTCGTCGACCCGCTCGACGGCGAGCCCGCCCAGCTCGGCCGGCGGGGTGGTGCGCAGCCGCTCCATCGCGGCGGCGATCTCGGCGAGGTCGGTGACCCGGACCGAGAGCTGGTCGGTCGCGTGGAGGCCGTGCTCGAGCGCGATGTCGTCGAGCAGGTCGACGAGGCCGCGGCCCTCGGCCTTCGCGCGGGCGGCGAGCTCGCAGAGCAGGAGCAGCGCGGAGACGCCGTCCTTGTCCTTCACGTGCTCGGGGTCGACGCAGTAGCCGAGCGCCTCCTCGTAACCGAAGGCGAGCCCGTCGACGCGGCCGATCCACTTGAAGCCGGTGAGCGTCTCGGCGTACGGCTGGCCGTGCGCCGCGGCCATCTTGCCCAGCAGCGAGGAGGAGACGATCGAGGTGGCGTAGGTGCCCTGCTTGCCGCTGGTCAGCAGCGCGTGGGCCAGCAGTGCGCCGACCTCGTCGCCGCGCAGCATCCGCCAGCCGTGCGGGCCGGGGACGGCCGCGGCGCAACGGTCGGCGTCGGGGTCGTTGGCGACGACGAGGTCGGCGCCGTGCTGCTCGGCGAGCGCCATCGCGAGGTCCATCGCCCCCGGCTCCTCGGGGTTGGGGAACGCGACGGTCGGGAAGTCCGGGTCGGGGTGCTCCTGCTCGGCGACGACCCGCGGCTCGGAGAAGCCGGCCGACTCCAGCACCTGCGCGACGGCGGTGCCGCCGACGCCGTGCAGCGGCGTGTAGACGATGTCGAGGTCGCGGGGGCCGTCGGCGGCGAGGCCGGCGATGGTGTCGAGGTACCGGTCGAGGATGCTCTCGTCCAGCACGGTGCCTCCGTTGCCGCGTGGCACGTCGGCGACCGGGCCGACCGCCGCGATCCGGGCGGCGATCTCCTCGTCGGCGGGCGGCACGATCTGGCTGCCGTCGCCGAGGTAGACCTTGTAGCCGTTGTCCTGCGGCGGGTTGTGGCTGGCGGTCACCATCACGCCCGCCGAGCAGCCGAGCTCGCGGATCGCGTAGGCGAGCAGCGGGGTCGGCAGCGGCCGCGGCAGCACGTGCGCAGCCAGGCCGGCGCCGGTCACGACCTCCGCGGTGTCGCGGGCGTAGACGTCGCTGTCGTGCCGGGCGTCGTACCCGATGACGACGGGGCCGGTGGCGCCGATGTCCTTGAGGTAGGCAACCAGGCCGGCCGCGGCGCGGGTGACGACGACCCGGTTCATCCGGTTCGGGCCGGCGCCGATCGCTCCGCGCAGGCCGGCCGTGCCGAACTCCAGCGTGCCGGCGAACCGGTCGGTCAGGTCGGCCGCCGCCGCGGCGTCGCCGGCCTCGACCCGGGCGACGACCTGCTCGAGCTCCTCGCGGGTGCGGGGGTCGGGGTCCTCGGCGATCCAGGTGCGGGCGGCGTCGAGCAGGGCGGGGTCGGTCGTCGTCACCGGGCCACCCTACGAGGGCCGTCGCCGGCTCCGGTCAGGCGTCGATGCTGGACATGTCGCCGTACCGCTCGCCCACGACGGCGTCGCGCGGGACGGCCTCGTCGAGCCGCCGCAGGTCGTCGGCGTCGAGGCTGAGCTCGAGCGCGCCGACGTTCTCCTCCAGGTAGCGCACCCGCTTGGTGCCCGGGATCGGCGCGACGTCGTCGCCCTGCGCCAGCACCCACGCGAGCGCGAGCTGGCCCGGGGTGGCGTCCTTCTCCTCCGCGATCTCGCGGACGCGATCGACCAGTCGGAGGTTGGCGCGCAGGCCCTCGCCGTTGAGGCGCGGGAAGTACGCCGAGCGGCGCGAGTCGTCCTCGGCCAGCGACGACTCGTCGGTGATGGCGCCGGTGAGGATCCCGCGGCCGAGCGGGGAGTACGGCACCAGGCCGATGCCCAGCTCGCGGATGGTCGGGAGGATCTCGTCCTCGAGGTCGCGGGTGAACAGGGAGTACTCCGTCTGCAGCGCCGTGATCGGGTGCACCGCGTGCGCGCGGCGGATCGTCGCGGCCGACGCCTCGGACAGGCCGAGGTGGCGCACCTTGCCGGCCTGCACCAGCTCGGCCATCGCGCCGACGGTCTCCTCGATCGGGACCGACCTGTCGACGCGGTGCTGGTAGTAGAGGTCGATGTGGTCGACGCCGAGCCGGGCGAGTGAGGCGTCGCAGGCGGACCGGACGTACTCCGGGCGGCCGTTGACGCCGACCCGGGTGCCGTCGGGCAGCCGCTCGTTGCCGAACTTCGTCGCCAGCTGCACCTCGTCGCGGTGGCCGTTGATCGCGGCGCCGACGAGCTGCTCGTTGGTGAAGGGGCCGTACATGTCGGCGGTGTCGAGGAACGTCACGCCGAGGTCCAGCGCCCGGTGGATCGTCTCGGTCGCGGTCCGCTCGTCGGCGGTGCCGTAGAACTCCGACATCCCCATGCAGCCCAGCCCGAGCGCCGAGACGGTCAGGGGCGAGGCGGTGCCGAGGGTGCGGTGCTGCGTCACGGGGGTGGTCATGGACTCCATCGAACGCCTGCCGTCCAAGCCGCGTCCAGGGCCGGTGGCGTCGGCGGGCTGCAGGAGTCACCGGTTGACCGGTGACTCCTGCACATATCGGGGCAGATCTCCCTCGGTATGTGCAGGACTGCCCCGAGATGTCCGCCGGGGGAGGCGCGCGGGCGGAGGGTCAGGCCGAGGGGCGGTCGAGGGCGGGGCGCTCGAAGGTGGCCGTGGCGTAGGGGCCGCCGACGTGCGCGGCGTCCCAGTCGTCCTCGGGGGAGGGCCGGATCCGGTCGGCCCAGGCCTCGGCGTCGTCCTCGGGCTCGTAGCCCAGGGCGCGGCCGGGCTCGAGGTCCCACCAGGCGCGGGTGTTGGCGGAGATGCCGTAGAGGACCGCGAACCCGGGGGCCGTAGCGGTGAGGCCGGCGTGGACCATCCGGACGCAGTCGTCGTGGGAGAGCCAGGTCGAGAGGTTGCGGACGGTCTCGGGCTCGGGGAGGAACGAGCCGATCCGGCAGGCGACGGCGTCGATGCCGTACCGGTCGACGTACAGGCTCAGCAGCGCCTCGGCCGCCACCTTGGACACGCCGTAGAACGTGTCCGGCCGCGGGCGGGCGTCGACGCCGACCAGGTCGCGGCGCGGCGTGCGGCCGACGGCGTGGTTGGAGGAGGCGTAGACCATGCGGCGCACGTCGTGGGCCACCATCGCGTCGAGCAGCGCGCCGGTGGTGACGACGTGGGAGGTCAGCGAGTCCGGCAGGTTGGCCTCGCCGGGGTGGCCGGCCAGGTGGACGACGGCGTCGAGCGACTGCTCGGCGAAGACCGCGTCGACGGCGTCGGGGTCGGTGCAGTCCAGGGCGTACCAGGGGCCGTCCTCGCCCGACGGTTGCGGCAGCCGGTCGAGGCCGACGACGTCGTGGCCGCGGTCGGTCAGGCCCAGGCAGACGACCCGGCCGATGCTGCCGGCGGCGCCGGTGACCAGGACCTTCATGCGCGGTCGCCCGCGCGGTCGGAGCGGAGGTCAGTCCTGCGGGACCACGCGGCGGTAGGCATCGATGCGTTCTCCGAGCTCGGTGAAGAGGGCCTGGTTCAGCCGGAACGCTACCTTCACCTCGTCGACGACCCGGGCGACCCCGGCGGCGTCGAGGCCGAGCTCGTCGAGGCGCGCGCGGTAGGCGTCCTTGTACGGCTTCGGCTTCGGGATCTCCGGGAACGCGTAGAACGCCGTGCCTGCCCCGTCGAGGTCGAACGCCCGGTCGAGCACCCGCCCGATCGCCTGGCCGCCGGAGAGGTCACCGAGGTAGCGCGTGTAGTGGTGGGCGACCAGGTCGCCGCCCCAGGCCGCGCCCTCGAGGCGCGAGACGTACGCCGCGGCGGCGGGCGACTCGTCGGCCGCCAGGTCGTGCGGTGCCCCGGGCGCCCAGTGGTCGAGGTCGGCGTCGATGGCGGCGAGCCGCTCGAGGGCCGGGTCGTGCACGGCGGCGACCAGCGGGTCGTCGGTGCGGGCGCGCAGAGCGGTCTCCATGGCGGCGTACACGCAGCGCAGGCGGCGCAGGTAGGCGGCGTACCCCTCCTCGGAGGTGCGCCCCTCGAGCAGCTCGGACATGAAGGTCGAGCCTTCGGCGTCCTCGTGCTCGGCACGGGAGCCCTCGCGCATGGCGGTCGACAGGGCGGGGGTGGGGCCGGCGTCGAGCACGGTCATGAGTCTCTCCTGCGGGGCGCGGGACGGCGCGACCGGGCGGTCACGACGGGACGCCCGTCATCGAAGCGGAGGTCTCGACATGCTGTCAAAATGTTCTCGACAGAATGTCGAATCGGTCCAGACCTTTGGTAAGGCTTGGCTTACTTAGGTGTACCTTACCAACCGTGCGCGTCCTGTCGACCCCCGTCCGAGTGCCGGTCCTCCCGCTGATCGCCGTCCTGTTGCCGGCGCTCCTGCTGGCGGGCTGCGGCGTCTCCACGGGCGAGCGCGCGGTCGGCGCGGACGGCACGAGCGACGTGCGGACCGCGCCGCCGCTGGCCGACGTCGAGCCGCTGGCCGACGTGCGGGACTGGGAGGGCGAGGCGGTCGTCGCGGCCGAGGACGAGGTCGACCCGGTCGCGGAGTCGCCGGTCCAGCAGCTGCCCGTGACGCTGACCGACGCGCAGGGCACGAAGGTCACCGTCGAGGACGCCAGCCGGGTCCTCGCCCTCGACGTCCACGGCACCCTGGCGCGCACCGTCGCCGAGCTCGGCCTCTCCGACGTGCTGGTCGGCCGTGACGTCTCGACGCAGGTCGAGGGGCTCGACGACCTGCCGCTGGTCACCCAGGACGGTCACGACCTCGTCGCCGAGGCGATCCTCGAGCTCGACCCCACGCTGCTCGTCACCGACACCTCGCTCGGGCCGTGGGACGTCGTGCTCCAGGTGCGCGATGCCGGTGTCCCGGTCGTCGTGCTCGAGCCCGAGCGCACCCTCGACAACGTCGGCAGCCTGGTCCGCGGCGTCGCCGAGGCGCTCGGCGTGCCGGAGGAGGGCGAGGCGCTCGCGCGGCGCACGCAGCAGGAGATCGACGACGTCACCGCGGAGATCGCCCGAGTCGCGCCGGCGGACGACGGGCGGCGGCTCCGCACGGTGTTCCTCTACGTCCGCGGGCAGAGCGGCGTCTAATACATGTTCGGCGAGGGCTCCGGCGCGGACTCGCTCATCGAGGCGATCGGGGGGTACGACGTCGCCGAGGAGATCGGCTGGAACGGCATGAAGCCGCTCACCGACGAGGGCCTCGTCTCCGCCCAGCCCGACCTGGTCCTGATGATGTCCGGCGGCCTCGAGTCCGCCGGCGGGGTCGACGGCCTGCTCGAGCGGCTCCCCGCGCTGGCCGAGACGCCCGCGGGCCGGCACCGCCGGTTCGTGGCGATGGACGACGCGGACATCCTCGGCTTCGGGCCGGCGACCGCGTCGGTGCTCGAGGCACTCGCGGTGGCGACGTACGCGCCGGGTGAGCTCTCGTGACCGCGGTCCTCCCCGCCACCGACCCCACACCGGGCACGGGCGGACGGAGCGGCGCGGACCGCCCGGCCCCGACGCGCAGCGGCGCCCGGGTGCTGGCCGGCCGCGTCGGCCTGCTCGGCGGGTTGGGGGTGGCGCTGCTCGTGGCGGCGGCGTTCGGCGCGGGCCACGGCCAGCTGGACGTGCCGCCCGGCGAGGTGGTCGGCTCGGTGCTGCACCGGCTCGGGCTCGACTGGGGACCGCTGCCCTCGCACCCGCAGGGGGAGAACACCCTGTGGCAGGTCCGCTTCCCGCGCGTCGCGATGGCCGCGCTCGCCGGCGCCGCGCTGGCGACCGCCGGCGCGCTCATGCAGGGCGTCTTCGGCAACCCGCTGGCCGAGCCCGGCGTGGTCGGCGTGTCCTCGGGCGCGGCCGTCGCCGCCGCCTCGGTGATCGTGCTCGACCTGACCTTCGCCGGCACCTGGACCGTCGCCTGCTGCGCCTTCCTCGGCGGCCTGGTGACCACCATCCTCGTCTACGTCCTCTCCCGCGACGGCGGCCGCACCGAGGTCGTCACACTCGTGCTCACCGGCATCGCGCTCAACGCGGTGACCAGCGCCGGCCTGGCGTTCCTGATGTTCCTCGGGGACACCCAGGCCCGCGAGGAGATCGTCTTCTGGCAGCTCGGCAGCCTCAACGGCTCGCGCTGGGAGCAGGTCGGCGTGGTCGCGCCGCTCGCGCTCGGCGGCATCCTCGTCGCGCTCCTGCTCGCCCCCCGGCTCGACCTGCTCGCGCTCGGTGACCGCGCCGCCCGCCACGTGGGCGTCGACGTCGAGCGGCTCCGGATGGGCACGATCGTCGTGGTGGCCGTGCTGACCGCGGCGGCAGTGTCGTTCTGCGGGATCATCGCGTTCGTCGGGCTGGTCGTGCCGCACCTGGTGCGCCTCGTCGCCGGCCCGGGCCACCGGCTGCTCGTCCCCGCCAGCGCCCTCGGCGGAGCCGTGCTGCTCGTGGTGGCCGACCTGTGGGCCCGCACCGCGATCGCGTACGCCGACCTGCCGATCGGCATGCTGACCTCGCTCGTGGGCGGGCCGTTCTTCTTCTGGCTGCTGCGCCGCGCCCGTCGTACGGCGGGGGGCTGGGCATGAGCGGGGCCGCGACCGCCATCAGCGCCCGCGGTGTCGGGGTCACCGTCGAGGGCCACCGCATCCTCGAGGGCGTCGACGTCGACGTCCACCCCGGCGAGCTGCTCGCCCTCGTCGGCCCCAACGGCGCCGGCAAGTCCACGCTGCTCGGCGTCCTCGCCGGCGACACCACCCCGAGCGCCGGCACCGTCGAGCTCGACGGCCGGCCGCTGCGCCGAGTGCCGACGCGCGAGCTCGCGCAGCTGCGGGCCGTGCAGCTGCAGAAGCAGGGCCTGGCGTTCGGGTTCCGCGTCGAGGACGTCGTCCGCATGGGCCGCTCGCCGTGGCACCGCACCCCGGCCGAGGACGACGACGACCGCGTGGTTGCCGAGTCGATGACCCGCGCCGACGTCACGACCCTCGCGGGGCGGTTGTTCCCGACCCTGTCCGGCGGCGAGCAGGCGCGCACGTCGTTCGCCCGGCTGCTCGCGCAGGCCGCACCGGTCCTCATGCTCAACGAGCCGACCGCGGCGCTCGACATCAAGCACCAGGAGGCGCTCCTCGACGTGCTGCGTCGCACCGTCCGCGCCGGCTCCGCGGCCGTCGTCGTGCTGCACGACCTCTCGCTCGCCGCGGCGTACGCCGACCGCGTCTGCGTCCTCGCCGACGGCCGCGTCCGCGCCGACGGCTCGCCCGCCGAGGTGCTGACCGGCCCGCTGCTGACCGAGGTCTACGGCCACCCCGTCGACGTCGTCGAGCACGCCGGCCACCTCGTTGTCGTCCCCGTCCGCTCCCACGCGCCCGCCGCGTCCCCCACGCTCCAGGAGGTCCCGTGACCCGGCTGCTCGCCGCGCTGGTCCTGGCCGTCACCGGCCTCGTCCTCGTGCCCGCTGCGCCCGCCAGTGCCGCGGCGCGGGTGACCGTCGCCAACCCCGACGGGGACGCGGTCGTCGACCCGACGTACGCCACGACGCTCACCGTCCGCGGCACCGGCTTCCAGACGGTCAAGGGCGGCCACGGCGGCGTCTACGTCTTCTTCGGCGCCGTGAAGGGGACCTGGCAACCCAGCCGCGGCGGCGCGACGGGACAGGACTACTGGTACGTCCCCGACAGCGAGGCCAGGGACAACCAGGGCTTCCAGAGGTACGTCGCGTTCCCCGGCTCCGACACCGCCGGCTCCGCCAACGGCGGGGTGATGTCCGCGAACGGGAGCTGGTCGACCTCGGTCGTCGTCCCGGGCGCGACGTTCCGCGCCTACGACCGCTCCTCCTCGGTGCGCACCGTCGACTGTCGCGAGCTCACCTGCGGCGTCATCACGATCGGCGCGCACGGCGTCAAGAACGGCCGCAACGAGACCTTCACCCCGGTGCGTGTCGCCTCGCTCCGGCAGGCCACCCCGACCGCGGCGCCGACGGCCGGGTCGACCACGGACCCGGCCACCCTGCCGGCGGCGGTGCCGACGAGCGCTCCGCTGCCGACGGTGGCGGCGGCGCCCGGGTCGCCGACGGGCGGGGCCGCGCCCGCCGGGGGCGAGGTGCCCGTGGCCGGCCAGGCCGCGCCCGGGGTGGCCACGCTCGAGGTCGACCGGGCCTCCGCGGTCGCCGGGAACGTCCTCGCCTTCACCGCCACCGGCCTGCCGGCGGGCCGGCAGGTCACGGTCGTCCTCGACGACGGCGCTGCCGGGGCCGGCCCGTTTCTGGTGGGTGCGGACGGCGGCACGGCCGGCGTGCTGACCCTGCCCGAGGACGCGGCGGCCGGCACGCACGAGCTGCGCGTGCACGGCGTGGACGACCCCCCGTCGGTCTCCTTCGCCGTCGTCGGTGCCGAGCCCGCGCCGGCCGCCGCCGCGAGCGGGGACCGCAGCGAGCGCGCCGGCCTGCTGTTCGCCGGCGCCGCCGGCCTGGTGCTGCTGGTGGCCGTCGGCAGGGCGGCGTACCCCCTCCTCCGCGCGTGGCGGGTGCGTCGTGCGGCCTGAGCGCGCGGCCGGACGCCGGCACGGGCTCGCCGCGGCGCTGGCCTCCACGGCCGCCGTCGCGCTGCTCGGTGGCACGGTCGGGGGCCTGCTCGGCGCCGCGCCGGCGGTCGCCGAGAAGATCGGCGAGCCACCGACCCGCGTCGCGCTCGAGGGCGCGGTGCTGCGGTGGGGGATCAACCACGAGTCGAGCAACCGCGCCCACGCGCCCGACACCTTCAACTACCTCTCCGCGGGCCGGGTCGCCGACCCCGGCCGCGGCGGCACGGCCCTGCCCCGGTCGGCGTGGAAGCAGCGGGCCGGCGCGGTCCGCGTCCAGAAGTGGGACGGTCGCCGCTGGCGCGCGGCCACCTGGGCGGGACTGCGCACCGACGCCTCCGGCGCGCCGCTGGGCTCCCCGGCCAGCGGGTCGACGAGTGGGCTGCGGTTCACGATCGGCGAGGGCGAGGGGTACGTCGACCCGGCCGCCGGCACCGCCCGCGTCGCGTGGGACGGCGACGTCACGGTCGTCTACTACTCCGGCATGTCGATGTTCCACCTCAGCGACCCGGAGCTCGAGGTGGCCGACGGGCGGGGCACCCTCACGGCGACCGTGAGCGGCTACGCCTCCTCGGTCGACGACCCCGGCTCCTGGGCGCCGGTGCCGGAGGAGACGGTCACGCTGGCCGACCTGCCCGACGTCGACCTGGGCGAGCCCGGTGCCGCCGGCCTCACCGCCGACCCGGCGTACCGCGGCGTCATCGTCGACGGCCTCGGCCAGACCTCCGGGGACGCGTGGTCGGGGTCGTTCCCGTCGAGCTTCGTCGCCTACATGGAGCGGCTCGGGACCGCCGCGTTCTGGTTCTCCAGCGGCTCCTCGACCGACCCGTTCAAGGTGCCCTCGCCGCTGTCGGTGTCGTACGCCGCCGCCGGCTCCGACCCGGGGCCGACCCCGACCGCGCCGCCCACGCAGCCGGTCATCACCAACCCGACCATCGCCCCGCCGCCGACCCCGACAGCCACGCCTCCGGCGACGACCCCGGCCACGGCGCCGGTGGCCGCTCCGGCCCCCGTCGTCCCGCCGGTGACCGCGCCTGCTGCGGCGCCGGTGCTGCCCGCGGTGCCGGAGGCCGGCGACGTGGCCGCCGTCGTACCTCCCGCCACCGCGGTCGCCCTCCCCGCCAGCACCCACCTCGTCGCCACGACGGCCGCGGGTGCGACGACCGACGCCCGCCCCGCCACGTGGCCCTGGTGGCTCGGCGGCGCCTGCCTCCTCACGACGGCCTCCCTGCTGCTCCTCCCCGCACCCCGACGCTCCCGCGTCGCCTGAGAAAGGAAGAACCATGATCTGCCCTCCCCGCCTGGTCGCCTCGGCGGCCGCGACGGCGCTGGCCGCGTCCGGCCTCGCGCTCGTCGCCGCCGCACCGGCGTCCGCCGCGACCGCGCCCTCCTTCACCTGGGGCATCTCCCAGCAGTTCGAGGACCACCTCTCGAGCCAGGTCCTGGCCGACGGGGCGCAGGAGCCCGAGGACGGCGTGTTCGTCTTCCCGAACGGGACCGGTTCCTACGACACCGCGACCGGCGCCGCGTCCCTGACCTACGACGGCTCGGTCCAGGGGACCTTCACGATCCCCGTGGTCGGCACCGAGGTCTACTCGGTGACCTTCGCCGACCCGGCCGTCACGGTGGAGCCCGACGGCGACGGGACGCTCACCGTGCTGGTCTCGGCGAAGGTCAACGGCGGAATGGGCCAGCCCGCGGCCGACGTCGCGCCGAAGCGGGTCACGGTCAGCACCTTCGACGCCCCGGACTGGACGGTCGCCGACGGCCTGGCCTCGCTCACCGCCACCCCGGACTGGGCCGGCGTGCTCGAGCCCGGCAGCGCCGAGGCGACCGCCCTGGCGATGAAGGACGGCCAGCCCGTCGACGGCAAGTCGTGGGCGACCGACCTCCTCGGTCACCTGCCCGCCGGCCTGCGGCCACACTTCCACGCCTCGGGCGCGAACGCCGACGCCAAGAAGGCGCCGGCGACGTTCACCGCGCAGGCCCGTGAAGCCGCTGCGGCCAGCCCGCAGGTGAGCTACGAGACCACCGCCGCCTCGGCGGAGAACGGGCTCACGCTCGCCGTCTCCGGCACCGGTTTCAACGGCACCACCAACCCCGGCGACAACGGCGTCTACGTGGGTCTGGCCCCCGCCGGCGGCATGCCCGAGACCGACGACATCGGCGACCAGTCGAAGTTCGCGGCCGCCACCTGGGTCCCGGCCGCGCAGATCAGCGGCGGCGCCTTCACCACCTCGCTGACCGCGGCCACCGCCACGCTGCAGCGCGGCACGGCGTACGCGCTCTACACCTGGCAGGCGCACACCCACTCGAACACCACCCAGGACACCGAGACCCCCGTCTCGATCGACTGGTCGCGGCTCGCGCCGGCCAAGACCAAGCCCGCCGCCACCCTCAAGGTGCTCACGAAGCCCACGCCCGCCAAGGCCGGCAGGCTGAAGGTCGCCCTCAGGGGGAGCAACGGCGCCGTGGCCGGGAAGGTCAAGGTCCAGGTGAAGAAGGCCGGCAAGGTCGTCAAGACCCGCTCCGCGACGCTCGCGAAGGGCAAGGCCACGCTCGCGCTGCCGAAGCTGGCGACCGGCCGCTACCAGCTCAAGGTCGTGTACGCCGGCTCCGCGGCGTACCAGCGCGTGGTGAGGACCATGGGGCTCCGCGTCACCCGCTGACGCGTCCCCACGCGGCCTCGTGCTGCCCGGCGTGCGCTCCGCCGCACGCTGGGAGGCACGAGCCGGATCTCATGGGCCCGCGGCACCGACCGCACGCAGCACGAACGTCTCGATCGTGCGCGCCGGGAGGTGTCGCGGGCTCAGGCACGCGTGGACCAGTGGCAGCGTCGTCTCGACGTCCTCGACGAGCATCCGCCCCGAGGCGTGGCCGTCGAGCAGGATCGAGCGCAGCACGTCCTCGACCGCCACGACGTGCGAGCGGATCTCGCGGCGCGCCTCGTCGCTCAGCATCGCGAACAGCCGAGGACCCAGGCCGAGGTGGAACTCCTCGTCCGCGGCGAGGTGGTGCCGCACGTAGGTGCGCAGTCGCTCGACCGGGTCGTCGGTCGCGCCGAGGACCTCGGTCAGCCGGGCGACGTACCGCTCGGTCTCGTCGCTGGCGAAGGCCACCACGACCGCCGCCTTGTCCGGGAAGTGGTGGTAGATCGTCGTGCGGCCGAGGCCGGCGCGCTCCGCGATCGCGGCCATGGTGACGGCGTCGTACGAGCGCTCGCCCATCAGCTCGGCGAAGGCGTCGAAGACCCGTCGTCGCAGGTCGGCGCGGTGCTCCTGCAGCGAGCCGGCGCTGATGCGGGGCACGCGGGCAACCTACCCGTCGGCGGGCAACGGAGCGGTGAGCATCGCGGTGCCCATGGCGACCAGGTTGCGGATGAACCGCTCCGTGGGCAGCGTCTCCCGGCCGGTGGGCGGGAGCTCCGCGGCGCGGGCGCGGTCGGCGACGGCGCGCATGACGCAGCCGGTGACGAGCGCGAGCCGCTCGTTCTCCAGCGCCAGGTCCATCGCCATCGGCCGCAGCCGGTCGCGCAGCAGCGCGAACAGCTCGTAGCCGCCGGTGCGCGCCATCGCGGCCTGCACCTCCGGTCCGAGCGGCGTGATGTCCTGCTGCACCAGTTCGCCGACGATGACGATGTAGCAGCGGCCGCTCCAGCCCATCTCGGAGACCTCGGTGACCGGTCGGACCAGCGCCTCGAGGACCGAGGCGAGGTCGTCGTCGGGTCGGCTGCGGGCGGTCTCGATCAGCTCGATCTCGCGCCGACCGACGTCGTCGGCGTGCTGCTCGAGGACCGCCGCGATCATCCCCTCGCGGCTGCCGAAGTGGTAGTGCACGGCCCCACGGTTGCGCTGGCCGGCCTGCCGCGTGATCTCCAGCAGGGACGCGTTGTGCACGCCGTGCTCGGCGAAGGCACGCAGCGCCGCGTCGACGAGGCGCTGGCGGGTGCCGGGAGCGGGTGTCTCCATGGGAGTCGGTCAGATCCTCGGGACGATCCGGCCGAGCAGGTCGCCCATGCGGGTCGCGGCGGCACGGCCGGCCTCGAGGACCTCCTCGTGGTTGAGCGGCTCGCCGGTGATGCCGGCGGCGAGGTTGGTGACCAGGCTGATGCCGAGCACCTCCATGCCGGCCTCGCGGGCGGCGATCGCCTCGAGCGTCGTGCTCATCCCGACGAGGTGGCCGCCGATGGCGCGGGCCATGCCGATCTCGGCCGGGGTCTCGTAGTGGGGGCCGGGGAACTGCACGTAGACGCCCTCGTCGAGGGTCGGGTCCACCTCGCGGCACATCGCGCGCAGCCGGCTGGAGTAGAGGTCGGTGAGGTCGACGAAGTTCGCGCCGACGATCGGGGAGCGGCCGGTCAGGTTGATGTGGTCGGAGATGAGGACCGGGGTGCCCGGGGTCCAGGTCTCCTTCAGGCCGCCGCAGCCGTTGGTGAGCACGACGGTCGAGCAGCCGGCGGCGGCGGCGGTGCGTACGCCGTGCACGACGGCGGCCACGCCGCGGCCCTCGTAGTAGTGGGTGCGGGAGAGGAACGCCAGGACGTTCTTGTCACCCACCTTCAGCGAGCGGATCTTGCCGGAGTGGCCGGCGACGGCCGCGGCGCTGAAGCCGGGGAGGTCGGTCGTGGCGATCTCGGCGACCGCGCCGCCGAGGGCGTCGACGGCGGGCAGCCAGCCCGAGCCGAGGACCAGCGCGAGGTCGTGGCGCTCGACGCCGGTGAGGTCGGCGAGCCGGGCCGCGGCCTCCTGCGCGAGCGCGTAGGGGTCGCTCTCGTACGGCTCGGTGCTGGACATCGGGGGCTGCTGGTCGCTCACGCGGGAACTGTAGGTCAGACCCCGCCGCGGACCAGAGTTCGGAGGATCGGCGTCCTGGAGGTCAGAGTCCCGTGGAGCGGCAGGGCCGGCGGCGCAGGGCCGCGACGTAGTCGGCCGGGGCGTCGGCCGCCTCGGCGGCGTCGGCCAGCACCCCGAGGTACGACGCGGAGGGCAGGCCGCCCTCGTAGGCGTCGAGCACGTAGGTCCACACGACGACCTCGCCGTCCATCGTGGACACCCGGACCTTGGTCTTGCGGTAGAGGCCGGAGTCGGCGGCCTCCCAGCCGTCGAGGTGCTTCTCGTCCTCGCGGGTGATGTCGTAGACCGCGACGAAGACCTGCTCGAAGGGGTCCTGCACGATCGTCGAGAGCGCGCCGTCCCAGCCGTGCTCCTCGCCGCCGAACGTCAGCCGCCACCCCGTGAGCCACCCGGTCGTGCGCATCGGCGAGTGCGGGCAGCGCTCGCCCATCCGGGCGGGATCGAGGTTGGTCCCGTAGGCGGCGTAAAGCGTCACGACGGCAGGGTAGTGGCCGCGGCCCGACCGGTTCGGGGTGACGTGCGCGACAGACGTAGGCTGGCCGCTGTGACGAACCACTTCGATGTCCTCGTCCTCGGTGCCGGTCCCGGGGGCTACGTCGCGGCGATCCGCGCCGCCCAGCTCGGCAAGTCGGTGGCCGTGGTGGAGGAGAAGTACTGGGGCGGTGTCTGCCTCAACGTCGGGTGCATCCCGTCCAAGGCGCTGCTGAAGAACGCCGAGCTCGCGCACGTGCTCGCGCACGAGAAGGACAAGTTCGGCATCGAGGGCGACGCCACCATGTCGTTCGGGCCGACCCACAAGCGCAGCCGCCAGGTCTCGGCCGGCATCGTCAAGGGCGTCCACTTCCTCATGAAGAAGAATAAGATCACCGAGATCGACGGCTGGGGCACCCTCACCGGGCCCACCTCGCTCGACGTGACCAAGGACGGCGAGACCACGTCGTACACCTGCGACGACCTGATCATCGCCACCGGCGCCCGCACCCGGCTGATCCCGGGCACCGAGCTCTCCGAGCGCGTCGTGACCTACGAGGAGCAGATCCTCACCGACGAGCTGCCCGGCTCGATCATCATCGCCGGCTCCGGCGCGATCGGCGTCGAGTTCGCCTACGTCATGAAGAACTTCGGCGTCGACGTCACGATCGTGGAGTTCCTCGACCGGATGGTGCCGACCGAGGACGCCGACGTGTCCAAGGAGCTGCTCAAGCACTACAAGAAGCTCGGCGTGAAGGTCCTGCTGTCGACCAAGGTCGAGGGCATCGACGACTCCGGCGACACAGTCAAGGTCACCGTCTCCAAGGACGGCGAGCAGCAGGTGCTCGAGGCCGACAAGGTGCTGCAGGCGATCGGCTTCCAGCCGCGCACCGAGGGCTACGGCCTCGAGGCCGCCGGGGTGGAGCTCACCGACCGCGGCGCGATCGCCGTCGACGGCCGCGGCCGCACCAACGTCGACCACGTGTACGCCATCGGCGACGTCACCGGGAAGATGATGCTCGCCCACGCCGCCGAGGCGATGGGCATCGTCGCCGCAGAGACGATCGCCGGCGCGGAGACGATGGAGATCGACTTCGACATGATCCCGCGGGCGACGTACTGCCAGCCCCAGATCGGGTCCTTCGGCTACAGCGAGCAGCAGGCCAAGGACAAGGGGTACGACGTCAAGACGGCCACCTTCCCGTTCTCGGCCAACGGCAAGGCGCAGGGCCTCGGCGACGCGGTCGGCTTCGTCAAGGTCGTCGCGGACGCCGAGCACAACGAGATCCTCGGCGCCCACATGATCGGGCCGGACGTCACCGAGCAGCTGCCGGTGCTCACGCTCGCGCAGCAGTGGGACCTCACCGCCGACGAGGTCTCGCGCAACGTCTTCGCCCACCCGACGCTGTCCGAGGCCGTCAAGGAAGCCGTCCACGGCATCTCCGGCCACATGATCAACTTCTGATGGCCACTGATCGCGTCGTCATCGTCGGGGGTGGCCCCGGCGGGTACGAAGCCGCCCACGTCGCCGCCCAGCTCGGCGCCGAGGTCACGATCGTCGACACCGACGGGGTCGGCGGCTCGGCCGTGCTCACCGACTGCGTGCCGAGCAAGACGCTCATCGCGACCGCGGAGGTCATGGACGAGCTGGCCGGCGCGGCCGAGCTCGGCGTGATCTTCACCGACACCGAGGGCGACGCCGCGGAGACCATCCGCGTCGACCTCGCGCGGGTCAACGCGCGGGTCAAGGGGCTCGCGGCCGACCAGTCCGCCGACATCGCGCGGCGGCTGGCCAAGGACGGCGTCCAGGTCGTCGAGGCGCGCGGCCGGCTCGACGGGCCCGGCCGGGTCGTGGCGACCGCGGCCGACGGCTCGGAGCAGACCCTCGAGGCCGACGCCGTGCTGATCGCCACGGGTGCCGCGCCGCGGACGCTGCCGACCGCGCAGCCCGACGGCGAGCGGATCCTCACCTGGGAGCAGGTCTACGACCTCACCGAGGTGCCGACCGAGCTGATCGTCGTGGGGTCGGGGGTCACCGGCGCGGAGTTCGCCAGCGCCTACCTCAACCTCGGCATCCCGGTCACGCTCGTCTCCTCGCGCGACCGGGTGCTGCCCGGCGAGGACGCCGACGCCGCCACCGTGCTCGAGGACGTGCTGCGGCGCCGCGGCATGACCGTGCTGTCGAAGTCGCGGATGGAGTCGGTCACCCGCTCCGGCGACGTCGTCACCGTGACCCTGACCGACGGCCGCACCGTCCAGGGCTCGCACTGCATCCTCGCGCTCGGCTCGGTGCCGAACACCGCCGACATGGGGCTCGAGGAGGCCGGCGTCATCCTCAAGGACGGCGGCTTCGTCAACGTCGACCGCGTCTCGCGGACCTCCGCCCGCGGCGTCTACTCCGCCGGCGACTGCACCGGCGTCCTCATGCTCGCGTCGGTCGCCGCGATGCAGGGCCGGATCGCGATGTGGCACTTCCTCGGCGACGCCGTGCACCCGCTCGACCTGAAGAAGGTCTCCTCCAACGTCTTCACCTCCCCGGAGATCGCAACGGTCGGGTGGTCCCAGCAGGCCGTCGACGCTGGCGAGATGCAGGCCGAGGTCGTCACGCTGCCGATGTCGGGCAACCCGCGCGCGAAGATGCAGGGCGTCCGCGACGGCTTCGTGAAGCTGTTGTGCCGCCCCGGCACCGGCATCGTCGTCGGCGGGGTCGTCGTCGGTCCGCGCGCCAGCGAGCTGATCCACCCGGTCTCCGTCGCCGTCGCCGAGTCGCTCACCGCCGACCAGCTCGCGCAGGCGTTCACGGTCTACCCGTCGATGTCCGGCTCGATCGCCGAGGCCGCGCGGAGGCTGCACCACTTCTGAGGTCCTGCCTCCTGGCTCCTGCTTCCTGGTTCCGGGCGTCAGCGCAGGTCGCGGAGGAGCCCCTCCATCCGCGTGATCTCGGCGGACTGGCCGGCCTGCACGTCGAGTGCGAGCTCGGCGACCCGCTGGCTCGCGCCGGTGCGGCGTACGTCGGCGGCCATCGTGACCGCGCCGGCGTGGTGGTCGACCATCCGCTCGAGGAAGAGCCGGTCGAAGTCCGCGCCCTCCGCCCCGGCGAGCTCGGCCAGCTGGGCGGTGGTCAGCATCCCCTGCATCGCGTGGTGACCGTGCGCGGCGTGGTCGTACTTCCCCGGGTCCTCGCCCGGCTCCGGCACGTCGACGCCGAGCTCGGCCAGCAGTGAGGCGAGGACGAGCACCTCGGGCGCCTGCGCCGCCGCGATCCGCGCCGCCAGCGCGAGCACCCGCCCGTCCTCGGCCCGGCCGGGCGCCAGCGCGGCCATCTCGAGGGCCTGGCGGTGGTGGGGGAGCATCATCTGCACGAACGCGATGTCGTCGTGGTTCCACCGCTGCTCCGCCGCCTCGACCACCGTCGACGTCGGCTCGCCCGGCCGTCCCGGCTGGACCTCGGTGACGTCGGCGGCGGCGCTGCTCGTCGCGCCTCCCCCGGGGCTCGGGCTCGGCGCGGGGCCGGTGGTCCCGGCGTCCCCGGTGGTGGAGCAGGCGCTGAGGACGAGCACGGCGGCCAGTGTCGCCAGGGTGCTCGTCGTCCTCATGGGGAGTAGGAGACCACGGTCAGCCTGAACCGCCCCGGGATGTCCGGAGACTTCATTAGTTGGAGGATGAAGTCATGGCAATTCCCAGTAAGTACCCCAGGGAGCTGCGTGAGCGGGCCGGAGGACCCCGTCCGCAAGCGCCGTAACCTCGGCGGCTCGGAGGGGTTGCAGGGGCAACCCCCGAGGAAGGTCCACGGATGTCGGTGCTCAGTCGTCTCGGTCGTACGCCGCTCGCTGCCGTGGCGGCGGGAGGCACGTTGGTCGCGGGGCTGGCGCTCGCGCAGGGGTCGGCCAGCGGTGAGGTGGTGCCGGGGGCATGCACGCCCGAGCAGGCGAAGCGGATGCAGGCGGCGGGGGACAACTTCGCCGAGGCGTGCCGGCTTCCGGGCCAGCTGCTGTCGGGGATGGACCGGGTGGAGCCAGCGGCGGCGGCCGGCGACGTGGACCGGTCCCGGACCATGCGACTGGTGGCCAACCTGCCGCGGAGCGGGCGGTTCGCGGGGGAGGAGGCCTACGGGACCGACCTGGCGTTCAAGGGGAGGTACGCGTTCGGCGGCAACTACGAGGGCTTCACGGTCTACGACATCCGTCGGCCCGCGAAGCCGCGCAAGGTCGCGCAGGTGGTCTGCCCCGGCGCGCAGAACGACATCTCCGTCCACCGCAACCTGCTCGTGCTCAGCGTCGACACGAGCCGCAGCGACGACTCCTGCCGCAGCGAGCCCGCCCCCGCGACGCGGCGGAGCAGCTGGGAGGGCATCCGCGTCTTCGACATCAGCCGGCCCGCGAGGCCGCGGTACGTCGCCGCGGTGGAGACCGACTGCGGCTCCCACACGCACACCCTGGCGCCGAGCCGCGACGGCCGCGACCTCTTCGTCTACGTCTCCTCCTACGACGTCAGCGCGGACCACCCCGACTGCAGGCCGCCGCACGACTCGATCAGCATCGTCAAGGTGCCGGTGAGGAAGCCGGCGCGGGCGCGCGTCGTCGCGCAGCCGGTGCTGTTCCCCGGCGGCGGCAACCCGGGCACGGTCAACCCGCTCGGCCCCAGCGAGACGACCGGCTGCCACGACGTCACGGCGTACCCCGCCAAGGACCTCGCGGCCGGCGCCTGCATGGGCGACGGCGTCCTGCTCGACATCCGCGACCGGGCGCGGCCGAAGGTGCTGCACCGGGTGCGCGACGACCGGAGCTTCGCGTTCTGGCACTCGGCGACGTTCAACAACGCCGGCACGAAGGTGGTCTTCACCGACGAGCTCGGCGGCGGCTCCGCGCCGACCTGCAACCCGCTGCTCGGCGGCCGCCGCGGGGCGGACGGCATCTACGACGTCGTGGGACGCAAGCTCGTGTTCCGCAGCTACTTCAAGATCCCGCGCAGCCAGTCGCTGACCGAGAACTGCGTCGCCCACAACGGCTCGCTGGTGCCGGTGAAGGGCCGCGACATCATGGTGCAGGCGTGGTACCAGGGCGGTACGTCGGTCTTCGACTTCACCGACTCGCGCAACCCCCGGGAGATCGCCCACTTCGACCGTGGCGCGATCAGCGCGACCGAGCTCGTGCTCGGCGGGTCGTGGTCGTCGTACTGGTACAACGGCCACGTCTACAGCCACGACATCACCCGCGGCCTCGACGTGTTCCGGATCGACGCGCCGTGGGCGCGCCGGGCCGCGAAGGTGCGGATGGGGACGTTCAACGCGCAGTCCCAGCCGTCGTACAACGGCTGACGGTGCTCGACCGGTCCACCCTGCACGTGTCCTGACCTGGGAAAACTACAGATCTGTAGTTCTCGCGTTCCGTTGCGGGACTGGTGTGACCAGTGGTGCGATCGGTGCGTGCGTCCCTCCTCCCTCCTGGCCGCGTGCGGACTCGTGCTGGCCTCGCTCGTGCCGGCCGGTGCCTCCGCCACGCCGACCCCGTCCGCCGGCCCCGTCCAGGCGAAGGACGCGCCCGCGAAAGCCCGGACGGCGAAGGCCGCGCCCGACACCTGGGCGGTGCCGCGGACGGCGCAGGTGACGATCCAGGGCCGCGGCTTCGGCCACGGCCACGGGATGTCGCAGCACGGCGCGGAGGGCGCGGCTCGGCAGGGGCTGACCGAGCGCCAGATCGTCGAGTTCTACTACCCCGGCACGACCTGGGGGACCGCCAAGGGCCGCGTGAGCGTGGCGATCTCGGCCGACACCGACGCCCAGCTCGTCGTGCGGCCGCGACCCCGGCTGACCGTCGCCGACTCCGCCGGCGGCGGCCGCGTCCGGCTGCCCGACAACGGCGCGAAGCAGTGGCGCATCGCCGCCGCGCCCACCGGCGCGTGGCGCGTCTCCTACCGCACCGACCGGTGGCGGCGGTGGCGCGACCTGGGCGGCACGGGGGAGCTGTACGCCGGCGGCAAGCCGATCACGCTGGTCACCCCGACCGGCGAGAAGCCCTACCGCGGCCGGTTGCGCGCGGTCCGGGTCGGCGCCGACGTGGTGACCGTCAACGACCTCACGCTCGAGAGCTACCTCAAGGGCGTCGTGCCGCTGGAGATCCCCGCGCTCTGGAGCCCGGCCGCGGTCCGGGCGCAGTCGATCGCGGCGCGCACCTACGCGGCGTACGAGCGCGCCCACCCGCGCTCGGCGTCCTACCAGCTCTGCGACACCACCTCCTGCCAGGTCTACGGCGGCGTCGCCGCCGAGCACCCGGCCTCCAACGCCGCCATCGACGCGACGAAGGGCCAGGTGCTGACCGCAGGCGGCGAGCCGGCGTTCACGCAGTTCTCGTCCAGCAGCGGCGGGTGGACCTCGGCGGGCTCGGTGCCGTACCTCGCCGCCCAGAAGGACCCGTACGACGGCTGGGCCGGCAACACCGTGCACCGCTGGCGCACCACGGTCGACGACACCCGGCTCGAGCGCGCGTGGCCCGCGGTCGGCGACCTCCGGCGGATCGCCGTGACCGCCCGCGACGGCCACGGCCAGTGGGGCGGGCGCGTGCGCACGCTGCGGCTGACCGGCTCCCGCGGGTCGGTGACGGTCACCGGCGACGCGTTCCGGTGGGCGCTCGGCCTGCGCTCGACCTACCTCACCCTCGGGGTCGCCGCGCGCTGAGCGGCCGGCGCGGGGGAGGATGCCGCGTGCTTTCTCCCGCTTCTCCCGCCTCCTCGGTCTCGTCCGTCGCCGAGGTCGAGCGGCTGCTCGACCGGATCGCCACCGTCGACCCGCTGATCCGCTCGATCTGCACGCTCGCGCCCGACGCGCTGGAGCAGGCGCGGGCGCTCGACGCCGAGGCCGCGGCCGGTCGCGTTCGCGGGCCCCTCCACGGCCGGGCGGTGCTGGTCAAGGACAACATCGACACCGCCGACCTCCCCACCACGGCCGGCTCGCTCGCGCTGGCCGGGCAGCCGCACCCCGCGGCCGACGCGCCGATCGTGCAGCGGCTCCGCGAGGCCGGGATGGTCGTGCTCGGCAAGACCAACCTCTCGGAGTGGGCCAACATCCGTGACGCGGCCTCGACGTCGGGCTGGAGCGCGTATGGCGGGCTGACCCGGAACCCGTACGCCCTCGACCGGTCCGCCGGGGGGTCGTCCTCGGGCAGCGGCGCCGCGGTGGCGGCCGGCCTGGCGGCGTACGCCGTCGGCACGGAGACCGACGGGTCGATCGCCTGCCCGGCGGCGTACAACGGCTGTGTCGGGTTCAAGCCCACCGTCGGCCTCGTGCCCACCGACGGCGTGGTGCCGATCGCCGCCTCGCAGGACGCGCCCGGCCCGATGGCGGCCAGCGTCCGCGACGCCGCGGCGCTGCTGTCGGTGCTGGCCGGCAACGGGGTCGACCACGCCGCCCACGCCGTCGACGGTCGACTCGCGGGCAAGCGGGTGGGGGTGCCGCGCGGTCCGTACTGGGGCTGGTCGGACGCTGCCGACGCCGCTGCCGAGCGCGCCATCGCCGCCCTGTCGGCCGCCGGCGCGGTCGTCGTCGACGGCACCGACCTGCCGGAGCTGCCCGACACGATCTGGGAGGACGAGCTGCTCGTGCTCCTCGCCGAGCTGCGCACCGGCCTCGCGGCGTACCTCTCCCACCGCCCCGGCGACGGCCCTCGCACCCTCGAGGACGTCGTTGCCTTCAACCGCGAGCACGCCGACGTCGAGCTCGAGCACTTCGGGCAGGGCCTCCTCGAGCAGGCGCTGGCGGGCCCCGGCACCGACTCCGAGGAGTGCGCCGCCGCGCGGGCGCGGTGCGTCGCCGCCGCGCGCGAGGGCGGCATCGACCGGGTCCTGCGCGAGCACGACCTCGACGCTCTGGTGACCCCGTCCTACGACCGCGCGCACCGGGTCAGGCTCCAGGGGCCCGAGGACCTGGTCGGCTCGTGCAGCGGCGTGCCGGCGATGGCGGGCTACCCGCTGCTCACCGTGCCGACCGAGGTCGTCGACGGGCTGCCGGTCGCCGTGTCGTTCTGGGGCACCGCCGGCAGCGAGACCACGCTCGTCGAGGTCGCCCAGGGCTACGAGTCGGTCCGCGACCCGCTCCCGCCGCCGACCTTCGCGGAGACCGTCGGCTGAGTCGGGCCCGGCTCGGGGTCCCGAGCCTGGCTCGGGTCCCGGGCGTCGACGATCGTTCAATTGCGCGGTTGTGGACGTGGGGAAGCGCTTCCACCCCGCAACTCCCGCGCAATTGCGCGGTTGTCGACGCGGCCCGGGCGGGTCAGCGGGCGGGTCAGCGGCGGGCGGCGAGGAGCGGGCGGAGGGCGAGGCCGGCGACGAGCGCCCAGAAGGCGGAGCCGACGCCGAGGACGGTGATGCCGGAGGCGGCGACGAGGAAGCAGACGGCGGCGGCCTCGCGACCGTCCTCCTCGGCGAGCGCGCCGGCCAGCGAGGAGGCGAGGGTGCCGACGAGGGCGAGGCCGGCAGCCGCCTGGACGACGTCGCCGGGAGCGGCGACGACCACCGCGGTCAGGGCGGAGGCGAGGGCGGCGAGGACGAGGTAGGTGACGGCCGCCGAGGTGCTGGCGACCCAGCGGCGGGCCCGGTCCGCCCCGGCGAGCGGTCCGGCAGCCATGGCCGCGGTGATGGCGGCGAGGTTGACGGCGTGGCCGCCGAACGGGGCCGAGAGCAGCGTCCCCAGGCCGGTGACGGTCATCGACTCGCGCCACGGGACGGCGTACCCGTGGCTGGCCATGACGGCGACGCCGGGGACGTTCTGCGACGCCATCGTCACGACGTACAGCGGCAGCGCGATCGACACGAGCGCGGGCACGGTCCAGGTCGGCGTCGTCCAGGCCAGGGTCGGCAGCAGGGCGTCGACGTCGACGTCCGAGCGGGCCTCGACCAGGACCACGGCCAGCGCGACGGCGAGCGAGGCCGGCACCGCCCAGCGGGGGAAGAGCAGCAGCCCGAGCACCCAGGTCAGCACGACCGGGCCGACCAGCGCGGGGGAGTCGGCGAGGCCGGTCACCGGCGCCAGGCACAGCGGCAGCAGGACGCCGGCCAGCATGGCGCGCGCGAGCGAGGTGGGGATGCGGCCGACGAGGTCGCCGAGCCACGGCACCAGGCCGGTCAGCCCGATGAGCAGCGCGGTGACGACGAACGCGCCGACCGCGGCCGGCCAGCCACCCTCGACGACGCCGGTGGAGACCAGCAGCGCGGCGCCCGGGGTGGACCAGGCGAGCGTCAGCGGCGTGCGGTGTCGCAGCCCCAGCCACAGCATCCCGAGCGCCTGGGCCACGCACAGCGCGACCAGCCCGGAGGCCGCTTCCGACGCCGACGCCCCGACGGCGGCGAGGCCGGCGAGGACGACGACGAACGAGCTGCTGAACCCGACGACCGCCGTCACGACGCCGGCCGCGACCGGGTGGCCGTCGGGTGCGGCCACCCGCCGCCCCGGCGCGGGGGCCGCCGACCGCACCGGCTACTCCGCCAGGACGAGGACCAGGTCGCCGCCCTCGACGGCCTGGGTGCCGCCGAGCGCGACCCGCTCGACCCGCCCGGCGACGGGTGCGGTGATCGAGGCCTCCATCTTCATCGCCTCGATCGTCGCGACCGTCTCGCCCGCGGCCACCGAGTCGCCCTCGGAGACGACGACCGTGACGACCCCGCCGAACGGCGCGGCGACGTGGCCGGCCTTCGAGGTGTCCGCCTTCTCGGCCGCGGCGACGTCGGAGGAGACCGCGCGGTCGCGCACCGAGATCGGGCGCAGCTGGCCGTTGATGGTCGCCATGACCGTGCGGAAGCCGCGCTCGTCGGGCTCGCTGATCGCCTGGAGGCCGAGGATCAGCCGGATGCCCTCGGCCAGGTCGACCTCGTGCTCGGTGCCGGTGCGCAGGCCGTAGAGGTACTCGACGGTCGGCAGCACCGAGAGGTCGCCGTATCGCTCCCGCTTCTCCAGGAACTCCTTGGTCGGGCCGGGGAAGAGCAGCTCGTTGAGCGCCCGCTGCCGGCGCGGGCCGGAGGCCTCGAGGTCGGCGCGCTGGTCGTCGGTGAGGTCCTGGTCGGGCGCCTGCCACGACCGGCCCTCGAGCGCCTTGGTCCGGAACGGCTCGGGCCATCCGCCGGGCGGGTCGCCCAGCTCGCCGTTGAGGAAGCCGATGACGGAGTCGGGGACGTCGAAGCGGCCCGGGTCGTCGGCGAACTCCGCCGGGTCCGCGCCGATGCCGACGAGCGAGAGGGCGAGGTCGCCGATCACCTTCGACGACGGCGTCACCTTCGGGACGTTGCCGAGGATGTCGTTCGCGGCGGCGTACATGTCCTCGACCTGCTCGAACTTCTCGCCGAGGCCGAGCGCGATCGCCTGCTGGCGCAGGTTGGAGAGCTGCCCGCCGGGGATCTCGTGGCGGTAGACCCGGCCGGTCGGCGAGGCGAGGCCGGACTCGAACGGCGCGTAGACGCGGCGGGTCGCCTCCCAGTAGGGCTCGAGCGCGTTGACCGCCGCGAGCGACAGCCCGGTCTCGCGCTCAGAGTGGTCGGTCGCGGCCACGAGCGCCGAGAGCGGCGGCTGCGAGGTCGTGCCGGCCATCGAGGACGTCGCCGCGTCGACGGCGTCCACCCCGGCCTCGATCGCCGCGCTCAGCGTCGCGAGCTGGCCGCCGGTCGTGTCGTGCGTGTGCAGGTGCACCGGCAGGTCGAACCGCTCGCGCAGCGCGGTCACGAGCGTGCGTGCCGCGGGTGCGCGCAGCAGGCCGGCCATGTCCTTGATCGCCAGCACGTGCGCGCCGGCGTCGACGATCCGCTCGGCGAGCCGCAGGTAGTAGTCGAGCGTGTAGAGCTGCTCGCCCGGGTCGGAGAGGTCGCCGGTGTAGCACAGCGCCACCTCGGCGACGGTCGTCCCGGTCGCGCGGACCGCCTCGATCGCCGGGCGCATCTGCTCGACGTCGTTGAGCGCGTCGAAGATCCGGAACACGTCGATGCCGGTCGCGGCCGCCTCCTCGACGAAGGCGTCGGTGACGGCGGTGGGGTACGGCGTGTAGCCGACCGTGTTGCGACCGCGCAGCAGCATCTGCAGGCAGATGTTCGGCACGGCCTGGCGCAGCTGGGCCAGCCGCTCCCACGGGTCCTCGGCGAGGAAGCGCAGCGCCACGTCGTACGTCGCGCCGCCCCAGGCCTCCAGCGACCACAGCTCCGGCGTCGTGCGCGCGACGTGCGGGGCGACCGTGAGCAGGTCGCGGGTGCGCACGCGGGTCGCGAGCAGCGACTGGTGGGCGTCGCGGAAGGTCGTGTCGGTGACCGCCACCCGGTCCTGCTCGCGCAGCCGCCGGGCGAACTCCTCCGGCCCGACCGAGAGCAGCAGCTGTCGGGTGCCGTCGGGCGCGGGCACGTCGAGGTTGGTGTCGGGGAGCTTGCTGGCCGGGTCGACGGAGACCTTCGCCTCGCCGTGCGGCTGGTTGACCGTGACGTCGGCGAGGTACGACAGCAGCTTGCTGCCCCGGTCGCCGCTGCCGCGCGCGCGGAGCAGCTGCGGGTGGGTCTCGATGAACGACGTGGTGACGTTGCCCGCGGCGAAGTCGGGGTCGTCGAGGACGGCCTGGAGGAACGGGATGTTCGTCGAGACGCCCCGGATGCGGAACTCCGCGACCGCCCGCCGCGCCTTCTCCACCGCCTTGTCGAAGGTCCGGCCGCGGCAGGTCAGCTTGGCGAGCATCGAGTCGAAGTGCGCGGAGACCTCGGCGCCGGTGTAGACCGTGCCGCCGTCGAGGCGGATGCCGCCGCCGCCGGGGGAGCGGTACGTCGTGATGACGCCCGTGTCGGGCCGGAACCCGTTCGCGGGGTCCTCGGTGGTGATCCGGCACTGGAGCGCGGCCCCGCGCAGCACCACGCCCTCCTGGGAGAGGCCGAGGTCGGCCAGGGTCTCGCCGGAGGCGATCCGCAGCTGCGACTGCACCAGGTCGACGTCGGTGACCTCCTCGGTCACGGTGTGCTCGACCTGGATCCGCGGGTTCATCTCGATGAACACGTAGTTGCCGGCCGGGTCCAGCAGGAACTCGACGGTGCCGGCGTTGCGGTAGCCGATCTCCTGGGCGAAGCGCACCGCGTCGGCGCAGATCCTCATCCGCAGCTCCGGGTCGAGGTTGGGTGCGGGGGCGATCTCGACGACCTTCTGGTGGCGGCGCTGCACCGAGCAGTCGCGCTCGTAGAGGTGGATGACGTTGCCCTCGCCGTCGGCGAGGATCTGCACCTCGATGTGGCGCGGGTCGACGACCGCCTGCTCGATGAAGACCGTCGGGTCGCCGAAGGCGGCCTCGGCCTCGCGCATGCAGGTCTCGACGGCCTCGCGCAGGTGCTGGTGGTCCGGCCCGGGCTCGTCGACCTTGCGCATGCCGCGCCCGCCGCCGCCGGCGACGGCCTTGACGAACAGCG
Organism: Nocardioides deserti; assembly: GCF_014266025.1. GTDB lineage: Bacteria > Actinomycetota > Actinomycetes > Propionibacteriales > Nocardioidaceae > Nocardioides > Nocardioides deserti. Next base: position 31,970 of record NZ_JACMYC010000006.1, on the reverse strand, counting down.
GGTAAGGCATCTCCGAGGCCGACGCGACCAGCGCGTCGACGTCGGTGGAGGGCTCGACGCTGGCCAGCGTGGGCACGCCGGCGGCCTTGGCGGCCGCGATCGCTCGGGCCTTGTTGCCGGTCAGCTCCAGCACCTCGGCGCTCGGGCCGATGAAGGTGATGCCGGCCTCGGCGCACGCCTCCGCCAGCGCGGGGTTCTCCGAGAGGAAGCCGTAGCCGGGGTAGACCGCGTCCGCGCCGGCGCGCACCGCCGTGGCCACGATCGCCGCGGGGTCGAGGTAGGCCCGCACGGGGTGGCCGCGCTCGCCGATCTCGTAGGCCTCGTCGGCCTTCAGCCGGTGCTCGGACCAGCGGTCCTCGTAAGGGAAGACCGCCACCGTCCGCGCGCCGACCTCGTACGCCGCCCGGAACGCTCGGACCGCGATCTCGCCGCGGTTGGCCACCAGCACCTTGGAGAACATGGCGGACAGGCTAGGGGCCAGCCGCCGGACGCGCGGTGACGCAGGCCACCCGCGAGACGTACCTGCGAGTAGCGACCGGTGACGGGCCGGCCCGCACCGGGGTCGTGTGCCTGACGACGCGCACGACCGCGTCCCTGGGCACACGACCGGGACGGCCGGGCCACACTGCCTCCGGCGGCAGGGAGCCGGCGTCCTACCGGTCCGGTGCTCGGAGCGGGCGGTTGCGGAAGCGGCGGCTGGTGGCCACCCGCACGACCCCGAGGAGCAGCCAGAACCCCAGCACGATCGGCGCGGCGAAGAACGCGCCGGCAGCGAGCCCGCCGCCCAGCCCGCCGTAGTAGTCGTCCTGGGCGACGAGCGGGTCCTCGGGCAGCTGCTCGAGCCACTCGGGGATGCGGAGCGCGGCGTCGCCGAGGTACGTCGGCTCCACCTCGGCGTCGCCCCCGCCCTCGGTCCAGCGGTCGACCGTCCAGCCGGGCGTGACCTGGGTGGTGCTGTTCTCCGGGCCCTGCCAGAGCACGAGGAGGGCCGGTTCCCCGAGCTGGTGGAGCACCTGCTCGGCGGACTGGACGTAGTGGTCGTAGCCGGCGAACCAGCTGTTCTTCCAGACCAGGACGTACGCCGGCAGGTCCCGCTCGGCGATGAGCTCGGCGATCGCTCGCTCGTCCGCCTCGGCGAGCATCCCGCGTCCGTCGTCGGTGACGTGGACGTGGTCGTCGCGCAGGCCCTCGACGGCCGCGAGGACGCGGTCGCCGGCGGCGTACTCGCGGTCCGCGCTGCTGTCCAGGCGCGCGTCGACCACGAGGGCCGCTCCGGTCCCGAGCACCACCGCGGCGACCGCGCACGTGATCCGGTTCAGCCCCTTCACCGCGTCTCCCTCAGGTCGGCCGCGACGTGCTGCCAGAGGTCGTCGACGAACGCGCCGTAGCCGGTGCGGGCCCAGACCGTGTCGAGCTCGTACCACGGCCGCTCCCGGCCGAGCAGGCCGCTGCGCACCCCCATCGGCTCCAGCGCAGCGTCGGTGGCGCGGCCGCAGGCGCGGCAGGCGGGGACCGTCAGCTCCGTGCCGCCGACCGGGACGGCGCGTCGCTGCGTGCCCTCGCCGTGGCGCGGGTCGAAGAAGCAGGGCCGGTACGGCGCCCGGGGCTCACCGCCGCGCTTCGACCGGCTACGCGAGCCGGCCGCGGCGGTGGCGATCCGCACCAGCACCAGCGCCCCGAGGAGGTCGTCGAGGTCGGCGTCGTCGGTGCCGGTCCGCTCGAGCAGCGAGCGCGCGGTGTCGTACGAGCCGTCGACGAGCTGCCGCCGGTCCGGCTCGACCCGCCGGTCCGCGGTGCGGTCGAGGAGACGTGCCAGCGACGCCAGCTCCGCCTCGGCCGTCTCCCGCACCTGCGCCGGACCGGGCAGCGGCGTGCTCGGCGTAGCCGCCGACCGGCCGCGCTGTCCGGGCCGTCCGGGCCGTCCGGGCCGTCCGCGGGCGCCCGCGGGCGCGGTCTCGCGCCAGCGAGCGAGGGTGCGCAGCAGCAGGTAGGCGCAGCCGCCGACCGCGAGGAAGGCCAGCGCGGTGCCCATGGCGTAGGTCCCCTGCGTGGGCACCTCGTAGTCCAGGTCCCACTCCGGCGGGTCGCGGTAGATCGTCTGCTCGGCGTAGGAGCCGAACTCCTCCTCCGACATCCCTCCTCCGGAGTCGAGGATCTCCAGCGCCCGCGCGACCGACCCGCCCGGGGACAGGGCCGCGTCGGCGCCACCTCCCTGCCACACCTCCACGCTGATCTGCGAGACGAGGAAGGCGTCCGGCACGTCGCCGTGGGAGACGATCGTCAGGCCGAAGCTCGCCGGATCGGTCTGGACGAGGTAGACGCCGTCCCCGCCGATCCGCTCGTGCAGCCGACCGGCCAGGTCGCGGCCGGGGTCGTTGGCCGCGAGCCCGTCGGGGCCGGGCGCGAGCACGACGTACGCCGGGAAGTCGACGCCCGCCACGACGTCGGTGAGCGCCGCGTCGACGTCCTCGGTGCGCCCGTTGCCGAACATCGGGTCGACCTGCACGGGATCCTCGTGCAGGGCGTCCGCGAGCTCGTCGACGAACGCGTCGACCGGGTCCGCGGCCGGTGGGTCGGCCGGGGCGTCGGCCGGGCTCACCGGCGGCCTCCTCGGTGCAGCCGCCGGACGAGGTCGGGCTCGAGCGCGCCGAAGCCGGTCGAGGCCCAGGGCTCGCGATCGGTCTCGAAGTAGTGCTCGGGGCGGCCGCGGACGACGACGTCGAGGATGTCGGGTCGTCGACCGGCCTCGAGGTCGCGGCGGCACGTGGCGCAGATCGGCGCGTCAACCCGGCGACTGGCGTGCTCGAGCGCGTGGTCGCGGGTGGCGCGACCGTGGAGGGGGTTGAGGAAGCACCGGGTCGACGGGGTGAACGTGCGTCCGCGGCGGGCGGCCGCGAGCGCCTCCTCGCCGCGCCCGGCGAGCACGACCGCGCCGACGGCGTCGAGCGGGTCCATGTCGGCGGTCGGGTCGTCCGGCAGGAGGCGACCTGCGGCGTCGTAGTGGTCGAGCGTGGCCGTCCACGCGGCGGCATCCGACCCGTCGAGGTCGGCGGCGTCGATGCGCTCGCCGAGCGCGAGCACGGCGGCGCGGGCTCGGCGCGCCAGGTCGGCGTCGCCGGCCTCACGGACGCGGTCGAGCACCGAGTCGGGCAGCGTGAAGGCGCGCGTGCTCGCCCGGTCGCGAAGCCGGCGGACGAGTGCCCTCGTTCCGAGCACCGCTCCGAGCAGCAGCGTCAGGAGGATCACCCCGCCGAGGACGGCGTCACCGGTGTCGTTCTCGTCGGCGTACGGCGTCGTCGTGCCGGTGGTGCCGCCGGACTGCCCGTTCCCGTCGGCCGCGTCCGCCTCGCGGGCGGCCTGCTGGGCGTCGCGCGCCTCGTCGGCGACCGCGGCGAGGTCGCCGGAGGCCAGCGCCTCCGCAACCGTCACGAGCCCGTCGCCGAGCGTCGGCGGTCGACCGTCGGTGCCGCCGCCCGACAGGACGGCGTCCACGTCGCGCACGACGTCGGTGTTGCCCTGCACCGGCCCCCACTGCTGCAGCGCGACGTTGACCTGCCGGTCGTCGGGGAGCGTCGCGTGGTACGCCGGCCCGTCGAGGTCCCACACGTTGTTGACGCCGATGTAGAGGCCCTCGGGGCCGCCGGCGTCGTGCACCCGGACGAGCAGGTCGTCGCCGGCGGTGATGCCGTCCTCCGCCGGCTGCACGAGCACGAGGTGGACGGGGAGGTCGCCGGCGCGGACGGCCTGCTCGAAGGCCTCGAGCTGCTTGTCGCTGAGCCAGGTCTGCGTCCCCGGACCGAGGTGCACACCGGTGCTGGTCAGGTCCTCGACGATGGCGTCGACGTCGGCCACTGCGCGCTCCTCCCGGTCGCCGGGCGATCGTAGAGGAACGGCTCGACCAGGGCGGGGGACGCCCGGGCCGCGAGAGCGAGCGCGTCGGCCTCCGGGACGTCGAGCACGGCGACCGCCTGTCGGCCGCCGGCGGTGGTGGCCACCAGCGTGACGAGACCGGCGCGGCGCTGGAACCAGGTGGCGCGGATGTTCCAGCCGATGACGGCGCCGACGGCCAGCACGTGGCGGCGGCGGTAGAGGCTGCCGTAGCGGCTCACGACGTACCCGTCGACCAGGGCGTGCCCGAGCCCCCGCGCGCGGTCGGCGGCAAGCGCGGCCGCGACCAGGGGAGCGGCGACGGCCGGCAGCCACCACCACGCCGACCCGGTCGCGAGCGGCAGGCAGGCGGCGGTGACCAGGAGGGCCGGCAGCAGCGCGCGCGTCCACCGCCGGCGGGTGGCGGCGGGCCCGTGCGGGCGGAGGGGTACGTCGACGGGCCCGGCGGCGCCGAGCACCGCCCGCGCGGCCGACCCGACCACGGCCCGGGGCGCCGGGGGCACGAGCACCGACGAGGACTCCTGTCCGTCGCCGAGGCCGGTGACGATCGCCGCGAGCCGGCCGCCCCCGGCGAGGCGAAGGCCGAGCGGCTCGCCGAGCGTCACGCCCGCCAGCCGGGCGTCGTCGAGGCTGGTCTCCCGGGTGGTGAGCAACCCGCGGCGCAGGTGCCAGGCGCGGTCGGCGTGGCCGAGGGTGAAGCCCCAGTTGGCGACCAGGTAGCCCGTCACCGCCAGCACGCTCGTCGCGACCGCGAGGCCGACCAGCGCGCCGGCGCCGGCCAGGAGCACCGGCACGCCCGCGACGCGTTCCGCCCAGGAGCCGGCGTCGACCCGGCGGAACCCGCCGAGCGCGTCGAGCAGCTGCACCGTGCCGCCGACGAGGCCGGCCACGATGACGAGACCGGTGGAGGTGAGCGGCGCGAACCGGGCCCAGGTCGGGTCGAAGGTCAGGACCGGGGGAGCGGCCGGGACCGGGCCGCGCCCGGGGTCGTCGGGGTTGTCCGGGTCGTGCGGGCCGGAGGGCTCGTCCGGGTCGTCGGGGCGGGCGGCGCGCGCGGCCCGCAGCAGGTCCTCGCGGAGCCGGCGGGCGTCCGCGGCGGGCAGGCCGTCGAGGTCGAGCCGCTCGTCCCCGTCGGTCGACGCGGTCCCGGTGCCGACGCGGACGGTGACCAGGCCGAGCAGGCGGTGCACGGGCGAGGCGGTCAGGTCGACGGTGCGGACCCGGTCGACCGGCGTCGAGAGCACGTGCCGCTCGAGCAGCCCCCGGCGCAGCTCGACCCGGCCGCCGCCGACCCGGTAGCTGGTCGTCCAGTAGCGCAGCAGGCCCACCACGACCGGGATCACCAGGCCGAGCAGCTGCCAGCCGCGCGCGCCCGACGCCGTACCCGCGACCAGGAGGCCGAGCAGGACCGGCAGCAGCCGCACGGTCTCCTGCACCGGGTGGACGAGGAGCATCCGGGGGTCCAGGCGCTGCCAGTCCCCGGGGCCGTGCGGGTCCTGCGGCTCGGTCACGTGGCGTCGCCCTCGACCGCGTCGGCCCGGGCGGTCAGCTCGGCGACCAGGGCGACCGCCTGCCGACGGTCCAGGCCGTCGATCTCCAGGGCTCCGGCGGCCGAGGCCGTCGTGACCGTCACGGTCGCCAGCCCGAAGAGCCGGGCGACCGCACCCTCGGCGCGGTCGACGGTCTGGATCCGGGAGAGCGGCGCGATCCGCTGCTCGCGCGCCCACCACCCGGTCTGGGTGTGCACGGCGGTCTCGGTGACCTCCCAGCGATGGACGGCGTAGCGCCACTGCGGCACCACCGCGACCCACCCGAGCACCGCGGCCACCGCGGCGACCACCATCCACCAGCGCACGTCGACCGCGTCGACGGCGAGGCCGACCAGCAGGAGCACGACGATCGTCACCGCGCCCTCCACCAACGCGGTCACCTGCCACATCAGCCGAGCCCGCGGGCTCACCCGGTGGCGCGGCTCGCGCAGCAGGGGCGAGGTCGTCGGCGCGTCGGTCACGTGGCCACGCTAGCCACGCCCCGCCGCGCGTCAGCCGGCGGCGACCCAGCCGCCGTACTTCCGCTTGCCCGGCGCGTGGTCGACCGGCGTGCCGGGGTAGTCGTTGGACGTCACGAGGTTGACCCGCACCCGCTTCGGCGAGCCGAGGCAGCCACGCGGCACGACGAGCCGCATCCGCTCGGCGTCCCAGTCGATGTCGTTGCCGTCGGTGCAGACCGGCTCACCGTCAACGCCGGTCCAGCCGTCGGCGCGGAAGACCCGCCACTCCTCGACCTCGATGCCGGTGCCGATCACCCACTCCGGGCCCTTGACCTTCGGCCGGGTGTCGATGTTGAACCGGTAGACGTCGGCCAGGCCGCTGTCCGCCGCGTGCGACACCGCGATCCGCAGCGCCTTCGGGCCGTGCTTGACGCGCACCTTGGTGACGTCACCGCTCTTGAACGACGTGCGGCCGTCACCGGCCGGGTCCTTCACCACCCCGACGGCGGCGCCCGCCGGCACCGCGGTGGTCAGTGCGGTCGTCAGGGCGAGCACCCCACCGAGGAGGGCCGCCGCGGTCGTTCGTCCTGCTGTGTTCGTGATGTTCATGCTGGCTCCGACGCTCGCCGGCCGCGTTCGGTTCGCCGGATCCGGAAGATTTCCTGTCCGGGCCGGTGGTGGCATCCCAAGTAGACCGGGGATGTTCACGCTTCTCGGCCATCGCGATGGCCGAGAAGCACCAGGGTCCCAAGTGAACCTGGGATGCTCGCACCCCGGCCGGCAGCACGATTTCCGGCCGACCGGGGCGACGAGAAGAGCGTCAGTCCTTGAGCTCGCAGATGACGGCGCCGTTGGTGACGGTGGCGCCGACCTCGGCCTGGAGGCCGGTGACGGTGCCGGCCTTGTGGGCCTTGAGCGGCTGCTCCATCTTCATCGCCTCGATGACGACCACGGTGTCGCCCTCGGCGACCTCCTGGCCCTCCTCGACGACGACCTTGACGACCGTGCCCTGCATCGGGCTGGTGACCGCGTCGCCGCTGGCCGCGGCACCGGAGCCGCCGCCCTTCTTGCGCTTGGGCTTCTTCGCGCCGCCACCGGCAGCACCGCCGGCGGAGATGCCGCCGAGCCCGGCGGGCAGCACGACCTCGAGCCGCTTGCCGCCGACCTCGACGACGACGCTCTGCCGCTCCTCGGGCTCGTCGGCCTCCGCGACGTCACCGGCGTACGGCTCGATCTGGTTGTCGAACTCGGTCTCGATCCACTGCGTGTAGACGTCGAAGGAGCCCTCGCCCGAGGGGTTCGAGGCGCCGACGTACGCCGGGTCGGAGACGACCGCTCGGTGGAACGGGATGACCGTCGGCATGCCGTCGACGACGAACTCGTCCAGCGCGCGGCGCGAGCGCTCCAGCGCCTGGGTGCGGTCGCGACCGGTGACGATCAGCTTGGCGATGAGCGAGTCGAACGAGCCGGGGATGGTCTCGCCGTTCTCGTAGCCGCCGTCGAGGCGCACGCCGGGGCCGCTCGGCGGGCTCCACGCGGACAGGGTGCCGGGGGCGGGCATGAAGTTGCGGCCGCCGTCCTCGGCGTTGATGCGGAACTCGATGGAGTGGCCGCGGATCTCCGGGTCGTCGTACCCGAGCTCCTCGCCGGCGGCGATGCGGAACATCTCGCGGACGAGGTCGATGCCGGTGACCTCCTCGGAGACGCAGTGCTCGACCTGCAGGCGGGTGTTGACCTCGAGGAAGGAGATCGTGCCGTCCTGGGCGACGAGGAACTCGCAGGTGCCCGCGCCGTGGTAGCCGGCCTCGCGCAGGATGCGCTTGGAGGACTCGTAGAGCTCGGTCAGCTGCTCCTCGGACAGGAACGGCGCCGGCGCCTCCTCGACGAGCTTCTGGTTGCGGCGCTGGAGCGAGCAGTCGCGGGTGGAGACCACGACGACGTTTCCGTGCTGGTCGGCCAGGCACTGGGTCTCGACGTGGCGCGGCTTGTCGAGGAACTTCTCGACGAGGCACTCGCCGCGGCCGAACGCCGTGACCGCCTCGCGCACCGCGGACTCGTAGGCGTCAGGGATCTCCTCGAGCGTGCGGGCGACCTTGAGGCCGCGACCGCCGCCGCCGAAGACCGCCTTGATGGCGACCGGCAGGCCGTTCTCCTTCGCGAACGCCACGACCTCGTCGGCGTCGGCGACCGGGTCCTTGGTGCCCGGCGCCAGCGGGGCGTTCGCCTTGTCGGCGATGTGCTTGGCCTTGGCCTTGTCGCCCAGCGCCTCGATCGCGGCCGGCGGGGGGCCGATCCAGGTCAGCCCGGCGTCGATGACGGCCTGGGCGAAGTCGGCGTTCTCGGCGAGGAAGCCGTAGCCGGGGTGCACGGAGTCCGCGCCGGACTTCTCCGCGACGGCGATGAGCTTGGCGATGTCGAGGTAGGAGTCGGCCGGGGTCGCGCCGCCGAGGGAGTGCGCCTCGTCGGCCAGCCGGACGTGCATGGCGTCGCGGTCGGGCTCGGCGTACACGGCGACGCTGCCGATGCCCGCGTCCTTGCAGGCGCGGATGACCCGCACCGCGATCTCGCCGCGATTGGCGATGAGGACCTTCGTGAGGGGCTTGCTCTCCGGCACCGTGGGCACTCCTGGCTCTCTCGGAAGCTCGTGTTCGAACACGGGTCGGGCGACCCGGCGGGCAGGCTATCGCCCCCGGACGATCCCGCCGCTGTGGTCTCAGCCACGCGGTCCCGCCCGGGGTTCGCACTCCCGTCAGCGCGAGCTGGTTAACAACCGTTAACCAGACGACTAGCATGCCGCGCATGACGTTCGAGCTGTCCCGCGAGCACGAGGAGTTCCGCCGCAGCGTCCGCGAGTTCGCGGAGGCCGAGATCGCGCCGCACGCGGCGCAGTGGGACCGCGACCACCACTTCCCGGTCGACGTGGTGCAGCGGATGGGGCAGCTCGGGCTGTTCGGGCTCACCGCGCCGGAGGAGTACGGCGGCGCCGGGGACGACGGCGACTTCACGAGCCTCTGCGTGGCGATCGAGGAGATCGGGCGCGTCGACCAGTCGATGGGCATCACCCTGCAGGCCGGCGTCGGCCTCGGCATCAACCCGATCCTCACCTACGGCACCGACGCCCAGAAGCAGCGGTGGCTGCCCGCGCTGGTCGCAGGCGAACAGCTCGCCGGCTTCGGGCTGACCGAGCCCGGCGCCGGCTCGGACGCGGGCGCCACCCGCACGAAGGCCGAGCTCGTCGGGGACGAGTGGGTCGTCAACGGCTCGAAGCAGTTCATCACCAACTCCGGCTCCTCGATCACCTCGCTGGTCACCGTCACCGCCCGCACCGGCACGCGGGAGGACGGCCGCCCGGAGATCTCCGCGGTCATGGTCCCGGCCGGCACGCCCGGCTTCACCGCCGAGAAGGCGTACGACAAGCTCGGCTGGCACGCCTCCGACACCCACCCGCTGTCCTTCGAGGACGCCCGGGTGCCCGCCGACCACCTGCTCGGCGAGCGCGGCCGCGGCTACGCCCAGTTCCTCGCCACGCTCGACGACGGCCGGGTCGCGATCTCCGCGCTGTCGGTCGGCTGCATCCAGGCCTGCCTCGACATGGCGCTCGCCTACGCGGGGGAGCGGCAGACGTTCGGCGGCCCGATCGGCCGCAAGCAGGGCGTCGCGTTCCAGGTCGCCGACCTCGAGGTGATGCTGCACGCCAGCCGGATGCTCACCTACCGCGCGGCTGCCATGAAGGACGCGGGCGCGCCGTACCAGCAGTTCAAGCAGGCGGCGGCCGTCGCCAAGCTCTACTCCACCGAGTCCGCCGTGACCGCGACCCGGATCGCCACCCAGGTCTTCGGCGGCTACGGCTTCATGGAGGAGTACCCCGTCGCGCGCTTCTACCGCGACGCCAAGGTGCTCGAGATCGGCGAGGGCACCTCGGAGGTCCAGCGCATGCTCATCGCCCGGGGGCTCGGCCTGCCGGTCGAGTGACCCCGGGCAGGTGAAGCCCGGCGGGGCGCCGTGGACCCCCCTGTCACGATGACGAGATGGTGGCTCACCGCGTGCTCGCGATCGTCCAGGCCGGAGGCGCCGGCGGGCGCATGGACGTGCTGACGCGGGAGCGCGCCAAGCCGGCCCTGCCGTTCGCGGGGGTCTACCAGCTGCTCGACTTCCCGCTGTCGAACCTCACCCACTCCGGCTGCACGGACGTGTGGCTCTCGGTGCAGTTCCAGGGTTCGACCCTCGAGGAGCAGGTCGCCAACGGGCGCCCGTGGGACCTCGACCGCAACGTCGGCGGGCTGCGGCTGCTCATGCCCCAGGAGGGGACCGGCACGCTCGACGAGGACGGGTTCGCGAAGGGCAACGCCGACCTGCTGTTCCGGATCCGCGACCAGGTCCAGGAGTTCGCGCCCGAGGTGGTGCTCGTGATGAGCGCCGACCACATCTACCGCTTCGACTACCGCGACGCGATCGTCACCCACCACGAGCAGGGCGCGGAGTGCACGGTCGTCACCACCGAGGTGCCGATCGAGGACGCCTCGAACCACGCCACCGTCGAGCACGACGACGAGGGGCGGGTGACCCGCCTCGACTACAAGCCCGAGGAGCCGACGACCGGCACGGTCGCCACCGAGGTCTTCGTCTACGACCCCGAGGTGCTCGTCGAGGTGCTCGGCGAGCTGCATCGCGAGCTGTCGGCCGACAGCGAGCCCGGTGACACGGGCCTGGGCGACTTCGGCGACCACCTGCTGCCGCGGCTGGTGGAGCGCGGCAAGGTCGTCGCGCACCGGATGCCGGGCTACTGGCGCGACCTCGGCCAGCCGCACCTCTACCTGACCGCCCACCGCGAGCTGCTCACCGACGACCGCGACGTGCTCGGCGTACCGGGCTGGACGATCCTCACCCGCCAGCCGCAGCGGCAGCCGGCTCGCGTGCTCGACGGTGCGACCGTCGCGGACTCCATGCTCAGCCCGGGGTGCCGCGTCGCCGGCGAGGTCGTCCGCAGCGTGCTCGGCCCCGGCGTGGTGGTCGAGGAGGGGGCCCGGGTCGTCGACAGCGTCGTCTTCTCCAACACGGTCGTACGCCGGGGGGCGGCCGTGCACCGCTCGATCGTCGACACCCGCTGCGAGGTCGGCGCCGGCGCGCGGGTCGGCGAGCCCGACGCCCCGGCGTACGACGACCCGGACGCCGTGACGATCGTCGGCCGGCACAGCGTGGTCGGCGAGGGCGTGGTGCTCGCGGCCGGCAGCAGGCTCGAGCCCGGGACGACCGCCTGACCGAATCGGCCTGAAGTCGTCTGTGACAGCGCTCACCAGGTGGGTACCTGCACCGCGGACCACTGGGAGGTGGAGTGCATGGCCGTACCGTCGTTCCTCGCGCGTGAGCGCACCGTTGCCGGGCCGGGCTACAGCCGTTGGCTGGTCCCGCCCGCCGCCCTGGCCGTGCACCTGTGCATCGGCCAGGTCTACGCAACCAGCGTCTACAAGAGCGCGCTGGTCGAGCACTTCGACAGCACACTGACCGCGATCGGCGTCATCTTCTCGGTGGCGATCGTGATGCTCGGCCTCTCGGCGGCCCTGTTCGGGACCTGGGTGGACCGCAACGGCCCGCGCGCGGCGATGTTCGTCTCCGCCTGCTTCTGGGTCGCCGGCTTCCTGGTCGCTGCGCTCGGCATCGCCACGAACCAGCTGTGGTTGGTCTACCTCGGCTACGGCGGCATCGGCGGCATCGGGCTGGGCATCGGCTACATCTCGCCGGTCTCCACCCTGATCAAGTGGTTCCCCGACCGGCCGGGGCTCGCGACCGGCATGGCGATCATGGGCTTCGGCGGCGGCGCGCTCGTGGCGTCCCCGCTCTCGGGCCGGCTGATGTCGCTCTACGACTCGTCCTACGATTCCGGGGATTCCGGCTCGGTGCCGAGCGGCGACGCGGTGATGATGCTGTTCCTGACCTTCGCGGCGGTCTACCTCGTCTTCATGATGTTCGGCGCCTTCACCGTACGCGTGCCACCCGACGGCTGGAAGCCCGAGGGCTGGGACCCCTCGACGGTGCGCTCGAAGGCCCTGGTCACCACCGCGAGCGTGTCGGCCAACAACGCCGTCCGCACCCCGCAGTTCTGGCTGCTGTGGACGGTGCTGTTCTGCAACGTGACCGCGGGCATCGGCATCCTCGAGCAGGCCCAGCCGATGATCCAGGACTTCTTCCGCGAGAACGGCGACTCCTCGGTCGCCGCCGCGGCCGCGGGCGGCTTCGTCGGCCTGCTGTCCATCGCCAACATGGCCGGCCGGTTCGTCTGGTCCTCGACCTCCGACGTGATCGGCCGCAAGCCGATCTACCTGGTCTACCTCGGGGTCGGGCTGGTCTGCTACGTCCTGCTCGCGACCGTCGGCCCGAGCTCGACGGTGCTGTTCGTGCTGCTCGCCGCGGTGATCATCTCCTTCTACGGCGGCGGCTTCGCCACCATCCCGGCGTACCTGCGTGACCTGTTCGGCACCTACCAGGTCGGCGCCATCCACGGCCGGCTGCTCACCGCGTGGTCGGCGGCCGGCGTCGCCGGTCCGCTCATCGTCAACGGCTTCCTCGACGCGCAGGGCGAGCCCGGCAACCTGGTCGCCGCGGACTACCGGCCGGCGCTGTTCACGATGGTCGCGCTGCTCGCCGTCGGCCTGGTCGCCAACCTGCTGGTCCGCCCGGTCGCGGAGCGGTTCCACGAGCCGTCCGCGACGCCCGGCAACCCCGAGCGAGAGGAGAGCCGCGCATGAGCGCACGGATCGCTGTGGCCTGGGCGCTGGTCGGCGTCCCGCTGGCGTACGGCGTCGTGGAGACGCTGCGCCGGGCCGCGAACCTGTTCACCGGCTGACCGCTTCCGTCGACCCGTCGCGGTGCCCGCGGCCCCGCCGAGGCGGGGTCCGGGCGCTGCGTTCGTTAGCCTAAGACCCATGTCGAACCGGCGCTTCCTCGGTGAGGCCGGTCGCTTCATCGCCGTCGGCGGTCTCGCGACGGTCGTCGCGCTCATCATCTTCAACGTGCTGGTGCACGGCTTCAACACCGGCGACCACGCGGTGCTGCCGGACCAGCCGGTCCTGGCGTACGTCATCGCCAACACCGTCGGCATGTTCGTCAGCTACCGCGGCAGCCGCACCTGGGCCTTCCGCGACCGGCCGCCGCGGCAGGCCGACGGCGGGCTGACGGCGTTCGTGGCGATCAACGCGGTGACGATGCTGATCCCGATCGCCTGCCTGACGATCAGCCGGAACGTCCTCGGCCTCGACGACCCGATCTCCGACAACGTCTCCGCCAACGTCATCGGCCTGGTCATGGGCCTGGCGTCGCGGTTCTACCTGTTCCGGCGGTTCATCTTCCGCCGGCCGATCCACCTTACCGAGATGTACGACCCGGCCGAGCCGGTGCTGCCGCCCGAGCCGGACCATCTCGGCGAGACGATGGACCCGGACGGCACGTCGCTGCCGGGTGGGCCGGTCAGCGAGACCAGAGACCCGTCCACGAGTGGCCCAGGTCGGTCACCAGGGTCCGGAGCAGCGGAAGGCTGACGCCCACCACGTTGTGGTGGTCGCCTTCGATCCCGGTCACGAACGCGCCGCCCAGGCCGTCGACGGTGAACGCGCCGGCGACGTGCAACGGCTCCCCGGTCGCGACGTACGCCGCCACCTCCTCGTCGCCGACGTCGGCGAAGTGGACGGTGGTCGACGCCGTCGCGGCGACCGTGCGGCCGCTCGCGGTGTCGTGCAGCGCGTGGCCGGTGCGCAGGACGCCGGTGCGTCCGCGCATCGAGCGCCAGCGGGCGACGGCCTCGTCGGCGTCGGCCGGCTTGCCCAGGGCCTCGCCGTCGAGCTCGAGCACCGAGTCGCAGCCCAGCACCAGGGCGTCGGCCGGCACCTCGGGCCGGTCGACCACAGCCGCGCACTTGAGCTCGGCCAGCCGCAGGGCGAGCTCGGCCGGGGGCACGCCGACGACCTGCGACTCGTCGACGCCGGAGACGACCACCTGCGGGTCGAGCCCGGCGTTGCGGAGGGTGGCGAGGCGGGCGGGGGAGGCGGAGGCGAGCACGAATGTCGGCACCGGCCCAGCATCGCGCACGCGTCGGTCGGCACAATGACCGCGTGCCCGATGACGTGTCCCGCGGCTCCCGCGTCCTGTCCTTCGCCGTGGGCGCGCTGGCGGTCGTCGTGGTGCTCGTGGTCGCCGGCGTGCTCGTCGCGCGCGCCCAGCACCTCGGCCCGTGGGAGCTGGGGGCGCAGGAGCGCAACCGCTTCGCGGAGCAGCCCCAGCACGCCGACCCCGGATCGCGCACCGCGCAGGCCGCCCGGCAGGCCGAGGCCGACGGGCGCAGCGTGGAGGCCGCCGCCTTCGCGGAGCTGGCCGAGGTCCCCCAGGGCATCTGGCTGACCCCGGAGGAGCGCCCGGCCGGCGACGTCGGTGGGTACGTCGCTGCGGTCGGCGGCGCGGCGGATGAGGCCGGCGAGGTGCCGCTCTTCGTCGTCTACGGCATCCCCGACCGTGACTGCACCGGCGGCTACTCCAGCGGCGGGCTCCGCGCCGACGCCTACGTGCCGTGGGTGGAGGAGATCGCCGCGGCCGCGGCGCCGTACGCCGCCGTCGTCGTGCTCGAGCCGGACGCGCTCGCCTCGGCGGTGGAGTGCGACCGTCGGGCGGAGCGGGTCGACCTGCTGTCGCAGGCGGTCGACGTCCTCGCCGACGCCGGCGTGACGACGTACGTCGACGGCGGCCACTCGGGCTGGGTCCCCGCGAAGAAGGTGGCCGGCCTGCTGCGCGAGGTGGGCGTGGACCAGGTGCGCGGCTTCGCGACCAACGTGTCGAACTACCAGACCGACCGGGACGAGGTGCGGTGGGCCGAGCGGCTCAGCGGGCTCGTCGGCGGCGCGTCGTACGTGGTCGACAGCGGCCGCAACGGCATGGGATCGCCCGAGGAGTGGTGCAACCCGCCGGGGCAGGCGCTGGGGCAGCGGCCGGGGTACGTCGACGACGGCACCGGCTTGGACGCCTACCTGTGGATCAAGCCGCCCGCCGAGAGCGACGGCGAGTGCAACGGCGGCCCGCCGGCCGGGGATTTCTGGGGGCAGCGCGCGCTCGAGCTGCTCGGGCGGTCCTGAGCCGACCCGATCATCCGTTCGGACAAGTTCGCCCATCGCTGGTCCGGATGGGCACGGGCGTGGCCCGGCCGTTGTTAGGGTTCGACCCATGCAGGGGGATCCGTGGACAGCGGTCATCATCGAGGACGACCCGGACGTTCGCGACCTCATCGACATCGTGCTCACTCAGTCCGGGTTCTCGACGTTCGTCGCGCCTGACGGGCCCACCGGCGTGGAGGCCGTGCGCCAGCACAACCCCCTCATCACCACCCTCGACGTGAACATGCCGGGGATGGACGGGTTCGCCGTCGCCCGGAGGCTGCGCGAGTTCAGCAACACCTACCTCATCATGATCACCGCGCTGGCCGACGAGATCGACGTCGTGCAAGGCTTCGAGGCCGGCGCCGACGACTACCTGGTCAAGCCGTTCCGGCCCCGGGAGCTGCGCGCCCGGGCCGACTCGATGCTGCGCCGTCCGCGCTCGCGCGCGGACCAGCCGGTCGGCTGGGCCGACGACGACGCGTCGGCGACCGCCGCCGCTCCGGTCGCCCCGCCGCCGCCCCCGAAGGAGGAGTCGTGGGCCGCCGCAGCCGCCCGCGACCTCACCCAGAACTCCCCGCTGCGCGTCGTCCGCGACGACGAGCCCGCGCAGCCGGCCCCTCCGGTGCAGCCCGAGCCGGTTGCTCCGCCGCCGCAGCCGACGTACCAGCCGCAGGTGCAGCAGCCGGTCCAACCGCCGGCGCAGCCGACCTACCAGCAGCCGGTCCAGCAGCCGGTGCAGCCGACGAAGCCCTACCGGTCGGTGCCGCCGCAGGCCTACGAGCCGCAGCACCAGGCACAGGCCGCCTACGAGCCGCCGCCGGCCCCTCCGGCGTACCCGCAGGCCCCGCCGGTCCACCAGCCCGCCCCGCCGCAGGGCGGCGCGCACGCTTCTCCGGCTCCGGCGGCTCCGGCGGCGCCGGGTCCGTCGGCGGACGGCTCCTGGGTGCGCTTCAACGGGCTCGCCCTCAACCACGAGAGCCGGGTCGTCACGGTCGGCGGGGGAGCGGTGGACCTGAACCGCACCGAGTTCGACCTGCTCGCCTCGCTCCTCAGCACCGGCCGCCGGGTCCGCAGCAAGGCCGATCTGGTCCTGACGATGCGCGGTCAGCAGTACGTCACCTCGTACTTCGTCAACGAGGCCGACAAGCGCTCCGTCGAGGTCCACATCGCCAACCTCCGCCGCAAGCTCGGCGACGACGGCGCCACCTCCCGATTCATCGAGACCGTCCGCGGCGTCGGCTACCGCCTCGCCGAGACCGCCTGACCCCGCGCTGGTCAAGCAGCGGTTGCCGGCGGCCATCCGCTGGTGCGGGTCTCGTCATCGGGCGGCGCTGGGGCGCCTCCCTGCTCGACCAGCGGGAGGGCTATGTCCGCATGTGGAAGGTGACCTGGTTGTCGGGGTGGATGGTGGTCTCGAACCGTGGGTCGTGGATGCGGGCGTGGTGGCGTGGGCAGAGCAGCCGGGCCTTGTCGAAGTTTGTGTTGCCGCCGTTGAGCCAGGTGTCGTCGTGGTGGGCGTGGCAGAGGTGGGCGGGCCAGTCGCAGCCGAGGGCGGTGCAGACCCGTTGGGTGAGGACGAGGCCGAGGTGCTGGGCTCCGTTGAACAGTCGTGCGGTGCGGCCGAGGTCGAGGAGCTCGGACCGGCTGCCGAGGACGGCGGGGATGAGTCCGGCTTCGCACGCCATGCGTCGGGCGAGGGAGGCGGAGAGGGGTTCGCCGGTCTCGAGGACCGCGCGGCCGATGTCGCTCTTCAGCCCGGTGAAGTCGAGCAGCACCACGATGGATGCGTTGAGGCCGCCCAGCTTCGGCAGCCTGTGGGCGGGGAGGCGTTCGATGAGCTCGCAGAACGCGTCACCCATCCGCTCGGGTGAGGGCCGCCGCTCGACCTGCTCCTGGTCCTCGGCCTTGGTCGCGGCTTGGTGCTTCGGAGCTGCGAACGCCAGCAGCACCTTGCGCAGCATCGCGCCCTGCACGGTCGGGATGGAGAACTTCCCGCGATAGCTGCCCTTCCCGTCGGGCGCCATCGTCAGCCACGCGTTCGCCCGGGCCTCTCGCTCCTCGTGCTCCAGCGCCAGGGCGTCGCGCTCCTCGCCGATCTCGGGCGCCACGACGGTCAGGACGTGCTTGGCGAGGATCGCCAGCGACTTCGGGTCCAGGTCCAGCGCCTCGGTCAGGAGGTGCTTCTCGGCCCGCTCGGGGATCGATGGGTCTTCGAGGTCGTCGGGCAGCCGGTCGATGCACTCGGTGATGACCTTCGCGTGGTCGGTGCTGATCGCACCTTCTGCGAGTGCGGCTGCGGTGGGGGTGTGGCGGTCGAGGGACTCGGCGAGCCGCATCCGGCGCTTGGCAGCCGGCCGGTCCTGGCTCGTCTCGTGGCCCCACCACGAGGCGGTGTCGGTGGCGCCGACCTTGTCGCCGACCGCGCGGCGGTCGGCCTCGGCGGCCAGCTTGAGCTCGAGGGCCTCGACCTGCGCGCGGAGCCGGGTGGCCTCGAGCAGGGCGGTCGAGACCTCGTCGTCGGACATCTGCCACAGCTGGGAGCTGCATGCCGAGCGGGTCTTCTTGCGGGACTTCGCGACCGCGCGGCACACCGGGTGTGCGCTGTCTCGGGAGTCCTTGGCCATGGGTCTACTCAAGCAGTGACCACCGACAGTGACGGCGCTGTTTCCCCAGGTCAGACCAGTATGCGGACACCGATCTGAAGAGTTTCTCGGCGGATTTCGAGACGGGCCTGGCGGCCCTCCTCAACCCGCCGAGATGACCCTGCTGGCGCGCCGGCCGTGAGCCGGGAAGCAGCCGCAAGCCACGGCGTACCTCTCCTCATGGCTGCCTCCACCGCAACCACCCACGGCCCGCAGGCCGTAGCTCGGCTGCCGGAGGTCTCGTCGGCGCTCGCCAGGGGGCCTCGCTGCTCGACCAGCGGGGCGGCGGGTTTCGAGACGGGCCTAGCGGCCCTCCTCAACCAGCCGGGGCGAGCCGGTCGTGAGCCGGGAGGCAGCCGCGAGCCACGGCGTACCTCGCCCTCTCAACTGCCCTCACCGCGACCACCCACGGCCCGCAGGCCGGAGGTCAGCTGCCCGGGGCCTCGAGACAGGCGCTGCGCGCCTTCCTCGACCTACCGACGAGGGGGCGGGGTGGAGGGGTCAGTTGGCGTTGACGGGGATCTTGGCGACCTGGGTGGGGGTGTCGGACTCGAAGATGGCGATGGGGACGGTCTGCTTGACCTTTTTGGCGACGAACTGACCCGACCCCGGGGCCGTCTCGTAGTGGACGTCGGCGACGAAGGTCAGCTCGAGGCCGCGGGTGTCGTTGGACATCGGGCCGATCTTCTGGTTGCGGAGCTCGAAGGAGCCCTTCGGCGAGGTGATGAGCATGCCGTGGACGGGGTGGGTGACGGCCTCGGGGTCGAAGGTGATCGCGGCGGCCTCGGCGTCCAGCCGGTAGGGCCGCTGGGTGCGGCCGCCGTCGGCGGTGATGGTCCGCGAGGTGACCTTGATGTTGCCGAGGTAGGCCTTGCGCTTGGTGCGGAACGGGTCGCGCAGCTTCCGGTCGAGGTCGTAGACCTGGAAGGTGAAGGAGAAGAACTTGTTGCCCTTCGGGTACCACTCGTTGGTCCGCGGCGTCGACTTGGTCGGCCACAGCGTGTAGACGAAGTCCATACCGTCGATGTCGATGTGGGACTGGAAGGTGCCGTCCCGCGTGAACTGCGAGTCGTACGCCGCCTCGGTGGCCGCGGCGGTCGGGTTCTCCGCCTCCACTGGGTCGGCGCCGCCGATCTTGTCGACCAGCGAGCAGCCCGACAGCGAGCCGGCGAGGACGAGCGCCAGCGACGCGGCGAGGGTGCGGAGGCGGCGCGCGGGCCGGGCGGGACGCACGGACATGGTGGAGGTCTCCCGAGGACTGGTGGGGACGGAGGTGCTCATGGGGATCAGGCCTTGAAGCCGCGGTAGCGCTTGGAGGCCTTGATGAGCATCCAGACGGTCTGCAGGACGGTGATGACGCCGAGGATCGGCCAGCCGAGCTCGAGCAGGTCGGAGGTCGTCTGGATCGGCACCTGCTGCCAGGCGATCCCGGCCGCGACGAAGAAGACGCCGAGCGCGACGAACGGGTAGGTCCACGCGACGCCCTTGCCGCGCTCGGCCTTGGCCTGCGCGGCCCAGTTGTCGGTCTGCTGGCGGCTGAAGAACTTCAGCCACGCCCGGACGAAGTGACCCATCCGGATGAACATGTAGAGCTCGGCCGGGAAGACCAGGAGCACGAACAGGTAGTCGCGCCGGTTCGCGAACTCCATCGAGTGCGCGACGCGGAAGTTCAGCCACACGGCCGCCAGCGGCGGGATCAGCCACCAGGCCTGGAACACGAACGCGTCGATCGTCAGCGCGCCGATGAGCAGCACCAGGAACATGATGCGCGAGGCCATGTTCACGACCATCGAGAGGTGCTCGAACCACCGCAGGCGCAGGTTGGGGTGGAACGGCTGGCCCTTGGTGTCGCCGCGCTGGCCGGGCCACATCAGGTCGATGGCGCCGAAGTTCCACTTGACCTGCTGGGCGTCCAGCGAGCGGAGCGTGGTCATGCCGCCGACGTGCGCCCGGGCGCGGGCGGAGATCTTGGTGAGGTAGCCGGCGGACTTGATCTGCAGCGACAGGAGCGAGTCCTCGACCTCGGAGTCGCTGACCCACGGGGTGCGCTGGTGGCTGTCGCGCATGACGTCCCGCAGCGCCTGGGTGGAGAAGATCGAGAACTGCCCGCCGAGGACCGCCATGTTGCGGCCCTTGAGCAGGTTCTGCATGTTGAACGCCGAGAACTGCGCGCGCTGGCCGGCGATGAGGAACTTGGGCATCAGCCCGTCGAGGGCGGAGTCGTCGATGGAGTAGATCGCCGAGATGCCGCCGATGCGGTCGTCGCTGGAGATCTCGTCGACGAGGTGCTGGATCGCGTCCGGCTCCGGCGTGGTGTCGCCGTCGACGCCGAGCAGGTAGTCCATGTGCTCGACGAGGGAGTAGCCGTAGTTGAGCGCGCCGACCTTCTTGTCGGGGTTCTTGCCGATGTCGTGGACGTAGATGACCGTCGACTGCTCGCCGGTCGGGGTCATCCGCGTGTGCGGTCCCGCGTAGTGGCTGGCGATCTCGACGGAGTCGTCGCTGGTGTTGTTGACGACGAGGTGGATGGCGTCGGGCAGGCGGGTCTGCTGGAGCAGCGAGTCGAGGACGCCGGCGATGGTCTCGGCCTCGTTGTACGCCGGGATCACGCAGCCCACGGTCGGGCGCAGCGTCGGCAGCTCGTCGACCGCGCCAAGGAACTCCTCGGCGTACGCCTCGAGCGAGGGGTCGGGCATGCGCACGTAGCGGGGGTCCTCGAGACCGGGCACCGTCCCGGGCGCGAGCCCGATCCCCTCGTGCTGTCCCATGTCGTTCGCGTCCACCGCTGTCCCATCGCTGGCGGTGCCCGTGCTGGCCACCGACCCGGTCGTCGTTCGGGACCGAGTCTGGAAGGCCCACCTCAAGGGGTGGGCACCGTGAACCTCAACTTCCGCTCAAGGAATCTGGCGGAGGTACGTCGCGGCGCGATGGGATCCGCGAAGGTTCGCGCTCAGCGGGGCAGCGCGCTGGCCCGCCAGCCGCCCGGGCCGTGCGGGAGCGTGCGCCGCACCAGCCGGTGCGGGGCGCTCCACTCCGGCCGCGGCCGCTTCGCGGGCGGCTCGCCGCCGCCCATCGACGACAGCACGGCCACCAGCGCCGCGACCTCCTCGGGCGTGGCGTCGGGCGAGACCACCCGCAGCAGGGGCCGGGTGGGCTCCTGCTCCGCGGTGGCGTCGGGGGTCTGCTCGTCGGTGCCCATCAGAGCGGGATGTTCCCGTGCTTCTTGGGGGGCAGCGTGGCGCGCTTGGAGCGGAGCAGCCGCAGCGCCCGGACGACCTCGGAACGGGTCTCGTGCGGCTGGATGACCGCGTCGACGTACCCGCGCTCGGCGGCGATGTAGGGGTTGGCCAGCGTGGTCTCGTACTCGTCGATGAGCTCGGCCCGCTTGGCCTCGACGTCGCCGCCCTCGGCCTCGACCTGCGCCAGCGTCTTGCGGTGCACGATGTTCGCCGCGCCCTGGGCGCCCATGACCGCGATCTGGGCGGTGGGCCACGCGACGTTGATGTCGGCGCCGAGGTGCTTGGAACCCATGACGTCGTAGGCGCCGCCGTAGGCCTTGCGGGTGATGACGGTGACCAGCGGGACGGTGGCCTCGGCGTAGGCGTAGATGAGCTTCGCGCCGCGGCGGATGATGCCGTTCCACTCCTGGTCGGTGCCGGGCAGGAAGCCGGGGACGTCGACGAAGGTGAGCACCGGGATGTTGAAGGCGTCGCAGGTCCGCACGAAGCGGGCGGCCTTCTCGGAGGCGTCGATGTCGAGGGTGCCGGCGAACTGCATCGGCTGGTTGGCGACGACGCCGACGGGGCGGCCCTCGACCCGGCCGTAACCGATGATGAGGTTCGGCGCGAACAGCTCCATGACCTCGACGAAGTCCCCCACGCCATCGTCATCAGTGTCGACGACGGCCCTGATGACGTCGTGCATGTCGTAGGGCTGGTTCGGCGAGTCCGGGATGATCGTGTCGAGCGCACGGTCGGAGTCGTTGAGCTCGAGGTCGGCGACCTCGTCGTAGGCGGGCGGCTCGTCGAGGTTGTTCTGCGGGAGGAACGAGAGCAGCGCCTTGACGTACTCGATCGCGTCCTCCTCGTCGGAGGCCATGTAGTGGGCGTTGCCGGACTTGGTGTTGTGCGTCCGCGCGCCGCCGAGGTCCTCCATGGAGACGTCCTCGCCGGTGACGGTCTTGATGACGTCGGGACCGGTGATGAACATCGCCGAGGTCTGGTCGACCATGATCGTGAAGTCGGTGACCGCGGGGGAGTACACGTGGCCGCCGGCGCAGTTGCCCATGATCATCGAGATCTGCGGGATGACGCCCGAGGCGTGCACGTTGCGGCGGAAGATCTCGCCGTAGAGGCCGAGCGAGACCACACCCTCCTGGATGCGGGCGCCGGCGCCCTCGTTGATGCCGATGATCGGGCAGCCGGTCTTGATCGCGAGGTCCATGACCTTGGTGATCTTCTCGCCGTAGACCTCGCCCAGCGAGCCGCCGAAGACGGTGAAGTCCTGGGAGAAGACGCAGACCTGGCGGCCGTCGATCGTGCCGTATCCGGTGATGACGCCGTCGCCGTACGGCCGGTTCTTCTCCAGCCCGAACGCCGTGCTGCGGTGCCGCGCCAGCTCGTCGAGCTCCACGAAGGAGCCCTCGTCGAAGAGCATCTCGATCCGCTCGCGGGCGGTCTGGCGGCCCTTGGCGTGCTGCTTCTCGACCGCCTTGGCCGACCCGGCGTGCACGGCCTCGTCAAGGCGGCGGTCGAGGTCGGCCAGCTTGCCGGCCGTCGTGTGCAGGTCGATGTCCGCGGGGACGTCGGTCCCCTGACCGGGACGTTCGGTGCTCTCAGCGCTCACGTTCGGGACGTCTCCTCGTCGGCGTCGGTGCAGGTCCGGGTGCTGGCCTGGTGCTGGCGTCTGGGTTGGGCGTGGGTCAATGTAGTGCCCGTGACCGCGACCTCGGCCGAGCGCCCACCCCTTGACGAGACCGTCCTCACCGGGGTCAGCCCCGACCTCGTCCCGGGGGTCAGCATCGAGGTGGTGGACCAGGCTCCGTCGACGAACGCGCTGGTCGTGGAGCGCGCCCGCGCCGGCGCGCCAGAGGGTCTCGTCGTCGTCACCGAGCACCAGACCGCGGGCCGCGGCCGGCTCGACCGGTCCTGGGAGACGCCGGCCCGGTCAGCGCTGACCTTCTCCGTCCTGCTGCGCCCGACCGCGCCGACGCGGAGCTGGCCGTGGCTGCCGCTGCTGGCGGGGTACGCCGTCGACAAGGCGCTCAAGGCCGCCGGCTTCGACGCCGGCGTGAAGTGGCCCAACGACGTGCTCATCGGGGACCGCAAGGTCGCCGGCATCCTCGTCGAGCGGATCGAGACCGGCCAGGGCCCCTGCGCGGTCGTCGGGATCGGGATCAACGTCGGGCTCGGCGCCGACGAGCTGCCCGTGCCGACGGCCACGTCGCTGGCGATCGAGGCCGACGGGGGACCGGTGCCCGACCGCACCGCCCTGCTGGTCGACGTGCTCGCCAGCCTGCGCGAGGCGTACGACGCGTGGCAGGCCGGCGGCGACCTCGCCGGCATGCGCCTGGCCGAGTCGTACGCCGACGCGTGCGTCACCGTCGGCCGCCAGGTGCGCGTCGAGCTCCCCGACGGCTCGGTGCTCACCGGCATGGCGACCGCGATCGACCCGTCCGGCCACCTCGTCGTCGCCGGCCCGGACCGCCAGGTCGCCGTCGGCGCCGGCGACGTCGTCCACGTGCGCGCGGCCGACGGGGACGCCGCCGTGTGATCGATGACATGATCCGCCCGTGGCCATCTCGCAGAAGCTGCTGAACGACGGAGAGACCGTCGTCGTCAGCACGCGCACGCACGTCAAGGCGCTGCTGGTGCCGCTGCTGGTGCTGGTCGTGACGATCGCGGCCGCTGTGTTCGTGCAGGTGCTCGCCGACCAGCGCTACGTCACGTGGTTCGTGTGGGCGGTCGCCGTGGTCGTGCTCCTGCGGTACGTCGTGTGGCCGTTCCTCGTCTGGTCGACCGCGACGTACACCTTCACCGACCGCCGGCTGGTCACCCGCACCGGCGTCCTCACGCGCCGCGGCCACGACATCCCGCTCTCGCGGATCAGCGACGTGGCGATCGAGCTGCACCTCACCGACCGGATGCTCGGCTGCGGCACGCTGGTCATCAGCGACGCCAGCACCCACGGGCAGGTGCGCCTGCCCGACATCCCGCGGGTCGAGGAGGCCCAGCGCCGGCTCAACGACCTGCTGCACGAGATCCACGACCCGCGCACCGACCCGCGCTCCGACCGGCGCCGTGACGAAGGTGCCTGAGCAGCAGCCCGAGGAGGCGGAGCAGCCCGAGGAGCTGCACCGGACCATCCTGGGCGAGGACCCGGTCTACAGCGCCGTCGAGGTCGCGGAAGCGGCCGGCATCGGGCTGGACGAGACCCGCCGGCTCTGGCGCGCGCTCGGCTTCCCCGAGAGCGGCGACGAGGCGGCGTACACCCCCGCGGACCTGCGCGCGCTGGGGACCCTGGTCGGCGGCGTGCAGGCCGGCCTGTTCGACCTCGACCTGGCCGTGAACATCACCCGGGCGGTGGGCCAGAACATGGCGCGGCTCGCCGACTGGGAGGTCGCGGCGATGGTCAACCGCATCGACGAGCTCGAGCAGGGCGACGCGGCGACGGGGACCCGGGCCGGCTCGGCACGGCGGTTCCTCGAGCACTTCGGCCAGCCGTTCGAGGAGCTGCTGATCTACGCCTGGCGGCGACACCTGGCTGCCGCGGTGGCGCGCATCGAGGCGCTCGGTGCCGACGAGGAGGACCTGCACACCACGACGCTCTCGGTGGGCTTCGCCGACATCGTGTCGTTCACGGCCCTGTCGAACCAGCTGACCGAAGAGCGGATCGGCGACCTCGTCGAGCTCTTCGAGTCGCGGTGCGCCGACGTCGTGGCCATCCAGCGGGGTCGGGTGATCAAGTCGATCGGCGACTCGGTGCTCTTCGTCAACGACGATCCCGTCCGCGCCTACGACACCGCCGAGGGGATCATCAACGTCATCGGCCGCGACCAGCGGATGCCCGACGTCCGCCTCGGGCTGGCGACCGGCTCGGTGGTCATGCGTCTCGGCGACGTCTTCGGCCCGCCGGTCAACATGGCCGCGCGGCTCACCGCCGTGGCTCGGCGCAACCGGATCATCATCGACGCCACGACTGCGGGGCTGCTGCCCTCCGACCAGTTCGAGACTCGCCGGCTCCCCGCGCGGCCGGTGCGCGGCTTCGGGATCGTCGAGCCGTTGGCCGTCCGGAGACACTAAGATTCGTCTCACCCTTGGGGGTGAGGCGAATGGCACGAAGTTGCCATTGGCCCGTTCGGGCGTTTCTGCCCGGTGGCCTGGGGACGCGGCCTACGGTGGTGGTGTGTTCGAGGTGCAGGACGTCCGAGTCGATCCCGACAGCCGCCGCGCGTGGCGCGGTCAGGAGGAGATCGTCCTGTCCCGCAAGGAGTTCGACCTCGTCCAGGCGCTGATCTCCCGGGCGGGGGAGATCGTGACGCGCGACGAGCTGATGCGCGACGTGTGGCACACGACGTTCTGGACGTCCTCGAAGACCATCGACGTGCACCTCGGCTGGGTGCGGCGCAAGCTGGGCGACGACAGCCGTCACCCGCACCTGATCTCCACGATCCGCGGCAAGGGCCTGCGCTTCGAGCTCCAGCCGCCGGCCTGACCGGTCGTCGGGCCCCGGCCGCGCGGTGCGCGGGTCTGCTCTAGGGTTCCGTCGTGCCCGAGCTCGCTCCCACGTTGGCCGTCGTCGGCGGTGGCCAGCTCGCCCGGATGATGGCGCAGCCCGCGATCGCGCTCGGCCTGCCGCTGCGGCTGCTCGCCGAGGCGCCCGGCGTCTCCGCCGCCCAGGTGATCCCCGACCAGCTCGTCGGTGACCACCGCGACCTCGACACGCTGCGCGCGGTCACGGCCGGCTGCAGCGTCGTCACTTTCGACCACGAGCATGTGCCGACCGAGCACCTGCACGCGCTCGAGGCCGACGGCGTCGCGGTGCGGCCCGGTCCCGACGCGCTCGTCCACGCCCAGGACAAGGGCGTCATGCGCGAGCGGCTCGCCGCGCTCGGCGTCCCCTGCCCCCGCAACGCGATCGTCACCAGCGCCGCGGAGGTCGAGGCGTTCGGGTTCCCGTGCGTCCTCAAGACCACGAGGGGCGGGTACGACGGCAAGGGCGTGTGGTTCGTCGACCGCGCCGAGGACGGTGCTGGAGACTGGGCCGAGGTCTGCGCCGAGGCGTTCGCGGTCGCCCGCGAGACCGGCGTGCGGATCCTCGCCGAGGAGCGGGTCGACTTCCGCCGCGAGCTGTCCGCGCTGGTCGCCCGTTCGCCGAGCGGGCAGGCGGCGGCGTACCCGGTCGTGGCCAGCACCCAGCGCGACGGCATCTGCCACGAGGTGATCGCCCCCGCGCCCGATCTCGACCCCGACCTGGCCGCGTCCGCCCAGCAGGTCGCGCTGCGGATCGCCGGCGAGCTCGGCGTGACCGGCGTGCTGGCCGTCGAGCTCTTCGAGACCACCGACGGGCGGATCCTGGTCAACGAGCTGGCGATGCGCCCGCACAACACCGGCCACTGGACCCAGGACGGTGCCGTCACCAGCCAGTTCGAGAACCACCTGCGCGCGGTCATGGACCTCCCGCTCGGCTCGCCCGCGCCGCGGGCCCGCTGGACGGTGATGGTCAACATCCTCGGCGGCCCCGACCCCGAGGTCGGCCGGCTCTGGGACGGCTACCCGCACGCGATGGCGCGCGACCCGCACCTGCGGGTGCACCTGTACGGCAAGGAGCCGCGACCCGGCCGGAAGGTCGGCCACGTCAACGCCTACGGCGACGACCTCGAGGACTGCCTGGAGCGGGCGCGGCACGCCGCCGCCTGGTTCCGCGGCGACCTCGGCAACGAGAGCGAGTGAACGAGATGGCTGGCAGCGAGCAGGCACCCCGCGTCGGGATCGTGATGGGGTCGGACTCCGACTGGCCGACCATGCAGGCGGCCGCGGAGGCGCTCGAGGAGTTCGGCGTCGCGCACGAGGCCGACGTCGTCTCGGCGCACCGGATGCCGGAGGAGATGCTGGCGTACGGCAAGGAGGCCGCCGGCCGCGGGCTGTCGGTGATCATCGCCGGCGCCGGAGGAGCGGCCCACCTGCCGGGCATGCTCGCCGCCGTCACTCCGCTGCCGGTCATCGGCGTCCCGGTGCCGCTGCGGTACCTCGACGGCCTCGACTCGCTGCTCTCCATCGTGCAGATGCCCGCCGGTGTCCCCGTCGCGACCGTCGCCGTCGGCGGCGCCCGCAACGCCGGCCTGCTCGCCGTGCGGATCCTCGCCGCCACCGACCCCGCCCTGCAGCAGCGGATGGCCGACTTCCAGGCCGACCTCAAGGCCTCCGCCCAGGCCAAGGGCGAGGTCGTCCGCCGCGAGTCCGCTCCGCAGCGCCTCGGCTTCTAGCCTCCGCCCCAGGCTTCCGCTCCGGCGGACGTCATCCGCCCCGAGCACCCGCTCGCTCCGTCCGTATGACGTCCGCAGGGTGGGTCAGCCGACGAGGCCGTGCTCGTGGGCGAAGACGACGATCTGGACGCGGTCGCGGAGGCCGAGCTTGCGGAGGATCGAGCCGACGTGGGTCTTGACCGTCGACTCACTGGCGAAGACCAGGCCGGCGATCTCGGTGTTGGAGAGGCCGCGAGCGACGGCGGCGAAGACCTCGCGCTCCTTCTCGGTCAGCGAGGCGTACGCCGGCGGGACGGCCGCCCGGGCGCGGAACTGGCCGTCGAGGAGGGTCGAGAGGTCGGCGGGGGCCAGGACGGCGTTGCCGGCGTGCACGGTGCGGATCGCGTCGCGGAGCATGACCGGGGTGGTGTCCTTGAGGAGGAACCCGCTGGCGCCGTACCGGATCGCCGTGGCCGCCCGGTCGTCGAGGTTGAACGTCGTGAGCACGACGACCCGCACCGGGCGCGTCCGACGGGCGGCCCGGTCGGGAGAAAAGACCTGCCGGGTGGCCTCGACGCCGTCCATCTCGGGCATCCGGATGTCCATGAGCACGACGTCGGGCTCGAGCTCGTCGACGAGCCGGACCGCCTCGAGCCCGTCACCCGCGGACCCGACGACGTGCATGCCCTCCTGGGCGTCGACGATGACCCGCACGCCCTCGCGGAAGAGCTCCTGGTCGTCGACCAGGAGCACCCGGATGTCCTCGCCCGGGCCGTTCGTGGGGCCGTTCACCGGGCCGCTCACCGGCCGCTCCGGAAGGGCACCCACGCGGTCGCGGTGAAGGTGGCGCCGCCGGGCTCGTCGCGACGGCGTACGTCGAGCCGGCCCCCGACGGCCTCGAGCCGGCGGCGCATCCCCTCGAGCCCGTGGCCGGCTCCGGCCTGCGCGGCCAGCTCCGCGGCGTCGACGGTCGCGATCGGGCGGGTCTCCTGCTCGTGGGCGGTCTGCTCGCCGATCACGTTGCGCACCTCCAGCCGCAGCTCGCCCTCCCAGTGCCGCTCGACGAGCACCGGCTCGTCCCGCCGGCCGTGGCGGATCGCGTTGGTGAGCATCTCCTGGAGCACGCGGAAGGCGACCACCTCCAGCTCCGGCGGGAGGGGCCGCGGGGTGCCGACCTCGGTGGAGACGACCTCGTGGCCGCTGGCGCGGACCCCCTCGACGAGGGCGTCGAGGTCGCCGTGCCTGCCGTCCGTCGGTGGGGCGCCGTCGGGGGAGCTGAGCACCTGGCGGACGTCCTGCAGCGAGGTGCGGGCGGAGGTCGCGATGTTGGCCATGGTGCGGCGCAGGGCCTCGCTGTGGGCGTCGGGATCGGTGTCGGGGAGGTACTGCGCGGACTCGGCCTGGGCGAGGATCACCGCGAGCGAGTGGCCGACGACGTCGTGCACGTCGCGAGCCAGGCGGGCCTGGTCCTCGCGGAGGCGGGCGATCTCCTCGGCCTGGTCCCGCTCGGCCTCGGCGACGACCTGGGAGTCGCGCGAGCGGCGGGCGCGGTCGAGGAAGCGCAGCGCGAGCCCGAGCAGCCAGGGCGTCGCGAGCAGCGCGAAGATCAACAGGCTGGCCGGCAGGCGCCAGTCGCCGCCGCGGTACGCCGTCTCCGCGAGCAGCCGGACGCCGGCCAGCTCGAGCGCGCGGTACACCAGGTCGCTGTCGAGCCAGAGCACCGCGATGAGCACCCCGAGCGGCATCGAGAGCCCGCTGAGCCACACGGTCGCGGCACTGCCCCAGCGGGCGCAGCCGAACGCGACCACCGCGAGCAGCACCTCGACGAGCATCGCGCCGGCGCCGCTGGTGACCTGCACGGTGCCGGCGAACCACGCCGCCCCGAGCGCCGCGGCCGGCAGCGCCCGGGACAGGCCGACGCCGAGCGCGACGGCGAGCACGATGACGTACGCCGCCGCCCGGTCGTCGGCGTAGACGTTGCCGCGCACCTCGACCACGCCGAGGGCGAAGGTGGCGACGCCGCCCGAGACGTCCGGCGCCCAGCGCTGCCAGGCCGGCAGGGTGGGGTCGGCGGTGCTCACGCCGATACCGCCGCCGGGACGCGGGTGGCCTGCTGCCGTCGTTGGAGCGGCGCCTCGACGTACCGCCAGGACAGCGCCGCGCACGCGAGGGTCAGCACCGCCGCGACCGGGCCGGCGAGGTCGGTGTGCGGGCGGAGCCAGACGGTGAGCGGGTAGTTCCACAAGTAGGCCGCGTAGGACACCGTGCCCAACCACACGAGCGGCCGGAGGCCGGCGACGTCGACGGTCGACCAGGTGCGCCACGAGGACAGCACGACCGCCGTGAGGAGCGCGATGGCCGGGCCTCCTGCCAGGTAGGTGAGCGCGTGACCGCGCAATGGAACCACGGCCAGGACGCCGAGCCCCGCCAGGGCCACCGGCGCTGCCCACGACGGCAGCCGGAGCCGGTCGGCGTGGATCCGCGAGGCCGCGCCGACGACGAAGCAGACCGCCCACGAGGTCGGCAACGCGTAGGCGAGGTCGGGGTCCTCGCGCAGCCACGCGACGGTCGCGACGCACGCGAGCAGGCAGGCGACGGCGGCGCCGACCAGCAGCACGCCGGTGCGCCGTCGCGGCACGGCGAGCAGCAGCAGCGCCGGCCACACCAGGTAGAACTGCTCCTCCAGTGCGAGGGTCCAGAGGTGGAACGTCGCGTCGCTCGGGTCGCCGACCGGCAGGTCGGCGGTCCAGGTCAGCGCGACGAGGACGGTGTC
Source organism: Nocardioides deserti (assembly GCF_014266025.1). Classification (GTDB taxonomy): domain Bacteria; phylum Actinomycetota; class Actinomycetes; order Propionibacteriales; family Nocardioidaceae; genus Nocardioides; species Nocardioides deserti. Next base: position 2,080 of record NZ_JACMYC010000006.1, on the reverse strand, counting down.
GCCCAGCCGGTCGCGGTCGCCGATCGGGTCGAGCACGAGTGTCACGGCGACCACGCCGGCGACGAGCACGAGCAGCGGCGGCACGAGCCGGCGTGCGCGGCGGCGGTAGAAGCGGAGCAGGTCGATCCGCCCCGTGCGACCCACCTCGTCGACGAGCAGGCCCGTGATCAGGTGGCCCGACAGTGCGAAGAACGCCACCACGCCGACGACGCCCGCGCCCGGGAAGACGTCCGGGAACGCGTGCCGCAGCACCACCAGCCCTACGGCGACCCCGCGGAGGAGGTCGATCCCCTCGATGCGGCCGGGATGCCTGCTGCTCACGCCGACGTGGTCGGAGCGGGGAGCGCGGCCCGGATGAGCTCGTCGAGCAGCGCGGCGTACGGCAGGCCGGCGGCCGCGAACATCCGGGGCACCTGCGAGTGCTCGGTCATCCCCGGCACGGTGTTGACCTCGTTGAGCACCAGCCCCGCGTCGGTGAGGAAGAAGTCGAGGCGCGCGACGCCGTCGCAGCCGAGGGCGTCGTACGCCGCCAAGGCGGCCGCCTCGAGCGCCTTGGCGTCGACCTCGTCGAGCGCCGCGGGCACCTGGAAGTCCGCGCCGCCGCCGTACTTGGCGGCGTGGTCGAAGAACCCGTCGACCACGATCTCCAGCGCCGGCGACGCGACGACCGAACCGTCTGCGCGGCGCAGGACGGCGACGTCGACCTCGCGGCCGCGGACGACCTCCTCGACCAGCACCCGATCGTCGAGCGCGAGCGCGTCCGCGAGCGCGGTGGCCAGGCCCTCGGGCGAGTCGACCAGGCTGACGCCGAGGCTGGAGCCGGCCGCGACCGGCTTGACGACGACCGGCCCGGTCCAGGTCAGGGCGCTCGCGCTGGCGGCGGTGACGAGCCGGCCGGGCGCGGTGGCGATCCCGACCGCCTCGGCGACCAGCTTGGTGACCCACTTGTCCATGGCGACCGCGCCGGGCCCGACCGCGGACCCGACGTAGGGGACGCCGGCTTGCTCGCAGAGCGCCGCGAGCTCGCCGTCCTCGCCGTGCGGGCCGTGCACGACCGGGAGCACCACGTCGCAGCGGGCCAGCACCGTCACCGCGCCGGCCAGGTCGAGCCGGGCCCCGTCGTCGGTGGACCAGGAGCCGTCGCGGGCGATGGTCAGCCGCACGACGTCGTACGTCGCCGGGTCGAGCGCGTCGGCGACCGAGGCGGCCGAGGCCAGCGAGACGTCGTGCTCGCAGCTGCGTCCGCCGCCGATGACGGCGACGCGGGCGCGGGCGGGGCGCGCGGCGGGGGCGGGGGCGGGGCTGGTGGTCACGCGAGGCTCCTCAGGTGGGCCGCGCCGGTGGTGCGGCGGCGGAGACGGGTGGCCGCGCCGAGGCCGGCGACGACCTCGTGCGGGATGGTGCCGGACCAGGCGGCCCAGTCGGCGGCAGTGGGCTCGCCCACGTCGCCGGGTCCGAGCAGGGTGACGGTCTCGCCGGGGGCGACCGGCCGGGCGCCGAGGTCGACGACGACCTGGTCCATCGAGACCCGGCCGACGAGCGGTCGGCGCTCGCCGCGGACGAGCGCTTCGGCGCGTCCGGAGGCGGCGCGGGGGAGGCCGTCGGCGTACCCGACCGGCACGAGCGCCAGGTGCGTCGCGCGGTCGGTCCGGTGCGCGTGGCCGTAGCCGACCGGTGTGCCGGCCGGCACCCGACGCACGGAGACGACCGGCGCGGTGAGCGTCAGCGCGCCGCGCAGGGTGGTCGTGCCGGACGGGTCGATGCCGACGAGGCCGGCGCCGACGCGGCTCATCGTGTGGTGGGTGCGCGGGTCGGTGAGCGTGGCGGCGGTCGCGGCGAGGTGGCGGTGCTGCGGGCGCAGCCCGGCGGCGCGGGCCGTCTCGAGAGCCCAGGCGAACCGGGTGCGGGCGAGAGCATTGCAGCGGTCGTCCGGGTCGTCGGCGCAGCCGAGGTGGCCCATGACGCCGACGACCTCGATCCGGCCGTGCCGCTCCGCGCGCCGGGCGGCGGTGCAGAGCGCGGCCCAGGTGGCGGGCGCGGCGCCGTCGCGGGCCATGCCGGCGTCGACGTGGAGGTGGAC
>NZ_JACMYC010000005.1 GCF_014266025.1 Nocardioides deserti | reverse complement strand
CTGCTGGCCGCGCGGCGAGGCCGGCTGCGCGGACTGCGCCGGCCGGCCGGGCACGGCGCGCGAGCGGCCGCCGTCGCGGGGCTGGACCGGCATCACGCGGGTCTCCTCCGGCCCCGGCTCACGGCCCTGCTTCTTGCCGTAGAGCCAGCCGTACTCCTGGGACCCGTCCTCGGGACCGCCGTTCCGGGGACGATCTGCCATGGGCGGGACGCTACCGTGCGGCCATGGCCGAGAGTGCGCAGCCGAGCCCGTCCGAGGAGCAGCCGCCGCCGGAGCCGCTGCCGCCGTCGTACACCCGGGTCTCGCTCGGCCAGGTCGTCACCAGCCGCGAGGCGAACCTGCTCGGCAACATCCACGGCGGCGAGATCGTCAAGCTCGCCGACTCCGCGGCGGGCATCGTCGCGCAGCGGCACAGCGGCGGCCCGGCCGTCACGGCGGCGCTCGACGAGGTGACCTTCCTCCAGCCGGTGCACGTCGGCGACATCGTCCGCACCTACGCGCAGGTCAACTGGGCCGGCCGCTCCTCGATGGAGGTCGGCGTCCGCATCGAGGCCCAGCCCTGGGACGACCCGACGGTGAGCTCGGTGCACGTCGCGTCGGCGTACTTCGTCTTCGTCGCGATCACCCCCGAGGGCCGGTCCCGGCCGATCCCGCCGCTGCGGCCCGAGACGCCGGACGAGGTACGCCGCCAGCGCGAGGCAGAGATCCGGCGCGCCCACCGCCTGGCCCGCCGCGAGGAGATCGAGTCCGGCCGCCGCTGACCGGCGTCACACCTGCCGCTGGACGGTCCCGGCGCGTCGCACCCGGCTGTGACGGCTGTGACTGGTGATACTGACGGGGCAGCACTGACCTTCCCCTTCAGTACTCACGGCAGTACCCAGCAGAAAGAGGCACCTCGATGCCACCCGTCTCTTCCCCCGGGTTGCTCGATGGCACGGGCCGCGTGCCGCGCACCCCCGCCGAGGAACGCGCGGCGCGCGTCCGCTTCCGGCGTGCGATCGCGCTCATGGTCATGACCCTGGTCGTCCCCGGCTCCGCGCAGCTGGTCGCCGGCAACCGCCGGATCGGCATCATCGCGCTGCGGATCTGGCTCGGCGTGCTCGCCTCCGGCGCCCTGCTCCTGCTCGTCGGCCTGCTGCACCACCAGACGCTGTTCAAGCTGTTCACCGACACCGGCCTGCTGCTGGTCATCCGCCTGGCGCTCACCGTCGGCGCGATCGGCTGGGCCGCGCTGTTCCTCGACGCGTGGCGGATCGGCCAGCCGCTCAGCCTCGGCCTCGCACACCGTCGCGCCGTGGTCGGCGTCAACGGCGTGCTCTGCCTCTCGGTCATCGGCACCCTGCTCTTCGGCGCGCACCTCGTCGGCGTCGCCCGCGACGGCATCCTCACGATGTTCGCGTCGAGCACCGTCACCGGCGCCCACGACGGCCGCTTCAACGTCCTCCTCCTCGGCGGCGACTCCGGCGAGGGCCGCTGGGGACTGCGCCCGGACTCGTTGACCGTCGCCTCCATCGACGCCGAGACCGGACGCACCGTGCTCATCGGCCTGCCGCGCAACATGTCGTCGTTCCCGTTCCGCGAGGGCTCGCCGATGGCGAAGGAGTTCCCCGAGGGCTTCGACTGCGACGACTGCTACCTCAACGGCGTCAGCACCTGGGCCCAGGACCACACCGAGCTCTTCGGCGACGCTGAGAACCCCGGCATCGACGCCACCGTCTCCGCCGTCGAGGGCATCACCGACCTCGACATCAACTACTGGGCGATGGTCAACCTGCAGGGGTTCAAGGACCTCGTCGATGCCGTCGGCGGCGTGACCCTCAACGTCCGCCAGCCGATCCCGGTCGGCCTGCCGCACGAGAAGACGTTCCACTACATCGACGCCGGTGTGCGGAAGCTCGACGGCCACGACACCCTCTGGTACGCCCGTGCTCGCGAAGGCTCCGACGACTACTCCCGCATGGCCCGCCAGAAGTGCGTCATGAACGCCATGCTCCAGCAGATCAGCCCCCAGGCGGCGGTCCGCAACTTCGAAAAGATCGCCCAGGCCTCCGCCGCGATGATCTCCACCAACCTGCCGGCCTCCGAGCTGGACACGTTCATGGACCTCGCGCTCAAGGCCCGCGGCCAGAAGCTCTCGACGCTCTCCCTCGTCCCGCCGATGATCCAGACCGCCGACCCCGACATCGACCTGGTCCACAGCAAGGTCGAGCAGGCGATCGACCGGGCCGAGGGCAAGGCCCCCGCCAAGACCGGCGGCAAGCCCAAGCCCGCCCCCGACGCCGTCACCGGCGGCTCGCTCGGCTCGCTGTCCGAGGGGTACGCCGCCAACCAGGCCGACGACCTCGGCGCCGCCTGCTGATCCCGCCCTACCGCTGGTCGCGGTGTCCGCCTGCGGTCCGGGGCCGCCCGGCTCCCACTTGCTCCCGAGGGGGGCCTTCCCCCGCTTCGCTCCTCCAGGCCGTCGGGGTCGCCTTGACGTTCGCTGGGGCGTCCCGGCCCTCCGGCGCCCGCTTCCGGCCCCGAACCCGCGCGGCGTACCCGGGCCCGTGGCCCGTCCTCCGGCGCGGCGGCGACCCAGGGGGCGGGACGCTCCTCGGGTCGACCGGCCACGCGCCGTACCTGCTCCTCAGCCAGGACCGGTGCCCGCCGAGATCTCCGCGCTCCCGGCCGTGTACTCCTCAGGCGTTGCAACTCCCGAGAGGAGCGGGTTCCGCCGGCCGGGGAGTCCCGCCGCCCCACACAGACAGCCACACCGGCCACATGACTCCCGCCGACGACGGGACTCCTGCAGCGACCCCCGCCCGCCGACACCAGCCCCCCACGCACGTCATGCGCACGAAGCACCCGCTTGCTCCGTCCGCATGACGTCCGGGCCGGGCGGGCTCGTAGGGTGGCGCCCGTGACCGAACCGGCCGTGACCCCTGCCGAGCAGCCGCGGGTGGTGGCGGTGGTGGTGACGTACGACCGGATCGGGCTGCTCCAGCGGCTGGTCGAGCGACTCGACGAGGTGGGGGCCCGCACCGGGAGCCCCCTGGTCGAGGTGCTGGTGGTCGACAACGCCAGCAGCGACGGCACGGGGGAGTGGCTGGCGGGGCTGACGGACCGGGAGATGCCGGACGAGCACGCGAGCACGCCGGTGCTGGGTCGGACGCTGGCGGAGAACGTCGGCGGGGCCGGCGGTTTCCACGCCGGGCTGGCCTGGGCGGTCGAGCGGGGCGCGGACCTGGTGTGGCTGATGGACGACGACGGGCTGCCGGACGTCGACTGCCTGGACGTGCTGCTGGAGCACCGCGGGGCGCTGGACTTCTGGGGGCCGGTGGTCGTCGACGAGGGCGACCCGGGCCGGCTGGTCTTCCCGATCCGGCTGCCCGGCGGCACGAGGGTCGTGCACCGCATGGCCGACGTGGCCGCGGCGGCGGACGGCGAGGGGCTGATCCGCGACGTGGTGATCCCGTTCAACGGGGTGCTCGTGACGCGGGAGCTCGTGGAGCGGATCGGGCTGCCGCGCGAGGAGTTCTTCATCTGGGGCGACGACCACGAGTACCGCCTCCGCGCCGAGCGCGCGGGCGGCCGGGTCGCGACGGTGGTGGGCGCGCGGGTGCTGCACCCGAGCGTCGGCGAGCTGGGCACCCCGATGCTGGGCGGGCGGACGACGTACAACCACAGCCCCAGCGACCTCAAGCACTACTGCATGGCGCGCAACAACCTCCTCAACCTGCGGGAGTACCGCGGCTGGCCGCACGCGCTGGCATTCGTCGCCAAGACGCTGTGGTTCTACGCCGTGACCCGGCCGCAGCCCCGCCGGCTGGTGCTGAGCGCGCGGGCGTGGGGAGCGGCGCTGCGCGGCGACTTCACCGGCCACCGACGGTTCCTGCGATGAGCGGCGGCACGCCGCGCGAGAGCGTCGCCGTCGTGGTGGTGACCTACAACCGCGCCGACCTGCTCGACCGGATGCTCGACGGGCTGGCCGCACTGACGACCCGGCCCGACGTCGTGCTCGTCGTCGACAACGCCAGCTCGGACCACACCTCGCAGGTGCTCGCTGCGCGCACCGAGCCGTGGCTGCGGGTCACCCGCACCGAGGAGAACCTCGGGGGAGCGGGCGGCTTCGCCCTCGGCGTGCGCCTGGCGTACGACGGCGGGTGGGACCGGATCTGGCTGATGGACGACGACGTGGTGCCGGCGCCGGACTGCCTCGACGTGCTGCTCGCGCAGGACGAGGACTGCCTGATGGCCGTCCGCGAGGACCGCTCCGGCCGGCTGTGCGAGAAGGCCGCGACCCGCTTCGACCTCACCCACCCGTGGGTGATCAAGCCGAAGACCAGGATGGTCGAGACCGACTACGGCACCCGGGCGGCGATGCCCGAGCGGGTCGAGCTGGAGAACGTCGCGTTCGAGGGGTTCATGTGCCGCCGGGGCGTCGTGCAGCGGATCGGGCTGCCCGACCCGTCGTACTTCATCTTCTACGACGACGTCGACTTCGCCGTCCGCGCCCGTCGTGCCGGCTTCCGGATCTGGGCGGTGCGCGACGCGGTGCTGGTGCGCCAGCTCGACTTCGACCAGCAGCACGACCTGGCGGGGTGGAAGGGCTACTACATGTACCGCAACCTCTTCGCCGTCCACTTCCGGTACGGCGAGAACGCGCTCGTGCGGGCCAAGCCGTGGCTGGTCGCGCTGGTCGTCGTGCTGCTCAGCCCGCTGCGGGGCGGGCGGGCCGAGGCGCGCAACGTGATCCGGGCCATCGGCGCGGCGCGTGCGATGCGGACCCTCCCGCCGCTCTCCGTAGACTGACCCACCGTGTCCTCCCCTGACCCGGCTCCCTCGACGCCCTCGTCCGCGCCCGACATCGTCGTCGTCGGCTCGGGCTTCTTCGGCCTGACCGTCGCGGAGCGCTGCGCGAGCGAGCTGGGCCTGAAGGTCCTGGTCCTCGAGCGGCGCCACCACCTCGGGGGCAACGCCTACTCCGAGATCGACCCGGAGACCGGGATCGAGGTGCACGTCTACGGCACCCACCTGTTCCACACCTCCAACACGAAGGTGTGGGAGTACGTCAACCGGTTCACGGCCTTCACGAACTACCAGCACCGGGTCTTCGCGAAGTACCAGGGGCAGGTCTACTCCTTCCCGATGAACCTCGGGCTGATCAACCAGTTCTTCGGGAAGTCGCACACCCCCGACGAGGCTCGCGCGCTCATCGCCGAGCAGGCCAGCGAGATCCGCACCGAGGACGCCACCAACCTCGAGGAGAAGGCGATCTCGCTCATCGGCCGCCCGCTCTACGAGGCGTTCGTCAAGGGCTACACCGCCAAGCAGTGGCAGACCGACCCCACGGAGCTGAGCGCGGACATCATCACGCGCCTCCCGGTCCGCTACACCTTCGACAACCGCTACTTCAACGACACCTACGAGGGCCTCCCGGTCGACGGCTACACCGCCTGGCTGGACCGGATGGCCGACCACCCGAACATCGAGGTGCGCCTCGAGACCGACTTCTTGGCGGTCGCGGACGAGTACAAGGGCAAGGTGCCGGTCGTCTACACCGGCCCCGTCGACGAGTACTTCGGGCACTCCGAGGGGCGGCTGTCGTGGCGCACGATCGACCTGGAGCGCGAGACCGTCGACGTCGACGACTACCAGGGCACCGGCGTGGTCAACGCCAACGACGAGGACGTCCCGTGGACGCGGGTGCTGGAGTTCAAGCACCTGCACCCCGAGCGCACCTACCTCCCCGGCAAGTCGATCGTCGTCCACGAGTACAGCCGCTTCGCCGAGGAGGGCGACGAGCCGTACTACCCGGTCAACACCGCCGCCGACCGCGAGAAGCTGCTGAAGTACCGCGAGCTGGCGAAGCAGGAGCCGATGGTGCTCTTCGGCGGCCGGCTCGGCACCTACAAGTACCTCGACATGCACATGGCGATCGGCTCGGCGCTGTCGATGTTCGAGAACAAGCTGCGTCCGCACTTCTCCGACGGTGCGCCGCTCACCAGCGGAGGAGTCGACGCATGAGCACCCCGACCATCCAGGCCACCGCCTCGGCGACCGGCACCGTGACCCGCCTGCTCCAGCGCCAGATCCTGCCGTTGGACCGCGACTCCGACGTGCTCGCGCTGTACGTCGACCCCGAGGACGCCCGGCTCGACGCCGACAAGTACGAGGTCGGCGGCAACGCGTCGGCCAAGGCGCTCAACAACGCCGCCATCCGGCAGTCGACCTCGACCGGCCGCGCGCTCCACCCCGACCAGATCGAGTCGCGGACCGCGCTGCGCGTGAAGTCCGGCGACCGGCTCTCCTTCGGCACCTACTTCAACGCGTTCCCCGCCAGCTACTGGCGGCGCTGGACGGTCGTCACCTCGGTGGCGCTGACCGTCACGGTGCGGGGGAGCGGCGCGACGGTCATCGTCTACAAGTCGATGGCCCGCGGGAACTCCCAGCGCGTCGACGCCGCCGAGACGACGACGTCGGAGCGCAGCTCCTTCACCTTCGACCTGACGCTCAAGCCGTTCGTCGACGGCGGCTGGTACTGGTACGACGTCGTGGCCGGCGACGAGGACGTCGTCGTCGAGTCCGCCGAGTGGACCGCCGAGGTCCCGGCCGACCGGGCCGACCACGGCACGGTCGACGTCGCGATCACCACGATGAACCGGCCCGACTTCTGCGCCGAGCTGCTCGCGCAGATCGGCGAGGACGAGACGCTCCGGCCCTACCTCGACACCGTGATGGTGATGGAGCAGGGCACCGACAAGGTGAGCGGCTCACCGGTGTTCGCGCGGGCGCAGGAGGCCCTCGGCGAGACGCTGCGGGTCATCGAGCAGGGCAACCTCGGCGGCTCCGGCGGCTACGCCCGGGGCCAGCTCGAGTCGGTGCGCAAGGGCACGGCGACGTACACCCTCATGATGGACGACGACGTCGTCTGCGAGCCCGAGGGCATCGTCCGCGCGGTCACGTTCGGCGACCTCGCGCGGCGGCCCACCATCGTCGGCGGCCACATGTTCAACATCTACTCCCGCTCGCGGCTGCACAGCTTCGGCGAGATCGTCCAGCCGTGGCGCTTCTGGTGGCAGTCGGCTCCGGACACGCACACCGACTGGGACTTCGCCGGCCGCAACCTGCGCTCCGCGCGCTGGCTGCACAAGCGGATCGACGTCGACTTCAACGGCTGGTTCATGTGCCTGGTGCCGCGGGTCGTCCTCGACGAGGTCGGCCTCTCGCTGCCGCTCTTCATCAAGTGGGACGACTCGGAGTTCGGGCTGCGCGCCAAGAAGGCCGGCTTCCCGACGGTGACGTTCCCCGGCGCTGCGGTGTGGCACGTCCCGTGGACCGACAAGAACGACGCCCTGGACTGGCAGGCCTACTTCCACCACCGCAACCGGCTCGTCGCCGCGCTGCTCCACTCGGTCTACCCCAAGGGCGGCCGGATGATCCGGGAGAGCCTCAACCACCAGATCGCCCACCTGGTCTCCATGCAGTACTCCACCGCGGAGCTGCGCCTGCTCGCCATGGAGGACGTCCTCGCCGGCCCGCGCGGGCTGCACGACATGCTGCCGACCCGGCTGGCCGAGGTGAACGCGCTGCGCAAGCAGTTCACCGACGCCCAGCTCCAGGTCGACCCCGACGCGTTCCCGCCGGTGCGGCGCAGCAAGCCGCCGCGCAAGGGCCGCGACACCTCCGAGATCCCCGGCCGGCTCTCGACGCTCGTCAGCGCCGGGCTGCAGCCGCTGCGGCAGCTGAAGAAGCCGCGGCAGCTCGCCGAGGAGCACCCCGAGGCCGAGATCCGCGCGATGGACGCCAAGTGGTACCGCCTCGGCACCCTGGACTCCGCGATCGTCTCGATGAACGACGGCACCTCGGCGGCGTTCTACCGCCGCGACCCGGAGAAGTTCCGCGACCTGGTCAAGCGCACCGTCGAGATCCACGAGCGCTACCGCCGCGAGTGGCCGCGGCTCGCGCAGGAGTACCGCGCCGCGCTGGGCGAGATCACCTCACCCGAGAGCTGGGAGCGGACCTTCGAGCCGTGGACGGACGAGACCACCCCGCAGAGGACCGATGACTGAGGCCGGCCGGCACCGGGTGGTCGACGCGCCGCTCGCGCCGCCGGCGCCCACCGCCGGCCTGCTCGACGTCCTCGGGCGTCGCTACCTGCTCAAGCTGCTGGTGCGCCGCGAGATCAGCGCGCGCTACCAGGGTTCGTTCCTCGGGTTCATCTGGTCCTACATCAACCCGCTGAGCCAGCTGTTCATCTTCTGGTTCGTCTTTGGCTACATCATCGGCCGCGGCACCGTCGACAAGTACGCCGTGCACGTCTTCTGCGGACTCATCGTCGTCCACTTCTTCACCGAGACCTTCAACGCCGGCACCCGCTCGATCGTGCGGAACAAGGCGTTGGTGCGGAAGATGGCGATGCCCAAGGAGATGTTCCCGGTCGCCTCGATGCTGGTCTCGCTCTACCACGTGGGCCCGCAGCTGGTGATCCTCACGGTGGTCTGCCTGTTCTGCGGCTGGACGCCCGACCCGCTCGGCATGCTCGCCTTCGCCCTGGCGCTGGCGATCATCGCGGTCCTCGGCACGGCGCTGGCGCTGATGTTCAGCGCCGCCAACGTGTTCTTCCGCGACTTCGCCAGCGCGGTCACGATCCTCACCAACTTCGTCCGCTTCGGCGTGCCGATGATCTACCCCTACACGCTGGTCGACCAGCGCTTCGGCCGGTTCGCCGAGCTCTACCTGTTCAACCCGATCGCCGACGCGGTCCTGCTCGTCCAGCGCGCGTTCTGGGTGGGCTCCACCGACGACCCCGACGCCACGATCGCCGAGCACATCCCCGACGACCTGTTCGTCTACGGCGTCGGCGCGCTGGTCGGCTCCGTCGTGCTGCTCGGGATCGCCCAGCTGGTCTTCACCCGGCTGGAGAACAAGATCCCGGAGCGGCTGTCGTGACCGACCCCGCGGCGTACGACGCCGACACCTCGATCGTGGTCGACCACGTCAGCAAGGACTTCACGCTGCGCTACCACCGCACCGCGAAGCAGATGGCCGTCGCGATGGTGAAGGGCCGCGACATCAGTGACACCTTCTCCGCGCTCGACGACGTCTCGTTCACCGTCAAGCAGGGGGAGTCGATCGGACTGATGGGGCTCAACGGCTCCGGCAAGTCGACCCTGCTCAAGCTGATCAACGGCGTGATGAAGCCCGACTCCGGCACCGTGCTCACCCGCGGCCGGATCGCCGGCCTCATCGCGACCGGCGCCGGCTTCCACCCGCAGCTCACCGGCCGCGAGAACGTCTACCTCAACGCCGCCATCCTCGGCATGACCGAGCCGGAGACCCAGCGGAAGTTCGACTCCATCGTGGAGTTCGCCGACATCGGGCGCTTCCTCGAGACGCCGGTCGGCAACTACTCCTCCGGCATGTTCGCGCGGCTCGGCTTCGCCGTCGCCATCCACGTCGACTCCGACATCTTCCTCGCCGACGAGGTGCTGGCCGTGGGGGACCGGCCGTTCAAGCGCAAGTGCATGGAGAAGATGCAGGAGATCCGCGAGTCCGGCCGGACGCTCGTCTACGTCAGCCACGCCGCCGGCTCCGTGCGGAAGATGTGCGACCGCGTGATCGTGCTCGAGAAGGGCCGGGTCGGCTTCGACGGCCCCGTCGACGAGGGCATCCGCTACGTGAAGTACGACGAGGACTCCACCAAGCCCGAGGACCAGGAGGACGACGAGCTCGGCTCGGACGTCTGACCGGCACGGCTGGTCGAGGAGGTAGCGCCTGCGGCGGGCTGGGTGTCGGCCCCCGCGTCGCTCTGCGCCCGGTCCGCGAAGTGCGGGTGCGCCGGGTGTGGGTCGGGGCCTGCGGCTCCCGCCTGCGGCCCGGGCCGCCCGGCCCACGTGCTCCCGAGAGGGCCTTCCCCCGGCTTCGCTCCTCCAGGCCGTCGGGGTCGCCTTCACGTTCGCCGGGGCGCCCCGGCCCTCCGGCGTGCGCCTCCGGCCCCGACCCGCGCGGCGTACCCCGGTTTGCGATCGTCCTCCGGCGCGGCGGCGGCCGGGGGAGTGGGGACACGGCTCGGCGTGTCGGCCCCCGGACGTGCCCCGCAGCAGGCATCCTCGGCTTGACAAATCTGAAGAACGTCGGCGTGTCGAGTGGAAATTACAGCGTTGTAGTTACTCACGAACTCTTCCGGCCGGCCTGTGACGCGTGTGAAAGTTGCGCCCTGTGTGAACTTCCCCCGCACGAAGAGCAGGTCGTCATGTCCAGGTCGAAGGACCGTTTCGTCACCGGGTGCCAGCAGGTGCTGGCGCTCGGCACGGTGCTTGCCGTGCTCACCCCGGCAGCCCGCGTCCTGACCCTGGACGTCGTGCACGAGGCGCCCAGCGGCGCGCCGGCGCACGGCCTCGGCCTCGGCGAGAGCAACGGCGTCGAGGTCACCGGGCGCCTGTCGGCGTACGCCGCCGAGCTGGACCGGATGTCGGTGGTGCCGGCGGAGGTCGTGGACCCGGTGGTGACCGAGTACGCGCTGACCGCTCCGGCGAGCGCCCGCGTCGCGAAGGGCGCGCTCCACGCCCGCACGCGGGTGGCCGGTCGGACCGCGGAGGTCGTGGCGGAGCCGCAGCCGGTGAGCGGGTACGGCGCGGTCGGCGTCACCTGGCAGCACGGCGAGGCGATCGCGGACGACGAGATCTCCTTCGAGGTGCGGACCGAGACCGACGGCGCGTGGAGCGGCTGGTCGGAGCTGGCGTACCACGACGAGCACGGCCCGGACCCGGACAGCGCCGAGGCGCGGCGAGCCCGGCCGGGCACCGACGAGCTGCTCGTCGGCGAGGTCGACCGGGTGCAGGTGCGGGTCCGTTCCGAGGCCGGTGTCCCCGACGACCTGCGGCTGGCCGTGGTCGACCCCGGCCACGCCGGTGTCGTCACGCGGGAGAAGGCCGAGCTGCGGGCCACCGCCGGGACGGCCGACGCGACCGAGACGGGTGCCACGGACGCGCCGACGGGGCAGGCCGGCGACGCGCTGGCGCTGCGCGCGGCGGCGTACACGCCTCGGCCGACGGTCTACTCGCGTGCCCAGTGGGGCGCGAACGAGAAGCTCCGCGGGAAGACCGCACCGTCCTACTACGAGGTCCACGCGGGCTTCGTGCACCACACGGTCAACGCCAACGACTACACGCGGGCGCAGGTGCCGGGCATCCTGCGCAGCATCTACGCCTACCACACGCAGTCCCGTGGCTGGTCCGACGTGGGCTACAACTTCCTCGTCGACCGGTTCGGCCGGATCTGGGAGGGCCGCGCCGGCGGCATCGACCGGCCCGTGGTCGGCGCCCACACGCTGGGCTACAACGAGAGCTCGTTCGCGATGTCGGCGATCGGCAACTTCGACGTGGCGCAGCCGAGCAGCGCGATGGTGCAGGCGTACGGCGCGCTCTTCGCCTGGAAGCTCTCCCTGCACGGCGTCGACGCCTCCTCCCCGAGCCAGGTCGTCGGCAGGAAGTCGTTCCGCGCCATCAACGGCCACCGCGACGCCGGGTCGACGGCCTGCCCGGGTCGTCACCTCTACGCCAAGGTGCCGCAGATCCGCACCCTCGCCGCCGACGCCCAGCTCGGCTGGTCCGGCCGTGAGCGCGAGTCGGACCTCGTCGGCACGCCGCACCCGGACCTGCTGGTCCGCAACGCGGCCGACGGCAAGGGCTACATCCTCCCGACGGGCGGGCTGACCGGCTTCCGCGCCGCCCGCCCGGTCGTCTCCGGCTGGAGCGCCGCCGACTCCGCCGCGACCGCGGTCGTCTCGCCGGACCTGACCGGTGACGGCCGTCCCGACCTGGTCGTACGCCGCAGCGACGGCAGCGCGCAGGTGCGGGCCGCCGACGGCTCGGGCGCCTTCGCGGCGACCGGCACGACGACCGCGGCCACCGCGGACCACGACCTGCTCACGGCCGCCGGCGACGTCGACGGCGACGGCCGCAACGACCTGGTGGCCCGGGCCGCCAACGGCCGCCTGGACGTCTACCGCGGCAACGGCTCGGGCGGCTTCGCCCGCCAGGCCGGCACGACCGGCTGGGAGGGCTACGACCTGCTCGTCGGGCCCGGCGACGTCGACGGCGACGGGCGCGCGGACCTGCTGGCCCGCGACGCGGCCGGCAAGCTCTCGCTGCACCGTGCCTCGACCGGTCTCGACCCCGCCGCGCGGGAGGCGCTGGCGGGGAGGTGGAAGCAGTTCGGGTCGATCACCGGTGGCGGCGACTACGACCGCGACGGGCGCCCTGACCTCTTCGTCCATCGCGCCGACAACGGCAACAGCTTCCTGCGGCCCGGGCGCGGCGACGGCACCTTCGGCTCCGCGATCGGCCCGGTCAAGCGCACCGCCGGCCTGGCCGGCGTCACCTCCGGCGGCGACCTGGTCGGCGACGCGACGCCCGACCTGGTGGCCCGCCGCGGCGACGCGCTCGTGGTCGTCGAGAACGCCGGCACCTTCGACACCACCGCCCCGGTGCCGACCGGCGTCAACCTCCGCAACGCCGACGTGCTGCTGAGCGTGGGCGACTGGGACCGCGACGGCTTCGGCGACATGGTCACGCGCAACAAGAAGAACGGCGCCCTGTCGCTGCGCCGCGGCGACGGGACCGGCCGGTTCGCCAAGGCGACCCGGCTCGCCAAGGGCTTCGGCGGCGTCCGGCTGCTCGCGGCCGCCGGCGACCTCACCGGCGACGGCTGGCCGGACCTGGTCGGCCAGCCCGACGGCAGCGCGATGCGGGTCTACCCGGGTCGGGGCCTCGACGGTCTCGCGGCGTCGTACGTCATCCGCTCGAAGGTGACCGCCACCCAGCAGGTCCCGGTCGGCCGTTGGGACGCCGACGGGGCGCCGGACGTCCTCTACCGCGTCGGCGACCGGCTCACGCTCTACCCCGGCAACGGCCCCGGCGGGCTGACCACGCCGCGCGCGCTCGGCACCGACGTGGCGGCGTACGACTGGCTCGTCGGCGTCAGCGACGTCCAGCTCACCGGGCACGCCGACGTCATCGCCCGCAGCAAGGCCGACGGCAAGCTGTGGCTGCTGCCCGGCACGACGTCCGGCTTCGGTGCGCGGCGGCTGATCGCTGAGGGAGCGGGGGTCTACGACCTGGTGGGCTGACGGACGTGGTCCTGGTCGGTCATGCGGGGAAGCGGGCGGTCGCGCGCTCGGCGGCGTACGTCGCCTCGAGCCGCTCCCGTCCGGCGCGGACGACCAGGACCAGCGAGCCGCTCCGCGCGAGCGGCTCGGTGAAGGTGGCGAGGCCTGGTGGGGAAGCCGGGTTCGCCTCCGAGAGGAGCCGGCCGCCGTCGGTGAGGAGACTCCCGGCGGCGGCCGCGCTCCAGAGCTGCGCCTGGGTCGTGCCGCTCGTGTCGCCTTCGGCGCCTCCTCCGGCGTCGTGGACCGCGAGGTCGTCGTCCTGCGGCGGGTCCCACGGGATGAACGAGTCCGGTTGCGACCAGACCTCGACGCCGACGTCGTGGACGCCGGCCGGCAGCGGGTCGGCGAAGCGGACGCCGAGGGGGAGCAGCGAGCAGGCGAGGACGGGTACGTCGCCGGCCAGGTCGGCCCAGCGGTCGACCCCGTCGGGGCCGCACACGACCGCGTCCGGCTCCGCGCCGCTGTCGTCCAGGCTGACCGCGAGGCCGGCGTTCCAGGCCGCGCCGAGGAAGACCGGGCCGAGCCAGTGGGCCGGCAGGTCGATCCGGATCGTGTCGCCGCGCTCGAGGTCGTGCTCCTCGACGAGCAGCGAGGAGGCCTTCGCGACCCAGTTGGCGTACGTCGTCACCGACAGCTCCACGCGCTCGCCGGTCGCGTCGTCGTAGAAGGTCACCAACGGGCGGCCGGGCTCGCGGCGCAGCAGGTCGGCCAGGACGGTGGGGAAGGTCGTCACATCCGTCACCCTAGACACGGGGCCGGACGCAGGCCCGGACGCAGGGGGCCGGCCCTAGGCTTCGGGCCCATGAGCTCCGCTGCCGCCGGCCCGTCCGCTCTCGAGGACTTCTGGGCCGTCATCCCCGCCGGCGGTGCCGGCACCCGGCTCTGGCCGCTCTCGCGCCGGACGTCGCCGAAGTTCTTGCGCGACCTCACCGGCAGCGGGCGCTCGCTGCTGCAGGAGACCCACGACCGGCTCGCGCCGCTGGTCGAGGACCGGTTCCTCGTCGTCACCGGGCGCCCGCACCGCGCGGCCGTCGGCGAGCAGCTGGCCGTGCTCGGTGAGGACGCGATCATCGCCGAGCCGTCGGCGCGCGACTCGATGGCGGCGATCGGGTTGGCCGCCGCGGTGCTGGAGCGGCGCGACCCCGACGCGGTGATGGGCTCGTTCGCCGCCGACCACGTGATCGCCGACCCCGAGGCGTTCCGCGCGTGCGTGCGGACGGCGGTCCGGGTCGCCCGGGAGGGGTGGCTGGTGACGCTGGGCATCGAGCCGACGTTCGCGTCGTCGGCCTTCGGCTACGTGAACCTGGGGGAGGAGCTGCCCGGCCACCCGGGGGTGGCGTCGGTGCGGGAGTTCGTCGAGAAGCCGTCGACGGAGGTGGCGGCGGCGTACCTCGCGACCGGGCGCTACCGCTGGAACGCCGGCATGTTCGTCGTACGACCGACGGTGCTGCTCGACCTGCTCGCCACCTGGCACCCGGAGCTCGCCGCCGCGCTGCGGACCATCGCCGCCGAGCCGGAGCGCCTCGACGAGCTGTGGCCGGACCTGCCGAAGATCGCGCTCGACCACGCTGTCGCCGAGCCCGCCGCCGATGCCGGGCGGGTCGTCACCGTGCCCTCGACCTTCGGGTGGGACGACATCGGCGACTTCGACTCGCTCGCGACGCTGTTGGACGCCCTGCGCGAGGAGTCCGGCTCGGTGACGGTGCTCGGCGACGAGGCCTTGGTCCGTGCAGTGGACTCGACCGGCCTGGTCGTCCCGCGATCCGAGCGCGTGGTCGCCGTGGTGGGCCTCGAGGACGTCGTCGTCGTCGACACACCCGACGCCCTGCTCGTCACCACCCGCGCCCGCGCCCAGGACGTCAAGGCCGTCGTCACCGGCCTCACCGCGGACGGCCGGACCGACCTGACGTGAGTGCCGTTGTCGCCGGGAAGCCACGGGTCGGCCTCGGCAGGCGCATACTGGAAGCAATGTCATCCTCGCACCGGGCGCGGCCACGCCATCTCGCCAGCAGTCCCTTCAAGCCCGACCCGGAGCAGGTGATCGAGGAGTACGTCGTCGACGACCGCGTCTCCCACGACGCCCACGGCCTCGGCCGGGTCATCGCGGTCGACTCGCTCGCCGTCACCGTCGACTTCGGCGACCGCAACCTCCGCGTCCCCTCGCCGTTCTCGAAGATGTCCAAGCTCTGACCTGAGCTGCCCTGACCTCGTAGCCTGCCGGATCCTCGGGCTCCGGCGTGTGGCTCCTGGGGCTCGTGTGACTGGTGGGGTTGCTGAGGTCGGCAGGATCCCAAGTTCACCTGGGATGCTGGAGGTTCCCTGCCATTGCGATGGCCGAGAAGCGCGAACATCCCAAGTGAACCTGGGATGTCGCCACCGACCCGCGACAGGAATCACGAACGGGCCGGCCCCTCCAAGGAGGAGCCGGCCCGTTCGGCGTACGACGGGTAGCGCGGGGAGCGCCGAGGTCACATGGCGTTGGGCTCGGGGGAGTCCATGTAGGGGTACTCGATCATGAAGTCCTCGAGCGCCTCGCCGGAGGGCTCGGCGCAGTACTGCCAGACGCCGACCTGGGTGGAGGTGTCGGAGACGTCGTTGCCGGCGCCGCCGATGGACCAGTGGGTGTAGGCGACGTGCTGGCCCTCGGGGAAGGCCTCGCCGTCCTCCTCGGTCCACGGGACGGCCTTGAACTTCAGGCGGAGGTTCGAGGTGCCCTTGAACTTCGTGGCGATGCCGCGGATGTCGTCCATCATCGCGTCGTCGTTGGCGGCGGTCTCGTCGTACCAGAGGATCGTGTAGCCGTGCTCGAGGTTGTGCACGAGCGCCTCGACCTCGGGCCGGTCCTCGGTGGTGTAGAGCTTGCGCTCCATCGGGTCGGGGGCGACGTTCGCCTCGTTCCAGTGGGCGCCGAAGGCCGGCGGCGAGTCCTCGTAGTCGACGCTGGTGCCGGTCGGGACGTGCTCCTGGTTGCCGGTCGCCTCGCGGGTCTTGATCTTCTGGCACGCCGAGGCCGGCGCGCCGATGGAGGCGATGTCGATGTCGTTGAACTTGCGGAGGTCCCACCAGTCCTTGATCGGCTGGTAGGCGGCCGCGCCGATGAGGAGCAGGGCCACCAGCGAGCAGACACCGACGATCGCGAAGCCCCGGCGCTTGTCGGCACCCTTCTGCTTCTTGCGGATCGAGTCGATGACCGCCTGGCGGTCGTTCTTGGCGGGCTTGGCCACGGTTCGGATTTCCTCGCGGTGGGTACGACGGTCGGGGATGCGCGGCAGAGTCTAGGTCGTGGCCGGGCGCAGCCGTGCCATGACGGCCGATCCCGCGTCGGGCGCCGGGCTCTCCAGCCGCCAGCCGTGCGCGAACGCGAGCGCCGCGACCGCGTCCGGCCGGTCGCTCCGGACGTCGACGACGTCGACCCCGTCGTCCTCGAGCACCACCTCGGTCCCCGGGACGAGCCGCAGCACGGCGGCGAGGTCCTCGGCGGGGACGGCCGTGCCGAACGGCGCCTGGTCGGCAGGCTGCCCGAGCACGGCGCGTACGACGGCCTCGCGGGCGCCGTACCCGAACAGGTCGGCGCCCTCGGCGCGCACCAGCGCCCGCGCGCCCGGCCCGTCCTCGCCGGCCGGGAGCACCAGGTCGGCCCGCCCGCGGACGACCGCGAACGGGCGCGCACCGAGCTTCCCGGAGGCGAGCTCCGCGACGCCGGCGATCTCGTCGGCCACCGCGGGTGCCGTGACCACCAGCGGGTTGCCGTGCGCGTCGACGCGCCCGGCGAAGGTCTCGGCGACCAGCACGCCTGCGGCGCCGACCGCGATGTCGGTCTGCCCCTCCCGCCACGCGCGGCCGGCCGTGTCGGTGACGACGACGCCGACGTTGCGGCCGGTCCGCCCGAGCACGTCGGCCCGCAGCCGCCGCGCGGAGGCATCCGGGTCGACCGGCAGCAGCACGACCGAGCCCGCCTCCACGTTGCTGGCGTCGATGCCGGCCGCGGCCATGGTGAGCCCGTGGCGGGTGCGCACGATGGCGGTCGGCCCGCGGCGGGCGACCACGCGGACGGTCTCGCCGGCGAGCGCCTCCTCACGCGTCGTACCGCTCACGACCCGGCCCTCGGCCTTGCTGACCACCTTGCTCGTCACGACGAGGACGTCGCCGTCGGCGAGCTCGACCAGCGGCAGCACCAGCGCCGCGAGGTCGTCGCCGGCGCGGACCTCGCCGACCCCGTCCGGCGCCCAGACCCTGATCTCGGAGGGGCTCACGTGACGAGGTCGATCGCCGCCGCGGCCATGACGGCGGTGGCGTCGTGGTCGGTCATCATCAGGGGTACGGCGCGGCACGCGACGCCGCCGTCGACCACGCGCGCGACCTGGTCGGCGTCGCCCTCGTCGACCAGCCAGCCGTCGAGGACCCCGCCGGTCGACCGGGCGCCGTAGTGCAGCCCGACCGCCGCCGCGCTCACCTCGACGCCGATCGAGGTCAGCATCTGCTCGGCCATGCCGTGCACGTGGCTGGCGCCCACGATGGGGGAGACGCCGACGACGGGGGCCTTCGTCACGCGCAGCACGTCGCGGACGTCCGGGACGCCGAGGATCGTGCCGACCGAGACGACGGGGTTGGACGGCGGCAGGAGCACCAGGTCGGCGCCGGTGATCGCGTCGAGCACGCCGGGCCCGGGCGTCGCCTGGTCCAGACCGACGAAGACGACCGTCTCGGCGGGGACGGCGGCGCGCAGGCGCACCCAGTACTCCTGGAAGTGCACCACCCGCCGGCCGCTCGGGCTCTCGTCGTCGGCGACCGCGACGTGGGTCTCGACCCGGTCGTCGGTCATCGGCAGGAGGCGGACGCGGTCGCCCCACCGCGGCTCGAGCCAGCGCCGGCACAGCGCCGTCGTCACCTGGGAGAGCGGGTAGCCGGCCTCGAGCATCTGCGTGCGCACGAGGTGCGTCGCCACGTCGCGGTCGCCGAGGCCGAACCACGTCGGCTCCACGCCGTACGCCGCCAGCTCGGTCTTCACGCTCCACGTCTCGTCGCGGCGGCCCCAGCGGCGGACCGGGTCGATGCCGTCGCCGAGGGTGTACATCACCGTGTCGAGGTCGGGGCAGACCTTCAGCCCGTGCACCCAGAGGTCGTCGGCGGTGTTGGCGACGACGGTCACGACCGCGTCGGGGGAGACCCCCGGGAGGGCGCCCGTCTCGATGCCGTGCAGCAGGCCCTGGAGGAACCGGGCCCCGCCGGTGCCACCGGCCAGGACGGTGATGTCCCTGATCATGACGCCATCATCCCCGGCGCCCCGGGCCGGTGCCCACGAGGGGTCCGGAGCACCCATATCAGATCCGGGCTTGACCAAGTGGGTACGACAGGCATGTAATTCCCACAGTGTCGTACGTCGGACACGTACAGCATCACCGGGTCGAAAGGGCGAGTGCCGTGAGAGAACTTTTTCTCCTCGACGGGGACGCCGAGGAAGCGGGTTGGCAGGAGCGCGCGCTGTGCGCTCAGACCGACCCCGAGGCGTTCTTCCCCGAAAAGGGTGGATCGACGAGGGAGGCCAAGAAGGTCTGCCTCACCTGCGAGGTGCGGACCGAGTGTCTGGAGTCCGCACTGATGAACGACGAGCGCTTCGGCATCTGGGGCGGTCTCTCCGAGAGGGAGCGCCGCAAGCTGAAGAAGCGAGCAGTCTGAAGCAGGGCAGTCCGAAACCAGGGCTGCTCAGCGGAGCAGTGAGAAGGGAACCCCGGTCGCCAGCGGCCGGGGTCCTTCTCATTTCGCCGGGCTCGTCGGCTGGGTCACTCGCTGGGTTCGGGGAGCCCGGCCAGGCCCCGTAGGGTCTTCCGACGTGTCCGCCCCCGGTCGTGTCGTCGCGCTGCTGGTCAGCCACGACGGCGCGCGCTGGCTGCCCGCGGTGCTCGACGGGCTCCGCAGCCAGACCCGCCCGGTCGACGCGGTCGTCGCGATCGACACCGGCAGCAAGGACGGCAGCGCCGACCTGGTCGAGTCCGCGCTCGGCGACCTGCTGGTCGGCGGCGTCGAGCGGGTCAGCGGCGCGACGTCGTACCCCGACGCCGTCGCGCTCGGTCTCGAGCGCGCCGCCGCGAACGGCACCGCCACGACCGGCACCGGCACCGGCGCGGACTGGATCTGGCTCCTCCACGACGACAGCAACCCCGACCCACGCGCCCTCGAGGCGCTGCTCGCGGCCGCCGCGGAGCAGCCCGACGTCGCGGTGCTCGGCCCGAAGCTGCGCGAGTGGCCCTCGCTGCGCCGGCTGCTCGAGCTCGGCGTCACGATCTCGGGCACCGGGCGGCGCGAGACGGGGCTGGAGCGCGGGGAGTACGACCAGGGCCAGCACGACGCCGTCCGCACCGTCCTCGCGGTCAACACCGCCGGGATGCTCGTGCGCCGCCACGTGCTCGAAGAGCTCGGCGGGTTCGACCGGCAGCTGCCGATCTTCGGCAACGACGTCGACTTCGGCTGGCGCGCCGCGACGGCCGGCCACCGCGCGATCGTCGTGCCGCAGGCGGTCGTCTTCCACGCCGAGGCGGCCCACCGCGGCGTACGCCGCACGCCGCTGACCGGCCGGCACACCCACTACCAGGAGCGCCGCGCCGCGCTCTACACGCTGCTCGCGAACTCCCGCGCCCGCTCGCTGCCCTTCCAGCTGGTGCGCCTGGCGCTCGGGACGGTGCTGCGGGTCATCGGGTTCCTGCTGCTCCGCTCGGTCGGGCAGGCGCTCGACGAGCTCGCCGCGCTGGTCTCGGTCTACTCCAGCCCGCGCGAGGTCCACGCCGCCCGCCGCGAGCGGCAGCAGCGGCAGGTCCGCGAGCCCGCCGACGTGCGCCGCCTCCTCGCGCCGCCGTGGCTGCCCTACCGCCACGGCCTGGACTTCGTCAGCGACCTCGCGGCCGCCGCCACGAACCAGGCCGCCGACGTCGCCGAGCGCCGCCGCGCCGCCAAGGCCGAGCACGACCCGTCCTCGATGGCCGCGCGCCGCCGCGTGCTCGACGAGGACGAGGAGTACGCCGACACCGGCGCCGTCGCGCGCTTCCTCACCAACCCGGTCGCGGTCGCGCTGGCGCTGCTCGTCGTCGCGCTGCTGGTGGCCGGCCGCGAGGCGTACGGCGCGGTCTCCGGCGGCGGGCTCTCCCCGGTGCCCGAGTCGGTCGCGGACTGGTGGCGGCTGCACGTGGAGCACTGGCACCCGCTCGGCCAGGGCACCGGCGTCCCCGCGCCGCCGTACCTCCTCCCGCTCGCCCTGCTGGGCACCGTCCTCGGCACGACGACCGCGGTCAGCGCGGTGCTCGTGCTGTCCGCGCCGGTCGCGCTGTGGGGCGCCTGGCGGCTGCTGCGCGTGGTCGGCCGGTTCGTCTCGCCGCAGGGCGCGCCGCGCTGGCTGCTGCTGTGGGGCTCGGCGACCTGGTCGCTGGTCGCCCTCACCAGCGGCGCGTGGGGCGACGGCCGGCTCGGCCCCGTGGTCGCCGTCGCGGTGCTGCCGTGGCTCGCCCACGCCGCCCTCGGCTTCGCCGACCCCGAGCCCGACCGTCGCTGGCGCGCCGCCTGGCGCACCGGCCTCCTCCTCGCGCTGACCACCGCGTTCGCGCCCGTGGCCTGGCCGTTCGCCGTCGTGCTCGGGTTGGTCGTGCTCGCCGCGTCGTACGCCGTCGTCCGCTCCGCCCTGCGCGACCGCTCGGTCTGGGCGCCGCCGCTGGTGGCGCTGGCCGTGCCGGTGCTGCTGCTCGCGCCCTGGTGGCTGCCGAGCCTGCTCGAGCGCGCGGCCGAGGGACTGCTGCTCGAGCCGGGCCGGCTGCCCGTGCCGACCGTCGCGCCGCTCGACCTGGTCGCCGGGCGGCTGGGTGACCTCGGTGCGCCGGTGTGGCTCGGGGTGGTCGTGGCCGTGCTGGCCGTCGCGGCGCTCGTGCCGCGGGCGACCCGGATCCCGGTGCTGGTGTGCTGGATCGTCGCGCTGGTGGCCGCTGTCGTCGCTGCGCTGCTCGGGACCGTCACGCTGTCACTGGCGTCGGTCGAGACCGCGCCGGCGCTGGCGTTCCTCGTCGTCGCGCTGCAGGGTGCGTTCGTCGTCGCCGCGGTGCTCGGCGGCCAGGGCGCGCCGCGCCGGGTCGCCGCGGCGCTCACGGTGGTGGCGGCCGTGGTGCCGCTGGGCGGGCTGGCGTGGGCCCTCACCGGGGCCGACGCGTCGCTGGACGAGGACCCGCGGTCCGGCATCCCGGCGTACATGGTCCAGGCCGCCACCCGCGGCGAGGACCACGGCATCCTCGTCGTCCGCGGGTCTGTCGAGGAGGGCCTGAGCTGGGTCGTGCGTCGCGGCGACGGCGTCACGCTCGGTGAGGACGAGGTGCTCGCGCTCGCGCCCGAGGACGACGTGCTCACCCGCGACGTGCAGCGGCTCGCCTCGCGGCCGACGCCGGCGCTGGTGACCGAGCTCGGCAAGCGGGGGATCGAGTACGTCGTGCTCCCGGCCCCCGCCGACGGCGCCGTCGCCGCGATGCTCGACGCGACCGGCGGGCTCGTGCAGGCCAGCGCCGCCGACCCCGCGACGCGGGCCTGGCAGGTCGACCGGCCGATCTCCGCCGACGCGCTCGACGGGCCCCGGTCGTGGCTGCGGGTCGTCCTGCTCGTCCTCCAGGGCGCGGGGCTCCTCTGGGTGCTCGTGCTCTGCGCGCCCACGACCCAGCGCGCCCTCGAGCGGAGGCGCGGATGAGCACCCCCTCGCGCCGGGCCGCCCGGGCCCGCCCCTCGCGCGTCCTCGACGTGACCGTCGTGCTCGCGGTCCTGCTGCCGCTGCTCACCGGCGGCGCGGTGCTCCTCACTCGCACCGAGACGCCGCCGCTGCCCGACCGGTCACCGGTCGAGGCCGCCCTCGGCGCCGCGTCCGTCGTGTGCCCCGGCCTGGCGTCGCCCGTGCTCGTGACCACGACCTCGGGGGAGTCCGGCACCGTCGTCGCGGGAGCCGGGGTCGACGAGTCGGCGGTCGAGGTCGCCCCCGGCCGCCTGGGCGAGGTCCCCGGTCTCGGCGACCGTCCGGTGGTCGTCCGCGCGGAGGACGCGCTCGCGCCGGGCCTGGTCGCCGGGCGGTACGCCGACGGGCCGCTGCGCGTCGCCGAGTGCGCCGCCCCGGCGCCCGAGCAGTGGTTCACCGGCGTGGGCGCCGGCGCCGGCCACTCCTCCGTGCTCGAGCTGGTCAACCCCGACAACGGCGCCGCCGTCGCCGACGTGGTCGTCACCGGCCGCGCCGGGATCGTCGAGGCGCCGGAGCTCCGCGGCGTGGCCGTGCCGGGGCGCAGCAGCGTGCGGCTCGACCTCGCCGAGCTGCTCCCGCGCCGCGACGAGCTGTCGCTGCGCGTGACCACGCAGCGCGGCCGGGTCTTCTCCGCGGTGCTCGACCGGGTCGACGAGCTCGGCGCCGGCGATGCAGCCGAGGACCACCTCCCGCCGCAGGCCGAGCCCGCGACCTCGCTCACCCTCCTCGGCCTCCCCGTGGGTATCGGCGAACGGACGCTCCTGGTCGCGAACGACGGCGACTCCGAGGTCCGCGCGACCCTGCGGGTGCTCGACGAGCGCTCCGTCTTCGCGCCCGAGGGCATCGAGGACGTCCGCGTCCCGCCGCAGTCCGTCGCCCGGGTGCAGCTGGGGGCCACGCTCGGCGCGCTCGTCGCCGACGGCGCGCTCGGGCTCGTCGTCGACGCCACCGGGCCGGTCACCGCGACGCTGCGGTCGTTCGTCGGCGGCGACCTCGCGCACGCCGTCCCCACGGCCGGCGTGGAGACGGCCACGGTCGCCGCCGTCCCACCCGGCCGCAAGCGCCTCGTGCTCGCCGGGGCCACCTCGACCGGGGTCGTCGAGGTCGTCGCCCGCGACGCGTCCGGCGCCGAGCTGGCCGCCAAGCGGGTCGAGGTGTCGCCGAACCGCGGGTTCGCGGTCGGCCTGCCCGCCCGGGCGGTCCACCTCACGGTCACCCCGCAGCGCACGCCCGTGGTCGCGTCGGTCGTCGCCGCGACCGGCGGCGCCGGCGTCGTACGCCTCCACGAGCTGGTGCGGTCCTCCCTCGTCCCCGACGTCCGCCCCGGCCTCCCCTAGTCCCACCTGCTGGTCGAGCAGGGAGGGCCGCCAGGCCCGACCGTTCTGCGGCTGCCGCCAGGCCCGACCGTGCTGCGGCTGCCGCCGGGAACGGGGCCCGGTCCACGTCGCGCCTGCGGGCCGTCGTCAGACGGGCAGAAGTCGCATCCGGGCGACGTTCCTGCAGGTCGGCGCGTCCGAACGGGAAGTTCTGCCTGTCCGTCGACGAGCCATCCGCCTCCCGCTGACGAGCAGGGAGGGCCGCCGGGCACCGTGACGAGAACCCGTGAGCCGACTGCGGCGGCCGCGAAGCTCAGTCGTCGTCGGCGTCGTACCGCGGGTCGATGACGGAGGGGTCGACGTTGAGCAGGTCGGCGACCTGCTCGACGACGACGGTGAGGACGAGGGCGTCGAGCTCGGAGCGGGTCTCGGCGCGGTGCTCGATGGGACGGCGGAAGACGACGACGCGGGAGGGTTCGCCGCCGGTGCCGCGGACGGCCGAGCCGAGGGGGACGTCGGGGGAGTCCCAGTCGTCGGGGACGTGAGGGGTGTCCTCGACGGCGTACTCGACGGTCCCGAGGCGGTCGGCCCACCGGCCGTCGACCTCCTCGACGACGGCGAGGACCAGGTCGTCGAACCGCTCGCGCCGGGTGCGGGTCTCCGGCCGGCCGGGGGTGCGGGGGAGGACGCCGGGGCCGCGCATGCCGCGGCCGCGACGGTCCCGCCGACGGGGGCCGCGGGGGGTGGCGGGGGCGGGCTCGGTCACGCCGCGAGCCTAAGCCGGGTGGTCGGTGCCGAGGGGTACGGTCTGCTCGTGAGTCCCGCCCGTCGCTGTTCCCGCACCGCGTGCGGCCGTCCTGCGACCAGCACGCTCACCTACGTCTACGCCGACCAGACCGCCGTCCTGGGCCCGCTGGCGACGTACGCCGAGCCGCACGCCTACGACCTGTGCGACACCCACAGCGAGCGCCTGTCCGCGCCGCGGGGCTGGGAGGTGCTCCGTTTGGCGCCGGACCCGGCCGCCCAGGGCCCCTCCACCGACGACCTGCTGGCCCTCGCCGACGCGGTCCGCGAGGCCGCCCGACCGGTGAAGCAGGTGGTGCGCCTGCCACCGGCGGAGGAGAACGTCCGCGAGCGCGGCCGTCGCGGGCACCTCCGCGTGCTCAGCACCGACTGACCTCGTTACTGTCTCGCTCATGGCCGACACCCTCGACCCCGCGAACATCGCCGCGATCTTCAAGGCGTACGACGTCCGCGGCACCGTGCCGGACCAGCTCGACGAGGCGCTGGCGCGCGCGACCGGCCGGGCCTACGTCCAGGTCGTCGGCGCGGAGACCGTCGTGGTCGGCCACGACATGCGGCCCAGCAGCCCGGGCATGGCGCAGGCGTTCGCCGAGGGCGCGACCGCGGCCGGCGCGGACGTGGTGATGATCGGCCTCGCGTCGACCGACCAGCTCTACTTCGCCTCCGGGCACCTCGCGGTGCCGGGCGCGATGTTCACCGCGAGCCACAACCCGGCGCAGTACAACGGCATCAAGATGTGCCGCGCGCACGCCCAGCCGATCGGCATGGAGACCGGCCTGGCCGAGATCCGCGACCTCGTCGCCGGGGGCGCCGCCGCCCAGCAGCCGGACGCCGAGCGGACCGGCACCATCAGCGAGCAGGACGTGCTGGCGGCGTACGCCGACCACCTGCTCTCTCTCGCGCCCGTCCAGGGCCGCCGGCTCACGGTCGTCGTCGACGCCGGCAACGGCATGGCCGGCCACACGGCGCCGGCCGTCTTCGAGCGGCTGGGGGACCGGGTCGAGCTGGTGCCGATGTACTTCGAGCTCGACGGCACCTTCCCCCACCACGAGGCCAACCCGATCGAGGCCGAGAACCTCCGCGACCTCCAGGCGAAGGTGCTCGAGACCGGCGCCGACGTGGGGCTGGCCTTCGACGGCGACGCGGACCGCTGCTTCCTCGTCGACGAGACCGGCCGCAACGTCTCGCCCTCGACCCTCACCGCGCTCATCGCCGCCCGCGAGCTGGCCAAGGAGCCGGGCGCGACGATCATCCACAACCTGATCACCAGCCGCGCGGTGCCCGAGCTGGTCACCGAGCTGGGCGGCACCCCGGTCCGCACCCGCGTGGGCCACTCCTACATCAAGGCCACCATGGCCGAGACCGACGCGATCTTCGGCGGCGAGCACAGCGGCCACTTCTACTTCCGCGACTTCTGGCGCGCCGACTCGGGCATGCTCGCCGCGCTGCACGCCCTCGCGGCGCTAGCCGGGACCGACGTACCCCTCTCGCAGCTGCTCGCCGAGTACGAGCGCTACCCCGTCAGCGGGGAGATCAACTCCACCGTCGCCGATCAGCAGGCCGCGATCGCCCGCATCGAGCAGGAGTACGCCGCCCGCGACGGCGTCACGACCGACTGGCTCGACGGGCTGACGGTCAGCCACGCCGACTGGACCTTCAACGTGCGGCCCTCGAACACCGAGCCGCTGCTCCGCCTCAACGCCGAGGGCCGGGACGAGGCCACCATGGCCGCGATCCGCGACGACGTCCTCGCGACCATCCGCCAGGAGGGCTGATGAACATCGACCAGGGGCTGCTGGACATCATCGTCTGCCCGAACTGCCACGGCGACCTCGTCGCGGCGCCCGACCCGGGCGGCGACGGCGAGCTCGTCTGCCGGGGCGAGTGCGGCTACGCCTACCCCGTCCGCGACGACATCCCCGTCCTGCTCGTCGACGAGGCCCGGAAGCCCTGACCGGCCGATGAGCTGGTTCGACGAGTCACGCCTCGACGACGAGACCGCCATCGGCGCGGCGGACCTGCGGTTCCGCACGCTCGCCGAGTCCGGCTCGCGGGTCCGCCGCGAGTGCATCGACGCCGCGGAGGCGATCCGCGAGGCCGTCGGCCGGCTCCAGGAGCAGGCCCGACCGCGCGCGATCATCGCGGCCGGCCCGGACTCCCGCCTGCTCCGCGCAGTGCTCGAGCCGTGGTGCCCGGTGCCGTTCGTCGCCTGGCCCGGCCCCGCGCTGCCCGGGTGGGCCGGCTCCCTGGACCTCGTCGTGGTGCTCGCCCCGGACGGAGCCGACAGCGGTACGGCGTCGGCGGTCGCCGAGGCGGTCCGCCGTGGCTGCCAGGTGGTCGTCGCGTGCCCGCCGACCTCGATGGTCGCCGACCACGCGGCCGGCCGGTGGAGCACGATCTTCCCGATCGCCACCCAGGACCCGCTCGCCACCGCCGTGGTCGTGCTGTCCTTCCTCGACCAGGTCCGGCTCGGCCCCAGCGCCGACCCCGAGGGCGTCGCCACCGCGCTCGACGACGTCGCGATCTCCTGCTCGCCCTTCCGCGACCTGTCCATCAACCCGGCCAAGATGCTCGCCATCGCGCTGGCGGACGCCAACCCGCTCGTGTGGGGTGGCTCGGTGCTGGCTGCCCGCGCCGCGCGCCGGGTGGCGGAGTCGATCCGTCGCGCCAGCGGCCGGACCGCGATCGCCGGCGACGTCGACCAGGTGCTGCCGGTCATCGAGGCCACCCGGCCCCGCGACGTCTTCGACGACCCGTTCGCCGACGGCGGCGGCGAGCTGCGCCCGACCCTGCTCGTGCTCGACGACGGCAACGAGGACCCCGTCCTCGGCGAGCACCGCCGCCGGCTCGAGGACACGGCCGCCGCCCGCGGCGTACGCGTCGAGATGCTGACCGCGGAGGCGCCGAGCGAGGTCGCGCGCTACGCCTCGCTGCTGCTCCAGGGCACCTGGGCCGCGGAGTACCTCCGCCTCGGCCTCGTCGACGACTGACCGCCACGCTCGCCAGCACGCCCGCCAGCACGCCCGGGACGTGACCGATCGGTCACGTGTAGTCGCCACAGGGCCCGGGCACAGAACCGGGGTGAGCAGGGATCCGTGGTTCGACAACGCCAAGATGGCGCTGGTCACCCTGGTCGTCGTCGGTCACGCCTGGGTGCTGCTGCCTGACACCGCGTTCGTGGGTCACGGCTACGACTTCCTCTACGCCTGGCACGTCCCGGCGTTCGTCTTCGTCACCGGCTACCTCTCGCGCTCGTTCAGCTACACCCGGGCCCGGATGTGGCAGCTGGTGCGCACCGTCGCGGTGCCGTACGTCGTCTTCGAGGCCGGCATCGCGGCGTTCCGCATCCTCGTCGGCGGTGAGGAGCTCCAGGACCTGTGGCGCGACCCCCACTGGCCGATGTGGTACCTCGCCGCGCTGTTCTTCTGGCGACTGCTGACGCCGGTCTTCCGACCCATGTGGGGCGGTCTCGCGGTCGCCGTCGTGATCAGCGTCCTCGCCGGGCTGTACGCCGGTGACACCCTCGACGTCGCCCGCGTGCTCGGCCTGCTGCCGTTCTTCGTCATGGGCCTCAAGGCGACCCCCGAGCGGCTCGAGCGGCTCCGCGCGCCGTGGGTGCAGATGGGTGCGGTCGGGGTGTTCGTCGCGATCTGGCTGCTGACCTCCCGCACCGACGACTGGGCCGCGACCGAGTGGCTCTACTACCGCGCCCGCTACGAGGAGCTCGACGTCAGCGACACCCAGGCCTTCGTCACCCGCGCCTGCCTGCTCGTGATGGGCACGCTCGGGGCGTGGGCCTTCCTCGCCCTCGTACCGCGGGTCGGCGGATGGTTCGCGCGGATGGGCGCCGCGACGCTCGTCGTCTACCTCTTCCACGGCTTCTTCGTGAAGGGCGCGGAGTACGCCGGGTTGCCGGCGTGGGCAGAGGGGCACTACGCGACGTCGATCGTCCTGACGCCGGTGGCGGCCGTCGGGTTGAGTTTGCTGCTCGCCTGGCAGCCGGTCTCGTCGCGGCTGCAGCACCTCGTCGACCCCGTCGGCTTCGCCGAGCGCCGCGTCGACCACGCGCACGACCTCCGGGACGCCACCGTAGAGGCCGACGTGCTGGCCGGGGCAGTGGAGGAGGCCGCCGCGGAGGAGGCGGCCGACGAGCGCGCCGCGCGCGACGCCGGGCACGCCGTGCCCGGCCGCTAGGGTTCCGCCCACGTCGGTCGGGACGTGAGGCCCGACGCCACCAGGAGAGGGATCGCCCGTGAGTGCAGGACTGTTCGGACTTCTCGACGACGTCGCGGCGATCGCGCGCCTGGCCGCGGCCTCGATCGACGACGTCGGTGCCGCCGCCGGCCGGGCGACGACGAAGGCCGCGGGCGTGGTGGTGGACGACACCGCAGTGACCCCGCAGTACGTCCACGGCGTCGCCGCCGACCGCGAGCTGCCGATGATCAAGCGGATCGCGATCGGCTCGATCCGCAACAAGCTGCTGCTGATCCTGCCGGTCGCGCTGCTGCTCAGCGAGTTCGCCGACTTCCTGCTGACCCCGATCCTCATGCTCGGCGGCGCCTACCTCTGCTTCGAGGGCGCCGAGAAGATCTGGGGCAAGATCCGCGGGCACGACGCCCACGCCACCCCGGTCGTGGAGTCCGGCCCGGAGGCGGAGAAGACGATGGTCTCCGGCGCGATCCGCACCGACCTGATCTTGTCGGCCGAGATCATGGTGATCTCGCTCAACGAGGTCGCCGACGAGGGCTTCTGGAGCCGGGCGGCCATCCTGGTCGTCGTCGCGATCGCCATCACCGCCGTGGTGTACGGCGTGGTCGCGCTCATCGTGAAGATGGACGACATCGGTCTGCGCCTGGCCCAGCGGTCCTCGGCGTTCTCCCAGAAGGTCGGCCGTGGCCTCGTCGCCGGCATGCCGAAGCTGCTCGCCGTCATCTCCCTCGTCGGCACCGTCGCCATGCTCTGGGTCGGCGGCCACATCGAGCTGGTCGGCCTCGACGAGCTCGGCTGGCACGCGCCGTACGAGCTGGTGCACCACCTCGAGCAGGACGTCCACGCCGCCACCGGCGCCCTCGGCGGCGTCCTCGGCTGGCTCACCAACACCGCTTGCTCCGCCGTCTTCGGCCTCGCCCTCGGCGCGGTCGTCGTCGCCGTCCTGCACGTCCTGCCGTTCGGCAAGAAGGACGAGCACGCCACCGCTCACTGATCCCGTGCGCTTGCCGAGCCAGCGAGCGCAAGCCGGTGGGTCGAGAAGGGCGCGCTGGGGGCCTGCCTCGAGACGAGCGCCGACGAGGCCCGGTGAGGTGCGCAGGGCGCTGGGGCGTTCGTCCGGCCGGCGGGCGGGTGCGCGGCTATGTCCGCATGTAAAAGGTGACCTGGTTGTCGGGGTGGATGGCGGTCTCGAACCTGGGGTCGGTTTCGAGACAAGCCTGGCGGCCCTCTCAACCAGCCGGAGGCCGGCGACGGCGGGGAACCCACGGCGTACTTCGTCCTCATCGCTGCTCCCACCGCAACCACCCACGGCCCAAAGGCCGAAGGTCGGCTGACAGGGGTCGTCGACGCTCGCCGAGGGCTCGCTGCTCGACCGGCGACGCGGTCTGGACCGGGCCGGGGGCGGGCACGGGTGCGCGACCAACAATGGGGACGGGCGGGTCGTGGATTCCTGCTCGGGTGCGCCTGCGTCCTACGCTCGAGGAGATGTCCACCGCACTCCCAGGAGCACCCATGGACCACAAGGTCGCCGATCTGAGCCTGGCCGACTTCGGCCGCACCGAGATCCAGCTCGCCGAGCACGAGATGCCCGGCCTGATGGCCATGCGTGAGCGGTACGCCGCCGAGCAGCCGCTCGCCGGCGCGCGGATCGCGGGGTCGCTGCACATGACGATCCAGACCGCCGTCCTCATCGAGACGCTCGTCGCGCTCGGTGCCGAGGTCCGCTGGGCCTCCTGCAACATCTTCTCCACCCAGGACCACGCGGCCGCCGCGATCGCGGTCGGCCCGAACGGCACGCCGGAGGACCCCCAGGGCGTCCCGGTCTTCGCCTGGAAGGGCGAGTCGCTGGAGGAGTACTGGTGGTGCACCCAGCAGATCCTGCAGTGGCCCGACGTGGACGGCGAGAAGCGCTTCGCCAACATGATCCTCGACGACGGCGGCGACGCGACCCTGCTGGTCCACCTCGGTGTCGAGGCCGAGAAGAAGGGCGAGGCGCCGGACCCGGCGACCGCCACCAGCACCGAGCAGCGGATCATCTTCGAGGTCCTCAACAAGTCCCTCGGCGAGAGCCAGGACCGCTGGACCCAGATCGCTGCGGAGCTCAAGGGCGTCACCGAGGAGACCACCACCGGTGTGCTCCGCCTCTACGACATGATGCGCGAGGGCTCGCTGCTCTTCCCGGCGATCAACGTCAACGACTCGGTCACCAAGTCGAAGTTCGACAACAAGTACGGCTGCCGCCACTCGCTCATCGACGGCATCAACCGCGCCACCGACGTCCTCATGGGCGGCAAGGTCGCGGTCGTCTGCGGCTACGGCGACGTCGGCAAGGGCTGCGCGGAGTCGCTGCGCGGCCAGGGCGCCCGCGTCATCGTCACCGAGATCGACCCGATCTGCGCGCTGCAGGCGGCCATGGACGGCTACCAGGTCTCGACCCTGGACGACGTCGTCGAGACCGCCGACATCATCATCACGGCGACCGGCAACAAGGACGTCGTCACGATCGACCAGATGCGCCGGATGAAGCAGAACGCGATCCTCGGCAACATCGGCCACTTCGACAACGAGATCGACATGGCCGGCCTGGAGACCTACCCCGGCGTCGTCCGCAAGAACGTCAAGCCGCAGGTCGACGTCTGGACCTTCCCCGAGGGCGAGGGCAACGCGATCATCGTGCTGTCCGAGGGTCGCCTGATGAACCTCGGCAACGCGACCGGCCACCCGTCGTTCGTCATGTCGAACTCCTTCACCAACCAGGTGCTGGCCCAGATCGAGCTGTTCACCAAGCCCGAGGAGTACCCCGTCGGCGTCTACGTGCTCCCCAAGCACCTCGACGAGGAGGTCGCCCGCCTCCACCTCGACGCCCTTGGCGTGAAGCTGACGACGCTCTCGGACTCGCAGGCGGCGTACCTCGGCGTCGACGTCGCGGGCCCGTTCAAGTCCGACCAGTACCGCTACTGATCGAGCGCCTCGGCGCGTAGCCCGCGCCACGCGCAGCAGCCCCGGCTCCGAGGAGTCGGGGGCTGCTGCGTCCGGCTGGCAGGATTGACCCCATGAGCCAGGCCGGGAGCGTGAACGACCTCGCCGCGAAGGGGCGCGTCCTCGTCGTGGACGACGACGCGTCGCTCGCGGAGATGCTCACCATCGTCCTGCGCCAGGAGGGCTTCGACAGCCGGATGGTGACCCGCGGCGACCAGGCCCTGGCGGCGTTCCGGGAGTACCGCCCCGACCTCGTGCTGCTCGACCTGATGCTGCCCGGCAAGGACGGCATCGACGTGTGCAAGGAGATCCGCGGCGAGTCCGGCGTGCCGATCGTGATGCTGACCGCCAAGGGCGACACGGTCGACGTCGTGGTGGGCCTGGAGTCCGGGGCCGACGACTACGTGGTCAAGCCGTTCAAGCCCAAGGAGCTCATCGCCCGCATCCGTGCCCGGGTACGCCGCCTCGACGCGACGTCGCGGGCCGAGACGCTGACCATCGGCGACCTGGTCATCGACGTCGCCGGCCACTCGGTGGCCCGGGGCGGTCGCCCGATCAGCCTGACGCCGCTGGAGTTCGACCTGCTGGTCGCGCTCGCGCGCAAGCCGTGGCAGGTGTTCAGCCGCGAGGTGCTGCTCGAGCAGGTGTGGGGCTACCGGCACGCCGCCGACACCCGGCTGGTCAACGTGCACGTCCAGCGGTTGCGCTCCAAGGTCGAGCACGACCCCGAGAACCCCGAGATCGTGGTGACCGTCCGTGGCGTCGGGTACAAGGCCGGCAACGGCTGAGCGCGGCCCGTCGGCCCGGCGCAGCGTCGCTGCCACCGTCCGGCGCGGCCTGACGTTCTGGCGCCGGTCCATCCAGGCCCGCGTGGTCGCCTCCACGCTGGTGCTCTCCGCGGTCGTGGTGAGCGGCGTCGGCTGGTTCCTGCTCCAGCAGACCCGCGACGGCCTGCTGGAGAACCGCGTCGACGCGGTGGTCGCCGAGGCCGACAACGAGTCCGCAGAGGCCGTCGAGCGGCTCGTCGCCGTGCCGGGGACCGAGACCGACGCGAGCACCCAGGCCTCCGAGCTCGCCACCCCGATCATCGCGCGGGGAGAGACCCGCGGCTTCGACGTCGCGCTGAGCGGTCCGGGCAGCTCGGAGGAGGGCCTGGCCGAGACCGGCAGCATCTACACGCCGGGGCTCGACACGACGAGCGTGCCGCAGTCGCTCGTCGACCACTTCGCGGGGAGCGCCGACACCGCCTGGACCTACGCGTCGATCCGGACCGTGGACGAGCGCGGGCAGGTGACCTCGTCGGAGCCAGGGATCGTCGTGGGCTCCCAGGTGCGGCTCCCGTCGGACGGGCGGGCCTGGACGCTCTACTTCCTCTTCCCGCTGGAGGAGGAGCAGGAGACGCTCGCGCTGGTGACCCGGGCGTTGCTCACCGCCGGCGGCCTCCTGCTCGTCCTCGTCGCGGGCCTCACCTGGCTGGTGACCCGCCAGGTCGTCACGCCGATCGGCATGGCACGCCGGGTAGCCGAGCGCCTGGCCGCGGGCCGGCTCCAGGAGCGGATGCGCGTCTCCGGCGAGGACGACCTCGCGCGGCTGGCGCTGTCGTTCAACCAGATGGCGAGCAACCTCCAGCGCCAGATCCGCCAGCTCGAGGAGCTCAGCCGGGTCCAGCGCCGGTTCGTCTCCGACGTCTCCCACGAGCTGCGCACCCCGCTCACCACCGTGCGGATGGCCGGCGACGTGCTGCACGACGCCCGCGGCGACTTCGACCCGGTCACCGCCCGCGCCGCCGAGCTGCTGCAGACCGAGCTCGACCGCTTCGAGACGCTCCTGGTCGACCTGCTGGAGATCAGCCGGTTCGACGCCGGCGCCGCGGTGCTCGACCTCGACGACGTCAACCTCGTCGACGTCGCCCACCGGGTCGTCGAGCGCAACCGCGCCCTGGCCGAGCAGCGCGGGGTGACCCTCGAGGTCAGCGCGCCGCCGCAGCCGTGCCTCGCGGAGGCCGACGTGCGCCGCGTGGAGCGCATCGTGCGCAACCTGGTCACCAACGCCATCGACCACGCGGGTTCGCCGGAGCGCGGCCGGTCGCGCGTCGTCGTCCACGTCGCGGGCGACGACCACGCGGCCGCCGTCGCCGTGCGGGACTACGGCGTCGGGCTGGCGCCGGGGGAGTCGGCGCTCGTCTTCAACCGGTTCTGGCGCGCCGACCCGGCCCGCGCCCGCACCAGCGGGGGCACCGGCCTGGGCCTGTCGATCTCGCTGGAGGACACCCACCTCCACGGCGGCTGGCTCCAGGCGTGGGGCCGGGTCGACGAGGGCGCGCAGTTCCGCCTGACCCTGCCGCGCCGCGCCGGCACGCCGCTGCGGCAGAGCCCGCTGCCGCTCGTGCCCGCCGACGCCCGCGAGCGCCTGGCTGGAGTGACCCCGTGACCCGCCGACGCCCGACCGCCGCGGCCCTCGGCGTCGTCGTGGCGATGGTCCTCGCCCTGGCCGGCTGCGTCTCGCTGCCCGAGGACGGGCCCGTCATCGAGACCGGCAGCGGCAGCGGCGACGCGCAGGAGGGCGGTCAGTACTACTTCGACCCGCCGCCCCCGCCCGACGGCGCCTCCTCGGCGGAGGTCGTCGACCGGTTCCTCGACGCGATGACGGCGTTCCCGATCACCACGTCCGCGGCGCGGCAGTACCTGACGCCGGAGTTCCGCGAGTCGTGGAGCCCCAAGGACGGGATCATCACCTACGACGACTTCCTGGCCCCGCGCGGCAGCTCCCGCGTGACGGTCACGCTCGTCGGCGCCGAGCGCCTCGACGGCACCGGCCGGTGGCGCGGCCCGCTGCCGACGTACGACGAGACCCTCACGTTCCCCGTCGAGCTGGTCGACGGGCAGAACCGCATCGCCTCCGCGCCCGACGCCCTGGTGGTGCCGCAGTCGTGGTTCGAGCAGCGGTACCAGCGGGTGACGCTCTACTACTTCGACCCGAACGCGCGCGTGCTCGTGCCGGAGCCGGCGTTCGTGCCGCGGGGGGACCAGCTGGTCAGCAACCTGGTCTCCGCCCTGCTCGGCGGGCCGGGACCCCAGCTGTCGCGGGTGGCGACGACGTTCCTGCCGGCGGGCTCGACGGTGGAGCTGTCGGTGCCGGTCGGCGACGTCGTCGACATCGCCATCGACGCCTCCGGCTCGGCGCCCGCCCCCACGGACGAGGCGGTGCGGCTGATCGTCGCGCAGCTGGCCTGGACGCTGCGGCAGGTGCCGACGATCGAGCGCTTCCGGGTGTCGATCGACGGGCGGCCGGTGCAGCTGCCCGGTGGCGTGACCGAGTTCGGCGTCGACGAGGGCGCTCGCTACGACCCGGCCGGCTACCCGACGACCGCCCGGGTCTACGCGCTGCGCGGTGGTGAGCTCCTCGCCGGGACGCCCGACGCGCTCCAGCCGACCGACGGCCCGTTCGGCTCGGCCGAGGCCGGGATCCGCTCGTTCGCCGTCGACGTCTCGGCCACGACGGTCGCGGCCGTGTCGGAAAGCGGCACCACCGTGCTGCGCGGTCCGCTGCGTGGCGCCGAGGAGACGACGGTCCCGGTGGTCAGCGGCGCGACGGACCTCCTGCCGCCGGCGTGGGACGTCAGCGGCCGGCTGTGGCTCGTCGACCGGACGCCGTCCGGAGCCCGCGTCTCGACCGTCGTCGGCGACGAGGACCCGGTCGCCGTGCGGGTGCCCGGGATCAGTGGCTCCGACGTCCGCTCGTTCCTCGTCTCGCGCGACGGGTCACGCGTCGTCGCGGTCGTGCGGACCTCCTCCGGCGACCAGGTGCGGGTCAGCCGGGTCCGCTACGCGCAGAACCGGCTGCTGTCCGCCTCGGCCTCCCGACGCCTGACCTGGGAGGGCGGCGAGGAGGTCCGCATCCGCGACCTCGCCTGGCGCAGCCCCACCTCGGTCGCCGTGCTGCACCGGCTGGCCGACGAGCTCTTCGAGGTGCGCACGCTCTCGGTCGACGGCGCTCCGGCGGGCGCGGAGTACTCCGCCACGACGCTGCGCGGGCGCTACGTCGCCCTCGCCGGCACCCCCGTCCCCGACGACACCCTGTGGGCGGTCACCCGCACCGGCCTCGTCGACGCCTCCTCGCCGACCCGCGACATGGTCGACCTCCCCGAGGGCGCCGGGTCCGTGCAGTACGTCGGCTGACCGCTCCTCCACAGGCACGGGCCGGCCCGGTTGCCCGGAGCCGGCGCGGCGGCGAGGCTCCCCGCATGAGGACGGCCGGGGTGCTCGACGCCGCGGCCGACCTGCTGCTCGGCGGCCGGTGCGCCGGGTGCGAGCGGCCCGGCCGCGTGCTGTGCGAGGCGTGCCGGGCCGGGCTGCCCGACCGGGCGCGGCCGGCGTGGCCGACCCCGACGCCGGCCGGCCTGGTCGAGCCGTGGGCCGCGGCGGCGTACGACGGCGTGGTGCGCAGCCTGGTGCTGGGCCTGAAGGAGCGCCGGCTGCTCGGCCTCCGCGGCCCGCTCGCCGGGCTGCTCGCGACCGCGGCCTCGGCGGCCGTCGTCGCCCAGGTGCCGGTCGGACCGGTCGTGCTGGTGCCGGTGCCGTCGCGGCCCGCGACCGTCCGCGCCCGCGGCCACGACCCGACGTACGCCGTCACCGCGGGCGCCGCCGCCCGGCTGCGCGCCGACGGGGTGGACGCCGTGGCCGCCCGGCTCCTGCGGACGCGGCCCGGCGTCGTCGACCAGGCCGGCCTCGACGCCATCGCCAGGTCCGCCAACCTCGCCGGCTCGATGGCCTGCGCCGACGCCGGCCTGCGACGGCTGCGCCGGCGGCGTGCGTACGCGTCGGTGGTGGTCTGCGACGACGTGCTGACCACCGGCGCGACCGCCCGCGAGGCCCAGCGTGCCCTCGAGGCGGTCGGCCTGCACGTGGCTGCGATCGCCGCCGTCGCGGCGACCCGACGCCGCCATCCTGTCGGTCCGGAGGGCGCGTCGACGGGTGGGTGACCAGATGGGTGGTGGCCCCCCTACCGGTGACTTGGGTCACGGACTAACGTCTGTGTATGGAGTCCGTCCGGGTCCGTGGTTGCACCGTCTCGGTGCGGGTCCCGACGAGGGCCCGGGCCGGTCGGCTAGCCGATGCCAGTCGCAGGCGAAACGGTCCACGTAAGACGCGACCCGGGTCCGCCCGGGTCCGTCGATCACGGTGCGGCTTAGAGGTAAGACCTGCCTCGCCCCGGCCACCAGATGTGGCCGACGGCGGGAGAGGGCCGGTAGTGGCGGAGAAGCTGCGGAAGCCCCAGCAGGCGGTTGTGGGGTCGAAGACCAGGTCGGCCGGACGGACTCCTCCCACTCGTGACACGCCCGGTGCATCCTCGGTGGCGCACCTCCCGGCGTGCATGTCGCGCTGCCCACAGGAGGCCGCGCGAGAGGGCTGAAGCAACCAACTGTCACCAGGAGGTAGACATGGAAGTTGTCGTCACAGGTCGCCACTGCGAGCTGTCCGAGCGGTTCCGTGAGCACGCCGCGGAGAAGCTGTCCCGACTCGAGAAGCACGACCACCGCATCATGCGGGTGCACGTGGAGGTGGACTGCGAGCCCAATCCCCGCCAGCACGACAAGGCCGTCCGCGTCGAGCTGACCGCCTTCTCCAAGGGCCCGGTCGTCCGTGCGGAGGCGGCGGCCGACGAGAAGATGGGTGCCCTCGACCTCGCCCTGGACAAGATGGCCGCCCAGATGCGCCGCGCGGCCGACCGCCGCCGCGTGCACCGCGGCCAGAAGACCCCCGTCTCGGTCGGCCAGGCGCTCGCCGACGTCGACGCGCTCGCCATCCCCGCCGCGGAGGAGCCCGAGCCCGAGGAGTCCCTCGAGCGCAAGGTCGGCCCGATCGCCGTCATGGGCGACGGCCCGCTCGTCGTCCGCGAGAAGACCCACCCCGCCAGCCCGATGACGCTCGACCAGGCGCTCTACGAGATGGAGCTGGTCGGGCACGACTTCTACCTGTTCGTCGACAAGGAGAGCGAGCGGCCCTCGGTGGTCTACCGGCGCCGCGGCTACGACTACGGCGTGATCTCACTGGACCTCGGCCCGGAGGAGTAGACCCGAGGAGCAGCACGCAGCGGCCCGCGGGGCCGCGACACCACACGGCGTACGACGGGGTGGCCCGAACGGGTCACCCCGTCGTCGTGTCCGTGTCCGTCCGGGCCAGGCGTCCACCCCCCGAACGCGTTCCCGGACCGGCTCGCCCGTGCCATGATGCCCCGGTGGCGGAACAGAGCACGGCCGCAGCTCCCGGGGCTGTCGAGCCGATCCGGGTGCTGGTGGTCGACGACCAGGAGCTCTTCCGACGGGGGCTGACGATGCTGCTCACCGTCGAGGAGGGCATCGAGGTCGTCGGCGAGGCCGGCGACGGCATCGAGGGCACCAACCTGGCCGCCACCACCGCCCCCGACGTGGTCCTCCTCGACATCCGGATGCCCAAGCGCACCGGCATCGAGGCCTGCCGGGCCATCAAGGAGGCCGTGCCGTCGGCGAAGATCATCATGCTGACGGTCTCCGACGAGGAGGCCGACCTCTACGAGGCGGTCAAGTCCGGCGCCTCCGGCTACCTGCTCAAGGACTCCTCGATCGAGGAGGTCGCCCAGGCCGTCCGCGTCGTCGCCGACGGCCAGTCCCTCATCAGCCCGTCGATGGCGGTCAAGCTGATCGACGAGTTCAAGCAGATGTCGCGCCCCGAGCGCGAGCACGTCCCCGGCCTGCGCCTCACCGAGCGCGAGCTCGAGGTGCTGCGGCTCGTCGCCAAGGGCATGAACAACCGCGAGATCGCCAAGCAGCTGTTCATCTCCGAGAACACCGTCAAGAACCACGTCCGCAACATCCTGGAGAAGCTCCAGCTGCACTCCCGGATGGAAGCCGTCATGTATGCCGTCAAGGAGAAGCTGCTCGACCTGCCGTAGTCCGTCCGAGGAACGAGGTCGCGACCGGCAGTCGAGACCCGGTGAGACGAACTGCGGCGCCGGGCTGCGGGTACGCCGGAGTTCGGGCCGTGTCCTGCGGTGTCCGCCCGCGGTCCGGGGCCGCCTGGCTCAGTTGCTCCCGAGGGGCCTTCCCCCGCTTCGCTCCTCCAGGCCGTCGGGGTCGCCTTGACGTTCGCCGGGGCGCCCCCGGCCCTCCGGCGGCCGCCTCCGGCCCCGACCCGCGCGGCGTCCCGGTCGTGGTTCCCGTCCGTCGGGCGGCACCTCTAGCCTCGGCCCCGTGACCGAGCACCTCTCCCGCCCGCAGGCCCGCCGGGTGGCGTTGGCGGCGCAGGGGTTCCTGGACCCACGGCACACGACGCCGACGATGCGGACCTTCAGCCGGACCCTCGAGCGCACCGGCGTGCTGCAGGTCGACTCGGTCAACGTGCTCGAGCGGGCGCACCGGATGCCGCTCTACTCGCGGATGGGGCCCTACGACGTCGGGCTGCTGCAGCAGGCGGCCGAGCGGCGGCCGCGGCGGGTGGTGGAGTACTGGGCGCACGTGCAGGCCTTCATGCCGGTGGAGCTGTGGCCGCACATGCAGCACCGGATGGACGAGTACCGCGCGCTGCGGGGCAAGTGGTGGCGCGACGTGCCCGAGGACCTGGTGGCGCAGGTGCTCGCGGAGGTGCGGGCGCGAGGTGCCAGCACCGCGCGGGCGCTCGAGCCGGTGCTCGGCGACGAGGCGCCGCGGAGCAAGGAGCACTGGGGCTGGAACTGGTCGGCGGCCCGCAAGGCGCTCGACCAGCTGTTCATGACCGGTGAGCTGGCGATCGCGGCGCGGACGCCGTCGTTCGAGCCGGTGTACGACGTGCCCGAGCGGGTGCTGCCCGCCGCGGTCCTCGACGCGCCGACCCCGACGCCGCAGGAGGCCGCGCGCGAGCTGGTGCGGCGGGCGGCCAGGTCGCACGGCGTGGCCACGGCGCCCTGCCTGCGCGACTACTACCGGATGGGCGTCGAGGAGACCCGGCGCGCCGTCGCGGAGCTGGTGGAGGCCGGCGAGCTGCTCCCGGCGCGGGTCGAGGGATGGGACCGCCCGGCGTACCTCCACCGCGACGCGCGCCGCCCCCGCCGCGTCGACGCCCGGGCGCTGCTGAGCCCGTTCGACCCGGTGGTGTGGGAGCGCGAGCGCACCGAGCGGATCTTCGGGTTCCGCTACCGCATCGAGATCTACGTGCCGGCCGAGAAGCGGGTGCACGGCTACTACGTGCTGCCGTTCCTGCTGGGGGACCGGCTGGTGGGGCGCGTCGACCTCAAGGCCGACCGCGCGGCCCGCCGGCTCCTGGTCAAGGGCGCGTACGCCGAGCCCGACGCGCCGCCGGAGACGGCGCCGGAGCTGGTGGTCGAGCTCCGCCGGCTGGCCGGTTGGCTGGGCCTGGACGCCGACGACCCGGTGGTCGTGGAGCCGCGGGGGGACCTCGCCGAGGCGCTGGCCCGGTTGCTGCGTTCCGGTTAGGGAGGCCTCGACCCCGTGGGTAGAGTTGCGGCGCCGCCCGTTCGGCTTCCCACCGCTTAGGAGTTGTACCCCCGTGCCCGTGATCCTCGACAAGCTCCTCCGCATCGGCGAGGGCAAGATCCTGCGCCAGCTGGAGACCATCGCCAAGGCCGTCAACGCCATCGAGGACGACTTCGTCGCGATGACCGACGAGCAGCTGCAGGCGATGACCGGCGAGCTGAAGCAGCGCCACGAGAACGGTGAGTCGCTCGACGACCTGATGCCGGAGGCGTTCGCGACCGTCCGCGAGGCCGCCAAGCGCGTGATCGGGCAGCGCCACTACGACGTCCAGATCATGGGTGGCGCGGCGCTGCACCTCGGCAACATCGCCGAGATGAAGACCGGTGAGGGCAAGACCCTGGTCGCGACCCTGCCGTCGTACCTCAACGCCCTGTCGGGCAAGGGCGTCCACGTCGTCACCGTCAACGACTACCTGGCCAAGTACCAGTCCGAGATGATGGGCCGCATCCACCACTTCCTCGGGCTGACGACCGGGGTGATCCTGCCGGAGATGCGCCCGGCCGAGCGCCGCGAGGCGTACGGCTGCGACATCACCTACGGCACCAACAACGAGCTCGGCTTCGACTACCTGCGCGACAACATGGCCTCCGCCCTGGAGGACTGCGTCCAGCGCGGCCACAACTTCGCCGTCGTCGACGAGGTCGACTCGATCCTCATCGACGAGGCGCGGACCCCGCTGATCATCAGCGGTCCGACCCAGGACGAGGTCAAGTGGTACGCCGAGTTCGCGAAGATCGCGCGCAAGCTCGAGAAGGACGTCGACTACGAGGTCGACGAGAAGAAGCGCACCATCTCCGTGCTCGAGCCGGGCATCACCAAGGTGGAGGACCACCTCGGGATCGACAACCTCTACGAGTCGGTCAACACCTCGCTCATCTCCTTCATGAACAACTGCGTGAAGGCCAAGGAGCTCTTCCGGCGCGACAAGGAGTACGTCGTGCAGGACGGCGAGGTGCTCATCGTCGACGAGCACACCGGCCGCATGCTCGCCGGTCGCCGCTACAACGACGGCCTGCACCAGGCGATCGAGGCGAAGGAGGGCGTCGAGGTCCGCGAGGAGTACCAGACGCTCGCGACCGTCACGCTCCAGAACTACTTCCGCCTCTACGACAAGCTCTCCGGCATGACCGGCACGGCGATGACCGAGGCCAGCGAGTTCGACAAGATCTACAAGCTCGGCGTGGTCCCGATCCCGACCAACAAGCCGATGGCCCGCATCGACCAGCCCGACCTCGTCTACCGCACCGAGGAGGCGAAGTACGACGCCGTCGTCGAGGACATCGCCGAGCGGCACGCCTTGGGCCAGCCGATCCTGGTCGGCACCGTCTCGGTCGAGAAGTCCGAGCACCTCTCCGGCAAGCTCAAGCGCCGCGGCATCCCGCACACCGTGCTGAACGCGAAGGTCCACGCCGACGAGGCGAAGATCGTCGCGATGGCCGGTCACAAGGGCGCCGTCACCGTCGCCACCAACATGGCCGGTCGAGGCACCGACATCATGCTCGGTGGCTCGGTGGAGTTCCTCGCCGACGCCGAGCTGCGCAAGCGCGGGCTGGAGCCGGCCGGGGAGACCGCGGACGAGTACGACGCCGCCTGGCCCGAGACCGTCGAGCGGATCAAGCGCCAGGTCGCCACCGAGCACGACGAGGTCAAGGAGCTCGGCGGCCTCTACGTCATCGGCACCGAGCGCCACGAGTCGCGCCGCATCGACAACCAGCTGCGCGGTCGTTCCGGCCGTCAGGGCGACCCGGGCGAGTCCCGGTTCTACCTGTCGCTGCAGGACGAGCTGATGCGGCTGTTCAAGTCCGAGTGGGTCGACCGGGTGCTCCAGGTCCTCAAGATCCCCGACGACGTCCCGATCGAGAACAAGCGGGTCACGAACGCGATCGCCAACGCCCAGGGCCAGGTCGAGTCGCAGAACTTCGAGTCCCGCAAGAACGTCCTCAAGTACGACGACGTCATGGACCGCCAGCGCAAGGTGATCTACACCGAGCGCCGCGAGGTCCTCGAGGGCGCCGACCTGCAGCAGCAGATCCGCACCTTCATCGACGACGTGATCGAGGGGTACGTCGCCGGGTCGCTCGCCGATTTCGCCGAGGAGTGGGACCTCGAGCAGCTGTGGACCGACCTCGGTCAGCTGTGGCCGATCTCGGTCGACCACGAGAAGCTCGTCGCCGACGCCGGTGGCAAGGCCGTGCTCGACCGCGACGACCTGGTCAAGGTGCTCCGCGAGGACGCGCACGCGGCGTACGACCGTCGCGAGCAGGAGAACGGCGCGGAGGTCATGCGCGAGCTCGAGCGGCGC
Organism: Nocardioides deserti; assembly: GCF_014266025.1. GTDB lineage: Bacteria > Actinomycetota > Actinomycetes > Propionibacteriales > Nocardioidaceae > Nocardioides > Nocardioides deserti. The sequence goes on along the minus strand of NZ_JACMYC010000005.1, from coordinate 291,870 downwards.
GTGCTCCTCTCGGTCCTCGACCGCAAGTGGCGCGAGCACCTCTACGAGATGGACTACCTGCGCGAGGGCATCTACCTGCGGGCCTACTCCCAGCGCGACCCGCTCGTGGAGTACCAGCGCGAGGGCTTCGACATGTTCGCCGCGATGATGGACGGCATCAAGGAGGAGGCCGTCGGCTTCCTCTTCAACCTCGAGGTCCAGGTCGAGGAGGAGCCGGCGCCGACGCTGTCGGTCGCCGAGGGCCTGCAGTCGCCGGTCGGCCAGGGCGCCGGCGGCGCTGCGGCCGAGCAGGCGCCGCAGATCCGCGCCAAGGGCCTCGACGCCCCGTCGCGGCCGCAGCAGCTGGCCTACTCCGCCCCCACCGTCGACGGCGAGGCCGAGGTGGCCACCCGCGTCGAGCAGGAGGAGGACGAGTTCGCCGGCACCGGTCGCAACGACCGCTGCCCCTGCGGCTCGGGCAAGAAGTTCAAGCAGTGCCACGGCGCTCCCGGCGGCCCCACCGGCCACGCCGCCCGCGTCAACGGCTGACCTCCCTCAGCCCCGGAACGCCGGCTCGGTCCCTCGGGACCGGGCCGGCGTTCTGCGTTGGTCGAACGACCGCCGCGCGCCCGTCGCTGGGTCTCGACCTGGCCGTCACGCAAAGTCGAGTGCGGTGCAGACCCAGCGGAGCGGGCCGTCCTTGGCGGGGCGCTCCTCGAAGCGGGCGGCGACGGCGCGGGACCGCGCGCCGTACCGCACGTGGATGCTGGTCTCGACGGCATCCGCGGTGACGAAGCAGCTGTGCACGCTGAGCACCTTCGGGCGCACCGGCTGGACCCGGCCGAGGCCGGGACGGTGGGCGCCGGCGCGGGCGACGAGGCAGGCGCGGCGCTCGAGGTCGGCGTAGACCTCCGGTGAGGTCCAGCGCAGCAGCTGGGTGATCGGCCGGTCGCCGCCGACGATCTCGACCGCGGCCTGGGCGAAGCGCCGCGACCACTGCTCGAGGGCGCGTCGGCGCCGCAGGTCCACCGGGCTCACCCCGGCCGTGCCGCTGCTCTCGCGCCCGTGCGCGGGCGGCGGGTCCAGGCGGGGGCTGAGGTCGAGGGCGAGGGTGCCCTGGACGGTGGCAGGGAGGACGGGGCGCGGGAAGGTGAGGACGTTCTCGCGGCGGTCGTCGGTCGTCGAAGCGGTCATGACTGGTCTCCTCGGTGCGCGGCGGGCGGCAGGTGCAGCCGCTGGCCGGGGTGGATGAGGTCCGGGTCGTCCCCGATGACGGCCCGGTTGAGCTGGTGGAGGCGGTGCCAGCGACGCGTCACGTCAGCTGCGTCCGCGGCGGGGGAGAGGTCGGCCGCGGCGAGGGACCACAGCGTGTCGCCGGTGCGTACGACGTGGGTGCGCCCGGCGCGCTCCGGTGCGGCGTCGTCGGGGTCCGCCGGGGCGGCAGCCGACCGGAGCACCGCGGCACCCCAGGCCGAGGTCGACATGGCCCGGTCGGGCATCGGCAACCCGTGCAGCGCCTGCGAGGGGTGCGACGGTTCGGCAGCGGACGCGGCACCGACCGGGACGACGAGCGCGACGCCGCAGGCGGCGAGCACCGCCGCGCGGAGCACTCGCGGCACGCCGCGCACCCAGCGCACGCCGTGCCCGGCGGCCCGGTCAGCGCGACCGGAGAGGGCCTCGCCGACCACGACGGTCGTCACCAGCCACAGCCAGGTGCCCGCGACGAGCGCGGCGACGGCACAGCCGCCGACCAGCACGGCGTCGAACGCGGCGCTCCGAGCCGGGACGACAGCGCCGGCGGCCGGCGCGGCGAGCGCCCACAGCCCGACCAGCGCTGCGCTGGCGATCACCTCGACGAGGAGGCACCGGCCGGTCGAGCCGCGCGTGAGGTCGTCCATCCCGAGAGCCGTTTCTGTGCTGGTCCGATGCTGAACCATGCGTTTGCGTCCGTTTGCTTCCCTACGACCAGAAAACGACTCTTTCGTGACGACGTCAACCCGTCCTCCACAGCCGACGGGCAGCGTGTCCGCCCGCAACCGTTGACAACCCGCGGGCGAGGGAGTGAGGTCGGATGCCCACACCCTTCGCGATTCGAGGCTCAGTCGTGGTCCACAGCCCTTCGACCGTCGACGACGACGTGGCCGGTGAGGACGGTGGCCTCAAGAGGTCCATCACCGGCGGGCAGCTCTTCTTCTACACGCTCGGCGACGTGCTGGGCTCGGGGATCTACGTGCTCATCGGCCTGGTCGCCGCCGCCGTGGGCGGGGCGTTCTGGTTGGCGTTCGCCGTGGGCGTCTCCGTCGCGGCGATCACCGGTTCGGCCTACGCGGAGCTCGTGACGAAGTACCCCCAAGCCGCGGGGTCCTCGCTGTACGTCCAGAAGGCCTTCGGCAACCGGGCGCTCACCTTCCTGGTGACCGTCTCGTTCCTCTCGGCCAGCTTCGCCGCCAGCGGCTCGCTCGCGGCCGGCTTCGCGTCGTACTTCAGCGAGCTGTGGGCCGCGCCGCCGGCGTTGCTGGTGTCGCTGGTCTTCGTCGCCGTCCTCGTGCTCGTCAACTACATCGGCATCACCGAGTCGGTGGTGATGAACATGCTGATGACCTTCGTCGAGCTCAGCGGGTTGCTCATCGTGATCGGGATCGCGATCTACTTCGTCGCCCAGGGTGACGCCGACTTCGGGACGCTCACCGACATCAGCGTCGCGGGCAACCCTGCGCTGGCGATCCTCGCCGGGGTCGCGCTTTCCTTCTTCGCCATGACGGGCTTCGAGAACACCGCCAACGTGGCCGAGGAGACCATCGACCCGTACACGTCGTTCCCGCGATCGCTGATCGGCGGCATGCTCGTGGCCGGCGTCGTCTACGTGCTGGTCTCGATGGCGGCGGCGCTGACCGTGCCGACCGACCAGCTCGCCGGCTCCGACGTGGCCCTGCTCGAGGTCGTGAAGCAGGGCATCCTGCCGTTCTCCACCGACGTCATGACGACCGTCTTCACGATCATCGCCCTGGTCGCGATCACCAACACCACGCTGGTCACCCTCGTCACGCAGCCGCGCATCCTCTACGGCATGGCCCGCGAGGACGTGGTCCCTGGGGTCTTCGCCAAGGTGCACCCGACCCGGCGCAGCCCGTGGTTCGGCCTGCTCTTCAGCGGCCTGGTCGTCGGCGCCCTGCTCGTCACCGGCACGCTCGTCCTCGAGGCCGGCGGCAACCTCGACCTCGTCAACCGACTGGCCCTCGTGACGGTGGTCTTCCTCCTCGCGATCTACGCGCTCGTCATCGGGACCTGCCTGAAGCTGCGCGGCCGCGACGAGGACGAGCGCGCGTTCCGCGCCAACACCCCGCTGCTCGTGCTGGGCCTGCTCGGCAACCTCGCGATCCTCTACTACGTCATCGACGACGACCCGGCGTCGCTGCTCTGGTGCGCGGCGCTGCTCGCCGTGGGTGGTGTGCTGTACGTGGTGGAGCTCGCCTTCGGCACCAGGTCCAGGTCCAGGTCCGCCGGGTCCCCCGGCTCGACCGATTCCTCCGACAGGTTGGGGAACCACTGATGCACGTCATCGTCGCCACCGACGGGTCCAAGCAGTCCCTGGCCGCCGCGCGGCACCTCAAGTCCTTCGCGGACCCGGCACGGATCACCGACGTGTCGGTCGTGGCCGTCGTCCGTCCGTTGGCCGCTGTCGCCTTCGCCGACGAGCTCTCCGACAGCAAGCAGCGGGCGTCCTGGGACACGCAGTCCTTCCGCGCCGCGGCCGAGAGCGCCGTCGAGACCGTCGCCGCGGAGTTCGACGGGTGGGGGCCGAAGGTGCACAAGCGGGTGCGGTCCGGTTCGCCGGCCAACGAGATCATCAAGGCGGCCAAGCAGTACGACGCCGGGCTGGTGGTCGTCGCCTCCGGCGGCCGGGGGATCAGCGAGAGCGTGCTCGTCGGCAGCACCGCGCAGCGGGTGCAGCACTACGCGCCGTGCCCGGTCCTGGTCGTCCGCCCGCGGCCGCGGAAGCCGCAGAAGGCGGCCAGGAAGACCGCTCGTACCTGAGGGCGGCCCCTGCGCGACCCGGACGGAACCCCGGAGGCCCGCGCAGCGTCGTACGACCGTGCGCCCGGCCCTCCTCGCCCTCGTCCTGCTCGCGACCGTCCTGGTGGGGTGCGGTGAGCGGGAGGGGGAGGGTCGGGCGCCGTCCGGCGCAGGGGCCGGGGCCTGGGAGCGGGTGGGACGGGCGCCGCTGTCGCCCCGCGAGGGCGCGGTCGTGGCGCACGTCGGCGACGAGGTGGTCCTGGTCGGCGGCTACGCGGGGCAGCCCTGCCCACCGACGGCCGACTGCGCCTACGCGCAGGAGCCCGAGCGGGACGGCGCGGCGTACGACCTCGCCTCGGGCACCTGGCGGCCCATCCAGGACGCACCGCGCCCGGTGCTGCCGTCGTCCTCGCGGGTCGTGGTGGGCGAGGACCTGTACGTCCTGGTCGACGGCGACCTGCTCGTCTGGCACTCCGCCGACGACACCTGGGACGAGGTGTCCGTGCCCGGGCGGAACGACTGGGCCGCCCTCGCGACGGACGCGGATCGGCTGCTCGTCGTGTCCGGCAGCGACGAGGGGGGCCGGGTCCCCGACCGCGTCCTGGACACGCGGACCGGGAGGTGGTCCGAGCTGCCGGAGGACCCGCTCGTGCCCGCCTTCGACCGCACGATCGTGCCGACCGACGCGGGCCTGGTGCTCACGGCCAAGCGGATCGGGCCGGACGGGCAGCCGGCGAACCCGGCGCTCGTCCAGGCCGCGCTCCTCGAGCCCGGCGCCGCGACCTGGCGGACGCTGCCGGGTTCCGACCAGCTCGGCGGGTGGCACTGGTCCTGGTCGGGGACCCGTCTGGTGGACGCGACGCTCGGCGGGGCCGACGGCGGCGAGGTGAACGCCTTCGGCCGGACCATCCCGTACGGCGGTCGACTCGAACCCGCCACCGGCCGCTGGTCACCGCTGCCCGACGCGCCGCCGGAGGACTGGACGGACGACTCGGCGTGGCGGGTCAGCGCGGTCGGCGGCCGGCTGGTCGCCTCCGGCGGTTGGGTGTACGACGACGCGCGGGAGACCTGGACCCGGCTGTCCCGGCCGGCCGGCGCGCCCGCCGAGCCCGGTCCGGCCGTCTGGGCCGGCGACGTGCTGGTCGTCCACGGCGGCACCGACTGGGGAGACGATCCCTCGCCGGGTCAGCGGTCGGCGGCGGACGTGTGGTCGACCGACGTCTGGGTGTACCGGCACGGCTGAGGCCCTGCGGCGCACCCCTGGGGGCCTGCCGTGCGGGACCGGTGGGTCAGTCGAGCGGCTTGACCCGGACGGTGTCGGTGGCGACCGCCTTGGCGGCGCGGGCGGTGGGCTGGAAGACGGCGCGGACGCGGTGGGTGCCCGGCTTCAGCCCCCGGACCAGCTGCTCGGCGCGGCCGTCGCGGAGCGTCATGGTGACCGTCGTGCCGGCGATCTTCACGACGACCTCGCCGTCGGGGTGACCCGAGGGGAGCCCGGGCGCCGCGGCGACGACGGTGACGAGCGCGCGTCCCTTGCGGCCCGAGGCACGGACCCGGAGGTCGACGCCGGCGCGGCCGGGCATGGGCCAGGCGACGGTCTGCGACGCGGTGGCGGCGCCGTCCGCAGCCACCTCGACGCGGACGGAGATCCGGGAGCCGACGTCGGCCCGGCGGACGTTGTACTCCGAGCCCCGAGCGCCGCCGATCGGCTCGCCGTCGCGCAGCCAGGTGTAGGTGGGGGTCGCCTCGGGCGGTGTCCACGTCCCGGGCCGCACGCTGATCCTCTTCCCGAAGACGACCCGGCCGGCCGCGGTGAACGGTGCGGTGATCGCGACCGCGACCTCGCGGGTGCGGAAGTTGTCGATGCGCTTCCTGGTCTTCTGCCGGATCGCCGGCAGCGCGGCGTACAGGTTCGAGCCCGGGCAGGAGGTGTCGTTGGTGTCGCGGTGCCCGTCGATGACCGGCAGCGTCACCGAGCGGCCGGAGCGGAACTTGTCGCTGCCCTCGCTGGTGATGGTGACCTTGCCGAGCGGGTCGCGTCCGTACTGGTCGAGCTTCCACGCCGCCACCCGCGCGATCGCGGCGATCACGGCGGAGGTCGGCTTGACCTGGTCGAAGTTGCCGATGACCGAGACGCCGGCGGAGTTGTGGTTGAAGCCGAGGGTGTGGGCGCCGCGGACGTTCTTCGCGGCGCCGCCGGCCCGGCCCGTCCAGATCCGGCCGAAGCGGTCGACGAGGAAGTTGTAGCCGAGGTCGGACCAGCCCAGCGACTGCGTGTGGTACGCGTACATCCCGCGGATCAGCGCGGGCACCTCCTCGCGCGAGTAGGTGTTGCTGTTGACCGTGTGGTGGACGTGCACCTGCTGGATGGTGCTGATGTACGACGGCGGCTTGTCGCGCAGGTTCTCGTTGGCGCCCCAGGCCTGCCGGTTGCGGATGGTCGGCCGCGGCACCGCGGTGCCGGCGGCCTTGGCGACCGCCCGTCCGGAGGGATCGACCGGCAGCACCTCGGAGTCGTCGGCGTCGTCGAGCGTGTCGCGGTCCGAGGGCAGGGGAGTGGGGTGAAGCAGCACCAGCGCGAGGTCGGCCGGGCGCTCGCCGACGACGCGGACGCGGACGCCGTCGGTGGGGCCCACCCAGACCAGGTCGCTGCCGGTCGTCGCGCCGATGGCATTAGCGGCGGGGTCGGGCGACTCGTGGGCGTGCGGCGCGCGCTGCCACGGCTCCCAGGTCGCGTCGCGGCGCACGCTGAGCTCGAGGACGGGCTCGACGTCGCCGCGGGTCCAGGTGAAGCCGACCATGGAGTACGTCGTGGTCGCGAGCTTGCCGGTGCCGCGGCGGGCCGCGGGTCCACCGGCTGCGGGCGAGCCCTCGACGAGGACCTGGTCGTCCAGCGGCAGGGTCAGGGACTCCACGCCCATGTCGCCGGCGCTGAGCTGCAGGCGACCGCCGCCGCGTCCGTCGTCCGCGCCGCCGATCAGTCCGGTGCGGGCTGCCGTGCCGATGCCGGCGACGGCTGCGGTCCCTCCGGCCAGGGCCAGGAGGAGCGGGCGGCGTCGGGTCGTCGTCACCGACACATCATCCGTCACACCACCCCCAGAAATCACGTCCGCGGATTGCTCGGCCTGTCGCCCGATGGTCCTAGCACCTACTTTGTGAATACTTTCACAAACCCTCGGATACGGCTTCCGACCGGCCTACCGTCGATCGCATGGTGCCCATCGACGTGCTCCTGTCCTCGACCGCTGCCCTCGCGCCGGACGTCCTCGCGGCTGCGACCTGCGCGGCCGCCGACGCCGAGCCGGCCGGCCTCCTGCCCGCCCGCCAGCAGATGGCGCTCTCGCTCGGCTGGCACATCGTCCTGGCCTGCTTCGGCGTCGCCTTCCCGGCGATCATCTTCACGATGCACCTCATCGGCCTGCGCCGGGGCAGCGAGCACGCCCTGACGCTGGCCCAGCGCTGGGCGAAGGTGTCCGCGGTGCTCTTCGCGATCGGCGCGGTCTCGGGCACGGTGCTCAGCTTCGAGATGGGGCTGCTCTGGCCCGGCCTGATGGGCACCTTCGGCGACGTCCTCGGCCTCCCGTTCGCCTTCGAGGGCCTCGCGTTCTTCCTCGAGGCGATCTTCCTCGGCATCTACCTGTACGGCTGGGGCCGGATGCCCCCCAAGCAGCACCTGCTGATGGTGGTGCCGATGGCTATCACCGGCGTGGTCGGCACCTACTGCGTCATCGCGGTCAACGCCTGGATGAACGTCCCCACCGGCTTCCGCGTCGTCGACGGCGAGGTCACCGACATCGAGCCGTGGGCGGTGCTGTTCAACCCCGCGGCGTTCTGGCAGTTCCTGCACATGTGGCTGGCGGCGTACATGGTCGCCGGCTTCGCCATCGCCGCCGTGTACGCCGTCGGCATGCTGCGCGGTCGGCGCGACGCCCGCCACCGGCTCGGCTTCACCGTGGCGATGGCGTTCGCGAGCGTCTCGGCCGTGATCCAGCCGTTCGTGGGCCACCTGCTCGGCGGGCGGCTGGCGGAGTGGCAGCCGGCCAAGCTGGCGGCGTTCGAGCTGGCGACCGAGACCGAGAGCCCTTCGCCGCTGCGGCTCGGCGGCGTGCTGATCGACGGGGAGGTGCGCTACGCGCTCGACATCCCCTACCTCGGGTCGCTGATCGCGCGGAACTCCTTCACCGAGCCGGTCATCGGCCTCGACGAGTTCCCCGCCGACACCCACCCGCCGGTCAACATCACCCACCTGTCCTTCCAGGTGATGGTCGCGATCGGCACGCTGCTCGCGCTCGTCGCCGTCGTCTACTGGGTCATGCGCTGGCGCGGTCGTGAGCTGACCGACCACCGGTGGTTCCTGCGGTTCATGGCCACCGGCGGCGTGCTGTCGATCGTCGCGATGGAGGCGGGCTGGATCGCCACCGAGGTCGGCCGCCAGCCGTGGATCGTCCAGGACGTCATGCGCACGCCCGAGGCGGCCGGCGACAACCCGGGGCTGTGGTGGCTGCTCGGCGCGACCAGCGTCGTCTACACGGCGATGACCATCGGAGCGGTCGTCGTGCTGCGGTCGATGGCGCGGCGCTGGCGGGCCGGCGAGGCCGACCTGCCGAGCCCGTACGCACCCGACCCCGCCGGCTCCGAGGACACCGGCACCACCTCCATGGGGACGGTGCGCTGATGCTCGAGACGGCGGTGGCGGCCGCGCTGTTCGTCGGCGTGCTGGCGTACTCGCTCTTCGGCGGCGCCGACTTCGGCTCCGGCTTCTACGACCTCACCGCGGGCGGCAGCCGCAGGGGCGCCGAGCTGCGCACGCTGGTCGACCACAGCATCGGGCCGGTGTGGGAGGCCAACCACGTCTGGCTGGTCTACGTGCTGGTGACGTGGTGGACGGCGTTCCCGGAGTCGTTCGCCTCAGCGATGTCGACGCTCATCCTGCCGCTGCTGCTCGCGCTGCTCGGGATCGTGCTGCGCGGGGCCAGCTTCGCCTTCCGCAAGTACGCCGCGTCGCTGGCGCAGGCCCGCCTGTTCGGCGCGGTCTTCGCGACCTCGTCGGTGGTGACGCCGTTCTTCTTCGGGACCGTGGCCGGCGCGATCGCCTCGGGGCGGGTGCCGGCTGAGGGCCGCGGCGACCTGTGGACGTCCTGGCTGAACCCGACCTCGGCGTTCGGCGGGGTGATCGCGGTCGGAACGTGCGCGTTCCTCGCGGGCTGCTTCCTCACCGCCGACGCGGCCCGCGGCGGGCAGGAGCGGCTCGCGGGGCAGCTGCGCCGCCGCACGATCGGGGTGGGGCTGGTGACCGGCGGGATCGTGCTCGCGGCGCTGGTGCCGCTCGAGCTGGACGCCCCGACGCTGGCCGACGGGCTGGAGACGCAGGCGGCGCCGCTGGTGGTGGCCTCGGCGGTCGCCGGGGTCGCGACGCTGGTGCTGCTGTGGCGGCGGTGGTTCGGCCTGGCGCGGCTGACGGCGGTGGCCGCGGTCGCAGCGGTGGTGTCGGGCTGGGGCGTGGGGCAGTACCCGTGGCTGCTCGTCGACGAGGTGACCATCGCCGACGCGGCCGGCGCGGAGGCGACCCTGCAGGCGCTGCTCGTGGCCGTGGGCATCGCGGCGGTGGTCGTGCTGCCGGCGCTGGCCTACCTCTACCGCCTCACGCAGACGGAGGCGTGGTCGCGATCCGAGCACTGACCCCGGAGGGCCGTGCCAGGCGCGACCACGCCTCCGGCGTGGTGCTGGGTGCCGAGCGTCAGCGGTGCGCGCTCCGGCGGGCGCCGGTGTTGCGACCGGTGAGCGTCGAGGCGAGGACCACGAGGACCGCGGCGATCGCGATCGAGACGATCCAGCGGACCCAGTCGATGCCGTTGGTGTCGCTGCCGCCGAAGGCCTGGTAGACGACCATGCCGAGCAGCACGCCGCCGACACCGCAGAGCAGCGTGAGCCAGATCGGGGTGTTGTCCTTGTCGCCCGGCGCGACCAGCTTGCCGAGCAGGCCGATGATCAGACCGGCGATGATGATGCCCACGATCTCCATGGGGGTTCTCCTTACGGATGCGGGGAATTCACTGCAGGGGATGGCGCGTCTCCGCGCCGTTGACCCCGGTACCCACCATCCGCGCAGGTCAGCCCTGTGTCGGCGGTGACGTCAGCCCTCCGAGCCGCTCCAGCGCCGCGGAGGCGGCCGGCAGCAGGAGGATCCCGCCCACCACCAGCGGGTGGCTGACCAGCGCGCCCGCGCCGTCGAGGTGCAGCTCGATCCCGAGGCCCACCACCAGCGCCGCCACGGCGAGGCTCACGCCCCAGAGCACCTGCACCACCGTCGTCGTCATGACTCCATGGTCACCGCGGGTGCGCGTCCGTGTCCGGGGTTTCGCCCACCGGACGGCGCTGGGGGCGGCCAGGGGCTAACGTGCGCCGACATGGGCTGGGAGCGCGAGCTGTTCGGCGTCCTCGACGACCTCGAGCAGCAGGCCGAGGCGGCGTACGGCCTCGAGCGCGCGGCGGAGCTGGCCGACCGCAGCCGGGCGGAGTACCAACAGGTCACGCTCGCCTCCCGCCTCGTCGCGTCGGTCGGGACGGACGTGGGTCTGGAGGTGCGCGGCGCGGGCCTGCTCGCCGGGACGCTCGAGCAGGTCGGCACGGGGTGGTGCCACCTGCGCGGACCCGGTCAGGAGTGGGTCGTGCACCTGCCGGCGGTGGCGGCCGTCCACGACGCCTCGCCCCGGTCGGTGCCCGAGGTGGCCTGGCCCGCCACGTCCCGGCTCACCGTCGGCTCGTCGCTCCGCCGGCTCGCCGATGCCGGCGAGCGGTGCGTCGTGCGCACCGCGGACGGAGGCGCCCACGACGGCACGCTGGCCCGCGTCGGCGCCGACTTCGTCGAGGTCCGCACCGGCTCCGCCGGCCGCCTCGTCCTCGTCGCCTTCACCGCCCTCGCCGCGGTCCAGTCCCGCGACACCTGAGCCACTCCGGCCGGGAGGGGGCGGGGAGGGATCAGGTGGCGTCGACGTCGTACGGCGGGACCTCGCCGTCGGCGAGCGGGCGCAGGCCGCGGCGCTTGGGGCGGGCGGCCTCCTCCTCGGCGTCCGACATCGCCTCCATCACGTGCTTGCGCACGATCGTGCGGGGGTCGAGGTCGCGCAGCTCGAGGTCGGCGTACTCGGGACCGAGCTCGTTGCGCAGCTCGTCCCGCGCGGAGTTGGCGAACTGCTTGGCCTTGCGCAGGAACTGACCGGCCTGCTTGGCCAGCTCGGGGAGCTTGTCGGGGCCGAAGACGAGCACCGCGACGAACGCGATGACAGCGAACTCCGGCAGCCCGACCCCGAACACGGGTCAGAACCTAGCGGCAGGCGTCAGCCCCAGCTGCATGCCGGCCAGTCCGCGACCGCGGCCGGACAGGGTGGAGGCCACCTGGTGCAGCACCCGGGCGGCCGGAGCGGTCGGGTCCGCCTCGACGATCGGCTTGCCGGCGTCGCCGCCCTCGCGCAGCGAGATGTCGAGCGGGATCTGCCCGAGGACAGGCACGTCGTACCCGAACCGCGACGACAGCGTCTGCGCCACCCGCTCGCCACCGCCGGCGCCGAACACCTCGAGGCGGTGCTCCTTGCCCTCGGGCGTGCAGTGCGGGCAGGGGAGGTAGCTCATGTTCTCGACGACGCCCACGACGCGCTGGTGCATCATCGAGGCCATCGTGCCGGCGCGCTCGGCGACCTCGGCGGCGGCCTCCTGCGGGGTGGTGACGACGACGACCTCGGCGCCGGGCAGGTGCTGGCCCAGCGAGATCGCGACGTCGCCGGTGCCCGGGGGCAGGTCGAGGAGGAGGACGTCGAGGTCGCCCCAGTAGACGTCGGCGAGCATCTGCACGAGCGCCCGGTCGAGCATCGGGCCGCGCCAGGCGACGACCTGGTCGCGGCGCGGCTTGAGCATGCCGATCGAGATGACCGAGACGCCGCTGGCCGTCGGCACGGGCATGATCAGGTCGTCGACCTGGGTGGGACGCGAGTCGGCGACGCCAAGCATGGCGGGGACCGAGTGGCCGTAGATGTCGGCGTCCACGATGCCGACCTTCAGCCCCTGGCCGGCCATGGCCAGCGCGAGGTTGACGGTGACCGAGGACTTGCCGACGCCGCCCTTGCCGGAGGCGATCGCGAAGACCTTGGTGAGGTTGCCGGGCTGCGCGAAGGGGATCTCGCGCTGCGCCTGGCCGCCGCTGAGGACGTCCTTGAGGCCGGCCCGCTGCTCGGCGGTCATCACGCCCAGCGACAGGTCCACGCCGGTGATCCCGGGGACCTGGCCGACCGCGGCGGTGACGTCGCGGTTGATGGTGTCCTTCAGCGGACAGCCCGCGACCGTCAGCAGGACGTGGACCTTGGCGATGCCGGCGCCGTCGACCTCGACGGAGTCGACCATGCCCAGGTCGGTGATGGGCCGCTTGATCTCGGGGTCGTTGACCGTCGCGAGAGCTGCGTTGACCTTGTCGACAAGCCCGGTGCTCATGATGTCCGAGTCTAGGTCGCGGGGGTGTCCGACCCCTCATCCGCAGCAGGGGTGGGACGAGGCTCACGCGCCTGGCGCCGGTCGGCGTGCTCGTCGGCGCGGTCCAGCGCCCCCGCCTCGGCCCGCTCGTCGAGCTCGCCGAGCAGCGCGCGCAGCTCGGAGCGGAGGAAGTCGCGGGTCGCCATCTCGCCGACCGACATCCGCAGCGAGGCGACCTCGCGGGCGAGGAACTCCATGTCGGCGTGGGCCCGGGCGTTGGCCTGGCGGTCCTGCTCGGCGATCACCTTGTCGCGCTGCTCCTGGCGGTTCTGCGCGAGCAGGATCAGCGGCGCGGCGTACGACGCCTGGAGGCTGAGCATGAGGGTGAGGAAGATGAACGGGTAGTCGTCGAAGCGGCTCTCGCCCGGCACGGTGGCGTTCCACAGCACCCACAGCACGACGAAGCCGGTCATGTAGAGCAGGAACCGCGCGGTGCCCATGAACCGCGCGAACTGCTCGGCGAAGATGCCGAACGTGTCGGCGTCGTACGACGGCCGGCGGGTGAAGATCGTGCGGCGGCGCGCCTCGCGCGGGGTGTCGAGGCGGGCGCGGGCCGAGCGCGGCTCAGCCACGGCGCACCGTCCGGTCGCGCCAGCCCTCGGGGAGCATGTGGTCGAGCAGGTCGTCGACGGTCACGGCGCCGAGCAGGTGGCCGTTCTCGTCGACGACGGGTGCCGCGACGAGGTTGTACGTCGCCAGGTGGGCCGCGACCTGGTCGATCGTCGCCTCGGGCTTGAGGTTCTCCATCGAGTCGTCGAGCGCGCCGGCGACCAGGGTCGAGGGGGGCTCGCGCAGCAGCCGCTGGATGTGGGCGACGCCGAGCAGCCGACCGGTGGGGGTCTCCAGCGGCGGGCGGCAGACGTAGACGAGCGCGGCCAGCGCGGGCGTCAGCTCCGGGTTGCGCACGTGGGCGAGCGCGTCGGCGATGGTCGCGTCCGGCCCGAGGATCACCGGCTCGGGCGTCATCATCGCGCCGGCGGTGTTCTCGACGTACGACATCAGCCGCCGCACGTCCTCGGCCTCCGCCGGTTCCATCAGGTCCAGCAGTACCTCGGCGGTCTCGGGGGAGAGGTCGGCGATGAGGTCGGCGGCGTCGTCGGCCGACATCTCCTCCAGCACGTCCGCGGCACGCTCGGTGTCGAGGTGGCTGAGGATGTCGACCTGGTCCTCCTCGGGCAGCTCCTCGAGGACGTCGGCGAGGCGCTCGTCGTCGAGCGCGGCGACCACCGCGGTACGCCGCTCCCGCGGGAGGTCGTGGATCATGCTCGCCGCGTCGGCCGGGCGCATCTCGTTGAGCGCGTGGACCAGGTGGGTGGCCCCCTGGGTCTCCTCGCGGCGGGTCAGCCCGTCGACGTCGCGCCACTCCACGACGTGGGTCTGGCCGCGGCGGCGCAGCCCCTTGGCGGGCTCCTGCACGGCGACCCGGCTCAGCACCCAGTCGCGGTTGCGCGCCTGCTCCATGGCGACGTCGTAGACGGTGCCGCGCACGCCGCTGGAGGGGATCGACACCTCGCGGTCGAGCATCTCGCCGATGACGAGGGTCTCGGTGGAGCGCTGCTCGAAGCGGCGCATGTTGAGCAGCCCGGTCGTGTAGACCGAGCCCGCGTCGATGTGGGTCACCCGCGTCATCGGCACGAAGATCCGGCGCCGGCCGAAGACCTCGGCCACCATGCCGAGCACGCGCGGCTGGCTGACCTCGGAGCGGACGGCCGCCACGAGGTCGCGCACCTTGGCCACCTGGTCCCCCTGCGGGTCGAAGATCGGCAGGCCGACCAGTCGGGCCGCGTAGACGCGCGCAGGGGTGGTGCTCACGAGAGGTGAGGCTAGCGGCCCGGGCCGCCCGGCCGGGCCCGACGCAGGCGGACCGGTGCGGGCGGACCGGTGCGAGGATGTCGGCCGTGCGCGTCGTCCTCCACGTCGGGCTGCCCAAGACGGGCACGACGTACCTCCAGTCGCTGATGGCGACGCACCGCGACGCGCTGCGCGCCGGTGGGGTGCTGCACCCGTTCCTGCGGCCCGGGGCGATGTTCCACGCGGCGGTCGAGCTGCGCGGGTCGGCCGCGAAGTTCGGGCTCGCGGACTCCGACGTCGCCGGGACCTGGGCAGCGCTGTGCGAGCGGGCGCGCGCGCACGACGGGCCGGTGCTGCTCGGGCACGAGGTGCTCGCCGGCGCGACCCCCGAGCAGGTCGCGGCCATCCTCGCGCCGCTGGCCGACGTCGAGGTCGACGTGGTCGTCACCGCACGCGACCTCGGCCGCCAGGCCACCGCGCACTGGCAGGAGGAGGTCAAACTCGGCGACACCCGCTCGTTCGCCGCCTTCGAGGCCGGCGAGCTGCGCGCGGACAGCGGCCGCGACGCCGGGCCCGAGGCGGGTGGCGTGCGGCCGCACTACTGGCACGCGCAGGACTGGTCGTGGGCGCTGCAGCGTTGGTCGACGGCCGTGCCCGCCTCGCGGGTGCACCTCGTGGTCTGCCCGGGGCCGGGGCGGGAGCCCGCGGAGCTGTGGCGCCGGTTCGCCGCCGCCGCGCGGATCGACCCGGGTCTCGTCGACGCGGACACGGTCGCGCCGGCCAACCCGTCGCTCGGCCGGTCCGAGGTCGCCCTGCTCCGAGCGGTCAACGCCGAGCTGGTCGAGGGCCGGGCCGGACGGCTCGACCGCGACGCCTACCTGCGGGTCGTCAAGCGGGAGTACGCCGAGGGCGAGCTCGCCGCGCGCGGGTCCGAGGGGACCGTCGGCGCCGCGTCGGACCGGCCGCGGGCGCCGTACCGCCTCGCCGACGTGCTCGGCGACGCGACCGACCGCTGGCTGGCCGAGCTCGCCGCCTCCGACCACCCCGTCCGCGGCGACCTCGCCGAGCTCCGCCCGGTGCTCGGCGGGCCGGACGGCCCTGACCCCGACGCCCCGGTGCCGCCGGGGCAGGACCCGGCCCGGATCGCCGCGGGGCTCGTCGCCCGGGCCGCCGCCGGTGCTGCCGCCGGACCCGAGGACGCTCGTCGTCCCCGCCGCGGAGGCCTGTTCCGGCGTAGGCTGCGGGGATGAAGCGCTCCCGGACCGCTGCCCTGATCGCGCCGCTGGTGCTGAGCGCCGGCCTGCTCGCCGGATGTGGCGGGGACGGCGGCGACGAGGTCGCCAGCGACCGCGCAGCCACCTCGTCCGCGTCGTCGGAGGCCACTCCCTCGGGCGACGCGAGCGCCACCGCTTCCTCCTCGCCCTCGGCCGGCGCCGGGGGACCGGACTGCGCGGAGGTCTGGGTCGCGGGCGGGACGCTGCCGGGCGGCTACCAGGAGTGCTACGAGGACGGCGAGCGGGTGAAGGCGAACGGCCGCTACTGCGAGTTCGGCAAGCCGCTCATCACCTACGGCGACCGGTTCTGGGCCGTGCCCGGCGGCCGGATCGGCGAGTCCCGCGGCGCGCTGCTGGACGACGCGGCGTACGAGGATGCTCTTCGCAAGTGCAGCGGCTGACGGTCCCGGCGGGTAGCCTGCCGAGGCGGGACGGTCAACGTCAGCCAAAGCGTCACCACCCGTGGTCCGTCCCACCGATTCCTCGGAGTGTGAACCCGCGTGCGTCGTCTCTCCGCCGCGACCGTCCTCGCGACCAGCCTGGTGCTGCTCGCGGGCCTGCTCGGTGCCCTGCCCCTGTCCGCCACCGCCGCCGACACCAACGCCTCGGCGTCGGTCCGCACCGCTCCGCTCGCGGAGCGCGCGGTCGCCAAGCCGAAGCCCGCGCCGCTGAACTACACGCCGCCCCAGGGCGTGCGCGTCAACAACCCGCTCGGTGACCGCGAGGCGCGGCGCCGGATCATCGGCCACCTGCTCCGCACCATCCAGAGCGTCCCGGGCCGGGAGAAGATCCGGATCGCGAGCTGGAACATCCGCAGCGACGACATCGTCGACGCGCTGATCGCCGCGCACCGCCGCGGGGTCTCCGTGCGGGTGATCCTCGACCGGCTCAACGCCAACAAGGACAACCGCAACGACGGCATCAACCGGCTCCAGGCGGTGCTCAAGACCAAGGAGCACAACCGCAAGGCCTCGATGAAGAGCGACGTGCGCAAGTGCGTGAGCTCCTGCCGCAACCGCGGCGGCATCGCCCACACGAAGTTCTTCCTCTTCAGCAAGGCCGGCAAGGCGAACAACGTCGTCATCTACGGGTCCAACAACGCCACCGACCTCGCCGCGCACGGCCAGTGGAACGACGTCTTCACCATCACCGGCAAGGCCAAGATCTACGCCGAGTTCGAGCACGTCTTCGACCAGATGCGCAAGGACAAGCCGGTCAAGCAGGCCTACGAGTCCTACGAGCACGGCAAGTACACGTCGTACTTCTACCCCTACCGCGGCGACGGCACCGAGGCCGACCCGCTCCTGCGCGACCTCAACGACATCGTCTGCGCGGGCGCGACCGGCGGCACCGGCACCAACGGCAAGACCAAGATCCGCATCGCCCAGACCTCCATGCACGGCGAGCGCGGCAAGCGGATCGCGGAGCGGCTGCGCACCATGTGGCAGCGCGGGTGCGACATCAAGATCGTCTACGCCGTCTTCGGCAACAACGTGCTGAAGATCCTGCGCAACACCAGCCGCGGCCCGGTGCCGATGCGCCACATCGCCCAGGACTTCAACCTCGACGGCGTCTACGACCGCTACCTGCACATGAAGTACATGGCTGTCAGCGGCCGCTACAAGGGCGCCACCGACGTCGAGGTCACCTGGAACGGCTCGGCCAACTGGACCAGCGTCGCGCTGGCCAGCGACGAGATCGTCATGCGGATCTTCGACCCCCGCGTCCGCAAGACGTACGCCGACTGGGTCGACCACCTCTACGCCAACCCGCCGAGGTACAGCCGCAACCCCCGCGTCCAGGAGCAGCTGTCCCTCCGCGCCGCCTCCGCCCGACGCTCGCTCGTCGCCCGCGGCGGCAACCCGTACGCCGGCATCCAGGTCAACTGAGCCCCCGGTGAGCGTCAGGATCCCAAGTTAACTTGGGATCCTGACGCTTCGCGGCCATTGCATTGGCAGGGGAGCTTCAGCATCCCAAGTAAACTTGGGATGCTGCGCGCCCCACCTGCCCCATCAGTCACGCCAGCCACACGCGGGCAGGAGACGGGCGCGGCGCCGCCGGGAGCAACGGGCCGAGCCCTACGGTGACCCCGTGCGACGACGGGGCAGGCAGGCCCTCCTGCTGGTGGCGGCCGCCCTGACGTCGGTGGCGGTGGTGGCAGCGTTCCTCCACGCCGGGTCGCAGCCGGGGCCGACCGAGGAGCGCGGCCGGGCGGTGCTGGGTGCCGGCACCGCCGCGACGGTCGAGCAGTGCGCGGACCTGCTGCTGCTCGGGGTCGACGGCGCGGGCGAGGCACCGAGCGGGGGCACGACCTTCGGCCGCACGGTCGGCGTGCTGGCGCGGGCGCTCACCCGCCAGGCGCTGGCGGCGGACCGCACGGTCGAGCAGGTGCGCGTGCCGATGGCCACCCGGCCGACGGCCGCGCTCGTGGGCAGGCGCCCCCACCCGCGAAAGGCGCTGCGCAGCGTCACCAAGGACCGCGCCCGCACCTGGATGCGACCGGTGCCCGCGGCCACCCGCCGGCTGCTCGCGCTGGTCGACCGGCACGCGTTCGGCTGTCCCGACCAGCAGCTCGTCCTCGTCGGCCACGCCCAGGGCGCTGCGGTCGTCCACCGCGGCCTGACGGCGTTGTCGGCCCGCCGCGACGGCCTGACCGACGTCGTCGGCGCCGCGCTGGTGGCCGATCCGGACCGCCGCCCCCGGACCCGTGCGACGTCCCTGGGTGCGCCCGCAGCCGCCCGGGCCGGGCGCGGCATCGCGGCCCGCCGCCTGGGCGCGGTCGCCGACGTGCCGGCTCGCACGGCGACGTACGCCGCCTGGAGCGTGTGCACCACCGGCGACCTGGTCTGCGACCCGAGGAACATCCGCACGGCCAAGGCCCTGCAGCGCAACCGCTCCTACGCCTACGGCGCCGGCGCGGCCGCCCTGCGCACCGCCGCCCGCGGGCTCGTCGAGCGGGCCCGCCTGCGCCCGGTGCCGCGCCCCGAGGTGCAGGTCGCGACGGCGCCGCTCGACCGGCCCTTCGAGCTCCGGCTCGCCGCCTCGACCTCGGCCACCGGCGGCGTGACCTGGGGCGAGCCGCGCAACCTCCCGCCGGGCCTGGCCCTGGACGCCACCGGCCTGCTCGCCGGGACGCCGACCGAGCCCGGCACCTGGAACGTGTCGTACGTCGTCCGCGGCACGCGGCCGGCGACGGCCGGCACGACGGGGGTCGTGGTGGTGACCGTGCCCGCGGGACCGGCCGCCGTGAGCGCCGGCGGTGAGACCTCCTGCGTCGTGCGCGAGGGCGGCAGCGCGTGGTGCTGGGGCCGCAACGGCTTCGGCCAGGTCGGCGACGGCACCACCGCCACGCGCACCCGGCCGGTCGAGGTGGTCGGGGGCGAGACGTGGCGGACGATCAGCACCTCGGGTGCGACCACCTGCGGCGTCCGCGACAACGGGACGCTGTGGTGCTGGGGACTGAACAACCACCGCCAGCTCGGCATCGGCAAGGGCGCGGCCCGCTCGACGCCGGTGCAGGTCGGGACGAGCGCGGCGTGGACCTCGGTCAGCGCGAGCTGGTTCCACACCTGCGGCACGCGCAGCAACGGCAGCCTCTGGTGCTGGGGGTCGAACCTCCGCGGCCAGCTCGGCGACGGCACCTTCGCCCACCGCGGACGCCCGAAGCGGGTCGGCCGGGCCGCGGACTGGGCGAGCGTGACGGCGGGCGGCTGGTCCACCTGCGCCACGAGGACCGACGGCAGCGCCTGGTGCTGGGGGCAGAACACCTTCGGCCAGCTCGGCAGCCCGGCCGGCGAGCCGGTGCCCTCGCCGGCGCTGCTCGGCACGAGCGCCACCTGGGCGAGCCTGGACGCCGGCTGGTCGCACGTCTGCGGCACGACGGTCGAGGGCGCGGCGCTGTGCTGGGGCCTCAACGACCGCGGCCAGCTCGGCGACGCGACCCGGAAGCAGCGGGCCGCGCCAGAACCGGTCGCGGGGGACCACATCTGGACTAGCATCAGCGCCGGCGACGCCACCACGTGCGGAGTCGACAACGCAGGCAGTGCCTGGTGCTGGGGGAGCGGCCGCTACGGCCAGCTGGGCGACGGGTCCCGCAGCACCAGGACGGTGCCGACCCTCGTCGTGAGCGAGCGGCCCTGGCTCTCGATCGACGCGGGCTGGTTCCACGCCTGCGGCGGGCTCGACACCGGTGTCACCGCCTGCTGGGGCAACAACGAGCTGGGCCAGGTCGGCAACGGCTCCACCACCGACCGACCGCTGCCGGAGGGAGTCTCGTGAGCGGACCTCCCGAGCGGCCCGACCGTCCTCGCACTCCCGACCGGGACGACCAGCGCGACCAGGAGCAGGGCAGCGAACGCCGCGCCGCGCTCGCCACGGTCGGCGCGGTGCTGGCGATCGTGCTGGTCGTCGTCGGCGCCAACCTGCTGACCCGCGGCGAGGGCGGGACCACGCCCGCCGGCCCGGCCCCCTCGGCGACCCCGAGCCGCACCAGCGCGGCCGAGCTCGCGCAGATGTCGCCGCAGGAGATCGCCGAGGCCGCGCTGCTCGACCGCGGCGCGGTCGCGGCCCCGCAGGCGGTGCCGAGCGGCGCGGACGAGCTGCGCAACAAGGTGCAGGACCTGGTGACCGAGCAGCCCTACTCGTTCACGCTGACCACGTTCAACATCCTCGGCAGCCAGCACACCGCGCCGGGCGGAGCGGCCGCGGAGTACGCCCCGGGCCGCGTCCGCACCGAGTGGGCGGCACGGCTCGTGGCGTCGTACGGCTCGAGCATCGTGGGGCTCCAGGAGATCCAGTCCGACCAGCTCAGCGCGCTGGCGCGGGCGACCGACGGCCGGTTCGCGTTCTGGCCGGGCTCGGCGCTCGGCGGCAAGGGCGTGCCGCAGTCGGTCATGTGGGACACCTCGGTGTGGGCGGCGACCTACCAGGACTCGATCACCGTGCCGTTCATGGGCGGCACCCGCCCGCAGCCCGTCGTGCGGCTCCAGCACGTCGAGACCGGCCGCGAGGTCTACGTCATCAACATCCACAACTCGCCCAAGGACCGCCAGGGCCGCGAGGACGAGCGGGAGAAGGCCGAGCAGATCGAGGTCGCCGCGGTCAACACGCTGAAGAAGGACGGGATCCCGGTCTTCATCATCGGCGACTTCAACGAGCACGAGGACGCCTTCTGCCGCTTCACCGGCGAGGCCGGGCTGGTCGCAGCGAACGGCGGGTCGAACGCCGGCGCGTGCCGCCCGCCGCGGCCGATGCGGGTCGACTGGATCTTCGGCACGCCGGACGTGCAGTTCTCCGGCTTCCGCATGGACACGAGTCCGGCGGTGCGGCGCATCACCGACCACGCGGTCATCACGACGCGGGTCACGGTGCCGTAGCCTCACGCCTCGTGGTGGACGAGGCGGGGACCGACGTGCGCCCGCGTGTCGACGACGCCGGGCTCCACCTCCCCGACGGTTTCGAGGGCTCCGGCGACGTGCTCTTCGACGGCCACCACGCGTGGTCGTTCACCGCCGAGCCCGGCTCGCCGTTCGTCCCGTGGCCCAAGCGGATGACCCGCTGGCTCGACGGCGTCTCGCAGGTGCGCGTGGTCTCCGGCGGCCGCGAGGTGTACGCCGGCGAGGTGTGCTTCGGCAGCGGCGAGGGCCGGGTCCGCTTCGTCGACAAGGACGGCATCCCCGTCATGATCGACAAGTGGGGCCTGCTCCAGCGGCCCTTCTCCGGCCGCGACACCCGGGTCATCGAGCAGATGGTCGAGATGACCGAGCGGATCCTCGAGGTCATGGAGGCCGAGTGCGGCGTCCGCGGCTGGATCGCCTTCGGCACCCTGCTCGGCGCCGCCCGTGAGGGCGCCGTCATCGGCCACGACTCCGACGTGGACCTGGCCTACCTCTCCGACAAGGCGACCCCGGCCGAGATGGCGGTCGAGCTGTGGGACGTCGCCCGCGCCCTGCGCCGCCACGGCATGCGCGTGCTCAACAAGTCGGCCGCCTTCATCACCGTGCTGTTCACCTCGCCCGACGGCGGCATGTCGAGCATCGACATCTACACCTGCTTCTACGTCGGCGACCTGCTCCACGAGACCGCGACCGTGCGCCAGGAGGTGCCGCGCAGCGCGATCCTGCCGCTGACCGAGCTGTCCTTCGAGGGCCGGATGCTGCCGGCGCCCGCCGATCCCGACACGATGCTGACGGTGTCGTACGGCGCCGGGTGGCGCGTCCCGGACCCGTCGTTCCGCCACGAGCCGGGCCCGGAGATCACCGACCGGTTCGAGGGCTGGTTCTCCTCCCTCATGCGGCAGCGCCGCGACTGGGAGCGCTACCTGGCCGACCTCGCGCAGGAGGAGGGCCACGGTCCCTCGGAGACGGCGGACTGGGTCGCCGACCGGCTGACCGAGCGGATGGCCGAGCGGATGGCCGAGCGGGTGGCCGAGGCCGGCGCGGACGACCTCCGCGTCGTGGAGCTCGGCGCCGGCACCGGCGAGGACGCGCTCCGCCTGGCCGAGCGCGGCTTCCGCGTGCTCGCACTCGACTACGCCCGCCAGAGCCTGCGGGCCCCGGCTCGCCGCGCCCGGCGCGAGGACCTGCCGGCCGACTTCGACCACCTCAACCTCTACGACCTGCGTGACGTGCTCACCCGCGGCGCGCTCGTCGCGCGCGACAAGGCCGACCAGGTGCTCTACGCCCGGGACCTGCTCGAGACCCTCGAGCCGGACGGCCTCGAGAACTTCTGGCGGTTCGCCTCGATGACGCTGCGCGGCGGCGGCACGGCGTACCTCGAGGGCCAGGCGCTCTCCCGCGCCGATGCCGCCGAGCAGCGCGCCGAGCGCGGCGGCGGGCGGCTGCACCCGGTCGACCCACGCGTGCTCGAGGGCCGGGCCGTGCGGGCCGGTGGCCGGGTGGTGCACCGGGAGGGCTTCCTCGACGCGGCGGCCGCCGTGTCCGGGGGCGCCCCCGCGCGCTGGAGGATGATCGTCGAGTGGCCCGCCGGGCCCACCAGGGAGGACCAGTGACCGAGCGCGTCTACCTGCACGTCGGAGCGCCGAAGTCGGGCACGACGTACCTCCAGCGGATCCTGGAGGCCAACCGCGGCCCGCTGGCCGACGCCGGCGTGCTGATCGTGGGGGAGACCCACCTCGACCGGATCCACGCCGCGATGGTCGTCCGCGAGGACCCCCGCCTGGACTCGCTGCCTGAGCGGGCGTCGACCGCGTGGGACCGCCTCGTCGACCAGGTCCGCGGCTGGCGCGGGCCGGTCGCGATCCTGTCCTACGAGCTCTTCGCGGGCGCCTCGGCCGAGCAGGCCGCCCGCGTGCTGCGCGACCTCGACGGCATCGAGGTTCACGTCGTCATCACCGCCCGCGACCTCGGCCGGGCGGTGCCCTCGGCGTGGCAGGAGCGGCTGAAGTTCGCCCTCACCACGCCGCTGGAGAAGTGGCGCCCCCGCCCCGAGTCCGCCGGCGTCCGGGCCGAGTGGGGCTGGCGCACGATGGACCCCGCCGGCGTCGCCGCCCGCTGGGGTGCGGAGCTGCCGCCGGAGCGGGTGCACGTCGTCACCGTGCCGACGACGCCCGGCGACGAGCACGAGCTGTGGCGCCGGTTCGCCGCCGCCTGCGCCATCGACCCGCCGGGGCTGCGGCTCGACGTCGAGCGGGTCAACGAGTCGCTCGGCCTGCCCGCCGCCGAGCTGTTGCGCCGGGTCAACAGCGCGATCCGCGAGCCGATCACCGGCAACCGCGAGCAGGCGCTGTGGCTGCGCGACACGCTCGCCCACGGCATCCTCGCGAAGCTGGGGCGCGAGCCGATCGGCCTGACCGACAAGCAGTACGCCGACGCGACCTCCCGCGCCGACGCCGCGGTCGGCGCGATCGCCGAGGCCGGGTACGCCGTGCACGGCGACCTCGAGGACCTCCGCGCCACTCGCCCCGACGCGCGCACGCCGGGCGACGCCACCGACGCCGAGCTGCTCGAGGTCGCGGTCGAGACGATCGTGCGGCTGCTCGTGCTGGTCCGGGAGCGCACCCACGAGCGCGACGCCGCCCGTCGCACGATCGCCCGTGACCCCGACGAGCCGCGGGTCGTGGCGCTCGGCAAGGGCGTCGTGCGCCGGATCACCGCGCCTCGCGTCGAGGGCCGCGCCGAGGACCTCCGCGCCCGGATCGCCGAGCTCGAGGCGGAGGTCACCCGCAGCCGCGAGCTGCAGCTGCGCGTCGCGGAGCTCTCCGACGTCGTCACCGAGCTGCTGCTCCCGCCGCGCTCCACCGACGGCCGGGTGACCGCCAAGGCGCTCAACACCTACCGCGGGCAGTCCCTGTGAGCGCCCCGATGAGCGCCCGTGCGGGGGTCGAGCGGTGAGACGGCTGGTGCGCTCCTCCGGCGTGCTGCGGCGGGTCGCCGCGGGCACGGGCGTCGAGGAGGTCCTGGCGCTGGAGAAGCAGGTCGACCAGCTGGCGGAGGCGATCGAGGAGAACGCCGCACTCGAGGTCCCGCTGACCGCGATGGTCGCCGAGCTCGAGCAGGCGCTCGTCGGTCCGCTCGAGCACCGCATGCGCTTCATCGCCGAGCGATCCGGGCACCAGTGACCCTGGTCGCCGGGCTCGGAGCGACCGGTGTGAGCCGGGGCATACCCCCGCTTCCTACCGAGCGGTAACCTCGCGGCAGATCAGCCGAACCGTCCCACCACATCGAGGAGCAGTCCATGGGCCGCCTGTGCGAGACCGAGGGTCTCACCGAGGAGCAGACCGAGATCATCAAGGCGGTCCGCACCTTCGTCGACGAGAAGATCCTGCCGGTCGCCACCGAGCTGGAGCACGCCGACGAGTACCCGCAGGAGATCGTCGACGGGCTCAAGGAGCTCGGCATCTTCGGCCTGATGATCCCCGAGGAGTACGACGGCCTCGGCGAGTCGCTGCTGACCTACGCGCTGTGCGTCGAGGAGATCGCGCGTGGCTGGATGAGCGTCTCCGGCGTCATCAACACCCACTTCATCGTGGCCTACATGCTGATGAAGCACGGCACCGAGGAGCAGAAGAAGAAGTACCTGCCGAAGATGGCCACCGGCGAGATCCGGGGGTCGTTCTCGATGTCGGAGCCGGGCCTGGGCTCGGACGTCTCGGCGATCAAGACCAAGGCCGTCAAGAACGATGACGGTGGCTACACCATCGACGGCCAGAAGATGTGGCTGACCAACGGCGGCACGTCGAACCTCATCGCGGTGCTGGTCAAGACCGACGAGGGCGCCGACTCGGTCTACCGCAACATGACGACCTTCCTGGTGGAGAAGGAGTCCGGCTTCGGCGAGACCGCTCAGGGCCTGACCATCCCCGGCAAGATCGACAAGATGGGCTACAAGGGCGTCGACACCACCGAGGCGGTCTTCGAGGGCCACCAGGTCTCGGCCGAGCAGGTCCTCGGCGGGGAGCCGGGCAAGGGCTTCTACCAGATGATGGACGGCGTCGAGGTCGGCCGCGTCAACGTCGCTGCGCGCGCCTGCGGCATCGCGCTGCGCGCCTTCGAGCTGGCCATCGCCTACGCCCAGCAGCGCGAGACCTTCGGCAAGCAGATCGCCGACCACCAGGCGATCCTCTTCCGCCTCGCGGAGATGGCGACCAAGGTCGAGGCCTCCCACGCGATGATGGTCAAGGCCGCCCGCCTCAAGGACTCCGGCAAGCGGATGGACGTCGAGGCCGGCATGGCCAAGATGCTCGCCGCGGAGTACTGCAACGAGGTCGTCCAGGACTCCTTCCGCATCCACGGCGGCTACGGCTACTCCAAGGAGTACGAGATCGAGCGCCTCTACCGCGAGGCCGCGTTCATGCTCATCGGCGAGGGCACCTCCGACATCCAGAAGATGATCATCGGCCGCTCGCTGCTCAAGGACTACAAGCTCAAGGCCTGACGCACCGCCCCCGCGCGGGGCACCCGCACCGCCTCGGACCACCCGGTCCGCCACGGAGCGCCTCCCCTGATTACGGTGGGCGCGTGGCGAGCCGGGTGGTCCTGCACGTGGGGCTGATGAAGTCCGGCACGTCCTACCTCCAGCAGCGGCTCGGCGCGAACCGCGCGCTCCTGCGCGATCGGGGCGTGCTCTTCCCCGGGGAGACGTGGCGCGACCAGGTGCTGGCGGTCTCCGACGTGCTCGGTCGCAAGCAGGCCGGCCCGGCCGCCCGCGGCCGGTGGGCCGCCCTGGTCGCCGAGGCGGCGGCGTACGACGGGGTCGTCGTGGTCAGCATGGAGTTCCTCGGCCCCGCCCCGCCCGAGCGCATCGCCGAGGTCGTCGGGTCGTTCGGCGACGTGCCGGTCGAGGTCGTCCTGACGCTGCGCGACCTCGGCCGCGGCGTACCCGCGATGTGGCAGGAGAGCCTCCAGAACGGCGGCACCACCGACTGGACGACGTACGTCGCCGGGCTGGACGGCAGGCGGAAGCCGGCCCGCTCCTTCTGGCGGCAGCAGGGGATGGGCCGCATCGTCGGCAACTGGGCCGCGGCCGTCGGTCCGGAGCGGACCAGCGTCGTCACCGTGCCGCCGCGGGGTGCGCCCTCGAGCCTGCTGTGGGAGCGCTTCTGCGCCGCGACCGACCTCGACGCCGCCGGTGCGGCGCCGGTCGACCCGGCCAACACCTCGCTCGACGCCGCCTCCGCGCTCGTGCTGCTCGACCTCAACCGCCGGCTGGAGACCGCGGAGCTGAGCGCGTCGGACTACCACACCCTCGTGAAGTTCGGCCTCGGCAAGCGGGTCCTGGCCGGCCGCGGCGGCCCGGCGATCGGCTTCGCCCCGCCCGCCTGGCTGGTGGCGCGGTCCGCGGACGTCGTGGCGCGGGTCGCGGCCACCGGCGCGCGCGTCGTCGGCGACCTCGCCGACCTCGACCCGGTCGTCGTGCCGGGCGTCGACCCGTCGACGGTGCCGGCCGAGGAGCGGTACGCCGCCGCCGTCGACGTGCTCGCGGCGCTGACCCTGCAGCGGGCCGAGCAGCGCGCCGGGCAGCGGCGCGGCGACCAGCGACGCACGGGCGGCGGAGCCGCTACGGTGCGGACATGAAGACGCGACTCACCTGCCCCTGCGGCGAGGTCGTCAAGGGCGCCGACGAGGACGAGCTCGTCGAGAAGGCCCAGGCCCACCTCGCCGACCAGCACCCCGGCCGGGAGTACGAGCGGGAGATGATCCTGTTCATGGCCACCTAGCGGCCTCCCCGCCCGGCCCTCCCGCGGACGTCACACGGAGCGTGCACCCGCTTGCTCCGTCCGCATGACGTCCCCGACCCCCGCCGATGAGCCGGCGGATTAACCGGTCGACACCGTCGAGCAGGACTGGGACGGTGGAGGCCCGGAAGCAATCTCGGGAGGAACCCATGACGGCGACGAACGCGAACGACGACCTCAAGGCGCGGATGAAGGCGGCGCTGGAGCGCAAGCAGGCCAACGACCGCGGGGTGCCGAAGGACCGGCCGGCCAAGGAGAAGGCGCACGGGCCGGAGGTGGTCGGTGGTGCGCCGAAGATGCACCGCCGCAAGGCCGGCGGGGGCGGCTCGTGAACCTACCGTGAGGTAACCCACGGCGCGCAGCAGTGACGACGGGGACGGAGCCCGGGCAGGATGACCGGGTCCGTCCCCGAGTCGTTGAAGGAGCCCCCGTGCAGTTCGGTCGCAGCTATGAGGAGTTCGAGGTCGGTGCGACGTACAAGCACTGGCCCGGCAAGACGGTCACCGAGTTCGACGACCACATGTTCTGCCTGCTGACGATGAACCACCACCCGCTCCACCTGGACGTGAACTACGCCGAGGAGACCACGCAGTTCGGCAAGAACGTCGTGGTGGGCAACTACGTCTACTCGATCCTGCTGGGCATGTCGGTGCCGGACATCTCCGGCAAGGCGATCGCGAACCTCGAGATCGAGTCGCTGCGCCACGTCGCGCCGACGTTCCACGGCGACACGCTCTACGGCGAGACCCGCGTGCTGGACAAGTGGGAGTCGAAGTCCAAGGACGACCGCGGCGTCGTCCACGTGGAGACCGTCGGCTACAACCAGGACGGCAAGGTCGTGTGCATCTTCCGCCGCAAGGTGATGGTGCCGAAGAACAGCTACCTCGAGGCGCGCGGCGGCGAGCAGCCCGGCCGCCCGGTGCCGCAGCCGGACAAGAACTGGCCCGGCCCCGACGCCACTGAGTGACCCTCAGACGGACGCCTGCGACGGTCGGCGCCCGGCGGTCCTCACGACCGCCGGGTGCCCGGCCCCGCCCGCCCCGCCGGTGAGGCGACCGGACCGGACCCGGCCGCGAACGTCCGGGCGAGCGGCACCAGTGCGAGCACGAGCACCATCGGCACCGCGAAGCCGACCCGCAGTGAGCCCGCGCCCGCCAGCCCGGTCAGCACCGACCCGAGCAGCCCGCCGACGTAGTTGAACTGGTTGAACCGCGCCACCACCGCGTCCACCCGCGCCTGGTCGCCGCCGGCGATCCGGGCCGCCGCGGAGAAGCTGAGCGGGGCGATCACGGCCACACCCGCCCCGAGGAGCGTGAACCCGACCACCGCGACCGGCCAGGTCGGTGCCGCGACGACCACCGCGAGCGCCAGCGCGGCGACGACGGCACCGACGCGGAGCACCGGCACGGCGCCGTACGTCGCCACCAGCCGGTCGCCGGCCAGCCGCACGACCAGGCTGGCCAGCAGGTAGGGGAAGGTCGCCAACGCGACCAGCCGCTCGGGCGCCGCGACGACGTCCTCGAGGTAGAGCGGTCCCCAGGCGGCCGAGGCGCTGTCGACCATGTAGAAGACGACCATCGCCGCGCCGACCAGCACGATCGGTCGCCACGGCACCGCCGCCGCCTCGAGCACGACATCGGGGTCGGGCGGGGTGTGGACGCGCGGCAGGTACGGCGCCGCCGCGGCCGTGACCGGCACGACGGCGAGCGCCGCGGTCGCGCCGAGCGGCAGGGTCGCGGTCGCGAGGGTGATGCCGGCGCCGACGAGTCCGCCGAGCGTCCAGCAGCCGTGGAGCGAGGGCAGCAGCGGGCGGCCGTAGCGGTGCTCGACCGCGACGCCCTGCATGTTCGTCGCGGCGTCGACCAGCCCGAGCGCGAACCCGTAGCCGACGATCCCGGCCACGAACACCGCCTGGGTCCCCGCCAGGACCAGCGTCGGCAATGCCACCGCCATCACCAGCAGCCCGGTCCGCAGCAGCGTCGCGCTGTCGCGACGGGCCGCCACCTTCTCGGCGATCACCGAGCCGACGCCCGCGACCAGCACGAGCACCAGCAGCAGTCCCGACAGCGCCACCTCCGAGAGGTCCCACCGGTCCGCGAAGTCCGGCAGCCTTGTCGTCAGGCTGATGAACACCAGCCCCTGGGTCGCGAAAGCCGCTGCTGTCGCCGCTCGGGCCCGGGTCGGGAGCACGCGCCGACTCTGGCACGGGGACCGGGGCGGGCGAGGCCGAACGCAAGACAGATCCACCGGTCCGCGTGCGGGACGAGTGAGGGCGGTCCGTCCTGGCAACCTGCGCGGCATGAGCGAGCTGTGGCTGGTCCGGCACGGGCAGACCGAGTGGAGCCGGGACCACCGGCACACGTCGGTGACCGACCTGCCCCTCCTGCCCGAGGGCGAGGAGGTGGCGCGGTCGTTGGCCGAGCGGCTGGACCCGGCGGAGTTCGCAGCGGTGCGCACCAGCCCGCGGCAGCGGGCGAGGCACACCGCGGAGCTCGCGGGGTTCCCCGACGCCGAGGTCGACGAGGACCTCGTTGAGTGGGCGTACGGGGACTACGAGGGCATCACCACCGAGGAGATCCGCGAGACCGTGCCGGGGTGGACGGTGTGGACCCACGCGAGCCCGGGTGGCGAGTCCGCCGAGGAGGTCTCGGCCCGCCTCGACCGGGTGGTCGAGCGCGCGCGGGCCGTCGAGGGCCGCACGCTGGTCTTCGCGCACGGGCACTGCCTGCGGGCGCTGGCCGCCCGGTGGCTGGGCCTGCCGGTCGCCGACGGCCGGCACCTCAAGCTGGGCACGGCGACGGTGTCGGTGCTCGCCTGGGAGCGGGAGGAGCCGGTGGTCGAGCGCTGGAACGCTTGACGGGCCCGCGCTGATCGGCGCATATGGGTGGCATGTCGCTCTCGGCCGGCTGCCCGCGCTGTCCCACTCCCGTGGCTGAGTCCGCCGTCGACGGCTGGTCGTGCCCCGACCACGGGACGATCGAGCCGTTGTGGCGGACCGAGGAGGCGTCGTACGACGGGTTCGTCGACCACCTCCGGGCAGCGGGGTCGTTCCCGACGTTCCTGCCGTGGCCGATGAGCCCCGGCTGGTCGGTCACCGACTTCGGCGTGGTCGGCAGCCACCCGGACCGGACGAGGGCCACCATGACGTGCTGCTCGGGCACCAGTGAGCTCGACGGGCCGGTCGACGTGCTGGTCGTCGCCGAGGAGGCCGGCACCGGCCTGGGCGCGCGGTGCGCCGGCACGACGTACCTCGATCCCGGCCCCGAGGTCGGCGAGGGCCCGCCGTCGGTCAAGGTCCGACTGGACAACCAGTCCGTGGGTCTGTGGCCGGTCTCGACCTGCGCGGCGACGGGGGAGTGGGACCGCTCGGTGGTGGCCGGCGAGGCGCACGGGCGGTGGCTGTGGATCGTGATGCGGCCGGCCTCGGCGATGCTGCTGCTGCGCGACGACTGGATCCTGCGCGACGTGTCCGGCCTGGGGCCGCCGCTGGTGGAGATGTCGTTCGGGGGGCCGCGCCCGTCCTGGTGAGCCCGTCCTGGTGAGGGGTGGGTACCTGCCCGGCGTGTACCAGGACAACCGACCCTGCGACGTCTGCGGCTCCGAGGTGCGCCTGCGCGCCCACGAGGCGACCGAGGACCCCGCGGAGGCCACCGTGCGCGACGACAATGACAGCACCATCGACGAGCGGGTGTGCATTAACGCCGGCTGCCCGACCAACGCCGGCGGCGCGGACGCGCCCCGCCCTTGAGCCGGGCGTCGGCGACGCGCCCTACGGTGGGACCCGTGCGCATCGACCTCCACACCCACTCGCGCGCCAGCGACGGCACGCAGCCGCCGGGTGACCTGGTCCGGGCCGCGGCGGCCGCGGGGCTCGACGTCCTGGCGATCACCGACCACGACACGGCCGACGGCTGGGCCGAGGCGGAGGCCGCGGCGCACGAGGTCGGCATCGAGCTGGTCCGCGGCATGGAGGTCAGCACCCGCCACCACGGCCGCGGGGTGCACCTGCTCGCCTACCTGCCCGACCCGACGTACCCGCCGCTCGTCGAGCAGCTCTCCCGCGTCCTCGAAGGACGGCAGGCCCGCGTGCCCGACATGCTCGAACGGCTGCACGCCCTCGGCATCGAGATCACCGATGCCGACGTCGCCCGCGCCGCCGACGGAACCGCCGCCACCGGCCGGCCCCACGTCGCCGACGCGCTCGTCGCGGTCGGTGCCGTCGGCGACCGGACCGAGGCGTTCGACCGCTACCTCGGCGCGGGGAGGCCGGCGTACGTCGACCGGTACGCCGCGCCGCTCGCCGAGACGATCCGCCTCGTCACGGAGGCCGGCGGGGTGACCGTCGTCGCCCACCCGTGGGGCCGCTCGCAGCGGGAGTGGCCGGGCGAGCCGGAGCTGGCCGAGCTGCAGGCGGCCGGGCTGAGCGGCATCGAGGTCGAGCACGAGGACCACACGCGGACCAGCCGCGACAAGCTGCGGGCGATCGCGCGCAACCTCGACCTCGTCGTCACCGGCTCCAGCGACCACCACGGCACCGGCAAGATCGACCACGAGCTGGGCTGCAACACCACCGACCCGGAGCAGTACGCGCGGCTGGTCGACGCCGCCGCCCGCGCCGCCGAGGCCGCGCGGGCCCGGGGGCGCACGCCGCCCGACGTCGTCCGCCCCTGAGCGCTTCGGACGGCCTGCCGCTACTTGCGACCCATCGACTGGAAGCGCTGCAGGACGCCGCTCGGCACGGCGCGGGCCAGCGTGGCGATGGCCTTGTAACGGGCGCTGGGGATCGAGAAGACCTTGCCGGCATCGTGGTCGGCCAGGGCCGTGCGCACCAGCTCGTCGGCGTCGAGCCAGAGGAACGACGGCGCTGACTGCTGGCTGACGTCCATCCGCTCGTGGAACTCGGTGCGCGTGAAGCCGGGGAGGAGGGCGGTGATGGTGACGCCCTGGGGGCGGTACTCGTTCGCGGCCCACTCCGAGAAGCTGTTGACCCACGCCTTGGCGGCGGAGTAGGTGCCGCGCGGGAGGTACGACGCCACGCTGGAGACGTTGATGACGCCGCCGCGGCCGCGCTCGGTCATCGGGCCGAGCGCCGCGTGGGTCAGCCGCAGCACGGCGGTGACGAGCACGTCGAGCATCGCGGTCTCGGTGTCGGCGGAGTTGTCCAGGAACCGCTCCTTGAGGCCGAACCCGGCGTTGTTGACCAGCAGGTCGACCGGCCGGTCGCGGTCGGCGAGCCGGGCCTCGACCAGCGCCATCCCCGCCCGGTCGGCCAGGTCGGCGGGAAGGACCTCGACCGCGACGCCGTGCGCGGCCGTCAGCTCCTTCGCCACGGCGTCGAGGCGGGCGGTGTCGCGGGCGACGAGCACGAGGTCGTCCCCGCGCGCGGCGAGCTGCTGGGCGAAGGAGTGGCCGATGCCGGCGGTCGCGCCGGTCACGAGAGCGGTGGGCATGGGGGTCAGTGAAACAGCCACGCGCAACAGCGGTGTCGACCCGTTCCGGAGCGCGGTCTCGGGCATGATGAGGGGCGATGACCACGACACTCGCGATCGCCAACCAGAAGGGCGGCGTCGCCAAGACGACCACCGTCGCCTCGCTGGGCGCGGCGCTCGCGGAGCTCGGGCACTCCGTGCTGCTGGTCGACCTCGACCCGCAGGCGTGCCTGACGTTCTCCCTCGGCATCGACCCCGAGGACCTCGAGGTCTCGGTGCACCAGGTGCTCACCCGGGGCACCGACCCGACCGAGGTCATCCTCACGACCGAGGACGGCGTCGACCTGCTGCCGGCCACGATCGAGCTGGCCCGCGCGGAGGCCGACCTGCTCACGCGCACCGGCCGTGAGCACGTGGTCAAGGGCGTCGTCGAGGACCTGGACGGCGCCTACGACTGGGTGCTGCTCGACTGCCCGCCCTCGCTCGGCGTCCTCACCGTCGCCGCGCTGACCGCCGCGAATGGCGTACTCGTCCCGTTGCAGTGCGAGACGCTGTCCCACCGCGGCGTCGGCCAGCTGCTCGACACCGTCCACGACGTGCGCCGCTACACCAACAAGCGGCTCGAGGTCTGGGGCGTGCTGCCGACGTTGTTCGACGGTCGCACGAACCACTCGCGCACGGTGCTCGAGACCATCGCCGAGACCTACTCGCTCGACGTGGTCGAGCCGCCGATCCCGAAGACGATCAAGTTCGCCGAGGCGCCGGCCGCCGGACGGTCGATCCTCGCCACCAGCCGCAGCAGCAAGGGCGCGCAGGCCTACCGCGAGGTGGCCGCCAACCTCGTCGAGCGCGCCGCCCGGCCGCGCCGCACGCGCGGGAAGGCCGCCGCCGCCGCCGGCGCCGGGGACCAGGGCTGACGTGGGCCGCCACCGCGCCACGCCGGTCCGGCCGCGGTACGGCCGGATCGCCACCCTGGCCGCCTCCCTCGCCGTGACCACCGTCGCCGTTCTCGGCGGCACCGGCGTCCTGCCCGACTCCGAGTCCGTCGCCGACCCGGTGGCCATCGAGGTGGCGCGCGATCCGGAAGCGACCGCGCCGCCGGCTGCTGACGAGGCGCCGTCGTCCGCCCGCGCCGGTGCGTCCGGCGCGGCGGAGACCGAGGCGGGTGCCGAGGCCGAGGCCGAGGCGCGTCTCGTCGACCCGCGCGAGGACACCACGCTCCCGCCCGGCAGTGGCCGCGGCAAGCGGGTCGTCTTCAGCGAGAGCCGCCAGCGGGTGTGGCTGGTCGAGGGCCGGAAGAAGGTCGTCCGCACCTACCTGGTCTCCGGCAGCGTCGAGGACAACCTCGACCCCGGCACGTACGCCGTGTACTCGCGGTCCGAGCAGGCCTACGGCATCGACGATTCCGGCACGATGAAGTACTTCGTCCGGTTCACGCACGGCGAGCGCGCCGCGATCGGCTTCCACGACATCCCGATCGACGACGGCAAGAAGGTGCAGACCGTCGCGCAGCTCGGCACCCCGCTGTCCCACGGCTGCATCCGGCAGCGCCGGGTCGACGCCATCGCGCTGTGGGAGTTCGCCCCCCTCGGCACCACCGTCGTCGTCACCGCCTGACCCCTGCTGCCTCCCCGCTGGTCGAGCAGGCGAGCGGCGTGCCTTCGCGGCTGGTTGCGGAGCGCGCGCTGGCGCGCGTCTCGAAAACTCGCCGGCCTATGTCCGCATGTGGAAGGTGACCTGGTTGTCGGGGTGGATGGTGGTCTCGAACCGTGGGTCGTGGATGCGGGCGTGGTGCCGGGGACACAGCAGCCGGCCCTTGTCCAGGTCGGTGCGGCCGCCGGAGAGCCAGCTGTCGTCGTGGTGGGCGTGGCAGAGGTGGGCGGGCCAGTCACACCCGAGGGCGGTGCAGACCCGCTGGGTGATGACCATCCCTAGACGTTGGGCGCCGTTGAACAGGCGGGCGGTGCGGCCCAGGTCCAGCAGCTCCGAGCGGCTGCCCAGGACGGCGGGGATGAGTCCTGCTTCGCAGGCCATCCGTCGGGCGAGGGAGGCGGAGATGGGTTCGCCGGTCTCGAGGACCGCGCGGCCGACGTCGCTCTTCAGGCCGGTGAAGTCGAGGAGCACGATGATCGAGGCGTTGAGCCCGCCGACCTTCGGGAGCTTGTGGGCCGGGAGGCGTTCGATGAGCTCGCAGAACGCGTCGCCCATGCGTTCCGGTGAGGGCCGTCGCTCGACCTGATCCTGCTCCGCGTCGCCGTCCTTGGTGGCGGCTTGGTGCTTGGGTGCGGCGAACGCGAGCAGCATCTTGCGCAGCATCGCGCCCTGCATGGTCGGGATGGAGAACTTCCCGCGATAGCTGCCCTTCCCGTCCGGCGCCATCGTCAGCCACGCGTTTGCCCGTGCTTCGCGCTCTTCGCGTTCGAGGGCTCGGGCGTCGCGTTCCTCGCCGATCTCGGGGGCGACGACGGTGAGGACGTGCTTGGCGAGGATCGCCAGCGACTTCGGGTCACAGTCGAGCGCCTCGTTCAGCAGGTGCTTCTCGGCCCGCTCCGGGATCGAGGCGTCGTCGAGGTCGTCGGGCAGCCGGTCAACACACTCGGTGATCACCTTCGCGTGGTCAACGCTGATGACTCCGTGGGCCAACGCCGCTGCGGTCGAGGCGTGGCGGTCGAGGGACTCGGCGAGCCGCATCCGGCGCTTGGCAGCTGGCCGGTCCTGCTTCGTCTCGTGGCCCCACCACGAGGTGGTGTCCGTGGCACCGACCTTGTCGCCGACCGCCCGGCGGTCCGCTTCGGCTGCCAGCTTGAGCTCGAGGGCCTCGACCTGCGCACGGAGGCGCGTGGTCTCCAGGAGGGTCTCGGCGATCTCGTCGTCGGACATCGTCCAGAGCTGCGATCCGGCTGCAGAACGGGTCTTCTTGCGGGACTTCGCGACCACGCGGCACACCGGGTGTGCGCTGTGTCGGGAGTCCCTGGCCATGGGTCTACTCAAGCAGCGACCACCGACAGTGCGGCCGCTGTTTCCCCAGATCAGACCAGTATGCGGACACCGACCTGGAGAGTTTCTCGGCGGGTTTCGAGACGGGCCTAGCGGCCCTCCTCAACCAGCCGAGAGCGCGAGCCGGAAAGCAGCCGCCACCCACGGCATACCTCCCTTATGGCTGCCTCCACCGCGACCACCCACGGGTCTGAGGCCGACGGCCGGTTGGCAGGGGGCAGGAGGCCAGGAGGCCAGGGGGTCTTCCTCAACCAGCCGAGAAGCCAACCGAGCACCCCGTCCGACCACCCGCCCCCTGCACCGATACCGTTGTTGCAAATGATGTGCAACAAGGGGAGGCGTCGGTGAGCGTGGGGGTGGTCGACCTGCACGCCGCCGAGCGGGCGCAGGCCGCCCGGACGACGGCGTGGGTCGTCGGGCTGACGGCGCTCCTGGTGGCGACGGTGGTCGTCGGCGTTGGTGCCGGTGCGGTCGGCGTACCTCCCGGCACCGTGGCGCAGGTCCTCGGCCACCACCTCGTCGGGATGCCGGGGGAGGTGACCTGGAGCCTGCCGCAGGACGCGATCGTCTGGCAGGTGCGACTGCCGCGCGTCGTCCTCGGCGTGCTGGTCGGGGCGGGCTTGGCGGTCTGCGGCGTCGCGCTGCAGGCGATGGTCCGCAACGTGCTCGCCGACCCCTACCTGCTCGGCGTGAACTCCGGCGCCTCCAGCGGCGCGGCCGCCGCGATCCTCTTCGGCTTCGGCTCGGGCTTCGGGGAGCACGCGCTGCCGGCCAGCGCCTTCCTGGGGGCGCTCGCGGCGTCGCTGCTCGTGCTCGCCGTCGCGCGCTCGGCCGGGCGGGTCACCTCTGTGCGGCTGCTGCTCGCCGGGGTCGCGGTCGGCTACGCGCTCTACGCCACGACCAGCTTCCTCGTCTTCGCCTCCGGCTCGGCCGAGGGCGCGCGGTCGGTGATGTTCTGGCTGCTCGGGTCGCTCGGCCTGGCGCAGTGGGACCTGCCGCTCGCGATCGTCGCCGTGGTCGTCCTCGCCACCGCGATGCTGCTCACCGGCTGGGGGCGCCGCCTCGACCTCCTGGCGCTCGGCGACGAGACCGCGCACGCGCTCGGCACCTCGCCCGACCGGTTCCGCATCGTCCTGCTGGTCGTCGTCGCCCTGTGCGTCGGTGTGCTCGTCTCCGCGTCCGGGAGCATCGGGTTCGTCGGCCTCGTCGTGCCGCACCTGGCCCGTCGCGCCGTCGGCGGCCGCCACGTCCGCGTCGTGCCCGTCGCCGCCCTCATGGGCGCCGTGCTGCTGGTCTGGGCCGACGTCGTGGCCCGGGTGCTCCTCGCGCCGCAGGAAATCCCGATCGGGATCATCACCAGCCTCGTCGGCGCACCGTTCCTGCTGCTGCTCGTCCGTCGTCTCCACGCCACCACCGCCTGAAGGGGCCCTGCATGCGCACGCCAACACTCGCCCTCGCGACCACCGCCGCCCTCGCGGCGCTGCTCGCCGGCTGCGGGAGCGACACCGACGGGGCGCCCACCGCCGCCGGGAACGCCGAGGCCGGGGCCTACCCGGTGACGGTCGAGAACTGCGGCGCCGAGGTCACCTTCACCACCCAGCCCGAGCGGGTCGTCCTGCTCAAGAGTGCGTCGGTGCCGTTCCTCCGCGAGCTCGGGGTGCTGGACCGGGTGACGGCGCGGGCGGGGGAGTACCCCGCCGGCTACTACGACGACGCGACCCTCGCCGAGCTCGACGAGATCCCGCTGCTCACCGACCGCACCGACAGCAGCGGCCACCTGCTGATCTCCCGCGAGACCGTCATCGGCCAGGAGCCGGACCTGGTCATCGGCGAGGTCGACAACCTCTCCCGCGACTCGCTGGACGCCGTCGGCATCCCGCTCATCGAGGAGCCCGGCCTGTGCGACGAGGGCCTGGCCGACCCCGGCTTCGACGACGTCGAGGACCAGATGCGCACCTACGGGACGGTCTTCGGCCGCACCGAGGAGGCCGAGGCCGCGGTCGCGGACCTCCAGGAGCGGCTCGCGTCCGTCGAGGAGCAGGTCGGGGAGGGGACCGGCCTGACCGCGGCCGTGCTCTACCCGACCGTCGGCGGCGGCACGACGTACGCCTACGGCACCCGCAGCATGGCCCAGCCCCAGCTCGAGGCCGCCGGCTTGGAGAACGTCTTCGACGACGTCGAGGAGCGGGTCTTCGAGGTGACGCTCGAGGAGCTGCTGGGCCGCGACCCCGACGTCCTCGTCCTCCTCCACGGCGACGGCGACCCGGCCGAGGTGGAGCAGGCCGTCACCGAGCTCCCCGGGGCCGGGCGGCTGACCGCCGTGCGCGAGGACCGGATGATCACCCAGCTGTTCAACTTCACCGAGCCGCCCACCCCGCTGTCGGTGACCGGGCTCGAGCGGATGGTCGAGCGCGTGCAGGAGATGGAGCGATGATCACCGCCGCCGACGTCTCCTGGTCGTACGCCGCCGGGCCGGTCGTCGCAGGCGTCCACGTCCGCACCGAGCCGGGCCGCGTGCTCGGCCTGGTCGGCCCCAACGGCAGCGGCAAGACCACCCTCCTCCGGCTGCTGCACGGGGCGCTGCGGACCCCGACCGGCCGCATCGAGGTGGACGGCGACGACCTCGCCGCGCTCGGCCCGCGGGAGACCGCACGCCGGGTCGCAGTGGTCGTCCAGGAACCCGCGGGGGAGTCCACGATGAGCGTCGCAGAGATGGTGCTCCTCGGCCGCAGCCCCCGGCTCGGCACCTTCGAGCGGACCGGCGCTCGTGACCGCGACGTCGCCGCCGCGAGCCTGGACCGGGTCGGCGCCGCCCACCTCGCCGCCCGCCCCTACGCCGCGCTCTCCGGGGGCGAGCGGCAGCGGGTGCTCATCGCCCGGGCCCTGGCCCAGGAGGCCACCCACCTGCTGCTCGACGAGCCGACCAACCACCTCGATGTGCGCTACCAGCACGAGGTGCTCGCGCTGGTCCAGGACCTCGCCCGGACCTCGGGCACCTGCGTGGTCGTCGTGCTGCACGACCTCAACCTCGCCGCGCGCTACTGCGACGACCTGCTGCTGCTCGGCGGCCCCGCGTCGGGCGGGCGGGTCGTCGCCGGCGGCCCGGCCGAGGACGTGCTCGACCCCGCGCTGCTCGAGCCGGTCTACGGCATCGGCGTGCGCCCGGTGCGCCTCGAGGGCCGGCTGCACCTGCTGTTCGAACCCCTGGCCCGACCCGCGTCCCACCAACCCGTGAGCCAGCCCCACCTGATGGAGGAGACCGCATGAGCGCCCCGACCACGACCGGCGCCGTCCAGGACCGCATCGACGCCTACTGGACCGGCCGCGCGCCGGCGTACGACGACCACCAGCAGCGCCCCGAGCGCCGCGACCTCGACCGCAGCGCCTGGGCGGAGGTGTGGTCCGACGCGCTCCCGTCGACGCCCGCGGACGTGCTCGACGTCGGCACCGGCAGCGGTCACGTCGCCTGCGTGGTGGCCGGGCTCGGCCACCGCGTCGTCGGCATCGACCTCGCCGAGGGGATGCTCGAGCGCGCCCGGCAGCACGCCGCGACGCTGGACGCGCCGGCCGGGCCGCCGCGGTTCCTCCGCGGCGACGCGGTCGCCCCCGACCTCCCGGCGGGCTCCTTCGACGCGGTCGTCGGGCGGTACGTCATGTGGACGCTGCGGGAGCCCGTCGACGCGGTCCGGCGCTGGACGCGGCTGCTGCGGCCCGGCGGCGTCGTCGCGGTCGTCGACAGCACGTGGTTCCCCGAGGGCATCGGTGCGGGCGCCGAGACCGGCATCGACGCCTTCGCCACGGCGTACGACGAGGAGGTGCGCGCCGCGCTCCCGCTCGCCCAGGCCGGCTCGATCGAGGCGACCGCCGACGTGCTCCGCGAGGCCGGGCTGGTCGACGTGACCGTCACCCCGCTGGAGGCGCTGCTCGAGCTCGACCGTCGGCACGGCGTCGCGCCGGGCCACGAGGTCCGTCTGCAGCACCTGGTCCGGGGCCGGGTCGCCGGCTGACTCGCACCTCGCCCAGCAGACGCCACGAGGGCCGCCCGATCGGATCGGGCGGCCCTCGTCGTACGTCGTGCTGGTGCGGAGGTCAGTCCTCGGCGCCGGCGGCGGCCGGCTGGCC
Source organism: Nocardioides deserti (assembly GCF_014266025.1). Taxonomy (GTDB): domain Bacteria; phylum Actinomycetota; class Actinomycetes; order Propionibacteriales; family Nocardioidaceae; genus Nocardioides; species Nocardioides deserti. The sequence continues at coordinate 252,550 of NZ_JACMYC010000005.1, read as the reverse complement.
CTCGCCGGCGGAGCTGCCGCCCGAGCCACCGCGACGGCGACGGCGCCGGTTGCGGCTGGGGGCCGAGCCCTCGCCCGTGCCGTTCGCGCTGCTCGCGTCCGCGGTGGAGGCCTCCGGGCCGGTGCCCTCGCCGGCGACGGTCTCGCCGCTGCGGGTGCGCGTCCGGCTGCGGTTGCGGCTGCGCGCCGGGCGGTCGCCCCCACGCTCGCCACCGCGGTCACCGCGCTCGCCACCGCTGCTGCGGCCACCACGCCCGCCGCGGTCCCCGCGGTCGGAGCGCTCCTTCTTCTCGACCGGCGCCGGGTCGACGATGCGGCCCTTGGTGCCCGGGGCGATGCCCTGGTCGGTGAAGAGGTGATCGGAGGTGGAGTAGGTCTCCTGCGGCTCGTCGAAGGGCAGGTCGAGCGCCTTGTTGATGAGCTTCCAGCGGTGCAGGTCGGCCCAGTCGACGAACGTGATCGCCGTGCCCGTCGCGCCCGCGCGGCCGGTGCGGCCGATGCGGTGGACGTAGGTCTTGTCGTCCTCGGGGCAGGTGTAGTTGATGACGTGCGAGACGCCGCGGACGTCGATGCCGCGGGCGGCCACGTCGGTGGCGACCAGGACGCGGATCTTGTCCTCGCGGAACTTCGCGAGCGCCTTCTCGCGCGCCACCTGCGCCATGTCGCCGTGCAGCGGGCTGGCGCTGAAGCCGCGCTCGGCCAGGTCGTCGGCCACGCGCTGGGACTGCCGCTTGGTGCGGGTGAAGACGATGATCTTCTCGGCGTCCTCGGCCTGGAGGATGCGGCCGATGATCTCCGGCTTGTCCAGGTCGTGGGCCTGGTAGATGAACTGCGCGGTCGCCGGGACCATCGTGGTGTCGTACGACGACTCCGCGCGGATGTTCATCGGGTGCCGCATGTGGGTGCGCGCCAGGGCCACGATCGCCGAGGGCATCGTGGCCGAGAACAGCATCGTCTGCCGGGTCTCGGGCGTCATCTTGAGGATGCGCTCGACGTCGGGCAGGAAGCCCAGGTCCAGCATCTCGTCGGCCTCGTCGAGCACGAGCGCGTGCACGTGGGAGAGGTCGAGCGACTTGCGGTTGGCCAGGTCGATGAGGCGGCCCGGCGTGCCGACGACGATGTCGACGCCGGCCTCGAGCGCGTCGAGCTGGGTGTCGTAGCCGACGCCGCCGTAGACGGTCAGCACGCGCAGGCCGGTGTCGGCGCTGGCGATGTGGAGGTCGTTGGAGACCTGGAGCGCGAGCTCGCGGGTCGGCGCGACGATGAGGGCCTGGGGCTTGCCCTGCGGCAGGTCGGCGTACGCCGGGTCCTTCGGCGACACGCTGCGCTGGAGCACCGGGATCCCGAACGCGAGGGTCTTGCCGGTGCCCGTGCGGGCCTGGCCGATCAGGTCGGTGCCGAGGAGGGCGACGGAGAGGGTCATCTCCTGGATGGCGAACGGGGTGGTGATGCCGTGGCGCTCGAGGGCGTCGCAGATCTCGGGCAGCACCCCGAGCTCTCGGAAGGTCGTGGATGTCAGGGTCTTGATCGCTTTCGTGAGTTCCGGCCGGTTCGACCGAAGGTGTCCAGGTGCGGCGGACTCACGGGGTCCGGTAGGACCGCTGGGGATGTCAGCCGCGCACATACGTGCGGGCCGCCGGCGAGCGCTCGGATCCGAGCGGACGGGCGCCGAGGGCGGCCACGTGCACCTTCACCTTATCGGTAGGGTGCGCACGTGACGGCATCGACGGGCGGTCCCGACGGCTCCGCGGAGCAGGCAGCAGACCAGGCGGCCGACCAGGACGTGCCGCTGGCGCTCCAGGACGCGGCGTACCGGGAGGCCGTCGTCGACCTCCTCGGCGCGATCGCCTACGGCGAGCTCTCCGCCTTCGAGCGGCTCGTCGAGGACGGCAAGCTCGCGCCCTCCCTGGAGGACAAGGTCGAGATCGCCGCCATGGCCGCGGCGGAGTTCGGCAAGGTCGCGGGCATCCACGCCCGGATCTCCGAGCTCGGCACCGACCCGTTCGTCGCGATGGCGCCGTTCCGCGAGGCGATCGACCGCTTCCACGCGCACACGGCGCCCTCGGACTGGTACGAGGGCCTGATCAAGGCGTACGTCGGCGACGGCCTCGCCGACGACTTCTACCGCGAGATCGCGGCGTACCTCGACGCCACCACCCGCGACCTGGTCGTCTCCTCGCTGGAGGACAGCGGGCACGCGGCCTTCGTGGTCGACCGGGTCCGCACGGCCATCGCCGCCGACCCGCGCCTCGGCGGGCGGCTGGCCCTGTGGGGCCGCCGGCTGATGGGAGAGGCGCTGACCCAGGCCCAGCGGGTCGCCGCCGAGCGGGACGCGCTCTCGGCGCTGCTTGCCGGCGGTGTGGACCGCCCGGGCCTGGACCTGGCCGCCATCGGGCGGATGTTCGCGCGGCTCACCGAGCGGCACGCCGAGCGGATGGCCGAGCTCGGCCTCGCGCACTGAGCGGAGACACGTCCGCCTCGTGCTGCCGAGCGTGCGCCGGAGCGCACGCCTGGCCGCACGAGGCGGGTCGTGACGGAGCCGGGGACGAGCCGCTAGCTGCGGAAGCCCACCTGGCCGACCACGCCGCCGCCGATCTCGACGTAGGCGATCTTGGCGGCGGGGACGACGAGCTTGCGGCCCTTGCTGTCGGTCAGCGTGAGGACCGTGCCGGCGCCGACGGCCTCGGCGACGAGCTGCTGGACGGCGTCCGCGGACTCGTCGGTGTCGACGACGAGCTCACGGGGGGCGTGCTGGACACCGATCTTGACCTCCACGAGGTCCTCCTTCAGGTCGATCCCGCGACGCTGCGCGGGCACGGGTGGGACAGAGGGTGGGTCAGTGGTCGAGCGGGTACCCGCCGATGCCGCGCCAGGCCAGGCCGGAGACCAGCGCCGCGGCGTCGGAGCGGCTGATGCCACCGCCCTCGGAGAGCCAGAACCGCGAGCTGACCTGGGCCATTCCCACCAGGGAGACCGCGAGCAGCCGGGCGGCGGCGTCGGGGAGGCCGGTGTCGGCCTGGATGACCTCGGCGATCATCGCGGCGCACTCGGTGGTGACGCGGTCGACGTGCTCGCGCACGGCCGGCTCGTTGGTGAGGTCGGACTCGAAGACGAGGCGGAACGCGCCGGACTCCTGGGCGACGTACTCGTAGAACGCGTCGACGGCGGCCGCGACGCGCAGCTTGTTGTCCTGGGTCGAGGCGAGCGCCTGGCGGCAGCTGTCGATGATCGCGTCGCAGGAGCGGTCCAGCAGCGCGAGGTAGAGGTCGAGCTTGCCGGGGAAGTGCTGGTAGAGCACCGGCTTCGAGACGCCCGCGCGGTCGGCGATGTCGTCCATGGCGGCCGCGTGGTAGCCCTGGGCGACGAAGACCTCGAGCGCGGACTCGAGGAGCTGGGCGCGCCGCTCGCGACGCGGCATCCGGCCGCCGCGGGGTCGAGGGCCGTCGGCGTCGTACTGCCCTGCGCTCACGATGGCTCCTCCCGTCTCCCGGTGCACCCACCGGCGGGACCGGCGCTGCGTGCCGGGACTCTACCGGTCGGTCACCCCGGTCCGGATGACGGGACGCCGCGCCGGCGGTGCCCTCGGGCGGGGAGACCATGGAGGGAACATCGAGGGGTGCGCGGATGTTGACCCGGCACTGATCGACGAACCGCTACGAGGAGCGTGACGTGAGCTTTCCCCCGCTGGTCGAGCCGGCCGACGAGCTGAGCATCGACGAGGTCCGGCGCTACAGCCGCCACCTGATCATCCCCGACGTCGGGATGTCCGGCCAGAAGCGGCTGAAGAACGCCAAGGTGCTCGTCATCGGCGCCGGCGGCCTCGGCAGCCCCGCGCTGCTCTACCTGGCCGCCGCGGGCGTCGGCACGCTCGGTATCGCCGAGTTCGACGAGGTCGACGAGTCGAACCTGCAGCGCCAGATCATCCACGGCCAGTCCGACATCGGGAAGTCCAAGGCGGTCTCCGCGAAGGAGTCGATCGCCGAGGCCAACCCGTACGTCGAGGTGGTGCTGCACGAGGAGCGCCTCGACAACGACAACGTCATGGACGTCTTCCGCGGCTACGACCTGATCGTCGACGGCACCGACAACTTCGCCACGCGCTACATGGTCAACGACGCGGCGTACTTCCTCGGGATCCCCTACGTGTGGGGCTCGATCTACCGCTTCGACGGCCAGGCCTCGGTCTTCGCGCCGACCATGGCCGACGACGCGCCGTGCTACCGCTGCCTCTACCCCGAGCCCCCGCCGCCGGGCATGGTCCCCAGCTGCGCCGAGGGCGGCGTGCTGGGCGTGCTGTGCGCGGCCATCGGCTCGATCCAGGTCAACGAGGCGATCAAGGTCCTCACCGGCATCGGTGACCCTGCCATCGGCAAGCTCGTCATCTACGACGCCCTCGAGCTGGAGTGGCGCAAGCTCAAGGTCCGCAAGGACCCCAACTGCGCGTTGTGCGGCGAGAACCCGACCGTCACCGGCCTCATCGACTACGACGCCTTCTGCGGTGCGATCTCCGACGAGGCCGCCGACGCCGCCGCCGGGTCGACCATCTCGGTGACCCAGCTCGAGCACATGCTCAAGGAGCGTGAGGAGGGCAGCCGCGACTTCGTCCTCGTCGACGTGCGCGAGCCCAACGAGTTCGAGATCAACCGGATCCCCGGCTCGGTGCTGATCCCCAAGGGCGACTTCCTCAACGGCTCGGCCCTGGAGAAGCTGCCCCCGGTCGACGCGGGCAGGCAGGTCGTCATGCACTGCAAGTCCGGCGTGCGGTCGGCGGAGACGTTGGCGATCGTCAAGGGCGCGGGGTACGCCGACGCGGTGCACGTCGGCGGCGGCGTGGTCGCCTGGGTCAACCAGATCGACCCGAGCCAGCCGGCGTACTGACCCTCCCGGCAGCAACCCAGCTGCACCCGCTCCACCTGCTCCTCCCGGACGGCCCGAGGTAAAACCTCGGGCCGTCCGTGCGTCCGGGGCCGTCGACGACGTAACCCGGCGGCGTGCACCGCCGTTGTGCCTGGCGTCACACCGGTGGCCCGTGCCGCCGGTTCCGTCTCGGAAAGGCAGAGCTCGCATGCACGCACGTCCCTCCCCCTCCCGGTCCGCTCGCAGGTCCGCTGGTCGCGTCACCGGCGCGCTCGCCGTGCTGGCCAGCGCGGTCCTCGGCAGCGCGATGATCACCTCCGTCCCGGCCTCCGCCGCGCCGCAGTGGGCGCCCGCGGGCTCGGCGACGATCCACCCGGGCGTGCAGATGTACACCGAGGGCGGCCAGTGCACCGGCAACTTCGTCTTCACCGACGCCTCGAGCAACGTCTACGTCGGGTACGCCGCGCACTGCGCCGGCACCGGCGCGGCCACCGACACCGACGGCTGCCTGTCCGACTCGCTCCCGCTCGGCACCCGCGTCTCGTTCACCGAGGGCGGCAGCCTGCTGTCCGAGGGCACGAAGGTCGGCGGCGGCACGCTCGTCTACTCCTCCTGGGCCACGATGGACGAGGTCGGCACCAAGGACGCGAACACCTGCGCCTACAACGACTTCGCGCTGGTGAAGGTGGATGCCGCCGACGTCGGCAAGGTGAACCCGTCGATCCCGTTCTGGGGCGGCCCGACCGGCATCGACACCGACGGCACCACCGCGGGCGAGCAGGTCTACTCCTACGGCAACTCCAGCCTCCGCTTCGGCATCGAGCTTCTCTCGCCGAAGACCGGCATCAGCCTCGGCGACGCCGCGGCCGACGGCGGGTGGAGCCACCCGCTCTACACGCTGACCCCCGGCGTCCCCGGTGACTCCGGCTCGGCGTTCGTCGACAAGCAGGGCGAGGCGGTCGGCACGCTGTCCACGCTCGGCCTGGCGCCGCTCCCGCTGTCGAACAACATCGGCGACCTCGCCAAGGAGCTCGCCTTCGCCCAGCAGCACTCCGGCATCGCCGGGCTCGAGCTGGTCGAGGGCACGGAGCCGTTCGACCCGATCCTCTAGCAACTCCGGCCAACCCCGGCCAACCCCGGCCAACCCCGGCCAACCCTGGCCACCTCCGGCGGGGGGAGCAGTCACGGGCCCGACGCGCGGCCGACCAGCCGCTAGCGTCGGGCCCGTGCGGCATCCCGAGGACTACGTCGAGGCGGTGCTCGCCTGCGTGGAGTCGGTGCCGCCCGGCCGGGTCACGACGTACGGCGCGATCGCCGACGCCGTCGGCCGGTTCGGCCCCCGCCGGGTCGGGAACGTGATGTCCCAGCACGGCGGCGCCGTCCCGTGGTGGCGGGTCGTCCGCGCCGACGGCTCGCCGCCCGCCTGCCACGAGGGCACGGCCACCCGGCACCACCGTGCCGAGGGCACCCCGCTGCGCCCCTCGGGGAAGGTCGACCTGGTCGCCGCGTTCTTCCAGCCGCCCGCCGTCGACCTCTGAGCAGGCTCGGTCGTGGCGGGCGTCGACGATCGTTCAATTGCGCGGGAGTATCGGTGCGCAAGCGCTTGCACAGGTCCACAACCGCGCAATTGAACGGAAATGGCCGGGCCCGCGCCGGCCGGCCGGCGGCTCAGCGCAGCCGGCCGACGTAGGCCTGGGCGCGGCGCAGCTCGCCGAGCCGGCGCTCCCAGGTGACGCCGACGACGGTGAGCGCGGTGCCGGCGACGCCGATGAGGATCCACTGCGGGGTGGCGGCGGCGTACGGCGCGAGCTCGCGCAGCACCAGCAGGGCACCGACGACCCAGCCCACGGAGACCGGCGCGCTCCAGCGCAGCGACGTCCCGCCGAGCACGAGGGCGAGGCACGCCGCGCCGAGCAGCGCGGCCCGGAGGGAGACGGGGTCGACCGCCAGCACCCAGAGCAGCGTGGGGACCGTCGCCAGGAGCAGGCCCGGGGTGAGCACCGGTCCGGTGGGGGCTTCCGGGTGGCGGCGAAGGTGCGCGAGGCCGACGAGCAGCAGCGCGGTCGCGGAGGGCAGCGTGTAGGCCTCCGGCGCGGTCACGCCGAGGTCGGCCAGGCGCACCCAGGTGGCCGCGGCCAGCAGCAGGCCCCCGAGCCAGCCGAGCGCGCGGCGGTCTGCGACGAGCAGCGCGTGGGTGGTGACGAGCGCGCCGGCGACGGTCAGGTGCAGCGCCAGCGAGGTCGGCCCGGTGACGGCGAGGAGGGCGGCGACCGCGCCCGCGCCGGCGGCGACCACCTCGAGCTCCGGCCGGGGCCGGAGCAGCGCGACCGCCGCGAGGACGAGCAGCACCGGCACGCCCCGGTGCGCGGTGTCGACGTCGAGCACGGCCAGGGCGCTCCAGACGAACGCCGCGGCCGCAGCCGGCAGCACAGCGGCGGCGACGGCGCGGTCCAGGACCAGCACGCAGCCCGCCACGAGCGCGGCGAGCGCCCCGGTAGTGAGCACCTCGCTGGGCAGTGCCACGACGTCGGCCGCGAGCAGCAGCAGCCCGGCGACGAGGTGGGTGCGCACAGCGGCGAGACCGGCACCGGCCAGGAGCGCCACGACGACGGCGAGCGGCACCGGCAGCAGCGCGAAAGTGGTGGTCGCGCCGAGGACTCCGGCGGCCAGCCAGACGGACAGCGGCAGCGGCCGCGCCGACCCGACGGCGTACGCCGCGGCGAGGGCGAGCGCGGCCACGATCGCGAGGGCCGGGGCGGACGCGGCCGGCTCGGCCGGGAGGCGCACGGCGACGCCGGCGGTGGCGGGCGGCGCGAGGAGCAGCAGCCGCGCCGTCGCCTCGACCGAGAGGACGACGAGCAGGAGGCCGGCGCCGACGGCTGACACGGCGAGCGGGAGGCGCACCGCGACGGAGGTGCCGACCCGGCTCACCAGGCCGACGACGGTCCACGCCACGAGCGCGGCCAGGACGGCGGAGCCGGCCGGCGTACCGCCCCCGTCCAGCGCCGGCAGCACGGCCAGGAGCGTCAGCAGGGTCGTGGTCCCGGCGAGCGCGGGACGCCAGCCGGTGGCCGAGGCGGCGAGCAGCGCGGCCGCGGTGGCGAGGGGCAGGGCGTGGCGGTCGAGCCAGAGGCCGGCGAGCGAGGGGTACGCCGCAGCCTCGACCAGCCCGCCGAGCGCGAGCCAGCCCCAGCACAGCGCCGCTGCGGAGCCGGCCGTCCACGGCAGCAGCCGGGCGCCGACTAGAACGCCCAGACCGGCCACCGCGGCGAGGACGACGGTCGCGGCGGCGGGCACGAGGTGCGGGTGGCCGATGGCGTCGACGGCGGCGAGCGCGGCCACCCCGAGGGCGAGCGGCGCGACGACCTGCGGGGCGGCCAGGCCGGTGGGGAGCCAGGCGAGCGCGGCCGCGGCGAGGACGACGCCGGCGACGCAGACCAGGCCGGAGCCGGAGGCGTCCCCGAGCCAGCCAGCGGCGGCGGCGCCGACCACGTCGAGCACGAGCAGGCCGAGAGACACCGTCGACAGCGCCTCGGCGGCGACCCGCAGCCCCCGGCGGGCGAGCACCACGCCGAGCCCGGCGGTCGCCCCCGTCAGTCCGACGAGCACCGCGGTGCGGCCGCCGATGCCGAGCGCCGACCAGGCGACCGCCAGGAACGCGACCGCCGCGACCAGCAGGCACAGCGCGCCGAGCCCGAGCAGCAGCGCCGGGACCGACGGCGTGGGCAGGCCGCGACGGGGACGGGGCGACCCGGGGGCAGCGGTCGGGGCCGGGACGGGGTAGGCCGGGAGGGGCGCGTGCGGCCCGGCGGGAGCAGCCGAGGGAGCCGGGGGAGCGGGCGGGTGCGGCAGGCGCGCGGCGGGCACGTGCGACCCGCAGGTCGGGCAGGTGGCGAGGGCGGTCGGGCTCATGCTGACCATCGCACCGCGACAGGTGGTGTCGGCGGATCGGGGCGACGGCTCAACCCGGCTGAGTACCCGTGCTCAGCCGCCCGGCGCCGATACGGCGGACCCGTGGGTAACCAGCATGCTGGCGGACATGCCCAGCGCACCGTCGGTGTACGGCGTCCTCGCCTCGGTCGTGCCGCCCCTGGCACGCGCCGTGTGGCGGCCGACCGTCACGGGGCTGCACCACGTGCCGCCGACCGGGCCGGTGATCCTCGCCAGCAACCACCTCAGCTTCGCCGACTCGGTCGTGATCCCGGTCGTCGTGCCGCGGAAGGTGGTCTTCCTCGCGAAGTCCGACTACTTCACCGGCACGGGCGTGCGCGGTCGGTTGCAGCGTGCGTGGTTCGAGGGGCTCGGGATGCTGCCGGTCGACCGGGACGACACCCGCGCCGCGATGGCCAGCCTCGACACCGCGCTGGACGTCCTGGCCCGGGGCGAGGCGTTCGGGATCTACCCCGAGGGCACACGCTCCCGCGACGGCCGGCTCCACCGGGGCCGCACCGGCGTCGCCCACCTCGCGCTGACCGCCGGCGCCCCGGTCGTGCCGGTGGGGCTGCGCGGCACCGAGCGCCTGCAGCCGGTCGGCGCCCGCCTGCCCCGGCTGGCCCACGTGGACGTGGCGTTCGGCGAGCCGATCGACCCGCGCGGGCGGTACGACGGCGTACCCCTCGGGCGCGCGCGGCGGCTCCTCACCGACGAGGTGATGGCCGCCGTCCAGCGGCTGAGCGGCCAGGAGGTCGCCGAGGGCTACAACGAGCGTCCCGCCGACGCCTGACCCGCTCCACCGGACGCAGGCGTGGAATCGGTCACGTCGGTCCGTTCCGCCCCGGTGAGAGCGGTCCCTGGGCCAGGATGGTGCCGCTCAGCGGCGACGGGCCCCGGTGCGGGACCCGCCGGGAGCCCCCTCGTCCGTGCTTCCTGGAGGTCCTGTGCGTCGCCGCCGCCTGCTCGCTGCCGCCCTCGCCCTGGTCGCCTCGTCGACCCTCGCGGTCGGCGGGCCGAGCCACGCCGACCCGGCCTCGGTCGGCATCCAGTGGGCGGAAGCAGCGCCGTCGGTCCGGGTCGGTGACCCGGTGGCCGCCGTGCTGGAGGTCGACGGCGGGTCCGACACCGCGGTCGTGGAGCTGAGCGCGAGGGGTGCGCGGTTCACGTCGCTGCCGGCGGGCTGCACGCCCAGCTCGGTCATCCACGAGCGCTCGAGCATCAGCGCCGACGGCGACGGGCTGCGCTGCCTGGTCCAGCCGCGCGACCTCCGGCTGAGCGTCCCGCTGGTCGTGACGGCCGCCTCCGGCGAGCAGGTCGCGGTCGAGGCGACGGCGGGGCGGGCCGGCGCGGTGACGACGGGGCTGTCCTCGCTCGGCGGCCGCACCGAGCGGGCGGCGTACCGCTTCCTCTCCAGCCCGGACTTCCTCAACGCCGACGTCGGCGACCTGCGCCGCGGGCCCACCTCGTGGAGCCCGAGCCGGTCGGAGAACTCCACCAACGAGGCCTACCGCACGGCGCTTGACCGCGTCCTCGACGCGTTCGAGGCGGAGCGGCCGGGGTCGGTGCTGGTCGCCGGCGACCTGGTCGAGGGGCACTGGCAGACCGACAAGACCGGCGCGCGGGTCTTCGGCCCGGTCGCCACGCACCGCGAGCGCAAGCAGGCGATCCGGCGGGCGGCGGCGACGTACTACCCGCAGTGGTTGCAGCGGTTCCGCTCCCGAGGGCTGTCCGTGCTGCCCGCCATCGGCGACCACGAGCTCGGCGACAACCCGTGGCGCAAGCGCGACCGCGCGCTGGTGCCGGCGTTCGAGCAGGCGTGGGCGCGGTGGTTCGCCCGGCGGCCCGACGGCTCGCCGCGGTGGAAGGACCGCCCGCGCGGTTCGCGGCACGAGATGCTCGCGTACGCCGTCCGGCCGGTGCCCGAGCTCCAGCTGGTCACGCTCGACGTCCTCGACATCACCACCCGCCGGGCGCGGGTCCAGGTCGACCGGGCCCAGCTGGCCTGGCTGCGCGGCGTCCTCGAGCGCGCCCGGCGCGACGGCGTCCCGTGGGTCGTCGTCCAGGGCCACGCGCCCGTCCTCGCGGTGCCGCGGTCCCGCGGCTCGAGCGGCCTGACGGTGGAGGGCGGGCACCGGTCGGCGCTGTGGCGGACGTTCCGTGAGTACGGCGTCGACCTCTACCTCGCCGGCGAGGTCCACGACGTCTCCGCCGCCACCCGCGACGGGGTGGTGCAGGTGACGCACGGCGGGATGTTCCAGTACGGCCTGACCAACTACCTCCGCGCCGACGTCCACGCCGACCGGCTCGAGCTGCAGCTGCGCGACTTCGACGTCACCTGGGCCGACGCCCCCGACGGGTCGCGGCTGTGGCAGACGCGGCCGAGCGGCATCCCGAAGGTGGTGCGCGTGCGCCCCGAACCGTTCACCATCGGCACGATGACCCTCGACGCCGACGGCCTGCGCGAGTCCAGCGGGGTGCTGCGGCCGATCGGCTGATCGGGCTGCCGGGCGGGATCGCTGCGGCGGGCCGTCAGGTTCATCGGGTGGCCGATGGACTTGACGGTGCCCCGATGGAACTTCATCGGGTACCCGACAGGTTCATCGGGGCCCCGACGGACCTCACGGCCCGGCGATGCCCCAGCGCTCCTCGAACTCCTCGACCGGGCACCCGGCGAGCTGCTCCTCGAGCGCCTGCAGGGTGAGCGCGGCCTCCTCGGCGGCCCCGGCCTCGACCCGGAACGCCTTGGTGCCGTCCGAGCGGCGGCGCACGACGCACTGGCCCACCGAGGGGCCGTCGAGGTATCCGAGCGTCGCGGCGCTCGCCAGCGCCCAGGCCGACACCACGGCACGACGCAGCCGACGCCGCTCGTGGGCCTCGAGGGCCACGACGTACACCTCGCCCGCGGTCGTCATGACCGGTCAACGACCGGCGCGACACGGGAGTTCCGCAGCGGCGTCCGGCGCGCGAGGATGCTGCTCGTGGACGACGTGGACGACGTGGACGACGTGGACGACACCCGGGCCGACCGGCCCCGCACCCTGGTCACGGGCGGCACGCGCGGCATCGGCGCGGCGGTCGCGCGGCGGCTGGCGCGCGACGGGCACGACCTGGTGCTGGCCTACCGGTCCGACGAGGAGGCCGCGACCCGCACCCGCGCCGAGGTCGAGGGGCTCGGCGCCGCGTGCGACCTGGTGCGCGCCGACGTGGTCGACCCGGGCGAGGTCGAGCGGCTGTTCGCGGCGGCCGGTCCGCTGACCGGCGTGGTGTCGAACGCCGGCGCCACCCTGCACGTCGGTCCGCTCGCCGACACCCCGGTCGAGGTGGTCGCGCGGACCGTCGAGCTCAACCTCACCTCCGCGCTGTACGTCGCCCGCGCGGCCGTCCGCGCGCTGTCGACCAGCCGGGGCGGCTCCGGCGGGGTGCTCGTGACGATCTCCTCGGTGGCGGCGACGACCGGGTCGCCGGGGGAGTACGTCCAGTACGCCGCCGCGAAGGCCGGCGTCGACGCGATGACCCTCGGGCTGGCGCAGGAGGTGGCCCGCGACGGGGTGCGGGTCGTCGCCGTGGCGCCCGGGATCGTCGACACCACCATCCACGCCGACGCCGGTGAGCCCGGACGGCTCGCCCGGGTCGGCCCGACCGTGCCGCTCGGCCGGGCCGGCGACCCGCGGGAGGTCGCGGACGCGGTCGGCTGGTTGATGTCCGACGAGGCGTCGTACGTCACCGGCACGACGCTGCGGGTGGGCGGCGGCCGCTGACCGGAGCCCGGGGTAGTAACGGACGGAAACGTCCGTCAGGAGTCCCGGACGGACGTTCGTGACCGTTACTACCCCGACGGCCGGCCGCCCCCAGCCGGGATCACGGCTCGACGAGCCCGGCGCGGATGGCGTAGCGGGTGAGCTGGGTGCGGTCGTTCATGCCGAGCTTGGCGAGGATGTTCGCGCGGTGCCGCTCGACGGTCTTGGGGCTGATCGTCAGCAGGCGTGCGATCTCGCGGGTGGAGGCGCCCTCGGCGACGAGCTTGAGCACCTGGTCCTCGCGGGCGGTGAGCACGGTCTCGGGCACGCGCTCGCCGCGCCGCAGCCGCTCCAGGTAGTCGCGCACCAGCGTGCCCATCGCGCCGGGGTAGACGAACGCCTCGCCGCGCACCGCGGCCCGGCACGCGCCGACGAGGTCCTCGTCGGCGACCGACTTCAGGACGTAGCCGCTGGCGCCGGCCTTGAGCGCCTCGAAGAAGTACTGCTCGTTGTCGTGCATCGACAGCATCAGCATCTTGGGCGGGTGCGGGCGACGGCTGATCTCGCGGGCCGCCTGGAGGCCGGTCATCCGCGGCATCGCGATGTCGAGCACCACGAGGTCGACCTCGGTCTCCCGCAGCGCCGCGACCGCCTCGGCGCCGTCGCCGGCCTCGGCGACGACCTCGAGGTCGGGCTCGGCGTCGAGGATGAGGCGTACGCCGCGGCGCACCAGCGTGTGGTCGTCGGCGAGCAGGATCCGAGTGGCCCGAGTGGCCCGAGTGGCCCGGGTGGTCCGGGCAGCGCCGCTCACACCGGCACCGCCAGCCGGACGGTCGTGCCCTGGCCGGGCGTGCTGTCGATGGTGAGCGTCCCGCCGACGAGCACGGCCCGCTCGCGCATGCCGAGCACCCCGGACCCGGCCGTCGGGAAGGGCCGCCCGTGGCCGTCGTCGCGGACCTCCAGCGCCACGGCATCGCCGACGCGGGTCAGCGACAGCCCGACCTCGGTCGCGCCGGCGTGCCGGGCGACGTTGGTCAGCGCCTCCTGCGCGACGCGGTAGACCACCAGCTCGGCCTCCGGCGACAGCGGCGGCAGACCGGGGCTGGTGGTGCGGGTCAGGTGCCCGCGGCCGAGCGCGGTGAAGTCGTTGGCCAGCGCGGCGAGCGCGCTCAGCAGGCCGAGGTCCTCCAGGACGCCGGGCCGCAGCCGGCGCGCCACGCGGCGTACGTCGTCGAGGCCGGCGCGGGCGCTCTCGCGCACGAGCGCGAGGTCCTCGGCGACCTCGGTCAGCTCGGGCGGCACGCGGTCCTCGGCGCGCTTCAGCCCGAGCAGGACGACGGTGAGGCTCTGCCCGACCTCGTCGTGGAGGTCCTGGGCGATCCGGTGCCGCTCGGCCTCCTGGGCCGCCAGCGCCTTCGCCGCGCCGGCGGCGCGCTCGGCCTCGAGCCGGTCGAGGAGCGCGTTCCAGCCGGTGACGAGCGCGGCGCCCGGCCCGGCGGGCGGCTGGTCGAGGCGGCGCTCGGGCCGCACGAGGTCGACGGTCGCCATCTCGCGGATCACCCGGTCGACCGGGCGGAGCGTCGAGCGCAGGAGGACGGCGTTGAGGACCACCATCACGGTCAGCCCGACGGCGAGCACGACCGCCTCGGAGGCCAGCACGTCCTCGGAGACCCGGGCGGGAGTGAGGGCGAGCGCCAGCGTCCCGGCGAGGAACACCGCGCCGTTGGTCAGGACGACCTTCGAGTAGAGGCTGAGCCGGCGCACGGGGCCAGCCTCCCAGAACCAGCCGCCCGGGACCGGCCGCCGAGGACGGGTGCCAAGGATGGGTGGCAGCACCCATGCGGTTCGCGCCGCGGACCGGTCACGCTGGAAGCGTGACCACCCCTGTCGGCCTCGTCCTCGCCCTGGCCGTGGTGGGCCTGCTGGCGTGGGCGTCGGTCGCGTGGGCCGGCGCCGGCCGCGGCGTCGCCGTGCTGCGCCGGGGACGCGTCGTCCGTGTGGGCGACTGCGGCCCCGTGCCGCACGTGCCGGGCCTGGAGGAGGTGCGCGACTGGCCGACCGGCGAGGTCGTGCTGCCGCTGCTGACGCACGCGACGACGCGCGACGGGGCCGACGTGCGGGTCCTGGCCGAGCTGCGCACCGAGCTGGTCGCGCCCGCGCCGGGGACGGCGTACGACGACCCGGTCGCCGTCGCCGAGGCGCGTGCGGAGCGGCTCGTGGTCGCCGCCGTCGCCGAGCGGGACGCGGACCTGCTGTTCGACGAGGTCGACGGCCTGTCCTCCGCGCTGCCTGCGGAGGTCGAGCTGGTGGAGGTGGACGCCGTGCTGGGGCGGGGGCACGCGCGTGGGACTGGCTGACCTCGGGGGGTTCGACGGCCGCTTCGAGGCGGCCGACCTGGACACCGTCGTGCTGGTCGCCGCGCTCGTCGTCCTCGCCGCCGCCGCGGCGGTGCGGCTGGCCTCCCGGGCCGGGCTGCCGAGCCTGCTGCTCTACCTCGGCATCGGCCTGGCGCTGGGGGAGTCGGGGCTGGGGCTGCGGTTCGAGGACGCCGAGCTGACCCAGGTGCTCGGCAACCTCGCGCTCGCGGTGATCCTGGCCGACGGCGGGTTCACGACCCGCTGGGCGACGGTGCGGCCGGTGGCGCCGATGGCGGCGGTGCTCGCCACGGCCGGCGTCTTCGTGAGCGTGGCCGTGACGACCGGGCTCGTGCTGCTCGTCCTCGACGTCGACCTGCGCACCGCGATCGTGCTGGGCGCCGTCGCGTCCTCGACCGACGCGGCCGCGGTCTTCTCGGTGCTGCGCGCGATGCCGGTGCGAGGGCGGCTGCGGTCGCTCCTCGAGGCGGAGTCGGGGTTCAACGACCCACCGGTGATCGTGCTGGTCACGGTGGTCACCAGCGACGCCTGGGCGGGGTCGGGGGCGCTGAGCATCGCCGGGCAGATCGGCTACCAGCTCGTCGTCGGGCTCGTCGCCGGCGCCGCGGTCGCGCTGGCCGGGGTGTGGCTGCTGCGCCGCAGCGCGCTGCCGGCCAGCGGCCTCTACCCGCTCGCGACGCTCGCGATCGCCTTCCTCGCCTTCGCCGTCTCCGGCCTGGTCGGCGCGAGCCCGATCATGGCGATCTACGTCGCCGGGCTGGTGCTGGGCAACGCCGACCTGCCGCACCGCAGCACCACCGAGGGCTTCGTCGAGGGCATGGCCTGGCTCGCCCAGATCGGCCTCTTCGTCCTGCTCGGCCTGCTCGCGAGCCCGGGCCGCCTGCTCGAGGCGCTGCCGTGGGCCCTCGTCGTGGGGGCGTCGCTGACGCTGGTCGCGCGCCCGGTCTCGGTGCTGACCTGCCTGCTGCCGTTCCGGGTGCCCTGGCGCGACCAGGTCTTCATCAGCTGGGCCGGCCTGCGCGGCGCCGTGCCGATCGTGCTCGCCACCATCCCGATGAGCGTCGGGCTGCCCGGGGCGGAGCGGATCTTCGACGTCGTCTTCCTGCTCGTCGTCGTCTTCACGCTGGTCCAGGGGCCGACGCTGCCGTGGGTCGCGCGCCGCACCGGCGCGGCCGCCGCGGAGAACCCCCGCGCGGTCGCCATCGAGTCCGCGCCGCTGGAGGAGATCGACGCGACGCTGCTGCAGTTCACGGTCGCGCCCGAGTCCCGGCTCGCCGGCGTGGAGGTGGCCGAGCTGCGGCTGCCGCCGGGCGCCGTCGTCACCCTGCTGCTGCGCGAGGGGCAGCTCTTCGTGCCCACGCCGGCGACCGCGCTGCGCGTCGGCGACCACGCGCTGGTCGCCACCGCCCGCACCCACGTCGCCGACATCGAGGAGCGGCTGCGGCAGGTGAGCCACGAGGGCCGGCTCGCCGGGTGGTACGCCGGGCTGCCCGGGCGGCCCGGCCCGGCCGCCGAGGCGGCTACGGCCAGAGCCACTCCATCTCGGCCACGGTGACCTCGCGGGCGGCCGAGCCGGCCAGCCGCTCGACGACCTCCAGCGCGAGGTCGACGCCGGCCGAGACGCCGGCCGACGTCCACAGACGCTCGGCGCTGTGGACGAACCGCGGGCCGCGCTCGACGACCACGCTCGGGTCGAGGGCGGCCAGCTCGTCGTACGCCGTGTGGTGGGTGGTCGCCGGCAGCCCCGCGAGCAGGCCCGCCCGCGCGAGCAGCATCGAACCGGTGCACACCGACATGAGCAGCTCGACGGCGTCGTACCGCTCGCGCAGGAAGGTGAGCAGCTCCTCGTGGTCCACGAGCGCCCGCGTGCCGGCGCCGCCGGGGACCACGAGCACGTCGACCGGCGGGCAGTCGGCGAGCCGGTGGTCGGGCAGGACGGTGAAGCCGCCGCGGCCGATCGCGGGCTCGCCGGTCAGGCCGACGGTGACGACCTCGAACGGCCGGCCCTCGCCGAGCTCGCCGGCGACGTTGAAGACCTCGTAGGGGCCCGCGAAGTCGAGGACCTCCATGTCGTCGAAGGCCAGGATGGCGACGGTGCGCGTGCTCACGGCCGCCATCCTGGCAGGTCTGCCACGCACTGTCGGTGCGCGATGTTGTGATGGGTCCATGACCGCCACCGCCGCCGCACCAGCCGTGAGGACCCCCGGTACGACGTACCGCCTCGCGCGCCGTCCGGTGGCCGGTGCCGTCCCGACCCTCGACGAGCACCAGCAGCGCGTCGTCGACCACGCCGGGGGGCCGCTGCTCGTGCTCGCCGGGCCGGGCACGGGCAAGACGACGACGCTGGTCGAGGCGATCGTGCGCCGGATCGAGGAGGGCGCGCGGCCCGACCAGGTGCTGGCGCTGACCTTCTCCCGCAAGGCCGCCGAGCAGCTGCGCGACCGGGTGACCGCGCGGCTGGGCCGCACGATGGCGACCGGCTTGTCCTCGACGTTCCACTCCTTCGCCTACGCGCTGGTGCGGCGCTACGCGCCGGCCGAGCTGTACGCCGCGCCCCTGCGCCTGCTGTCGGCCCCCGAGCAGGACGTGGTGCTGCAGGAGCTGCTCACCGACGCGCCGGAGTCCGTGCGCTGGCCCGACCACCTGCGTGCCGCCGTCGGCACGCGCGGCTTCGCGCGCGAGGTGCACGCGGTGCTGGCCCGGGCCCGCGAGCGCGGCCTGGACCCGGCCGACCTGGCGGCGCTGGGCCGGGCCGAGGGCGTGCCGGAGCTGGAGGCGGCCGGGCTGTTCCTCGAGCAGTACCTCGACGTCCTGGGCGACCAGTCCGCGATCGACTACCCCGACCTGGTCGCGCGGGCCGTCATCGAGGCGCAGGTGCACCGCGAGGAGCTGCGGTCGCAGGTGCGGCACGTCTTCGTCGACGAGTACCAGGACACCGACCCCAGCCAGGTCGCGCTGCTGCGGGCCATCGCCGGCGACGGGCGCGACCTGACCGTCGTCGGCGACCCGGACCAGTCGATCTACGGGTTCCGCGGGGCCGACGTGCGCGGGATCCTCGACTTCCCTCGCGAGTTCACCACCCGGGAGGGCGAGCCGGCGCCGGTGGTCGCGCTCGGCACGACCCGCCGGTTCGGGTCGCGGCTGCTGCGCGCCTCGCGCACGATCGCCGCGTCGATCGGCGTCACCGGCTCCATCCCGCTCGAGCAGTACACCGCGTTCCGCAACCCGGTCCCGGCCGACAACGCCCACGGCCCGGGCAGCGTCGAGGTGCTCACCTTCGACACCCACCGCGCCGAGACCGAGCACACCGCCGACCTGCTGCGCCGCGCCCACCTCGAGGACGGCGTCCCGTGGTCGGAGATGGCGGTGCTGGTGCGCTCCGGCCGGGCCTCGATCCCGGGCCTGCGGCGCTCGCTCGCCGCGGCCGGCGTGCCCGTCGAGGTCGCCGCCGACGAGACACCGCTGGTGCGCGAACCCGCGGTGCTGCCGCTGCTCGGCGCGCTCGGCGTGGTGGTCGACGCGGAGGTCGAGGACCCGGCCGACGAGGACTTCGTCGGCGCTGACCGGGCCGAGGCGCTGCTGACCTCGCCGCT
Source organism: Nocardioides deserti (assembly GCF_014266025.1). Lineage (GTDB taxonomy): Bacteria > Actinomycetota > Actinomycetes > Propionibacteriales > Nocardioidaceae > Nocardioides > Nocardioides deserti. The sequence goes on along the minus strand of NZ_JACMYC010000005.1, from coordinate 234,056 downwards.
GGGCGGCCTGGACGCGACCGACGTGCGGGCGCTGACCCGCGCGCTGCGCGCCGCCTCGCCCGGCACCCCGGCGCGCGAGCTGGTCCGTCGCGCGGTGCTCGACCCCGCCGCGCTCGCCGGCCTCGACGGCGAGCCGGCCCGCCGGGCGCTGCGCCTGGCGGACCTGCTCACCCGGGCCCGGCAGGCGCTGGCAGAGGGCGCCACCGCGGAGGAGGTGCTCTGGCTGCTGTGGGACGGCACCGACTGGGGTCGCCGCCTGCGGCACGCGACGGCCGCGGGCGGGCAGGCCGCTCGCCTGGCCCACCGTGACCTCGACGCGCTGTGCGCGCTCTTCGAGGTGGCCGCGCGCACCGAGGAGCAGCAGGGGCACCGCAGCGTCCGCAGCTTCCTCGAGACGCTGCGCGCCCAGGAGATCCCGGCCGACACCCTCGCCGACCGCGGCGTGCGCGGGGAAGCTGTCCGGCTGCTCACGGCGCACCGTTCCAAGGGCCTGGAGTGGCGGCTGGTCGTCGTCGCCCATGTGCAGGAGGGCGCCTGGCCCGACCTCCGCCGCCGCGACTCCCTGCTCCAGGCCGACCGGATCGGCACCGACGGCCTGCTGCCGCCGCTGACCCGCGGCGCGATGCTCGCCGAGGAGCGGCGGCTGTTCTACGTCGCGGCCACCCGGGCCAAGCAGCGCCTGGTCGTCACCGCGGTCAAGTCGCCCGACGACGAGGGCGAGCAGCCCTCGCGCTTCCTCACCGAGCTCGGCCGCGAGCCGGTCCACCGGGTCGGCCGCCCGCGGCGCCCGCTGTCGATGGCGGGCCTGGTCTCGGAGCTGCGCCGCACCGTCGCCGACCCGGGTGAGCCCGAGGTCCTCCGCCGGGCCGCCGCCCGCCGGCTGCGGCTGCTCTCCGAGCTCGACGTCCACGGTCGCCCCGTCGCCCCGCAGGCGGAGCCCGCGACCTGGTGGGGGCTGCGCGCGCCGAGCAGGTCCGAGCGCCCGGTGCGCCCGGCCGAGGAGCCACTGACGCTCTCGGCTAGCGCGCTCGACGGCCTGCTGACCTGCCCCGCGCAGTGGTTCCTCCAGCGCGAGGCCGGCGGCGAGGTCGTCAGCTCCAGCGGCCAGGGCTTCGGCAAGGTCGTCCACGCGGTCGCGGAGCGGCTCGCCAACGGCTCCCTCGGGGTCGCGGCCGAGGACGTCGACGTCGAGCGCGACCTGATGCCGCTGGTCGACGAGGTGTGGGGACGGATGGAGTTCCGCACCCCCTGGTCCCGCGCCCGTGAGCGCGAGGCGGTCGCCGCCGCGCTCGAGCGCTTCCTCACCTGGCACCGGCGGCCGGGAGCCCGCACGGTGCTGGCGGTCGAGCCCAAGATCCGGGCCGAGGTGACCCTGCCGGACGGCCAGGTCGTCCGGCTGCACGGGTACGCCGACCGGCTCGAGCTCGACGAGGACGGCCGCGTCGTCGTGGTCGACCTCAAGACGGGCAAGTACGCCCCGACCGGGCCGGAGGTGCAGCGGCACTCCCAGCTCGGGCTCTACCAGCTCGCCGTCGACGCCGGTGCGGCCGACGAGCACCTCCGGGCGGCCGGCGTGGAGGGCCCCGGCACCTCCGGCGGCGCCGAGCTCGTCCAGCTCCGGCTGGGGGAGGAGCTGCCCAAGGTGCAGCACCAGCCGCCGGCCGACGGCGACGGTCCGCGCCTCGTCGAGGAGCAGCTCGCCGCCGCGGCGGCTGCGCTCCGGGCCGAGGAGTTCGTCGCCCGCCCCGGCGGGCACTGCGACCGCTGCGCCTTCACCGCGATCTGCCCCACCAAGGCCTCAGGGACGGTGCTCTCGTGACCTCGACCATGCCCGACCGGACCCCCGCCACCGGCGCGCCGGACATCACGACGCCCGAGCAGCTGCGCGACCTCATGGGCGTGCGGTGGACGTTCAGCGAGCAGCAGTTCGCCGCGGTCACCGCGCCCCTGGAGCCGGCGGTCGTCATCGCGGGCGCCGGCTCGGGCAAGACGACCGTGATGGCCGCCCGCGTGGTCTGGCTGGTCGCGACCGGCCGGGTCGCCCCCGGCGAGATCCTCGGCCTCACCTTCACCACCAAGGCGACCGCGGAGCTCCAGACCCGGATCCGCGACAGCCTGCGCCAGGCGGGGCTCCTGCCCGAGCGCGGCACCCGCGCACCCGGCCCGGACGGCGAGGAGCAGGAGGTCGAGGAGCCGACGGTCGCGACGTACCACTCCTACGCCTCCGCGTTGCTCTCCGAGCACGGCCTGCGCATCGGCCACGAGCCCGACACCCGGCTGATCGCCGACGCCAGCCGCTACCAGCTCGCCGCGCGTGCGGTGCAGCGGTACGCCACGCCGGTCGAGCAGCTGACCGACTCCCCGCGCCACGTCGTGCAGTACCTCCTCTCCCTCGACGGCGAGATGAGCGAGCACCTCGTCGGCCCCGCCGAGGTCCGCGCCCACGACGAGCGGCTGCGCCCGCTGCTGCTCGAGGGCATGGCCACCGAGCACCGCAAGACCTACCGCGCGCTCAACGAGAAGGCGGTCGCGGCGATCGACAAGCGGGCCGAGCTGCTCGGCCTGGTCGAGGCCTACCGCGCCCTCAAGCGGCACCACGGGCTGATGGACTTCTCCGACCAGATCGCGCTCGCCGCTCGGCTGGCCGAGCAGTGCCCGGAGGTCGGCGAGGCGGAGCGGTCGAAGTTCAAGGTCGTGCTGCTCGACGAGTACCAGGACACCTCGGTGGCCCAGGCTCTGATGCTGCGCCGGCTCTTCTCCGGTCCCGACCCGGACTCCGGCCTGGGCCACCCGGTGATGGCTGTCGGCGACCCCAACCAGGCGATCTACGGCTGGCGCGGGGCGTCGGTGTCGAACATCCTCGAGTTCACCCGCGAGTTCCCGGCCGCCGACGGCGCGCCGGGCACGACGTACCCGCTCACGGTCAACCGGCGCTCGGACGAGCGGATCCTGGCCACCGCCAACCACCTGGCCGCCGAGCTGTACGCCAGCCGGCCGGACCTGCGGCCCCTCGAGGCCGCGCCGGACGCCTCGCCGGGCGAGGTGCGCGCGGTCGTGCACGAGACCTGGGACGACGAGCTGGCCTGGCTCGGCGACCGGGTGCTGGAGACCCACGCGGCGCTCTCGGCGACCAAGGACGGCCCGTGCTGGCGCGAGATCGGCGTGCTCACCCGCGACAACGCGCACGCCGCGGCCGTCTTCGACGCGCTGAGCGAGCGGGAGATCCCGGTGGAGATCGTCGGCCTCAAGGGCTTGCTGCGGCTGCCGGAGGTCTCCGAGGTCGTCGCGACACTGACGCTGGTCCAGGACGTCACCGCCAACGCCGCGCTGCTCACGCTGCTAGCCGGGCCGCGCTGGGCGATCGGCCCGCGCGACCTCGCGCTGCTCGGCCGGCGGGCGCGGGAGCTGGCCGGCGACACCTCAGGGTCGACCGCCTTCGCCGACGTTCGTGCCCAGCTGGCCGCCGCCGTCGAGGGGGCCGACCCGACCGAGATCGCCTCGCTGTGCGACGCGCTGGAGGACCCGGGCGACCTGGCGTACTCACCCGAGGCGCGTGAGCGGTTCGCGCTGCTGGCCGCCGAGCTGCGGCGGCTGCGCCAGGCGGTCGGGGAGCCGATCCTCGACCTGGTCCGGCGCATCGTCGACACCACCGGCATCGACGTCGAGCTGGCCTCCTCGGTCAGCCCCGCGGCGGCCGCCCGACGCGACAACCTCGACCTGTTCGTCCAGGCGGTCGCGGAGTTCCAGGCCGTCGACGGCCAGGTGACGCTGCCGGCGCTGCTGGCGTGGCTGGAGGCCGAGGACGAGTTCGGCCAGGGGCTCGACGTCGCGACCCCGTCGGAGGCCGACTCGGTCAAGCTGCTGACCGTCCACCGGGCCAAGGGCCTGGAGTGGGACGCGGTCTTCCTCGTCGGCGTGACCGAGCGGAAGTTCCCGACCAACCGCACCCGGTCGAGCTGGCTGACCGTCCCGTTCGTCATGCCGACCGCGCTGCGCGGCGACGCCCGGGACCTGCCCCAGCTGGCGGGCCACTCACCTGAGGACATCAAGGCCCTGGCGGGGGCGGTCAAGGAGCACGAGGCGCTCGAGGAGCTGCGGCTGGGGTATGTCGCGTGGACCCGCGCCCGGCACTCCCTCTGGGTCTCGGCCTGGCGCTTCGCGCCGCACCTGAAGAGCGGCCTCGGCCCCTCGGCGTACCTCTGCGCGACGCGGGACGCGATGGCGGCCTGGGGCGCCGAGCCGGACCGCTGGGCCGACTGTGCGGTCAAGGGCGAGGAGAGCCCGTACGCCGACCGCTCGCCCGACCTGCCCTGGCCGATCTCGCACCGCACCGCCGAGGTCGAGCGGCGCATCGAGGCCGCCCGGCGGGTGCGCGATGCCGACCCGGTCACCGACGCCGAGCTGGCCGGCGGCATCGAGGACGGGATCGAGGACGTCCTCGAGCTCGAGCGGGTCCGACAGTGGGACGAGGAGATCGCCCGGCTGCTCGACGAGGCCCGGCGCGACCGGTCGCCGCACGTCGAGGTGGAGCTGCCGAGCAGCCTGTCGGCGACCTCGTTGGCCCGGCTGCGCGACGACCCCGACGAGCTCGCGCGCGACCTGGCCCGGCCGATGCCGCGGAAGCCGTCGTCGGCGGCCCGCTTCGGCACCCGGTTCCACGCGTGGGTCGAGGCGCGGTTCGGCCAGCAGCTGCTGCTGGACCCCGACGAGCTGCCGGGCCGCGCGGACGTCGACATCGACGACGACGCCGACCTCCAGGCGCTGATCGCGCTCTTCGAGGAGGGCCCGTTCGCCGAGCGCGTCCCGCACGCGGTCGAGCCGTCGTTCGCGCTGGTGGTCGACGGCCAGGTGGTCCGGGGCCGGATCGACGCGGTCTACCGCGAGGACACCGAGGACGGGGAGGGCTACCTCGTCGTCGACTGGAAGACCGGTCGCTCGGGGGAGGCCGACCCGCTCCAGCTGGCGATCTACCGCCAGGCGTGGGCCGAGCTCCACGACCTCCCGGTCGATCGGGTCCGGGCGGCGTTCTACTTCGTGCGCAGCGGGCGGGTCGTCGAGCCGGCGGACCTGCCGGGGCGTCAGGAGCTGGCGGCCCTGCTGCGGGTGGCGGACGCGCCGGAGAGGTAGCGCCGTACGGCCGTCGCCGCCGTCCGCCCGGCCCGGTTCGCGCCGATGGTGCTGGCCGAGGGGCCGTAGCCGACCAGCTGCACCCGCGGGTCGGCCACGGCGGTCGTGCCGTCGAGCTGGATGCCGCCCAGGTCCGAGCGCAGCCGCAGCGGCGCCAGGTGGGTGACGGCGGGCCGGAACCCGGTCGCCCAGAGGATCGCGTCGGCCCGCTCGAGCGAGCCGTCGGGCATCCGCACGCCGCCGGGCTCGACCGCGGTGAACATCGGGTGCCGGTCGTAGGCTCCGAGCCGGGCCGCCTCCTGCTCCTGCGGCCGCAGGGCCAGCCCGGTCACGCCGACCACGCTGGCGGGCGGAAGCCCGCGGCGTACCCGCTCCTCGACCAGCGCGACCGCCTCCCGACCCCGGTCGGGGGTGAAGTCGTCGGTGCGCCACACCGGCGGGCGACGGGTGACCCACAGCGTGTCGGCGACGAGCGCCAGCTCGCCGAGGTGCTGGACGGCCGACGCGCCGCCGCCCACGACCACGACACGCCGGCCCCGGAAGTGCTCGGAGCCGGGGAAGGCGACGGTGTGCCACTGCTCGCCCCGGAACGACTCGACCCCGGGGTAGTGGGGCACGAACGGCCGCCGCCAGGTGCCGGTCGCGTTGACCAGCGTGCGGGTGGTCCAGCTGCTGTCGCCGGCGTGCACGACGAGCAGGCCGTCCGGCCCGTCCTCGACGCGGCCGACCTCGACCGGGCGGACGACGGGGAGGTCGTGGGTCCGCTCGTAGTCGGCGAAGTACGCCGGCACGACGACGTTGGCCCGGCCCTGGCCCCGGGCGTGCTGGTCGGCCGGCGGGTCGGCGTCGGGGAGCGCGGCGACGCCGTGGACGTCGTGCATGGTCAGCGAGTCCCAGCGGTGCTGCCAGGCACCGCCGGGCGCGCGGTCGGCGTCGAGGACGACGTGGTCGAGGCCGAGGCGGCGCAGGTGGTACGACGCGGAGAGGCCGGCCTGGCCGGCGCCGACCACCACCGCGTCGTACGTCCTCATGTCGTCCTCAACGCCGGGGCGACGAGGGTTAGTCCGTCGGGCCGCTCATCCCGCAGTCGCGACGACCTCGTCCGGGGTGTGCGGCAGCCGGTGGGTGTCCACGACCTCGCCGGAGCCGAGGTCGACGACGTGCAGCCGGTCGCGGGCGGGCTCGGTGACGTACGCCGTGTCCCCGACGACCTGCACGGTCGGCCGCGGCTGCTGCCAGTCCGTCGGCTCGCGCCACGGCTCGACCACCGGGAGCGAGCGGCTGACCTCGGCGCGCCGGACGTCGACCACGTGCAGCGCGCCGTCGGTGCCGAGGACCAGGCCGTCGCCGTCCGCGGTCCGGGCCAGGGACCGGAAGGAGTAGCTGGCCGGCAGGTCGACCAGCCGCAGGGTCGCGTCGCGGGTGTCGACGACCGCGACCCGGGTCGGCCGCTCGAGCTCGGCGTCCGGGTCGCTCTTGTAGTCGCCGAGGACGAACGGCGAGCTCTCGTGCCCGGCCTGGTTGCCGATCCGGCCGTACGCATCGGGGCTGTCGACCTTGGTGATCGTTCGCCCGTCGACGACGAGCAGGCCGTCCTCGCAGCCGACGACGGCGACGTCGCCGGCGAAGGCCTCGCCGTGCACGCCGGGGCACTCGTCGCTCGCAGCCAGCTCGGCGCCGGCGGCGGTGACCACGCGGACGCCCGAGCGGGACTCGGCGTCGCCGACGGTGTGCAGGAGGGTGCCGACGGCGCTGCGGACCGCGACGCCGTGGTGCGGCTCGGGCAGCGTGGTCGTCTCGACGACTGGGTCCTCGCCCTCCGCGATGCGGAACGGGTCGACCACCGTGACGACGCCGGTCCCGTCGTCGAACAGGGTGGTGAGCCCGTCGTGGGCGACCGCGTGCCCGGGCTCCTCGGCCGCCACGGAGAAGGACGTCAGCGCCGGCTCGGTGCTCCAGGAGTGGCCGTGGTCGCCGTGCGCCTCGGTCCAGGAGCCGAGGTCGAGCGCGGTGAACGCGCCGGCGGCGGAGACGAACGCGTGCCGGCCGTCGCCGGCCGGGTTGAGCCGGACGTAGCCGTCGAGCGGCTCCTCGAGCAGCACCTCGCCCGACTCCGGGTCGAGCACGAGCACGCCGCCGTCGTACGACACCGCGACGCGCGGCTGAGGTCCGGCCTCCTCGACCGCCGCCGGCCCCGCTTGGGACGTCGCCGAGCCGTCGGCCGGGCTCGGTGCGCTCGTGGGAGAGGAGGACTCGCCGCAGGCGAGGAGGGAGGCCGACACGAGGGTCAGCAGGGGTGGCAGGAGCAGCGCTCGCTTCATCGTCATGAGAATGATTCTCAGAGCAAGTGAGAATGGTTGTCAACTGGGGCCGGTGTCGGGCGGCGCGGGTCAGGGCTGCCGGTCTAGCCTCCGGACGTGATCGCCCCGCACCTCAAGCTGGCCCAGGACCCGCACGACCGCGTGGCGGTCCACCGCAAGGACGACGCCTGGCTCGCCGAGAGGTGGGCCGACGAGGACACCCGCGTGCTGGTGGTGTCCGGGACCCGCGTGCGCCCGGCGGACGGGCGCGTCGCGTGGGTGCCGCCGTCGCAGGCGCCCGACGGGCTGCGGGTCCTGCTGGGGGAGCGCGAGGGGCGGGTGTGGTTCGCCGTCGTCACCGGTCCGGAGGAGGCGAAGGGGGACGCGTCCTGGTTGCCGCTGCGCGGCCTGCTGCCGTCGCTGTCGGACGACAACCTCGCAGTCGCGCCGCTGGTCCTCCATGCGCTCGGCCTGGCCGAGTGGCACTTCGCGACGCGCTTCTGCCCGCGCTGCGGCGGTCGCCTCGATGCGACCGCGGCGGGTCACGAGCTGGTGTGCACGCAGTGCGGGAAGTCGCAGTTCCCGCGCAGCGACCCCGCGGTGATCATGGTCGTCACCTCGGGCGAGCCGGGCGCCGAGGACGAGCGGTGCCTGTTGGGGCGCCAGGCGGTGTGGCCGGAGGGGCGCTACTCCACGCTGGCCGGCTTCTGCGAGCCCGGCGAGACGCTGGAGGACGCCGTGCGTCGCGAGGTGGCCGAGGAGACCGGCGTGGTCGTCGGCGAGGTGGAGTACTTCAGCAGCCAGCCGTGGCCGCTGCCCGCCAGCCTGATGGTCGGCTTCGTCGCCCGCGCCACCTCCACCGAGATCACGGTCGACGAGGTGGAGATCGAGGACGCCCGCTGGTTCACCCGCGCCGAGATGCGCGACCAGGCCACCTCCGGCGAGCTGGTGCTCCCCGGCGGCGTCTCGATCAGCCGCTCGCTCATCGAGCACTGGTACGGCGGCGAGCTGCCCGGCCAGTGGTGACCTCCCCGCGCCGCCGGGGCGGGCGGCGTACGCGCATGTAACGACAGGTTCGCCGCTCTATCTGCACGTTGCAGCGTGCAGGTAGAGCGGCGAACGTCGCGTTACAAGGGCGACGCGGTCGCGCCGAGCCCGGGCCCGGGTCTGGGCCTGGGCCGGGGATCAGGCGATCGCGGCCAGCTTCTCCTTGACCTGCGCGAGGGAGGGGTTGGTCTGGGCGGTTCCGTCGGGGTAGACGAGCGTGGGGACGGTCTGGTTGCCGTTGTTGGCGGACTCGACGATCTTCGCGGCCTCGGGCGCCTGCTCGATGTCGACGACGTCGTAGGTGATGCCCTCGCGGTCGAGCTGGCTCTTGAGCCGGTGGCAGTAGCCGCACCACGGGGTCGTGTACATCGTGAACTGGCCGCTCATCTGGACTGTCGCCTCCGGCGTCTAGGGTCTGGAACACCTGATCAAACCACCGTCCCTCAGGAGTTGTTCCCTTCCATGACCGGCCCCGACGACCTGCTCGCCGCGCTCGACCCGGAGCAGCGTCGGGTCGCCGAGGCGCTGCGGGGGCCGGTCCGCGTGCTGGCCGGTGCGGGCACCGGCAAGACCCGCGCGATCACGCACCGCATCGCGTACGGCGTCGCGACGGGTGTCTACGCGCCGACCGAGGTCCTGGCGGTCACCTTCACCACCCGCGCGGCCGGCGAGATGCGGGGGCGGCTGCGCACGCTGGGGGCCGGCGGCGTGCAGGCGCGCACGTTCCACTCCGCGGCGCTGCGCCAGCTGCGGTACTTCTGGCCGCACGTGCACGGCACCGAGCTGCCCCAGCTCATCGAGTCCAAGATCGGCCTGCTCGCGACGGCCGCCCGCCGGCAGCGGATCTCCGCGGACCAGGCGCTGCTGCGCGACCTCGCCTCGGAGGTCGAGTGGGCGAAGGTGAGCAACGTCCAGCCCGACGACTACCCGCGGGTGGCGGCGGCGCGCGGGCGCAGCGTCACCAACCTCGACCACCACGCCGTCGGCCGGGTGTTCAGCAGCTACGAGGACGCCAAGCGTGAGTCGGGCCGGATGGACATGGAGGACGTCCTGCTGCTGACCGCCGGCATGCTCGCCGAGGACGAGCGGGTCGCGGCGCAGGTGCGCCGGCAGTACAAGTTCTTCGTCGTCGACGAGTTCCAGGACGTCTCGCCGCTCCAGTCCGCCCTGCTCGACCTGTGGCTCGGTGGCCGCGACGAGCTCTGCGTCGTCGGCGACCCGGCGCAGACGATCTACTCCTTCGCCGGCGCGAACGCCGACTACCTGCGCGACTTCCCCAAGCGCTACCCGGGCACCACCTCGGTCGAGCTGGTCCGCAACTACCGCTCCACGCCGCAGGTCGTCGACGCGGCCAACACGCTGCTCGCGGGGACGCCGAGCCAGGGCGTCGACCTGCGCGCGCAGCGTCCGTCCGGCCCGCCGGTCACCTACTCCGCGCGCCCCGACGAGGTCGCCGAGGCCGAGGACGTCGCCGCGCGCATCCTCAAGCTCCGCGACGCCGGCCGCCCGCTCGGCGAGGTGGCGATCCTGTTCCGCATCAACGCGCAGTCCGAGGCGTTCGAGGAGGCGCTCGCCGCCCGGCGGATCCCGTACGTCGTCCGTGGCGCCGCCCGATTCTTCGACCGCCCCGAGGTGCGCGAGGCGGTGACGCGCATCCGCGGCGCCGCCCGATCCGGGGAGGGCGTCGGCGTCGTCGGCACCGTCACCGCGACGCTGGCCGGCATGGGGTGGACGCCCGAGGCGCCGGCGGCCCGCGGCCAGACCCGCGACCGATGGGAGTCCTGGCAGGCGCTGGTCGACCAGGCGAGCGAGTTCGAGGCCGGCGGGGGAGACCTCGAGGCGTTCGTGGCCGACCTCGACCGCCGCGCCGCCGAGCAGCACGCGCCGGTCGCCGACGGCGTCACGCTGGCGACCTTCCACGCCGCCAAGGGCCTGGAGTGGGACTCGGTCTTCCTCTGTGGTCTCCAGGACGGCACGCTCCCGATCACCTACGCCGACACCCCGCTCGCGGTCGAGGAGGAGCGGCGGCTGCTGTACGTCGGCATGACGCGGGCCCGCCTCGACCTCGCGCTGTCGTGGGCGGCCGCGCGCAACCCGGGCGGCCGCGCGTCGCGACGGCCCTCGCGGTTCCTCGACCCACTGCTGCCGGAGGAGTCCCGGGCGCAGGACCAGCCGCGGCGGCGCAAGGTCGCCGGCTGCCGCGAGTGCGGCAAGCCGCTGACGAGCGCCATCGAGAAGAAGCGCGGCCGCTGCCACGACTGCCCCGCGTCGTACGACGAGGAGCTCTTCGAGCGGCTGCGCACGTGGCGCAAGGAGCGGGCCGATGCCGAGTCGGTGCCGGCGTTCGTCGTCTTCACCGACGCCACCCTGCAGCTCATCGCCGAGCACAAGCCGCAGACGCCCGAGGCGATGCTGCGGATCAGTGGTATAGGCCGCTCGAAGGTCGATAAGTACGGCGAGGACGTGCTCGACCTCGTCGGCTGAGGCCGTTTGCGCAGGTCAGCCGAGATCGGGCCGCGCACGCCCGAGCAGCCGTGCCGGTTGCCCCGGAAACGGTTGAAGAAGAAATCGGCGAAATGCCCAATAAATGGTTTGCCCCTTACCGAGCCGGGGCGCTAACTTCACGTCACCAGCCAACGCGCACGACGGTCCTGACAAGACCGGCGCCCGAAGCACCGAAGGAGGTGGCCCCGCGATGAACAGCACCGTGAACCTGTGGATGACGGCTCAGACCCCGTCCCGCTTCGCCATGCCCACGTGCGGCCACGCCTCGATCGGCGCCACCGGTGTCATCGTCCGCGATCGTCGGGAGGACTCCGTCCTTCCCGCGGCCATCGCCGGCAAGCGCGACGCGGCCCGCACGCAGGCCTACTTCCCGGGTACCACCGCCTGGAGACCACCGATCTGCTGAGACTCCTCAGCACCGGCGACCTCCAGGCCGCGGAACCCGAAACCCGGGATCCGCGGCCTTTCTGATTTCCCGCACACCCGCGATCAGAGCAAACAAGGAGGTGAAACATGACCATCAGCGTTCTCGACCGCAGCCCTGCAGCGGAGCCCACCCTCGGCCTCCTGCACGACCAGGCGGCCTCGGTGGACGACGAGCTGCTGCCGTGCCGGGTGAACAACCCCGAGCTGTGGTTCGCCGAGTCCCCGTCCGACGTGGAGCACGCCAAGGCTCTCTGCCAGGAGTGCCCGGTCCAGGCCCTGTGCCTCGACGGGGCCCTCGACCGTCGCGAGCCCTGGGGTGTCTGGGGCGGACAGCTCTTCCTCCAGGGAGTGGTGATCCCCCGCAAGCGGCCCCGTGGCCGTCCCCGCAAGAACGACGCCGCCTGACCGGCGGCCGGCACCACGCAGCACCGCACCACGCAGCACCGCACCACCCGACCAACATCCCTCACTCACGACAAGGACGTCGCGATGAACCACCTGACCGTAGAGATCGCCCGCGCGCACATGGACGCGCGCCTCGGCGAGGCGACGCGAGCCCGCAGGTCCTCCCAGCTGGCCCGCTCGATCCGGAACCACCGCAAGGCCGAGCAGGCCGTGCAGCAGGCCCGGACCGACCTCGCCCGAGCGCTCTGAGCGCGCCTGACACCCGAAGGACCGACCTCACCATGACCACCGACCAGAACCGGAGCACCGACATGAATCTTCTCCACGAGAACCTGGCCCGCGCACAACAGGCCGCGCGCCTGGGAGAGGCGCAACAGTCCCGCCGCGGCCACGAGATGGCCCGTGCCCTCCGCCTGAGCCGCAAGGCCGAGCGGGCTGCGCAGCAGGCGCGCCTCGCCCTGGCCCGTGCTCTCTGACGCGGACCGACCTCACCCTGATCGCGGGTGATGCAAGAGAGGAGCCCGGCGCCACGACGTGGTGCCGGGCTCCTCGGCGTCCACGGCCGTTCTCGCTACCCTCGAACGATGGACGACCCCGAGCTGCCGCGCACGTGCGCCTGGTGTGGCCGGCAGGAGACCGACCTGGTCCGCAGCCTCACCTGGACGACCGCCCTCGAGAACGGCCGGCCCCGCACCTTCTGCGACGCCTGCTCCCGCGAGCACCTCCGCGCGATGGAGGGCAAGCTCGACAGCGAGCACTGGTAGCCGCCCACCCCTGTGGAGGACCGGTCGCGCGCCTCGCGGCGGCGTGTGACGCTGCCGGCATGAGCCGCACGCTGCGCCCCGGACTGGTCGTCGCCCGTCGCGACGACGGGCACCTCCAGGTCGGGCTCGACCCGCCGCGGCGGGTGGTGCTGCCCGACTCCGCGGAGGTACGCCGCGTGCTCGACGCGGTCGTCCGCGGGGCCCGGCCCGAGGGTGGCCCGGTGGCCGACCGCGTGCTGGTCGGGCTCGAGGCGGCGGGCCTGCTGGTCGACGCCCGGCCGGGAGGGCGCGCGTCCGTCGAGGCCGCCCGCGCCCGGCACGGTGACGACGCGGCTCGTCGGCTGGCGCGCCGCGCGGCGACCTCGATCTCGGTGGACGCGCCGCCGGCCCTGGTCGAGCAGGTCGTGCCGCTGCTGGTCGCCGCCGGCCTGCCGGTGACGGCGCCGGGCTCGGCGAGCGTGCACGTGGCGCTGGCGCCCGGCGTGGTCGCGCGCGACCGGCTCGACGGCTGCCTGCGCGCCGGCGTCCCGCACCTGGCCGTGGCCGGACGCGAGGGCGGGTGCACCGTCGGCCCGTTCGTGGTGCCCGGCCGGACCGGCTGCCTGCGGTGCGCGGACGCGCGGCGGGCGGAGGCCGACCCGCGGCGGGCGGTCGTGCTCGAGCAGCTCGCCCGGGCCCCCGCGGCCGCGTGCGACCCGGTGGTCGTCGCGCTCGCGCTGGCCTGGGCGGTCCGCGACCTGGTCGCGTGGGCCGAGGGCGACCAGCCCTCGACCTGGGGCGCGGCGTACGAGCTCGGCGGGGTCGTGCCGGAGCGGGTGACCGTCGACCCGCACCCGCACTGCGGCTGCGCCTGGGCCGACCTCGGGACCGACCTCGGGGTCGCCCGCACCGCGTGACCTCCGGCCGGCGGCCGGCGGCCGGCGGTCACGGAGCAGCCGTCGACAGCCGTCGGTCGACAGCCGTCAACAGCCAGGGACGACTCCGGCGGCGCTCCCACGAGGGGGAGCGCCGCCGGACAGCGTCTCGGTGCGTGGGGCTCGGAGCCTCAGGCCTTGCCGAGGATGCGGTTGAGGTTGGTGCTGCAGACGGGGCACACGGCCTTGGCCATGCGGGTGCCCTTGTCGTTGACCTTGACCTCGCCCTCCGCCTCGCGCTTCTCCTTGCACTTGACGCAGTAGAACTCGCCGCTCCAGGTCTCCGCCATGACGGCCTCCTTGCCTAGACCCATGCGGGTCTTCCTCGGGTCTCACTCGGTGGTCGCGACGGGACGCAGGGGATGCCCGCCGGTGTCCCACGGCGAGACGCCGCCGGACCGTTCTCGACGATACGACACCGCGCCGTTCCGGCCCCGCAGGCGCTCCGCGGCCCGAGGAGCGCCGTCGGTAGCCTGCCGCCCATGGCTGACCTCACCCACCTCCGTCTGGACCGGACCGACGACGGCGTGGCCGTCCTGACCCTCGACAACCCGGACATGCGCAACGCGATGTCCGACGAGATGACCGCCTCCTGGGTGCGGGCGATCGACGAGCTCGCGGCCGACAGGTCGGTGCGCGCCGTCGTCGTGACCGGTGAGGGGTCGGCGTTCTGCTCCGGCGGCAACACCGGCTGGATCGCGAGCGAGCCGGACGCGTCGGTCGACTACCTGCGGACCCGGATGATGGCGTTCTACCGGGCCTGGCTCTCGATCCGGAAGCTCGAGGTGCCGACGATCGCCGCCGTCAACGGAGCGGCCATCGGGGCCGGGCTGTGCCTGGCCCTGGCCTGCGACATCCGGTACGCCGCCCGTGGCGCCAGGCTCGGCGCCCCTTTCGTGAAGCTCGGCATGCACGCGGGCATGGCCGGCACCTACCTGCTGCCCAACGTGGTCGGCGAGGCGCACGCGCGCGATCTGCTCCTGACCGGCCGGGTGGTCCAGGCAGACGAGGCGCTGACCATGGGCATGGTGTCCCGGGTCATCGAGCCCGGGGGCTTCCTCGACGAGGTCATGGAGGCCGCCCACGGCATCGCCGCCACCGCGCCGATCGCGAGCAGGCTGACCAAGCTGGCGCTGCTCGACGGCGGCCACCGCGACTTCGAGGCGTGCATCCAGTGGGAGGCGATGGCCCAGCCGATCACGCTCGCCACCGCCGACCTGCAGGAGGGCATCCGCGCCAGCCGCGAGAAGCGGCCCCCGGCCTTCACCGGCGAATGAGCACCGGCGAGTGACCGCCGGCCACCCCGTACGTGGCGAGGCCCCCGGCCGCCGCGCGACACCCGCCTTCCCCTTGCGGATGTCGTGCGCCGGGCCCGGGGGCCTCGTCTGCTCCTCACGCTAGGTTCGGCGGGGACGACGGTCAACGCCCGCGATCCTCAGCCTGTGGACGAACCTGTGGACACGGCTGTGGACCGACCGCCGGACCCGTGGACGACACGCGGCGGAACCTGGGAGGAGCCTGGGGAGGACACGCCCGAGCGGCGCACCGGCGGGCGGCTGACCTGGGACGACGGTCCTCCACGGGCTGTGGAGGAGAAATAGACGGACGGAGGTGGGCTGTGGGCGAGCAGCCCGAGGTGCCGGCGGCGTACACCGCGGGGCCGGTCGCCGCGCTGCGGCGGATCGCGTTCCTGCTCGAGCGGGCGCGGGAGGACACCTACAAGGTCAAGGCCTACCGCGGCGCGGCCGCGACGATCCTGCCGCTGCCCGACGACGAGGTCGCCCGGATGGTCGACGAGGGCACGCTGACCGACCTGCCGGGGGTGGGGAAGTCCTCGGGCCGGGTCATCGCCGAGGCGGTGCGCGGAGAGACGCCGCGGCGCCTGGCCGAGCTGGAGACCGAGCACGCCGGCCCGCTCACCGAGGACGAGCACGGCGCCCACGACCTGCACGCGGCGCTGCGCGGCGACTGCCACTCCCACTCCGACTGGTCCGACGGCGGCTCGCCCATCGAGGAGATGGCGATCACCGCGATGGAGCTGGGCCACGAGTACCTCGTGCTCACCGACCACTCGCCGCGGCTGAAGGTGGCGCGCGGCCTCAGCGCGGAGCGCCTGGCCCGCCAGCTCGACGTGGTCGATGCGGTCAACGAGCACCTGGGCGGGTCGTTCACGCTGCTCAAGGGGATCGAGGTCGACATCCTCGACGACGGCGGCCTCGACCAGACCGAGGAGATGCTCGACCGGCTCGACGTCCGGGTCGCCAGCGTCCACTCCAAGCTGCGGATGGACCGCGACGCGATGACGCGCCGGATGGTCGCCGCGACGAGGAACCGGCACATGAACGTCCTGGGCCACTGCACCGGCCGCCTGGTGACCGGCGGCCGCGGCACCCGCCCGCCCTCGCAGTTCGACGCGCGCGCGGTCTTCGAGTCCTGCGCCGAGCACGACGTCGCCGTGGAGATCAACTCCCGGCCCGAGCGCCGCGACCCGCCCACCGAGCTGCTCGAGCTGGCCCGCGACATCGGCTGCGTCTTCTCCATCGACAGCGACGCGCACGCCCCGGGGCAGCTGGACTTCCTCTGGTACGGCGCGGAGCGGGCCGCCGCGGCCGGGATCGAGCCCGACCGCATCGTCAACACGTGGCCGAAGGAGCGCCTCCTGGCGTGGGCGACGAAGTAGGTTCCCGCACATGGGAGTGCGCCAGGACGTGGAGGTGCGCCGCTCGAAGCGGCGGCGCCGCACGGTCTCGGCGTACCGCGACGGCGAGCGGATCGTCGTCCTCGTCCCGGCCAGCCTGTCCCGCGCCGAGGAGGCGGACTGGGTGGAGAAGATGGTCGCCCGGCTCGAGCGGTCCGAGCGCCGCCGCAACCCCTCGGACGACGACCTGCTGGCGCGGGCGCGGCTGCTGAGCGACCGGTACCTCGGCGGCATCGCCGTGCCCGAGTCGGTCCGCTGGGTCGACAACCAGAACGCGCGCTGGGGCTCGTGCACCCCAGGCGACCGCTCGATCCGGCTGTCGGTGCGGCTCCAGGGGATGCCGTCGTGGGTCATCGACTACGTGATGGTGCACGAGCTCGCGCACCTGATCGAGGCCGGTCACGACGCGCGGTTCTGGGCGTGGGTCGACCGCTACCCGCAGACCGAGCGGGCCAAGGGCTACCTGCTCGGCTGGTCCGCGGCCGCGCGGGTCGACCCGCCGTCGTCGATGCAGGACGAAGTCGACTGACCCAGCCGGTCCAGCGCCAACCGGTCCGAAGCCAGCGCGACCAGCTCGGCGAGCTCCGGGTTCGGCAGGTCCTCGACCGGCCACCACCGCACGTCGACCGACTCCTCGCTCACGGCGTACGCCGCCTCCGCCGGCGCGACCGCGAGGAAGCGGACGTCCAGGTGGTGCACGGGACGTCCGTCGGCCAGCGGCCCCCCGCAGAACGGCACGGCGTGCTCGGAGAGGTGCACCGGCTGCGGGTCGACCAGCAACCCGGCGATCCCGGACTCCTCGGTCGCCTCGCGCAGCGCGGCGCCGGCGAGCGTGGTGTCGCCCGGCTCGCAGTGCCCGCCGAGCTGGAACCACTCGCGCGCCTTGGCGTGCAGCGTCAGCAGCACCCGCTCGCCGGCCGCGTCGACGACCAGCGTGCTGGCCGTGACGTGGTCGGGCCGGCAGGACCGCCCCAGCCCGTCGGGATGGGCCTCCAGGTGAGCGACGTACCGCTCGCGCAGCGCCTCCTGCGCAGGCCCGGGCGCCGTCCAGGCCGTCAGCAGCGCCAGCGCGTCGGCGTGGAGGCTCACTCCTCGTCGGAGCCGCGCGAGCCGTCGGACCCGGAGCCGTCGGACCCGGGCTCGAGCAGCTTGCGGAGCTCGGCGTCGAAGGCCTCGTCGGTCAGCTCCGCGGGCGCGCCGGCGTCCTCGCGGAAGCCCAGCGGGTCGTCGAGGTCGGCGGCGGTCGGCAGCAGGTCGGGGTGCATCCACACGCCGTCGCGGCCCTCGATGCCCTGGCGGGTGCGCAGCGAGCCCCACAGGGTGGAGGCGTCGCGCAGCCGGCGAGGGCGCATCTCGAGCCCGACGAGCGAGGCGAAGGTCTGCTCGGCCGGCCCGCCCGCGGCGCGCCGGCGGCGTACCGCCTCCTGCATCTTGGCCGCGGCCGGCATCCGCTCGGCGGTGGCCTGGCCGACGACCTCGTCGACCCAGCCCTCGACGAGCGCGAGCGCGGTCTCGAGCCGCTGCAGCGCGGCCTCCTGGCGCGGCGACTTCGGCATCTCGAACAGGCCGCCCTCGAGCAGCTGCTGCATCGACTCGGGGTTGGTCGGGTCGACGCCGCGCATCTGCTCCTCGATGCGGGCCTGGATCGCCTCGGCGTTGATCTCGACGCCCTTGGCGAAGTCGGTGACCGCGGCGATGACGTGCTCGCGCAGCCACGGGACGTGGGCGAAGAGCCGCTGGTGGGCGGCCTCGCGCAGCGCGAGGTAGAGCAGCACGTCGTCCTCGGTGACGTCGAGACCCTCGGCGAAGGCCGTGACGTTGGTCGGCAGCAGCGCGGCCCGGCCGGGCTGGGCCAGCGGCACGCCGACGTCGGAGACGCTCAGCACCTCGCCGGCCAGCGCGCCGAGCGCGGAGCCGACCTGGCTGGCGAGCATCGCGCCCATGGCCTTGCCGAGGATGCCGAGGATCGGGCCGGCCTGCGCCTTGGCCTCCGGCGGCAGCGCGTCGGTGATGCCCGAGGTGGACTGCTCGGCGACGGGCGCGACCAGCACCTTCCAGACCTCGGCGGTGCCGACGACCCACTCGGCGCGGCTCCAGGCGGTCGTGGAGGTGACTCCGGAGGGGAACGACGTGGTGTCGTCGAGCCAGTGGTCGGCGAGGCGGAGGGCGTCGGCGACGGCGTCCTTCTGCCGCTGGGTCGGCGTCGGGTCCGGCTGGGGGACGGCCTTGCGGGCGGTGTCGAGCGCGAGGTCCCAGTTCAGCGGACCGTCGTAGGGCTGCATCATCGCCTGGATCTGGCCGAAGAGCTGGGAGAGGTCGGGCATGCCGCCGCCCGCGCCTCCCGGGAGTCCGCCCGGGAAACCACCGGGGAATCCGCCGGGGAATCCGCCGGGGAAGCCACCGGCGCCACCGGAGAAGAACGCCTCGAAGGGCGTGCCCTTGAACGGGTTCTGGCCCGGGTCCTGGCCGTCGTCGGGACCGTCCGACGGGTTGTTCGTCATGCTCCCACGGTACGCGGCGGGCCCAGCGGCGAGCACGCGACTAGGGTCGGCCCCATGACCCATCCGGCCGTCCGCCTCGTCGGCCTGCGCGAGACCGCGCTCGACGTCGACGAGGTGCTCCGCTCGCTCGACGACGACGCCTCCGGCGGGCTGGTCCTCTTCGTCGGCCGCGTCCGCGACCACGACGGCGGCAAGGGCGTCACCGGCCTGGACTACTCCGCCCACCCGACGGCACTCGCGAAGCTGGCGGAGGTCTGCGACCGGGTCGCCGAGGAGCACGACGTGCACGGCGTCGCCGCCGTCCACCGCGTCGGCAGCCTCGCCATCGGCGACGCCGCCGTCGTCGTCGCGACCGCCTCCGCCCACCGCGGCACCGCCTTCGAGGCCTCCCGCGTCCTCATCGACACGTTGAAGGACGAGGTGCCGATCTGGAAGCACCAGCGCTTCGGCGACGGCACCGAGGAGTGGGTCGGCTCCCCGTAGCCCCCGTCGGCCCGGGGCAGCGGGCGTGGCTCCGCCGGAACGAGCGGCCCGCCGCCTAGCCTTCGGGGCGTGGAGATCCTGCTCTGGCTCGTGCCGCCCGCCGTGGTGACGGCCGTGGCGATGGTGTGGGTGTCGTGGCTGGGCCGCGAGGGTCGCGGGGAGGTCGACCGCGAGGTGGCCGTCCGGCGGATGGGCGCAGCGATCGAGCGGGGCCAGCGGCCGACGTACGCCGCACCCGCGCGACGCGAGGACCGCAGCACCGGCGTCGCCGTGCGCCCCTCCCGCCGCGCCTCCTGAACCGGCCGGAGCCCGGCTTGCCGCCTGATGAGAAGGTGGCGCCATGACGCAGCGCACGATCGCCGCCCTCCTGGCGGTGCCGCTGGTCGTGGCGCTGCTCGTGGCGGCGGCCCGCCACCCGCTGCCGTACGTCACCTACGAGCCCGGCCTGACCGTCGACGTGCTGGGGACCGACGGCGGCAAGGAGATCGTCGAGATCGACGGGGAGCAGACCTACCGCGAGGACGGCGAGCTGCGGATGACCACGGTCTTCGTGTCGCGGCCGAACGCCGACGTGTCGCTCTTCGAGGTGATGAAGGGCTGGCTCAGCGACGAGGACGCGGTCTACCCCTACGAGGCGGTCTACGAGGTGGGGACCACCGACGAGGAGAACGAGGCCGAGGGCGCGGTCGACATGGTCACCTCCCAGGACGCCGCCACCGCGGTCGCGCTGACCGAGCTGGGGTACGACGTGGAGCCGGCCGTCGAGGTGCTCCTGGTGACGGAGGGGACCCCGGCCGAGGGGCGGCTGCGGGTGCGCGACGTGTTCCTCGAGGCCGACGGCGTCGAGATCGAGGAGCCGCAGGACCTCGTGGACGTCGTGAAGGCGGCCGAGCCCGGCGAGCCGGTGACCTTCCGCGTGCTGCGCAAGGGCGAGGAGCGCACGGTGGAGGTCGTGCCCGAGGAGGTCGACGGCCGGCCGCAGGTGGGCGTGCGGCTCGGCACCGGGTTCACGTTCCCGTTCGAGGTCTCGGTCAACGTCGACCCCCAGATCGGCGGCCCGAGCGCCGGGCTGATGTTCAGCCTGGCCATCTACGACACCCTCACCCCGGGTTCGCTGACCGGCGAGGCGATCGTGGCCGGCAGCGGCACGATCGACCCGGAGGGCAACGTCGGGCCGATCGGCGGCATCCAGCAGAAGATCGTGGGAGCACGCGACGCCGGTGCCGCGTTGTTCCTGGTGCCGCCCGACAACTGCGCGGACGCGCTCGGGGCGCCGGCCGACGACATGGAGCTGGTGCGCGCGGAGACGATGCACGACGCCGTCGAGGCCATCGAGACGTGGGTGGCCGACCCCGACACCGAGGACCTGCCCGGCTGTGACGAGAACTGACGAGGACCAGACGTGACCGAGGACCAGACGTGACCGAGGACCAGGTGCCCGACCCGACCGCGGACGACCACGGCGACCAGGCGGACAAGGACGGCCTGCTCGACGACCTGGACACCGACCCGGCGCTCGCGTCGGCGGTGCTGGAGATCGAGTCGCACCTGGCCGGTGACGGCTGGGACCAGCCGGCCCGCTTGTACGCGTTGGTCGAGACCGGGGCGCTGGTGCGCCAGGAGCCGGCGCTGGCGGCGCAGATGGGGCTGGACGCGTCGTCCGAGCAGGGGTCGCTGACCGCGATCGAGCAGGACCAGCTGGCACCCGACGTACCCCTGGAGCAGGTGCTGGAGACGATCCTGTGGCCCGCCGGTGTGACCGGCTGCGCCGCGGTCGTGGAGCGGCTGGTGCTGCCGCCCGGCGCGGACACCGAGGTGCCGGAGGACCCGGCGGAGGCCGAGGCGTTCGCCCGCGAGCACCCGGACCGCCAGGAGGTCCGCATCGTCGCGGGGGCGACCCGCGACGGATCGACGTACTGCGCGCTGCGGTTGCGCGCGCACGACGACGACCAGTCGGTCGTCGGGGGCGCCGACCTGGTGCCCGGCCTGCTCGCGCTGCTGCAGGCCACGCTGGAGGAGGACGAGGGAATGAACCACACGACCGCACCCACTGACGGACGCACCGACCAGCCGGGAGGGTCCGCGTGAGCGAGCTCTTCGCCGACGACCCTCGCGACACCCCGCCGCCGGAGCGGGAGGTGCCGCGCCGGTCGCGCGCGCTGGCCATCACCGCGGTCGTGGTGGTGCTGGCGTTCTTCGGCCTGACGACGTTCGCGTCGTTCTACACCGACCGGCTGTGGTTCCGCGGCGCCGACTACGGCTCGGTCTTCACGACGCTGTTCTGGACGCGGACCGGCCTGTTCCTGGTCTTCGGCGCGCTCATGGCGATCGTCGTCGGCCTCAACATGTGGTTGGCCTACCGCTACCGCCCGGCGTTCCGGGTCCCGGGCTCGGACCAGAGCGGCCTGGAGCGCTACCGCGAGGCGGTCACGCCGATCCGCACCTGGCTGCTGGTCGGCGTCGCGCTGGTGATGGGCGTCTTCGCCGGCACCTCGGGGTCGGGGGAGTGGCGCAACTACCTGCTGTGGCGCAACGGCAACGCCTTCGGGGACGACGACCCGTACTTCGGGCGCGACATCGGCTTCTACGTCTTCGACCTGCCCTGGCTGCACTTCCTCGTCGACTTCACCATGGCGGTCGTCGTCGTGGCGCTGCTCGCGGCGGCCGTCGTGCACTACCTGTACGGCGGCATCCGGCTCCAGGTCTCGACCGACCGGCTCTCGGGCGCGGCGCAGGTGCAGCTCTCGGTGCTGCTGGGCATCTTCGTGCTGGCCAAGGGCGTCGACTACTACCTCGACCGCTTCGACCTGGTGACCCAGGGCGGCGAGCTGTTCACCGGCATGAGCTACACCGACGACCACGCGGTGCTGCCGGCCAAGAACATCCTCATGGGCATCGCGCTGGTGTGCGCGGTGCTGTTCTTCCTCAATGTCTGGCGCCGCACCTGGATCCTGCCGTCGATGGGCCTGGCGCTCATGGCGCTCTCCGCGGTGCTGCTCGGCCTGATCTGGCCCGGCATCGTCCAGCAGTTCCAGGTCAACCCCTCCCAGGCCGACAAGGAGGAGCCCTACATCCAGACCAACATCGACGCCACCCGCGCGGCCTACGGCGTGGCCGACGTGGAGGTCGAGGAGTACTCCAGCGACCCCGACCTCGACGTCAACATCGGCACGCTCGACGGCGGCACCGCGTCGGTCCCGCTGGTCGACCCGCAGCTGGTGCGCGCGGCGTTCGAGCAGCGCCAGCAGGTCCGCGCGTTCTACTCGGTCGCGCCGGTGCTCGACGTGGACCGCTACGAGATCAACGGCGAGGACCGCGCGCTCGTGCTCGGCGTCCGCGAGCTCGACCAGGACAACCTGGGCGACGACTCGCGCAACTGGTCCAACCTGCACACCGTCTACACCCACGGCAACGGCATCATCGCGGCGTACGCCAACCAGCGCCCGGAGGACAACTCCGCGCAGGCCGAGGCCGGGGAGGAGGCCGACGAGGCGGACAGCGTCTCGGAGGCCGACAACGTGCAGTGGGCCGAGGGCAGCGGGCCGGGCCAGGAGGACCTGACCGAGGCGACCGGCGGCTACGAGACGCGGGTCTACTACGGCGAGCAGAGCCCGGAGTACTCCATCGTCGGCAAGGCCGACGAGGAGAGCCCCGACGTCGAGCTGAACCTGCCGACGCCGGGCGGCGAGGACCAGGGCACGGTGACGACCTACGAGGGCGACGGCGACGTCGCGATCGGCGGCTTCTTCAACCAGCTGATGTACGCCGTGAAGTTCGGCGAGCCGAACTTCCTGCTCTCGGGCCGCGTGAACGAGAACAGCAAGATCCTCTACAACCGCGAGCCTCGGGACCGCGTCCGCAGGGTCGCGCCGTGGCTGACGGTAGACGCGGATGCCTACCCGGCCGTCGTCGACGGGCGGATCCTGTGGATCGTCGACGGCTACACCACGACCGACCGCTACCCGCAGGCGCAGCGCGAGTCGCTCGACGAGATGACCGACGACTCGCTCGACACCCCGGGCGCGCTGCGGACGATCCCGACCGACGAGATCAACTACATGCGCAACGCGGTCAAGGCGACCGTGGACGCGTACTCCGGCGAGGTCACGATCTACGCCTGGGACGAGGAGGACCCGATCCTCGAGGCGTGGAGCAACGCCTTCCCCGGCACGGTCACGCCGAAGGGCGAGATCACCGACGAGCTGATGCAGCACCTGCGCTACCCCGAGGACCTGTTCAAGGTGCAGCGCTTCCAGTTCGCCCGCTACCACGTCACCGACCCGCGTGACTGGTACCAGGACAACAACCGGTGGGAGGTCCCGGAGGACCCGTACACGCGGGGCACGCTCCAGCCGCCGTACCGGCTCTTCGTCCGCAACCCCGGCGACGCCGAGGAGACCTTCGCGCTGTCGTCGGTCTTCGTCCCCTACAACAAGGACAACCTCGCGTCGTTCGTCTCCGTCGACGCCGACGCGTCGAGCGAGACCTACGGGCGGATGCGCGTGCTGCAGTTGCCCAACGAGCAGACCGACGGGCCAGGGCAGGTGGCCAACGCGTTCGCCACCGACCCGCAGATCGCGGACCTGGTCGCGGACTTCAACCGCTCCGGCGCGCGACCGGTCTACGGCAACCTGTTGACCCTGCCGGTCGCGGACGCGCTGCTCTACGTCCAGCCGGTCTACTCGATCCGCGAGATCACCGACTCCGGCTTCCCGATCCTGCGCTACGTGCTGGTGCGGTACGGCGACGAGGTCGGCGTGGGGACGACGCTGCGCCGCGCGCTCGCCGACCTGCTCGGTGTGTCCGCGGGCTCGGCCGGCTCGGGCTCCGGCTCGGGCAACGGGTCGGGCGGGTCCGGTGGCTCCGGTGGCTCCGGCTCGAACGGTGGCCAGGACGAGCCCGGGGGCGAGCTGACCGGCACCCGTGCCGAGCAGATCGCGCAGCTGCTCGAGGACGCCGAGGACGCCTTCGCCGCCGCGCAGGCCGCCCTCGCCGACGGCGACCTGGCGACGTACCAGGAGCGCGTCGAGGCCGCCGAGCGCGCCGTCGCCCGGGCGCTGGTGCTCTCCGGCCAGGCCGCGGGCTCGGAGGAGGGGTCGGGCGAGGGCTCGGGTGACACCGACGAGGAGTCGACCGAGCCCAGCGCGGACGCCTCCGAGGAGGCCGCCGGGTAGACCCCGATTTGGCGGCTCTCCGCCCCGTGTCGTAACGTTGGGTTCACCGACGCGGGGTGGAGCAGCTCGGTAGCTCGCTGGGCTCATAACCCAGAGGTCGCAGGTTCAAATCCTGCCCCCGCTACACAGATGAACGGCCCGGACACACAGTGTCCGGGCCGTTCTGCTTTTCCGGCTTGGGTGCGACGTCCCGGCCCGGACCAGCGGTGACCAGCGGCGTTCAGCGAGGGTTCAGCGGTGGGGGAGGATGGCGGCCCGTCCACCTGGAGGTCCCACCATGCGCGTGCTCGTCGTCGACGACGAGGTGCGGCTCGCCCGTTCGCTGCGGATCGGGCTGGAGGCCGAGGGGTTCGCGGTGGACGTCGCGACCGACGGGACCGACGGGTTGTGGTTGGCGCGGGAGAACACCTACGACGCGATCGTGCTCGACCTGATGCTGCCGGGGATCAACGGCTACAAGGTCTGCGAGACGCTGCGCGCGGAGGAGGACTGGACGCCGATCCTCATGCTCACCGCCAAGGACGGCGAGTGGGACCAGGTCGAGGGGCTCGACACGGGCGCCGACGACTACCTGACCAAGCCGTTCTCGTTCCCGGTGCTCGTCGCCCGGCTGCGGGCGGTGGCCCGGCGCGGTGCCCGGGAGCGGCCGACCGAGCTGGTGGTGGGGGATCTGCGCGTCGACCCGGCCGCCCGGCGGGTGTGGCGCGGCGAGGCCGAGGTCGAGCTGACCGCGCGGGAGTTCTCGCTGCTGGCCTTCCTCGCCCGGCACGCCGGCGACGTGGTCTCCAAGCGGCAGATCCTCGAGGCGGTGTGGGACGTCGACTTCGACGGCGACCCGAACATCGTCGAGGTCTACGTCCGTCACCTGCGCAACAAGATCGACCGGCCCTTCGGCCGCGAGGCGATCCAGACCCTGCGGGGCGCGGGCTACCGGCTGGCGAGCAACGGTGGCTGAGCCGTTCGCCGAGAGAGGGGCCGGGCGCTGGTCCACCCGGGCCTCGGTCCGGCTGCGCACCACCGCCGCGGCCGTCCTCGTCGTGGCGGTCGCCCTGCTGCTCGGGGCGCTCGTGCTCGTCGCCATGGTCCGCGGCTCGCTGCGCGACGGCGTGGAGGCCGGCGCCGAGCAGCGCGCCGCCGAGCTGGCCGCCCAGGTCGAGGCCACCGGGCCGCCGGGCCCGGGGGAGCGCGACCCGGACGACGACCCGGACGACGACGGCGACGAGGACGAGCCCGAGGAGCTGGTCTGGCAGGTGCTCGACGTCGCCGGCCGGGTGGTCGCCGCGTCGCAGCCGCTCGGCGCCACGCTGCCACGCGACGAGGACGAGGTGCGGCTGGCGGGGGCCGACCAGCCGTACCTCGTGGTGACGGAGGACGCCGACCGTGACGAGGACGGCGGCACGGCGGCGTACGGCGTCGTCGTCGCCGCGTCGCTGGAGGACGTCGAGGAGTCGACCGACGCGCTGGTCGCGCCGCTGACGCTCGGCCTGCCCCTGGTGCTGCTGCTGGTCGGCGGCACCACCTGGGTGGTGGCCGGCCGCGCGCTGGCGCCGGTGGAACGGATCCGGCGCGAGGTCGAGGGCATCACCGGCGACCGGCTCGACCGCCGCGTGCCCGAGCCGCCGGCGCGCGACGAGGTCCGGCGGCTCGCCGTGACGATGAACGCCATGCTCGCGCGGCTGCAGACGTCCAGCGAGCGGCAGCAGCAGTTCGTCGCGGACGCCTCGCACGAGCTCCGCTCCCCGCTGGCGAGCATCCGGCAGACCGCCGAGGTCGCCCGCGAGCACCCTGGTGCGCTGCCGGAGGGCGAGCTGGCCGAGGCGGTGCTCGAGGAGTCCGCCCGGATGCAGCGGCTCGTCGAGCAGCTGCTCCTGCTCACCCGCGCCGACGAGGGCGCGCTGGTGCGGACTCACCGCGACGTCGACCTCGACGACCTGGCGCTCACCGAGGCGCGACGGGTACGCCGTGCCGGCCTGACCGTGGACACGGGCGCGGTGGCGCCGGGGCGGGTGCAGGGCGACCCGCTCGCGCTCGCGCAGGTCGTGCGGAACCTCGTCGACAACGCGGCCCGCCACGCCACCTCCGCCGTCGCGTTGGCCGTCACCGACCACGGCGACGCGGTCGAGCTGGCCGTCGAGGACGACGGCGCCGGCGTGCCCGAGGCGGACCGGGAACGGGTCTTCGAGCGGTTCGTCCGGCTCGACGACGCCCGCGCGCGGGACGCCGGTGGGAGCGGTCTGGGGCTCGCCATCGTGCGCGAGACGGTCGCCGCGCACGGGGGGACGGTGGCGGTGTCGGGCTCCTCGCTCGGTGGTGCGCGGTTCGTGGTGCGGCTGCCGGCGGCGTACCGGGACGAGCGATCCTGAACGGCCTTTCAGGAGCGTTCAGGGGAGGTTCAGCGACCCCCCGCGCATGGTGGTGCCACACCACCGGGCAGGGAGCCCGGAACGCTCACCGAGAGGGTCACCATGAACACCAGCAAGCTCCGCGCCAAGCGCGTCCTTGTCCCCGCGGTCGCCACCGTCGCCGTGCTCGGGATCGGCGGCACCGTCTGGGCGACCACCGCGGCTGCCGACGGCACGGTCGACGGCAGCGAGCGGGACCGGGTC
The DNA here is from genome assembly GCF_014266025.1 of Nocardioides deserti. Classification (GTDB taxonomy): domain Bacteria; phylum Actinomycetota; class Actinomycetes; order Propionibacteriales; family Nocardioidaceae; genus Nocardioides; species Nocardioides deserti. The sequence goes on along the minus strand of NZ_JACMYC010000005.1, from coordinate 207,106 downwards.
GCCGCCGCGGCCGTCGAGGCGGTCGGCAGCGGCGAGGCCGTCGACGTCGAGACCAGCGACGACCCTGGCGAGACGTACGAGGTCGAGGTCCGGCTGCCCGACGGCGCCGAGGTCGACGTCGCCCTCGACGGTGACCTGGGCGTCGTCAGCCAGGACCGCGACGACGACACCGACGACGACCGTGACGACGACCGTGACGACGACCGTGACGACGTCGACGACCGCGCGCTCAGCGCCGACGAGCGGACCGCCGCGGGCGAGGCCGCGGTGGCGGCCGTCGGCGGCGGCACCGTCCTCGACGTCGAGGCGGGCGACGACCCGGCCGAGGCCTACGAGGTCGAGGTCCGCGCGACCGACGGCACCGAGTGGGACGTCGAGCTCGACGCCGACCTGGCGGTGCTCGACAAGCGCGCCGACCGCTGAGCCCTGGCGGTCCCCGAGCAGCGGGTCGTGTGCCCGAGGACGCCCACGAGCGCGTCCGAAGGCACACGACCCCTTCGTCTCGTCCGGGAGCGGCGGACCGGGTCGAGGAGGGGAGGCAGGCGAAGGCAGGTCAGGCGGGCGGAAGGAGCTGTCCGGCGACCGAGCCCAGGCGCGAGCCGACCCGGCCGTAGGTCGTGATCAGCTCGCCCTCGATCGGCCGTTCGCGGTCGTCGCCGTCGCCGATCCACGAGAACCGAAAGCCGTCGGCGCCCCACCGCGGCTCGCGCGCCGGGCGGGCCACGACCCGGCCGCCGTCCTGCCACCAGGTCGTCGCCTCGTCGCTGCCGGGCAGGAGCGACCAGTCGCCGGCGGCGTACACGTAGGTCCCGAGGAGGTTCCGCTCCCTCGGGACACGGCCGTCACCAGCGCGGACGTAGCGGACGGCGACGCGGTCGCCCACCCGGTCCATGGCGTCGACGCGCCAGGAGTCGTCGTACTCCTCGGGGTGGCCGTAGGTGTGCAGCGTGCCGTCGACTGGGTCGATCTCGACGACCTCCTGCTCCACGACGCACCCGCCGCAGGGCTCGCCGCGCACCTGCCTCAGCCCGAGCAGCGAGGCGCCGTCGACGGAGAGGTGGAGCGCGACCAGGGGTTCGTCGAGCAGCACCGTGTCGACCTCTCCGTCGCGGATCCGCGCGACGCCGCGAGCACCGTCCTCGTAGGTCTCGCTGCCGTCGTGCCAGAGCACGAGGGTCGTGTCGCCCACCGTGGCCGCGACGCCGAAGTACCCGCGCACGACGTCGGGGTCGTCGACCGCGACCGGGTCGTCGGTCCCGGGCAGCGCGACCTCCTCGACCGCGTCGAACGCCGGCGACCAGGAGCGGAGCACCGTCGGTTGGTCGTAGCGCGCGAGCAGGTTCACCCGGGCCGCTGACCTGCCCGGCAGGTCGGCGTCACCGATCGGGGCGCCGGCCTCGGGTTCGCCGGTCCGCGGGTCGAGCAGCCGCAGCCGGCGGCGGTCCTCCTCGACGACGACGAGCCCACCACCAGGCAGCCAGCGTGCATCGACGGCCTCGGGCAGGACCCGCTCCCGGCCGCCGGCGCGGACGAGCAGGCCCCGCGGCGTCCCGAGCGCGTACGTCGGGACCGGCGCCACCACGTCGAGCGGCTCGACCCGCGGCTCGAGGAGGGCGGCGGCGGGCTCGCGGTCACCCACGACCGCCCAGGCGGCGACCCCGCCCGCGGTCAGGGCCACGACCACCGCGCCGACCACCATGCTTCGTCGCCGCGCCACCACCCCACCCTAGGGCGAGCGGCGGCGCGGACCGCCGTCGTACGCTCCACGAGGTGGCCCTCGACCGTGACGACCTGACCGCCTCCCTCGACGCCCTGCGCGAGCGGCTGCTGCCCGAGTGCGGGGGCGAGGTGGGCGACCCGGCGGTCGAGAGGTCGGAGGAGCGCTTCGGGCTCGCCGTCGTCACCGTCGACGGCGAGGTGTGCCGGACCGACGACGCGGACGTGACCTTCCCGGTGCAGTCCGTGGCCAAGCCGTGGGTGTACGCCGTCGCGCTGGCCGACCAGCGCGACGCCGTCCACGACGCGATCGGCGTCGAGCCGACCGGCGAGCCGTTCGACGCCCTGGTGCTCGAGCTCGAGACGGGCCGGCCGCCGAACCCGATGGTCAACGCCGGCGCGCTGATGGCGGTCTCGTTGGTCGCCGGCTCCGGGCTCGAGGACCGGGTGGAGCGCGTGGTCGACGTCTGCTCGCGGGCCGCAGGCCGCCGGCTGCACGTCGACGAGGACGTCGTCGCCGCTGAGCTCGAGGGCGCCGACGCAACCGGGCGCTCGCCCACCTGATGCGCGGCGGCGGCATGCTCACCTGCTCGGTCGAGGAGGCCGTCGAGGTGCTCGCGCGGGTGTGCTCGATCCAGGTCACCGCCACCGACCTCGCGACGATGGCGGCGACGTTCGCCGGCTGGGGCGTCCGCCCCGGGACCGACGAGCGGGTACTGCCCGCGGCCGTCGTCACCGAGGCGCTGAGCGTGATGGCGACGTGCGGGATGTACGACGGCAGCGGCCGGTGGATCCACCGCGCCGGCATGCCCGCCAAGTCCGGCGTCTCCGGTGGGCTGATGGCCGTCGCCCCCGGCGTGCTCGGCCTTGCCGGCTGGAGCCCGCGGCTCGACGAGCAGGGCAACAGCGTCCGCGCCCTCCTCGCCGGTGAGTGGCTCTCCGAGGAGCTCGGCCTGCACCAGTTCGCCCCGCACGGGTCGTAGCCGGGGTCGTGTGCCCGCGGACGCGCTCGACCGCGTCGTGGGGCACACGACCCCGCGTGCGGGCCCGCAGCAGCCCGCCCGCTCAGCCCCGCGGCGTACGCCGCCGACGCACCAGCCACACCGCGATCCCACCGACGGCGACGACCGCAACGGCCGACCCGGCCAGCACGGCCGGGGCGTCGAACGGCGCGCCGGTGGCCGTCCCGGACCGCTCCCAGGCCGACCCGCGGCCGGAGACCACCCACGCGTTGCACGGGTTGACCCGCCACGCGCCGTCCTGCTCGTAGGGCGCGAACAGCCAGGTCCGGTCGGAGCGGTAGCCGTCCGCGAGCTCGTCGCCCTCGCGCGGCCACACGCCGTACTCCTCGGCCTCGACGACCAGCCGCACGGTCCCGCTGTCGGGATCCACCGGCGGCTCGCCGCGGCGTACCTCGGCCACCTCGACCTCGAGCGCGCCGTCGTCGGTGTCCACCACCCGACCGGTGAAGAGGACCGTCGCGCCGGCGACGACCTGCCCGCGCCCCACGCAGGACAACGCCTCCACCGGGGACGCCACCGCGCCGAGGCCGACCGGGGTGGCGACGAGGAGCGCGAGGGCGGCGAGGGGGCGCGCGAGGGGCATGCCCGTCCGACGTCCGGGAAGGCCGGCGGGTTCCCGCCGGTTCCCCGGTGAGGAGTCCTCCCGGCATGGGAGGGTGTCGCGGCCGGGAGCCGCCCGGCCTGGGCGGAGGGTGCAGTGCGTCGCAGGTCGAGGGCTGGTCAGGACGATCGACGGTTCCCGCGGCTGCGGCGCTGGTCCAAGCGGATCGGCATGGCGGTCGAGGCGCCGCGGTTCATGTCGCTGAACTTCCCGAGCTCCTTCGCCCCGCACGTCACCGAGCCGCACGCGGTCAAGCTCGAGGCACCGCTCCACGACGAGCTGCACGAGGCACTCGAGGACCGCGGCTACGAGGTCGAGCGGGTCGACCGCTGGGACCACGTCCTCGGCGGCGTCGGCATCGTCCGGCGGCTGCCCGGTGGTCGCGTCCAGGCCGGCGCCGACCCGCACGAGAGCACGACGGCCTTCGTGCGCTGAGGCGTTTCGCGTTCCTCGGGGCGCAACAATCGTTCAATTGCGCGGATCTATCGCGGTGGGAGCGCTTCCGCACGTCCACAACCGCGCAATTGAACGATCGTCGACCGGCCCCGACTCCGACCGGCCCGTGGGCTCAGCCCATCGCGGCCAGGTCCATGTACATGACCTCCCAGACGTGGCCGTCGAGGTCGCGGAAGGACCCGCCGTACATCGGCCCGTCGTCGCCGCCGGTGCGCTCGGCGGTGTCGGTTGCGCCGGCGGCCGCGGCACGGGTGCACAGCTCGTCGACCTCCTCGCGGCTGTCGGCGGAGAGGCAGATGAGCACCTCGGTACCGGTGCCGGCCGGCGTCGTGCCGTGGAAGGAGTGGAAGTACTCCTCCTGCAGCAGCATCACGCTGCACAGGTCGTTGAGGACGAGGCAGCACGCCTTGCCGTCGCTGAACTGCTCGTTGAACGTGAACTCCAGCGCCGACCAGAAGGCGCGGGCGCGCTCGACGTCGGCGACGGGCAGGTTCGGGAAGACCATGCGGCTCATGCGGGGCTCCTGGGTTCGGGGTGGGGTCGGGGTGGGGTCGGGGCGGGAAGTGGCTGACAGGGCAGACCGCGACGACGTCGCGGACTCATCGCTGCGCGGACCGGCCACCTCCGCTACGCTCACGAACAAACAGTCACGCCTGACTTTTTCTGACGTCGTCGGAGGGTCAGCGAGAGCGTCTTGGAGAGTGCATGAGCGAGTCCGACCTGCCCACCCAGCTCGCGAGCTACCCGCGGGTGGTCCGTGCCGGCGCCGACGTCGCCGCGCCGCTCCCGCTGGCGCAGGGCCTGGTCGCCGACCTGGCGCGGTACGCCGCGTGGCTGACGATGCACTCCTCCTTCCGTGGGTCGCCGCCGGAGGTCGCGAGCGTGGGGGACACGTTCGAGGAGCAGGTCTCGCTCATGGGCATCCCCGCCGACATCGCGTGGACCGTCGTCGAGGCGGAGGTCGGCCTGGTGGCGCTCGACGGCACCGGCCCGATGGACCTCTCGCTCGGCCTGCGGATCAGCGTGACCGGCGGCGACGGCGCCGAGGGCGACCCGGTGCGCGTCGCGGTCGAGGCCGGCATCGGCGGCGACCCCGTCGAGGGCCCGCTCGGCGCGACCGTCGCGGCCAGCGTCGAGGAGGCGCTGACCGAGTCGGCCACGAAGTTCGCCGCGCTCGCGGCCGAGCTCGCCGCGGACCCGGCCGTCTCCGCGGGCGGGCGGTTCCCGCGTCGTACCGTCGTCCACGAGCGCACCGGCGCCCGCCTCGACCCCCGCACCCCCGTGCTCGTCGGCGTCGGCCAGGTCGCCCAGCGCGAGCCCGACCTCGGCGCGCCGAAGGACCCGGTCACGCTCGCCGTCGAGGCGCTGCGCCGCGCCGGCGAGGACAGCGGCGCCGGCGCCCGTCTGCTCGAGGAGGCCGATGCGGTGTACGCCGTCGCGAGCGCCTCGTGGACCTACCGCGACGCCGCCGCGCTCGTCGCCGAGGCGCTGGGCGCCAAGCCGGACGAGACCGCGATGTCGGCGCCCTACGGCGGTGATGCCGGCCAGGTGCTCATCAACACCGCCGGCCAGGCGGTCGCCGACGGCCGCGCCGACGTCGTGCTGGTCTGCGGCGCGGAGGCCGGGGCGACGCTCGCCGCCGCGCAGAAGCAGGGGCTCGACCTCGACTGGCCGACCCAGCCCGCCGACGTCGCCCCCGACCGGGTCATCGGCAGCGACCGCGAGGCGAACAACGGGCCGGAGTCCGCGGCCGGGCTGACCGTGCCGGTCTACACCTACGCGCTGATGGAGTCCGCCGTCCGCGCCAAGGCCGGCGAGACGCCCGAGGAGCACCTGCGCACGATCACCGGCCTGTGGTCGCGCCTCTCCGAGGTCGCCGCCGGCAACGAGCACGCGTGGCTGCCGCAGGCGTTCACCCCCGAGGAGCTCGCCACGACCGACGGCGGCAACCGGATGATCAGCGAGCCCTATCCGAAGCTGCTGTGCGCCAACCTGACCGTCGACCTCGCCGCCGGGGTGGTGGTCACCAGCGTCGCGGCCGCGGAGGCGCTCGGCATCCCGCAGGACAAGTGGGTCTTCCTGCACGCCGGCGCGGCGGCGTACGACGAGTGGTTCGTCTCCGAGCGCCGTGACCTCGCGGCGTCGCCGGCGATCCGGGCGATCGGCGAGGCGGCGTTCGCGCACGCCGGGATCGGTCCCGACGACGTGCGCCACGTCGACCTCTACTCCTGCTTCCCGGCCGCGGTGCAGATGGCCGCGGGCGAGCTCGGCTTCCCGCTCGACGACGCGGAGCGGCCGCTGTCGGTGACCGGCGGGCTGACCTTCGCGGGCGGACCGGGCAACAACTACGGCACGCACGCGGTCGCGACGCTGGTCGGGCGGCTGCGCGAGGACCCGGAGTCCTACGGCCTGTCGACCTCGCTCGGCTGGTTCGTCACCAAGCACGCCCTGGGGATCTACTCGGCGACGCCGCCGCGCTCGGCGTACCGCGCCCTCGCGCCGATGCTGCTGCCCGAGCGCTCGCGCCCCGCCCTCGACACGTGGAGCGGGCCGGGCGTGGTCGAGGCTGCGACCGCGCAGTACGACCGGTCCGGCGCGCCCGAGCACGCGATCCTCTCCGTGCTCACCCCGTCCGGCGAGCGGGTGCTGGTGCGCTCGGCGCAGGCCGAGGTGCTCGAGCAGGTCGTCTGCGGCGACCCGCTGCACCTGCCGGTCGAGGTGTCCGACGCCAAGACGCTGCGGTTCACCGGCAGCGAGCGGCACGAGCTGCCCGAGCCGCCGGTGCCGCCGGTGCTGACCGAGCGACGCGGCCCGGTGCTGGTCATCACGATCAACCGGCCCGAGCGGCGCAACGCGATCGACCTGCGCACCGCCCAGCTGCTGGAGCGGGTCATCGACGCGTTCGAGGCCGACGACGAGGCGCGGGTGGCGGTGCTGACCGGCGCGGGCGGGACGTTCTCGGCCGGCATGGACCTCAAGGCGGCCGCCGCGGGGTCGTTCGCGCTGACCGACAAGCGCGGCCCGCTCGGGATCGCGGCGCTGCCGATCAGCAAGCCGGTCATCGCCGCGGTCGAGGGCCACGCGCTCGCCGGCGGCTGCGAGCTGGCGCTGGTCGCCGACCTCATCGTCGCCTCGACCGACTCGCAGTTCGGCATCCCGGAGCCCAAGCGCGGCCTCGTCGCGGCCGCCGGCGGCGTGCTGCGGCTGACCGAGCGGTTGCCGCGCAACGTCGCCATGGAGCTCGCGCTGACCGGCAACCCCATGCCCGCCACCCGGATGGCCGAGCTCGGGCTGGTCAACCGGCTGGCCGAGCCCGGCACCGTGCTCGACGCCGCCCTCGCCCTGGCCGACGAGATCGTCGCGAACGCGCCGCTCTCGATCAGCGCCAGCCGCCGGATCGTCCTCGAGTCGCCGTCCTGGTCGGCCGACGAGGCGTTCGCGAAGCAGAGCGACCTCGCCGGCGTGGCCGTCATGTCCGAGGACGCCGCCGAGGGGATCGCCGCCTTCGCCGAGCACCGCGAGCCGGTCTGGAAGGGCCGCTGACCCGACGCCCGCCCCGGCGGCCGGGCTCGGTGCAGGGTCGGTGGGAGTCGCAGCATGTAACGCGATGTTCGCTGCACTAGACGCACGCTGCAGCGTGCAGATAGAGCGGCGAACGTCGCGTTACAAGGCCGCCCGCGACGCCGCCCGGAACCCGGCGGCGGGGCGGCGGGGCGGCGGGGAGCCGGTCAGGACCACGCCTCGATGGCACGCTGGAGGTTGACCCAGACGGCGGCGGCGGGCAGGTGCTTGTCGTCGGCGGAGGCGAGCCGCCAGACGAGCAGTCCGAGCTCCTCGACGGTCCGTTCGGCGTCGGCGGTGGGGATCGCGGCGGCGTCCTCCTCGACGGGGTCCTCCTCGGCGCTGCGGAGCAGCGTGCCCACCGCCCGCATCGCCCGCGCCAGCGTCTCGCGCAGGTCCCGGGCCGACTCGTCGTCGCCGTGCATCGCGGAGCGCTGGTCCGAGACGAGCGCCGAGACCTCGTCCACGCACCCGGCGAGGCGCTCCAGCGCGCGGGCCTGGGCGTAGCGGCGGTCGGCGGTCTCCGACCAGCGACCGGCGCGCCAGTTGCCGCGGCGGGCGTCGTTGGCCTCGGTCACCAGCGCGCGCAGGTCGCTGACGTAGGGCTCGATCCGGCGGCGCTGCCGCTCCCAGAACGACTCGTCCAGGAGCTCCTCGGCCAGCAGACCGTCCGCCAGGGCGTCGAGCTCGTCGGCCAGTCGGTGCCGCAGGCGGACCTGCGCGCGGGTGACCGGCGTGAGCGGGAGCTGGGGCACCAGCGCGTTCACGACGGTGGCGACCACCGCGCCGAAGGCGGTCAGGCCGACGTACGCCCCGACGTACGCCTCCGGGTCGTGCCGGCCGATGATCAGCACGAACAGGGCCGCGACCAGCACCCAGCTGCCCATCGCGCCCAGCGGCCGCAGCCCGGCCAGCATGGTCGCCACGGCGATCGTCAGGGCCAGGGCGAGCCAGCTGGGCACGTCCAGCAGCCCGGCGCCGGTCGCCAGCGCGGCGCCGAGCGCGATCGCCGCGACGGTCTGCGCGGAGGTCCGTGCCGAGCCGATCACCGTCGTCGACATCGCGGCCGCGGCCCCCATCGGCGCGTAGTACGGGTAGTCCCCGAGCGGACCGCCGAGCGGCTGGACGAGCAGCCAGGCGAGCCCGGCCGCCGCCGCCGTCTTGAGCGCGAGCAGCCATCGCGGGTGCGCCCACGACGCCGCCTGCAGGCGCCGCCAGTGGTCGAGTGCTGGCATGCCCCGACGGGTACCCACCCTCGGCCCCCCGTCACCCGCTGGGGTGAGTGTGGTCACATCGGGTTCGAGGCACCGTGGAACCATGACCTCGGGAACCCAGGCCGGCGCCGTCCGGCTGCGGACACTGGACCGCGGCGAACGGCGGGACCGCCCCGCTTTCTGGTACGACGAGGCCGGTGCGCCGCGCGACGACGTGGAGGCGGTCGCGGAGGTGCTCGCCCACCAGGGCTACGACCTCGACGCGATCACCGGGTGGTTCACCCGGCCGAACGCCGGCCTGCCCGGCATGGCCGCCCCGGTCGACCTGCTCCCCACGCACGTCGGGCGCGTCCTCGCCCTGGCCGGCTCCGACCGGCCCTGCGGTCGCCCCTGACCCTGCGGGGCGCCACGTCGACCCTGCGTGTGTGCCACCTCGGGGTGGGGGTCGTGCTTGGATCGGCGGATGGACAAGGTGATGGCGTCGGCCGCCGAGGCGGTGGCCGACATCGCGAGCGGGTCGACGGTGGCGGTCGGCGGGTTCGGGTTGTGCGGGATCCCGTCGGTGCTGATCGAGGCGCTGCTGGAGGCCGGGATCGACGAGCTCGAGGCGGTGTCGAACAACGCCGGCGTCGACGACTGGGGCCTGGGCCGGCTGCTCGCGGCCGGGCGACTGCGGCGGATGGTGGCGTCGTACGTCGGGGAGAACCGGGAGTTCGCCCGGCAGTACCTCGCCGGTGAGCTCGAGGTCGAGCTGACCCCGCAGGGCACGCTCGCGGAGCGGATGCGCGCGGGCGGCAGCGGGATCCCGGCGTTCTTCACCGCGACCGGGGTCGGGACGCAGGTGGCCGAGGGCGGGCTGCCGTGGCGCTACGACAGTGACGGCAACGTGGTGAAGGCCTCGCCGCCGAAGCCCACGCAGGTCTTCGAGACCGCCGAGGGGTCGAAGGAGTTCGTGCTGGAGCACGCGATCGTCGCGGACTTCGGGCTGGTGCGTGCCTGGAAGGGCGACCGGCACGGCAACCTCCTCTACAAGGACTCCGCGCGGAACTTCAACCCGCTCGCAGCGATGTGCGGGCGGACCACGATCGCGGAGGTCGAGGAGCTGGTCGAGCCCGGGGAGATCGACCCCAACCACGTCCACACGCCCGGGGTGTTCGTGCAGCGCGTGGTCGCGCTGACCCCCGAGCAGGCCGCGGACAAGCGGATCGAGAAGCGCACGGTCCGCCCGAGCCAGGAGGCGCAGGCATGAGCTGGAGCCGCGAGGACATGGCCGCGCGGGCGGCCAGCGAGCTGACCGACGGCTCCTACGTCAACCTCGGGATCGGGCTGCCGACGCTGGTGCCGAACTACGTCGCCGATGACGTGGAGCTGGTGCTGCAGTCCGAGAACGGCATCCTCGGCGTGGGCGCCTACCCGGTCGAGGGCGAGGAGAGCCCCGACCTGGTCAACGCCGGCAAGGAGACCGTCACGGTGCGGCGCGGGGCGAGCTTCTTCGACTCCGCGACCAGCTTCGGGATGATCCGCGGCGGGAAGGTCGACGCCGCGATCCTCGGCGCGATGCAGGTCAGCGCCGCGGGCGACATCGCGAACTGGATGATCCCCGGGAAGATGGTCAAGGGGATGGGCGGCGCCATGGACCTCGTCCACGGCGCGAAGAAGGTCATCGTGCTGATGGAGCACGTCGCCCGCGACGGGTCCTACAAGATCGTCGAGGAGTGCTCGCTGCCCTACACCGGCCGCGGCGTCGTCCAGCGGGTCATCACCGACCTCGCCGTCATCGACATCGTGCCCGCGAGCGAGGGTGGCGGCCTCCGGCTGGTCGAGCTCGCGCCCGGCGTCACCGAGGACGAGGTTCGCGAGAAGACCGAGCCGCCGCTGCGCTGAACCCCCGTCCGGGCGGGTCTGGCCCGCGACCCGGGCGGGCACCCGGGACCCGAGATGTCCCACCCGACCGGTCACCTGTTCCTCGTCCGCGGCCGCATCGAGACGGTCGTCCACGACGCCGCCGTCGTGCCCACCGACGACCGTGGCGAGGTCGCCGAGCACTGGCGGCCCGTGGTCGACGGCGGTCCGTCGGTGTGGTTCGTCAGTGTCGGCAACGGCGACGGGCTCCCGCCGGAGGAGCTGGTACGTCGCGTGCTGGACGTCGTCGGCGAGGTCGCGGCCGCGGACCTCCCGCCGGCCGGCGGGCGGGTGAAGCCGGTGCTGGCCGTCCCGGTGCTCGGCCTCGAGGGCGGCGGCCACGACCGCGACCGCGGTGAGGTGGTCCAGGCGCTGCTGGCCGGTCTGCTGGACGCCGTCACGCGGGTCGACCTCGACATCGCCGTCGTGGTGCCCGACCCGTCGGTGCACGCCGCCGCACAGCACGTCCGGGCCGCGCTCGCCCCGCCCGCGCTCGAGCCGGGGCTGGCCGAGGAGGCCGACCGGCTGGGAGCGCTGGCCCGCCGCGGCGAGCTCGCGCTGTTCCTCGGCGCCGGGGTGAGCGTGCCGGCCGGGCTGCCGTCGTGGAGCCGGATGCTCGCGCTGCTCGCCGAGCGCACCGGTCGGCGCGGGCGCCTCGACGTGGAGCGTCTCTCGCTGCTGGACCGGGCCCAGCTCCTCGAGCAGCAGGTGCCCGACCTGGGCCGGCAGGTCGCCGAGCTGTGTGGCGGCGTCGGCCGGGGCTCGCTGGCCCACGGGCTGCTCGCCGGGCTGGGCTGCCGCGAGGCGGTGACCACCAACTACGACCGGCTCCTCGAGACCGCCGTCCGGGCCGCGGGCGGCGAGGTCGCGGTGCTGCCGTGGGAGAGCCCGGTCGGCGCGCCCGGGTGGGTGCTGAAGCTGCACGGCGACGTCGACCACCCCGGCAGCATCGTGCTCACCCGGCGCGACGTCGTCCGGTTCGCAGCCGAGGTGGGCCCGACCGGCGCCATGCTGCAGAACCTGCTGCTGACCCGGCACCTGCTCGTCGTCGGGTCCTCGATGACCGACGACAACGTCGTCCGGCTCGCGCAGGAGGTCCAGGTGCACCGCGAGCAGCACGGCGTGACCGGTGAGTTCGGCACGGTGCTCGACGTCGACGACGACGCCGCCCGCGGCGAGCTGTGGTCGTGCCAGCTGCGGTGGCTGACGCTGCCGGGGGACCGGCTCGAGGAGCGGACCCGCTCGCTGGAGGTGTTCCTCGACGCCGTCGCCGCCCGCGCCTCCGACGACGCTCGCTGGCTGCTCGACCCGCGCTTCGCCGGCCTGCTCGACGCCGAGGAGCGCGAGCTGGCCGAGCAGGTGCGGCGGGTGCGCACGGGCGTGGAGGGCCACGGGCCGGAGTGGAGGCCGCTGCTCGACGCGCTGGACCGGCTGGGCGCCGACGCGAGCTGACCCGGGCTGACGCTGCTGGACGCGGGCTGACGCGATCGCCACGCGCGGTGGCCGCCGGCGCGGCAGGATCACGCCATGGTCACCTCGCCCGGCCGGCCCGCGGCCACCACGCTGACGCTCCTCCCGCCCGGCGAGCACGGCCTGCTGGCCGCCCGCCCGGGACCTGACCTGCGCTCGGCGCGCTACGAGGAGACCGAGCTGGTCGCGGCCGGGACGGCGCCGTCCTACGCCGCGGACGCGGCCGGGCTGCCGCAGGACGGGCGCTGGTCGCTGGTCGAGCGGGACCACGCCGACTTCGCGACGCGCGTCCTGCTGCGCGCGCCGGCCGACCCGGCGGCGTACTCCGGCACGCTCGTCGTCGAGTGGCTCAACGTCAGCTCCGGCACCGACGCGGCCCCGGACTGGACCTACCTGGCCGAGGAGGTCGTCCGCCGCGGCCACGCCTGGGCCGGGGTCTCCGCGCAGCACATCGGCGTCATGGGCGGCGTCTCGGCGGTGGGGCTCGGCGGGCCGAGCGCGGGGCTGCGGGGCCGGGAGCGGTACGCCGCGCTGCACCACCCGGGCGACGCCTACTCCTACGGGATCTTCGGCGAGACCGCCACGGCGCTCGTCGACCACCTCGCGGGCGGTCTCGGCGCGACCACGTGCCTGCTGGCGATCGGGGAGTCGCAGTCGGCGTACGCGCTGACCACCTACGCCAACGGCGTCCAACCGCTCACGGGTCGCTTCGACGGCTTCCTCGTCCACTCCCGCGGCGGCGCCGCGATGCCGCTGGGCGAGCCGGGGACGGCCGTCGACATCGGCGTCTTCCGCAACGACCCGCCGACGCGGATCCGCGACGACCTGGCCGTCCCTGTCGTCATGGTGCAGACCGAGACCGACCTGACCGGACGGCTCGCCTACCTGCCGGCTCGCCAGCCCGACGCCGAGCAGGTGCGGCTGTGGGAGGTGGCGGGGACGGCGCACGCCGACAAGTTTCAGATCGGCGAGTTCGAGCAGTACCTCTCCTGCCCGCGACCGGTGAACCGCGGCCAGCAGGCGTACGTCGTCCGCGCGGCGCTGCGGCACCTCGAGACGTGGGCGCGGGGCGGGCCGGCCGCGCCGACCGCCGACCGGCTCGAGGTGGTCGACGGACGGTTCGCGACCGACGACCTCGGCAACGCCTGTGGCGGGGTCCGCACGCCCGCGGTCGACGTGGCCGTCGAGGTGCTGTCCGGTGACACCGAGCCCGGCGCGCCGGTGATCTGCGAGCTGTTCGGCAGCACGGTGCCGCTGCCGGCGGAGCGGGTCGCGGCGGCGTACCCGGAGCCGTCGGCGTACCTCGCGGCGTACGAGCGGGCGACCGACGCGGCGATCGCAGCGGGCTTCGTGCTGCCCGAGGACCGGGCCGAGGTGCTCGCCGAGGCGCGGGTGAACCAGGTCGCCGAGGCCCTGGACGGCGGGTGAGCCTCAGACCGCCCAGCTCGGCACGATGAAGACGCCCTCCGCCTCGACGGTCACGCCGTCGGGGTCGGCGAGCGTGGCCACGACGAAGACCTTGCGACCTTCCTCGCGGTCGATCCGCGCCTCGACGCGCACCGGCCCCAGCGGGGTGGCGCGGACGTAGCGCATGGTCAGCGTGCCGGTGAAGGTCACCCGCTTGCGTGCGCTCGCGGCCACCCCCATCACGTGGTCGAGCAGCAGCGCGCCGACACCGCCGTGGACCATGCCGGGCGGGCCCTCGTACTGCACGCCCAGCACCACGTCGGCGTGCACCGAGTCGTCGGGGTCGCGCACGACCCGCAGCGGCGGCGCGATCGCGTTGCGCTCGCCGACCACCGCGTTGCCCCAGCTCCACGTGCGGCCCTCGGCGTTGTAGTGGACCCCTGCGGGGCCGTCGGTGCGGCGGGCGCGCAGCCGCGCGACGAGCGCGTCGACCTCGGCGCGGACCGCGCGGACCTCGTCCTCGTCGACGCACGTCTGGATCGTCGCCTCGACCAGCGCGCGGACGCCGTCGGCCAGGGGAGCGTGCACCGCCTCGAGCCGGTCGACCTCGGCGGTGCTGACGTCCTCCTGGACGAAGATCGAGGCGTAGCCGGTCGACGGCGCGCCCGCGGCCGGGCTCACGCCGGCGCCGCCTGCACGGGGAAGATCGGCAGCGAGCGGCGCGGCTCGAACGCGAACGACGCGCCCGTGCTGATCCGGGTCACCGCGACCTCGTCCGGCTCCTTCGCCGGCTCGTCGAGGGTGCGGACCGTCGCGGTCCAGGTGTCGGCGGAGCCGGTGACGTCCACGTCGAGGTACGCGCTCACCCCGCGGACCGCCGCCTGCAGCGGCGCGGTCGTCCCGGGCCCCACGAGGGTGATCCAGGCGCCGTCCTCGTGCGCCGCCGACGGGCGGACGTCGATCGAGCAGGCCTCGCGGTCGACCGACGCGGCGACGTACGCCGCAGGGTTGAGGAGGGGGTGCAGCCGCAGGACCTCGATCGCCCCGGCGGCGTCCGCGGGCAGGTCGAGCGCGCGGCGGATCCGGTCGGCGGCGACCCCGGCGATGCCGACGAGCTGCTTGGTGGCGATGGTGCGCGCCTGCGTGCTGCCGGCCTCGTCGTCGCCGGTGCGGGCGCGCAGCGCGAGCAGGAACGCCAGGTTGAGCAGGTGCATCTGCAGGCACACCTCGTCGGCGATCCGCACCAGTGCGGAGTGGCTGAACGCGGCGAGGTCGAGGTCGTCGACCAGCGGGCCGGCGTAGTCGGCGGCGCCCTCGTCGAGCGGGTCGATCGGGTCGAGCTCGAGCGTCGCGGCGCGAGAGCGCTCGTTGACCGCGAGGGCCGCGATGCCGCTGACCGGCGGGTGCGCCGGGTCGATCCGCACCGTCCACGCGCAGTGCGGCGTGCGGTCGGCCGGCAGCCGCGGCGGCCGGTGGATCGGCCGGACCTGCGCCCGCGGGTTGGTCGCGACGGCGGTGGCGTCGAAGGTCGGGTCCTCGATGGTGTGGCACATCGACCGGACGAAGTCGGGGCCCATCGGCTCGACGTCCATCAGGGCGCCGCAGTGGTCGAGGTGGAACTCCCCGGTCCAGCGGTCGTGCACGGTGTAGCGGAAGTCCATGAACTGCGGGGGAGCGCCGATGTCGAGCTGCAGCCCCTTGAAGATCGTGACGACGTCGCCCTCGTCGGGCGGACCGGCGTAGCCGAGCGCCTGCTGCATCCGCCGGGTGTAGATCGGCGAGGCCGCCGCCCACTCCTCGATCGCGATCTGCGCCATCTCCTCGCGGCCGAACGCCGCGATGCACCACGCCATGCCCGACCGGTCGATCAGCTGGCCGATGAGCAGCAGCTCGGGGACGAGGGTGGCGAGCTGGGCGCGCGAGAGATCGGCGTACCGGCTGGTCATGCGGGCATCGTCGGGCACCCCGGCAGGGGTGTCAACAGTGTTGACCCGAGGTCACGGCAGCCGGGTGAAGACTCGGACGGATCTGCGCGAACCGGTTGACGCCGCGGCGACGGACCGCCATGTTGACGCGTGTCGAGTGAGCCGGGTCACACGCCCGGCACGAGGGAGGCAGAGGCATGGCGGAGAACGTGCAGCAGCTGGTGCGGGAGCGGGCCGAGGACGACGGCGTCGCGATCCGCTACGGCGACCGGACCTGGACCTGGCGCGAGCACGTCGCCGAGGCGTCGACGGAGGCGTCCGCGATGCTCGGTCTCGCCGACCGCGAGCGGCCGGTGCACGTGGCGGTGCTGCTGGGCAACACCCCCGACATGCTCCGGTCGATGGCCGCCGCGGCGCTGGGCGGCTACGTGCTGTGCGGCATCAACACCACCCGGCGCGGGGCCGGGCTCGCCTCCGACGTACGCCGGTGCGACGCCCAGGTCCTGCTCACCGACGCCGAGCACCGCCCGCTGCTCGACGGGCTCGACCCCGAGCGGGACCTCGGCGGCGTGCGCGTCGTGGAGATCGGCTCGGACGAGCACGCCGCGCTGGTCGCGGGCGCCGGGCCGCTGGTGCCGCTCCGCGAGGTCGAGGCGATGGACACCTTCATGATGATCTTCACCTCCGGCACGAGCGGCGACCCGAAGGCCGTGCAGGTGGCGCACCTGATGGTGCTCTTCTCCGGCATGAACCTCGTCGACCGGTTCTCGCTGACCTCGGACGACGTCTGCTACCTCTCGATGCCGCTCTTCCACTCCAACGCCGTCGTCGCGGGGTGGGCGCCGGCGCTCGGCGCGGGCGCGACGATGGTGCCGGCGAAGTTCTCCGCCTCGCGGTTCCTCGACGACGTGCGGCGCCACGGCGTGACGTACATGAACTACGTCGGCAAGCCGCTCGCCTACGTGCTGGCCACGCCCGAGCGGCCCGACGACGCCGACAACACGTTGCGGGTCGCGTTCGGCAACGAGGCCAGCGACCGCGACATCGAGGAGTTCTCGACGCGGTTCGGCTGCGACGTGATGGACGGCTTCGGCTCGACCGAGCTCGCGGTCATCATCCTGCGCGAGCCCGGCACGCCGCCGGGCTCGATCGGCAAGGGCATGCCCGACGTCGGCATCTACGACCCCGAGACCGTCACCGAGTGCGAGGTCGCGCAGTTCGACGAGCACGGCGCGCTGGTCAACGCCGACCGCGCCGTCGGCGAGCTCGTCAACACCCAGGGCGCCGGCTACTTCCAGGGCTACTACAACGACCAGGGCGCCAACGAGGAGCGGATGCGCCACGGCATGTACTGGTCCGGCGACCTCGCCTACCGCGACGCCGAGGGCTGGATCTACCTCGCCGGCCGCACCGCCGACTGGATGCGCGTCGACGGCGAGAACCTCGCCGCCGCCCCCATCGAGCGGATCCTCCTCCGCCTCCCGCAGCTCAACCGGGTCGCTGTGTACGCCGTCCCCGACGGCAACGTCGGCGACCAGGTGATGGCCGCGATGGTGCTTCAGGACGACGCCACCCTCGCGCCGGCCGAGCTCGAGGCGTTCCTCGCCGACCAGCCCGACCTGTCCTCGAAGGCCTGGCCGCGCTACGTCCGCATCGCCCCCGACCTCCCGGCAACCGCCACGAACAAGGTCGTCAAGCGCGAGCTCATCGCCCAGGGCCCGACCCCCGGCAACGGCGAGCTCTGGGTGCGCGAGGAGCGCGGGCGCTCCTACGCCCCCGCCGGCGCACCCGTCCCCGCCTGACCCGCCCCCTCGGCCCACCCGGTGGCGACCGGCGACGGGAGTTGTCCAGAACCGGTTGCACGCGGCCGAGAACACGTTCTAGATTGGACACGTGTCCAGTTATGTGTCCAACGCGCCGCGCCAGGAGCTGGGGTCGCGGCGGGCGGGGACGGTCGAGCGGCTGTTCACGGCCGGGGCCGAGGAGCTGGACGAGGTCGGGCACGAGGCGCTGACGATCCGGTCGGTGGCGAGCCGGGCGGGGGTGTCGCCGGCGACGGCGTACACCTACTTCGCCTCCAAGAACCATCTCTTCGCCGAGCTGTTCTGGCGCTACCTCGCCGAGGACGCCGACCACGACCCGCGGGGCGCGGACGCAGTCGCTCGCGTCCAGGACGTCACCCGCCGGATGGCCGAGCGGCTGGCGGCCAGCCCGGCGCTGGCGGCGGCGGTGACCCCGGCGCTGCTCAGCTCCGATGCCGACGTGGCGCGGCTGCGGCTGCGGATCGGCGGGGAGTTCCTGGACCGGTTCGCGAAGGCGCTGGGGGAGCGGGCCGACCCGGCCGTGCTGGAGGCGCTGGTGCTGGCGTTCTCCGGGGCTCTGCTGCAGGCCGGCATGGGCGTCATGACCTACACCGACATGGGCGAGCGGCTCGACGCCGTGGTCGCCGCGATCCTGGAGGGCCACGCATGACCACGACGGCAGACCGCGCGGCCGCGCCGCCGGTCCTCGACCCCTACGACTACGCCTTCCACGAGGACCCCTACCCGACGTACGCCCGGCTCCGCGCCGAGTCCCCGCTGCACCACAACGTCGAGCACGACTTCTGGGCGCTCAGCCGGCACGCCGACGTCGCGGCCGCGGTGCGCGACGACGAGACGTTCTCCAACGCGATGGGCGTCTCGCTCGACAAGAGCGCGTGGGGCCCGCACGCCCACAAGGTCATGTCGTTCCTCGCGATGGACGCGCCGCACCAGGCCCGGCTGCGCTCGCTGGTCTCCCGCGCGTTCACCCCGCGCCGGGTCCGCGAGCTCGAGCCGCGGGTGCAGGCGCTGACCGAGCACTACCTCGGGCTCGCGCTCGACGGTGCCGGCAGCGGCGACGAGGTCGAGCTGGACTGGATCGCCGCCTTCGCCGGCAAGCTCCCCATGGACGTCATCTCCGAGATGATGGGCGTGCCGGAGGCCGACCGCGACGAGGTACGCCGCCTGGCCGACCTGGTGGTCCACCGCGAGGAGGGCGTCCACGACGTCCCGCCGGCCGGCATGGAGGCGGCGCTGACGCTGGTCGGCTACTACGCCGAGATGCTCGCCGAGCGCCGGCGCGCACCGAGCGAGGACCTCACCAGCGCGCTGCTCGAGGCCCGGATCGACGACGGCAGCGCCGACGGCGACCGGCTCGGCGACGACGAGATCATCGCGTTCCTCTTCCTCATGGTGGTCGCCGGCAACGAGACGACCACCAAGCTGCTCGGCAACGCGCTCTTCCACCTGACCGCGAGCCCCGCCCAGCTCGACGACGTGCTCGCCGCCGGGCCGGGACCGGACGGGCTCGTGGCGCCGTGGATCGAGGAGACGCTGCGCCACGACACGTCGAGCCAGATGGTGGCCCGCCACCTCAAGCGCGACCTCGAGCTCCACGGCACCGTCGCGCCGGCCGGGTCCAAGCTGCTGCTCCTGCTCGGCTCGGCCAACCGCGACGAGCGGGTCTTCTCCGAGCCGACCGTCTTCGACCTGCACCGCGACAAGGCCGAGCTCTCCCAGATCCTCAGCTTCGGCGGCGGCCGGCACTTCTGCCTGGGCGCCAACCTCGCGCGGCTCGAGGCCCGCGTCGTGCTCGATCACCTGGTGCGCGTCGCCGGCGGTCTCGAGGTCGACCACGACGCCGCGGTGCGCGTCCACTCCACGAGCGTGCGCGGCTTCGCCTCGCTCCCGACCCGCATCCGGCTGAGGTGAGGACGCGATGAGCGCGAGCAAGTACGCCCAGCCCGAGCGCCGCCCGGCCGTCGTCGCCGGGGCCTCGTCCGGCATCGGCGCCGAGACCGCCCGGGCACTGGCCGGGTCGGGCTTCCCGGTCGCGCTGGGCGCGCGGCGTACGGACCGGTGCGAGGAGCTCGCCGCCGCCATCCGCGCCGACGGCGGGGAGGCGGTCGCCCACCCGCTGGACGTCTCCTCCGACGAGTCGGTCGCCGACTTCGCCGCCAAGGTGCAGGCCGACCTCGGCGACGTCGAGGTCGTGATCAGCAACGCCGGGCTCGTCGGGCCCGGCCGGCTGCTCGAGGTGGGGACCGAGCGGTTCGGCCGCGAGCTCGACGTCAACCTCGTCGGGCCCTACCGGCTGCTCCACACCTTCGTGCCGGGCATGGTCGAGCGGCGCCGTGGCGACATCCTCTTCGTCTCCTCCGACGTGGCGCTGCGGGCGCGGCCGTTCATGTCGGCCTACACCGCCGGCAAGTCCGGCCTCGAGGGGCTCGTCGAGTCGCTGCAGATGGAGCTCGAGGGCACCGGCGTCCGCGCGTCGGTCGTGCGGCCCGGGCCGACCTGGAGCGAGATGGGCGGGGACTGGGACGCCGACGAGGCCGCCTTCGTGCTCGACCAGTGGGTCCGCTTCGGGCTCGCCCGCCACCCCCACTTCCTCAAGGCGCGCGCGATCGCCGACGCCATCACCACCGTCGTCAGCGCGCCCCGCGGCGTCCACATCAGCCCGGTGGACGTCAATCCCGAAGCACCCGTGGAGGACCCGTCATGAGCACCACCACGCCGCGCGACCTGCTGGCCGACATCCCGGAGGTCTCGACGGTCCTCGACGACCAGAGCCCCGAGGTGCCGGAGATCATCCGCGGCACCGGCCACCTGCCCGAGATGCGGGTCGACCCCATCGGCCTGTTCCACCGCGTCCGCGACGAGTGCGGCGACATCGGCCGCTTCCGGCTCGCCGACAAGGACGTCGTGCTGGTCACCGGCGCAGAGGCGAACGAGGCGTTCTTCCGCGCGCCCGACTCGACGCTCGACCAGGCGGCGGCGTACCCCTTCATGACTCCGATCTTCGGCCAGGGCGTCGTCTTCGACGCCAGCCCCGAGGAGCGGCAGCAGATGTTGAAGAACCAGGCGCTGCGCGGCGACATGATGCGCGGCCACGCGCAGACCATCGAGGCCGAGATCCGCCGGATGGTCGCGGACTGGGGCGACGAGGGCGAGATCGACCTGCTCGACTTCTTCGCCGAGCTGACGATCTACACGACGTCCGCGTGCCTGATCGGCAAGCCGTTCCGCGAGGAGCTCGACGTCCGGTTCGCGCAGCTCTACCACGAGCTCGAGCACGGCACGGACGCGATCGCGTACGTCGACGCGTACGCCGACATCGACTCCTTCCGCCGCCGCGACGCCGCCCGCGAGGGGCTCGTCGCCCTCGTGCAGGGGATCATCGACCGCCGGATCGAGCGCGGGCCGGTGCCGCGCGAGGAGCGCGACCTGCTCGACGTGCTGATCTCGCTGGAGATGTCGGCCGACTACGTGACCGGCATCTTCATCTCGATGATGTTCGCCGGTCACCACACCAGCAGCGGCACGGCGTCCTGGGCGATGATCGAGCTGCTGCGCCACCCCGACGTGATGGCGCAGGTGGTCGGGGAGCTCGACGACCTCTACGCGGACGGCTCCGAAGTGTCGTTCCAGGCGCTGCGGTCCATCCCAGTGCTGGAGTCGGCGCTCAAGGAGACCCTGCGGCTGCACCCGCCGCTGGTCATCCTGATGCGGCTGGTCCAGGAGGACTTCGACCTGCTCGGCCGCACCATCCCCGCCGGCACCGTCGTGGCCTCCTCGCCGCGGGTCTCGAACCGGATCGAGGAGGACTTCCCGGACGCCGGCGCCTTCGACCCGGGCCGCTACCTCGACCCGCGGCAGGAGGACCTGCAGAACCGCTGGACCTGGATCCCGTTCGGCGCCGGTCGGCACCGCTGCGTCGGCAACGCGTTCGCGATGATGCAGATGAAGGCGATCTTCTCCGTCGTCCTGCGCGACTTCGAGTTCGAGGCGGCGCAGCCGCTGGACTCCTACCGCGACGACTTCACCAAGATGGTGATCCAGCTCGAGCAGCCCTGCCGGGTGCGTTACCGCCGCCGGCCGGGCCGGTGACGGGCCGGTGACGGGCCGGTGACGGGCTGGTGAGCGGGCGGTGAGCGGAATGCGGGTCGTCGCCGACCTCGACCTCTGCCAGGGTCACCAGCTCTGCCAGGGCGAGGCGCCCGACGTCTTCGGCTTCGACGAGGACGCCGACGTCGTCGTCGTGCTCGAGCAGCACCCCGACGAGGCGCGTCGCGCCGACGTCACCCAGGCCGTGAAGTACTGCCCCGCCTTCGCGCTGACCATCGACGACGGGGCCACCGAGGAAGAGGACCGACCATGACCGGGACCACCGCCGACCTGACCCGTGCCGAGCTCGAGGGGTTCTGGGAGCACTGGCTGGCCGTCAACCGCGACGCCGAGCGGCAGGGCGACTGGCGGGTGCTGGCCGAGGAGTACGCCGAGGACGCCAGCTACGGCTGGATGTACTCCGTCGACGAGCACTTCATGGCCGTCGGCCGCGACCAGATCCGCGACTGGGCCATCGGCATCGAGATGGACGGCTTCGACGGCTGGCACTACGACTACGTCGCCACCGTCATGGACGAGAAGAACGGCATGGTCGTCGGCTTCTGGAAGCAGCGCTCGGGGATCACCGACGACGCCACCGGCAAGGAGTACGAGATCCTCGGCATCGGCGGCTCGTGGTTCGGCATCGAGCGGCAGACCGGCGGCGCCGACGACGGGCAGCTGAAGATCGCCTGGCAGCGTGACTGGTTCGACATGCCGTCGACGGCGCACACGTTCATGGAGATCCTCAAGTCGGGCAAGGCGCCCGACTCGCTCCTGGCGCGGATGAAGGTCTCCGGCCACGGTGTCCCTGGGCACTACCACCTCGCCGACATCCCCTCGCCGGTCTGGCCGCCGCCGGTCGAGGCCGGGCTGCACGTGCGGCCCGAGCCCGCGCTTCCGGCACAGTCGGAGCCGACGGCATGAGCGAGCCGGTCACTGGGCTGGCGAGCCCGCCGGCCCAGCAGCTGGTCGACGGCAAGCTGGTCCCGGCGAGCGACGGCGCGACGTACCCCATCCTCGACCCTGCCACCGCCGAGGTCATCGGCCACGCCCCGGACGGGACGGCCGCGGACGTCGAGGCGGCGATCGCGGCGGCGCGGCGGGCGTTCGACGAGAGCGCGTGGTCGACGGACGTCGCGCTGCGGGTGCGCTGCCTGCGCCAGCTGCACACCGCGCTGCTCGAGGAGGCCGAGGCGTTCAAGGCGCTGACCACGGCCGAGGTCGGCATGCCCGGCTTCATGATGGGCGCGGCCGGCTTCGACGTCCCGGTCGACGGGCTGCGGTGGGTCACCGACCTGCTGGAGACCTACGAGTTCGAGACCGACCTCGGCGTCGCGAAGCCGATGGGCATCGCGTCGCGACGGACGGTGCGCCGCGAGCCGGTCGGCGTCGTCGCCGCGATCAGCCCGTGGAACGTGCCGACCCAGATCAACCTCGCCAAGATCGGGCCCGCGCTGGCCGCGGGCTGCACGGTCGTGCTCAAGCCCGCTCCGGACACCCCGTGGGTCGCGGCCGAGCTGGGGCGGCTGGTCGCCGAGCGCACCGACCTCCCCGCCGGCGTGCTCAACGTCGTCACCCCGCGGTCCAACGAGGTGGCCTCCGTGCTCGCCAGCGACCCGCGCATCGACATGGTGTCCTTCACCGGCTCCACCGCGACCGGCCGCGCGATCATGGCCGCCGCGGCGCCGACGCTGAAGAAGGTCTTCCTCGAGCTCGGCGGCAAGTCCGCGGCGATCGCGCTCGACGACGCCGACGTGGCCTCGGTCGCCGGCGCCACGGCGTTCGCGGCATGCATCCACGCCGGGCAGGGCTGCGCGATCACCACCCGGCTGGTGGTGCCGCGCGAGAGGTACGACGAGGCGGTGCAGGTCGCGGCAGCGACGATGGAGTCGATCGGCGTCAAGGACCCGGCCGACCCTAGCGCGATCTGCGGACCGGTCATCTCGCAGGTCCAGCGCGACCGCGTCGAGGCCTACCTGAGGTTGGCCGAGGAGGAGGGCGGGACGTTCGCCACCGGCGGTCACGTCCTCGACGACCGGCCCGGCTACTGGGTCGCGCCGACCGTCGTCGCCGGCCTCGACAGCTCCTCCCGGCTCGCCCAGGAGGAGGTCTTCGGCCCGGTGCTGGTCGTCCTGCCGCACGACGGGGACGACGATGCCGTCCGGATCGCCAACGACTCGGCGTACGGGCTCTCCGGCTCGGTCGACTCCGGCTCGCTCGAGCGCGCCAAGGCCGTCGCCGACCGGATCCGCACCGGCACGCTCGCGGTGAACGGCGGCGTGTGGTTCAGCCCCGACGTGCCGTTCGGCGGCTACAAGCAGTCCGGCCTCGGTCGGGAGATGGGCGTCGCCGGCTTCGAGGAGTACCTCGAGGTGAAGACCATGGCCTTCCCGGCCTGACTCGACAGGAGCACCATGCACAGACTCCAGGACAAGGTCGTCGTCGTGACCGGCGCGGCGCAGGGCATCGGCGAGGCGTACGCCCGGGCGCTGGCCGCCGAGGGCGCCTCCGTCGTCGTGGCCGACCTCAACGCCGAGGCCGGCGAGAAGGTCGCCGCGGACGTCGGCGGCCTCTTCGTGCGCACCGACGTCTCCTCCCACGAGGACGCGGCGGCGCTGGTGGTCGCGACGGTCGAGCGGTACGGCGGGATCGACGGGCTGGTCAACAACGCCGCGATCTACGGCGACATGCAGTTCGACCTGCTCGTCAGCGTCGACTGGGACTACTACCGCACGTTCATGAGCGTGAACATGGACGGCGCGCTCGTGATGACCCGTGCGGTCTACTCGGAGATGCAGAAGCGCGGCGGCGGCTCGATCGTCAACCAGAGCTCGACCGCGGCCTACCTCTACTCCGGCTTCTACGGACTGGCCAAGGTCGGCGTCAACGGCCTGACCCAGCAGCTCGCGCACGAGCTGGGCGGCATGGGCATCCGGGTCAACGCGATCGCCCCCGGACCGACCGACACCGAGGCCACCCGCACCCAGGCCGGCGGCGCGTTGAGGGAGCTGGTGAAGTCGCTCGCGATCAAGCGGATGGGCCAGCCCGAGGACATGGTCGGCGCCTGCGTCTTCCTGCTCTCCGACGAGGCCTCGTGGGTGACCGGGCAGATCCTGGCCGTCGACGGCGGGCAGACGTTCCGTGGCTGAGCCTGCTGTCGGCTTCGTCGGGCTCGGCAACATCGGCAAGCCGATGGCGCTCCGGCTCGCGGTCGCGGAGGCCCTCGACGTCCACGTGTACGACGTCGCGCCGGGGCCGCTGGCCGAGCTCGAGGCCGCGGGGGCGAAGGTCGGCGGGTCGGTGGCGGAGGTCGCAACTGCGGTCGACGTGCTGTGCGTGATGGTCCGCGACGACGACCAGGTCCGGGCCGTGCTCGACGAGGCGCTGACCACCGCGCGCGACGGACTGGTGTTCGTCGTGCACTCCACGGTCGCTCCCGGCACCCCCGGCGAGCTGGCCGACCTCGCCGCGCGATCCGGCGTACGGCTCCTCGACGCGCCGGTCAGCGGCGGCCCGATGGGCGCCGCCGACGGCACACTGGCGATCCTGGTCGGCGGGGAGGACGAGGCGTTCGCGGCGGCCCGGCCCGCGCTGGACGCGATGGGCACCAAGGTCGTCCACACCGGCCCGGTCGGGTCGGGCACGCGCTTCAAGCTGGCGCGCAACCTCATGCACTTCGTGTCGTTCACCGCCGCAACCGAGGCGCAGCGGCTCGCCGAGGCCGCCGGGCTCGACCTCAAGGCGCTCGGCGACGTCGTGCGCCACACCGACGCGATCACCGGAGGGCCGGGCGCGATCATGCACCGCGAGACCGCCGCGCCGATCGCGCCGGACGACTTCTGGCACGGGGTGTTCTCCCACGTCGTGGCGCTGGGGGAGAAGGACCTCGGGTTCGCCGTCGCGCTGGCGGACGAGCTCGGCGTCGACGTACCGCTCGCGCGGCTCGCGGAGCAGCGGCTGAGGAAGGGACTGGGACTGTGAACGAGGACCGCACCGCCAAGTTCGACCACCTCCCCGAGACCCGCCGCCGCGGGCTGGAGAAGATGGAGGAGGTCTACGGCTTCGAGATGTCCGACGGCGACGGCGACTTCTTCCGCTACACCGCCGACCACCTCTTCGCCGACATCTGGACCCGCCCCGGCCTCTCCGACCGCGACCGGCGGCTGCTCCTGATCGGCATGCTCGCCGGCCAGGGCGCCGCGGACGTGCTCGGCATCCAGGTGCCCGCCGCCCACGCCAACGGGGAGCTCGACGACGAGGCGCTGCGTGAGATCGTGGTGTTCGTGAGCCACTACGCCGGCTGGCCCAACGGGGCCCGCCTCAACTCGATCGTCGAGGACACCATCGCCAAGGCGGCCCGTCGAGCCGCGCGCGCGGCCGACCAGACGGAGCAGTCGGGGGAGCAGTCCTGAGCGCTGCGACCGCCGTCCGTCCACTCGCCCTCGCCGACCTCGACCGGGTCGTCGCGCTCCTCGAGCGTCGCCTCACCCGCACCGCCGCCTGGGCGCCGCGGATGTGGCGACCTGCCGAGCAGGCGCCCGCGGTGCTCCGCGCCATGGCGGAGCGGATGCTCGAGGCGCCCGACGCCGTCTGCCTCGGCACCGACGACGCCGTGCTCCTGGGCGTACGCCGCGGCGCCGGCGTCGTCGTCGACCACCTGGAGTCCGCCGGCGACGACCCCGATGCGCTCGCGCGGCTGCTGACCAGCGTGCCGGCCGACGCGGGGGAGGTGCGCGTCTTCACCCCGGTCGCCGACGAGGTGCGGATCGCCGCGACCGATGCCGCCGGCCTCGCCGTCACCGGCCGCTGGTGGGTCCGCGACCTGCCCGTCACCCTCGCGGTCGCCGCGAACCTGGCCCCCCCGAGGCCGGGCTACTCCCTCGCCCCGGCCCCGCCCTTCCACGACCCCGGTGGCCCGATCGCCGTCATCGGCAAGGCCGCCTCCGCCCAGGAGCTGGTCGAGCTCGGCGTCGACGCCGCCGCCCGCGAGGCCCGCGTCGCCGTCGTCATCGCCGACACCGGCTCGCCGCTGGAAGCCCTCGCCGCCGAGGCGGCGTACCGGCCGGTGGCGGAGCTGCGGGCACGCTGAGCCTCGGCGGCTCTTGGAGTCGGCGCAGACGGTGCCGTCTCCGCGGCGGTCAGCTCGCCTGCGGATGCGAAGGGCGCCACTCGTGCGCACCCGGGAGCGTCGATGATGAGCCCTCAGCCGATCTCGCCTAGATGAGAACAGGATCGAGCCGCCGATCAGCGGCGAATCTTCGCCGCCAGCTGGTCGACACAGCGCGCTGACTCGGTACCGTCCAAGGCATGCACATCAAGCTCGAGAACGTCGGCATCGCCGTCCGGGACCTCGACGCGACGATCGCCTTCTTCACCGACCTCGGCCTCACCCTTCTCGGCCGCGACACCGTCCAGGGAGCGTGGACCGACACTGCGGTCGGCCTCGACGGGAATCACGCGCACATCGCGATGCTCCAGACGCCGGACGGCATCGGCCACCTCGAGCTCTTCGAGTACATCCACCCCGACGCGATCGAGACGGAGCCCACCCGGCCCAACGAGATCGGCATGCACCGCGTGGCCTTCTCGGTCGATGACATCGACGCCGCCCTCGAAGTCGCCGCGCGGCATGGCTGCTACCCGCTCCGCGGAGTCGCGACCTATGAGGACGTGTACAAGCTCGCCTATGTCCGCGGACCGAGCGGCATCATCGTGATGCTCGCCGAGGAGCTGCAGAACCGCTGACCCTGGGGTGGTCCTGCTCCGGCACCCGCCAACGGCCAAAGTGCGTCCCTACGCCGCCCGTCGGCGCTGACCACAAGTGACCGCGCATGCCGTGAGCGGAAGCGCGGCGCATTCCGCCCAGTTAGACGCAACCGTGCAGGTGACCAGGGACACGCCTTTGATCCGGTAGGCGCTCGGCGCATCCCGCGCTGCACGGTCAAGTGAGTACTACCCCGACAGCTGCCTCAATCAGCGGGCGCGCCTGGGAGTTCACCAGTAAATCGCGACGAACTCGGCCTCAAGGATTTCTTGCTCATCGCCGTCGGCCGCTGGGTCCTCAATCGCTGCGTCAACAGCAGGAATCGCAGCCTGCAGTTGAGCGATGGCTTGGAACGGTTCGCGCAGTTCGGCTACCAATTCTCTGTCGATGGGCGCCAGCACCAGGGGTGGGCTCGCGGCGACCGCGCCGACGACATGGTCGAACGCGCGTCTGGTGACGCCGACGTCGCCGAGTTTCTCGACGTCGGGGATGAGATGGGACGCCTCCTCGGCGGCTCGGTTCAGTGCGGCCTCATCGAGGCTGCGTCCTGTGCTCCTGGCTAGGGCTTGCCCGAAGGGTATGAGGCCATGAACTCTGATGACTTCAGGGATGGGGGTCGTAAGCACTTCAACGCCGGATTTGTGCATACCGCGGAACGCCAACGGCAGTTGTCGGAGTTGATCGCCGATCCCCTTGTCGATTGAGTCGAAGACGTCGGCGAGCTTCACGGGAGTCCAGCTCGTCGCGAGACCGCTTCTCGCGAGGCGTGCATACACAGTGTACTCCGACCAGCCGAAAAGGACTCGACGGACGTCTTTCCAATAGAGCGGTAACTCCGTGACACCGGCGATCGCGATTGTCTCCGCTGAGGCCGCAACGGCACTTCCCTGTGCGAGAGCTGCTGCGTCGACAAGCCAGACTTCGTTGTCGACGTCGATGCGGAGGTGGCTGACGACTTGGGCATTGATGGGTACGAGATCGACGAGCATCTGCGGTATCAGCTCCAGGGCCGGCGCAATCTCGGCAAACTGCGACTCGCTGAGGCCAAACATCGACGACCGACCCTTGATCAGGTCGAGCATAGATGTGGCTGCGGCTGTGACCTGATAAGTGGGGTCGGCGCTGAGCTTGACTCGGAGTTCAACGACATCTCCGCGTTCGAGATCGCTCACACGGACAGCCCGACGCTGCCGGGCGAGGGCGCTCAGCTTGCGGCCAAGGTCGGCCTCCGTATCGGCGGGCTTTGGCCTTCTGCGCGCTTGCTGGTCCTCGACAGAAAGTTTGAGGTCTGTGTCGGTGAGGCGAAGGCTGCGGAACGTTCCTTGAACGACGGCCCGTCGGACGACTTCCTGCGTCGTCGTTCGTGAAGACGTCGTGCGGGACGTAAGGCCAAGACCCGGAGACAGCGGCGTAGCGGGCGCAGATATGGAACTTCCAACCTCCCCACCGGTCGTCTCGGCATGGGTGTTCTTGAATGTCTCGGCGATGGAGCCGTGCCGTGCAGCGACGAGGCTGGTGACGCTCACCTCATCGAGGTAGACGAACTCTCGTCGTCGCTGTTGCCAGGCACGTTTGCGCGACCAGCGCGGTCTGAGGTTCACGAGCGGCCCGCCTGCCTGAGAGTGGTTTCACGGTTCATCCTTGCGCGGACGTAGCCCTCGCGGACGTCTTCGGCGTTGAGCCTGTTTCGGCCGTCGAGGGCGGCGAGAACCCCGGCTTCGGTCCAGATCATCGACATCTCCGCGGCTGTCCAACCCTCTGTCCCCTCCGTCAGCGCTTCCAGATCGGCTTTGTCGGCTCCCAAGACGCGGCGTGAGGAGGCGCGGAGGATGGCGAGACGGTCTCCGCCGTTCGGGTGTCCGTTGAACTCGACCTTGAAGCTCAGTCGGCCCGGTCGCAGAAGTGCGGTGTCGAGCGCTCCGGGCAGGTTGGTCGCTGCGATAACCAGAACGCCCTTAGCCGGGTCAAACCCATCGAGGATAGTGAGGAACTGACCCACGAAGCGGGTGACGTACTCGGGGGCATCGTTGTCGCGTTTGGACACGATGCTGTCGAGTTCATCGAAGAACAGGAGCGCGGGCGCGCTTTTGGCTGCATGGTCGAAGAGGTCGCGTAGCCGTTGCTCGCTTTCACCGACCCACTTGTTGATGATTTCCGGTCCGTCGATGAGGTAGAAGCTGGCGCCGACCTCCTTGCTTAGCGCGCGGGCAAGGTAGGTCTTTCCGGTGCCTGATGGACCGCTGAACAGGATGCCCTTCACTGGGTTGACCCCGATGCGCTCCAAAAGTTGTTGGGGGTCGAGGGCGACTCGTGCGAGGTCCAGTGCCCGTCCGACGAGATCCGGGGATCCGCCGAAGTCGGACAGTTCGACATCTATGTCCGCCGGTTCGACCAGCATGATGGACGGGTCGAGCCCTGATTCGTTGCGATGGATCCCGAGACGGTCGATGGGCTTAGTAGTGAGAACGGCCCCGGGGATACCTTCACTGCTGACGGAGACGGCTTGTCCAGGTTGGAACGGGTTCGCTGCGCGTTGAGGTACGTCCGTAAGTCGGCCGTTGATTTCCAGGATGGCCCTGGTCCCGTCGTCGCTCAGCTCGACGACAGTTCCAATGCTCCCCTGGGCCGGCCAGTCGTCCGGGGTGAGTTTCTCGATTTCTTCAGAATGGGCGCTATCGGGGATGAAGTAGACGTCACCGGGTTCGGAGGCCGCGAGGTCTGGGTGCCAAAGCCATCCCTGCCCGTCGGGCAAGCGATCGATGTAGATGCGGTTCTTTGCGACATCGACACTGCGCACTCGCACGATCGAGCCGCTGACCGGCGGAACGAACTCGTCGTCGAAGATGCTCACGGAAGCGGTCTCCGGGCTCGCGGCGGGGACTGGGACATGCGGACTCCGGCTGTATGTAGCCCGCCGGTCGCTGCCACTCAGTGAGCGCAGGTCCAACATGCGGGGATTACGATCTGTGGGCCTGAAGGACGATAGCGGCGGGACGGCGGTGGCGTAGGATTCCCGCACGCTTGACCGGCGCTCGATCCGGCGGCGTGCATCATCCCGCCGCGACTGGGCGCGTCCGAACTACGTAGTCGCGACCGGCGGTCGGCCGGACCTATCCCTTGACGCGCCCAGTCTCGTACGCCCACATCGCGACCTCGACCCGGTTTCGGGCGCCGAGCTTGTTCATCAGCGCGCCGACATGGGTCTTCACCGTGCTCAGAGTGATGTGCAGCTCGTCGGCGATCTCGGCGTTGGTGCGGCCGCGGGCGACGGTGAGGAGCACTTCTTCCTCGCGTTCGGTGAGCGGCTCGATCGGCTGGGTCGGCGGGGCGGCTCGCTCCGGGCCCGCCAGCGTGGTGAGCAGGCGGCGGGTGATGCCGGGTGAGATGAGCGCGTCACCGTTCGCGGCAGCGTGGATCGCCTGGACCAGCAGCTCGGGCCCGGCGTCCTTGAGGAGGAAGCCTCGAGCGCCGGCCTTGAGGGCGCCATGGACGTACTCGTCGAGATCGAAGGTCGTGATGACCACGATGGCCAGGGGGTTCTCGACGCCGGGGCCAGCGAGCTGGCGGGTGGCCTCGACGCCGTCGATGCCGGGCATTCTGATGTCGAAGAGGCAGACGTCCGGGCGCAGCTCGCGTGCCACGGCCACCGCCTCGTGACCGTCCGTCGCCTCGCCAACGACCTCGATCCCGGGCTGCGCGTTGAGGATCATGGTGAGCCCGGTGCGGACCAGGAGCTGGTCGTCGGCGACCACCACCCGGATGGTCATCGCGGCACCTCCCGCGGGAGAGTCGCCTCGACGGTCCAGCCGCCGACCGGGTCCGGCCCGGCCTGACAGGCGCCGCCGAGCAGCTTGGCTCGTTCAGCCATGCCGAGCAGGCCGTAGCCCACGGTGGTCGCGGGGCGGGCTGCTTCTCCGTCGTCGTGCACACGCAACCGTACGGCGCCGACGTCGCCGGTGACCTCCACCGTGACCGCCGTGGCGTTCAGCGAGTGCCGGATCGCGTTGGTGACCGACTCCTGGCAGATCCGGTAGACCGCCACCTCGACCGGTTGCGGCAGGCCGGCGAGGTCGCCGTCGCAGTGCACCTGCACCACCGGGCTCATCCGGGTCAGCTCGTCCAGGTCGCTGATGCCCCGCTGCGGCGTGTAGTCGGCCGCCTCGCTGTCGCGGAGCACCCGGACCATCGTGCGCATCTCGTACAGGGTCCGCGACGCCTCCGCCTCGATCACCGCCAGCGCCTCGACCGCCGAAGCCGGGTTGGTGGCTGCCACCGCCCGCCCCGCCTGGGCCTGGATCGCGATGGCGGACACGTGGTGCGCGACGGTGTCGTGCAGCTCGCGGGCGAGCTCACCGCGCTCGAGCGTCCGGACCTGCTGCACCTCGCGCTGGCGCGCGACCGCGCGGTAGCGCATCGCGGCCCCGAGGGCGAACGCCGCGACCAGCACGGTGGTGCCACCGATCACGTCCTCGAGGGTCTCGCTGGTCGCGAGGCCCAGGCCGGCCGGCACGGCGACGATCGCCGTACCGACCAGCGCCTCGGGCCCGGAAGCCCAGCGGTACAAGGCGTACGGCAACAGCAGGACGCCGATCATCGAGTAGAGCCCCGCATCGGCGACGTCGCCGAGGATCATCGGGAGGTGCAGCACCATCGCGCCGCCGAAGCCGACCGCGGTCGCCGGGAGCGGATGGGTACGCCGCCAGAGCAGGGCCGGGATCACCAGGAGCGCGACCAGGGTGGCCAGAGGCCGCGCCGGTACGTCGGGGCGGAAGATCGCCTCGCCCGCAGCCGTGGCCAGCAGCGCGTTGACCAGGGCCCAGTCCCACCACACCCGCGCCGGTGGGTCCGGGGCACGGGGCTCGGCGAGGATCGAGCGGATGAAGGCGGTGAGCACCTCTGCAGCCTAGGGAGCGGTGACCCTCCTCGTACCGGGCACAAGCACGAGCCGCTCCTCGTCCTTTCGGCTGAGGAGCGTCCCCCTCCTGAGCCCGATGTACGCCGCTCGCCGCCCGGCCACGGTGGAGGCATGTCGAAACTCCTCTACCGGCTCGGCCGGTCTGCTGCGACCCGGCCCTGGGTCGCCATCGGCGCCTGGGTCGTCCTCGCGCTCGTCGTCATCACCTCCTCCGTCGCCTACGGGCGCGACCTCGAGGAGAGCTTCGAGGCACCCGGCCTCGACTCCTACCAAGCCGCGGAGCTGCTCGCCGAGGCCCGGGTCGACGAGGGCGGAGTCACCGCCCACGTCGTGCTCGAAGCCCAGGACGCTGCGGCGCAGCTGGCACCGGTGGAGGCCGCTCTCGAGGCGCTCCCGCGCGTGCTCAGGACGACCAGCAACGTCTCGCCGGACGGCGCCATCGCACTCGTGCGCGTGCAGTACCCCGGGATCGAGCACCTCGAAGCCTCCGACCTGGACAACCTCAAGGACGCCGTCGCCGACCTGCGCGACGAGTCGTCGCTGACGTTGGAGACCGGAGGCGACCTGTTCTTCGCGTTCGAGGAAGCACCCACCGGGCTCGGCGAGGTCGCGGGGATCGTCGTCGCGATGATCGTCCTGCTGATCGCCTTCGGATCCTTCGTCGCGATGGGGCTGCCGATCGGGATGGCGCTGTTCGGTCTGGTCATCGGCGTCACCTCGATGAAGCTGGTGACGTACTTGATCGACATCCCGGCGTGGGCGCCGCAGCTGGCGGCCATGGTCGGGCTCGGCGTCGGCATCGACTACGCGCTCTTCCTGGTCACCCGGCACCGCGAGCACCTGGCCCAGGGGATGCCGGTCGCCGAAGCGGCCGGCCGAGCCCTGGCGACGGCAGGACAGGCGGTGATCTTCGCCGGCGGCACGGTCGTCATCGCGATCCTGGGGTTGCTCGTCGCGGGGATCCCGTTCGTGACCGGTGGCGGGATCGCCATCTCCGCGATGGTGCTCGTGATGGTGCTCGCTTCGGTCACGTTGCTGCCGGCACTTCTCGGACTCGCCGGGCACCGGATCAACGGGCGTCGGCGCACGTCGCACCGGCCGAGCACCGGCTGGTACCGCTGGGGCGCTCACGTCACCCGCAACGCGACGGCGTACCTCGTGGGGGGAGCGGTCCTCATGATCGCCCTGGCCGCACCCGTGCTCGCGCTCAACCTGGGCTTCCCGGACGACGGGACCAAGCCCGAGTCGAGAACCGAACGCCGGGCCTACGACCTGATCGCCGACGGGTTCGGCCCGGGGGCCAACGGGCCGCTGGTGATCGCGGTCGACATCTCCCGGGACGGGTCGGTCGTGGCGCCGCTGGCCGCGGCGATGGCAGCGGACCCGGGCATCGCCTCGGTCGGCGACCCGTCCATCGATCTGCCCGCAGGCGTGGCGACCCTGGTGGCGCAGCCGACCACGTCGCCCCAGGACGAGGCCACCCAGGAGACCGTCGCGAGACTCCGCAGCGAGGTCTTCCCGACGGTGCTCGACGGCACCGCAGCGACCGCCCATGTCGGCGGTCAGACCGCCGCCTTCGCCGACCTCGGTGACCGGGTGCAGGAGCGGATGCTGCAGTTCGTGGTGGCCGTGCTGGTGCTGTCGTTCCTCCTGCTCACGCTGCTGTTCCGGTCGGTGCTGGTGCCGCTCAAGGCGGTCCTGCTGAACCTGCTGAGCGTCGGCGCGGCGTACGGCGTGCTCGTCATGGTCTTCCAGTGGGGCTGGGCGGCCGGCCTGATCGGTGTGGAGTCGACGGTGCCGATCGTGTCGTTCATCCCCCTGTTCATGTTCGCGATCCTGTTCGGTCTCTCCATGGACTACGAGGTGTTCCTGCTGTCGCGGGTGCGCGAGGAGTACCGCCGCCACGGCGACAACACCCGCGCGGTCATCGCGGGGATCGCCGGCACCGGGCGCACCATCACCGCAGCCGCGCTGATCATGGTCGCGGTCTTCTCGGGCTTCGTCCTGGGCAGTGACCCGGTGGTGAAGATGATGGGAGTGGGACTGGCCACGGCGATCTTCCTCGACGCGACCGTCGTGCGCCTGGTGCTGGTCCCCGCCACCATGAAGCTCCTGGGCGACGCGAACTGGTGGCTGCCGGGGTGGCTGGATCGGCTGCTGCCGGAGCTGGACTCCCCGTCGGTCGAGGAGCCGGTGGAGGAGCCGGTGGCAGCGGTAGGCCGACCGCCGCTGGCTCCCTAGGGCCGGCGCGTCCGGGCCGAGCCGCGCGACGGCATCGCGGGGCTCGGCCCGGGGCGCGGGCGCGCTAGACCGACAACCTGTTGACTGTCCTCGAGACGTGATCACCCGTTCTCTCCAAGAACACGATCTCCCCGTACTCGACGTGCGACCAGCCGTCGCCGTCCTCCGTGAGGGCCTCGGAGGCGAAGATGGCGGCCGATGCCTCGTCCTCGTCGCAGGCCACGAAGTCGTAGGACGTGTCGTCGCTCGGGACGTGGCGACCGATCAGCAGGTACATCGGCTCCAGGAGCATCGAGAGGGCGAAGTCGTCCGTGCCCGGGCCGGACTCCCGCAGCTCCTTCCAGTCACCGACCGGGTTGGTCTCGCCCTGGTGCCCGAGGCCCGCGTTGATCCCGATGATCCGGTTCGGCGACACCAGGGCCATCTTCAGCTTGGTCAGGGCCGGCAGGTCGAGGTCCTTCATCGCCTTCGCGATGAGTCCGACCATCTCCTCGACCGCGCGTTGGACGTCCTCGTTGCTGTCGCCGTCGAGGAGGGAGAGCAGGAGCACGTAGAGGAACTCCGTGTCCGTCGAGCCCCGCATCTGCTTCAGGTACCTGTCCTCGCAGTGCTGCAGCAGCTCCCTCTGCAGGAGCATCCAGTTCGGCATGTCGCCGTTCTGGGCGACGATCCACGGTGTCTCCTCGAAGGAGAAGGGGTGGCAGTTCTCGTCCACCATGACGGTCGTCGAGTTGTAGACGGCTGCGCGCACGTGGGCGAGCATCGTGCTCGCCTGGAGGCTCGGGATGAGGTGGGCGGCGTTGTCGTCGTAGAACGCAGGCATCGGCCGGCGGTAGACGAGGGGATCCTCCGGCTTGAGCAGATGCTCGCTCCAGGCGCCGAATCCCCAGCCCGCCAGCTGCAGGTCCGGGTAGCGCTCAGGGTCGAGGGCCTGGTTCACCAGGCTGTTCGACGGCGTGAGCAGCAGGCTCTCGAGCGGGGTCTCGGGCCCGATGTAGGCGAGCACTCGGCACATACGGGTCCTTCGCTGAGGGGGGCGGGACGCGGCGGCGTCCACGAGCGTCGCCACCCTACGGGCAGGTCAGGAAGAAGATGGTCGAGCAGATCGCCACCCAGCGCACACGCCCTCGGCGCCGGCGGGCGATCGACCTGCGGAGAGGATCAGTAGCGCCGGATCGGCTTGTGGGAGCCGAATGCCATGACGATGGCGACGATCCACAGGACCACCGTCCAACCGCCCAGCAGGTTGATCCAGAAGATCGTCCAGTGGTTCGACTTGCCGCGCAGGGCCGCCACCGCCCACGGCAGCATGTAGCCGCCGGTGAGGAGAGCCACGACGACGGCGACGAACGCGCTGACCGGACGATCACGCTGATCGGTCAGATAGCTGCTCACTGCTCCAGCCTACGGGGAGCACGGCCGGGACCGGACCAGGTCGAGCGTCCCCAGATCGCGCACGGCGGCGGCGGTCCGCTCGACCATGACGGCGAACATCCGGTCGCCGCGGTCGGTGTGGGCGCCGTACGCACAGCCGAAGACCGGTACGGATCCCCTGGAGCATCGCGGATCGGCGCTCGGGGGCACCGAGGGAGGTGGCGACGAGGTAGGCGAGATCCTCGGCGCGGTGCCCTGCAGCGCACTCAGTCGTCGGTGGACGCCGCAGGTCCCTGCGTCGCGTATCGCGCGGTGATGGTGCGGACGGCTTCGTCGACGACCTGAGCGACGCGTTCGGGACTCACCTCCCAGCTCGGCACCAGGAGGGCCGGCCAGAACACGTAGTTGGAGATCATGCCCAGGAACTGGGTGGCGGCGAGGTCCACGTCCTCGACCCGCACCGTGCCCGCCTCGTGCTCAGCGAGGAGGTAGCTGCGTACGGACTCGAAGTAGGGCAGCTTGCCCTGCGAGAACTGCGCATGAGCCAGCTCGGGAAACCGCGGCAGCTCGGCGATGACGATCCGGAACAGGTCGGTCATCTGGCGTCGGCCCAGCAGTTCGGCGTAACGGCGGCCGATGGTGCCGAGCCCCTCGGTGATGTTGCCTGCCGGCGGGATCTCCTCCTCCTCGGAGGTCGACCAGGACTTGGTCACGATCGCGTCGAACAGCGCTGCCTTGGTCGGGAACTGCTTGAACAAGGTGGCCCGCGAGACGCCCGACTGCTCGGCGATCCGGGCCAGCGACGTCCGGTCATAGCCCAACTCGAGGAACAGGGCGGTCGCTGCCGACACGATCAGCGCGCGCTTCTCCTGGGCGACGCGCTGGTGGTACGTGGTCGCGGTCCTGTCCATGGGCGCAGCATACGAGGTGAGTGGCTTGACTCGCCACGGCTACCCACCTAGTGTTGGCGATGGTGAGTCGCTCGACTCACCACTGACCGCAGTCCGCCATCGAGGACCGGTCAGCCACTGATCTGACGAAGGACACCTGATGCCCCGCTTCGACAACCAGACCGTGCTCGTGACCGGCGGGACCGGCGGGCAGGGCGCGAGTCACGTCCGTGCTCTCCATGCGGAAGGCGCCAACGTGGTGATCGGCGACATCGACGCCGAACGCGGCGCCGCTCTCGCCGACGAGCTCGGGCCCCGCGCTCGCTTCACCCACCTCGACGTCACCGACGAGGGCTCCTGGGCCGGCGCCGTGCTGGCCGCCCAGAACGCTTTCGGAGCCCTCGACGTCCTCGTCAACAACGCCGGCGTCCAGAACCCGCCCGCGCCCATCGAGCACACCGACCATGCCACCTGGTCGCGCATCCTCGACGTCAACCTCACCGGGACGTTCCTCGGCATCAAGACCGCCGCCCCGGCCCTGCGTCGCACGGCCGGCCGCGCGAACGGGGGAGCCATCGTCAACATCGCCTCGACCATGGGCCTGGGCGGCACGGCCCACTACGCGCCGTACGTCGCCAGCAAGTGGGCCGTCCGAGGACTCACGCGGACGGCAGCACTCGAGCTCGGCCGCGACCGCATCCGTGTGAACACGATCCACCCAGGCGTCATCGCGACCCCCTTCATCCACGAGCCGGCAGCCGGCGCCACCGCCGCGATTGCGGACTTCTACTCACCCGAGCCCTTCGCCATCCCGCGGCTCGGGGAGCCGACCGACGTCACCCGGCTGCTCCTGTTCCTCGCCTCGTCGGAAGCCTCGTTCATCACGGGGTCGGAGTACGTCATCGACGGTGGGCTCCTCCTCGGGCCCGCTCTCCAGGCCGAGTCCGCATGAGCACCCCCGGTGCCACCGGCGGGAACGACTACGCACGGAACTCGTCCCTGTCCCACCTGCCTGACCACGTCCGGCGAGCCATCGAGATCACCCCGGCCGCGGGCACCAGGGAGCGGATCATCGACATCACGACGGTGGGGCGCCGGACCGGCCGACCGCGCCGACTCGAGATCTTCTTCTACCGAGCCGCGGGCGCCACCTACCTGTGCAGCGGCGCCCGCGGTGGCGCGACCGACTGGCACGCGAACCTCCTGGCCAATCCCGACTTCACCTTCCACCTCAAGAACGGGATCCGCGTGGACCTACCTGCCCGGGCCACGCCAGTCACCGACCCCGAGGAACGCCAGGCGGTGCTGACGGCGATCGTCGCGGACCTCAACCAGCCTCACGACCCCGGCACCATCCGGCCGACCCGGCTCGAGGACTGGAAGAACAGCCGGCTGATGCGCGTCAGCTTCCGCGACGAGCCATGATCGCCGACCCGTGACGGGGGCGTAGACCGTTGCCGATGTGGCAACACTGGAGGCGTGCAGCAGGGCGATGGATCGCGGGGGACCACGGAAGGGCTCCTGGGCCCGTGGCGGGCGGTGCGGTGATCGGCCGGAGGCTGCGTGCGCTCCCGGGCCTGGTCGCCGGGGCACCGCCGTGGTCGCTCGTGCTGGTTGGGGCCGTCGTCACGGTCCTGGGTGCCAACCTCCTCGTCCGCCCCCTGAGCGCACTCGAGGTGCTCGGCTACTACGTCGGCGCCAGCTGCGTCCTCTCCGGGCTCGGCGACCTCCTCGGACAGAGGGGCGAGCGGCGAGATCGGGTCGTGCTCGTGCAGGGCGTCGCCTGGCTGGTCGCCGGACTCGCGGTCGTGGTGTGGATCGGCCGCAGCATCGAGCTCCTCGGGCCCTTCGTGGCCGTGCTGCTGATCGTCTCGGGCAGCGTCTCGGTCGTGGCGCTCGTGCGCGACCGGAGCAGCGCCGCGGTGCTTCGGGCGCTGTTCGGCGCGTCGGAGACCGCCTGGGGCGTGATGGCCCTGTGGTGGCCCGACGTGACGCTGCTGGTCGTCGCCGTGCTGTTCGGCGCACGCACGGCCGCGTTCGGGGTCGCCCTCGTGTGGCGGGGTGCCCGAGGAGATCGCGCGGTGTCGCGCCACGCTCCTCCGTCGGTGCCGGCGATCCGCTGGGCGAGCGCCGTCCTGGTCCTGGCGGTCGCTGTCGCGGGGCTCTACGTCAGTAACCTGTTCCGGGCCGGTCTCCCGGTGCTGGACGACTTCTACGACGCCCCGGCGAGCGTCCCGGCGGAGCCGGGCCGGCTGGTGCGGAGCGAGCCGTACGACGGTGACCTGCCTGCTGGTCTGACGGCGTACCGGTTCCTCTACACGACCACCGCGTCCGACGGGTCACCAGCGCTGGCCAGCGGAGTGCTTGCCGTGCCCGAGGAGCCCTCTGCCGAGCCGGCGCCGCTCATCGCCTGGGCGCACGGCACCGTCGGTGTCGCCCGGGCGTGCGCGCCGAGCCTCGGTCGGGCCGCGATCAGCACGGAGGGGATGCCGGCCATGGACGCGCTCGCCGAGCGAGGGTGGGCGATGGTGGCGACCGACTACACCGGGATGGGGGCGGAGGGGGAGTTTCCCTACCTGGTCGGTGCGGGCGAGGCCTACTCGGTGCTCGACTCGGTGCGAGCCGCACGCGAGGTGCCCGGCGTCCGGCTGGCTGACCAGTCCATCCTCTGGGGTCATTCCCAAGGTGGGCACGCGGCACTGTGGGCCGGCCAGCTCGCGTCGTCGTACGCCCCGGACGCCGGCGTGGTCGGGACCGCGGCGCTCTCGCCGGCCGCCGATCCGCTCGGCCTGGCCGAGGTGGTGACCGCGAACCCCGGAGTCCCCGGAGCGAGCCTCGGCATCGCCTTCGTCGCCGACGCGTACACACGGACCTACGGGGTCGCCCTCGACGCGCTGGTGGCGCCCTCGGCCCTCACGATCGTCCGCGAGGCGGCTTCTCGTTGCACCGGCGAGGGCGGCACGTTGTTCACCATCCTCGGGGGGCTGGCGATCGCTCGGGACCAGCCGATCCTGCGCGAACCGCCCGGGGAGGGCCCGTTGGCCGACCGTCTCGCCGAGAACGTGCCGACCGGCCCCTGGGCGGCGCCGCTGTTCGTCGCGCAGGGAACAGCGGACGAGGTGATTCCCGTGCGCCTGACCGAGGCCTGGATCCCGCGAGCGTGCGCGAGTGGTGCCACGCTGACGTTCTCGACGTACGACGGCGGCACCCACATGAGCGTGCTCGAGCCGGACGCGCCCCTGTCCGGCCAGCTCGAGCAGTGGACGGTCGATCGGTTCGCCGGCGTGTCCGCCCCCACTGACTGCTCGATCCGCAGCGACTGAGAAGAGGGTGACCGAACCCGATGGACCTCATGACCGAAGCCGTCGCACCAGCACTTCGGGCGCTGGCGGGGGTCCTGCTCTGGGGCGGGCTGCTGGCGTGGTCGCTCGAGCGAGACCCTCGGTCGCTGCGCAACGGGTTCCTGGTCATCGTGCTTGCGCACTCCGTGCTGGGCCTCGGCGTCCTCGCGACCACCGCGTCGTCCGCGCTGGAGACGGTCGGCAACATCGTGACCCTGGTCGTCACGGTCGCGGTTGCGCTCGGTCTCCTGACGTTGCCGCTGCTGCTGGTCGGCAACGGCGTCGTGATGATGCGTCGTGAGAGGAGATCGCTCGGCAACGCGTTGTCACTGGTGACCGGGCTCGCCCTGCTGGGCCTGCCGGTCGTCCTCGTGCCGCTGCTGCGCCACGAGAACCCGTGGACCGGCAGCGCGGCTGTCGCCCTGCTCACCGCTCAGGCCTGCATCAGCGCCTGCTTCCTGGCCTTCGCAGCCCACACCGCGCTCTACGCGCGGATCGCCCGACGTGCCCCCGCCCGCGCGGTGGTGGTGCTGGGGAGCGGCCTGGTGGGAGGAGGAGTCTCGCCGCTGCCTCGCCGCCCGGCTGGAGCGCGCGGTCACCGCTGCCGACGAACGCGACGGGGCCGGCCGCCGGCCCGTCCTCGTGCCCAGTGGCGGCCAGGGACGAGACGAGCCCCGGCCGGAGGGCCAGGTCATGGCCGAGTGGCTGCGCCGGCGCGGAGTCGAAGCCAACGACATCCTCATCGAGGACCGCGCCCGCACCACGCGCGAGAACCTGCTCCTCAGCGCCCGCCTGCTGGAGCGGCACGGCGTACCCGCGCCGTACCTCGTCGTGACCAACGACTACCACGCTCCACGAGCTGCCGAGCTCGCCCGCAGGCTCGGCATCGACGCTCAGGCGATCGGGGCGCCGACCGCCTGGTACTTCTGGCCCAGCGCCTACCTGCGGGAGTTCGCGGCGGTCATGCTCGGGCACCGGCTGCTGCTGGCTCTGTCCGGCATCGCGGTCGTGGGCATGGCCTCGCTGACATGGTTGTCCCTGTCCGCGCGGTGACCCGGACGCTCGCGCAGAGGGACGGAGCAGGTGGCGATGGATCCATGGGTGTGGCCGGCGTACGTCGGGGTCGTCCTCGGCGCCTCGGCCTTGCTCTTCCTGCTGGTGCCGATCCTGGCGTACCAGTACCGGCGCTACGGCCAGTTCACCCCGCGGCGTGCCCTGGGTGCAGCGGCGGTGAGCGTGTACGGCACCTCCCTGCTCGCCTACACGTTCCTGCCGCTGCCGGACAGCCGCGGCGACTGGTGCGCCACCGCCTCCGCGAGCCCTCAGTGGCGGCCCTTCCAGTTCATCACCGACATCGCTGACGCGGCTGCCGGCACCGGGCCGTTGCAGCTGCTGAGCAGTCGCGTCACCTTGCAGGTGCTCTTCAACGTCGTGCTGTTCGTGCCGTGGGGACTGATGGTCCGCGGGTTCTGGGGACGGTCCGCGGCCTTCGCCGCGTGGTCGGGGCTCCTGGCCTCGGTGGTCATCGAGAGCACCCAGCTGACCGGGGTGTGGGGGACCTACCACTGCGCCTACCGCGTCGGCGACGTGGACGACCTGATCACCAACGGCCTCGGCGCACTCGTCGGAGCCGTCCTCACGCCCTGGGTGTTGTGGTGGATGCCTCGTCCGCGGTCCTTCGACGACACCCGGCAGCTCCCCCGACCCGTCAGCAGCGGGCGACGGTGGCTCGGCATGGCGCTCGACCTCGCCGCGTTCAACGCGCTGGGGCTCGCCCTCGTCGTCAGCTATCGGCTCGCTGCTCTGGCCACCACAGGTCGCCTGCCATCGACGCACCCTCTCGTCGAGGCAGCACTGATCACCCTGGTCCCCGCCTTCTGCGTCTTCGTCCTGCCCGCCTGGCACGGGACCGGGGCTTCGCCAGGCCAACGGGCAGCCCGACTCGAACCCGTGTGGGACCACGGCCCCAGCACCTCCCGGCGACTGCTCCGAGCCATGAGCGTGGCCGGCACCTACAGCCTGACCCAGTTTTACGTCAGGTGGCAGCCCGAGTCCGTCGGTGCGACCGCGGCACAGGCCGCGGGGACCCTGCTGCTGCTGGCCGCCTTCGTGGCCGTTCCCCTCACCCAGCAGCGTGGGCTCTCGGGCGTGCTCACCGGCGCCCGCTTCGAGGATGAACGCACCGCCATGCCAGGACCGAGCGCCACCCCTGACGGGGTCGCCACAGGTCACCGTCCAGCCGGGCCGCGCGAGCGCTGAGAGCTCTCCTCGGCGGACGGCGTCTCGCCTCCTCCGTGGGTGGCTCGCCATGACCGGCGGCGCCGGTCGGCAGACGCCCCCGGCTCAGGCCAGTTCGAGCGTGCCCAGGTCGCGCACGGCGGCGGCGGTCCGCTCGACCATGACGGCGAACATCCGGTCGCCACGGCCGGTGCGAGCGCCGTACGCACAGCCGAAGACCGACACGAGGATCCCCTGGAGCATCGCGAACCGGTAGTCCTCGAAGCACTCCTCGAGGGAGTGGCCGGTGACGCCGTGCTCGACGAGGCGCGAGTGGTACGCCGCCACGATCGACCGCTCGTGCTCGCGGCGCACGCCGGGATCGAGGCTGGTGGCGACGAGGTAGGCGAGGTCCTTGGCGGGCAGCCCGAGGCTGAGCGTCTGCCAGTCGACCGCCTTCACGGGCACGGCGGGGTCGGGGGAGAACATCAGGTTGTCGAGGCGGTAGTCGCCGTGGACGATCCCGAACCGCTCCGCCCGCGCCAGCGACCAGTCCCGGACCACCGGCAGCGTGGCGCGCACGGTCGCCGCGGCCTCGGCCGTCATCAGCGGTGCGGTGATGACGAGGAAGGCGTCGACCGCCGACGGGTAGACCTCCGCGAGCAGGTCCGCGCCGTCGGCGTCCTGCAGGGTGATCCAGCCGAGGTCGAGCAGGGCCGGGTCGCACCATCGCGGCCCGTGCAGCCCGGCGAGGTTCTGGGCCGCGCCGAGCACCTGCTGCGGCGTCCCGCCGAGCAGCTGGTCGCCCTGCTCGGCAGGAGCGAGGTCCTCCAGGACGAGGGTGAAGCGCCCGTCGTCGGTTACGTCGGTGGCGAGGTGGCAGGCAGGCACGTCGACGGCGACGGTCGGCTCGAGCTCGCGGTAGAAGCTCACCTCCGACCGGTAGGCGCCGGCCAGCATGCCGCGGGTGCCGGCGTCGGCGGTCGGCAGCTTGACCAGCAGGCTCGTCGGCAGCCCCTCGCCGGTCAGCGCCACCCGCAGGCAGGACCCGATCTGGCCGAAGCCGACCGGCGTCACGTCCACCGACCCGGGCACGGCGCCGAGCACCGCACCGACCCACGCGGGGGTGATCTGGTCGGCGGTGTCGATCGTGAGTGCACTCATGCGATCCATCCCGGGTTGGTGGGCAGGTCGCGGGTCACCGCGCGCACCGAGGAGTACGCCGCCAACACGGGCGCCAGCTCGGCCGGTGTGGCGCCGTGGAGGACGACCGAGTCGGCCCCGATCGCGAGCTGCTCGACCACGCGGGCGGCGCACTGCTCGGCGGTGCCGGTGGCCGACGCGGCCAGCCACTCCGCGGGCAGCACCTCGTCCCGCAGGTAGGTCAGCTGCTCGACGGTCCCGATCGCGTCGAACGCCCCCGGGTAGCCCTGCACGAGCGGGTCGGCGCGGAACCGGTCGAGCACGGCGGCGTCCCAGCCGTTCGCGGCGACCAGCACATCGCCGTACCCCTGCAGGTAGGTGGCGAGCCGCCCGACCAGCTTGCGCAGCCGCAGCTCCTCGGGCAGCGAGTCTTCGATCGTCGCGAGCACCGCCCAGATGCGCACCGAGCCGGGGTCGCGCCCCGCCTCCTCCGCCGACGACCGGATCGTCGACACCGACCGCGCCAGCGCCTCGTCGGTGAGGAACGTGTGCAGCACGACCCCGTCGGCCAGTCGTCCGGCCAGCGCGAGCGATCGCGGGCCGATCGCGGTCATCAGGACCGGGACGTGCTCGTCGAAGGAGGAGTCCTGGTTGAGGTAGGGGTAGGACCCGGCCGGCCCCTCGTGGCCGAGGACGGCCTCGCCGCGCCAGAGCGAGCGGTAGATCCCGACGACGTCCTCGAGCTGCGCGCCGGTCACCCGCGGGAGCCCCATGACGTCGAAGAGCGCGGCGAACCCGCGCCCCAGGCCGAGGGCGTAGCGCCCGCCCGAGAGCCGGTGCGCGGTCGTCGCCATCGTCGCGGTGACCAGCGGGTGGCGGGTGTTGTGGTTGGTCGCGGCGGTGGCGATGCCGACGTGCTCGGTGGCCGCGGCGACCGCACCGGCCAGCACGCCGGCGTCCTTGAGGTTGAACCGCTCCGACAGGAACACCGACCCGAGCCCCAGCTCCTCCGCCAGCCGCGCCTCCACGAGCAGGTCGCGCGGCTGGTCGGTGTGGCCGGCCAGGCCGTAGCAGGCCAGCTCCGGGAAGCGCACGCTCACCCGAACGCCCGCGTCACGTGGCCGACCAGGTCCGGGTAGCGCTGCAGGTGGGCGCCGCCGTTGAGGTCGAGCACCTCGCCGGTCAGCCAGCGGGCGGTCGCGAGGTAGACGATCGCCTCGGCCACCTCCTCCGGCGCGCCCGGACGCCCCAGCGGGGTGTTGTCGACGTAGTCCTCCCGCACCCCGGGGATGTCCATCGCCGGCG
Organism: Nocardioides deserti; assembly: GCF_014266025.1. GTDB lineage: Bacteria > Actinomycetota > Actinomycetes > Propionibacteriales > Nocardioidaceae > Nocardioides > Nocardioides deserti. The sequence goes on along the minus strand of NZ_JACMYC010000005.1, from coordinate 162,730 downwards.
CGGTCAGCGGCGTCACGACCAGCCCGGGGGAGACGGCGTTGACCCGGATCCCCTGCGGCCCGAGCTCGAGCGCGGCGACCTGTGTGAGCATGGCGAGCCCCGCCTTGGCCGAGCAGTACGCCGCCATGCCGGTGCCCGGCTGGCGGGCGTTGAGCGAGGCGATCGAGACCACCGACCCGCCGGTTCCCGCCGCGGTCATCACCCGGGCCGCGTGCTTGATGACGAGCATCCCGCCGACCAGGTCGACGTCGACGACCCGGCGGAACTCCTGGACGTCGTGGTCGACGACCTGCATGAGCGTGCTCACCCCGGCGCTGTTGACCACCACGTCGAGTCGGCCGTGCTCGGCGACGACCGTGTCCACCGCCGCTGCGACCGACGCCTCCTCGGTCACGTCGACGACCAGGTCCGCGGCGGTGCCCTCGAGGTCGCCGGTCACCACGGTGTGGCCGGCCGCGCGCAGGGCCTCGGCCGTCGCCGCACCGAGGCCGGATCCGCCGCCGACGACGAGCGCGACCGGCTTTCCGGGCTGCCCGGCGCCGTCGGCGTGATCGGCGTGGTCGTCGTGGTCGTCGTGGTCGTCGGGGGAGGGGCTGGTGGTCATGCGGCTGCTCCTTGCTTGCGGGCGCGCCGGTCCTGGAGCCGGCGCTGCTTGGCGACGAACCGGGTGGCGGCCCGGTTCGCGAAGGCCGGGGCGAGGCGACCCACGCGCCACGCGATCCGAGCGGGACGCGGCGTGACCAGCAGCGGGCGGTCCGAGGCGACGGCGGCGAGCGCCTCCGCGGCCAGCACGTCGGGGTCCAGCGGGCGGCGTACGCCCTGGCCCTTGAGGTAGTAGTCGCGCCCGTGGAACCGGCCGAGGTGGCCCTTCTCCAGGATCGGGGTCTCGACCGCGGCCGGGCAGATCACGGTGACGCCGACGCCCTTCGCGGCCGCCTCGGTGCGCAGCGCGAGCGAGAGGCCGACGACCGCGTGCTTGGTCATCACGTAGCTGGTGATCAGCCCCGCCGCCATCAACCCGCCCATCGACGCGGTGTTGACGACGTGGCCGCCCCACGCGGTGCCACCGGCGCCCTGGCGGACCATGTGCGGGTACGCCGCGGCGACACCGTGCACCACGCCGCGGATGTTGACGTCGATGATCGCGTCCCAGTGCGCCAGCGCGAGGTCCTCGGTCTCGCCGCCGAACGTGATCCCCGCGTTGTTGAACAGCAGGTCGATCCGGCCTCCCCGCGCCACCACGTCGTCGACCGCCGCCTGCACCGCGGCCGCGTCGGTCACGTCGAGCCGCACCGCCCGGGCCGTACCGGTCACGTCGGCCCGGCCGGTCACCTCGTCGGCCACCCGCTGGGCGGCGACCTCGTCGAGGTCAGCGACGACGACGTGCGCCCCCGCGTCGACGAGCGCGCGGACCAGGGCCGCGCCGATGCCCGAGCCGCCTCCGGTCACGAGGGCCTGGCTGCCGGCGAACGGGTCGGCCGGGCTCACCGGCTGTGCTCTGCGCCACACGGGGTCAACAGTGTTGACACGCGTCAGGTCTGTCAATGGCCCACGCGGGTCGGTCTCGCTGGAGTCGGACCGGCCTAGTCTGCGTCGCGTGCAGCTGGAGGTGACCGGCCCGGTCTTCGAGTGGTCGTCAGGTTCATCGGCTCCCCGACGAACCTGACGGTCCCCCGATGAAGTTTCGTCGGGGGACCGTGAGCTCTGTCGGGGCCCCGATGAACCTCGCAGCCCGCGCGCCGACCGCGCCGGTCAGCCCGGCGCGTGCAGCCCGAGGAACATCGTGGTGGCGGCGTCGACGAGCTCCTCGGGGGTGGCCTCGAGCGAGCCGTCGAGCCACGCGGAGACGAGCTCGGCCATGCCGCCGATGAAGAGCAGGCCGGCGATCTCGCCCTCGCGGGGGCCCCAGCCGCCGACGCCGTAGATGTCGCGCGCCTCCTGGGCCGACCGGTGCGCGAAGTGGCGCAGCAGCTGCGTGCGGCGGGCCCGCAGGCCGGGCATGGCGCCGGCCTCGATGATGGCGACGCGACCCTTGCGGGGGTCGGCGGTGAGGTACTCGACGAAGGCCAGCACCGAGGCGCGCGCCCGCGCGGCCGGGTCGTCCCCGGCGGCCTCGCCGGCGGCGAGGCTGACCTCCTCGATCTCGGTCGCGATCCGGTCCATGACGGCGGTCAGTGCGTCGTCGAGCGAGCGGAACGACTCGTAGAAGTAGCGCTCGGTCAGACCCGCCTCGGCGCAGATCCGCGTCATCGTCGGCCGCGTCCCGGTGGGGTCGGCCCAGACCGCGAGCGTCGCCTCGAGCAGCCGCTCGCGGCGCTCCGCGGCGCGGTCCTCGGCGCTGACGCCGCGGTAGGTCCCGGACTGCACAGCCATGATCGCCACCCTCTCACGACAAGGTTGACAGGACGTCCTGTCTGAATGATGCTGGCTCGACCGTAGCGCCCACACCTCCCAGGGAGCCTCCCGTGTCGCTCGACGTCAGCAGCCCACCCGCCCGCCGCGACCGCTCCGGCGCGTCGACGGCGGACCAGCCCGAGGCGGTCCGGGAGCTCCCGCAGATCCGGCCCGACGACCGCGGCAAGCCCGTGCTCGGCCGGGCGTTCGAGTACGCCAAGGACCCGTTCGCGCTCTTCCGCCGCCAGTGGGACCACTACGGCCCGGTCGCGCCGATCTCGATGCTCGGGCAGCGCTGGGTGATGCTGCTCGGCCCGGACGCCTGCGAGGAGGCGTTCCGCAACAAGGACAAGGCGTTCGCCAACGGCCCGGCCTGGACCTACCTGGTCGGCCCGTTCTTCAACCGGGGCCTGATGCTGCTCGACTTCGAGGAGCACCACATGCACCGGCGGATCATGCAGCAGGCCTTCACCCGCGACCGGCTCGAGGCGTACGCCGCGCGGATGCACGCGCCGATCGAGGCCGGCATCGCCGACTGGGCCGCGAAGGGCCGCGACCGCGACTTCCGGGCCTACCCCTCGCTCAAGCAGCTCACCCTCGACGTCGCCGCCGACATCTTCATGGGCGGCGCGGAGGACACCACGCCCGAGGAGATGCAACGGGTCAACGAGGCCTTCATCGCCTGTGTCCAGGCGGCGGCCGCGCTGATCCGCAAGGACCTCCCCGGCACGCGGTGGGGCCGGGGCCACCGCGGCCGTGAGGTGCTCGAGGACTTCCTGCGCCACTACCTGCCCTCGCGCCGCGCCGTCGAGAGCGACGACCTGTTCTCGCAGCTGTGCCACATCGAGAGCGACGAGGGCGAGCGGTTCAGCGACGACGACGTCGTCAACCACATGATCTTCCTGATGATGGCGGCCCACGACACCTCCACCATCACGCTCTCCACCATGCTCCAGCTGCTGGGCCAGCACCCCGAGTGGCAGCAGCGCTGCCGCGAGGAGTCGCTCGCGCTCGGCCCGCGCCCGACCCTCGCCGAGTTCGAGGGCCTGGAGTCCATGGACTGGGTGATGAAGGAGTCGCTGCGGCTGCGCGCACCCGTCCCCGTCGTCCTGCGCCAGACCGTCAAGGACACCGTCGTCCAGGGGGTCCGCATCCCCGAGGGCACCTTCGTCACCGTCGCGCCGCAGTTCGCGCAGGTGATGGAGGAGCTGTGGACCAACCCGCTTGTCTTCGACCCCGAGCGGTTCTCCCCGGAGCGTCGCGAGGACAAGTCCCACCGCTACGCCTGGAACCCCTTCGGCGGCGGCGTGCACAAGTGCCTGGGCATGTACTTCGCCGGCGCCGAGGTCAAGGCCGTCCTCCACCACCTGCTCCGCGGGTGGGAGTGGAGCGTCCCGCCCGGCTACGTCGCCCCCATGAACAACAACTCCCTGCCGTTCCCGAAGGACGGCCAGCCCATCGACCTGCGGAGGACCCGTTGACCGCCACTCTCGAGCCCGGCGCCGCCGCCGCGACCTCGGCCCGGCCCGCCTGGGTCACCGACGCCAAGCTCGCGTCCTGGAACCGCTGGGTCTCCGCGCCGGTCACCGGCGGCGAGGAGCCGCTGACCGCGACCGCGCCGTACGACGCACGGCCGACCGCGCCGGTGCCGAGCTGCTCCGCCGACGACGTCGCGGCGACCGTCGTCCGCGCCCGCTCCGCGCAGTCCTCGTGGGGCGGGCTGACCGTCGCCACGCGGGCCGAGGTGCTGCTCCGCTTCCACGACCTGCTGCTCGAGCGGCAGGACGAGGTCATCGACCTCATCCAGTGGGAGATGGGCAAGGCCCGCTACCACGCCTGGATGGAGATCCTCCAGGTCGCCAACCTGACCCGGCACTACGCGCGCCGCGCCGCGGCGTACCTCGCCGACCGGCCGGTCCGCGGCGCGATGCCCCTGCTGACCAAGGTGCGCGAGGCCCGCGTGCCGCGCGGCGTCGTCGGCATCGTCTCGCCGTGGAACTACCCGCTCTACCTCGGTGTCGGCGACGCCGTCCCCGCCCTGCTCGCCGGCTGCGCGGTCGTCAGCAAGGCCGACCCGCAGACCCCGCTGACGATGCTGTGGACCCGCGCGCTCATGGGCGAGGCCGGCCTGCCGGCGCACGTGTGGGACGTCGTCGCCGGACCCGGCGCCGAGGTCGGCACCGCGCTGGTCGGGTCCGCCGACTACGTCTGCTTCACCGGCTCCACCGCCACCGGCCGGATCGTCAGCGAGGCCGCCGCCCGCCGCCTCGTCGGCGCCTCCCTCGAGCTCGGCGGCAAGAACCCGCTCCTCGTCCGCGCCGACGCCGACCTCGACAAAGCCGCCGCCGGCACCGTCGACGCGGTCTTCACCAACACCGGCCAGATGTGCATCCACATCGAGCGCGTCATCGTGCACGAGAGCGTGTACGCCGCGTTCCGCGACAAGCTCGTCGCCGCCACCCGCGCCCTGGCGGTCGGGCAGTCCTTCGACTTCTCGATCCAGGTCGGCTCGCTGGCCAGCGCGGCGCAGCTCGCGAAGGTGGCCGCCCACGTCGAGGACGCCGTCGCGAAGGGCGCGACCGTCCTCTGTGGCGGCCGGGCCCGCCCCGACCTCGGTCCGTACGTCTACGAGCCGACCGTGCTCGAGGGTGTCACCGACGACATGGACCTCTGCCTCGGCGAGACCTTCGGCCCCGTCGTCGCGCTGCACCGCGTGGCCAGCGACGACGAGGCGGTCGCGCTCGCGAACCAGGGCTCCTACGGCCTCTCGGCCAGCATCTTCAGCCGCGACACCCGCACCGCCCAGGCCTCGCCCGACGGATCCGCGCCGGCTCGGTCAACATCAACGACGGCGCCGCGCTCGCCGCCGGCTCGGTCGAGGCCGGCATGGGTGGCATGGGCGACAGCGGCCTCGGTCGCCGCCACGGCGCCCAGGGCATCCAGCGGTTCACCGAGACCCAGACCATCGCCCTGTCCCGGATGGGCCCCGTCGGCCCGCCCCCGGGCATGGCGCTGGAGACGTTCGTCAAGCTCGGCAACGCCCAGCTCAAGGTGCTCCGCAAGCTCGGCTCCCGCTGAGCCCGCTCCCACCCCGGCCCTGCGGGGTAGGTTGCCGCGCGTGCCCACCTCCTCGCGCCCGGCGCGGCGTACCCAGGCCGAGCGACGCGCGAGCACCCGGGGCGCCCTGCTGGACGCGACGATCGAGGTGCTGGTCGACAGGGGGTACGCCCGGCTGACCGCGACGACCGTCTGCGAGCGGGCGGGGGTGACGCGGGGCGCCCAGGCGCACTACTTCGCGACCAAGGCCGACCTCGTCGTCCAGGCGCTGGCGCACCTCACGGACCGGCTGGTCGACGACCTGGTGAGCCGTCCGCTGGACGTGGCCGACGGCCCGGCGGGGCAGTACGCCGTGCTGCTGGACCGCCTGTGGGAGATCTTCGGCGGGCCGGTGTCGTCCGCGCAGCTGGAGCTGTTCGTCGCCGCCCGCACCGACGAGGACCTCCACCGGCACCTGGTGGAGTTCGACGGCGCCGTCCAGCGGACGCTGGCGACCGCGGCCGCCCGGGTCGCTCCCGAGCTGGTCGGGCGCGAGGACTTCAAGCCGCTGATGGTCACCGCGATCGCGACGATCCGCGGCCTGCGGATGCTGCGGGCGGTGGCGAGCGAGCCGCAGGTCCAGCGCAGCTGGCCGCCGGCGCGCGACCAGCTGCTCGCCGGCCTCGGCTGACCGCTCCGACGGCGCTGAGGAAGCGCGGATAACGCGCGGAGGAAAGCGCGCGAGAGCACTTACCTGCAGACGCGCAGGTAAGTTACAGTCCGGTTCACCTGACGTGGCGTGGCTCACACCCGTCGCGTCGCACGCGAACCGAGAGGACCTGCGTCGTGGACTTCGACGACACCCCGGACGAGGCGGCCTGGCGCGCGAAGGTGCGCGCCTTCATCGAGGAGCACCGCGACGAGCTCGGCCGTCGCGGTGACGAGCAGCGCTTCGACGACCGGGTCGCGCGCGCCCGCCAGGCGCTGCTGTACGACGGCGGGCTGGTCGGGGTGACCTGGCCGGTCGAGGCGGGCGGCCAGGGCGGCACGCCGATGCAGCAGGCCATCGTCGACCAGGAGCTGGCCCGCGCCGAGGTGCCCGGGCTGATCAACCTGATCGGCATCGGCATGTGCGGCCCGACGGTGATCCACCACGGCAGCCCCGAGCAGCGCCAGCGCTACCTCCAGCGCCTGCTGCGCGCCGACGACGTGTGGTGCCAGCTGTTCAGCGAGCCGGCGTCCGGCAGCGACCTCGCCGCGCTGCGGACCAAGGCGGTGCGCACCGAGGACGGCAGCTGGCGGATCAGCGGACAGAAGGTGTGGACGACCCTGGCCCACCTCGCCGACCACGGCATCGTGCTCACGCGCACCGACCCCGACGTCGCCAAGCACCGCGGCCTGACGATGTTCGTCGTCGACATGAAGGCGCCGGGTGTGACGGTCCGGCCGCTGCGGCAGATGAGCGGCGGGGCGGCGGACTTCAACGAGGTCTTCTTCGACGACGTGGTCGTCCCCGACGAGGAGCGGCTGGGCGACGTCGGCGACGGCTGGCGGGTCGCGCTGACCACCTTGATGAGCGAGCGGCTCTCGCTCGGTGGTGGCGGCACCGAGATCGGGGTCGGCTCCGCCGCGATCGCCGAGCACGTCGCCCGCCACGTCGGCGACCTCCCCGCGGACCGGCAGGCGCTGGTGCGCCAGGACCTCGGCCGGGCGTACGTCGACAGCCTCGGCACCCGCTACACCGGTTACCGCCAGCTCTCCGCGATCAGCCGCGGCGACCTGCCCGGCCCGGAGGCCTCGGCCGGCAAGCTCGCCGGCACCAAGTCGGCCAGGGACCTCGCCGACCTCGCCGTGCGCGTCCTCGGTGACTCCGCGGCGTACGCCGTCGGGCCGGACGGCTCGAGCACCTGGCAGGACCTCCAGGCCGTGCTCCCGGGCATGGCCATCGCGGGCGGCACCGACCAGGTGCTCCGCAACGTCATCGGCGAGCGGGTCCTGGGCCTGCCGCCGGAGCCCCGCGCCGACAAGGGCGTCACCTTCCGCGAGAGCCTCGCCGCCGCGGGCGCCTGAGACCAGGAGAACGACATGAACTTCGACCTCGACGACGAGCAGCGCGACCTCGCCGCCTCCGCTCGTGACTTCCTGGCCTCCTCGGCCTCGCCGGCCGTCGCCCGCGCGGCCCTGGACGCCGACGACCCGGCCGCGGCCGAGCTCGCCCCGGGCCGCGACGCCCTGGTCGCCAGCGGCTTCGCCACCATCACGGTGCCCGAGTCCGCCGGCGGCGGGGGCGGCTCGCTCCTCGACCTGGCCGTGGTCGCCGAGCAGGCCGGCCGGGTGCTCGCCGGGCCGTCCCTCATCACCTTCGCCCGCGCCGCGGTCCTCCTCGCCGGCGACGACGAGCGGCTCGCCCGCCTCGTCGACGGCAGCCTCCGGGTGGCCGTCGTCGACGGCACCGGTCCGGTCCTCGACGCCGCCTCCGCCGACACCTTCCTCGCGCTGCGCGGCGACGACCTGGTCTGCGGCCCGGGCGCCGTCGACGTGCGCGCGCCGATCGACCCCACCCGCGGGCTGGGCCAGGTCGTGCTCGGCGACGTCGAGGTGCTCGCCACGGACGCACGGCTGCGCTGGGAGCACGCCGAGCGGGTCGGCCGGGTCGTCCTGGCCGCCGAGGACCTCGGGGCGGCCGGGCGCGCCCTCGAGATCGGCGTCGCCTACGCCCAGGAGCGCCAGGCGTTCGGCCGGGCGATCGGCTCCTACCAGGCCGTCAAGCACGCGCTCGTCGACGCCTACGTGCAGGTCGAGCAGCTGCGCTCGCTCGTGTGGTGGGCCGCGTGGGCCGCCGACCAGGCCGTCGACGAGCTCCCCATGGCCGCGGCCGCCGCGAAGGCCGCCGCCGCCACGACGCTCACCACCGCCGCGGAGACGCTCATCCAGGTCCACGGCGGGATCGGGTTCACCTGGGAGCACGACGCGCACCTGTACTGGCGGCGCGCCAAGGTCGACCGCTTCCTGCTCGGCGACGACGTGGCGGCGTACGACGAGGTGGCGCGGCTCGCGATCGCGCAGGCGCTGGCGCACGACGGGCCCTCTGCCGACGCCGGCGCGCAGGCCGAGGCCGCGGTGGCCGCCCGATGAGCGCGCGGACGGTGGAGCAGGGCTCCACGGCTGCCGCCCGGCCCGGCGAGCACAACCTCGCCGTGCTGGCCGAGCGCTCCTTCGAGCGGCACGGCGACTACGAGGCGCTGTTCTTCGAGGGGCAGTGGCACACCTCGGCCAGCATCCACGAGCGCGCCGCCCGGGTGGCCGGCGGCCTGCGGGGCATCGGCATCGAGGTCGGCGACCGCGTCGTCGTGCTGATGATGAACACTCCGGAGGTCTTCATCACCTACCGCGCCGTCTGGCGGGCCGGCGCGGTCGTGACGCCGGTGCTGTTCCTGCAGACCCCGCCGGAGCTGCGGCACATCCTCACCGACTCCGGCGCCCGCGCCGTGGTGGTCACCCCGGAGTTGCTGCCGCTGCTCCAGTCGGCCGCCGAGGGTCTCGACCTCGAGGTGCTCGTGGTGGGGGAGGAGGCCGAGGCGACGCCGGGCACCCGCCCGTACGCCGAGCTCGAGGCCGCCGACCCGCTGCCGATCGAGCCGCGGGGCGACGACGACCTCGCCGCGCTGCTCTACACCGGCGGCACGACCGGTCGCGCCAAGGGCGTCATGCTCAGCCACCGTGGCCTGTGGGAGAGCGGGGCCGGCATCGACGCGGTGGCCCGCACGATGGACTCCACCCGCTCGCTGCTCCCGCTGCCGCTCTCGCACGCCTACGGGCTGATCGTCGTGGTCGGCGGGATGCACAGCGAGCGTCGGGGCGTGTCCGTCCTGCAGCGGTGGTTCGACGCGAAGGGCTGGCTGGAGCTGGTGCAGGAGCACCGCCTCGAGTCGAGCCCGGTGGTGCCGTCGATGCTGACGATGCTGCTGGCCGAGCCGCTCGACGACCACGACCTGTCCTCGCTGCAGTCCTTCGGCTCCGGCGGCGCCCCGCTCCCCGAGTCGCTGCGCCAGGAGGTGGAGGGCCGGCTCGGCGTCGTGGTGCTCGAGGGCTACGGCTGCACCGAGGCCAGCGCGGTCGTCTCCGCCTCGACCATGCACGAGCGGCGCGCCGGCAGCGTCGGCAAGCCGCTGCCGCACGCCGAGGTGGCGATCCTCGATCCCGCCGGGCAGCCGGTGCCCGCCGGCGAGGACGGCGAGATCTGCGTCCGCGGCCCCGGCGTGATGCTCGGCTACTGGAACGAGCCCGAGCTCACCGCGCAGACCGTCGTCGACGGCTGGCTGCACACCGGCGACATCGGCCACCTCGACGGAGACGGATTCCTCTACGTCGTCGACCGGGTCAAGGACCTCATCATCCGCGGCGGGTTCAACGTCTTCCCGCGCGACGTCGAGGACGCCCTGCTCACCCATCCCGAGGTCACCTCGGCGGCCTGCGTGGGCCGCCCGGACCCGGCCAGCGGCGAGGAGGTCGTCGCGGTGGTGTCGGTCCAGCCCGGTTCGACCCTGACCGGCGAGGACCTGGTGACGTACGCCAGGGGCCGGCTCGCGGCGTACAAGTATCCCCGCGAGGTGCTCGTGGTCGACGCCGTCCCGCTCACCAGCGTGGGCAAGACCGACCGCAAGGCCGTCCGTTCCCTGGTCCGCGGCTGACCGCCCGCCCGCCGGGAGTCGTTGACAGAACCGCTGTCACTGTCCAGACTGACAGGAAGCCCTGTCAGAATCGGAAGGAACCATCGCCATGCCCCGTGAGATCTCCGGCCTGTCCGTCATCGTCACCGGCGGTGCCCGCGGCATCGGCAAGGCGACGGTCGAGCGCTTCGCCCGCCAGGGCGCCAAGGTCGCCATCGGCGACCGTGACGTCGACCTCGCCGAGCTGGTCGCCGCCCCGTACGGCGACCGCGTGAAGGCCGCGTCGCTCGACGTCACCGACCCCGAGTCCTGGCGCACGTTCCTCGACGAAGTCTCCGTGCTCGGCCCGTTCGACGTGCTGGTCAACAACGCCGGCATCATGCCGCTGGGCTCGGTGCTGAAGGAGCCCGACGGCGTCGCGAAGGCGATCGTCGACGTCAACCTGCACGGGGTCATCTTCGGCACCAAGGCCGTCGCCCCCGGGATGGTCGACCGCGGCCGTGGCCACATCGTCAACGTCGCGTCCGCGGTGGGCCGGCTCGCGGTGGCCGACGGGGCGACGTACTCCGCCTCGAAGTTCGCCGCCGTCGGCTTCAGCGAGGCCGTCCGCTCCGAGCTGCGCCCGCACGGCATCGACGTGACCGTCGTGCTGCCGACCGTCGTGCAGACCGAGCTCGCCGCCGGTGTGCCGGCCGCGAAGGGCGTCAAGCCGGTCACCGCGGACGACGTCGCGAAGGTCATCGAGCAGGCGGTCCGCTCGCCCAAGGCCGAGATGTGGGTGCCGCGCTGGTCGCAGGGCCTGGTGAAGGTGACCTCGCTGCTGCCGCGCAAGGTGCAGGACGCCATGGCCAGGCTGACCCAGGCCGACTCCGTGCTGGCCCAGGCCGACCCGGCGGCGCGTGCCGCCTACGAGGAACGCGCCCGCCGCGCCGCGGGCCCGCAGGTCTAGCCCCGGCGACCTCCGGGGACCGGACCGTGTCCCTCACGTCCCGGAACTCCGGAGGTCCCTCATGGGTGCCGCGATCCCCTTCCTGATCATCCTGGCCGTCGGCATCGTGGTGCTCTACTTCCTCAGCACCAGCGGCCTGGTCGCGCTCGGCGGCCGTCGCGCCGGCGGGACGCGCGTGTCGGAGGAGATGCCGTCGACGCGCCTGCGGTACGCCGTGCCGCTCGGGCAGGACCCCGCCACGGTCGTCGCGGCGCTCACGCGGCACGGGTACGACGCCGCGCTCGACCCCGACGTCGAGGTCGACGGCCGGCAGGTCGTCGACGTCGCGCGCACCGACGACGAGCGGCCGGACCGCGAGGACGTGCGGCGGATCATCCGCGAGGACGCCACGCTGAACCTGGAGGGGCACCGCCCCGACACCGCCCCGGTCCGCTTCGTCGACGAGTCCTAGCCGGCCCCGCGGGGGACCGGCCGACGGGTTCGGGTCAACCGAGCGCGGCCAGCAGGTCGCGGCAGGCGCGCTCGCAGCGGCGGCACACCTCGGCGCAGGCGCGGCAGTGCTCGTGCATGCCGGCGTGCCGCTCGCACTCGGTCGCGCAGGCCCCGCACGCGGCGATGCACGCCTCGACGAGCGACCGCACCAGGCCGGGGTCGGTCGGGCGGCGTACCAGCACCGCCGCCGTCGTCGCGCACACGTCGGCGCAGGTGAGGTCGCTGCGGATGCACGCGATCAGGTCGGCGACCATCTCCTCGTCGAGGCAGGCGTCGGCGCAGGCCCGGCAGGTCGCCACGCACTCGCCGAGCAGCTCGACGGCGGTCGCCAGCGCGGGCAGGTCGACGTCGTGCTCGCCGGGGTGGCTGCGCAGGACGGTGGTCAGGTCGGCGTCGGACGGGTCGGTGGGTGCTGTCGTCATGGCGGTGGGGTAGCCGCACGCCAACCGGTCCATACCGCTGCGCCGCTCCCGGCCGCGCCGTTACCGTGGTCGGGCTCGGTCGTTGTCGGCTTCGGGCACGGGGGCCAGGCAGCACGACACGAGGGAGGGCCGGTGGGCTTCAGCGCACCGATGAGCAAGCCGCAGCGTGACCTGCGGATCGGGTACGGCGCCCTCGGCGTCGGCGCGGCGGCGTTCGTGCTCATGACCGTCACCACGCTCTACGTCACCGACACCGACCTGCCCGGCCTGCCGGTGGCCCAGCCGCCGAGCGCGCCGCTCGCCCAGCAGGTCGCCGAGGCGCAGGTGCTCGTCCGGGCCGCCGCTCCGGCCGCCGGCGCCGGCGGTGACACCCCTGCGGTGGGCGCACCCCTCGGTGGCGTGTCCACCGGTGACGGCGTCGCTCCCGCGCCTCAGGGCGGTACGTCGCCGGGCGGGTCGCCGGGCGGGTCGCCCGACGGCCCCTCCGACCCCGGCGCCGGCCCCGGCCCGACGACCCCGGGCGGCGACCCCGACCCCGACGAGCCCGAGACCGGGGGGCCCGGTCCCGACGAGCCGCCCAGCGACCGCCCCGGCCCGGTCTCGCAGCTGGTCGACCCCGTCGTGACCGGCGCCGTCGGTGCCGTCGACGGCCTGACCGGCGGCGCGCTCGCGCCCGTGACCGGCACCGTCCAGGGCACGACCGACGGCCTCACCGACACCCTGGACGGCCTGCTCGGCGGGACGCTCCGCGGCGGCCGCTGACCCGTTCAGCGAGGTCGCCCGGACACCCGGCGCCCGGACACCCGGCGCCCGGACGACCGGTCGCCGGGTGAGGGACGGTCAGCGCTTGACGGCCTTGACCTGGACGCTGAACTTCTTGTCCTGGTCGCGGGACGTGCCGCGGCAGGAGAGGTTCGTGCCCTGGTTGCAGCGGTAGCGGGTCGAGGCGTTGGCGAGGGTGATGGTGACGCCGCTGATCTTCGACCCGCCGAAGTCAACGGTCCTGCGGCCGTAGCCCTTCTTGCTCAGCGGGATCGTCTTGCGTCCCCAGGCGCCCTTCTTCTTCCGGACGAGCACGTGGACGGCGGGGGCGGAGGAGCGGTTCGGGGCGTTGACGGTGATCCGCAGCCCCCACTTCTTCCCGCCGAGCCCGTCGCCCGGCCGGACGCCGATGTTGCGCGAGGCCAGGTGGTTGATCCGGACGGTGGCGGAGGCCTTGCGGGAGGTCTTGGCGAGCGTCACCCGCCGGGTGAAGCCGGCCTTCGGCCAGGCCGCGCCCTCGGGGTAGTAGCGGGCCGGGGCGGTGTTGGCGGCGGCGTACGACGCGAACACCGCGGGCAGGCCGCCGCCGCGGTTGCCGATGGCCTTGCGCAGCGCCTTGGCGGAGTACATGTTCGGCGCGCCCTTGAACGCGCCGGCCTTGTTCCAGACCTGCTTCACGATGCCGTTGCCGAAGCGGCCGGACAGGTACTCCCAGAACGGCCAGTTGCCGTACTGCGCGAACCCGCTGGGCTGGAAGACGTCGAGCGAGGAGGCCGGCACCTTGACCTGGCCGGAGGCGAGGTACTGCCGGTTGTCGTTCGCGCCGTCGGCGACCCGCTCCTCCATCCAGGTGGCAGTGGACTCCATGAGCCACCGGTCCTCGTTGTAGTCGTAGGCGAACTGCACGGCGTGGAAGAACTCGTGCGCCGCGGTGACCTTCAGGCTCTTGCCCGGGGGCGCGCCGTACTGCGCCTGCGCGAAGTCGTTGTCGAGCACGCAGTAGCCCGAGGCCACCCACTTCGTGCCCTTCTTGCGGTACTCCGGCGCGCAGTAGCCGTAGAGGCCCTTGCTGCCGAGCTCCTTGAGGTAGACGTCGAACTTGCCGTTGCCGCCGCGGTTGCCGTCCTTGACGGGCGCGCGGTAGCCCATCTTCGTGACCTCCTTGCGCCAGACCTTGTTCAGGACCGTGAGGTTCTTCGCGGCCCAGGCCTCGGAGGTGGGGCGGTCGGCGGTGCTGGTGACGTAGTGGAGGCAGAAGTGGCGCGAGCACTTCTTCTTCGAGCGCACGGAGTAGCCGTCGCCGTACTGGTCCCGGCCGCCGTCCGTGGGGCGGGCGAGCATCGCCTCGGCCTGCCGGCGCTCGGTCCCGTCGAGCGCGGGCAGGGCGACGGCCAGGTCGCGCAGCACCAGGGTCGCGTCGGGCCGCTTGCCGCCCGGTGCGATGGCCGGTGCGGTCGGCGCGGCCCGGCGGGCCAGGCCGGCGGAGGGAGCCGCGTCACCGCCCAGCACCGCGGTCGCCTCGTGCAACGCACGACGCGCCGCCTCGACCGTGGGCTCCTCGCCGGCGGGAGCGGCGGCCGGAGCGGCCGCGGCCGCCGGGGACGACCCGGGGTCGGCCGAGGAGGTGGCGGTGGCGGGCAGCACGGCGAGGCCGGTGCTGAGTGCGACCAGGACGGCCGCGAAGGAACGACGCATGTGGAGGAGGCCTCTCTCCGGGTGGGGGACGGGCACCAGGGTGCCCGGGCGGGCCGGCCGGCGCGAAACCGCGGGCGCCCGGGGGCGCCGAGCTAGGAGGTCGCGGAGATCTTCTCGATGAGGGCGGTGGTCGAGATGGCCGGCGTGCGCGGCAGGTAGACGACCTCGCAGAGGTCCTTCATCTCGTCGAAGCGGCCGGCCCAGTCGTCGCCCATCACGAGGACGTCGGCCCCGTGCTCGGTGATGTAGTGCCGCTTGAGCTCCAGGCTCTCCTCGACGAATACCTCGTCGACCGGCTTGAGCGCGGCCACGATCGCGAGCCGCTCTGCCTGGCTGAAGACCGGCTCGCGGCCCTTCTTGCGCAGGTTGAGCTCGTCGGCCGAGACGCCGACGACCAGCCGGTCGCCGAGGGCCGCGGCCCGCTCGATCACCCGCAGGTGGCCGACGTGGAAGACGTCGAACGTGCCGAACGTGATGACCGTGCGTGACATGCGGGTGATCCTGCCATGCGGAGGCGTCGGTCAGGATGTCGGTGATGACCACGCGCGAAGCCACCAGCATCCCCCTGATCACCGCCGACCCCGAGGCCGACGAGCTGCGGGCGAGGGGCCTGCGGCAGATGCGCACGATCGCGGTGGGCCTGCTCCTGCTGGCCGCGGCGGTGTACGTCGCCACGCACGGCCAGGACGGCGTGCTCGGGTTCGTGAACGCCGGCGCCGAGGCCTCGATGGTCGGCGCGATCGCCGACTGGTTCGCGGTGACCGCGTTGTTCCGCCACCCCCTCGGCCTGCCGGTGCCGCACACCGCGCTGATCCCCAAGCGCAAGGACGACCTCGGCCGGGGGCTCGAGGAGTTCGTGGGGGAGAACTTCCTGCAGGAGGACATCATCCGCGAGCGGGTCGACGCGGCGACGATCTCGCTGCGGGTCGGGCGCTGGCTGGGCGAGCCCGAGCACGCCCGGCGGGTCGTCGACGAGGTCAGCGACGTCGCGGTCATCGCCCTGGGCAAGGTCCGCGACGACCACGTCGAGAGCCTCATCCGTGACGCGCTGGTGCCGCGCTTCCACGAGGAGCCGATCTCGCCGCTGCTCGGCAGCCTGCTCAGCGAGACCCTCCGCGACGACCTGCACCACGGCCTGGTCGACCTCGCGCTGACCGAGATGCACGACTGGCTGGTCGACAACCCGGACACGGTCACGGAGATCCTCGGCGAGCGGGCGCCGTGGTGGTCGCCGCCGAGCGTCAACGAGCGGGTCACGGCCCGGGTCCACCTCGAGCTGGTGCGCTGGGTGGCCGACATCCGCGACGACCCGAACCACCACGCCCGTCGGGCGCTCGACTCGATGCTCGAGCAGCTCGCCACCGACCTGTTGGAGGACCCCGCGACCCAGGAGCGGACCGAGCGCCTCAAGGACCGCCTGCTCGACCACCCGCAGGTCATCGCCTCCAGCGTCTCGCTGTGGAACGCCCTGCGCCGGGGGCTCACCGGCTCGCTGCGCGACCCCGAGGGCGCGGTGCGTCAGCGCCTGCTCACCGAGGCCCACACGTTCGCCGAGCGGCTGCTCACCGACGAGGCGCTGCGAGCGCGGCTCGACGGGCTCGCCGCGGACGCGACGGTCTTCGCCGTCGAGCGGTACGGCGCGGAGGTGACCACCGTCATCACGTCCACCATCGAGCGGTGGGACGGCAAGGAGGCCGCGCGGCGGATCGAGCTGCACGTCGGCCGAGACCTGCAGTTCATCCGGATCAACGGCACGATCGTCGGCGGCCTCGTCGGCGTGCTGATCCACACGATCTCGGTCATGATCCACTGATGCGACTGCCGTGGAGGAAGACCCAGAGCGAGGCCGGGCCCGACGAGCCGGCCGCCCCCGAGCCGATGGACGTCGCGATCCGCGACGAGTCGATCCGGCTGGGGCAGTTCCTGAAGCTCGCGAACCTCGTGGAGACCGGGGCCGAGGCCAAGCCGGTCATCGCCGACGGGCTGGTGCTCGTCAACGGCGAGGTGGAGACCCGCCGAGGGCGCCAGCTGCGCGTCGGCGACGTCGTCGAGCTGAAGGGGCAGGCCGCCCGGGTGTCCGACCAGGACACCGCGGACGACCTGCCCTGGTGACGCAGGTGCTGCTGCCGCCTAGCTGACGCCGAGCAGGTCGACGACGAAGATCAGCGTCTCGCCGGGCTTGATGACGCCGCCGGCGCCGCGGTCGCCGTAGCCCAGGTGCGGCGGGATGACGAGCTGGCGACGGCCGCCGACCTTCATCCCCTGCACGCCGGTGTCCCAGCCGGAGATGACCTGGCCGATGCCGAGGCGGAAGCGCAGCGGCTCGCCGCGGTTGTACGACGCGTCGAACTCCTCGCCGGTGGAGTGGGCGACGCCCACGTAGTGCACCTCGACGGTGTTGCCGGCGGCCGCCTCCTGGCCGTCGCCGACGGCGATGTCGGTGATCTGCAGGTCGGTCGGCGGGTCGAAGTCGGGGAAGTCGATCTCGGGCTTGTCCATGCGGCTCACCCTACGGCGGCCACGAGTGCGGCCGGCAGGGCGGCGACCGCGGCCACCGCGCGGGCCCGGTCCGCCGCGAGCAGGCGACGCAGCAGCCGCGGGTCGGGACCGGCGCTGCGCGCGAGCCGGCCGTGCAGCACGGCGGCGTACACGACGGCGACGAGGGGCGTGATCGTGCGGCTGTGCCGGCTGTGCTCCCGGGACCAGGCTGCGGGTGCGGTGCCGGCGAGGCGGGGGTAGACGAGCGCCGTCACCGTCAGCTGGAAGCCGGCGTGCAGCGCGGTCGCGCCGACCAGCAGCGCCTCAGGAGCGGTCGGCACGCGCACGGTCCAGGCTCGCGAGCACGGCCCGAGCGGCGCGCTGGCCACTGACGAGCGCGCCCTGGATCGAGGCGGTGTCGCGGTGGTCGCCGCACACGAGGAGCCCGGGGCGCACGACGACGGGCCGCCGGGCCGTGAACGGCACCGGCTGCGCGGCCAGCGCGTGGGGCAGCTCGTGCCGGGCGACCTCGCTCCAGCCGGTGGCGTCGATCCCGAGCAGGTCTGCCGCGTGCCGGCGCACCCGGCCCTCGGAGGGCACCGCGACGCCTCGGCGCAGCAGCGCGGAGGCCTGGACGAGGTGCCTCCCCGGTGGGGCGTACGTCGGCGCCGCGGCCGACACCACGGCCGTGTTGACCACGGGGCCGGCGGGTCGTGGGCGGGCGTCGACGGCGAGGACGCCGGGCGCCCGCCGGTCGCGGCGTCCCCTGAGGTCCTCGACCTCCCACCACTGGGTGACCACGCCTCGGGGTGACGGGGCCGGGGTGCCGGCGAGCCGGGAGGCGGTGAGGCCGTCGGTGGCGACGACGACCGACCGCGCGCGGGTGGTGCCGGCCGCGGTGAGCAGCACGGGGTGGGCGCCGGTCGTGTCGATGCCCTCGACCGGCGTGCGCAGCCGGACCCGGTCGCCGAGGCCGGCGGCCAGCTGGGCGGGGAGGGCGGCCATGCCGGCGGCGGGGAGGGCGGGCGTGCCGGCCGCGAAGGTGCGGGCCAGGAGCAGGGCGTAGGCGTCGGCGGTCGTGCCGGAGCCGTCGAGGAGCACCCCGGCGAGGAACCGCTCGAGCACGGTCCGCAGCAGGCCGGACGCGCCCGCCCGGTCCAGCGAGTCGCGCAGGGTGACGTCACCGCGGCGCGGGGTCACCCGGTCGGCCAGGCCGCGTCGCGGTCCCACGAGCGGGCGGGCCCAGCGCAGCAGACCGAGCACCTCGCGCGGACGGACCGCGACCGACCGGGCGGTGCGCCCGGTGAGCCCGAGCTCGCGCAACGGGTCGGCGAGCAGCTCGGCGCCACCCTCGGCGCCGCCCTGGACGCCGTCGGTGCGTGCGAGCACGCCGGCGGGGAACGGCTGCAGCCCCAGGGCGTCGGTGTCGACCCACCGCCGCACGGCCGGGTAGGCGGGGTTGAGCAGCTGGAACCCGTGGTCGACGAGGAACCCATCGACACGGTCGGTGCGCACCCGACCGCCGACCCGGCCCGTCGCCTCGAGCACGACCACGTCCAACCCGGCATCGACCAGTGCGCGGGCGCAGCGCAGCCCGGCGAGCCCGGCACCCACGACGACGACGTCGACCTCGGCGTTCGCGCGCACGGCTGGATCGCTACCTCAACGCCTGATGGCGAAGCTCGACGTCGCGACGCTCAGGTCTGGTGCACGTAGCTGTCGAGCTGGTCGCGCTCGAACTGGAGCTGGCCGATCTTGTGCTTGACCACGTCGCCGATGCTCACGATGCCGACCAGCCGGCCGTCGTCGACGACCGGGACGTGGCGGATGCGCCGGTCGGTCATGATCCGCATCAGCTCGTCGAGCCCGGTCTCGGGCCCGCAGGTCTCGACGACCGCGGTCATGATCGCGCCGACGGTCGCGTCGACCACGGTGCCGTCGGCGTGGAGGCGACGCACGACGTCGCGCTCGCTGACGATGCCGTCCAGCGACGTGCCGTCGGCGCTGACGACGAGGGCGCCGACGTTGTGCTCGGCGAGCGCAGCGACCAGCTCGCGGACGCCCGCGTCGGGGTGGATGGTGACCACGTCGGTGCGTGGCTTGCTGTCGAGGACCTCGCTGATGCGCATGGTCGACCTCCCGTGACGAGTCCCTCGACGGTACTCCCGAGACCGGCCGTGTAAAGGCCTGCGCGAGCAGGACCTCGGGTGGTTCAGTCGAGCGGCAGGTCGCCGGGCCCACCCGGCCGGCGCCGGGAGCGCAGGTCGGAGACGGAGCCGGGCCCGGTGCGGGGCCAGTCCGGGTCGTCGGGGTCGCCGCCGAGGTCGGGAAGCGCGCCGAGGAACGACATGGCCGCGTCGTGCAGGTGGCCGTTCGAGGCGAGCGCGTTGCCGCCGAACGGGCCGTCGGTGCCGTCGAGGGAGGTGAACCGGCCGCCGGCCTCGCGCACGATCACGTCGAGGGCGGCCATGTCGTAGACCTCGAGCTCGGGCTCGGCGGCGATGTCGACGGCGCCCTCGGCGAGCAGCATGTAGGACCAGAAGTCCCCGTAGGCGCGGGTGCGCCACACGCGCCGCATCAGCGACAGCAGGTCCTCGAGCCGGCCGCGCTCGTCCCAGCCGGAGAGGGAGGAGTACGACAGCGACGCGTCCTCCAGGCGACGTACGTCGGAGACCCGGCAGGGCGTCGCCTTCAGCAGCGACCGCCCGGTCCAGGCGCCGCCGCCGGTCGACGCCCACCAGCGGCGCTGGAGCTGCGGCGCGGACACGACGCCCACGACCACCTCGTCGTCCACGACGAGCGAGATCAGCGTGGCCCAGACGGGCACGCCGCGGACGAAGTTCTTGGTGCCGTCGATGGGGTCGACGATCCACCGCCGCTGGCTGTTGCCGGTCGAGCCCTGCTCCTCGCCGGTGACCGCGTCGCGGGAGCGGACCCGCGACAGCGTCCGCCGGATCCCCTCCTCGACGGCCTGGTCGGCGTCGGTGACGGGGGTCAGGTCCGGCTTGCTCATGACGTGCAGGTCGAGCGCCTTGAACCGCGCCATGGTCAGCGAGTCGGCGTCGTCGGCGAGCACGTGCGCGAGGCGCAGGTCGTCGGTGTAGTCGGGGTGCGGGGTGGCCACGGACGCACAGGCTACTTTCAGCAACCGGCGCTCGGTGTGGTGCAACATTCATCCATGGAGATCAACGGCCTCCCGCTGCACGCCCTCGTCGTCCACGCCGCCGTCGTGCTGGGACCGGTCTCGGCCCTGTTCGGCGTCGCGTACGCCGCGGTCCCGCGCTGGCGCGACTGGATCCGCTGGCCGATGGTCGTGCTCGCCGTGCCGGCCGCCGTGGCGGTCTGGGTGGCGTACTTCTCCGGCGAGCAGCTCACCGAGGCCAACCAGTACGGCGGCCCGCTGCTCGCGCTGATCGAGACCCACGAGTCCCGCGCCGAGGTCTTCCGGCTGGTCGTGCTCGCCTTCGCCCTGGTGGCCGTCGCGGCCGCAGCGCTCCACCGGCGTGTCGGGGCGGCCCGCTGGGTGCTCGCCGCGCTGTTGGCCGTCACCGGCGTCGCCACCGTCGTGTACGCCGTGCTGACGGGCGACGCCGGCGCGCAGGTCGCGTGGTACGGCGTCGAGGGCTGACCCCACCCGCCTCGTGCTGCCCAGCGTGCGCCGGGGCGCACCCGGGCCATCATGAAACGAGCGCGACCCGCTCCCGGGCCAGCTCGAGGCACTCGCGGAACGACCGCACGATGTACGGCGGCACGGCCAGCCCCGCCTCGGCCGCGCCGAGCAGCTCCGCCTCGGTCCGGGCGACCGTCTGCACGAACTCGTCGGCCGCCTCGGGCGTGCCGATGCCCAGCGCCACCATCAGGTCGCCGACGTCGGCCTTCCGGCTGTCGTCGCCGGCCGCGACCGGGGCGAAGGAGACCGCTCGCATCCGTCGCACGAGCCAGCGCTGCCACTCCGCCAACCGGGACCACAGGCCGCGCGCCGAGAGCTGGTAGAAGGCGAAGTGCCCCGGCTCCTGCCGCCGGATCGGGGTGATGATCGTGTCGGCGACGGCGGTCTCGCCCATCTCCACCAGCCCGTCGTGGAGCCGGTGGTAGGCCAGCAGCGCGGAGCGCTCGGTGGTCATCCCGGTCAGGTAGTAGAGCATCCGGACGACGTCCTGGAGTGCGCCGACGTGGGCGAGCGCGCCGACCGCGCGGATCTTCGGCGACAGCGTCGTGAGGTCGGTCTGCGCGGGCGGCAGCCCGAGCCGCACCTGCAGCTCGTCGAGCGCGAGCCCGTGGTGGGACTCCTGCGGCTGCCAGACCTCGCGGTAGAAGTACCGGTCCACGTCGGGCGCGTGCGGCAGCAGCACGCCGAGCTCGAGGGTGTTGCGCTCGACCTCGAGCTCGGCGCGCGCCATGTAGTCCAGCGCCGGCGCGAACCGGGCCACCACCTCGGCGGGTCGGCGCACGGTGAAGTCGCAGGTCGCCAGGTCGATCGGCGGGTGCTCCTCGGCCAGCCGGTCGACGTGGGCGACGAGCCGGGGCTCGGACCAGGGCAAGGACCGGGGCAGCGACCTGGGCACGGACCGGCGGGCGGTGGGGAGAGGCACGTAGGGCACTTCGGAGCCGCCCGCCCGGCGGACTGGTCGAGCCGTGGGGTTCGCTCACGTGCGGGCTCGTCCCGCGGGCGGGTACCCGTGCGCCATGGACACCACCACGACCGGCTTCATCGACCTCGTCGGCGCCGGCGCGCCCGACGTCAGCGACGGCAGCGCGCGGCTGGAGGTCGAGGTGGACGAGCGCCACCTGAACCCCGCGGGGACGGTCCACGGCGGCCTGTTCGCCACGCTGGTCGACACCGTCATGGGGGCGGCGGTGCGCAGCGCCGGCGAGGACCAGGTGCCCGCGACCAGCCAGCTGACCGTGACCTACCTACGGCCCGGGAAGCCGGGCACCCTCGTGGTCACCGCGGAGGTCCGCAAGCGGGGGCAGGACCTCACCATCTGCGAGGCCGGCGTGGAGCAGGACGGCAAGGACCTCGTGCACGCGGTCGCGACCTTCGTGCTCCTCGGTCAGTAGTCCGACGCGCTCCGCGCGGCCAGCAGCCGTCGGAACGAGGAGACCCGCACCGGGTCCGCCTGGCCGTCCGCGACCGCCTCGTCGAGGCCGCACTCGGGCTCGTCGCCGCCGTGGGTGCAGCCGCGCGGGCAGTCCTCGGTCATCTCGTCGAGGTCGGGGAAGGCGCCGATGAGGTGCTCGGGCTCGACGTGCGCGAGCCCGAAGGAGCGGATGCCGGGGGTGTCGATGATCCAGCCGCCCTGCTCGCCGGGGAGCGCGAGCATGTACGCCGACGTCGAGGTGTGCCGGCCGCGACCGGTGACCGCGTTGACGTGCCCGACCTCGCGGTGGGCGTCCGGCACCAGCGCGTTGACCAGCGTCGACTTCCCGACGCCGCTGTGCCCGACGAGCACGCTCGTGCGCCCCGCGAGCCGCTCGCGCACCTCGGACACGTCGCCGCCGCGCTGCGTCACCACCCACGGGACGCCCAGCGACCGGTAGGTCACCAGCAGCGTCTCGGGGTCGCGCAGGTCGGCCTTGGTCAGGCAGAGCAGCGGCTGCATGCCGGCGTCGTACGCCGCGACGAGGGCGCGGTCGATCAGGCGCGGGCGGGGCTCGGGGTCGGCCAGCGCGGTGACCACGACCAGCTGGGAGGCGTTGCTGACGATCACCCGCTCGACCGGGTCGTCGTCGTCCGCGGTCCGGCGCAGCACGGTCTCCCGCTCGCGCACCTCGACGATGCGGGCGAGCGACCCGTCGGAGCCGGAGGTGTCACCGACGACGCGCACGCGGTCGCCCACGACGACGCCCTTGCGCCCGAGCGGGCGCGCCTTCATCGCCATCACCGTGGCGCCGTCGACGAGCAGCGTGAACCGCCCGCGGTCCACGGTCACGACGACGCCGTCCACCGCGTCGTCGTACGTCGGGCGGTCCTTGGTGCGCGGCCGCGTGTGGCGGCGGGGTCGCTCGTAGTGCTCGTGGTCGTGGGTGGAGTAGCGGCCCGACATGCGCGCGTCCTAGGCCAGCAGCCCGGCCCAGAAGCCGGCGAAGTCGGGAAAGGTCTTGCCGGTCGTCGCGACGTCCTCGACGAGGACGCCGTCGACCGCGGCGCCGACGACGACGCCGGCGTGGGCCATCCGGTGGTCGGCGTAGGTGCGGAAGACGCCGCCGTGCAGCGGCGCCGGGCGCAGCTCGAGCCCGTCGGGGTGCTCCGTGACGTCGGCGCCCAGCCGGCCCAGCTCGGTCGCGAGCGCGGCGAGCCGGTCGGTCTCGTGGCCACGGATGTGGGCGATGCCGCGCAGGTGGGAGGGGGTTGTGGCCAGCGCGCAGAGCGCCGCGACCGCGGGCGCGAGCTCGCCGACGTCGTGCAGGTCGAGGTCGACGCCATGCAGCTCGTCGGGGCCGGCGACGGTCAGGCCGGCGTCGTCGAGGGAGACATCGCAGCCCATCGCGGCGAGGATGTCGCGGAGCGCGTCGCCGGCCTGGGTGGTGTGCCGCGGCCAGTCGCGGACGGTGACGGTGCCACCGGAGACCGCGGCGAGCGCCAGGAACGGCGCGGCGTTGGAGAGGTCCGGCTCGATCAGGTGGTTCACGGCGCGGACCGGGCCCGGTGCCACGGACCAACGGTCGGGCCCGGTGTCGTCGACCCCGACGCCGTGCTCGCGCAGCATCGCCACCGTCATGTCGATGTGGGGGAGGGAGGGCACGGGCGCGCCCTCGTGGCGGACGTCGACGCCGCGCTCGTAGCGAGCACCGGCCAGCAGCAGCGCGGAGATGAACTGCGAGGACGCCGACGCGTCCACCACGACCGTCCCGCCGGGCACCGAGCCGGTCCCGCGGACCGCGAACGGCAGGGCGTCGCCGGCCACGTCGATCCCCAGCGCGCGGAGCGCGCCGAGCACCTGGCCGACCGGCCGCTTGCGCATGTGCGGGTCCCCGTCGAAGGACACCGTGCCGGTCGACAGGCCCGCGACGGGCGGCACGAACCGCATGACGGTGCCGGCCAGGCCGCAGTCGACGCTCGTGTCGCCGGCCAGCGCGCCGGGCGTGACCCGCCAGTCCTCGCCGGTGGTGTCGACGTGGGCGCCCAAGGACGTCAGCGCCGCCGCCATCAGCGAGGTGTCCCGCGACCGTAGGGCACGGCGTACGACCGAGGGGCCGTCGGCGACGGCGGCGAGCACCAGCGCCCGGTTGGTCAGCGACTTGCTGCCCGGCAGCGTCACGGTGGCCTCGACCGGACGGTGCGCGCGGGGCGCGGGCCAGGGGTCCTCGACGGCGGCGCGCGCAGGGTCGGTCACGGCTCGCACTCTAGTCGGCGGCGCCCGCCCCGCTCCGCCCTCACCGGTCAGCCGCCGCCGGGGGTGGGCGCCACTAGGGTGACGCGCATGTGTGGTCGCTACGCGTCGAGCCGCCGGGCCGAGGACCTCGTCGAGGAGTTCGACGTCGACGCGCTGCGGATCGCGGCCCCGCTCGAGCCCGACTACAACGTCGCGCCCACCAAGGACGTGTACGCCGTCGTGGAGCGGCCGCCGTCCGGCGAGCAGGTGGCGGAGCGCGCCGCCGGGCGCGCCGAGCGGCAGCTGCGGGTGGTCCGGTGGGGCCTGGTGCCGTCCTGGGCGAAGGACATCTCCATCGGCAACCGGATGATCAACGCCCGGATGGAGACGGTGGCCGAGAAGCCGGCGTACAAGCGGGCGTTCGCGAAGCGGCGCTGCCTGCTCCCCGCGGACGGCTACTTCGAGTGGTACCCCACGCAGCAGACGACCAAGGCGGGCAAGCCGCTCAAGCAGCCGTTCTTCATCCGCCCGCAGGACGGCGGGACGCTGGCGATGGCGGGCCTCTACGAGATCTGGCGGGACCCGGCGAAGGCCGACGACGACCCGGACCGGTTCGTGTGGACCTGCACGGTCATCACCACCGACGCCGAGGACGACCTCGGCCACATCCACGACCGGATGCCGCTGATGGTCGAGCGCGACCGTTGGGCCTCCTGGCTCGACCCGACCGCCGCCCAGGACTCCCTGCTCGACCTGCTCGTGCCGGCCGCTCCCGGGACGCTCGAGGCGTACCCCGTCTCCCGCGAGGTGAGCAACGTGCGCAACAACGGCGCCCACCTCGTCGAGCCGCTGCCGCTGGAGGAGGTGGCCGAGTGACGCTGAGCGAGCGGGTCGTCGACACCCCGCACGGCCCGGCCCGCCTCGTCACCAACCGCGCCACGCGACCGGTCGGCACCCTGGTGCTCGGGCACGGCGCCGGCGGCGGGATCGACGGGCGCGACCTGGAGGCGCTCGCCACGCACCTGCCGCGGCACGGCTTCACCGTCGTCCGCGTCGAGCAGCCGTGGAAGGTCGTCGGCAAGAAGATCGCCCCGGCCGGACGGATCCTCGACGAGGGCTTCGTCGCCGCCTCCGACAAGCTGCGGGTGCGCACGCCCCTGGTGGTCGGCGGCCGCTCCGCCGGGGCCCGGTCGGCCGTGCGTGTGGGCCGGAGGCTGGGTGCGGCCGCCTGCCTGGCGTTGGCCTTCCCGCTGCACCCGCCCGGGAAGCCGGAGCGCTCCCGGCTCGAGGAGCTGCGCGAGGCCCGGCTGCCGACCCTGGTGGTGCAGGGGGAGCGCGACCCGATGGGGCGGCCCGAGGAGTTCCCCGACGACGTCGAGATGGCCGTCGTCCCCGATGCCGACCACGGCTTCAAGGTGCCGGCGCGCGGGGCCGTCGACCAGGCCGAGGCGATGGACCTGCTGGTGCAGTGCACGCTGGAGTGGCTGGTGCGCGAGGTGACCGGAAATCAGACCGGGAATCAGCGCCGGGGGTGAGGTGTTCTGCTGGGCGTGACCGTGCTGATGGAACGCCCCGTGCTGACCGAGCCGACCCCACCCCAGCAGCGAGTAGGCTGGGACGCGATGACTGACTCCGTCACTGACCCGCTGGGGGCCGCCTCGACCGTGGACCCGGTCGACGTCGCCTCCGAGACCGACGAGGAGCGCTCGCTGCGCTTCGAGCGCGACGCGCTGCCGTTCCTCGACCAGCTCTACTCCGCCGCGATGCGCATGACGCGCAACCCGGCCGACGCCGAGGACCTCGTGCAGGAGACGTTCGCCAAGGCGTACTCCTCCTTCCACCAGTTCCGGCCGGGCACGAACCTGAAGGCCTGGCTGTACCGGATCCTCACCAACACCTTCATCAACACCTACCGCAAGAAGCAGCGCCAGCCTCAGCAGTCGATGTCCGAGGACGTCGAGGACTGGCAGCTCGCCCGGGCCGAGTCGCACACCTCCACCGGCCTGAAGTCCGCGGAGATGGAGGCGCTCGAGCACCTGCCCGACTCCCAGGTCAAGGACGCCCTGCAGCGCCTGCCCGAGGAGTTCCGGCTCGCCGTCTACCTCGCCGACGTCGAGGGCTTCGCGTACAAGGAGATCGCCGAGATCATGGAGACGCCGATCGGCACCGTCATGTCGCGGCTGCACCGCGGCCGCCGCCAGCTGCGCGACATGCTCTCGGACTACGTCCGCGCCAACGACCTCCTCACCGTCGGCCGCGACGGGGGCGAGTGATGAGCAGCGACGCCCGCCACCAGCACGTGGACCCGCAGGAGTGCGCGGACTACCTCGAGCAGATCGTCTACTTCATCGACAACGAGCTGGCCGAGGCCGACTGCGCCGCGGTCCGCGTCCACCTCGACACCTGCAACCCCTGCCTGGAGAAGTACGACCTCCAGCGCACCGTCAAGCAGGTCGTCGCCCGCTCCTGCTCCGAGCCGGCCCCCGCCGAGCTCCGCGAGCGGGTCATGCTCCGCATCCGCGAGGTCCAGGTCCGCATCACCGAGGCCTGACCGCCGAGTCGCCACTTCTGGCGGGTCGAGTCGGCACGTCCGGTCCCGCGCGGCCGATGTAACGCGCTGTCCGCCGCTCTACCTGCACGCTGCAACGTGCAGATAGAGCGGCGAACGTCGCGTTACAAGCCCGGACGCCGCCGCGGGCCGGCCCGGGAAAGCAACGAACCCCCGGCCGGAAGGCTCGGGGGTCCAGTGCGTCTGCCTGCGCTCAGGCGTTGGGGCGCTTGCCGTGGTTCGCGCCCTTCTTCTTGCGAGCGCGGCGCTTGCGGCCGGTCTTGCCCATGGTGTCCTCCTGGGATCGATGTACGTCGCCCACGAAGGGCCGTCGGACAGTCTCCCAGATGTCACGAACCAGGAGAAATCCGGCTCAGGAACCGCTCCGCGTCGACGACCACCCGGGTGACCTCGCCGGTGGCGACCACCTTGCCGGCCACGGGACCCTCGGGGCCGACCTCGACGTGCCGCGCGGCGACGGTGAAGCGGTGCAGCCGCCCGTCGACGTACGCCGTCGTGGCGGTGACCTCGACCGCCTGCCCGAGCGGGCTGGCAGCCTGGTGGTCGAGCGAGACGCGGGTGCCGACCGAGGTCTCGCCCTCGCCGAGCGCCGGCTCGATCGCGGCGCAGGTCGCCGCCTCGCACCAGGCCAGGAGCCGCGGCGTACCGAGCACGGGCAGCGAGCCGGAGCCGACGGCGAGCGCGGTGTCGTCGTCGCCGACGGAGAAGGGCAGGGTGGCGGTGGTCATCGGGTGAGGTCCTTTCCGAAGGCGAGCAGCTGCACGTGCGGGGCGGGGGAGTGGTCGCGCTCGGGCAGGCGGGTGAAGCCGGCGCGGGTGTAGAGCCGGTGCGCCGCGGCCATCTGCGGCAGGCTGGAGAGCACCACCGCGTGCGCCCCGTCGGCGCGGAACCGGTCGAGCACCAGGTCGAGCAGCGCCGTCCCCACCCCGCGGCCGCGGGCGACGGGGGAGACGGCGAGCATGCGGAGCTCACCCTCGCCCTCCCGCGCCACCTCGCGCCACGGCGACCCCGGCGGGCAGACCGTGACCGTGCCGAGCACCGTCCCGACCCCAGGGCCGCTGCCGGCGACGTCCCCGGTGACGCCGTCGTCGACCGCCACCCACAGCTCGGCCTCGCGGTCACGCCGGGCCGCGTCGCGCAGCCGCGCGACGTAGGGGTCGTCCGGCCCGAGCACGAAGTCGGCGTACGCCGCGACGGTGACGTCGCCCGCCGGCCCGAGCTCGGCGGGCGACGCTCGTCGCAGCAGCATCAGATCCCGAAGGTGGCGCGCGGGTAGGCCGCGTCGACGTCGGTGATGACGTTGACCAGGTACGGCACGTTCGCGGCGAACGCCCGGTCGAGCGCGGGGCCGACCTGGCGCGGGTCGGTGACGGTCTCGCCGGCGCCGCCGAGCGCCTTGACCACCTCGTCGTACGCCGTGCGGGGCGCGAGGTCGGCGGCGACGTCGTAGCCGTAGAGCATCTGCATCGGGCCCTTCTCCAGGCCCCAGGCGGAGTTGTTGCCCATGACCATGACGACCGGCAGCTGGTGCCGCACGAGGGTGTCGACGTCCATCAGCGAGAAGCCGGCCGCGCCGTCGCCGAGGAGCAGCACGACCTGCGAGGAGGGCCGGGCGATCCGCGCGGCGATCGCGGCGCCCAGGCCGGCGCCGAGGCAGCCGTACGGGCCGGGGTCGAGCCAGCCGCCGGGCCGCTTGGGCTCGACGAACTTGCCGGCGAAGCTGACGAAGTCGCCGCCGTCGCCGATGACGACCGCGTCGTCGGCGAGCCGGGGGACCAGCTCGCCGTAGATGCGGGCGGGGTGGATCGGGTCGGCCTCGGCGGTCAGCAGGGCGCGGTCACGCTCGACGCCGGCGCGGACGGTGTCCTGCAGGCTCGCCACCCACGCCGACCAGTCGGGGCGTCGCGTGGAGCGCTCGAGCCCGGCGAGGACCCCGTCGAGGACGGTGCTGAGGTCGCCGGCGACCGACGCGGCGAGGTGCGCGTGGGCGGAGAGCTGACCGGGGGAGTCCGCGACGTGCACGACCTTGGCGTCGCCGAACACGCCGTAGGAGAGGCGGAAGTCCAGCGGGGTGCCGACGACGATGACGAGGTCGGCCTCCTTGAGCGCCTGGCCGCGTGCCTTGGTCACGAGCAGCGGGTGGCCGCCGGGGACGACGCCACGGCCCATGCCGTTGGTGAGAGTCGGGACGCCGGCGCTCTCGACGAGCCGCAGCGCAGCCTCCTCGGCGCGGTCGGCCCACACGTCGGTGCCGAGCACGAGCGTCGGTCGGGACGCGCCGGCCAGCAGCTCGACGATGCGCTCGACGGCCTCGGGGTCCGGCTCGGCGCCGCGCGGCATCGACGCCGCGGTCGGGGCGGGGACGGTGGCCTGGGCGAAGAGCTCGTCCATCGGCACGTCGACGAAGACCGGCCCCCGGTGCGAGGAGCCGGCCGCGCGGAAGGCCTGGTCGAGGCCGGGCGCCACGTCACCGGCGGTCATCAGCGTGCGGGCGTCCTTGGACACCGAGGCGACGATCGGCGGCTGGTCGAGCTCCTGGAGGCTGCCGCTGCCCCAGCGGTTCTGCGGGGCGCGGCCGCCGACGACGACCATGGGGGAGCCGGCGAACTGCGCCTGCGCGATGGCGCTGACGCCGTTCGTCACGCCCGGGCCGGCGGTGAGCACGGCCAGGCCCGGCACCCGGGTCAGCTTGCCGGTGGCCTCGGCCGCGAACGCCGCGGTCTGCTCGTGGCGCACGTCGAGGAGCCGCATCGGCACCTCGGCCTTGACCGCGCCGTCGTAGAGCGGGAAGACGTGGGCGCCGGACAGGGTGAACATCGTCTCGACGCCGTGCGCCTGCGCGACGGCGACCGCCAGCTCGCCGGCGTGGCCCCGCACGTGCCCCTCGGGGATCGGCGTGTCGGCGTCGAGGTCGGGCCAGATCTCTGCGTCAGCGTCGGTCATGCTCGCAGGGTATGTGCAACGCAGGTCACACCGTGGTCAGACGGAGGCGGAAGCCCCCACGTGCCGCAGACCCGGGTTGGTGTGCCGCAGGGCGTCGACGACGACCAGCAGCAGGTCGGCCCGGACCGCGGGCGGGTCCGGCGCCAGGGCGAGCTGGAGGTGCAGCG
Organism: Nocardioides deserti; assembly: GCF_014266025.1. GTDB lineage: Bacteria > Actinomycetota > Actinomycetes > Propionibacteriales > Nocardioidaceae > Nocardioides > Nocardioides deserti. The sequence goes on along the minus strand of NZ_JACMYC010000005.1, from coordinate 132,837 downwards.
CCCGCAGGAACGCCTCGGCGTTGCCGCCGGTCAGGTGCGGGTCGCGACCGTCGTACGACGCCTGCACGGCCGCCGCCGCGACCAGCCGCGCGATCCACGGCTCGAGCACCTGCAGCGGCACCTCGTCGCGGCGCAGCACCGTCATGGTCGCCTGGGCCAGCCGGTCCGGCTCGCCGTTGACGAACAGGTGGTCCACCGGCAGCAGCACCCGGTCGGCGACGACGTCGAGCACGACGGTCAGCTCGGGGGTGCCCAGGTGCGGGGAGCGGGCCAGCGCGGCCAGCGCGTCCGCGCCGTGGGCCACCGCGTGCGCCCAGCCGCGGCCGGGCACGAAGCCGCGGACGTCCTGCTCGCGCAGCAGCCAGGTCGCGATCCGGTCGCCCCAGTCGAGCACCTTCCCGGCGGGAAGCAGCGAGCGCAGGTTGTCGCGCTCGAGGCACTCGGCGAGCACCCGGGCCGACCAGCTGCGCCGCAGCACGCTGTCGGTGCCGACCTCGCCGAGCCCCGGGCGCAGCCCGGCGGACATGCCGTCGCCGAGCCCGACCAGGAGGTCGTCGTACACCCCGCGCCCGATCCAGGTGACCAGCACCGGCCAGGCGGTGGCCTCGCGCACCTCGGGCTCCGGGTCGCCCAGCATCCGGGTCAGGTCGGCGGTCAGGTCCTCCAGCGGCCGGTCGTCCGGCACCGCGAGCCCGGAGGCGTGGACCTGCTTCCAGTACTGCCCCGACATGGCCCCCATCCTGCCAGCGAATCTCGCTCAAGCCGACCCGGCGGAGGTCTCGGGCGGGCGGCAGTAGGGTCACGGAGCGTGCCGACCCTCGCCGACCTGGTGCGCAGCCACACCGACCTCTCCGCGGAGGACGTCGCGTGGCTCCAGCTGCTGCAGGCCGACTGGCAGATCATCGCCGACCTGTCCTTCGCGGACCTCGTGCTGTGGCTGCCCGACCGCGCCGGCGCCGGCTTCTGGGCGGCCGGGCAGATGCGTCCGACGACCGGCCCGACGGCGTACGTCGACGACGTCGTCGGCACCTTCGTCCCTGCCGGCCGGCGGCCGCTGCTCGACGCGGCGTACGCCGAGGGGCGGCTGGTCCGCGAGGGCGACCCGGAGTGGCGCGACGACGTGCCGGTCCGCGTCGAGACGATCCCCGTGCGCCGCGCCGGCCGGGTGATCGCCGTCGTCGCGCGCAACACCAACCTGCTCGGCGTGCGCACGCCCAGCCGCCTGGAGCTGTCGTACCTCCAGACCGCGGCCGACCTGACCCAGATGATCGCCCACGGCCGGTTCCCGGCCCCGGGGCAGCGCAGCGACCACGCCGACTCGCCGCGCGTGGGCGACGGGTTCCTGCGGGTCGACGCGCTGGGCCGGGTCGCCTACGCCAGCCCGAATGCGCTCTCGGTCTACCGCCGCCTCGGCCTCTCCGGCGACCTCGCCGGGCTCTCGCTCGCGGACCTGACCCGCGAGCTCGTGCCGCCGCGGCGGCGGCCCGACGAGGAGACGCTGAGCGCGGTGCTCGGCGGCCGCGCGCACCGCGACACCGAGATCGGCACCGACACCGTCTCGCTCATCGTCCGGTCGATCCCGCTGCGGCCACAGGGCACCCGCATCGGCGCGCTGGTGCTCGTCCGCGACGTCACCGACCTGCGCCGCCGCGACCGCGAGCTGGTCACCAAGGACGCCACGATCCGCGAGATCCACCACCGGGTGAAGAACAACCTGCAGACCGTCGCCGCCCTGCTGCGGCTCCAGGCGCGCCGCATCGACTCCGAGGCGGCCAAGATGGCGCTGGAGGAGGCGGTGCGCCGGGTCGGCTCGATCGCGATCGTCCACGAGACGCTCAGCCAGGCCGGCGAGGAGAACGTCGACTTCGACGAGATCGCCGACCGGCTCTCCTCGATGGTCATCGAGGTCAGCGCCGTCGCCGGTCGCGTGCGGGTGCTGCGCGACGGGGAGTTCGGGGCGCTGCCCTCGGAGTCCGCCACCGCGCTGGCGATGGTGTTGACCGAGGTGCTGCAGAACGCCGTCGAGCACGGCTACGAGGTCGACCGCGACGCCGAGCCGGTCGTGCCCGAGGACCTGTCCCGGCTGGGGGAGGCCGACGGGGACGGCGGCACGATCCGGCTGACGGTACGCCGCAACGACGGTCGGCTCCGGATCACCGTCGACGACGACGGCCGCGGGCTCCCCGAGGACTTCGACCTCGACGGCTCGACCAACCTCGGGCTCTCGATCGTGCGGACGCTGGTCGAGTCCGAGCTCGGCGGTCGGCTCGAGCTCGGCGCGGTGCCGGGCGCGTGCGGGACGCGGGCCGCGGTCGACGTACCCCTGGTCTGAGCCGCCGACGGTCAGGCCGTCGAGTCAGGTCGTGTGGCTCAGGCGGTGCGGACGCGGGCGCGGGCGTTGCGGCGCTTCAACGCGCGACGCTCGTCCTCGCTGAGGCCGCCCCAGACCCCGTGGTCCTGCCCGGCCTCCAGTGCCCACGCGAGGCACTGCTCGCGCACCTCGCAGCGTCGGCACACCTGCTTGGCCTCCTCGATCTGGAGGATGGCCGGACCGGTGTTGCCGATCGGGAAGAACAGTTCCGGGTCCTCGTCGAGGCAGGCGGAACGGTGGCGCCAATCCATGGCTGGGGAATCCCTACTCTCTACAACGCACGTGCAGGCCAGGGGCAGCTCAAGGCCTGCGGGCTCGTGTCGGGGCACAACAAAGTGAACGCATTCACGAGCGAGTGTCCAGCGTGGCAATCTTTGGAACGTTATACAAGCGTTTGTGATGGTCTCTTCCGTCACAGGCGCCCCGCGCACGTGGTCACGCGGAGGCCTCTCACGACCGGGCTAGGCTCGCCCGGTGCCCCCGATGGATCCGTCCGATACCAGTGCCGGCCACGACCGCGTGAACGGGGCGTCCGCGACCCCCGCACCCCTCGTCGTAGCCGCGTCCCTGACGGCGGTCGAGGGCCTGGTGCTGGTGCTGCTGGCCGTCGCAGAGCTGGCCCACCTGACCTCGGGCCGGGTCACCATGAACGTCACCACCACCGGGTTCTTCCTGCTCTGCGGCGCCGCGCTCCTGCTGTGCGCCTGGGGCCTGCGGCAGCACGCCACCTGGTCGCGCAGCCCGGTGGTGCTCGCGCAGCTGATCAGCCTCGGCGTCGCCTGGTCCTTCCGCGGCGGCAACCTGCCGCTGGTCGCGATCGGCCTCGCCGTCGTCGCCGCGGTCGTGCTCGCCGGGGTCTTCCACCCCGCCAGCACCGCGGTGCTCACCGACGACCCGACGGGCACCGGCCGCGGCGGGCCCGAGGAGGACCGGCCGGCGGACTAGGCAACTAGTCCGCCTCCTCCAGCGAGGTCCGCAGCTGGACCAGCGTGCGGTTGAGCAGGCGCGAGACGTGCATCTGCGAGACGCCGATCTCCTCGGCGATCTGGGACTGCGTCATGTTCTTGAAGAACCGCAGCAGCAGGATCTTCTTCTCCCGCGGGTCCAGCCGGTCGAGCAGCGGCTTGATCGACTCGCGGATCTCGACGTGCTCGAGGTTCGCGTCGTCGACGCCGATCGCGTCGAGCATCGAGGCCGCGCCGTCGTCGGAGTCGTCGCTGGCGTCGAGCGACAGCGTGGAGTAGGCGTTGCTCGACTCGATGCCCTCGACGATCTCCTCGACCGTGCAGCCGATCGCCTCCGCCAGCTCCCGGGGCGTGGGGGAGCGGCCGAGGGACTGGGTCAGCTCGGCGGTCGCCGAGCCGATCTGCATCCGCAGCTCCTGGAGCCGCCGCGGCACCCGGATCGCCCAGCCCTTGTCGCGGAAGTAGCGCTTGATCTCGCCGATGATCGTCGGCGTGGCGTAGGTCGAGAACTCCACGCCGCGGTCGGTGTCGAAGCGGTCGACGGACTTGATCAGCCCGATCGTGCCGACCTGCACCAGGTCCTCGAACGGCTCGCCCCGGTTGCGGAAGCGGCGCGCGCAGTGCTCCACCAGCGGCAGGTGGAGGTGGACGAGGTCGTCACGAGCCCGCTCGCGGAGGTGCTGCGGCGCACCCGCGTCGTGGAGGTCGCGGAAGAGCTCCGCGCTCCGCAACCGGGTCAGCTCGACCCCGGTCGGCGGTGCGTCCACCTCCGGTGCGTCCTGCGTGCGCGGGGAGTCCATCCTCAGCGCCCGGCGCCCAGCGCCGCCTCGAGGTCGTCCCCTCCGAGGTCGAGCGCCCGCATCGTCATCGTCACGCCGAGCCGGCCGTCACCGGACTGCACCGACGCGGAGGAGGCGAGGGTGGTGAGCACCTGCCAGGCGAAGCTGTCCTCGTCGGGCGCCGCGGGGGACGCGGCCTCCACGCTCACCGAGACCGTCATCTGCCCGGGGGCGAGCCAGAAGCGGCACTCCAGCTCCGAGGCGGGGTCGGCCTCGGGCAGCACCATCGCGCTGGCCTCGCCGACCGCGATCCGCAGGTCCTCGATGTCGTCGATGGTGAAGTCCAGGCGCGCGGCCAGGCCGGCGGTGGTGGTCCGGAGCACCGAGACGTAGGCGCCGTCGGCCGGGACCCGCAGCTCGACGTCGGCGCGGTCCTGGCTGGGACCGCTGGCCGTGACAGACATGTGGTTCGTCCTTCTTCGCGGGGACCGTCGAGGTGACCATAGTGGTCGGGGCCGGTCGCCGGGGGAGTTCCCCCGGCGACCGGCCCCGTCAGGCTCAGGCCGAGCTGGCCTTCGCAGGCTCAGGCCTTCTTGTCACGACGACTTCGCAAGCTCAGTCGTCGATGGAGACCAAGCTGGCCTTCGCAGGCTCAGGCCTTCTTGGTCTCCCAGAAGGCTCAGGCCTTCTTGGTCTCCCAGAAGATCTCCGCGATCTCGTCGATCTTGGCGATCAGCTGGTCGGCCTTCTCCGCGTCGAAGGTGGCCTTGGTGCCGCCGCCACCCCCCGCGAGCTTGGTCGCCTCGTTGAAGAGGGTGTGCAGCTGCGGGTACTTCTCGAAGTGCGGGGCCTTGAAGTAGTCGGTCCACAGCACCCAGAGGTGGTGCTTGACCAGGTTCGAGCGCTCCTCCTTGATGAGGACCGCGCGGGTGCGGAAGTCAGGGTCGTCGTTGTCGGCGACCTTGGCGATGATGGCCTTGATCGACTCGGCCTCGTACCGGGCCTGTGCGGGGTCGTAGACGCCGCAGGGCAGGTCGCAGTGGGCCGAGACCTCGAGGGTGGGAGCGAAGAGTCGCGCGAACATTGCCGTCCTCTCAGGTGGGTGGCTCCTCCCGTGGTCGGCGGAGCCTTCGGTTGTACGGTCGTGCGGTGGAGCCGGGCGGGCCGACACGGAGGCCGGCCCCTGCTGCGACACTACTCGGCGTGTCACGTGACGCACGAGCAGGTCGCCGCGGCCCGGGACAGGTGCCCAGCATCGGCCTGGCACACGTCTCCGGCGACTCGATGAGGCCGACGCTGGCCCCCGGCGACCGGCTGCTCGTGCTCCACGGTGGAGCCCCCCGGCCGGGTCGGGTGGTGGTCGCGCGGCTGGCCGACGGGACGGTCGCGGTCAAGCGGGCGGTGGAGCGGCGTACGACGGCGTCCGGCCGTCCCGGGTGGTGGCTGCTCAGCGACGACCCGGACCGCGGTGTCGACTCCCGGCACCGAGGACCGGTCCCGGACGAGGACGTGCTGGCGGTCGTCCGCGCCCGGCTGTGGCCTCGCCCACGGCTGCTGTGACCCACACCATCGTGGACACCACCTGCCACGGTCGAGGGCTGTGCCAGAGTGGCCGACCATGGCGACACCGCACGAGACGACCGAGGCTCCCGAGGCACCGCAGGCTGCAGCACCCGACCACCCCCTTGCCGGGGACCCGGTCTTCGACCTGCACGTAGGCGGGAAGCTCGAGACGGTCTCGACGGTCGCGCTCACCGGGGCCGAGGAGCTCTCGATGGCGTACACCCCGGGTGTTGCCCGCGTCTGCACCGCCATCGCCGAGGACCCCTCGATGACCCAGCACTACACGTGGGTCCCCAACACGGTCGCGGTCGTCACCGACGGCACCGCCGTCCTCGGCCTGGGTGACATCGGCCCCGCCGCGGCGATGCCGGTGATGGAGGGCAAGGCCGTGCTGTTCAAGCAGTTCGGCAACGTCGACGCCGTCCCGATCTGCCTGGACACCACCGACACCGAGGAGATCATCGAGACCGTCGCGCGGCTCGCGCCGAGCTTCGGCGGCATCAACCTCGAGGACATCTCCGCCCCGCGCTGCTTCGAGATCGAGGACCGGCTCAAGGAGCGCCTCGACATCCCCGTCTTCCACGACGACCAGCACGGCACGGCGGTCGTGGCGCTGGCGGCGCTCAAGAACGCGCTGCGCCTGACCGGCCGCACCCCCGGCGAGACCCGCGTCGTCATCTCCGGCGCCGGTGCCGCGGGCGTCGCGGTGGCGCGCATCCTGCTCGAGGCCGGCATCACCGACCTCGCCGTCACCGACCGCAAGGGCGTGCTCAGCTCCAGCCGCGACGACCTGACGCCCATCAAGCGCGTCGTCGCCGAGCTCACCGCGGACGTGACCGGCCGATCCGGGTCGCTGGCCGACGTGCTGGTCGGCGCGGACGTCTACATCGGCGTCTCGGGCGGCACGGTGCCCGAGGAGCACGTCGCCACGATGGCCGACGACGCGATCATCTTCGGCCTGGCCAACCCGACCCCCGAGGTGCTGCCGGAGGTGGCCCACCGCCACGCCCGGGTCGTCGCGACGGGCCGTTCGGACTTCCCGAACCAGATCAACAACGTGCTGGCGTTCCCCGGCATCTTCCGCGGCGCCTTCGACGTCCGCGCGACCGCGATCACCGAGGGCATGAAGCTCGCGGCCGCCGACGCGCTGGCCGAGCTCGTGGGCGACCAGCTCGCCGAGGACTACGTCATCCCGTCGCCGTTCGACGACCGGGTCGGCCCGGCGGTCTCCTCCGCCGTCGCCGAGGCTGCGCGCCGCGACGGCGTCGCGCGGCGCTGACCGACCGCTGACCGGCTGCTGAGCCGCCGCCGAGAGGGGCACCGGACCGCCGTGCTCGCCGTCTACGCCGAACGCTTCGCACCCGACGACCCGCTCTCCGCCCTCGTGGTGGGGGAGCAGCCCGAGCCGGAGGTCCCCGACGGCTGGGCGCGGGTGCGCCTGCGCGCCGCCGCGCTCAACCACCACGACCTGTGGACCCTGCGCGGCGTGGGGATCAAGGCCGAGGCGCTGCCGATGGTGCTCGGCTGCGACGGGGCCGGCGTCGACGAGGACGGCAACGAGGTCGTCGTCCACGCGGTCATCGGCGACCCGGGCGCGGCCGACGACGAGACGCTCGACCCCGACCGCGCGATCCTGTCCGAGCGGCACTGGGGGACGTTCGCGGAGTCGGTCGTCGTGCCCCGCCGCAACCTGGTGCCGAAGCCGGCCTCGCTGTCCTTCGAGGAGGCCGCGTGCCTGCCCTCGGCCTGGCTCACGGCGTACCGCATGCTCTTCACGCAGGGCCGCTGCACGCCCGGCCAGACCGTGCTGGTGCAGGGCGCCGGCGGGGGTGTCGCCACTGCCCTGATCGTGCTGGCGCGCGCGGCCGGCCTGCGGGTGCTCGCCACCAGCCGGGACGAGGCCAAGCGGCAGCGGGCGCTGGAGATCGGCGCGCACGAGGTGTACGCCAGCGGCGAGCGGCTCCCGGTCAAGGTCGACGCCGTCATGGAGACCGTCGGGCGCGCCACCTGGTCGCACTCGGTGCGGTCGTTGAGACCCGGCGGCGCGATCGTCATCTCCGGCACCACCTCGGGCGCGCAGCCCGACGACGCCGAGCTGACCCGGATCTTCTACCGCCAGCTGCGCGTGATCGGTTCCACGATGGGCACCCGCAACGAGCTCGCCGCCCTCGTCGCGATGCTCGACGCCACCGGCGTCCGGCCGCTGGTCGACCGCGTGCTGCCACTGACCGAGGCCCGCGCGGGCTTCGAGGCGATGGCCGGCGGTGACCTGTTCGGCAAGGTGGTGTTCACGCTGTGACCGGCCCGCGGACCCACCTCGTCACCGGCGCCGGCTCCGGCATCGGCGAGGTCGTCACCCGGCGGCTGCACGAGCGCGGTGACCGCCTGGTGCTCCTCGCCCGCAACGAGCGCCGCGCGGACGACCTGGCGGCGGCGTACCCCGGCGCCGACGTCCTGGTCGCCGACCTCGCCCAGCCGGCGGGTCTCGACGGGCTCGCGCTGCCCGAGCGCCTGGACTCGGTCGTCCACGCCGCCGGGGTCGTCGAGCTCGGCACCGTCGCGGAGCTGCCGACCAGCGCCTGGATCGACCAGCTGGTCGTCAACCTGGTCGCCCCGGCCGTGCTCACGCGGCTCACGCTCCCCGCCCTGCGCGCCGCGCGCGGCACGGTCGTCCTGCTCAACTCCGGCGCCGGCATCACCGCCAAGCCCGAGTGGGGCGCCTACGCCGCCTCCAAGCACGGCCTGCGCGCCCTCGCCGACTCCCTGCGCGCCGAGGAGGCCGGCACCGGCGTGCGCGTCACCTCGGTCTTCCCCGGCCGCACCGCCACCCCGATGCAGGAGGAGGTGCACCGCCAGGAGGGCAAGGAGTACGACGCCGGCGCCTGGGTCCGCGCCGAGACCGTCGCCGAGCTGGTCCTGCACGTGCTGGACCTGCCCGCGGACGCGGTCGTGCCGGAGGTGCTCGTCCAGCCCCGCTGAGCCGGGTCGACTGGAAGAGAGGGCTGACCGGCTAGGGCTTGGAGCGCCACTGCAGGGCCCCGATGAGGACCATGCGCAGCTGGGTGCGGGCGTTCTCGGCGAGCTGCTTCTCGACGTCGGGGCGCCGCGCGTTGATGAGGATCGCCTCGGCGGTGGCGACCATCGCGGTGACGATCAGGTTGGAGAGCACCCGCAGGTCGTCGCTCGACCACTCCTCGGTGCCCGGGAGGCGGGCCAGGTCGGTGGCCAGCTCGCGCTCGCACAGCTCGATCTCGTGCCGGATCGCCTCGCGCACCGACGGCGGGCCGGCCGCGCGCTCGCGGGCGATGAACCGGAAGTGCTGCCGCTGCTGGTGGACGTGCTCGACGAGGATCGACACCGAAGAGTCGACGATGTCGGCGAAGCCGCCCGCCGCGCCCTCGCCACGGCGTACGTCCCGCAGCATCGCGCGCAGCGACACGAACGACTCGTCGACCAGCGCGAGGCCGAGCGCCTCGATCGACTCGAAGTGCCGGTAGAACGCGGTCGGCACGATGCCGACCTCCTTGGCGACCTGGCGCAGGGAGAGGGCGACCAGGGAGCTGTCCTCGCACAGGTGCAGCGCCGCGTCCAGGATCGCGCGGCGGGTGCGCTCCTTGCGCTCGACCCTCGTCTCGGTCACGTACCCATCGTAGCCCTCGTCACACCGCCGGTGGACGTGTGTGCACCCTCACCCGGTCAGACCTTGACCAGCCCCATCGATTCTCGGCAACCTGATAGTGCACAGTCGTTCACCGAAGCAGTTCATCGAACCCGTGCCACCCACGAAGGAGCAACCTCATGGGGCTCGCCACCTCCGCCCTGCGCAGCCGCACGCTCGCCGCGCTCACGTCGCCGCACGGCGTCGACCGCTACCTCGAGCTCGTCAACCCGATGTGGGCCGCGCACGAGGTCCGGGCCCGCGTCGTCGACGTGCACCGCGAGGTCGACGTGCCCGGCCACCCGCCGGTCGCCACGATCACCCTCCAGCCCACCTCGACCTGGCGCGGCCACCGGGCCGGGCAGCACGTCCAGGTCGGCGTGGAGATCGACGGCGCCCGCCGCACGACCCGGGTCTTCACCATCTCCAGCCCCGACAGCCGCCCCGGCGACCGGTTCACGATCACGCTGCGCGCCAACCCCGAAGGGCTCGTCTCGCGCTACCTCGTCGAGCGGGCCCGGCCGGGCACCATGGTCCATCTCTCGCAGGCCCAGGGGGAGTTCGTGCTCCCGGACGCGGTGCCGGAGCGGATCCTGCTCATCTCCGGCGGCTCCGGCATCACGCCGGTCATGTCGATGCTGCGCTCGCTGCAGCGCCGCACCCACCGCGGGCACGTGACGTTCCTGCACTACGCCCAGAGCCCGGAGCACCAGATCTTCGCCGCGGAGCTCGACGAGGTCCGGCGGTCCGGCCACGGCATCGACGTCAAGCTGCTGCACCCCGAGCTCGGCGACCCGGCCCTGTCGCCGGCGTACCTCGAGCGGCACGTCCCCGGCTACCGCGACGTGCCCACGTGGGCCTGCGGTCCGGCGCCGCTGATCGAGGCGGTCAAGGGCGCGTACGCCGACTCGCCGGCGCTCCGCCTGGAGTACTTCAAGCCGCCGAGGGTCGCCGGGTCCGACGCGGCCGAGGGCGACGTCGTCTTCAGCCGCTCCGGCGCCTCCGGCGCGAACACCGGCGACACGCTGCTCGACCAGGCCGAGGCGCTCGGGCTGACACCCGAGTCCGGCTGCCGGATGGGCATCTGCTTCTCCTGCGTCTCCCGCAAGAGCGAGGGGACCGTGCGCAACGTGCTCACCGGCGAGGAGTCCTCGCTGCCGGACGAGGACATCCGGATCTGCGTCTCCGCCCCCGTCGGCGACTGCACCGTCGACCTCTGACCACCCTCCCGAACCTGCCTCCGCACCCGCCGAGAGGAACACCATGACCGCCACCCAACACATCACCACCGAGACCGCCGAGACCACTGCCACCACCGACGCCCCGGGCGCCCCGGAGAGCACGGCGACCATCTTCGGCCGGCTCACCCCCGAGCAGCTCGAGTCGTTCGGCGAGGAGATGGACGCCATCCGCCAGCGCGTCCTCGCCGACCTCGGCGAGGCCGACGCGACGTACATCCGCAACGTCGTGAAGGCGCAGCGCGCCTTCGAGACGGCCGGCCGCGCGCTGTTCTACCTGCCGCCGGCCTGGCCGCTCGCCGTCGCCTCGCTCAGCGTGTCCAAGATCCTCGACAACATGGAGATCGGGCACAACGTCATGCACGGCCAGTACGACTGGATGGGCGACCCCGGCCTCAGCTCGCGGATGTACGAGTGGGACAACGTGTGCCCCAGCGAGCAGTGGAAGTACAGCCACAACTACATCCACCACACCTACACCAACATCCTCGGCAAGGACCGCGACATCGGCTACGGCGTCCTCCGGATGGACGAGGACCAGCCGTGGCACCCCTACTACCTCGGCAACCCGCTCTATGCGTTCCTGCTGATGGTGTTCTTCGAGTGGGGCGTGGCGATGCACGACCTCGAGGTCGAGAACCTCGTCGCCGGCAAGCGCAAGATCGAGGACAACAAGGCCCTCCACGCCGGCATCATGCGCAAGGTCAGGCGTCAGGCCGTCAAGGACTACCTGCTGTTCCCGGCACTCACCGGCCCGTTGTTCCCGCTGACCTTCGCCGGCAACGCCACCGCCAACCTGGTGCGCAACGTGTGGGCGTTCAACATCATCTTCTGCGGCCACTTCCCGGCCGGCGTCGCGACCTTCTCCCAGGAGGAGTGCGAGGACGAGAGCCGTGGCCAGTGGTACTTCCGCCAGCTCCTCGGCTCCGCCAACATCACCGGCGGCAAGCTCTTCCACCTCATGACCGGCAACCTCAGCCACCAGATCGAGCACCACCTCTTCCCCGACCTGCCGGCGCGCCGCTACCCGCAGGTCGCCGAGGAGGTCCGCGAGATCTGCGAGCGCTACGAGCTGCCGTACAACACCGGTCCGCTCGGCAAGCAGCTGTTCAGCGTCGCGAAGAAGATCTGCCGGTTCGCGCTGCCGGACCGCAAGCGCGAGGACGCAGCCGCGGCGCCGGAGTCCGAGACCACCTTGGCCGCCTGAGGCGCCGGGGACACACTGGACCCATGACCGACCACCTCAGCAAGGCCGAGATCCGCAAGGACGCCGTGCAGGGTGCGGTCGAGGCGACCGCGACCGCCGTGGGCGAGGTCGCCACGATCCTCACCCGCGCGGTCCGCGACGTCGCCGGCGCCCTCGGCGGCCTGGCCACCGAGGTCTTCGAACTCCGCGACGCCGCCCGTCGCGCGTCCCTCGAGTCCACCGACCGGCCCCCGGAGCTCTCTCAGGACTGAACCGAGCGACCGCACGGCTTCGACGGCATGAGCGTCAGCCGAAGGACATCCGGAAGTCACGCATGCGGAAGGACGCGATGGCGCGGCGGCCGGCGAGCCAGCCGAGGGGGCCGTCGGGGTCGAACTCCCAGGCGCCCCAGCACGGCATCGCCTTCGCGCTGCCCTGAAGGGTCGCGCGGCGCTCCTCGCCGTCGGTGTCGGCGATGCCCGGCTGCCACGTCTGGCCCTTGAACGGGACCCGCGGCACGACCCGGGCCGCGTCGGTGAAGCGCGCGCTGGCGATCGGTCGACGGTCGAGCGTCGCGCTCCACTCGGTGCGGGCGAACGGGCCGCGGTACTCCGACTCCAGCCGGAAGTCGCACAGCCCCTTCGGGATCGCCCACAGCTCACGGCCGCCGGCGACCGACGCGGGGGAGTCGACCCAGATGTCGGTGATGCTGACCCGGCGACCCTTCGAGCCCGGCGCCTTCACGGGGCGGGCGACGAGCAGCTCTGAGTAGGTGAGGGGGCTCGGCTCCTCGTAGGACACGAACGCCGCGCCGTACACCCCGGCCGGCCGCAGGTCGTCGACCTTCGTCGGCACGCGGAACAGGGAGAGGAACAGCGACCCGGTCATCTGCCACGGCGCCGCCGGGTACGCCGTGGTGTCGGCCGGGGCCGCGGGGGTGGGGGAGGAGGGCTCGGTCACCCGCTGATCATCCCCCTCAGTCCTCGGGGTCGTCCAGCCTCGCGAGCCACGTGGCGAGACGCTCCACGGCGGTCTCGAACTCCGGGTGGGTGTCGGTGAACGCCTGCAGCTGCTCGGCCAGCCACGCGAACGTGACCTCCTCGTCGCCGCGGCGCCGCTCGAGCTCCTCGATGCCTCGGTCGGTGAAGTACATCGTCCTCTCCTCGTGTGCTCTGTCCTGGTTGCGGAGCGGCCCCGGAGCCGTGCCGCGGAACGCGAGCGGCCCGCGCCCGTTGCCGGACGCGGGCCACCCCGGATGCGTGTCGGTCAGGCAAACGCCTGCGCGAGCAGCTCCTTCTGCTCGGCCTGGTGCCGCTTGACGGTGCCGACGGCGGGCGAGGAGGAGGCGGGCCGGGTCACCGGCACGACCTTCGCGTCGACCTCGGGCCACACGTTGAGCTGGTAGTGCGGCCACGGGCCCATGTTGCGCGGCTCGTCCTGCACCCAGCGCACCTCCTTGAGGTTGGGGTACCGCGCGATCTCGGCCTTGATGTCGTCGGTCGGGCGCGGGTAGAGCTGCTCCACGCGGCCGATGGCGAACCGCTCGCCCTGCTCCTGCTTGCCGCGCTCGACCATGAGGTCCCAGGTCACGCGGCCCGAGCACAGCAGCAGCGTGTCGACCTTGTCCGGGTCGGCATCGGCGTCGCCGACGAACGGGCGGAACGTGCCCTCGGTGAACTCCGCCGGCTGCGAGGCCGCCTCCTTGCGCTTGAGCATCGACTTCGGCGTGAAGACGATGAGCGGGCGGTGCCGCTCGCCCAGCGAGTGCTGGCGCAGGAGGTGGAAGTACGACGCCGGGCTGCTCGGCTGGGCGACGACGAACGCCTCGTCGGCGGCCATCGTCAGGAACCGCTCGATCCGGGCGGAGGAGTGGTCCGCGCCCTGGCCCTCGTAGCCGTGCGGCAGCAGCAGCACGACACCCGACTGCTGGTTCCACTTGCTCTCGCCGGCGGTGATGAACTCGTCGATGACGGTCTGCGCGCCGTTGACGAAGTCACCGAACTGCGCCTCCCACAGCACGAGCGCCTCGGGACGGGCCACCGAGTAGCCGTACTCGAAGCCGAGCGCGGCGTACTCCGAGAGCAGCGAGTCGTAGACGTGGAACTTCGCCTGGTCCTCGGTGAGCGAGCTCAGCGGGGTCCACTCGTCGGCGTTGGTGCGGTCGATGATCGTCGCGAAGCGCTGCACGAACGTGCCGCGGCGCGAGTCCTGGCCGGCCAGGCGGACCGGGCGGCCGTCCATGAGCAGCGAGCCGAAGGCGAGGATCTCGCCGGTGCCCCAGTCGATCGGGCCGTCGGTGATCGCCTGCGCCCGGCGCTGCAGCTGCGGCATCACCTTCGGGTGGACGGTGAAGCCCTCCGGCGGCGTGGTGTAGGCGTCGGAGATCCGCTTCAGGACCTCCTGCGAGATCGCGGTGCTCGCCTCGCCGGCCGGCTTGTCCGGGTAGTCCGGCACGGTCGTCCACTCCGACGGCTGCGTGCTGGCCTCGCGGACCTCGGTGAAGACCCGCTCGAGCTGCTGCTGGTAGTCGCGCAGGACCTGCTCGGCCTCCTCGATCGTGATGTCGCCACGACCGATGAGGGACTCGGTGTAGAGCTTGCGCACCGAGCGCTTCTGCTCGATGAGGTCGTACATGAGCGGCTGGGTGTACGACGGGTCGTCGCCCTCGTTGTGGCCGCGGCGGCGGTAGCAGACGAGGTCGATGACGACGTCCTTGTTGAACGCCTGGCGGTACTCGAAGGCGAGTCGCGCGACCCGGATGCAGGCCTCGGGGTCGTCGCCGTTGACGTGGAAGATCGGCGCCTGGACCATGCGCGCCACGTCCGTGGCGTACAGCGAGGACCGTGAGGAGCCCGGCGAGGTCGTGAAGCCGACCTGGTTGTTGACGATCACGTGGATCGTGCCGCCGGTGCGGTAGCCGCGCAGCTGGGAGAGGTTGAGCGTCTCGGCCACGACGCCCTGGCCCGCGAACGCCGCGTCGCCGTGGACGAGCAGCGGCAGCACGGGGTACTCCGGACCGCGGTCGAGCACGTCCTGCTTGGCGCGCGCGATGCCCTCGAGCACCGGGTCGACCGCCTCGAGGTGCGACGGGTTCGCGGCCACGGACACGTTGATCTTGTGGCCCGAGCCGGCCTCGAACTCGCCCTCGGCGCCGAGGTGGTACTTCACGTCGCCGGAGCCCTGGACCGTGCGCGGGTCGATGTTGCCCTCGAACTCGCGGAAGATCTGGGAGTACTTCTTGCCCACGATGTTGGCCAGCACGTTGAGGCGACCGCGGTGGGCCATGCCGATCGTGACCTCGTCGAGGTCGGCCTGGGCGGCGGCCTCGCAGATCTCGTCGATGACCGGGATCGTGGTCTCGCCGCCCTCGAGGGAGAACCGCTTCTGACCGACGAACTTCGTCTGCAGGAAGGTCTCGAACGCCTCGGCCTGGTTGAGCTTCAGCAGGATCCGCAGCTGCTCCTCGCGCGGCGGCTTCTGGTGCGGCTGCTCGACGCGCTCCTGGATCCACTGCCGCTGCTCGGGGTCCATGATGTGCATGTACTCGATGCCGGTGGTGCGGCAGTAGGAGTCGCGCAGCGTGCCCAGGATGTGGCGCAGCTTCATGAAGCGCCGGCCCTCGCCGCCGAAGGAGCCGGTGGGGAACTCGCGGTCGAGGTCCCACAGCGTCAGGCCGTGGGACTCGATGCGCAGGTCGGGGTGGCTGCGCTGGCGGTACTCCAGCGGGTCGGTGTCGGCCATCAGGTGGCCGCGCACGCGGTAGGCGTGGATCAGCTCGAGGATCCGGGCCTGCTTGTCGATCTCGTCGTCGTGGGAGGCCGAGACGTCGGCGTTCCAGCGGATCGGCTCGTAGGGGATGCGCAGCGAGCGGAAGATCTCGTCGTAGAAGCCGTCCTGGCCCAGGAGGTACCTGGCGACCTGGCCGAGGAACTCGCCGGACTGCGCGCCCTGGATGACGCGGTGGTCGTAGGTCGAGGTCATCGTCAGGATGCGGGAGATCGCGTTGCGCGCGATCGTCTCCTCGGAGGCGCCCTGGAACTCCGGCGGGTAGTCCATCGAGCCGACGCCGATGATCGCCGCCTGGCCCTTCATCAGGCGCGGGACCGAGTTGTTGGTCCCCAGTCCGCCGACGTTGGTGAGGCTGACGGTCGTGCCGGAGTAGTCCTCCATCGTCAGCTTGTTGTTCTTCGCCTTGCGGACGATGTCCTCGTAGGCGGTCCAGAACTGCGCGAAGTCCATCGACTCGCAGGCCTTGATCGACGGCGCGACCAGCTGGCGGGTGCCGTCCGCCTTGACCTGGTCGATCGCGAGGCCGAGGTTGATGTGCGCCGGCGTCACCATGGTCGGCTTGCCGTCGATCTCGTCGTAGGTGTTGTTCATCGCCGGCTGCGCCTTGATCGCCTTGATGATCGCGTAGCCGATGAGGTGGGTGAACGACACCTTGCCGCCGCGCGCGCGCTCGAGGTGGCCGTTGATGACGATCCGGTTGTCCCACAGCAGCTTGACCGGGATGTTGCGCACCGACGTCGCCGTCGGGACCGACAGCGAGATGTCCATGTTCTTCGCCGTGGCGCCCGCGATGCCGCGGAGCACGGTGTACGACGGCTCGTCGCTCGCCTGGGCGGGCTCGGCGGGGCGCTTCTCCTTGGGCTCGGGGGAGGAGGTGCCCTTGGCCGGCTCGGCGGCCTTGCTCTCCGGCCGCGGCGTCGCCTTCGGCTCGGTCTTCTTCTCGGCCTCCTGCTGGGGGGCCTGCTTCTGTGCCTGCTTCTGTGCCTGCTTCGGCTCGGCGGCCTGCTTCGGGGTCTCCTTCTTCGAGGCCTCTCGCTTCGGCTGGGCCTTGGTCTCGGTCTTCACCGACGCGCTGTTCGAGGAGCCGTTGCTCGACCCGTTCGACGAGCCGTTGCCGCCGCCGTTGCGGAAGTACTCCACCCACCGCGGATCGACGCTCGCGGGGTCCTTCTCGTACTGCTCGTGCATCGCCTCGACGAGCCACTCGTTGGCTCCGAAGTCAGCGGGTGGCTCCGAGCCGGTGGAACGGTCGGAGGACGGGTTGCCAGAGGACTGCGGCACGACTTGCTTCGCCTCTTCCAAAGTGAGCGCGCGGGGGTGGGGTGTCGGGAGCCAAGGCTAGTCCCCCACCGAAGCAAATGCGCCGGTCAGGGTCGCCTGTGATGCAAGGTATGACCGGATCCACACCACCGCCGGTTGCGAGCCGGGGCGGAAGCCGGGTGAACATGGGCCGGACCGACTGACTTACAACACTTCAGGGAGCGGACCAGCGATGCCCCCCACCCCCCGCGACCGCGCGGGACGCCGCTCCGGCCGGCGGCTGCCGTCCGTCGCGACGCCGGCCCTGGCCCTCGCGATGACCCTGGTGATGACCCTCGGTCTCGCGGCCTGCTCCGACGACGCCGAGCCGGCGGCGGAGGCCCGCCCTGCCGGCCACCGCGAGGCTGCGGTCGTCCGGTCGGCGGAGACGACGGTGCCGACGACGGTGACGATCGGCGAGGTGACCGGTCGGCTGCCCGCTGAGCGGCGCAAGCGGCTCAAGCGGGCGGTGGGCCGGGTCGTGGACGGGTGGCTGGACGCCGCGTACGTCGGCGGCGACTTCCCGCGCTCCGGCGGGTTCCGCCAGGCGTTCCCGGGCTTCAGCAGCGGGGCGAAGGACGAGGCCCGCCGCGACCTGCGCCTGATGACCAACGTCGCTCTCGCCGGCCGCATCAGCGCCGTCGACGTACGCCGCCGCGAGCTCCGGCTCGACGTGCTCGCCGTCCGCGGCCGGCCGGTCGCGGTGACCGGTCGGGTGCTGCTGGTCTTCGACACCCGCGGCAAGGTCCAGCGCCGCGACCGCGTCCAGGGCCGGCTCTACCTGACCTGGCGCAACGGTGGCTGGCAGGTCTTCGGCTACGACGTCTCCCGGGGGAGGTCCTGATGCCCGCTCCGTTCCGGAAGGTCCGGCGCACGCTGCGCACCGGTGCGCTCGCTCTCGTGCTCGCCGCCGCGGCTCTCGTCGTGCCCGACGCGGCCGTCCACCCCACCGACGTCGCGCTGGTGAAGGTCGAGCGCGCCGACGGCGTCGCGGTCCGCGACCAGGACGTCATCTGGGTGCTCTCCGTGGGGTCGGACGCGCGCCCGGGCCAGCCGATGCTGCGCTCGCGCGGCGACGCGATCCAGTTGGTCGGCCTCAACACCCGCACCGGCTCGGCCGTCGCGATCGGCGTGCCCCGCGACTCCTGGGTGCCGATCCCCGGCCACGGCCACGGGCGGGTCAACTCGGCGCTGACCTACGGCGGTCCCGCGCTGATGGGCCGCACGGTCGGCAACCTGGTGGGGGTGCAGCCGGAGTACGTCTTCGTCACCCGCTTCCCGTTCTTCGAGGACATGGTCGACGACATCGGTGGCATCCACGTCCGCAACCCGCGCCGCTTCTCCGACGACGACCTCAAGCCGCTCGGCTTCGCGCGCGGTCGGATCAAGGTCGACGGATACGGCGCCATGGCGTTCGCGCGCATCCGCAAGACCCTCGCCGGCGGCGACTTCGACCGCTCCGCCAACCAGCAGCGGGTCCTGCGCGGCATCCAGCAGACGGTCCGCGCCCGCGCCGACGAGCCCGGCTTCGTGGAGCGCGGCGTGCTCACGGTCATGCAGCACCTGCACACCGACCTCCCGCCCGGCGAGCTCTTCCGGTTCGCGCAGGCGCTCGCCCACGTCGACCCGGCGAAGGTGACCACCTGCGTGCTCGGCGGCTCCATCGGCAACGTCCGCGGCGCCTCCATCGTCCGCCCGAACGTTGCCCAGGCCCGCCGCTACGGCGCCGCCGCCCGCTCCGACGCCTTCCTCCGCCGCTGCTGACCAACGCCCGCCCACCGGCTGGTTGAGCAGCGAAGGCCGCCAAGGCCTGAGCGTGTCGAGACCCCGTGAGCCCACCGGGGCCTGTGCCACGGCTGCGGGTCGGGGATGCGCCGTGTGGGGGTCGGGGCCTGCGGCGTCCGCCTGCGGTCCGGGGCCGCCCGGCTCACTTGCTCCCGAGGGGGCCTTCCCCCGGCTTCGCTCCTCCAGGCCGTCGGGGTCGCCTTGACGTTCGCCGGGGCGCCCCCTCCCTCCGGCGGCCGCCTCCGGCCCCGACCCGCGCGGCGTACCGGGTCCGCGGCCGTCCTCCGGCGCGGCGGCGGCCGGGGGACTCGAGCGAAACGGCCACCGGGCCAGCCCCTCGAGGGAGGGACCGGCCCGGTGTGCCGTGGATCGGTGGAGCGTGGAGCAGGTGGTGCGGTGACGTCAGCGGGGGAAGATGCGGCCCGAGGACGACGCCAGGTCGAGCAGGCCGATGCCCGCGAGGTTCAGCTGCAGGCCGTGGACGCCGGTGCCGTGGAAGGTCCGGTCGAACAGCTTCCGGAAGTTCAGGAAGTTGTCGTCGCCCAGGTCGTACTGTTCGCCGGCCTTGAGCGTGACCGGCTTGCCGTTGTGCACGATGTCCAGGTACTTCGTGGTGACGGTCGGCTTGACCTTGGCGGACTTCGCCGATCGCTTGAGGTTCACCAGCGAGGACAGACCCTTCACCTCGAGGTTGAGGGTCGGGACGGTGATGGTGCCGAGGTCGGTGCCGATGAGCGCGCGGGCGGCCTTGCCCTTGCCGTACTTGCCCATGGTCTTGTAGGTCACGCCGGTGACGTTGACCAGGCCGCCGAGCAGGCTGTAGTCCGCGGCCTTGGTGGTCTGCACCTTGCCGTTGGTGCCACCGCACGGGATGGAGCGCTGGCCGAGGTTGCCGACGTTGAGCAGCGGGATGTCGCCGAGGATGTTCGCTCCGGTGGCGGTGCCGCGGAAGACGCCCGCGGGGCCGGCCTTGGAGATCGCGGTGCGGGCCCGACCGAGCTGCAGCATGGTGTTGTTGCCGGTGGCGTTGATGAGGACCTTGAGGGCGTACGCCTCGGAGATGCCCTGCTTGCCGTTCGCCTTGCCGGACGAGGAGCCGAGGCCGATGCCGCCGAGGCCAGGGATCTCGATCATGCCGCCGGGGCCGAGGCTCCGCAGCAGGCCGATGACCTGGTTGACGATCTGGGAGACCGGCGCGGTGACCTGGTTGAGGATGTCGAGCAGCATCGCCAGCGGGGTGCCCTCGACGACCGAGCCCTCGTAGTCCAGCGAGATGCCCTTGAAGCCGAAGGACTCCTCGTGACCGAACTTGCCGTTGGCGTGGAACGCGTCGGCGACCGACTGGAGGCCCTCGATCTTCAGCTTGGGCAGCTTGCCGAGGCCCGGCAGCTCGAGGCCGCCGATGGTCACGTCGCCGACGGTGCTGACGCCGCGGACGCCGGTGCGGTTGCCCTGCTTGTAGGTCTCGGAGGTCTGCTTGGTGACCGAGAGGTCGATGAGGCCCTCGGGCAGGAGGCCGTCGGTGATCTCGTCGAGCGGCGCGAGGATGGAGCGCTTCTCGGCGACGCGACCGGCCATCGTGGTGCAGCGCTGCTGGGCGTAGCCGCCCTTGAGCGCACGGAGCTCGACGCCCTCGAGCAGCAGCTTGGTGCCGAAGACGTCGGCCTTGTAGCCGAAGCCGGTCTTCTCGAGGCGGCCGGAGTCGGTGAGCTTGCCGGCGGGGGCGGAGACGGCGGCTCGGGAGCCGGTCTCGGCGGTGGCCGTGGGGGTCACGGCGAGGGTGCCGGCGAGGCCGGCCGCGCTGACCGCGGTGACCGCGATCGCCCTGCTCAGGGTCTTGTTCACGTTTCCTGCTTTCGTAGCTCGCGCCGCTCGACCCTCCCCGGCCGGGCGACGTCGGATCCTGGTGGCGGGACCGCAGGGGTCCGTGGCCGGGGGACCAGCCGGGGCCTGCCCTCCGAGAGACGGCCCGGGGAAGCCGCCTCACGCCTGCAACGGGGAGCGTGCGCCTTTGTTACGTCGGTCATGCCTGTGACGTCGATGTGTCTAGACAGCGAGGTCCGAGGTGGCCGGGAACGGCGGTCGGAGACGACGAAACGGCCCCTCGGACGATGCCGGGAGGCCGTTCCTGTGCTAGGTCGTGCGGGCGCCTCCGGCAGGATTCGAACCTGCGACACCTGGTACCGGAAACCAGTGCTCTATCCCCTGAGCTACGGAGGCATCGCGCCACCGGCGTCGCCGGCGTGCGCGGTGGAACCGTACCCGCCCCCGGCCGTGCGGGAGAAACCGGTGCCCGCCGATAGGCTTGGACGGTGACTCCGGCGCAGCTCTCCACGACCATCGTCGACGGCCTGACGGCCCTCGTCGAGCAGGGCGACCTCGCCCTGCCCGACGGCGTACCCAGCGAGGTCACCGTCGAGCGGCCGCGCCAGAAGGGCCACGGCGACTACGCCACCAACGTCGCGCTGCAGCTGGCGAAGAAGGCCGGCACCAACCCGCGCGCCCTGGGCGAGCTGCTCGCCGAGCGGCTGCGCGCCTCCGACGGCATCGGCGGCGTGGAGGTCGCGGGCCCGGGCTTCCTCAACATCACCGTCGAGGCCGGTGCCCAGGGCCAGGTGGCGGCCGAGATCGTCGCGGCGGGGGAGCGGTACGGCGCCTCCGACGCGTTCCGCGGGGAGCGGATCAACCTCGAGTTCGTCTCGGCCAACCCCACCGGTCCGATTCACATCGGCGGCGTGCGGTGGGCTGCGGTCGGTGACGCGCTCGGGCGGATCTTCACGATGACCGGCGCGCAGGTCACCCGGGAGTACTACTTCAACGACCACGGCAGCCAGATCGACCGGTTCAGCGGCTCGCTGCTCGCGGCGGCCAAGGGCGAGCCGACGCCGGAGGACGGCTACGGCGGGCAGTACATCCACGACATCGCGCGCGCCATCGTCGAGCAGCGCCCCGACGTCCTCGGGCTGGGCGACGAGGAGGCGCAGGAGGTCTTCCGCGCGGTCGGCGTCGACATGATGTTCGAGGAGATCAAGAAGAGCCTCCACGAGTTCGGCGTGGACTTCGACGTCTTCTTCCACGAGGACGAGCTGCACCGCAGTGGCGCGGTCGACCGGGCGGTCGCGCGGCTGCGCGAGCTCGGCAACGTCTACGAGCAGGACGGCGCCGTGTGGCTGGCCACCGAGAAGTTCGGTGACGACAAGGACCGGGTGATCATCAAGTCCGACGGCCAGGGCGCCTACCTGTCCGGCGACCTCGCCTACTACCTCGACAAGCGCGAGCGCGGCTTCGACCGCTGCCTGATCATGCTCGGCGCGGACCACCACGGCTACGTCGGCCGGATGAACGCGATGTGCGCCGCCTTCGGTGACCAGCCGGGCACGAACCTCGAGATCCTCATCGGCCAGATGGTCAACCTGCTCCGCGACGGCCAGCCGATGCGGATGTCGAAGCGGGCCGGCACGGTCGTGACCATCGACGACCTGGTCGAGGCGATCGGGGTGGACGCCGCGCGCTACGCGCTGGCCCGCTACAGCTCGGACTCCAACATCGACCTCGACCTGGACCTGTGGGCCAAGGCGACCAACGACAACCCGGTGTTCACGGTGCAGTACGCCCACGCCCGGGTCTCGAGCCTGCTGCGCAACGCCGCCGACCTCGGCGTCGAGGCGGCCTCGCACCCCGAGCTGCTGACCCACGAGAAGGAGGGCGTGCTGCTGCGCGCCCTCGCGGAGTTCCCGCGGGTGGTGACCGCGGCCGCCGAGCTGCGCGGACCGCACCGCGTCGCCCGCTACCTCGAGGAGCTGGCCGGCACCTACCACCGCTTCTACGACAGCTGCCGCGTCCTGCCGATGGGCGACGAGGAGACCACCGACCTGCACCGGGCGCGCCTGCTGCTGGTCCAGGCGACGCGCACGGTCCTGGCCAACGGCCTGGGCCTGCTCGGCGTGTCCGCCCCCGAGCGCATGTGAGGACGACCCGATGACGCACGAAGCAGGGTGGGCGCACGCGCCCGGAGCCTTCCGCGGCCCTTCGTGGCTGCGCACGCCCGCCGACCCCAACGACCTGGTGCCCCAGCTGTGGTCGACCACCGCGCACAAGGACGACGCGGGGGTCCTGACCGTCGGCGGAGTGCCGCTGACCGAGCTGGTCGCCGAGCACGGTTCGCCGGCGTACGTCCTGGACGAGGACGACTTCCGGACCCGGGCCCGCGCCTTCCGCGACGCGTTCGCGGCGTACGACGTCTACTACGCCGGCAAGGCGTTCCTCTCCGTCGCCGTCGCGCGCTGGATCGCGGAGGAGGGGCTCTCCCTCGACGTCTGCAGCGGTGGCGAGCTGACGGTCGCCGAGCGCGCGGGGTTCCCGATGGACCGCGTCGAGTTCCACGGCAACAACAAGTCCGAGGGCGAGCTGCGCCGCGCCGTGCGCAACGGCGTCGGCCGGGTCGTCGTCGACTCCTTCACCGAGATCGAGCGGCTGGCGCGGATCGCGGCGGAGGAGGGCGCGCGCGTGCCGGTGATGGTTCGGGTGACGGCCGGCGTCGAGGCGCACACCCACGAGTACATCGCCACCGCCCACGAGGACCAGAAGTTCGGGTTCTCGATCACCGCCGGCCACGGTCTCGAGGCGGTACGCCGCGTGGCGGCCGCGGAGGCGCTCGAGCTGCGGGGCCTGCACTCCCACATCGGCAGCCAGATCTTCGACTCGTCGGGCTTCGAGGTGGCCGCGCGTCGCGTGCTGGCGCTCCACGCGCGGGTGTCGGAGGAGCTCGGCGTGGAGATGCCGGAGATGGACCTCGGCGGCGGCTTCGGCATCGCCTACACGACCCAGGACGACCCGGCGGACCCCGCGCAGCTGGCGACCGAGATGACCAAGATCGTCGAGCACGAGTGCCGGGCACTCGGCATCGCGCAGCCCGCACTGTCGATCGAGCCGGGCCGGGCGATCGTCGGACCGTCGATGTGCACGGTCTACGAGGTCGGCACGGTCAAGGACGTCAGCCTCGACGGCGGCGCCTCGCGCACCTACGTCTCGGTCGACGGCGGCATGAGCGACAACATCCGCACCGCGCTCTACGACGCCGACTACTCCTGCACGCTCGCCTCGCGCCGCTCCGACGCCGAGCCGGTGCTCGGCCGGGTGGTGGGCAAGCACTGCGAGGCCGGCGACATCGTGGTCAAGGACGAGTTCGTGCCGGGCGACCTCGCCCCGGGCGACCTCGTCGCGGTGCCCGGCACGGGCGCCTACTGCCGCTCGATGGCCTCCAACTACAACCACCTCCTGCGCCCGCCGGTGATCGCGGTGCGGGACGGGGCGTCGCGCGTCCTCGTCCGGCGGGAGACTGAGGACGACCTGTTGGCGACTGACGTGGGTGATCTGTGATGGAGGGCGACAAGCGACCCGACAAGCTCCGGGTGGCGGTGCTCGGCTGCGGCTCGGTCGGCTCCCAGGTGGTGCGGCTGCTGCAGGAGCAGTCCGGCGACCTGGCGGCCCGGGTGGGCGTGCCGGTCGAGCTGGCGGGCGTCGCGGTGCGGCGGCTGGACGCGCCGCGCGAGGTGGAGGTCCCCGCGGACCTGCTGACGACCGACGCGACGGGGCTGGTGACCCGCGACGACGTCGACCTGGTCGTCGAGGTCATCGGCGGGATCGAGCCGGCGCGCTCGCTGATCCTGGCCGCGCTGGAGAACGGCGCCAGCGTCGTCTCCGCCAACAAGGCGCTGCTCGCCGAGGACGGCCCGACGCTCTTCGAGGCCGCCGAGAAGGCCGGGCGCGACCTCTACTACGAGGCCGCCGTCGCCGGGGCCATCCCGATCCTGCGCCCGCTGCGCGAGTCGCTCGCCGGCGACCGGGTCACCCGGGTGCTCGGCATCGTCAACGGCACCACGAACTTCATCCTCGACAAGATGGACACCTCCGGCGCCGGCTTCGCCGAGGCGCTCGAGGAGGCCCAGGAGCTGGGGTACGCCGAGGCCGACCCGACTGCCGACGTCGAGGGCTTCGACGCGGCCGCGAAGGCCGCGATCCTCGCCTCGCTTGCGTTCCACTCCCGGGTCACCGCCTCCGACGTGCACCGCGAGGGCATCTCCGAGGTGACGGCGGCCGACGTGCAGTCGGCCCGCGACATGGGCGCGGTCGTCAAGCTCCTGGCGATCTGCGAGCTGCGCGCGGACGACCGCGGCGAGGAGGCCGTGGCCGTCCGTGTCCACCCCGCGATGATCCCGCGCTCGCACCCGCTGGCGTCGGTCCGCGAGGCCTACAACGCGGTCTTCGTCGAGTCCGAGGCCGCCGGCCAGCTGATGTTCTACGGTCCCGGCGCGGGCGGCTCGCCCACCGCGTCCGCGGTCCTCGGCGACCTCGTGACCGTCGCCCGCAACCGCCTCGCGCGGACCCGCGGCGCCGGGGAGTCGGCGTACGCCGACCGCGCCGTGCTGCCGATGGGGGAGACCCGGACGCGCTACCACGTGGCGATCGACGTCGACGACCGCGCCGGCGTGCTGGCGACGGTCGCCGCGGCGTTCGCCGAGCACGGCGTCTCGATCCAGACGGTCCGCCAGGAGGGCCGCGACGACGACGCCCAGCTCGTGGTGGTCTCGCATGAGGCGACCGACGCGCAGCTGAGCGCGACCGTGGAGCACCTGAGGGGCATGGACATCGTCCGCGAGGTCACGTCGACCATGCGGGTGGAAGGGGAGCAGGAGTGAGCACGCGCACGGCCACCCACCAGTGGCGGGGGGTCATCGAGGAGTACCGCGACCTGCTGGAGATCCCCGAGGGCACGCCCGCGGTCACGCTCCGCGAGGGCGGCACCCCGCTGGTCCACTCGGCGTGGCTCTCCGGCCTCACCGGGGCCGAGGTCTGGCTCAAGGTCGAGGGCAGCAACCCCACCGGCTCCTTCAAGGACCGCGGCATGACCGCCGCGATCTCGGTCGCCAAGGCCGACGGCGCCGAGGCGGTCGTCTGCGCCTCGACCGGCAACACGTCGGCGTCGATGGCGGCGTACGCCGCCAAGGCCGGCCTCAAGCCGCTCGTGCTCGTGCCCGAGGGCAAGATCGCCGCCGGCAAGATGGCGCAGGCGATCATGCACGGCGGGCAGGTCGTCATGGTGCGCGGCAACTTCGACGACTGCCTCGCGCTGGCCCGCCAGCTCGCCTGGGACTACCCGGTCGCCCTGGTCAACTCGGTCAACCCGGTCCGCCTCGAGGGGCAGAAGACCGCGGCGTTCGAGATCGTCGACTTCCTCGGCGACGCGCCCGACTACCACCTACTGCCGGTCGGCAACGCCGGCAACGTCTCGGCGTACTGGCTCGGCTACAACCAGTACGCCGACCTCGGCATGGCCACCAAACGGCCGGTCATGCGCGGCTTCCAGGCCGAGGGCGCGGCGCCGCTGGTGACCGGCGAGCCGTTCCCCGATCCCGAGACCAAGGCCACCGCGATCCGGATCGGCAACCCCGCCTCGTGGAAGCTCGCCGAGGCGGCGCGCGACGAGTCCGGTGGCCGCTTCGCCGCGGTCAGCGACGACGCGATCCTCGCCGCCCAGCGCGAGCTCGCCGCGCGCGACGGCGTCTTCGTCGAGCCCGCCTCGGCGGCCGGCATCGCCGGGCTGCTGCAGGAGCTCGCGGGCGGGGAGTCGTACGCCGGCAGCACGGTCGCCATCACCGTCACCGGCCACGGGCTCAAGGACACCGCCACCGCGCTCGAGGGGTACGCCGCCAGCGGGCAGAGCGTCGTCGACACCGTCATCGACGCGGACGTGACCGCGGCGGCCGAGGCCGCCGGACTGCGGTGACCTCGTTCGTCGCGGGGCCGGTCCGGGTGACCGTGCCGGCCACGTCGGCGAACCTCGGTCCCGGCTACGACAGCCTCGGGCTCGCACTCGAGCTGCGCGACGAGCTCGAGGGCGAGGTCGCCGGCGACGGGCTGGTCGTCGAGGTGGTCGGTGCGGGGGAGGGCTCGGTCCCGCTCGACGAGTCGCACCTCGTCGTCTCCGCGATGCGGGCCGCGTTCGACGCGCTCGGTGGGCAGCCGCCGGGCCTGCGGCTGCGGTGCACGAACGTCGTCCCGCACGCCCGCGGCCTCGGCTCGTCCTCCGCGGCGATCGTCGGCGGCCTGGTGCTCGCCCGCGCGCTCGTCGCCGGTGGCTCGCTGGTCCTCGACGACGCCGCGCTCTTCGAGCTGGCCGCCCGGATGGAGGGCCACCCCGACAACGTCTCCCCGGCGCTGCACGGCGGCTTCACCATCTCCGGGCACGACGACGACGGCTTCTGGACGACCGGCTCGCCGGTCGACCCGCGGGTCGCCGTGGTCGTCTTCGTGCCGCCCGACGGGGTCTCCACGGAGGTCGCCCGCGGGCTGCTGCCCAGCCAGGTCCCGCACGCGGACGCGGCCGCGGACGCCGCTCGCACGGCGCTGCTCGTCGCCGCCCTCGCCGGCCGGCCCGAGCACCTGCTGCGCGCCACCCGCGACTACCTCCACCAGGAGCAGCGCCGGCCCGCCATGCCGGCCTCGCTCGCCCTGGTCGACGCCCTGCGCGCCGACGACGTGCCCGCCGTCGTCTCCGGCGCCGGGCCGACCGTGCTCGCCTTCGTCGACGGCCCGGCCGGCGGCGAGCGGCTCCTCGCCCGCTGCCCCGACGGCTGGGCCGCCCACGTCCTTGCCGTCAGCACCACCGGCGCGCGCGTCCTCGACTGAGGGCATCGAGTCCGGCGGCTGGCGGAGGCGTTCGCCCTGGCCGTGAGGTTCATCGGGGCGCCGATGAACCTCACGGTCAACGTACGAAGTTTCACCGGGGGACCGTGAGGTTCACCGGGTGCCCGATAAAGCTCCCGTCCGCCGCGCCGATCGGACGGGCCGCCGACGAGCCGTTCACGCCGGTGATACATTGACCGCGCGCCGTACCACCAGGCGTGCACCCGATCGTGACCCCCGGGCCAGTCCGGACCCGCCGGGTGCCTCACTCCCTCTCGTTCGTCGCGGAGATCCTCCGCGTACCGATCCGTCCTCACCTGCCGGTGACGCCGGGTCGGGAGCCGGGAGCCCTGACGAGCAGCCGGTCGACCGCGGGAAGCGGCCCCGGCACGACGACGTGGGAAGGACCCCCTCACGTGACCGAGACGATCGAACCGACCTCCGGCGGAGCGGCACGCAAGCGAGGCGGTGGTCTCAGCTCGATGCTCATCGCCGACCTGCGCACGATGGCCAGCGGGATGGGCATCGCCGAGGCCGGCATGATGAAGAAGGTCCAGCTCGTCGAGGCCATCAAGGCCGCGCAGGGCGCCGGCCGTCCGGCGTCGGGCGGTACGACGCCCGCGACCGCGCCCGCCGAGCAGACCGGCTCGCAGGCCACCGACCGGACCGCCGAGCCCGCCGAGCAGCCCGCCGAGCAGCCCGCCGAGCGCCCCATCCGGTCGCGCCGCCGGCGTGCCGCCGCGGCCGAGCAGCAGCCCCAGCAGGCCACTGAGCAGACCGCCGAGCAGAGCACCGAGCAGAGCACCGAGCAGAGCACCGAGCAGAGCACCGAGCAGAGCACCGAGCGCTCGGCCGAGACTCAGCCCGAGCCGACCGGCGACCAGGACGACCGGTCCGCCGGCCAGGACGGCGAGCGTCGCCGCGAGCGCAACCAGGACCGGCAGGACCGGCAGGACCGGCAGGACCGCCAGCAGCGCCAGGGCCGCAACCGGCAGCAGGACGGCCCCACCGACAAGCAGGACAAGCAGCAGGACAAGCAGGACAAGCAGCAGGACGGCGGCCAGTCCAAGCAGGACCGCAACCGCGACCAGCAGCGCGACCAGCAGCAGCGGGACCAGCAGCGCGAGCGGGACCGCGAGGCCCAGCGCGAGCGCGACCGCGCCCAGCAGCGGGAGCGCGACCGCGAGCAGCAGCGCGACCGCGACCAGAACCGCGACCAGAACCCGAACCGAGACCGGGACCGCGACCGGGACCAGTACCGCGACGAGCAGGACGACGACCAGGACGGCACCGGGCGCAACCGGCGTCGTCGCGGCCGCGACCGCGACCGCACGCGCGGCCAGCGGGGTGAGCCGGACACCACGATCCTCGAGGACGACGTGCTCGTGCCGGCGGCCGGCATCCTCGACGTGCTCGACAACTACGCCTTCGTGCGGACCAGCGGCTACCTGCCGGGCCCGGACGACGTCTACCTGTCGCTGTCGATGGTCCGGAAGTTCGGCCTGCGGCGTGGCGACGCGATCGTCGGCCAGGTGCGCCAGCCCCGCGAGGGCGAGCGGCGCGAGAAGTTCAACCCGATGGTGCGCGTCGACAGCGTCAACGGCGCGGACCCGGAGGCGGGCAAGCACCGCGTCGAGTTCGCGAAGCTGACCCCGCTCTACCCCGACGAGCGGCTGCGCCTGGAGACCGGCCCGGACAACCTCGTCGGCCGGCTCATCGACATCGCCGCGCCGATCGGCAAGGGGCAGCGCGGCCTGATCGTCTCGCCCGCGAAGGCCGGCAAGACGATGGTGCTCCAGTCGATCGCGAACTCGATCACCACCAACAACCCCGAGTGCCACCTGATGGTCGTGCTGGTCGACGAGCGGCCCGAGGAGGTCACCGACTTCGAGCGCTCGGTCAAGGGCGAGGTCATCTCCTCGACGTTCGACCGGCCGCCGGCCGACCACACGACGGTCGCGGAGCTGGCCATCGAGCGGGCCAAGCGCCTCGTCGAGCTCGGCCACGACGTCGTCGTGCTGCTCGACGGCATCACCCGCCTCGGCCGCGCCTACAACCTGTCGGCACCCGCGAGCGGGCGGATCCTCTCCGGCGGGGTCGACTCGGCCGCGCTCTACCCGCCGAAGCGGTTCTTCGGCGCCGCCCGCAACATCGAGAACGGCGGCTCGCTGACGATCCTCGCGACCGCGCTGGTCGAGAGCGGCTCGAAGATGGACGAGGTCATCTTCGAGGAGTTCAAGGGCACCGGGAACATGGAGATCCGGCTGCGCCGCGAGTTCGCGGAGAAGCGGCTGTTCCCCGCCATCGACGCCGTCGCGTCGGGCACCCGTCGCGAGGAGCTGCTGCTGTCGAAGGAGGAGCTCGCGATCGTCTGGAAGCTCCGCCGCGTGATGGCGAACCTCGAGAGCCAGCAGGCGCTCGAGCTGCTGCTCGAGCGGCTGCGGAAGTCGCAGACCAACATCGAGTTCCTCATGCAGGTCCAGAAGACGACGCCGACGGCCGGCGGCGACGACTGACCGCCTGCTCAGCAGGGCCGGCGCGGCTCCCGGGAACGATCTCGGGAAGCCGCGCCGGAGCGGGCGCCGGACCCCGTAGGCTGACCCGGCACGGCGCGGGGACGACCCGGTCCGGCACCGAACGACGTACTCCGGGGAGGGACGAACGTGGCACGCATCCTGGTCGCTGACGACGACGTCGACATCCGGGAGCTGGTCGAGTTCAAGCTCTCGACGCTCGGCCACGACATCGTCGCGGTGTCCGACGGAGCGGCCGCGGTGGAGGCCTGCCAGGCGCAGCGCCCCGACCTCGCCGTCCTCGACGTGATGATGCCGGGCTTCTCCGGGCTCGACGCGATCCGCGTGATCCGGGCCGACCCGGCCCTGGCCGACCTCCCGGTCATCCTGCTCACAGCGCGGGCCCAGGAGTCGGACGTCGAGACCGGCTTCGACTCCGGTGCCGACGACTACATCACCAAGCCGTTCAGCCCCCGCGAGCTCGCTTCCCGGGTCGAGGCCCTGCTCGCCCGGTCACTCTGAGCCGGGAGCACCCACGCAGATGAGGACCCCGGCGGCCCGTTCGGGCACCCGTCCGGTCGGCGGCACGCCGCCACCCGGCGGCGGACAGCCGGTCTCGCGCCTGGTCGCGCCGGTGCTCGCCCGGATGGGCCTGCTGCTCGCCCTGATGGCGGCGATCTGCGTGGGCGGGGTGCTCGCCTCGACGCAGGCGCTCGACCACCTCACCGGCCGGTTGCTGCCAGCGGCGACGGCGAACGAGGACGTCCTCCAGGACCTCACCGACATGGACGCCGCGGTCGGCGCCTACGCCCGCAGCGGCGAGCAGGAGGCGATCGACGACTACGAGCAGGCGATGCAGCGGCTGCCGGGCCACGAGCGCCCGGTGCGCGAGTTCGCCCGCGGCGACGCCGAGCTCGAGCTGCTCGTGACGCGTCAGCAGGAC
The DNA here is from genome assembly GCF_014266025.1 of Nocardioides deserti. Taxonomy (GTDB): domain Bacteria; phylum Actinomycetota; class Actinomycetes; order Propionibacteriales; family Nocardioidaceae; genus Nocardioides; species Nocardioides deserti. The sequence goes on along the minus strand of NZ_JACMYC010000005.1, from coordinate 102,063 downwards.
GCGGCCGACGCCTGGGTGGAGCGGTACGCCGAGCCCCGCGTCGACGCGCCGGGCGGGCCGGGGACCTTCCAGCAGCAGCGCTACGACCGCGGTCAGCGGCTCTTCGACGAGCTGCAGGAGGCGCACCTCGCCACCCACGAGGAGTTCGACCGGCGTCAGCGGGAGGCCAGCTCCGACGCGCAGTGGCGGTTCCGGGCGACGATCCTCGCGGTCGTCGTGCTCGGCCTGGTCGGCTGGTTCCTGGTCGGGCGGTCGCGCCGTCGCCTGGACCGTGAGCTGTCGGCCCCGCTGCTGGCGATCGAGGCGACCGTGCAGCGGGTCGCGCGCGCCGAGGCCGACGTCCGCGCCGAGGTGGCCGGGCCGCGCGAGGTGCGCGCGGTCGCCGCCGCCCTCAACGAGCTGGTCGAGCAGCAGTCCCGCGCGCGCGCCGTCGAGACCCGGATCCAGTCCGAGCTGCGGGCGCTCGACACCGCCCGCGACGACTTCGTCTCGAACGTCTCCCACGAGCTGCGCACGCCGCTGACCACCATCAGCGGCTACCTCGAGTTGATCGCCGAGGAGTTCGAGGACGGCATGGCCCCGCGCCACGAGCGGATGCTCGAGGCCACGCGTCGCAACGTCAGCCGGCTCAAGACGCTGATCGACGACCTGCTGACGCTGTCCAAGGCGGAGAACCGCGGCACCGACCTCGAGCAGGTCGACCTCGACCAGGTGGTCCGCGACGCCGCGACCGACGTACGCATCACCGCTGCTCGCCGCGGCATCGTCGTGACCGTGACCGCTCCCGGCCACCCGCTGCCCGTCCTGGCCGACCGCGCCATGCTCAACCGCGCGTTCCTCAACGTGCTCAGCAACGCGGTGAAGTTCAGCAGGGACGGCGACCCGGTCGAGGTCGAGGTGACCGAGTCGATGGGACAGGTGCAGGTGGCCGTCCGCGACCACGGGATCGGCATCCCCGCCGGCGAGCTCGAGCGGCTCGGCACCCGGTTCTTCCGCGCCTCGAACGCGGTCCACAACGAGATCGCGGGCACCGGCCTCGGCGTCCGGATCGTCCAGACGATCATCGACAAGCACGACGGCCGGGTGCTCTTCGAGTCCGAGGAGGGCGCGGGCACCACGGTGACCATCTCGCTGCGCCTCCAGGGCGACCGGGTGCCACCCGCACCGGCCCCGGCCGAGCTCGCCGACCCGACCCCGGACCCGACCCCGGACCAGACCCCGGAGCAGGACCTGCAGCAGGACCGCCAAGACGCCTGAGCGCGGGAACAACCACGATTGGGCCGGCGTTCTGACCGGTGGCACAATTCCGTGCTGGTTCCGGTTCACGTGTTGCCGCAGGGCGCGGCGGACGACCCGGCGACTGAGAGGACACCATGAAGAAGGACATCCACCCCGAGTACGTCGAGACCACGGTGACCTGCACCTGCGGGGCCGAGTTCACGACCCGCAGCACTGTCACGTCGGGCCAGATCCGCTCCGACGTCTGCTCGCAGTGCCACCCGTTCTACACCGGCAAGCAGAAGATCCTCGACACCGGCGGCCGCGTCGCCCGCTTCGAGGCCCGCTACGCCAAGGCAGCCAAGAAGTAGCTGTCCCCGAGCGCCGGCCCCCGCCACCACGGCAGGGGCCGGCGCTCGTCGTTTGTCCACCTCCGGACAGATCCCCACCCCCAGCAGCAACCACCCAGACCCCAGGAGCCACCGGTGTTCGAGGCCGTCGAGGGCATGCTCGCCGAGCACGCCGCGCTCGAGCAGCAGCTCGGCGCGCCGGAGACCCACGCCGACGCGCGGCTGGCCAAGCGGCTCAACCAGCGCTACGCCCAGCTCTCCTCGGTCATCGGCGCGTGGCGCGACTGGCAGCGGCTGGGCGAGGACCTCGAGGCCGCGCGCGAGCTCGCCGCCGAGGACCCGTCCTTCGCGGAGGAGGCCGAGTCGCTGGTCCCGCGGCTCGGCGAGGCCGAGGAGCGGCTGCGACGGCTGCTGGTCCCGCGCGACCCGGCCGACGACAAGGACGCCATCCTCGAGGTGAAGTCCGGCGAGGGTGGCGAGGAGTCGGCGCTGTTCGCCGGCGACCTGCTGCGCATGTACACCCGGTACGCCGAGGGGCGGGGCTGGAAGGTCGAGGTGCTGGACGCCACCGAGTCCGACCTCGGCGGCTACAAGTCGGTCACCGTCGCGGTCAAGGCCAAGGGCGCGTCGGAGCCCGGTGAGGCGCCGTACGGCCTGCTGAAGTTCGAGGGCGGCGTCCACCGCGTGCAGCGGGTGCCGGTCACCGAGTCGCAGGGCCGGGTGCACACCAGCGCCGCCGGCGTGCTCGTGCTGCCCGAGGCCGAGCAGGTCGACGTCACCATCGACGAGAACGACCTGCGCATCGACGTCTTCCGCTCCAGCGGCCCCGGTGGCCAGAGCGTCAACACGACCGACTCGGCCGTGCGGATCACCCACGTCCCGACGGGCATCGTCGTCTCCTGCCAGAACGAGAAGAGCCAGCTGCAGAACAAGGAGCAGGCGATGCGCATCCTGCGCGCCCGGCTCCTCGCCGCCGCCCAGGAGGCCGCGGACGCCGAGGCCAGCGACGCCCGGCGCAGCCAGGTCCGCACCGTCGACCGCTCGGAGCGGATCCGCACCTACAACTACCCGGAGAACCGGATCTCCGACCACCGCACCGGCTACAAGGCCTACAACCTCGACCAGGTCCTCGACGGCGACCTCCAGCCGGTGCTCGCCTCGTGCGTCGACGCCGACCTCGCCGACCGGCTCGAGGCGCTGGAGCAGTGACCGCACGCCGCACCGTGCTGGCCGAGGCCACCGCCCGGCTGCGGGAGGCGGGCGTCGCCAGCCCCGAGCACGACGCCGCCGAGCTGCTCGCCCACGTCCTCGGCACGACCCGTGGCCGGCTGGTCCTCGTCGACGAGGTCGACCCGCCCGCGCTGGAGGAGTACGCCGTGCTCGTCGCGCGCCGCGCGGGTCGCGAGCCGCTCCAGCACCTGACCGGGTCGGCGTGGTTCCGCCACGTCGAGCTGGCCGTCGGCCCCGGGGTGTTCGTGCCGCGGCCGGAGACCGAGCTGCTCGCCGGGTGGGCCGTCGAGCGGGCCACCGAGCTGGTGGACGCGGGCGGCGCGCCGGTGGTCGTCGACCTGTGCACCGGGTCCGGCGCGATCGCGAAGGCGGTCGCCGACGAGGTGCCGCAGGCGGTGGTGCACGCCGTCGAGCTGGACGAGGCCGCGCACCGCTGGGCGGTCCGCAACCTCGCCGGCACCGGGGTCGACCTGCGCCAGGGCGACCTGGCCACGGCGTTCGACGACCTGGCCGGGTCCGTCGACGTGGTCACCTGCAACCCGCCGTACATCCCGCTCGACGCCTGGGAGTCGGTCGCCCCCGAGGCGCGCGACCACGACCCCCACCTCGCGCTCTTCTCCGGCGACGACGGGCTGGACGCGATGCGCGTGCTGGAGCGGCGGGCCGCGCTGCTGCTGCGGCCCGGGGGAGTGGTGGGCGCCGAGCACGCCGACGTTCAGGGCGAGTCCGCGCCGGCCGTCTTCGCGGCGACCGGTCGGTGGACCGAGGTGCGCGACCATCCCGACCTGGCAGGTCGGGCGCGCTTCGTGACGGCCCGGCTGGCACGATGACCCGGTGAGCGAGCGCTACCCGACCGACACCGAGGACGCCCGCGAGGCGGCCGTCGAGGCCGCGGCCCTGGCCGTCCAACGCGGCGAGCTGGTCGTGCTGCCGACCGACACGGTCTACGGCATCGCCGCCGACGCCTTCGACCCCGCCGCCGTCCGCGACCTGCTCGACGCCAAGGGCCGCGGCCGCGACATGCCGCCGCCGGTGCTCGTCAGCTCGCCGAGCACGCTCGACGCGCTGGCCGTCCGGGTGCCGGGCTACGCCCGCGCGCTGGTCGAGCGGTTCTGGCCCGGTCCGCTGACCGTGGTCTGCCACCAGCAGACCTCCCTGCAGTGGGACCTCGGTGACACCCGCGGCACCGTCGCGGTGCGGATGCCCGACCACCCCGTCGCGCTCGAGGTGCTCGAGCGCACCGGCCCGCTCGCGGTCTCCTCTGCGAACCTCTCGGGCATGCCGGCCGCCACCGACGCCGAGCAGGCCGAGGAGATGCTGGGCGACGAGGTCGCGGTGCTCGTCGACGCCGGGGCCTCCCCGGGCGGCGAGGCGTCGACGATCGTCGACTGCACCGGTGACCAGGGCCGGATCCTGCGCCGCGGTGCGCTCTCCCTGGAGCAGCTCAACGAGGTGCTCGAGCCGCTCGGGGCGACGCTGACCGACGAGGGCCAGGCGAGCGCCTAGTGCGGGAGTACCTCCTCGTCTTCCTCGTGGCCGCGACGGTCACCTACCTGCTCACCGTCGTGGCCCGGGAGATCGCGATCCGCACCGGTGCGGTGGCGGCGGTTCGGGACCGGGACGTGCACGACGAGCCGATCCCGTACCTCGGCGGGCTGGCGATGCTCGGCGGGCTGGTCGCGGCGTACCTCGTGGCCCGGGAGCTGCCGTTCCTCTCCCTCAGCGGGCCCTTCGTCTTCCGCGACGCCGGCATCGTGCTCATCGCGGGCGCGCTGATCTGCGCGGTGGGGGTGCTCGACGACATCCTCGAGCTCGACGCGCTCACCAAGCTCGGCGGCCAGGTGCTCGCCGCCGGCTTCCTCGTCGCCTTCGGCATCCAGTACGTCTACTTCCCGCTCACCAACGGCGAGCAGTTCGCCATGGACGACGCCCAGGCGGCGCTGCTGACCGGTTTCGTGGTGATCGCGACCGTCAACGCGGTGAACTTCGTCGACGGCCTCGACGGCCTGGCCGCCGGGGTGGTCGGCATCGGCGCCATCGCGTTCTTCGTCTTCTGCTACCAGCTCACCCGCATCAACGACGCCCCGCGCGCGACCACGGCGGCGCTGCTCAGCGTCGCGCTGGCCGGGGTCTGCGTCGGCTTCCTGGTCCACAACTTCCACCCGGCCCGGCTGTTCATGGGCGACTCGGGCTCGATGCTCATCGGGCTGGTGCTGTCCGCGAGCGCGGTCACGCTGACCGGGCAGTTCTCCGGCACCGAGATCGCCCGGGGCGGCTCCGGCGGCCAGGCCAGCCTGCTGCCCACATTGCTGCCGGTGCTCCTCCCGGTATCCATCCTCGTGGTGCCCCTGCTCGACCTGGTGATGGCGGTGGTGCGCCGCACCCGAGCGGGGCGCTCGCCGTTCGCGCCCGACAAGCAGCACCTGCACCACCGCCTGCTCGAGATCGGGCACTCCCAGCGGCGGGCGGTGCTCATCATGTGGTTGTGGGCCGGGCTGATCGCCTTCGCGACCGTGTGCGCGAGCCTCTACACCGGCCTGTGGGTCTGGCTGTCGGTGGGCGTGCTCGCCGGGGTGACCGTGGTGCTCACGTTCGTGCTGCCGGTGCTGCACAAGCCGAAGGTCCTGGAGGTGCTCGATGAGCCCTCTCCGGAGACCTTGTGATAGTTTTCACGAGCGGCCCACAGGGCCGCTGACGACCGCGACAGACCCACTCCAGGACGGCCGCCGCATGACGACCGAGACGCCCCGCGACACCGTGAGGACCCGCCGCGACGGCGGGTCGGCGGTCCTGGCGGGGGCGGCTCTCGGGACGGTCGCCGCAGGCGTGCTCGCGGCGCTGGTCGGCGCCCTCGTCGACGGCGCCCCGGCGGCGTACGGCGCCCTCGTCGGGACCGTGCTGGCCGCCGGCGTGATGGCGTTCGGCCTGGTCACCGTGAACATCGTGGCGGGCCTGGTGCCCGGGGCGTCGCTGATGTTCGCGCTGCTGACCTACGCGCTCCAGCTGTTGCTGGTCCTGGTGGCGCTCGCCGCCCTCGACGGCGTCGCCGGCCCGGGGGAGGCCCTCTCGCGCGGGTGGCTCGCCGGTGCCCTCATCGGGACCGTCCTGGTCTGGCTCGTGGTGCAGGTCGTGCTGGCCGCGCGGGCCCGGATCCCGGTCTACGACGAGCCCCGCGAGACCGTCCGGACCGGTGGTGGGTCGTGACCGCGCCGAATGCTAGGGTCCGGACCGCAATGAGTCAGCAGGAGCCGCCAGCTGCTCCCGAGGACACCCCTCACGGCGACCCCTGGCAGGCATTCAGCCAGATCGTCGCGGGCGTGCTCCTCTACGGCGGCGCCGGTTGGCTGGCGGACCGCTGGCTGGGAACGTCGTACCTCGTGGCCATCGGGATCGTGATCGGTGCGGGCCTGAGCCTCTACGCGGTCGTGAAGCAGTTCGGCCACGTGCCGTCGTCAAGCCCGGAGAAGTGACGTACATGAAGGAGACACGGCGTTGATCGCTGGCAACCTCGCAGCCGCGCTCGTCCCGTTGGCCAGCAGCGGTGGGGGCTTCACCCCGCCCGGCCCCGCGGACTTCGACCTGCCGCCGATCGTCGGCGGCATCACCAAGCCCATGGTGATGATCGTCCTCTCCGCCGTCCTCATCTTCGCGGTGACCTACGCGATGTCGCGCAAGGCCGCGCTCGTCCCGGGCCGCCTGCAGTACGCCGGCGAGTGGGCCTACGGGGGCGTCCGCAACGGCATCGCCCGCGAGATCATCGGCACCGAGCACTACCTGCGGTTCGTGCCCTACCTCTTCACGTTGTTCGCCTTCGTGCTGGTGAACAACTACTTCGGGATGGTCCCGCTCATCCAGTTCCCGACGTTCTCGCACTCGGGATACGCCTACGGCCTCGCCGCACTGAGCTGGCTGCTCTACAACGGCGTCGGCATCCAAAAGCACGGCTTCCTCGGCTACCTCAAGCACACCTGTGTCCCCGGCGGCGTCCGCGGCCCCGTGCTGCTGCTGATCGCGCCGCTGGAGTTCCTCTCCAACATCCTGGTCCGACCGGTCACGCTGGCCCTGCGTCTGTTCGCGAACATGTTCGCGGGCCACCTGCTGCTGATCCTGTTCGCGCTCGGTGGTGAGTACCTCCTGCTAGAGGCGTTCTCCCCGATCAACGCAGTGGGCGGCGTGCTCGCCTGGGTGATGTTCTTCGGCGTCTCGCTGCTCGAGCTGCTGGTGATGTTCCTCCAGGCCTACGTCTTCACCCTGCTGACCGCCATGTACGTCTCAGGTGCTGTCGCCGACGAGCACTGAGCAGCACACCGTGCCCGTCGGGCACCGTGAGCACCCGAGAAGAGAAACTGAAGCAGTACCAACCCGAAAGGAACCCTCACCGTCATGAATGGTGACATCAACGGCTCGCTCAACATGCTCGGCTACGGCATCGCCACGATCGGCCCCGCCCTCGCCGTGGGCCTGATCTTCGCTGCCTACATCAACGGTGTTGCTCGCCAGCCGGAGGCCCAGTCGCGCCTGCAGTCCATCGCGATCCTCGGCTTCGCGCTCGCTGAGGCGCTCGCGATCATCGGCATCGCGCTCGCCTTCGTCCTTTCCTGACGCGCGACCCCCAGACCGGAGTGACCCATGCGTGAATCGATCCAGGCGGCGGAGGAGCTGAACCCGCTCATCCCGCACGTCTCGGAGATCATCCTGGGAGCGGCAGTCTTCCTGGTGCTGCTCCTGGCCATCCGGAAGTTCGTCGTCCCCAACTTCGAGCGCGCGTTCGCCGAGCGCACGAAGGCGATCGAGGGCGGCATCTCCGCGGCCGAGACCAAGCAGGCCGAGGCCGACGCCCGCCTCGCTGAGCTGGAGAAGCAGCTCGGCGACGCCCGGCACGAGGCCGCGCGCATCCGTGAGGAGGCGCGCGAGCAGGGGGCGCGGATCATCGCCGAGATGCGGGAGCAGGCGCAGGCCGAGGCCACCCGCATCGTCGACCACGGCAAGGCCCAGATCGAGGCCGAGCGCCAGCAGGCGGTCACCTCGCTCCGTGCCGAGGTGGGCACCCTGGCGACGTCCCTCGCCGGCCGGATCGTGGGGGAGTCCCTGGAGGACGAGGCGCGCCAGCGTCGCGTCGTCGACCGGTTCCTCACCGACCTCGAGGCCGGCACGCCGGGCCGGAACTGATGGAGGCGCGCTGATGACCTCGTCGTTCCGCGGCGCCTCCGCCGAGTCCGTGGCCGTCCTCGTCGACGACCTCCGGGTCGCGGTGTCGGGCTCGCCCGAGACCGCGGCCGCCGTCGCCGGTGAGCTGTTCTCGGTCGCGCAGACCCTGCGTGCCGAAGGCTCGATGCGGCGCTTCGTCTCCGACGTGTCCGTGCCGGACGCGGCCAAGACCGGCCTCGTCGGGCAGGTCTTCGGCGGCAAGGTGGCCGAGGCGACCCTCACGGTGGTCCGCTCCGCGGTCTCCCGCCGGTGGGTCTCGGCCGGCGACCTGCCGAACGCGCTGGAGCACCTCGGCGTCGTCGCGGCCGTCGCGTCGGCCGGCGACCAGGCCGGGCGGCTCTCCGACGAGCTGTTCGCCTTCGCCCAGGCGGTCAAGGACGCTCCCGAGCTCCGCGACGCGCTCTCGGACCCGGCTCGTACGCTCGAGGACAAGGCTCGGCTCGTGCGCTCCCTGCTCGACGGCAAGGCGCTGCCGGCGACGACCACCCTCGCGGTGCAGTCGCTGGCCGGCACCCACCGGACAGTGGCGGTCGCGCTGGCCGAGTACCAGAAGGTCGCGGCCGACGTGCAGAACCGGGGCGTGGCCACCGTGCGGGTGGCGCGTGACCTGTCCGGCGCCGAGCGGGACCGGCTGGCCGACGTGCTGTCGCGGCAGTACGGACGACCGGTGCACCTCAACCTGCTCGTGGACCCGACGGTCCTCGGCGGGATCCGCGTCGAGATCGGTGACGACGTCATCGACGGCACCGTGTCCAGCCGCCTCGACGACGCCCGGCGTCGTCTCGCCGGCTGACCCACCCCCTCACTTCACAGCTGTAGAGACAAGAGAGAAGGAACCGAGATGACGGAGCTCTCCATCCGTCCGGAGGAGATCCGCGACGCGCTGCAGAAGTACGTCGCCGACTACCAGCCCGAGGCCGCCAGCCGCGAAGAGGTCGGCGTCGTGGCGGAGGCCGGTGACGGCATCGCCCGCGTGTCGGGCCTGCCGTCGGCCATGGCCAACGAGCTGCTCGAGTTCGAGGACGGCACCCTGGGCCTGGCCCTGAACCTCGACACCCGCGAGATCGGCGTCGTCATCCTCGGTGACTTCGACAAGATCGAGGAGGGCCAGAAGGTCCGCCGCACCGGCGAGGTCCTCTCGGTCCCCGTCGGCGAGGGCTACCTCGGCCGCGTCGTGGACCCGCTGGGCAAGCCGATCGACGGCCTCGGCGACATCGAGACCTCGGGCCGCCGCGCCCTGGAGCTCCAGGCGCCGTCGGTGATGCAGCGCAAGTCGGTGCACGAGCCCCTCGCCACCGGCATCAAGGCGATCGACGCCCTGACGCCCATTGGCCGCGGCCAGCGCCAGCTGATCATCGGCGACCGCGCCACCGGCAAGACCACGGTCGCGATCGACACGATCATCAACCAGAAGCAGTACTGGGAGACCGGCGACCCGAGCAAGCAGGTCCGCTGCATCTACGTCGCCGTCGGCCAGAAGGGCTCGACCATCGCCTCCGTGCGTGGCGCCCTCGAGGAGGCCGGCGCGCTGGAGTACACCACCATCGTCGCCGCGCCGGCGTCGGACTCCGCGGGCTTCAAGTACCTCGCGCCGTACACCGGCTCGGCCATTGGCCAGCACTGGATGTACGACGGCAAGCACGTCCTCATCGTCTTCGACGACCTGACCAAGCAGGCCGAGGCCTACCGCGCCGTGTCGCTGCTGCTGCGCCGCCCGCCGGGCCGCGAGGCCTACCCGGGTGACGTGTTCTACCTGCACAGCCGCCTGCTCGAGCGCTGCGCGAAGCTCTCCGACGACCTCGGTGCGGGCTCGATGACCGGTCTGCCGATGGTCGAGACCAAGGCCAACGACGTCTCGGCGTTCATCCCGACCAACGTCATCTCGATCACCGACGGCCAGATCTTCCTGCAGTCGGACCTGTTCGCTGCGAACCAGCGCCCGGCGATCGACGTCGGCGTCTCGGTCTCCCGCGTCGGTGGCGCGGCGATGACCAAGGCGCTCAAGGCCGTCACCGGCTCGCTCAAGGTCGACCTGGCGCAGTTCCGCGCGATGGAGGCGTTCGCGATGTTCGCCTCTGACCTCGACGCGGCCTCGCGCCAGCAGCTCGACCGCGGCCAGCGCCTGATGGCGCTGCTCAAGCAGCCGGCCTACTCGCCCTACCCGGTCGAGGAGATGACGGTCTCGCTGTGGCTCGGCACCACCGGTCGCCTCGACCGCGTGCCGGTCGAGGACGTCCTGCGCTTCGAGCGCGAGTTCCTCGACTACCTGCGTCGCTCGCACGAGGGCATCCTCAATGCGATCCGTGAGTCCCTGAAGTTCGAGGACGACACGGCCACCGCGGTCGAGGACGCCTACACCTCCTTCCTCGACCAGTTCGAGACCTCCGAGGGCGGGTCGATCAAGGTCGGCCACGAGGCTCCGGCCGAGGCGCTCGAGGACGAGGACCAGGAGCAGATCGTCAAGCAGAAGCGGGGCTGACGCATGGCCGTATCGCTGCGTGAGTACCGCGCGCGGATCAAGTCGACGGAGTCGATGAAGAAGATCACGCGCGCCATGGAGCTCATCGCTGCGTCCCGGATCATCAAGGCGCAGCAGCGGGCGCAGGCGGCAGCGCCGTACGCCCGTGAGCTGACCCGCGCGGTGTCGGCGGTGGCGACGTTCTCGAACGTCGACCACCCGCTGACCCGCGAGGAGGAGAACCCCAAGCGGGCAGCCGTGCTGATCGTGACCAGCGACCGAGGGCTCGCCGGCGCGTACTCCTCGAGCGTGCTCAAGGAGGCGGAGCGGCTCGCCGAGAAGCTCCGCTCCGAGGGCAAGGAGATCGACACCTACATCGCCGGGCGCAAGGGTGAGGCGTACTACAAGTTCCGCCAGCGCCCGATCGTGCAGGCGTGGACCGGTTTCTCCGACCAGCCGTCCTACGACGTGGCCGCGGAGATCGGTGCGGCGCTGATCGAGTCCTTCCTCAAGGAGCAGGGCGAGGAGGGCGACGTGGACGAGGTCCACCTCGTCTACACCCGCTTCCGCTCGATGCTCACGCAGGAGCCGACCGCGGTCCGGCTGCTGCCGCTCGAGGTCGTCGAGGCGGAGGAGGGGGGCACTGCCGAGCGGCCCGACCCCTCCGACGTGCTCCCGCTCTACGAGTTCGAGCCGTCGGCCGAGGAGGTGCTGGACGGGCTGCTGCCGCAGTACGTCCAGAGCCGGGTCTTCTTCGCGCTGCTCCAGGCCGCCGCGTCCGAGCTGGCCGCGCGCCAGAAGGCGATGAAGTCGGCCACGGACAACGCCGACGAGCTGATCAAGAAGTACACGCGCATCGCCAACCAGGCCCGCCAGGCCGGTATCACCCAAGAAATCAGCGAGATCGTCGGTGGCGTCAACGCACTCGCCGACGCGAACGCTTCCCAGGAATGACGGAGTTGAGTGAAGACATGACTGCGACCTTCGAAGAGACCCAGCAGGGCTCGGCGGCCGGCAATACCGGCCGCGTCGCCCGGGTGACCGGCCCCGTCGTCGACGTCGAGTTCCCGGCGGACGCGATGCCGGAGATGTACAACAAGCTCGAGGTCGACATCGAGCTCGAGGGCGAGACCAGGACGCTGATCCTCGAGGTCGCGCTGCACATCGGTGACGGCGTCGTGCGCGCCATCTCGATGAAGTCGACCGACGGCCTGGTCCGCGGCACGACGGTGCGCGACACCGGCGGCCCGATCACCGTGCCGGTCGGCAACGACACCCTCGGCAAGGTCTTCAACGCCACCGGCGACGTGCTCAACCTCGAGGAGGGCGAGCGCTTCGAGGTCAACGAGCGGTGGGGCATCCACCGCAAGGCGCCGGCGTTCGACCAGCTGGAGTCGAAGACCCAGATGTTCGAGACCGGCATCAAGGTCATCGACCTGCTGACCCCCTACGTCCAGGGCGGCAAGATCGGCCTCTTCGGTGGTGCGGGCGTCGGCAAGACCGTCCTCATCCAGGAGATGATCGCCCGCGTCGCCAAGGACCACGGCGGTGTGTCGGTGTTCGCCGGTGTCGGTGAGCGCACCCGTGAGGGCAACGACCTCATCGTTGAGATGGAGGAGGCCGGCGTCCTCGGGCAGACCGCCCTCGTCTTCGGCCAGATGGACGAGCCGCCGGGCACCCGCCTGCGGGTCGCGCTGTCCGCGCTGACGATGGCGGAGTACTTCCGCGACGTGCAGAACCAGGACGTGCTGCTCTTCATCGACAACATCTTCCGGTTCACCCAGGCGGGCTCGGAGGTCTCCACCCTCCTCGGCCGCATGCCGTCCGCGGTGGGCTACCAGCCCAACCTCGCCGACGAGATGGGCCAGCTGCAGGAGCGGATCACCTCGACCCGCGGTCACTCGATCACCTCGATGCAGGCGATCTACGTGCCCGCGGACGACTACACCGACCCCGCGCCGGCGACGACGTTCGCCCACCTGGACGCCACGACCGAGCTGTCCCGCGAGATCGCGTCGCTGGGCATCTACCCGGCCGTGGACCCGCTGACCTCCACCTCGCGGATCCTCGACGCCCAGTACATCGGGCAGGCGCACTACGACTGCGCGATCCGGATCAAGCAGATCCTCCAGCGCAACAAGGAGCTGCAGGACATCATCGCGATCCTCGGTGTCGACGAGCTCTCCGAGGAGGACAAGATCATCGTCTCCCGGGCCCGTCGCATCCAGCGGTTCCTGTCGCAGAACACCTACGTGGCCAAGCAGTTCACCGGCATCGAGGGCTCGACGGTCCCCGTGGCCGACACGATCGAGGCGTTCAACAAGATCGCCGACGGTGAGTACGACCACGTGGCCGAGCAGGCGTTCTTCATGTGCGGCGGTCTCGACGACGTCGAGGCCAAGTGGGCCGACATCCAGAAGAACCTCTGAGGAACTGACGATGGCTGAGAACCTCACGGTGTCCCTCGTCGCGGCCGACCGCACGGTCTGGTCCGGCGAGGCCACCATGGTCATCGCCCGCACGGTGGAGGGGGACGTCGGCGTGCTGCGCGGTCACGCGCCGATGCTCTCCCTGCTCACCGACGCGGTCGTCGAGATCGCGGAGGCCGACGGCGACGTCGTCATCGCCGTGGTCGACGGTGGGTTCCTCTCGGTCGCCGGCGACCGGGTCTCGATCCTCTCCGAGCGGGCCGTGCTCGCCTCGGAGGTCGACGTCGACCAGGCTCGCGCCGAGCTCGAGGAGGCCCGCGGGCTCCTCGGCTCCGGGGGCGAGGCCGAGCACCGCGTGCGCCGCGCCGAGGCTCGGATCCGCGCCGTCGAGCGCGCGCGCTGACCCGGCGTACCGCTCCCGCACGACCCCGTTCCACCGCTGCTCCACCCCCGCACCACACCTGCGGGATCGCTGCACGACCCGGCACCGGGCACCCCGTCGCCGCCCGCTAGGGTGACGACACTTCCGAGGGAGAGGGGACCCGATGCCGGTGTGGCAGTGGCTGCTCGACGCAGCCGGTCTGCTGCTCCTGCTCGTCCTGCTCTACGGGGCCGCGCTCATCGTGCGCCGCCGGGTGCTGTCCCGTCACGGGGGCACCTTCGAGCTCAGCCACCGCGTCCGGTCCGAGAGGGCCGGACGCGGTTGGGTTCTCGGCCTCGGTCGCTACTCCGGCGAGACGCTGGAGTGGTTCCGGATCTTCTCGCTCTCCCCGCGCCCGAAGCGGACCTGGGAGCGCGAGCGGCTCGCCTACGACGGCCGCCGCGAGCCCGAGGCCCCCGAGCAGATGTCGCTCTACCCCGAGCACCTCGTCATCTCCTGCCAGACCCGTGAGGGCGAGGTCGAGCTGGCGATGAGCCCCGCCTCGCTGACCGGCTTCCAGGCCTGGCTCGAGGCCCGCCCCCCTGGCACCGACTGGACCCGTGGCTGACACCTCCGCCCCTCCTGCCCCCGCGCTGCTGCGCACCCGCAACGCCGTGGGCCTCACCTTCGGCCTCAACGGTCTCCTCTTCGCCAGCCTGGTCTCGCGGCTGCCGGACATCCGCGCCCGCCTCGACCTCGACAACGGCGCCCTCGGCCTGCTGCTGCTGGCGATCTCGATCGGCTCGATCCTCGCGCTGCCGGCCACCGGTCGACTGATCGGGCGGTACGGCGCGGCGCGGGTCGTGCGCGCCGGCGTCGTCGCTTGCGCGGTCGGCCTCTCGGGAGCCGGCGTCGCCGCCGGTGTGCTCGGGTCGGTGCCGGCCACGGCAGGGGCGTTCTTCGTCTACGGCATCGGCATCGGCGTGTGGGACGTCGCGATGAACGTCGAGGGCGCCGAGGTCGAGCGGCGCCTGGCCCGCACGGTGATGCCGCGCTTCCACGCCGGCTGGTCCCTCGGCTCGATCGCCGGCGCCGGCATCGGGATCCCGCTGACCGCCGTGTCGCTCCCGATGCCCGTCCACCTCGCCGCGGGCTGCGTCGTCGCGCTGCTGGTCGTCTGGTGGGCCGCGGCGACGTTCCTGCCGCCCGAGCCCGCGGTCGAGCACTCCGAGCGGCCACGGTCGGCCTGGACCGAGCCGCGGCTGCTGGCGATCGGCCTGATGGTGCTGGCGTTCGCCGTCGCCGAGGGCGCCGCGAACGACTGGCTCACGCTCGCGCTCATCGACGGGTACGCCGTCGAGCACTGGGTCGGCGTCGCCGGGTTCGCGCTGTTCGTCACGGCGATGACCGGCGGGCGGCTGCTCGGCCCGGTCGTGCTCGACCGGTTCGGCCGCGCACCGACGCTGTGGGCCAGCTGTGCCGCGGCCTGCGCCGGCATCCTGCTGACCGTCCTCGGCGGTCACGTCGTGCTGGTCGCCCTCGGGATCCTGGTGTGGGGCCTCGGCTCCTCGCTGGGCTTCCCGGTCGGCATGAGCGCCGCGGCCGACGACCCGGGGCGCGCGGCGGCTCGGGTGAGCGTGGTCTCGACCATCGGGTACGGCGCGTTCCTCGCCGGTCCGCCGCTGCTGGGCCTGCTGGGCGACCACGTCGGCACGCTCGACGCCCTGCTGGTCGTCGCCGCGCTCATGGTGCCGGCCGCCGCCGCCGTCCTGGCGGCGCGACCGCGGGTGCCGGGCGCCCCGTCCGTGCGGGAACCGGCGTGACGACCCGGCACCGCGTGGTCATCACCTACTGCACGCAGTGCCGCTGGCTGCTGCGGGCGCAGTGGTACCAGGGGGAGCTGCTCACCACGTTCGCCGACGAGCTCGCCGAGGTCGCCCTCGCGCCGGCCACCGGCGGGGTCTTCCGCATCGACGTCGACGGCGAGCCGGTCTGGAACCGCAAGCGCGACGGCGGCTTCCCCGAGGTCACCGAGCTCAAGCGGCGCGTGCGCGACCTGGTCGCTCCCGGCCGGTCGCTGGGGCACGCCGACCGGCCGGCCGGCCCCGACGGCGACTAGTCAGCGCGGCCCCGATCCCCGCCCGGCACCCACAGCACGTCGCCCTGGTGGCGGTTCGCGTGGCGGGCGAGGATGAAGAGCAGGTCGGAGAGGCGGTTGAGGTAGGTGATCGCCAGCTTGTTCATCGACTCGGCGTGCTGCTCGAAGGCGGACCACGCCGACCGCTCGGCACGGCGCACGACGGTGCGCGCGACGTGCAGGTGGGCGGCGCCCTCGGTGCCGCCGTTGAGGATGAAGGAGCGCAGGGCCGGCAGCTCCTCGTTGTAGTGGTCGCACCAGCCCTCGAGCCGGTCGACGTAGTCCTGCTCGATGCGCAGCGGCGGGTACTCCGGGTCCGGCACGACCGGCGTGCAGAAGTCGGCGCCCACGTCGAAGAGGTCGTTCTGGACGTGGGTGAGCACCGCGACGACGTCCTCGTCCAGCCCACCGCGGACGACGGCCAGCCCGAGGTGGGCGTTGGCCTCGTCGACGTCGGCATAGGCGTGCAGCCGCAGGTCGTTCTTCGTCGTGAGGCTCATGTCGCCGAGACGGGTCTCGCCGCCGTCGCCGGTCCGGGTGTAGATCCGCGTCAGGTTGACCATGACCGCGAGGCTAGCGATCGGGTCCGCGGCTACCGTCGGGCGCATGGACCGACGGGCGTACGCCGCCGTGCTGGCGCTGCCGGGGCTCGCGCTCGGCGTGGTCGGCCTCTTCCACCCGCACTCGCTGTCCTACGCGACCGCGGACCGGTGGTTCACGCTGCACCTGCCCGGGCTGCTGGTCTTCCCGCTGGTCGGGGTGGCGCTGGCCGCCGTCGTGGGGCGTCGGACCGACCCGGTCGCGTGGGTGGTGCGGCTGGCGGCGTACACCTATGCGACCTGCTACACCGCGCTCGACGTGGTGAGCGGCATCGCCGCCGGGTGGGTGACGCGGGAGCTCGGGCCGGGGGTGCCGCGCCCCGACGAGGTCCGGCTGCTGTTCCGCCTCGGCACCCCGCTCGGCGAGGTCGGCTCGTGGGCGCTGCTGGCGACCGTGGTCGTGCTGCTCGCCGACCAGCTGCGGCGCCAGGGCGTCCGGGCGGCCGGGGGAGTGCTGCTCCTGCCCGGCGCCTGGCTGGTGCACACCGACCACATCTTCGCCCCGGGCGGCGTCGCGGGGACCGTGCTTCTCGGGCTCGGGACCGCCGCGCTGGTGCTCGCCCGCCCCCCGAGGCACGTCCCCGAGCAGCCCGCTCCCGCCCTGACTGGTTGAAGAAGCCACGACCGACACGCGGATTCCACCCCTAGGGAGGCAACCGGAACGGCCGTCCCGGCGTCACTATGGGTAGAAGAGTGACGCAGCGCACGCTTCCCGGGCGTTCTCAGGCGGTCCGGGGGTCGGGAGAAGAGGCGGAATGGACATCGTGGCCGACGGGCCCACGCTCGTGCTGAGCGGTGACTTCGACGTGCGCAGCACGCCGGAGGCGCGCGACGCGATCTATGACCACCTCGCGGGGCACGACGAGGTGGTGCTCGACCTCACCGAGGTCGGCGCCGTCGACCTCACCGCGCTGAAGCTGCTCGCGGTGGCCACGCTGGTCGCGACCCGCGACGGCCACCACCTCATGCTCCGCGGGTGCGGGCCGTCCGTGCGGCGGATGCTCCACCTGTCCCGGCTGCGCGCCGTGGTGGAGCTCGAGCGCGAGGTCGTCGGAGCCTGAGGCCAGTGCCCCGACGGCGCGGCGTCCGGCGTGTCGGCCATCCCACACGTCCGGCCGGTTACCAACCGGTATCGCGCGGCCTACCCTTCGGTCCATGACCGAGAAGGATCGCCCCTGGGTGATGCGGACGTACGCCGGCCACTCGACCGCCGAGGCGTCCAACGCGCTCTACCGCTCGAACCTCGCGAAGGGGCAGACCGGGCTCTCGGTCGCCTTCGACCTGCCGACGCAGACCGGCTACGACCCCGACTCCGTGATGGCCCGCGGCGAGGTCGGCAAGGTCGGCGTGCCGGTGCCGCACCTGGGCGAGATGCGGAAGCTGTTCGACTCCATCCCGCTGACGGAGATGAACACCTCGATGACCATCAACGCCACGGCCATGTGGCTGCTGGCGATGTACCAGGTCGTCGCCGAGGAGCAGGCGGGCGTGCCCGAGGGGAGGGCGACGCCGGAGGAGGTCGCCGCGCTGCTGGCCGGCACCACCCAGAACGACATCATCAAGGAGTACCTCTCGCGCGGGACCTACGTGTTCCCGCCCGAGCACTCCCTGCGGCTGATCGCCGACATGATCGCCTACACGGTCCACCAGATCCCGAAGTGGAACCCGATCAACATCTGCAGCTACCACCTGCAGGAGGCCGGCGCGACGCCGACGCAGGAGCTGGCGTACGCGCTGTGCACCGCGATCGCGGTGCTCGACCAGGTCAAGGCCTCGGGCCAGGTCTCCGAGGACGACTTCGAGAAGGTCGTCGGCCGGATCTCGTTCTTCGTCAACGCCGGCGTGCGGTTCGTCGAGGAGATGTGCAAGATGCGCGCCTTCGTCGAGCTGTGGGACGAGATCACCCGTGAGCGCTACGGCGTCCAGGACCCGAAGATGCGCCGGTTCCGCTACGGCGTGCAGGTCAACTCGCTCGGTCTCACCGAGGCGCAGCCGGAGAACAACGTCCAGCGGATCGTGCTCGAGATGCTCGGCGTCACCCTGTCCAAGGACGCCCGCGCCCGCGCGATCCAGCTGCCGGCGTGGAACGAGGCGCTCGGCCTGCCCCGCCCGTGGGACCAGCAGTGGTCGCTCCGGCTCCAGCAGGTGCTGGCCTTCGAGTCCGACCTGCTGGAGTACGACGACATCTTCGCCGGCTCGACGGTGGTCGAGGCCAAGGTCGCCGAGCTGGTCGCGGGCGCCAAGGCCGAGATCGACCGGGTCCAGGCCATGGGCGGCGCGATCGCCGCGGTGGAGTCGGGCTACATGAAGCAGGAGCTGGTCTCCGCCCACGCCGCCCGCCGCGCCCGCATCGAGGCCGGCGACGAGATCATCGTCGGGGTCAACAAGTTCGAGACCACCGAGCCGTCCCCGCTGACCGCCGACCTCGACGGCGCGATCATGACCGCCGACCCGCAGGCCGAGGCCTCCGCCGTCGCCTCGGTCGAGGCGTGGAAGGCCGAGCGCGACGAGGACGAGGTCGCCCGCGCGCTGGCCGCCCTCGCCGAGGCCGCCAAGACCGACCAGAACCTCATGCTGCCCACGCTGGCCGCCGCCCGCGCCGGCGCGACGACCGGCGAGTGGGCCGGCACGCTGCGCGAGGTGTTCGGCGAGTTCCGTGCGCCCACCGGCGTCTCCGGTGCGGTCGTCGCGGCCTCCGCCGGGCAGGCCGGTGCCGAGCTCTCCGCCGTGCGCGAGCGCGTCCGGGCGACGGGCGAGGAGCTCGGCGGCCGGCTGCGTCTGCTCGTCGGCAAGCCCGGCCTCGACGGCCACAGCAACGGCGCCGAGCAGGTCGCCGTGCGGGCCCGCGACGCCGGCTTCGAGGTGATCTACCAGGGCATCCGCCTCACGCCCCAGCAGATCGTGTCGGCCGCCGTCGCCGAGGACGTCCACTGCGTGGGCCTCTCGATCCTGTCCGGCTCGCACATGGAGCTCGTCCCCGCGGTGCTCGACGGGCTCCGCGAGGCCGGCATGTCCGACGTCCCGGTCATCGTCGGCGGCATCATCCCCGAGTCCGACGGCCGCCGGCTCGTCGAGGCCGGCGTCGCCGCCGTCTACACCCCCAAGGACTTCGGCCTCACCGAGATCATGGGCGGCATCGTCGACGTCATCCGCAAGGCCAACGGGCTCGACTGAGCCGAGGAGCGGGGGTAGTAACGGTCGAGAACGTCCGTCACGGTGTCCTCGACGGACGTTTCTGACCGTTACTACCCCGACCGGGGCGGGCTGGGCACGCCTTGGTGGCTCAACCAGCGGGGGTGAGGCGGTCGAGGAGGGACAGGGCGTCGTGGGGGGCGTAGCCCTTGGCGTCGTTGTCGAAGTAGACGAAGACGTCGCCGTGCTCGGCCCAGGCCCGGCACTTCGCGGCCCAGCGGTCGAGGGCGGCGGGGGAGTAGCCGCTGGCGTACAGCTCGGTGTCGCCGTGCAGCCGGACGTAGACGTGGTCGGCCGTGACCTGCTCGGGCATGGGGAAGCGGCGGGCGGTGTCGGCGACGACGCAGGCGACGCCGTGCCGGCGCATCAGGTCGAAGGCCTCGTCGGTGCACCACGTCTCGCTGCGGAACTCCAGCGCGTGCCGCAGTGGCCGGTCGGCGTCGGTCACGGTGAGCGCGCGGTCCTCGGGCACCTTCTCGTCGTGCCCGGCCGCCAGCGCCGCGGCCTCGGTCGTCGTGCGCGGCAGGCGGGAGAAGAAGTCGTCGACGAGCCCCGCGTCGAAGGTGAGCCGCTCGGGCAGCTGCCAGAGGAAAGGGCCGAGCTTCGGGCCCAGCGCGAGGACGCCGGAGGCGAAGAAGTTGGCCAGCGCGGCGTCCACGTCGCGCAGCCGCTTGAGGTGCGTGATGTAGCGGCCGCCCTTGACCGCGAAGACGAAGTCGTCCGGGGTCTGGTCCCGCCACGCGGCGTACGACGTGGGGCGCTGGAGGGAGTAGAAGGAGCCGTTGACCTCGATCGAGGTCATCCGCTCGGCGGCGTACGCGAGCTCGCGGCGCTGCACCAGCCCGGTCGGGTAGAAGTCGCCGCGCCAGCCGCGGTAGGTCCACCCCGAGATGCCGACCCGGATCCGTCCCATGCGGGAGCGGTGCCCGCGGTGGCCGGTGACCACACCGCGGGACGTGACCGGGAAAAAGGGAAGGCTCACCTAAGTCGCTGCTACAGTCCCTGACGTGGGCAAGTCCGAGGGCAAGAAGGACAAGGCGAAGGTCAAGGCCAAGAAGGCCGGGACCGGCGCCGACGCCGCCGCGATCCGCGAGAAGCCGCGCAAGCTCCCCAAGCGCGAGTGCTGCGAGTCCAAGACCAAGTGCGGCCGCTGCCCGCTGCGCATGCTCAAGGAGGGCACGCTGCCCGAGGGCTACACCGTCAAGAAGCGCAAGCTGGTCCGGGTCGACGGGGGCAAGGTCACCAAGAAGGACCTGAGTAGGGTCGCCTGATGGTCGCCCCCCGCTTCGTCGAGCAGCTCAACGCCCAGATCGGCCACGAGCTGGCCGCCCACAACCAGTACCTCGCGATCGCGGTGCACTACGACGCGCTGACGATGCCGCAGATGGCCGCGTTCTTCTACGCCCAGGCGCTCGAGGAGCGCGACCACGCGATGATGATGGTGCAGTACCTCCTCGACACCGACGCCGACGCGGTCGTCCCCGGGGTCGACGCGCCGGTCTCCGGCTTCGACGGCGTGGTGGCTCCCGTCGCGTTGGCGCTGGAGCAGGAGAAGCGGGTCACCGAGCAGATCGGGTCGCTGCTGCGCACGGCGCGCGAGGAGCACGACTTCGCCTCCGAGCAGTTCCTCCAGTGGTTCATCAAGGAGCAGGTGGAGGAGGTCGCCACGATGAGCGACCTGCTCGCCGTGGTGAAGCGCAACGCCGACGACATCGACGACATCGAGGACTACGTCGCCCGCGAGCAGGGCGGCGGCGAGACCGACCCGACCGCCCCGCGCATCGCCGGCGCCTGATCCGCGCAGCGTGATCGTGGGAGCCTGATCGCCGGCGGTCCGGTCGGCGCCCTGCCACACTGTGCCCCGTGGCACGGGTCATCGTGGTCGGGGCGGGCGTCAGCGGGCTGAGCTGCGCGGTCCGCCTGCTCGAGGCGGGCCACCGGGTCGACGTGGTCGCGCGCGACCTGCCGCTGGAGACGACCTCGGCGGTCGCGGCCGCGATCTGGTACCCCTACCGGGCCCTGCCGCAGGACCGCGTGACCGCCTGGTCGCGCACGACGTACGACGCCCTCGCCCGGCTCGCCGAGCAGGACGGGACCGGGGTGCGGATGCTGCCCGGCACCGAGGTGCACGCAACCGCCCAGCCCGACCCCTGGTGGCTGCCCGCCGTGCCCGGCCTGGAGCGGACCGACCAGGTCCCGGCCGGCTGGGCCACCGGCTGGACCTTCACGACGCCGGTGGTCGAGATGCCGACGTACCTGCGGTGGCTGACCACCCGGGTGGAGTCGCTCGGCGGCACGCTCACCCGGCTGAACCTGCGCGACATGCCGCCCGGTGGCGACGTCGTCGTCGACTGCGCGGGCATCGGCGCCCGGCTGCTGGCGGCCGACCTGTCGGTGGTGCCGGTGCGCGGGCAGGTGCTCCACCTCGAGCAGGTCGGCCTGGACCGGTGGTGGCTGGACGGCGGAGGCAGTGGAGACAGCGGGGACGGCGGAGCCCGCCCGCCGACGTACGTCGTCCCGCGCACCGCCGACATCGTCGTCGGCGGCACCGACGAGGAGGGCGACTGGAGCCGGACCCCGTCCCCGGCAGCGGCGGCCGACATCCTCGAGCGCGCGACGCGGCTGGTGCCGGCGCTGACCGGCGCCCGGGTGCTGCGGCACCGGGTCGGCCTGCGTCCGGCCCGGCCCGCGGTGCGGGTCGAGCGCGTCGACAGGGTCGTGCACTGCTACGGCCACGGCGGAGCGGGCGTGACGTTGAGCTGGGGCTGCGCGGACGAGGTGGTGCGTCTTGTCGGTACTTCGTCCGCCGGTGGGGCCGCGAAGCCCTAGAGTTCCGGGCATGGGACCGGGGGAGGCGGGTGCTGCCGGCGACCCCCGGCTCTTCGCGGGCGTCTTCGAGGCCTCCCCGGACGCCATCGTCGTCACCGACGACCGCGGCACCGTCGTGGCCGCGAACTCGCGCTGCGAGGCCGTGTTCGGGCTCGCGCCCGACGACCTGGTCGGCAGCCCGGTGGAGACCCTGGTCCCCAAGGCCGCGCGGGCGGGCCACCCCGACCGGCGCGACCGGTTCGCCCGCGCGCACGGCCAACGGCCGATGGGGCTGCTCCAGCTCGCCGCGGTCCGGGCGGACGGCTCGGAGTTCCCGGCCGAGATCTCGCTGGCGCGCATCGACGTCGACGGCACGGCGTACGTCTGTGCCACCGTCCGGGACGTCACCGAGCGCCGCCGGCAGGAGCGGCAGTTCCGCGAGCTGATCGAGGCCGCGCCGGACCCGACCGTCATCGTCGACGCCGACGGTGTCGTGGTGATGAGCAACCGGCAGGTCGACCGGGTCTTCGGCTACGAGCCCGGTGAGCTGGTCGGCTGCCCGGTCGAGCGGCTGGTGCCCGAGCGGTTCCGGCACGGGCACGTCGCCCAGCGCGCGGGGTACGTCGCCGCGCCGGTGGTGCGTGGGATGGGCCAGGGCCGCGAGCTGTACGCCGTGCACCGTGACGGCACCGAGTTCCCCGTCGAGATCTCGCTGTCGCCGATCGAGACCGACGACGGCACGCTCGTCGCGGCGGCCGTCCGCGACGTGAGCGAGCGGCGGCGGATCCAGGAGACGGCCGACCGGATCCGCGAGGAGTTCCTCGCGACCGTCTCCCACGAGCTGCGGACCCCGCTCACCTCGATCGTCGGCTACGCCGAGCTGCTGGGCGACCTCGCCGAGGAGGAGCTCGGCCCGCAGGCCCGGCGGATGCTGGCGGTGATCGACCGCAACGCCCGGCGCGAGCTCCGGCTGGTCAACGACCTGCTGACGCTCGCGCAGATGCAGGTGGAGGAGATCGAGGTCGTCCGCGCGCCGGTCGACCTCGCGGAGGTCGTGCGTGCCGCGGTCGAGGACGCCCGGCTCGCCGCCCGCAGCCGTGGCGTGCGCGTGGTCGTCGAGGCGCGGCCGGACGAGGAGCTCGTCGTGCTCGGCGACGCCGGCCGTCTGGGGCAGGTCGTCGGCAACCTGCTGGGCAACGCGGTGAAGTTCACGCCGCCCGGTGGGAGCGTGGTGCTGACCGTCCAGCGGGCCGGCGCCGGGGAGGCCGAGCTGCGCGTCGACGACACCGGGGCCGGCATGAGCGCCGAGGAGGTCGAGCAGGTCTTCGACCGGCTCTACCGCGCGCCGTCGGCCGTCCGCGACCAGGTCCCCGGCGCCGGCCTGGGGCTGCCGATCGCCCGCGCCGTCGTCGAGGCGCACGGCGGCACCATCGAGGTCCGCTCGGAGCCCGGCGTGGGGACGACCGTGGTCGTCAGGATGGCGGCAGCAGCCCGCTGAGGGCCCGCTCCCGGCGGCGGGCGACCGCCACCGCGATGGGGGTGCCGACGAGCAGGCCGACCGCCGTGCCGAGGACCACGCCCCAGCCGTCGAGGGGCACCACCGCATCGCCGACCACGGCGAGCACCGCGACCGCGACGAGCACGATCGACGCGAGCACCACCCGGTGGACCAGCTCGCCGAGGAACAGCCGGCTGAACGACGCGTCCACGGCCCGTGCGCCGGGTCCGTCCAGCGGCAGGACCTGCACGACCGCGGAGGTCTCGATCGCCCCGTAGACGTGCGGGAAGGTCTCGGTCGTCCCCGGCGCGGGTTCCTCGACGACCGGCGCCGAGAGCCGGTCGGTGTCGACGACCAGGAGCACCAGCGGCTCCGACGCGCCGGCGTACCACCGCTCGCGGACGGCCTGCCACTGGTCGGCCCGGCTGGCGTGGATGAACCCCTCCTCGGCCAGCGTGACGCCGTACGTCGAGGTGGTGTAGCGGCCGGTGCGGGTCGCCTCCTGCCAGTCCGCGAGCGTCGCGATGTGGAAGATGCGCATCCGCGGGCCCGGGGGGCTCAGAAGAGCCGGTGGCTGGGGTCGTCGAGCCCGCGCAGGGCGTCGTAGTCGACCACCGCGCAGGCGATGCCGCGGTCGGTGGCGAGCACGCGGGCCTGCGGCTTGATCTCCTGCGCGGCGAAGATGCCGCGGACGGGGGAGAGCAGCGGGTCGCGGTTGAGCAGCTCGAGGTAGCGGGTGAGCTGCTCGACGCCGTCGATCTCGCCGCGCCGCTTGATCTCCACCGCGACGCTGGCGCCCTCGGCGTCGCGGCACATCAGGTCGACCGGGCCGATCGCGGTCGGGAACTCCCGCCGGACGAGCGTCAGACCGGGCTGGAGCGTCGCCGGGTGCTCGGCGAGCAGCTCCTGGAGGTGCTTCTCGACGCCGTCCTTCTGCAGGCCCGGGTCGACGCCGAGCTCGTGGACGGACTCGTGGAGCACCTCGTCGATGAGGATCCGCAGGGTGTCGTCGGACTTGGGGTTGGTGACCGTCCACTCGATGCGGCCGTCCTCGGCGGTGCCCTCGCGCAGGGCGCACGGCGGGGACATCCAGTTCAGCGGCTTGTAGGAGCCGCCGTCGGAGTGCACGAGCACCGAGCCGTCGGCCTTGATCATCAGCACCCGGGTGGCCATCGGGAGGTGGGCCGTGAGCCGTCCCGCGTAGTCGACCTGGCAGCGCGCAACGACGAGTCTCACGGGCGGGCAATCTACCCGTCGCCGAGACCCTTGCGGCGCGCCCGTCCCTGGGGTTGAGTGCTGGGGCATGACGACCGCGCCGCTGCCGATGGCCGAGACGACCCACGGAGGCTGGCTGGGTGAGGTCGAGGAGTCGATCAACGCCGCCTTCGACCCGGTCGCGAGCGCGGTCACCAGCGTCGTCTTCTGGGAGGTGCCGCTAGGGGAGTACTCCTTCCCGCTGATCGTGCTGTGGCTCGTCGCGGCGGCGGCGGTGTTCACCGTCTACTTCCGCGGCATCCAGTTCCGCGGGGTCGGCACCTCGATCGCCCTGGTCCGCGGGAAGTACTCCCGCGCCAGCGACCCGGGCGAGGTCACGCACTTCCAGGCGCTCACCTCGGCGGTCTCCGGCACGGTGGGGCTCGGCAACATCGCCGGCGTCGGCGCGGCGGTGACGATCGGCGGACCCGGCGCGACGTTCTGGATGATCCTGGCCGGCCTGCTCGGCATGTGCACCAAGTTCGTCGAGTGCACGCTCGGCGTGAAGTACCGCGAGGTGCACGAGGACGGCACCATCACCGGCGGGCCGTTCCGCTACCTTCCGGTCGCCTTCGAGCGCTTCGGCGCGGGCGTCTCGCGGGCCCTCACCCTGGTCTTCGCCGTCGCGCTGTTCTTCTTCGGTGCGGTCGGCGGCAACATGTTCCAGGCCAACCAGACCTTCGCGCAGGCGCAGGAGGTGACCGGCGGCGAGGACGGCTTCCTCGGCTCGGCCGGGTCGGCGCTGGTCTTCGGGATCGTGCTCGCGCTGCTGGTCGGTGCGGTGATCCTCGGCGGCATCACCAGCATCGGCGTGGTCACCTCCCGGCTGGTGCCGATGATGGCCCTCATCTACGTCGGCGCCTGCCTGCTCGTCATCGGCAGCAACGCCGACCGCATCGGCGCGGCGGTCGGCGAGATCGTCTCCGGCGCGTTCGCGCCGGAGGGGGTCGCGGGCGGGGCGATCGGCGTGCTGATCGTCGGCTTCCAGCGCGCCGCCTTCTCCAACGAGGCGGGTGTCGGCTCGGCGCCGATCGCGCACTCCGCGGTCAAGACCCGCCACCCGGTCAGCGAGGGCTTCGTCGCCCTCCTGGAGCCGTTCATCGACACGGTCGTGATCTGCACGATGACCGCGCTGACGATCGTCATCGCCGACACCGCCTACTACTCCGAGCAGCGCGAGGTGGTCGCGGGCGGCGGCGCCGTGCCCGACGGCGTGCTCGTCACCTCCGACGCGTTCGAGACGTTCCTGCCGTCGTTCCCGGTCATCCTCGCGATCGCGGTCGCGCTGTTCGCCTTCTCGACGCTGATCACGTGGAGCTACTACTCGATGAAGGCGTGGACGACGCTGTTCGGTCGCACGCCGACCAGCGAGCTGATCTTCAAGGCGCTCTTCTGCGTCTTCACCGTCATCGGCACGGTGATCTCCTTCGGCTCGGTCGTCGACTTCGCCGACGCGATGCTCTTCGTCTGCGCGGTCGTCAACCTGCTCGCCTGCTACCTGCTGCTGCCGCGGGTGCGCGAGGAGCTGCGCGACTTCCGCGCGGGGCTCCGGTCCGGCGCCATCACCGAGGTGCCGGCCGACGAGCGGGCGCACTGACGGGGGCCGGGGTGGCGGGCGGCCGTCGCTCGCGGGCAGTGTGACGAGCGCCTCGTCCGGCCTCCGTTCGAGGGGTTACCAGCCGGTAGCACTCATGCCATAGTCCCGGCATGACGACGAACGAGCAGATCGCCCGGACGCTGGTCCTCCCGTACCTCAACCACGCGGTCCGGATGTTCGAGTCCGGTTACGCCTCGGCCGCCGACATCGACGCCGGCATGCGCTTCGGCTGCGGCTACCCGCAGGGTCCGCTGGCGACCGTCGACGAGCTGGGCGCCGCCACGGTGCGCGACCAGCTCGCCGCGCGGTACGCCGAGACCAGCGACCCGCTGCACCAGCCCGCCGACCTCCTCGAGAAGCTCGCCGCGGACGGCACGACCCTCGCCGAGGCGGCCCAGGGCGGCGAGCAGGCCGAGCCGCAGCTGCGCCACGAGATCGCCACGGTCGGCGTCGTCGGCACCGGCACCATGGCCTCCGGCATCGCCCAGGTCTTCGCGTCGAAGGGGTACGACGTCGTCTACGTCGGCCGCTCGGAGGAGAAGGTCGCCGGTGTGCGGGCCGTCATCGCGACGTCGCTGGACCGCCTGGTCAGCAAGGGCAAGCTCGAGGAGTCAGAGAAGGACGCCGTCCTCGCCCGCCTGACCGGGGCCACCTCGCGCGAGTCGCTGGCCACGGCCGACCTCGTCGTCGAGGCGATCGCCGAGGAGCTGGAGCTCAAGAAGGAGCTCTTCGCCGACCTCGACCGGATCTGCATGCCGGGCGCGATCCTCGCGACCACCACCTCCAGCCTGCCGATCGCCGCCTGCGCCGCAGCCACGTCGCGCCCCGAGTCGGTCATCGGCATGCACTTCTTCAACCCCGCGCCGGTCATGAAGCTCGTCGAGGTCGTCACCACCGAGCAGACCGGCGCCGACGTCGACGAGGCCGTCCGGGCGCTCTGCGCCGAGGTCGGCAAGGTCGCGGTCTCCTGCGGCGACCGCGCCGGCTTCATCGTCAACTGCCTGCTCTTCCCCTACCTCAATGACGCGGTCAAGCTGCACGAGTCGGGCGCCGCCTCGCTCGAGGAGATCGACACCGCGATCAAGGAGGAGGCGGGCTTCCCCATGGGGCCCTTCCAGCTCCTCGACGTCGTCGGCAACGACGTGTCGCTGGCGATCGAGCAGGAGCTGCACGCGGAGTTCGGCCACGACGGCTTCGCTCCCGCGGCGATGCTGGAGAAGGTCGTCGCCAACGGTCACCTCGGTCGCAAGACCGGGCGGGGCTTCCACGACTACGCGCGCTGAGGTGGGGTGGGCGTACCACCAATAGGTGGTACGCACCACCTTCTGGGCCGATGCATCGCCCCAGAAGGTGGTGCGGAGGCGCAGAACCTCCCGGCTCCGGGGTTACCCGGGGTGGGTATCAGCGTCCCAAGTTCACTTGGGATGTGCGCACTACTCGGCCATCGCGATGGCCGAGAAGCGGCAGGAATGGCCGAGGAGTGGCGCGGCGGAGGGCCGAGCGGCGGCGGCGAGCCGTGCGGCTGGAGCGCCGGCACTCGCACGGGTCCGTAGGCTGGACCCATGGGAGAGCTGCTGGTCATCCTCGCACTCATCGCGCTGGTGCTCGTCGCCGTCGGGGTGTCGAGCCGGCGCAAGCAGGCGCGTGAGCTCGAGCGGCAGCAGGCCGAGCTCGAGCCGGTCAAGAAGCTGGCGTTCGAGGACATCACCGCCCTCGGCGTCGAGCTGCAGGCCCTCGACGCCGACCTGGCGGGCCAGCCGCTGGACGCGGGCGCGAATGCCGACTACCAGCGCGCGCTCGACTCCTACGAGGCCGCCAAGACCGCAGGCGACCGGCTGACGAAGCCCGAGGAGATCAAGCACGTCACCGAGATCCTCGAGGACGGGCGGTACGCCATGGCGTGCGTGCGCGCGCGGGTGGCCGGCGAGCCGCCCCCGGCGCGCCGCCCGCTGTGCTTCTTCGACCCGCGGCACGGCCTGTCGGTCGAGGACGTGCCCTACACCCCGCCCGGCGGCACCCGGCGCGACGTACCGGCCTGCGAGCTCGACGCCGAGCGGGTCAAGGTCGGCGCGGCCCCCGACATCCGCCAGGTGATGGTCGGCTCGCAGCGCGTGCCCTACTGGCAGGGCGGTCGCGCCTACCAGCCGTACGCCGCGGGCTACTTCGGCAGCTATGCCGCCATGGACTTCATGTTCATGGGCCTGATGTTCGGCGCGTTCGGCGGCTTCGACGCCTTCGGGGAGATCGGCGAGGGCCTGGGTGAGGGCCTCGGGTCGATCGGCGACGGCATCGGCGACATGTTCGACGGCTTCGACTTCTGACGCCGGTGGTGCGACTGCCGGCGCTCGTCGTCGCCCTGCTCTCCATCGTCCTGCTGGCTGGACCGGCCGCGAGCGACGGGCCTCTGGAGATCGAGCCGCTGCCGGTCGGCACGCACGCGGACTACCAGCTCGGCGGCGTGCGCCCGGTGCCGGCGAGCGTCGGGATCGTCGTGCGCGACCGTCGAGCGGAGCCGGCGGGCCGCTACGACGTCTGCTACGTCAACGCCTTCCAGACCCAGCCCGGCGAGCGGCGCTTCTGGCGCGAGCGGAGGCACCTGGTGCTCCGCGAGGGCGGCAGGCCGGTCACCGACGAGGCCTGGGGTGAGTGGCTGCTCGACCTGCGGACCCCCGCCAAGCGCCGGGCGCTCGCGCGGGTCGTGGGCCGCTGGGTCGACCGCTGCGCGAAGGACGGCTACGAGGCGGTGGAGTACGACAACCTCGACTCGTTCACCCGCAGCCGCGGCCTGCTCCGGCGACGCCAGGCGCTCGCCTACGCACGGCTCGTCGTGGCCGAGGCGCACGAGGCCGGGCTCGCCGCCGCCCAGAAGAACCTCGCGGGCTACGACGGCACGAAGGTCGGCTTCGACTTCGCGGTGGCCGAGGAGTGCGGGCGCTACCGCGAGTGCGGCGCGTACGCCGCGGCGTACGGCCGTCGGGTCGTCGCGGTGGAGTACCGCAAGCAGGACTTCCGCCGCGCCTGCCGGCACTGGGGCGTGCGGCTGCCGGTCGTGCTGCGCGACCTCGCGGTGAGCCCGACGGGCGTGCGCCGCTTCTGCTGAGGCCTCAGGCGCCGGCGGCCTGGCGGGCCCGGTAGGCCGCGACGGCGTTGCGGTTGCCGCAGGCGGTCGAGCAGAACCGACGCGAGCGGTTGCGCGACAGGTCGAGCACGACCGCCTCGCAGTCGTCGTCGGCGCAGACGCCCAGCCGGGAGAGCTCGTCGGCGCGGATGACGTCGATCATCGCCATCGCGGCCTCGACGGAGATGCGGGTGGGCAGCGGCGCGTCGGAGACGACGGCGTGCAGGTGCCAGTCGAAGCGGTCGTGGCGCACCAGCTGGGGGAGCGCACGCGCCTCGGCGAGCATCGTGTTGACCAGGTCGGCGGCGGTGTCGCGGTCGGCGGTGAGCAGACGGCGTAGCACCGGCCGCAGTGCCCGGACCTCGTCGAGCTCCGCGCGGGTCCGGTCGCGCCGGCCGGTGAACTCGAACCGCTCGTAGAACGCGTCGAGGTCCGCCACCGTCTGCAGGGTGTCCGGCGGCTCGGCGGTGTTGGCCAGCGTCACGGCGGCCAGCAGCGACTGCTCGGTGTCATGGGCGAAGACCACGTTGACAGATTACCAGCCGGCTCGTACTGTCATGACCCATGAGCACGATGGCTGATGACGCCCGGGTGGTCGTCGCGGGTCCGCGGACGGCGAGCGGGCTGGCGTTCGCGTTGGCGTCGGCGCTCAGCTTCGGCCTCTCCGGCGCGCTGGCGAGCGGCCTGCTCGACGCGGGCTGGTCGGCCGGCGCGACCGTGCTCGTGCGGGTCGGCCTGGCCGCGGTCGTCGTGCTGCCGCTGGGCCTGTGGGCGCTCGACGGGCGGTGGGACGTGCTGCGGCGCAACGCCGGCATGGTCATCCTCTACGGCCTGCTCGCCGTCGCCGGCGCGCAGTTCTGCTACTTCTCCGCGGTCCAGCACATGCAGGTCGGCCCGGCGCTGCTGATCGAGTACACCGCGCCGGCCGCCGTGGTCGTGTGGCTCTGGCTCCGGCACGGGCAGCGGCCCGGGCCGATCACGCTGGCGGGCGCCGGGCTCGCGGCCCTCGGCCTGGTGCTCGTCCTCGACCTGCTCTCGGGCGCCGACCTGAGCCCGGTGGGCGTCGCGTGGGCGCTGGCCGCGATGGTCGGCGCGGCGTCGTACTTCCTCATCTCGGCCGACACCTCGACCGGCCTGCCGCCGCTGGCGCTGGCCGCGGGCGGGCTCGTCGTCGGCTCGACGGCGCTGGGCGTGCTCGGGCTGGTCGGTGTGCTGCCGATGCGGGCCAGCACGGCCGTGGTGTCGTACGCCGACCTCGAGGTCAGCTGGTGGGTGCCGCTCGTCGTGCTCGGCCTGGTCACCGCGGCGATCGCCTACTGCACGGGGATCGCGGCCGGACGGCGCCTCGGCTCCCGGCTGGCGTCGTTCGTGGCGCTGCTCGAGGTGGTCGCGGGTGTCGTCTTCGCCTGGCTGCTGCTCGACGAGCTGCCGCGGACGATCCAGCTGGTCGGCGGGCTGCTCGTGCTGGCCGGCGTCGTCGGTGTGAAGCTGGGCGAGCGGCAGACGGCCCGGGGCGAGCCGACACCCGCCTGAGTCAGCCCTCCAGCCGCAGCCCGAGCCACCCGGCGAGCGACGCGAGCTCGGCATCGACCGCGGCCGCGGTCGCGCCGTCGTACGGCTCGTCCTCGTGGACCGCGTGGACGACCAGCTCACCGGCCCCGGGGTCGGCCGTGGCGTCGACCTTGCCGACCAGCCGGTCGCCGACGAGCACGGGCAGCGCCCAGTAACCCCAGCGGCGTTGAGCGGCCGGCTTGTACATCTCCAGCTGGTAGTCGAACTCGAACAGCTCCGCCATCCGCTTGCGGTCGAACACCAGGCGGTCCAGTGGGCTGAGCAGCGCGGCGCGGCCGGCGAACGGGTCGTCGAGGCGGTCGAGCTGGGCGGCATCGACCTGCCACGTGCCGCGCACGCCCTCGACGCGCGCGGGTGTGCCGGCCGGCCCCACGTCGTTCGGCTCACCGGGCGCGGTCGCCGCCCTCGCGCGGGCGATGCCGAGCGCGGCCAGCCGGCGCTCGCCGCGCAGCCGACGGGCCTCGTCCACCGGGACCGGCGGGTCGTCCGGGTAGACCCGTGCGGCGAGGTCCCACAGCCGCTCGCGACCCTCCCGCCCGGCGACCGCGACCTCGCCCCGCCGGACCAGGAGCACCAGGAGCCGCTCGACGTTCTTGCCGTTGTTCCACCCGCTGGAGCGCCACGGACGGACGCAGGTGTCCGGCAGCTCGCGCGCCGGCAGCGGCCCGTCGGTGCGCAGCAGCTCGAGCACGTCGCGTCGGCAGCCGTCGTTGTCGGCCAGCCACTGCACCCGGTCGACCTCCCACGCCTGCGGGTCCGGGCCGGGCCAGGACGCCATCTCGGCGCGGTGGAGCGCCAGGTCCTCGGCCGGCCGCAGCATGCCGTCCAGCTCGACCAGCGCCTGGCCGTCCAGGGCGTCCTGCAGGTCGGCGACGTCGTACGACGCGCCGATCCTGCTCCACAGCACCAGGTCCGCGCTCGGGGCGACCGCGCGGGTCTGGTCGTGCTGGAGGAGGCCGAGGTGGCGGACCACCTCGAGCACGTGGGTCGGACGAGGTACATCGAGCAGCTGGGCCCGCACCGCGACCCGTCGGGCCTGCCCCCGGGTCAGCAGCACCTCCGACCTGGCCACGACGTACCCCCTCGTGCCGCCGCTAGCGGGACGAGGTCAGGCCTGGTCCTCGGCGAACCCGGCGACCACGTCGCGCAGCGAGGCCAGCTGGGCGACGATCGCGTCGCGGCGCTTGGTGAGCCGGTCGAGCTCGGCACGCACCGCGGCGGCCTCGCGCTCGGCCTCGGCCTGGCCGGTCGAGGTGATCGACTCGGCCTGGGTGCGCGCCGAGGCCACGATCTGCTCGGCCTCCCGCCGGACCCGGGCGAGGAGTGCCTCGGACTCCGACTGCGCGGTCGCGCGGTGCTCGGCGGCCTGCTTCGTGGCGGCGCGGGCCCGCTCCTCGGCGGCCGCAGCCCGCGACTCCGCCTCCTCGACCAGGCGGCGCGTCTCCGCGGTGGCGCTGTTGTGATGATCGGTCGCCTCGCGGGCGAGCCGCTCCTTCTCCACCGCCAGCGCGCGGCGGGCCTCCTGGACCTCGCGGTCGGCGGCGGCGCGGGCCTGCTCGACCTCGCGCTGGGCCGAGGTGCGCATCTCGGTGGTCTCCTGCTGCGCGGCGAGCCGGAGCTGGTCGGCCTCGCGGCGCGCGGAGGCGAGCAGGTCCTCGGCCTCGCCCCGGGCCAGCGAGCGCTCCTGCTCGGCGTCGGCGACCGAGCGGCTGCGCATCTCGTCGAGCTCCTTGAGCTGCACCATCCGCATGTCCTCGGCCTCGCGCGCGGCGTCGGCCCGGATCGCCTTGGCGTCGCGGCTCGCCTGCTCGAGGATCTCGGCGGCGTCGCGGCTCGCGATCGCGCGGATCTCGTCGGCCTCCTCCTCGGCCAGCCGCAGCATCGCCGACGCGCGGCCGCCCAGGCCGGCGTACGACGGCTGCTCGTACTCGCGCAGCTCCTCGCGGGCCGCGGCCAGCTGCTGCTCGAGGTCGGTCGTGCGCCGCTCCGCCTCCGCCACGCGCGAGGTCAGCGTGGCGTGGTCGGCGAGCAGGCCGCGGAAGCGCTGGTCGACCGCGTCGCGGTCGTAGCCGCCGCGGCGGACCACGGGGAAGTCGGGTGCGGCGGCAGCCGGCGGCGGCGTCACGGGCCGGCCGGCCGCGGGGCGGGCCACGGCCGGGCGCTGCTGCGTGCGCTGGGTCGCCGACTCGGCCTGCTGGGCCGCGGGCCGGGCGGGCGACGGGGCGGGCGGCTGGACCGCCGGAGGCACCGTCGGCATGACCTGGGTCGCCTCGTCGTCGGTCGGCTCGACGTCTGCGGGCTCGCGCTCCGGGTCGTTGTTGAAGATGGACAGACCCTGGTCGCTCATCAGCTACATCCTTCACGTCGATCGCGGCGGTGACCCGAGTGCCCATCTTCCACGATCGACCTGAGAGTTCCCACCTGGGTCGGAGGCGCGTCGCCGAGCGACTTCTCCGTGTCCTGCGGCGGATTCGGCGGGGGGTGGGGAGATGCACGACGCCCCGCCGACCGGGTGGTCGGCGGGGCGTCGTACGGGTGGAGCGTGAGGATCAGACGCCGCGGAAGCGGTTGATCGCGGTCTCGTGCTTCGCGCGCTTCTCGGTGTCGCGGACGCCGAGGCCCTCCTCGGGGGCGAGGCAGAGCACGCCGACCTTGCCCTGGTGCTTGTTGTGGTGCACGTCGAGGGCTGCCTGCCCGACCTCGTCGAGGGTGTAGGTCTTGGACAGGGTGGGGTGGATCTTGCCCTGGGCGATGAGGCGGTTGGCCTCGTAAGCCTCGCGGTAGTTGGCGAAGTGGCTGGACACGATGCGCTTGAGGTTCATCCACAGGTAGCGGTTGTCGTACTCGTGCAGGTAGCCGGTGGTCGAGGCGCAGGTGGTGATGGTGCCGCCCTTGCGGGTGACGTAGACGCTGGCGCCGAAGGTCTCGCGGCCGGGGTGCTCGAAGACGATGTCGATGTCCTCGCCGCCGGTGAGCTCGCGGATCCGCTTGCCCAGGCGCTGCCACTCCTTGGGATTCTGCTGGGTGCCCTCGTCGTTCCAGAACTTCCAGTTCTCCTCGGAGCGGTTGATGACCATCTCGGCGCCCATGGAGCGCACGATCTTCGCCTTCTCCTCGTTGGAGACCACGCAGATCGGATTGGCGCCGCCATTGAGGGCGTACTGGGTCGCGAAGCCGCCCAGGCCGCCGGAGGCGCCCCAGATCAGCACGTTGTCGCCCTGCTTCATCTGCCCGGCGTTCTTGGAGACCAGCTGGCGGTAGGCGGTGGCGTTGACCAGGCCGGGGGAGGCGGCCTCCTCCCAGGTGAGGTGGTCGGGCTTGTCCAGCAGCTGGTTGGACTTGACCAGCGCGATGTGGGCCAGGCCGCCGAAGTTGGTCTCGAAGCCCCAGATGCGCTGCTGTGGGTCCATCATCGTGTCGTCGTGGCCGGCGGGGTCCTCGAGCTCGACCGAGAGGCAGTGGGCCACCACCTCGGCGCCGGGCTTCCACTTGGTCACGCCCGGGCCGGTCTTGAGCACGACGCCGGCCAGGTCGGATCCGACCACGTGGTAGGGCAGGTCGTGGCGCTTGGTGAGCTCGGAGAGGCGGCCGTAGCGCTCGAGGAAGCCGAAGGTGGAGACCGGCTCGAAGATCGAGGTCCACACGGTGTTGTAGTTGATGGCCGAGGCCATCACGGCGACGAGCGCCTCGCCGGGGCCGAGCTCGGGGAGGGCGACCTCCTCGACGTGCAGCGACTTTCGCGGGTCCTTGTCGCGCGAGGCCAGGCCCTCGAACATGTCCACCTCGTCCTTGCGGACGGTGGCGGCGCGGTAGGACTCGGGCAGCGGCAGGTTCGCGAAGTCCTCGCTGGCGGTGTCGCCGGCGAGGATGGCGTCCAAGATGTTCTGCACGGGTGCGGTCTCCTCAGGGAAGGCGGGCGGTGCGGACGGGTGGTGGGAAGATACCCACGGGTAACCTCGCTGGAACAGGGGTTGGTGAGCGAGGTCTCAACCACCGGCCGGTCAGTGGGCGGCGTCGGCGGCCGGCTCGACCAGCTCGACGAGCACCCCGCCGGCGTCCTTGGGG
Source organism: Nocardioides deserti (assembly GCF_014266025.1). Taxonomy (GTDB): domain Bacteria; phylum Actinomycetota; class Actinomycetes; order Propionibacteriales; family Nocardioidaceae; genus Nocardioides; species Nocardioides deserti. Next base: position 66,969 of record NZ_JACMYC010000005.1, on the reverse strand, counting down.
TGGATGAAGTTGATCCGCGAGTCCGAGGTGCCGCGCCGCGGGGCGTCGTACAGCAGGCGCACGCCGCGCTCGCGCAGGACCGCGCTGACCGCCTCGACGTCGGTGACGCGGTACGCCATCTGCTGGACGCCCGGGCCGGAGCGCTCGAGGAACTTCGCGATCGTCGAGCTGTCGTCGAGCGGGGCAAGCAGCTGGATGTGGGAGCCGGAGTCGCCGACGGCCATCATCGCCTCGCGGACCCCCTGCTCCTCGTTGGTCTCCTGGTGGGCCAGGCGCATGCCGAAGGTCGTCTCGTAGAAGGCGATGGCCTGGTCGAGGTCGCGGACGGCGATGCCGACGTGGTCGATGGCGGTGAACAGGTGCCCGGGGATCTCGAGCGGGGCGCCGGTCGAGGTGCTGGAGTCGGTCATGCCCGTCATGGTCGCCGAGGCCCGCGGGGGCCGCGACCCCTTGTGACGAGTGCCTCACGCGGCCCCGTCCGAGACGGTCTTCCGGGCGCTCCTACGCGTGGGTAAGGTCCGCCGAAACGGGCGCCGCGCCACGTGGTTGCCCGCCGTTCCCACCGCTGGAGGAGCACCATGTCCGGAACCGTCATCGTCGCGGGAGCGCGCACCCCGATCGGCCGTCTGTCCGGGGGCCTCAAGGACCTCTCGGCCTCCGACCTCGGTGGTCACGCCATCAAGGGCGCGCTGGAGAAGGCCGGTGTCTCCGGCGAGCAGGTCGACTACGTCGTCATGGGCCAGGTCATCCTGGCCGGCGCGGGCCAGAACCCCGCCCGCCTCGCGGCGGTCAAGGGCGGCATCCCGATGAACGTCCCCTCGATCACCATCAACAAGGTCTGCCTCTCCGGCCTCAACGCCATCGCGCTCGCCGACCAGATGATCCGCGCCGGCGAAGCCGACGTGATCGTGGCCGGCGGCATGGAGTCGATGACCAACGCGCCGCACTTCCTGCCGAAGTCCCGCGAGGGCATCAAGTTCGGCGACGTGAAGCTGGTCGACTCGATGGCCTACGACGCGCTCTTCGACCAGTTCACCTCCCAGGCGATGGGCCTGCTCACCGAGGAGTGCAACGCGGCGAGCGCCAACCTGACCCGTGAGGAGCAGGACGAGTACGCCGCGCAGTCGCACCAGAAGGCGGCCACCGCGTGGAAGAACGGCGTCTTCGACGCCGAGGTCGTCCCGGTCTCCATCCCGCAGCGCAAGGGCGACCCGGTCGTCATCAGCATCGACGAGGGCGTCCGCGGCGAGACCACCGCCGAGTCGCTGGGCAAGCTGCGCGCGGCGTTCTCCAAGACCGGCACCATCACCGCCGGCTCGTCCTCGCAGATCTCCGACGGCGCCGCCGCGGTGGTCGTGATGAGCAAGGCCAAGGCCGAGGAGCTCGGCCTGGAGTGGCTGGCCGAGGTCGGCGCGCACGGCCAGGTGGCCGGCCCCGACTCGACGCTGCAGCTGCAGCCGGCCGCCGCGACCGCGAAGGCCTGCCAGAAGGAGGGCATCGACCCGACCGAGCTCGACCTCGTGGAGTTCAACGAGGCGTTCGCCGCGGTCGGCATCTCCTCGGCACGCGAGCTGGGCCTCGACAACGCCAAGGTCAACGTCAACGGCGGCGCGATCGCGCTCGGCCACCCGGTCGGCATGTCCGGCACCCGCGTCGTGCTCCACCTCGCGCTGGAGCTCCAGCGCCGCGGCGGCGGCGTCGGCGCGGCCGCGTTGTGCGGCGGCGGCGGCCAGGGCGACGCCCTGATCGTGCGGGTCCCGAAGAAGTAGTGCCTCCCCGCCACCAGGCGGACGTCCCGGGCCTCGTCGAGCGCGCACGCGCCGGCGAGGCCCGCGCCGTCGCCCGGCTGATCTCGCTGGTCGAGGACGAGTCGCCGCTGCTGCGCCAGGTCACCGCGGCCCTCGCCCCGCACACCGGGCGCGCCCAGGTCCTCGGCCTGACCGGCGCCCCCGGCGTCGGCAAGTCGACGACCACCAACGCGCTCGTCCGCGAGCTGCGCGCCGCCGGCAAGCGGGTCGGCGTGCTCGCGGTCGACCCCTCGTCGCCGTTCTCCGGCGGCGCCCTGCTCGGTGACCGCATCCGGATGCAGGACCACGCCGGCGACCCGGACGTCTACATCCGCTCGATGGCCTCCCGGGGCCACCTCGGCGGGCTCGCCTGGTCGACCCCGCAGGCGGTCCGCGTGCTCGACGCCGCCGGCTGCGACGTCGTCGTCGTCGAGACCGTCGGCGTCGGGCAGAGCGAGGTCGAGGTCGCCGGGCTGGCCGACACCACACTGGTGCTCCTCGCGCCCGGCATGGGCGACGGCATCCAGGCCGCCAAGGCCGGGATCCTCGAGGTCGGGGACGTGTACGTCGTCAACAAGGCCGACCGCGACGGGGCCGACCAGGTGCGGCGCGACCTCCGCTCGATGATCGCGCTGGCCGACCGCCCCGACGACGGCTGGAAGCCGCCGATCGTCAAGACCGTCGCCCAGGCCGGCGAGGGCCTCGCGGAGCTGGTCGTCGAGGTCGACCGGCACCACGCCTGGCTGAAGCAGACCGGCGAGCTCCGGGCGCGGCGTACGCGTCGGGCGCGGGCGGAGGTCGAGGCCATCGCGCTCGCGTCGCTGCGCCGCAGCTGGGGCGACTGGAGCGACGGAGGCGACCGGTCCGGGCACGGCGGCCTCGACGAGCTCGCCGCCGCGGTGGCCGCCGGCGAGACCGACCCCTGGGCTGCGGCGGACCGGCTGCTGGAGCAGGTGCGGGCCTAGTCGCCGTGGGTCCACCCCCGGTCCACCCTCAGCCGTGACGGGCAGGTCTGGACCGGCGCGCCTCCGCTCGCGTGCGCCGCGGCTCCGGGAAGATCTCGTCGAGCCGTGTCCTGATCCCGGTCGTCGAGGTGGGTAGATGCAGAAGCTGGTCCTGGTCCTGGTCGTGGTGTTCCTCGGCTTCTGGATGTTCACCGATCCCAGCGGGCTCGCCGACGCCGGCGGTTCGGTGGGCAGCACGCTGGTCAGCTGGACCGGGAACCTCTTCGACGCGGTGATCGACTTCGTCGGCGAGCTCTGAGCCGGTGCAGCAGCCGCGCCCGCTCGGCGGGCCCGACATCGGCCGCCACCTCCTGCGGGAGGAGGGCGAGGTCATCGTCGACGAGGTGCGGCACCACTGGGCGGCGTACACGGTTCCGGTCCTCGAGGGGCTGCTCGCCGTGGCCGTGCTGGCCTGGGTGCCGGTGATCCATATCGACCTGGCCGGCTTCGCGCTGGTGCTGGCGATCGGGCTGGCGCTCCACGCCGGCTGGGGCGCGCTGCGCGAGCACCGCGACCGGTTCGTCATCACCAACATGCGCGTCTTCCGCGTGCACGGGGTGCTGACGACCAAGATGGCCACGATGCCGCTGCACCGCATCCTCGACATCACCGTCGTCCGGCCGCTGCACGGGCGGATCTTCGGCTTCGGGCACTTCTGCTTCGAGTCCGCGGCGCAGGAGCAGGGCCTGCGCGACATCCGGTACGTCGGCCGGCCGGTGCAGCGCGACCTCGCCATCCAGCGGGTGGTCCAGCGATCCGGGCTGCGCGGCCCGCGCGTGGGCTGACCGGCCCTCTGCTGGGATGGGGGCGTGGACCTCACCACCGCCCTCCGTCGCCTGCCCGAGAACCCCCGCGTGGTCGTCAGCGGCAACCACGCCACCCCGTGGCACACGCTGCGCCTGCTCGACGCCGTGCTGCCGTCGTACCGCCTGTGGGCGCTCAACGGGCAACCGGGCCTGCCCGACCGCGACGGCGTCACCCTCGAGACGTCGTTCGTGGGGCCGGGGCAGCGGCGCAGCCCACGGTTGTCCTACGTGCCCTCACGGCTCTCGCTGGTGCCGACCCTGTTCGGCGGCGTGATGCCCGTCGACGCGGTCGTGCTGCACACGACGCCTCCGCGCGGGGGCAAGGTGTCGCTCGGCACCGAGGTGAACGTCCTGCCCGCGGCGATCGAGTCGGCGCGCGCCCGCGGCGGGCTGGTCGTCGCACAGGTCAACCGGCACCTGCCGTGGACCTCCGGCGACGCCGAGCTCGACGTGTCGGCGGTCGACGTCATGGTGGAGGCCGACGAGCCGCTCGCGCACGCGCCGGTGCTGCCGATCGACGAGGACTCCGCGCGGATCGGCGCGCTCGTCGCGGGCCGGGTCGGCGACGGCGCCACCCTCCAGGCCGGCATCGGCGCGGTGCCCGACGCGACCATGCGCGGCCTGGCCGGCCGGCGCGGGCTGCGGATCTGGACCGAGATGTTCTCCGACTCCGTCCTCGCGCTCGAGCGGGCCGGCGCGCTGGACACGAGCGTGCCGATCACCTCGTCGTTCCTCTTCGGCTCCGAGGAGCTCATCGACTGGGTCGACGGCAACGAGCGGGTCGTCATGGCCCGCACCGAGACCACCAACGACCCCGGCGTGATCGCCCGGAACCCAGCGATGACCAGCGTCAACACCGCGCTCCAGGTCGACCTCTTCGGTCAGGCCAACGCCTCGCGGATCAAGGCGCGGATCCACTCCGGCTTCGGCGGGCAGACCGACTTCATCGTCGGCGCGCTGCACAGCCCCGGTGGGCAGGCGGTGATCGCGCTGCGGTCGTGGCACCCGAGGGCCGACGTCTCGACGATCGTGCCGCTCGTCGACGAGCCGGTGACCTCCTTCCAGATGAGCGCGGTGGTCACCGAGCAGGGCGTCGCCGAGGTGCTCGGTCACGACCAGCGCGAGCAGGCTCGGCGGCTGATCGAGCACGCCGCGCACCCGAGCGTGCGCGAGGAGCTCCGCGAGGAGGCGGCCGAGCTCGGGCTGGCGGCGCCTCTCTAGAATCGCGGCCATGACGCAGCAGCCGTTCTCGCGCCCCGGTGCCATCGACCTCTCGGCGCTGAAGCGACCCGCCCCGTCCGCCCCGCCGCCGGCCCGCCCGGGTGCGGCCGGCCCCGGCGGTGCCCCCGCCGGCGGCGCGCCCGCCGGCGCCCCTGCCGGAGCGGCCGGCGGGTCGTCGTACGCCGTGGACGTGACGGAGCAGAACTTCCAGACCGTCATCGAGGCCTCGATGACCGCGCCGGTGCTGCTGGTGTTCTACAGCCGCACCCGGATGCCGGAGAGCGGCCAGCTGGCCGACGACCTGGCAACCGTGTCCGCGGAGTACGAGGGCCGCTTCCTCGCCGGCCTCGTCGACATCGACGCCGCCCCGCAGATCGCCCAGGCGATGCAGATCCCGTCGATCCCGCTCGTCGTGGCCGTGCTCGACGGCCGGCCCGCGCCGCTGCTGCAGGACGCGCTGCCGATCGACGAGCTGCGCACCGCGCTCAACCAGGTCATGCAGCAGCTGACCGCGCAGGGGATGACCGGTCGGCACCAGCCGCTGCAGGCCACCGCCCCGGCCGGTGAGGGCGACGAGCCGCAGGTCGACCCGCGGTACGCCGCCGCCCAGGACGCGCTCGGCGAGGGCGACATCGACCGCGCGGTCGCGGAGTACCAGAAGCTCGTCGACGCCAACCCCGCCGACGCCGAGGCCGCCGCCGGGCTCGCCATGGCCAAGGTGCTGCAGCGGACCCAGGGCGTCGACCTCAACGAGGCCCGCGCCGCCGGCGCCGCCAACCCCGACGACGTCGAGGCGCAGACGATGGTCGCCGACCTCGACCTGCTCGGCGGCCACGTCGAGGACGCCTTCGCCCGCCTCGTCGAGCTGGTCCGCCGTTCCTCCGGCGACGAGCGGAACGCCGCCCGCGAGCACCTCCTCGGCCTCTTCGCCGCCGTCGGCAACGACGACCCCCGCGTCATCCGGGGCCGGCAGGCGCTCGCCTCCGCGCTGTTCTGAGGGCCCGGGGGATCGCAGCGGGGAGATGCGTTCCGCCCGGCGTCCCCTCCCGGTCACCCCGATGTCGTCGCCACGTCGACCCGGGCCGACAGCGTCCGTCTCGACCTGTTCGACACGTCCTTTCTCGGGAGACCCCATGCGCATCCCCACCCACCTGTCCGCCCTCCTCGCGAGCGCCGTCGTCGGCGCCGGAGCGGTAGCCCTCGTCCCAGCGCCGGCATCGGCGGCGGCGTCGGCCGCGGGCCAGCCCGAGCACGTGGCGGTGGTCAACACCGCCCACCGCGGCGCGATGGGCCACGCGCCGGAGAACACCCTGGCCGCCTTCCGGCTGGGAATCCAGCAGCACTCCGACCTGATCGAGGCCGACGTCCAGCGCACGCGGGACGGCGTCCTGGTGCTCGTCCACGACACCACGCTGCGGCGCACCACCGACGTCGAGGAGGTCTTCCCCGACCGGGCGCCCTGGCGCGTCGGTGACTTCACCTACGCCGAGATCCGTCAGCTCGACGCCGGCTCGTGGTTCTCCGAGGAGTTCGCGGGGGAGCCGGTGCCCACCCTGGCGCAGATGGTCGAGCTCGTGCGTCCCAGCCGCGCGGGCATCCTGATGGAGCTCAAGGCGCCGGCGCTCTACCCGGGGATCGAGCAGCAGGTGGCCGATGCCTTCGCCTCCTACCCGGGGTACGTCCGGTCCGCGGTCCGTGCCGAGCGCCTGGTCGTGCAGAGCTTCGACTGGCAGTCGATGGCGCGCTACCACGAGGCCCAGCCCTCGGTGCCGGTCGGTCTGCTCGGCCGGCCCGACGAGTCCCGCCTCGCGGAGCTCTCGGCGTGGGCGGACCAGATCAACCCGAGCTTCCGCACCTTCGACGCGGCCTACGTCGACCGCGTGCAGGAGCTCGGCATGGAGGTGCACACCTACACCGTGAACGCGCCCGCCGACATGCATGCCGTCCTCGACCGTGGCGTCGACGGCGTCATCACCAACTACCCGGACGTGCTGGAGGACGTGCTCGCCGAGCGGCGAGGAGCGGCCGCCGCAGCCTGAGCGTGAGAAACCGACCGCGGGGTCCCTGGGGCCCCGCGGTCAGCCGCGGCCGGACTCGGTGTACGCCGGCCCGCCGGCGAGGTTGGCGACCGCGGCGCGCAGGCGGCGGGCGGTGAAGTCCGCGCAGAGCCGGTCGGCCTCGTCGAGGGTGTGGAACTCCGCGGAGCGGATCTCGCGGGCCTGCTTGACGATCCGGTCGGTGATCGAGGCGTCGTGGACGCCGCCGTCGAAGACCAGGCACAGCGCGTCGTCCCAGCCCGACCACGGCGGTAGCCAGTCGGTCAGCAGCAGCCGGCCGGGCTCGATGCTCAGCCCGAGCTCCTCCTCGACCTCGCGGCCGACGGCCACGCGCGGCGACTCGTTCACCTCGACGACGCCGCCGGGGAGGTCCCAGTCCTGCTTGTAGGTGAGCTGGCAGAGCAGCACGCGGTCGTCGTGGTCGCGCAGCAGCATCTGACCGATCGCCCGCTTGCGGGGGAGGAAGGAGTTCAGCAGCGCGCGGAACCCCTCCGGCTCGGAGGTGGGCACGTCGGTGGCGAGCCGGGCGTAGACGATCCGGTCGACCGGCGCGCCGGCGACGGTCACCCCGCGCATGATCCCCTCGCGGCGCATCCCGGACCAGGTCGCGGTGCGCTGGCCGACCTCGTCGGAGGGGTCGACCAGCGCCTCGACGCGAGCGTGGGTGGTGAGGGCCTCGGCCACCTCGCGGCGTACGACGTCGACGGGCTCGCCGGCGCACCAGGAGATCCGCGCGACACCCTCGGCGACGGTGGTCACGCTGGGCGGCTGGTCGGTCACGGGATCACCCTAGGGGGCCGCCGGTGACCGGCTGCGCGGGTCCTTGCCGCGGTCACGCCTTCCGGCGGAACCAGACGGTGGCGAGAGGCGGCACCACGATGTCGGCGTGCGCGGGCAGTCCCTGGTGCTCGCCGGCCACCGCGGTGATCGCGCCGAGGTTGCCGACGCCGGAGCCGGTGTAGGTCTCGGCGTCGGTGTTGAGCACCTCCTCCCACACCCCCTCGGCGGGCAGCGCGAGCCGGTAGCCCTCGTGCGGCACGGCGGAGAAGTTCGCCACGCACACCAGCTCCGACACGTCGGTGCTCCCGGAGCCCGCGACACCGGCGGCACCGGCCGCGCCGGCGACCTCGGGGGCGTCGGGCACCCGGCGCACGAACGAGAAGGTGTTGCGACCGGCGTCGTTGGCGTCGATCCACTGGAAGCCGGCCGGGTCGTGGTCGGCCGCCCACAGCGCGGGGGAGCCGGTGTAGACGCGGTTGAGGTCGCGGACCAGCGAGTGCACGCCGCGGTGCTCGGGGTGGTCGAGCAGCCACCAGTCGAGCTCGCGGGACTCCGCCCACTCCGACTCCTGGCCGAGCTCGGCACCCATGAACAGCAGCTGCTTGCCCGGGTGGGCCCACATGAAGCCGAGGTAGGCGCGCAGGTTCGCCAGCTGCTGCCAGCGGTCGCCGGGCATCTTGCGCAGCAGCGAGCCCTTGCCGTGCACGACCTCGTCGTGGCTGATCGGCAGCACGTAGTTCTCCGACCACGCGTAGACGAGGGAGAAGGTCATCTCGCCGTGGTGGTAGGCGCGGTGGACCGGCTCGTGCGCGACGTACCCCAGCGAGTCGTGCATCCAGCCCATGTTCCACTTGAAGCCGAAGCCGAGGCCGTCGGCGGAGGTCGGCCGGGTGACGCCGGGCCAGGAGGTGGACTCCTCGGCGATGGTGACGATGCCGGGGACGCGCTTGTAGACGGTCGCGTTCATCTCCTGGAGGAACTGCACCGCCTCGAGGTTCTCTCGGCCGCCGTGCTTGTTCGGCGTCCACTCGCCCTCCTCGCGGGAGTAGTCGAGGTAGAGCATCGAGGCGACGCCGTCGACGCGCAGGCCGTCGGCGTGGAACTCCTCGAGCCAGTAGACCGCGTTGGCGTAGAGGAAGTTGCGCACCTCGTGGCGGCCGAAGTTGAAGATGTGGGAGCCCCACTCCTTGTGCCAGCCGCGCTGGGGGTTGGGGTCCTCGTAGAGCGGCGTGCCGTCGAAGCGCGCCAGCGCCCACTCGTCGGTCGCGAAGTGGCCGGGCACCCAGTCCAGGATCACGCCGATGCCGGCCTGGTGCAGCTTGTCGACGAGCAGCTTGAAGCCGTCGGGGTCACCGAAGCGCGAGTCCGGCGCGAAGTACGACGTGACGTGGTAGCCCCACGAGCCGCCGAACGGGTGCTGCATGACCGGCATCAGCTCGACGTGGGTGAAGCCGAGGTCGGCGAGGTACGCCGGCAGCTCCTCGGCCAGCTCGGCCCACGACCAGAAGCGGCCGTCGGGGTGCTTCTTCCACGACGCGAGGTGCATCTCGTAGACCGACATCGCCTCGGCGACCGGCTGCTTTGAGGGCCGCTCGGCCATCCAGGCGTCGTCGCCCCACTCGTGGGTCGACTCGTAGACCAGCGAGGAGGTCGCCGGCGGCTGCTCGGCCCACGCGGCCAGCGGGTCGGCCTTCTCGCGCCACTCGCCGTCCTGGCCGAGGATCGCGTACTTGTACGCCGTGCCGGTGCCGAGGCCGGGCACGAACAGCTCCCAGACGCCCGAGCTGCCGAGCTGGCGCATGGGGTGCTCCCGGCCGTCCCAGGAGTTGAAGGAGCCCTTGAGCCGCACGCCGCGGGCGGACGGCGCCCAGACCGCGAAGGAGGTCCCGGAGATCTCGCCGGCGTAGTGGTGGACGTGCGCGCCGAGCACGGTCCACAGCTGCTCGTGGCGGCCCTCGTTGATGAGGTGGAGGTCGACCTCGCCGAGGGTCGGCAGGAAGCGGTACGGGTCGTCGACGTCGACCGGGTCGCCGTCGTACGTCACGCGGACGCGGTAGTCGGGCACCTCGGAGACCGGCAGCACGCCGGCCCAGAAGCCTTCGTACTCGTGCTCGAGGCGGGTCTCGCCCCACGCGCCCACGACGGTGACGCTCGAGGCCAGCGGCTTGAGCACGCGGACGGTCACGCCGCCCTTGTGCGGGTGGGCGCCGAGCACGCTGTGCGGGTCGCCGTGCCCGCCCGCGAGTAGCAGGTCGAGCTCCTCGCGGTCGACCGGCTTCACGGTCGCGGGGGAGGGCGTGCCGGCAGGGGTGCTGCCGGCAGGGGTGCTGCTGGGAGTGCTGCCGGGAGTGCTGGGCGTGGTCATGCGGCTCCGATCCGTGCGACGGCCTCGAGCGGGATGGACACCCAGCCCGGCCGGTTGCGGGTCTCGTAGACGGTCTCGTAGACGGCCTTGTCGGCGACGTACGCCGCCAGGAGGACCTTCGCGTCCTCCGACGGCTCGCCCCCGGCGTAGGCCGCCAGGAAGTGGTTGCGGTTGCGGTGGGCCCACTCGTCGGCCCGGTAGGCGAGCTGCGCGGCGGCCTCGGCGTCGTCGTCGGCGAGGTCGACGCTCTGCTTCTCGACCACGCGCGGGGCGTAGTCGAAGGAGCGCAGCATGCCGGCGACGTCGCGCCAGGGGCTGTCCGGCTCGAGCCGCTCGACCAGCGGCTTGGCCGGCTCGCCCTCGAAGTCGACGATCTTCCAGCCCTTGGCGGTGCGCAGGGTCTGCCCGAGGTGCAGGTCGCCGTGTACCTGCTGGACGTCGACGCCGTCGAGCGCCGCGAGCCGGTCGTACGTCGCCCGCAGCGCGTCGGCGTGCTGGGCCAGCTCGGGCACGACCTCGAGCGCTGCGTCCAGCCGGGCGCGCATGCCGGCGGCCAGCGCCCGGGCGGCCTCCGGGCCGCGCCGCTCGGTGGGGAAGTGCTCGCGCAGCAGCGCGTGCACCTCGCGCAGCGTCAGCCCGAGGCGCTCGGACTCCCCGGCGAAGTCGCCGCCCACCTCGTGGGCGTGCAGGTCGCCCTCGGCGTACAGGTCGCGGACGCTGGTCAGCGCGAGGTCCCAGCCGTCGGTGGCGGTGCGCAGGAACTGCTGGAGCATCGCGAGGTGGTACTCCTCGCCGCCCTCGTCGGTCCACGACATCCAGCCGTAGAGCGCGGCGACGTCGGTGGAGCCGGCGGCGGTCAGCGCCCGGTGCACGGTCACGTCCGGGTTCGCGCCCGGCGTGACCTTGCGGAAGAGCTTCATGATCGAGTCCTCGCCGAACTTGACCGAGGAGTTCGACTGCTCGCCGGAGAACAGCGAGGCGGTGACGTCGGGGTCCAGGTCGTGCCCGGGCAGCCGGTGGAAGGTCAGCCCGGTCGGTCCGGAGACGGGGTCGTCCGCGGCCGCCACGAACGAGCGCAGCCAGCAGGCCATCGCCTCGCGGTCGTGCAGCGCGTCGTAGGCGTGCACCCAGCCGATCCCCGGCTCCTCCCACCAGCCGACGAAGGCGTGGTCGAGCCGGCCCTCCGCCTCGGCGTAGAACGCCAGCGGCACCTGGTACGCCTCGGTGCCGCCCTCCGCGTCGCCGTAGGTCAGCTCGACGAGGTGGTCGACCACCGCGGGCCCGGCGTCGACGCAGCCGGGCACCTGGCCGATCCGGCGCACGCCGGTGACCTCGAAGGGGCGCCCCTTGCCACCGAACCAGCGGGTCTTCTCGAGGTACTCGACGAAGACCTGCCGATCGAGGTGGTCGGTGGAGAGCCGGTCCAGCGGGTTCTCGCTCACAGCAGCTGTCCCTCCTCGGCGTGGTCCGGCCTGGTCAGGCGGAACCAGTAGAAGCCGTAGCCGCTCATCGTCAGCAGGTACGGAAGCTCGCCGATCGCCGGGAACGGCACCCCGCCGAGCAGCTCGACCGGCACCATCCCCTCGAACCGGCGAAGGTCCAGCTCGACCGGCTGCGGGAAGCGGGAGAGGTTGTTGACGCACAGGATGATGTCGTCCTCGCCGTCCTGCGCGTGCTCGCGGACGTAGGACAGCACCGAGGGGTTCGACCCGCCCAGGTCGGTGAAGGAGCCCAGGCCGAACGCCGGGTGGTGGCGGCGGGCGTGGATCATCCGGCGGGTCCAGTGCAGCAGCGAGGAGGTGTTCTCCATCTGCGCCTCGACGTTGACCGCCTGGTAGCCGTAGACCGGGTCCTGGATCGCCGGCAGGTGCAGCTTGCCGGGGGTCGCCGAGGAGAAGCCCGCGTTGCGGTCCGGGGTCCACTGCATCGGCGTGCGCACGCCGTCGCGGTCACCGAGCCAGATGTTGTCGCCCATGCCGATCTCGTCGCCGTAGTAGAGGACCGGCGAGCCGGGGAGCGAGAGGAGCAGCGCGGTGAACAGCTCGATCTGGTTGATGTCGTTGTCGAGCAGCGGCGCCAGGCGGCGACGGATGCCGATGTTGGCCTTCATCCGCGGGTCCTTGGCGTACTCGTTCCACATGTAGTCGCGGTCCTCGTCCGTGACCATCTCGAGCGTGAGCTCGTCGTGGTTGCGCAGGAAGATGCCCCACTGGCAGCCGTGGGGGATCGGCGGCGTCTGCTCGAGGATCTCCGAGATCGGGAAGCGCGACTCGCGGCGGACCGCCATGAAGATGCGCGGCATCACCGGGAAGTGGAAGCACATGTGGCACTCGTCGCCACCGGACTCGAAGTCGCCGAAGTAGTCGACGACGTCCGCGGGCCACTGGTTGGCCTCCGCGAGCAGCACCTTCCCGGGGAAGTGCTCGTCGACGTACCGCCGCACCTTCTTGAGGAAGTCGTGGGTCTCGGGGAGGTTCTCCCCGTTGGTGCCGGGCCGCTCGTAGAGGTACGGCACGGCGTCGAGGCGGAAGCCGTCGAGGCCCATCTCGAACCAGAAGGCGATCGCCTCGAGGATCGCGTCGTGGACCTTCGGGTTGTCGAAGTTGAGGTCCGGCTGGTGGGAGAAGAACCGGTGCCAGTAGTACTGCTGGCGCACCGGGTCCCACGTCCAGTTCGACGGCTCGGTGTCGACGAAGATGATCCTCGCCTCCTGGTAGAGCTCGTCGGAGTCGGACCAGACGTAGAAGTCGCCGTACGGGCCGTCGGGGTCCTCCCGGCTGGCCTGGAACCACGGGTGCTGGTCGCTGGTGTGGTTCATGACGAAGTCGATGATCACGCGGATGCCGCGCTTGTGCGCCTCGTCGAGGAACTCGTGGAAGTCCTCCACGGTCCCGATCTCCGGGAGGATGTTGGTGTAGTCCGCGACGTCGTAGCCGCCGTCGCGCAGCGGCGAGGTGAAGAACGGCGGGATCCACAGGCAGTCGACGCCGAGCCACTCGAGGTAGTCGAGCTTCTCGATCAGGCCCCGGAAGTCGCCGGTGCCGTCCCCGTTGGAGTCGCGGAAGGAGCGGACCAGCACCTCGTAGAACACCGCGGTCTTGAACCAGTCGGGCTGGCGCGCGGTGTCGTCGGGGAACGGGTCGCCCTCCGGCGCTTGGCCCATCGGGCTCAGGTGCTGCCCGGGCTCGGGGCCGGGCTCGGGCTGGGACGGGTCGTGCTGCTCCGGCGGGCTCGTCGGGGCCTGGGTCACCGGGTCCTCCTCACGGTCAGGACGTGCGCGGGCTCGTGGTAGGGGTCGAGCCGGACGTAGTTGTGCTGCGACCAGCTCCAGTCGGCACCGGTGATCTCGTCGTGGACGCCGAACGACTCGCCCTGCTCCATCCCCATCGCGGGCAGGTCGAGGTGGACCATCGTCTCGCGGGTGGCGTGGGGGTCGAGGTTGACCACCACGACCACGTCGTCGTGCGTGCCGTCCGCATGGATGTGGTGCTTGCTGAAGACGAGCACGTTCTCGTCGTCGCTGGAGTGGATGACCACGTTGCGCAGCAGCTGGAGGGCCTTGTGCTGCCGGCGGACCTCGTTGAGCCGGGTGAGGTACGGCGCCAGCGTCCGGCCCTCGCGCTCGGCGCCGTCCCAGTCGCGGATCCGGACCTGGTACTTCTCGGAGTCGAGGTACTCCTCGCTCCCGGGCTTGACCGCCACGTGCTCGTAGAGCTCGTAGCCGGCGTACACGCCCCAGCTCGGCGACCCGGTCGCGGCGAGCGCGGCGCGGATCTTGAACGCCGCCGGTCCGCCGTACTGCAGGTAGGCGTGGAGGATGTCGGGGGTGTTGACGAAGAAGTTCGGCCGCATGACGTGGTCGGACTCGGTCGCCAGCTCCCGGAGGTACTCCTCGATCTCCCACTTGGCGGTGCGCCAGGTGAAGTAGGTGTAGCTCTGGTGGAAGCCGACCGCGCCGAGGCCGCGCATCATCGCCGGGCGGGTGAACGCCTCGGAGAGGAACAGCACGTCGGGGTCGGTGCGCCGGATCTCCTTCAGCAGCCACTCCCAGAAGGCCACCGGCTTGGTGTGGGGGTTGTCGACGCGGAAGATCCGTACCCCGTGCGCCATCCAGTGCTTGACGACGCGGAGCACCTCGCGGCAGATGCCGGTCGGGTCGTTGTCGAAGTTGATGGGGTAGATGTCCTGGTACTTCTTCGGCGGGTTCTCCGCGAACGCGATCGAGCCGTCGGCGCGGGTGGTGAAGAACTCCGGGTGCTCGGTGACCCACGGGTGGTCCGGCGCGGCCTGCAGCGCCAGGTCGAGCGCGACCTCGAGGCCGAGCTCGCGGGCGCGGGCCACGAACGCGTCGAAGTCCTCGATCGTGCCGAGGTCGGGGTGGACCGCGTCGTGGCCGCCGTGGCGCGAGCCGATCGCCCACGGCGAGCCGGGGTCGTCCGGGCCGGGGGTGAGGGTGTTGTTCGGGCCCTTGCGGTTGACCTCGCCGATCGGGTGGATCGGGGGAAGGTAGATGACGTCGAAGCCCATCGCGGCCACGGCGTCGAGCCGCTGGGCCGCGGTGCGGAACGTGCCGCTCGTGACCGTGCCGGTGGCCGGGTCCTGCGTCGCCCCCTCGGAGCGCGGGAAGAACTCGTACCAGCTGCCGTAGAGCGCCCGCTCGCGGTCGGCCCAGAGCGGGTAGGGGCCCTCGACCGTCACGAGCTCGCGCAGCGGGTGCGCGAGCAGGATCGCCTCGAGCTCGGGGGACTGGAGCACCGCCAGCCGGGCGGCCGCGGGCCGCTCGGTGTCGGAGCACGCCTCGATCGCGCCGTCCACCACCGACCGGGCGGCGGTGTCGGAGCCGTCCAGGTCGCCGCGGACGCGCTCGAGCAGCAGCCGGCCCTCGAGGAACATCAGGTCGACGTCGACGCCGGCGGGGATCTTCAGCCCCGCGGCGTGCTGCCAGGTCGCGACCGGGTCGGACCAGGCCTGGATCTCGAAGGTCCACGAGCCGCCGACGTCGGGCGTGACCCACGCGTCGTACCGGTCGGGGACCTCGGCGTGCTTGGTCATCCGCACCGGCGGCCGGCGGGCGCCGGACGGGTCCGTGAGCACGACCTCGGCGCCGAGCCGGTCGTGCCCCTCCCGGAAGACCGTGGCGCGGACCGGCAGCGGCTCGGCGACGGTCGCCTTCGCCGGCTGCCGACCGAGGTCGACCACGGGCATGACGTTCATGACGGGGATGCGTCCGACCATCTCTCCAACCTAGTGGCGGGCCGCGACGGGCACGCAAGTCGTGCCGACGCGGGGTGCGGGCGGTGCCGCGCGGGGTTCTGGCTAGGGGGCAAGTACCCACGACGGCGCGGCCCGAACGGATCGGGACGAAACGGTTGGAACGTTCAAAGAATCTCGCTAGCGTCGGTCACGTGCGCGCCATCCGTCGATTCACCGTCCGTCCCGTCCTCCCCGCCGAGCTGACCGCCCTGGGCGAGCTCGCCGGCAACCTGCGCTGGTCCTGGCACCCGGAGACGCAGGACGTCTTCGAGCGCGTCGACCCGGTGCTGTGGCAGACCACCGGACGGGACCCGGTCAAGCTGCTGGGCTCCGTGGGCCGGGCCCGCCTCGACGAGCTCGCCCGCGACGAGGACTTCCTCGCCGCGCTGGCCGCGGCCCGCGCCGACCTGCAGGCCTACCTGACCGAGGACCGCTGGTACCAGCAGCGCGGCCCCGCCGACGGCCCGTCCTCGATCGCCTACTTCTCGCCCGAGTTCGGCATCACCGCGGTGCTGCCGCAGTACTCCGGCGGCCTGGGCATCCTCGCCGGCGACCACCTCAAGGCGGCCAGCGACCTCGGCGTTCCGATCGTCGGCGTCGGCCTGCTCTACAAGCACGGCTACTTCAAGCAGTCGCTCTCCCGCGAGGGCTGGCAGCAGGAGAAGTACCCCGTGCTCGACCCCGACGAGCTGCCGATCTCGCTGCTGCGCGAGGCCGACGGGTCGCGCGCCGCCATCGCGATCTCGATGCCGGACGGCCCGGACCTCATCGCCCGGATCTGGGTCGCCAGCGTCGGTCGCGTGCCGCTGCTGATGCTCGACACCGACGTCGAGGAGAACCCCGAGCACCACGTCGGCGTCACCGACCGGTTGTACGGCGGCAACTCCGAGCACCGGCTGCGCCAGGAGCTGCTCCTCGGCATCGGCGGCGTCCGCGCGCTGCGGGCCTACTCCCGGATCACCGGCCACCCGAGCCCCGACGTCTTCCACACCAACGAGGGCCACGCCGGCTTCCTCGGCCTGGAGCGGATCCGCGAGCTGACCGTCGACGAGGCCGGCCCGCGCCTCGACTTCGACACCGCGCTCGAGGTCGGCCGGGCCTCCACGGTCTTCACGACCCACACCCCGGTGCCCGCCGGCATCGACCGCTTCCCGCGCACGCTCGTCGAGCAGTACCTCTCCGACGCCGGCGCGGTCCCCGGCGTCCCCGTCGACCGGGTCCTCGCGCTCGGTGCCGAGGACTACGAGGGCGGCGACGGCTCGGTCTTCAACATGGCCGTCATGGGCTTCCGCCTGGCCCAGCGCGCCAACGGCGTCTCGCAGCTGCACGGCCACGTCAGCCGCGAGATGTTCAACGGGCTGTGGCCGGCCTTCGACGAGTCCGAGGTGCCGATCGGGTCGATCACCAACGGCGTGCACGCGCCGACGTGGGTCGCCCGCGAGGTCTTCGAGCTCGCCGGTGAGGTCGGCGCCGACCCCGATGACCTCGACAGCTTCTGGGCCGCCGCCGACAAGATCCCCGGTCGCCGGATCTGGGACGTCAAGCGCCGGCTGCGCGAGCGGCTCGTCGCCGACGCCCGCCGCCGGATGGAGCGCTCCTACCTCAAGCGCGGCCACGCCCGCGCCGAGCTCGGCTGGATCGACGGTGCGCTCGACCCCGACGTCCTCACGATCGGCTTCGCGCGCCGCGCCGCGTCGTACAAGCGCCTCACGCTGCTGCTGCGCGACCCCGCCCGGCTCAAGCGGCTGCTGACCGACCCCGACCGGCCCGTCCAGCTGGTGATGGCCGGCAAGGCGCACCCGGCCGACGACGGCGGCAAGAAGCTGATCCAGGCGATCGTCCAGCTCGCCGACGACCCCGAGGTGCGCCACCGCATCGCCTACCTGCCCAACTACGACATCGCGATGGCGCAGCCGCTCTACCCCGGCTGCGACGTGTGGCTCAACAACCCGCTGCGCCCCTACGAGGCGTGCGGCACCTCGGGCATGAAGGCCGCGCTCAACGGCGGCCTGAACCTCTCGATCCTCGACGGCTGGTGGGACGAGTGGTACGACGGCGAGAACGGCTGGGCGATCCCGTCCGCCGACGGCGTCGAGGACACCGACAAGCGCGACGACCTCGAGGCAGCCGCGCTCTACGACCTGATCGAGAACGAGGTCGCGCCGCGCTTCTACGACGTCGACGAGGAGGGCGTGCCGACCCGGTGGCTGGAGATGCTGCGGCACACGCTGAAGTCGCTCGGCCCGAAGGTGCTCGCCACCCGGATGGTCCGCGACTACACCAAGCAGCTCTACGTCCCCGCCGCGGTCAACGCCCGGCGGCTGAACGACGACTACGCCGGCGCCGCCGAGCTGGCCGGTTGGAAGCGGCGGGTCCGCGGCGGCTGGCCGGGCGTGCGCGTCGAGCACGTTGAGAGCACCGGCGTCGGCGACGTCCCGGAGGTCGGCGCCGTGATGTCGGTGCGTGCGTTCGTCGCGCTCGGCGAGCTGTCCGCTGACGACGTCGCGGTGCAGCTGGTCCACGGCCGCACCACCAGCGAGGACGAGCTGCGCGACACCTCGATCACCGAGCTGTCGGTCGTCGAGAGCTACGAGGGCGGCCGCCACCGCTTCGACGGCGACGTCACCCTCGACCAGTCCGGCGCCTTCGGCTACACCGTCCGCGTCGTCCCGCGCCACCCCGCGCTGGTCTCGCCCGCCGAGCTCGGCGTGGTCGCCCTCCCGAGCTGAGCCCGCCGGGCGGGCGGCTCAGGACTGGCGGAAGACGACCACGGTGCGGCGGCCGAGGTCGAGGCGGTCGCCGGCCTTGACCTCGGTGCCGACGGGGAGCTTGGCGTCGGTGGAGAGGACGACGACGCCCTCGTGCACCCAGTCGTTCTCCGGCAGCTCGATGGGCTGGGGCACCCAGGTCGCGTTGAACCAGAGCATGAAGGACTTGTCGACCTGCTGCTCCCCGCGCGGGCCGGGGGAGCGCAGCGGGGCGCCGGAGACGAACATCCCGATGGTGCGCAGGTCGGGGTCGTGCCAGTCGTCGGGCTCCATCTCGCGGCCCGACGGGTGCAGCCAGGCCAGGTCCTTCGGGCCGCCGAGGATCGTCGGGCGCCCCTCGAACCAGTGGCGCTGCCGCAGCGCGGGGTGCTCCCGGCGGAGCCGCAGCGCCATCTTCGTGACCTCGTAGACGTCGAGCCACGCGTCGTCGGGGCGCCAGTCGATCCAGGAGGTCTCGTTGTCCTGGCAGTAGGCGTTGTTGTTGCCCCGCTGGGTGCGCCCCCGCTCGTCGCCGGCGGTGATCATCGGGACGCCGTTGGAGAGGCAGAGCGTCGCCATCATGTTGGCGGCCTGCCGGCGGCGTACCGCGATCAGTGCCGGGTCGTCGGTCTCGCCCTCGACGCCGTGGTTCCAGGAGCGGTTGTTGTCGGTGCCGTCGCGGTTCTGCTCGCCGTTGGCCTCGTTGTGCTTGTGCTCGTAGGTCACCAGGTCGCGCAGCGTGAAGCCGTCGTGGGCGGTGATGAAGTTGATCGAGTTGTACGGCGACCGGCCGTCGTCGGCGTACAGGTCGCTGGAGCCGGCGAGGCGGGTGGCGACCTGCCGGATACCAGGGGAGTGGTTGCGCCAGAAGTCGCGGATCTCGTCGCGGTACTGGTCGTTCCACTCCACCCACGGCGGCGGGAACTCCCCGACGCGGTAGCCGTCCATCGATGCGTCCCACGGCTCGGCGATGAGCTTGACGTGCCGCAGGACCGGGTCCTGGCCGATGGCGGTGAGCAGGTGCGAGCCCATGTCGACGCGTCGGTCGACCCGGGTCAGCGCGGACATCAGGTCGAAGCGGAAGCCGTCGACGTGCATCTCGGTGACCCAGTAGCGCAGCGAGTCGAGGATCATCCGCAGCGCGAACGGCTGCGCGGCGTCGACGGTGTTGCCGCAGCCGGTGACGTCCCAGTAGGTGTCGGGCGCGGGCTCGCCGGGCACGTCGCTGCCGGCGACGCGGTAGTAGATCGAGTCGTCGAAGCCGCGGAAGGACAGCGTCGGTCCGAGCGCGCCGGCCTCGGCGGTGTGGTTGTAGACGACGTCGAGGATGACCTCGAGCCCGGCCTCGTGGAAGGCCTTGACCATCGCCTTGAACTCGGTGACCTGCTGGCCGCGGTCGCCGGAGGCGGCGTAGGCGTTGTGCGGGGCGAAGTAGTTGAGGGTGTTGTAGCCCCAGTAGTTCGTCAGCCCGCGCTCGGCCAGCGACGGCTCGGGGACGAACTGGTGCACCGGCAGCAGCTCGACCGCGGTCACGCCGAGGTCCTTGAGGTAGTCGACGACCGCGGGCGTCGCGAGGCCGGCGTACGTCCCGCGCAGGTGCTCGGGGACGCGGTCGTGCAGGGCGGTCATGCCCTTGACGTGGAGCTCGTAGATCACGGTGTCGCGCCAGCGCCGGCGCATCGGCTGGTCGCCGCCCCAGTCGAACTCGTCGTGGACGACCACGCCGGTCGGGACGTACGCCGCGGAGTCGCTCTGGCTCATCTCCGTCGGGTCGCCGAAGGCGTAGCCGAAGATCGCCGGGTCGACCGTCAGCGAGCCGGAGACCGCCCGGGCGAAGGGGTCCAGCAGCAGCTTGTTCGGGTTGAACCGGAGGCCGGCGCCCGGGTCCCAGGGCCCCTCGATGCGGTAGCCGTAGCGGGTGCCGGGAACGACGCCGGGGATGGCGCCGTGCCAGATGCCGAGGGTCTGCTCGGTCAGCCGGTGCCGCGTCTCGCCGCCCTCGTCGTCGAGCAGGCACAACCAGGCCGCGGACGCGCGCGGCGCGTGCACGGCGAAGTTCGTGGACTCCTCCGACCAGGTCGCGCCCAACGGCCACGAACGGCCCGGCCAGACGGCGGCACGCTCGCCTTCGCTCCTCCAGATCCTCGGGCTCACCGGCTCATTGTCCCTGACCCCCTTCGGCGCCGGGGCACAATGCCCCCCGGAAGCGGCATCGGCCGGCGACCGACACCTCAGGAGCGAGCGGCATGGCACGGATGAAGGGCCTCACCGGCGGGGCGCGAGCACGGGCACAGGTGGCGACGGTGCTGTGGACGCTGTTCGCGCTGGCCGCGATCTTCCTCGCGGTCGGTGCGCTGTGCATCGCGCTGGACGCCAACCGCGACAACGGGCTGGTGACGTTCGTCCTGGACGTCGCCGACGCCGTCGACCTCGGCATCTTCTCGCGCGACAACGGCATCAAGCAGTTCGAGGGCGGCAACGCCGACACGAAGAACGCGCTGTTCAACTGGGGCCTCGGCGCGGTGGCGTGGCTCGTGGTGGGCCGGGTCGTCGAGCGCGTCGTACGCCCCTGAGGGCCTGCGCACCAGGGCTGGGGCCTGTGAGGTAGTCCACCGCCGGCCTCTGTTTCCTGCTTGTTGACCCGGCGGTAGCCTCACGAGCACATCCGAGTGCACAGGAGGGGCCGTCCCGGCCGACACCATGAACATTGTTGTCTGTGTGAAGTACGTGCCCGACTCCACTGCCGACCGGCAGTTCGAGTCGGACAACACCGTGGACCGAGTCGGCGTCGACGGGCTCCTGTCGGAGCTCGACGAGTACGCCGTTGAGCAGGCCTTGCAGCTGAAGGAGAAGAACGAGGGCACGACCGTGACCGCGCTGTGCGTGGGTCCGGAGAAGGCTGTCGACGCTGTCCGGAAGGCGCTGCAGATGGGCGCCGACCAGGGCATCCTCGTCACCGACGAGGCGATCGCGGGCTCCGACTACGTCGCGACGTCGCTGGTGCTGGCCAAGGCGATCGAGAAGGCTGGTTCCGAGAACAAGGTCGACCTGGTCATGTGCGGCATGGCCTCGACCGACGCCTCGGGCTCGGTCGTGCCGGCGATGCTCGCCGAGCGCCTCGACCTGCCCCAGGTGACCTTCGCCTCGGTGGTGGAGACCCAGGGCGACCAGGTGCGGATCAAGCGTGACTCCGACACCGCGACCGAGGTCATCGGCGCGACGATGCCGTTGGTCATGTCGGTCACCGACCAGACCGGCGAGGCTCGCTACCCGTCGTTCAAGGGGATCATGGCGGCGAAGAAGAAGCCGCTGGAGACCTGGTCGCTGTCCGACATCGGCGTCGACGCGGGCGAGGTCGGCCTGTCCGTGGCGTGGACCGAGGTCACCGAGACCACGGCCCGCCCGCCGCGCACCGCCGGCGAGATCGTCAAGGACGAGGACGGCTCGGGCGCCACGGCGCTGACCGAGTTCCTCGTGTCGAAGAAGTTCATCTGAGGACCGAGGAGTAGTAGAGATGTCTGAAGTCCTGGTCGTCGTCGACCACGTCGACGGCGCGATCCGCAAGCCGACCTTCGAGCTGCTCACCCTGGCCCGCCGCCTGGGCGAGGCCTCCGCGGTCTTCTTCGGCTCCTCCGACAAGGGCGCCGAGGCCGCGACCAAGCTCGGCCAGCTCGGCGCCGAGAAGGTGTACGTCGTGGACGACACCGAGATCAAGGGCTACCTGGTCGCCCCCAAGGCCGAGGCGCTGGCCCAGCTGGTGGAGAAGACCTCCCCGGCCGCGGTGCTGTTCGTCTCCGGCTACGAGGGCAAGGAGGTCGCGGCCCGTCTCGCGATCAAGACCGGCTCGGGGATCATCACCGACGCCGTCGACGTCGAGGAGGGTGGCGTCGTCACCCAGGCCGCGTTCGCCGGCAACTACACCGTCAAGGGCAAGGTCACCAAGGGTGTCCCGCTCATCACGGTCAAGCCCAACTCCGCCCCGGTCGAGGAGGTCGGCGCCGCCGGCACCGTCGAGGAGTTCGCCGCGACGATCTCCGACGCGGCCAAGAAGGCGCAGATCGTGGCCCAGCAGCCGCGCAAGGCGTCGGGTCGCCCCGAGCTCACCGAGGCCGCGATCGTGGTCTCCGGTGGTCGTGGCACCGGCGGCAACTTCGAGCCCGTCGAGGGCCTCGCCGACGCACTCGGCGCGGCGGTCGGTGCCTCGCGTGCCGCGGTCGACTCCGGCTGGATGCCGCACACCTTCCAGGTCGGCCAGACCGGCAAGGTCGTCTCCCCGCAGCTCTACGTCGCCAACGGCATCTCCGGTGCGATCCAGCACCGCGCCGGCATGCAGACCTCGAAGACGATCGTGGCGGTCAACAAGGACGAGGAGGCGCCGATCTTCGAGCTCGTCGACTTCGGCGTCGTGGGCGACCTGCACTCGGTCCTCCCGGCCGCGACCGAGGAGATCAACAAGCGCAAGGGCTGAGCTCCGGCTCACGCCACCGACTGGGGAGGTCCTCCCGCACCACGTGCGGAAGGACCTCCCCAGTCGTCTGCCCGGCAAGCGTCGCCATACGGAACAGGCGCGCCGTCCCAGCCCCGCGTGGCCAGGACGCCAGCGACGGAGAACGCCGTGGAGCAGGGGTCGAGCACGTGCCGCCACCCCAGCCGGACGGTCACCTGGCCGGCCGCGAGCGCGGCGGCGTCGCGCGACAGGTCGCTCCACCGCGCCGAGCTCCGGTCGTGCACGAAGCGCCCGTCGAGCTCCACGAGCGTGTCGTACGTCGGGTAGGCGACATCGCGGGACACCCACCCGGCTGCGGTCTCCGCGCGCTGCTGGCGACGTCCGCGCGGCAGCCCGTGGGCCCGCTCGACGTCGACCAGATAGCGACGCTCGAGCGCGGACCACGCACCCGCGTCGACATCGGCCAGCACCTCGAGGAGCAGCCGGCGGCCCGCCAGCCGCGGTCGTCCCCCGAGCGCCTGACGGAGCCGTGCCGGCGTCGACCGCCCGGTCTGGCAGGCGTCCGCAAGCACAGCGACCGCGTGGTCAGCGGCCGGTGCTCCGGCCGCGACCTCCACCGGTGCGTGGCCAGGTGCCGCGCCCGTGCGTACGCCGTACGCCCGTAGCGCCGTCGCGCCGGCCAGGACGGCCGGGGCGTGCAGGAGCACCGCACCCCACGCGCGTTGCTCGAACGACGGCGGGCCGGTGTGGTCGACGTACACGCCGTCGTGGAGGCGGGCCCAGTGCCGTCCCCGGAGCAGCCGCCCGAGCAGCGCGTCGTCGCCGCCGCCGCCGAGGACCTGCCGGCGGGCGACGACGCCGGACTGCCGACGCAGCAGCGGCAGCACGACGGGTGGCAGCACGGGAGGAGGCACGCGCTCGGTCTGCCCGCACGAGGTGCACGGCACGCCCAGCGGGGCGGGCCCTGTGGACAGCACCGGTCGCCGGTCCAGCGGGGTGGTTGGAACGGCGACGAGTGGGGAGGCTGCGGGCGAGCCCGGTTCCACGGGCGTCTCGTCCAGCAGGAGTCCTCGCGTGACCGCTTACCTCGTCATCGGTGTCGTCGGGGTCCTCGTGCTCCTGCTGTCGTTGGTGCTCGGCGACGTCCTCGACGGCGCCCTCGACGCGCTGGCCGGCGACGCGTTCTCGACCGCCGTGGTCGGGGCGTTCGTCGCCGCGACCGGCTTCGGCGGTGCGGCCGCCCAGGCCCTCGGTGCGCCCGGCGCGCTGTCCCTGCCGGTCGGCCTCGCGGCCGGTGCGCTCTTCGCGTGGCTCGCGGCGTCGCTCACCCGGCTCGTCCGCGGCGGCGGCACCGACGCGACGCCGAACGCCGACGACGCCCTGGGCCGCGACGGCCGGGTCGTCACGGGCATCCCCGACGAGGGGTTCGGCGTCGTCGACATCCTCGTCGGCGGCCACGTGCTGCGGTTCAACGCCCGCGCCGACCGGCCGATCGACCAGGGCGCGCAGGTCCACGTCACCAGCGTGCTGTCCCCGACCGCGGTGACCGTCGCCCCGGTCTGGGACGAGCTCGCGTGACGCCGGCACGTCCCCACCCGACCCACCGCCCCACCACCACCTGAAACCCGGAGGAACCGGATGGACCTGTTGCTGCCCGTCGGAGGGCTCGTCGTCCTGCTCGTGCTGCTGCTGTTGCTCGTCACCAGCCGCTACAAGGTCGCGGGCCCCAACCAGGCGTTCATCGTCACCGGCCGCAAGGGCAAGGCGGTGCTCAACCCCGAGACCGGCGCGCTGACCACCGACCTGTCGGGCCAGAAGGTCATCCTCGGCGGAGGCACCTTCGTCATCCCGTTCGTCCAGAAGCTCGGCGTGCTCGACCTGTCGTCGCGGCGCATCTCCGTGCAGATCCGTGGCGCCGTCTCCGGCCAGGGCATCAAGCTCAACGTGGAGGGCGTGGCGATCGTCAAGGTCGGCGGCAACGCCGACCAGATCCGGCTCGCCGCCCAGCGCTTCCTCAGCCAGCAGGCGGACGTCGAGGCCTTCACCCAGGAGGTGCTCGCGGGTGCACTGCGCTCGATCGTCGGCGGGCTGACCGTCGAGCAGATCATCCGCGACCGCGCGGCGTTCGCCCAGCGCGTCGCCGACGAGTCGGAGAACTCGCTCACCGGCCAGGGCCTGATCCTCGACACCTTCCAGATCCAGGACGTCACCGACGACGGCACCTACCTCGCCGACCTCGGTCGCCCGGAGGCCGCGCGGATCCAGCAGGCCGCTTCCATCGCCGAGGCCAACGCGCGCC
Organism: Nocardioides deserti; assembly: GCF_014266025.1. Taxonomy (GTDB): domain Bacteria; phylum Actinomycetota; class Actinomycetes; order Propionibacteriales; family Nocardioidaceae; genus Nocardioides; species Nocardioides deserti. The sequence goes on along the minus strand of NZ_JACMYC010000005.1, from coordinate 42,203 downwards.
AGGCCGCCGAGCAGGCGCGGATCATCGCCGAGCAGGAGATCGCCATCTCCCAGCGGGCGCTGGCGCTCAAGCAGGCCGAGATCAAGGCCGAGACCGACGCGGCCGCCGCCAATGCCGCCGCGTCGGGCCCGCTCGCGCAGGCCGACCGGGACCAGGCGATCCTCACCGAGCAGGAGAAGGTCGCGGTGCGCCAGGCCGCGCTGACCGAGCGCCAGCTCGAGACCCAGGTGCGCAAGCCGGCGGACGCGGAGCGCTACAAGGTCGAGCAGGAGGCCGAGGCCAAGCGCACCGCCGAGATCGCCGGCGCCGAGGCCCGCAAGGCCTCGACCATCGCCGCCGCGCAGGCCAAGGCCGAGGAGGCCCGCCTGACCGGTGAGGCCGAGAAGTCCCGCCGCTCCGCGCTCGCCGAGGCCGAGGCCATCGAGGGCGAGCGTCGCGGTGAGGCCGAGCGCGCCCGCCGTGTCGCCGAGGCCGAGGCCACCCGGGCCGAGGGTGAGGCGCAGGCGGCCGCGACGCTGGCCGTCGGGCAGGCCGAGGCGGAGGCCATGGACAAGCGGGCCGAGGCGTTCGCGCACTACAACGACGCCGCGGTGCTCCAGATGCTCATCGAGGTGCTGCCGCAGATCGCCCGCGAGGTCGCCGCGCCGATCAGCGCCATCGACCAGCTCACCGTCATCTCGCCCGACGGCGCCGGTGCGCTGCCGCGCCAGGTCAACGACAACGTCGTGCAGACGCTGAGCATGCTCAAGACCTCCACGGGTCTCGACCTGGAGGCCCTGGTCAAGGGCTCGATCGGCAAGGCCGTCGGCGGCGCGAGCGACGAGCCGGCCCCGGCGGCGAGCGGTACGACGACGGGCTGACCGGTCCCGGTACGTCGAGGGGTCGTGTGCCTCCGGGCGCGGTGACGCGCGTCGTCGGGCACACGACCCCTCCAGCCGGTCGCCGCCCGAGGCTCGGCGCGTCCCGCCGCACTGACTACCCTCGGACCCATGACCAGCGGCACCACCGACCAGGACGTCGTCGACCTCGCGGTCCGCGCCCGCGAGGCGGCCCGCGTCCTCGCGATCGCTACCCGCGCGCAGAAGGACGCCGCGCTCGAGGCGATGGCCGACGCGCTGCTCGCCGGGGCGCCGGCGCTGCTGGGGGCCAACGCCGACGACGTGGCCCGCGCCGAGCAGGGCGGCACGCCGCCGAACGTCGTGGACCGGCTCCGCCTCACCGACGACCGGCTCGCCGGCATGGCGCAGGGGCTGCGCGACGTGGCCGGCCTGCCGGACCCCGTCGGCGAGGTCGTCCGCGGCGGCACGCTGGCGAACGGGCTCGAGCTGCGGCAGGTCCGCGTGCCGTTCGGCGTCGTCGGGATGATCTACGAGGCCCGGCCCAACGTCACGGCCGACGCCGCCGGGATCTGCCTGAAGTCCGGGAACGCTGTGTTGCTGCGCGGCAGCTCGAGCGCCGCGGCCAGCAACGCCGCGATCGTCGAGGTGCTGCGCGAGGCGGCCGCCACGACCGGGCTGCCCGCCGACGTCGTCCAGCTGGTGCCCAGCGACTCCCGCGACACCGTCAAGGCGCTGATGCGGGCGCGCGGGCACGTCGACGTGCTCATCCCGCGCGGCGGCGCCGGCCTCATCCGGTCGGTCGTCGCGGAGTCGACGGTGCCGGTCATCGAGACCGGGGTCGGCAACTGCCACGTCTACGTCGACCGCGGCGCCGACCTCGACCGCGCGCTGGACATCGTGCTCAACTCCAAGACCCACCGCACCAGCGTGTGCAACTCCGCGGAGTCGCTGCTCGTGCACGCCGACGTCGCCGAGGTGTTCCTGCCCCGCGTCGTCGCGGCGCTGCAGGAGGCCGGCGTGACGATCCACGGCGACGCTGCGTTCACGGCGTACAACGGCGTGGTCGCCGCGACCGACGAGGACTTCGCCACGGAGTACCTCTCCCTCGACGTCTCCGCGGCCGTCGTCCCCGACCTCGACGCCGCCCTCGCGCACGTGCGCCGCTTCTCCAGCGGCCACTCCGACGCGATCGTCACCGAGGACCAGCGCGCCGCACGCCGGTTCGTGGCCGAGGTCGACTCCGCGGCGGTGCTGGTCAACGCCTCGACGCGGTTCACCGACGGCGGCGAGTTCGGCTTCGGCGCCGAGATCGGCATCAGCACCCAGAAGCTGCACGCCCGCGGACCGATGGGGCTGCCGGAGATGACGTCGACCAAGTACGTCGTCACCGGCGACGGCCACGTGCGCTGACCCGGCTGCGCGGCCGGTAGGCTGCGAACCATGCTGAACGCGCTCGTCGTCCTCGCCGCTGCCGAGGAGTCCCACCACGAGATCGACCACGCCCTGAGCTGGGGCATCGGTGTCGGCGTCCTGGTCCTCCTCCTCGCGATGCTCCTGGCCCTCGTGGCCTTCGGCGGCGGGCGCGAGCACAGCTGAGCACCATGACCGAGCGCCGGCGCCGCGTCGGCGTGATGGGCGGGACGTTCGACCCCATCCACCACGGCCACCTGGTGGCCGCGGCGGAGGTGCAGTCCTGGTTCGACCTCGACGAGGTCGTCTTCGTCCCGGCCGGGGACCCCTGGCAGAAGTCCGACCGGGGTGTCTCGCCGGCCGAGCACCGCTACCTGATGACCGTCGTGGCGACGGCGTCCAACCCGCGGTTCACGGTCTCCCGCGTCGACATCGACCGGCAGGGCCCGACGTACACGATCGACACGCTGCGCGACCTGCGCTCGGCGACGCCGGACGCGGACCTGTACTTCATCACCGGCGCCGACGCGCTGGCCGACATCTTCACCTGGCGCGACGCGGAGGAGCTCTTCGCGCTGGCCCAGTTCGTCGGCTGCACGCGCCCCGGCTACACCATGGACGAGGCGACGTTGGCCTCGATCCCCGCGGACCGGGTCACCATGGTGGAGATCCCGGCCCTAGCGATCAGCTCGACCGACTGCCGCGCACGCACCCGCCGCGGCGAGCCCGTCTGGTACCTCGTGCCCGACGGCGTCGTGCAGTACATCGCCAAGCACGACCTCTACCCACCCGACGCCCCGGCGGCCAGCCCGCCGGACCCCACCCTCGGAGACTCATGACCGCCACCGACCACGCCCTCGAGCTCGTCCACGCCGCCGCCCGCGCGGCCAGCGACAAGCTCGCGAAGGAGATCATCGCCTTCGACGTCAGCGAGCAGCTGGCGATCACCGACGCCTTCGTGCTCGCCTCGGCCACCAACGACCGGCAGGTCAAGGCCATCGTCGACGAGGTCGAGGACAAGCTGCGCGAGATCGGCGCCAAGCCGATCCGCCGCGAGGGCGAGCGCGACGGCCGCTGGGTCCTCATCGACTACGGCGACGTCGTCGTGCACGTCCAGCACGAGGAGGAGCGCGCCTTCTACGCCCTCGAGCGGCTGTGGCGCGACTGCCCGACCATCACGCTCCCCGCGGACGTCACCACGCATGAGCGCTGACCCCGGCCTGCGGCGGCTGGTGCTGCTGCGGCACGGGCAGACGGCGTACAACGCCGAGCAGCGGATCCAGGGCCAGCACGACGTCGACCTGGACGAGACCGGCCACGAGCAGGCGGCCGCGGCGGCGCCATGCGTCGCGGCGTACCGCCCGACCCGCCTGGTCACCTCGGACCTCGCCCGAGCGCAGCAGACCGCGGCGTACGTCGCCAAGGAGACCGGCCTCGAGCCCGTCCTGGACCCGCGGCTGCGCGAGGCGCACCTCGGCGAGCGGCAGACGCTGACCCACGAGGAGTACGCCGCGCTGGCGCCGGCGGAGTTCGCCGCGTTCGTCCGGGGCGACTGGGACGTCGTGCCCGGCGGCGAGGGGCTGGCCGCCCTGCGGGCCCGCATGGTCGAGGCGCTGGCGGACCTGCTCGCGGCGACCCCGGCGGGGGAGACGACGGTCGCCGTCTCGCACGGCGGCGCGATCAAGGTCGGCGTGGCGGCGCTGCTCGGCTGGCCCGCCGAGGTGGCGCTCGGGCTGCGCGCGCCGGGCAACTGCTCCTGGCTGGTGCTCGAGCAGCGCGACCGGGTGGTGCTCGCCGGCTACGGCCTGACCCCGATTTCGTCCTCCGAAGCTCTATGAGTAACATTCTGCGAGCCGCCTGACGGGGAGACCCGGACGGCAGCGACCTGGGGCTGTGGCGCAGCTGGTAGCGCATCTGCATGGCATGCAGAGGGTCAGGGGTTCGAGTCCCCTCAGCTCCACCAATTCTTGTCAGAGAGGCCCGGCGCGGAAGCGCCGGGCCTCTCTGCGTTCTTGCGGTCGTGGGCCGGGCGCAGCTGGTAGCGGCTCTGCCGATCCTGGGCGATGGCATGCAGAGGGTCAGGGGTTCGAGTCCCCTCAGCTCCACCAATACTTGTCAGAGGGGCCCGGCGCGGAAGCGCCGGGCCTCTCTGCGTTCTTGCGGTCGTGGGCCGGGCGCAGCTGGTAGCGGCTCTGCCGATCCTGGGCGATGGCATGCAGAGGGTCAGGGGTTCGAGTCCCCTCAGCTCCACCAATACTTGTCAGAGGGGCCCGGCGCGGAAGCGCCGGGCCTCTCTGCGTTCTTGCGGTCGTGGGCCGGGCGCAGCTGGTAGCGGCTCTGCCGATCCTGGGCGATGGCATGCAGAGGGTCAGGGGTTCGAGTCCCCTCAGCTCCACCAATACTTGTCAGAGAGGCCCGGCGCGGAAGCGCCGGGCCTCTCTGCGTTCCCGGCCCGCCGCAGGGTTGGCCGAGGGGCCACCCGGGTAGGACCGCTGCGACTCGAGACGTGAGGAGCATCGATGACGGGGAAACGCGGCGACGAGCTGGGCGTGGAGCTCGGCCGGCTGTGGTACGCGGGCACGCACGACCTGCCGGCGGTGGCCGAGGACTACTGGGACGCCAGCACGAACGTGCCGTCCCTGGTGTCCGCCCAGTGCGCACGCGGCGGGGGCCTGGGGGCGGACCCCGGGGCGAGCATCGACGACTACTCGTCGCGGATCTACCAGATGCTGCTCGGCACCCGGACGTCCGTCGCGCTGGTGGGTGAGGCGCTCGTGTGGATCGCCGACGAGTACGCGAAGACCGACGCGTCGTGCCGCGCGAGCTTTGAGAGCACCAAGACCGAGATGGAAGCCGTGGGGGACGGGTCATGACGTTCGACGTCGGACAGCTGCCTGCGCGGGCCGCGGACCTCAAGGAGGCCGGCGTCCGCGCGGCGTACCGCGAGCTGACCCGGTTCGGCGCCGGCGGTGGTGGCGGCGCCGCCCAGATGATGCAGATCGCCGAGGACTCCATGGCCGGGGTCGAGAACGTCTACGACCGCTTCCTCGACGTGCCCGATCCGGCGGACTTCGCGCCGAAGGTCGAGTGGCTCGGCAACGCGATGGCGAAGCTGGCCACCGAGGGGCACACCAGCGACCCGGTCACCGGGTCCACCGCGGTCTCCGGGCACAACCCGAACCTCACGTTGGTCGGCGGCAGCGGCGACTACCTGTCGGACTGGACCGGCGTCGCGGCGGACAGCTACAAGCGCGGCTACGGCGACCGGTTCGCGCCGACGGCGTCCTCGCAGTACGCCGCGGTGTCGGTGCTCCGCAACGCGATCAACGCCGAGGCAGCCGTCTGGCAGGGCGTGCGCGAGGACCTCGACAAGCTCTCCCAGGAGGCCATCGAGCTGATGGAGGGAGCCGGCAGCAAGGGCGGGGCCGAGTGGGCGGCCGTGCTGTCCATCACCGCCACCGTCATCACCGTCCCGCTCACCGGCGGCGCGTCGGCGATCGCGCTCCCAGCCGTGGCGGCGGGCCTGAGCGTGGCCTCCACCGGCATCGGCCTCGCCACCGGTGGCGGCGGCGAGCCGACCGAGCTCGGCCTGGACGCGGGGTCCTCCGACAAGGTCATCTCCAGCCTGCAGACGGCCCTGACCAAGCTGGCCGAGGAGATCGGCGCCCAGGAGCTGAAGATCTCCGAGGCGCTCAACCAGTCCTCCGGGGTCCTCGACTCCCAGTGGGACGTCTTCTGCCTGCCGCAGCCGGCGCTCGTCGACGCTCCGAACCACCCGGTCAACGACCCCTCCTACAGTGGCCACAGTGCCTGAGCCGCGGGCGGGGCAGACCCCGCTGGAGCGCGCGTGGTCCGACACGACGGTCGAGACCGAGTCGCCGAACGGCCGTGTCCGGGTCACGATGGTCGGCGACCACGAGCTGCGGCTGTGGGTGGACCCGACCTGGTACGCCACGGCCCCGGTCCGGACCCTCCAGGACGAGCTGGTCCGGGCGGCCCGGCTGGTCTACGTCAACCGCACCCGCGCCTACTACGACACCTGGAGCCGGCTGGCGGGCCGGCTGGTGCGCCCCGCGCGGACCGCCGAGAGCCCGGAGACCGAGGAGTACCAGCGCCGGCTCGACGAGGTCGTCGCGCGCGGCGAGGCCTACGACGGCCGCATCGCGCTCGTGCTGTCGGGCACGTCGCGGTTCACGGTCAGCATCGACCCCTCGGTCGTGCGCGACCTCGACGCGGCGGCCTTCTGCGCCCGCGCGCGGGAGGCCGCGCTGGCGTGCCTGCACGAGCACGAGGAGGGGTGGCAGCGCGCCCACTTCGACGTCTACACGCGGCCGCGGCTCGAGCGGGCCGGCGTCCTGTGAGGCGCACCCGACGGTCCGGTGCCGGCGCGAGCGGGGTGGCCGGCCTGGCGGTCGTCGGTACCCTGCTGGTCGGCTGCGGCACCGACGAGGCGGCCGCCGACGCGGTCCTCGAGGGTCGGGGCGACCGGGTGGACGGGCCGACGACGACGTTCGTCGTCCCGACCGGCACGCTCGCGGTCACGATCGGCGACCCGGTCGACCGGGTGGGCTCTGACGACACCGCGGACCGCGAGGAACGCGCCGCCCCCGACGGGTCCGCGCTGCTGCCCGTGCTGGTCGACTTCACCGACCGCGAGGGCGCGCCGTGGGGCGGCCGGCTCGCGGCCGAGCCGCAGGAGGCCGACGTCGCGCTCGAGGTCGACGGGGAGGAGCGGCGGCTCGGCTCGCCGTACACCACCACCGGCCGGGGCCTCAGCGGCGCGGCGACCGCGACGTACTGGGTCGTGGTCCCCGGCGAGCCCGCCGCGGACGACGTGACCGTGACGGTGACCTACGACGGCGCCGAGCAGGCGGCCGTCGCGGGGGCGGAGCCGTCCGGCCCGGGGGCCGCGCTGGCCGCGCTGCCGCAGGAGGCACCCGCGGCGGCGGACTGCCCGGAGCGGTGGCGGACCGACGGGGCGCCGCTGCGCCTGGAGTGCGAGCTGCCGCTGGTCGGCCGCACGCCGTACTGGCCCGGCGCCGGCTGGGCGGCCGACGGATCGTCCTGGGTCGTGGTCGAGGCCCGGCGGGTCCAGGCGTACGCCGCCCGCGGCTCCGCCGACGAGGTCCGCTCGGTCGAGGGCGTGGGCGCCGCGGAGCAGCTCGACCACGGGGAGTGGGGTCCGACCGGCCTCGCGGGCGTGGTCGTCGCCGGCGAGGACGACCTGGTCGACGAGGCACTGCCGCTCGAGCTCGACGTCGAGGTCGACGCGCCGGGCGCGGAGACCGGTCCGGTGCGCGCGTCCCACGCCGTGCCCGTGCCGCGGTGAGGCGGGCGCGGCCGTAGGATCGCCGCCGTGGTGGACGAGGTCGAGGCGCTGGTCTGCGAGGCGCCGGTCCTCGAGGGCCGCACCATCTCGCTGCGGTACGCCGCGGTCGCGGGCGACGAGGTGCGCCACGCGTTCACCGAGGTCGTCGAGCTCCCCGCGCCGCTCGACCACGTCGCCGAGGCGGTCCGCGAGCCGGTGCTGCGGCTGCTGTCGCTCGCGGCGTCGCTGAGCTACGCCAAGGCGTTCGCGCCGGCGCCGATCAGCGTGCCGGGCGGGCTGACCGTTCGGGAGCGGACGTTCCTGACCGAGGTCGCGCGCAACGGACTGGGCGAGCTCGCCTACGTCAACGACCTGCCCGCCGTGCTCGACCTCGAGGTGCTCGGGCCGGAGCTGCCCGATCCGGAGCTGCCCGATCCGGAGCTGGCCGGACCGGACCCGGTGGACGCGAGCGCGCCCGCACCGGCGGCCGAGCCGCAGCGACTCTTGGTCGCCGTCGGCGGCGGCAAGGACTCCATCGTCTCGATCGAGGCGCTCCGAGGCGCCGGCCACGAGATCGGGCTGTTCTCGGTCGGCAGCTACGCGCCGATCGAGGCCACCGCCGAGGTCGCCGGCGTGCCGCTGTCGACGGTGCGCCGCCGGCTCGACCCGCACCTGTTCGAGCTGAACGCGGCCGGCGCGCCCAACGGCCACGTGCCGGTGACGGCGGTGAACTCGCTGCTGGCGCTGCTGACCGCGCTGGCGCTCGGCCACGACACGGTCGTCTTCAGCAACGAAGCCAGCTCGTCGTTCGGCAACGTCGCCTGGCACGGGCGGACGATCAACCATCAGTGGTCGAAGGGCCTGGACTTCGAGCGGCTGCTGCGCGAGAGCCTGCCGGCCGGCGCGCCGACGTACGTCTCGCTGCTGCGGCCGCTCACCGAGCTCCGCATCGCGCGCCGCTTCGCCGACCACACGGCGTACCACCGCGTCTTCACCAGCTGCAACCGCGCCTTCAAGCTCGCCGAGGGCGACCGGACGTCGTGGTGCGGGGACTGCCCGAAGTGCCGGTTCGTGTTCCTCTGCCTCGCGCCGTTCTTGTCCCGCGCGGCGCTGCTGGACGTCTTCGGCGGGCGCGACGTGCTGGCCGACGAGGCGCAGCTGACCGGCTTCCTCGAGCTGCTGGGGGTCGACGGCCTGCTCAAGCCGTTCGAGTGCGTCGGCGAGCCCGACGAGTGCCGCGTCGCGCTGGCGCTGCTGCGCGAGCACACGGACTGGCGCGACCACCCGTTCCTCGCGCACCCCGAGGTCGCCGCGATCACCGCGACGCCGGCCGAGCGGGAGGCGGTCTTCGCCTTCCGCGAGGGCGAGCACCTGCTGCCGCCCGCCCTGGAACCGGTCGCCCGTGCGGTTTGAGGACCTGGTCGGCCGGTCCGTCGTGGTGTGGGGCGCCGGTCGCGAGGGCCGTGCCGCGCTCGTCGAGCTGAGTGGCCGCGGCCTGACGCCGACGGTCGCGGTCACCGGCGGCGGAGCCGTGCCCGACGACCTGGCGCACCTGGCCGTGACCGGGGAGGCGGCACTGGCGCGGCTCGCGGCCGCCGACGTCGTCGTGAAGTCGCCGGGCGTCCCGCACACCGCCCCGGAGTACCTCCGCCTCCGCGAGCTCGGCGTCCCGGTCACCTCGCTCACCGACCTGTGGCTGCACGACAACGCGCACCGCACGGTCGCCGTCACCGGCACCAAGGGCAAGAGCACCACCGCGAGCCTCGTGCGGCACCTGCTCGGCGGCCTCGGCGCCGACGCCGCGCTCGTCGGCAACGGGGGCGTGCCCGTCACCGCCGGGGACCGGCCGGAGGCGGCGTACGCCGTCGCGGAGGTCTCCAGCTACCAGGCCGCCGACCTGACCTGCTCGCCCCGCGTCGCCGTGGTCACCTCGCTCTACCCCGAGCACCTGCCGTGGCACGGCGGCTACGAGCAGTACGTCGCCGACAAGCTCACCCTCGTCGCGCACGGCCCGGAGGCGGTCGTCGTGCCGGACGTCGCCGGTGAGGTGGCGCGGCTCGTGGCCGCCCGCCTCGGCCCGGCCACGCGGCTGCTCGACCCGGCCGCGCTCGGCCTCGTCGTCACCGACGACGGGCTGGCCTGGCACGGGGTCGGCGGGCTGCCCGCCGACGAGGTCGCGCTGCGCGGCCGGCACAACCTGGCCAACCTGGCGCTGGCGCTGGCCGCGGTCGACGTCCTGCTCGGGGGCGACGCCGACCGGGGTGCGCTGCTGGCGGCCGCCCGGACCTTCGCGCCGCTCGCCCACCGGCTGGAGCAGGTGCCCTCCGGCGACGGCCGCGCCTGGGTCGACGACAGCCTCGCGACCGCGCCGGAGTCGGTGGTGGCCGCGCTGGAGACCTACGCCGACCGTCGGGTCGTGCTGCTCGCGGGCGGGGCCGACCGGGGGCTGTCCTTCGCGCCGCTGGTCGACTACCTCGCCCGGCGCGACCCCGCCGCGGGCGTGTCCACGATCGCCGTCGGCCCGGCCGGCGCCCGGCTGGCGCGCGAGCTCGACGACGTACGCCTCGCGCCGGACTTCGCGACCGCGCTGACCTGGGCGTCCGCCCCCTCAGACGCCGAGGTGGTCCTGCTGTCGCCGGGCGCCCCGAGCTTCGACGAGTTCGCCAGCTTCGAGGAGCGCTCGGCCGCGTTCCGGGCCGCCGCGGGTCGGTCCGCGACCACTCCGGACGCTCGGTAGCCTCGGCGCGTGCGCACCCCTCCGGCCGGCCCGGCCAGCCTCCGGCGGCTCGAGGACCCGGTGGTCGGGTGGACCGCCGCGATCGGCGTCGCGCTGCTCGCGCTGGTGCTGCGGCTGTGGAACCTCGGGGAGCCCAAGCAGTTCCAGTTCGACGAGACCTACTACGCCAAGGACGCCTGGTCGCTGGCCAACCACGGCTACGTCCGGGAGTACGTCGAGGACGCCGACGACTCGGTCCTCGCCGGCACCACCGACGGGCTGTGGGAGTCCGAGCCGTCGATGATCGTCCACCCCGAGGTCGGCAAGTGGCTGATCGCGCTGGGGGAGCGGCTGTTCGGGATGGACCCGTTCGGCTGGCGGGTCGCGTCCGCGGTCGTCGGCGCGCTGATGGTGCTGGTCATGGTCCGCCTCGTGCGGCGAATGACCCGCTCGACGCTGCTCGGCGTGGTCGGTGGCCTGCTGCTGATGTTCGACGGGCTGCACTTCGTGCTGTCGCGGCTGGCGCTGCTCGACATCTTCCTGGCGTTCTTCACCCTCTGCGCGGTCGCGTGCATCGTGGCCGACCGCGACTGGTATCGCGCCCGGCTCGCCGCGCTCGCCCCCGACCCGGTCACCTCCGGGTGGGGCCCCGTGCGCGGGCTGCTGTGGCGGCCGTGGCTGCTCGCGGCCGGGGTCTGCTTCGGGCTCGCGCTCGGCACCAAGTGGACGGCGGCGTACCCCCTCGCGGCGTTCGGCCTGCTCGTCTGGGCCTGGAGCGCCGGCGCCCGCAAGGCGCGCGGCGTGCGCCGTCCGGTGCTGCGCTCGGCGGTGGTCGACGGCCTCCCGGCGTTCGGCTGGCTCGTCGTCGTCGCGCTCGTCGTCTACGTCGCGTCGTGGAGCGGGTGGCTGGTGCACGCCGCGGAGTACGAGAAGAGCCTGTCCTCGACGCAGTACACCCAGTTCGAGGCCGAGCGCCCCTGCGACGCCGACGGCAACGAGGCCAACGACGACGACTCGGGCGCCCGCTGGCCGACCGCCACCCAGCCCGACGCGTCCGGCCCGGGCGAGGTCGTGCAGTCGCTGCGGTCGCTGTGGAGCTATCACCAGGACCTGCTCACCTTCCACACCCACTACCTCAACTGCAGCGAGCACACCTACGCCTCGCAGCCGTCGGGCTGGCTGCTGATGAACCGGCCGGTCGGCGTCGCCGCCGACACCGACATCGAGCCCGGCACGCGCGGCTGCGACGCCCCCGCGGGCAGCGACTGCCTGCGCCAGGTGCTGCTCATCGGCACGCCGGTGCTGTGGTGGGGCGGGATCGTCGCGCTGGCGCTCGCGCTGGTGACCTGGGTCGGCGCCCGCGACTGGCGCGCCGGCGTCGCCGTCGTGGGCGCGGCCTCGACCTGGTTGCCGTGGCTGCAGTACGACGACCGCCCGATCTTCCTCTTCTACGTCTCGCTCACGCTGCCGTTCGTCGTCATCGCGATCGTGCTCGCGATGGGGAGGCTGATCGGGCCCTCCCGCGTGCCGAGCCGGCGGCGGACCGTCGGCGTGGTGCTGTCCGGGTCGTTCCTCGTGCTCGTGCTGCTCAACTTCGCGTGGTTCTGGCCGATCTTCACCAACGGCCTGCTCACCCACGCCGAGTGGCTCGACCGGATCTGGTTCGAGCGCTGGATCTAGCCGCGGGGGATCGTCGGGCCGGTCGACAGTCGTTCAATTGCGCGGTTGTCACGCTTCTACCCGCGGGTAACCCGACATTTCCGCGCAATTGAACGATCGTGGTCGCGCCCCAGACCGCCCGACGGGGGGTCAGCGGCGCTGGGGGAGGTCCAGCGAGCGGACGACGAGGTCGTCGCGCTGGACGAACTTCGCCAGCAGGCGGGCGAAGGACTCCTTCTCGTCGAGCGTGAAGTCCTCGAGGCTGTCGAGGATCCGGCCACGGCGCTCGTCGGCGGCGTCGGCGAGGAACTCGCGGGCCGGACCGGTCAACCGGACCACGGCCAGCGAGCCGGAGCCGGTGCGGGCGGCCAGGCCGCGGGCGACGAGGTCGTCGACGTGGCGGCGCGTCTCGGCGGCCGGGAGCCGCAGCTGCGCGGTGAGGTCGCACTCGCGCAGCGAGCCGAACCGGTCCACCCGCATCAGGATCGCCAGCGGACCGCGGCCCATCCCCGGCGACAGCCGCCCCGCGACCCGCGCGAGGTAGGCGTCCCCCTGCACGGCGTACTCCGAGAGCGCCTCGTGCAGCAGGTCCTCGACCCGGTCCATGACCACGCTCCTCCCGGGCGGCTCGTCTCCTCGTCCCTCAACGAGAGCGTGCCGTCTCCGTCCCTGGGACATGAAGGTAACGCGCGTCACATCGGCGCGCCGGTGCTCTAGGTTTTCTGCAACCTGTTCCACCCAGGAGGCGCGATGAGCCAGCAGTTCAACCTCTCGACGGTGTTCCGGACCGTGGCGACCACGGTCCCCGACCAGGAGGTGCTGGTCTGGCGCGACCGCCGGTTCACCTACCGCGAGCTCGACCGCCGCGTCGACGGCCTCGCGCACTTCCTCGCCGAGCGGGGCCTCGGCTGCCACCGGGAGCGCACGGAGCTCGCGGGCCACGAGTCCGGGCAGGACCACCTGGCGCTCTACCTGCGCAACGGCAACGAGTACCTCGAGGGGATGCTCGGCGCCTACCGCGCCCGGGCCACCGCGATCAACGTGAACTACCGGTACGTCGAGGAGGAGCTCGCCTACCTGCTCACCGACTGCCAGGCGACCGCGCTGGTCTTCCACGCGGAGTTCGCCCCGCGGGTGGCCGCCATCCGCGACCGGCTGCCGCAGCTGCGCGTGCTGGTCCAGGTCGCCGACGACTCGGGCAACGCGCTGCTGCCCGGCGCGGTCGACTACGAGTCCGTGCTCGGCACGCCCGCGCCCGCCGCCGGCCTGCCCGAGCCGTCGCCGGACGACCTGTTCGTGCTCTACACCGGCGGGACTACCGGGATGCCCAAGGGCGTGCTGTGGCGGCAGGACGACATCTACGTCACGTCGATGGGAGGCACGCCGTTCGGCACCACCGAGCCGCACACGTCGTACGACTCCATCGCCGAGGCGGCCCGCGCCGCCGGCGGCGGGATGACCTTGCTGATGGCGCTGCCGTTCATGCACGGTGCCGCGCAGTGGTCGACGTTCCACACCCTCACGAACGGCGGCAAGATCGTGCTGCCGCACCACGTCGACCACCTCGACGCGGCCGACGTGCTCAGCACGGCGATCCGCGAGAAGGCGGTCAGCATCCCCGTGGTCGGCGACGCCGTCGTGCGGCCGCTCATCGACGAGATCGAGCGCGGCGACTACGACCTCTCCGGCCTCGCCGCGATCAACAACGGCAGCGCGCCGCTGACGCCGGCGGTCCGTGACCGGTTCCTCGAGCTGGCGCCGCACATGGTCGTGATGGACGCGGCCGGCTCGTCGGAGACCGGGCTGCAGATGAGCTCGATGTCGCTCAAGGGGATGGAGGCCGACGCGGCGACGTTCGCGCCGGTGCCGGCGACGACCGTGGTCGACGACCTGTTCACCCGGGTGCTCGAGCCCGGTGAGGGCGGCGGCTGGCTGGCGCAGCGCGGTCGTGTGCCGCTCGGCTACCTCGGTGACGCCGCGAAGACCGCGCGGACGTTCCCCGTCATCGGCGGCGAGCGCTTCTCCATCCCCGGTGACCGTGCCGACCTGCTCGAGGACGGCCGCATCCGCCTGCTCGGGCGCGACGGGGTCACCATCAACTCCGGCGGCGAGAAGATCTTCGTCGAGGAGGTCGAGCGGGCGCTCGCCCACCACCCGGCCGTGCGGGACGTGGTCGTCGTCGGCCGGCCCTCCGAGCGCTGGGGGAGCGAGCCGGTCGCGGTCGTGCAGCTGGCCGACGGCGCGAGCGCGACCGACGAGGAGCTGCTCGCCGAGTGCGCGAAGCACGTCGCGCGCTACAAGGTCCCGCGCGCCGTCGTGCGCGTCGGGCTGGTCGAGCGCTCGCCCTCGGGCAAGGCCGACTACCGCTGGGCAAAGGGCCAGGTGACGACGCCCGGGGAGGCGCAGCCGGCGCCGGTCTGAGGGCTCGGGGCACGACGGCTTAGGGGAGCCTTTCCTTTCTGGAACCAGTCCAGAAAAGCCGCTACGTTGTCGTCATGACCGATCTCCTGCACCCCGACCAGACCCACGTCGCCAAGCCGGCCTTCACCGCCTCCGAGCAGCTCGCGACGCACCTGCAGCAGCTCAGCGTCGACCTGATCGAGCTGCACCTGCAGGGCAAGCAGGCCCACTGGAACGTCGTCGGCCTGAACTTCCGCGACCTCCACCTGCAGCTCGACGAGGTCGTCGACGCCGCGCGTGAGTACTCCGACCAGGTCGCCGAGCGGATGCGCGCGCTGTACGTCGTACCCGACGGCCGTTCCGCCGCCGTCGCCGAGCAGACCTCGCTGCCGCCGTTCCCGGCCGGCGAGGTCAACACCGCCGAGTGCGTCGACCTCATCACCACCGCGATCTACGGCGTCACCGCCACCGCGCGCCGCATCCACGACGACGTCGACGCCGAGGACCCCACCACCGCGGACATCCTCCACGTCATCATCGAGCGCCTCGAGCAGCTCGCCTGGATGATCGACGCCGAGAACCGCGTCGCCAACCGCAGCCTCCCGCGGTCCATCCACCGCTGAGCGGTCCCGGTCGCGCCCCGCGCGCCGGTCAGGCGAGGACGAGCTCGTCCCAGTCGACCTCGGCGGTGCGGGCCTGGTACTCGGCGACCAGGCCGGGCCAGTTGGTGGTGATGCGGGGGCCGTCGACGTACCAGCTGTTGCAGCCTGCCCAGGCGCTGGTGGCGAGGCGGGTCTGCATCTCGCGGTCGTAGGCGGAGGCGGCGGCCGGGGTCGGCTCGGCGGTGCGCAGGCCGCGGTCGGCGAGGCGGCGGACGACCTGGGCGATCCAGCCGGCCTGGCCCTCCATCATGTTGATGATGGAGCTGCCGCCGAGGTTGGTGTTCGGGCCGTAGATGCAGAACAGGTTCGGGAAGCCGGGGACCGCGATGCCGAGGTGGGCGCGGGCGCCGTCGGCCCAGTGCTGGTGCAGGTCCAACCCGTCACGGCCGGTGACCTTCATCGGCGCGAGGAACTCGGTCGCCGCGAAGCCGGTGCCCCAGATGAGCACGTCGGCCTCGTGCAGGCGGCCGTCGGCGGTACGGACGCCGTTCGCCTCCAGGCCGGTGACCTCCTCGGGGACGACCTCGACGTGGTCGCGGGCGAGGGCTGGGTACCACTGGTTGCTGAAGAGCACCCGCTTGCAGCCGAGCGGGTAGTCCGGGACGAGCTTGCGCCGCAGCGCCGGGTCCTCGACCCGCGCCCGCAGGTGCGCCTTCCAGGTCGCCCCGATCGCGGCCATCAGCGGCTTGGTGATCGGGGAGTCGCCGGCGAGGGCGCCGTTGAACCGCTCGGTCAGCCAGAACACCGCGCGCCGCTCGGCGTGCAGCGCCGCCGGGAACCGCTCGAAGAGGCGGTGGTGGTGCGCCTTGTACTCCTGGTCCGGCTTCGGGAGCACGTAGGGCGCCGAGCGCTGGAAGACCGTCATCGAGCCGACCCGGTCGACGATGCCGGGCACGAACTGCACGGCGCTGGCGCCGGTGCCGACGACCGCGACCCGCTTGCCGTCGAGGTCGACGCCGTGGTCCCACTGCGCGGAGTGGAACGCCGGGCCGTCGAAGTGGCCGGGCACCTTCGGCAGCGCCGGGTTGGAGAGCTGGCCGACGGCGGAGACCAGCACCTCGGCCTCGTACGTCTCGCCCGCGGCCGTCTCCACGCGCCACGTCGTGGTGGCCTCGTCGTACATCGCCGCGGTGACCTCCTGGTTCAGCTGCACCAGGTCGAGCAGCCCCTCGTCGCGAGCGGCTGAGCGGAGGTACTCCAGGATCTCCGGCTGGGTGCCGTAGCGGCGGCTCCAGCGCGGGTTCTGCGCCCACGACCAGGAGTAGAGCGGTGAGGGGACGTCGCAGGCCGCGCCGGGGTAGGTGTTGTCGCGCCACACCCCGCCGACGTCGTCGGCCCGCTCGAGCACGGTGATGTCGGTGATGCCCTGCTGCCGCAGCGCCCGGGCCGTGCCCAGCCCGCCGAAGCCGGCGCCGATGATCACCACACGTGGACTGGTGCGAGGTCCCTGCTGCTGTGCCATGGCCTCATCCTTTGCCAGCCGCGATCCCCGCCGGGAGCGCTTCGACGGCGGATGCTTGATAATTCCGGCCATGACCCGCGTCGAGGTCGTCGAGCCGGCCGCCCGGGACTGGGAGTTCCCGCGGGCGGCCGCCGGCACCGCCCACCTGGTGGCGTACGCCGTGGCGCGCGGGGTGGCGCCGCAGGTCGTCCTGGCCGGCACCGGCCTGCGGGAGGCCGACCTCGCTGAGCCCGGCCGGGAGGTGACCGCGGCGCAGGAGCTGCTGGTGGTGCGGACGCTGCAGCGGCTCCTGCCGGGGTCGGGGGAGCGGGTCGGCGCGACGTACCGCGCGTCGTCGTTCGGCGTGCTCGGCTACGCGCTGCTGGCGAGCCGGACGGTCCGCGAGGCGATGGAGGTGACGCTGCGCTTCATCGACCTGTCGTACGCGTTCGCGCTGCCGCGGGCGGAGCTGTCGGGGGAGCGGGCACGGCTGGTGGTCGACGGGCGGGGGCTGCCGGCCGACGTGCGCGCGTTCCTCGTCGCCCGGGACACCGCTGCGATCCACGTCGTCGCGGACTCGCTGGTGCCCGGCGGGCTCGGGGCGACCCGGACGGTCGGGCCGGAGGTCGGCGTGCTCGACCTCGCCGCGGCCGAGCTCGACCGCCCGCTGCCGCGCGACCCGTCGACGGCCGGCGAGCAGCTGGCCGAGGACATGTGCCGCGACGTGGTGGCCCGCCGGCGCGAGCGGACCGGCATCGCCCGCGACGTGCAGGTGCTCGTCACCCAGCGGCTGCCGGAGGGCGCGCCGATGGCGGCGGTGGCCGCCGGGCTCGGCCTCAGCGAGCGGAGCCTGCGCCGGCGGCTCGCCGAGGCCGGGGTCGGCTACCGGGCGCTCGTGGAGGAGGTCCGCGAGTCGCTGGCGCGCTCGCTGCTGGAGTCGCGCGCGACGCTGCCGGTCGCCGACGTCGCGCGGCGGCTCGGGTACGCCGACGCCGCGGCCTTCACCCATGCGTTCACCCGGTGGACGGGCGTGCCGCCGGCGGCGTACGCCCGGGGCGAGCGGAGGATCAGGTGATCGTCATCCCGCCGTCGACGACGAGCGTCTGCCCGGTGACGTACCCGGACGCCGGCGAGGCCAGGAAGACCGCGGCGGCGGCGAGCTCGACGGGGTCGCCCTTGCGGCCGACCGGGATGCGGTCCTGGCGGGACTCGAGGTAGCCCGGCGGGTACTGCTCGGTCATCTCGGTCTCGAAGAACCCCGGCGCGATCGCGTTGACGCGGATGCCCTTGCGGCCGGTCCACTGCTGGGCCAGGTCGCGGGTGAGGCCGAGCAGGCCGGCCTTGGTGGCGGCGTACGCCGCCTGCGGGAGGCCGGCGGTGGTCAGGCCGAGCACCGAGGAGATGTTGATGATGCTCGATCCGGGCTTCATGACCCGACCGCACGCCTGCGCCATCCAGTAGCAGCCGTTGAGGTTGACGTCGACGACGCCGCGGAACTGCTCCGGGGTCTCGCGGGTCGCGGGGACCGCCGTGCCGATGCCGGCGTTGTTGACGAGCACGTCGACGTGGCCGAATTCCTCCATCGCGAGCGCGATGATGTTGGTGCAGGAGTCGGGGTCGGCGACGTCGGTCTGCACGGGCAGCGCCTTGCGGCCGGCGGCCTCGACCAGGCGTGCGGTCTCGGTGAGGCGGTCGGCGCGGCGGGCGCCCAGCACGACGTCGGCGCCGGCCTCGGCGAAGGCCTGCGCGATGTGCACCCCGAGGCCGCTGGAGGCGCCGGTGACGACGGCGACGCGGCCGTCGAGGCGGAACATGTCGGTGACGGTCATGCGCGGAACTCTAGGCGCGCAGGCCCAGCGTCTCGCGCAGGGCGTCGGCCGCGCTGACCTGCGGCGCCCAGCCGAGCTCGACCTTGGCCCGGGTGGTGTCCATGATCGCCGGGTGGGCCAGCGCCTCGACCCACTGCACCGGCTGCGGCAGGCCCGGGACGCCGGCCGCCGCCCGGGCCAGCGCGTGCGCCGGGGCGGCCGGCAGCGGGAACGGCACCGCACCCAGGATGCGGACGACGTCGGCCGCGGTGAGGGTGTCGTCGGCGGCGATGTTGTAGGCGCCGGGCGGGCCGGCGGCGACCACGCACTGCAGGAGCGCGCTGCCCACGTCGGCCTCGTGCACGAGCTGCAGCGGCAGATCCGGCACCGGCACGGGCACCGGCGGCAGTCGCTTCGGCACCGCCTGGAGGATCGTGCCGAGCCAGCCCGCCCACGACGGCAGCCGGACCTTCCCGCCGACGGCGTTCGGGCCGACCACGATCGGCGGGCGCAGCAGGTAGAGGTCCACCTGGCGACCGGCCGCGGCCTGCGCGCCGGCCTCCTCGCGCAGCAGCCCCTCCAGCTCCGCCTTCTCCCGCGCGTAGAACAGGTGGTCGGCGGGCCGGGTCGGCCAGTCCTCGCCGATCCCCACCGGGTTGTCGGGGTGGAAGCCGTACGCCGCCACCGAGCTGGCGTAGACGAAGCGGCGCGCCCCCGCCTCGGCGGCCGCGCGGAACGCGTTGAGCGTGCCGTCGACGTTGATCGCGCGGGTCTGCTCGGCCTCTCCGCCGACGATCGCGAAGGCCAGGTGCACCACGACGTCGGCGCCCGCGAACGCCTCGGTCAGCGCGGCCCGGTCGCGCACGTCGCCCTGCCGGTAGTCGGTCTTCACCCAGCCGCGCTCGGCGGGATCGACGCGGCTGCGCGCGACGCCGACCACGCGGCGTACGCGCTCGTCGGCCTCGAGCAGCGGGACGAGCCCGGCCCCGAAGGTCCCGGTCGGCCCGGTGACGGCCACGGTCAGGTCGGTCTCGTCGGGCGCGGGTGTGCTTGCGGGGTCGCTCATGGCGCCCCGATACCTGCCCGCGCGGCGCGGTACCATGAGCCCATGCGCAGGACCCTGCTCCTTACCTAGCCGCGTCGACGAGCACGACCCGACGCGGCTGCCCCTCGCGAGCGAGGGGCCTTTTTTATGGGCGCAGCCATGCCCAGCACCGAGCCCGGCCGCACCCCGGCGCGAGGCCGGAGCAGACCACCACCGCACGCAGCAGACGGGAAGAGACGCAGATGAGCGAGCAGCCGGGCCGGTCCGACGAGGCCGCGACCTACGACATGACCGCGGCGCAGGAGCGCTGGCGGAAGGTCTGGGAGGACCTCGACCCGTTCCGCGTCGGCAGCGCCGGCCCGGGGGCGGAGAAGCGCTACGCGCTGACGATGTTCCCCTACCCGTCCGGCGACCTGCACATGGGCCACGCCGAGGTGATGGCGCTGCACGACGTCATCGCGCGCTACTGGTGGCAGAAGGGGTACGACGTCCTCAACCCGATCGGGTGGGACTCCTTCGGCCTGCCCGCCGAGAACGCCGCGATCCGCAACGACGAGCACCCGGCGACCTACACCTACGCCAACATCGAGACCCAGGCGGAGTCGTTCCGCCGCTACGGCATCTCCTTCGACTGGTCGCGCCGGCTGCACACCTCCGACCCGGAGTACTACCGCTGGACGCAGTGGCTGTTCCTGAAGTTCCGCGAGCGGGGCCTGGCCTACCGCAAGAACAGCCCCGTCAACTGGTGCCCCAACGACCAGACCGTGCTGGCCAACGAGCAGGTCGTCCAAGGCATGTGCGAGCGCTGCGGCGCCGAGGTGACCAAGCGCGAGCTCAACCAGTGGTACTTCAAGGTCACCGAGTACGCCCAGCGGCTGCTCGACGACATGGAGCCGCTGGCCGGCACCTGGCCCGACCGCGTGCTGGCGATGCAGCGCAACTGGATCGGCCGCTCCGAGGGCGCGCACGTCGACTTCGACATCGAGCTGGCCGACGGGTCGACGCGGACGGTCACGGTCTTCACGACCCGCCCCGACACGCTCTACGGCGCGACGTTCATGGTCGTGGCCGCCGACGCGAAGCTGGCCGCCGAGGTCGTCGCGCCCGCGCAGGAGGCCGCGCTGGCGGCGTACGTCGAGGACGTGCGGAAGGCCTCCGACATCGACCGGCTCGCCACCGACCGGCCGAAGTCCGGCGTCGACCTGGGCGTCACCGCGCTCAACCCGGTCACCGGCGAGCGGATGCCGGTGTGGGCCTCGGACTACGTGCTGGCCGACTACGGCACCGGCGCGATCATGGCCGTGCCCGCGCACGACCAGCGCGACCTGGACTTCGCGAAGGTCTTCGACCTTCCGGTGCGCCGCGTCGTCGACACGGGGGAGGACAACCCCGAGGAGACGTACGTCGCCACGACCGGCGACGGCACCTACGTCAACAGCGGGCTGCTCGACGGGCTGGCCGACAAGGCCGCCGGCATCAGCCGGATCATCGAGCAGCTCGAGGCCGACGGGCGGGGGACCGGCACGGTCAACTTCCGCCTGCGCGACTGGCTGCTGAGCCGCCAGCGGTTCTGGGGCGCGCCGATCCCGGTCGTGCACTGCCCGGACTGCGGCGAGGTGCCCGTGCCGGAGGACCAGCTGCCCGTGCGGCTGCCCGACGACCTGAAGGGCGCCGACCTCAAGCCCAAGGGTGTCTCGCCGCTGGCGGCCGCCGAGGCGTGGGTCAACACCGAGTGCCCCTCCTGCGGCGGCCCGGCCAAGCGCGACAGCGACACGATGGACACCTTCGTCGACTCGTCCTGGTACTACCTGCGCTACCTCGACCCGCACTACGAGGACGGACCGTTCGACCCGGCGCAGGCGCGCGAGTGGATGCCGGTCGCGCAGTACGTCGGCGGCGTCGAGCACGCGATCCTGCACCTGCTCTACTCCCGCTTCTTCACCAAGGTGCTGCACGACATGGGGATGGTCGACTTCGTCGAGCCGTTCTCCGCGCTGCTGAACCAGGGCCAGGTCATCAACCAGGGCAAGGCCATGTCGAAGTCGCTCGGCAACGGCGTCAACCTCGGCGAGATGATCGACCGGTACGGCGTCGACGCGGTGCGGCTGACGATGGTCTTCGCCGGCCCGCCGGAGGACGACATCGACTGGGCCGACATGTCGCCCGGCGGTGCCGTGAAGTTCCTCCAGCGCGCCTGGCGGCTGGCCGGCGACGTCACCGCGCCCGTCGGCACGCCGGCCGTGGGCGGCGACGTCGCGCTGCGGCGGGCCACCCACAAGACGCTGCACGAGGTCGAGCAGCTGATCGAGGGCCACCGGTTCAACGTGGTCGTCGCGCGGACGATGGAGCTGGTCAACGTCACCCGGAAGGCCATCGACTCGGGTTGCGGCCCGGCCGACCCGGCCGTGCGGGAGGCCGTCGAGGCGGTCGCGATCCTGCTGTCCCTCGTGGCGCCGTACACCGCCGAGGAGATGTGGGAGCGCCTGGGCCACCAGCCCACCGTCGCCCGCGCCGGCTGGCCGACCGTCGACCCCGCGCTGCTGGTCGAGGACACCGTGACCGCGGTCGTCCAGATCCAGGGCAAGGTCAAGGCCCGGCTCGAGGTCGCCCCGGACATCAGCGAGGCCGACCTGGAGCGGCTGGCGATGGCCGACCCCGCCGTGGTCCGCGCGATCGACGGACGCCCGGTCCGCAAGGTGGTCGTCCGGGCGCCGAAGCTGGTCAACGTGGTGGTCTGAGCCCATGCCCACCGGCACCGGCCGCACCGTCGTCGTCACCGACTCGACCGCGAGCCTCCCTGCGGAGGTCGTGGCCGAGCGCGGCATCGTCGTGGTGCCCCTGCAGGTCGTCATCGGTGCCGAGGTGCACGACGAGGGCGAGGGCGGCGCGACGCCGGAGATGGTCGCGGCCGCGCTGAAGTCGTTCACGCCGGTCAGCACCTCCCGGCCCTCGCCCGGCGTGATGGCCGAGGTCTACGAGCGAGCGGCGGCCGAGGGCGCCACCGAGATCGTCTCGGTGCACATCTCCGGCGACATGAGCGGCACCTTCGAGTCCGCCCAGCTCGCCGCGCGCTCGGCCCCCGTCCCGGTCGTGACCGTGGACTCCCGGCAGGTGGGCGTCGCGACCGGGTACGCCGCGCTGGCGGCCGCCGACGTCGCCGACGCCGGCGGATCGGCGTCCGACGCCGCCGACGCCGCCCGGGCCCGCGCCGAGGCCTCCTCGTCGCTCTTCTACGTCGACACCCTCGAGTACCTCCGTCGCGGCGGCCGGATCGGCGCCGCCGCCGCCCTGCTCGGCGGCGCGCTGGCGGTCAAGCCGCTGCTCACCATCGCCGACGGCCGCGTCGAGTCGCTCGAGCGGGTCCGCACGTCCTCCCGCGCGATCTCGCGGCTCGAGGAGCTCGCCGTCGAGGCCGCCGGCGAGCGGCCCGTCGACGTCTGCGTCGCCCACCTCGCCAGCGCCGACCGCGCCGCCGCCCTCACCGGCCGCCTCGCCGAGCGCCTCGCCGACCGGCTCGAGGGCCGCGACGTCTGGTGCGGCGAGCTCGGCGCCGTCCTCGGCGCCCACGTCGGCCCCGGCATGCTCGCCGTCTGCGTGGCGCCGCGGCCGTCCTAGCCGTCCGTCCGGCCGGGCGCGCCTCGGGGGTGCTGGTGTGCAGGGGTGTAGGGGTCACCGGTTAACCGGTGACTCCTGCACATATCGGGGGAGATCTGCCCCGATATGTGCAGGACTGCCCCGATATGTCCGGCGCGAGTGGCCGGTGTGCGGTCGGTGCGGCACGTGACATGCCCCGGAGTGCGGGGTCCGGCGCGCGACCGCCGCGGGCCGGCTGGTGTCCACAGCCCGGCGCCGGGGCGGGGTCGTCCACAGGCGCCTTGTCGGGCCGGGCGGGCGGACGGTCGGCGTACCTAGCGTCGCCCGCATGCGATCCCGCCGCGCCGCCACCGAGCACCAGGAAGCCGTGTCCCGTCGGCTGGCCCTGCTGAGCGCCGAGCTCGCTGCGCAACGGCCCGCACCGTCGTCACCGGAGCCCGTCGAGCCCGCCTGGGCGGTCGAGCCGGACCCGTGGTGGACCGGGCCCACGGAAGGGTCCGCGCAGGAGCCGGAACCGGACTGGACGAGCGACCACACGCGGGTGCGGCCGCGGGCGGCGGTCCGCGCGCAACCCGATCCGTCCCCGGCGCAGCGAGCGGAGCCGCCGCCGGTCCCCGAGCCGGGCCGGCACGCCGCCCGGCGACCGCTGCGGCTGGCGCCGGCCGACCTGGTGCCCGAGACGCTCCGCGGCCGGGCGGCGCTGGGGTCGGCGCAGCTGACGGTGGTGGCCGTGGTGGTCGCGCTCGGGCTGGCCGTGACGTGCTGGTGGGTGGTGCGGTCGGACGCCGGTGCCCCGGCCGCGCCGGCGCCGGTGGACACCTCGCCGGTCGCGGACCTCATCGAGGTGCCGACCGTCCCGGCCTCGGCGGCAGCGGCGGCGTCCCCCTCGGGCGCGCCGGCCGAGGTGGTCGAGGTGGTCGTCGACGTCGCCGGCAAGGTACGACGCCCCGGCATCGTCGTGCTGGACGCCGGGTCGCGCGTGGTGGACGCCCTGGACGCGGCCGGCGGCGCCCGACCTGGGGTCGACCTATCGTCGCTGAACCTCGCCCGGCTGCTCGTCGACGGAGAGCAGGTGCTCGTCGGGCGGAGCGGGCTGCCGCCGCCGGTGGCCGGTGCCGCCGGCACGACGGGCACGACCGGCGCCCCGGTCGCGCTGGTGGACCTCAACCGCGCCACGACGGTCGAGCTCGAGGCGCTGCCCGAGGTCGGGCCGGTGACCGCGGCCGCGATCCTCGCCTGGCGCGACGAGCACGGCGGGTTCAGCGCGGTCGACGAGCTGCTGGAGGTCGACGGGATCGGTGAGGCGACGCTCGGCCAGCTCCGCCCGTTCGTGACGGTCGGGGGTGGGTGAGCGCGAGGCCGACCGTGTCGACGTACGGATGCCGTTGCTCGCGGCCGCCGCCTGGCTCGCCGGGCTGGCCGCGCAGCTGCTGTCGCCACGGCCGCTGACCGGCGTGACGGTGGCTGTCCTCGTGACGGCGGTGCTGGTCGTCCGGCGGCACGGTCACGGCACCACGGTGGCGGCCGTCGTGCTCGTCGCCGTCGCGGTGGGCGGCGGGGCTGCGGTCCGGGCGGAGCAGACCCGGACCAACGCGGTCGCCGACCTGGCCGGCGAGCGCGCCGTGGTGACCGTGACCGGCACGCTGGTCGCCGACCCGCGGCCGGTGGAGGGCCGGTTCGCCGACCGTGTCCTCACGCGTCTCGAGGTCCGCGAGGTCACCGGCCGCGGCGCCACGACCCGGTTGCGCACGCGGGTGCTCGTGCTGGGCGACCAGCCGTGGGCTGAGGTGCGGCTCGGTGACACGGTCCGGGCGAGCGGCCGGCTGGACACGGCCGACGGGCACGACCTGGCCGCGGTGCTGGTCGCCGGTGACCCGGAGGTCGTGGCGGGCGCAGGACCGTGGTGGCGTGGCGCCGATGCGGTCCGCCGCTCCATCCGCGAGGCGGTCGACCACCGCCCGCCCGCCCAGGCCGCCCTGGTGCCGGCGCTCGTCACCGGGGACGACCAGCTGCTCGACACCGAGGTGGAGGAGGACTTCCGGACGACCGGGTTGACCCACCTGCTGGCGGTCTCGGGGACGAACCTCACCCTCGTCGTCGGCTTCCTCCTCCTGCTCGCGCGCTGGTGCGGCGTCCGTGGCCGGGGCACGTACGTCGTCGGCGCGCTCGGCATCGTCGGGCTCGTGCTTCTCGCCCGCACCGAGCCGAGCGTGCTCCGGGCCGCGGTGATGGGGTCGGTCGCGCTGCTGGCGCTCGGGGTGCACGCCCTGCAACGCGGCTTCCGGGCTCTCGGCGTCGCCGTGGTCGTGCTGCTGCTCGTCCAGCCCGGCCTGGCCACCTCGCCGGGGTTCGCGCTGTCGGTGCTCGCGACCGCCGGGATCCTCGTGCTCGCACCCGTGTGGCGCGACGCGATGGCCCGGTGGCTGCCGCGCTGGGTGGCCGAGGCGGTGGCCGTGCCGCTCGCGGCCCAGCTCGCGTGCACGCCCGTCGTGGCGGCGCTCTCGGGCGAGGTCAGCCTGGTGGCGGTCGCCGCGAACCTCGTCGTGGCGCCGGCGGTCGGTCCCGCCACCGTGCTGGGCCTCGGCGGCGGGCTGGTCGGCCTCGTCTCCGAGCCCGCCGGCGCCGTGCTCGGCACCGGAGCCGGCTGGTGCGTCGGGTGGATCGTCGCCGTGGCCGACCGGGGCGCGGACCTCCCGACCGCAGCCGTGGACTGGGGCACCGGCCCGGTGGCGCTCGTGGTGCTCAGCGCCGGCTGCGTGCTGCTGGCGCTCCTGCTGCGCCGGGTGCTCGTGGGACCTACCACCGCGGTGCCGCTCGCCCTGCTGCTCGCCGTGGCCGTCCTGGTGCGACCGCCCACCCCGGGCTGGCCGGCGGACGACTGGGTCCTCGCCATGTGCGACGTCGGTCAGGGCGACGCTCTGGCCCTGCGGTCGGGTCCCGGCGAGGCGGTCGTCGTCGACGCGGGACCGGACCCCGGACCGGTCGACCGCTGCCTGGACGACCTCGGCGTCGACCGGGTCCCGCTGGTGGTGCTCACGCACTTCCACGCCGACCACGTCGACGGCCTCGCCGGCGTGCTCGACGGGCGGGCGGTCGGTGCGGTCGAGGCGACCACGGTGCTCGACCCGGCCGGCGGGGTCGCGGACGCGGCGGCCGCGGCCGCGGGCGCGGGGCTGACCGTCGGCGCGGCGTCGTACGGCGGGACGAGGCGGGTGGGGGACGTGACGCTGCAGGTCCTGTGGCCGCGGCCGGGCACCGCCGCGACGGGGGAGGAGGGGGAGTCGGCCAACGACGCGAGCGTGGTGCTGCTCGCCGAGGTCGGCGGCGTGCGCGTGCTGCTGACCGGCGACCTGGAGCCGCCCGGCCAGGCGGCGCTGGCCCGGGCACTGCCCGGCCTGCAGGTGGACGTGCTGAAGCTGCCGCACCACGGCAGCCGCTACCAGGACCTGCCGTTCCTGACGTCGCTCGGGGCGCAGGTCGTGCTCGTCTCGGCAGGGGAGGACAACGACTACGGCCATCCGGCCGAGGAGGTCCTCGACCCGCTGTCCGACGCCGGGGCGAGCATCCTGCGCACCGACGAGGACGGTGACGTGCTGGTGCGGGTCACCGACGACGGACTGGCGACCCGCACCCGGGAGTGAGGCCCGGCCGAGCGCCGGGGACGTCGGTGCGCTGTGGGAGGCTGGAGCCACCATGGCAGCAGCGGGTCCGAGAGCAGCAGACGTCCTCGGTCGGGTCACCCTGGTGACCGGCAAGGAGGAGTTCCTCAACGAGCGCACGGTCGCGGCCGTCCGCGAGGCCGTCCGCTCCCACGACGCGGAGGCCGAGCTGTCGGAGACCGGCGCCGCCGAGCTGACGCTCGCCACGCTGGGGGAGCTGTCGGCACCGTCGCTGTTCTCCAGCACGCGGTGCGTCGTGGTCCGCGCGCTCGAGAACCTCCCCGAGGAGTCGGTCGCCGGCCTGCTGTCGTACGCCGACGCGCCGGTCGAGGACGTCGCCCTCGTGCTGGTGCACGGTGGCGGCCCGAAGGGCAGCGGCGTGCTCACCAAGCTGCGCAAGGCCAGGGGCGTCACCGAGTCGAAGTCCGGCGAGCTCAAGGCCTCGGAGTTCCCGGGGTTCGTGGCCGCCGAGGTCCGCCGGCACGGCTCGACCATCGACCAGGAGGCGGCCTCGTTCCTCGTCTCCGCGGTGGGGCAGGACCTGCGCTCGCTGTCGGCCGCGGCGCACCAGCTGACCCACGACTTCCCGGGCGAGCCGCTCGACGTCGGCAAGGTCAAGCGGTACTTCGGCGGCCGGGCCGAGGCGAAGTCCTTCGCGGTCGCCGACGCGGCGTTCTCGGGCAGGCGCCACGTCGCGCTCGAGGAGCTGCGCTGGGCGCTCGACGGCGGGACGGCTCCGGTGCTGGTCACCTCGGCGTTCGCCGGCGGCGCGCGCGGGTTGGCGCGCTACCACGGCGCCCCGCGCGGGATGCGCGAGGCGGACCTGGCCCGCGAGGTCGGCGTGCCGCCGTGGAAGCTGCGCTCGATCCGCGACCAGTCCCGCGGCTGGTCCGAGCACGGCCTCGCGCAGGCGATCCGGGCGGTCGCCCAGGCCGACGCCGACATCAAGGGCGCGGCCAGCGACGCGTCGTACACGCTCGAGCGGCTGGTGCTCACCATCACCGCGCTGCGCGACGCGCGCTGACGCGGCGCCACCACAGCAGCCGTCGACCATCACCCGCGCTCCAACGCGGCTGGGCACATGCAAAAAGGGCGCCGACCCGATGGGTCGGCGCCTTCTCGCGAGGGGCCTCAGAGAGAGGCGGCCTTCTTGGCGATCGCGGACTTGCGGTTCGCGGCCTGGTTCTTGTGGATGACGCCCTTGGAGGCGGCCTTGTCCAGCATGCGCGAGGCGTCGCGGGCCGCGGTGACCGCGACGTCCTTGTCGCCCGCCTCGGCGGCCTTGCGGAACTTGTTCACGGCGGTCTTCAGGCCGGTCTTGACGGCCTTGTTGCGCTCGTGACGCTTCTCGTTCTGCTTGTTCCGCTTGATCTGGGACTTGATGTTCGCCACTACTGCGCCTTCGTCGTAGGTGTGGGGTGCTGTGCTGGTGCTGCTGAAGATTTCGTGTGCTGTGCGCGCCTCGGCCCGCGGGGCGGACGCGCGACATGCGACGTACGAGGTTAGCAGCGGGCGATCCGGCCGCCCAAATCGCTCAGGGGCCGTGACGCGGCCGTCGAGGAGCGCCCTCAGCGCCAGCCGCGACGCTCCGCGAGCCAGCCCCAGGCTACCTCCGCGTTGTGCCGCTGCGCGGTCCGGAGGAACGGGGAGGTCGGTGGGACCCGCTGCGCCTGCATGAGCAGGAAGTAGCCCGTGTGCAGCGCGATGACCGCGTCGATGTGCTCCGCCGTCACGTCGCGGGTCAGCGGGGCGCGGGCCAGGACCGGGTCGACGTCGAGCCCGTCGCCCCACGGCCCGATCATCAGCGCGACCGTGTCGAACCACGCGGCCCCGCGCACGGGCCAGTTCCAGTCGCACAGCAGCACCCGGCCGTCCGCCGCAAGGAGCACGTTGTCGTCGCGGACGTCCATGTGGACGAGCGTGTCGCCGGAGGCCGCCGCCGGTGCGGTCCGGGCCAGCGCGGCGGCCTCGTCCAGGTGCTCGGCGAACCCGGGGAGGTACAGCCCGCGGCCGAGGTCCTGGAGCCGCACGCGGTCCCAGTACGACGGCCAGTCGGCCACCTCCTCGGCGAGCGGCACGAGGGCCGGCTCGTCGGGCGCCGGCGTGAGCGCGGTCGCGGCGACCTCCAGCGCGGCGACGACGCGGTCGAGGTCGTCGGCGAGCCAGGGACGCGGCGGGGTCACGTGCTCGACGTGCTCGATCCCGAGCACCACCCAGTCGTCGTCGACGTGCGACCACTGCAGCCGCGGCGCCGGCACCCCGGCGGGCAGGGCGCCGAGCCGCAGCGCCTCCTCCCGGTAGGACTCGGCGAAGGTGCGCTGCGCGACGACCGAGGCGGCCTTGACGAAGTGCCGCGACCCGTCCGCGCAGGTGAGCACCGAGGCGAAGCCCGGCGTGAAGCCGCTGGTCATCGACTCCGCCGCGACCACGGGGGACCCGCACCGGGCCGCGACCTGGTCGCGGACGTGCGGCGGCAGGAAGGGCCACTCCAGTCGGCGAGCGGTCCGTCCGTGCGGGATGGCGAGCGCGTTCACCCGCCCATCCTCGCGCCCGCGACTGGTCCCAGCGACCGGTCAGCGCTCGACGGGCACCTCGGCCGGTGCCGGAGCGGCCGCGCCGGCAGCCGCTCCGGAGACCGCGGCGGCGGGCCGCCACCCCGGGGGACCGAGGACGTAGCCGAGCTTCTCGCGCAGCGTCGGCGCCTGCCGCACGTCGCGCGCGATGGCGGCGTACTCGTGGGTCTGCAGGTGCAACAGGTTGTAGGTGCCGACGGGCTTGGTCAGCCCGTACGTCGGGCGGTGCAGCTCGGGCTGGAAGGTGCCGAAGAGGCGGTCCCAGACGATGAGGATGCCGCCGTAGTTGCGGTCGAGATACTCCGGGTCGCTGCCGTGGTGCACGCGGTGGTGCGACGGGGTGTTGAAGACCAGCTCGATCGGTCGCCACAGCGTCCGGACCCGCTCGGTGTGGACGAAGAACTGGTAGACGAGGCTGACGGAGAAGCCGAGGAACACCAGCGCCGGCGGCACGCCGAGCAGCGGCAGGGGAGCCCAGGCGACCAGCTCGTGGGAGTTGTTCCACTTCTGGCGCAGGGCAGTGGCGAAGTTGAAGTGCTCGCTGGAGTGGTGGGCCTGGTGGGTCGCC
The DNA here is from genome assembly GCF_014266025.1 of Nocardioides deserti. Classification (GTDB taxonomy): domain Bacteria; phylum Actinomycetota; class Actinomycetes; order Propionibacteriales; family Nocardioidaceae; genus Nocardioides; species Nocardioides deserti. Next base: position 12,521 of record NZ_JACMYC010000005.1, on the reverse strand, counting down.
CAGACCAGGCGGACCCGGTGCGCGACGCGGTGGGCCCAGTAGAAGGAGAAGTCGACGCCGAGCAGCGCGAGCGCCACGGTCCACCAGGCGTCCGCGGGCAGGTGCCACGGCGCGACGTACGCGTAGAGCACGGCGTACGCCGCCAGCCCCAGGCCCTTCCACAGCGCCATCGTCCCCACCGACACCGCGCCCAGCGAGACGCTCGTGAACGCGTCGCGACGGTCGTAGCGCGGGCTGCCGTCCGGCCGCTCGTCCTCGAGGTGGTACGCCGCGAACGCCTCGACGAGCACGAAGAGCACGAAGAACGGCATCGCGAGCACGACCGGCTCGCGGAGGGCCTCGGGGATCGCGCCCCAGGCCGAGGAGAGGGCGTCGGTCACGCCGGGATCCTGCCGCACTCGCCGAGTCGGGGCCACCGGTTCGCGCATGGGAGGATGGCCGGGTCCGTCCCGACCACCACGTCCGTCGAGAAGAGCCTGTGCCCCAGACGCCTGCGCCGAAGCCCGGCCACACCGATCCCGCGATCATCCGGAACTTCTGCATCATCGCGCACATCGACCACGGCAAGTCGACCCTCGCCGACCGGATGCTCCAGCTGACCGGTGTCGTCGACGAGCGCGCGGCGCGTGCGCAGTACCTCGACCGGATGGACATCGAGCGCGAGCGCGGCATCACGATCAAGAGCCAGGCCGTGCGGATGCCGTGGACGGTGTCGGTGGACAACGAGCAGGGCGCCGAGCCCGGCACCTACGTGCTGAACATGATCGACACCCCGGGCCACGTGGACTTCACCTACGAGGTGTCCCGCTCGCTCGAGGCGTGCGAGGCCGCGATCCTGTTGGTCGACGCCGCGCAGGGCATCGAGGCGCAGACGCTCGCGAACCTCTACCTCGCGATGGGCGCGGACCTCCACATCATCCCGGTGCTCAACAAGATCGACCTGCCCAGCGCCAACCCGGAGAAGTACGCCGCGGAGCTCGCCGGCCTGGTCGGGTGCGAGCCGGAGGACGTGCTCCGGGTCAGCGCCAAGACCGGCATGGGCGTCGAGGCGCTGCTCAACCACATCGTGCGCGAGACGCCGCCGCCGGTGGGTCGGGCGGACCAGCCGGCGCGCGCGCTGATCTTCGACTCCGTCTACGACACCTACCGCGGCGTGATCACCTACGTCCGCGTCATCGACGGCGAGCTCACGCACCGCGACCGGATCAAGATGATGTCGACCGGCGCGACCCACGAGATGCTCGAGCTCGGCGTGATCAGCCCCGAGCAGGTCAAGGCGAACAAGATCGGCGTCGGCGAGGTCGGCTACCTCATCACCGGCGTGAAGGACGTGCGCCAGTCGCGGGTCGGTGACACGGTCACCACCCAGCACCACGGCGCCTCCGAGGCGCTCGGCGGCTACAAGCACCCCAACCCGATGGTCTACGCCGGGCTCTACCCGATCGACGGCGACCAGTTCGGCGACCTGCGCGAGGCGCTGGAGAAGCTCCAGCTCAACGACGCCGCGCTGGCCTACGAGCCGGAGACCTCCGGCGCGCTGGGCTTCGGCTTCCGCTGCGGGTTCCTGGGGCTGCTGCACATGGAGATCACCCGGGACCGGCTGGAGCGCGAGTTCGGGCTGGACCTCATCTCCACCGCGCCGAACGTGGTCTACGAGGTCCTCATGGAGGACGGCACGCAGCTGACCGTCACCAACCCCAGCGAGTACCCCGAGGGCAAGATCGCCGAGGTGCACGAGCCGGTCGTCAACGCCACGATCCTCAGCCCCTCGGACTACATCGGCACGATCATGGAGCTGTGCCAGACCAAGCGCGGCACGCTGCAGGGGATGGACTACCTCTCCGAGGACCGCGTCGAGATGCGCTACACGCTGCCGATGGGTGAGATCGCGTTCGACTTCTTCGACCAGCTGAAGTCGAAGACCAAGGGCTACGCCTCGCTCAACTACGAGCGCTCCGGCGAGCAGGCCGCCGACCTGGTCAAGGTCGACATCCTGCTGCAGGGCGAGCCGGTGGACGCGTTCTCCGCGATCATCCACCGCGAAGCCGCCTACGCGTACGGCGTGATGATGGCGAGCAAGCTCAAGGAGCTCATCCCGCGCCAGCAGTTCGAGGTGCCGATCCAGGCCGCGATCGGCGCTCGCGTGATCGCGCGCGAGAACATCCGCGCGATCCGCAAGGACGTGCTCGCCAAGTGCTACGGCGGCGACATCACCCGCAAGCGCAAGCTGCTGGAGAAGCAGAAGGAGGGCAAGAAGCGGATGAAGATGGTCGGCCGCGTCGAGGTCCCCCAGGAGGCCTTCGTGGCCGCGCTCTCCACCTCGGCCCCGGCGGAGAAGTCCGGCAAGAAGTAGCGGTTCGCGTCCGGGAGGGTTGCGCGGCGGCGTACCTGGGGAGAGTGTCGGCACAACCGACAACGTCCTGGGGGGACAACATGACCGCGTTGTGGCCGTCGATCGACCCATCCTTCGCGCGCGACGTCGAGACGCGCACGCCGACACGCTTCCGGCACGGACTGGCGGGGCACCCGCTGCTCACGCTGGACGAGATCGCCCGGCTGGCCGAGGAGCTGCCGGCCGCGTCGCTCTCGGCCGAGCCGGCCGAGAAGCCCATCGCCGCCGGTGACGCCGCCGGCGTCGCCGCGCCGACCGACGACATCGGGCAGCGCATCCGCGACGTGGCGGTGAACCGCTCGTGGTTCACCCTGCTCCACGTCCACCAGGTGCCGCGCTACCGCGCCCTGGTCGACGAGGTGCTCGACGACCTCGCGGAGGCCTCGGGCATGGACCCCGCGGACCTGACCCGCCGGATGGGCTTCCTCTTCGCCAGCTCGCCGCGCGGGGTGACCGCCGCCCACTTCGACATCGAGCACAGCTTCTGCATGCAGCTGCAGGGCACGCGCACGCTCGGGTTCGGCCGGTTCGCCGACGAGGAGCAGAAGACGCGCGAGGTCGAGCGCTACTGGAACGGCTCCTTCGGCCGCTTCCACGAGCAGCCCGAGACCGTCGCCGAGCACGTCATCAGCCCGGGCACCGGCTGCTACATCCCGCCGTACACCCCGCACTGGATCATCAACGGCGACGAGACGTCGCTGTCGATGACCGTCACGTTCTTCAACCGCGACAACGAGACCGAGTCGCTGGTGCAGGCGTTCAACACGAAGGTCGCGAGGACCGGCCTGACGCCCCGTCCGTACGGCGAGTCGCCGGCCCGCGACCGGGCCAAGGTCGGCGCGATGAAGGCGTGGGCCGCGGTCAGGGGCGGCGCCACGCGTTGACCCGGCGTACGGCGTCCCACACGGCCAGCAGCAGCCGGCCGCGGACGCCGTGGGCCGCCCGCACGCGCGTGAGCACCCGCTGCTGCGAGGCGAACCCGCCCTTGTAGGACTCCTCGCCGCGCAGCATGTCCACCTCGGTGCACCCCTCGGCCGCCGCCTGCTCGACGACGCGCACCAGCAGCGCGGTGCCGGCCCCGTCGTGCTCGCGCTCGGTGGACCGGGCGAGCTGGTAGAGCGCGAGCCGGCCGGCGACCAGGAACGCCACCGTGACCGCGGCGGACCGCCCGCCGACCTCGAGCACGTCGACCCGGGCCTCGCCGCACGCGACCGCCTCGAGCAGAGCCGGCCGCAGGCGCGGCATGTCGGCGAGCAGCGCGGCCCGGTCGGGCCGGTCGCGGTGCAACGCCTCGAACGCGTCGAGCGCCGCGTCCGCCGTGGCAGCCGTGGCGCTCCACTGGCGTACGCCGAGACCCGCGAGCCGCTTCTCGGTGCGGCGCACGTTGCGGCGGAACGACGCCGAGCGGGTCTCCAGGAACGCCCCGGCGAGCGGCTCGTACGGCGCCACGTCCATCGGTGCCGCGGGGACCGCGAGCGACCGCGCGGCCAGGGACCGCTCGGGCGCGCCCGCCAGGTCGAGGACCCGCGACCCCGGGCGGGCGAACCAGTCGGCGAAGGCCGCCGCTACGACGTCCTCGTGGCCGGGCACCGCGACCAGGTCGACGTGGTCGGGGCAGGGCACCCCGTGGCCGGCCGGGCGCAGCAGGTCGACGCCCAGCACCCGCCGGCTGGTCAGCGCGGCACCGCCGACGGGCTCGTCGTCGAGCAGCACCACCAGGTGCACGGGGGTGCCCCTCGCCACGTGGCGCAGCCACCACGGCCGCAGGAACGGTGACGGATGGGGGAGGTCGTGCGAGATCCGCTCCCAAGCAGCGCTCGAGGCGTCGAGGTCGTCGAGGACGTGCACCGTCGGCGAGGCGGGTCCGTCCACGGCGTCACCGTAACGACAGGTCCGGGCGGACGCGGTGGTTTGGGCTCGCGGCGAGCCGGGCAGACGTGGGACTACATCTGTATACCGAGCACGTACTGGGGGACGTACATGGCTTCGCAGGGGGACGACGTAGCAGTGGGCGGCGGTCGGGCGGAAGGCCCGAGCCCGTCGCCGAGCACCACCGGAGAACAGGTCGAGGCGGCTCGAGCGGCCTTCGCCGCACGCCGCGAGGCGGAGAACGTGCTGGCCGACGCCAGCCGGATCCGCGCCTCGGCCGCCGCCGACGCGGACGCGTTGCTCGTCGACGCGCAGATCATGGCCGACCGGCTCCAGTCGGAGTCGCTGGCCGAGTACGAGCGCCTGGTCCGCGAGGCCACCGAGCGCTCCGACGGCATCCTGGCCCGTGCCCGGACCGAGGCCGACCGCCTGCGGGCCGAGGCGCAGACGCAGGCCGAGGCCATGCGGGTGCGGGCCGAGAGCGAGCTGGACCAGATCCGCGCCCAGGTGCGTGAGGAGCTCCGCGAGGAGCAGCTCGCGACGCTCGGTCACGCCCGGCACCGCTCCGACGGCCTGCTGCGCGACCTGGAGTCGGGCGTCCTCGGGCTCGGGACCACCTTCGAGCGGGCGCACGCCTCGGTCGCCGACGTCGTCGCGACGATCGGCCACCTCCGCACGGTCACCGAGAGCGCGCTCCCGGTCGCCACGGTCGGCGGCCCGGTCCGCTCGGCCGAGCCGGAGCCCCAGCCGGAGCCCGAGCCGGAGCCCGAGTCGGAGCCGGAGCCGGTCGACGAGGACACCGTCGTCGAGCCGCCCGAGGAGCCGTTCGACGAGGACACCATTGACAGCGGGGTGGACGACGCCGCGCCCACGGCGCAGGACGACGACGGCGACCGCGGCGGCCCGACGCCGCCGGCGAGCGGTGCGCCGATGATCGGCCGCGTCTCGACCGCGGACCCGACGCCGCCGGCGCCGGTCGCGGACGACAACGCCACGAGCTTCCTCGGCACGGACCCGCCGCGCCCGGTCACCGACTGGGCGACGGGACCGGAGGACACCGTCCGCGCCCCGGTCGTGACGACCGCGGGCGGCGACTCACGTCCGCTGGGCTGGCTCTTCCGCGCGACCTCCTAGCCGCGCTGGGTCGTGCACTCCTCGGCGGCGCCGCCGTCGGGGTGCACCGCGACCGACTCGACCATGGAGCCGACAGGCACCCGGCGGAACAGCTGCATGAAGATCCGCCGGGTGTCCCCGGCCTCGAAGCAGGTCCAGGTGCCCGAGACCACGGCGGCCAGGCTGCCGTCGGGCTCGGTGACCACGGCCTGCACGACCGCGCTCGACAGGTCGTCCTCGGTGGTGATGTCCGCCAGGACGACCGACCCGCGCGGTCCCTCCTCGATCCGCACCGCCAGCGCCTCGACCCGGGGCAGGGGCGTGGACGACCACGAGACGTCGCGGTAGGTCACCTCGACGTCGGCCACCTCGGACCCGGCGCCGGCCGTGCCGACGTACAACCCGTAGGTCCCACCGGGACGAAGGGAGCGAACCGTGCAGCACCCGCCGTCGCGCGAGCTCGTCGTCGTCGCCGTCCTCGGCGCCGGCGTCGACGCGAGCGCCGTGCCGCGTGAGTCGCGGAGCGTGATGACGGCCTCCGCGCGCCGCAGCACGCGGTCGGTCGGGTTGCGCACGACGACCGAGACCAGCCCGTCGAGCTCGCCCCAGGTCACGGTCTCCAGCAGCGAGTCTGCGCTTGCGGCCGAGGTCGTGACGGTCGGGTCGACCTCGCTCCCGGCGAGCTGGTCGGAGATGGTCGAGCAGCCGCCGAGCGCCGGCGCGAGCGCCAGCACCCCGACCGCGATGGCACGTCTGATGTCCCCCATGCCGGTCATGGTAGGCCCGTCGTGACCCGCCCGGTGGCGGTGACGACGCCGCACTGGACCGTCGGCGACCGGCTGGCGGCCTTCCGGGTGCTCCTGCCGGCCGACCCCGGCCCGGCCGTCGTCCTGGCCGTCGACGAGGTGCTGCTGCCGCACCTGCGGGCGGCGTTCCCGGGGGCGCTGGACGTCGCCGAGGCGGTCACGACCGGGGTCCGCGCGAGCCTGCTGGTGGTCTCCGGCCCTCCCGCGGAGGAGTACGCCGCCGGGCGGCCACCGGTGCCGCTCGCGCCGGGGGCGACCGTCGCGGTGCTCGGCGACGAGGGCGACCACGTCGTCTACCCGACCGCCCACGAGCCGGAGCTCCTGTGGCGCTCGGGCTGGCCGGTGACGGCCGGTGACCCCGTGGCCTGGGCCCGGCGCCGGGTCGGGCTGGGTGCCGCCCGCCGCCGCGGCGCCCCGCGCCTGCGGGTCGACGGCCCCGCTCGCGCCACCCTCGCCGACGAGGTCGTCGCCGCAGTGACCGACCGGCTGGCCACCACCGGCCGGCTGGTCGGCGTGACGACCGCGGGCCACACCGTGCTGCGGGTCCGCACGCCGGGCGGCGACCTGGCCGTCCGGCTGGACCTGCTGCCGCACGCCCCCGACCGGGTCGACCGGGTGCGGGAGGCCGTGCCCGCGGCCGCGGCGTTCCTGCCGCAGGTGCTCGCCACCGGCACGACCCGCGGGTGCGCGTGGGTGGCCGGCGCCTGGCTGCCGGCGCCGGGCGCGCTGCGCTGGCCGTGGCCGCGACCGGAGTGGCAGTGGGCGGTCGCCGCCGAGCTGGCCGACGTGCTCGCGGCCGGCCGCACCGGCACGACCGCGCCCGGGTGGGCCCGCTCGTGGTGCGAGCGCGCCGCCGTCGTACCCGCTCCTGTGCGCGAGCGCTGGGCCACCACCCTGGCGGTCCTCGACGACGGCGTCCCGACCGGCTGGTGCCACGGCGACCTGTGGCCCGGCAACGTGCTGCTCGACCGCGACACCGCGGTCGTCGTCGACTGGGACAACGCCTCGCCGGACGCGCCCGCCGGCATCGACCGGCTGCTGCTGCCCGCGCTGCGCGACGTCGCCGACCCGACGTGTTCGGTCGCCGAGCAGGTGATGGCGCTCGTCGACGACGACCGCCTCGGCCGGGTCGGCGCGCTGGAGGTCGCCGGCCGGCCGTGGCGCGCGTGGGACCGCGACCACCGGCTCGCGCTCGCCCTCGCGGCGGTCGTGCTGTTCCTGCGCAACCGCTCGCCGCACGACCTGCCGCCCGACGCGCTCGCCGCCCAGGTGGACGCCGTCGAGGCCGCGCTCGCCGCGCCCGCGCCGTCGCCGCGCAGCAGCGAGGACCCGACGCCCCCGACGGCGCCGACGCCCCCGACGGCGCCGACGGAGGAGGGCGAGGCCGGCCGCACCGCCCGCGGGGCACTGTGGCTGGCCACCAACGGAGTCGTCGTCAAGACCGCCCAGACCGTCGTGCTGCTCACCCTCGCCGCGGTGCTCGCACCCTCGGCGCTCGGCCTGGTCGCGCTCGGCACGCTCGTCGCCAACGTCGGCGTCCAGGTGGCGAGCCTCGGCACGGCGAGCGCGCTGGTCTACTGGCGCGGCGACGTCCAGCGCGCGGCCCGCACCGCCGTCGCGATCAGCCTCGGGCTCGCGGCCGTGCTGGCAGCCCTGATCTGGGTAGCGGCGCCCCGGCTGGCCGCCGTCCTCGGCGCGGCCGACGGAGGAGCGGCGGTGATCCGCGGGCTGACCGTCGTGCTGCCGTGCACCGCGATCGCCGCGGTGACCAACGAGCTGCTCCGCCGCGAGCTGCGGTTCCTGCGGCGGATCATCCCCGACACGGTCTCGTCCGTCGTCGGGGCGGTGGTCGCGATCGCGCTCGTCGTCCAGGGCACCGGCGTGATGGCGCTCGTGGCCGGCCAGGTCGTCCAGGCCGTGCTCACGCTGCTGCTCTCCTGGTGCGTCCACCCGCCGGTGCTGCCGGGGTGGGACGCCGAGGACGCCCGCGGGCTGCTCTCCTACGGCGGGCCCTACGCCGGCACCCACCTGCTCGAGCTGGTGCAGCTCAACATCGACTACCTGGTGGTCTCCGCGGTGCTCGGCACCGTGGCGCTGGGGCAGTACTCCCTGGCCTTCCGGCTCGCCTTCATGCCCTACCTGATGATCGTCGTCGTCATCACCGGCGCCGCCTTCCCGTACCTGTGCCGGCAGCGCGGCCGCGAGCTGGGCCGCGCGACCGTCGTGGTCACCACCGTGACGCTGACCCTCGTCCTGCCGCTGTGCCTCGGCGTCGCCCTCGTCGCCGACCACCTCGTGGTCCTGGGGGACAAGTGGTCGCCCGCGGTGCCCGCCGTCGCCTGGCTCGCGGCGTACGCCGCCGCCCTCAGCGTCGGGCAGCTGGTCGCCACGGCGGTCAACGCCGCGGGCCGGCCGGTCCTCGCGCTGGGGCTGCGCCTGGCCCACCTGCTCCTGCTGCTCGGCACGCTCGCGGTCGTCGTCGACCGCGGGGTGAGTGTCGTGGCCGCCGCCCAGGCCGCCGTCGCCGCGGTCGTCGCCGTGCTCGCGCTGGCGCTGGCCCGCACCTTCGTCTCCGGCTTCTCGCTGCGGGCGCTCGCGGTGGGCCTCCGGCCGGCCGTGCTCAGCGCGCTGGCGCTCGTGGCGGCGGTGCTCGCCGTGCGCGCGCTGGCCGGTGGCCTGCTGGACGACGGCCCGAGCGCCGCGACGCTCGCCCTGCTCGGCGCGGCCGGGCTCGCGGCGTACGTCGTGCCGTTGTGGTTGCTCGACCGCGACCGCCTGCGGGAGGCCGCCGCGCTGCTGAGGAGGCCCGCATGAGACCCGGGACCCGCGCCGTCGCGACCGTGGTCCGACCGGTCGCGCTCGCGCACCGCACGATCGCCGGCACGCTGGTCGGCAGCCACGGGCTCACGCTCGTCGGCTGGCACCGCGTCGACGGGCGGACGTCCGACGGGCTCTCGACGGGCGTGGACGACTTCCGGCGCCACCTCGACGTGCTGGAGCGGTGGGGCGCCCGGGTGCTCCCGCTGGAGGAGGCGGTCGCCCGGCTGTGGGCCGGAACGCTGCCTGACCGGGCGGTGGCGCTGACCTTCGACGACGGCTACGCGAGCGTCGTGGACACCGCGTGGCCGATCCTGCGCGACCGCGGCCTGCCGACGACGTTGTTCGTGGTGAGCGGCATCCTCGACGGCCTCCGGTTCGCGTGGGACGCCCACGAGTCCGCCGCATGCCGCAGCGGGCGGCTGCGCCCGGCCACGGCCGACGAGCTGGTCGCCGCCGCACATGAGGGCCTCGACGTGGGCTCCCACACCGTCAGCCACCCGTGGCTGCCGGCGCTGGACGACGCGGACCTGCGCCGCGAGCTCGTCGACTCCCGGATCGCGCTCGAGGACCTGCTCGGCCGTCCGGTGCGCTCGGTCGCCTACCCGACCGGCGGCTGGGACCCGCGGGTGCGGGCCGCTGCCGTGGCGGCCGGCTACACCGTCGGCATCACCGTCGACCGCGGGCTCAACACCGACGTCGTGCACCCGCTCTCCCTGCGCCGGGCCTTCGTGCCGTCCGACCCGGCCGACCTGCGGCACATCCTCGACGGCGCCTACACGTTCCTGCGGCCCCTGGACCGCTGGCGCAGCCGGGGAGGACCCTCGTGGTGACGTCGGACCTGACCCTCGCCCTCGGCCTGCGCCGGGAGGCGCCGGTGACGCGCCCGCGCGCCACCTCGGCCGTGATCGTGCCGCTGCTGCTCGCGGCGCTCGGCGGGCTCGCCCTCGGCTACGCGCCGGCACTCACCGTCCCCGGTCTCGCGGCGCTGGTGGTCGGCACCGCCCTCCTCGTCCGCCTGGAGTGGGCGGCGCTGGCGGTCGTGACGACCGCGGTCTTCGAGGACTACCTCGCGCTCGTCGACCCGCGCGCCACCAAGCTGCTCGCGGTCGTGCTGGTCGCGTCCTGGCTGGTGCGCCGCAGCCGCGGCCCGCTCCGCGGTCCCACTCACCCCTTGGCCGGCGCGCGGAGCCACGGACGCACCGCCGTCCTCGGCGCGACCCTCGTGCTGGTCGTGGTGCTCCTCGCCTCGACGGCGCTGCACGCGAACGGCAGCACCGGGGCGGCGGTGCTCGCCCGGTGGGCCGGCTTCGTGGTCGTGTTGCTGGTGCTGGTCGACGCGATGCGCGGCCCGCTCGCCCCGCGCACCGTCGCACGCTGCTACGTCCTGGCCTGCGCCGCGGCCGCCGTGTGCGGCCTGGTGACCTACCTGGTCGGCGCCGACCGTCGCGTCGGCGGCCCGATCGGCGACCCCAACGACCTCGCGTTCTTCCTCCTCGCCGCCGTGCCGCTCGGGGTCGCGCTGCGCGCCGGCGCCCGCCGCCCGTGGGTGTACGACGTCGCGGTCGTCGTCGTGCTCGCCGCCCTCCTCGGCACGCTCTCCCGGGGGGCGCTGCTCGGACTGGTCGTGGCCGTGCTCGTCGCCCTGGTGGTCGGCCTCGTGACCTGGCGGGCTGTGGTCGTCCTCGGCATGGTCGGGCTGACCACCGTGGCGCTCGCGCTGTCGGTCTTCCCGCAGCTGGTCGGGACGAGCATCGAGCAGAAGGGCAGCGTCGCGGACCAGAACGTCTCCGAGCGGCTCGACCTGTGGGAGTCCGCCGGGCGGATGACCCTGGACGCCCCGGTCCTCGGCCACGGTCCCGGGGCCTACTCGCTCGAGCACCGGGAGTACCTCGACCGCCTGCCCGACGACGTCGACCACGACCTCGACGTCGCGCACAACACCTACCTGGAGACCTCCGCCGAGCTCGGCCTGCTCGGGCTGGCGGCCTGGCTCGGGCTGCTCGTCGCCGGCTACCTGGCCGCCCGGTCGGGGTGGCGCGCACGCGGGGACCGGCTCGCCGGCGCGGTGGGCGTCGCGCTGGCCGGGACCGCGGTGGCCGCGGTCTTCGTGACCGAGCAGTACTTCCTGCCGCTGTGGCTGCTGTGCGCCCTCGGTGCGAGCCTGGCCCGGGAGCGCCTGCCATGACCCGGGACGGGACCCGGCAGATGACGCGGGTCGTCCAGGTGCTGACCCAGGCCTCCGGTGGGCCGGTCGACCACGCGGTGGACGTGGCCGCTGAGCTGGCGCGCCGCGGCGTGGACAGCCACGTGGTCGGCCCGCGGCCGGTGCACGCGCCGGGCGTCACCTGGCACGGCACGACCGTCGCCGGGAAGGCCGACGTCCGCGGCGCCAGGGACACGCTCGCCCTGCTGCGGTCGCTGCGTCCCGACGTCGTGCACGCGCACGACCGGCGCGCCGGCTGGCTGGCCCGCCTGGCCGCGCCGGTGCTGGGCGCCCCCGTCGTCTACACCCTGCACGGCGTCGCCGACGGTCTCTCCGACCTGGTCGCCGGCAACGTGCGGGCGGCCGAGCGGCGACGCCGCGACCGGCTCTACTACCTGACCGGCGAGCGGCTGGTGACCCGCTGGGCCCGGGCCCGGGTCGTCGTGCCGAGCGCCGCCGTGGCGACGTACGCCGTGGCGCGGGTGGGCCTGCCCGAGTCGGCCGTGTCGGTGGTGCACAACGGCGTCGACCCGGCCCGGTGGCGCCCGGCCGCCGCGCCGGACGGGCCGGTGACCGTGGTGTGGTCCGGCGTGCTCGGTGGCGTGAAGCGGGTCGGCCTGCTGCTCGACGCGCTCGCCGCGGTGCCGGCCGCCCGCGCGCTGGTCGTCGGCGACGGCCCCGAGCGGCCGCTGGCCGAGCGGCGCGCGGCCGAGCCCGCCCTGGCCGGCCGCGTTGAGCTCACCGGCTGGCTGTCGGACCCGGCGCCGGCGTACGCCCGGGGGCACCTGCTCGCGCTCACCTCCGCTGCGGAGAACCTGCCGCTGTCGGTCCTGCAGGCAATGTCCTGCGGGCTGCCGGTCGTCGCGACCGCCGTCGGCGGGGTGCCCGAGGTCGTCCGCGACGGCGTCGAGGGACTCCTGGTGCCGGCCGACGACCCGGCCGCGCTGACCGCGGCGCTCCGCAGGATGGTCGAGGACGACGGGCTGCGCGAGCGCGCAGGCAAGGCGGCCCGCGACCGGGTGGAGGAGTCGTTCTCGCTCGCCGGGTGCGTCGACGGGCTGCAGCGGGTCTACGACGAGGTGCGCTCGTGAGGACGCTCATGGTCATCGCCGAGATGGGGTCGGGCGGCGCGGAGGCGGTCGTCGCGGACCTGGCCGCCGACCGCCTCGAGCGCGGCGACCAGGTCGCCGTGGCCAGCGACCGTGGCTGGCGCACCGCCGACGTCGCCGGCCGCGGCGCCGACCTCGTGCCGGTGCCGCTGCGGAGGCCGGGCGCTCCCGCCCTGGCCCGCTCGGCCGCGCGGCTGGCCCGCTGCCTC
>NZ_JACMYC010000004.1 GCF_014266025.1 Nocardioides deserti | reverse complement strand
CCGGGCGCCACCGAGCCCGCCCTGGCCCAGGCCACCGACCAGGAGGCCGCCGGCGGCAGCACCGCCCGCGAGGCCACCGAGGGCCCCGCCTGCGCCGACTCCGATGGACCCGGCGGGCGACGCACCCACGCCGCCTCCGGCGGCCGGCGCGAGCGGACCCGCGCCACCGCCGGGCAGGCCCGGACCCTGCGGGACGCCGGGACCGGGGTTCGGGCCGGGGGTGAGACCGGGCCCCTCCCCGACCGTGACCGGCGGTGGGGTCGGCGTGGGCGTGGGGGTCGGCGTGGGCGTGGGTGTCGGCGTCGGGGTCGGGGTGCCCGTCGGCGTGTCCACCGGGTGGAGCTCCGCCAGCGGCGTCGGCCGACGGCTGCTGCTCGGCGGCGTACCGCCTCCGCCGCCGCCCGGCTGGTGCTTGATCGGCGGCTCGACCGGGTCGGGGATGCCGTGGATCTTTTTCATCACCTCGGTGGAGCCGGTGAAGGTCGTCTCCATGTGGGTGTTGGCGTCGCGGGCGACGCGCTCGTTGTGCTCGTAGTCGGCCCAGAACTTCGCGACCGCGGAGTCGTGGTCCTTCTGCGCCTGGACGTCCTGCTCGGTCGTCGACCCGGGGCTTCGCGACGGGGCCGTCGGCATCACCAGGTCGCGCAGCTGCGTCCTGGCCTTCTCGCCCTCGCGGATCGCCGCGGAGGCCGCTGTCAGCGCGATCTCGGCGTCCTCGAGCTCCTTGTGCTTCTTGCGCAGCGCCTCGGCGGAGACGGTGAAGGCATTGGCGACCTCCGGGCCGGTGCGGCCCTCCATCGCTTCGCGGGCGCGCGGTGCGACCTCGTTCTCCAGCCGGGTGGCCACGCCGTCGAGCGCGCGGGCGGCCAACATCCAGCTGCGCTTGCGGGTCTCGATGTCCTCGGCTGCCGAGGCGTCGATCGTCGCCTCGAGCCTGAGCTGCTCCGGCCCCTTCATCAGCCCTCACTCCCGCCCGGCGCGACGCACTGGGGTGCACTCGAGCTGTTCTGGTCCGCGATGGTCCCCGTGATGCAGTCGGTCGCGACCTGGAGCGGCGCGACGTTCACCGTGCTGACCTCCTCGTCGGTGGCGAAGACGTCCTTGCGGTAGCTGTCGACGTTCTCGGCGTAGGTCTTGAGGCCGGTGATCACGTCCTGGATCGCCTCGATGACGGTGTCCCGAGCCAACGTCGTGTGGTGACCGAGCTCCGTGGCGGCCGGGAGGTTGCCGAAGGAGCCGGGAGAGATCGACTCGACCGGCCGCGCCTTGATGTCCTCGACGGACTCCTCGAGGAACTCGATGACCTGGTTGACCTGGATGGCGTCGACCGCCATGTCGATCAGGCGGTCCAACCCGAGAATGCTCACCCGCATCTCCTTCTCTAGCAGCGCGCCCCGTCCGCGGCGGCCGATCCCTGCGACGAGGTGCTGCCTACCCGCTCCCGCGTCGGGCAAAACGCCTCGGTCGTCCCTTCGTTCCAGTGGACGACGATCGCGTCGTCCGCCCCACCCTCCGTGGCGGGCCGACCGGTGTCCAATCCGGCTGAGGTCCGGTCCGCCCCAGGTCCGCCGCCACCTCCCGATCGCGGGCGCCTGGCGACCGGGGCGGTCCTGGCTAGGGTGAGGCCGCCGCTCGACCCTCGCTTCCGGGAGACCCGCCCTTGCCGCACCGTCCCGCCCTCCGACGTGCCCTCCTGCGCGGCCACGCTGACCTTCGCCCTGCTGGTCGCCGGCTGCGGGTCCGGGGACGACGAGCCGACGGCCGACCCCGGCGCGTCGACATCGAGCGGAGCCACGGGCTCCGCGTCGCCGTCGGGCGACGGGTCGACGGCTCCCTCGGAGGACCCCTCGCCGTCCTCCACCTACTCGGTCCCTCCGGCGACCGGCCCGGAGGTGGAGTCCGACGCCTTCACCGCGAACCTCCCGAAGGGGTGGCTGTTCGACAAGGCGAACAGCTCGGGCACGATCAGCCTCGGCTACGAGCCGGGCATCGGCGCCGACGTGACCTTCGGCTACTACCCGACCGAGCCCGGCCTGTCGCTCGACGACTACGAACGGGCCGCCCTCAAGACGTGGACGTACGACGACGGCAGGCCGGACATCCGGCCGCGGGTCGAGGTCGACGGCGTGGAGATGTTCCGGCACACCGGGAACACCGGCGGCGGCCGGGTCGTCGAGGTCTACGGCGTGCCGTACGAGGGACTCGCCGTCGAGGTGGAGTTCCACCTCTCGGAGACCATCCCCCAGGCCGAGCAGAAGCGCCTGGTCGAGTCCACCCTCGCCAGCATCCAGTGGAAGTGAGCCCGCCATGACGACCAGACGAGCGCCCCGACACCTCCTGCCCGCTGCGCTCCTCGTGGCGCTCCTTGCGACCGGGTGCGGCTCCGACGACGGCGAGTCCTCGGCCGACCCGAGCACGCCCGCTGCCTCGACCGCCGACACCGCGTCGACCAGCCCGTCGGCCAGCGCATCGGCGTCGACCTCGGCGTCCACGTCCGCCGCACCGGCGGCCGGGGCCGCCACCGGGCCCGTCGTCGAGTCCGAGGTGGTCACCGTCAACCTCCCGGACGAGTGGGAGCTGGACGAGGTCAACAGCGACGACACGATCGTCATCGGCTACGACCCCGCGACCGGCGCGGACATGTCGTTCACCTTCTTCGAGGCCGCCAGCGGCACGGACCTGGACGGCTACGAGCAGGCTGCGCTGAAGACCTGGGGCTACGAGACCGGTCCGAAGGTCCGGCCGCGCGTGGACGTCAACGGCGTCGAGATGTTCCACCACACCGGCTCGAAGGGCGCGGGGCGGTCCGTCGCGAGCTTCGGGACGCCGTACGACGGTGTCGCCGTCGAGATCGAGTTCTACCTGCCGTCGACGATCCCCGGCCCGGAGCAGCGAGAGCTCATCGACTCCGTCCTCGCGAGCGTCGTCTGGAAGTGACCCCGGACCCGGAGTGGCCGCGCGGTCAGCGCGACCCGCTGACCGCCACGCGGTCCGACGGCTCCGGGACGACCGCCGGCCGGCGACCCCAGCCGCACGCGGCCGCCGCGAGGGCCGTCACCCCCGCACCCACGAACGCCGCGCCGAGCCCCACCCCGTCGGCCACGGCCCCGGCCGCGGCGGACCCGGCCGCCTGACCGAGCACCAGGGCCACGAACACGGCCGAGGTGCCGGCGGCCGCACGACCCGGCGCGAGCTCACCGACCCAGGCGATGAGGGCGGAGGTCGCCGCGACGAACGCCCACCCGAACATCGCGCACGCGAGCACGGCCCCCGGCAGCCACCCGGGTGCGGCGAGCCCCGCGACCGCTACGGCCACCCCGACGGTCGTGAGCATCCAGGCGCGGGGCGCGGGCCGGGCGCTCAGCGCGCCGGCGGTCACCACCGTCGCCGCTCCCCCGAGCCCGAGGGCGACCCAGGCCAGCACCGACCCGGTGTCGCTCGCGCCGGCCCCCACCAGGTGCGAGCGACCGTAGGTCCACACCGTCGCCGAGGCCGCGCCGAGCAGGAGGGCCCCGGCGAGCGGGCGTCCGAGCGCGCCCAACCACGTCCGACCGCCCGGCGACGTACGACGGGGGGCGGGGTCGGCACCCGCCACGTCCGTTCCCACGCGGTCGAGCAGCAGCACGCCGATCCCCGCGGCGGCGGTGAGTGCCGCGCTGATCGCGAACCCGGCCCGCCAGTCCGGCACGGCCAGCGCGAGCACGCCCGCGCCGACGAGCCCGGGCCCGGTGCCGGAGTTGACGGTCGCCTGCGCCCGGGCGACCAGGTCCGCGTCGAAGCCACGGGCGACGACGCCCACCATCCCCGGCGAGGCGAGACCGGCACCGGCCGAGGCGAGCACCACCGCCGGGACGAGGAGGCCCACACCGGGAGCCAGGGCCATGCCGAGCGCGCCGACCGACGCGGTGGCGAACGCCCCCACGACCAGCAGACGGGGGCGGTCGGCCGCGACCACGCCGACCACCGCGCCGAGGCAGTACGACGCGGACGCGCCGGACGACACGTAGCCCGCGAGGGCGGAGCCCAGCGGCACCGAGGCCTGGATGTCGGGCAGGAACAGGCCGTAGGCCAGCCGCACGAGACCGTAGGTCCCGGCGATCAGGCACGTGCCGAGCACCACGAGCGCCGTCGCACGCAGCGACCCGAACGAAAACGATCGTTTCACTTCGCCAGCCTAGACTCGGCCTGGTGAGCACCCGGGAGAGCACGCGCGCGCGACTCCTCGACGCGACCGACGAGGTCGTCTTCGCAGCGGGCGACGCCACGGCCCCGGTCGACCGGATCCTCGAGCACGCGCGGGTCTCCCCCGCGACGCTCTACCGCGCCTACGGCAGCAAGGAGGCGCTCGTCGCCGCGGCGCTCGACCGTCGGCACGCCGAGTGGCTCGACGTCTGGGACGCGTCCGTCGAGCGCGCGCGCACCGACCGCGACCGCCTGCTCGCGGTGTTCGACGCGCTCGACGACTTCCGCGGCCGCGCGACCGGGGCGCGGTGGTGCGCCTTCCTCGGCACCGCGGCGGCGTACGCCGACCCGCCGCCCGTCCTCGCCGCAGCCGTCGAGCAGGAGACCGCGTCGCTGCGCGCGCGCCTGCGCCGGCTCGCCGAGCCGGTGGCCGGGCCGCGCGCGGACGCGGTGGCCGACGCGCTCGCCCTGGTGTTCTCGGGCGACCTGGCGATGCGGCTGCGCGACGGCGTACCGCCGTCGGCCGGGACGGCGCGGAGGGTGGCCGCCCTCGTGGTCGACGCCGCCCGCCCCTGACCGCGCAGGAGGGAGGGCCCCTCCCCGTGCGGCATACTTCGGGGCGGATCGACGCCGGACGTCGAGGCTCTCGGTCCCCCGCCTCCGTAGCTCAGCTGGACAGAGCAGCGGCCTTCTAATCCGCCGGTCGCAGGTTCGAATCCTGCCGGGGGCGCCCACCACCAGCGCTGCACCCGCGTTGGTTCGCGGCGGCCCGCCGTGCTGTCCTGCCTGCCATGGCACGTGTTTCCAGCGCTGCCGATCCTCGGGCGCTTCCGCTCGCACTCGGCCCGCGCTGCCGCCCGGCGAGGGACGAAGCCCAGCAGGATCTGGCGCGTCGCGCGTGCGGGCGTCTCGCGGCGCCGTCGACGTCCTGGCACACGGTCGAACCTCTAGTCCTTCCGTGCCGCCCAGCGGCTCGGGTCCTGGGCCGGTGTGTCACCGCGTGGTGGTGAGGCGGCTGAATGCCTCGACGCGGTCGCGGGGTCCGGAGACGATGATGTGGTCGCCGGATCGGAGGACGGTGCTTGCGGTGGCGTAGGTGAACTCTCCGTCGGCGCTCTTGACGCCGACGACGGTGACGCCGTACTGCTGCCGGACCCCGTAGCCGGCGAGGCTGCGGTTGAGCAAGGCGGGCGGGGGTGTCGTCTTCGCGAAGGCGTAGCCGTCGTCGAACTCGATGTACTCGGCCATGCCGCCGCGCACGAGGTGGGCGACACGCCTGCCCATGTCGTGCTCGGGGCGTACTACGTGGTGGACGCCGATCTGGGACAGGATGCGGGCGTGGGCGCCGCTGATGGCCTTGGCCCACACGTCCGGGACGCCGAGGTTGATGGCGACCGACGCGGTGAGGATGCTGGACTCGAGGTCGTTGCCGACACCGACGACGACGATGTCGAGGTCAGCGATGCCGAGCTGGCGCATGGCGTCCTCGTCAGTGGTGTCGGACTCGACGACGTGGGTGAGGCGTCCGGCGAGGGACTGGACGATGCGCGGGTCGGCGTCCACGCCGAGGACCTCGACGTCGTCGCTGGCGAGCTCGAGGGCGAGGGAGCGTCCGAACCGGCCGAGACCGAGTACGGCGACGCCGCCGTTCGACTTCCTAGCCAATGATGGGTCGTCCTTCCGGGAGACGGTGCAAGGTCGGACGTTCGCGGAGGGCGAGCGCTGAGACCAGCGTGATGGGACCGAGTCGCCCCAAGAACATGAGCGCGGTGAGGACGAGCTGGCCGGAAGCAGGCAGGTCCGCGGTGATGCCTGTGGACAGGCCCACGGTGGCGAAGGCGGAGACGGCCTCGAACAGCACCGCCTCGGTGGTCTGCTCGCTCACTTCGAGCAGCACGAGGGTCGAGGCCACGACGGCGGCGACGCCGAGGAGCGCGATGGTGAGCGCCTGACGGATCGTGCGGTCACCGATGCGCCGCTCGAACGCCTCGACGTCGCGGTCGCCGCGCACCTCGGCCCAGATGACGAGAAACAACAGGACGAAGGTCGTGACCTTGATCCCCCCGGCGGTCCCGGCGGAACCTCCCCCGATGAACATGAGGATCTCCGTGGCCAGCAGTGTGCCGTCTCGCATCGCACCGTAGTCGACGCTGTTGAACCCCGCTGTCCGAGGCATCACGCCGTGGAAGAAACCTGCGAGCAGTCGACCGGGCGGGTCGAGCGCTCCGAGCGTGCCCGGGTTGCTCCATTCATTGGCGGTGACGAACACCGCCCCGGCGACCAGCAGTCCGGCTGTCGCGGCGAGGGTCATCTGGGTGTGCATGCTCCAGCGGCGGGGCTGGCGAACGTGTTTGTGCAGCTCGAGCCAGACGGGGAACCCAAGGCCCCCGGCGATCACTGCGAACGCGACGGGCAGGCAGATGTACGGGTCAGTGACGAACGGGGTCAGGCTGTCGGACCAGAGCGCAAAACCGGCATTGTTGAAGGCCGAGACGGCGTGGAACAGCCCGAGGTATGCCGCGCGGTCCCAGGGCTCGTCGTACCCGAGGGCGAACCGCGCAGCGAGGAGCGCGGCGGTGATGGCCTCGAAGACCAGGCTCGTGATGACCACACCCCGCACGACCGACCGCACGTCGCCGAGCCCCACGGCCTTGGTCTCCGCCGCAGCGGTCAGCCGCGACCGCAGCCCGAGGCGACGCCAGACCAACAAGCCGAGCAGGGAGGCGAAGGTCATGATCCCCAGCCCGCCGAGCTGGATGAGGACGAGGATGACGCCCTCTCCGAATGCGGACCAGTGCGTGGAGGTGTCGACCACCACCAGGCCGGTCACACACACGGCCGAGGTGGAGGTGAACAACGCGGTCAGCAGCGACGTCCCGCCCGGCCCTGTGCTGGACAGCGGCAACATCAACAAGCCCGCTCCCAGTGCCACAGCGGTAGCGAACGCGGCGACCAACGCCTGCGCCGGGTGCAGCGAGAAACGCCCGCCCTGCCCGGCAGTCGGCGCAGACACCCGACCCCCGCGTCGCGTCAAGACGATTGCCCTTCAACCATCGGAGTCAGCGGCCCAGCCACCGCCGTTGGCACCAAGCGCCGTCGAGGACGATAGACCTCCGGCCAGCGGCCCGTCGCAAACCCCCCGACAGCACCTCGGACGGTCCGCCTACCGGCCAGCGGAGGGTCCGGGAGATCCCGGTGGGCGAGCACGAGCACCTCGTGGGCCCCGAGCGCGTCGCCAGGGTCCGCCCCGCCTCCCCGCCGCCGAGGAAGGCGACCGACTCACGGGGACGCCACCACCGCGTTTCGTCCCACCTCCGGCCGGGCAAGTGCGCTCCGTCCGACGAACCGGGAGGTGCGGCGTGGCCGACGAGAACCACCGCGAGCACGCCACCCTCCGCCGCGGCGACGCCGCGCTCAACCGCGCGGTCAAGCGGATGTCGCTGTGGACGCTGCTGCGCGGCATCGTGCCGCTGCTCGCGGTCAGCGCCTCCCTGGCCGGCATCTACCTGGTGATGGGGCTCGGCACCAGCCAGGAGCAGACGCTGTACGGCGTGCCGCTGCTCCTCGGCGGGCTCGTCTGCGCGGTCCTCGGCCTGCGGCGGCGCCTGGCGGACTACCGCACCGCCGACGACCCGACCACCCATGGCTTCGGCCTGGTCTTCCTGGGCTGGGCGCTGACCGTGGTCGGGATGCTCCTGCCGTGGTACCTCGTCGCCTGACGAACGCGGGCGATCGTGGCGGGCGCGAGGGGACGTCCCGGCCACCGGGCCCACCCGACTCGTAGGCCGGGGCCCCCGGGCCGGTTCACGTCGGCGGCGCGCTGCTTGGCAGGATGGGGCGGCCAGCGACCTCACCCTTGTGGGCCAAAGGTGGCGAAAAGCGCCGGATCGCCCCCGGGGTGCCTGAGACTGTGCCCGCCGCACCCAGCACGATCCCAGCGCCACCCCCAGCCCGACCCCCAGCACGATCCCAGCCGACGCCCGTTCCCCCTCTCGGAGACAGCGACCTGCCATGACGTCCGACGCCTCGAGCGAGGAGCAGCTGAGCCTGCGCGTCGAGCACCTCGACGGGCACGCCGTCGTCGTCGGCCGCGGCGAGATCGACCTCGCGACGGTGGGCGGCTTCCGGCTGGTGCTCAACGACCTCATGGTCGACGGCCACGTCCGGGTGGTGGTCGACCTGACCGAGGTGCCGTTCATCGACTCCTCGGCGCTGGGCGCGCTCGTGGCCGCCCACCGGCGTGCCCGCGGCCTGGGCGGCTCGCTCGCGGTCGCCGGCATCCAGCCGCCGGTCGCACGCATCCTCGAGCTGACGGGTCTGGACCGGGTGCTCGCGTCGTACGCCACGGCTCGCGACGCGGTCGGCCGATGAGCGCAACCCCTGCCGGGACCTCGATGACGGAGGTCCTGCGGGCCTCCGGTCGGATCGGGCGGGACCTCCTGGAGGTGGACTGGTCGCGCACGACCGTGGGCGAGCCGGACACCTGGCCGCTGAGCCTGCGCAACGCGGTGCGGATCATGCTCAGCTCGAAGTTCTCGATGTGGATGGCGTGGGGCGAGGAGCTGACGTTCCTCTGCAACGACGCCTACCGCCGCGACACGCTGGGCACGAAGTACCCCTGGGCCCTTGCGCGCCCCGCCTCGGAGGTCTGGCGGGAGATCTGGCCCGACATCGGCCCGCGCATCGACCGGGTCATGTCCACCGGCGAGGCGACCTGGGACGAGAAGCTGCTGCTCTTCCTCGAGCGCAGCGGCTACGTCGAGGAGACCTACCACACCTTCTCCTACAGCCCGCTCTCCGACGACGACGGCTCTGTCGCGGGGATGCTGTGCGTGGTCACCGAGGACACCGAGGAGGTGGTCTCGACGCGTCGGATGACCACCCTGCGTGACCTCGGCATCCGGGTCGGCGCCGCGGGCAGCGAGGCCGCGGCGGTGGCCGCGGCCTGCGAGCACCTCGCGGGCAACTCCGCCTCGCTGCCGTTCGTCGTGGTGTACCTCTTCGGCGAGGACGGGGCCGTCGCCCACCGCCGCGGCCTGGCCGGCATCTCGCCGGAGCACCCGGCCGCCCCGCCGGTCATCGAGGTGACCGCGCCGGACGCCGTGTGGCCGCTGCACAGCGCCTGGCGCGGCGAGGACGTCGTGGTGGGCGCCATCGACGAGCTGTTCCCCGACCTGCCGACGGGCGCCTGGTCCGAACCGCCCACCCGCGCCTACGTGACCGCGCTGATGCAGCCGGGACAGGGCACGCCGTACGGCGCGCTGGTCGTCGGCCTCAACCGCTACCGCCCGCTCGACGGCGGCTACCGCGACTTCCTGGAGCTGCTCGCCGCGCAGCTGTCGGCCGCCATCGGGGACGCGCGGGCGATCGAGCACGAGAAGGACCGCGCGGCGGAGCTCGCCCGGCTCGACCAGGTCAAGACGGACTTCTTCACCAACGTCAGCCACGAGCTGCGGACCCCGTTGACCTTGCTCCTGGGGCCGGCCGAGGATGCCTTGAACGACACCGCCCAGCCGCTGCCACCCGGGCAGCGCGCGCGGCTCGACGTCATCGCGCGCAACGGGCAGCGGATGCTGCAGCTGGTCAACACCCTCCTCGACTTCTCCCGCCTGGAGTCCGGCCGGGACGCGTCGGACTTCGTCGCGACCGACCTGTGTGCCTACACCGCGGAGCTGGCGGCGATGTTCGAGTCGGCCGCCGAGCGCGGCGGGCTGGACCTGGCGGTGCACTGCGACGGCCCCCTCACGGCGTACGTCGACCGCGAGGCTTGGGCGAAGGTCGTGCTCAACCTCGTCTCGAACGCGCTGAAGTTCACCTTCGAGGGCGGCATCACCGTGCGGCTGGGCTCCGAGGACGGCCGGGCCGTGCTCAGCGTGACCGACACCGGCAGCGGCATCCCGACCGCCGACCTGCCGCGCCTCTTCGAGCGGTTCCACCGGGTCCAGGGCACACGGTCGCGCACCCACGAGGGCACCGGGATCGGCCTGGCCCTGGTCCGCGAGCTGGTCGAGCTGCACGGCGGTCGCGTCGGCGCGACGAGCCGGACCCAGGGCCCCGCCCGCGGCACGACGTTCACCGTCACGCTGCCCCTCGGCTGGGCGCACCTGCCGGAGGACCGGGTCCGCCACGCCGCCGACGAGCCGCTCGACACGGGCGCCGGCGAGCGGGCCCGGGCCTTCGTCGAGCAGAGCTTCCGCTGGCTGCCCGGGGCGGACTCGGCTCGTGACGGCTCCCCCGGCGGCACGGCCGGCGAGGTCGAGGGCGCCCGCGCCACCGGAGCGCGCGGCGAGGAGGACCGACGCGGCCGGGTGCTCGTCGTGGACGACAACGAGGACATGCGTCGCTACATTCACGACCTGCTGGCGCCGGCGTACGACGTCCGCACGGCCGTCGACGGGCTCGACGCCCTGGCGCAGATGGCCGAGGACGTGCCCGACCTGGTGCTGACCGACGTGATGATGCCCGAGCTGGACGGCTTCGGGCTGCTGCGCCGGATGCAGGCCGACCCGGCGCTCACCTCGGTCCCCGTCATCATGCTGTCGGCGCGGGCCGGCGAGGAGGGCACGCTCGAGGGGCTCGAGGCCGGCGCGAACGACTACCTGGTCAAGCCGTTCTCCGCCCGCGAGCTGCTGGCCCGCGTCCGGGTCAACCTCGAGCTCGACCGGGCGCACCGGGTCCGCATCGCCCTCGAGCGCAGCCGCGAGCTGCTCGACCAGGCACAGCGGCTGGCGCGCCTGGGCAGCTGGGAGGTCGACCTGGACCGCGACTCGATCACCGGCTCGCGCACGTTCTTCGACATGCTCGGGCTCACCCGCGAGGACGCCGAGGAGCGCGGCGCCCGCGCGACCATCACCCAGCTGGTCCACCCCGAGGACCTCGGGCTGGTGCTGGACCGGCTGCGGGCCGCGACCGGGGGCGAGACGATCGTCTACGAGGTCCGGATCGTGACGCCGTCCGGCGAGGTCCGGCTGTTCCAGTCCTTCGGCGAGCCCGCCGTCGGCCCGGACGGCAGCCGGCTGGTGCGCGGCTCCTTCCAGGACATCACCGACCAGCGGGCGCTGCAGCAGCGGCTCGTCGCCGCGGAGGCCGAGCGCGAGGTCGTCGAGCGCGAGCGGCACATCGCCCGCGACCTCCAGGCCAGCCTGCTGCCGCGCACGGACCCCGACGTCGCAGGCCTCGAGGTGGCGACGTACTACCGCGCCGGCGTCGTCGGCACCCAGGTCGGCGGCGACTGGTACGACGTGATCGACCTCGGCGCCGGCCGCACGGCGGTCGTCATCGGCGACGTCATGGGCCGGGGCGTCCGCGCGGCCGCGGTCATGGGCCAGCTGCGCGCCGCGACGCGTGCCTTCGCCAAGCTCGACCTCTCCCCCACCGACGTTCTCGAGCACCTCGACCCGCTCGTGCAGGACCTCGCCGGCGACCAGATCGTCACCTGTGTGTACGCCGTGTTCGACGCCTCCGACCACACGCTGACCTACGCCAACGCCGGGCACCTCCCGCCGGTGCACGCGCACGCCGACGGCCGGTTGTCCCTCCTGCGCGAGGTCGGGCCGCCGCTGGGTGCCGGTCACTACGGGCTCGCGCCGACGACGGTGCACCTCGGCCCGGCCGACGTCCTCCTGCTCTACACCGACGGCCTGGTCGAGCGGCGCGGTGAGGACCTCCAGCTGGGCCTCGAGCGGCTCAGCGCCGCCGTGGCGCCGCGGACGACGCTGCCGGCCTCCCGCCTGCTCGACGAGGTGGTCACCACGCTGACCGGCACGGGCGTCGACGACGACGTCGCGATGGTCGTGGCGCGCGCGCAGGCGGACCCGGTGGGCGGCGTCGCCCGGTTCGAGGTGGGCTCCCTGGCCGGCGTCCGCGACGTGCGCCGGGCCGTGGCCGACCAGCTCGAGCGCTGGTCGATGCCGGCCGACCGGGTCGCCGACGCCGTGCAGGTCGTCGACGCCCTGCTGGCCAACGCGCTGGTGCACGCGGAGCCGCCGGCCACGGTGCAGCTGCGCCGGCTCGACGAGGCCGTGCTGCTGGAGGTCCGCGACCCCGAGCTCGCGCGGCCGCGCCGGCGTCGTACGACCCCGGAGGACGAGTCCGGCCGCGGGCTCAGCCTGGTGACCGTGCTGGCCGACGACTGGGGCAGCCGGCCCACCGAGGACGGCAAGACCGTCTGGGCCCTGGTCGGGTGGGGCGCCGGCCGGCGTTGAGCGCCCCCGTGGGCGACAACACACCCCAATGGGTGGTGGTGGACCAGACCGGTTCCGGGCAACGTCGAGTGCGTGCCCGGACACCGGGCCGCGGATCGCACCCCACTCGGAAGGAGGCGGACCGCCCATGCACACGCCCCACACCGCTCTCGGCGTCGACCATCGCACGGTGTCGCGCGAGGAACGCTCCCGCCGCACCGCCGACCTTCTCCGTCGAGCCCAGGAGGCGACCGGCAGCGAGCGCGACGCGCTCCTCTCCGAGGTCGTGCTCCTCAACCAGCGCGTCGCCGACGCCGTCGCCAACCGCTACCGCCGTCGCGGCATCCCGCTGGAGGACCTCCAGCAGGTCGCCTACGAGGGACTGGTCAAGGCGGTCCACCGCTTCGACCCGACCGTGCGCGACGACCTGCTGACCTACGCCGTCCCCACCATCCGCGGCGAAATCCAGCGGCACTTCCGCGACCAGGGCTGGATGGTCCGTCCGCCGCGCCGCGTCCAGGAGCTGCAGCGCGACCTGACCATGGCCACCGACCGGCTCGAGCAGGAGCTCGGCCGCGAGCCGACCGCCGAGGAGGTCGAGGCCGAGCTGGGCATCACGCCCGAGGAGCACCGCGAGGCGCTCCAGGGCCTGGGCTGCTTCCAGCCGACGTCCCTCGACCAGCCGGTCGGCAACGACGCCGGCACCAGCCTCGGCGAGGTGCTGCCCCAGGAGCCCGACGAGGGCGCCGCCGAGGCGCGCGCCGTCCTGGCCCCGGTCATGCGTGGGCTGTCCGAGCGGGACAAGCGCGTGCTCTACCTGCGCTTCTACGAGGACCAGACCCAGCGCGAGATCGGCGACGAGCTCGGCGTGAGCCAGGTCCAGGTCTCCCGCGTGCTCACGCGGATCCTGGAGACGATGCGCGACCAGATCGGCGCGGAGCACCCGCCGGCACCCTGACGACCAGCCCGTCGCGCGGGGTCGTCGGCATCCGGGTCAGGTCGACCGCCGGGTCCGCCACCTCGTAGGGCACGCCCGCCAGCACCCGCAGCGTCGCCTCGAGCACCCGCAGGGTCAGCGACTCACCCGGGCAGCGGTGGCCGGCCGGGTGACCACCGCCCTGGGGCACCAGGTCGAACGCGCCGGGCGCGTGGTCGAGGAACCGCTCCGGGCGGAACTCGTGCGGCGCCTCCCACCGGGCCGGGTCGTGGTCGATGCCCATGATGTCGAGGACGAGCCGGTCGCCGCGTCGCACGCGCACGCCGTCGATCGTGGCGGGCCGCGTGGCCCGCGCCGCGAGCACCGGGGCGAAGGGCGTCGTCCGGCGCACCTCCTGGGCGAAGGCCATCCGGGCCAGCTCCTCCCCCGGGTCGGCGAGCCGCTCGCGCCATACCGGCAGGTCGGCCAGGCGCAGGGCGGCGAAGGTGCCGAGCCACGACACCGCGATGGTGGGACGCAGGATGTTGCCCAGCTCGACGCCGGCCGTGCGGTCGTCGGCGTCGATGCTCCGCACGAGCCGCGCCGCCGGGGCGTCCGCGCCCGTGCCGGCGCGCCCGGCGCGCAGGTCGGCGGCCAGCCCGGTCGCGTACCGGTCCCACCACAGCCGGGAGGCCCACCCGCGGACGTAGGCCGGGCCCGCGAAGCCGAAGCCGTCGACCTGCTGCGAGAGCCGCCGCGCGACCGTGTCGGCGCGGTCGTCGTCGAGGTCGAGGCCGGCCCAGGCCAGGACCGCACGGCCGTACGCCGACACGAGCGTCGGGTGGACCGAGACCTCGCGACCGGGCCAGGTCGCGGCGGCCCCGTCGAGCTCCTCGGCGACGCGGGCCACCAGCGGGCCGAGCCCGCCGGCGGAGAGGACGTCGACCATCGCCCGCTTGCGGTCGCGGTGCGGGTCGCCGTCCATGCCGTGCAGCGCGCCGCGGCCGAAGAGCAGCCACGCCAGCGGCGGCGGGACGACGCCCTTCCGCTCCGCGGCGGACTCGTCGTAGAAGAACCGGACCCCCGGCTCGCTGCGCACCACGACCGCCCGGCGGCCGACCAGCCGGGTGGCATGGGTGCCGGCGTCGGGCGGTACGCCGTGGGCGGCGCGGTCGGCGGCGACGGCGTCGTACCCGTGGCGGAGGAGGCGCAGGCTGAGGTCCATGCGCGCCCGGTGTCCCGTCGGGCCGCGGTCAGTCCACCGACGCGACCCGGCGGACCTTGTCGGGCGCGAACCCGTGGCTCATCCCCCAGCCGACGGCTTGGGCGCGGCGGGTCACCCCCACCTTGCGGTAGGCGGTGCGGATGTAGGTCTTGATCGAGTTGATCGACAGGTAGGTGCGCTCGGCGATCTCCTGGTTGGAGAACCCCTGGGTGATGAGCGCGAGGATC
This sequence comes from Nocardioides deserti, assembly GCF_014266025.1. Taxonomy (GTDB): domain Bacteria; phylum Actinomycetota; class Actinomycetes; order Propionibacteriales; family Nocardioidaceae; genus Nocardioides; species Nocardioides deserti. Next base: position 423,663 of record NZ_JACMYC010000004.1, on the reverse strand, counting down.
TCGGACTCCCGCGGGCTGAGGCCCTGCTCCTTGCCCGGCCAGGCGCCGTCGGTCAGCAGGTCCGGCGTGCCGTCCACCTGGCCGTCGGGGCGCACGACGTCCCCGTCGCGGACCTTCTCCAGCGCGGCGACGATCTCCTCCGCCCCCACGGCCTTGTGCAGGTAGCCCGCGGCTCCGCGCCGCAACGTGCGGTCGACGACGTCGGGGTCGGTGTTCCAGCTGTAGACGACGACCTTGGTGCCGGTGTCCTGGCAGTCGAGGAGCCCGTCGAGGTCGACGTGCTCCGCCTCGCCCTGCGCGAAGGTGTCGAAGAGGACGACGTCGACCTCGCTGGCGACCGGCAGCCCGCTGTCCATCTCGACGACCTCGACCTGCTCGCTGAAGGGTGCGAGCATCGCGGCGAGACCAGCGACGACCAGCTCGTAGTCGTTCGCCACCGCGACTCGGATCGGCTGCACGGACATGCTGGCCAGCATAGGACCGTCCGGCCGCGCAGGCGCCTGCTTGCGGTCAGGTCACCGCGGCCGGGTGCCGTCGGCGACGTACGCGTCGATCTCGGCGAGGACCCGCGTCTTGACGGCGTCCTCCGCGAAGGAGGCGCGGACGGCGGTGCGCGCGAGGTCGGCGACCCCGTCGGTGTCGAGGTCGAGCAGCTCCGCGGCGATCTCGTACTCCCGGTTGAGCGTCGTGCCGAACATCGGCGGGTCGTCGGAGGCGATCGTCACCGTCACCCCGGCGTCGCGGAACGCGGTGATCGGGTGCTCGGAGAGGTCTGCGACGGCGCGGGTGGCGATGTTGGAGGAGGGGCACACCTCGAGCGGTACGCCGGTCTCGGCGAGGTGGGCGAGCAGCGCGGGGTCCTGCGCCGCGGACGTCCCGTGGCCGATCCGCTCGGCACCGAGGAGGCGCAGCGCGTCCCAGACGGTCTCCGGGCCGGTGGTCTCGCCCGCGTGCGGCACGGAGTGCAGGCCCGCCGCGCGGGCAGCGTCGAAGTGCGGCTGGAACTGCGGGCGCGGCACGCCGACCTCCGGACCGCCCAGGCCGAAGCCGACCAGGCCGTCGGGCGCGTGCTCCAGCGCGAACCCGAGCGTGGCGTCCGCGCTGGGCAAGCCGGCCTCGCCGGGGATGTCGTAGATCCACCGCAGGACCAGCCCGAAGTCGCGCTCAGCCGCGACCCGGGCGTCCTCGATCGCCTCGGTGTATGCCTCGATCGCCATGCCGGGCTCGGGGTCGTGGGGACGCACCGAGGTGTACGGCGTGCACGTGAGCTCGGCGTACCGCAGCGACTGCCCCTCGGCCATCTCGCGGGCGACCTCGTAGGTCACGTAGCGGATGTCCTCGGGCGTGCGCACCAGGTCGACGACGGCGAGGTAGACCTCGATGAAGTGGGCGAAGTCGCGGAACTCGTAGAAGCGGCGCAGCTCGTCGATGTCGCTCGGCACCGTTCCGGGGTGGCGGGCGGCGAGCTCGGCCACCATCCGCGGCGACGCGGAGCCGACGTGGTGGACGTGGAGCTCCGCCTTGGGCAGGCCGGCGACGAACTCGGGGGTGACGCGCATCCCCGCATCCTCCGCCCGGGCCGGAGCGGCGGCCAAGTCGCCGGCGGCGCCGTCGTCGGTGGCTGCCCGTAGGGTGACCCCTCGTGAACGACCGACTCGTCTGGATCGACTGCGAGATGACCGGCCTCGACCTGCGCGCGGACGCGCTGATCGAGGTGGCGGCGCTCGTCACCGACTTCGAGCTCAACGTGCTCGGCGAGGGCGTCGACATCGTGATCCGCCCGCCCGACGAGGCGCTGGACCAGATGGGCGACTTCGTGCGCAGCATGCACGAGAGCTCCGGGCTCCTGGCCGAGCTGGAGAAGGGGGTCACGCTCGCCGAGGCCGAGGAGCGCACGCTGGCCTACCTGCGCGAGCACTGCCCGAGCGGCAGCCGGCCACCGCTCGCGGGCAACACGGTGGGCACCGACCGCGCGTTCATCTCGCGCGACATGAGCGAGCTCGAGGGGTTCCTGCACTACCGGATCGTCGACGTCAGCTCGATCAAGGAGCTCTCGCGCCGGTGGTACCCCCGCGCCTACCACCAGGCGCCCGCCAAGCGCGGCAACCACCGCGCGCTCGCCGACATCCGCGAGAGCATCGAGGAGCTGCGCTACTACCGCGAGGCGGTCTTCGTCCCGCAGCCCGGCCCGGACTCCGACACCGCACGCACGATCGCCGCCAAGCACGCCGGCGCCCTCGCCGGCGTCGCCGACCCGGATTCCGCGGCGGGCGCCTGAGTCCCGTATGCTTCTCGCGGCCTCCGAGCTCTCGGAGGACATGGTGGGTATAGCTCAGCTGGTAGAGCGCTGCGTTGTGGTCGCAGATGTCGCGGGTTCAAGTCCCGTTACTCACCCCAGTGCCGCACGGCACCAAGCGAGCCCCTGACCGGAGTCCCGGTCAGGGGCTCGCTGCGTCGCGGTCGGCGCCGCCGCGTCGCCACTGGTCGGTGCAGCGCCGGCACGCCCGTCCGCGGGACGAACCGACCGACCGGCCGCCTTCCCCGAGGAAGGCGGCCGGTCGTGGGTGGTAGCCGGCAGGAGTGCCAGGACCGGGAACCGTCAGCGCACGCGCCTCTGGTTCGTCAGGTCGCCCTTGTGGGCCTTCTGGGGGGCGACCTTGACGACGTAGGTCGTGAAGGCCCGGCCGTTCCTGTCAGTGATGCGGAACGTCCTGGCGCCGTTGCCGTCGAGCCGGCCGGTCCTCACGAGGTGGCGCTTGCCGTCCTGGACGCGGAACAGCTTGGCCCGGGCACCGGCTGCGACGTCGCTCGTCCTGACCGTGACGACGTCGCGCTTGCCACCATTGTTCGCACCGAACAGCTTGGCGACGATCCGCTCCTTGACCGGCTGGCCGGGCTGGCCGGGCTGGCCGGGCTCGCCGGGCTCGCCGGGCTCGCCGGGGTCACCGGGGTCGGTCGGGCCGCCCGGCGTCGTCGGCGCGGGCTGGCCCACGGCGAGCACGAACGCCCGGGTCGAGGGTGCGTGCCCGCTGTCACCGCCGTACTCGGCCGTCACCACGTGGTTGCCCGGAGGCGGCAGCACTGCCCGGTTGCAGGTAGCCGTCCCGTCCACCACCGGGGAGGAGCACAGCTCGTCCTCGCCGAGGAGGAACCGGACGACCCCGGTCGCCGAGGCGGGGGTGACCCGCGCGGTGAACGTCGCCCCCTGGCCGAAGGTCGCGTCGACGTCCTCGGCCGCGACGGAGGTCTGGACGCGCACCGGCTGGGCGACCGCGGTCACCCGCACCGTGCGCTCGGCCTGCGCCTGGTTGCCCGTGGCGTCGCTGACCGAGTAGAGCAGCGTGTACTGACCGACCTGGGTGGTGTCGACCGAGCCGATCACCGTGACCTTGTCGCTGATGTCGCCGTCGGCGTCGTCCGTGGCAGTGACATCGCCCAGCGGGTCGAAGTCGGAGCCTTGGGGCACGCTCGTGGCCGCGGGGAACTCAAGCACCGGAGCGGTCGAGTCCGTGCCGGCGACCGTCGCGACGAAGACGCCACCGAACTGGTCGGCCGTCCCCAGGTCCTCCCCCGAGGCGCTCGTGCTGGTGGCGGTCCAGGCGTACGTCGTGCCCGTCTCCAGCCCGGACCACGTCACCGAGGCCGGGAAGCCGGACGCCCGGGTGGCCGTCCCGATCACCGTGTCGGTGGGGGTGACGACCGTGAGCGCGTCGGTCTTGAACGACGTCGTCCGCGTGGAGAGGTCCACCGGGATCGTGAAGTTGTCCTCCGCGCCGTTGTACCGGGCCGACGTGTCGTACGGCGTCGCCCCGAACTCGTCGAGGAACGGCGAGTACGTGTCGACCGACATCGTCGACTCCAGGGTGTTGAACTGCAGGAGCCGGAGGAAGCTGGCTCCGAACAGCAGCTGGTTGGTGCCGGCGTGGTCCGCGGTCCCGTCGCCGTCGACGTCGATCGAGCCGTCGGGCTGGACCACGCAGGTCGGGCAGTTCTCCTCGGTGAAGATCTTCCGGACCGGGACCTGGTAGGCCTGGTAGTCCGCGAGCATCTCCACGACCTTGTGCGAGACGGTCGGGCCGTGGAAGGTCTGCAGGTTCGTGCCGACCCCGTGGTAGTGCCCGGAGAGCACCAGGAACACGTTCGGGTTCGACGCGACCACCTGCCGGAACAGCAGGCTGCCGTCGGCGGTGACCTCACCGTCCCGGCCGGCCGGGTCGGTCGAGGGGTTGACGTACCCGTGGGTCAGCAGGATGCCGTTCCGGTCGCTGTAGCGCTCGAACACCGAGCTGGCCCAGGTCCCCTCCTCCTTCGTGACGCCGTAGGAGAGCCCGACGGCGACGAAGTCGAGGCCACCGGCGGAGAAGAGGACGTAGTTGTTCTGGTTGTCCTCGCCACGGACGGCGACGGTGCCGTCGTCGTCCGTGGTCTCGTCCCAGGCGTGGTACGACGCACCCGCGGGCCAGCCGGACGCCTCTTCGTAGAAGTTGTCAGCCGAGAACGCGCGGCTGAACGTCGACTGGGCACCGGTCTCCTTGCCGATCCGGTTGTCGTGGTTGCCCGCGACCACCTGGTGCGGGATCCCGCTCTCCGCCAGGCGCTCGGTGACACCGGTCGCGAACTCGAACTCGGCGTCGATCTGCCCGCCGAGGCCGGGGTAGAGCAGCTCGCCCTGGGCGTCGGTGCTCTGGGGGTCAGCGGTGTTGCTGTTGATGAGGTCCCCGGTGTTGCCGGCGAAGGCGATCTTCTTCTCGTCGGCGTTGTCGACCGTCCAGTCCGCGATGCCGCGGTAGGCAGCCGCCCACAGCGCCTGCTCCTGGGCCGTCATCGTCCCGGGGTGGTCGGGGCTCGCCGGCCACTGGAAGTCGCTGCCCGTCGCACCCTCGGCGAGGAACTGCGGGTCGCTCCAGTGCACGAAAGAGAAGTCGTAGTCCTCCGGGTCCTCGAACCGGTCCTTGTTCGCCGGCAGGCCGGCCGAGGCGTCCCGCGGCGAGAGGTCGTCGGCGAAGGGGTCCTCGGCGACGACCATCACGTGCACGACGCCCGCATCGACGTGGTCGTCGGTGATGCGAGCCCGCAGCACGGTGTCACCGACGGCCTGCCCACGCGTGCTGGCGAGCTCGGTCCATGCCGAGGCGGCGGTGTCCCACGCCAGCAGCGTCGCGACGCGCTCCGGGTCGACGACGCCGCTCCACTCGACGTGGCGCCCGCTCTCGGCGTCCGGTACCGCCACGTCGTACCGCTGGAACGGCAGCTGGCCGTGGCTCGAAGGCGAGTCGGCCGTCTCGTCGTCCTCGACGAGACGGCCCGTGACCTGACCGCCCTCGCCGTACGGGAACTCCAGCGTGGAGGGAATCATCGGCACGACGCCCTGGACGCCGCCGCTGGCGACGCTCGCCTCGGCTGCCCGGAACGTGGTGGTGACCTCCGCCCCGGCAGGGTCCTCGGCGACTGCGGACAAGGTGACCTGCCCGCCGCCCTGGCCGGTCTCGGTGCCGCCGGCCCTCGGGATCGCACTCGAGGTGAACGGCACCGTCCAGGCCAGCTGCCGGCCGAACATGTCGGTCGCAGAGATGGCGATCGCGTGGTCGCCGGCGGCCAGCCCCGCGCCGATCCGCTCCCCGGGCTGCACGGGACGGCCGTCGAGCGTGTAGCGCCACCCGGTGGCCGCTCCCTGGTTGGTGAAGGCGGGCGAGAAGACCACCGGTCGTTCGAGCCGCTCGCCGGCCGCCGGCCGGCTGGCGTCGAGCGACACGTCGACCCGACGGGCCCCGAAGCCGTCGTAGTTGAGCCGCGAGACCTGCTTCGGCCTGAGCGCGGACGACCAGATGCGGGCAGCCGCGACCGCGGAGTGCGACGGGAACTCGGTGAAGCCACCGGCCTTGATGTCGGAGCCCACGGCGAAGTAGCGGGCGTCCCCGACGGGCAACCCGGGCGTCCCCGTCACCGACGCCGCGGCGACCTGGCGTCCGTCGACGTAGAGCCGGATGGTGGAGCCGTCGTAGGTCGACACCGAGGAGTACCAGACACCGGACTGCAGGGGCGGCGAAGTCACCGAGCGGTAGGCGCCGTCGATGTGGAACGCCGCTCGCAGGCTGGAGCCAGTCATGTAGACGCTGTAGCCACCGCCGTTCTTGCCCGAGCAGAGGTCCCGCTCACGAGGCACCGGCAACGGGTCGTTGAACCGGAAGTCGCACTGGATCGACGCGCCCCCGAGGATGTTCGGGGTGTGCCCGGCGTCCCAGGCGTCCTCCATCGGGTAGATGATCGAGTCGGTCTGGCCGTTGAAGGTGGCCACGGACCGCCCGAGGGCGGGGTCGGTCACTGCGCTGGCGCGACCGGTGATCAGCGGGATCCGCCCGGCTGCACGGTCGGTGAACGTGCCGTCGCTGAAGTCGACGTCGAGGACGTCGGCCTCGGGGACCTCGGTCGCGGTGGTGGTGCGCTGCTCGAGGAGGGCCACCTGCTCGGCGTCCAACGGCGTGCTCCACAACCTGGCGGTCGCCACCGAGGCCTTGGCGAAGAACTGCGCGTTGCCGCTGGAGTTGTTGTCCCCACCGACCGTGAAGAACGTGCCGTTCGGCACGGTCGCTCTACCCGGGTGGGTGGTCGCCGCGGCCAGCTCGCCGTCGAGGTAGAGCCGGATGTCGCGCCCGTCGAAGGTGCCCACCACGTGGTACCAGGTGTCGGCGACGATGGGAGCCGACGCGGCCCGGTAGCCGCCGTCGATGTGGACGCCCCACCGGACCTGGGAGGTCCCACCGGGGACGTACAGGCTGTAGCCGCCGGCCTCCTTGCCCGAGCAGACCGCGTGCTCACGTGTCTGCGGCAGCGTGCCGTCGAACCGGAACCAGCACTCGAGCGTGATCGAGTCGGTGATGTCGTCGGCGCGCGTGGTGTCCCAGGCGTCGGACATCGGGTAGACGATGCCGTCGCGCGCCCCGTCGAAGGCTGCGGTGACGTGGTCGATGTCGTCGTCGGCCCGGTAGCGCGGTGCACCGAAGACGGCCGGTTCCCGGTTCGCCGCGTGGTCGGCCGGCGAGCCGTTGGTGAAGTCGACGTCGAGGAGGTCGGCGGTCGGCACCGTCACCGGTCCGCCCGGCTCGCCCGGCTCGCCCGGCTCGCCCGGCTCGGTCGGGTCAGGGTCGGTCGGGGCCCCAGGAACCAGGGCACGGTGGATGTCGCCGACCTGGTCGTCGGTGAGTGCCCGGCTGTACACACGGGAGAGTGCGACCGCACCGTGGGCCCAGCCCTGGGCGACGCCACCGGCCTTGATGTCCGCGCCGATGCCGAAGTGCTGTGCGGCGGCGGCGGGGGCGCGCAGAGCGCCGCCGACCTGGGCCACCCCCGAGAGCCGGCCGTCGACGTACAGCGCCAGCTTCGTGCCGTCGTAGGTGCCGACGACGTGGTACCAGGTGTCGGACTTGATCGGTGCCGAGACGGACCTGTACGTGCCGTCGATGTGGCCGGCCCACCGGATGACGTCGGTGTTGTTGGCGACGTAGAGGCTGTAGCCACCGGCCTCCTTGCCCGAGCAGAGGTTGTGCTCGCGGTCCACAGGAACGCTGCTGTCGAACCGGAACCAGCACTCGACCGTGACCGACCGCGTGATGTTGGCAGGGTTGGTGCCGTCCCACGCCTCCTGGAACGGGTAGGTGAACCCGTCGGCCATGCCGTCGAAGGTCGCGACGGTGCGTCCGAGGATCGGGTCGGTTGCGAAGCCCGGCGCGCCGTACGTCGTCGCGGTCAGGTCGTTCGCGTCGTCGGTCGCGGCACCGTCGGAGAAGTCGACGTCCAGGACGTCCGCCTCGGGCAGGCCGTCGGCGGGCTCGCTGGGTGCCGGCTCCGTCGGGGTCGGCTCGGTCGGCTCGGTCGGCTCGGTCGGCGCCGTGGGCGCCTGCGCCGTGAAGAGGTCGGCGACCTGGTCCGGGGTCAGCGCCTCGCTGTAGATGCGCGCGGCGGCGATGGTGGCCGGCGCGAACGCCTGGGCGACGCCTGCGGCCTTGATGTCCGAGCCGATGCCGAAGTAGCGCGCTGCCTCCCCGGGAACGGTGGCTCGTCCGGCGTAGGAGGTGGTGCTCACCAGCTCGCCGTTGACGTGGAGCTCGAGGTCGGCACCGTCGTAGGTCGCCACCACGTGGTGCCATGCGTCGGCGACGAGGGGTGCCGACGCGGTGCGGTAGCCGCCGTTGATGTGGACGCCCCAGCGGACCACCGAGGAGTTGGCGGGCACGTAGAGGCTGTAGCCGCCGGCCTCCTTGCCGGAGCAGAGGTTCCTCTCGGTGCTCGTCGGCAGGCTGTCGTCGTAGCGGAAGAAGCACTCCACGGTCACCGACCGGGTGATGTTCGCAGCCTGGTTCTCGTCCCAGGCGTCACCCAACGGGTACGTGTAGGCGTCGGCGGTGCCGTTGAAGCTGGGCACGGCACGCCCGATGGCAGGGTCGAGCGCGTACGTCGGGGCGCCGACGGTCGTCACCGGGCGGTTCTGTGCCCGGTCCGTCGGGGTGCCGTCGGAGAAGTCCACGTCCAGCACGTCCGCGACCGGCAGGTCGGTCGGGGCCGATGCCTGCTCGGGGTCGACGCTCGAGGTCCCGGGGGCCGCCTGGGCCGCCACGGCGGACAGGCCTCCACCGACGACCAGTCCGGCGAGCACCACGGCCATGAGCTGCCGCCAGGTCCAGGCCCTGCCTTGTTGTCGTGTCGTCACGACGTCTCCTTCTGAAGTTCTCGGGCTGAGGTGTATCGGGCTGACACGCCCAGGGGACATCCACTGCGGCTGCTGCTCGGGAGATCTCAGGTAGCCGACAGCTGCATCACCGCGAGTGAGGTGATGCCGCAGCCGAGGAGCGCGATGCCCACGGCTGCGAGTGCGGGGGCCACCGTCGTGGCCAGGCGGAAGGCGGCGCGGGACTCGGCCGCCCGCACGACGAGGCTGCGACCGCTCAGCGCGAGGAGCCCGACCACGAACAGGACGAACGCCAGGCCGAGGCCGAAGCAGATCACCAGCACGAGCGCCAGCCCGGCGCGGCCGGAGAACAGGCCGGTCACCAGCACGGTGAATGCGGCCGGCGAGGGCGTCAGCCCGCCGGAGATCCCGAGCAGGGCGAGTCCGGGTCGGGACGTCGGGGCGGAGCTGCCGTGACCGTGCCCATGGCCGTGCCCGTGGCCGTGGCCGTGGCCGTGGCCGTGACCGTGCCCGTGCGGCTCCCCCGAGCGGATGGCACGGAGGTGTCGATGGAGCAGCCACAGCCCGGTGCCGACGACGAGCACCCCGGCGACCATCTGGAGGCTCGTGGTGAGGGTCTCCATCTCGACCAACGAGGAGAGGGAGAAGAAGGTCCACGCGACGCCCAGCACCAGGCAGGAGAGCGTGTGCATGACGGCGACCGACCCGCCCAGCCACAGCGCGTCCCTGACCCGGCCGTCCGAGCCGACCAGGTACGCCGCGGCCAGGGTCTTGCCGTGGCCGGGAGCCAGTGCGTGCGCGGCTCCGGCGACGACCGCCACGACGACGGCGACGGGAGCGAAACCGGGTGAGGTCACGTAGTGCTGGAGCTCCTCGGCCGGAGCGGCGAGGTCCATGAGCCACGGCAGGAGGGGTCCGAGCACCTCAGCCCACCCGTTCCTGGCGGCTGGAGCCGCGGCGCCGGTGCAGCTGCGCGAGGCCGGCGACCAGACCGATCCCGCCGACCACCGCGCCCATCTGCACAGCGGCGCTGCGGCCGGTGGCCGCCTCCTCGGCCGTCGCAGCGAACGTCCACTCGTGGACGGGGTTTTCGGAGTCGTAGACCGCCCGCTGGCCGCGTAGGCCGGTGGCGAGGGTCCGGTACGCCGGGTGCAGGTCGGTCAGCATCGTGACCTCGACCTCGGCCGACGTGACCGGATCGGCGCAGGAGTAGCCGATCAGGACGCCCTGGTCCGCCACCTCGTCCTTGCGGAGGATCTCGCCGGTGCATCCGCGCTCGTCGCTGTGGACGAGGATCCGTTCGAGGAGGTAGGCGTCGAACCTGGCCGAGGCCTGCAGGACCGCGGCGTCGGAGTCCTCGAAGATGATGGCGCCGTCCAGCATCACGCGCTCCTCCGGCACCAGACCGAGACCGATCGCGAGGACACTCAGGTCGTCGGTCATCCCGACGTTCCACCGCACCAGGACCCGGTGCGGATCGCTGTCGTCGCGGCTCACCTCCACCGTCTGCGGATCGCCGAAGGGATGCGCCTCAGCAGGTGTGGTCACCGGTGTGCCGACGATGGTGAACAGGACCACGACGGCCAAGGAGAGGCAGCGCAGCATCGAAGGCACGGGGGCGTCTCTCCAGGTGTAGGCAGGCAGAAGCGGCGCCGATCGGCGGGTGCCGACCGGCGCCGTCGAACAGTCCCGGGCCTGGGTGAACGGCCCGTCCCCTGATGACCAACGGGAGGCCTACTACCGCCGAACGACTCGCTCGCACTGCCTCGGAGGAGGGGCCCGCACTCCTCCGAGCCGTGCGCTCCTCCGCCCGAAGGGGACGTCGCGCGCCCCTACCGGCTGCCTACGTGCTGGTCGTCGCGACCGGCGCGCGCCCGGCTGCGTGCAGCCGGGCGGTGGCGTCGGTCACCGGCTCAGGTGTTGTAACGGGTCCAGGTCAGCACCGCCACGATGAGCGCCACCGCGACGACGAGGCCGACGACGGCGATGATCGCCGGGAGCCGGCGTCGGGGCTGGCCGCCTATCGGGTGGTTGGTCGAGGGCAGGCGGTCGGACTCGGGACGGTTGGGGTGCTCGTTCGACATGCACCCCCGGTTCCCGGCCGGCGCGACGGCAGCCGTCCGGCCGGCCTGCGGTCGCCGCCCAGCGGATGACCACAGGGTGAACGGTCGATGTCTGGGCGGCGGCGATCCGGGGTACCTAGGGGCTCCGCACCTCCCGTGCCGGGTCCTGTCCCCAGGAGGTTCTCCGTTGCTCCATCCGACCCCGACCCCTGTGCTGCGCGGCGGCACGCGGGCGCCGGCGGCCGCGCTCCGCCTCAGCCTCGACACGGTGCGGACGCTCCCGCCTCAGGTCGCCCGCCCGACGTACGACGTCGGCTCGCTGCGCGCAGGGGTGGTGCACCTGGGCGTGGGGGCGTTCCACCGCGCCCACCAGGCCGTGTACCTCGACCGCCTCGCCGAGCTCGGCCACCGCGACTGGGGCGTGCGCGGGATCGGGCTGCGCAGCAACAGCCACCGCGAGGAGCTCGCCGCGCAGGACCACCTCTACACCGTGGTGGAGCTCGGCGCCGGCGAGCCGCGGGCGCGGGTCGTCGGGGTGCTGCGCGACTACCTGCCCGCCGGCGGCGCGGCCGAGACCGCGGCCGCGGTCGCCGCGCTGGCCGACCCGCTGACGCGGCTGGTGACCCTGACGGTGACGGCGCCGACGTACGCCTGCGCGACCTCGGCGCCCGGCGCGCCGTCCACCGCGTTCGAGCTGGTGGCCCGGGCGCTGCAGGTGCGACGACGCGCCGGCCGGCCGCCGTTCACCGTGCTCTCCTGCGACAACCTGCCCGGGAACGGCGCCGCCGCCCGCCGCTGCGTGGTGGAGGCCGCCGAGGCGCTCGACCCGCGCCTGGCGCTCTGGATCGAGCAGCACGTGGCGTTCCCGTCCTCCATGGCCGACCGGATCACCCCGCCCACCGCGCCCGAGCACCGCCGGATGCTGCGGCAGGACCTCGGCGTCCACGACCGGGCCCCCGTGGTCACCGAGCCCTTCAGTCGGTGGATCGTGCAGGACTCCTTCGTCGGCGACGCCCCGCCCCTCGCCGAGGCGGGGGTCGACCTGGTCACCGACGTCCGACCGCACGTCGAGGCCAAGATGCGGCTGCTCAACGCCGGCCACGTCGCGCTCGGCTTCCTCGGCGCCGCCACCCGGCACGGGACCACCGACGAGGCGATGGCGGACCCCGCGACCGGCACCCTGGTCGAGCGGATGCTCGCCGACGAGGTGTGCCCGCTGCTGGACCCCGTCCCGGGCCTGCACCTGCCGTCGTACCTCGGCGAGGTCCTCGACCGGCTGCGCAACCCGGCGATCGCCGACCCGCTCGGCCGGCTGCGGCGACGCGGCTCGGTGCGGGTGCGCAACTACGTCCTGCCCTCGCTCGAGCGGGCCGTCCTCGAGGGCCGCCCGCACGCGCTGCTCACCGACGTCGTCGCGGCCTGGGTCGACCAGCTGCGCCGGGCCGCGCTCGCGCTGGAGGAGGGACGCGCCCGCTCCGCCGACCTGGCCGACGAGCTCGCCGACCCGGCGCTCGCCGACCTGCTGGGCCCGGCTTCGCGCGCGGCGCACGACGTGCGACCCTTCCTCGCGGCCGCCGCAGGCTTCGAGCGGCTGGCCACGCGGCCGACGTTCGTCGCCGCGCTCCAACGAGCAGTGACCGACAGGGAGGTGGGTGCGCGTGCCGCAGCCTCCTGACCTGCGTGCGGTCCGGACCCTGCTGCTCGACGCCGACGGCAACCTCTTCGCCTCCGAGGAGCCGGCCTTCGCAGCATCGACGGGCGTGACCAACGACCTGCTCGCGCACCTCGGGTCCGACCGCCGCTGGGCGGCCCCGGACCTGCAGGCGGCCGCCCTCGGGCGGAACTTCCGCAGCCTGGCGACCGACCTCGCCGCCGAGCTGGACGTCGAGCTCGACGGCGACGACCTCGAGCGTTGGGTCGCCCGCGAGCAGGACGTGGTCACGCGGCACCTGGCCGGCACGCTGCGACCCGACCCGGCGGTGACCGAGGCGTTGCGGCGGCTGGCCCAGCGCTTCGAGCTGGCCGTCGTCAGCTCGAGCGCGCTCGGCCGGCTGGCCGCGTGCTTCACCGCCGCGGAGCTCGACGACCTCCTGCCGGCGGCCGCGCGCTACAGCGCCCAGGACTCCCTGCCGGCCCCCACCAGCAAGCCGGACCCGGCCGTCTACCTCCACGCGCTCGAGCAGCTGGGGCTGGCCGCGCACGAGGCGCTCGCCGTCGAGGACGCCGTCTCCGGTGCCCGTTCCGCCGTCGCGGCCGGCATCCCCACGGTCGGCAACCTCGTGTTCGTGCCCGAGGCCGAGCGCGCCGAGCGCCGCGAGGCGTTGCTGGCAGCGGGCGCTTTCGAGGTGGTGGACGGGTGGGCCGACCTGGTCGCCCTGCTCGACGCGAGCCGGCCCCGGGCCGAGGAGGTGCCTGCGTGAGGATCGTCTGGAACAGCTTCCACGGCCGCTTCTCCGACAACCCGCGAGCCCTGTGGGAGCGGGTGCACGACCGCCCCGGCCACGAGCACGTCTGGCTCGCCGACCAGGCGCACCTCGCGGCGTTCCCCGACGGCGTCACGACGGTCGACATCGACTCCCCCGCCGCGCGCGAGGCGCTGGAGTCGGCCGACCTGCTGGTCGCCAACACCCACACCGAGGTCGAGTGGACCAAGCCGGCGGCCACGACGTACGTCCAGACCTGGCACGGCACGCCGCTCAAGCGCATCCACCGCGACGTGCTGTGGGCGCCCGAGGGCCGGCTGGACCGCCTCGACCACGACGTCGCCAGGTGGGACCTGCTGCTCTCCCCCAACGCGGTGAGCACGCCGCGGCTGCGGGGCGCCTTCGGGTACGACGGCGAGGTGCTCGAGTCCGGCTACCCGCGCAACGACCTGCTGTCCTCGCCCGCGGCGCGCGACGTGGGCGCTCGGGTGCGCGCCGAGCTCGGCATCCCGGGGTCGGCCACGGTCGTGCTCTACACGCCGACGTGGCGCGACGACGAGGCCTTCGCCGAGGACCGGCCCGAGGTGGCGCTCCGGCTCGACGTCGAGCGGTTCGCGGCGACGCTGGGGCCCCACCAGGTGCTGCTCGTGCGGGCCCACAACATGGTCACCGGCCGGTCGCGGATCGCGGCCACCCCCGGCGTGCACGACGTGTCGTACCACCCCGACGTGCGCGACCTCTACTGCGCCGCCGACGTGCTGGTGACCGACTACTCGTCGACGATGTTCGACTTCGCGATCACCGGGCGGCCGATCCTGCACTACGCCTACGACCTCGAGCGGTTCCAGGACTCGGTGCGCGGATTCTACTTCGACCTGCTGCCCGAGGCGCCCGGGCCCGTGCTGCGCACCGAGGACGAGCTGCTCGCCGCGCTGGGCGACCTGGACCGGGTCGAGAAGGAGCACGCCGAGCGGTACGCCGCGTTCCGCGCCCGCTACACCGCGCTCGAGGACGGCCGGGCGACCGACCGGGTGCTGGCGCGGCTCGGGCTCTGACCCTCGTGTCCACAGGGATGCCGCTCCGACGGGTGGGCACCGGCCGGGCATGTCGACCACGCCGCTGACCGTCGGCATCATCAGCCCGTACGAGCTCGTGCTCACCGGCCTGTCGGCGATGCTGCGGCGCCACCCGTCGCGGGTGACCGTGTGCGACACGTCCGCGTCGGACGGGCACCTGGCCGGCCTCGACGTGGTGCTGTACGACGCCGCCGGGCTCGACCCGGTCGACGCCACCGGCGGCAGCGACCTCGACCACCTGGTCCGCAGCAACGCCCGCGTCGTGGTGCTCGCCCGCCCGCAGGAGCCGGCCCTCGCGGCGGCCGCCCTCGAGCACGGCATCGCCGGCGTCGTACGCATGGACGCCTCGACCGCCGAGGTCATCGACCTGGTGGCCCGCGTGGCCCGAGGCGCGCCCGGCGGCAGCCCCTCGACGCGGCACGTCGACGCCAAGCTCCTGTCGCTCCCCCAGGGCCTGACGGTGCGGGAGTTCGAGGTGCTGGGGCTGGTCGCCGCCGGCCTCTCCAACGCCGAGATCGCCGAGCGCCTCTACGTCAGCATCAACACCGTCAAGACCTACGTCCGCGCCGCCTACCGCAAGATCGGAGTCGACCGCCGCGCCCAGGCCGTCGTCTGGTGCGCCCACCACGGCGTCGCCGCCAACTGACCCCTCCCCGCTGGTCGAGCAGCGAGCCCTCGGCGAGCGTCGGCGAGACCTCCGCCAGCCGACCTTTGGCCTGCGGGCCGTGGGTGGTTGCGGTGGAGGCAGCGATGAGGACGGGGGTACGCCGTTGGTCGCGGCTGCTTCCCTGCTCGCGGCTGGCGAACTCAACGCGAAAGCGGCTGAGGTTCTTGTCCGAATAGTTAGCCTGA
Source organism: Nocardioides deserti (assembly GCF_014266025.1). GTDB lineage: Bacteria > Actinomycetota > Actinomycetes > Propionibacteriales > Nocardioidaceae > Nocardioides > Nocardioides deserti. The sequence goes on along the minus strand of NZ_JACMYC010000004.1, from coordinate 408,566 downwards.
ACTGGGGAAACAATTCCTTCGTTGTCGGTGGTCACTGCTTGAGTAGACCCATGGCCAAGGACTCCCGACACAGCGCGCACCCGGTGTGCCGCGCGGTCGCGAAGTCCCGCAAGAAGGCTTGCACCGCGGCCGGTGCGCAGCTCTGGACGATGTCCGACGACGAGGTCGCGGCAACCCTCCTCGAAGCCACGCGACTGCGTGCCCAGGTCGAGGCGCTCGAGCTGCGTCTGGCCGCCGAGGCCGGCCGTCGGGCGGTCGGGGACCGGGTCGGCGCGACGGACACCGCGTCGTGGTGGAGCCACGAGACCTGCCAGGACAAGCCGGCTGCGAAGCGCCGCATGCGCCTCGCCGAGTTCCTCGACCGCCACACCCCCACCGCGGCCGCACTCGCAGAAGGTGCGATCAGCACCAACCACGCGAAGGTGATCGCCGAGTGCGTCGAAGTTCTCCATCCCGACCATGCAGGGCGCGATGCTGAAGAAGATGCTGCTGGCGTTCGCGGCATCGAAGCACCAGGTCAGCAAGAAGGCCGAAGAGGACGCACCGGAGGTCGCTGAGCGTCGGCCGTCACCGGAGCGCCTGGGCGACGCGTTCTGCGAGCTCATCGAACGGCTCCCCGCCCACAGGCTCCCGAAGCTCGGCGGGGTCAACGCCTCCATCGTGGTGCTGATCGACTACACCGGGCTGAAGAGCGACGTCGGCCGCGCGGTCCTCGAGACCGGCGAACCCATGTCCGCGTCCCTCGCCCGGCGAATGGCGTGCGAGGCAGGCTTGGTCCCCGCCGTCCTGGGCAGCCGGTCGGAACTCCTCGACCTCGGCCGCACCGCACGGCTCTTCAACGGCGCTCAGCGCCTCGGCCTCGTCCTCACCCAACGGGTCTGCACCGCACTCGGCTGTGGCTGGCCCGCACACCTGTGCCACGCCCACCACGACGACAGCTGGCTCTCCGGCACGGTTCGAGACCACCATCCACCCCGACAACCACGTCATCTTCCACATGCGGACCTAGACCAACGCACCCGCCCGCCGACCGCAACCACCCGCCGATCCCCTCCCTCACCGCGACCACAACAGTCGACCCGCGCCCACCGCGAGCCGACGAGCAGCCGCGCCCAAGCGTCTCGACCACGGCGGCGCGCGACCACCCCTCACGACCTAGCGGCCGGCGGCGGCACGGGGAAGGAAGGCCAGCTGGGCGGGCTTGGTGGAGAGCTGCACGACCGGTCCGAGCTCGAAGCCGAGACGGCGGACGAGCGCGACGGCCTTGTCGTTGCGGGCGTCGGGCTCGACGACGAGCCGCTGCACGGCGGGGTCGGCGAAGACCTCGCCCAGCAGGAAGTCGACGACCTCGGCGGTGAAGCCGTGGCGCACCGACGTGGCCGGCGCGAGCATGAAGTGCACGCCGAGGTCGCCCGGACGGACGTCGTACGTCGAGCCGACCTCCTCGGCCGTGGGCTGGTAGTCCTGCAGCAGCGCGACCGCGGTGTCGTCGCCGTCGCGGACGAACCACACGTGGTGGGTCGGCTGCTCGTCGAGCCAGGTGTAGATCTCGCGGACCTCGTCGAGGGCGTGGTCCTGCATCATCCAGAACTGCGCGCGGTCCTCGACGACCCACGAGTGCAGGACCTCGCTGTCCCGGGCGGGGTCGAAGCGGTCGAGGCGGAACGACGCGGACGTCACGGGCGGGTCTCCTCGGTTAGGCGGTCCCAGTCGGTGACCACGGGGGCCAGGCGGCCGGCGGCCCACAGCGGCAGCTGGTCGCGGGCGTGCGGGCTGGCGGGGTCGCCGGCCGCGCCGAGCGGGACGACCCAGGCGCTGGCCTGGCGGTCGGCCAGGTCCCAGACGTACCGCGCGACCGAGCCGCGGTAGCACTCGTCGGTCCACCCTGGCACCGAGCCCGTGCACCGCACGCAGTCGCTGTCGCCGTCGATCGGCAGCCGCGGGAGCGGTGGCGGCCGGAGGTCGTCGTCGGCGACCTCGAAGGCGTGCACCGGCGTGGCGACGTGGGTGGCGCCCCAGGTCGCCGGGTGGCCGGCCGCGTCGTCCAGCGCGTCGCAGGCGATCCGCCGCAGGTCCAGGCCGAACGGGGTGCCTGCGGCGGCGAGGGTCTCGAGCGCGTGGCCGATCCGGCCGACGGGGTCCATCCAGGGCAGGAAGACCAGGTCGTGGCGCGGGTCGGCGAAGGGCGCGAATACCGGCTCGGCCGCGATCCGGCGCACGAGGGCTGAGCGCCAGGCCGCGAAGGCGGCCGCCCCGGCCGAGCCCGCGGTCATCCGGCCGTCCCAGGCGAGGATCGCGTCGCGGACCGCGACACCCGCCGGCGAGGGCTCCTGGTCCTCGACCAGCGAGTCGCGCAGCGCGAAGGCAGGCAGGAGCAGCGCGTCGTCGTGGATCGCGGCGAAGTCCTCGCCGGTGAGGCCGGACCGGCCGTCGAGCAGGGTGGCGATGCGGCGCGCACGGTGCGGCGGGGCGAAGGCGGTGCCGACCGCCTCGCTCTCGGGGCCGCGCCGCTCGTTGGCGGTCACGACCTGCCCGTCGGGAGGTACGTCGTGGCGCGGGAGCGGCTCGAGCCAGCCCGTCCAGGCAGTGACCGGGTCGGCGGCGTCGACGATCCCGCGCCGGTTGGCGTCGGGCCGCAGGGGGATGCGCCCGGCGAGGCGGTACCGGACCGCGCCGCGGCTGTCCGCGACCACCACGTTGTTGACCGGCTCCACCCAGCGGTCGAGCGCCGCGTCGACGTCGTCCACGCTGCGGGCGCGCAGCAGCGGCAGGAGCGCGTCGAAGCCCAGGTCACCGAGCACGTCGGAGGCGAACCGGACCGACAGTCCGGTCCCCTCCTCCACCGATCCCTCGAAGACCGGTCCCCGCGGGGTGACGACCACCTCGACCGGCTCGTCCGCCGCGCCGCGCACCGCGATCGTCTCGACGCGGCTCCGCACCGGCTCCCAGCCACCCGGGCCCAGCGCCTCGGCACCGGACTCGACCCCCGCCAGCGAGCCGTCCGCTCGCCGCAGCCGCTCGTCGTACACGTCCTGGTAGTCGGCCATGCCGTTGGTGATCGCCCACGCCACGTCGCCGGCGTGCGCGAAGTGCTGCACGCCCGGGACGCCGGGGAAGGCGAAGCCGACCACGTCGAAGGCGTCGTCGGGGTCCTCGCACGCCAGCCGCACCTGCATGTAGCCGCCCGGCGCCTCGATGACGCGGTGCGGGTCGCCGCCGACGAGGGGCGCGCCGGAGGCGGTGCGGTCGCCGCCGACGGCCCATGCGTTCGACCCGCTGGCCGACGGCCCCTCGTGCGAGAGCAGCCGCGCGTCCTCGCCGAGGACCTCGCGCGCCCGGTGCGCCCACAGCTTCCCGGGCAGGCTGGCGAAGAGCAGGTGCTGGGCGAGGAAGACCGCCAGCGGCGTCCACTCCTCCCACGGCTGGGCGTCGGTGTCGAGCCGCTCGAGCTCGTGGACGGTGCCGCGGGTGGCGTCGAGGCCGTCGTTCACGCCGCGGACGTACGCCGCGACGAAGGCCCGCGTCTCGTCGGCGAGGCCGGCGTGGGCACGGCGGGCGACGTCGACGAGGCACGTGCGGCGGGCCAGCCGGTCCCAGGGCAGCGCCGGCGCGCCGAGCACCTCGGCGGTCGTGCCCGTGGCCCGGCGCCGCAGGTGCTCGAGCTGCCAGGCCCGGTCCCGCGCGGTGACCTCGCCCTGCCCGTGGGCGAGGTCGGAGACCGAGGTGGCGCGCACGTGCGGCACGCCCCACGCGTCGCGGTAGGTGCGGGCCATGAGCCCGGACCCTAGCGAGCGGGTCGCTCAGGCGCAGACCGGCATCCGCACGCGGAACAGCGTGCCGTGGTCGACGGCCGACTCGACGTCGATGACGCCGCCGTGCTTCTCGACGATGGCGCGGGTGATGGAGAGGCCCAGGCCCGACCCGGGGATCGCCCGCTGCTGGGCGATGGAGCTGCGGAAGAAGCGGGAGAACAGCTGCTGGATCTCCTGCTGCGGGATGCCCATGCCGGTGTCGCGGACGTCGATGCGGATCTCCCCGCCCTCGGGCACGTCCGGGCCGGCGTCGACCACTCCGAGGTCGACCGAGACCGATCCGCCCTCGGGGGTGAACTTCACGGCGTTGCCGACCAGGTTGACCACGGCCCGCTCGAGCATCTCGCGGTCGCCGACGAAGGGCACCGGCTCCGCCGGCAGGTCGAGCGAGACGTCCAGCCGGCGGTGCGCCCACGCCGGGGCCACGACGTCGTACCCCTGCTGGACCACCTCGCGCAGGTCGAAGGCGCGCGAGCTGAGGGCGAGCCCGTCCTCGCTGAGGCGGGACAGGGTCAGCAGCTCGTCGATGAGCCCGAGCAGCCGGTCGCTGTTGTCGGAGACGCGCTGGAGGGCGCGGGCCTGGGCCGGCTCGAGCGCGCCGTACGAGCCGTCGCCGAGGAGCTCGAGGTAGCCGAGGATGCTGGTGATCGGCGTGCGGAGCTCGTGGCTGACCGAGGAGACGAACGCGTCCTTGGCCCGGTCGACCTCGCGGAGCCGGTCGACGGCGTCTCGTTCGGCCTGGAGCGCGTCGTGGAGCCGGTCCTGGGCTTCGACCTGGTCGGTGACGTCCTCGGAGGTGCTGACGTAGCCGATGGCGTCGCCGCGCTCGTCGACGATGCGGGTCAGCGTCATGGAGTGCATCCGCTCGACGCCGTCCTTGCGCAGGAAGCGCATGTGCGTGCCGGCGTGCTCGGCGCCCACGATCTCCCTGACGACCGAGTCGAAGTCGCGGGCGGTGCCCAGCTCGTCGGCCTTCTCGACGACCGACCGCATGGTGTGCAGGACCCGCGTCGAGCGGCCGAGCAGCTCCTCGGCGCGGTAGCCGAGCAGCCGCTCGGCTCCCGGGTTGACCAGGGTCAACAGGCCCTGGGGGTCGGCGCCGATGATCGCGATGCCGGTCGCTCCGTCGACGATGCTCCGCACCTTGTCGCGCTCGCTGCGCGCCTCTCGCGAGGTGACGATGTGTTGGCCGACCCGGATCATCAGCGGGACGACGATCAGCGCGCAGGTCGAGGCGAACGCCGCGAGCAGCACCCCCCGGGCGTCCGGCGAGAGGGCGAAGACCTCCGGGACCGCGGCGAACGGCCCGCGGCCGTACGTCGTCATGAGGATCGCGAAGAAGAGGAGCGCCGCCATCTGCGCGAGCGCCTCGAGCGGACGGATCCGCAGCGCGCCCCAGGCGAGCAGCGGGACGACCATGAAGGCCATCGAGGGCAGGTCCTGCGGGTAGAAGACGAGCGGCGTGATGACGAGGATCGCCGACCACTGGGCGACGCGTTCGAGCGGCCCGCCGACCGACCCGTGCCGGGGCAGCCGCATGAAGAACGGCAGCAGCGTGAGCTGCGAGGCCAGGTGCGCGGTGCCGAGCGCCAGCGCGACCGCCTCGGGCCGGCCGAACCCGGTCACCCACGAGGTGAGCGCGCCGGTGGTCGCGGCGACCCCGCCGGCAGCGGCGCAGGCGGCGAAGTAGCGCCCCAGGTCGGCGTCGCTGACCAGACGCGGCCGACCGTCGCTCCGGGCCCGGCCCCGGGTGAGCACCGCGAGGACCACGGCCGTCTCGAGCGTGATCCCCACCCCGTAGCCGACGGCCACGTCGCCGGGCCGCCCGCCGAGCCAGATCGTGCCGACCGCGACGCCGAGGACGACCGCCAGCAGGACCGGCGCCCACCGGCGCCTCGCCTCGATGAGGACAGCGGAGGCGACGCCGACCGGCCAGATCCCGATGACGTGCCCGTCGTCGGGGGCTGCGTGCACAGCAAGGAACCCGCTCGCGACCAGCGCAACGAGCAGGCCTCCGACCCGCAGCGCCGGGTCCAGCCTCACAGCCCCACCCCTCCCCGAGCGGACTCTCCGGGTCAGATGAAACACCAACCACTCCGCGCCTCGCAGGCGGACCGGCCGTTTCGTGACCTGCCCGTGTCCGAAGCGCGGCGGCCCCTCCCCTGCGCGAGGGGCGGACCCGGCGGGCGGCGGCGGGCCATGGCCTAGGTTGGGCCGGTGACCTCGGCAGATGCGGACCTGACCGGCACCACGTACGACGTCGTCGTGGTCGGCGGCGGCCACAACGGACTGGTCTCGGCGGCGTACCTCGCGCGCGCCGGGCTCTCCGTGCTGGTGCTGGAGCGGCTCGCGACCACCGGCGGCGCGGCGGTGTCCGCGGCGGCGTTCCCCGGTCGCGACACCCGGCTCTCGCGCTACTCCTACCTCGTCTCGCTCATGCCCGAGGCGCTCATGGCCGACCTCGGGCTCGACGTCACCCTGGTCTCGCGCTCCACCGCGTCCTACACCCCCGTGGTCCGCGACGGCCGGCCCGGCGGCCTGCTGGTCGAGCGGCCGGAGGGTCCGGCGACCGCCGCGTCGTTCCGTGACCTCACCGGCTCCGACGACGAGTACGCCGCGTGGCGCGAGTTCTACGCCGACGTCACCGACCTCGCGCACGTCGTCGCCCCGACCCTGCTCGAACCGCTGCCGACGGAGCGCGCCCTCCGCGACCAGGTCGACCCGGGCATCTGGCGCGACGTCGTCACCCGCCCGCTCGGCGAGGCCGTCGAGCGGCGGTTCCGCGACGACACGGTCCGCGGCGTGGTCGCCACCGACGCGCTCATCGGCACCTTCGCCTCCCTCGACGACCCGTCTCTCATCCAGAACCGCTGCTTCCTCTACCACCTGGTCGGCAACGGCACCGGGGAGTGGCGGGTGCCCGTCGGCGGCATGGGCGCGGTCACCGACGCTCTCGCGCGGGCGGCCACGGAGGCCGGCGCGACGATCCGCACCGGCGCCGGCGTCAGCGCCATCCGCGCGCACGACGACGGCGCCGAGGTCGACTGGCACGACGGCGAGCGCCGGCGGACCGTCGGGGCCCGGACCGTCCTCGCCAACGTGGCGCCGTGGGTGCTGCGGATCCTGCTCGGCCAGCCGGAGGACCCGGCGACCAAGCCGGTCGGCTCGCAGCTGAAGATCAACGTCCTGCTGGACCGGCTCCCGCGCCTGCGCTCGGGTGTCGACCCGGCCGTCGCGTTCGCCGGCACCCTGCACCTGGCCGAGGACTACAGCCAGCTCGCCCGCGCCCACGCCGAGGCCGCGGCCGGGCAGGTGCCGACCGTGCTCCCCGGCGAGGTCTACTGCCACTCGCTCACCGACCCCTCGATCCTCGGCGACGTCCCGGACGGCACGCACACGCTGACCTACTTCGGCCTGCACACGCCAGCGACCCTGTTCGACGCCGACCCCGACGCGAAGGCCACCGCGGTCGCCCGCGCGATCGCCTCGCTCGACGAGCACCTCGTCGACCCGATCGAGTCCTGCGTGGCCCGCGACGCCGCCGGCAACCCGTGCATCGAGGCGAAGATCCCCCAGGACGTCGAGCGCGACCTGGCCATGCCCGGCGGCCACATCTTCCACGGCGACCTCGACTGGCCCTGGGCCGCCAACCGCGCCCGTCTCGACACCCCGGCGCAGCAGTGGGGCGTCCAGACCGACGTCGAGTCGGTGCTGCTGTGCGGCTCCGGCGCCCGCCGTGGCGGCGCCGTCTCCGGCATCGCCGGGCACAACGCGGCGCAGGCCGTGCTCGCTGCCCGCTGACTCGCCTCTCGATTTCTCCCGGCGGCCGGCCGCTGGTAACGTAGTCGTCGCTTCACCGGGCGCCATTAGCTCAATTGGCAGAGCAGCTGACTCTTAATCAGCGGGTTCGGGGTTCGAGTCCCTGATGGCGTACCACTTCCGGCTCCGACCAGCAGCGATGCAGGTCGGAGCCGGTCCTCGTTTGCGGGCAGCGCAGGCGGACAACGGATCCGCATGACTGTGCACTGGGAGGTCGACGGCCGCGCGCCGACGCTGTGGACCCGGCTCTACGTGCTGGGCATGCGGGCGCGTCGCGACAAGCAGGCGTTCGAGGGCGAGGAGCACACGCTCGCCAAGGCGCGCCAGGCGCAGCGCCGGGGCGACGCGCCGCCGACCCGCCTGACCCGGTGGGTACGACGCGTGGCCACCGCCCCGGAGGCCGGGCAGCGCGACGGGATGACCACCTGGACGGTCCGGCCGCGGCGGACCGCCCCGCGAGCACGGGTGCTCTACGTGCACGGCGGCGGCTACGTCCACCCACTGACCACGGACTACTGGCGACTGGTCCGCGCGCTGTCCGGCCGCTCCGCCGCCGCCGAGGTCGTCGTGCCGGCGTACCCGCTCGCGCCGGACGCCACCGTCGACGACGCGCTCCCCTGTCTGCTCGACCTGGCCCGCGAGGCGGCCGCCGACGACCTGCCGCTGGTGCTGATGGGCGACTCGGCCGGTGGCGCGCTCGTCCTCGTCCTGGCCAGGTGCCTGCGCGACGAGGGCGGCCCGCAGGCGGACCGCGTCGTCGCGCTCAGCCCTTGGCTCGACCCCACGCTCGACGAGGACGCCGTGCGCGACCTCGAGGCGACCGACCCGATGCTCGCCGAGTCCGGACTGCGTGCCGCGGCCCGCTGGTGGGCGGGGCGCCGACCGGTGACCGACCCGCTCGTCGACCCCCTCCGCGACGACCTCGACGGCCTGCCGCCCCTCCACCTGCACATCGGCGACCGCGACATCCTGCGTCCCGCCGTCGACGCCCTCGCCGACCGGGTCCGCGGCAGCCACGGCGACCCCGGCGACCCCGGCGAGCGCATCGACCTGCGGGTGCACGAGGTGCCCGCGATGTTCCACGTCTGGATGACCCGGGCCATCCCGGAAGCCGCACGCAGCCGCCGCCAGCTGGCCGCGCTCGTCCGGGAGGTCGGCGCGACCAGCTGAGCCGCCCGGGTCAGTCGCAGGCCGGGCAGGCCATCCGCACCGGCGAATCGGCGCACAACGGCCCCGCCTCGTCCGCCGGGCGTGCCGTGGCCGTCAGCTGCGGCAGCAGGGCCTCCCCGCACCGCGGACAGACGCTCGGGTCACCCCGGTGCCGGTCGTCCTTCTCCTTCGTCCTGTTGGTCATCCGATCTCCCTCTCCCTCGTTCCCCCGGTGACCGCCGGTGACGTCCGCCACCGGCGCCTCAGCCGCGGCCCCGGCCCCTCCCGCCGTTGCCGCGGCCCGGGTGGCCGTGCTGGTGGCCCTTGGCCTTGCCCTGTGGGCCGCTCCGGGCTCCGTTCCCGGGTCCTCCCGGGGCCTTGTCCTCCGCCTTCCCCGGCGACTCGTTCCGGGGCTCGCTCCGGTCCCTCGCCCCGTCTGTGCCGCGGGCGCGTCCGTCGGTCCCTCCCCGGACCGACGGACCGCGGGGCGCGGTCGTTCGCTGCTGGGTCGCGTCGTCGGTGTCGGCGTCTGTGGTCGCGGTGCGCGCGAGCTCCGACGCCGGCTGGATGCGGGCCGGCGGTGGCGTCGGCGGCTCGTCGCTGATGGCCGGCTCCGGCGACCCCAACGTCCCGAGCGCGGCGACCGCACCGACCACGAGCGCCGCGGCCACCCCCACCCACCGCGCCGTACGTCGCCGGGCGGGCGCGCCCGCGAGCCGGACCGACCGGGTCGGTGGCCCGGCGGTCGCGGCGTCGACGGTGGGGGCCGGACCGGGCAGCGGCGCGGTGACCGGGCCGTCGGTCGCGAGCGCGCGCAGGGCGGGGGCGACGGCCGCGGCCGGCGGCCGCTCGGCGGGGTCGCCGGCCGTCATCGCGGCGAGGAGCCGCGGCCAGCCGGGCGGGAGCGACAACGGGATGGTCGGGCCGTGGTGCAGCCGCGCGAAGGCCGACTCGGTGGACGTCCCCGGGAACGCCCGCGCGGCGGTCAGCGCCTCGAGGAGGAGCAACCCGAGCGCGTAGACGTCCACGGCCGGGCCGACGCCCTCGCCGCGGACCTGCTCGGGCGCGAGGTAGGCGATGGTGCCGACCGTGTGGCCGGTGCGGGTCACGCCGATGTCCTCGCCGAGGAGGCGCGCGATCCCGAAGTCGGCCAGCTTGGCAGCGCCCTCGGAGGTCAGCAGCACGTTCGCGGGCTTGACGTCGCGGTGGACGACCCCGCGGGCGTGGGCGTGGGCGAGCGCCTCGGCGACCTGCGCGCCGACCCGCGCGACGAGCGACGGGTCGAGTGGCGCGTCGGGCAGGAGCGCCGCGACGGTGCCGCCGTCGACCAGCTCGAGCACGAAGTACGGGCGGCCACGCTTCGTACCCACGTCGAGGAGCCGGACCAGGCCGGGGTGGTCGAGCCGGGCGAGCAGGCGCGCCTCCGCCTCGAACCGCAACCGCGCCGTCGTCTCCTCCTCCAGCGCGCTCGGCGCCAGCAGCAGCTTGACGGCGACCTCACGCTCGAGCACGCGGTCCCAGGCGCGGTGGACCTCGGCCGATCCGCCGCGGCCGAGCACGGCACGCAGCTCGTAGCGCTCGTCGAGCAGCTCCATCCGGTCCTCCGGGCAGGGTCGGGCACGGCACGGGCGGCCGGGGGACCGCCCTCGCGCGGCGGGGGACCCGCGCTCCGGGTCCGGTGCCCACCGGAACGGGTCGCAAGCACCGACGACCGCTCGGATCGGCCGGGTGCCGGCGCGGGTCCCGGGGTACCTCTCCCCCGCGCCACCACGACCCGGGAGGAGACCCCCAGATGCGCTTCGGATACTTCCTGTCCTGTGAGGAGTACACCCCGCAGCAGCTCGTCGAGCAGGCCGTCGCGGCCGAGGAGGCCGGCTTCGAGGCGCTGTGGATCAGCGACCACTACCACCCGTGGAACGACGAGCAGGGCGAGAGCGCGTTCGTCTGGTCGGTGATCGGCGCGCTGTCTCAGGCCTCATCGCTGCCCGTGACCACGGCGGTCACCTGCCCCACCGTGCGCGTGCACCCCGCGGTCGTCGCCCAGGCCGCGGCCACGGCGTCGGTCATGCTCGACGGCCGGTTCACCCTCGGCGTCGGCACCGGCGAGGCGCTCAACGAGCACATCCTCGGCGGGCCGTGGCCCTCGCTCGACGTACGCCTCGAGATGCTCGAGGAGGCGGTCGACCTCATGCGCGAGCTGTGGACCGGCGAGACCGTGACGCGGCAGGGCAAGCACTACTCGGTCGACACCGCGCGGCTCTACACCCTCCCCGACCAGCCGGTGCCGGTCTACGTCTCGGCCTTCGGCCCCAAGGCGCTGCAGACCGCCAAGGCGATCGGCGACGGCTTCATCAGCACCGCTCCCGACGCCGACTCGATCACGGAGTTCAAGGACGCCACCGGCGGCAAGCCCGCCCAGGGCGGCGTCAAGGTCGCCTGGGCGGCCACCGAGGACGAGGGCGTCGACCACGCCCACCGGCTGTGGGCCAACGCCGGCCTCCCCGGCGAGCTCGCCCAGGTGCTGCCCTCCCCCAAACACTTCGAGCAGGCTTCACAGCTGGTCACCCGCGAGTCCACCGCCGAGAGCATCGTCGCCGGCCCGGACATCGCCCGGCACGTCGAGCAGCTCCAGCAGTACGTCGACGCCGGCTACGACGAGGTGTACGTCGCCAACATGGGCCCGAACTACCTCGACATGATCCGCGCCTACGGCGCCGAGGTGCTTCCTCAGCTGCGCGGCTGAGCCGGTCCCGGGCGAGGGGGCGGGCCGGGTCCGGGCCGGGTCCGGGCGCCACTTTCCTGCCTTCGTGCCCGCTTCTCGGCCATTGCGATGGCAGGAAAGCGTCGGCATCCCACGTTCACTTGGGATGCTGGTGCTTCCCTGCCTTTCTGCGCCCGAGCCGCCCGAGCCGCCGCCTCAGGCGGGGTACGGCGCCGCCTTGAGCAGCCTTGCCAGGTGGGCGCTGTTCTTGGCGGCGGTGTCGTTGGTGCCGGCGGTCTTCTCGGGCGTCTCGTCGTGGTCGGCGTAGTCGACGGCCTGCATCGCCTCGCCGACCCAGTACGTGCTGCCGTTCGCGGCGATCGAGAAGCCGGTGTCGTTGAGCGCCTGGAGGCACTCGGCCACCACGTGGTGCGCGCCGTCCTCGTTGCCGACGACCGCGACGGCGGCGACCTTGCCGTAGGTCAGCATCCGCCCCTCGTCGTCGGTCTCGCCGAGCTCGGCGTCGAGCCGCTCGAGCACCATCTTGCAGACCGAGGACGGCTGGCCGAGCCAGATCGGCGTGGCGACGACGAGGACGTCGGCGGCGAGCATCTTCCCGCGGATGGTCGGCCACTCGTCGCCGTCGCCCTCGTCGGTGGTGACGCCGAAGCGCACGTCGTGGTCGACGACGCGCACGACCTCGCCGGGGGCGCCGTACGCCGCCAGCCGGTCGAGCACCTGGGTGCCGATCAGCTCGGAGCTGGAGTCCTCGCCACCCTTCTTCAGGGTGCACACGAGGACGAGCGAGCGGAGGTCGTCGGTGGGGTTCGCCATGCCGGGCCGGTACCCACCCGCCTCAGGCGCGCTCCCACCCGTCGGCGGTGCGCCGCACGAGCCCCTGCTCCTCGAAGGCCATCAGCCACCCCCGCATCGGCCACTCCCCCCACCGCTCGTGGAAGAGCGCGCCGTTGCGCAGGATGTCGTCGAGGTGCCGCACCGGCGGGCTCTCGACCGGGTGGTGCTGGTGGTAGGCGCGAGCGCCGCCGACCCAGCCCAGGTCCAGCCCGGCGGCGACGGCCGAGCGGCCGAAGTCGGTGTCCTCCCCGCCGTAGCCGGCGTAGTCCTCGCAGAAGCCGCCGACCCGCGTCCACCCCTCGGCGGACACCGCGAACGAGAGCGACCAGAACAGGTCGGGGTCCGCGCCGGTGACCAGCTCCCCGCGCGCCGGAGCGGGCCGCGCCGGGTGGGGGTCGTCGAGCTCGTCGAGCCGGTCCAGGTCCGCGCCGCCCCGCCCGGGCGGCAGGTAGGTGACCGGGCCGGACCACAGCACCCCGGCCCCGCGCTGCGCCGCGTCGGCGTACGCCGCCACGAGCTCGCGCCCCGGGAGGCAGTCGACGTCGAGGAACACCACGACGTCCGCGCCGCGCTGGATCACCTCGCGGCCTCCACGGTTGCGGGCGGCGGCCAGCGGGAGCCGGCCGTCGGGCGGGACGGCGACCGGCACCACCCGCGACGGCAGGCCGTGGACCACGCGGGAGGTGATCTCCGGGTCACCCATCGCGACCACGACGTAGTCGTCGGGCAGCCGGTCGGACCGGGCCAGCGCGCGGTGCTGGTGGCGCAGGTGCTCGTGGCGGCCGTGGGCGACCGTGACCACGCCGACCCGCACCGGGCGGCCACCGCCGGCCGGAGAGCCGGCGGGAGATCCCTCGACGGCCGATGCCGTCGTGCTGGACGTGCCGGGCATGCTCACCCGGTTCCCTCGTCGACCACGCGACGTACCACCGCGGCGGCGCGGGCCGCGGCGCCGTCGTCGCACCACCCCGCCCACGCGGCGCCGTCGAGCGCACGCGCCTCGTCCAGCAGCGCGGACCACCCGGTCACCGGGAACGTCTCGCGCGCGATCGCCGGCCACGGACCGGCGTCGAGCAGCCGCGCGGTGGTGCGTTGCTCGTCGTGCGGGCGGTCCTGGGGCACGACGACGCAGGGTCGGCGCAGCGCGGCGACCTCGGCGAGCGCGTTCTGCCCGGCGTGGGTGACGACGACATCCGCCTCGGCGATCGCGGAGCGCGGGTCGTCGACCCAGGGCGCGGTACCGCCGAGCACGGACCACTCCCAGTCCGGCGTCTCCCGGCGGGCCTCCGCGAGGAGCACCGGGTCGAGCTCGTGGCCGCCGGAGCCGGCCAGGTAGGTGACCCGCGGGGCGCCCGGCCGGCGCGGGGCCGGCTCGGCGACGGCGTACCGCGCCAGACCGCCGACCGCCGTCACCCGCTCGGCGAGCGACGCCGGCCGCACCATGCCGAGCGCGGTCGCCTCGGCTGGCCAGAACGCCAGGAGGGCGTCGGCCACGTCGGCGCCGAGCAGGTGCGGGTCGTCGTCGCGGACGCCGGGCAGCACGGCAGAGACGACGGGTACGCCGTGCAGCCGGGCGAGCAGGCACACCTCGACCGACACGTCGACGACCATCGCCCGGGGCGCGGTCGCCCCGATCCATGCCGAGATCGTGGCCATCCGGTCGCGGAGGCCGGCGGCATGGCGCGGCACCCAGTGCAGCCTGCCGCCGGCGGTCACGGCGTCACGCGCGGCGTCGACATCCTCGTCGTCGCGCGCGAGCTGCACCCACGGACCGGGCCAGCCGGCAGGTTCCGGCAGGGTCGAGAGCCCGGTGACCTCCACCCCGTCGCGGGCGAGCTCCGCGGCGATCGAGCCGGCGCGGTGCAGGTGGCCGCGGCCGACGTGGTGGACGTAGTAGCCCACCCCTGGAACGACCCCGGTCATGCAGCGAGCGAGCGGTCGACCAGGTCGGCGTAGAGCCGTTCGTACTCGTCGGTCATCCGGGTCAGCGAGCAGTGCAGCTCGGCGTGGCGCCGGACGACGGCCCGGTCGCAGTCGCGGGCGGCCAGCACGGCCCGTGCCAGGTCCTCGACGTCCCCGGGCCGCGCGAGCACGCCGGCCTCGGGAGCGACGACCTCGGGCAGCGCGCCGCGGGCGTACGACGCCACCGGGGTGCCGCACGCCATCGCCTCGGCCGCGACCAGCCCGTAGGGCTCGTCCCAGGCCGGGGTGGTCACCGCCACCGACGCGTGCCCGAGCAGACCCGCGAGCGCGGCGTGGTCGAGGTGGCCGACGTACGTCGCCCCTTCACCCAGCCGGGGGGCGATCTGCTCCTCGAAGTACGCCGGGTCCGACATCGGCCCGGCCAGCAGCAGCGGCACGCCCGCAAGCCGGCACGCGTCGACGGCCTCGTGCGGCGCCTTCTCCGGCACCAGCCGGCCGGTCCACACGGCCGGTCCACCGCCCGGTCCGGGTCGCCAGGACGTCACGTCGACCCCGTTGTGCACAGCGGTGGCGTCGGCGACGTGCGACCACGCCCGCGCGGTGGCCCGGCTGACCGCGACGAAGGAGGAGGTGTCTGGCGCCAGCGCGATCGCCGACTCCAGCCACGGCAACGGCGGGGTGTGCAGCGTCGTCACGACCGGGACCGAGAGCGACCGCGCCATCGCGACCGGCAGGTGGTGCAGGCTGTTGTTGTGCACCACGTCGAACCGGCGGTCCTCGCCGCCGGCGAGCGAGAGCATCAGCGACAGGTAGGCGTGGTGCTCGGCCATCCAGTGCCGCGACGGCGCGTTGACGTCGCCCATCGCGACCTCGCTCGGCTCGAACTCCGGCAGGTCGAGCAGCTCGACCGGCAGCGCCGGGTCCGAGCCGGGTCCGGCGAACAACGAGACGTCGTGGCCGCGGTCCACCAGCTCACGGGCCAGGGCGTGGGTCATGGCCTCCAGCCCACCGGCGAACGGCTCGGCCACCGGGAACCGGCTGGAGGCGATCAGGCAGATGTGCACCGACGACCCGCCTTCTCCAGCGCCGCGGCGTACACCCGGTCGTGCGCGGCGGCCACCTCGGCCCGCTGCCGACGACGCTCGTCGATCGAGGCGCCGAGCCGCGGCCGGGTCTCGTAGGCGGTGCGGACCGCCTGCGCGAGGGTGTCGGCGTCGTACGACTCCTCGGCGTGGACGTAGGACAGCACCGGCCCCTGGTCGGCGTAGTAGCCGCAGGTGGGCGCGACCACGGTCGTGCCCAGGTCGCGGCAGGCCTCGAGCCAGCCGGAGTGGGTGCCGAAGCGGTAGGGCAGCACGGACACGTCGAGCGAGGAGAGGTACGCCCACAGCTCGGCGTCGCTGAAGTAGTCGTGGACGCGCAGGTCGACGAGGCCGTCGCGCTCGAGACCACGGAGGTACGTCGCCAGGCGGTCGTCGCGGCGCGCGCCGTCGTCGTCCATCACGTCGTGGTGCGCATCGACCTGGAGCACCGCGCCGGGCAGCGCGGCGATCGTCTCGACCAGCGCCGGCAGGATCGTCATCGGCGCCATCCCGGCGCGCAGGCTCTTGACGTGGAGGCCGACCCGGAAGGCGTCGGTGCGGCGGCGGGCCCGGGCGTCCTGCGCCACCGCCATCGTGCGCAGGTCGACGACGTGCGGGTGGGGCACCACCGTGGCGGTCCGGCCCCAGCGGCGCTCGATCTCTGCGGCGGCACCGCGCGTGAGCGTGACGAGCTCGTCGGCGGCGGGGACCAGCACGTCGAGCTGGGCGTCGTGGAGCGTGCGGTCCTCGTGGTGGGGGTTGCGCAGGTCGTGGACGGTCTGCACGAGCGGGCGGCCGGTCTCGCGCAGCGCGCGCACGAGCTCGGTCAGCTGCTCGGGGCTGCGGGCGTCGAACCCGAAGTGCAGGTGGAGCAGGTCGAAGTCGTGCTCGCGGACCCAGTCCGCCTCGAGCATCGCGGGCGGCCACCAGACCTGCGAGTCGGCCGGACGGCCCTTCGGCCGCGGGTCGGGCAGCCGCCGGGGAGCGGGGCCCGTCTCGGGCGCGAGGTGCCGGACGTAGACGTGCCCGGACGGCACGGAGGCCACCGTCACGGGTCGGTCCGCGCGCGCGTGGCGACGGCGGACCGAGGTCACCGGGGCAGGGTCGACGAGCGTCACTGCCCGCCGGTGCCCCCTGGCGTGATGCGCGACCTCACCCCAAAGGACGAAAGCGGCTCGTGCCCACCGACCCGCGGACGCCCCGTGTGCCCGGGGACGAGCCGGGTCACCGGACGGTCGAGACGCACCCACGGACGAAGCGGCCCGCGCGGCCGACGAGGAGGAGCACCGGATGAAGGCAGTGACCTGGCAGGGATCGCAGAACATGCAGGTGGTCGAGGTGCCGGACCCCACGATCGTCGACCCCACGGACGCGATCATCAAGGTGACCTCGACCGGGCTGTGCGGATCCGACCTCCACCTCTACGAGCCGCTCTCGCCGTTCATGACCAAGGGTGACGTCGTCGGCCACGAGCCGATGGGCGTCGTCCAGGAGGTCGGCCCCGGAGTCAAGGACCTCAAGGTCGGCGACCGGGTCGTCGTGCCGTTCAACGTCAGCTGCGGCACCTGCTGGATGTGCTCGCAGGGCCTGCACAGCCAGTGCGAGACGACGCAGAACCGCGAGCACGGCACCGGCGCGAGCCTCCTGGGCTACAGCAAGCTCTACGGCCAGGTCCCTGGCGGCCAGGCCGAGTACCTCCGCGTGCAGTTCGCCGACACCCTGCCGATCCGGGTGCCCGAGGGTCCCTCCGACGACAGGTTCCTCTACCTCTCCGACGTGCTGCCGACGGCGTACCAGGCCGTGCGGTACGCCGAGCTGCCGGACGACGGCGTCCTGCTCGTCATGGGCGCCGGCCCGATCGGCGACATGGCCTCCCGGATCGCGCTGCACGAGGGCCACCGCGTGATCGTCGTCGACCGCGTCCCCGAGCGGCTCGAGCGCGTCCGCGCCCGCGGCGGGGAGACCATCGACCTCGACGCCGTCGACGACCTAGCCGAGGAGGTCCGCAGCCGCACCGGCGGTCGCGGCGCCGACTCCGTGATCGACGCGGTCGGCATGGAGGCGCACGGCAACCCGGCCGCCGAGAAGGCGATCAAGGCCGTCGGTCTGCTCCCCGACGCCATCGCCGAGCCGCTGATGCTCAACGTCGGCTTCGACCGCCTGGCCGCGCTGCACGCCTCGATCGACTGCGTCCGCCGCGGCGGCACGGTCTCGCTGTCCGGCGTGTACGGCGGCGCGACCGACCCGATGCCGATGTTCCAGCTCTTCGACAAGCAGGTGCAGCTGCGGATGGGCCAGGCCAACGTCCGGCGCTGGAGCGACGACATCCTGCCGCTGCTCACCGACGGCGACCCGCTCGGCACCGAGGACTTCGCGACCCACCACCTCCCGCTGGACGCCGCGCCCGAGGCGTACGCCAAGTTCCGCGCCAAGGAGGACGGCATGGTCAAGGTGGTGTTCCGCCCGTGAGCACCACCACCCGCCGCATCCACGCCACCCCCGAGCAGGTCTGGGAGGTGCTGTGCGACGGCTGGCTCTACCCGCTGTGGGTGGTCGGCGCGTCGCGGATGCGCGACGTCGAAGAGAGCTGGCCGCAGGTCGGGGCGAAGCTCCACCACTCGGTCGGCACCTGGCCGTTGCTCATCGACGACAACACCGAGGTGCTCGAGGCGCGTCCGCCCTCGTTGCTGGAGCTGAAGGCGCGCGGTTGGCCCGCCGGCACCGCCCGGGTCCGGCTGCGCCTCGACGCCGTCGGCACCGAGACCGAGGTGACCATCGAGGAGGACGTCGAGGACGG
This sequence comes from Nocardioides deserti, assembly GCF_014266025.1. Classification (GTDB taxonomy): domain Bacteria; phylum Actinomycetota; class Actinomycetes; order Propionibacteriales; family Nocardioidaceae; genus Nocardioides; species Nocardioides deserti. The sequence goes on along the minus strand of NZ_JACMYC010000004.1, from coordinate 390,428 downwards.
CCCCGGCCGGCTCATGCCCAAGCCGTTGCGCGACCTCCAGCTCGGCTGGCGCAACGTCGAGTCGCTGCGCCGCCTGGCGTACGTCGTCGAGGGGCGCGTCGCGGGCTGACCCGACCCTTCCGCCCAGCCCCTGCGTCGTCCGTCGGCCGGCCCCGGTCCCGAGGCTTCAGTCCTCGCGCTGGGTCCGGCCGTCGACGTGGCGGACGCGGTCGGGCTGGAACCCGTGCTCGATGCCGAACGCCACCGCCTGCGCGCGCCGGTTGACGTCGATCTTGCGGTAGAGCGTGCGGATGTAGGTCTTGACCGTGTTGACGCCGATGTAGGCGCGCTGGCTGATCTCCTGGTTCGACAGACCCTGGGTGATGAGGGCCAGCACCTCCGACTCGCGCTGGCTCAGCCCCAGCTCCTCCCCCGGCCAGCGCCCGAACTCCCCCGACTCCGCCGGCTCGGTCGCCTCCGGGGTGACCGTCTCCCCGCGGTGCACCCGCTCGATCAGGTCGACGAGGTCCTCCGCGCTGATCCCCTTGGAGAAGTACGCCGCCGCACCGTTCTCGAGCGAGCGCTGCACCAGGTCGGGCTGCACGTTCCAGCTGAACACAGCGACCTTCGCGTCGGTCCCGTGCAGCAGCGCGTCGATGTCGGTCAGGTCGCCCTGCACCTGCCCGAAGGAGTCGTAGAGCACGACGTCGACGTCGCTCGCGACCGGTGTGCGACTGTCGAGCTCGACCACCTCGACCCGGTCGGCGAACGGCTGCAGCAGCGCGGCGACGCCCGCGACGACCAGCTCGTAGTCGTTCACGATCGCTATGCGCACGGGGCGCGTCTGCTCGGCCATGGGAGCATCCCACCACACGTGCGCCGGGCCGTTCATGCGCGGACGGCACCGCATGGCCGCCGCGGCTTCGGGACACAGGGCGGGCATGTGCCTGTGCCGAGACGGGGAGCCGTCATGACCGACCACAAGCCGGTGGACAACCGGCGTGCCCGCTACCTCATCGCCGCTGCCGTGCTGGTCCTCGTGGTGGTGGTCGGAGCGGTCTACTTCCTCATCGTCGGGATCCGCGGGGACGAGGAGGACACCGGCCCGAAGAGCCCCACGACCGACGTCGTCGTCCCAGGCCTCCTGATCCACGCGGGCGCGGGCCGGTGACGGCCCGTCCCGGCACCGCGGTGGGCGAGCAGGTCGCCTTCGGACCCCTGACCATCATCTTCGACGAGCGCGTCCTGCGGCCCCGGCCCTGGACGGTCGGCCAGTCCGAGTGGGCGGCCGAGCTGCTGGCCGACGCGCCGGCCGGACCGGTGCTCGAGCTGTGCTCGGGAGCGGGCCAGATCGGCCTGCTCGCGGTGCACGACAGCGATCGGCAGCTGGTCTGCGTCGACGCCAACCCCGTCGCGTGCGCCTACACGCTGCAGAACGCCGCGGCGGCCGGCCTGGGCGACCGGGTCGAGGTCCGCAACGGCGACCTGGCCACGATGGTGCCGACCGACGAGCGGTACGCGCTCGTCGTCGCGGACCCGCCGTGGGTGCCCGCCGCCGACACCGGCCGCTTCCCCGAGGACCCGCTGCTCGCGATCGACGGCGGCAGCGACGGCCTCGTCGTCGCGATCGCCTGCGTCGAGGTCTCGGCGGCACACCTGCTGCCTGGCGCCTCGCTGCTCATCCAGCTCGGCAACGTCGAGCAGGTCGACGCCCTCGCCGGCTCGGTGGCCGCCCGCTCCGGCCTCACCCTCGACTCCACCCGCGTCTTCGAGCGCGGCGTCGTCGCCCGGTTCGTCCGCGGCTGAGCCGGCCGGTAGTGGCCGGCCGCGTCGTGTCGTTCATCAAGGTATGCAGACGAACCGGCACCGCGGCCGCCGTCGGTTTCCCTGCATACCTGGATGAGAACTCCGGCCGGATGGTCCCAGGCCAGCGGTGCGAGTCCCGCTAGGGACGCAGCTTCTTCGGCAGCAGCTTGTGCGTGCCGTCGCACCACGGCTTGGTGGCGGACTTGTTGCACCGGCAGACGGCGCTGACCGGGCGGGTGGTGCGGTGCCGGTTGCCCTCGGCGTCCTCGATGACCGCGTCGCCGCGCAGCAGCATCGGGCCCTCGGGGCACATCACGATCGTGGGCCGTTCCTCGACCACCGGGCGTGCGGCGGGGTCGGGCGTCGGGTCGGCGGACTGGGCGCTCATGCGTCCACCCCCCAGCGCTCGAGCAGGTCGCGGGCCTGGCGGTCCTCGGTGTCGAGGCAGGCGAAGGCACCCAGGAAGACGTCGTCGGCCAGGTTCGGCTCCATCGCGACGAGGGGCACGCAGATGTCACGCACGGCGAGCTGCTCGTGGACGGCGTCGGCCTCGACGTGCTCGCGGTAGTACTCGACGATCTCGTCGGGGAAGCCGAGGCGCTCGAGGCCCTGGGCCATCCGGCGCGACGGGATCGAGCTGGTCGCCTCGAACGCCGCCAGGTGGCCGAGCGAGGCGGCACGCAGCCGCCGGTGCAGGCCGAGGAACGACTGGACGTTGTTCGACTCCAGCACCGGCACGGTCGCCTCGTCGACGTACGCGCCGTACTCCGACCGGAGGCCCGCAGCCTCGAGGCCGCGCTCGAACAGGTGCTGGTGCAGCCGGGCGGGGTTGCCGTCGCCGTACTCGTCGAACTGCAGCTCCATCAGCGCGGCCTTCGGGCCGGTGGGCAGCCGCGGGACGACCCAGGCGGAGGGGTCGGCCTCCTTGAGGTGGTAGACCGACTTCTGCCGGAGCAGCTCCATCGTCTGTGCCTCGGTCGCGTCGGTCTGGACGTAGCGCGCCATCGACGGCCCGTCGTGGGCGGCGATGTAGTCGAACAGGTCCTTGGCAAGGTCCTCCACGCGGTCGCTGGTGCGCTCGGGCCGGTGCGCGTCGTACCGCTCACGCAGCTCGGACTCCAGCACCTCCTCGAGCCCCGCCCGCACGCGCAGCACGTCCGGGCTCCACTCCCAACGGTCGTCGACGTCCTCGAAGCCGCGGTAGTGCAGCTCGTACGACGCCCACAGAGCGATCGCGCGGTCCTCGGCGTCGTCGGCGACGCCGGCATCGAGCACGACCGCCGTGCCGGGCTCCTCCCGCAGCGCGGTGAACAGCTGCTCGCTGAGCGTCCCGCGGGCCTTCGGCAGCAGCATCAGTCCCGGCTCCCGTCGTCCTCGCGGTCCAGCCGGTGCCAGACACCGCGGCAGTCGCGGAACCCGGTCCCCGGTCCGTCGGCGATCGGGAGGTCCACCTGCGTGGGCGGCGCCGGGCGCCCGTCGGTCAACAGCGTCATGCCGCCCCGGTGACCGGCCCCACCGCCCCGGAAACCTGCGCTGTCCACAGGCGGCGGCGCCCGAGCCCCCGGAACTACCCCGAGGGGTGAGGACATGGGTTTCGGGACCGCTCGCCTCGCCGATAGGGTCGAGCCATGCTCGAACGGCCTTTCTCGTCCTCCCACGCCGATGGGGTCCTGACCCTCGGCGGGTCCATCGACGAGTACGCCATCGCCGCGCTCCGCAGCGCGATCAAGGAGCACTCCGACGAGCACCGCCGTCCGCTGACCGTCGAGCTGAGCGACGTCGACTTCCTGCCGAGCGTCGCGGTCGGCGTGCTCGCCACCGGCCTGCGCCAGGCGGAGGAGAACGGCGCGGAGCTCGCCCTCGTCGCGGCGCCCGGCACGATCGCCCACCGCGTCCTCGTCATCACCGGCATGCCGTTCTTCGAGGCGGTGCCGGAGCACGGCACCCCCGGCACCGTCTGACTCAGCACCGTCTGACCCGTCTCCACTGCTCCGTCGCTCACCGGCGGCTCGGCTCTTCACCCGATGGGGTGAAAACCACATCGGATGTGATTGCCGTTCCGGTCGCCCGGGTACTTCCCGAACGCCGGCGGTTCCTCCGTAAGGGCCTTACGCAGACCCTGTGGCTGCGGGGACGACCGCCGGCGCATCTCTCACCGGACGATCGCGACGTCCGGACGGCACGAGGCCCGGCGCTCGACAAGCGCCGGGCCTCGTCGTCCGTGCGGGGACGGTGACCGCGGCAGCCGGGCTACAGGTCGACGGATCCGGTGTCGGCGTCGTAGGTGTCGCCGGTCAGCTTGGTCTTGGCGAAGCTGATCAGCGAGGCGACCTTGCCGCCGGGGCTGTCCCAGTACTCCCCGTGCTCCACCGCGACGTGGATGAGCACGGCCTGCGGGTCCTCCGGCCCGCCGGGGAGCCAGGCCTCCGCGAAGGTGTTCCAGAGCTCGCGCAGCTTCGCCTCGTCGTCGACCACGGTGGCCGCCCCGCGCAGGGCGACCCAGGAGTCGCGGGCCGAGAAGGTCAGCCCGACCTGCGGCCGGGCGCGCAGGTCCTCGACGTGCTGGGTGTCGCGGGCGGTGATGAACCACAGGTCCGCGGTGGGCTCGACCTCCTGCCGCGCCATCGGGACCGACCGCATCCGTCCCTCGGCGTCGACGGTTGTCATCATCGCGATCGGCATGTCGTCGATCAGGTCGACGAGCTTGCGCTCCTCCGCGTGCGGGGTGTCCTGGCCGGTGCTGGCGTCGCTCACGTGGGTTCCCTCCCGGTGGTCGAGTGGTGCGTACGCCGCTCGGCGCGGCGTCCTCGTGCGGTACCCCCGCCGTGGGGGCCCGCACACGGCCCAGCCGGTTCGGAGCCGATCCGCCAGCCGCACCTGACTGCCGGAGCGTCCGGCGGGGAACCGTGCTCGCGATGACCATGCGAACCCCCGACACCCCCAGCCGCCCCGCCCGCCCCGAGCGCCCCGACTCCGTCGTCCTCGACCTGGACGGCACGCTCGTCGACTCCGTCTACGTCCACGTCGGCTGCTGGCGGGCGGCCTTCCGCGACGTGGGCGTCGACGTCGCGTCCCACCGGCTGCACCGCGCCATCGGCATGGGCGGGGACCGGCTCGTGGCGGAGGTGACCGACGACAGCGTCGAGCGGTCGGTCGGCGACGACGTGCGCGCCCGGCACGCACACCACTTCGACGCGAGGTTCGGCGAGATCGTCGCGCTCGACGGCGCCGAGGACCTGCTGGAGGCGCTGCGGACCTCGGGTCTCCAGGTCGTGCTGGCCAGCTCCGGGGAGCGCGAGCTCACCGACCGCCTGCTCGACCTCGTCCCCGGGACGTCGGCGATCCGCGCGACACTGGCCGGCGACGAGGCGGAGTCCAGCAAGCCCGCGCCCGACCTGCTCTCGGTGAGCCTCGAGCGGGTCGACGCCGCGCGTGCCTTCGCCGTCGGCGACACCGTCTGGGACGCCGAGTCGGCGCACGCCGCCGGCGTGGCGTTCGTCGGGGTGCTGACCGGTGGGGTCACCGCGGCGGAGCTGCGGGAGGCCGGCGCGGTCGAGGTCGTCGAGGGTCCGCGGGAGCTCGCCGAGCGGCTCGACGAGGTGCTCGCCGCGGTGGCCGAGGAGGCGGCGGGAGCCGACCGACAGGGGTGAGCCCGGCGCGGGTCGCCGACCGGTAAAGTGGCCCGCGACCTGCTGCGACTGCCGATGGAGCCCGCGTGACCGAGACGGTGTCGCCGCACACCCCGGCGTACGGTCGCGTCGACCTCAACAACTGCGACCGCGAGCCGATCCACATCCCGGGCGCCATCCAGCCGCACGGCGTGCTGCTCGCGGTCGACCCGGCCACCGGCACCACCGTGATGGTCTCCGCCAACGTCGAGGAGCTGCTCGGCGTCCCGCTCGACGAGGCGCTCGGCCGTCCCCTCACCGATTTCGTCGGCGAGGGCGCCACCCGCGCCATCGAGCACCATGCGGAGCTCGCGACCGCCCGCGAGCCGCTGACGCTGCTCCTGCCGGCCGACCGCGGCGGCGCGCTGGCCGGCGGCACGGTCGACGTCGGCGTGCACACCTCCGGCGGCCGCCTCGTCGTCGAGATCGAGTCGCTCGAGCGCGGCCGCGCCCTCCCGATGTCGTACCGCTCCGCCCGCAGCGCGATGGGCCGCCTGGCCGCGTCGACGACGGTCGACGAGCTGACCGCCCAGCTGGCGCGCGAGGTCTCCTCGATCACCGGCTTCGACCGGGTCATGGTCTACCGCTTCGACCAGCACTGGAACGGCGAGGTCGTCGCCGAGGAGCGCCGCGAGGACCTCAACCCGTTCCTGGGCCTGCACTACCCGGCCACCGACATCCCGGCCCAGGCCCGGCGGCTCTACACCGCCAACTGGACCCGGCTCATCGCCGACATCGGCTACACCCCCGTACCTCTCCACCCGGTGCTCGACCCGGCCACCGAGGCGCCGCTGGACCTGTCGCACTCCACGCTGCGCAGCGTCTCGCCGATCCACGTCGAGTACCTCTCCAACATGGGCGTCACCGCCTCGATGTCGGTCTCGCTCATCGTCGACGAGGAGCTGTGGGGCCTGGTGGCCTGCCACCACTACTCCGGTCCGCACCGGCCGAGCCAGGACGCCCGCGCCGCGGCGGAGTTCCTCGGCCAGGTCGCCTCGCAGATGGTCGCCGAGCGGGAGCGCTCCGACCAGCGCGAGGCCGCGCTCGCCGCTCAGTCGACGCTGGCGAAGATGACCGCCCGACTCTCTGCCTCGAGCGACGCCCCGCTCGACGGTCTCGTCGCCGACCCCGACCTGCTGCGCCTCATGGACGCCGGCGGCGTCGCGCTCTGCCACGACGAGCAGCTGCACACCGCCGGCCAGGTGCCCGACGACGACGTCGTACGCCGCATCGCCCAGCTGCTGCTGCGGCCCACCGGCGACGTCGTGGCCAGCGACCACCTCGCCGTGCTCGACCCCGCACTGGCCGAGCACGCGCCGGTCGCCGCCGGGGCGCTGTGCATCGCCGCCGGCCCGGAGAGCTGGCTGCTGTGGCTGCGGCCCGAGCTCGAGCAGGTCGTCGACTGGGGCGGCGACCCGACCAACAAGCTGCTCGCCGCGCAGGAGGGCCCCGAGGTCCGCCTCTCCCCCCGCAAGTCCTTCGAGAAGTGGCAGCAGGTCGTGCGCGGGCACAGCGCCCCGTGGGAGGCCTGGCAGGCCGACGCCGCCACGGCGCTGCAGACCCACGTCAACGGCCTCATGCTCCAGCGCTCGCGCGAGCAGATCGCGGTCGCGGAGTCCCTCCAGCGCTCGATCCTGCGCGAGCAGCTGCCCGAGGTCGAGGGCATCGACGTCGTCGCCCGCTACCTCCCGGCCTCGACCTTCCAGCTCGGCGGGGACTGGTGGGACGCCGTCGAGGTCGGCGGCGGCCGCGTCGCCTACGTGGTGGGCGACGTCGCCGGGCACGGCGTCAGCGCGGTCGGGGCGATGACCCAGATCCGAACCGCGATGCGCGCCTACCTCTTCGCCGGCGACGACCCCGGCACCTGCCTGGACCGCCTCGACCAGCTGATGTCGTCGCTCATCGACGAGCGCGTCGCAACCGCCCTGGTGGCCGTCGTCGACGCGGACAGCCGCCGGGTCGAGCTGGTGAGCGCCGGGCACCCGTTGCCGCTGCTCTTCGACGGCGTCACCGCTCGCGACGTACCCGTCACCGCGCGCCCCCTGCTCGGCCTCGGCGAGGGTCACGCCCGCGCCGCCGAGGTCGAGGTGCCGCCGGGCTCGACGCTGCTGATGTTCAGCGACGGCCTCGTCGAGCGGCGCGAGGTGGACCTGCTGGCCGCCCTCGACCTGCTCCGCGAGGCCGGCGGCACCGGGCCCGGCGACGAGCCGCTCGACCGGTGGATCGACCGCCTCGTCGAGGCGGTCCCCGGCGAGAAGGACGACGACACCACCGTCCTCGCCATCCGGTTCCACTGACCTCCGAAGGCGAGGGGAGGCACGGCCGCCACGGCCGAGGACCGCCTCCGTTACGATGACCGGGTGTTGGATCGACCCTTCAGTGCGGACTACGACGAGCAGAGCCGCACCGTGCGCGTGAGCGGCACGATCGACGAGCTCGCCGGCCCCCGGTTCCGCGACGTCCTGCAGAAGTACAGCAAGGACTTCGCCGAGACCCTCGTGGTCGACCTCAGCGACGTCGACTTCATGCCGAGCCTCGCCATCGGCGTGCTCGCCACCGCCCACAAGAACATGAGGAACGCCGGGGCCGAGCTCGACCTCGTCGCCGAGGACGGGTCCGTCGCGCAGCGCGTGCTGCACGTGTGCGCGATGCCCTACCGGACCGCATGAGCACCGGCGACGTCCGGTCCTACCGGCTCCCCTTCGAGCTGGCCGCCGCCACCGCGGCGCGGCACCAGCTCCACGACTTCCTGACGCAGGCGGGCGTGCCCGACCGGATCGTCAACGACGCGGCGCTCGTGGTCAGCGAGCTGGTCACCAACGGCGTCGAGCACGGCCGGTCCGACGACGACGCCATCCACGTCTCCTGGTGGGTGCAGGACGGCATGCTGACGCTCTGCGTGCGCGACGACGGCAGCGAGGCCGAGCCGACCGTGACGCAGGTCGACATGTACGCCCCCCGCGGCCGTGGCCTCGCCCTGGTCGAGTCGATCTGCCAGAGCCTCCAGATCGACCGCTCCGAGGGCACGCAGATCACCGCCACGCTCAAGCTGGGCTGACCCGTAGCACCACGCTCCCGGCCCGCGATCACCTTCGCGGTGCTGGCCACGGCAGCGGCGTCGTTCTCGCTGCTGCAGTCGTTGATCGTCCCGGTCCTCGCCCGGATCCAGGTCGAGCTCGACACCGACCAGGCGACCGTCACGTGGGTGCTGACGGCGTACCTGCTCTCCGCCTCGATCTGCACTCCCCTGCTCGGCCGGATCGGCGACGTGGTCGGCAAGGTGCGGATGCTCGTCATCACGATGAGCGCGCTCGTCGTCGGGTCGCTGATGGCGGCCTTCGCGCCGAGCATCGGCTGGCTCATCGCGGCGCGCGTGGTGCAGGGTGCCGGTGGCGGCGTGCTGCCGCTGTCGTTCGGGATCATCCGCGACGAGTTCGGACGACGGATGCCGACCGCCCTGAGCGTGATCGCCTCGCTGACCGCCGCCGGCTTCGGCATCGGCGTCGTCGTGGCAGGGCCGATCGTCGACGGGCTGGGCTACCGCTGGCTGTTCCTGCTGCCGATGTTCGCGACCGCCGCGGCCGCCGTCGCCGCCCTGCTGTTCGTGCCCGAGTCGCCCGTGCGCACCGCCGCCCGGCTGCCGGTGCTGCCCGCGCTGCTGCTCAGCGGGTGGCTCGTCTCGCTGCTTCTGGCGCTGAGCAAGGGCAACGCGTGGGGCTGGGCCTCCGGCCGCGTCCTCGGCCTGCTGGCCGCTGCGGTCGTGCTGCTGGTCGTCTGGGTCCGCACCGAGTCCCGCGCACCGGTGCCGATGATCGACATGCGGATGATGCGCCGGCGTGGGGTGTGGACCACCAACCTCGTCTCGGGCTTCGTCGGGTTCGGCATGTTCGCGTCGTTCGGCTTCCTGCCGCAGTTCCTGCAGACCCCCGAGGAGGCCGGCTACGGATTCGGCGCGACCATCTCGGAGTCGGGGTGGCTGCTGCTCCCCTCCGCGGTCGCGAGCTTCCTCGTCGGGTTCGTCACCGCCCGGCTCGTGCGGACGCTCGGCGCCCGCGTGGTCGTGGTGACCGGCGCGCTCGCCGCGGCGGCGACGTACTTCTCCATGGCCCTGCTCCACGACGAGACCTGGCAGCTGTACGCCGCCACGAACGTCCAGGGCCTCGGCTCCGGCCTGATCTTCTCCAGCCTCGCCGGCGTCGTCATCGCCTCGGTGCCGCCGGAGCAGACCGGCGTCGCGAACGGGATGAACGCCAACATCCGCACCATCGGCGGCGCCGTCGGGTCGGCCGTCATGGCCGGGATCGTGACCGCCCACGTGCTGCCGAGCGGCATCCCCGAGGAGCGCGGCTACACCCTCGGCTTCGCCGTCATCGGCGTCGTGATGCTGCTCGCCGCGCTCGCGGCGGCCTTCATCCCGGACGTCCGGCACCTCGGCGGGGCGGCCGATCCTCAAGACGGCCGCAAGATTGTCCCCTCCCGCCGCAAGGTTCCTGCAACACGGACCTGATCGGCCGAGACCGCTGCGACGCTTCTTCCACCAAGCTACCTCCCGGAAGAAGACACCTACGTGCGCACCCGCCTCGCTCCACTCGCCGCCCTCGCGGCGGCCGCCGTCGTCGTCCCGGTCGTCAGTCTCGCGCCCACCTCGGTGGCGGCGCCCAGCACGGACAAGGTGTGCGCCCCGCTCTCGTCCGGGAAGATCGACACCAAGGGCGACCCGCAGTCGGTCACCGTCCATGCCCCCGCCGGGAAGATGATCGTCGGCTACTGCGTGAAGGCCGGCAGTGCCCAGCAGGGCAACGGCCCGGTCACGGTGGATCTCGCGAAGCCGGTCGACACCCTCACCATCCGGCACCCGTCGGGCAAGGCGGTCTCGCACTACTCCGTGCGCTGGGGCACGATCGTGTCGCCGGCGCCCACCACGCCGGCCCCGACCACCCCGTCCGAGCCTGCGCCCACCACCCCGGCCCCCACCGAGCCCGCGCCGACCATCCCGGCTCCGACGACCGGCCCTGACCCCGTCGTCGTGCCCGACCCGGTCGTCGTCGAGGACACCGAGAACGACCCGGCCGTCGACCCGCACGGCAACTTCGACTGGAACTGGCGCTACGCCGACCCGTCCTGCTACGGGCTCTTCGTCCCCTACCCGTCGAACATCCCCGACGGGCAGTCCAACGACGTCAACGTCCGCGTGTGGACGGACTCCGCCGGCGAGGTCACGCTGAACTTCCACAACAACGTGGCCACCTGGTCGGGCAACCAGGAGTTCGTCTACAGCCAGCACCGGAGCTGGCCGGCCGGCGTGCGCGAGTATGCCGTGGTCTGGACCCAGGTCGGCGGCAGCAACTACCACTACGGCGAGAAGTTCCACCAGGAGCCGGCCAAGGCGCCGCTGACCTGCCGGATCAACGACGACGGCGACCCGGAGACGTACGACGTGCCGCTCGCCGTCAGCGACATCGAGGGCTGGCGCACCAGCGCGACGACCGTTCGCAAGGGCGCCACCCCGCCGGCCGCCCGCGTCACCGTCGAGCAGCCGGGCCTGGAGACCCTCACCCTGCAGCGCTACCAGGCCGGCCGCAGCTGGAGCACCGTGAAGACCATCACGCCGGGCAGCCGCACGACCACGGTCGTCTTCCCGCGGGAGAAGAGGAAGGGCACCTACCGCTACCGCCTGGTGCTCCCCGGCTCGGAGGCGACCACCGGCGCGACCACGAAGGCGTTCATCGTCCGGGTCCGCTGACCGTCCGAGGAGGACTGCCACCGCGAGGTGGCCCACGAGCCACGAGGGCCGGTTCCCCGGGGGGAGGACCGGCCCTCGTGCCATGCCCGGGGACGTCGGCACGAGGGCGCACCCGTAACCCCGCCGCCGTGCGGCCGTTGGGATGACTGGACCACTGTCGACATCGGGGCCGCGTTCCGGGAGGCGCGCGGCGGGGGAGCCACACCGTGACCACACGTCGTACCGCCGCGCGGATCGCCGCCGCGACCACCGCCAGCTCGCTCGTGCTGCTGACCGGCGCGCCCGCGCTGGCCGCCGAGGACCCGGTCGCGCAGGCCAGCGCCACCGCCGTGCGGCTCACGATCGGGGGCACGCCCGCCGACTCCGGGACCTACCGGGTCACCAACGACGGCAAGCGGCAGCGCACGACGGGCAGCGACAGCCCCGCGATCTCGGTGCTGACGGGCCAGGACTTCATCCAGGCCGGCACGTTGGCGCAGAAGGCGCGCACCCAGATCGAGGACGGCCGCGGCGCGTCCGCAGCCTGCTCCGGCCTGGCCGGCGACGGTGCGGTGCTGCTCGAGGTCGACGAGGGCAGCTGCCTGCGCCCGGGTGAGAACCTCGAGCTGAACGCCGGGAACCTCGACCTCTCGAACCTCCAGATCCTCCGGTCCGACTTCCTCGCCGGGTTCGACCAGCAGCTCCAGGACGCCCTCGCGCCGGTCCTCGACCCGCTTCTCGCCGGCCTCCAGACGGCGCTCGAGCAGGTGCTCACCGCCGCAGACGCCGCGATCGTCCTCGACCTCGGTGCGATCCAGAGCTTCTGCATCGCCCGCCCGGGCGAGGTCAGCGGCGGCACCACGCTCGCCGGCGCGGGCGCCTCGCTGCGCCTCGCCGGCCAGGAGGTCGACCTGGTCGACCTGCCGGCCGACCCCGCCCCGAACACCAAGCTCGTCACCGACCTCGGCGAGGTCGTCGACCTGCTCCTGCAAGCGCTGCGCACGCAGTTCACCGAGGCCATCGGCGGCGCGCTCGGCCCCCTCGCCCAGGTCGTCGACCAGGCCGAGGTGCTCACCTCCGCGCTCGGCACCGTCGGCGAGCAGCTCGCGCCGCTGGAGGACAACGTCCTCGACGTCACGCTCAACAAGCAGGAGCGCGGACGTGACCGGATCGACGTCACCGCGCTTGACCTGCGGCTGCTGCCCGCCGCGGCCAGCTTCGGCGTGGAGCTGCTGAACGTCGAGATCGGCCACAGCAGCTGCGGTCCGAACGGGCGCGTCCAGCCCGACGAGCCGAACACCCCGGCGCCGCAGCCCCAGCCGGAGGAGCCGCAGGTCCCGATCTCGGTGCCGGCGGGCAGCGACGGCGCGCTGGGCACCGGCGGGCTGGTCGCGCTTCTCCTGGCCGCGATCGGCGCCGGCGTCGCCGCCACGCGTCGTACGCTCCGCTCCTGAGCCGCCCGGACCGACCGAGCCGACCGTGACCAGCGCCGACGACACCGAGCCGGGGCCGGGCGCGCGCCGGGAGGCGGTACGCCGCCGGGTCGCCGCGGTCGCGCACGGTGTGTGGGTCGGGGTGCTGGTGCTGGCCCTCGGGCTCACCGTGGCCGGCGCGGTGCTGCCGGGAGGCGAGTCCGCGGCGCGGTCGTACGTCGCGCCGGCGCCCGCGCAGCCGATCCGGCTGAAGATCCCCTCGCTCGACGTGGTCGCGCCCGTCGCGCCCATCGGCATGCGGCCCGGCCGCGTGCTCCAGCCGCCGGCCGACCCCGACCAGGTCGGCTGGTGGGACGTCAGCGCCCGCGCCGGCGCGCGGGGCGGACAGACCGTGGTCACCGGCCACACCGTGCACACCGGCGGCGGGGCGCTCGCCCGGGTGCCGTCGTTGAAGCAGGGCCAGCGCGTGCTCGTGGTGAGCCGCAAGGGCACGGTCCGCTACCGCGTGACGACCGTGCAGGTGATGAGCCGAGCGAGACTCGCCGAGCGCGCCGAGGCGCTCTTCGGCCAGGACCACGGCCGGGGCCGGCTGGTGCTCGTGACCTGCTCGGACTGGAACGGCTCGTACTTCGAGAACAACGTCGTCGTCCTCGCCCGGCCCCTCTGAGGGACCGGACGAGGACGGACCGGCTGCTCCCTGCTGGGGTCAGCCGGAGCCACGACCGGACGAAGTTGACGAGTGTCGACGTAGTGGTCCCCGTCGCCTTCGTTACCGGCAGGTTCGACAGGCGGGAGCCTGACCTTCTGGGCCTCCGCAACACCTCTGGGCCCAAGCAACGGCCCAGAACGTCAGGCGTACCACCTATGGGTGGTACGCCTGCACGGCCGGCGCCCCCTCTCAGCGGCCCGTGACGACCTTCCGCCGGACCAGGTCGCGCCGGACCTGGGCGTCGGTCCAGGGGAAGCGGACCCACTTCTCCTGGGCGAAGAGGCGGGTCTGGTCCGACGACCACGGGGAGGCGGGGTCCTCGGACTGGCCGTAGGTGAGGATCGTGCGCGCGTCGAGGCCGCCGCCGCGCCGGTAGCTGATCGCCTGGATGTGCGAGGAGCCGTAGGTGATCGGCTTGTACCGCCCGCCCTTGGTCACGTTGCGCGAGGACAGCACGTTGGCGTTGCCGAGCTCGTCGCCGTCACCGCCGCCGAGGCCGATGGCGGGGGCGCCGCGGTCGCCGGCGACCTGGAGCGAGCCCCACCTCGCGTCGAAGGGCACGCCGGCCTCGCGCACCGCGGCGATGGCGTCGGCCATCGCCTGCACGACGCCGGGGTTGGCCCAGTTGAGGCCGCGCGGGGTGTTGAGCGGGTCGGCGGCACTGAACGGCACCGTCCAGACCGTGTCGACCAGGTCGAGGGGCAGCGCGGGCAGCCGCTCGACGAAGGCCTCGAAGAGGTGGACGCCGCGGGAGTCGCGGTCCGAGCGGCCGTCCCACGTCCGGAGCGCGGCGCACGCGTCGGTCTCCCCCGTCAGCGAGCAGACCCGGTCGAGGGCGCCGTCGGCGCGCATCACCTCGGCAGCCATCACCCGGTTCTCGTGCTGGTGGCCGCGGAAGCTGGCCGGCGTCTCCTTGCGGCCCTTGGCGAGCCGACGGGCGACGTAGTCGGCGACGACGCGGGTGCGCATGGTCCGCTCGCAGCGCTCGCAGCCGATGATGCTCGGGAAGCCCTCGAGCCGCGAGGCCGGGTGGGGCAGCCAGTAGGAGTCGTTGGCGTTCATCACCCAGTCGCGGCGCACCACCGACGGCAGGTTCCGCGGGCCGAGGATGCCGGGGCGCTGGGCGTCGGCGTCCGCGCCCCACGCGCAGTCGCTCTCGGCGCGGGTGCCGTCGAGCCCGGGCAGGCCGGCGACGGTGTCGATGACCCGGCCGACGACGGTGAGACAGCGCTGCTCCATGGCGTTGGTGACGTGCGGGACGACCGAGTGGTCGGCGTACAGCACGTCGCCCTTGCGGTCCGCGGCCGTCGTGTTGACCCACGGCATGCCGCCACCTCGGTCCTGGCGGCGCAGCAGGTCGCGGACGTCGCGCGCCTTGCCCATGTCCAGGAACGTGTCGAGCGTGCGCAGGTGCTCGGCGTTCGCGTCCCGGATCGCCCACACGCTCAGCGGGCTCCACGGCATCAGCTGGGCGGGGTCGTCGACGACGTAGCCCTGGGCGGTGCGCCACACGTCCTCGGTGACGGTGCGGACCTTGCCGCCCCGGCGGACCTTGACCCGCACCTCGTGGCGCTGGAGCTGCTTCGGCCCGCTCTCGGTGAGGTACGACGTGGGGCCGAGGAGGCGGTACTCGTAGGGCGTGAAGCGGTACGCCGTGGAGACGGTGTGGCTCCACGCGACGTCCTTGTTCCAGCCGATGTTGATCGCGGGCGAGCCGATCAGCGAGGCACCGGCCACGTCGTAGCGGCCCGGGATCGTCTGGTGCTGCTGGGTGAACTTGTAGCGGCCCTTCCACGGGAAGTGCGGGTTGCCGAGCAGCATCCCCTTGCCGGTGCTCGTGACGCGGCCGCCGGCCGCGGTCGCGTTCGAGCCGAAGGGCGCGTCGGGGTCGCGGCCGAAGCCCTTGAGGAGCGCGTCCTTGTCGACGTCAGCGGCCCGCAGCGGCAGCTCGGGGAGGCCGGGGTCGGTGAGCGTCGGCGGCGCGGCGTCGGCGATCTCCGGGATGAACACGCCGGTGGAGGCGAGCAGGTTGGCGAGGTACACGCCGTACCAGAGGTCGAGCGGGGTGACGTCGGGCTTCAGGTAGCCGGCGCCCTTGCAGGCCGGGTCGGTGACGCCGGTGCGGCCCTCCTCGCGCAGGTAGGTGTTGAGGCCGGCGGTGTAGCCCCGGACCATCGCCCGGGCCTGCTTGCCGGGGCCGGCGACCTTGTCGCGCAGCAGCTTCTCGACGACCCGGCGGTTGCGCAGGTCGCCGACCACGGTGTCGACCTGGAGGTTGCTGGCGTCGAGGGTGACCTGGTCGTTGTAGCGACCCTTCGGGCCGAACCACAGCGACCGCTCGCCGCGGCCGGTGACCAGGGTGTCGGCCAGCGTGCACAGCGACGCGCCCGCGGCGGCGTACCCGCTGCCGAAGCCGAGCGAGCCGAAGTCGTCGGCGGTGATGTGCGGGATGCCGTGCTTGGTCCACTCGATCGTCGCGCGGTAGCGCGCCGGCTTCCCGACGGCGGCGGGCGAGGCGGCGGACGTCGTGGCGGCACCGGGCCCCTCGGGCGCACCGGAGGCGGTCGACGGGACGGACACGGCGAGGCCGGCGGGCACCAGGGCGGCCGCGGCGAGGGAGCAGGTCAGGCGTCTCAGCACGCCCGCTCAACGGCCGCTGACCTGCGGAGTTACGTCAGACGTGTCAGAGGTAGAGCCCGGTCGCCTCGTCGGCGAGGCGCTCCGCGGCGACCGCGTGGACGTCGCGCTCACGCATGACGACGTACAGCTCGCCGTGCACCTCGACCTCGGCCTTGTCGCCGGCCTCGAAGAGCACGCGGTCGCCGACCTCGACAGCCCGCGCGTGCGGACCGACGGCGACGACCTTCGACCACGACAGCCGGGTGGCGCCCATCGCGGCGGTGGCGGGGATGACGATCCCGCCGGAGGAGCGCCGCTCACCGGCGTCCGCGTCGACCTCGCACAGGATGCGGTCGTGCAGCATCTTGATCGGGGTCTTGTCAGAGGCGGGCACGATCAGCCGGCGACCTTCCGGACCACGACGAGCAGGGCGACCGCGCCCACGACCGCGCCGACGGTCTTGAGGATGTTGTCGGTGCGGGGGTTGCCGGCCGCGTCGACGTAGTGCGCCTTGATGGTCGCGACCTCGCGGCCGACGATCGTCTTCGGGCTCGAGCGGTACAGGAGCTGGTCGATGGTGGTCGCCAGGCGCTCGCGGGTCTCCTCGATCTCGCGCTCGAGGGAGGAGGTGTCGTTGCCCTTGCTCACGTGAGGTCTCCTGGGTTCGTGTGCGTGCCGGGAGATGCTACCGATCCCCCGGTGTCCGGCGTGCGGCGCGGTGCGGTCCCCTGCCCGGTGCCCACTCCTGGCCCGAGCGTGCGGGGGTCGAAGCCGAAGGGCAGCTCGAGGCGGTGCGCGCGCATGAGCGCGTCGTCGGTGAGGACGTCGTACGTCGACCCGTCGGCCACGACCGTGCCCCCGGAGAGCACGACGGCGCGGGGGCAGAGCTCGAGGGCGTAGGGCAGGTCGTGGGTGACCATCAGCACCGTCACGTCCAGCGCGCGCAGGATGTCGGCGAGCTCTCGTCGGGAGGTCGGGTCGAGGTTGGAGGACGGCTCGTCCAGCACCAGCACCTCCGGCTCCATCGCGAGCACGGTGGCGACCGCGACGCGGCGGCGCTGGCCGAAGGAGAGGTGGTGCGGCGGGCGGTCGACGTGCTCGGCCATCCCGACCTGCTCGAGCGCGGCCATGACCCGGCGGTCCAGCTCGGCGCCGCGGACGCCGAGGTTGGCGGGGCCGAAGGCGACGTCCTGGCGGACCGTGCCCATGAAGAGCTGGTCGTCGGGGTCCTGGAAGACGATGCCGACGCGGCGCCGGACCTCCTGGATGTGCTTCTTCTCCACCGGCAGCCCGCTGACCGCGACGCTCCCCGCACCGGCGGTGAGGATGCCGTTGAGGTGCAGGACGAGCGTGGTCTTGCCGGCGCCGTTCGGGCCGAGCAGCGCCACCCGCTCCCCGCGGTGGACGTGGAGGTCGACGCCGAAGAGCGCCTGGTGGCCGTCGGGGTAGGCGTAGGCCAGGCCGCGGACGTCGAGGACGGGGGCGCTCATCGGTGCTCGTGCCCACCTGTCGTCGTCGGCAGCGTGCCGGTGTAGCCGCGGGACAGCATCGCGAGGTGGACCCGCTCGCCCCGCTCGTAGCTGCGGATGAACAACGCCCCCAGCGAGCGGGCCAGCACCGGCCAGTGCCGAGGCGAGCGCGGCTCGCAGCCGCGCGAGCGCATGGCGGTCAGCGTCCGGCCGAGGTCAGCGGTGACCACGTCGAGGTAGCGCAGCATGAACGACATGATCTCGACCAGCAGCGGCGGCATCCGCAGCCGCCGCAGCCCAACCAGCACGTCGGTCGGCTCCGTGGTCGCGGCCAGGGTGAGCGAGGCCATCACGCCGATCGTTCCCTTGACGGCAAGGCCCCACGCGGCGACCAGGCCGGGCTCGGAGACGGTGAGGCCGAGGACTTCGGTGCGTGGACCCTCCGCGACGAACGGCACGAGCGCCGCGAAGACGAGGAACGGCACCTCGACGACCATCCGCCGCAGCACCCAGCCGAGCGGCACCCGTGCGACCAGCACGGTGCCGACCACGACGGCGGCGTAGGCCGCGAACACGGCGTACCACTCGCGGGGCGTGGCGACGACGAGCAGGACGAAGCCGACCAGCACCAGGATCTTCAGGTGCGCCGGCGCGCGGTGGACGGCGCTGTGGCCGTGGTGGTGCAGACGGTGGCCGTGGGCGGCACCCACTCAGGCCCGCTCGGGTGCGGAGGCGCGCTCGTCCGAGGTGTCCGGGGCCTGGTCGGTGGGGTCGGTGGGGCCGCGCCGGCGCAGGGCGAGCGCGAGGCCGCCGGTCAGCACGAGCACGACGAGGGTCCCGAGCACGCCGGCGATGCCGACGCTGAGCCGCTCGTCGTCCACGCCCTTCGTGGCGTAGTCCGCGAAGGGGCTGTCGGCGGTCGGTGAGTCCTCGGCGGTGTCGAGGAAGCCGGTCTCCCCCGCGACGTGCTCGAGGCCGTCGGGGTGGGAGCTGGCGTAGTAGCTGGCGACGCCGGCCACGAGGAGCGCGACGACGAGGCCGGCGACCAGGAGGGCGCGGGTGCTGACCCGGCGGCGGACCGGCTGCCGGGCCCGGTCGTCGGTCGTGCCGCTGCCGCTGGTGTGGGTGCTCATGCCGCCACCGTCCGGATCTCGAGCTCGCGGGCGGCCACCAGCGGTCGGGCGCCGCGGACCAGGTCGGGCCGCACCGCGACCACGGCGCCCACCACCAGGCCGGTCACGACCGCCTCGCCGATGCCGATGAGGACGTGCCAGCCGAGCATCGCGGTGAGCACCTTTCCGGCGTCGACCGGGGCGGTGCCGCCGATCGCGAAGAGCAGGCTGAAGACCGCCGCCGCGACCGGGACCGACACGAACGCCGCGACCGCCGCGGTCGGCGCGACCGTGCCGAGTCGGTGCGGCAGCACGGCCTGGAGCGCGCGGAACACGACGTACCCGACCAGCGCGGTGACCACGCCGATCAGCACGACGTTGGTGCCGAGCGCGGTGATGCCGCCGTCGGCCATGAACAGTGCCTGGACGACCAGCACCACCGACACGCACAGCAGGCCGGTCCACGGGCCGACCAGGACGGCGGCCAGCGCGCCGCCCATCAGGTGGCCGCTGGTGCCGGCGCCGACGGGGAAGTTGATCATCTGCGCCGCGAACACGAACGCCGCCACGAGCCCCGCCATCGGGGCGGTGCGGTCGTCGAGCTCGGTGCGCGCCCTGCGGAGCGCGACGCCGACCGCGGCCGCGGCGACCACCCCCGTCGCGACGGACGTCGGTGCGTCCAGGAACCCGTCGGGCACGTGCATGGTGCGGCTCCTCGGCTGTCGGAGGTCGTCGGTACCGTCGACGGCGCCGGCGGACCCCGCCCAGCCTATGTTGTTGCACATCGCTCGCAAGAAGGAGAACCCGTGGCCGAGACGCCCCGCCTGTCCCCCGGTGATGCCGCACCGGACTTCACCCTGCCGGACGACACCGGTGAGCAGGTGACGCTCTCGGACCTGCGCGGGCGGAAGGTGATCGTCTACTTCTACCCCTCCGCGATGACCCCGGGCTGCACCAAGCAGGCCTGCGACTTCAGCGACTCCCTCGACTCGCTGCAGGCGTCCGGCTACGAGGTGCTCGGCATCTCGCCCGACAAGCCGGAGAGGCTCGCGAAGTTCCGCGAGAAGGAGGGCCTGACGATCCGCCTGCTCTCCGACGCCGACAAGGCCGTGATGACCGCCTGGGGTGCGTTCGGCGAGAAGAAGCTCTACGGCAAGGTCGTCCAGGGCGTCATCCGCTCCACCGTCGTCGTCGGCGAGGACGGCACCGTCGAGGTGGCGCAGTACAACGTCAAGGCCACCGGCCACGTCGCCAAGCTGCGCAAGGACCTCGCGCTGGCCTGACGCGCGGCCGGCGCCGCGGCGTACTTAGACTCGGCGCCGCGCGCCCGTAGCCCAATTGGCAGAGGCACCAGGTTTAGGTCCTGGCCAGTGAGAGTTCGAGTCTCTCCGGGCGCACCCTCCGGGATCGGGGTCACGCGCCGTCGAGCGCTGCCTCGTACGACGCGACCTCGCGCCGCGTGAGCGCGAGCCGCATCCGCACGACGACCGAGCCGCGCACGACGTGCTGCTCGGCGTCGCGCGGGAGCATGCCGCCCGTCAGGGACAGCATCTCCTCGGAGCGGCGCTGCGCGGACTCAGGAGATCCCCACACCTCGACGAGCGCGCCGCACTCGATGCCGGGCTGGTCACACGGGAAACGGGAGTCGAGCACGGTCCAGCCCTCGACGAAGTCCGCCGGCCCACCGGGCATCCTGACCAGGTCGCCCTTGCGCAGCGGCACCAGCCGCTCGGTCGTCGGCATCGCCCCGAGCGCGGCGGCGACCTCCGCCCCGCTCGGACCACGGTCCCCGCTCTCCGCAGCCGTAGCCGGACCACCCGCCGGTGCAGGGCCCTCGGCGCAGGACGCCAGCCCGACGGCCAGTCCGATCGTCAGGCCCGCGACGAGCAGGCGGGCCAGCAGCGACGGAGTGACCCGAGTCGGCATGGCGGCACCGTAACCGCTGAGGGGACCGGTCTCGAGCCATCCACCGCGGGGTACCCGGCCGCCATGGACTCCACGAAGCAGGCAGGGCTCGCGCTGGTGACCGGTGCGTCGACCGGGATCGGGCTGTCGGTGGCCCGCGAGCTGGCCGGGCGCGGGTACGACGTGGTGATGGCGGCCGAGGAGCCGGAGGTCCACGTCGCCGCGGCTGAGGTCAAGACCACGCACGGCACCGACGTCCGCGCCGTCCAGGTCGACCTGACCCGTCCCGAGGAGGTCGAGCACCTGTGGCGCGAGGCGGCCGGCACCGGCCGGCCCGTCGACGTGGCGGTGCTCAACGCGGGCGTGGGGGTCGGCGGGACCTTCGCCGACACCGACCTCGACCGTCACCTCGGGCTGGTCGACCTCAACGTCCGCTCGACCGTGCACCTGGCCAAGCTCGCCGTCGACGACATGGTCCGGCGCGGATCGGGCCGGATCCTGGTGACGGCGTCGATCGCCGCGGTCGCGCCGAGCCCGTTCCAGGCGACGTACGCCGCGTCCAAGGCGTTCGTGCACTCCTTCGCCGAGGGCATCCGCCACGAGCTGCAGGACACCGGCGTCAGCGTCACGTCGTTGATGCCGGGCCCGACCGACACCGAGTTCTTCCGGCGCGCCGACCTGCTCGACACCCCGCTGGGCCAGGGCCCGAAGGACGACCCGGACGACGTGGCGCGCGACGGGCTCGACGCGTTGTTCGCCGGCAAGCCGCACGTGGTCGCGGGCTCGATGAAGAACCGCGCCCTCGCCGAGATCGCCACGCACCTCCCTGACCGGCTGACGACGAAGGCGTTCGCGGCGCAGACCAAGAAGAAGGACGACTGAGCGGTTCTGCGCCCGTGCTGTGACGGCGGTCACTAGAGTCCGCGCATGGACTCCGCCCTGACCACCGTCGGTCTGCCCATCGCCTTGGGCATCATCATGCTCGGCCTCGGGCTGTCGCTCGTGCCCGACGACTTCCGTCGGGTCGCGCGGCACCCCAAGGCGGTCGCCGTGGCGCTCGCCTGCCAGCTGGTGCTGCTGCCGCTGTTCTGCTTCGGGCTGGTCAAGGTGCTCGACCTGTCCCCGCTGCTCGCCATCGGCATGTTGCTGCTCGCCGCCTCCCCGGGCGGCACGAGCGCCAACCTCTACAGCCACCTCTTCCGCGGCGACGTCGCCCTCAACGTCACCCTCACGGCGATCAACTCGATCGTCGCGATCGTCACGCTGCCGGTGATCACCAACCTGGCGATCAGCCACTACGGGCTCGAGGACGAGGTGTCCCTGCAGTTCACCAAGGTGGTCGAGGTGTTCGCGGTCGTGCTGGTGCCGGTGGCGATCGGCATGCTCATCCGGCAGCGCGCCGCGGCGTTCGCCGCCCGGATGGACAAGCCGGTGCGGATCGGGTCGGCGGTCATCCTCGGCGTGCTGGTGCTCGGGATCCTGCTCGACCAGCGCGAGGACGTCGGGGACTACATCGCGGACGTCGGCCTGGCGGCCGCCCTGTTCTGCGCGGTCTCCCTCGTCGTCGGGTACGTCGTGCCCCGCGCGGCCGGGATCCGGGAGAGCGAGGCGATCGCCTCCTCGATGGAGATCGGCGTGCACAACGGCACGCTGGCGATCTTCGTCGCGGTCGAGGTCCTCGACAGCACCCGGATGTCGGTGCCGGCCGCCGTCTACTCGGTCTTCATGTTCATCTTCGCCGCCCTGTGGGGGCTCCTGCTCACCCGGTACCTCGCCCGCCGCGACACGGCGTCCCCGCGGTCGACGCCGGTGGGCTGAGCGGCGAGCTGCATGTAACGCGCTGTCCGTACAACTACCGCGCCGTTCGAGCGGCGCGGTAGCTGTACGGATGGCGCGGTAGTCGGTCGGACGGCGCGTTACCTGTGCGGACGGCGCGGTAGACCGACGGACGGCGCGTTACATGTGGAGCG
The DNA here is from genome assembly GCF_014266025.1 of Nocardioides deserti. Taxonomy (GTDB): domain Bacteria; phylum Actinomycetota; class Actinomycetes; order Propionibacteriales; family Nocardioidaceae; genus Nocardioides; species Nocardioides deserti. Next base: position 368,036 of record NZ_JACMYC010000004.1, on the reverse strand, counting down.
CGCGGGCCACGAGCGGGGCGATCTCCCTCAGGGCGCGGCCGCGGTGGGAGACGGCGTCCTTCGCGGCCGGGTCGAGCTCGGCGGAGGTCAGCCCGGGGGCGGCGTGCTCGTCGGCGACGAAGAGGACGTCGTACCCGAAGCCGCCGCTGCCCCGCTGCTCGCGGATGACGTGCCCGTCCATCCGGCCGTGCACGACCAGCTCGGTGCCGTCGGGGTGGACGAAGGCGATCGCGCAGGCGAAGTGGGCGGTACGCCGCTCGTCGGGGACGTCCTCGAGCTGCTCGAGCAGCAGCCGGTTGTTGCGGGCGTCGTCCTTCGGCTTGCCCGACCACCGCGCCGACAGCACGCCCGGCATCCCGTTGAGCGCGTCGACGCACAGGCCCGAGTCGTCGGCCAGCGCGGGCAACCCGGTGGCCGCCGCGCCCGCGCGGGCCTTGAGCAGCGCGTTGCCCTCGAAGGTCGACTGGTCCTCGACCGGCTCGTCGTACGCCGTGACGTCGTCGAGGCCGACCACCTCGACGTCGGGAGCGTGCTCGCGGAGGATCCGCTCCATCTCGGCGAGCTTCTTGGCGTTGCGCGAGGCGAGGAACACCTTGGTTTCCACAGGCTCAACCAACGCGGAGCGCCTCCTGCTGCATCCGGGTGAGGTCGGCGCAGCCCTTCTCGGCCAGCCCGAGGAGCGCGTCGAGCTCGGAGCGGTCGAAGGCGGCGCCCTCGGCGGTGCCCTGGACCTCGACGAACTTCCCGTCGCCGGTCATGACGACGTTCATGTCGGTCTCGGCGCGGACGTCCTCGACGTAGGGCAGGTCGAGGCGCGGGACGCCGTCGATGATGCCGACGCTGACCGCGGCGACCGAGCCGGTGAGCGGCTGGGCGGAGGCGGCGAGCGCCCCGGAGGCCTTGAGGGACGCGACGGCGTCGGCCAGGGCGACGTACGCACCGGTGATCGCGGCGGTGCGCGTGCCGCCGTCGGCCTGGAGGACGTCGCAGTCGAGGACGATGGTGTTCTCGCCGAGCGCCCGGTAGTCGATGACGGCGCGCAGCGAGCGGCCGATGAGCCGGCTGATCTCATGGGTGCGGCCGCCGATGCGACCCTTGACCGACTCGCGGTCCGAGCGGGTGTTGGTGGCGGCGGGGAGCATGGCGTACTCCGCGGTGACCCAGCCGAGGCCGGAGCCCTTGCGCCAGCGTGGCACGCCCTCCGAGGCCGACGCGGCGCACAGCACCCGGGTCTTCCCGAACTCCACTAGCACCGAGCCGGCGGCGTGGTCCAGCCACCCGCGGGTGATCTTGATCGGGCGCAGCTCGTCGTCGGCCCGGCCGTCTTCGCGTGTCATGGGGACCACGCTAGAGGGCCGGGCCGACGTCGGGGAGCCGGGGCGGGCCCCGGGCAGCCGGGTGCTACTTGACCTCGGCCCGCAGCACGCGGATCCAACCGAGCACGAACGGGACGACGATCCAGATCAGCGTGGTGGTGCCGAGCTGGGCGTACTGCTCACCGGTCAGCCCGGCGCCCCCGAAGCTGCTGAAGAGCGGCTCCTGCGCCGTGCCGAGGTCCAGCCACGGCGCGAGGTCGCGCAGCGCCGAGACCAGGCTGAACACGATGCTCGAGGCGATCGGCAGCACGAAGAACGTCACGATCGCGGCCGGGGTGTTGAGCAGGATCAAGCCGTAGGCCAGACCCTGGAGGATGGTCAGCAGCTGGAGGGCCAGGAAGAGCGCGAACAGCTTGGTCTCGAGGTCGTCGAAGCCGCCCTCGGCCCCGCCGAGGACCGTGCAGACCGCCGCGACCACGAGCGCGGCGACGAACGCCGCGAGACCGAAGATCAGCGCGGCGACCGTCTTGGCGGCGATCACCTTGGTGCGCGCGGGCTCCAGCGAGAAGGTCACCATCGCCGTGCGCTGGCTCCACTCGCTGGTGACCAGCAGGATGCCGAGCACCGGCAGCAGGAAGCCCTGCGGGGTGGCCGAGATGCCGATGAAGTTGCCGAACGTCCGGTCGGGACCGTCGGCGGCGAAGAAGAAGATCGTCATGATCGCCGCGGTGATCAGCACGATCGCGCCGAGCAGCCACCGGCCGGCGCGGGTGTCGTAGATCTTGCGCAGCTCGACCCCGACCAAGCGGGTGAACGGCACCTTCGGCGTGCCGGAGACGTCGAGGGTCATCGAGGGTCCGGCGGCGGAGGACGAGGGGGTGGTGGTGCTCATGCCTGGGCTCCTTCCTGGAGCTGGGTCGCGGCCTCGGGGTGGCCCTCGCGCTGGGTGCCGGCGGTGAGCTCGAGGAAGAGGTCCTCGAGGCCGCGGGCGCCGCTGCGCAGGTCCGTCAGCACGACGCCGGCCTCGAGCGCGGCGCGGCCGACCTCGGCGGGCTCCGCATCGACGCGCAGCCCGGAGCCGGCCGGCGCGGCGGCGTACCCCTTGGCCTGCAGGGCGCCGGCCAGGCGCTCGTTGTCGAGGGAGGTGACCAGCGCGGCCGCGGGGCCCGACTGGGCGAGCAGCGACGCCTTGTCCCCCTGCGCGACGATCTTGCCGCGGCCGATGAGGATCATCTCGTCGGCGACCAGCTCGACCTCGTTGAGCAGGTGGCTGGAGAGCAGGACGGTGCCGCCGCGGTTGGCGTAGCCCTTGAGCAGGTCGCGCATCCAGCGGATGCCGGCCGGGTCGAGGCCGTTGGCGGGCTCGTCGAGGATGAGCACCGACGGGTCGCCGAGCAGCGCGTGGGCGATGCCGAGACGCTGCTTCATGCCGAGGGAGTAGTTGCGCATCCGGCGCTTGGCCTCGGCGTCGGTCAGCGACACCAGCGCCAGCATCTCGTCGACGCGCGACATGGGAAGGCCCATCGTCTTCGCGCCGAGGGTGAGGATCTCGCGGCCGGTGCGGCCGGCGTGCTGGGCACCGGCGTCGAGGAGCACGCCCACGTGACGGCCCGGGTTCGGGATGTCGTGGTAGTCCAGCCCCCCGATCGTCACGGTCCCGCGGGTCGGCGGGGTCAGGCCCACCATGATCCGCATCGTGGTGGTCTTCCCGGCGCCGTTCGGCCCGAGGAAGCCGGTCACGCGGCCGGGTTGGCAGGTGAAGCTCACGTCGTCGACGGCGGTGAACCCGCCGTACGTCCTGGTCAGTCGGTCGACCTTGATCATGCCCCCACCCTGCCCGACGCGGGCCGCTCCGCGCACCGGACGCGCGGCGGTGCCGGGGTGACCTAAGTAGGGGTTCGGCGCCGACCGGCGCAGGCTGGGGGTACGCCGGCGGGCGGCCCTAGCCTGTCGGGCGTGGACCGGCCGACCCAGGACGACGTCGCGCCGCCGCTGACGCCCTGGGGGCGGACGTGGCGGCTGCTCGCCGTGCTGGCGCTGAGCGCGGCCGTGTGGCTGCCGATCGCGGAGGACCAGCTGCGCGAGACGCCGTGGCTGGGCCGGCTCGACGTGACCCTGGGCGTGCTGTCGTGCCTGCTCGTCACCCAGCGGCGGCGCTGGCCGCTGGCCGTGGCGTTGCTGCTCAGCGCGTTCGGCGCGGTCTCGGGCCTCGCCGCCGGCCCCGCCACGCTGGCCGCCGTCTCGGTGGCGACGCGACGGCGGTGGCCGGAGCTGGTGGCGGTCTTCGTCGTCGGGCTCGCCGGCGCGCAGGTCTTCACGATGACCCAGGACGACCGCAGCACCGACCCGCTTTGGCTGCTCACCACGCTCAACGTCGTGGTGCTGGCGGCGTGCATCGGGTGGGGCATGTACGTCGGCTCGCGCCGCGAGCTGCTGTGGACGCTGCGGGCCCGGGCCGAGCGCGCCGAGGCCGAGCAGGAGCTCCGCGCGGACCGGGCCCGGGCGACCGAGCGGGCGCGGATCGCCCGCGAGATGCACGACGTCCTCGCGCACCGGATCTCCCAGATCTCGCTGCACGCCGGCGCGCTGGGGTTCCGCGAGGACCTGACCGCCGAGGAGATGCGGGCCAGCGCCGCGGTCATCCAGGCCAAGGCGCACGAGGCGCTCACCGACCTGCGCGGGGTGCTCGGCGTGCTCCGCGACGAGGACACCGGCGAGGTGGTGCACGCGCCCCAGCCGACGTACGACGACGTCCCGCGGCTGGTGGCCGAGGCGCGGGAGGCGGGGCTCCACGTCGAGCACGTCGACCGGGTGGACGACAGCGCCGGGCCGGTGCCCGACGTGGTCGGCCGCACCGTCTACCGGATCGTCCAGGAGGGGATCACGAACGCCCGCAAGCACGCGCCGGGGGCCCTGCTGACCATCGAGCTGGCCGGGTCGCCGGAGGAGGGCGTCGCCGTGACGCTGTGCAACCCGCTCGGCTTCGGAGTGGCCGTCACGCCCGGCGCCGGCCTCGGGCTGGTGGGGCTGTCGGAGCGGGCCGCGCTGCGCGGTGGCCGGCTCGAGCACCGTCGCGACGGCGGGGCATTCGTGCTGCACGGGTGGTTGCCGTGGACGGCATGACCACAGGTCTCCCTGCTCCCGTGCGGGTGCTGGTGGTGGACGACGACCCGATCGTCCGGTCGGCGCTGTCGCTCATGCTGGGCGGGCAGGCCGACCTCGAGGTGGTCGGCGAGGCCGGCGACGGCCAGGAGGGCGTGGCGCTCGTCGAGCGGCTGCGTCCCGACGTCGTGCTCATGGACATCCGGATGCCGGTGCTCGACGGGCTCGAGGCGACCCGACGGCTGCACCGACTCCCGGAGCCGCCGCGGGTGATCGTGCTGACGACGTTCGACGCCGACGAGCACGTGGTGCAGGCGCTCGCCGCCGGCGCGGACGGGTTCCTGCTCAAGGACACTCCCCCCGCCCGGATCGTCGAGGCACTGCGCAAGGTCGCCGACGGCGAGCCGATGCTCTCCCCCTCGGTCACCCGCACCCTCATCGACCGGCTGCGCGCCGACCACGCCGACCCGGCCGACGACCGGGCGGCCCGCGCGGAGCGCCGGCTCTCGTCGCTGACCGACCGCGAGCGCGAGGTGGCGCTCGCCGTCGGCCGCGGCCTCAGCAACGCCGAGATCGCCCGCGAGCTGCACCTGTCCGTGCCGACCGTCAAGGCGCACGTGTCGCGGCTGTTCGAGAAGCTCGTCGTCACGAACCGCGTGCAGATCGCCATCTGCGTCCACGACGCCGGGTTGGCCTGAGCGTCGCCTGGTCCCTCGGGGTCCGGCGACCCGCGGCTTGCCCGGACCCCTGATGTCCACGGCCGCCCGACGGGGTCCCGGGCGCACACGATCGTTCAATTGAGCGGTTGTTGCGGGGTGGAAGCGCTTCCGACTGCTACTCCCCAGCAATTGAACGATCGTTGACGCCCGGACGCCCGGGATCGAGACGCCGAGATGGGATGGCCCGGGAGCGCGAGCTGTCGACGCGCAGGGGCTGGCTCAGGAGCCGAGCTCGTAGACCGCGCCGGGGCGGGCGAGCTCGAGGGGGCCGTCGTACACCGCGGTGGCCTCGGCGAGGACGACGGCGGGGTCGTGCCAGGGCGGGACGTGGGTGAGGACGAGCCGGCGGGCGCGGGCGCGGGTGGCGGTGGTGCCGCAGTCGGCACCGGTGAGATGCAGGTCCTCGGGGTTGTCCTGGCCCTCCTCGAAGGATGCCTCGGCGAGGAACAGGTCGGCGTCGGCAGCCAGCCGGTCGAGCCCTTCGCACGGGCCGGTGTCGCCGCTGTAGGCGAGCACGGCGCCGTCGGCCTCGATCCGCAGGCCGAAGGCCGGCACCGGGTGGGCGACCGGGACGGGGTCGACGGCGAACGGCCCGATCCGGACCGGCCCGTCCCAGACCACGAAGTCGAACTCCTCGCGCATGCCGGGGTCCAGCGGCAGGTCGTAGGCGCGGGCCATCCGGTCCGCGGTGCCCTCGGGGCCGTGCACCGGGATCCGGCGCTGCGGACCGTCGGGGTGGTAGCGCCGCAGCACGTGGTAGCCGCACAGGTCGAGGCAGTGGTCGGCGTGCAGGTGGCTGAGCAGCACCGCGTCGATCGCGAGCGGGTCGGCGACGCTGTGCAGCGGGCCGAGCGCGCCGCTGCCGAGGTCCACGAGCACCCGCCAGGTGCGGGAGCCGGTTCCGTCGTCGTGCTCGGCCTCGAGCAGGTAGCAGCTGGCCGGCGACGTGGGTCCCGGGTAGGACCCGGAACAGCCGATGACCGTGAGCCTCACGCGCGTCCTCCCCCGAGACGTCCGCCCGCGGTGACCCGGGCGCCGGGGACGGCGGCGGGAGCGGACACGAGCGGCACGGACGCAACGGTAAGCGCAACCGCCCTCGATTGGCACGGACTCTTGAGCAGCGTCACGTCGCGTCGAGCCACGTCACACGCGGGTTAGCGTGGGTGCGTGCGCCGTACCCCCCTCGTTGCCGCCGCGCTGACCGCGCTTGCCTCGCTCGCCTGCACCTCCACCCCGGCCGGTACGTCGCCGGGTGACGCGTCGGCGGACGCGTCGGCCACCGCGGCCCGGGCGTCCGCGGCCACGCGCGAGGTCCCGGCCGACCGCCGCGTGCTGGCGATCTCGGTGGACGGTCTCAACCCGTCGGCGCTCGGCCGGCTGGGCCGTGGCCGCACGCCGGCGCTCCACCGGCTGCTCGCCGAGGGCGCGTCGACCCGGAACGCCCGCACCGCGCGCGAGCTGACCCTGACGCTGCCCAACCACACCGGCATGGTCACCGGCCGCCGGGTCGACGCGAGCCGCGGCGGTCACGGCATCACCTGGAACTCCCACCGCCCCGGCACGACCGTCCAGCGCGCAGCCGGCCACGGGGTGGCGTCGGTCTTCAGCGTCGTCCACGCCGCCGGGGGCGAGTCGTCGGTGTTCACCGGCAAGGACAAGTTCACGCTCTTCGACCGCTCCTGGCCGGCGGGCGTGACCGACCTGACGTACGACGAGGACCCGCTTGCCCTGGTCAAGGCGGCCCGTCGCGACCTGCGCCGCGAGGACCGGGCGCTGACCTTCGTCCACCTCGCCACCCCCGACGTCGCCGGGCACGAGCACGGCTTCATGACCGGGCCCTACCTCGAGGCCGTCGCGGCGACCGACTCCCTCATCGCGAGGCTCGTGCGGGCGGTCGAGGCCGACCCGGGGCTCCGGCGGGAGGTCGTGGTCGTGCTCACCGCCGACCACGGCGGCAAGGGCAAGGACCACTTCGACCCGACGCGGTACGCCGACTTCCGGGTGCCGTTCCTGGTGTGGGGTCCAGGCATCGCGCCCGCGGACCTCTACGCGCTCAACCCCGACCGCCGGGCGCCCGGCCGCTCGCGCACGTCGTACGCCGGCAGCCAGCCCGTCCGCAACGGCGACCTCGCCAACGTGGTGACCGGCCTGCTCGGGCTCGGCCCGGTGCCGGGGAGCGAGCTCGGCGTCGACGACCCGCTGGACGTCGTCGCGGACTGACCGCCGAGGCGGTCCGACGGGCCCAGCGCTAGCGCAGCTCGCGGACCGTCGGCCAGGGGTTGAACCGGCAGCCGCCGAGACCCTTGGACTGCTGCTGCATGACGGGGGCGAGCTGGCCGGCGCCGCCGCAGGACGCGTGGCCGCGGCCGAGCCAGTGGCCGGTCTCGTGGTTGACGACCATGTGGCGGTAGTCGCGCAGCGCGCCGCGAGCGGCGTTCCAGGCCGGCGAGGCGTGCTTCCACCGCTCCTGGTTGATGACGACGTAGCGGCCGACCCGGCAGCTCCACTGGGCACTGCAGATCGGGTGGAACGTCGGCACCTCGCCGGCGGCGGCGAGCACCAGGGTGAACGACCCGCCGCGGCGGACCGGCACGAACCGGACGCCCCCGCCGCGCCAGCCGCGCGCGTCGGCGTAGGTCTCCTGCGCCTGCCGGCGGAACGTCGCCAGGCTGGTGGTGATCCGCCCGCGGGTCTGCACGGAGTAGGTGACCGTCCGACGGACCCCGACGCGGTGCTCGACCCGCCGCGGAGCGGTGCGCAGCCGCACGGTCGTGTGGCCGGGCGCGGTCAGCCTGACGTCGGCGCGGACGTTGCGGCCGACGTCGCCGGGGCGCAGCCGGTAGGTGCGGCCGCGCTCCCCCGCGACCAGCTTCCCGCCGACGCGCCAGCGGACGCGCTGCACCCGCGGCGCGGGGCGCACGTCGCCGAGCGTGACGCGGACCGTGCGCCCGAAGCGGGTCACCCCGGCGACCCCCGGTGCGGTGCGCACCTGCAGCGGCGCGCGGCGTACGCGCTCGGTGGGCTCGGACCGCACGGTGGTCGAGTACCCGGCGCTGTCGGTGGCCGTCACCTCGACGCTGATCCGGCGGCCCAGGTCGTCGAGGCCGAGGTCGTAGGTGCGGCCGGTGGCACCGGGGACCGGCTCGGCGGCTCGCAGCCACTGGTAGCCGAACGTGAGGTCGGTGGTGTCCCACCGGCCCGCGCCCGCGACGAGCCGCTCGCCGAAGACCGGCTCGCCCTTGACCAGCGGCGACTGGGTCGGCGCCGGCTCGGCGGCCGCCGTGGCCGGCGTCGCGACGAGCAGGCCGAGGCCGAGCAGCAGCGCGGCCAGCAGCCGGGGCAGGCCCGACCTCAGGCCCACAGCTGGCCCTCGAGCCGGTCCTCGGCCTCGTCGACGGTGCCCTCGTAGGCGCCGGTGGAGAGGTACTTCCAGCCCCCGTCGCAGACCACGAACGCGATGTCGGCGGACTCGCCCGCCTTGACGGCCTTCGCGGCCTGGCCGAGCGCGGCGTGCAGGATCGCGCCGGTCGAGACGCCCGCGAAGATGCCCTCGAGCTCGAGCAGCTCGCGCACGCGGCGTACGGCGTCGCGCGGGCCGACCGAGAAGCGGGAGTCGATCAGGTCGGCGTCGTACAGCTCCGGCACGAACCCCTCGTCGAGGTTGCGCAGGCCGTAGACCAGCTCGCCGTACCGCGGCTCGGCCGCCACGATCCGCACCTCCGGCTTCGCCTTCCGGAAGAACCGGCTGACCCCCATCAGGGTGCCGGTGGTGCCGAGCCCCGCGACGAAGTGGGTGATCTCCGGCAGGTCGGCGAGCAGCTCGGGGCCGGTGCCCTCCTCGTGGGCGAGGGCGTTCGCGGCGTTGCCGTACTGGTAGAGCATCACCCAGTCGGGGTGCTCGTCGGCCACCCGCTTGGCGACGCGGACGGCCTCGTTGGACCCGCCCGCGGCCGGTGACGACACGATCTCCGCGCCCCACATCCGCAGCAGCTGGCGCCGCTCCTCGGAGGTGTTCTCGGGCATCACGCAGACGATCCGGTAGCCCTTGAGCTTGGCGGCCATCGCCAGCGAGATGCCGGTGTTGCCCGACGTCGGCTCGAGGATCGTGCAGCCGGGACGCAACGTGCCGTCGGCCTCGGCCTGCTCGATCATCCGCAGCGCCGGCCGGTCCTTGATCGACCCGGTCGGGTTGCGGTCCTCGAGCTTCGCCCACAGACGCACGTCCGGACTCGGGCTGAGCCGGGGCAGGCCGACGAGCGGAGTGCCGCCGACGGAGGCGAGCAGGTTGTCGTAGCGCATGGTCGTCGCAGTGCCCTTCGGGGTCTGACGGTCGGGTCTCAGCGCAGGAAGCGCTCGGGGTCGAACTCGTCGAGCGGGATGATCCGCACGCGCGGCAGCGGCACGTTGAACGCCCGCACGTCGTCCTCGAGGTCGTGGAGCTCGATGCCGAGCTGGTCGAACTGCGCGCTGGCGTACTCCCGGAGCGCCACCAGCCCGACGCGACGCTTGTAGGCGCTCTCGGAGAGCAGCCGGGAGAGGTGCTCGGCGAAGTCGGCGTCGTGGCTGACGAGCAGCACGTCGTCGGCACGCTGGACCAGCGCGTCCAGCGTGCGCTGGATGCCGATGTCGACGACCTTCTCGTCGGCCCGGCCGGACAGCGGGACGGGGCGGTAGTCCAGCGCGAGCAGCGCCTGCACGAAGCTGCTCGGGAGCGTCCCGTTGGAGGCGTTGAGGAAGAACAACCCGGTGACGGGCTGCCCCCACAGCTGCTCGGCGTACGCCGTCACGCGCTCCCAGCGGGGGCGCTCCTCAGGCAGCGGCCGGCGGCCGAGGAGAGAGTTGCCGAGCGTGGCGTCGATGTTCTCGCCGTCGACGAGGACGAACGTGCGGCGGTCGGTCATCAGGCGCTCACCATCGGAGCACCGTACCGCCGCCGCACGGGAGGCGTCGGGTCAGCAACCACCGGCGACGGCCGGCAGGACGACGACCTGGTCGCCGTCGGAGAGCTGGGCCTCGAGGCCGCCGATGAAGCGGACGTCCTCGTCGTTGATGTAGACGTTGACGAAGCGGCGCAGGTCGCCGTTGTCGATGAGGCGGTCCTTGATGCCGGGGTGGTTCGCCTCCAGGTCGTCGATCAGCGCGCTCAGGCTGCCACCCTCGCCGGTCACGGCCTTCTCGCCGTCGGTGTAGGTGCGCAGGATGGTCGGGATACGGACCTCGATGGCCATGGCTTCTCGGACTCCTCGTCGGTGCTGGTCTGGTGCTGGTCTGTGGTGCGGGACCGGGCGCTGCGCTGGTCAGGCTCGGGTCAGGCGCCGGGCAGTGCCGGGACGACGGTGACCTCTTCCTCGGTCACCTCGCCGTCGACGATCCTGTAGGACCTGAACTCCACCGGGCCCGCGTTATTCCCGTGCTCGCGCGTGCTGACGAGCACGTAGTGAGCGCCGGGCTCGCTGGCCAGGCCGATGTCGGTGCGGCTCGGGTAGGCCTCGGTGGCGGTGTGCGAGTGGTAGATCACGACCGGCTCCTCGTCGCGGTCCCACATCTGCTTGTAGAGCTCGAGCAGCTCGGTGGAGTCGAACTCGTAGAACGTCGGGCTCCCCGCCGCGTTCACCATCTCCACGACCCGTTCGGGCCGGTCGCTGCCCTCCGGGCCGGCCACGATGCCGCAGGCCTCGTCGGGGTGGTCGCGCTTGGCGTGCCGGACGATGGCGTCGTACGTCGCCTGGTCGATGGTGAGCACGCGCCCAGCCTAGGCGGGCCGTCCGCATGCCGGACACCGTGCCCGGTCCCCGGACCGTCCCGAGCCTTCCTTAGGCTTCTCCCCATGGAAACCCTGGACCCGATCCTCCAGCCGCACTTCGAGACGGTCCTCGCCCGGAACCCCGGCGAGGGCGAGTTCCACCAGGCGGTGCTGGAGGTGCTGGAGTCGCTCGGCCCGGTCGTGCGCAAGCACCAGCACTACGTCGACGAGGCCGTCATCGAGCGGCTCTGCGAGCCCGAGCGTCAGCTGATCTTCCGCGTGCCGTGGACCGACGACCAGGGCCGGGTCCAGATCAACCGCGCCTTCCGCGTCGAGTTCAACTCCGCGCTCGGTCCCTACAAGGGCGGCCTGCGGTTCCACCCGTCGGTCTACCTCGGCATCGTGAAGTTCCTCGGATTCGAGCAGATCTTCAAGAACGCGCTGACCGGCATGCCCATCGGCGGCGGCAAGGGCGGCTCGGACTTCGACCCCAAGGGCCGCAGCGACGCGGAGGTCATGCGCTTCTGCCAGTCGCTGATGACCGAGCTCTACCGCCACCTCGGCGAGTACACCGACGTCCCCGCCGGCGACATCGGCGTCGGCGGCCGCGAGATCGGCTACCTCTTCGGGCAGTACAAGCGGATCACCAACCGCTACGAGTCCGGCGTGCTGACCGGCAAGGGCCTCTCCTACGGCGGCTCGCAGGTGCGCACCGAGGCCACCGGCTACGGCACCGTCTTCTTCACCGAGGAGATGCTGCGTCTGAGCAACCGCTCGCTGTCCGGCCGCCGGGTGATCGTCTCCGGCTCGGGCAACGTCGCGATCTACGCCGCGCAGAAGGCCGCCGAGCTCGGCGCCCACGTCGTCGCGTGCTCGGACTCCTCCGGGTACGTCGTCGACGAGGCCGGCCTCGACATCGCGCTGCTCAAGCAGGTCAAGGAGGTCGACCGGGCGCGCCTCTCGGCCTACGCCGACCAGCGACCCGACGCGTCGTACGTCGCCGGCGGCCGCGTCTGGGACGTGCCGTGCGAGGTGGCGCTGCCTTGCGCGACCCAGAACGAGCTCGACGCCGCCGCCGCGCAGGCGCTCGTCACCAACGGCGTGCTCGCCGTGGCGGAGGGCGCGAACATGCCCTGCACCCCCGACGCCACCCGCGTCTTCCAGGAGAAGGGCGTCCTCTTCGCCCCCGGCAAGGCGGCCAACGCCGGCGGCGTCGCCACCAGCGCGCTGGAGATGCAGCAGAACGCCTCCCGCGACTCCTGGTCCTTCGCCCACACCGAGGAGCGGCTGCGCGACATCATGGTCGGCGTCCACGAGCGCTGCGCCTCCGCCGCCGACGAGTACGGCACCCCCGGCAACTACGTCGCCGGCGCCAACATCTCCTCGTTCCTCCAGGTCGCCGACGCCATGCTGTCGCTCGGCGTCGTCTGAGCGGCTCGCGGCCCTCCTCGGACCGACTCCGGGGTAGTAACGGACGTTCTTGTCCTTCGCCGGGGTAGTCACGGACGTTTCCGACCGTTACTACCCCGACGACGGGCTCAGGTGAGGAACCGCGCGGCGACCTCGTCGGCGAGGCCGGCGTCGATCCGGGCGAGCATGTGGTCCTCCATCGGCGGGAGGTCGGCGAGCGGCCACCAGCGGACGTCGGTGTTCTCGTCGTCGGCGGCGTGCGGCTCACCGGCGACCCACGAGCAGGCGAAGGTCAGGTCGAGGTAGACCCCGCGGTCGCCGTTGGGGTGGGTGATCCTCGGGCTCACGCTCACCGCGGCGAGCCGGTCCACCGAGATCTCGACCCCGGCCTCCTCGAGCGCCTCGCGCCGGGCCGCGACGGCCGGCTCCTCGCCGGGGTCGACGATCCCGGTCACCGGCGCCCAACGGCCGTTGTCGACGCGCTCGGTCAGCAGGACGTCGTCCCCGCGGCGTACGACCGCCGTCACCGCGGGCAGCCACAGCTCCCGGGTGCCGACCAGCTCGCGGAGCTCGGCGACGAACGACGGGATCGGCACGGCGCCGAGTCTCCCACCTCGAGCGGCGCGGTGGTCAGCGCCGCGCGCTCAACGCCTCGACGAGCGTCTCCTGGAGGTAGCCGACCCACTCGTAGATGTCGTGCGCCTGGGCGCGGGGGTCGTCGTCGGGGAGGCCGTGCCAGTAGTCCTCGTCGCCGTCCTCGACGCCGAGCCGGGTGGCCAGCGCGAGCCGGACGTCGGTGAAGGAGCGCATCCAGGTCTCGGCGGTCGGCTCGTCGAGCTCGACGTCGATCATCAGCCCGTCCTCGGTCAGCTCGGCGGGCAGCCCGGCCTCCTCGAGGCCGTCGATGATCGTCGCCGCGGCGCGGGCCTTGCCGTCGCGCAGGGCGCCCTCGGTGTAGCGGCGGAACTCCGAGGCGGCCTCGGCGTCGTCGCGGTACGCCGTGGGGAACAGGCGCGCGAGCACCGGGTCCTCCGGCTCGGTCGTGGGGCCGCTGAAGTCCATCATCGCCTCGAACGGGTCCGCGCCGTCGGTCGGCGCGGCCGCCTCGTTGCGCAGCAGCTCGACCAGCTGGGAAGCGAGCGAGCGCAGCAGGTCGGCCTCGAAGCCGGTGAAGTTGGCGATGACCCGGCCGCTGCGGCGGTGCCGCGCGAAGCCGCTCACTCGGAGCGGTCCATCGTCGCCCAGAGGCCGTACTCGTGCATCGCCTGCACGTCGCGCTCCATCTCCTCGCGGGTCCCCGAGCTGACGACGGACTTGCCGTCCTCGTGGACCTCCATCATCAGCTTCTCGGCCTTGCGCTTGTCGTAGCCGAAGTACTTCTGGAAGACGTAGGTCACGTACGACATCAGGTTGACCGGGTCGTTCCAGACGATCGTCACCCACGGCTTGGCCAGGAACGTGACCTCGTCGGGGGTGGTGGTCGGCTCGACCTCGACAGGACTGGCGGCGGACACGCCTCCATGGTGTCACAGCGATGTGGGCACTCTTGTCCCTGTGACCTCCACGACGGCACCCACCACCACGGCATCGACCGCGCTCCTCACCGACCACTACGAGCTGACGATGCTGCAGGCGGCGCTGGCCGCCGGCACGGCCGGACGCCGGTCGGTCTTCGAGCTGTTCCCGCGCCGCCTGCCGGAGGGCCGGCGGTACGGCGTGGTGGCCGGCGTGGGCCGCGCGCTGGACGCGATCGAGGCGTTCCGCTTCGACGACGAGGTGCTCGCGGCGCTCGAGGACGTCGTCGACGAGCCGACGCGCGAGTGGCTGGCGTCGTACCGCTTCTCCGGCGACGTCTGGGGCTACCCGGAGGGCGAGGTGTACTTCCCGCACTCGCCGCTGGTGGTGGTGGAGTCGACCTTCGCCGAGGCGGTGCTGCTGGAGACCGTGCTGCTGTCGATCTACAACCACGACTCCGCGATCGCGTCGGCCGCCTCGCGGATGACGATGGTCTCCTGCGAGCGGCCGTGCGTGGAGATGGGCTCGCGGCGCACCCACGAGGAGGCGGCGGTGGCGGCGGCGCGGGCGGCGTACGTCGCCGGCTTCGCCGGGACCTCGAACCTCGCGGCGCGGCAGCGGTACGGCGTACCCACCTCGGGCACGTCGGCGCACAGCTTCACGCTGCTGCACGACACCGAGACCGACGCGTTCCGCGCCCAGGTCGCCTCGCTCGGCGAGGGCACGACGCTGCTCGTCGACACCTACGACATCGCCGAGGCCGTGCGGGTCGGCGTCGAGGTGGCGGGGACCGGCCTCGGCGCGGTGCGGCTGGACTCCGGCGACCTCGGGTCGCTCGCGTCGGAGGTGCGCGGCCAGCTCGACTCGCTCGGCGCGACCGGCACGCGGATCATCGTGACGAGCGACCTGGACGAGTACGCCATCGCGGCGCTGGCCGCGGCGCCGGTCGACGGGTACGGCGTCGGCACCCAGCTGGTGACCGGCTCGGGACACCCGACCAGCGGGTTCGTCTACAAGCTCGTGGCCCGCGAGGGCGAGGGCGGCGCGACGGTGCCGGTGGCGAAGAAGAGCGCCGACAAGGCGTCGTACGGCGGCCGCAAGTACGCCCTGCGCCGTCTCGACAGCCGCGGCACCGCCGAGGCGGAGGTGGTCGGCACCGGCCGCGTGCCCGAGAACGACGGCGACGACCGCGAGCTGCTCGTCCCGCTCGTGCGCGACGGCGAGGTCGTCGGCCGAGAGCCGCTCGAGGCCGCGCGCGAGCGCCACCTGCGCTCGCGCGGCGAGCTGCCGCTGGCCGCCCAGCAGATGTCGCGCGGGGAGCCCGTGATCCCGACGATCCGCCTGGACTGACTCGGGCCGACCCGCTGGACTAGCCTCGCCGCATGGCTCGCGCACTCCTCGTCGTCGACGTCCAGAACGACTTCTGCGAGGGCGGCTCGCTGCCCGTGACCGGTGGGGCGCAGGTCGCCCGCGACGTGACCGCGCTGCTGCGCGACCGGGCCGCCGACTGGGCCCATGTCGTCGCCACCAAGGACCACCACCGCGATCCCGGCGACCACTGGTCCGACGACCCGGACTTCGTGCACTCCTGGCCCCGGCACTGCGAGGTCGGCACCGCCGGCGAGGACTTCCATCCCGAGCTGGACCCGGCGCCGTTCGAGGCGGTCTTCCGCAAGGGTGAGCACGCCGCGGCGTACTCCGGCTTCGAGGGCCTCGCCGAGGACGGCTCCACGCTCGCCGACTGGCTGCGCGCCCGCGGGGTCACCGAGGTCGACGTCTGCGGCATCGCCACCGACCACTGCGTGCGCGCCACGGCGCTCGACGCCGCCGCGGCCGGGTTCGCCACGCGGGTGCTGCTCGACCTGTGCGCCGGCGTCGCGCCGGCCACCACCGAGGCCGCGCTCGTCGAGCTGCGCGAGGCGGGTGTCGAGGTTGCCTGAGGCGCCCCGGCAGGGGTCGCCCGAGGTGCACGTCGACCTCACCGACGGCGTGCTGCGGCTGACCATGGACCGGCCGCGCGCGCTCAACGCCCTGACGCCCGACATGCCGGCGCTCATGGCGACGGAGATCGAGCGGGCGACCGCCCGCGACGACGTGCGGGTGGTCGTGCTGGCTGGCACCGGGCGGGCGTTCAGCACCGGCGCGGACATCTCCGGGAAGTACACGATCGACGACACCTCCATGGACACCGCGAACCGGTGGATCCGCGCGATCACCACCTGCGACAAGCCGGTCGTCGCCGCGGTCAACGGCGTCGCCGCCGGCGTCAGCTGCTCGGCGGCACTCGCGTGCGACCTGGTCGTCGCGGCCGAGTCGGCGTCGTTCCTGCTGCCGTTCGCCAACGTCGGGCTGATGGTCGACGGCGGCGCCTCCGCGACCGTCGCGGCCGCGATCGGCCGGGCCCGGGCGATGCGGATGGCGCTGCTCGCCGAACCGCTGCCGGCCCGCACGGCGTACGACATCGGGCTGGTCAGCCACCTCGCGCCCGACGCGTCGTTCGCCGAGGAGGTCGACGCGCTCGTCGCGCGGCTCGCTGCCGGCCCGCCGCTCGCGCTGGCCGCCAGCAAGAAGGCCGTCAACGCCGCCACCCTCACCCAGCTCGACGCCGCCCTCGAGCGCGAGAAGTCCGGCCAGTCCGTGCTGCTGCGCACCGCCGACGTCGTCGAGGGTGTCGTGGCCTTCGCCGAGCGTCGTCCGCCGGTCTTCCGCGGCGAGTAGCCCCCGCCGGTAGCTGCTTGTAACGCGCCGTCGTGACAACTACCGCGCCGTTCGAACGGCGCGGTCGTTGGTCGGACAGCGCGTTGCAAGCGACCACCGCCACCAACTCCCCAACAACCACTTGACGGTGGCGACCGACCAGCGGCAGACTCCCCAACGAGTCTTTGGGAGGTCGGATGGACGAGCCGGTGCAGGCCCTGCGGGCGACCGCGCACCCCCTGCGGCTGCGGATGCTGTCGCTGCTGACGGGTGCGGAGCTGAGCGCGGCCGAGGTGGCGCGCGAGCTCGACATCACGCACGCCAACGCGTCGTACCACCTGCGTGTGCTGGCCCGCGCCGGTGAGGTGGTCGTGGCCGGCGAGGAGCGGGTGCGCGGCGGCACGGCCAAGCGCTACCGGCACCCCTGGCGCGAGGGCCTGAAGCCCGCGGGGGCGCCCCGGGACATCGAGGTGCGGGCGATGGGCCAGGAGCTGGTACGCCGCTGGGAGGACCGCACGAAGGACCGGGCCCAGCTCTGCGACGCCGAGCTGTGGGTCAGCGAGGAGGCCTGGGCCGAGGCGATGACGCTCGTCCAGCGGGCGGCCGAGCTGGTCCACGAGGAGGCGCGCCCGCCGCGGAGCGAGGGCACCCGCAAGGTCGCGCTGACCATCGCGGCGTTCGGGATGGAGCCGTGAGCACCGTGGCGCGGCACAGCGCGCTGGCGCCGCTGCGGGAGCGCAACTTCCGGTGGTACTTCCTCTCCCGCCTGGTCAACCTGTCCGGCACGACGATGGCGCCGATCGCGCTGGCGTTCGCCGTGCTGGAGGTCAGCGACTCCGCCGGCGACCTCGGCGTGGTGCTCGCCGCGCACTCGATCCCGATGGTCGTCTTCATGCTCGCCGGCGGCGTCATCGCCGACCGGGTGGGCCGGACGCTCGTCATCCAGGGCGCGAACGTCGCCTCCGGGCTCAGCCAGGGCCTGCTCGCCGCGCTCCTGCTGGCCGGCCAGGCCGAGCTGTGGCACTTCGTCGTGCTCTCCGCCGTCAACGGCACGGTCTCGGCGGTCAACCTGCCGGCTCTCGCCGGTCTCGTCCCGCAGCTGGTCCCCCGTGACCAGCTGCAGGCGGCGAACGTGCTGGTGTCGATGACGCGCAGCACGATGCTCATCCTCGGCCCGACCGTCGCCGCCGGGCTGGTCGTCACCGTCGGCCCGGGCTGGGCGCTGGCGGTGGACGCCGCGGCCTGGCTGGTCGCGGCGGTCATGCTGCTGCCGGTGCGGATCCCGGCGCGCACCCGCCACGGCGTCACGCCGTCGGTGCTCGGCGAGCTCCGGGAGGGCTGGACGTTCTTCCGCTCGACCACCTGGCTGTGGGTGGTCGTGCTGGTCTTCTCGGTCACCAACGGGATCCACGAGGGTGCGTTCAACACCCTCGGGCCGGTGCTCGCGAAGGACAGCGACATCGGCGAGCACGGCTGGGGCCTGATCGTCTCCGCCCAGGCCGTCGGACTGCTCGTGATGACGCTGGTCCTGATGCGGGTGACGCTGCAACGGCCGCTGCTGGTCGGCATGGTGGGCGTGGCGTTCTTCGGGCTGCCGATCCTGGTCATGGGCGCGGTGCCGCAGACGTTTCCGATCATGCTCGCGGCCGTCGTCGCCGGCATGGGCGTGGAGATCTTCGGCCTCGGCTGGAACCTCGCGATGCAGGAGAACGTGCCCGAGGAGATGCTCTCGCGCGCCTACTCCTACGACATGCTCGGCTCGTTCGTCGCGATGCCCATCGGCCAGCTGACGTTCGGTCCGCTGGCCGAGGCCTTCGGCATGCGCGCCGTCCTGGTCACGGCGGGCGCGGCGTACCTCCTGCTCTCGCTGGCGACCTTGCTGTCGCGCTCGGTGCGCTCCCTGCCGCGGGCGAGCGCACCCGACCCGAGCAGGGCCGTGGAGGCGGTCGGCTGACCTGCCCGGCAGCGCTCAGGAGCACCACTTCTCGACCAGCGCCCGGACCACGGTGAGGTTGCGGTTGGTGGCGACGCCGAGCCGTTTCTCGACGGTCGCGTTGGTCAGGCTGGCGCCGCGGTAGCTCTCCCCCAGCATCAGGTGCACCGCCCGGCTGCCGACCCTCGCGACCGCGTCGGCGGTGCTGCGCTCCTCGAGCGCGCGCACCGCCTCGGGCGGCGGCTCGTCCTTGAGGAACGAGACGTAGTGGTTGCCCTCGTGGCCGTACGCCGCCGCCTGCTCGGCGACCTCACGCAGCTCCGCCGGAGTCAGCACGATCGTCGGCACCTCGAAGCCGGCCTCCGTGCGGAACGCCTCCTCCAGCGCCGCCTCGACCTCCGCCCGTGACTCGAGCGGGCAGTCGAAGCGGACGTTGCCGGTGTTGATGTGCGTGCGCACGTCGGTCCAGCCGAGCCCCTCCACCGCGGCGACGATCCGGTCCTTCGGGAACTTGCGCTTGGCGCCCAGGTTGATGGCGCGGAGGAAGGCGAGGTACGTCGGCACGCGGCCATCCTGCCGCAGGTCACAGGTTGCCGCGGGCCTCCTGCTCGCGCTCGATCGCCTCGAAGAGCGCCTTGAAGTTGCCCTTGCCGAACCCGAGCGAGCCGTGCCGCTCGATGAGCTCGTAGAACACCGTCGGCCGGTCGCCGACCGGCTTGGTGAAGATCTGCAGCAGGTAGCCGTCCTCGTCGCGGTCGACCAGGATCCGCCGCGCCTTGAGCTCTTCGATCGGCACCCGCACCTGGCCGATCCGCTCCCGCAGCTCGGGGTCGTCGTAGTAGGAGTCGGGGGTGGCGAGGAACTCCACGCCGTTGGCGCGCATGACGTCGACGGTGCGCAGGATGTCGTTGGTCGCGAGCGCGATGTGCTGGCAGCCGGCGCCGTCGTAGAACTCGAGGTACTCGTCGATCTGGGACTTCTTGCGGGCGACCGCCGGCTCGTTGAGCGGGAACTTCACCCGGTGGTTGCCGCTCGCGACGACCTTCGACATCAGCGCGGAGTAGTCGGTGGCGATGTCGTCGCCGATGAACTCCGCCATGTTCGAGAAGCCCATGACCCGGTGGTAGAACTCCACCCACTCGTCCATCCGGCCGAGCTCGACGTTGCCGACGCAGTGGTCGACGGCCTGGAAGAGCCGCTTCGGGTGGTCGGCGGGGCGCACGAGCGACGAGGTGCGGGCGACGTACCCGGGCAGGTAGGGGCCGGCGTACCGCGAGCGGTCGACGAGCGTGTGGCGGGTCTCGCCGTACGTCGCGATCGCGGCCGTCCGCACGGTGCCGTGCTCGTCGGACTCGTCGTGCGGCTCGACCAGCACCGTCGCGCCGGCGGACCGGGCGTGCTCGATGCACGCGTCGACGTCGGGCACCTCGAGCGCCAGGTCGACGACGCCGTCACCGTGGCGCCGGTGGTGGTCGAGGACCGGGCTGTCGGGCGTCACGCCACCGGTCAGGACGAACCGCGCGCTGCCCGAGCGCAGGACGTAGGACTTGCTGTCGCGACAGCCGGTCTCGGGGCCGCGGTACGCCTCGAGGTCCATGCCGAAGGCGAGCTGGTAGAACGCGGCCGCCTGCGTGGCGTTGCCCACGACGAAGCCGATCGCGTCCATGCCGGTGACCGGGAACGGGTCGCGGCTGGCGTCGTACTCCACCAGCCCGACCAGCTCGCGCAGCTGGTCCAGGGTCAGGTCGGCCTTGAGCTCGTCGGCGGTGAGGGCGCCGCCGGTCGTCCCGGCGTCACGGGTCGGGTCCTGGGTCGTCGTCATGTCCGCAGGGTGGGCCAGGTCACGCAACCTGTGCAATGGTGTTTCGGCACGCTGGACAACTTGCTCAGTCGAAGGAGCGCCGATGGACGAGCTGGACGGCAGGTTGCTCGCCCTGCTGCACGACGAGCCGCGGGTCGGCGTGCTCGAGGCGTCGCGCCGGCTCGGGGTCGCGCGCGGCACCGTCCAGGCCCGGCTCGACAAGCTGGTCGCCCGCGGTGTCGTGACCGGGTGGGGGCCGGAGCTGGACCCGGCGGCGCTCGGCTACCCGGTCACGGCGTTCCTGACGCTGGAGATCCGCCAGGCGACCGTCGCGGACGGGACCGGCGGCCACGACGCGGTCGCCGCCCACCTGGCGACCATCCCGGAGGTGCTCGAGGCGCACACCGTGACCGGCGCCGGCGACCTGGTCGCCCGCGTCGTCGCCCGCTCCAACACCGACCTCCAGCGGGTCATCGACGCCGTCCTCGCCTCCGACGCTGTCGTCCGCTGCTCGACCACGATCGCGCTGGCCACCCAGGTGGCGTACCGGACGCTTCCGCTCGCGCTGCAGGCGGCCGGGCGGTCGTGAGGTTCATCGGGGAGCCGATGGACCTCACGGTGCGCCGACGAAACTCCATCGGGGCACCGTCACCTTCACCGGGGCCCCGATGAACCTCACGGCTAGGCCGACCGGAGTCGCTCGGCGACCTCGTGCGCGGCGTCGACGACGCGGGGGCCGACCCGGTCGGCGTCGAGGTCACCGAGGGTGACGATGCCGACGCTGGCCTCGATGCCGTCCACGTCGAGCACGGGCGCGGCGAGCCCGCGGGCACCGGCCTGGAGCTCGCCCGCCGTCGTGCACCAGGCGGGACGTTCGGGGTCGCGGTCGCGGCCGAGCAGGACCGCCCGGCCGGCGGCACCCTGGCCGAGCGGGTGGCGGGAGCCGACCCGGTAGCCGACGTGGAAGTCGGTCCACGACGGCTCCACCACGGCGAGCGCCAGCCCCTCCTCCCCCTCCGCGACGGTCAGGTGCGCGGTGCAGCCGACGGCCTCGGCGAGCGAGCGGAGGACGGGCCCGGCGAGGTCGCGCAGCACCGGCTGCACCGCCGACGCGAGGTGCAGCACCCCGAGGCCGACGTGGAGCCGGCCGCGGCCGTCACGGCGTACCAGCGCGTGCTGCTCGAGGGTGCTGACCAGGCGGTACGCCACGGTGCGCGGCACGTCCAGCGCGCCGGCGGCCTCGGTCACCGTCAGCCCGTCCGGTGCGGCGGCGAGCAGGCTCAGCAGCCGCAGCCCACGGTCGAGCGTCTGGGAGGTCTCGGCCGGCACGGGTGCAGCCTAGGGACACCCGCCTCACGCGGGCTGCGTCCGGCCGGGTGGGCGCGGACCGGGGCGGGTGGTCGGGGCGTCGACGATCGTTCAATTGCGCGGCATTGGTCGTGGGCAAGCGCTTGCGCACGTCCATCTCCGCGCAATTGCGCCGAAGTGGACCGGCCCCGAGCCCCGCAGCCCGCGACCCGCCCCGACCACCAGCCGAGCCGGATCAGGACGACTTGCGCGTGGCCGCCCACTCGCGGATCCGGTCGATCCGGGCGTGCAGCTGCTCGGCGTTGGCGACGGCGGCGGCCGGTCCGCCGCACTCCTTGCGCAGCGCGGCGTGGGTGATGCCGTGCGCCTGGCCGGTGCGGTGGTGCCAGGCGGCGACCAGGCCGTTGAGCTCGCGGCGGAGCACGGCCAGCTGCTCGTGGGTGCTCAGCTGGGCGACGGAGTCGCCGGCGGCCTCGGCGGGGGTGGCGACGGCCTTCTGCTTGCGCGCCCGGTCGCTCTGCCGCTGGCGCAGCAGCTCGCGCATCTGGTCGGGCTCGAGCAGGCCGGGGATGCCGAGGAAGTCCATCTCCTCCTCCGAGCCGACCTGCACCTCGCCGGCGTGGCCCCACTCGCCGCCGTCGAAGAGCACGCGGTCGAAACGGGCCTCCGAGCCGAGCGCCTCGAAGGACATCTCGAGCTCGGCCGAGGCGGCCTCGCTCTCGTTCGCCCGCGCGAGCAGCTCGTCCTCGGCGGCGAAGATGTCGCCCTCGTCGGTGACCTTGCGCCCCAGCACGTGGTCGCGCTCGACCTCCATCTCCGAGGCGAACCCGAGCAGCGAGGGCACCGACGGCAGGAACACCGACGCGGTCTCCCCCTTGGCCCGGGCACGCACGAAGCGACCGACCGCCTGGGCGAAGAACAGCGGCGTCGAGGTGGTCGTCGCGTAGACGCCGACCGCCAGCCGCGGCACGTCGACGCCCTCGGAGACCATCCGGACCGCGACCATCCACCGGTCGTCGCTGTCGGTGAAGGCCGAGATCTTCTTCGACGCCAGCTTCTCGTCGGACAGCACGACCGTCGGGGACTCGCCGCTGATCTGCTTGAGCAGCTTGGCGTACGCGCGGGCGCTGTCCTGGTCGGTGGCGATGACCAGGCCGCCGGCGTCGGGCACGTGGCGACGCACCTCCGAGAGCCGCTTGTCGGCCGCGGCCAGCACCGACGGCATCCACGAGCCCTGCGGGTCGAGCGCGGTGCGCAGCGCCTGGTTGGTCAGGTCCTTGGTCAGCGGCTCGCCGAGCCGCGCGGAGACCTCGTCGCCGGCGCGGGTGCGCCACGTCATGTCGCCGGAGTACGCCATGAACAGCACCGGCCGCACGACGTGGTCGGCCAGCGCGTGGGCGTAGCCGTAGGTGTAGTCGGCCACCGAGCGCGGTACGCCGTCGGGCCCGGGCGCGTAGGTGACGAACGGGATCGGGTTGATGTCGGAGCGGAACGGCGTGCCGGTCAGCGCCAGGCGCCGCGCCGCGGGCTCGAACGCCTCGCGGACGCCCTCGCCCCACGACAGCGCGTCGCCCGCGTGGTGGACCTCGTCGAGGATGACCAGCGTCTTGAACCGCTCGGCGCGGATGCGCATCGCCAGCGGGTTGACCGCCACGCCGGCGTACGTCACCGCGACCCCGACGTAGTCGGCGGAGGTCTTGCCCTTGCCGGCGGCGTACGTCGGGTCGATCGGGATGCCGGCGCGGGCGGCGGCCTCGGCCCACTGGAGCTTGAGGTGCTCGGTCGGCGCGACGACGATGATCCGGTCGACGATGCGGCGGCCGAGCAGCTCGGAGGCCACCGACAGCGCGAAGGTCGTCTTGCCCGCCCCCGGGGTGGCGACCGCGAGGAAGTCGCGCGGCTGGTCGGTGAAGTACTTCGTCATCGCCGCCTGCTGCCAGGCACGCAGCGACGGAGCGGTGCCCCACGCGGCGCGCTCGGGCCAGGCGGGGCTGAGCGCGGGCGTCAGCGAGAGGTCGAGCTCGGTCTCGTCGGAGGCGGTGCGGCGGGCGGTCGGACGGTCCTGCCGTCCGGTCACTCGTCGCCCGACTCGTCGCGCATGCTCTCCCAGGCTTCCTTGCACTCGGGGCAGACCGGGAACTTCTCCGGGGCGCGGCTGGGCACCCACACCTTGCCGCAGAGCGCGACGACGGGCGTGCCCATCACCATCGCCTCGGTGAGCTTGTCCTTCTCGACGTAGTGCGAGAAGCGCTCGTGGTCACCGTCGTCGGTGGGGACGGTGCGCTGGTCCTCGCGGACCCTCTCGTCGACGGCGGTGCCGGTCCCGAATCCGATCTGGCTCACGGGCCCAGCCTACGTCAGGACACCCCCGGACGCGGCAGTCGCGGGACCCCCGGTGGACCCAAGCCGGGGACCAGCCGGGGACCAGCCGGGGACCAGCAGCGGCTCAGTTCAGGTCGGGGTTCGCCGGGCGGGTGGCGTGCCAGGCCAGCTCGCCGGGCTGGCGGCGCAGCACGTCGCGCCACAGGCCGTCGGGGTCGAGCCGGAACGGGTCCGAGGGATCGGCGGGCACGACGTACCAGCTGCCCTCCTCGACCTCGCCCTCGAGCTGGCCGGCACCCCACCCGGCGTACCCGGCGAAGATGCGCAGCCCCGCGAGCGTGCCCTCGACCAGCTCCCGGGGCGTGTCGAGGTCGAGCAGGCCGAGCCGGCCGTCGATCGCCCGGAAGCCGACCGGTGCGTCGTCGGCGTCGCGCAGCAGCGCCACCGCGAGCGCGCCCTCGGGGCCGACCGGGCCGCCGGAGAAGAGCACCTCGGGCTCCGCGACCACCTCGCCCCAGCCGCCGAGGACCTCGGAGACGGCGACCGGTGAGGGACGGTTGACCACGACGCCGAGCGCGCCGCTGGCGTCGGCGTCGAGGAGCAGGACGACGGTGTCGGCGAAGTTCGGGTCGAGCAGGGCGGGCGTCGCCACCAGCAACATCCCCGCCTGCAGCTCGCCCACCCCTCCATCATGACCCACGCCGCCGACGACGGGTGGGCTCGGCAGGCACGAGGACGGCCGACCGGTCCTGGGCGGACGGGTCAGGCTGCGAGGGCCGCGCGCAGGCGGCCGAGGCGGTTGCGCAGCGAGGCGCGGGCACCGTCGTGGGTGGTCGTCGCGGAGCGCGCCGCTGCGATCACGGCGCTCAGGGTGCGGGCGCGCTGCTCGATGCGGGCGCCGGTCTCGGCGGCCAGGGCGGCGCCGCGGCTGTCGTGCACGCTCGCGCGACCGGCCATGATCGCGAGCAGGATGTGCTCCTTGCGGGTCGCCTTGGCGATGGCCTCGGCCATCGCGTCGTCGACCGGCTCGTCGCGGTAGTGGTCGAGGATCGCGCGGACGCCCGGCATCTCGTCGGCCAGCGCCCGCCAGGCGGTGATGACTGCGGCCTCGAGGTCGAGCGGCTGGGTGGCCAGCTCGCGCTCGATGCGGCCGGCGAGCCGGGTGTGCCAGCGCAGCGAGAGCGCGCCGTACAGCGCGAGCTCGTCGCCGAAGGTCTCGCGCACGCCCGGCAGGTCCATCGGGAGGACGCCGTCACGGCGCTCGTCGGCGATGCGGATCACGGAGCGCAGGATCTCTCCGCGGTGGTGAAAGGAAGTCCAGGTCATGGTCAGCTCCTTCTCGGGTGCTCACATACCGTGAGTACGTACCCAGAGTACGGAGCCATACCCGCGGTATGCAACGAGTCGGTGGGTGATCCGCGCCACCCGTACCGGCGGTCGGTGCCTAAACTGCCGGGATGCCACCGAAGCCGAGCGTCTCGAAGCTGGTGCCGAAGGTCCCCGGGATGCCCGGCGTGACCGGCGCGAGTCGTCGCCAGCAGTACTCCGCCTCCACCAAGCGGGCGCTGGTCGACGTGGCCGAGGAGCTCTTCACCGACCTGGGGTACGCCGCGGCGTCGCTCGACTCGATCGTCGCCGGCGCGCGGGTGACCAAGGGCGCGCTCTACCACCACTTCAGCGGCAAGCAGGCGCTCTTCGAGGCGGTCTTCGAGCGGGTCGAGGCCGACGCCTCCCGCGCGATCCAGAAGGCGCTGAAGGGCAAGAAGGACCCCTGGGAGAAGGCGCTCGCCGGCCTCCAGGCGTTCCTCGCCGTGGTCCAGGAGCCGCGCTACCGCCGCATCGTCATCCAGGAGGGCCCGTCGGTCCTCGGCTACGAGCGCTTCCGCGAGCAGGAGGAGCGCTCGACGTTCGCCAACGTCCTGGAGATCGTGCGCGCGGTGCTCAACGCCGGCACGTGGGAGCTCGAGGAGGAGATGCTGCAGACCTTCGCCCGGATCTTCTTCGGCGCGATGTCCTCCGCCGGCGAGTCCGTCTCCAGCGCCGACGACCCCATCGCCGCCGCCGAGCGGGTCGAGACCGCGATCGCCTTCATCCTCCAGGGCTTCCAGGTCCTCGCCGCCGACGGCGTGCCGCTCCCCGGCGCCACGCCCGAGGCCGACTGAGTCTCAGCGGGCGAAGGTGACGTTCCCGGCCTCGCGGGGGACGAGCTCGATCCAGGTGTGGCCGGCAGGGACCTTCAGCTCGCCCTGCTTGGTGGCGAGCTCGATGGGGGCGCCGAGGCCGTCCTTGGACCAGGTGCCGCGGACGACGCGGCCGTCGTGGAAGAGCATCGCCTCGCCCTTGCCCTCGAGCTTGGTCTCGGGCACGGGGTTGCCGGCCGGGTCGCGGTAGCCGGCGTCGCCGACCTCCACGCGCAGCACCAGCACCGAGTCGGCGGGGAACTCGTCGCCGGCGGCGGCGTACCCGTTGTCGATGGTGTAGCGGCCGTCGCTGAAGCTCCAGCTGGTGGTGTGGCCGCCGCCGAAGCTCGCGGCCAGGCTGGTGGCGGGCTTGCCCTTCGGCAGGTCGGCGGCGTCGCCCCAGGTGAGGTAGTCCGCGGGCCGCTCGCCGCCACGGGTGAGGGTGGCGGTCTCGTCCATCCGCGCGAACAGGTTGTACGGCGCGCTGCGGCCGCCGGCGCGGTAGAAGCCCTTCGCGCCCTCGCCGAAGAACTCGATCCCCGCGCCGTTGATGCGCTTGATGGTGATCGGCGCCGCGCCGCTGGTGACCATCGAGGCGTCGACCGGGCTGACGATGCCGATGTCGCTGGCCCGCATCGAGCGGACCGGGCCGGCGTCGTCGGGCACCCGTGAGTAGTAGAACGCCGCGAGTCGGGTCATCCCGCCCTCGACGAGCTCCTCGACGACCAGGTCCGCGGACCCGAGACCGACCTGCGGGGCGCTCGAGGAGGTGTTGTCCATCTTCAGCACGAGCACCGGGTGGTCCTGCACCGCGGAGTCCTCGCCCTTGACCGGCAGGCCGGTGAGCGGCCAGGTCGCGGCGAGCTTCGAGCCGGCGCTGGTGGCCTGCGGGTCGTTGCCCTCGTCTCCCCCGGCTCCGTCGTCGGAGCTGCCGCACGCGGAGAGCACCAGGGCGGTGGCGGCGATGGTCGAGGCGAGGGCGCGGGTCCGGGTGCGGCGCACGGCGGGCTCCAATGCAGAGAGATTGACTAGTGGTTCGGTCGACTAAGGCCGACGAGTCCCAGTGTGCGGCGCAGGGGCCGCGGCGGCGCGGAGGCGCGCCCGGACGGGGAGGTCGCCGACCGGCGGCACCTCCCGCGTCCGACCGGGAGAGCGGGTGTCAGCCGAGCTTGGCGCCGCCGTCGACGTACAGCGTCTGGCCGGTGATGTACGACGCCTCGTCGCTGGCGAGGAACGCCACGGCGGCCGCGATGTCCTCGGGGAACCCGACCCGGCGCACCGGGTTGGCCTCGGCGTTGAGCTTGCGGAACTCCTCGACGTCCATCTTCAGCCGCGCCGCGGTGGCGTCGGTCATCTCGGTGGCGATGAAGCCCGGCGCGACCGCGTTGGCGTTGATGCCGAACGGGCCGAGCTCGATGCCCAGCGTGCGGGTGAAGCCCTGCACGCCCATCTTCGCCGCGGAGTAGTTGGCCTGGCCACGGTTGCCCAGCGCGGAGACGCTGGAGAGGTTCACGATCTTGCCGTACTTCTGCTCCACGAAGTGCTTCTGAGCAGCCTTGGTCATCAGGAACGCACCCTTGAGGTGGACGCCCATGACCAGGTCCCAGTCCTGCTCGGTCATCTTGAACAGCAGGTTGTCGCGCGTGATGCCGGCGTTGTTGACCAGCACGTGGATGCCACCGAGCTCGCCGACGACCCGCTCGACGGCGGCGTCGACCGACTCGGCGTCGCTGACGTCCGCACCGATGCCCACGGCCTTCGCGCCGTCGATGACCGGCAGCTTCGCGGCGGCCTGGGCCGCAGCGGTCTCGTCGAGGTCGATGATCGCGACCGAGGCACCCTCCTCGGCGAACCGGGTGGCGGTGCCGAACCCGATCCCGCGGGCGGCTCCGGTGACGACGGCGACGCGCCCGTCGAATCGACCCATGACTGCACTCCTGATTGCTCGGTGGCTGTGGCCCGCCGGATGCGGACGATCGCACACGCTACGACAGCGCTAGGACAGTGCGGCACGCAGTCTCGCGGCGTACGCCGCCCGCTCGGCCGGGTCGGCGTACCGGTGCCGCGGCCAGAAGAACCCCCGCAGCCCGTCGCCCTTGGTGCGCGGCACGACGTGCAGGTGCAGGTGGGCCACGGACTGGCTGACGACGTTGTTCATCGCGACGAACGACCCCTGCGCCCCGAGCGCGTCGACCACCGCGGTCGCGAGCCGCTGCGCGTGGGCGAGGAACGGGTCGCGCAGCGGGGCCGGCAGGTCGGGCAGCGTGACCACGTGCTCGCGCGGGACGAGCAGCACGTGGCCCTTGAACACCGGTCGCTGGTCGAGGAAGGCCACGAAGTCGTCGTCCTCGAGCACCCGGTCGGCCTCGGCCTCCCCCGCCACGATCGCGCAGAAGACGCAGTCGGCCGGGGCCGGGGTGCGCGCCATCAGTGGCAGACCTCGGTGCCGCAGGCGCGGGCGACCGGTCCGGGTACGACGCGCCCGCTCGTCGTGCGCGCGTCGAAGTGGTGGGCGTCGAAGGTGCCGTAGGTCCAGCGCAGGCCGTGGGCCGCCATCAGCCGCACCACCGCGTGGCCACGCGAGCGCCAGGCGACGCGGGGGTGGCTGCGGCCGACCCACCACGAGTTGGGGGTCCAGCCGTGGGAGGCGCGGTAGGGGTTCTCCCACGGGTTCACGTCCAGCGACCGGCCGTAGGAGTGCGGCGAGCGGACGCCGGGCCGGCCGACGACCCAGCGGCAGTTGAAGGCGGAGGTGTTGCCCGCGGCCATCGAGCGGTAGTCGTCGGCGCCGTTGAGCCGGCCCGACCAGCCGAACCGGTCGACGCGGTACATCGAGCGGATCGGGAAGCGCCGCTCGTGCATCGCGGCCAGCGCCCGCCCGATCCGGCCGGCCGCGCTCGCCGCGGCGACCACCTCGCCGCGGTGCCGGTAGCCGTCGTACCCGTAGTAGTTGACGCGCACCAGGCGCAGCCCGGCGCGCCCGACCGGGCAGCCGGGGCGCCAGCTGCGGCCGACCATCGAGCGCCACACGCCGTCGGGGATCCGCGAGACCCGCAGCTGAGGGCCGGGGCCGCTGGCGCGCGGCTGGGCCGGCAGCGAGACCCGCGGGCGCGGCGCACCTGCCGGCAGCACGACCGGCTCCCCCGGCGGGACGTTGTCGACGCGGTGCACCGGACTGGTCCCCCGCTCGACCCAGCTGTTGCCGCGGGCGACCGCGCGCCAGACGGTGTCCACGCGGGGCCGGACCCGGAGCTCGGCGCGTCCGTCGGAGCTGGTGATCACCGTGCGGTGCAGCCGCCAGGCGCCGCCGCGGGCCTTGCGCCGCACGTCGACCTTGGCCTGCACCGGGACCCCGTTCCCGGTCCGCCAGACGACGCGCAGACGCACCTTCCGACCGTCGACGACCCGCTCCGGCCCCTGGAGACGCACCCGGCTGCCGCGCTTGACCACGGGTGCGCGGAACGCCGCCGACTGCGACGCGGCGTACGTCGCGTCGCCCGCGAAGCCCGCACGGAAGATGTTGTCGGTGCCACTCCGGCTCAGCACCGCCTCCGTCGCCGCCCGGCCCGCGGCGTCGGTGGTGGGCGTGGCGACCGGTTCCCAGGATCCCCGGACGTACCGCTCGACCGTGATCGGCGCATCGACCACCGGCGTCCCGTCGGCGGCGGTCAGCGTCGCGACCAGGTCGGTCGGCCGGTCCGCGTACCGCGCCGGCGCCGTGAGCGTCAGCGTCGTCGCGACCGGCGGTGGCTCGCCCGAGTCGCCAGGGTCGCCCGGGTCGGCGCCAGCGGCGGCCGGGACGAGCCCGACGACGAGGGCCAGGCCGGCCACGAGGGTGAGGAGCAGGGTGGTGCAGCGCCCGAGCAGCATGCAGGGATCATGCCGCCCGGCCCTCCGGGGTCGTGTGCCCCACGCCGCGCCGACCCGCGTCCTCGGGCACACGACCCCGGCCCGGCGCCCGCTCCCGACGCCGAGTCCGACCGGTCAGTCCAGCGTGAGCGCGTAGCCGCGGCCGCGCAACCGCCGGATCCGGGCGACGCCCTCGAGCCGGTGACGCAGCCGGGCCACGTGGACGGCGATGGTGTTGTCCGAGGGGCCCTCGCCGGCGTCGCCCCACAGCGAGGCCCGGAGCTCGTCGTTGCCGACGACGCCGGGGGCACGGCGCAGCAGCGCGTGCAGGAGCTCGAACTCCTTGCCCGGCGGGTCGGGCACCCGCTCCCCGTGGATCCAGACGGCGTAGCTGTCGACGTCGAGCACGATCGGACCGTGTCGCAGCTGGGCCTGCTGGCGCAGTTCGGCCGCGGGTCGCGGGACCGCCGCCCAGAGGTCCGAGCCGGAGAAGGGCCGGGTCAGCACGCTGCGGGCACCGGCCAGCACCATCCGCCCCGCGAGCGCGACGTCGCCGGGGTCGACCAGCCCGACGACCAGCGGCGCTCCGTGCCGGCGGAGCGCGGTGACGACGTCCACGGCCCCGGCGTCCTCGACGCCGGAGGACACGACGACGACCTCGGGCCGAGCCTCACCGAAGTGGACCAGCCCGTCGAGCGCCGAGGCTGATCCGCTGACCTCGACGCCCTCGCAGCGCAGCTCGCCCGCGACCCGCTCGACGTCCTCGGCCGGGCCGATCACGTGCACCGGCACGGCGCACGACGGCGCGCCCTCCGGCCCGATCCCCGAGATGTCCAGCACGATCAGCCGAACCGGCCGGAGATGTAGGCCTCGGTCGAGGGGTCGTCGGGGTTGGAGAAGACCTTGCTGGTGGCGTTGAACTCCACCAGGTGGCCCGGCTCGCCGGCCGCCTTGAGGTTGAAGAAGCCGGTGTCGTCCGAGACGCGCGCCGCCTGCTGCATGTTGTGGGTGACGATGACGATCGTGTAGTCGGACTTCAGCTCGTGGATGAGGTCCTCGATCGCCGCGGTGGAGATCGGGTCGAGCGCCGAGCACGGCTCGTCCATGAGCAGCACCTGCGGCTCGACCGCGATCGCCCGGGCGATGCAGAGCCGCTGCTGCTGGCCGCCGGAGAGGCCCATGCCGGGCTTGCCGAGCCGGTCCTTGACCTCGGTCCAGAGGTTCGCGCCGCGCAGCGAGCGCTCCACGATGTCGTCGGCCTCGGCCTTCTTCATCCGCTTGGAGTTGAGCCGGTTGCCGGCCAGCACGTTCTCGTAGATCGACATCGTCGGGAACGGGTTGGGCCGCTGGAAGACCATCCCGATCTGGCGGCGGACCGCGACCGGGTCGACCGACGGGTCGTAGAGCGACTGGCCGTCGACGACGACCTTGCCCTCGACGCGGGCGCCGGGGATGACCTCGTGCATCCGGTTCAGCGAGCGCAGGAAGGTCGACTTGCCGCAGCCCGACGGCCCGATGAAGGCGGTCACCGAGCGGGCGCGGATCGTCATGCCGACGCCCTCGACGGCCAGGAAGTCGCCGTAGTAGATGTTCAGGTCGGAGATGTCGATGCTCGTGGCCATGGCTGGTGTCCTCAACGGGTCGGTGCGGAGTTCGTGGGGTCGCGGCGGGGTCGGCGGCGGGGTCAGCGGCCGGTCTTGGGTGCGAAGACCTTGCCGACCGCGCGGGCCAGCAGGTTGAGCGTCATGACGATCGCGACCAGGACCAGTGCGGCGCCCCAGGCCCGCGCGGTCTGCTCCGCGTCGTACTTCCCGCCGGTGGTGACCGAGGAGAAGATGAAGACCGGCAGCGTGGCCATCCGACCGTCGAACGGGTTCAGGTTCAGCGTCGTCGTGGTGCCGACGATGATGAGCAGCGGCGCGGTCTCGCCGGCGACGCGGGCGATCGCGAGCGTCACGCCGGTGACGATGCCGCCGAGCGCGGTCGGCAGCACGACCTTGACGATCGTGCGCCA
Source organism: Nocardioides deserti (assembly GCF_014266025.1). GTDB lineage: Bacteria > Actinomycetota > Actinomycetes > Propionibacteriales > Nocardioidaceae > Nocardioides > Nocardioides deserti. Next base: position 336,127 of record NZ_JACMYC010000004.1, on the reverse strand, counting down.
CTTCGGCACGCCCAGGGCGTACGACGCCTCGCGCAGCTCCTCGGGAACCAGCTTGAGCATCTCCTCGGTCGCGCGCACGACGATCGGGATCATCAGCACCGACAGCGCGACCGCGCCGCCGATGCCGAACCGCACGCCGGGCCCGAAGATCATCGTGAACAGCGCGAAGGCGAAGAGGCCGGCGACGATCGAGGGGATGCCGGTCATCACGTCGACCAGGAAGGTGATCGTGCGCGCGAGCCGGTTGCCCTTGCCGTACTCCACCAGGTAGATCGCGGCCATCACGCCGATCGGCACCGAGATCGCGGTGGCGAGCGCGGTGATGATCAGCGTGCCCATCAGCGCGTGGTAGATGCCACCGCCGGCGCCGAGCACGCCGCGCATGTCGTAGGTGAGGAACTCCGAGGAGATGATGGCGTGGCCGTTCTCGACGACCTCCCACGCCAGGCTCGCGAGCGGGATCATCGCCAGCGCGAAGGTCGACCAGGCGATGGTCGTGACGAGTCGGTCCTTGGCGCGGCGCTCGCCCTCGATCGCGGCCGACCAGGCCGGCAGGCCGACGACCAGCAGCGCCCAGGCGACCAGCACGACCGCGACCAGGGACCAGCCGAGCAGGAGCCCGGCGAGCGCGGCGATGCCGCCGGCGAGCACGGCGGCGAGCCAGGGTGCGTACGCCGGGATCTGCGGCGCCACGAGCGGCATCGCGGTGGGCTTGGCGGCGGGACGCCGCTCCTCGAGCAGGGACATATCTCGGCCTCCTCAGGCCTTGACCTGGCCCCGGGCGGCGATCCAGCGGCCCAGGAAGTTGACGGCGAAGGACACGACGAACAGGACGAGCCCGCTGAAGATCAGCACGTTGACCTTGGTGCCGGAGGCGTTGCCGAAGTTGAGCGCGATGTTCGCAGCGATCGTCGAGGGGTTCTCGGCGGAGATCAAGTTGATCGTGACGAGCCCGCTGGCCGACAGCACCATGGCGACCGCCATCGTCTCGCCGAGCGCGCGGCCGAGGCCGAGCATGACTGCGGAGATGACCCCGGAGCGGGCGTAGGGGAAGACCGTCATCCGGATCATCTCCCAGCGCGTCGCACCGAGGGCCAGCGCCGCCTCCTCGTGGATGCGCGGCGTCTGCAGGAAGACCTCGCGGCAGATCGCGGTGATGATCGGCAGCGCCATCACCGCGAGCACGATGGCGGCGGTGAGGATCGTGCGCCCGGTCCGGGCCGGCCCGTCGAAGAACGGCAGCCAGCCGAGGTGGTCGGCCAGCCAGGCGTAGACCGGCAGGATCGCCGGCGCCAGCACCGCCCGGCCCCACAGGCCGTAGACGACGCTGGGCACGGCGGCGAGCAGGTCGATCAGGTAGCCGATCGGGCGGGCAACCCGCCGCGGGGCGTAGTGCGAGATCACCAGCGCCACCCCGACCGCCAGCGGCGTCGCGATCAGCAGGGCGATCACCGCGGCCAGCAGCGTGCCGAAGAGCAGCGGCCAGACGTAGACGACGATGTTGTCCTTGCCGTAGGCCTGCTCTCCCGACGCGCTGATCGCCGGGATCCCTTCGATGATCAAGAAGATCGCCACGCCCGCGAGCGCGAGCATGATCAGCAGTCCCGCGCCGGTGGCGAGACCGGCGAAGACCGAGTCGCCGCGCCGGCTCACGGCGGTCGGCGCGCTCGGCGCGGTGGTCGTGGTGGACACCCTGCTGCTCCCTTGGTCGGTGTCGTTCGGTGCTGTCGTTCGGTGCTGTCGTTCGGTGCTGTCGTCCGGGTGCGCGGCGAGGGTCCGACCCGGCCGGGTCGGACCCTCGCTTCACGCCTCCGGGGTCATCACTCGACGGTGATGCCCTCGACGAGGCTCTGGACCTCGGACTGCAGCTCGTCGCTGAGCGGGGCCGAGCCGGCCTCCTCGGCGCCGAAGTCCTGGCCCTCGTCGCTGATGATGTACTCGAGGTACGCCTTGCTCAGCTCGCCCGCCTCGGCCTCGTCGCCGGTGTAGGACGGGCAGGCCAGCAGGTAGGAGGTCAGCACGATCGGGTAGACGCCGCCCTCCTCGGTCTCGTAGTCGAGCTCGAAGACGATCGAGCTGTCGCCGCGACCCTCGACCCGCGGCGAGACGTCGAGGATCTTCGCCGCGGCGTCGGCGGTGGGGCCGACGAACTCGTCACCGACACCGACGTTGGCGACCGACAGGTCGCCGGCCTGGCTCGCGTCGGCGTACCCGATGGAGTTGGTGCCGCTCTTGACGGCCGAGACGACGCCCGAGGTGCCCTGGGCGCCCTCGCCGCCGAACTCCTGCGGCCACACCTCGATCGCGCCGGCGGTCCACACGTCGCCCGCGACGATGTCGAGGTAGTTCGTGAAGTTCTCGGTCGTGCCCGACTCGTCGGAGCGGTGCACCGCGTTGATGCCGGCGTCCGGCAGGTCCGCGTTGGGGTTGTCCTCCGCGATCTCCGGCGCGTTCCACCTCGTGATCTCGCCGGCGAAGATGCCGGCGATCGTCTCGGGCGAGAGGTTGAGCTCGTCGACGCCGTCGACGTTGAAGACCAGCGCGATGGGGCTGATGTAGTTCGGGATCTCGATCGGGGCCTCACCGCCGCACCGCTCGGTCGCGGCGGTCAGCTCGCCCTCGTCGTCGGTGAGGTAGGCGTCCGAGCCGGCGAACGGGAACGCACCGGAGATGAAGTTCTCGCGACCGCCGCCCGAGCCGACGGGGTCGTAGGTGACGGTGACGTCGGGGTTGCTCTCCTGGAAGCCGACGATCCACGCGTTCTGGGCCGCCTCCTGCGAGGAGGCGCCACCGGCGGCCAGCGAGCCGGTGAGGTCGCTCGACGCGCCGTTGCCACCATCGCCGTCTTCGGCGTTGCCGGCGCTGCACGCCGAGAAGGTGAGGGCGAGGGCGACGAGGCCGGGGACGGCCACCGCACGCACGGGGGTGCTCTTCACTGCTGCTCCTGATGGGACTCGTGAACGTGACGATCCAGAAGCTAGGCAGCGAAGGTGTATGAACCTGTCGGCGAACGTGAACGAAGGATGAACGAGAACCGGACATCCGTCCGCCGGCCGTGACGCCCGTCCCACCGGCGTCCCCGATCAGGCCTCGGCCGGCCCCGTCAGGCCCCGGCCACCACCTCGCCGCGCTGGTCCTGCAGCGGGAAGAGCCGGCGGAGCAGATCGGCGACCGTGACCAGGCCCCGCATCGTGGCCGGGTCGGCGGGGTCGGTGACGACCGCGAGCTGGTTGCGGCTCTCGCGCATGCGGCCGAGGGCGGCGTACACCTCGAGGTCCGCGGGGAGCCGGAGCACGGACCGGGTCACGGTGTCGAGGGGCGCGTCCGCGTCGAGCTGGAGGGTGTCGCGCACGTGCACGACCCCGTCCACGCGGCCGGTGTCACCGACCAGGATGCGCAGGTGACCGCTGCGGCGGCTCGCGTCCTGCACGTCGGCGACCCGGGCACCCAGCGGGACCGCTGTGGGCGGCGTGGCCCGCAGCAGGTCGCCGAGCGTCAGGGTCTCCAGCTCCAGGGCGCCCGAGAGCTGGGCGGAGTACGACGCGTCGAGGGCGCCGACGTTGGCCGAGTGCTCGACCAGCTGGCGCAGCGCGTCGGCGTCCTGCCCGCTGCCGACCTCGTCGACGGGGTCCACCCCGACCCGGCGCAGGCACCAGTTCGCGGCGTTGTTCAGCACGTTCAGCAGCGGACGGGTCAGCCACATGTAGGCGCGCATCGGGATCGCGAGCATCGTCGCGGACCGCTCCGGGTGGGCGATGGCCCACGACTTCGGCGCCATCTCCCCCACCACCAGGTGCAGGAACGTGACCACGACCAGGGCCAGCACGAAGCCGGCGACGTCCGCGACCCAGTACGCCGCGCCCCAGGCCTCGAAGACCGGCGTGAGCCAGTGGTGCACGGCCGGCTTGGTGATGGCGCCCAGGGCTAGCACCGACACGGTGATGCCCAGCTGGGACCCGGCGAGCAGCACGCTCAGCTCGGTGGAGCTGCGGAGCGCGGCCCGCGCGGCGCGGCTGTCCGCGGCAGCGTCCTCCAACCGGTGCTTGCGGGCCGCGATGAGCGCGAACTCGATCGCCACGAAGAACGCGCTCGCGGCGATGATGACGACGGTGGCGACGGCCACCACGACGGGGTTCTCCATCAGGACTGCTCCTCCGGTCCGGGACCGGCCAGGTCGAGGGTGATGCGGACGGCCGCGGGGACGTGCTGCTCGACCTCGACGACCTCCATGCGGGCGTACCGCACGACGGGGTCGCCGTCGTGGGCGAGGTCACCGAGGTCGTCGGGCAGGCGCACCTCGACCACCGTCCCGACCTCGGGCAGGCGGCCGTGCTCGGCGATCACCAGGCCGGCGATCGTCTGGTAGTCGCCCGCGGGCAGGTCCTGCGCGATGGTGCGCTCCACCTCGTCGACCGGGAGGTCGCCGGGGACCAGCCACGAGCCGGGGTCCTCGTCCACCGCCGGCGCGCGCTCGTCCTCGGGGTCGTCGTGCTCGTCGGTCAGCTCGCCGACCAGCTCCTCGGCCAGGTCCTCGAGGGTGAGCACGCCGACGAAGCCGCCGTGCTCGTCGACGACGGCGGCGAGCTCGTTGCGGGTGCGGGCCAGGTCCTCGAGCGCGTCCGGCAGCGCCATCCGGGTGGGCACCACGAGCGGAAGGCGGGTGACGTCGGCCAGGGTGGCGGTCGGCGCGGCGTCGAGCACGTCGCTGAGGTGCACCACGCCGATCACACCGCCCTGCTCCGGGTCGACGACCGGATAGCGCGAGTGGCCCGCCGCCATCAGCGCGCGCACGGCGCTCACCTCGGTGCCGGCCGGCACCACGTCGACGCGGGGGCGGGGCACCATGGCGTGCTCGACGTCGCGGGTCGGGAAGTCGAGCACCCGGTCGAGCAGCACCGACAGCTCCTCCGGCAGGTCGCCCGACTCGCGGGAGTCGGCGACGATGTGCTCGAGGTCGCGGGCGGTCGCGGAGTGCTCGACGTCGTGCACCGGCTGGATCTTGACCGCCTTGAGCAGCAGGTTCGAGGCCTGGTCGAAGACCCAGATGAAGGGCCCCGCCACGCGGAGGTAGCCGAGCGTGGACCGGGCCAGCCTGTCCGAGACCGGCTCGGGCCGCGCGATCGCGAGGTTCTTCGGGAACAGCTCGCCGAAGAGCATCTGGACGATCGTCGAGAACGCCAGCGCGAGCACCGTCCCGACGCCGACCCCGACCGCGGTCGGCACGCCGACGCCGCCCAGCAGCTCGCCGAGCGCGTCGCCGATCAGCGGCTCGGCGACGTACCCGACCAGGAGGCCGGTCACGGTGATGCCGAGCTGGGCGCCGGACAGCATGAACGACGTACGCCGCGTGACCCGCAGGGCGCGCTGGGCGGTGGCGTCACCGCCCGCCGCACGCGCCTTGAGGCGGGAGCGGTCGACCGCCATGTAGGCGAACTCCTGGGCGACGAAGTAGCCGGTGGCCGCCGTGATGGCGAACACGACGAGCACGCCCAGGAGCAGGGAGAGCAGCGGAGTCATCGGCCACCCTCCCTCACGGCGTCACGAACGGTGCCGCTCGACAGGGTGGCCTGGACTGATCGGGGTCTCTTCCTGCGCATGGTGGTGGGTTGAACGGTCGTCCCGATGCGTGAGTTCCCGGTTGTTCGTCCGTGCGACCGGGCTCACCACCGGCGTCGTTCTCGTCCGGACCGGTCACACTCCGCCCTCCTCGTCCGTCAGACAGGTGGAGGCACCCCTCCGCAGCACCGCCCATGACACCGAGGAGAGACGCGATGAAGACGATGACCTGCCGCCAGCTCGGCGGTCCCTGCGACCACCCGCACACCGGCGAGACGGCCGACGACGTCATCAAGGCGCAGGACCGGCACCTGCGCGAGGCGGTGCGGGCCGGCGACACCACCCACCAGCAGGCGCACGAGGACATGAAGGGCCGCTGGCGCCGCCCGGTCAAGGCACTCGGGTGGTACCGCGACGCCAAGAAGTCCTTCGCCGCCCTCCCCTCCGCTGGTTGAGCCGGGAAGGTCGCCGACCGACCCGCGCGACGGCGTACGCCGCCGGGCACCACCTCAGCCGCGCGTCCCGCCGCCGGCCGGAGCCGCACCCCGTCGCGGGCGGACGCTCGCGAGCAGCTCCGGCTCGGCGCGGAGGTCGATCCGGGCGACCCTGCCGTCGACGACGGTGAAGTCGAAGGCCACCCGCGTCTCGCCGCGGTGCACCCAGGCGGCGCCGGGCCGCCCGTCGACGTACATCGGCAGGGCCGCCTTGGCCGCGCCGTCGAACATCGCGGCGACCGCCTCGCGGCCGGTGATCCGCTCGGGCGTGCCGGCGGCGACGGCGGCCCGGTCTCCGACGACGACCGCCTCCGGCGCGAGCAGGTCGAGCAGCCGGCGCAGGTCGCCGCCACGCGCCGCCGTGAGGAACGCGTCGACGACCTCCCAGGCGGCGGGCGCGTCCTCGGGCGTCGCCCGCACCACCTTCGCCCGGGCGCGGGAGGCGAGCTTGCGGGCCGCGGCCGGCGAGGTGTCGAGGATCGTGGCGACCGTCGCGAAGTCGTAGCCGAAGCTGTCGTGCAGCACGAACGCCACCCGCTCCCCCGGGCTCAGCCGGTCCAGCACCAGCTGCAGGGCCACGCCGACCGTGTCGGCGAGCGCCACGCGATCGGCGGGGTCGTCGGCCTCGCCGCCCGGGTCGTCGAGGAGGTCGAGCGGGTCCTCGGGCACGGGCACCTTGGCCCGCAACCGGTCGAGGCAGAGCCGGGTCGTGACCGTGGTCAGCCAGGCCGGCAGGTCCCGCACCTTCTGACCGCTGCCGTGCAGCCGCAACCAGGCCTGCTGGACGACGTCCTCGGCCTCCCCCCCGTCGGCCAGGATGCGCGCCGCCAGACGCACGAGCCGCGGTCGCTCGTCCTCGAAGGCCGCCGTCTGCTCCACCGGTTCCGTCCCTCCTCGTCCGCTCCACCGCGGACGGGCACCTCGGTCGGACGATAGAGGAGCGCGGCCGCGACGCGGTGGGACCGCGTGGCGCTGCCCAGCGGTCAGGGGGCGTCCGTGCGGGTCACCGGGCTCGTCAGCACCGGTGGGTCCGCACCACGTCGACCGACCGTGGTCCGGTCCGCGCGCGGACCAGCGTGCCGGTCCCGGCGAGGAGCCGGCGGTGGTGCGCGGCGAAGATCTGGCCGACCGCCCGACCGCTGGTGACGAGTCGGGGCTCGATCGCCACGTAGGTGTCCGGCTCGGGCGAGAGCAGCGTCAGCGTCAGCGCGGCGTCGCCGAACGGGGGCAGCCCGACCGCCCACGCCGAGCGGACGCCGAGCTGGGCCGCCACCCGGCTCCACGCCCGGTGGTGCTGGTCGAGCCGGGTGTCCGGCACGACCGTGCTGACCCCGTCCGCGAGCGGGTCGCGGGCGAAGCCGCTGCCGTGCCGGTGGGTGACCTCGTCCAGGAGCAGGAGCTCCCTGCTCGACGCGGCCAGGCGTCGCGGGGCGGATCGCCGGGGGTGCCACGCGAGACCGACGTGGGCGGCGTCCAGCTGGCCGACGACGAAGTCGACGGCGATGGCGGCGGCCTCGCGGAGCCCGGCTGCCGCTGCCACGTCGTCGGCGAACCGGACGAGGTCCTTGTTGCGGACGGTCACCATCTCGGCCCTCCCAGGAGCAGCGGTGCCGGGTCGAGCACCGCCCGACCGACCGTGGCACAGCCGCGCGGAGGACGAGCCGCCGGCGGCGTGGCTTTACCCAGGTTTCGGCAAGGATCCTCGAACCGGCCGGCCGGGAACGACGAGAGCCGCCCCGACAGATGTCGGAGCGGCTCGCGGTCAAGAGGGCTGCCACCGGATGGTGGTGTGGTGTGTGTGGAGCTGGCGGGAATCGAACCCGCGTCCTCGAGCGTCGAACCAGGTCTTCTCCGGGTGCAGTCCGTGATGTCGCTTTTCTCGGCCCCGGGGCTCGCACGGACACGTCCCCGACAGGCTCAGTCACGGAATAGTCCCGCTCACCCTCCGTGACCCGGAGTGAGCAGCAAGTCTCCTAGATGACGTCAGGGTCCGGGACGGAGACGGATGCCCGGTCTGACGCTTCGATCACCGCTCAGGCGGCGAGAGCGAAGGAACTGCGCTTAGCGTTGGCAGTTATTGGTTTCCAGCGATCGTTTACGAGATGACGCTGGCTCCTCGACCCGCTTCCCCTGGGACTAACGTCCCAAGTCGAAACCGATCAGCCCCTCTTGAGTTGTCCTGCACGAGGCAGTCTACGGGGTCCAACCAGCCCGCCGCACCGCGTATTCCTCAGCCCACCCGGACGCCGTGGGCCCGGGCGGCCGCGACGAACTGCGCGGCGTACCCCGCCTCGCGGAAGTCCTTCATGGAGTTCCGCGTGTAGCGGTTGATGTGCTCGCGGCTGACGTTGCAGGCCACCTCGCCCATCGGTCCGTGCAGGCGCAGCGCCGCGACCGCGAACGGACCGACCCCCTGGCGCCGCACCCAGACCTCGGCACAGGCCACGTCCCACCCCGGCACGGCCGCGCCGTCGGGGGTGAAGGCCAGGCGCCCGTCGGCGAGGGTGAGGGTGCCGAACGTCGACCCGAGCGTGCCGCCCATCCGGCCGAACATGCTGGCGTCGAGCACCTGCACGTTCCAGGTGCTCGGGAGCGCCACCCACCCGTCCGGTCCCTGCGCGACCACCGGCGCGGCCCGCCGGGACCGGCTGAGGACGACGGCGGTCACGACGACGATGCCCACCACGAGGACCATCGGGAGCGCGAGGAGCAGCAGGAGGACGAGGGTCATGGTCACTCCGCGCCGAAGAGCCGGACGCCGTTGTGCCAGCAGACGTCGCGCAGCCAGTCGTCGCCCAGGTCGAGGTCGGCGAGACCGTCGAGCTGGTGGCGGTAGGGGTACGGGATGGTCGGGAAGTCGCTGCCGAGCAGCACCTTCGGCTGCAGGTCGCGCAGGCGCGGGACGAGGTCGCCCGGGTACGTCGCCGGGAAGAAGTCGGTGAAGACCATCGTCGTGTCGAGGCACACCCGCTCGTGGGTCTCGGCCAGCTCGAGGAAGTCGCCGAACTCCGGCGCCCCCATGTGGGCGACCACCAGGGCCAGCCGCGGGTGCCGGGCGAGCACGCGCCCGGTCGACTCGGGGCCGGTGTACTCGTTCGGGACCGGTCCGGACCCCGCGTGCACCACCACCGGCGTGCCCGCGTCCTCGAGCACGCCCCAGACCTGTGCCAGCAGCGGGTCGTCGAGGTGGAACTCCCCCACCTGCAGGTGCAGCTTGAAGACCTCGGTGCCCGCCTCGATCGCACCCGCGACGTACGTCGCCGCCCCCTCCTCGGGGTAGAACGTCGCCGACCGCAGGCTCTCCGGCACCCGGTCGGCGAACCCCGCGGCCCAGTCGTTGAGGTAGGTCGCCACGCCGGGCTTGTGGGCGTACGGCAGCGCCGAGAAGCGGCGTACGCCCATCGCGCGCAGCAGGGCGACCCGGTCCTCGACGGCGGTGCGGTAGCGGATCGGCCACTCGCGGCCGAGCTTCGGGCCGGCACTGTCGAAGACCGCCCACACCGCGCGCTGGATCGGCGGCGGCAGGAAGTGCACGTGCACGTCGAAGAGCCCGGGCAGGCCGAGCTGCTCCCAGAACGCCACCACGTCTGGTGCGTCACTGCTGCGGTCGAGCGGCTGCTCCGCCCCGAGCTCGGCGGGCTCAGTCACGCATGCCCTTCAGGTACCGGCCGACGGCCTGCTCCTTCTCCCGGTTGGCGGTGCGCTCGGCGATGGAGTTCCGCTTGTCCCAGGTCTTCTTGCCCTTGGCCAGGCCGATCTCGATCTTCGCGCGGCCGTCCTTGAAGTAGAGGGCCAGCGGCACGACCGTGAGGCCCTTCTCGTTGACGCGGCGCTCGATCTTGTCGATCTCCATGCGGTGCAGCAGCAGCTTGCGCTTGCGGCGGGCGGAGTGGTTGGTCCAGGTGCCCTGGGAGTACTCCGGGATGTGCACGCCGTGCAGCCACGCCTCGCCGCGGTCGATGTCCACGAACCCGTCGACGAGCGACGCGCGCCCCTGCCGCAGCGACTTCACCTCGGTGCCCTGCAGCACCAGCCCCGCCTCGAAGGTGTCCTCGATGGCGTAGTCGTGTCGCGCCTTCTTGTTCTGCGCGATCATCTTCTGGCCCTGCTCCTTCGGCATTCCGCCATTGTCCCAGAGGCCCGCAACGGGGTTCGCCGGGCCGGTGTCGAGAGGGAGCGTCAGAAGAACTGCATCGGGTTGGTCGAGGACCCGTTGGCGAGGATCGTGAAGTGCAGGTGGCAGCCGGTGGACCAGCCGGTGGAACCGACGTAGCCGACGACCTGCCCGCGCTCGACGCGGTCGCCGGGCCCGACGACGTAGCGAGTGGCGTGGTTGTAGACCGCGGTGACGAGGCGGCCGTTGACCTGGCCGACGTTGAGGTAGAGCCGGTGGCCGTAGACCGAGGAGTAGTAGCGGGTCATCACGGTGCCGGAGGAGACGGCGTACATCGGGGTGCCGCAGGCGGCGCCGAAGTCGGTGCCGTCGTGCAGGCCCCAGTAGTGGTAGATCGGGTGCTCGCGGTAGCCGTAGGGCGAGGTCACGACGCCGTCGGTCGGGCGCATGAGCAGGCCGTCGGTGGTGCCGCGGTAGCCGCGGTGCTTCATCCGCGCGCGGCGGGCCTGCTCGAGGATGCGCTGCTTGATCCGGCGCTCCTTGGCCTTGAGCCGGTCGAGCACCGCTTGGTCCTGGGCGCGGGCACGGGTGGCGGCCAGCTGGGCGGTACGCCGGTCGGCGACGAGGGCGCGCACCTTGCCGGCCGCGGCGCGGGTCTCGGCGTGGAGCACCTGCATCGTCTCGAGGTGCTCGGCGGCCTCGGCGCGCTGGCCGGCGACCTCGTTGGTGGCGTCCTCGACGTTGTTCTCGCGAACGCCGAGCAGGACCTCGGCGGCGTGGAGGTCGTCGTAGGCCCGGGTCTCGCGGCCGACCATGACGTCCTGCGCGGCCATCCGCCGGGTGAGGTCCTCGGGGGTCTGCGCGTCGAGGATCGAGGCGAACGCGAGCAGCTCGGGGTCGCCCTGCTCGTAGATCGAGGTGATGGTGTCCGTGACCCGGCCGCGCTGGACCTCGAGGGCCTCCTGGCCGTCGGCGAGGGCGGCGCGGGCCTTCTCCAGCCGCTCCTCGGCGGCGTCGAGCTTGTGCTGCATCCGCTCGTCGAGCCTGCGCGCGGCGCCGAGGCGGGTGCGCGCGTCGGCCAGCTCCGCCTTGGCCTCGGCCAGCTTCTCCTGCGCGGCCGCCAGGCGGCCGGTCGCCTTGCGGAGCCGGGCGCTGGAGTGCTGCAGGTCGTGCTCGGCGTGCTCGAGGTGCTTCTGGACCTTCTTCTGCTGGTCCTTCAGGTCGTCCTCGGCACCGGCGAGGGGGACGGCGAGCGCGCCGACGGCGACGGTGCAGGCGAGGGTCGCTGCGGCCAGTCGGCGGCGGGCGGCACGGGGGAAGAGGCGCACCGGGTCTGCCTTCGTCTTCGGCGGTTCAGGGCATGGTCGGTCGGGACAGGTGTGACGGGTGGTGCCGCTGTGACACCAGGGACGACCGTATGCGCCGTGGGTCAGACTTTGAGGTATTTGCGGGTCAGCAGGAGTGTCGGCAGCAGCGTCAGCACCGGGCCGAGCACGCCGATCGCGAGCACGGTGGTGGTGTACTCCGGCAGGCCGATCCACGGCATGAACGTCAGGCCGGTCGCGGCCCGCTCGTGGATGCCGAACCACATGAACGCCCCCAGCGCGCCAGCCGCGAGCGCGACGCCGACGACCGCGGTGACGATCGCCTCGAGGAGGAACGGCAGCGCGATGTAGAGCGTCGAGGCGCCGACCAGCCGCATGATGCCGATCTCCCGGCGGCGTGCCAGGGCCGCGAGGCGGATGGTGTTGGCGACGAGCATCAGCGCCGCGAGCACGAGGAACGCCGCCGTGCCCCACGCGCCGTACTTCAGCGCGGTGATCGAGCCGTAGATCGGCTGCAGCACCTCGCGCGCGTCCCGGATCGACGACACCCCGGGCAGCCCCTGCACGGCGCTGGTGATCCCCTCGAACTCGTTGGGGTCCTCCAGCGTGATCCACACCGACTGCGGCATGTCGTCGACGGTGGCGGCGGGGTTGGGGCCCTCGAACCGCTCGGGACCGAGGAGCTCCTTGATCTTCTCGAAGGCCTCCTCCTTGGTCTCGAAGTAGTGGCTCGCCGCCTCGGGGTTCTCCTCGACCGCCGCGGCGATGGCCTCCTTCTGCGGCTCGGTGACCTCGCTGGTGCAGCGCGGGTTGTCGTCGTCGTCCTTGCACAGCCAGACGGTGATCTGCAGCTGCGAGCCCCACTGGTCGGCGGCCTTGTCGGCCTGCTGGTTCAGCAGCAGCCCAAGGCCGACGAGGGTGAGCGAGACGAACAGGGTCAGGACGACCGCGATGTGCATCGACACGTTGCGGCGCAGGCCCTGGCCGAGCTCGGTGAAGACGTAGCGAAGCTGCATGAGGAGGGAGCGCTCTCTGGGTGTGGGTACGACGGGTGGCCGGCGTCGCCGGGCGGGTGCCGGCGGGCGGGTCGGCTAGTGCTGGAAGCCGTAGGCCCCGCGGGCCTGGTCGCGGACGACCCGGCCGTCCTCGAGCTCGATGACGCGCTTGCGCATCTGGTCGACGATGCCGTGGTCGTGGGTGGCCATGACCACGGTCGTGCCGGTGCGGTTGATCCGGTCCAGCAGCTTCATGATCCCGACCGAGGTGGCCGGGTCGAGGTTGCCGGTCGGCTCGTCGGCGATGAGGATCATCGGCCGGTTGACGAACGCCCGGGCGATCGCGACCCGCTGCTGCTCACCGCCGGAGAGCTCGTCGGGCATCCGGTCGGCCTTGCCCTCCAGGCCCACCAGCTCCAGCGTCTCCGGCACGAGCGAGCGGATCTCGCTGCGCGAGCGGCCGATGACCTGCAACGCGAAGGCGACGTTCTCCCCCACCGACTTGTTCGGCAGCAGGCGGAAGTCCTGGAAGACGGTGCCGATCTGGCGGCGCAGCCGCGGCACCTTCCACCCGGCCAGCCGGTTGATCTCCTTGCCCGCGACGTAGACCCGCCCCGAGGTCGGTCGCGCCTCGCGCAGCACCAGCCGCAGCGCGGTGGACTTGCCCGAGCCGGACTGGCCGACGAGGAAGACGAACTCGCCCTTCTCGACGTCCACCGACACCTGGTCCAGGGCCGGGCTGCCCGAGCCGGGGTAGGTCTTGGTGACCTTCTCGAAGCGAATCACCCGGGAGACGGTACGCGAATGACCCCACCGCCCTCCGGACCGCCGACGCGCGCCTCACTACGGTGTGGGCCATGCCATCGGGGTCGCGCGTGCTGCTCGCCAGCGCCGCCGCCACGGCCGTCGCGGTCGCCGTCGGGATCGGCGTCACCGGCTCCGGCGAGGACCCGGCACCGGCGCCCGACCGTGGGCCGGTGGCCGTCGCCGAGCCGCCGGCGAGCCTGGCGGAGATGGAGACCCGCGGGCTCGCCGCGCTCCGGGCGCCGTTCTGCGCCGGGATCGGGCGGGCGTCGGTCGAGGACGCGCTCGGCGCCGAGGCCACGCGCGCGGAGGCCTACGAGAACGGTGAGACCGCCGCGCTGACCCCGCAGGTCACCGACGTCGCCCACGAGCACGGCTGCCTCTGGTCCGACGGCCGTACGACGGCGCGCGGGTGGGTCTTCGCGCCGCCGGTGACCCCCGGGCGGGCCCGAGGGCTGGCCGACTCCGCGGCGGCCGGCCGTGGCTGCTCGCGCGTGCCGCACGCGCCGGCCCTCGGCGAGCCCGGCGTGGCCCTCGTCTGCGCGCGCGGAGGCGTCCGCGAGGCGTCGTACCGCGGGCTGCTCGGCGACGCCTGGCTGGTGTGCTCGACCACCGCCCCGCGCGCGCTCGAGCCCGCCGAGCACCTCGACCGCACCAGCCGCTGGTGCGCGGCCGTCGTCACCGCCGCGACCGGAGCCACCGGCACGACCGGCACGACCGGCACCGGCTGACCCGGCCCGGACAAGCCATCTCCCCCGCCGGTCGGACCGGCCCTCGCCGTTCGGCCCCGCGTGCCCGACCGCGCGCACTACCGTCGACCCGTCATGCGCACCGCCTCCTCCCTCCTCGTCCTCGCCCTCGGCGCCGGCCTCGCGCCGGCCCTCGCCGGCGCACCCGCCTCCGCCACCGCGACCGCCACCTCGACCGACGGCAGCAGCCTGGCAGCGACCACCGACGGTCCGGTCGTGGTCGTCGACCCGCTGCCCGAGGAGCTGCCGCGGTCCGCCCGCCGGTTCGCGCCCCGGGCGCCGCACCCGCTGGCGGAGACGTTCGCGCTGCACAGCAACCCCGGCGCGAGCCGGGTCATCCACCTCGACTTCGACGGCGCGACGGTGACCGGCAGCGAGTGGAACGTCATCGATGACCCCTTCCCCGCCGGCGAGCACGGCCCTTGGGACACCGACGGCTCCCCCGCGTCGTTCTCGGCCGCCGAGCGGACCGCGATCCAGGAGGTCTGGGCGCGCGTCACGGAGGACTACGCGCCCTTCGACGTCGACGTCACCACCGAGGACCCCGGCCCCGCCGCGCTGCGGCGCAGCAGCCCCGCCGACACTACGTACGGGATGACCGCGCTCGTCACCGACAGCCCCTCGGCCTGGGACTGGTGCGACCGGGACTGCGCCGGAGTCGCGTTCCTCGACGTCTTCGACGAGGTCGACCCGGACGGTCGGCTGCGACCGGCGTGGATCTTCGCCGGTGGCGTGCAGGACCACCCCGCGGGCATCGCCGACGCGGTCAGCCACGAGGTCGGCCACACGCTCGGCCTCGAGCACGACGGTCGCGGCCGCGACGACTACTACGAGGGGCACGACTCCTGGGGCCCGATCATGGGGGCGCCGTACACGCGGCGGGTCACCCAGTGGAGCAACGGGTCCTACCCCGGCGCCACCGAGCACCAGGACGACGTCGCCGTGATCGCCACCTCCGGGCTGCCGCTGCGCCCCGACGAGGGCAGCGCGCTGCCCACCGGCACGGCCTACATCACCAGCCGCACCGACACCGACGCCTACGACCTCGGCGCCTGCACCGGCGACGTCACCGCCACCGTGCGGCCGGCCGCGATCGGCGCCGACCTCGACCCGCGCATCGCGCTGGTCGACCCCAGCGGCGCCGAGGTCGCCTCGGCCGACCCGCTCGGTCCGGTCGCCGCGACCGTCACCCGCGCCGTCAGCGGCGCCGGCTGGCGCGTCGTCGTCGACGGGGTCGGCGCGCCGTCACTGGGCTACGACGACTACGGCAGCCTCGGCGCCTACACGCTCGCGGTCACCGGCTGCCCCGGCGGCCCGACCGGCCCGGCGGATCCCACCGGTCCCACCCCGGACCAGCCCGAGGAGCCCGAGCCGGTCGTCGAGCGTCCGGGCGCCGTGGGTCGGCCGACGGCCAAGCCCGGGGCCAGGGGCGGGCCGGCCACCGCCGCGGTGCGCTGGTCCGCGCCGACCGTCGACGGCGGCGCACCCGTCGCGGCGTACCAGGTCCTCGCCCACCGGATGCAGGGCTCGAAGGTCCGCTCGACGCTCCGCTCGGAGGTGCTGGCCGGCCGGGCGGTCACGTTCCGGGCCGCGCGCGGCACCCGCTGGACCTTCGCCGTGCGCGCGCGCAACAGCGAGGGCTGGGGACCGGTCGGTCCCCGCTCGCGCGCCGTCAAGGTGCGCTGAGGCTGTCCCGAACCGGGCAAGCCCGGCGGACGGGTCAGCGGGTCAGTTCTCGGCGGCCTTGTCGGCGCCGCGGCGCCAGCGGATGCCGGCCTCGAGGAAGCCGTCGAGGTCTCCGTCGAAGACCGCCGAGGGGTTGCCCGACTCGTAGCCGGTACGCAGGTCCTTGACGATCTGGTACGGGTTCAGCACGTAGTTGCGCATCTGGTCGCCCCACGAGGCCTGCACGTCGCCGCGCATCTCGTCGAGCTGGGCCTTCTCCTCGGCCTTCTTCAGCGCGAGCAGCTTGGCCTTGAGCACGACCATGGCGCTCGCCTTGTTCTGCAGCTGGCTCTTCTCGTTCTGGCAGCTGACGACCGTGCCGGTCGGCAGGTGCGTGAGGCGCACCGCGGAGTCGGTGGTGTTGACCGACTGGCCACCGGGACCGCCGGAACGGTAGACGTCGACCCGGATCTCCTCCTCGGGGATCTCGATCTCGTCGGTCTGCTCGAGCACCGGCACGACCTCGACCGCGGCGAAGCTGGTCTGGCGGCGGCCCTGGTTGTCGAAGGGGCTGATCCGCACCAGGCGGTGGGTGCCGGCCTCGACCGAGAGGGTGCCGTAGGCGTAGGGCGCGTGGATCGCGAAGGTGGCCGACTTCAGGCCCGCCTCCTCCGCGTAGGAGGTCTCGAAGACCTCGACGGGGTACTTGTGCTGCTCGGCCCAGCGCGTGTACATCCGCATCAGCGACTCGGCGAAGTCCGCGGCGTCCACGCCGCCAGCGCCCGCACGGATCGAGACGAGCGCCTCGCGGGCGTCGTACTCGCCGTTCAGCAGGGTGCGCACCTCAAGCGCCTCGACCGCCTTGCGTATCTTCGCCAGCTCCGACTCGGCCTCGGCCATCGAGTCGGCGTCGCCCTCCTCCTGGCCGAGCTCGACGAGCACACCGAGGTCCTCGATGCGGTCCGACAGCGCGGTGAACCGCTCGAGCTCGCCCTGCAGCGCGGAGAGCCGGCCGGTGACGCGCTGGGCGTTGGCCTGGTCGTCCCAGAGGTCGGGCGCCGCGACCTGCTCACCGAGGTCGGCGATCTCCCTGCGCATCGCGTCCACGTCGAGCACCTGCTCGATGGTGCGCATGGTCGCCTGGAGCTGCTTGATCGCTACGTCGAAGTCGGGGCCTGCCACGAGGGGCAAGAGTACGCCGCCGGCGAGGGGCGCCGGGCATCGCGGCCTGTGTGGCCGGTCAGGAGGCCGGCTTGCCGAAGACCTGCGCGACGTACCAGACGCCGTCGTCGGACTGCCGCGCAGCGATGCCGACCCGGGTGAAGCGCTTGTCCAGGATGTTGCGGCGGTGGCCCGGGGACTTCATCCAGCCCGTCTTCACGACTTCGGTGCCGGATGCGAAGCCGTAGGCGACGTTCTCGCCGACGACCGTCAGGGCACAGCCGTCGAGCAGCGGCCCGAGCACCTGGTGGAAGATGTTGCTCTTCCCCGCCATCACCTTCGCCTGCCGGACGGCCGCCTTGCGCAGGCACCTGTCGACGCGGAGCGTCGCCCGGTCGCGGTTCGCGCGGACCTTGTTGGTCGCCTTCACCGCGGCGCGCGCGTAGTCCTGGGCAGGGGTCGCCGCCTGCGCGGGCGCGGGCACGACGAGCAGGGCCGCGGCGAGAGCCAGGCCGATGACTACGGTTCCGAGACGAGCAGGCACAGCGGCACGCTAGGGGCCGGCGGGGCACCGCGGGAAGGCCTTCCGGCACGAACCACCCAGGTGGGCCAGGACGAATGACCCGATCAGGCAGGAACTGCGGTGACCACCACGTTGCTGAGGTAGCGGCTGCCGTCCCAGTCCTCGCAGGTGATGACCACCAGCCGGCCGGGCACGTCCTGGCTGAACAGCCGCTCCGCGTGCCTCGCGAGCCGGCCTTTGGTGTAGATGCGCACGCGCTCCACGGCGTACCGGAGCACGCCATGGTCGGTGCGGACGACCATCCGGGAGCCCTCCTCCAGGTCCTCGAGGTCGTCGAGCGCGCCGCCACCCGTGTGCACCGTGTGGCCCGCGACCAGCGCGCTCCCCTCCAGGTCACCCGGCCGCGCGCCGTCGGCCCACCAACCCAGCCGCTGCGGGTCCGACGGCGGGACGAGCGTGCGGCCCGGCGCCTTGACCGGCTGGACCGGGGCGTCGACGCCGAGGTCGGGGATGCGGAGGCGGACGGGTGCTCCCGGGCGGCGCGGCGCCGGCACCGCCTCGGCCGTGGTGCCGACCGACGGGCTCGGGCCGGGGGTCGGGGTGGCCGACGGCTGCTCCTCGACCACCCGCGGCTCACCGGTGTCCCGCGCCAGCCACACCACGCCGACCACGACGAGCGCCGCGGCCACGACCAGGGCCAGCCACTGGCCGGCCCGGCCGCGACCGCGGCTCGTCGTGCTGGTGAGCTCAGGCACCCTGGCGGCGCCGCACCATGACGACCGCAGCGGTGCCGAGGCCGAGCCCGATCACGATCCAGGGCAGGGGGGAGGACACCATGTCGAGGACCGGGTTGCCGTCCTCACCCGCGTCGACGGCGGTCGGGACCGCGGCACCCCCCTCGTCGCCGTCGTCGCTCGAGGCGGTCGTGCCGAGCACGCCCTGACCGGAGTCCTCCGAGCTCGCCGCGCCGTCCTCTCCATCCTCGTCCGCACTGGCGGTGACGCCGAGCACGCCCTGGTCGGTGCCGTCGGTGCC
Source organism: Nocardioides deserti (assembly GCF_014266025.1). Lineage (GTDB taxonomy): Bacteria > Actinomycetota > Actinomycetes > Propionibacteriales > Nocardioidaceae > Nocardioides > Nocardioides deserti. The sequence continues at coordinate 317,706 of NZ_JACMYC010000004.1, read as the reverse complement.
GTCGGTGCCGTCGGTGCCGTCCGTCCCCGGGGTCCCGTCGGTGCCGTCGGTGCCGTCGGTGCCGTCGGTGCCGTCGGTGCCGTCGGTGCCGTCGGTGCCGTCGGTGCCGTCGGTGCCGTCGGTGCCGTCGGTGCCGTCGGTGCCCGGGGTCCCGTCCGCGCCGTCCGTGCCCGGGGTCCCGTCCGTGCCATCAGTTCCGGGCTGTCCCGGGTTTGCGGGGCCGTTGCCGCCGCCGTTGTTCCCGTTGCCGCCCTTGTCCTTGCAGTGGCCGGGCACGCCCTTGCCGTTGTTGTCATCCTCGCAGTCGGCGTCATTGCCCGAGCCGTTGTTGCCGTCTTGCTGGCCGGGCGTTCCGCCCGTGCCGCCCGGCTTGTCCTTACCGCCGTTCTCCATGCCGTCCGGATCGCTCGGCGAGTTACCGCCGCCCTTGTTACCGCCGCCGTTGTTGCCGTTGCCGCCCTTGTCCTTGCAGTGGCCGGGCACGCCCTTGCCGTTGTTGTCATCCTCGCAGTCGGCGTCATTGCCCGAGCCGTTGTTGCCGTCTTGCTGGCCGGGCGTTCCGCCCGTGCCGCCCGGCTTGTCCTTACCGCCGTTCTCCATGCCGTCCGGATCGCTCGGCGAGTTACCGCCGCCGTTGCCCTTGCCCTGCTGGCCGGGCGCCTCCTGGCTGGAACCGGCGCCGCTGCCGCCGCCGTTCCCGTTGCCCGGGTCCGCGGCCACCGGGGCTGCGCCAGCCCACCCGGTGACAGCCACCGCAGCGGCGATGGCGAGGTACTTCTTCGCAGGCGTGATAGATCGCATGTGTGTCTCCGTGTCCGGCCGGGGCTTTCCCCGGTGCATGAATGAATGAGCGGTGCATCGGGTCCCATCGACGCAGCCGCGTGGGGACACGAGTTGCCATCTCGAGCGATCCTCAAACGGCGTCAGGCCCGTCTGGACCAGTTCCAGTTAGGCCTGCAGCCGGAGCGGCCCCACGCTCGTGCAACGGAGAGCTCTGCTCTGTCGGCACATTGCCGCGTGCCGACGAAGCGGACGAGCACCGTCACACCTCCCCGGGAAGCACCTCGAAGGCCCGCAGGTCGCCCCGGGCGTCACAGCAGTCCCCTTCTTCCACAGATCGGTGCGCGAGCCTTTACACCGGCCGCTCAGCGGTGATGATGGACCGGTCAGCAGCAACCGTCTCGGGGGACCTGCATGTCACTGACCCAACCGTCCGCGCCTACCCGCGCGGACGTCCACCTCGACCTCGTCGAGCACCTCGACCAGCACGTCCGCGAGCTCGTGCGCCGCGAAGGCGTCGACCCGCAGCGCGACGCCGCCGTCGTACGCCGCCTCGCCGAGTCCGTCGTCCGGGACCACGACCAGCGCAGCCTCACCGGCCAGGTCGCCGCCGTCCACGACCCCAGCGCGGTCGTCGGCGAGCTGGTCGCCCGCGTCGCCGGCTTCGGCCCGCTCCAACCGTTCCTCGACGACCCCACCGTCGAGGAGATCTGGATCAACGACCCCACCCGTGTCTTCATCGCCCGCAACGGACGGCACGAGCTGACCAACCTCATGCTCACCAGCGCCCAGGTCGACGAGCTCGTCGAACGCATGCTCAAGTCCAGCGGCCGACGCATCGACCTGAGCAGCCCCTTCGTCGACGCGATGCTGCCCGAGGGCCACCGCCTGCACGTCGTCCTTCGCGGCATCAGCAGGGGCTTCTCCGCGGTCAACATCCGCAAGTTCGTCCTGAAGGCCACCCGCCTGTCCGACCTCGTCGAGCTCGGCTCGCTCAGCCCCCGCGCCGCGACGTTCCTCGACGCCTCCATCCGCGCCGGGCTGAACGTCATCGTCGCCGGCGGCACGCAAGCGGGAAAGACGACGATGCTGAACTGCCTCGCCGGCGCGATCCCGGGCGGCGAACGCGTGATCTCCGCCGAGGAGGTCTTCGAGCTGCGCTTTCACCACCCGGACTGGGTGCCGCTCCAGACCCGCCAAGCCGGACTCGAGGGCACCGGCGAGGTGCGGCTGCGCGAGCTGGTCAAGGAGAGTCTGCGGATGCGGCCCTCGCGCCTCGTCGTGGGCGAGGTCCGCGCCGAGGAGTGCCTCGACCTGCTGCTGGCGCTCAACGCCGGCTTGCCGGGCATGTGCACCATCCACGCGAACTCCGCGCGGGAGGCGCTCGTCAAGATGTGCACCCTGCCGCTCCTCGCCGGCGAGAACATCTCGGCCCGGTTCGTCGTCCCGACCGTGGCCTCGTCGGTCGACCTGGTGGTCCACCTCGGCGTCGACGAGCACGGCGTACGCCGAGTGAACGAGGTCGTGGGCGTGCCCGGCCGCGTGGAGAACGACATCATCGAGACCGAGCCGATCTTCCGCCGCACCGGTGGCGAGCTGCGCCGCGTGGGCGGGATGCCGCCACGGCTGGACCTCTTCGAGCGCGCCGGCATCGATCCGCACGCGCTGCTCGGCGGCGCCGTGGCCGAGGGCCGCTGACGTGGGCGCGCTGGTCGGGCTGGGCGTCGGCGTCGGGCTGCTCCTGGTGTGGTCGGCCTTCGCGCTGCCGCGCACCCCGCGCACGAGCGCCCGCGCCGACGGACCCGCGCGCCGCCTGCTCGACCGGGCCGGCATGCGCTCGGTCTCGCCGGCGTCGTTCACCGCGCTGAGCCTGGTCTCGGGACTGCTCGTCGCCGTCGTCGTGCAGGCCGTCTCCGCGACAGCACCGGTGGCGGTGGCCTTCGGCGTGATGGGCGCCTACCTGCCGGTCGCCGTCATCTCGGGGCGGGCCAGGCGGCGGCAGCGCGAGCTGGCCGAAGTGTGGCCCGAGGCCGTCGACCACCTCACCAGCGCCGTCCGGGCCGGGATGTCGCTGCCGGACGCGCTGGCCGCGCTGGGGACGCGCGGGCCGGAGCCGCTGCAGCCGGGGTTCTCGGCGTTCGCTCTCGACTACCAGGTCACCGGACGGTTCGGCGAGTGCCTCGACCGGCTCAAGGACCGCCTGGCCGACCCGGTCGGCGACCGCGTCGTCGAGGGGCTGCGCGTGGCGCGCGAGGTCGGCGGCGGCGAGCTCGGCCGCCTGCTGCGCAACCTGTCGGGCTACCTGCGCGACGACCTCCGCACGCGCTCGGAGCTGGAGGCCCGCCAAGCGTGGACCGTGAACGGCGCCCGGCTCGCGGTCGCGGCGCCGTGGCTGGTGCTGCTGTTCATGTCGTTCCAGTCCGAAGTGATCCGCCGGTACGCCTCGCCCGGTGGCGTCCTGGTGCTCGTCGTCGGCGCCGCGACCTGCGTGGTCGCCTACCGGCTGATGATGCGCATCGGCCGGCTGCCCACCGAGCGACGGATCCTCTCGTGACGCCGCCGGTCTGGGGCGGCCTGCTCGGCGCGACGACGGCGGTCGGGCTGCTGCTCGTCCTCGCCCGGGTCGCCGCTGCACGTCGGCCCCAGCTCGCCGCCCGCGTGCTGCCCTACCTGCGCGACCTGCCCCGCTCCGGACCCGGCCCCGTGGCGGCCGCTCCCCCTCCGCGGTCGGTGGTCGCGGCCGTCTACGGTCCGCTGCTGCGCTCGGCCGCCGAGACCGTCGAGCGCGTCCTCGGCGGTGCGTCCTCGGTGCGCCGCCGGCTCGAGCGGGCGGGCTCGGACGCCACGGTCCACGACTTCCGGGTCGAGCAGGTGCTGTGGGGACTGGTCGCCTTCGCGGTCGCCGCGGCGTACGGCGTCCTCGACGCGCTCCGCGACCCCGGCGGCGTCCTGGCCTCGGCCGTCCTCTGCGTGATCGCCTTCGTCGTCGGCGTGCTCGCCCGCGACCACCACCTCACCGGCCAGGTCCGGTCGCGCGAGCGCCGCATCCTCGCGGAGTTCCCGACCGTGGCCGAGCTGCTCGCCCTCTCCGTCGCCGCCGGCGAGAGCCCCGTCTCCGCCCTCGACCGGGTGGTGCAGCGCAGCGGCGGCGAGATGTCCCGCGACCTGGCCCGCGTGCTGGCGGCCGTGCGCACCGGCGAGCCGGTCCCCGTCGCCTTCGACCGGCTGGCCGCGGCCTCCGGGCTGCCGCTGGTCGCCCGGTTCGCGCAGGGCATCGCGGTCGCGGTGGAGCGCGGGACGCCGTTGGCGGACGTGCTGCACGCCCAGGCCGCCGACGTGCGCGAGGCCGGCCGCCGCGAGCTGATCGAGGTCGCCGCCCGCCGCGAGGTGCTGATGATGGTGCCCGTCGTCTTCCTCGTGCTGCCGGTGACCGTGCTCTTCGCGTTCTGGCCCGGCGTCGTCGGGCTCAGCCTGACCACTCCCTAGCGCCGACCGGCGCCCCACCGTTGTCTCGGGAAGGAACCACCATGGAACACCTCGACGCCGCACTCCTGCGGCTCCATGCCGCTCTGCTCGCCATCACCGCACCACGGTCACGCGACGAGCGCGGCGACGTGCCCGGCTGGGTGCTCGTGACCGTCATGACCGCGGGCCTGGTCATGGTCATCTGGCGGGTCGCCGACCAGCAGCTCGCGCAGATGCTCAACAGCGCGCTGAGCAAGGTGCAGTAGTGCGGCGGGCGGCCGGGCGCGAGCGCGGGGCCGCCGTCGTGGACTTCGTGCTGGTGCTGGTCGTGCTGGTGCCGCTCTTCCTCGGCATCCTGCAGGTCTCGCTCGTGCTGCTCGTGCGCAACACCCTGACGGCGGCGGCCTCCGAGGGAGCGCGGTACGCCGCGACGGCCGGCCGCGGTCCGGCCGACGGCGCCGCGCTGACCCGGGACCAGATCACGGGTGCCGTGTCCGGACGGTTCGCTCAGGGCGTCGCCGCCCGCCAGGTGGTGGTCGACGGCCGGCCCGGCATCGAGGTCACGGTCCGGGCTCGGGTGCCCGCGCTCGGGTTGGGTGGTCCCGCGATCGAGCTCGACGTGACCGGGCACGCCGTCGAGGAACGACCGCTGGAAGCCGCGCCGTGACGCGGTTCCACCGACGCTGCGACCGGGGCAGCGCGCTGGTCGAGGTGACCTGGCTCGGCATCCTGCTGCTGGTGCCGATGCTGTGGATCCTGTTGAGCGTCTTCGAGGTCCAGCGCGGCGCGTTCGGCGTCGAGGCGGCAGCCCGCTCGGCTGCCCGCGCCTACGCCCTCGCGGGCAACGACGCCGAGGGCACCCGGCAGGCCGAGCTGGTCGCGCGCCGGGCACTCGCCGACCAAGGGCTCGGGACGGCACCGCTGTCGGTGCGCGTGACCTGCACGCCGTACCCGGCCGACTGCCACAGCGGCACCTCGGTGATCACCGTCCGCGTCAAGTCGCGTGTTGACCTGCCGTTGATGCCGGAGGCGCTGGGCGGGCAGGCGCCGAGCTTCGCGCTGGACGCCACCCACACGGTCCCGATCGGCCAGTACCAGGAGGTGACCGGTGCGGCCGCGGACTGAGCGGAGGACCCGCGACGAGCGGGGCCAGGTGACGGTGCTGATCGTGGGGTTCGCGGTCTTCCTCGCGATGGCGGTCGCCGTGGTGGTCGACGCGACCGCGGCGTACCTCCAACGCTCCGGGCTCAGCACCCTCGCCGACGGCGCCGCGCTGCACGGCGCCGACCTGGGTGCGACCGGCGCAGACGTCTACGAGGGCGGCGTGCCCGAAGGGCGGCTCGAGGTCACGGCCGCCCAGGCGTCCGCGGCGGTCCGGGACTACCTGACCCAGGTCGGCGCCTACCGCCGCTACCCCGGCCTGCGGCACACGATCGCCGTCGACCCCGCCGAGGACAGGGTCACCGTCCGGCTCAGCGCACCGCTCGAGCTGCCGCTGACCTTCCCCGGCTCCCCCGACCGGCCGACGGTCTCGGCCAGCGGCTCAGCCGTCTCCGGCGTGGACGGGCGCTGACGGCCACCGAACTGCTGGTGGAAGTGCCGCAGGCCGAGGGGTGCTGAGCGTGAGGTCGCAGTCGTCGAGGGACTTCTACCAGTACTTCGGCGCGACCCCGTCGGTCAGCGGACGCGGACGGTGATAGTCGTCGCCCTCGGCGAGGTGTCCCGACAACCCCACGTCGATCGGCGCCGCCGGGTCCGGGGTGTCGGCGAGCGCCACCGGCGCCGGCACGAGCACAAGCAGGAGGGCACTGAGCAACAGGAGCAAGTGCCGATTCATGGGCGGAAGCCTCCCACGCCGACGAGGGGTCGTGTGCCCGACGACGCGACTCATCGCGTCCCCAGGCACACGACCCCCGCACGCACGCCGCGCACAGACTCGGAGCCGGACAGCAGCCCCTACTTCACCTCGGTCCGCAGCACGCGCCACACGCCGTACGCGATGGGCAGCGCGAGCCACACGACGCCGGTGACGCCGAGCTGGGTCCACTGCTCGCCGGTCATCGACTCGTCGAAGAGGGCGGTCTGGGCGTAGTTGAAGTCGATCCACGGCTGGAGGTCGGCGAACCAGTCCTGGAAGGCGGCGAGCATCCCGAAGACGGTCGGCAGCAGCGCGGAGTAGACGAAGTAGCCGACGATCGCGGGCGCCGAGGAGCGGATGACGACGCCGAGCATGAAGCCGACGAGTAGGCCGAGGACGTTGGCCAGGAAGATCTGCGCGAGCGCGGCGGCGGAGACGTCCCACACGGCATCGGTGCCGTTGGCCGCCGAGCCGAGCAGGTTGCCCAGCGCACCGATCGAGGCGGCGAGCGCCATCGAGACGACGGCGACGCCGACCGAGACGAGCGCCTTGGCCCAGATGACCCGGCCCCGGCTCGGCACGAGCGTGAACGTCGTCAGGCCGTTGCGCTGGCTCCACTCGCCGGTGACGGAGAGGATCGCGATGATCGGCAGGATCACGGCCATCGGGAAGCCGATGGCCGAGGCGAACGACTCGTAGGTGATCGCCGAGTCCGGGGCGAAGACGACGGTCGCGGCGGTGGCCAGCACCGCGAGGATCGCGATGCTCGCCATCAGCCAGAAGCCCGAGCGGGTGTCGAACATCTTGCGCAGCTCGACCTTGGCCAGCCGCGCCATCGGGATCGACGCGGGCGCGGGCCGGGCGGAGCGGACGTCGGCCGAGCCGACGGAGCTGGGAGGGGTGGCGGGCGAGGTGGTCAGGACGGTCATGCTGCTGCTCCTTCTCGGGCGGTCTCGGCGGTGAGCTCGAGGAACATCTCCTCCAGGCCGGCGCCGTCGGCGGGCCGCAGCTCGACGAGCGGTACGCCGGCGGCGGCGGCGGCGTCGCCGACGTGGGCGCTCTCCGCGTCGACGCGCAGGGTGCCCGCGCCGGCGGGGGTGCTGGTCAGGCCGGCGGCCGTGAGCGCGCGGCCCAGGTCGTCGACGAGGTGGGCGCGCGTCCGGACGAGGGTGCCGGTGGAGGCGAGCAGCGCCGCCTTCGTCCCGGAGGCGACGATGCGGCCGTGGCCGATGAGGACCAGGTCGTCGGCGACGACCTCGATCTCGTGCAGCAGGTGGCTGGAGAGCAGCACGGTGCCGCCGCGGTCGGCGTACCCGCGCAGCAGGTCGCGCATCCAGCGGATGCCGGCCGGGTCGAGCCCGTTGGCGGGCTCGTCGAGGATGAGCACCTGCGGGTCGCCGATGAGCGCGGTGGCGATGCCGAGCCGCTGGCGCATGCCGAGCGAGTAGTCCTTGACCCGGCGCTTGGACTCGCCCGGGGTGAGGCTGACCAGCTCGAGCATCTCGTCGACGCGCCGGCGCGGCAGGCCCATCGTCTCCTGGGCGAGGGTGAGGACCTCCCGGCCGGTGCGGCCGGCGTGCTGCGCGGAGGCGTCGAGCAGCACCCCGACCTCGAGCCCGGGGTTGGGCAGGTCGGCGAAGCGGCGGCCGCCGATGGTGACGGTGCCGGTGGTCGGCGGGGTCAGCCCGACCATGACGCGCATGGTGGTGGACTTCCCGGCGCCGTTGGGGCCGAGGAAGCCGGTGACCCGGCCCGCCTCGGCGGTGAAGGTGACGTCGTCGACGGCTCGGAAGCCGCCGTAGACCTTGGTGAGCGACTGGACTTCGATCATGGCTCCGAGCCTGGTGCCGCAGCCGGCCAGGCACATCGGGGAGCGGCTCGGACGCGACCCTGGCCGCACCCCTGAGCCGCCCCCTACCCTGGCGGGCGTGACCCCCGAGAGCCTCGAGGTCCCCCTGCCCGCCGTCACGCTCTCCTGCCTCGCCTGGGGACCCGAGGACGGGCCGCTGGCGGTGCTGCTGCACGGCTTCCCGGACACCGCGTGGACCTGGCGGCACCTCGGCCCGCTGCTCGCCGAGCACGGCTGGCGCGTGGTCGCTCCGCACACCCGCGGCTACGCCCCCTCAGGCCTCCCGCGCGACGGCGACTTCCACGTCGCGGCACTGATGAGCGATGCCGTCGGCGTGCACGACGTGCTCGGCGGCGACGAGCGGGCGGTGCTGGTCGGTCACGACTGGGGCGCGATCACCGCCAATGCGCTCGGCGCGCACCCGGCGTCGCCGTACTCCCGCGTGGTCACGATGGCCGTCCCGCCGCTGCGGGCGATGAGCGGCCACGGCCCGCTGGTGCTGGCCCGGCAGGCGCGGATGAGCTGGTACACGCTGTTCAACCAGCTCCCGGCCCTGCCCGAGCGCACCTTCGAGCGGCTGGTGCGTCACCTGTGGGCCGCCTGGTCACCCGGGTACGACGCCGGGCAGGACCTCGAGCACGTGCTGGCCGCGCTGCGCGAACCCGCCCACCGGTCCGCGGCGCTCGGCTACTACCGCGCCGCCGCCCGCCCGTGGCAGGTCGAGTCGGCGTACCGCGACTGGCACCGCACCTGGACCGGCACGCCGACCGTCCCGTCCCTCGCGCTCCACGGCGCGCAGGACGGCTGCCTCCACCCGCGGATCGCGGAGCGCGCCGGCGCGGTGCTGGTCGAGGGCGCCGGCCACTTCCTCCAGCTCGAGCGGCCCGACGAGGTCGGCCGGCTGGTCACCGACTTCCTCGGGACCTGACGCTCAGGACTCGGGCGAGGCGCCCTCGAGCCGGAAGCCGACACCCCGGACGGCGACGACCCGGTCGGAGACGCCTTGGCTCTCCAGCTTCTGGCGCAGGCGGCCGATGGTGACGTCGAGGGTCTTGGTCGAGCCGTACCAGTTCTCGTCCCACACGTCGGCCATCAGCCGGCCGCGGGAGACGACCTTGTCGCGGTTGGCGGCGAGGATCGACAGGACGTCGAACTCCTTGCCCGTCAGCGGCACCTCGTCCTCACCGGAGTAGACCCGGCGGGCGGCCACGTCGATGCGCAGCACCCCGTCGACCGGCGCGGGCTCCCGGGCACCGGCGGTGCGGCGCAGCAGCGCGCGGACGCGGGCCTGCAGCTCGGCGAGGCCGAACGGCTTGGAGAGGTAGTCGTCGGCGCCGTAGTCGAGCCCGACCACCCGGTCCAGCTCACCGGCGCGGGCGGTGACGATCATGATCGCGCCGTCGAAGCCGGCCTCGCGCGCGCGGCGGCACACCTCGAGCCCGTCGACGTCGGGCAGCCCGAGGTCGAGGATCACGACGTCGGCGGGGCGGCCCTCCAGCTCGGCGAGCGCCTTCTGGCCGGTGTCGACCCAGCCCACCTCGTAGCCCTCGCGCTCCAGCGTCCGGACGAGGGGGAAGGCGATGTCCTCCTCGTCCTCGACGACCAGAACCCGGTGACCCATGGCAAAGAGCATAGAGCCAGGGACCCCCGGCGTCCGGGGAAGCGGCCCAACCTCCGTCGAGCCCCGTCAGGGCGGCGTCAGGGGCAGCGTCAGTCGCTGGTCACCCAGGAGTACGACGCAGTGGCCGGCGTGCTCCCGCCCGGCACCACGGGCGCGTCGTGCGGCAACGAGACGACGAACGTGTACGTCGCCGACGCACCGGCCTCCAGCCAGCCCATGTCGAGCGGGTAGTCGCCGAGGCCGCCGAACGTGCCGTCGTACACCTCGCGTCCCTCGGCGGAGACGCTCAGCTCCAGCCGGCCACCGGCGTACGCCGCCGGGTCGCCGGTCTCGGTGAAGGTCAGCCGGACCGGCTCGGAGGCGTCGTTGGCGATCGTGACGGTGCGGGTGGCGCTGTCGCCGGGAGCGAGGTCGGTGACCGTGAGCGTGGCGGTGCGACCGTCCTCGGCGACCAGGCCGATCCCAGCGCCGGTGTCGCCCGACCCGCTCAACGGCAGCCCGGAGAGCAGTCCCACGCCCGCGACGGCCGCGACCGCGACGGCGGGCAGCACCAGGCGGCGCGGGCGGACGGTGGACGTCGGCGAGATCGTCAGGCTGGTCATGTCGGTGTCGCGGTCCTTCCAGGACGCCGGCCCCCCGACCGGCATGCTCCCCACGCTAGGGAGGGGGGAGCCACGACCCGGTCACGCCGACCCCTCCTCGGCGGAACAGCTGGGTAACAGCGCTCAGGCGAAGAGGTCGCCGTGCTCGGCGACGCGGTCCAGCACCTCGTCGTACCGGAACTGCCGCAGCCCCTCCTCGTCCTCCGCGCCCTCCTCTACCTCGGCCCAGGTGACGGGCGTGGCGACGGTGGGGCGCTCGCGGCCGCGCAGGGAGTAGGGCGAGACGGTGGTCTTGGAGCCGGCGTTCTGGGACCAGTCGAGGAAGACCTTGCCGGAGCGGCGGGCCTTGGTCATCGTGGCGGTGACGAGCTTCGGGTGCTGCTTCTGGAGGGTCTCGGCGACCTCCTTGGCCAGCGCCGTCGAGTCGTCGGACGGCATCCGGCGCGGCAGCTCGGCGTACAGGTGGAGGCCCTTGCTGCCGCTGGTGACCGGCCGGCAGTCCAGGTCGCGCTCGACGAGCGCGTCGCGCACCATCAGCGCCACCTGGCAGCACTCGTGCAGGCCGGCCGGCTCGCCCGGGTCGAGGTCGATGACCAGCCGGTCGGCGTTGCGTGGGCGGCCGTTGCGGCCGACGGTCCACTGGTGGACGTGCAGCTCGAGCGCGGCGAGGTTGACCAGCCACGTCAGCGTCGCGAGGTCGTCGACGACCGGGAAGACGAGCTTGTCGCCGTTGCGGGAGCTGCCGCGGCTGCCGGTGGTCGGGACGGTCGCGGTGCGCACCCACGACGGCGCGCCGGCGGGCACGTTCTTCTCGTAGAAGCTGCCCTCCTGCACCCCGTGCGGCCACCGGATCCGGGTCACCGCCCGGTCGGCGAGGTGCGGCAGCATGACCGGCGCGACCTGGGCGTAGTAGTGCAGCACCTCGCCCTTGGTGGTCCCCGTCGCCGGGTAGAGCACCTTGTCCAGGCTGCTGATCCTCAGCCGTCGTCCGTCGACCTCGACGACGACCTCCTGCTTCTCCGGGCTCAATGTCCCTCCCCCTGCGGGTCGGCGAGGAGGTCCTCGGGCGAGAGGTCGGCGCGGACGCCCTGGTAGGACGGCTGGCGCAGCCGCTGGGCCCGCGAGGTGTGGTGGGTGTCGACGTCGACGACGAGCACCGGCTCGACCCAGTGCGTCCCCTTCGCGTCGACGCGCGGCACCTCGTCGGCGAACGGGCTCGACGTGCTCGCGTAGGGCGCCAGCGCCTCGGTCAGCGCGGCGCTCGCTCGGCCGCCGATGCCGCTGCCGACCCGCCCGCGGTACATCAGCCCGTCCGCGGTCGGCTCCCCCACCAGCAGCGCCCCCAGCCGGCTCGTGCCCTCGGTCGGCCGCCACCCGCCGACGACGTACGACAGCCGGTGGCGGTGGGCGAACTTCAACCAGTGCGGCGTCCGCACGTCGAAGGTGTAGCGGCTCGACAGCCGCTTGCTGACGATCCCCTCGAGCCCCTGCTGGCGGGTGGCGTCGAGCAGCATCGCGCCGTCGTCGTACGACGCCGGCACCTGCCACCCGGTCAGGCCGAGGTCCGCGAGGCGGGCGCGCCGCTCGTGCAGCGGGAGGCCGGTGAGGTCCTCACCGTCGAGGCGGAGCAGGTCGAAGACCATGAACGTCGCCGGCACGAGGTCCGCGAGCCGCGCCGCGGTCGTCGCCTTGCGCACGTGCATCCGGTCCTGGAGCACGCGGAAGTCCGGCAGCCCCTGCTCGTTGAGCGCGATGACCTCGCCGTCGACCAGGAGGTCGCGAGCGCCCAGCGGCGGCTCGGCGAGGTCGGGCCAGGCGAGCGTCACGTCGTTGTCGTTGCGGCTCGTGAACCGCGTGCGCCCCTCGCGGGAGGTGTCGGCGAGGACGCGGACGCCGTCCCACTTCACCTCGTGCGCCCACTCCGCACCGGCCGGCACCGAGGTGCCCTTGGTGGCGAGCATGGGGCGCATGGGGCCATGCTTACCGCATGCGAGCGATCTGGAAGGGTGCGGTGTCCTTCGGCCTGGTCAGCGTGCCGGTCAAGCTGTACGCCGCCACCGAGTCGCACGACGTGTCCTTCCGGCAGGTGCACGCCAAGGACGGCGGGCGGATCAAGTACCAACGGGTCTGCTCGGTCGACGGCGAGGAGGTGCCGTACTCCGAGATCGCCAAGGGCTACGAGACCGAGGACGGCGAGATGGTCGTCCTCGACGAGGACGACCTGTCCGAGCTGCCCTCGACCTCGTCGCGGGAGATCGCGGTCGAGAAGTTCGTGCCCTCGGACCAGATCGACCCGATGCTGTTCGAGAAGAGCTACTACCTCGAGCCCGAGAAGTCCGGCGCCAAGCCCTACGCCCTGCTCCGCCAGGCGCTGCTCGAGGCCGACCGGATGGCCGTCGTCACCGTCGCCCTGCGCCAGCGCACCACCGTCGCGGTGCTGCGGGTGCGCGACGACGTGATCGTGCTCCAGACGATGATGTGGCCCGACGAGGTCCGCACCCCCGACTTCAACGTCGAGACCGGCGAGGTCAAGGACGCCGAGGTGAAGATGGCGCGGATGCTCGTCGAGACCCTCGCCGGCGACTTCGACCCTTCCGAGTTCGAGGACGACTACGCCGAGGCCGTCGAGGCGATGGTCAAGGCCAAGATCGAGGGCGGCGAGGTCAAGCGCACGCCCACCTCCACCAAGTCCTCCGGCGAGGTCGTCGACCTCCTCGCCGCCCTCCAGCGCTCCGTCGACGCCGCGAAGACCGCGCGCGGCGAGGCGCCCCGCGCATCGGACCTCGACGACTCCGAGGGCGAGTCGGACGCCGGCTCCGATGGTGGGAGCGACGGTGACGACGAGGCCGAGGAGAAGCCGGCCAAGAAGTCGTCCGCCGCCAAGAAGTCGACCTCGGCGAGGAAGTCGACCGCCAAGAAGGCCCCCGCGAGGAAGACCGCCGCCAAGAAGACCGCCGCGAAGTCGACCGCCGCGAAGTCGACTGCGAAGAAGGGCACCACCAAGAAGGCCGCAGCGAAGAAGGCCAGCTGACCCCGGGACCCTCCTGTGACGTAGATCATGTGGGTCCGGCTCAGCCCGCGGGCCGCCGGGCCGATGTCCGGTCGTCCCCATTCCCCACCCCCAGGAAGCGGCCCGCACATGGAGGTCCCCCCGCCTCACCCCGCTCAGCCGAGCCTGCTCGCGACCTGGACGACCGTCCAGCAGGCCGTCCGGATGGCCTCGACCGGCCGGCTGACCGAGGCGCGGGCGCTGCTGCAGCGAGCCGCGGCCGACCTGCGCCCCGGGGCGGTGACCCACGCGGACGGCCGCGACGACCTCGGGCACGTCGACCCGGCGTCCGCCGCGTTGCTCGTCCACCTCGACCAGCTCCTCGCGACGCTCGCGGACACCCGGCACACCACCCAGCGACCGGCCGACGCCGGCTCGGACCTGGAGCACTGCGCCCGGCCGGTCCGCCGCGGCGACGTGCTGTGCCTCCTGCGGGTGCGCGGGGGCGGGCCCACGGCGTACGACGACCTGCTGGCCCGCGCAGGCGCCGCGCTCCGGGCCGACGACCAGCTCGTCACCGTCGCCGACGACCACGTGCTCGTCGTGCTCGCCGGGATCTCGCGCTCGATCGCCTGGCGGCGGATGAGCGGGCTGGTCGGCGGGTGCGTGTCGGCCGACGGCGGACGCACCGCCGTGGTGCACGCCGGTCTCGCCGTCGTCTCCGACGCCGGCCCCGCAGCCGCGCTCGAGGCCGCTCGCGGGGCACTCCTCCGAGCAGCCGCCGAGGCCGCCGGCCGGATCGCGCTCGCCCAGGTCGCCTGAGGCCGGCCACCTCCGCACGCGGGTCGACCACCCCGGGGGCGTCGCTGCGTCAACCCCTGCGTCATCCCTTCCGCGCGGCCGCGGAGTCGACGAAGACGCGGTCGAGGGTGGCGAGCAGGGCGTCGCTGGCGCGCGGCGCCACGACGTTGATCACCTCGCCGAACGCGCCGGCGGTCGTGCCGACCGTGAGCGGTCGGTCCTCGAGGGCGCGGACGACCTTCGCGGCGGCCTGCTCGGCGGTGGCGCCGCGGCCGGCGTACGCCTCGGTGGGGGCGGTCATCGGGGTCTGGACGAGCGAGAAGCGCATGTTGGTGAAGGTGACGTTCTCGAAGAACGTCTCCCGCCCGGCGATCCGGCTCCACGTGTCGAGGGCGGTCTTGGAGGCGATGTAGGCGGAGAACTTCGGCGCTTTGACCTGCACGCCCCACGTCACGACGTTGACGACGTGGCCGAACCGCTGCTCGCGCATCGCCGGCAGCAGCCCCAGCGTCAGCCGCACCGGTCCGAGGAAGTTGATCGCCATCGACCGCTCGACGTCGTGGAACCGGTCGTAGGACAGCGCGAGCGAGCGCCGGATCGACCGGCCCGCGTTGTTGACGAGGTAGTCGACCGCGCCGTGCTCGGCCAGCACCTGCTCGACCAGCGCGTCGACGGCGTCGCCGTCGGTGAGGTCGCAGGGGTACGCCGCCGCCCGCTCGCCGATGCGGTCGCGGACCCGCTCGAGCTCCGCGGCCCGGCGGGCGACGAGCAGGACGTGCGCGCCCCGCTCCGCGACGGCGTACGCCGTGGCCTCGCCGATCCCCGAGCTGGCACCGGTGACGAGGACCGTGCGGCCCGCGAGCGGACTGGGCCGGCGCAGCACCCGGCGGGTGACGGCGAGCGGGCCCTGCAGCAGCGGGGTCCCCAGCAGCGGGATACGGGTCGACAAGCTCATGCGGTCTCCCAGCGGAAGATGCGGGCGGCGGCGAGGGTGACGACCACCGCGAAGGCGGCGAGGATCGCCATCGGGACGAGCACCGCGGCCGGCCCCTCACCCCGGACCATGACGTCGAGCATCCCCTCGTTGAGGTGCTTGAGCGGCAGCACGTTCGAGACCGCCTGCAGCCAGCCCGGCGCCGCGGACAGGTCGAAGAACGAGCCACTGAGGAAGGCCATCGGCAGCACGACGATGTTCGCGGCGTTGACGGCGCCCTCGGTGGTGCGGGCGAGCGCGCCGGCGAGCAGCCCGATCGCCATGAAGCACAGCGTGCCGACCACCACCAGCGGCACGGCCGCCCACCACGACCCGCTGAGCGTCAACCCGAAGGCGGCGGCGCCGAGCCCGAGGAAGATCGCCATCTGCACCAGCGCGATGCCGAGGGTGACGGCGACCCGCGCGGCGACGACGGTGCGCGTGGAGACCGGTGCGAGCTGCAGCCGCCGGAGCAGCTTCGTCTGCCGCCAGCCCTGCAGCGTCGCGGCGGCGCCGAACGCCGCGCTCATCGCGACCGCCCAGCCGAGCAGCCCGGGGGTGACGAACTGGATGGTGTCGAGTGACTCGTCCTCGACCCGTTCGGTCTCCAGGGCGAAGCGCGGCGGCTCGCCGGACTGCGCGACGTTGGTGCCGTCGACGAAGGCGCGCAGCGCGCCCTGGGTGACCGCGGCCTTGACCTGGTCGGTCTGGGTGTAGTGCGCGACGAGGGTGTCGCCGCGCATCTCGATCGCGACGTCGGCGTCGCCGCGGCGCACCTCGGCGATCGCGGACGCGAGGTCGTCGGAGCGCGTCACCTCGAAGGTGTCGTCGAACGCGGCGCGGGCGTCGGCGTCCATCTCGTCGAGCAGCGCGACCTCGCCGACCCGCACCAGGTCCACCTCGGACTGCCCCTGGCTGCCGAGCAGTCCGCCGAAGAGCACGAGGAACATCAGCGGGAAGACCATCGAGAAGAACACCGAGGCCCGGTCGCGCAGGAAGCCGCGGACGATGGCGAGCGAGAGGGCGCGGAACGGCGCGAGGCCGGTCATGCGCGGTACTCCCGTCCGGTCAGGTCGAGGAAGACGTCCTCGAGCGTGGCGGTCTGGACGCGTACGCCGTCGAGCCGGTCCTCCGCGGCGAGGCGGGCCACCACCCGGGCGGGGTCGCGGGTCACCAGCACCACGCCGTCCAGCGACTCCACGGCGTCGGCGACCCCGGGCAGCCCGCGCGCCTCGTCCAGCCGCAGCTGGCCCGGCGCGACGGTGATCCGCGCGGGGGCGTCGAGCCCACGGACGAGCGCGGCCGGGGTGTCCATCCGCAGCACCCGCCCGGCGTCCATCACCGCCACCCGGTCGCAGAGCACCTCGGCCTCGTCCATGTAGTGCGTGGTGAGCACGACCGTGCGGCCGGAGTCGTTGATCCCCGCGAGCAGGTCCCACAAGTTGCGCCGCGCCTGCGGGTCGAGCGCGGCGGTCGGCTCGTCGAGGAAGACCAGCTCCGGGTCGTGGACGAGCGCGCACGCGATGGACAGCCGCTGCGCCTGGCCGCCGGAGAGCCCCTCGACGCGGGTGTCGGCCTTGTCGACGAGCCCCACCCGCTCGAGCCACTCGTCACCGCGCGCCGGCGCGACGCCGTACAACGAGGCGAAGGTGTGGATCTGCTCGCGCGTCGTCAGCCGCTCGAAGAAGGACGACGCCTGGAGCTGCACCCCGATCCGCGGCAGCAGGCGCGGGTTGCGCGGCCACACCGGCTCGCCGAGCACCCGCACGGTGCCGGCGTCGGGGCGGCGCAGGCCCTCGACCAGCTCGAGCAGCGTGGTCTTGCCGGCGCCGTTGGGGCCGAGCACGCCGACGAACTCGCCCTCGGCCACCTCCAGGTTGACGCCGTCGACCGCCCGGACGTCGCCGTAGGACACGGCGAGGTCGACGACCTCGATCGCGGCGCTCATGCGACCGCCGCTCCGGTCGAGGGGTCGTACACCGGCGCGACGAGCGGCCACGGGCGGGCGGCCTCGAGCTGGGCGCTCAGGGAGAGCAGGGTGGCCTCGTCGTCGGTGCGCCCGACGAGCTGGACGGCGACGGGCAGGCCGTCGGCGGCCGGGCCGCACGGGACGGCGGCGGCGGGGTTGCCGGCGACGTTCCAGAGCGCGGCGTAGGCGATCGCCGGCATCGCGGCGAGCGCGGAGCGGACCGTGCCCTTGCCATCGATGACGCCGACCCGGGCCGGGCGGTGCGCCACCGCCGGGGTGAGCAGCACGTCGACCCGGTCGAAGACGCGGTTGGCCTTCTCGGAGACCTTCTCGGTCAGCGCGAGCGCCTTGTCGAGGACCGTCGGGGTGACCCACGCGCCGAGGCGGCAGGTCTCCCGCGTGCGACGCTCGAGCCGGTCTGGGTGCTGCACCGCGGCGGCCTCGGCGCGGATCCCGCCGAGGAACTGCGGGACGAACGCGGCGGTCGGGTCCGGGTACCTCGGGTCGACCTCGCGGACGTCGTGCCCGAGGTCCGCCAGCAGCCGGGCGGTGTCCTGCACCGCGCGGACGTGGACCGGGTCGGGCCGGACGCCGAGCGTGACCGGCTTGGTGGTCCACCCGATGCGGAGCCGGCCGGGCTCGCGGCGCGCGGCGTCGGCGAACGACCCGCTGCTCCCCGCCCGCCACCGGTCGCCGTCGGTGTGGCCGCGGACGACGTCGTAGACGAGCGCGCTGTCGAGCACCGACCGCGCGAGCGGGCCGGCCGTCCCGAGCGCGAACCACAGGTGGTCGTGCGGCGCCGAGGTCACCCGCCCCCGCTGCGGCTTCAGGCCGAAGAGCCCGCAGTGGGCGCTGGGGATCCGGATCGAGCCGCCGCCGTCGCCGCCGAGGCCGACCGGCACCATCCCCGACGCCACCGCCGCCGCCGTGCCGCCGCTCGAGCCGCCCGGCGTGCGGGTGCGGTCCCACGGGTTGCGGGTGTAGCCGCGCGAGGAGGACTCGGTGTAGGGCCAGGCGCCGAACTCCGGCATCGTCGTCGTGGCCACCACGACCGCGCCGGCCACGCGCAGCCGGCGCACGACCTCGGCGTCGTCAGCCGCGGGCGTGCTGTTGGCCTCGCCGCCGAAGGTGGTCACGAGCCCCTCGACCGCGAGCTCCTCCTTGATGACGACGGGTACGCCGTGGAGCGGGCCGGGCACGGCGCCGCCGGCGCGGGCGGCGTCGAGCCGGTCCGCGTCGGACCGGGCCCGGTCGGCCACCAGCTGGGAGACCGCGTTGAGCGCCCCGTCGTGCGCGGCGATCCGGGCCAGCGCGGCGTCGACGACCGCTCGCGCGGTGGTCTCCCCGCTCGTCGTGAGCCGCACGGTCTCGGCAACCCCGGCCGTCGTCAGGTCGTCCACGCCGCGCAGCCTAGGGGTGCTCGCGCGGCTGCGCCGCCGGGGCAGCACGGCACTGGTCCAGACCCCACCCAACCGCCGGGCCCACGGTTCCGAACCATCCCGGGAGCACGACCGAGCCGCCTCACCCGAACGCATGAGGGCCAGACCCGCCGGGTAACGGAGGCTCGCACCGATCGTGCGTCGCAACCGGCGCACGCAGCACCGCAGCACCGCAGCTGCACGACCAGGGAGGACGGTGACGGTGTCCGCGACCCCTGATCTCGTCGTGCTTCTCGACGACGACGGCCGCCCGTGCGGGACGGCCCCGCGCGCGACCGTCCACACCACCGACACGCCGCTCCACCTGGCGTTCTCCTGCTACGTCCTCGACGCCGAGGACCGCCTGCTGCTGACCCGCCGCGCGGTCTCCAAGCGCACCTGGCCGGGCGTGTGGACCAACTCCTTCTGCGGCCACCCGCGCCCCGGGGAGGACCCGGTCGACGCGGTCCACCGGTACGCCGCGCACGAGCTCGGGTTCGAGGTCACCGACGTGACGTGCGTGCTGCCGGAGTTCCGCTACCGCGCGGTCGACCCGAACGGCGTGGTCGAGAACGAGCTGTGCCCGGTCTACGCCGCGCGCACCACCGGCCTCCCGCAGCACAACCCCGACGAGGTCGAGGAGAGCCACTGGCTCGACCTGGGCGAGCTCCGAGCCGCCCTGGCCGCCGCCCCCTGGGCGCTCAGCCCGTGGCTGCGCGAGCAGGCCGCCGAGCTCGAGGCGGCCGGCTGGTTCGCCACGACCGCCGGGGCGACGCGGTGACCACGGCCGGTCGCCCCGACGCGCCGACCGGCGACTGGGTCCGGCGCGCGCTCGACGAGCAGCTGGCACCGCCCCCGGACAGCACGCCCGGCTCGGACGAGTCGGCGCTGCAGCGGGCGCTGACCTGCGCGACGGTCGGCGGCAAGCAGTTCCGCCCGCACCTGGTCGAGAGCGTGCACCGGCTGCTCGGCGGACGCCGGCACGACGCCGTACCTCCCGTCGCCGCGGCGCTCGAGCTGCTGCACACCGCCTTCGTCGTCCACGACGACGTCATCGACTGCGACGACACCCGCCGCGGCCGGCCCAGCGCGCCGGGGACGTTCCGCGCGCACGCTCAGCGCGCGGGCGCCTCGGCCGAGGCCGCCGACGCCTACGCGCTCGCCGGGGCGGTCCTCACCGGTGACCTCGCGCTCGCCGGCGCCGTCCGCGCCGTCGCGACCGCGCCCGCTCCCCCGGCCACCGTCGGCCGGCTGCTCGACCTGCTCGACTGCGCCCTGCGCATCTCCGCGGCCGGCGAGCTCGCCGACGTCAGGTTCTCGATGGGGCTGGCCGAGCCGTCGCTGGCCGACGTGCTGACGATGGAGGAGCACAAGACGGCCGTCTACTCCTTCGAGCTCCCCCTGCAGTACGGCGCCGTGCTGGCCGACGCCGACGACGCGGTCGTCACCGGGCTCGGCCGGGTCGGCCGGCAGCTGGGTCTGGCCTACCAGCTGCTCGACGACGTGCAGGGCGTCTTCGGCGACCCGGCGCGCACCGGCAAGTCCGAGCTCGGCGACCTGCGCGAGGGCAAGCGCACCCCGCTGGTCGTCCACGCCCGCACCACCGCCGCCTGGCCGGTCGTCCGGCGCCACCTCGGCGACCCGGACCTCACCCCGGCCGCCGCCGCGGAGGTCCGCCGCGCGCTGGAGGCCGGCGGCTCCCGCGTCTTCGTCGAGGACCTCGCCGCGGGCTACGTGGACGCCGCGACCGCGCAGGCCGCCGAGCTCGGCCTCCCCGCGGAGCTGGTCGCCTGGGTCGGCGACATGTCCGAGACCTTGACGCGGGGAGCAGCATGACCGCCATGGAGTCGACCCCGGGGAGCCCCGACGTGCCGCCGTCGAGCCCGCCGCCCGGCGACAGCCCGGCCGACGACTACGACCGGGTCGCCGAGGCGGCCGCCGCGGTCGTCATCAAGCGCTACTCCACGTCGTTCGGCCTGGCCACCCGGTTGCTCGCCGAGCCGGTCCGCACCCACGTCCGCAACGTCTACGCGATGGTCCGCGTCGCCGACGAGGTCGTCGACGCCCCCCGCCCCGACGGGACCCGCGCCTCCCAGGCCCGCGTCCTCGACACGCTCGAGGCCGACGTCCGGGCCGCCATGCAGACCGGCCACAGCGCGAACCTGGTGGTCCACGCCTTCGGTCGGACCGCCCGCACGTGCGGCATCGAGCGGTCGCTGGTCGACCCGTTCTTCGCCTCGATGCGCACCGACCTCTTCCGTGTCGAGCACGACGAGGAGTCGTTCGCCCGCTACGTCTACGGCTCCGCCGAGGTGGTCGGGCTGATGTGCCTGCGGGCCTTCGTCGCCGACCAGCCCGGCGCCGACGCGGCGTACGAGCGGCTCGCGCCGGGTGCCCAGCGGCTCGGCGCGGCGTTCCAGAAGGTCAACTTCCTGCGCGACCTCGCCGCCGACGACGGCCAGCTCGGCCGCCACTACTTCCCGGGGCTCGACCCGGCGCGCCTGGACGACCGGACCCGCGACCTGCTGCTCGCCGACATCGAGGCCGACCTCGCCGTCGCCGCGCAGGCGATCCGCGAGCTGCCCTCGGGCTGCCGCAACGCGGTGGCGCTCGCCCACGGGCTCTTCGCCGAGCTCTGTGCGCGCCTGCACGCCACGCCCGCCGAGCAGATCCGCCGCGAGCGGGTGCGCGTGCCCGGGCCGGCCAAGGCCCGCGTCGTCGCGCGCACGCTCGTGCGGGGTGCCCGGTGAGCCGGACGCCCGGGTCGGCCGTCGTCATCGGCGGCGGCATCACCGGCCTGGCGACCGCGGCCCTGCTCGCGGCCGACGGCTGGTCGGTCGACCTGCTCGAGCAGCGCGACGAGGTCGGCGGCCGCGCGGGATCGTGGGAGGCCGACGGCTTCCGGTTCGACACCGGCCCGTCGTGGTACCTCATGCCCGAGGTCTTCGACCACTTCTTCGCCATGCTCGGCACCAGCGCGGCCGAGCAGCTCGACCTGGTCCGCCTCGACCCCGGCTACCGCGTCTTCTTCGAGGGCCGCGACGAGCACCTCGACGTCGCGGCGGACCGCGAGGCCAACGTCGCGCTCTTCGAGTCCGTGCAGCCGGGGGCCGGCGCCGCGCTGTCGGCGTACCTCGACTCCGCCCGGCACGTATACGACCTCGCCGTCCAGCAGTTCCTCTACACCGGCTTCGAGTCGACCGCGTCGCTGCTCAGCGCGAACATCCTGCGCAACGGGCCCCGCCTCTCCGGCCTGCTCACCCGCTCGCTGGAGAGCCACGTCGCCGCCCGGTTCGACGACCCGCGGCTGCGGCAGGTGCTGGGCTACCCCGCGGTCTTCCTCGGCACCTCGCCGGAGCGCGCGCCGAGCATGTACCACCTGATGAGCTGGATGGACCTCGCCGACGGGGTGCTCTACCCCCGCGGCGGCTTCACCACGCTGATCGCCGCGATCGCCCGTGTGGCCGAGCAGCACGGCGTGCGGATCCGCACTGGCTGCACCGTCGAGGAGATCCGCACCCGCCCGGCCGCGCGCGGCCGTGCGGTCGCCGAGGGGGTGTCGTACGTCGACCCCACCGGCGCCTGGGAACGGCTCGACGCCGACGTGGTGGTGGGCGCCGCCGACCTGCACCACCTCGAGACCCGGCTGCTGCCGCGCGCGCTGCAGACCTACCCCGAGGGCTGGTGGAAGAAGCGCGACCCCGGCCCCGGCGCAGTGCTGGCGCTGCTCGGCGTCGACGGCGAGCTGCCCGAGCTGGCGCACCACTCGCTGTTCTTCACCTCCGACTGGCGGGCCAACTTCGACGACATCTTCGGCCGCACCCGGCGCGTGCCGGACCCGGCGTCGATCTACGTCTGCCGGCCCAGCGCCACCGACGACACCGTCGCGCCCCCGGGCAAGGAGAACCTCTTCGTGCTGATCCCGGTGCCGGCCGACCCCGAGATCGGGCACGGCGGCCGCGACGGGGCCGGGGACCCCGCGGTCGAGAAGGCCGTCGACGCCGCGATCGACCAGGTCGCCACCTGGGCCGGCGTGCCCGACCTCGCGTCCCGGGTCGAGGTCCGCCGCACCATCGGGCCGGCCGACTTCGCCGACGACCTCGGCTCGTGGCAGGGCGGCGCGCTCGGCCCCGGGCACGTGCTCAAGCAGAGCGCGTTCTTCCGCGCCGGCAACGTCTCGCGCAAGGTCGACGGGCTGTTCTACGCCGGGTACGCCACCCGCCCCGGCATCGGCCTGCCGATGTGCCTGATCTCCGCCGAGCTCGTCCTCAAGCGGCTGCGCGAGGACCGCTCCTCGGGCCCGTCCCCGGAGCCGCGGGCGTGAGCGTCCTCTACCTGCTCTCGATCATCGTCCCGACCGTCTGCATGGGGCTGGTCGACCGGCGGTGGCGGCTGTTCCTCTTCCGCCCCGGCGCGGCGCGGCGGGCGGTGGTCGTCGTGGCCGTCGGCACCGTGGTGTTCCTGGTGTGGGACCTCATCGCGATCGGCGCCGACATGTACCACCGCGGCGAGTCCGACGCGATGACCGGCATCGAGCTCGCGCCCGAGCTGCCCCTGGAGGAGCTGTTCTTCATCGTCTTCCTCTGCTACCTCACGATGGTGCTGCACCAGCTCTTCCGGCTCGTGCTCGCCCGCACGTCCGCGGCAGCACCCGAGCGGGCCCGGGAGTCGGCATGACGTACGCCGGCCTCGCCGCGATCTTCCTCGCGCTCTCCGCCGTGGTGCTCGTCGTGGCGGTCGTGCGCCGCCGGCCGTCGCGGGCCTGGTGGGCGGCGACCGCGCTGACCACCCTCTCGCTGTTCGTGCTGACGGTCGTCTTCGACAGCCTGATGATCCTCGCCGACCTGTTCCGGTACGGCGAGGGCGCGGAGCCGGCGTTCCTGCTCTGGAAGGCGCCGGTCGAGGACCTCGCCTGGCCGCTCGCCGCGGTGCTGGCGCTGCCGGCCCTGTGGCTGCTGCTCTCGAAGGAGGAGGATCGGTGACCGTGACCGCCACCGCACCCGCCGGCCACCGTGAGCCCCGGGGACCGCTGGCCCTCCTCGGGCAGGTCCTCGCGTCCTCCCGCCCGCTCTCCTGGGTGAACACCGCCTACCCCTTCGCCGCGGCGTACCTCCTCGCCGGCGGCGGTGTCGACACCGTCCTCGTGCTCGGCACGTTCTGGTTCCTCGTGCCCTACAACCTGCTGATGTACGGCGTGAACGACGTCTTCGACTACGAGTCCGACATCCGCAACCCGCGCAAGGGTGGCGTCGAGGGCGTCGTGCTCGACCGGTCGGTGCACCGGCTGACGATCGCGCTGGCCGTGCTGTCGAACGTGCCGTTCGTGGTCTACCTGCTCGCCGTCGGCGACGGGCTGTCGCGCGTCGTGCTCGCGGTGAGCGTGTTCGCGGTCGTGGCGTACTCCGCGCCGGTGCTGCGCTTCAAGGAGCGCCCGTTCCTCGACTCGCTGACCTCCAGCACCCACTTCGTCAGCCCCGCCGTGCTCGGCCTCGCGCTGGCCGACGCGCCGGCGGACACCACGACCGTCGCGGCGGTCGTCGGGTTCTTCCTGTGGGGCATCGGCTCGCACGCCTTCGGCGCCGTCCAGGACGTCGTCGCCGACCGCGCCGGCGGCATCGCCTCGGTCGGCACCGTGATCGGTGCCCGCGGGACGGTCTGGTTCGCGCTGGGGGCATACGTCGCCGCCGGCCTCGTCCTGCTCCTGCTCCCCTGGCCCGGCACGCTCGCCGCAGCCCTCGTCCTGCCGTACGTCGCCAACGTCGCCGCCTTCGTCGGCGTCACCGACGAGACGTGCGAGGGGGCCAACGCCGGCTGGCGGCGGTTCCTCTGGCTGAACTACCTCACCGGCTTCCTCGTCACCCAGCTGTTCCTCTGGATCACGCTGCGCTGAGTGCGGGTCGGCGGGCCGTCAGGTTCATCGGGGCCCCGGCGGAACTCACGGTCCCCCGATGACATTTCGTCCGGGCACCGTCAGGTTCATCGGCGCCCCGATGAACCTCACGACCGCCCGCGCGCGAACCGGTCGCGCCACCGCAGCCACGGCGGCGAGACGGCCCAGTTGACCTCGAGGGTGCGGCGGGCGCGGTCCATCCGGCGGCGCAGCTGGGCCCACCCGCGCAGGCTGCGGCCGGAAACGCCGACGGCGAGCAGGGGGTCGAGGCGGATCCGCCGGCCGGGGCCGAGCACGAAGGCGAGGTCCATGTCGTCGTGCAGCTCGGGGTCGTGACGGTGCACGTCGGCGCGGACGACCTCCCACGTCGAGCGCCGCAGCGCCATGCTCGAGCCCCACAGCGCGGTGTGGCCGAGGGCGAGGTGCGTGAGCACGTAGTAGGCACCGAGGTACGCCGCCGCGGCGACGTGCCGCACGCCCCACGGCAGGTCGTGGAACGCGCCGATCCCCGTGGCGGCGTCGAGACCCTGGTCGCTCATCCGCCGGGCCACCCGCTCGACCCAGCGCGGGCCGGGCCGGGAGTCGGCGTCGAGCCGGGCGATCACGTCGCCGCGCGCCTCGTCGTACCCCCGGGCCGCCGCGGGCGGGATGCCCACCGCCGGCTCCTCGACCACCCGCGCGCCGAGCTCGCGGGCGACCGCGGCGGTGTCGTCGGTCGAGCCGTTGTCGACCACGACCACCTCGAGCGGGGCGACCGTCTGGCGGGCGAGCAGCTGCAGGCAGCGGCGCAGCGCGACCGCGTCGTCGCGGGCCGGGATGACCACGCTGACCGTCGGCAGCAGGCGTGAGGAGCGGCTCACCGGCGCGCCCCGCGCAGCAACAGGCCGCTGCCGAGCGCGATCCCGGCGACCAGCGCGCCGACCATCCCGGCTGCCAGGTCACCGATCGTGTCGTCGTACCCCACCTGGATCCGGCTGTCGAGGTAGGTGTGGCCGTACCACTCGCCGAGCTCCCACACCACCGCCAGCGCCGTGCCGGTCGCGGTGGTCAGGACCGCCACGGCCGTCCGGGGGAAGCGCAGCGCGGTCTCGGCGGCCGACGCCGTCCCGACCCGGACGAGCACGAACTGCACCAACGCCGCGATCAACCCCGTGGCCGCGGCGTGCACGACGACGTCGAGCCACGGGACCGCGAGGTACCAGTCGAGCACCGCGGCCCAGGCCGCCACCAGGATCGTGAGGCAGTACGTCGCGTCGAGCGCGGCCGGCGCGGAGAACGCCCGCGGCACCACGGTCCCGCCGAGCACGAGGAAGAACACCGCCCCCGCGATCCCGCCGTACGCCGGCAGGCCGACGAGCAGGCTCACCAGCGCGGCCACCCGCACCATGTCCGCCGCCACCAGCCTGTCCACGCCGGCGAGCCTAGAGGGGCGAGCCGGCCGCCGGGGGCCCGCCTCAGGTCAGCAGCCCCCGCACCACGCGCAGGCCGACGGAGAGCCGGGCGAGGTCGGCGGCGTCGTCGGCGCAGATCTCCTCGAGCGTGGCGGCGGCGCGACCGACGACGGTGCCGTCGGCGTCCTCCCAGGCGGCCACCCGCGCGGGCGCGGAGTCGTCGGCCGACGTGGACCGCAGCACCTGCGCGGTGAGCTGGGCGTGGACGGAGTGGAGGTCCTCGCGCAGCGCCGCGCGCGCCATCGTCTGCCAGCGGTCGTGCCGCGGCAGCGCGACGATCCGCTGGACGACCGCCGGCAGGCCGAGCCGCTCTCCGAGGGTGAAGTGCACCCGCGCCACGTCGGCGGCGTCGAGACCCTCGCGGGACGCCGTCTCCACGATCCCCAGCACGGCGTACGCCGGCGACAGCACCGACACGCGGACGGCCAGGTCCTCCGGCACGCCGCCGCGCACCAGCCGGTCCCGACGCTGCTCCCACGCGACGAGCTCGCGACCGGTCATCAGCTCGGGCAGCCGACCGACGACCGCCTGCACCGGTCCGCGGAACTCGTCGACCGTCGCCTGGCTGTCCAGCGGCGGCCGCCGGTGCGCCACGAGCCACCGGGTTGCCCGCTCCACCAGCGTGCGCATCTCGATCCGCATCCGGGTCTGGACGGCGGCGTCGATGCGGTTGTCGTAGCCCTGCAGCTCCAGGCGCAGCGGCAGCGACGCGAAGACCTCGCGGGCGACGAAGTTGGCCCGGGCCAGGTCGGCGACCTCGGCCCCGGTCTCGCCGGCCAGCCGCGGCACGAACGTCATGCCGGCGCCGTTGACCAGGTCGTTGACCACCTGGGTCACGATGATCTCGCGGCGCAGCGGGTGGGTCTCGACCTGGGCGGCGAAGCCCTCGCGGACCGGCTGCGGGAAGTACGCGCGCAGGTCGTGCTCGAGGTACGGGTCGTCGGGCAGGTCCGAGGCGAGCAGCCGGTCGGCCAGCACGATCTTCGTCCACGACAGCAGCACCGAGAGCTCGGGGACGGTGAGGCCCTCGTGCCGCTCCAGTCGGCGGCGCACCTCCGCGCGCGAGGGCAGTCCCTCGACCTCGCGGCGCAGCACCCCCTCGTCCTCGAGCCGGCGCATCCACTCCTCGTGGACGTGCAGCAGCGAGGGCGCGTGGGCGGCGGCGTTGGCGAGCGCGAGGTTCTGCTCGTAGTTGTCGCGGAGCACCAGCTCGGCGACCTCGTCGGTCATCTCGGCGAGCACCGCGTTGCGCTGCTTGGTCGTCAGGTCGCCGTCGCGCACGACCCGGTCGAGCAGGATCTTGATGTTCACCTCGTGGTCGGAGGTGTCCACGCCGGCGGAGTTGTCGATGAAGTCGGTGTTGATCCGGCCGCCCTCGCCGCCGACGCCGAACCGGGCGTACTCGATCCGCCCCGCCTGGGTCAGCCCGAGGTTGCCGCCCTCCCCGACGCACTGCGCGCGCAGGTCGCGCCCGTCGACGCGGATGGCGTCGTTGGCCTTGTCGCCCGCGGCCGTGTGCGGCTCGTCGGAGGCCTTGACGTAGGTGCCGATGCCGCCGTTCCAGAGCAGGTCGACCGGCGCGCACAGGATCGCGCGGATCAGCTCGTTGGGCGTCAGCCGCTCGACGTCGTCGGGCAGGCCGAGCACGCGGCGCACCTGCTCCGAGACCGGCACGGACTTCGCCGAGCGCGACCACACCCCGCCGCCCTCGGAGATCAGCGAGGTGTCGTAGTCCTGCCAGCTCGAGCGGGGCAGCTCGAAGAGCCGGCGCCGCTCGGCGTACGACGCCGCGGCGTCCGGGTCGGGGTCGAGGAAGACGTCGCGGTGGTCGAAGGCCGCCACGAGCCGGGTGTGCTCCGAGCGCAGCATGCCGTTGCCGAAGACGTCGCCGGACATGTCGCCGATCCCGACGGCGGTGAAGTCCTCGGCCTGGCAGTCGATCCCGCGCTCGCGGAAGTGCCGCTGCACCGAGACCCAGGCGCCGCGGGCGGTGATGCCCATCGCCTTGTGGTCGTAGCCGACCGACCCGCCGCTGGCGAACGCGTCGCCGAGCCAGAACCCGTAGTCCTGGGCCACGCCGTTGGCGAGGTCGGAGAACGTCGCGGTCCCCTTGTCCGCGGCGACGACCAGGTAGTTGTCGTCGCCGTCGTGGCGCACGACGTGGGGCGCCGGCACCGTCTCGCCGTCGACGAGGTTGTCGGTGACGTCGAGCAGGCCGCGGATGAACGTGCGGTAGCACTCCTTGCCCTCGGCCATCCACGCCTCGCGGTCGCCGGCGTCGGGCAGCTGCTTGCAGTAGAAGCCGCCCTTCGCCCCGACCGGCACGATCACGGTGTTCTTCACCATCTGCGCCTTGACCAGGCCGAGCACCTCGGTGCGGAAGTCGTCGCGGCGGTCGGACCACCGCAGGCCGCCGCGCGCCACCGAGCCGAAGCGCAGGTGCACGCCCTCGACGCGGGGCGAGTGCACGAAGATCTCGAACCGCGGCCGCGGCGCCGGCAGGTCGGGGATCCGCGAGGGGTCGAGCTTGAAGGAGAGGTACCGCCGCGGCGCGCCGCCCGGGGCGTCGTCCTCGGGCCGGAAGTAGTTCGTCCGCAGCGTCGCCTCGAGGTGGGTGAGGTAGGAGCGCAGGATGCGGTCGTGGTCGAGGCTGACCACGTCGTCGAGCGCCCGCAGCACCTTGCCGCGCAGCTGCTCCTGGCGCGTGGCGCGGTCCGTGCCGGCTGCGTCGTCGTACGCCGGGTCGAACCGCGTCTCGAACAGCTCGACCAGCAGCCGGGTGAGGTCGACGTTGCCCGCCAGCGCGGCGGCGATGGAGCTGAGGGCGAACGGCGAGCCGCCCTGCCGCATGTAGCGGGCGTAGGCACGCAGCACCGACGCCTGCCGCCAGGTCAGCCCGGCGGCGAGCACCAGCGCGTTGAACCCGTCGGTCTCGCTGTAGCCGTCCCACACCGCCCGCAGCGCGTCCTGCACCAGCTCGCGCGCGTGCGCCGGGAGGTCACCGCCGTGCCGCAGCCCGAACTCGTAGACGTAGGACGGCCGCGGCAGGCCGGTCAGCTCGTAGGGCCGCTCGTCGACCACCTCGACACCGAGCGAGGACAGCATCGGCAGCACGGTGGAGAGCGAGAGCGGCTCGCCGATCCGGTAGACCTTCAGCCGCACCTCCCCGCGACCGGCGTCGAGCTCCTCGTGCAGCGCGAGGTCGATGCCCTCGGTGCCGGGGATCGCCTCCAGCCGCCCGAGGTCGATGGCGGCGGTGCGGGCAGAGAAGTCCTCCTGGTACGCCGCCGGGAACGCGTCGACGTAGCGCCGCGCCAGCGCCGTGCCGGCCTCCTCCCCGTGCTCGGCCAGCACCGCGGCGGTGAAGTCGTCGCGCCAGCTGCGGCTGGCCTCGGTGAACCGCCGCTCGAGGTCGCCGGTGTCCAGGCTCGCCTCGTCGCGGGCCGCGCCCGTCGGCAGGTGCACGACGAAGTGCACGCGCGCGGTGGTCGACTCGTCGATGCGGACGGTGAACTCCACCGACTCCCCCGCCAGCTGGTCGAGCAGGATCGCCGCGAACCGCTCGCGCACCGCGGTGTTGTAGCGGTCCCGCGGGAGGTAGGCCAGCACCGAGACGTAGCGCCCGTAGGTGTCCGGTCGGGCGAACACCCGCACCGCGCGCCGTTCCCGCGCCTGCATCGCCGCCTCGGCGACCGGCGCGAGCTCCTCGACCGGGGTGTGGAAGAGCTCGTCGCGCGGGTAGGTCTCCAGGGTGTTGAGCAGCGCCTTGCCGGCGTGGCTGCGCGGGTCGAAGCCGGAGCGGGCCAGCACCGCGGCCGCCTTCTCGCGCACCAGCGGGATCCGCATGAGCGACTCGGTGTAGGCGGCGCTGGAGAACAGCCCGAGGAAGCGCCGCTCGCCCACGACCTCCCCGGCCGCGTCGAACGTCTTCACGCCCACGTAGTCGAGGTACGCCGGCCGGTGGACCGTGGCGCGCGAGTTGGCCTTCGCCAGCACCAGCAGGGTCTTCTCCCGGGCCCTGGCGCTGACCTTCTCGGGCAGCCGCCCGGAGTCCTCGGACTGCGGCGGGTCGAAGCGCAGGATGCCCAGCCCGGTGCCGGGGTCGGCGCGCAGGTGGTCGTGGCCGTCGCGCTCCTCGAGGTGGTACTCCCGGTAGCCGAGGAACGTGAAGTGCTCGTCGGCCAGCCAGGTCAGCAGCTCGCGGGCCTGCCGGACCTCCTCGGGGTCGAGTGGCGGCGGGTCCTGCTCCAGGCCGGCGACGATCTCGCGGACCCGGGCGTGCATCTTCTCCCAGTCCTCGACCGCCTCGCGGACGTCGCCCAGCACGCGCTGGATGTCGTCCTCGAGCGCCGGGACGTCCTCGTCGTCGGCGACCCGGCCGATCTCGACGTGCATCCACGACTCGCGGACCGCGCCGTCGGCGGGGTCCTTCGAGCCGTCCTCGACCGGCGTGACCGACCGGAGCGCGCCGGTGATGTCGCGGACCACGTCGAAGAGCGGGTGGATCACCACGTGCACGTCGCGCAGCTGCCGGGAGAGCTCCATCGTCAGCGAGTCGACGAGGAACGGCATGTCGTCGACCACGACCTCCACCACCGAGTGCCCACCGGCCGACCAGCCGTGCTCGGCGAGGGTCGGCGTCGTGACGCGCACGGCGGCGCGGCCCTGCGGCCGGTCCGCCGCGAGCCGGTGGTGGGACGCGAGGGCGCCGTACACGTCGACCTCGGTGCGGTCGAGCAGGTCCTCCGGGGCGACGTGGCGGTAGTAGCCGCGCAGCAGCGCGTCGACCGTCTCGTGCGGCGGCCCGCCGCTCCCGCGGCCCGACCTGGCCACCTCGATCGCCCTGCCGATCAGCTCGGCCTTGTCCCGGTCCTGCGTCGCCCTTGACACCTCGATGACCCTAGGCCGTCGTGACCTGCGCCTCAAACGCGGCCGGCGCCTCGGTGCGACCGGGCAGGATGGCGCCATGAGGCTCCGCCACGACCTGGTGTACGACGCGCCGCCGCAGGCCGTCTTCGCGATGCTCGCCGACCCCGCGTTCCGCGAGGCGGTGTGCAACGCGATGGGGGTCGTCTCCGCGGAGGTGACCCTCGAGCGGACCGGCACCGGCTTCACGCTGACCGTCGACCAGGAGCAGCGCACCGACGACCTGCCCTCGTTCGCGCGGGCCTTCGCCGGCGAGACGACCCGCGCGGTGCAGCACGAGGAATGGGCCGACTCCACCTCGGGCACGGTGCGCATCGAGGCACCCGGCAAGCCGACGACCGTCACCGGGACCGTCACGCTCCGCCCCGAAGGGTCGGGCACCCGCGAGGTGGTCGAGCTGGACGTGAAGGTCAAGGTGCCGCTGGTCGGCGGCAAGCTGGAGAAGCTCATGTCCGAGAAGATCGTCGCCGGCCTCGACGCCGAGCATGGTGTCGGCGCGGCGTACCTGAAGGGGGCCTGAATGGCCAAGCAGATCACCCACGACCTCATCTACGACGCTCCGGCGAGCGCGGTCTACGCGATGCTCACCGACGCGTCGTTCCGCGAGGAGGTCGCCGACCGGTCCGGCGTGCTGCGCCACGACGTGACCATCGAGGGCGACGGCGGCGACCTGACCTCCGGCGCTCGGGTCCGGATCCAGCAGTGGCAGACCGCTGCGGGCATCCCGTCGTTC
Source organism: Nocardioides deserti (assembly GCF_014266025.1). Classification (GTDB taxonomy): domain Bacteria; phylum Actinomycetota; class Actinomycetes; order Propionibacteriales; family Nocardioidaceae; genus Nocardioides; species Nocardioides deserti. The sequence continues at coordinate 286,381 of NZ_JACMYC010000004.1, read as the reverse complement.
GCCAAGAAGCTGGTCGGCGACGAGATCGAGATCATCCAGGAAGAGACCTGGACCTCGCCCACCGACTGCGACGTCACGGTCACCATCCCCGGCAAGCCCGGCGAGATGTCCGGCACCGTGCGGCTGGTCGAGGAGGGCGGCCGCACCACCGAGCACGTCGAGCTGACCATCACCGTCCGCATCCCGCTCGTCGCCGGCAAGATCGAGTCGCTCGTCGCCGACATGCTGCTCAAGTCGCTCCGCGTCGAGAACACCGTCGGCCGGGAGTACCTCGCGCGCTAGGCCCGGCCGGGGGCTGGTCGGCCCGCGTGCAGGGGTCACCGGTTAACCGGTGACCCCCGCACATATCGGGGCAGATCTCCCCCGATATGTGCAGGACTGCCCCGAGATGTCCGGCCCGGGCGCCTGGTCCGGACCGGCCCCGGCCGGCGGTGACCCGGCCCGGCGCGGGTCGTTGGTGGGGCATGCTCGCCCGCGCCCTGCTCTCGCTGATGGTCGTCCCGGCGTTCGCCGTGGTGAACGACCTGGTCGTCGACCGGCTCGAGGGCCGGCGCTACTGCCTGGACCAGCAGCTCGCCGAGCGGTCGGCCGAGCTCACCGACCTGATGTGCGTGAGCGTCGGCATCGACGGCCCGCCGCTGCCGGCCACCGACCTCGGCGGCCTGCTGGACTGACCCTCTCCGTCGCCGCGTACGCCGCCTCGTGCTGCCCAGCGTGCGCCGGAGCGCACTCCCAGCAGCACGAGGCGGGGTGCTCAGTCCTCGCGCTCGTCCTCCTGGCGTCGGCGCAGCACGATGACGACGCCGAGGACGAGGAACGGCCCGAAGGCCAGCAGCAGGGTGAGCGCCTGCTCCATCGGGTGGAGGGCGCCCAGGTGGAGAGGGACCACCGCTCAGCCCATGAACGGGTAGCGGTAGTCGGTCGCCGGGACGAAGGTCTCCTTGATCGAGCGCGGCGAGGTCCACCGCAGCAGGTTGAGCGCGGCACCGGCCTTGTCGTTGGTGCCGGAGGCCCGCCCGCCGCCGAACGGCTGCTGGCCCACGACGGCACCGGTCGGCTTGTCGTTGACGTAGAAGTTGCCGGCCGCGAAGCGCAGCTCCTCGCTCGCCCAGGCGATCGCCCGGCGGTCGCGGGCGATGACCGCGCCGGTCAGGGCGTACGGCGCGAACGACTCCATCTGGCGCGCGACCTTCTCGAAGTCGCCGTCCTCGTAGACGTGGACGGCGAGGATCGGCCCGAAGTACTCCGTCTTGAACATCTCGTCGGTCGGGTCGCCGCCCTCGACGACCGTCGGCCGGACGAACCAGCCCACCGAGTCGTCGGTCTGCCCGCCGACCAGCACGTCGAGACCGTCGGTCGCCTGCGCGCGCTCGATCGCGGCGCGGTGCTTGGCGAAGGCGCGCTCGTCGATGACGGCGCCCATGAAGTTCGTCAGGTCGCGGACGTCGCCCACCCGGATCGACTCCACCTCGGCGAGCAGGTCGTCGCGCATCGCCTCCCACACCGAGCGGGCGACGTACGCCCTCGACGCGGCGGAGCACTTCTGGCCCTGGAACTCGAAGGCGCCACGGATCAGCGCTGTCCGCACGACGTCGGGCTCCGCCGAGGGGTGGGCCAGCACGAAGTCCTTGCCGCCGGTCTCGCCGACCAGCCGCGGGTAGGAGCGGTAGGACCCGATGTTCTCCCCGACCGTGCGCCACAGGTGCTGGAACGTCGGCGTGGAGCCGGTGAAGTGGATGCCGGCGAGGTCGGGGTGCGCCAGCGCGACCTGCGAGACGTCGAGCCCGTCGCCGGGAAGCATGTTGATGACGCCCGGCGGCAGGCCGGCCTCCTCGAGCAGCTGCATGGTCAGCGAAGCGGCGAGCTGCTGGGTCGGCGACGGCTTCCAGACCACGGTGTTGCCCATGAGCGCCGGCGCGGTCGGCAGGTTGCCCGCGATCGCGGTGAAGTTGAACGGCGTGATCGCGTAGACGAAGCCCTCGAGCGGGCGGTGGTCGGTGCGGTTCCAGACGCCGGGGCTGTTGGCGATCGGCTGCTCGCGCATGATCTGCGCGGCGTAGTGGACGTTGAACCGCCAGAAGTCGATGAGCTCGCAGGCCGCATCGATCTCCGCCTGGTACGCCGTCTTCGACTGCCCCAGCATGGTCGCCGCATTCAGCCGCTGGCGCCACGGGCCGGCAAGCAGGTCGGCCGCCCGCAGCAGCACCGCCGCGCGCTCGTCGAACGGCAGGTCCCGCCAGCCCGGCGAGGCCACCCGGGCCGCCTCGACCGCGGCCTCCGCGTCCGCGGTCGTGCTGCCGCGGGTCACGGCGAGCACGTGCTGGTGGTCGTGTGGCTGGACGACCTCGATCTCGGGTCCACCGCCCAGGCGCCACTCCCCGCCGATCCGGGCGGGCAGCTCTGGACGGTCCTTCTCGAGGACCGCGATCTCCGCGAGCAGGGCGTCGCGCTCGGCGGTGCCCGGCGCGTAGGTGAGGTTCGGCTCGTTGACCGGAGCCGGCGGGGTGGTCGTGGCGTCCATGGTCGCCACCGTACGAGCCTCAGCCCGAGATGAGGAAGCCGATCTCCTGGGTCGCGAACCACGCCAGGTCCTCGTCCGGGTCGGCGTCGACCGGCCGGTCCTCGACGTCGGCGTGCACGGCCACGACCCGGCGCAGCGGCACCGGCCCGTCCGGGTCGGCCCCGTCGGCGAGCTCGGCCACCACGACGACCCGGCGGCCGGGACCGTCGAGCAGCGCCGTCGAGGCGTCCGCGGCGCCCATCAGGGCGGCGTACTCCCCCTCCTCGGTGTCGTCCGGGGCGACCACGCGGTCGGTCCGAGCCGGCACCTCGCCGGCGGTGTGCAGCTCGGCCAGGCCCCGCAGCGTGGTCGGCAGGTAGATCCTCACGAGCGGCTCCCCCGCGGTCGGGCCGGCCGGTCGGGACGGTCCGGCGTGCCGCTCGTGACGGCGCCGGTCGGGCCGGTCGCGCCGGTCGGGCCGGAGGTGCCGGACGTACGACGGCCGCGGCGCGCGCGGCTCCGCCCGCCGTTGGCGGTGTCGAGGAGCTCGTCGAGCGCCTCGCTGATGCACGTCCCGAGCAGGTCGGCGTCCGGCAGCTGGTCGCGGTCGGCGGTGATGCCGTAGAAGACCCCGCCGTCGTACGACGTGACGCCGACGGCGAGCGGGTGGCCCTGGACGAGCGGGTGGACGGGGTAGCTCGCGACCATCCGGGCGCCGGCGGCGTACAGCGCCGACTGCGGGCCCGGGACGTTGGTGACGCTGAGCTGGTAGCCGCGGCGCACCTCGCGTGCCGCGACGCGCGACCCGATCGCGTGGAAGGTGGTCGGCGCGAAGCCGGCGATGCCCGCGAGTCGGTTGGCGGCGACGCCGCGGCCGGTCTCCTTGTGCACCTGGAAGGAGTAGCTGACCTGGTGCAGCCGCACCACCGGGCTCGCCTCGCCGACCGGCAGGTCGACGTAGTGGGCGGCGATCTGGCTGCCCAGCGAGGTCGCCTCGAGCTCGGTGTCGATGACCGAGACCGGCACGACGGCACGGATCCGGCGGAAGCCCCGGAGCGACTCGTCGCGCGTCATCAGCCACGCCCGCAGCCCGCCGGTGATGGTCGCGAGGATGACGTCGTTGACGGTGCCGCCGTGGACGTCGCGGACCTTGCGGTAGTCCTGGAGCCGGGTCTCGACCGTCACGATGCGACGTTGCTGCGACAGCGGGCCGCCGAGCGCGCCGTCGCGCTGGGGCCGGCGACCGGCGAGGCCGCCGACGATACGACCGGCGGTGCCGGCGGTGGCCTCCGCGGCGCGCAGCAGCGAGCCGGTGGTGCCGCGGGCGGTGTCGAGCACCGTGCGGGGGTCGGTCAGGGAGTCCCGCGCCGCGTCGACGAGCATCGCGGCGGACGTGGGCCCGCGCTGCGGCATCCACTCGTCGCCGCCCAGCACCTTCGGCTCGGGCTGGACGTCGAGGAGGAGCTGGCCCAGGTCGACCGTCTCCGCGCCGTCGACGAGCACCTGGTGGGCCTTCGACAGCAGGGCCACGCGGCCGCCGGCGAGCCCCTCGACGAGGTAGATCTCCCACAGCGGCCGGGTGCGGTCCAGCGGCCGGGACACGATCCGGGCGACGAGCTCGCGCAGCTGGTCCTGGGTGCCCGGGCGCGGCAGCGCCGAGCGCCGCACGTGGTAGGCGAGGTCGAAGTGCTCGTCGTCGACCCACACCGGGTTCGCGACCCGGCCGGGGACCTGCTGGAGACGCTGCCGGTAGCGCGGCACGAACGAGATCCGGTCGCGGATCAGCTCGACGAGCCGGTCGTGGTCGAAGCCGGACTCTGCGCACTCGAAGATCTCGACGGTGGCGTTGTGGGCCGGCGTCGTCGGGGTCTCCTCGGCGAGGAGGGCGAGGTCGCGGGGCCGCAGCCGCTCGCTCATCCGGCGCTCACTCCCTCGTCTCGTCGGTGGTCCCGCTGGTGGTCTCGCTGGTGGTCGGCACAGCGCGTCCGTCCCGGACCCGTACCCGATCGCGCTTGCTCAACGTGGGATTCTGACAGACGTCACCCCCCGACCCCATGAGGAAAGTCACCAGCATGCACACCACGCGACGACTCGCGGCAGCCGCCGCGGTCCTGGGCCTCGCGCTCGGCACCACCGCCTGCGGCGACGACGAGCCCGCCCCCGAGACCTCCGGCGAGACGCAGACCATCGAGGTCACCTTCGAGGGCGGCACGGTCACGCCGAACGGCGAGCGCGTGGAGGTGGCGGTCGACGAGGAGGTCGAGCTGGTGGTCCAGGCCGACGAGGGCGGCGAGATCCACGTCCACTCCACGCCGGAGCAGACGCTGCAGTACGGCGCCGGCACCACCACCCTGCCCATCACCCTGGACCAGCCGGGCGTCGTCGAGGTCGAGTCGCACGACCTGGACCAGGTGATCGTGCAGCTCGAGGCCCGGTGAGCGACGGGCGGTACCTCGCCCACGGGATCGGCGGCGCCAAGGACCTGCCGATCCCCCCCGAGCTGGCGATCGCCGGCGCGGTGGCCGCGCTGACGGTGTCCTTCACCGTGCTGGCCGTCGCGTGGCGGTCCCCGAGGTACGACGCTGCCACCTCCGGCCGGCCCGCGCCGGCGTACCTCCAGGCGCTCGTCGACGCGCCCGCGCTCCGCGTGGTGCTGCGCGTGCTGGGCATGGCGGTCTTCCTGTACGGCGCGTACGCCGCCGTCCTCGGCCAGGACCTGCTCACCAATCCCGTGTTCGGGATGTTCTACGTGTGGTGGTGGGTCGGCCTGGTGCCGCTCTCGCTGCTCCTCGGCCCGGTCTGGAAGGCGATCAGCCCGGTCCGCACGATCAACCTGGCGTTCGCGAAGATCTCCGGCAGCGACCCCGACCGGGGCGTGTTCACCTACCCCGAGCGCCTCGGCGTGTGGCCCGCCGCGATCGGCCTCTACGCCTTCGTGTGGATGGAGCTGGTCTACCAGTTCTCCACCGAGCTCGGCCCGGTCCGCCTGTGGGTCGCGACGTACGTCGCCGTGATGCTGCTCGGCGGCGCCTTGTTCGGCAACACCTTCTACGAGCGCGCCGACCCGTTCGAGGTCTACTCCTCGCTCATCGCCAAGCTGTCCCCGTGGGGCCGGCGCGACGGCCAGCTCATCGTGCGCAGCCCGCTCGCGAACCTCGACTCGGTCACCGTCCGCCCCGGCCTCGTGGCGGTGATGGCCGTGCTCTTCGGCTCCACCGCCTACGACTCGTTCCGCGAGTCGTCGTTCTGGGTGCGCCACATCCAGTCCAGCGAGACCTCGGTGTCGCTGCTGAACAACCTCGCGCTGCTGGGCTTCGTCGTCGGCGTCGGCGTGATCTTCGCGGTGGGCACCGCGGCCACCGGCGTCGGCCCGGAGACGCCCCGGTGGAGCCTGCCGGACCGGTTCGCGCACTCGGTCGTGCCGATCATCGTGGGCTACATGGTCGCCCACTACCTGACCTACCTCGTCGAGGTCGGGCAGCTGACGCTCATCCAGGCGAGCGACCCGCTGGGCACCGGCCAGGACCTGCTCGGCACCGGGGACTGGAGCGTCAACTACTGGTTGTCCTACCACCCGACGCTGCTGGCCAACACCAAGGTGCTCGCCGTCGTCCTCGGCCACGTCGTCGGTGTGGTGGCCGCGCACGACCGGGCGATCAAGCTGCTGCCGAAGCGTCACCAGCTCACCGGCCAGCTGCCGCTCCTCGTGGCGATGGTCTTCTTCACCGCCGGCGGTCTCTACCTGCTCTTCGCCGCCTGATCGTCGCGCCGCGGGCGCCGGGTGTCGTCGCCGGCGGGGCCGACGGCGGGGCCGACGGCGGAGCGGCCGGCGGAGCGAGCGCGTCGACCAGCGATGCGACGGCCCGGGTCACCGGCGAGTCGCCGGACTCCAGCAGCGTGCGGCCGGCGACCAGCGCCCGGTCCACCGCGGCGCGGTCGTCGGGCACGAAGTGCAGCGACGCCACCCGCCCGAAGCCCCGCACCATCGCGGCCACGTCCTTCTCCGACCAGCCCAGCGTCGGGCGCATCCGGTTGACGACGACCCGCACCGGGACGCCGCCGGTGACCTCGTCGAGCTCGACCAGCCCGCGCGCCAGGCGCGAGAGGCCCACGGGGTCGGCGGTGCCGACGACGAGCAGCTCGTCCGCGCCGACGACCGCCTCGAGGGTGAGCCGGTTGCGGCTGGGCCGGCCCGGTTCGAGCCCGTCCTCCTCGAGGCTCGGGCCGGTGTCGACGACGACGTCCCCGTGCGACCGGCCGACGTCGAGGAGGTGCTCGAGCGTGCCCGACCGGACCTCGGCCCACCGGTCGGCCCGCGGCAGCCCCGTCACCACGCTCAGGTGCTGGTCGAGGCCGCGCTGCACCGAGGCGAACCCGTCGGCCAACGTCCCCGCCGTCGCCAACCGGGTCGCCGCGAGGAGCCCCGAGACCTCGTCGAGGATGCCGAGCTGCTGCGCCACCGTCCCGCCGTACGGATCGGCGTCGAGGAGGATCGTGCGCCGGCGCCGACGGGCCAGCTCCGCGGCGACGGCCGCGGCGAGCGTCGTGCGCCCCGGTGCGCCGGCCGGACCCCACACCACCAAGGCGCGCCCGCGCGGGCCGGCCGGTCCCGGCTCCACGGTCGCTCCGTCGGCGTCGGCGTCCGCACCGAGCGCCGGTGCGTGGCGCGGGACGGTCGGCGGCGCGTCGGGCGTCGAGACGGCCGCGACGACCGCGTCGGCGAGCAGGTGCAGCGCCGCCTCGTCGACGACGGCGCCGATGCCGACCCGGGAGGCACGCAGCCGCCCGGCGTCCACCGCGTCGCTCGGCACGACGGCGACCGGCTGGACCCCGTGCGCACGCAGGTGGTCGACCGCCGCGGCGTCCAGGCCAGGCGCGTCGATCCCGACGACGGCCGCGTCCGCCTGACCCGCGGAGGCGGCGGCGAGCAGGTCGTCGACGTCGACGCACCGCTTGAGCACGACGACGTCGCGCCGCTCGTCGAAGCGGCGCAGCGCCTCGGACTCCCACGCGGCGCCGCCACCGACGACGAGCACGACGAGCGGGCTCCTGGGAACGCTCACCGGGCCGCTCACGAGACCTGGGTGACGGTGGTGACCGGGTTCTCCACCCGCGACAGCCGCGCGAAGAAGTCCTCGGCGTCGTCCTCGTCCACCGCGACGACGAGCTGCCGCTCGCCGGTCGCGCCGAAGCCGTCGTCCAGCGCGGGCACGTCGACCACGACCACGTCGTCCAGCACCGGACCGTCCGGGGTCCCGGCCGACCCGGTCAGGTAGACGTCGACCACCGAACCCTCGGCCACCGCCGGCGGCACCAGGTCGACGGCGAGCGGCACCGACACCGTGCCGGCGTCGTCGGCCGACCCGACCGCCGCGCGCGGCAGCAGCTCGTCGGCGCCGACGCCGCGCACGAGCGCCAGGTCCGGAGGCAGGGCGTCGTCGACGGTGAAGTACCGGTCCAGCCCCTCGTCGGCGAACCGGACCCGTCGGGCCACGAGGTCCTCCTCCCCCACCCGGTCCCCCGCGCCGAGGTCCGAGACGACGGCCCAGACCTGCACGGTGTCGTCGGCGCCGTCGACCACCCGGGCCCCGATCACGACCGACGCCGCGACCACCAGGACCCCGATCCACAGGCGCGGGTCGCGCCAGCCGGGCGTGCCGGTGCGCGTCGCCGGCGGCGGGGAGCTCGCTTGTTCCGTGGCCACGCGGACAGTGTGCAGATCGCGGGCGCGGCCGTCACCCCGTCATCCACAGCCGCCCGCAGCCGTCCGTCGAGCGCCGCGTCGTCCACAGCCGGCAGCCGGGTCCGCGGGTCCGGGGGCGGGAGGTGCCACCATGTCCCTTATGGCCGGTACGCCCCGCTTCCTCACGCTCGCCGACGTCGCCGAGGTGCTCAACACCTCGAGCGCGCAGGTGTACGCGCTGGTGCGCCGCGGCGAGCTGCCCGCCATCAAGATCGGCGGCCGGGGCCAGTGGCGGGTCGAGTCCAGCCAGCTGGAGGACTTCATCCAGCGGATGTACGACGAGACCCGCACGTTCGTCGACGAGCACCCGTACGTCGACGCCGAGCCGCGCGGGGAGTGACCCGAGCTCGGCCTGGCGCTCAGCCCGTCTCGGAGCCGAGCGTCACCTCGACCTCGCGCTCGTCGCCGTCGCGGACGACCGTGAACGCGATGGTCTCCCCGGGCTGGTGCGTGCGGATCGAGACGATCAGCGCGATGCCGTCGGTGACCCGCTCGCCGTCGACGGCCACGACCACGTCGCCGGCCTCCAGGCCCGCCTCCGCGGCCGGGGTGTCGTCGAGGACCTCCTCGATCCTCGCGCCGGTGCCGTCGCGCCGGCCGGTCTGCACCTGGGCGCCGATCACCGGGTAGCTCGCCTCGCCCGTCCGCAGGATCTGGTCGGCGGTCACGCGGACCTGCTCGATCGGGATCGCGAAGCCGACGCCGATGTTGCCGGACTCCCCGCCGAGCATGCCGCCGCCGGTCGTGGCGATCGCGGAGTTCACGCCGACCACCTGGCCGCGCAGGTTGACCAGCGGCCCGCCCGAGTTGCCGGGGTTGATCGCGGCGTCGGTCTGGACGGCGTTGATGTAGGAGGAGTCGTTCGCCGAGTCGCCGGTCGTGACCGGGCGCTTGAGCGCGCTGACGATGCCGGCGGTCACGGTCGAGCTCAGGCCGAGCGGCGAGCCGATCGCCACGACGCCCTCGCCGACGAGCAGCCGGGTCGAGGAGCCGAGCGCCGCCGGCTTCCTGCCCTCGACCTCCTCGGCGTAGAGCACGGCGAGGTCGTAGACCGGGCTGCGCCCGACGACCTGCGCGGCGTACCGGTTGCCGTCCTGGTCGACGATCTCGATCTCGCCGTCCTCCTCGGCGGCGTCGGCGACCACGTGGTTGTTGGTCACGACGTGGCCGCGGGTGTCGAGGACGAAGCCGGAGCCGGTCGCGCCGCCGGCCTCGCCATCCAGCTCGGCCCGGATCTGGACGGTGCTGGGCAGCAGCTCCTGGGCCACCGCCGCGACCGAGCCGTCTGCGACGTCGAGCGGCGGGTAGGTGCGCACGGCGTCCTCGGCGAGGCCGGAGCCCAGCAGCGCGGAGCCGGACTCCTCCTGGAGCTGGTCATGGACGACGCTGCCGACCACGCCGCCGACGACCCCGACCACCAGGGCGAGGACGGAGACGACCGGCCACACCCAGGCCGGGACGCGGCCGCGGGGCGCGGCGGTCGGCGCCGGGTAGGGCTGGCCGTACGGCTGCGGGTAGGGCTGGGGGTACGGCTGGGCGTACGGCGCCGGCCCACCGGCCGGGCGCGGGGCGTCCCACTGCATCGGCCGCGGCTGCGCGGTCGGCGGGACCCAGGAGGCACCCGCCGCGGGCGCCGGGCCCAGCGGGCGGGTCTCCTCCGGACCGCTCGCGCCGCTCGGGCCGGGCTGCTCGTCGTTCACGTGCCCATCATGACGGGCGGCTGGTGGTCCGCCGCGCCCGACCACTGCGCCCGATCAGGGGCGGCGCAGCGCCGGCGCACCCGGGGTGGGCGACGGGGCCGGTGCGGGCGTCGTGGTGCCGATCGAGGTGACCGGCGCGCGGCGGTCGACCGGGGGTGCGTCGGCCGGGGCCGCGCCGAGCGCGATGACCCCCATGACCGCGGCGCCGACCGCGCCACCGCCGATCGCCACGAAGCTCGCCGTACGCCGCCCGCGGTGCTGCTCGCGCTCGGCCGCGATCGCCAGGTAGACGTCGCCGGGAGGCATCCCCGCCGCCGCGGCGGGGCCGCAGCGCAGCGCGCCCTTGAGCGAGTCGGGGGCGCCGCCGCAGTCGCCCATCGAGAAGCCGACCAGCCGCGTCTTGACCCAGCCCTCGCGCTCGACGAGGTCCCGGCAGGCGTGGCAGGCGTGCACGTGCGCCCAGGCGCGCTCGGCCTCGGCGGCAGGCAGCTGCCCGTCGAGCAGCGCGCTGACCTTGGCACCGAGGTGACCGCCCAGCGGACCCATCAGCGAGCCCATCAGCGGTCCCGTCCCGGGACGAGTGCCTCGTGCCCGACGGGACCGGAGTACCGCTGCCGACCGTCCACCGGCGCCCTGTGCGCGAGTGCCTTGCGGAGCATCGCGCGGCCGCGGTGGATGCGGGAGCGGACCGTGCCGAGCTTCGCGTCGAGGATCCCGGCGATCTCCTCGTAGGAGAGGCCCTCCACGTCGCACAGCACGACGGCGGCGCGGAAGTCGGGCGGCAGGGTCGCCAAAGCCCGCTCCACGTCGTCGTCGAAGCGCTGGTCGGCGTACGCCGCCTCGGGTGCGGGCGAGGCGCTGGTCAGCCGGTCGGCCCGCTCGTCGGAGAGCGCGTCGAAGCGGATGCGCTGCTTGCGGCGGGCCTGGTCGAGGAAGAGGTTGGTGGTGATGCGGTGCAGCCAGCCCTCGAACGTGCCCGGCGTGTAGCCCGACAGCGAGCGGAACACCCGGACGAAGACCTCCTGGGTGAGGTCCTCGGCGTCGTGGCGGTTGCCGGTGAGCCGGTAGGCCAGGCGGTAGACGCGGTCGGAGTGCTGCTCGACGACCTCGTCCCACGTCGGCACCCCGGGGGTGCTGGTCTGCTCCGGACCGGGCGTTGCGTCCCGCTCGTCCATGACGGTCCCTCTCCACCTGACCACTGCGTCCCCCTCACCGTAGGTGTGCTCGCTGAGAGATCCCTGTGAGCCGGATGCCCACGTCCTCTGCCAACGCTCGAGCGCATCTCCGCGTTCCCGGGGGCGTTCCCGGGTGCGTTCCCGGTGCGTTCCCGGGGGCGTTCCCGGGTGCGCCGGGTGATGCCCGGGCTCCCGGCGCGGTAGGTTCGCCGCGTGACGACGACGCCGGTGAGTGCTGCCAGCTGGAGCTATGCCGAGGAGTTCGTGGCCGAGGACGAGGTCCTCGCCGCCGCGCGCGCCCGCGCGCAGGAGGTGGGGGTGGTCCCGGTCGGCCCCGGCGCCGGCGCGGCCCTGCGCTTCCTCGCCTCCGTCCTCGACGCCCGCGCGGTGGTCGAGATCGGCACCGGCACCGGTGTCTCCGGCCTCTGGATGCTGCGCGGCATGCGCGGCGACGGCGTCCTCACCACCGTCGACGTCGAGACCGAGCACCAGCGCCTCGCCCGCCAGTCCTTCACCGAGGCCGGCATCGCCACCCAGCGCGCCCGCACGATCTCCGGCGCCGCCCTCGACGTCCTCCCCCGCCTGACCGACGGCCACTACGACCTGGTCTTCTGCGACGGCGACAAGCGGGAGTACGCCGCCTACCTCACCGAGGCGCTCCGGCTGCTCCGCCCCGGCGGCGTGGTGGCCTTCGACAACGCCCTGTGGCACGACCGGGTTGCGGACCCCGCCCAGCGCGACGAGGAGACCGTCGCCATCCGCGACCTCGGCCGGGCCGTCGTCGAGCACCCCGACCTGGTCGGCCTGATGCTCCCCGTCGGCGACGGGCTGCTCGTCGCGAAGAAGACCTGGAACCCCGAGTCCGACTGACCCACTGACGACGCCCCGAACCGCCGAGTCAGACCGCTGACCGGGGTCGTGTGCCCCAGGACGCGCCCGCCCGCGACGACAGGCACACGACCCGAGCCGAGCGACCGGATCAGGCCGACCGGATCAGGCCGACCAGATCCGGCCTCGTGCTGCCCGGCGAGCGCCAGGGCGCACGCTCAGCAGCACGAGGCGTCGTACGCCGATCCCTCAGGCGCGCACCCTCCGCGGCCACCAGAACCGGTCGCCGAGGATGAGGGCGGCGGCGGGGACGAGGACGGTGCGGACGAGCAGGGTGTCGAGCAGGACACCGATGCAGATGACCGTGCCGACCTGGGCGAGGACGACGAGCGGCAGCACGCCGAGGACGGCGAAGACCGCGGCGAGGAGCACGCCGGCGCTGGTGATGACGCCACCGGTGGCGGCGAGCGCGCGGAGCATCCCGTCGCGGGAGCCGTGGTCGGCGGCCTCCTCGCGGGCGCGGGCGACGAGGAAGATGTTGTAGTCGACGCCCAGCGCGACGAGGAACAGGAACGCCAGCAGCGGGACCGACTCGTCGAGCGCGGAGAACCCGAGCGGACCGGTGAAGAGCCACCAGGCGGCGCCCATCGAGGCGGCGTACGTGCCGAGCACGGTGGCGACGAGGATCAGCGGCGCGACGACCGAGCGCAGGAGCAGCAGCAGCGCGCCGAGCACGAGCCCGAGGATGAGCGGAAGGATGACGACCCGGTCGCGGGCAGCGCCCTCGCGCGCGTCGATCGCGGTGGCCTCGGTGCCGCCGACGTGGGTGTCGTCGAGGCCGTCGACCGCCTCGCGGATGGCGGCGATGGCGTCCTCGGCCTCGTCCGAGCCGGGCGATCCCTCGAGCACGACGTTGAGCTGGGCGACGCCGTCGCCCTCCGGGCCAGGCTGGACCTGGGCGACGCCCTCGGCTCCTTCGACGGCCTGGGCGACTTCGCGGGGGTCGGCGGTGGTGACGACGCGGGCGGGGTCGGTCAGGCCGGCCGGGAAGGACTCGGCGAGTCGGTTCGAGGCCGAGATCGCCTCCGGCTCGTCGAGGAACTGCTCGTCCTGGTCGAGGCCGGTGCTCACGCCGAGCAGGCCGATGGACAGGGCGGCGATGAGGGCGATGGTGCCGGTGGCGAAGAGCGCCGGCTTGCGGGCCACCCGGGCGCCGACGCGGTGCCAGAACGAGTCCTGGTCGACCAGCGCCGTCTGGCCGGTGCGCGGCACCTTCGGCCAGAAGACCCAGCGACCGAAGAGCACGAGCAGCGCGGGCAGCACGACGAGCGCGAAGAACGCCGCGATCACGACGCCGACGGCGCACGCCAGGCCGAGCCCGCGGGTGGTGGGCACCACCGACAGCAGCAGCGTGAGCAGGCCGAGCACGACTGTGGTGGCGCTGGCCAGCACCGCCTCGGCGGTGCGGGCGAGGGCGGTGGTCATGGCGGCGTACCGGTCCTCGACGTGCCGCAGCTCGTCGCGGTAGCGCGAGATCAGCAGCAGCGCGTAGTTCGTGCCGGCGCCGAAGACCAGCACCGACAGGATGCCGACGGTCGACTCGTCCCAGGCCACGTCGAGCGCGGCCATCACCTGGGTCGCGGCGATGGCGGCGAAGCGGTCGGCCACACCGACCACCAGCAGCGGGATCGCCCACAAGATGGGGCTGCGGTAGGTGATGACCAGCAGGAACGCCACGACGGTCGCCGTGACGGCCAGCAGCCGGAAGTTCGCACCGTCGAAGACCGCCGCGAGGTCGGCCTGCACCGCCGCCGGACCGGTCGCCTGCGCGGTGACGCCGTCGGGCGCGGTGTCGTCGAGCTCCGCGCGCAGGTCCTCGACCTCGGCGGAGACGTCGGTGGCGGAGCCGGGGGCGACCTGCACGATCGCGATCGCGGCGGTGCCGTCCTCCGCGACCGACATCGGCCCCTCCGGGCCACCGCCGACCGCGTCGAGGTCCTGGGCCACCGAGCGCAGCTCCTCCAGCGCGCCGTCGTCGAGCTCCCCCTCGTCGGCGGTCCACAGCACGACGGCGGTGTTCGAGCCCTCGTCGGGCAGCCGCTGCTCGAGCTCGGTGGCGAGCGTGGAGTCGAGGTCGCGCGGCAGCTGGTCGAGCGGCTGCTGCTCGCGGTCGCCCTCGCCGAGCAGCACCAGGCCGAGCACGGCGGCCACGAGCGGGAGGAACGCGAAGAGCCAGGCGGTCCGCCGCGCGACGACCACCGACGTCACGGGGTGCGGCCGGTGGGTGGACCGGTGATCGGGCACGGCGTTCTCCTCGAGGACGTACGATTTAGTCCAGACGAAAAGATGCTAAGCAGGTGAGACAAATGGCGGACCAGCACGGGCTTCTCGGTGCCCTGCGCGACCTCGTCGAAGCCGGGGTGCGCATGCGGCACACCGTCGCCCGGGCCGCCGGCCTGAGCGAGCACGAGATGGTCGCGCTCCAGCACCTCAGCCGCGGCTCGGTCGGCCCCGCCGAGCTGGCCCGCCTGCTCGGCGTCTCCACCGCAGCGTCCACCGGCATCGCCGACCGGCTCGCGGCCCGCGGTCACGTCGTACGCCGTGCGCACGCAGCCGACCGCCGGCGCACGGAGCTGCACCTCACCGAGTCCGGGCGCGCGGAGGTGCTCGCGCACCTCTCCCCCATGCTGGTGGCGCTCCGGGCGCTCGACAAGGAGTTCGACGACGACGAGAAGGCCGTCATCGAGCGCTACCTGACCGGCGCGACCGCGGCGCTGGGCCGGATCAGCGAGCAGGCCGGTGCGCCGCTCAGCCCCGAGGCGTCGCCTCGAACCCTTCCCAACCCTCCGCGACCGCCACGACGTCCCACGGCTCGATGAGCACCGGCGGCGCGCCGACCATCCGCGAGCCCGGCGCGTCCGCGGCCCCGGCGGCGAACTCCTCCTGGAACGCCGCCCGAGCCTCGTCGGTCGCGAACAGGTAGAGCCCCTCGAACCACTCGCCCGGACGCACCCGCCAGGTCTTGAACCGCAGCCCGGCCATCCCGGTGAAGCGCGCGTGCGAGGTCTCGGCGACGTACGCCGCCAGCTGCTCCTCGACGCCCTCGGGCGCGTCGACGAGCGACCAGCGGATGCTCAGCCCCTTCACCGCTGCTCCCGGGCCATCAGGCGATGCCGTCGAGCGGCGCCTCGGCGCCGAGCCAGGTCAGCAGCGCGCGGGCGCCGAAGCCGGTCGGCCCCTCCGTCCACTCGTCCGCGTCGGCCGGTGCGTCGCCCACCGAGGCGACGTCGAGGTGCGCCCACGGGACGTCGCCGACGAAGTGCTGGAGGAACAGCGCCGCGGTGATCGCGCCCGGGCCACCGGCGCCGTTGTCGGCGTCGGCGACCTTCGAGGCCAGCTTGTCCTCGTAGACCTCCGCCAGCGGCATCCGCCACAGCGGCTCCCCGGACGCCTCGCCGGCCGCAGCGATCGCGGCCGCCAGCACCTCGCGGTTGGCGAAGAACCCGCCGACCTGCTGGCCGAGCGCCACCTTCATCGCGCCGGTGAGCGTGGCGACGTCGACGACGACGGTCGGGTCGAGCTCGGCGACGGCGTACGCGAGCGCGTCGGCCATCACGACCCGTCCCTCGGCGTCGGTGTTGGTGATCTCGGTGGTCCGCCCGCCCCAGTGGCGCACGACGTCGCCGGGGCGCAGCGCGTTGCCGGAGACGGCGTTCTCCGCCATCGGTACGAGCCCGACGACGCGGACGGGGCAACCGACGTCCTTCAGCGCGGCCATGGTGGCGAGCACGACTGCGCCGCCGGTCATGTCGCGCTTCATGTTCGCCATCGCCTGGGCGGGCTTGATGGACAGGCCGCCGGTGTCGAAGGTGATGCCCTTGCCGACCAGCACGACCGTGGGCGTACGCCGTCCGGCGCGGCGCGGCGCGTAGTCGAGCTGCACCAGGCGCGGCGGCGTCGCCGAGCCCTGGCCGACGCCGAGGACGCCGCCGAAGCCCTCGGCGGCGAGCTGCTGCTCGTCCCAGACGCGGTAGCCGAGACCGGCCTCGTCGGCGAGGCGGCGGGCCTCCTCGGCGAGCCAGGCCGGGTTCTTCAGGTTCGACGGGACCGTGGCGAGGGTCCGCGAACGCCACCCGGCGCCCGCGACGGCGAGCGCGCGCCGCAGAGCGGCGTCGTACGCCTTCGGGTCGAGCGCGGCCAGCACGACCTGCTCGACCGGGACGTGCTCGGGCGGCGTGGAGCGCCAGGAGAAGCCGTACGACCCGAGCACGAGACCGACGACGAACGGCTCGAGCCCGGTGTCGGGGTCGAGCGCCGGCACGGTCGTGGCGACGGCGCGGACGTCCTTGACGGCGCGGCCGAGCGCCGCGCCCGCCTTGCGGAAGTCCGCGGGGCGCTGCGCACCGACGCCGACCAGCAGCACGCGCCGCAGCGACGCCTGGTCCGGACCGCCGAGCGGCACCGGGTAGGCGACGATCCGGCCAGCCTCGCCGCTCGCGCGCTCGGCCTCGAGCAGCGCGACCAGGTCGACGCCGAGCTGCTCGCCGACCTCGTCGGCACCGGGCCCGAGCACCGGCGCGGCACCGTCCCCCTCACCCGGGACGACCGGCAGGGCCACGACCTCCACGCCGTCGACCGCGAGCGGCCGGGCACCGCTCAGCGCGAGCTCGGGCGGCGAGACCTGGGACGGGAGCGAGAGGGCAGGCGGGCGGTCGGACGAGGTGGGGGGCACGACGCGGCGCGAGGCGGGGTTCGTGGCCGGCGTCAGCCGACGACGGCCTTGAGGGCGTCGCCGAGCGCTCCGGCCTCCTCGGCGTTGAGCTCGACGACCAGACGACCGCCGCCCTCCAGGGGGACGCGCATGACGATGCCGCGACCTTCCTTGGTGACCTCGAGCGGACCGTCACCCGTTCGTGGCTTCATTGCCGCCATCCCGGCACCTCTTCTCGTGTTGCAGTCCTCGAGACCGACGAGGTCCAGGCGCCCCGCCAGCCGTGTGACCTCCATTATCCCCTATCGGGCTCCGGAGTGTGACCGGTCCCCACACCTCGGCCCGTGGGACGCGCGGGTCGGCGCCCTCCCACCGGTGACAGACTCGGGTGCATGCACGCGCGGTCGGCCCTCTTCGACCTCTACGGCGACCACCTCCGCGCGTGCGGCTCCCAGGCGCCGGTCGCCGCCCTCGTGCGCCTGCTCGCGCCGGTCGGCATCGCGGCCCCGGCGGTCCGCACGGCGATCTCGCGGATGGTCATGCAGGGCTGGCTCGAGCCCGTCGCGCTGCCCGACGGCCGCGGCTACCGCGCCACCGACCAGGCCACCCGCCGTCTCGACGAGGCCCGCGCCCGGATCTACCGGCGCCGCGACGAGCCGTGGGACGGCCACTGGCACCTGGTGCTGGTCACCTACCCGCCCGACCGGAGCGCGCGCACGCGGCTCCGCGCCGACCTGGCCTACCTGGGGTACGCCGAGCTCGCCGACACCGTCTGGGTCGGCCCGGTCGCGAGCCCGGAGCTCGACGGGGCGCTCGCCCGGGCCGGTGCGACCGCGCGGACCGCCCGCGCCCGCGACGTCGCCCCCTCCCCGGCCGACGCGTGGGACCTGGCGGCGCTGCGGGCGTCGTACGACGGGTGGCCGGCCGTTGCGGGCGCGCTCGTCGCGGGCCACCTCGCCGCGCACGACGACCCGGACGAGGCGGCGTTCGCGGCGCGCTTCCACCTGGTGCACGAGTGGCGCAAGTTCCTCTTCGCCGACCCAGGACTGCCGGCGGAGGTGCTGCCGGCCGACTGGCCGCGCGACGAGGCCGCGCAGTGCTTCGCCGCCGAGGCCGGCCGGCTGAAGCCCGCGGCGGACAGGTTCGTCGCCCGCTGCCTGCCGAGCGCGGCAGACTGCCCCGCATGACCTCCGCCAGCCCCTCCGCCAGCTCCTCCTCCGGCCCCACGCCCGACGCGACCCAGGCGCCCGTGCTCCTCGACGTCTCCGAGGGCGTCGCGACCATCACGCTCAACCGGCCCGACGCGATGAACAGCCTCGACGTCGCGACCAAGGTGCTGCTGCGCGAGATCGTCCAGCACGTCGCCGAGGACCCGGCCGTGCGCTGCGTGCTGCTCACCGGCACCGGCCGCGCGTTCTGCACCGGCCAGGACCTCAAGGAGCACGTCCAGCTGCTGCACAACGGCGGGAGCGAGGCGCTGTTCTCCACCGTCGACGAGCACTACAACCCGATCGTCACCACGCTGGCCGGCATGGCCAAGCCGGTCGTCGCCGCGGTCAACGGTGTCGCCGCGGGCGCCGGCGCGAGCCTCGCCTTCGCCTGCGACCTGCGCCTGGTCGCCGACACCGCGGGCTTCAACCTCGCCTTCGCCAACGTCGGGCTCTCCTGCGACACCGGCGCCAGCTACCACCTCCCGCTGCTCGTCGGGCGGGCCAAGGCGCTCGAGCTGCTCTACTCGCCGCGCACCGTGCCCGCGGCCGAGGCGCTCGAGCTCGGCCTCGCGACCTCGCTGCACTCCCCCGACACGCTCGCCGAGGAGGCACGCGCCCTCGCGGTCCGGCTCGCCGCCGGCCCGACGGTCGCGCTCGGCTCGATCCGCCGCTCCGTGGCGTACGCCGCCGGCCACACGTTCGAGGAGGCCGTCGCCTTCGAGTCCTCGATGATGCAGCTCACCGGCGCCACCGAGGACCACCGGGCCGCCGTCGACGCGTTCGTCGCCAAGCAGAAGCCGGTGTTCGAGGGCCGCTGAGGGTCGGGCCCGGCCCGGCGGGCCCGGGTCCGGGCGTCGACGATCGTTCAATTGCGCGGTTCCAGCGCCTCGGCGCCCGCGAACCGGTCCACAACCCAACAATTGAACGATCGTGCGCGCCCGGGACCGACTAGCGCTGCGCCCAGTCCAGGTGTCCGCGGTAGGCGCCGAAGATCGACAGCACCTGGTCGGGGACGACCGTGCGCAGTCGGCGGCGCGACGGCTTGGCGGCGTACTCGACCGTCAACGCGGCGCCCTTGAACCGGTGGTTGAACCAGCCGGTCATCGTGCCGTGGCAGACGCCGCCGCAGTCGAAGGTCTTGCGCGGCAGGCCGAGGTGACGGGCGACCTTGCGGGCGAAGCGCGGCCGCTTGGTGTCGGTGTCGACCCCGTGCAGCGGCTGGTGGAAGCTCAGCAGGTAGTCGGGCCGGACGTCGGCCAGGAAGCCCATCATCGCCTTCGTCTCCGGCTCGGACGCCGCCTTCGGCCCGGACTCGTAGCGCCCGTCGAGGTCGGCCCACTTGTAGGGGTAGTTGCGGTTGAGGTCGACGCCGCGGGCGCTGCGCCGGGTGCCCGCGGCGAGGCCGTCGGGGTTGTAGGTCGGCACGATCCACAGGTCGACACCGACGACGGGCGGACCGTCGCGCAGCGCGGTGAGGATGTGCCGGGTCGCGGGCTCGTCGCCGTGCATGGTCGAGATCAGTACGACGGTCGGCACGCCCGGGCGGTCCGGCTCGCCGAGGTGCCAGGCGACGATGTCGCGGTCCTGCGCCGACGTGCCGAGGACGCGCTTGCCCACGACCGCGGGTCGCTCCGGGGCGGCGCGCTCGGGGGCCGCGGCGGGTGCCGCCGGTGCGCTGGTGAGGACCAGCGCGAGGCCGGCGACGGCGGTCAGCAGGCGGGGACGGCGCACGGGCGCTCCTCGGGATCGGCGGCTCGGACGACTCAGACGACGGAGGTCAGGTAGGCCCAGGTCAGCACGCAGACGCCGGCCAGCGTGCCGAGGTGGGCGAGCAGCGACAGGCCGGGCCCCTCGGACCAGGAGTCCTCGGCGCCGGCGGACGCGTGGCGGCCGCGGCTGGGCAGCCAGCGGACGAGGATGCCGATCCCTGCCACCACCAGGAGCCACCAGAAGCCGAGCCCGATGATGCCGACGGTGTCCCCGCCGAGGGGCGAGTCCGGCGGCGCGAGGAGGAAGACGGTCCACACGACGAGCGCCGCGACGCCGGCGCCGGTGTGCAGGTCGAGCAGGCGGCGACCAACGCGGAGCCGGCCGGCGCCGCCCTCACCGCGCAGGCGCAGCCGGGTCAGCACGACCACGACGGCCCCGAGGGCGGTCAGGACGTAGACGACGACCTCGCTGGACACGCGGCGCAGTCTGCCCTACGCCGTGTGGTCGTCGCCACGGACGTCCGCGGCGTCCCGCTCGCGTGCGAGCCGGTCGAGCAGCGCGTCGACGTCGGCCATCCGGTAGCCCCGCAGCGCCAGCGGGAACCGCACGCGCCGCAGGTCCTCGGCCGTCAGCGGCCGGTCGGCGGGCAGGTCCACGGCCAGGCGGTCGTGCTCGACCTCGCTCATCGGCGTGCCCCGTCCGGCGGCCACGGCGGCAATGCCGCCCATGAGGAGCACGACCAGGACGGCGAAGAACCACATCATCGCTCGCTCGCCTCCCCGGCATCCGCGTCCCGCGCGGCCTGCATCAGCGCCACGACCTCGTCGAGGTCGTCGGTGAGCGTCAGCATGTCGAGGTCCTCCACCGCGATCTTGCCCTCGGCGGCGACCGTGTCGCGCAACCAGTCGACCAGCCCGCGCCAGTAGTCGGTGCCGATCAGCACGATCGGGAAGCTGGTGACCTTCCGGGTCTGCACGAGCGTCATCGCCTCGAACAGCTCGTCGAGGGTGCCGACGCCGCCCGGCAGCACGGCGAAGCCCTGGGAGTACTTCACGAACATCGTCTTGCGGGCGAAGAAGTAGCGGAAGTTGATCCCGACGTCGGACCAGTCGTTCAGCCCGGTCTCGAAGGGCAGCTCGATGCCTAGCCCGACGCTCACCCCGCCCGCCTCGCTCGCGCCCTTGTTGGCGGCCTCCATCGCCCCCGGTCCGCCACCGGTGATCACCGCGAAGCCCGCCTCGGCCAGCCGCCTGCCCAGCTCCTCCGCCGCGGCGTACGACGGGTGGTCGACGGGCGTGCGGGCCGAGCCGAACACCGCGATCGCCGGCCCGAGCTCGGCCAGCGCGCCGAACCCCTCGACGAACTCTGCCTGGATCCGCATGACGCGCCACGGATCCGTGTGCAACCAACCGCTGTCGCCGCGGGAGTCGAGCAGCCGCTGGTCGGTGGTGGAGCCGTCGACCTGGTCGCGTCGCTGCACGACCGGGCCCTTGAACTTCGACCTCATGCGTCCACCTCTCCTGCCGCGCTCGTCAGCCACGCCCGCAGCTGCCGCTCGCAGCGCTCGATGTCCGCGACCGGCACGTGCTCGTCCTGCTTGTGGGCGTAGAGCGGGTCGCCGGGGCCGAAGTTGACCGCCGGCACGCCCAGCGCGGTGAACCGGGCGACGTCGGTCCAGCCGAACTTCGGCGCGACCCGACCGCCGACCGCCTCGACGAACGCCTTCGCGGCCGGCCGGTCGAGCCCCGGCAGCGCGCCCGGCGACATGTCGGTCAGCCGGACGTCGTACCCCTCGAAGAACTCGCGGACGAACGCCTCCGCCTCCGCCTCCGAGCGGTCCGGCGCGAAGCGGAAGTTGACCTCGACGACGCACTCGTCGGGGACGACGTTGCCGGCGACGCCGCCGGAGATGCGGACGGCGTTGAGGCCCTCGTGGTACTCCAGCCCGTCGATCACCGGCCGCCGCGGCTCGTAGGCCGCGAGCCGGTTGAGCACCTCGGCGGCGCCGTGGATGGCATTGACCCCGCGCCAGGAGCGGGCGGAGTGCGCGCGCTCGCCGGTGGTGCGGACCTCGACGCGCAGCGTGCCCTGGCAGCCGGCCTCGACCGACGCGTTCGAAGGTTCCATCAGGATCGCGAAGTCGGCCGCCATCAGGTCCGGGCGGGCCTCGGCGAGCAGGCGGAGGCCGTTGTACGTCGCGTCGATCTCCTCGGCCTCGTAGAGGACGTAGGTCACGTCCCGCACCGGCTCGGGCACCGTGGCGGCGAGCTTCAGGATGACCGCGTCACCGCCCTTCATGTCGCAGGTGCCGAGGCCGTGCAGCACGCCGTCCTCGAGCCGGCTGGGCAGGTTGTCGTTGACCGGGACGGTGTCGAGGTGGCCGGCGATGACGACCCGCTCGCCGCGACCGAGGTCGGTGCGGGCGACCACCGTGTGCCCGTGGCGCACCACCTCGAGGTGCTCGAGCGGGCGCAGGGCCGCCTCGACGGCGTCGGCGATCTCGGCTTCGTCGCGGCTGACGGACTCGATGTCGACGAGGGCCGCGGTGAGCGAGACGACGTCCAGCGAGAGGTCGAGGGTGGCCATGCCTCCATCCAAGCAGCCGGGCCGCGACCGCCGCCCTTCCACCACAGGTGGAACACGTTCTAGTCTCAGGCCCATGCGCAACGGCCTCGTCCTCTTCACCTCCGACCGCGGCATCACCCCGGCCGCCCTCGCGAAGGCGGGCGAGGAGCGTGGGTTCGACACGATCTACGTCCCCGAGCACACCCACATCCCGGTCAAGCGGACCGCCGCCCACCCCGGCACCGGCGACGAGACGCTGCCCGACGACCGTTACCTCCGCACCCTCGACCCGTGGATCTCGCTGGCCACCGCCGCGGCGGTCACCACGCGGATCCGGCTGTCGACCGCCGTCGCCCTGCCCGTCGAGTCCGACCCGATCACGCTGGCCAAGCAGATCGCCACCCTCGACCACCTCTCCGGCGGCCGCGTCACCATCGGCGCCGGCTTCGGCTGGAACACCGACGAGCTGGAGGACCACGCCGTCCCGCCGGGCAAGCGCCGCACGGTGCTGCGGGAGTACGTCGAGGCGATGCGGGCCCTGTGGACGCAGGAGGAGGCGTCGTACGACGGGCAGTTCGTGTCGTTCGGGCCGTCCTGGGCCTATCCCAAGCCCGTCCAGGCGCACGTGCCGCTCATCATCGGCGCCGGCGGCGGGCCCAAGACGTTCCGCTGGATCGCGGAGAACGCCGACGGCTGGATGACCACCCCCACCCAGCAGGACGTCCTCGGCAACATCGAGGCGCTGAAGAAGGCGTGGGCCGAGGCCGGTCGCGGCGGCGCCCCGGACATCCGCGTCCTCATCGCCTTCAAGCCCGACCCCGCCGACCTCGCCGCCTGGGCCGAGGCCGGCTGCACCGAGCTCATCTGGGGCGTCCCCGACAAGTCCGAGGACGAGGTCCTCGCCAGCCTCGACCGGATGGCCACCCGGCTCGGCCTCTCGGCCTGATCAGGCCTTCGCGACCGTCACCTGCGGCTCGCCGTCGCCGGCGACCAGGTCGAGCGAGGTGGCGAGCGTCTCGGAGGTCAGCAGATCGCGGTGCGTCTCGGCGGCGGCGAGCACGTCCGTCGACCCGGCCACGGTGAGCGCGATCCGGTCGGAGACCTCGAGGCCGGCGTCGCGGCGGGCCTGCTGCACCTGGCGGACCAGGTCGCGGGCGAGGCCCTCGGCTGCCAGCTCCGGGGTGACCGCCGTGTCGAGCACGACGAATCCGCCGCTGCGGAGCACGCCGGTCGCGGAGTCGGCGTCGGCCGACCCGACGACGGTCTCCAGGGTGTACTCCCCCTCCTGCAGCGCCAGTCCACCCGAGGTCACGGTGCCGTCCTCGGCCACCGACCAGTCGCCGGTCTTCGAGCCCTTGATCGCCACCTGCACGTCCTTGCCGAGCCGGGGGCCGGCGGCACGGGCGTTGACGGTCAGCTTCTGCTCCACGCCGTACGACGCCGCCTCGTCGGAGTCTGCGGCGAGCAGGCGCACCTGCTTGACGTTGACCTCGTCGGCCACGATCCCCTCGAACCCGGCCAGCGCGGCCGGGTCGTCGACGACCACCGTCAGCGTCGACAGCGGCAGCCGGTTGCGCAGGTTGCCCGCCTTGCGCAGGGCGGACGTGGCCGAGCAGACCTCGCGGACCTGGTCCATCGCGGCGACCAGCGCGTCGTCGGCCGGCAGCGCGGACGCGTCCGGCCAGTCGGCCAGGTGCACCGACCGCTCGCCGGTCAGCCCGCGCCACACCTCCTCGGTGGTCAGCGGCAGCAGCGGGGCGACGGTCCGGCAGGCCACCTCGAGCACCGTGTAGAGGGTGTCGAAGGCCTCGGTGGAGTCACCCCAGAAGCGGTCGCGCGAGCGACGGATGTACCAGTTGGTCAGCACGTCGAGGAACGACCGCGTCGTCTCGCACGCATCGGCGACGGCGTACTCGTCGAGCTGCGCGGTCATCGCCTCGACGTACTGCCGCAGCTTCGCGAGGAGGTAGCGGTCGAGCGGGTCCTTGGAGTCGGTCGACCACTGCGCGGCGTACCCCTGGCCGTCGTTGGCGGCGTTGGCGTAGAGCTGGAAGAAGTACCAGCTGTTCCACAGCGGGATCATCACCTGGCGCACCGAGTCGCGGATGCCCTGCTCGGTGACGACCAGGTTGCCGCCGCGCAGGATCGGGCTCGACATGAGGAACCAGCGCATCGCGTCGGCGCCGTCGCGCTCGAAGACCTCGCGCACGTCGGGGTAGTTGCGCAGCGACTTGCTCATCTTGTTGCCGTCGCTGCCCAGCACGATGCCGTGGCTGATGCACGACTGGAACGCCGGCTTGTCGAACAGTGCCGTCGCCAGGACGTGCAGGGTGTAGAACCAGCCGCGCGTCTGGCCGATGTACTCGACGATGAAGTCGCCCGGGAAGTGGCCCTTCTTCCCGCCGTCCTCGGGCGCGGTGCCGTCGAACCACTCGGCGTTCTCGAACGGGTAGTGGTTCTGCGCGAAGCTCATCGACCCCGAGTCGAACCACACGTCGAGCACGTCCGGGACGCGTCGCATCATCGACTTCCCGGTCGGGTCGTCGGGGTTCTGGCGGACCAGCTCGTCGACGTACGGCCGGTGGAGGTCGGGCTCGCCGTCCTTGTTGCGCGGCAGCGTGCCGAAGTCGCGCTCGAGCTCCTCGAAGGAGCCGTAGACGTCGAGACGGGGGTACGCCGGGTCGTCGCTCTTCCACACCGGGACCGGGCTGCCCCAGAACCGGTTGCGGGTGATCGACCAGTCGCGGGCGTTGGCCAGCCACTTGCCGAACTGGCCGTCCTGGATGTGGTCGGGCACCCAGCGGATCTGCTGGTTGAGCTCGAGCATCCGCTCCTTGATCGCGGTCACCTCGACGAACCACGACGAGACGCCCTTGTAGATGAGGGGTTCGCGGCAGCGCCAGCAGTGCGGGTAGGAGTGGTCGTAGGTCTCGCGGCGCAGCAGCACCGTGCCCGGCGTGACGGCGCCGGCGGCCTCGCCGGTCTCGCCTCGGGTCGCGGCCTTCAGGTGGTCGATGACGTGCGGGTTGGCGTCGAAGACCTGCATGCCGGCGTACTCCGCGACCGGGTGGGTGAACCGGCCGTCCTTGCCGACCGGCATGACCGGCTCGATGCCCTCGCGGTCGGTGACCTCCTTGTCGACCTCACCGAACGCGCCGGCGGTGTGCACCAGCCCGGTGCCGTCGGTGGTCGTGACGGCGTCGTCGGCGGGCACGACGCGGAAGGCCCGCTCGTGGCCGAGGTAGTAGGAGAACGGCGGGGCGTAGGTCAGCCCGAGCAGCTCGGTGCCCTTCCCGCGCCACACGACCTCGGGGGTCTCTCCGAGCTCGCGGGCGTAGGCACCCAGTCGCGCCTCGGCGAGCACGTAGCGCACCCCGTCGGCCTCGACCGCGACGTAGTCGATGTCAGAGCCGACCATGACCGCGAGGTTGCTCGGGAGCGTCCACGGCGTGGTCGTCCAGACGAGGAGCTTGGCGCCCTTGAGCTCGTGGTCGGAGGTGATGTCGTAGCCGACGGTGACGGCCGGGTCCTGGCGGTTCTGGTAGACGTCGTCGTCCATGCGCAGCTCGTGGTTGGACAGCGGCGTCTCGTCGTTCCAGCAGTAGGGCAGCACGCGGAAGCCCTCGTAGACCAGGCCCTTGTCGTGCAGGCGCTTGAACGCCCAGATGACCGACTCCATGTACTCCGGGTTCATGGTCCGGTAGTCGCGGTCGAAGTCGACCCAGCGCGCCTGGCGGGTGACGTACTCGCGCCACTCGCCGGTGTACTTCATGACCGACTCGCGGCACGCCTCGTTGAACCGGTCGATGCCCATCTCGACGATCTCGTCGGTGGTCTTGATGCCGTTGAGGCGCATCGCCTCGAGCTCGGCGGGCAGGCCGTGGGTGTCCCAGCCGAAGCGGCGCTCGACGCGCTTGCCGCGCATCGTCTGGTAGCGCGGGACGATGTCCTTGACGTAGCCGGTGAGCAGGTGGCCGTAGTGCGGCAGCCCGTTGGCGAACGGCGGGCCGTCGTAGAAGACGAACTCGTTGCTCGCGTCCGCGCCCGGGTCGCGCTGGTCGATGCTCGCCTGGAAGGTGCCGTCGGCGTCCCAGTAGGCCAGCACCCGCTCCTCGATCGCAGGGAACCGCGGGGTGGACGGCACGCCGCTCTCGGAGGTGGAGACCTTCGGGTACGTCATTTCGGGTTGCTCCTGCAGCTTCGGGGGTGATCCTTCTCGAAACCACAGGGACGATCCGGTCGGACCGCGGTACCACCCTGCTTGCCGCCCGGTGCTGCTGGACGACCGCTCTGCTGCGGCTGTGACGGGCCCACCCGTCCGGTTCTACTGAGGACTCGCGTCCCGTTCTTCCGGAGGCTCGCCGCTGATGACGGCTCGAACGCCTGTGGTCCCAGGGTACGGCGCCGCTGCTCGACCCCGCCAATCGGTTCCTCGCTCGTCGACGGACGGGCAGAAGTCCGATGGAGCGATCGGCTCAAGCGGCGCGGCAGGACGCGCAACGGACTTCTGCCCGCTGGTCGACGGCGGCCTGGAGCACTCGCAGGACGTCCGCGCGGTGGAACATCACGTCCTCCCACGAGAAGCGCAGAACCAACCACCCGTGGACCGCCAGACCGTTGTAGCGGCGGCAGTCGCTGGCGAGCTGGTCGCGGCCGCCGTGCCAGGCGAAGGAGTCGGCCTCGAGAACGATCCGAAGGCGGCGGTCCGCCAGGTCGACGCGCCCGAGGAACGCCGGCTCCCAGACCTCGACCTGCGGCTCGACCACCAGGCCGTCGACCTCCAGCGCGATGGCGCGGAGCACCGACTCGAACGGGTTCGCCGCCAGCGGGCTCGCGTGCTGCGCCACTCGTCGCACGCGTGCGGCGCCGGCTCCTCGCGCCGCATCGGCCAGCGCTCGAAGGTGGCCGGGCGCGAATCCGTCGCGCAGCGCCGAGTCGGCGACCGCGAGGGCGTCGGCGAACGGCAGCGACCGGGCGCAGTCCAGCAGCGTGCGGTCCTTGCTCGTCGCCCCCTGTGTACGCTCCTCGGCGGTCACGTCCGCCCAGTGGAGGTGGACGCGAGCTGCGCCGGTGCTTCGTCGGCGCCGACCGACAGTGACGTGCGGTCGGTCCGGCCTGGTCGCCACCGACCAGCCGTGCAGCAGCGCGGCACTTGTGTGGGAGACGACGCCGGTGAGCCGGTGGGCGGCGGCTCGGGCCTCGTCGACCTGCGGCAGCGCCCAACGGCCACGCGCCAGGCGGGCGAGGTCGCCACCGGCGATCGCTCGCTCCACCTCCGCGCGGGAGGTGAGGGCGACGAGCTGGGCGCGGGTGGCCGTGCCACCCAGCCGCTCGAGGACCTCCACCACCGACTCCGTCACGCCCCCACGGTCGCCCAGGATGAGCCGCAGCGCACCCGGCTCTCCACAGGCCGGCGCCTGGACCTCAGAGGACGGTCGCGACCTCCCAGGCGGAGTGGACGGCGCCGTGGATGTAGCCGACGTCGGCGGCGTCGCCGACGACGTCGACGGCGAACCCGGCCACGCGCAGCTCGTCGGCGAGCGGGGAGCCGGCGCAGGTCCCGTCGGCGTGCACGACGAGGTCGGCGGCGGCTGAGAACGAGCGCTCGCCCTCGGTCCACTCGACCGCGGACTCGGTGATCCGGGTGACGACCGCCTGGCGGTGGAGGTCGACGCCGTGGGCACCGGCAGCCTTCACGGCCGTCCAGCGTCGCGGCATCGCCATCGGCAGGCCGAGCTGGCGGCCCTCGTGCAGGAGCGTGACGCGGCGACCGCGCTCGGCGAGGAACTCCGCGAGCTCCAGACCGACCAACGAGCCACCGATCACCACGACGTCCTTGCCGACGGGCAGGAAGCGGCGGGTCAGGCGGCGTACCGCCTCCGGCGAGCGGGTGATGCCCGAGGCGCGGCCGAGACGCCCGAGGGTGCGCAGGACGGCACCGCCCTCGCCGGCGGTGGCCGTGCCGAGGAGCAGCGCGCGCAGGGTGTCGCCGGTGTGGACGTGCGGCAGGTCGCCGCCGGGGAGGTCCGGTCGCGGCCGCACGGCGCCGGTCGCGACGACGACGTGGTCGGGTCGCAAGGCGCGCACGGACTCGACCGTCGCGGTCGTGCGGAGACGCACCGCGATCCCGAGCCGCGCGACCTCCGCCTCGTGCCAGCGCAGCAGCCGCTCGTTGTCGGGGGTGGTGAGCGCGGAGAACCACAGCGTCCCGCCGAGGCGGTCGGACCGGTCGACCACCGTGACCCGGTGGCCCCGCTCGGCCAGCAGCCGCGCGCTCTCCAGCCCGGCCGGACCGGCGCCGACGACCATCACGTGCTTGGTCGCGGAGGCCGGTCGCAGCGGGAGCAGCGTCTCGTTGCCCAGCGCCGGGTTGACCGCGCAGAAGGGGGTGTCGTCGAAGAAGTTCTCGGCCACGCAGAGGTAGCAGTTGATGCAGGGCCGCACCTGCTCGGCGCGACCGTCGCGCAGCTTGTTCGGCAGCTCGGGGTCGGCCAGCAGCTGGCGGCCCATGGCGGCGAAGTCGACGCGCCCGGCCGCGATCGCCTCCTCGGCGACCTCCGGCAGCACCCGGCCGACCGCGATCACCGGCACGCCGACCCGGGCGCGGACGGCGGCGGCGTTGTCGAGGTACGCGCCGACCTGCGCGGGCAGCGGGCCGTCGGTGAAGTTGTCGAACGGGTTGCGGCCCCAGCCGGTCACGTGGATCGCATCGGCGCCGGCCGCCTCGAGCAGCACCGACGCCTCGACCGCCTCGTCGAGGGTGAGCCCGCCGTCCTCGCCGTACTCCTCCCCCGCGAGCCGCACCAGCACGGCCAGCCGGTCGCCGACCCGGTCCTTGACGGCGCGGACGACCTCGCAGGCGAGCCGCGCGCGGTTGGCCAGCGGGCCGCCGTACTCGTCGGTGCGTCGGTTGTCGCGGCGGTTGAGGAAGACGCCGAGGATGTAGCCGTGCGCGACGTGCACCTCGATCGCGTCCGCACCGGCCCGCGCGACCCGCTCGGCGGCGTCGGCCCAGGTGGCGACCAGCCAGGCGATGTCGTCGTGGGTCATCTCGCGGTACGTCGCGTGCTTGCCCGCCGTCGCGGACGCCATCCGGCGCAGCTCGTCGGGGGTGCTGTCGACGAGGGCCGACATGTCGTAGCCGCCGGTCGGCGGGCTCGGCGCGAGCAACGGCCGGTCGTTCGCGGTGTCGACGCGGGCGACTTTGCCGTGGTGGGTCGACTGCACGCACAGCTTGGCGCCGGCGGCGTGCACGGCGTCCGCGAGCGCGCGCAGGCCCGGCACGAACCGGTCCTCAGAAAGGCCCGGCTCCTTGGTCGAGGCAGCGCCGTGCGGGAACGCGATCGCGCAGGCGCCGGTGATCACCAGGCCGGCGCCGCCGGCGGCCCGCGCGGCGTAGTGCGCGACCTCCCGCTCCTCGATCTCGCCGTCCTCGGACACGTTCATGTCCATCGCCGGCAGCACGATGCGGTTGCGCAGCTCCATCGGGCCGATCCGGCCGGGCGACATCAGGGCGGGGAAGGACTGGTTCACGCGCGCACGCTAGGTACGCCGGCACCCACCGCGTCCGCGCTGTCGCACCCACCGGGACGGGCACGGGCGCCCCGCCTAGACTCGAGCCTCGTGACTGCGACCTCAGCCTGGGGCCACGGCCTCGCGACCCTGACCGACGACGGCACCGTGCTCGACGTGTGGTTCCCGCAGCCCGCGCTCGGCGCGCGCGACGGCGCCGAGGTGCCGGCCGAGCTGACCGCCCTCGAGGGCCGCGACGACGTACGCCGCGTGACCCGCGAGGTGCGCACGGTCGAGGTCGCGGACCTGCAGGCCGCGCCGGCCTCGACCGAGGACGTCTGGCTGCGCCTGCACCTGCTGAGCAGCCGGCTCGCGGTGCCGCACTCGATCTCGATGGAGGGCGTCTTCGGGCTGCTCACCAACGTGGTGTGGACGTCGGCGGGCCCCTGCGCGGTCGAGGGCTTCGAGCTGACCCGGGCGCGGCTGAAGGCGAGCGGCCAGCACGTGACCGTCCACGGCGTCGACAAGTTCCCGCGGATGGTCGACTACGTCCTGCCCACCGGCGTGCGCATCGCCGACGCCGACCGGGTGCGCCTCGGCGCCCACCTGGCCGAGGGCACGACCGTCATGCACGAGGGCTTCGTCAACTACAACGCCGGCACGCTCGGCGCCTCGATGGTCGAGGGCCGGATCTCCGCCGGCGTCGTGGTCGACGACGGTTCCGACGTGGGCGGCGGCGCCTCGATCATGGGCACGCTGTCGGGCGGCGGCAAGCAGGTCATCTCGATCGGCAAGCGCTGCCTGCTCGGCGCCAACGCGGGCCTGGGCATCTCCCTCGGCGACGACTGCGTGGTCGAGGCCGGCTGCTACGTCACCGCGGGCACCAAGGTCACCGTCAAGGACATGGACGGCAAGCCGCGCGTGGTCAAGGCGATCGAGCTCTCCGGCACCAACAACGTGCTGTTCCGCCGCAACTCCGTCTCCGGCGCGATCGAGGGGGTGCCGTGGCGCAGCGAGGGCGTCGAGCTCAACGCCGCGCTGCACGCCAACTGACCCTCGGCGGACCCGGCCGGGTTGGGCGAGCCCCGGACACTGGGCCCATGAGGCGCGCTGCATGAGGATCGGTTCGGCCGTGGCGCTGCTGGGCGCCGCGGCGCTGGGCGTCACGGCGTACCTCGGGTGGGACGTGCTGCGCGAGTCCACCCCGTTCTCCGGCGGCGAGCAGTGCACGGCGACGGTCGAGGGCCGGACCGTCGAGCTCGAGGTCGAGCAGGCGGAGAACGCCGCGCTCATCACCGCGATCGCGGTCGGTCGCGGCATGCCCGCCCGCGCCGCGACGATCGCGCTGGCGACGGCGTACCAGGAGTCGGAGCTCTACAACATCGACTACGGCGACCGCGACTCCCTCGGCCTCTTCCAGCAGCGGCCCTCGCAGGGGTGGGGCAGCCCCGAGCAGGTGCTGGACCCGGTCTACGCGACCAACGCGTTCTACGACGAGCTGGTCGACGTGGACGGCTACGAGTCCCTGGAGGTGACCGTGGCCGCGCAGCGCGTGCAGCGGTCCGCCTTCCCTGACGCGTACGCCGACCACGAGGCCGACGCGCGCGTGCTGGCCTCCGCGCTGACGGGGAACTCGCGGGCGGCGTTCACCTGCGAGCTCGACGGCGACGCCGAGGAGGCCGCCGACGAGCTGACCGAGTCCGGCCTGGTGAAGCGTGCCGAGAAGGTGCGCCGCGAGGTCGTGAACGTCTTCGGCGACCAGTCGCTCGGCGGCTTCGCGCCCGGTGGTGTGCGCGACGGGCACATGGAGGGCTCGACGCACTACGACGGCCGCGCGGTCGACATCTTCTTCCGCCCGGTCACCGACGCGAACAAGACCCGCGGTTGGGCCGTCGCGCACTACCTCGTCGCCATGGCCGACCGGCTCGACGTGCAGACCGTGATCTTCGACGACCGGATCTGGAAGAACGGCTGGCGCTCCGGCTCCGGATGGCGCGACTACGACCCGCCCTCGCGCTCGGGCGACCGAGCGATCCTCGAGCACCGCGACCACGTCCACGTCGACGTCTTCGACTGACCAGGACGCCCCGGCGACCTGCACAGCGCGGCGCCACCGCCCCTCGTTCGGGGCGGTGGCGCCGTGGTGTCCTCCGGGTGCTGCTGGCTGGTGCCGTGCTGGTCAGGCGGTGCTGGTCAGGCGGTGCTGGTCAGGCGGCCTCGCGCGGGAACGGCAGCGGGAGGTCGCAGATCGGCAGCGGGACCGGGAGCGCGGCGCAGATCGCGTCGAGCGGGTTCCCGTCGCCGCCACCCGCGGCGGCGTCGCAGATCTCCTGCGGCAGACCGGCGTCGCACAGCGGCTGGATCGGGCTCGCGCCGCCGGGGCCGGGGGCTCCACCCGCGGCGTCGCAGAGCGGCTGCAGCTGGGGAACCGCGTCGCACAGCGGCTGGATCGGGCTCGCGCCGCCGCCACCCTCACCCGGGGTCGGGATCGGCAGGCTGCCGAACGCGTCGCAGATCTGCTGGGGCAGGCCGGCGTCACAGGCAGGCTGCAGCGGGTTGCTGGCGGGCGGCGGCTCCGGGGTGCTGCTCCGCTGGCACTGGCGCAGGTCGCGCTGGGCGCGGGCCTTGCGCTCCTTGGCCCGGTTCAGCTGCGCCTTGGCCCTGTTCTTCTTGGCCTTCGCCTTCTTGATGCCCGCCTTCTTGCCGGACTTCTTCGCCTTCTTCAGCTGCTTCTTCGCGGCCTTGAGCTTGGCCTGCTTCTTCTTCGTCTGCTTCGCGGCCTTGTTGACCGCCGTCCTCTCGGACGAGCAGTCGGCTGCGGCAGCAGCCGTGGTGGCGTCCGTCGCGGTGCTCGAGCTGCGGGCGACGCCGGCACCGGCGCCACTGGTGAACCCGAGCACGAGCGCGATGGCCACGAAGGCCACCGCCGCCGGCCGGAGGAGGAAACGGGTCATGAAGTGCTCCTGGGGGGTCGATTCGGCGGGGCGGACGCGCAGGCGAGCGTCGCTGCGCCACGGTAACCCGGTGTGACCTGACCCACACCCCTTTCCCGTGGCACGACCGGACGGGTTCGCCCCCGCTCAGGAGGGCTCCGGCCGGGTACCGTGCCTCGTGCCCGAGTCCCGCCACGTCCCCGACCTGACCACTCCGCCGGCCGCTCCCGACACCGCCGGCGCCGTCGCCCTCGACCGCGACGACCGCGACGAGCGTCACCAGCGCCTCGGCCGCGGCCTGACCTGGGTGGGGGTCTGGTCCTGGCGCTGGGTCGGCTTCGCGATCGCCGCCGCCATCCTCGGCTGGCTGGTCGGGGTGCTGTGGGTGGTGCTGCTGCCGGTCTTCCTCGCCCTCACCCTCGCCTCGGTCCTGCAGCCGGTCTCGCACTTCGTGGTCCGGCGCACGCCGCTGCCGCACGGGCTCGCGGCCGGCCTGGTGCTCCTCGGGTCGCTCGCGGTGCTGGCCGGCCTGGTCACGGCGATCGCGCCGTCGGTGACCGGCCAGTGGGGCGCCATCGTCGACGACGCGACGGAGGGCGCCGACCAGCTCCGGGCCTGGGCGGTCGAGCGCGAGCTGGTCTCCCAGGCGCAGCTCGACGACGCCCTCGCGCAGGCGACGGACCGGCTGCGCGACAGCGCCGGCTCGATCGCCAGCGGCGCGCTCGCGACGGCGAACGCCGTCACCTCCGGCCTGGTCACCCTGGTGCTCACCCTGGTCCTCACCTTCCTGTTCCTCAAGGACGGGCACCGCTTCCGGCCGTGGGCGGCGCGGGTGACCGGGGCCCGCGTCGGTCGTCACGTCGAGGAGGTCCTCGACCAGGTGTGGACGACCCTGGGCGGCTTCGTCCGGACCCAGGCGATCGTGAGCTTCGTCGACGCCGTACTCATCGGCATCGCCCTGGCGGTGGTCGGCGTGCCGCTGGCGATCCCGCTGGCGGTCCTGACCTTCATCGGCGGCTTCGTGCCGATCATCGGCGCGTTCGTGGCCGGCGGGCTCGCCGTGCTGGTCGCGCTGGTCTCGGTCGGGTTCCAGGGCGCGCTGATCGTGCTGGCGGCGATCATCGTGGTCCAGCAGCTCGAGGGCAACGTGCTCCAGCCGTGGCTGCAGTCGCGAGCGATGCAGCTGCACGCCGGCGTGGTCATCCTGGCCGTCACCCTCGGCTCCACGCTGTTCGGCATCGCCGGCGCGTTCCTGGCCGTGCCGGTGGCGGCGATGACGGCGGTGGTGCTGCGCTACCTCTCCGGCCTGGCCGACCCGCCGCAGGAGGCGACCGCGCCGGAGGACCCGGACGACCCGACCCCGGAGGAGGCCGCGGCCGTCGCCGCCGCCGATCGGGATCCCGACGCGGTGCGGCCGGCGACGCCCTGACCTGCGCCGGGCGGCGGCGCCGGTCCGGCGTTGGCTAGGGTGCCGGTCCGACCCCGCGAGGAAGGAGCCGTCGCGTGCTCGCGCTGCCCGCCCACGGCTTGGTGGTGCTCTCGGCCCCCAAGTGCGCCTCCACCGCACTGGAGGGGGCCCTCGGCGACCGGGCCGAGATGGTCATGCGCCACCACCCCCGGCTCAAGCACGTCAACGTGCGGGCCTTCCACCGCTACGTCGCCCCGCTGCTCGGGGTCGCCGGCTACGAGCGTGACGACTACGAGGTGGTCAGCCTGCTGCGCGACCCCGTGGACTGGCTGCACTCGTGGTGGCGCTACCGGCAGAGCCCGCACGTGCGCCAGGCCGAGCGCGACGGGTCCCGATGGACCGGGTCGGTGGAGTTCGCGGAGTTCGCGGCGGCGTACGTCGCCGGGCGCGGCGCCGAGATCGGCGTGCTCGGGCGGCCGGCGCGGTTCGTACTCAAGCAGGACGGCTCGGTCGGCGTGGACCGGCTCTTCGCCTACGAGCGCACCGACGTGTGGCAGGGCTGGCTCCGGGAGCGGCTCGGCGAGGACCTGGAGTTCCCGGTCAGCAACCGCTCCCCCGTGCGGACCGAGATCGAGCTCGACGACGACCTGCGCGCCCGGCTGGCGGCGTACTTCGCCCCCGAGGAGGAGCTGCGCGCCCGGGTCACCGAGACCGGCGAGTGGGCCGGCGCCCGGGGTGCGCGCCTGACGCACCCGGTCGACTGAGGCCCGGGGTCAGGCGCGGAGCCGGTCGGCCGCGGCCTGGATGCGCTCGTCGGTGGCGGTGAACGCCACGCGCACGTGCTGGTTGCCGGCCGGGCCGTAGAACGAGCCCGGCGCGACCAGGATGCCGCGCTCGGCCAGTGCGGCGACGGTGTCCCAGCAGTCCTCGTCGCGGCTGCTCCAGAGGTAGAGCGACGCCTCGGAGTGGTCGATGCGGAACCCCGCGCCCTCCAGCGCGTCGCGCAGCACGCGGCGCCGCGCGGCGTACCGGCTGTGCTGCTCGGCGGCGTGGACGTCGTCGTCGAGGGCGGCGGCCATGGCCCGCTGCTGGGGGCCGGGCATCTGGAGGCCGAGGTTCTTGCGGACCGCGAGCAGCTCGCCGACCAGCGCGGCGTCGCCGGCGACGAAGGCGCAGCGGTAGCCCGCGAGGTTCGAGCGCTTCGAGAGCGAGTGGACGGCGAGGATGCCCTCGGTCGACCCGCCGCAGACGTCGGGGTGCAGCACCGAGACCGGCTCCGCCTCCCAGGCGCACTCGAGGTAGCACTCGTCGGAGACCAGGATCGTGCCGCGCTCGCGGCACCACTCGACCACCTTGCGCAGGTGGTCGACGGGCAGCACGCGGCCGGTCGGGTTCGAGGGGCTGTTGAGCCACAGCAGCCTCGGCATCTCGGGGCCGAAGGCCGTCAGCGAGTCGGTCGCCAGGGAACGGGCGCCGGCGAGCGCGGCGCCGACCTCGTACGTCGGGTAGGCCAGCTCGGGGTAGCCGATCAGGTCACCGGCACCGATCCCGAGATGCACCGCCATCGACCCGATCAGCTCCTTGGAGCCGATCACCGGCAGCACCTGGTCCAGGCCGAGGCCGGTCACGCCGTGGTTGCGCTCCAGCCAGTCGATGGCAGCCTGGCGGGTCTCCGGGCGGCCGATCGTCAGCGGGTAGCCCGGCGAGTCGGCGCCGGCCCGCAGCGCCTGCTGGACGACCTCGGGCGTGGGGTCGACCGGGGTGCCGACCGAGAGGTCGACGATCCCGTCCGGGTGCTGGCGGGCCTGCTCGGCGTACCGGACCAGGTGGTCCCAGGGGAAGTCCGGCAGCCTCGAGGAGACCCCCGACGAGACGCTCAGTGGTCCTGGTTCTGCGGGTCGAGGCCGGCGATGAACGGGTGGTCCTTGTCGATCTCACCCATCTTCGCGGCGCCGCCGGGCGACCCCAGGTCGTCGAAGAAGCCGACGTTGGCGGTGTAGTAGTCCTTCCACTGCTCCGGCACGTCGTCTTCGTAGAAGATCGCCTCGACCGGGCAGACCGGCTCGCAGGCGCCGCAGTCGACGCACTCGTCGGGGTGGATGTAGAGCATCCGCTTGCCCTCGTAGATGCAGTCGACCGGACACTCGTCGACGCACGCGCGGTCCTTCACGTCGACACACGGCTGCGAGATGACGTAGGTCACCGGGTCCTCCTGGGAGCGCAAAGGGATGCACGTACGGGCCCAACCCTAGTATCCGGACGTGGCCGATCCGTCAGAACCCCACGATGTGGGCCCGGGGGTGGGCCGGGAGGTGGGCGAGCAGGTGGGCCGGCACCTGCTCGGCCCGCACGTCGTCGGCCAGCGCGTGGTCGTACGCCGCGTGGTGCGGGGCGAGGTCGGCCCCACGGGCGGGCCGGCGTTCACCGACCTGCTCGGCACCTGCCTGGCGTGGACGGCCGGCCCCGGCGGCACCTGCGTGCTCCAGCCGGACCCGCGCGCCGGCGAGCCGCCGCCCGAGCCCGTGCGGATCGCCCTCGCCGACATCGTCTCCGGCAAGCCGGTGCCGCCGCGGCCGAGCCACCGGTTGCGGGTCGAGCCGCGCGAGGCGCAGCTGCGCGCGCTGGCGCTGTGGCCGGACCTGGTGACCGAGGAGGTCGGGCCGGAGCCGGGCGGGTGGCTGCTGCGGCACTCCCCCACCTCGCCGAACCGGCGCGCGAACTCGGTGCTCGCCGCCGGCCCGCCCGGCCCGGTGGGGCTCGACGCGGCGCTCGAGCGGGTCGTCGGCTTCTACCGCGCCACGACGGGGCGGCCGGTCGCCGCCGTGCTCACCGACAGCGCCGAGGAGGCCGCCCTGCGCGAGCGGGGGTGGGTCGCCGAGAGCGGCGACGCCGACACGGTGTTCTCCGTGGCCGGGGTGGCTGCGGCGCGGCGTGCGCTGCGCTCCGCCGGCGGCGCGGGCGGTGCCGCCGTCGGCCCGGAGGTCGAGCTGGCCGAACTGGCTCCCGGGGTGGTGCGGGCGAGCCTTCCGGGGGCGACCGGCGTGGCGGCGTACGACCGGGACTGGGTGGGGTTCCGCAGCGTCGAGGTGGACCCGGACCGGCGCCGGCAGGGACTCGGGCTGCGGGTGATGTCAGCGCTCCTGGGCTGGGGCGCGGAGCTCGGCGCGACGACGGCGTACCTGCAGGTGCTCGGCGACAACGTGCCGGCGCTGGCGCTCTACGAGCGGCTGGGGTTCGTCGAGCACCACCGGTACCGCTACCTGGCGCGCTAGCAGCCGAGCCCGGTGGTGCGGGCCGGCCCACGGCGGCCGAGCGCGTCGAGGGTGACCGCGATGGTGGTGCTGCTCGAGGGCAGGAGCAGG
The DNA here is from genome assembly GCF_014266025.1 of Nocardioides deserti. GTDB lineage: Bacteria > Actinomycetota > Actinomycetes > Propionibacteriales > Nocardioidaceae > Nocardioides > Nocardioides deserti. The sequence continues at coordinate 249,023 of NZ_JACMYC010000004.1, read as the reverse complement.
TGCTCGGACAGGTCGAGGGCGCAGAGGTCCTGGACGGTGACGTTGGTGGTGCGCGGACCGGGTGCGAGGTGGCCGGAGGTGTGCGGGAGCACGACCTGCTCGTAGCGGGTGGTCACCTGCGTCCAGCTCACGCGGCCGGGGGTCTCGTCGCCGGCGTTGAGGTCGGCGAGGAACGCCGAGCCCGCGGCCTGCTGGCGGCACGCCGGGCACGAGATTGCGGAGCCGACCAGAGGGAACCGCGAGCCGTGGTGGGTCGCGGCGATGCTGACCACGTCGTCGACGACCTTGCCGCCGCCGAGCCGGGCGACGTAGTAGCGGGCGAGCAGGCCGCCCTGCGAGTGGCCGACCAGCGACACCTTCGCGGCGCCGGTCGCCTTGCGCACGCGGCGTACGTAGGCGCGCAGCTCGCGCGCGGAGACGGTCACGTCCTGGGTGCCCTGCTGGCCGTACTCCAGCGACCACACGCACCACCCCGCGCTGGTCAGCGCCGAGGACATCCGCTCCCAGCCGTAGCTGCGGTCGCCGAACGTGCCGTGCACGAGGACCACCGGCGTCGGGTGCTTCGCGGACGGTCGGCACGACCAGTCGTTGGCGCCGGGCGGGTCCGGGTCGAGGACCGGCGTGCTCGCCGAGGTGGGCACCGGCGCGAGCGCGAGCAGCGTCCCGAGGACGCCGGCCACGAGCGGGGCGAGCAGGCGGCTCAGCACGGCGGTCGGAAGCCCTTCCGCGCCGGACCCGGCCGGGTCAACGCGTCGAGGGTCCAGGCGATCGCCGTGCGGCTCATCGGGATCAGCAGGTGCTCGGCGAGGTCGCCGGGGCAGGAGTCCTGGATCGTGGTGTTCGTCGTGCGCGGGCCTGCACGGAGGTAGCCGGACAGGTGCGGCACCACGACCTCGTCGTACGCCGTGGTGACCTGGGTGTAGCTGACCTTGCCGGGCGTCTCGTCCCCGGCGTTGAGGCGGCGCAGGAAGGCCGACCCGACGGCCTGCTGGTTGCAGGAGTAGCAGACGACGTCGAGCAGCGGGTTGGTCAGCAGCGCCAGTGCGGTGCCGCCGCTGAGGACCGTGCCGTGGTTGGACGGGGCGAGCCCGACCAGGTCGTCGACGACCTTCGCGCCGCCGAGGAACTTGATGTAGTAGCGCGGCATCATGCCGCCCTGCGAGTGGCCGACCATCGAGACCTTGGCGGCACCGGTCGCCCGCAGCACCCGGTTGGTGAACCGCTTCAGCTGCTTGGCCGACGTGACGATGTCGCCGGTGCCGCGGTTGCCGTAGTCGAGGGAGAAGACGCAGAACCCCTTCGCCTTGACCGCCGCCGACAGCGGGTCGAGCAGGCTCTTCCGGTCACCGATCGTGCCGTGGACGATGACCACCGGCGTCGGCCGCTTCCTCGTCGGCTCGCAGTCCCAGTCGTTGGCCCCCGTCGGCTCGCCCAGCCCGCCCGGCAGCGGCAGCGGGAACCCGGACGGCGCCGCTGCGGCCGTCCCGGTCGTGCTGACCATCGCGAGGAGACCAAGGACGAGAGCAGTGACGAGGGCCGCGAGGGATGCGCGCACGTCTAGACCAACGAGCCTGGCGCGCCCCGGTTACTTGCAGACGACCGTGTCCGACGGCGTGTACGTCGTGTGGAACTCCTCGCGCTTGACGACCTCGTCCTGGCCGGGCCGCTTGAAGTACCGCACGACATCGACCTGGAAGCCGGAGTAGCCGGTGTTCGGGTAGCAGTCGTCGGTGGTCAGCGTGCGGGTCTCCGGAGCGGTGTAGGCGTAGCGGTCCGAGGTGGTGCTGGTGATGTCCCAGACCTTCGTCGACCACAGGGAGACGGTCACGGCGCCCTGCCCGCCGGGGCTGCTCGGGGACACCTTCGCGTCGATGAGGACGCCGTGCTCGGTGTCGTTCCTGAAGCGCAGGTCGAGCGCGCCCCAGGCGACGGTGGCCTCGCGGCCGACCGGGTAGCGGTCGATGTAGAACGAGTGCGGCTTGTGCTCGACGTCCTCGAGACCGGCGAAGAACATCGCGTTGAACAACGTCGTCGCCATCTGCGAGACGCCGCCGCCGAGGTCCTCGACGAGGATGCCGTCGTTGATGACGAAGCCCTCGGTGAACCCGTTCTCCGCGGTCCGCTCGCCGACGGTGTCGTTGAGCGAGAAGGTCTCCCCCGGCTTGAGGAGGGTGCCGTCGACGAGCTCGGCGGCGCGGCCGAGGTTGACGTTGCGGTACTCCGCGTGGGGGTAGTAGGTCGTGAACGTCGAGACCTGCTCCTTGATGTTGAGCTTCCTCGCGTCCGCGGTGGTGAACTCCGGCTCGGCGACCTGCGCCTCCACCTCGAGCTCGCGTTCACCCTCCTCGCGGGTGACCAGGTCGAGGAAGGTCGCGCTGACCTCCTCGGGGTCGTAGCTGACGCCCGGCTTGGCGGGGACGACCCTCGGCTTGCCGTTCCGCAGCACCACCGTCGCGTCGACCGGGGCGCCGTCGTCCCCGACCGCGTCGCCGACCAGCTCCTCCAGCGCCGCCTCGTCCACCTCGGGCACCAGCGCGCCGTCCTCGGCGGTCATCGACAGCAGCGGCCCGAACTGGCGCGGCAGCAGCCGCACCGGCGAGTCGCCGAAGACGAGCGTCACCGGGCCGGACATCGCCGGGTTCGCGAACTCCTCGACCGCCGTGCGCAGGTCCGCCTCGTCGACCTCGGGCTCGACCTCGACGAGCGGCAGCTCGACGGTCGGGTCCTCGGAGAGGTACGCCGCGACGAGGTCGTCGCGCAGCGCCTGGCGGTCGACCTCCTCACCCGTGCGGGGCTCGCGCGTCACGACGCGGCTGCCCTCGAACGACACCGCAGCGTCGCGGGCCGGCCGGCCGACCTCGCCCTCCACCGGGGCGAGCGCCTCGGCGAGCGCGGCGTCGTCGACCTCCACCACGGCGTCGAGGTCGTCGCCGTCGGTGTAGTAGGCCCACAGGCGGCGCGGGTCCCACGAGCGCCCGCCGCCGGCTTCGGCGACCGACTCCTCGTGGTCGACCGTGACGCCGGCCGTGGCCGGGTCGAGCTCGAACGTCTCGCCCGCGGCGGTCAGCGTGAACGGCTCCGCCGCGCGGTCGGCGAGGCCGTCGCGCAGCGCGGCGACCGCGTCGTCCGGTGTCTTGCCGCCGATGCCGACGCCCGCGACGGTCGTGCCACGGGGCACCTTGTCGCCGGCCATCGCGTAGGCGGCGACCCAGCCGGCGCCGACGAGCACCACCAGCCCGAGCAGGACGAGGAGGACGGCGCGGCCGCCGGCCTTCTCGCGGGACGGGGCGGTCTGCGGCTCGGTCACGCGGGCCAGTCTAGGAAGGCGCCCCCGACGACACGGGAGGCGTCCGGTCGGGGCGCGGCAGCGTCGCGACCGAGACCACGAGCAGCAGCACCGCCACCGCCAGGACGACGTAGCCCGCGACGCCCGCCGGCACGAGGAAGTCGCCCTCGGGCCGCTCCTGCAGGGCGGCGGCCAGCACGGCGGCGTACGCCACGGCGTAGGGCGGGCGCGTGGACCAGTGGGCGGGCAGCGCGAACACGGCGGCGACCGACGCCGCGACGCCGAGCAGCAGCCCCCACCACAGCTGGTGGAGTGAGACCGTCGCAACGGCGACCGCGAGGCCGAGCGCCAGAGACCCAACGAGCCTCCCGGCCGTGGCCACCACCTTCACGGGCGGGCCTCCGCGGCGCTCAGAGCCCGGCGAAGAGGTCGGTCTCGAGCCCGTCCTCGCCGACCGGTCCCTGCTGGCCCTTGGCGATCCGGTAGAACTCCAGGCCCCAGGCGGTCGCGCCGACGTTGTTGCTGAGCGCGAAGAACGGGCCGTCGGTCGTGACCTGCGTCGGGTAGGCCTTGAGCGCGGCCATCTTGCGGTCGACGAAGTCGGTGGCGTCCACGCCGGCGGCGAGGTTCTCGTCGGGGGTCACGAAGTGCGGCAGCGGGCCGTCGGGGTCCATCCCCTCGAACGACGTGGTGTCGCCGGCCTCGCGGAGCAGCCGCAGTCCCTCGCGCATGCGGCTCTCCGACATCGCGCCCCAGTAGATCTTGGCGAGGTCCCAGGGCTCGCCGAGGTCGAGCCGGTACGACGGCACCGCGGCGAGCTGCGCGGCGTACATCGCGACCCGGTGGGCCTGGATGTGGTCGGGGTGGCCGTAGCCGCCGAACTGGTCGTAGGTGACCAGCACCTGCGGGCGCACCTCGCGGATGATCGCGACGAGGTGGTCGGCGGCCTCGGTGAGGTCGGCGTTCCAGAAGGCGTTGGGGTGCTTGGCGATCACCTCGGGGTCGCCGACCGCGTGGCCGTCGGCGTGCCACGCCATGCCGGAGTCGCGGTAGGTGCCGAAGCCGCCGAGCCAGCGGTGGTCGGTGACGCCGAGCTCCGCCATCGCGTCGGCGATCTCGCCGCGGCGGTGCTCGCCGAGGCGGTCCTCCTTGTCGGCGGCGAGGTGCTCCAGCTCGGGGACGAGGATCTCCCCCATCTCGCCGGCCGTGCAGGTCACGAGCGTGACGCCGCGGCCCTCGGCGACGTACTTCGCCATCGTGGCGCCCTGGCCGATCGTCTCGTCGTCGGGGTGGGCGTGGACGAGGAGCAGGCGGTGCTGGGGCTGCTCGGGGCGCTCGGGCATGGAGGTGATCCTAGGTCGGTCGATGTTCAGGGGCGCTTGATCCGGCGCGGCTGCGTCGGCAGGTCGAGGGGTGAACCCGCGACGGGTGCGTCCTGTTCCGCGGCCACCTCCCCGTCACTCGCAGCGTCGAGCCAGCCGTCGAGCTCGTCGACGAGCAGCTCGAGCGCGATGACCGGGGCGTCGGTGAGCACCGCCCACGGGTGGTCCTCGTCGTCGTCCTCGCCCGCGAGCCGCTCGCGCTCGACGTGCGCGTCGTACCCGTCGTGGCGCAGCCGTCGTGCCGCCTCCGCCGCGTCGTCCTCGTCGAAGAACACACCGCGCAGCGTCGGCGCCGCCCGGCGCAGCTCGTGGGCGACCTCGGCGAGGAAGGGCCGGTCCGGCTCGAGCCAGTCGACCTCGTCGAGCTCGTCCGGGCCGAGCCAGCGCAGGCGGTCGTGGGTGTCGTCGTGCGGCTCGAGCTGGTCGGCCTCGCCGGTGATCCGGGCGAGGGCGGCGGTCAGCTCGTGGCGGTCACCGACGGGTACGACGCCGGAGAGCCAGCGGACCACCTCGACGTCCACGCCGAGCTCCTCGCGCAGCTCCCGCTCGAGCGCGTCGCCGGCCCGCTCCCCCGGCTCGACCTTGCCGCCCGGCAGCTCCCAGCGGCCGGCGGCCTCGGGCGGGCGGGTCCGTCGGGCGGCGAGCACGCGACCACCCCGGACGATCGCGGCGCCGACCACCTGTTGCCTCACCCCTCGAACCCTAAGGTCGAGCCATGCACGGTGTGCACCTGACCCGGACCGCCGAGAACGTCGCCGAGATCGACACCCTGGCCGCCCGGCTCGCCCGCGGTGGTGGCGGTCGGGTGCCGCTCACCGACTTCCTCGCCGACCTCCGGACCACCGGCCGCCGCGGCCGGCGCGGCCCGCTGGGTCGGCTGCTCGGCCGCAAGGTCCGCCGTTCGTTCACCTGGGACGCCGCGGACCGCCGTGACCCGCTGTGGTGGCCGCAGGGCATCACGTCCTCCGCCGACGCCGTCGACGGCCCGGGTCTCGTGGAGGGGCGCCGGGTGCTCGTCGTGTCCTGGTACGCCAAGGCCGCCTCCCACGACGGTGGCCAGGGTTCCCGGCTGACGTTCGTCGACCTCGAGACCCGCCGCTACCGCCACGTGCTCCTCGTCGTCCCGACGCTGCGCGACGGCGAGGTGCACCTCGAGCCGCTGCGGGTCCACGCCGGCGGCATCGTGTGGCGCGGCCCGTACCTCCACGTCGCCGCCACCGCCCGCGGCTTCGTCACCGTCCGCCTCGACGACCTGATGTGGGCGCCGGTCGAGGGCGACTCGATGTTCGGCTACCGCTGGGTGCTGCCGGTGCGGTTCACCCACAAGGCCGCGGCCGACGACGGCGTCGAGCGGCTGCGGTACTCGTTCCTCTCCCTGGACCGCTCCGTGGAGCCGCCGGGGCTGCTGGCCGGCGAGTACGGCCGCCGCAAGCAGACCCGCCGCCTCGCCCACTACCCGCTCGACGACGCCGGACTGCCGGCCCTCGGCGAGGACGGGTTCGCGCGGCCGGCGACCCTCGACGACGCCGGCCTCGCCGGCATGCAGGGCGCGGTCACGGTCGGCTCGTCGTACCTGGTCACCGCATCGCACGGGCCGTGGACGCCGGGTTCGTTGCACGCCGGCCGCCCCGGCGCCTTCCGCCGCCACCGGTGGGCGCTGCCGATGGGCCCGGAGGACATCACCTGGTCCCCGCCGGACGACCTGCTCTGGACCGTCACCGAGCACCCCCGCCGCCGCTGGGTCGTCGCCGTCCGCCGCGCCTTCGTCGCGCCCCTGGCTTCCAGTTCCCCGGGCGCTCCGCCGGGGTAGTCCGTGACGTTCGGCAGGCGATCCGGGCCCGCATCACCTGCCGAACGTCACGGACTAGCTCTTCGTCATCCACAGGCGGGCGCACCTCGGAGACGACGACCGGCCGCCCTCCCGAAGGAGGACGGCCGGTCGGAGGTAGCCCCTGGCAGCGACGTCAGGAGCCGGCGGACAACGTCAGCGCACGCGCTTGACGTTGGTCATGTCGCCCTTGTGGGCCGGCTGGGGCACCACCTTGGCGACGTACTTGGTGAACTTGCGGCCGTTCTTGTCACCGATGCGGAACCACTTGCCGCCCTGCTTGTTGAGGCGGCCGACCTGCATCAGCTTGCGGTTGCCGTTCTGGATCCGGAACACCTTCACCTTGGCCCCGGCCGCGACCTTCCAGGTCTTCACCCGGATGACGTCGCGCTTGCCACCGTTGTTCTTGCCGTTCATCTTGGCGACGATGGCCTTCTTGCCACCGTTGCCATTGCCCGGCTGGTCGGTCTCCGGCTGCCACGAGATCGGCTCGGAGTCGGCGGTCGCCGTCCGGGTGGCCGTCACCGGGTCGCCGTCGGCGTCCACCGTGGTGCGGGGAGCGTCGTTCAGCGTCGCGGTGAGGGTCTGCACGACCTCGTTCTGGGAGGTCGCGACGATCGCGGAGTTGGACGTGGCGAAGTCCGTGGTGGTGCGGTTGAACTCGCCGTCCGTGCGCACCTCGGCGCGCGGCGTGTCGTCGCTGATGGTGACCTCGCGGTCACCGACGAGGTTGCCGAACTGGTCGCGCGCGAACAGGTTGAAGTCGACGTCCTGGCCGATCCCCGCGGCGCCGTCGCTGTCGTCGCCGTCGCGGACCAGCTCGAGCTCGCCGATGTTCAGCGCGTTGCGCGAGTCGAACGTGACCGTCTCGGTCTCGGTGACGCCGCCGGCGGTGACGGTGATGGTCGCCGTGACCCGGCCGTCGTCGTCGAAGCCCTCGTCGCGGCCGATGGTCGCCACGACGCCCGCCTGGTCACCGGCGTCCCCGGTGGAGACCTGCTCCTCCTGACCCAGGTCGCGGTAGACGCCGAACAGGTCGCCGGCGTCGTCGTTCTCCGGGTCCAGCGCGAGGTCGTCACGCGTCTCGGCGTTGGGGCTCAGGAAGCCCTTGTCGACCGTGACGGTGACCGGGACGTCGTTGAGCGTGCCGCCCTGCTGCCCGTTCTGGCCCTGTCCGCGGACGGTGATGTCGAGGTCGACCGGCTTGCCGGGCGCCGGGTTGCCGTCGAAGAGCGCCTCGACGTCGACGTCGATCGAGCCGACCTCGGCCTGCTGGGCGAAGTTGACGGTGATCTGGCCGGCCGCGTCGGCCGACGCCACGTCGCCCTGCCCCTGCAGGTCCCGCGCCACCGCGTTGACCACGGTGGCGTCGGGGGTCGGGGGGACGTTCGGCGGGACGCCCGGGTCGGTGAGGGCGACCCGGAACTCCCCGTTGGCGTCGGTGGTGGCCGTGGCCGTGTTGCCGGAGACGGTGGTGCCGTTCGGCTGCTGAGCGGCCGGGGCGAACGAGACGTCGCCGGCGCCGGTCTCGGTGATGCTCACGGTGCGGCCGGCGAGGTTCGCGCCGCCCGCGCCGGTGAGCGCGAGCCGCCCGACGACGGTGTAGGTGCCGTTGACCGGGGCGTTGGCGTTCGCGCCCTCGGCGAAGGTGATCTCCGACTCGGCGGCCTGGAAGGTCAGCGGCTGGCCGTTGATCAGGCCGGTGCCGCCGACGTTCGGGCGACGCACCTCGAGGGTCCAGGTGCCGGCCGGCTGGCCGGTGATGCCGGTCGTGGTGAACGGGACGGTCACCTCGCCGTCCCCGTCCGTCTGGCCGGCGTTGGTCCACGCCGTCGACTGGTTGGGGCCGGCCGCGGACGGGTCCACGGTCCAGCGGTACTGCACCGGCTGGTTCGCCACGCCGTTGCCCTGCTGGTCGTCGACCGACGCGGTGAACGTCGTGCCGCTGAGCTCGTCGAGGTCGTACGCGTTGCGGTTCGGCTGCGCGGCGACGCTGACCGCGGTGGCCTGCTGGGCGTACGACGCGACGGTGAAGGCCTGCGCCTCCACGTCCGCCGGCTGGTAGCCCGCCGTGCCGTTCGTGTCGGCGTACGCCACGTAGGTGCCCCTGCCCAGGCCGGTCAGGGTGACCTGCCCGTTGGCGTCGGTGCGACCGGCGTTCGCGTTGTCCGTCGCGGCGGTGTTGTCGCTGGTGTCGTCGTCCACGGTGTAGCCGACCCGAGCACCCGCGACGGGGTTGCCGCGCTGGTCGGTGACCGTGACGGTCGCGTTGGTGGTGCCGCCGTCCGGGACGTTCGTGCGGGCCGGCGTGGCCGACACGCCCTGCACGTCCTGCACGTAGTACGACGACGCCTCGGTGTCCTCGTCGGTGTCGATCGCCGCGGTCAGGGCGGCCTGGTTCGGCTCGGTGCCCGGGGAGAACTGGTAGCCGTTCGCGGCGTACTCAAGCACGCCGTTCCAGGTCCACCGGCCATTGTCACCGCGCGTGGCCTGGATGCCGCCGACGCGACCGGGGGTGCTGTCGCCCGTGGCGTCCTGCACGGCGTCGAAGACCGTGATGTCGTTGAGGCCGGTCGGGTCCGACACGGTGCCGCGCACGGCGACGCTGTGGGTGCCCTCGACCGGGTCGCGGTAGATGCCGAGGTTGCCCTCGGTGGCCAGCTCGACCGTCGGCTGGTCGGTGACGACCTCGAGGGTGTCGGAGTCGGCGTTGCCCAGCCCCGTGTTGGGGACCGCCCGGAGCTCGACCGTGTCGCCGGCGCGGACGTCGTTCGGCCGGGTCCACTCGGTGGCGAAGGCACCGTCGGCGTTGCGCGTGACCGGCGCGGCGACGTTCTGCCACTCGCCGGTGGAACCGCGGCGGTACTGGAAGGTGATCGAGGTGACGCCCTCGGGCGCGACGGCCACGAGCGACTCGGTGGTGTTGGTGCCGTCGTTGTCGAACGACAGGGTGTTGGCGTACTGCTCGCCGCCGCCCGTCAACAAGGTGACGGCGTCGACCTGGTCGTCGAGGGGTACGGCGTTCGCGCTGCCCGCCATGAGCGGGATGCCCGAGATCGCCAGGGCCGTGATGGCGGAGCCCGCCAGGCCCTTCTTGATGCCGCTGCTTCGCATGCGTTCACTACCTCCAAGGGTGGTGTGACCGGGACGTTCCCGGCCGACGGGGCGGCGGAGTGCGCCGCCCTGGCGTCGCGGTCTAGACCGACGCCGGACCATCTTTACCCTGCTCGGCGACCCACATGCGAGCCCTGACCCGGGTACTACGACCAAAGGACGACGGGTCCGCGGTCTGGTCCACCGGCCGAAATGCAAAGGACGCCGTGCGTTGCACGGCGTCCTTGTCAGGGTCACGCGGACCGCGTGCCCTAGGGTGAGACAGGCGGTCCGGACCATTCTCGCGCAGCGGCAAACAGAGAATGGCCCGGACCGCGTCTGTGTGTCCCGACTATCGGTGGGGTGCAGCCCCGGGGGCTGCGGGAGCTAGGCCCCCGGTAGGAGCTCCCCCCCGGGCCCGAAGGCCCGGGGGGTCACCCGTGAGTTGATCCGAAGATCAGTGGGTCACTTGATGAAGACAGCCTTGGTCCGGTCGCCCTTGGAGGTGTCGGTCGGGCGGACCTTCGCGAAGTACTTGCTGCTCTTCTTGCCGTTCAGGTCCTTGCGGACGAACGTGGCACGGCCGTTGCTGTTCAGGGACTTGGTCTTGACCCGGCGGACCTTGCCCTGGGCGTTGACCTTGTACAGCTCGACGGCAGCGTCAGCAGCGGCCTCCGGCTTGTCGACCGAGACGCGGATGCGGTCGTAGCCGTCCGAGGCGCGGTTCGAACCGGTGGCCGTCGCGACGATGGTCGCCGGCGGGGTGTCGGGACCCTCACCCGGGATCACGTTGACAGTCGCCTCGGTGACGTTCGAGGAAGCCGACAGACCCTGCGCACTACCTGCCGCAGCGGTCGGGTCGAGCTGGTTCTCGGCCGCACCGAACTGGTTGGTGTTGCCGCCCGGGTTGAGACCCTGCACGCGGATGGTGACCGGACCCTCAGCGTCGTCGTCCAGACGCACGTTGATCCGCGCCTCGCCAGCCGGGTTCGTGGTGGCGTCGCTGTCCTGGAAGGCACCCGGGCCGCTGACCTGGATGTTGAGCGCACCAACCGGGTAACCGCGCAGCGGGTTCCCGAACGCGTCCGTGACGACCGCGATGAACGTCGCCTGCTGCTCGCCCTGGGCGACCTCGTCGTCCTGGGCGCTCACGGTCACGTTGCGGGCCTGAGTCGGGTCGGTCTGTGCGGTGACAGTGAACTGCGCGGTCTTGGTGCGGCCGCCCGAGGTCACGGTGACGGTGGTCAGACCGGACTTGGTCCCAACGATGCGGATCGACTGCGGGGCGTTGCTCTCAGGGAGAACGATCCGCTCCGAAGCCGCACCCTCGCTCAGGCGCGTCTCGCCGTTGCGGAGGATCAGCGCGCCGTTGTCGACGGTGACGGTCGCCGGGGCGCCGTTGTCGCCGCCGGCAATGGCCAGCTCGACAACCTCGTCGTCGTTGACACCGTTGGCCGGAGTGTTCGACGTGTTGGTGTCGGAGAACGGCACGACCGACACCGTGGTCGGGTCGTAGGTCGGGCTACCCGTGTTGACGTTGTCCAGCGACAGGTTGAAGTCGCTGCCCTGGCCGTCGGTCGTGTAGCGAATCGTCGCGGTGTCGAAGTGCTCCGCGAAGTTGCTGTCGCCGTCGGGGTCGATCGGGTTGGCGGCGAACTGGTCGCGGAACGCACGGAACGTGACCGTGTCCGTCGAACCGTTCGTGGCGTTGACGTCCGTGAAGGTGAACGTCGCCCGACCGTTGGCGTCGGTCGCCTTGCGGGCCTGCGGCTGAGCGTCGGTGTTCGCACCCGTACGCTGCGCCTCGACGAACGCGCCGGCAGCCGGAAGACCGAACTGGTCGGTGGTCACCACGGTGATGTCGACGGTGCCGTCGATCTTCGAGACGTAGGTCTCGGCCTCGGCGTTGACCTCGGAGACAGTGCCCCGCTGGAAGTCCAGCTGCAGGTCGAGGCCGCCGCCGTCGATGTTGACGACGTCGCCCTCCTGCACCGTGCCGGCGTCAGGGGTGATGGTGAGCGAACCACGACCATTGGCGTCAAGGGTGGTCGAGACCGTGGTGGAGCCCTGACCGCCGAAGGTGACGTTCGGGCTCGCGACCGTAAGAACGATGGTGCCGTTGGCGTCGGCCGCCGGGGTGTTCGAGCGGATGTCGATCCGGATCGAGGTCTGGTCAACGCGAACCGGGACGTCCTGGCTGTTGACGCCGTAGTCGCCACCGCCGAAGCCGGTCCAGCCGTCCGCCGCGGTGACGATGTCGACCTCGTCGTCGGTCAGCGTGCCGACCGCCTTCGCGACGATCAGCTGAGCGGAGCTCGACAGGTTGGCCGGCCCGTCGGCGACGTCGCCGCCGGCGCCGTCGGTGTCGGTGTCGCCCGCGACGGTGATGGTGTACGCGCCCTCGGTGTTGCCGGTCGCGCGGAACGTCGTGGTGCCGCGGAGGATCTCACCCGCGGTGATCTCGTCGTTGGTAACGGTGACCGTGCCCGCGGCGGGCGCGCTGTCGGTGACGTCGAGGTTCTCGGCGCCCGTCAGCTGGGTGAGCCGACCGCCGGCGTCACGCAGCGTGACGGTGTAAGGGGCGCTCTGCTGGCCAGCAGCCGTGGTCTGGCTGTTCGGGCTGATCTCGGCCGTCGTGGGCACTCCGCCGGTCTGAATCGAAAGCTGGGCACGCGGCTCCGTCGCGTCGACGCCCGCCGTGCCGCCCTCCTCCAGGTACACCGCAAACTCAGCCGTGTCGCCGACGTCGGTAGTGGTGACGGGGACCTGGATGACGATCTCGTCGAAACCGTCGTTGTTACCGAACTCGTTGGTCTCGGCCGGGGCCGGGGTGCCGTCGTCCTCGCGGTAGTCGAGGACGGTGACCGCGCCAATCGTCTGGGTAGCGTCGTTCGCAGAACCCTCGAGGTCGTTGTCGACGACAGTCAGGTTCTGCGCCTCGAGCTCGGTGATGCCCTTGGTCTCGAGGACGATGATCGCGCCGTTGCCGGCACCGGTCGAGCCGTTGCGGGCGGGGCCCTCAAACGCGACGTTGATGACGTCGTTGACGTCGGCCGAAGCCGGGGAGGCGAGCGCCGGGATACCGGCGACCGCGAGTGCGGAGATCGCGGAAACCGCGAGACCCCGCTTGATGCCGCTGCTGTTCATGCGTGTGTTTCCTTCCGGAATGATTAAAGGTGGCGAGCGGAGCTCGCCGGCAGGGAACCACCGATGAGGGCCCCTGTGGCCCCGGACACGGATTCCTGGGCCATCCCGAACATTAGGGACGCGGCTTGGGTCACCCGGGGTTGTTGCAGTCCGTCTTTACTTCTGCAATAAATGTGTCCCGACGACGTGAACCGGGTCATGGAGTCGCTTCGACTCACCTGCCCGGAAGGACCCCATGACAGGCACCGGCGAGAGCTCCGGCGCGGCCCGGCGGCGCGGGCGGCCGCAGAGGCTGCCGATCGACCCCACGCCGGTCACGGACCTCGGCGTCGGGGTGGACCAGCGGGTCGCCTGGCTGCTCAGCACGAACCGGCTGCTTGGGCCGGACCCGGAGCTCGCGCGGCGCGACGGTTTCCTGAAGGTGCTCAAGGAGCAGGGGGTCCAGGTCGACAACACCCGCGTCTCCCGGTGGGAGTCCGGCCTGCAGCCGGTTCCCGGGCGGGTCGTGGCGACGTACGAACGGGTCCTCGGCCTGCCCGAGGGCGCTGTGGTGTCCGTGGCGGCCGGGCTGCGCCGCGGGTTCGGCAGCGCCCCTCCCCCGCGCGAGACGTCGTTGCGCGACGAGGACCTGACCAGCGGGTCGTTCGAGGGAATGCTCGATGTCGCCGAGCACGGCGACGCCAGCGGCGCACTGTGGCTGCGGCTGGCCGAGCAGCTGCACAAGTTCGACCGCGTCTTCCTGCGCAAGGAGGAGTGGATCCGACTGTGCGGGCAGCTCGTCGAGGAGCTGGGAGTGGCGGTCGGTCCGGCGTACGTACGCCGGTACGAGGCCGCCGCGACCATGCTGCGGCACCGGGCGGCGCAGCGGCCGATGCTCCGCGCGATCGGCAGCTTCGTCGTCCACCCCGACACCCAGGTCGTTGCGCCGGTGCTCAACCTCCTGACCGAGCTTCCGGACGCGCCGGCCGGCGACCTCGTGCTGCGCCTGCTCGGCAGCGAGGACGGCAACCTCCGGCGCGCGGCGGCCTCCGTGGCGGCGTACAAGGTGGCTCGGGGGCACCTGCGGGGCGACGCCCTCGGCCAGCTCGAGACCGCCGTGCTCGGTGCGCTGCGCCGATCGGACCCGCTCGACGGGCGACTGGACTTCTTCGACCTTGCCGTCCATCTGCCCGACGACTCGTGGGAGCGGGTGAGCGGTGGGCTGCGCACCAGACGGGCCTTCGGCATGGTCACCCAGGCCCGGGCGACCTCCGAGCTGGTCCCCCACGTCCGCACCGTCGCGATCGTCGCCGAGCTCGCCGCCACCGCGCAGGCTCAGACCCCGACGCAGCACTCCCGTGAGCCCGACCCGATGCTCCGACGGCTGCTGCGCGAGGCGCTGCTGCACGTGCACAAGCCCCGCCGGCACCACGCGGCGCTGGTGATCGCCGCCAGTCCTTACGCCCCCGCCGTCGCTGAGCAGTGCCTGCGTCTGACCGGGCACCCGAACGACCTGCTCGCCGCTCGCGCCTGGACGGTGCTGATGCGGATCGGGCACGGCGGCCGCGAGGACAAGGTGGTCCGCCGTGCCCGCACCGAGGAGCGGCCCACCCTCCGCGCCCGGGCGCTCGTCAACGTCGGCATGGCGTGCGCCGGGCTGCCGGAGGAGGACGCCACCGCGCTGGCGGACGCCGTAACCACGCAGCAGCGGCCGGCCGACCGGCACGCGACGCTGTTCGCGCTCGGCATGCAGGGCGCCACCGAGCTCAAGGCGCTCGCCGAGCACGACCAGCAGGACATCCGGCGAGGCGCCTCGTGGTGGCTCGAGCGGGGGCCGGCGATCCACGACGCCGACGCGGTCGGAGCCTCGTAGCGGCTGCGCTGCTCTCCCACCGGCTCTTCGTGGTCGAGATGGCGGGTCGGCCGGTCGGTCTATGTCCGCATGTGGAAGGTGACCTGGTTGTCGGGGTGGATGGTGGTCTCGAAGCGGGGGTCGTGGATGCGGGCGTGGTGCCGTGGGCAGAGCAGGCGGCCCTTCTCGAGGTCGGTGCGGCCGCCGGAGAGCCACGTGTCGTCGTGGTGGGCGTGGCAGAGGTGGGCGGGCCAGTCGCAGCCGGCGGTGGTGCAGGTCTTCTGAGTGATGGCCAGTCCGCGGCGCTGGGCGCCGGAGAAGAGGCGGGCGGTGCGGCCGAGGTCGAGGAGCTCGGAGCGGGCGCCGAGGACGGCGGGGAGGAGGCCGGCTTCGCAGGCCATCCGCCGCGCCATCGACGCGGAGATCGGCTGCCCTGAGTCCAGGACCGCGCGGCCGACATCGCTCTTCAGGTTCGTGTAGTCGATGAGGACGATGATCGAGGCGTTCAGGCCACCGAGCATCGGCAGCTTGTCGGCCGGGAGACGTTCGAGGAGCTCGCAGAACGCATCCCCCAAGCGCTCCGGTGAGGGTCGCCGCTCGACCTGCTCCCGCTCTCCGGTCTGGTCCGCGTCCTTCTTGGTCGCCTGGTGCTTCGGTGCTGCGAACGCGAGCAGCATCTTCTTGAGCATCTCGCCGTGCAGCGTGGGGATGGAGAACTTCCCGCGGTAGCTGCCGCGCCCGTCGGGTGCCATGGTCAGCCAGGCCTTCGCCCGTGCCTCGCGTTCTTCTTGCTCGAGGGCGCGGGCGTCGCGCTCCTCGCCGATCTCGGGCGCAACGACGGTGAGGACGTGCTTGGCCAGGATCGCCAGAGTCTTGGGGTCGCAACCCAGCGCCTCGGTCAGGAGGTGCTTCTCGGCCCGCTCCGGGATCGTCGGGTCGGGCAGGCCATCGGGGAGCCGGTCGACGCACTCGGTGATCACCCGGGCGTGGTCGATGCTGATCGCGCCCTCCGCCAGCGCAGCGGACGTGGACGCGTGGCGGTCGAGCGACTCTGCGAGCCGCATCCGCCGCATCGCGGCGGGCCGGTCCTGCCTCGTCTCATGGCCCCACCACGACGCGGTGTCCGTGGCGCCGGTCCGGTCGCCCACGGCGCGCCGGTCGGCTTCGGCGGCCAGCCTGAGCTCGAGCGCCTCGACCTGCGCACGCAGCCGGGTGGCCTCCACCAGCGTCGCGGACACTTCGTCGTCGGACATGGTCCAGAGTCGAGAGCCAGCTGCCGAGCGGGCCTTCTTGCGGGACTTCACGACCGCGCGGCACACCGGGTGCGCGTTGTGTCGGGAGTCCTCGGCCATGGGTCTACTCAAGCAGCGACCACCGACAGTGACGGGGTTGTCTCCGCAGGTCAAACCACTATGTGGACAACGAATCCAGCGAGCTTCTCGGCCGGTTTCGGGACGGACCTGGCGGCCTCCTCAACCAGCCGCCGCGAGCCGGGAGACCACCGCGGGCCACGACGAACTCGTCCTCATAGCTGCCTGCACCGCAACCACCCACGGCCTGCAAGCCGAGGGTCGGCTGCCAGGGGTTTCGACACGCCTCGCTGGCGCTCGCCGGCTCAACCAGCGGTGGGCCGCGGTTGGCGGGCGAGCTGGCGGGACTGGGCGACGAGGCGGCCGGTGGAGTCCCAGACCTCGCAGTCCTCCTCGAACATCCCGCCGGCCATGTTGCGGGTCGCGTGGCGGACCTTGAGCCAGCCGGGGGCCGGGACGGCGCGGACGTGGGCGGTCAGCTCCAGGGTCGGCGCCCAGCCGGGCATGCCGAGGTCGAAGGTGACGGGCGGGAGGGCGTCGACGGCGAGCAGCAGCGAGACGGGGTCGGGCTCGCGGCCGTCCGCGAAGCGGAACCACGCGGAGATCGCGCCGGTGCGGCCCGGCTCGCCGACCGCCCAGCCGATGTGATCGGGGTGGAAGCGCATGTCGAAGCGCTGCATCAGCGGCGCCACGCGGCGTACCTCCTCCGGCGCCATCGACGACGGCACGCACTCCTCGACCGGCGGCAGGTGGGGCTCCTCGGCGGTGGTGCGGACGTCGTCGCCGAGCCGCCCCAGGTCCCCGTACGTCGCCAGCGCGGTGATCCGCGCCTGGTCGACCTGCCGGAGGTCGGCCGCGACCGTGCTGACCGTGCCCCCGTCCCGCCGGACGTCCAGCGCCACCTCGGCCGGGCCGGCGGTCGAGGCGGAGAGGTAGTACGCGCTGACCGCCAGCGGGTGCGGCTTGGCCGGCAGGTGGGTGCTGATCGCGCGGCCGATGATCGCCAGCAGGTAGCCGCCGTTGATGCCTCCGCCGACGTGCCATCCGTCGGAGAGGTCGGCGGCGTAGACCCCGTCCCCGGTCGGCGTGACGGCGGTCTGGGCGTCGTACTCGTGCATGACCCGGACCGTACCGAGCGCCGGTCCTCCCCCGACGAGCCGGTGCGTCAGGATGGCGGCATGGGCGCCTACGACGTCGGGGACGAGCCGGACCCGCGGTACACGCTGGCCAACGAGCGGACCTTCCTCGCGTGGGTCCGCACTGCGCTGGCGGTGATGGCGGGCGGCGTCGCGCTGCACTCCCTGGAGGTGCCGGAGCAGGACGGGTTGCGGATCGTGCTCGTCGTCGTGCTGGTCCTGCTCGGCGGCGGCACCACGGTGCTGGCCTACCGCCGGTGGGCGCTCGTCGAGCGGGCGATGCGGACCGGCCGACCGCTCCCCCGCTTCGGGCTCGGCGCGGTGATGACCGGCGCGGTGCTCGTCGCCGCGGTGCTGCTGGCGGTCACGTTGAGCATCAGCTGAGTCCGTCGCTTGATCCGCCGTCCCGCGCGAGCCGCAGGTCGGCGAGGGCGGACCGGTCCCCGGCCGAGTCCCGCGGGATGACGCTGAGCGTGCCGTCGGTCTCGAGGACCACCGCGGCCACGCGGCCCAGGTCGCCGAGCCCGCTGGACCGGATGGCCTGGCGCACCTCGGCCAGGTTCGTGCGGGTGCGGCGCATCGCATCCGGCAGCGGCTCGCCGTCGACCAGCAGCGCCGTCGGCTGGGCGGTCACCCAGCTGCGGGCCGCCCCGACGTGCGCGGTCACGAACGCGACGAGCAGCTGCAGCACCACGAGGAGCGCAAGCGCCGCGACCCCCTCGGACCACGCCAGCTTCGCATCGGTGAGCACGGTCGCCAACGTCGAGCCGAGGGCGATGGTGACGACGAAGTCGAAGGCGTTGAGCTTGGCGAGGGTCCGCTTGCCGGAGACGCGCAGCAGGGCGACCAGCGCGGCGTACCCCGCCGCTCCGACCAGGACGATCCGCAGCACATCGGTCCACGAGCTCCACCACATGCCTGATCCGGTACCCCACGACCAGCACCGCAGCGGGGCGAGGCGACCCGGGCCTCGGTCCCCCTCGTCCGAAATGCGCGCGAGCACCGCCCCCCGCCCTGACAATGGAGGCATGCCCGGCGCTCGGTGGTCCCCGCAGGAGCACGTGCGGACGACACTGCCCGCGGTGCTCGGTGCGATCGCGCTGCTCGGTCTCGCCGTCCACCTGACCCGGGGTGCGAGCGCGGCGTACGACGCCCTGTACATCCTCGTGGTCGTGGGCGCGGCGGTGACGGCCGGCCTCGGCGCCCGGGCCGCTGCCCCCGCTCGGCGACTGGTGCCGACCCTCGTCGCGCTCGGCCTCGGGGCCAACGCCCTCGCCGACATCATCTGGTACCTCTACGCCTGGACCGGCCCGGAGCCGGACGTGTCCTGGGCCGACGTGCCGTACTTCATCAGCTACCTCGGGCTGGGCGCCGCCCTCCTCGCCGCGCTGTGGCAGGTGCGTCCGCGCGGACGCCGCGACGCCGAGGTGCTGCTGGACGCGCTCACGATCGTCACCGTCTGCGTGCTGCTGCTCTGGGACGTCTCGATCGGCGGCATCGTCGCCGACGAGACGACCAGCACCGCCGAGCGGGCGGTCTTCGCGGCCTACCCCGTCGCCGACGCCGTGCTCCTCGGGCTGGTGCTGCGCACGCTCGCCACGCGGGCGACGCGCGACCGGATCGGGCTCGAGTTCGCGCTCGGCGTGGGGTGCTGGCTCCTCTCCGACCTCGGTTACCTCCTGTTCTCGCTCTCGGGCCCCGTCGCGGCCTGGCTGGACCTGGGCTGGATGGTCGGTGCCGTCCTGCTCGCCCGCTCGGCAAGCCCTCGGCCCGGGTCGACGGCCGGCCCGGTCGACGCCAGGACCGGCGAGCACGCCGGCACCCGGATGGCCGTCGCCATCCTGCCGCTCCTCGCGCCGATCGGCGTGCTGGTGGTCGACGACCTGGTCGGCCGCCACGGCGACGTGCTCGCCGCCGGCGCGGCCGCCGCGGTGCTCGCGGCGATCGCGGTGGTGCGCACCGCGCGCCAGCTGCGCTGGGAGGCCGACGCGCTGGCCGCGGCGCACGCGGCGTCCGCGGCGAAGTCGGACTTCCTGGCGACGATGTCGCACGAGATCCGCACCCCGTTGAACGGCGTCATCGGCCTCACCGGGCTGCTGCTCGACACCGAGCTCACCGACCGGCAGCGCCAGTACGCCGAGGGCGCGCGCGGCGCGGGCGAGGCGCTGCGCACCGTCATCGACGACATCCTCGACTTCTCCAAGATCGAGGCCGGCAAGCTGGACCTCGAGGTCGTGGACCTCGACCTCGTGAGCGTCGTCGAGGGCGCCGCCGAGCTGGTCGCGGCCCAGGCCCACCAGCGTGGCCTCGAGCTGCTGGCGTACTGCTCCCCCGACCTGCCGACCGCGCTGCGCGGCGACCCCGCCCGCCTGCGCCAGGTGCTGCTCAACCTCGCGTCGAACGCCGTGAAGTTCACCCACGAGGGCGAGGTGGTCGTCTCCGCCCACCTCGACGGTCGCGCAGACGGTCGCGCGGACGGCGGCGCCGGAGACGAGACGGTCTTCGTGCGCTTCGAAGTGCGCGACACCGGCATCGGGCTGGCCGCGGAGCAGCGCGAGCGGGTCTTCGAGCCGTTCTCCCAGGCCGACTCCTCGACCACCCGCCAGTACGGCGGGACCGGCCTGGGCCTGGCGATCTGCCGGCAGCTGGTCGCTGCGATGGGCGGCACGCTCGGCGTCACCAGCGAGCCGGGCGTCGGCAGCACGTTCTGGTTCCGCGTGCCCATGGCGCCCGCCCACGACACCTCGGTCACCGCGACCTGCCGCCGCGACGACCTCGCGGGCCGTCGGGTGCTCGTCGTCGACGACAACGCCACCAACCGGCTGGTGCTCGAGGGCCAGCTCGGCGCCTGGGGCATGGACGTCACCCTCGCCGACGGCGCCGCGGCCGCGCTCGAGCTGCTGGCGGACGGCCTGCGCCCGGCCCTCGTGCTGCTCGACCTGTGCATGCCCGGCACCGACGGCCTCGAGCTCGCGCGGCGCATCTCCTCGCGCGGCGACGCCCCGCCGATGGTGCTGCTGACCTCCGAGCCCGCGGTCGACCTCGGCGACACCGCCGCCGCCGGCATCGGCGCCGTGCTCACCAAGCCCCTGCACATGGCGCGCCTGCGCGAGGTCGCCTGCGAGTCCCTGGCCGCGCCTGCCCCGACCCCGGCGGGCCGTGACGGCGTACGTGCCGGCAGCGGGCACCTGCTGGTCGTCGAGGACAGCGAGATCAACCAGCTCGTCGCGGTCGGCATCCTGGCCTCGCGGGGCTACACCGCCGACGTCGCGGAGGACGGCGCCGAGGCGCTGACCATGCTCGCCGAGCGGGCGTACGACGCGGTCCTCATGGACTGCCACATGCCGGTGCTCGACGGGTACGACGCAACGGCCGAGCTCCGACGCCGCGAGGCCGACGGCCGGCGCACCCCCGTCATCGCGATGACCGCCGGCGTCGGCGCCGCCGACCGCGACCGCTGCCTGGCTGCGGGCATGGACGACTTCGTCCCCAAGCCGGTCCACCCCGACGAGCTGCAGGCGGTCCTCCAGCGCTGGGTCACGTCCCGCGCCTGACGGGCGGCGGTTCGGCGCGGCGGTTCGGCGCGGCAGACTTCGAGACGCCGCGGGCGCCCTCCTCGACCCACCGGCTGGCGTCGGTCCAGAGGTCCAGACCGATGGGCGGCCCTGACCGGTTCCCAAGCGCATCAGTGTGCCGCGTGAGCGAGTCGGCGCCGCGACCGTCCCCGACGAGTCGCCGGCCGAGTCCGCGACTCAGCCGTCCACTCAGCCACCCGCGCCGGTCGTCACGCACAAGACGGTCCGGGTGCGGGAGAGGATCCCCTTCGGGCAGCAGGTCCGCCGGACGGACCAGCTGGACCGCGGCGAGCGGCGGATCGGTCAGCCCGGCCGAGCGGGCACCCGCGTACGGGTCGTGCGCGTGACGCTCGAGGACGGCGTCGAGGTCGCCCGCGAGATCCGTCGGACCTTCGTCGCCCGCCGGCCGGCGCCCCGGGTCACCTTGCTCGGCACCTACGTCGCGCCTCCGCCGCCGGTCGCCCCTGCAGCCTCGAGTGGCTGCGACCCGAACTACTCAGGGTGCGTCCCTGTCGCGAGTGACGTCGATTGCGCCGGAGGCAGCGGGAACGGCCCCGCGTACGCCAGCGGCGTCGTCCAGGTGCTCGGCTACGACATCTACGACCTGGACGCGGACGGCGACGGGTACGGCTGCGACTGAGCCCCGTTCCGGCCGTCTGGCCTCCAGAGTCGGCGGGTCCCGACTCGGTCCCGTCGAGCCCGTTCGCTCCGTCCTCGCGCCGAACTGCTGAACGAACGAGGCCTCGGGCATCGGCGACCTGCGCAAACGCCGTCGTCGAGGGCCCTTCGCCCAGTACTTCGGCAGCGCCGGGCACGCCCGCCGGGCCCGGCGAGTTCGGGACAGGCGCTGCGCCCTCCTCAACCAGCCGAGCTCGGCCGGCCGAGGGGGACGGCGAAGGCAAGGGTGCTGCCGCCGCCGGGGCTGCTGGTCACCCAGATCGAGCCGCCCATGAGCGTGACGAGCTGCTTGCAGATCGCGAGCCCGAGGCCGGTGCCGCCGTAGCGGCGGGTGATCGAGGAGTCGCCCTGGCTGAAGGACTGGAAGAGCTTGCCCTGCTGCTCCTCCGTGATGCCGATGCCGGTGTCCTCGACGCGGACGAGGACCTTGGTGGAGGCCGGCAGCGTCTCGGCGACCTCGACGCTGACCCGGACGGAACCCTCGGGGGTGAACTTCACGGCGTTGTCGAGGAGGTTGCCGACCACCTGGCCGAGCCGCTCGGGGTCGCCGGTGAGGCGGCGCGGCAGGTCCGGGTCGACCGTCAGCGAGAGCTCGAGCCCGCGTTCCTCGGCGACCGGGCGCACCAGGGAGACGGCGTCGCCGACGACCGTGCGCAGGTCCATGTCGACGTCGTGCACCGAGGCGCGACCGGCCTCGATCGAGGAGAAGTCGAGGATGTCGTCGACCAGCCGCAGCAGCCGCTGGCTGGACCGCTGGACGGCGGCGGCGAACCGCTCCTGCTCGGGGTCCAGGCCGCTGTCGACGAGCAGCTCGGTCGTCGCCATCACAGCGGTCAGCGGCGTGCGGATCTCGTGGCTGACGTTGGCGAGGAACATCGACTTCGCCTCGCTGGCCTGCTCGGCGCTGCGGCGCGTCCGGGCGAGCTCGCGCTGCATCCGGTTGCGCGCGGTCACGTCCTCGGCGATGCCGTACACCCCGACCACCTCGTCGTCGAGGACGATCGGCACACCGGTCACGCTCACCTCGGCGGTCGTGCCGTCGGGGCGCAGCACAACGGTCTCGAGCTGCTGCGCGCGACGCTGCACGATCTCGACGAACGCCTCGGCCACCGGTCCCTCGGCGCCGGGCTGCAACAGCTGGGCGAACGGCATGCCGATCAGCTCGTCCGCGGCGTACCCGCTCACTCGCTCGGCCGCCGGGTTCGCCTCGACGAAGCGGCCCTCGAGGTCCAGGGAGAACACGGCGCTGGGGTGGTACTCGAACAGCGAGCGGTAGCGCTCGTTCGTCTCCGCCGCCGCGCGCCGCGTCGCGGCGCCCACCTGGCCGACCGCGAGCAGGTCGGCACGGGCGCGGCGCCAGCGCGACCAGCAGTACGCCGCGAGGGCGTGGCCGCCGACCGTGGTGCTCGCGAGGACCGCGGTCCTCGCGTCGACGCCGCGTCGCCAGCTCCTGCGCACCCTCACGAGGGTATCCGGGTCAGGCGACTCCGTCGGCGACGATCCGTCCGCCGCGCACGGTGATCTCGCGGGTCTCGCTCTCGTCGCCGTCGTAGGTGAGGTCGACCAGGACGGTCCCACCGCCCTGCGGCTCGGTGCCGTCGACCCTGACCGAGCCGATGGAGGACCAGAAGCCCGAGTACGAGTCGTAGCCCAGCTCCTCCTGCAGGTCCGGCGAGAGCACCCGCCAGGCGCTCTCGTAGTCGTCGGGCAGGAGGGCGTAGTAGTCCTCGACCAGCTGCTCCTCGTTGCCGCTGCTCACCGGTGGCGTCTCCGCACTCGGCGACTCCGCGGCCTCCTCCGTCTCCTCGGGGGTCTCCCCCGTCGTCGCGGAGGTCTCCTCGCTCGGCTCCTCCTCCGCCGGCGGGTCGCTCGGCTCCTGCGACGCCGATCGGGACCGGTCGCCGCCGGGCCGGTCGGTGGCCGTACCCGCGTCCTCGTCGTCGCCGCCGAGGACACCGCTCAGCAGGGCGGCGCCGAGCGCCACGACGAGGACGACGGCGGCGACCGCCAGGGCGAGGGCGGTACGCCGTCGGCGAGGGTCGTCGGGCCCGCTCGCGGCGGGCACCGGGGCCGGCGCGGCGACCGGCGCGGGTGCGGGGGTGGGCGCAGGCGTGGGCTGCGGCTCGGGCTGGGGCTCGGGCTGGAGCTCCTCCACCGTCGTGGCGTCGGCCGCGCCGCCGACCGGCAGCAGCACGGTCGAGGCGTCGCCACCCTCGGCGACGACGCGGAGGGCGGCCGCGGCTTCGGCCATGCTGGGGCGGGCGCCGGCGTCGACCGACATCATCCGGCGGATCGGCTCGGTCAGCGCCCCGGCCCGCTGCGGCACCGGCGGCTCGTGGCCGACGATGTGCATGAGCATGGCGATCGAGTTCTCCTGCGTCGGCCACGGCGGCTCGCCCTCGACGGCCGCGTAGAGGCTCGCGCCCAGGGCCCACACGTCGTCCTCGGGCGTCGGCTGGCCGCCGCGGGCGAGGCCCGGGGAGAAGTAGAGCGGGGTCCCGGCCACCATGCCGGTCTGGGTGAGCTGCTCCTCGCCGAGGGTGCGGGCGATGCCGAAGTCAGAGATCTTCGCGACGTCGTCGTCGGTGACCAGGATGTTGCCGGGCTTCACGTCGCGGTGCACCACCCCGCGCGCGTGCGCCGCGGCGAGGCCGTCGGCGACCTGCGCACCGAGGCGGGCCGCACGGCGTACCTCTACCGGGCCCTCCTTCAACACCTCGGAGAGGTTGCGCGAGGGGAGGTACTCCATCACCAGCCAGACGTGGCCCCCGTCCTCGATCGCGTCGAAGATCGAGACGACGTTGGGGTGGTTGAGCGCCGCGGACGACCGCGCCTCGCGCAGCGCGCGCGCCAGGTGCGGCGTCGACTCGCCCGGCAGGCCGCCGACCTGCTTGACGGCGACCTCGCGGCCGAGGGTGCGGTCCTGGCAGAGCCAGACGGCACCCATGCCGCCGCGGCCGACCTCGCGCACGACGTCGTAGCGGCCGGCGATGGTCTCGGGGGGCATGCGGGGTCCTCCTGCGTGCTGCGCGGCCTTCACGGTCGGGTACCCGCTACCCGCGCGCCGGTCCCGGCAAGCGCGGGGACCCCGTCCCCTACCGGCCGAGGCCTCGCAAGCATTCGCCGGGCGACAACCGGGTAAGGGGCACTTCACCTATTTCACGACGTCGACGGCGGGCTCGGCCGCTGTCGACGGGGCAACGACGTACTGGGGGACCGAGCATGCGACGGTGGCTGGACCGCGGCGCCGGTGACGGGCGGACGGTGCTCGCCCTCGTCCTCGTCCTGACGGTGCCGTTGCTGCTCCTCGGCTGGCTGGTGCCCAGCGCACGCGACCTCGACCGTGCGGCGCTGTCCTACGAGCTGCTCGTCTACCCGTCGGTCCTCGTCGCAGGCCTGCTGTTCTACGTCTGCTGGCGCATGTCCGGGAACCCTACGACCGCGTGGCTGGCGGCCGGCGTCACGGTCGTGGGCGCCCAGGGCGTCGGCCTGGCCGCCGTGCGCCTGGCCCAGCCGACCGCGTTCGCCGCGCACGCGGGCTGGATGACCGGGATCGACCTGGCCCTGCAAGCGCTCGTCGTCGCCGGCACGGTCCTCGCGGCGCGGCGGCCGCTGCACGTCGACCCGTTCCTCGCCGGCCTGGTCGTCGGCGCGGTCGTCACCGCGCTGCGCGCGACCGCCCTCGACCTGCCCGCCCTGGGCCTGTCCGGGACGGCCCTGAGGGGGCTCGCCGTGCTGCTGTTCGTCGGCCAGGCCTGTGCCGCGCTGCTGCTGACGCGCCTGAGCGGTGCGCCCGGGTGGGTACGGCTCCGGATCGGCCTCGCGTCCGTCGCGCTCGGCTTCAGCCAGCTGGTCCTGGCGCCCGGCCTGTTCGAGGACCTCGAGGCGGCCCTCGCGACCGTCCTGCGGATCGGCGGCGCCGTTGTGCTCATCCACACCGCCCTGGCGCTCCTGCAGGTGAATACGCGCCGGTACGGGAGCACGGTGCGGAGCCTGCACCGCCGGATGGAGCACCTGGAGGCGGACGCCCGGGTCAACCGGGAGCGGCTCCACGAGATCGGCGCGACCATCGCCGGCATCGCGAACGTCTCGCAGGTCCTCCACACGCACCCGGGTATCTCGCCTGACCGGCGGCGCCACCTCGAGCAGGCGATGGACGCGGAGGCGTCCCGCCTCCAGAGGCTGATGGACGACCGGCGCACGACCCGGTTCGAGCAGGCCGACCTCGACGCCGTGCTGGAGCCGCTCGTCACCGCCCACCAGGCGCGCGGTCGCCAGGTGGCTTGGGCCCCCAGCCAGGTCAAGGCCCTCTGTCGGCCCGACGACGTCGCCGAGGTGGTGAACATCCTGCTGGAGAACGCCGCGCAGCACGCCCGCACCGCCTGCACCCTCGAGGTCGACCACGCCGCTGACGTGATCGAGATCCGGGTAGGTGACGACGGCCCCGGCGTCCCGGCTGACCTGGCCGGCACCATCTTCGACTGGGGCCGCAGCGGTCCCGCCTCCACGGGGCAGGGCATCGGCCTCCACATCGCCCACCGGCTCATGGTCGAGCAGGGCGGCGACCTGCGCCTCGAGCCCGCCCCTCCCGGGCAGGGCGCCACGTTCGTGGCCGTGCTCCCCGGCGAGGTCCCGGAGTAGCCGTCGACGCCCGCTGGTCAGAGCCGTTCGAGCCCCGCCTCGAGCAGCGGCTGCACGGCCTGGGCGGCGGTGTCGAAGCCCTCACCGTGGGTGGCGCCGGCGCGGTGCCGGTGGTCGATGCCGGCGGCGATGACGGCGAGCTTGAAGCAGCCCAGCGCGAGGTGGGCGTCCCAGTCGACGAGGGGCACGCCGCCGGCGCGCTCGTACGCCGCGGCGAGGGCGTCGGCGCTCGGCAGCCGGTCGCTGGTCCAGGCCGTGGGGAACCCCAGGACCAGGTCGAGGGCCGGGTGGCGGTAGACGCACATCATCGCGACGTCGGCGACCGGGTCGCCGATGGTCGAGAGCTCCCAGTCGACGACGGCCTCGACCCGAGGCCCGTCCGGCCCGTCGAGGGACAGCAGCGTGTTGTCGATGCGGTAGTCGCCGTGGACGACGCCGGTCGAGCGCTGGTCGAACTCCGTCGCCGCGAGCCGGCCGCCGAGCTCGGTGGCCAGCGGACCGAGCGCCGGGTCGCCGACGAGCTCCCACTGGCCGGTCCAGCGGCGCACCTGCCGCGCGGCGTACCCGTCCGGGCGGCCGAACCGCTCCAGCCCGACCGCGACGTGGTCGACGGAGTGCAGGGCGGCCAGTGTCTCGACGAGCCGAGCCGTCGTCGCCTCCAGGGTGGCGTCGTCGAGGGCGTCGAGGTCGGCGCGCGACTGGACCGTGCGACCGGTCACGAACTCGGCGACCGCGAACGGCAGGCCCACCGCCGTCGCGCCCTCCTCGGCCACCACGACCGGCCGGGCGACCGGGAAGCCGGCCGCGGCCAGCGCGCCGGTCACCCGCGCCTCCCGGCCCACGTCGTGCGCGGACGGCGTGCGACCCAGCCGGGGCGGCATCCGCATGACCCAGGCGTGGCCGGGCTCGTCACTGCCGTCGTCGAGCCGGTAGGTGAGGTTGGAGCGGCCGCCGGCGATGAGCCGCGCGCGCAGGGGCCCGGCGAGGTCCGCGCCGGCGCGGGTCATCTCGTCGGCGACCGCCGCCAGCTCCTCGGCGGAGAGGGCGGCGGCGCCGGCCTCACTCATCCGAGGTCCTTCTCGACCCGGCGCACCGCGCGCTTGGCGATCGACCAGCGGTGCACCTCGGAGGGGCCGTCGTAGATCCGGAAGGGCCGGATCTCGCGGGCGATCTTGGCGACCGGCAGCTCGGTCGAGACGCCGAGGCCGCCGCACATCTGGGTGGCCCGGTCGACCACGCGGTGCAGCGCCTCGCCGGCGAACGTCTTGGCGATCGAGGTGCTGGCCGAGGCCCGCTCCCCCGCGTCGAGCTCCTCGCACGCGGTCCTCAGCAGCGCCCGCGTCGCGGCGAGGTCGATCTCGTTGTCGGCGATCATCTGCTGGATCATCCCGAGGTCGGCGAGCCGCGAGCCGAAGGCCTGACGGCCGGCCACGTGCCGCACCGCGACCTCGTGCGCCCGCCGGGCCGCGCCGGTCCAGCGCATGACGTGGGTCATCCGCGCCGGGCCGAGCCGCACCTGCGCGTAGCGGAAGCCCTCGTCGACCCCGCCGAGCACCTCGGAGTCCGGCACGAACGCGTCCGTGTAGGTCACCTCGCAGTGCCCGCCGACCATCGAGCGGTCGACCGTGCCGACGTGGCGGACGACCTGCAGCCCCTCCGTCTCGGCGGGCATCAGGAACATCGTGGCGCCGCCCGAGCCCGCGGAGCCGGCCCCGCCGGGCTCCCCGCTCGTGCGCGCCATCGTGATGAAGAACGACGCGCCGTCGGCGCCGGTGATGAACCACTTGCGGCCGTTGACGACCCAGCCGCCGTCGACCTTCGTCGCGCGGGTCGTCAGCGCCGACGGGTCGCTGCCGGCGCCCGGCGCCGGCTCGGTCATCGCGAAGGCCGAGCGGACCTCGCCCCGCGCCAGCGGCTGGAGGTACGTCGCCCGCTGGGCGTCGGTCGCCACGTGGTCGAGCAGGTGCACGTTGCCCTCGTCGGGCGCGGCGACACCGGCCGCCAGCGGCCCGAACAGCGAGTAGCCCGCCTCCTCGAAGACCGCCGAGCGCTCGACCATGCCGAGCCCCTGGCCGCCGCAGTCGACCGGCGCGTGAGGCGCGAAGACGCCCGCGTCCCGGGCCTCCTGCTGGAGCCGCACCCGCAGGTCGTCGCCGCCCGCGGCCTCGATGTCGCCGTCGTGCTCGTCGTCCAGCGGAAGCACGCTCGTGCGGATGAACTCCCGCGTGCGGCTGACCAGGTCACTCATGCGTCTGTCCTCCTCGTCGGCGTAGCGACCGACCGATCGCTCGCTCGGTCAGCGTGACACCATCAGGCGCCGTCCGTCAACCGGTCAGCGGCCAGGTGGCGGGGGCACGACTTCCGGCCGACCGACCGGACATCTCGGGGCAGTCCTGCACATACCGGGGCAGATCTACCCCGATATGTGCAGGGGTCACCGGTTAACCGGTGACCCCTGCAGCCCACGGCCCGCGGGTCCCTCAGGCCTGAACGAGCCCACGCGCCAGGACGAGGTGGCGCGCGACCAGCTCGTCGGGGGTCAGCGGTCCGTCCTCGCGGTACCAGGACGCGACGCCCACGCACAGCGAAGCCACCGCCCGCGCGGCGTCCTCCGGATACGGCGTACCGAAGACGCCGGAGGCGGTGCCCGCCACGACGACCCGGTCGAGCATCCGCTGCTGCTCGTCGCGGCGCTCGACGTACCGCTGCCGGTTCTCCGGGACCAGGCTGCGGATCTCGCTGGACCCGACGAACGCCTGGCGCCGGCGGAACATGTGGAAGCGCAGCAGCGACTCCACGAGCGCGTCGAACTGCGCGGACGGGTCGTCCGGAGCGTCGGCCAGGGCGGCCGCGCTGCGCTCGAGCAGCTCGTCCATGACCGCCATCATCAGCGCGAGCAGGATCTCCTGCTTGGACCTGTAGTGGTGGTAGACGCCCGGCACCGACAGCCCCGCCTCGGCGGCGAGGTCGCGGATGCTCGTGCCGTGGTAGCCCTGCTCCGCGAACCGCTCCAGCGCCGCGTCGAGCACGCGCGGCAGCGTGGGGGCGTCGTACGTCCGCCAGTCCGCGAGGTCGGGAGCCGTCATGCCCTCACTCTAGGGACGACGGCCCCCGATCCCGGGCATCAGGCGGTCAGGCGGGCAGGCGCGCGGTGCTGAGCGCCGGCCAGTGGTCGGAGCGGCCGAGCGCGAGCGGCAGGAACGCGTCCGCGTCCATCTCTCCCAGCGGCACACAGCTCGCCTTCATGCCGGTCTCGACGTAGACCGCGTCGCGCAGCTCCAGCACCTCGAGGCTGTCGAGCGGGTCGTGGACGGTGCCGGTCAGCTCGAGGGTCGCGGGTCCCTTGCGGACCAGCGTGGTGCGCTGAGCGAACTCCGCCATCGTCAGCGTCGGCGGGCCGGCGAGCGCCTGCGCGCCGGGCTCGAGCTCGTACTTCACGTTGAAGTTGCGCCCCAGGACCTCGGTCGGGCCGCGGTCCGGGCCGAGGTCGGCCTCGATCCGGACCAGGGTGGTCCCGCGCCGCTCGAGGATGCCGGTCATGTGGCCGTCGTTGCGCCACAGCGTGGACGTGCCGATCTTCTTCGGCTCGCCGTAGAGATCGCGCCCGAAGAGCATCGGGACGTCGTTGTCCATGAACATCGTGAGCACGTAGTCGCCGGCGACGCCGTCGTGGCTGGCGCTGACGTAGACCGCGGACGCCGCGAAGTCCCCGACGCAGTTGCTGCGCCAGCGGCTCACCTGGACCGTGATCCGTGGCTCCGCGCCCGGGTCCAGATCGGCCGGCAGGATGTCGCGGATCGTCTCCGGGTGCGTCAGGAAGTCGACGCTCAGCGACTCGCCGCCGACGAACTCGACGTCGGCGAGCGTCGCCTGGACGGCGGCGACCTCCTCGGGTGACCTGCGGAAGCCCATGGGTTCTCCTTCGTTCGGTTCGGCTCGGTTCGGTTCGGTTCGTCTCGGTTCGTCCGGTTCGGGTGGGTGGCTCAGGGACGAGGCACGACCCGGCCGAGCGGCAGGGTGAAGTCGGTGGTCGAGGTGAACGCGTCGAGCACCCGCACCGGGGCGAACACGTGCCACGGGTCGGCGGCGCTCGCCGAGCCGAGCTCGACGGCCCCCCGTCCGCGCCACAGCTCGAGCCGGCCGTCGGCGCCGCGGTGCGAGCGGGCGCGCACGTCGACCGCGACCAGCTCGTCGACGACCGGCGGGCGGCCCGGCTCGGAGGCCGGCAGCAGGCGGTGGCTGAGCGTCGGCAGCAGCTCGGCGGTCTCCAGCGACAGCAGCTCCTCGGGCGGCAGCAGCCGCTCGGGCTGCATGGTCAGCGTCATCAGCCGGACGCCGCGCGGCCGCTCGACGGTCATCGCGAGCTGCTCGGTGCCTGGGCCGCCGCTGCCACGACCCGACCACGTGAGGTGGGCGAGCTTCTTGCCGTAGCCCCACAGCTCGCGACCGGCCGCCATCGGCGCCTCGGAGTCGGTGACGATGACCGGCTGGTACCAGAACCGCTCCTCCCCCACCCGCACGCGCACCACGAGGTAGGCCTCGAGGTACGGCCCGAACGTCGAGGTCGGGTAGTGGCACGCCCAGGCGGCGCAGACGGCCGGGTCGCTGTCCGGCTCCACGCCCTCGGGGAGGTACGCCGCCAGGCCGGTCGGGTCGGCCTCGTAGACCACCCAGGTCTGGCGCGCGCCGCGGAACTCGTAGGGCGGCGGCGGGTAGAGGGGGCCCGCGATCGGCATGGAGACGGGGCTCGCCCCGAGCATCGGGACGGGCGCGCTCACGACGTGCGGCCCGGGGACCACAGCGGCTCCGGGGTCTCGAAGCCGGCCGGCTCGCCCCACCGGTTGCGGTAGGTGACCTCGTGCGCGGGTCGGCGGGGCGCGACGCCCCACCGGCCCATCGGGTAGCCCATCGCGACGGTCGCCGCGAGGGTCCACCCGCGGTCCGGCGGCACACCGAGGACGGCCTTGGTGGAGTCGGGACGGAAGACGTCGAGCACGTTGGTCATCCCGCTGCCGACGCCCTGCGCGCGGGCGGCCAGCATCGCCGACCAGACGGCGGGGTAGGTGGAGCTGCCGTCCCGGTCGCCGCGGGAGAAGGCGAAGAACAGCAGCGGCACCTGCTCGAAGTGGTCGGCGAGGTGCTGCACGCTGGCGCGCAGCTTGCAGAACCGCACCGACGACGGCGCCTCGGGGTCGGCCTCGGCGGCCGCCACCTGCGCGGCGTAGTGCCCACGCCACAGCAGCGCCACCGCCTCGCGGTAGGGGTCGGCGAGCCGCCCGACGACCTCGCGATCGTCGACCAGGAGGAACCGCCAGGCCTGGGTGTCGCCGCCGCTGGGCGCGCGCACCGCGGCGTCCATGATCCGCGCCTGCACCTCCAGCGGCACCGGGTCGGGCCGCATCCGGCGCATCGCCCGAGTCGTGTAGAGGGTCTCCCAGACGCCGGCTGCGGCCTCGCTCATGCCGCGGTCCAGCCGCCGTCGACGACCAGGTTCGCGCCGGTCATGAAGCCGGACGCGTCGGAGGCGAGGAAGAGCGCGGCGGAGACCAGCTCTTCGGGGATGCCGAAGCGCCCGAGCGGGATCTTGCCGAGCAGGTGTCCGCGCCACTTGTCGTGGCCGCGCAGCCCCTCGGTCATGTCGGTCTCGAAGTAGCCCGGCGAGAGGGTGTTGACCCGCACGCCGCGCTCGGCCCACTCCAGCGCGAGGGTGCGGGTGAGGGCGTCCACGGCACCCTTGCTCGCGGCGTACGCCGCCATCCGCTCCATGCCGACCTGGCCGTGGATGCTGGAGATGTTGACGACGGCGCCACGGCCGCCGGCCAGCATCAGCTTCCCCGCCTCCCGGGCGCACAGGAACGAGCCCGTGACGTTGACGTCGAGCACGTGGCGCCACTCGTCCTCGTCGACGAGCTCGGCGCGCTTGAAGATCGGGCTGACGCCGGCGGAGTTCACCAGCGCGTCCAGACCGCCCCAGCTCTCGGCGATCGTGGCGGCCGCGGCGTCGACGGCGGCACCGTCGGAGACGGACCCGACCAGGACCAGGGGCTTGCCACCGAGCTCCTCGATCTCGTCCGCGACCTGCTGCACCGTGTCCGCGGACCGCGCCGTCAGGGCCACCCTGGCGCCGGCGGCGGCGAAGCCGAGCGCCATCGCCCGGCCCAGCCCGCGGCTGGCACCGGTGACCCACACGCGCTGGTCGGTGAGGTCGAAGGTGACCGAGGACGAGTGCTGTCCCGGTCGCGTGGTGGAGGGGATGGTCATGACGGACTCCTAGCTACGGGTGCCGCGGGCACAGGGCCGCGGCACCGCGCCCGGTCGGGCGTGGTGGTGGGGGGCGTGCGGAGACGAGGGTCAGGCGCGCGGCACGATGGCCGCCTTGACGACGTGGTCCTCCGGCCGGGGCGCGTCGAGCGCGCGGTCGGCCTGGTCGAGCGGGTAGCGGTGGGTGACGAGCTCGGCGAGCGAGACGCGACGGGAGACGATCAGGTCAACGGCGGCGGCGAAGTCGGTGTCGACGTACCCGAAGGACCCGGTCACCCGGTGGGCGCCCACCGGCCACGGGACCGCGGCGTCGTTGAGCCCGACCAGGACGACGGGGGCCGCCGGTGCGAGCAGGGGCAGCGCGGCCGTGACGGCGGCAGGCACGCCCGAGGCGTCCAGCAGGGCGTCGTACGACGCCGCGCCGGTCGGCTCGCCGGGCGCCGAGGTGGTCGCTCCGAGCCGGGCCGCGGCGTCGCGCCGGTGCTCGACCGGCTCGACGACGTGGACGGTGAGGTCGCGGGCGAGGGCCGCCGCCGTGACGGTCAGCCCCACGGCGCCCGCGCCGGTGACGAGGACGTGCCCACCCGCGTTGACCGCGGCCAGGCCGACGGCGTGGAGCGCGACGGCGAGCGGCTCGGCCCACAGCAGGTCGAAGGGGTCCGTGGCGGCCGGGACCGGCACGACGTCGCGGCCGACGACCACGTCGGGCAGGTGGAGCTGCTCGGCGAAGGCGCCCTGCGCTCCGTAGCCCAGCGAGCGGCCCGCGGTGGACCCGCAGAGGTGGGTGTCGCCGTCGTGGCAGTAGGCGCACTCGCCGCACGAGCGCATCGGCCGCACCGCGACCCGCGTGCCCGGCTCGAGCCCGAGCGCCGCGCCGGCGACGGCCACGGTCGCGGACAGCTCGTGGCCCATCACCTGCCCCGGCTCGACGTAGTGCCCGTGGGCGTAGGAGGCCAGGTCCGACCCGCAGACGCCGCACGCCTCGACGTCGAGGAGCACGTCGGTCGGGCCGACCGGGGGCTGCTCGAGCGGCTCGGTGCGGACGTCGCGCGGGGCGTGCAGCACGGCCCCCAACGGATGGGACATGTCAGTGCATCTCCTGTCCGCCGGTGACGTTGAGCGCCTCGCCGGTGACGAAGGAGGCGCCCTCGGACGCCAGGTAGACCGCGGCCGCGGCGACGTCCTCGGGGGTGCCGAAGCGACGCGCCGGGATCTGGCGGGCCAGCCGCCTGCGGTAGTCCTCCTCGGTGCGGCCGGCGGCGCCGGAGAAGGTCTCGTAGACGCCCCCCTTGACCGCCAGCAGCGGGGTGTCGATGGTGCCGGGGCAGATCGCGTTGACCGTGACGCCGTGCTGGCCGAGCTCGCCGGCCATCGACTGGGTCAGCCCGACCACCGCGAACTTCGCAGCGGAGTACGCCGCGAGCAGCGGCTGGCCGGTCTTGCCCGCCTGGGAGGCGATCGTGATGATCCGCCCGCTCTCCTGCGGCACCATCCGCCGCGCCGCCTCACGGGCGACGAGGAACGCGCCGGTCGCCATGACGTCGATGTTGACCTGCCAGTCGGCGAGCGTGAGCTCGGTGACCGGCGACAGCCCGATCGCCAGGCCGGCGCAGTTGACGACCACGTCGACGCGGCCGTGCTCGGCGACGGCGGCGTCGAAGAGCGCGGCCACCTGCTGCTCGTCGGTCACGTCGCACGGGACCGCGGTGACCGTCCCGAGCTCGGCGAGCTCGGTGGCGGCCGTCGCGAGGTGGTCCGGCGGCGCGACCTCGTAGTCGGGGTGACTGGCCAGGGGCGCGCCCACGTCCGAGAGCACCAAGGTGTCCCCGAGCCGCAGGAACGACTCCGCGATGGCCCGGCCCATCCCACCCGCCCGGGCGCCGCCGGTGACGACGACGACCCGGGGCTGCTGCGCACTCATCGGCGCCTCATGACGAGGAAGCTCGCGGCGAAGACGGCCAGGAGCAGGATGATGCCGCGCACGGCGTACTGCCAGAAGGTCTCGACGCCCATGATCGACAGGCCGTTGTTGATGACGCCGATCAGCAGCACGCCGATGACCGTGCCGAGGATGTGGAAGCGGCCGGGGCGCAGCGTCGAGGCGCCGATGAACGCCGCGGCGAAGGAGTCGAGCAGGTAGGTGTCGCCCACGCCCTGCGGGCGGCCGACGCCGAGGTTCGCGGCCACGATCATGCCGCCGAGGGCGGCGCAGGCCGCCGAGATGCCGAGCGCGAGCAGGGCGTAGCGCTTGACCGGGATGCCGGAGAGGCGGGCGGTCTCGGCGTTGCCACCGATGGCGTACATGTGGCGGCCCAGCTGGGTCTGCTCGAGGAAGACGTAGAGCACGACGGCGACGATGAGGAGGAAGACCACCGGCATCGGGATCGGGCCGATCTCGCCCTGGCCCATGATCAGGAAGCCGTCGGGGATCCCGGACAGGATCGTCTGGGAGTCCGAGACGCCGAGCACGACGCCGGTGAGGATGGAACCGACGGCGAGGGTGACGATGAACGCCGACACACCGCCGTAGGCGACCACGACGCCGTTGAAGGCGCCGATGACCAGGGCGAGCGCGAGGACGACGAGCACGGCGACCGCGGGACTGCCGAAGGTGCCCTCCGCGAGCCACTTGCAGGCGAGGTAACCACCGAGGGTGGCCATGCCGGCGAGGCTCAGGTCGAAGAGGCCCTGCACCAGCGCGACGGTCAGGCCGAGCGCGATGATCCCGAGGATCGAGACCTGGTTGAGGATGTTGAAGAAGTTCTGGCTGGTCGCGAAGACGTCGGGCTTCAGCAGGCTGAAGATCGCGACGCACGCGACCAGGCTGGCGATGGTTCCGTAGCGGCTGACGACGTCGATGAGCTTGTCGCTCGTCGACGTCTCGCGCCGCGGGCCGGTCGCCTGGGGCGACTCGGCCACTGCTGTCGAGCTAGACACTCTTCCTCCCGAAGGACAGTCGCATGATCGAGTTGACGGTGATGTCGTCGCCGGCGAGCTCGCCGACGACCGCTCCGTCGTGCAGGACGAGGACCCGGTCGCAGACCCGGACGAACTCCTCGAGCTCGGTGGAGGTGAAGACGACAGCGGCGCCGTTGTCGGCGAGGCTGCGAGCGAGGCCGTAGATCTCGCCCTTGGTGTGGACGTCGACCGCTGCGGTGGGCGAGTCGAGGAGGTAGACCTTGGCCCGGCGCAGCAGCCACCGGCCGATGACGACCTTCTGCGCGTTGCCGCCCGAGAGCGTGCGGACCTCCTTCTCGAGGCCGCCGCTCTTCAAGCTCAGCTGCGCCATGACCTCGGCGACCTCGCTGCGCTCCCGGCCCCGCCGCATGAGGCGCAGCACCGGGTCGGTCCGGTAGGACTTCGTCGAGGCGAGGGTGGCGTTCTCGCGGATGGAGAGGTCGCTGACCAGGCCCTGGGCGAGCCGGTCCCGCGGAACGAGAGCCATGCCGGCCGCGACCGCCTGCTGCGGGTTGCGGATCCGTCGCGGGGTGCCCTCGACGAGCACCTCGCCGTGGACCCGGCGCATGCCGTACAACGACTCGACGACCTCGCCGGCGCCCTCGCCGGGCAGGCTGGCGATGCCGACGACCTCCCCCGCCCGGGCCTGCAGGTCGACGCCCCGCAGGACGTCTCCCCGCAGGCCCCGTGCCTCCAGCACGACCTCGCGCGGCGGCGCGGTCGCGGTGAACGCCTCGTGGGCGATCGCCTTCTCCGCGCCGACGAGCTGGTCCACCAGGCTGTCGTGGTCGAGCTCGGCGGCCTGCCAGGTCCCGACCAGCCCGCCGTCCCGCATGACGGTGATCCGGTCGCAGACCTTGAACACCTCGTTGAGCCGGTGGGTGACGAAGACGAAGCCGATGCCCTCCTCCGCCAGGCGACGCATCTGCGAGAACAGCGTGTCGACCTCTGCGGGCTGGAGCGAGGTGGTCGGCTCGTCGAGGATGATGACCCGCGCGTTGCTGGCCAGCGCCTTGGCGACGGCCACCATCGCCTGCTCGTGGGCACCGAGGCTCGAGACCTCGCGGTGCGGGTCCAGGTCCGGCAGGCCGACCCGGTCGAGCAGCGCCCGGGTGCGACGGTGCGCGGAGCGCCAGTCGACGAGGACGCCGATGCGCCGGCCGAGGCCCTCGACCATCAGCACGTTCTCGGTCACGGAGAGCTCCGGGACGAGGTTGCCGTGCTGGTGGACGACCGAGATCCCCAGCGCCTGGGCCTGCTGCGGGTTGCGCACCTCCACCTTCGAGCCGTCGATCTCGACGGTCCCCGACGTCAGCGCGATCGCGCCCGCCAGGGCTTTGATGAGGGTGGACTTGCCGGCGCCGTTCTCGCCGAGGAGCGCGTGGACCTCCCCCGCCTCCAAGGAGAAGTCCATGTGGTCCAGGGCCCGGGTTCCCGGGTAGTCCTTGACCGCCTCGCGGACCCTCAGGAGCGGGCCGGGGCGGGCGGCGGACTCCCGCCCCGGCTCGTTCTGTGTCGTCGTCACGTCAGCTGCCTGTCGCTCGGTGGTGGATGCGGCTCAGACCTCGCCGGGGAAGAACGCGCAGTTCTCCCAGTCCGGCTCCTCGCCCTCGGCGGGGACGGTCTGCTCGTTGACGAGGCAGGGCTTCATGTAGACGACCTTGCTGGGCAGCGTGCCGCCGCCGACGATCGTCTCGATGGTCTCGATGGCCTTGGCACCCATGAGCGGGAACGGGTTGGCCGGCTCCATCTTGTACGGCGAGCCCTCGCGGATGAGGTCCCAGGCGAAGGAGTTGCCGTCGAAGCCGACCGCGAAGACCTTGTCCTCCAGGCCGGCCTCCTCGATGGCGCGGACGGCCGAGGGGGCCAGCTCGTCCCAGCCGAGCCAGATCGCGTCGATGTTCTTGTCCGACTGCAGCAGGTTGGTCAGCTGGTCGTAGGAGTCCTCGACCTGGCCGGGGACCTTGACCTCGATCTCGCGGACGACCTCGATGTCGGGGTTCTCGCTCATGACGGCGTCGAAGCCGGCGTCGCGGTCGCGCAGCGCCTGGAGGACGGTCCAGTTCAGCTTGA
Source organism: Nocardioides deserti (assembly GCF_014266025.1). GTDB lineage: Bacteria > Actinomycetota > Actinomycetes > Propionibacteriales > Nocardioidaceae > Nocardioides > Nocardioides deserti. The sequence goes on along the minus strand of NZ_JACMYC010000004.1, from coordinate 211,824 downwards.
CCACCCGGCCCTTGCCCTCGAGGCGGTTGGCCATCTCGGCGGTCATCAGCGAGCTGTTGATGAACTCGTTCGTGCCGATCTCGGCGTCCACGCCCTCGACGAAGCCGCCGTAGATGGAGACGAACGGGATGTCGGCCGCGTCGGCCTCCTTCATCACGCCGGTCATCTGGGCGTTGGGCGAGGAGTTGTTGACGATGACGTCCACGCCGCGGCTGATGAAGTCGCTGGCGGCGTTGTTCGTGGCCGCCTGGTCGCCCTGGCCGTCGAAGACCTCGACCGTCCAGCCCTTCTCCTCGGCGGCCTCGACGAACTGGTCCTTGATGCCGTTGATGCTGGGCGAGTTGAGGTTGACCGCGACGAAGCCGATGGACAGGTCCTCGACCGGCCCTGCGGCCTGGCCGGAGTCGCCGTTGCTGCTGTTGTCGCCGCTGTTGCCGTTGCTCGACGACTCGTCGTCGCTGTCCATGGAACAGCCGACGAGCGAGAGGGAGACCGCCAGGGCGGCCGCCGTCAGGCGGATGGTGCGCTTCATTCCGTGCTCCTTCAGGGCAGGGTGGAACCAGGTGTCCGGGTGGTGTGCTGGTGGTGTGCAGGTGGAGGTGGACGGTGCTGCTGACGTGGCGAGCGGGTGGCGGTCAGCCGTCGCGGAGGAGGGCCTTGACCACCTTGCCGCCGGGATTGCGCGGTAGCTCGTCCCGGATCTCGACCACGGAGGGGACCTTGTAGTGGGCGAGGTGCTCGCGGCAGAAGGCTCGGACCTCGTCGGGTGTGAGGCCGGACCCCGGTGTGGCGACGACGTGGGCGACCACGCGCTCGCCGTACTGCTCGTCCGGCACGCCGACGACGGCGGCGTCCAGGACTCCCGAGTGCTGGTGGAGGACGTTCTCGACCTCGAAGCTGAAGACGGACTCGCCGCCGCGTTTGATGACGTCCTTGAGCCGGTCACGCAGGACCACGAAGCCGTCCTCGAGGACGGCGGCGTCGCCGGTGGCGATCCAGCCGTCGGGGTCGGTCAGGGGCGCGATGCCGTCGGCGGTCCAGTAGCCGAGGGCGACCTGGCCGCCCCGGACGACGATCTCGCCGACCTCGTCCGGGGCGGCGTCCTGGTCGCCGGCGCCGGGGCGGCGCAGCCGCAGCTCGGTCAGCGGCAGCGGCCGGCCGACCGTGTGCGGCATCCGCACGGCGTCCTCGCCGCCGACGTAGGTGATCATCGAGCAGGTCTCGGTCATCCCGAAGCCGTTGCCGAGCGTCGCCTGCGGCATCGCTGCCCGCATCCGCTCCAACAGCGCGGTCGGCATCGGCGCGCCGCCGAACAGGGCCAGCCGGAAGCCGGCCAGGGCGTCGTCGCCGGTCTCCTCGGCGTGCCCGAGCAGGCGCCACCACATGGTCGGAGCGCCGACCGTGGAGGTGCAGCCGTGCTCGCGGACCGCGGCCAGGGCACGGCCGGCCTCGAAGCCGTCGAGGAGGTACGCCGTGGCGCCGAGCAGGACGACCGGCACGGTCTGGGAGCACAGCCCGGTGATGTTGAACTGCGGGACCATCACCAGCTCGACGTCCTCGGGACGTCGGCCGATCACGGTGGTGCAGGTGACGGCGTTCTGCAGCGCGTTGCCGTGGCTGATCACCACGCCCTTGGGGCGGCCGGTCGTGCCGGAGGTGTACATGATCGCCGCGGGCGCGTCCGTACCCGGCGTGTCGGCCGGCAGGTCGGCCTCCGGCCCCCCGGCGAGGAACCGGCCGTCGGCGTCGACGACCTCCACCCGGGGCGCGGCGGACACCGCGGCGCACGTCGCGGCCGCGGCCTCCGTCATGCCCGGCCCCACCAGGAGCAGGCCGGGGCCGCTGTCGCCCACGAGGACCGCGAGGTCGGCGGCCGTCAGCCGGTGGTTGAGCGGGACGACGACCGCCCCGGCCGCCCAGGTGGCGAGCACGGCGGTGGTGAAGGGCAGGCCGTTGCCGGCGAGCACCGCCACGCGGTCGCCCTCGGTGACGCCGGCCCCCCGCAGGCGGCGGGCGAGCCCGTCCACCTCTCCACCGATCTCGGCCCAGGTGGTCCGGCCGGACGGGGTGACGAACGCCGGGTGGTCACCGCGCGCCGCGACGGTGCGGCGCAGCATGTCGACCAGGTCGACCGGCAGCGGCACGTCGTAGTGGCGGATCCCGCGCTCGTCGGTGCGGGTGGGCACGGCGGCGTTCACTCGGTCTGCCCCGTCTGCGCGAAGAGCTCCCAGTAGCTGTCCCGCAGGTCGCGCTTGAGGATCTTCCCCGAGGCGTTGCGCGGCAGCTCGTCGACGTAGACCACGGCGGAGGGCTTCTTGTACGACGCCAGGTCGCTCTTGAGGAACGCCAGGACGTCCTCGGAGCTGGGCCGCTCGTCGCCGGCGGCCACGACGACCGCGACCGGGGTCTCGACCCAGCGCGGGTGCGGGACGCCGACGACCGCGACCTCGCGGACGGCCGGGTGCCGCTCGACGGCGCGCTCGACCTCGGCGGGGTAGATGTTCTCCCCACCGCTGATGATCATGTCCTTGACCCGGTCCACGACGTAGATGAAGCCCTCGTCGTCCTGGCGGACCAGGTCGCCGCTGTGGAACCAGCCGCCGCGGAACGCGTCCGCGGTGGCCTCGGGCAGCTTGTAGTAGCCCTTCATCACCGTCGGGCCTCGGTAGACGATCTCGCCGACCTCGCCCGGGGCCACGTCGCGGCCCTCGTCGTCGACGATGCGCACCTCGACGTTCACGGCGGGCAGGCCGACCGAGCCCATCTTGCGCACCGCGTCACCGGCCTTGAGGAAGCAGGTGTTCGACGACATCTCGGTCTGGCCGAAGGCGTTGACGATGCCGACGTTCGGGAACGTCGTGACCAGCAGCTCGAGCGTGCTCGGCGGCGCCTGGGAGGCACCCCACAGCGCGCGGCGCAGGTTGGTGGTGTCGATCTTCGCCGCCAGCGGGTGCTCGCAGATCTGCTGCCACTGGGTCGGCACGAAGTAGCACATGTCCGGCTGGTGCTTCTCCAGCAGCCGGAGCGACTCCTCGGGGTCGAAGCCGGTCGACGGGGTGATGATGCAGGTGCCGGCGAGGTAGATGAAGGGCAGCAGGCCGTTGACGCCGCCGATGTGGAACAGCGGCAGGCCCGAGAGCCAGGTGTCGCCCGGCCGTGCCTCCATCTCCAGGATCCAGTTGATGGTGTTGCACACCAGGTTCTGGTGGGTGAGCATCGCGCCCTTGGGGCGGCCGGTCGTGCCCGAGGTGTACATGAGGAACGCGAGGTCGTCCTCGTCCACGTCGGCAGCAGGCGCCTCGGCCGAGCCGGCGGCGAGCAGCTCCTCGTAGGACTCGGCCCGGCCCTGCGGCGTACCCGTCGTGGCGACGAGGCGCACCGCGGCGAGGCCGTCGGTCGACTCCAGCGCGACGGTCGTCAGCTCGTCGTCGGTGAGGACCGCGACGGCGTCGGAGTCGGAGAGGATGTAGGCCAGCTCGGTCGGGGCGAGGCGGAAGTTGACGGGCACGGGGCAGGCGCCGAGCTTCTGGCAGGCGAAGAACGACTCCACGACCTCGAGCCGGTTGTACATCAGCACCGCGACCTTGTCGCCGTGCTGGACGCCGCGGTCGGCCAGGGCGTTGGCGAGGCGGTTGGTCCGCTCGTCGAGCTCGGCGAAGGTCAGGGAGGCGTCCTCGAAGACGACGGCGGTCCGCTCGGGCGCGCGGCGGGCGTTGCGCGCCAGGATCTCGCCCAGGACGAGCCTGCGGCTGCGGGCCAGCTCGCTGTCGTGCTGCGTGGTGTGCATGCGTGGGTGTCCTCGTGGTTCGTGGCGGTGGGTGACGCGCGACGCGCGGGCCGGCCCGTGGTGCAGGGCGGGCCGGCCCGGGCGTCGGGCGCGGGCGGTTCGGCTCAGAAGACCGCGACGGGGTTCGCCGGCGAGCCGGACGCGTTCGTCACGTTCAGCGGCGGCGCCGAGAGGAAGAACTCGTAGCGGCCGAGCTCCTCGCAGGTGGCGGAGAGGTCCTCGAGCCACCACACCTCGCCGAGCGTCAGGCCGAGGTCGCGGATCAGGCGGGCGTGCAGCGGGTAGACGTGCTCGAAGGGCTCCTCGTGGGGCTCGACCTCGACCGCGATGTTGTCCATCGCCAGCGAGGCGACGTCCTTCTCCGCGAGCCAGTCGACGACGGCACGGGTGATGCCCGGAGCACCGACCTTCCAGTACTCCATCTTGTCCTCGAGCTGGTAGTACCACGGCACGTGCCCGGTGCGGATGACGAGCATGTCGCCCTCGCCGACGGTCACGCCCTGGGCCTCGGCGCACGCGTCGAGGTCGTCGGGGGTGATGCCGTACTGCGGCTGGAGGCGGTCGACGCCCTTGAACTTCGGCAGGTCGAGCAGGACGCCCCGGCCCACCAGCGTGTCCTTCATCTGGTGGATCGAGCCACGACGGGCGCCGGCGTAGGACTCGACGTTGCCGATCCAGAAGCCGTTGAACATCGTGTCCTTGTAGAAGAAGTGGGACAGGCCGTCCCACTGCGTGCTGCCCTGGAGCGGCATGAAGATGTAGTCGTCGGTGCCCTGGAAGTTCGGGTAGTCCTGACCGGCCTTGGTGCCGGCGACGAAGTCGGACCCGGTGTAGCCGTAGAGGTGCACGACGCCGGTGCGCGTCGGGTGGACCGGGCCGGTGCTGTCCAGGGGGATCGCGCAGCTGACGACCTTGCCGGTCTCGATGAGCTTCGCGGCCGCGGCCACGCGCTCCGGGGTGAGCAGGTTGGCCGTGCCCTTCTCGTCCAGGTCGCCCCAACGCCCCCAGTTGTTGGGAGTGCGGTCGTTGACGTAGCCGATGACCTTGCCGTTGGCATCGACGGAGAACACCGGCGGCGTCCACTCGTCCGACCACTTGCCATCTGCTGTGCGGCCCATGTGCTTCCTCCTGGTTGCTGTGCGGGGGTCTCGGGTGGTGCTGGTCAGGTCGGTTCGGGGGTCTTCCGGCTCCGGCTCGGGCGCCGGCTCAGGCGGCTGTCCGGGCCGCGGCGACGGCCGCTGCCCAGTCCGCCTCGGTGAGGCGCTCGAGGACGCTCGTCACCTGCTGCGGGGCGAGCAGCGTGACCTCGCGCTGGACGAGCTCGGTCACGCTCGGCAGGTCGGCGGCGGGGCCGGGCACGCACACGTGGCCGCCGCGGCGCACCGCGCGGACGGCGGAGCGGACGTCGTCCGCCGCCACCACCACCGAGGCCCGGCCGGAGGCCTCGCGAGCAGCGACCTGCGCCTTGAGGTCGGGGTCGGTCACGGACGGGGCGGCGAGGACCGTGCCGTCGACGAGCAGGCGGGCGAGCACGAGCGTCGCGGACCCCTCGTGGCCGACCACGAGCGTGGTGCGGGCGGCAGGCGCCTCGAGCAGGGCGGCGACAGCCAGCACGGCGGACCGCAGCGCCGGTAGGACGTCGCCGGGCAGCGCTGGGCTCGAGGTCCGGGCCGTGCCGTGCGGGCTCCGGCACCACAGCGCCGCGCCGGCGGCGCAGGGCTCGCAGGTGCCGCACGAGCGGTCGGCCAGCAGCGCCTCGGCGCCGACGGTGTCGACGCCGAACGAGCTTCTGAGCTCGGTCATCTGCAGGCCCCCTTCCGCCCGACTCGTCGGTCGGTTCGCATGGCGAGGACGCTAGGTAACCCCGGTCACACTGTCAAGGGGTTGCCGGTGACTGCGCTCACATTTTCCGATCGTTTACCTGCGGAACAGCGCCACTCCGGGGCGGCGGCGAGACCAGATCGCGGTTCTAGACCGGCCGACCGGTCGGCCGACGACCGGATTTGTCCTGGGTTTTCCCGACCAACGAGTCGGTTTTCTCCGGTCCGGGCATTAGAGTCCCCTCGTCAGCCATGGAAGGACGCCTGCACGTGAAGACAGTGGACAGAGCAGCACGACGTCGGATGTCGTCGACCGAGCGGCGTCAGCAGATCGTCAGCCGGGCCGCCGGGCTCTTCGACAAGACCGGCTACTCGAGCACGACGATGGACGACATCGCCAAGGAGGTCGGGGTCGCCAAACCCACCCTGTACCACTACTTCCCGAGCAAGGACGACATCCTCCACGCCATCCACGAGGAGTTCATCGACCTGCTGATCGACCGCCACGAGGCACGGAGCGAGACCGGCCTGCGTGCCGAGCAGCTGCTCCTCGAGGTCATGGCGGACATCCTCGAGCTGATGGAGACCCACCGCGGGCACGTCCGGGTGTTCTTCGAGCACCACCGGGAGCTGCCGGCGGAGGCGCGCGGGCCGATCAAGGCCAAGCGCGACCGCTACGAGCGCATCGTCGAGGACCTCATCGCTGCCGGTGTCGAGTCCGGGGTCTTCCGCCAGGCGGACCCGCACCTGGCCGCCCTGGCGGCCTTCGGCATGTGCAACTGGGCCTACCAGTGGTACCGCCCCGGCGGCCGCTTGCGGTCGCGCGAGCTGGCCTACCAGTTCTGGAACTACCTCGTCTACGGGCTCGGCACCGACCAGCTGACGCCCGCGGCCGCGCGCGCCGTCCCGCCGGCCTGATCGGGCGCACCGGCCCCGCCGGCTCTGCCGACCCTCTCGTTCGACGACGCCCCACCGTCCCGCGGACGGTGGGGCGTCGTCGTACCCGGACGGCTCCGCTCAGCGGTAGTCGTCGACGTCCCAGGTCTCGAGCCGGCGGCCGATGTCGACCAGGCAGCGGGTCGCGTCCGCGCCGTCGAGGGCCCGGTGGTCGAAGGTCAGCGCGAGCCGGAGGATCGGGCGGATCGCGATGGTCTCCTGGCCGTCGGCCAGGCGCACGACCCAGGGGCGCCGCTGGATGGTCGGCATGCCCAGGATCGCCACCTGCGGCTGGTTGATGATCGCCGGGGCCGAGACCGCGCCGACGGAGCCGGGGTTGGAGATCGTGAAGGTTCCCGCTCGGAAGTCGTCGGGGCCGGGCTTGCCGTCGCGCAGCCGCGCGGCGAGGTCGGTGATCCCCTCCCCCAGCGTCTCGACGGTCATCCGCTCGGCGCCGCGCAGCACCGGCACCATGAGGCCGCGGGGCGTGTCCACGGCGATGCCCAGGTTGATCTCGCCCCACCGCAGCAGGCGCTCGGTCTCGAAGGTCGCATTGAGGTCGGGATGCTCGAGCAGGGCGGCGCAGGTCGCCCGCGCGACGAACGGCAGGAACGACAGCTTGCCGCGTCCCTGGGTCGCCCGGTGGGCGTTGAGCCGGGCGCGCACGTCGGTGAGCAGCCCGAGGTCGACGTCGACCTCGGTCGTCATGTGTGCCGCCGTGCGGCGCGAACGCGTCATGTGCTCGGCCGTCACCCGCCGGATGCGGCTGGTGGGGACGGCGTCGTACGGCACGTCCTCGTAGCCGATCGGCAGCCCGTCGGGCCCGACCGGGTGCCCGGTGGTCTCGGGGACGGGCGCCGCTGGGGCGGCCGGCGCAGGGGCCGCCGAGGGTGTTGCGGCGACCACGGGCGCCGCAGCGGGCTGCTCCGCAGCGCGCTGGACGTCGGCACGGGTCACGTGCCCGCCGCCACCCGTGCCGGGCACCAGGGCGAGGTCGACCCCGAGCTCGGCGGCCAGCCGCCGGGCGGACGGTGCGGCGACCGGACGGCCCGCGCGGGCCACGGTCGCCAGCAGTCGGTCGACGGCCGCGGTGTGGTCAAAAGGTGCCGGCCGCAGCTCGGCCGGTCGACCGGGCACGGTCGGCCCGGCAGTGGCTGACGGCTGCGCAGCTCGCTGCGGTGCCGGCTGGGCGGTCGGCGCCGCTCCGGCGGCCGGGGCCGCCGTCGGCTCGCTCGCCGGCGGCGCGGGTGCGGCGGGAGCCGCGCTCGGCAGGGCGCCGTCCGGGGTCACCAGCGCGAGCGGCTCACCGACGAGGACGACCTCGCCCTCGGCGTGGCGCTGCTCGGCCAGGACGCCGGCGACCGTGCTCTCGATCTCGGTGTCGACCTTGTCGGTGGCGACCTCGCAGATCGGCTCGCCCAGCTCGACCGGGTCACCGACCTGCTTCAGCCACGCCGAGACCGTGCCCTCGGTGACCGAGACGCCCAGCCGGGGCATGACGACGGCGTACTGGTCGTCGGCGCCCTCCGGCCTCGGCCCAAGCTCGGGCGCCGGCGGCTCCGGGTAAGGACCGGTGTCCGGGCTGTCGCCGAAGCCGGCCGGGTCCGGCACGATCGACGGCGTCGGCTCCGGCGCGGTCGGCTCCGGCGCGGCCGGCGCGGGGGCGGCGGTGGCCTCGTCGGCGGCGGCGACCGTCGCGAGCGGTGCGCCGACCTCGACGACCTCGTCGACGGCGTACAGCTGCTCGGTCAGCACACCGGCGACGGTGCTCTCGATCTCGGTGTCGACCTTGTCGGTGGCGACCTCGCAGATCGGCTCGCCGACCTCGACCGGGTCACCGACCTGCTTCAGCCACGCCGAGACCGTGCCCTCGGTGACCGAGACGCCCAGCCGGGGCATCAGGACGTGCGCCATTGCGTGACTCCTAGATGGCCGCGAGCGCGCGCGCCGCGGCGACGATCTCGTCCGTGGAAGGGATGCAGGCCTGCTCGAGCTCGGGGTCCTGCGGGAGCGGGGTGTCTGTGCCGCAGACGCGCCACACCGGCGCGTCCAGCGCGAAGAACGCGCGCTCCTGCACCTGGGTCGCGATCTCGGCGCCGAACCCCGCGGTCCGCGACGCCTCGTGCACGACCATGAGGCGGTGCGTGCGCTCGACGGAGGCGACGATGGTGTCGATGTCGAGCGGGACCAGCGTGCGCGGATCGATCACCTCGACGTCGATGCCGTGAGGCGCCAGCTGCTCCGCGGCGGCGACCGCACGGTCGACCATCAGCCCGGTGGCCACCACCGTGAGGTCGTTGCCCGGCCGGGCGACGCGCGCCGACCCGAAGGGGACGACGTGCTCGTCGGACTCCGGCACGGGGCCCTTCACGCGGTAGAGGCCCTTGTGCTCGAAGAACAGCACCGGGTCGGGGTCGCGGATCGCTGCCTTGAGCAGCCCCTTGGCGTCGGACGGGGTCGCCGGCACCGCGACCTTGAGTCCCGCGACGTGCATGGCGATGGTCTCGAGGCTCTGGGAGTGCTCGGCACCCGCGCCGCCCACCACGCCACTGGGCAGCCGGACGACGACCGGCATCGTGAACTGCCCGCCGTGCATGTACCGCCACTTCGCCAGCTTGTGGAAGATCTCGTCGGCCGCGGTGAAGAGGAAGTCGGCGAACTGGAGCTCGACGACCGGGATCGTCCCCGCCAGCGCCGCGCCGGCGGCGCCGCCGACGATGAAGGTCTCGTTGATCGCCGTGTCGCGGACCCGCAGGGGGCCGAACTCGTCGAGCAGGCCGCGGGTGAGGCCGAAGACGCCGCCGAGGCGGCCGATGTCCTGGCCCATCATCCAGACGCGCTCGTCGCGCCGCATCTCCTCCGCGAGCGCCTCGTTGATGGCGCGGGAGTAGCCGATGACGCGCTCCGTCCCGCCCGCCACGCCCGTTGCTGCCGCAGATGTCGTCGTCATGCCCACACGTCCTCGAAGATCACCGAGCGGTCCGCGCGCGGCGCCGCGAGCGCCGCGCCGAAGGCCTGCTCGACCTGGCTGCGCGCCTCGGCGTCGATGCCGCGGCGTACGTCGTCGGGGATGCTCTCGCCGAGGCGGTGCACCGGGTCATTGGGGATCTCGTCGCCCAGCACCGGGTCGTCCCGGTAGGGCTGGCGGTCCCCCTCGTAGTGGCCGCGGATGCGCAGCGTCTTGGCCTCGATCAGCGTCGGGCCCTCCCCGCGGCGCGCGCGGTCGATCGCCTCGGCCGTCGCGTCGTGGACCGCCATCGCGTCCTGGCCGTCGACGACGACGCCGGGCATGCCGTACGCCGGGGCGCGGTCGGCGACGTGCTCGGTCGGGCTCTGCTCGGTGAACCGCGCCGAGAGCGCCCACCCGTTGTTCTCGCAGATCCAGACGACCGGCAGCTTCCACACCGACGCCTGCAGCGCGGCCTCGTGCCAGGTGCCGCGGCCGGACGCGCCGTCACCGAAGAACACCACGGTGACGCGCCCGTCCCGGAGCAGCTGGGAGGCCGCCGCGGTGCCGGCACCCATGACGAAGTTCGAGCCGAGCGTCCCGCCCTGGCCGAGCACGTGGCGCGAGGCGTCGGCGAAGTGGACCGTGCCGCCCCCCTTGCCTCGCGTGCTCCCGTTGGCCCGGCCGAGGAGGTCGCCGAACAACGGCTCGAGCGGCATGCCCTTCGCGAAGGCGTAGCCGAGACCGCGGTGGGCGTAGTAGAGGTAGTCGTCGTCCTGCATCGCGCTGACCGCGCCGACCTGGAGGCCCTCCTGGCCGATGCCGGGGTGCCAGAAGCCGCCGAACCCCTCCTTCTCGACGTGCTCGCGGATGCGCAGCTCGGCGAAGCGGATGGTCACGACCTTGCGGTAGACCTCTCGCTGCACCTGCTCGCGGTCGGGCCCGGGATCGTTCGTCACGGCGCGGCTCCTCGCTCGGCGAATACAGACCGACCGCTCGGTCGGTTCACGATGTGTGCAGCGTGCCACATCGGTCCTCGCCTGACAACGCATGGCGGGGAAAGTTCTGCCCCGGCCGACGCGGCGTGATCCGACTTGGCGGTCGGGTGGGTGTCGAGAGGGCGGCGTGGGTACTCGGGGCGCCCTGGAGGTGCGGCTGGAGGAGGCGACGTGAGACCGAGGTGGGAGCAGGGGCCGGCGGAGCTGGTGCTGGTGCGGCACGGCGAGTCGATGGGCAACCGGGCCGACGCGGCGGCACGCGACGCCGGCGCGGAGGTCCTCGACCTGACCGCGCGCGACGCCGACGTCGAGCTGTCCGACACCGGGCGCGACCAGGCCGCGGCGCTGGGCCGCTGGCTGCGCGAGCGGGACGACGCGGCGCGGCCGACGGTCGTGGTCAGCTCGCCCTACCGTCGGGCGGCCGAGACCGCGGCGATCACCGTGGACGGCCTCGACCTCGGCATCCAGCACGACGAGCGGCTGCGTGAGCGCGACCTCGGCGTCTTCGACGGGCTCACCGGACGCGGGATCCGCAGCCGCTACCCGGAGGAGGCCGAGCGGCGCGACAAGCTCGGCAAGTTCTACTACCAGCCGCCGAGCGGCGAGAGCTGGGCCGCGGTCGCGCAGCGGGTGCGGGGCCTGCTGGCCGACCTGCGGCACGGGTACGACGGTGATCGGGTGTGGCTGTTCAGCCACCAGGCCGTGATCATGACGTTCCGGTACGTCCTGGAGGGCATCGAGGAGGCGGACCTGCTCGACCTCGACCGCCGGATGCGGATCCCCAACGCGTCGGTGACGACCTACCGTCGCGAGGGCTCGTTCCTCGAGCTGGACTCCTTCGCCGACACCACGGCCGTCGACCGGATCGACGTCGACGTCACCCACGAGGAGTCGCAAGGAGCGGCCGACGATGCCTCCTGAGCCCTCCCCCGTGCCGAGGATCGTCACCCCCGGCCTCCTGCGCGGCTGGCCGCTGCCGGACCCGGGCGAGGACAAGAACGCGCGCGGCCGCGTCGTCCTGCTCGCCGGGTCGCGCCGGTCGCCGGGCGCCGTGCTGCTCGCCGCCGAGGCCGCGCTGCGCGCCGGGTCTGGCAAGGTCACCGCAGCCACGATCGACGAGGTCGTCCCCGCGCTCGCCGTCGCGGCACCCGAGGTCGGTGTGGTGCCTCTGGACGCGAACGCCGCTGGCCGGATCGACCCCGGCGCCGCGGACACCGTCGTCGGCGACTGCGGCTCCGCCGACGTGCTACTCGCCGGCCCCGGGTTCGTCGACCCCGACGACGCGGTCGCGCTGCTCGAGGGCGTCCTGCCCCGCCTCGACCTCGCGCTGGTCCTCGACGCGCTGGGATCGGCGTACCTCACCGCGCACCCGGACGGCCTGCACCACCTCGAGGGCTGCGCCGTGCTCACCGTGAACCCCTCCGAGCTCGCGCAGACGGCCGGCGTCGAGGACGACGACGTGGCCGCCGACCCGGTTGCCGTCGCCGGCGAGGTCGCCGCCCGCAGCCGGGTCGTCGTCGTCTGCGGCGGCACCGAGAAGCACGTGGTCACCCCCAGCGGCGACGCCTGGACGGTCGAGGGCGGCGGACCCGGGCTGGGCGCCTCCGGCTCCGGCGACGTGCAGGCCGGCATCGTCGCGGGACTGCTCGCGCGGGGCGCCGAGCCGGCACAGGCCGCCGCGTGGGGCGGGTACGTGCACGCCCGCTGTGGCGAGCGCCTGGCCGCCGCGGTCGGTCCGCTCGGCTACCTCGCCCGCGAGCTCCCCTCCCAGGTGCCGGCGATCATGACCGAGCTGTCGTGAAGCTGCCCGCGTCCGGCCTCGTGCTGCTGAGCGTGCGCCCCGGCGCACGCTGGGCAGCACGAGGCGGCGGGGTCAGCTGGAGGGGTCACACGTTGAAGCGGAACTCCACGACGTCGCCGTCGGCCATGACGTAGTCCTTGCCCTCCATGCGGACCTTGCCGGCCTCCTTGGCCTTCTGCATGGAGCCAGCCTCGACGAGGTCGGCGAAGGAGACGATCTCGGCCTTGATGAAGCCGCGCTGGAAGTCGGTGTGGATGACGCCGGCGGCCTCGGGGGCGGTGGCGCCCTTCTTGATCGTCCAGGCCCGGGTCTCCTTGGGGCCGGCGGTCAGGTAGGTCTGCAGGCCGAGGGTGTCGAAGCCGACGCGGGCGAGCACGTCGAGGCCGGGCTCCTCGACGCCCATCTCGACCAGCATCGCGCGGGCCTCGTCGTCGTCGCCGAGCTCGACCAGCTCGGACTCGAATTTCGCGTCGAGGAAGATCGCCTCGGACGGGGCGACCAGCTCGCGCATCCGGTCCTTGAGGGCCTCGTCGGCGAGCTCGTCGGCGTCGCAGTTGAACACGTAGATGAACGGCTTGGCGGTCAGCAGCGACAGCTCTCGGACGAGCTCGCGGTCGATCGAGGTGGCGATGATGGGGGTGCCGGCCTCGAGGTGGCCGAGCGCCTCCTTCGCGGCGTCGAGGTTGGCCGCGAGCGACTTGTTGCCGCGCGCCTCCTTCTCCAGCCGCGGGATCGCCTTCTCCACCGTCTGCAGGTCGGCCAGGATCAGCTCGGTCTGGATGGTGGAGATGTCGTTGCCGGGATTGACCTCGCCGTCGACGTGGGTGACGTCCTCGTCGCGGAAGACCCGCGTGACCTGGCAGATCGCCGCGGACTCGCGGATGTGGGAGAGGAACTTGTTGCCCAGCCCCTCGCCCTCGGACGCGCCGCGCACGATGCCGGCGATGTCGACGAACTCCACGGTCGCCGGAAGGATCTTGGCGCTGCCGAAGATCTCCGCGAGCACCGGCAGCCGCTCGTCCGGCACGCCTACGACCCCGACGTTCGGCTCGATGGTGGCGAACGGGTAGTTCGCCGCGAGGACGTCGTTCTTGGTCAGGGCGTTGAAGAGGGTGGACTTGCCCGCGTTGGGGAGCCCGACGATGCCGATGGTGAGAGCCACGGGCGGCCACTCTACGGAGCGGCGAGGGACCCGGCCGAATCACGACCGGGTCCCTCGAAGGTGCGCCCGCTCAGGGGCGCGGCGCGGCGCGGCTCAGCGGAAGCGGCGCAGCAGCCCACGGACGCCGCGGCCGATCGCCTCGTCCTGGGGACGACGCCCGGTGCCACCGGTCCTCGCCCGTCCGGTGCCGAGACCGCCGGCCCCGACGCCGCCGGTCCGCGGCGTGCGCCGTGCCCCGCCGGCGACCCTGCTCACGACCTGGTTCAACATGCCCATCTCGTTCTCCTCCCTCGAGGTGCTGGACGGTTCCGGTGCCCGTCGGCGGGCCGCCGCAATCGGCGGCCCGCCCGGGGTGGCAGCATCGCGCCGTGGACGTCGACCGCATCCGTGCCTGCTTCCCCGCCCTCGACCTCGGGGTCGCCCACTTCGACGGGCCGGGCGGCTCGCAGGTGCCCCGCCAGGTCGCCGACGCCGTGGCGGCCGCGATGACCGCCGGCCTCGGCAACCGGGGCACGACCACCGAGGCGGAGGCCCGCACCGAGCGCGTGGTCGCCGAGGCCCGCGCGGCCACCGGCGACCTGCTCGGCACCGACGCCCGCGGCGTGGTCTTCGGCCGCTCGATGACGCAGCTGACCTTCGACATGTCCCGCACGCTGTCCCGCTCGTGGGGCCCCGGCGACGAGGTCGTGGTGACCCGCCTCGACCACGACGCCAACATCCGCCCGTGGGTGATCGCGGCCGAGCGCGCGGGCGCGACCGTGCGCTGGCTCGGCTTCGACCCGGCGACCGGCGAGCTGGACGACGTCGCCCCGCTGCTCACCGACCGCACGCGGGTCGTCGCGGTCACGGCGGCGTCCAACCTGCTCGGCACCCGTCCCGACGTACGCCGCCTGGCGGACCTGGCCCGGGAGGCCGGCGCCCTGTCGTACGTCGACGCGGTGCACCTGGCCCCGCACGCACCGGTCGACCGGTCGGCGCTCGGGGCGGACCTGGTCGCGTGCTCGCCGTACAAGTTCTTCGGCCCGCACCTCGGGGTGCTCGCCGGCGACCCGGCGTTCCTGGAGACCCTGCACCCGGACAAGCTGCTCCCGTCGACCGACGTGGTGCCGGAGCGGTTCGAGCTCGGCACGCTCCCCCACGAGCTGCTCGCCGGCGTGACCGCGGCGGTCGACTTCATGGCCGGCCTCGAGCCGGGCCAGGGCACCCGGCGCGAGCGGCTGGTGCGCTCGATGACGACCGCCGCACAGCACGAGGACGGCCTGCTCGCGCACCTGGTCGAAGGGCTGCGGGAGATCGACGGCGTGACGCTGCAGGGGGCGCCGGCGCACCGGACGCCGACCGTGCTGTTCACCCTCGCCGGCCACGCGCCCGCCGGGGTCGCGCGGCACCTGGCCTCCGAGGGCGTGAACGCGCCGGCGGGGCACTTCTACGCGATCGAGGCGTCGCGGCACGCGGGGCTCGGGGACACCGGCGGCGTGCGCGCCGGCCTGGCGGCGTACACCACCGTCGAGGACGTCGACCGGCTGGTCGAGGCGGTCGCAGGCCTCGCCCGCGCCTGAGGGCGCGAGGTCAGGTCAGCATGGTCACGACGGTGACGATGCCCGCGACCAGCACGCCCGTGCGCAGCACGGTCGCGGGCAGGCGGCGGGCGATCCGCGCGCCGAGGTAGCCGCCGGCGACCGAGCTGAGGGCCATCAGCGCCACGACCGTCCAGTCGACGTCGGCGACCAGGGTGAAGACGATGCCGGCGACGATGTTGGAGGCCATCAGCGAGGTGGTGCGGATGCCGGCGACCACCCCGAAGTCGAGGTCGAGGCTCAGCGCGAGGACGGCGATCATCATGACCCCCGCGCCGGCGCCGAAGTAGCCGCCGTAGACCCCGGTCAGCACCACGAAGAGCGTCGCGACCGGCGTGAGCCGCAGCCGCGGCGGCCGGTCGGCGTGGCCGTGGCGGGTCCGCAGCGCGGCGGAGATCCGGGGCTGGGCGGCGACGAGCACGCAGGTGCCGAGGATCAGCCACGGCACGACCGCCTCGAAGACGCTCGACGGCAGCGCCAGGAGGAGCACCGCCCCGCCCAGGCCGCCCACGGCGGAGAGCCCGATGACCTGCCGGGTCAGCCGCGGCTCGACCCGCAGCTCGTCGCGGAAGCCCACCGCGCCGCCGGCGCCGGCGGGGATGAGCCCCAAGGTGTTCGACACGTTCGCGACGACCGGCGGCAGCCCGATCGCGAGCAGGACCGGGAAGCTCAGCAGGCTCGCGACGCCGACCGTCGAGGTCAGCAGCCCCGCGCCGAAGCCGGCGAGCACCACCCAGACGTGCTCGAGCAGGCCGTCCACCACGTGCGTCCCTCTCCTGGCCCGAGGCGGGCCGTGTCGTCTCTCCGTCGACGGCGGACGGTCAGCCGCCCAGCATGCCCTGGCAGGTCGTGGCCGCCGCCGCTGCGTCCCCGCGGAGCACCGCGTCGGCGAGCGCGTCGAGCCGCTCGTGCACCTCGGCGGAGTCAGCCGGCCCGGGAGCATGCCCGGCCAGGGCGTCGTCGAGCTCGGCCAGCAGCCCGTCGCCGGCCAGGCGGCGCACGCACCGCCAGGTGTGGTCGAAGGAGCGCTGCCGACCGTCGGGCGCGAGCATCGCGACCCGCATCGAGCTGTCCGCGCCCGCCGCGGTCCGCGCCAGGCCGGCCAGCACCGCCTCGCGGGCGACGAGCACCTCCGCCCGCGGCCGGGCGGCCAGCCCCGCCTCCCAGGCGGGTACGCCGCCGGCGGGCTCCGGCTCGCGGACGAGCGCGCCGACCCCGTGGCGCACCTCGATCCGACCGCGTGTCTCGAGCGCCGCGAGCGCCCGGGACAACGTCGCGCGGCTGACCCCGAGCTCGGCGGCCAGCTGGCGCTCGGGCGGCAGCCGGTCGCCGCCGACGAGCCCCTGCGCCTCGATGAAGTCCGAGATGTGCGCCGCGAGGCTCTCGTAGAGGCGCTCGCGCCGCAGGGGCGCCAGGCGGCGCGCGGACGGCTCGTCGGGCATGGTCCGGATCCTAGTGAACCGGTGGCCCGGTTGTCAGGTGGCTCAGCCACTGACTATCGTCGCTCCTCCCGGCGCATGACGCGCATCACAACCGGATGGGAAACCTGCTGTGTCCACCGAACTCATCTCGCTGGCGGTCCTCGTGGTCGTCTTCCTCGTGGCGACCGTCCGGGGCGTCAACATGGGTGCGCTCGCGCTCGTCGCGGCGTTCGTCGTCGGTCTCACCGTCTACGACCTCGAGGTCGACGGGGTGCTGGCCGGCTTCCCGAGCGACCTGTTCGTCATCCTCGTCGGCGTCACGTACCTCTTCGCGCTCGCCAAGAACAACGGCACCGTCGACTGGATCGTCCACGCGGCCGTCCGGGCCGTGGGCGGCCGGGTGGCGCTCGTGCCGTGGGCGATGTTCCTCGTCTGCGCGGCCGTGACCTCGATCGGTGCGGTCAGCCCGGCCGCCGTCGCGATCGTCGCGCCCGTGGCGATGGGCTTCGCGCTGCGCTACTCCATCAACCCGATGATGATGGGGATGATGGTCGTGCAGGGCGCGACCGCCGGTTCCTTCTCCCCCATCGGCATCTTCGGCTCGATCACCAACGGCGTCGTCGACCAGAACGACCTGCCGGGCAACCAGCTGGTCCTCTTCCTCACCACCTTCACCGCCGCCGCGCTCATCGCCGCGATCACCTACGTCGCCTTCGGCGGCCGCGCGCTCATCGCCCGCGGCAAGGAGGCCACCGCCGGCGCCGAGCTCAGCGCGGAGGCCGAGGCCGCGAGCCACGCCGTCATGCGCTCCGGAGGGCCCGGTGTCCCGCACTCGGCCGTCGAGGCCGGACGCGCGACCGCCCCGAGCAGGGACGCCGACCGCGACGAACGGCACACCCTCGACACGCAGCGCATCGTCACGCTCGTGGGCCTCGCCGCGCTGATGATCGGTGCGCTGGGCTTCGACCTGGACGTGGGCTTCACCGCGCTGACCATCGCGGTCGTCCTGACCCTGGCCTTCCCCGAGTCGGCGAAGGGCGCGGTCGAGAAGATCAGCTGGGGCACCGTCCTGCTGATCGGCGGCATCGTCACCTACGTCAACCTGCTCCAGGACCAGGGTGTCGTCGACTGGGTCGGCGAGCAGGTCGCCGAGGTCGGTGCGCCGCTCGTGGCCGCGCTGCTCATCTGCTTCATCGCCGCCGTGGTCTCGGCGTTCGCCTCCACCACCGGCATCATCGGCGCGCTCATCCCGCTCGCGGTGCCGTTCCTGCTCACCGACCAGGTCAACGCGATCGGCCTGATCGCCGCGCTGGCCATCTCCAGCTCGGTCGTCGACTGCAGCCCGTTCTCCACCAACGGCGCGCTGGTCGTCGCCAACGCCGACGCCGCCGACCGCGAGGTCGTCTTCAAGCGGCTCATGCAGTGGGGCATGTCGATCGTGGTCATCGCCCCGATCGTCGCGTGGGGCCTGCTGGTGGTCACCACCGCCTGACCCCGTCCCACCGCCGGGGTCAGACCCCGGCGACCGCCTCGGCCAGGGCCGCGGCGTCGGTCACCTCGACCGGCGGCCGCGGCCCTGTCTCGTCCACGACGTGGCCCGGCCGCGCCAGGCGCACCGTCGCCAGGCCCGCCTCCAGCGCCCCGCGCACGTCGCGTGCCGACGCCGCCACGTGGACCAGCCGGTCCGGTGCGGCGACAGCCGCGGCGCGGGTGTAGATCTCACGGCTGGGCTTGTACGCGCCCAGCCGCTGGCTGGTCAGCACCAGGTCCGGGTCGACCAGGGCGTGTGCCCGCGTCCGCCGGGCCAGCGCGTCGTCGACGTTGGACAGCAGCCCGACGCGGTGCTCCGCGGCCACGCCGGCGACGCCCGCAGCGACGTCCGGCCACAGCGGCCAGTCCGCGACCGACTCCTCCAGCAGGGCCAGGTCCCCGGCGACGTACGACGGGTCGTGGCCGAGCTCGTGCCAGGCCCGCGACAGCGCCTCGAGCGAGACGTCGTGGAACGTGGTGGGCGCGACAGCGGTGCGCTGGAGCGCCTTGTTGTGGCCGTCCCAGCGGTCGTAGAGCTCCTCCCCCGACTGCGCCCACCCCCGCGTCGCGGCGAGGTCGGCCAGCACGCGCGAGGCGCCGGTGCGGCTGTCGGTGAGGGCGCTGAACAGGTCGAAGGTGACGATCACGCAGCCGACGGTAGCGACGCCTCCCGACGGCGGCCCGAGAGCGTCAGCCAGCCGCTGACGGCGGTGTAGTACGCGACGTACGCCAGCGAGGCGGCGACCAGCAGCGGCGAGGGGTCCGGCAGGTCGACGACGAGCAGCGCGTAGACGCCGAGCCAGGCCGTCGCCAACGTCATGTTCAGGCCCCACAGCGCCTCGGTGCGCGACGGGTACACGTAGCGCACCGGCACGAAGACGAGCACCGCCAGCACGAGCAGCAGCCCCACGGTCGCGGTCACCGACAGGTCGAGCACGAAGACGTGGAAGGCCACGATGTTCCAGTAGCTCGGGAAGCCGAGGAAGAAGTGGTCCTCGGTCTTCGCGTCGCTGCGGCAGAACTGGTAGCACGACGCGACCAGCGGCACCGCCGCCACCACGCCGCCCCACGCGCCGTCGGGCAGCCGGCCGGTCGCCCACAGCAGCACCATCGGCGCGAACGCGTAGGTCAGGTAGTCGACGATGTTGTCCAGCAGCGCGCCGTCGAGCTCGGGCACGACCGCCTTGACCCGGAACCGCCGGGCCAGGAACCCGTCGGTGCCGTCGACGAGCATCGCGACCAGGAACAGCCACAGCACCGCCTCGACCTGCCCGTCGTAGGCGAGGTGGACCATGAGCAGGCCCAGCACCACCCCGGTCGTCGTGTACGCGTGCACCATCCACGCAGCCGCCCGGTCCATGCCTAGAACCTAGGTGCTTAGGGTGGCGTGCGTGCGCATCGCCACGTGGAACGTCAACTCCCTCCGCTCCCGCATCGCCCGCGTCGAGGCCTTCCTCGAGCGGCACGACGTGGACGTCCTCGCCCTCCAGGAGACCAAGGCGCGCGAGGAGCAGGTCCCGATGATGGGGCTGGAGTCGATGGGCTACGAGGTGGCGTACGCCGGCACCAACCAGTGGAACGGCGTCGCCGTGCTCAGCCGCGTCGGGCTGGCGGACGTCGAGGTCGGCTTCCCCGGCCAACCCGGCTGGGGCGACCCGGCGGAGTCCGAGGCGCGCGCCGTGGGCGCGACCTGCGGCGGCGTACGCGTGTGGTCGCTCTACGTGCCCAACGGCCGCAAGGTCGACGACCCGCACTACCACTACAAGCTCGACTGGCTGGGCCGGCTGCGCGAGGCCGCGCAGGAGTGGCGCACGACGCCGACAGCGCTGGTGGGCGACTGGAACATCGCGCCGACCGACGAGGACGTCTTCGACCCGAAGCAGTTCGCGACCTCGACGCACGTGACACCGCGGGAGCGGGCGGCGTTCCAGGCCTTCCTCGACGACGGGTACGTCGACGTGGTGCGGCCGCACGCGCCCGGCCCGGAGGTCTACACCTACTGGGACTACTACCGTCAGCGCTACGAGCGCAACCGCGGGCTGCGGATCGACTTCGTGCTCGGCTCGGCGCCCTTCGCCGAGCGCGTCACCGGCGCGTTCATCGACCGCGAGGAGCGGGCCGGCCAGGGGGCCTCGGACCACGCGCCGGTGGTCGTCGACCTCGACTGACCGGCCCGCCCCGCGGGACGTGCGTCAGCTGCCGAGCGGGGAGACCTTGGCGGCCTTCTTGGACGCCTGCTTCGTCGCCTTCCGGGCCGCCTTGCGGGTCGACTTGACGCTCGACCTCGCCGCGCCGGTGACGCCCTGGCTGAGCAGGGTGAGGCCGGCACCGACGAGCCAGACGTCCTTGGCGACGGCGGTGCCCTCCTGGCTGGGGCGGATGCCGTCGTCCAGGGTCATCGACGGGGTCTTGAGGTACATCCCCATCAGGCCCGCGCCGAACGCCGCGAGCGCACCGCCCGCGACCGTCGCAGACACCTTCGGGGTGAGCAGCGCGGCGCCGACGGCGATCTCGCTGAACGCCAGGACCTTGGCGAACCGCTTCGGCTCCATGTCCTGGAACAGGCTCGGGTAGGTGCCGGCGGCGGCGCCGTGGAGGAACTGGGCGGTCCCCTCGTCGGCGCCCAGCTTGCCCACACCGGAGTTCAGGATGTAGGCGCCGGTGGCGACACGGAGCGGGACATGGGTCAGGTGCACGGGGACTCCTCGGTGGTGGGGTGGGACTCCCTTGCCAGTAGCCAGGGCCCGCGCACGTCAATCGCCCCGATCGGCCGGCCTGCGTCAGCCGTCCTCGGCCTCGGCGCCGTGGCGCTCGTCCTCGAGCCGCTCCTTGCTGCGCAGCAGCCGCAGGAGCGTCACCAGCCCGAGGCCGCCGATCATGTTGCCGACCACGCTCAGCGCGAGGAAGCCGGCCCAGTCGGCGTACCCGAACCCGGCGTCGCCGGTGTGGAGCGCACCGAAGATGAGCAGCGAGTCGAGGATCGAGTGGAACATCTCGGTCCCGGCCAGCAGGAACGCCGCGGCGACCGCGGCGACGATCTTCGCCGGCATGTCCTCGGTGCCGTGCTGCATCCGGGTCAGCAGCGTCATGACCGCGCCGCCGAGGATCGACAGCGAGATGGTCTCGGCGTTGACCGGCGCGGTGGCGAAGTGCGTGGCGGACTCGACGAGCTGGCCGTGCAGCGACGGGAAGCCCCAGACGACGAGCCACATCATCACCCAGCCGCCGGCGAGGTTGGCGACCAGCGTGCCCGACCACAGCTTGGCGAGCTGCCGCAGCTTCGCGCGCTTGGCCGCCACGGTCACGACCGGGACGAGGAAGCCCTCGGTGAACAGCTCCGAGCGCCCGAGGAGCAGCGCGATGAAGCCGATCGAGAACGCGAGCCCGGCCAGCAGCTGGTTGCCGGTCTCGTGGAGCACGACCAGGAGCGCCAGCACGCCCAGCGCCACCTCCGTGCCGCCGACGAAGCCGGTCACCAGCACCTCGCGCCACGGACGGCTCAGCCGCTGCGTGCCCTCCTCCACCTGGCGGGTGAAGGACTTCTCCAGGACGTCCTCCATCGGCCCGTCGGTCTCCCCGAGCTCGTGCCGCTCGTCGGTGGCCCTGTCCGGTCCGGCGCTGTCCGGCTTCTCGCTCACGGTGGCCTCGTCTCGTCCGGGATGGGGGTGGTGCGGGACGCGGAACGGTGCCCGCTCCGGCGCGGGCCGAACCACACTGTCGGCGGCCGGCGCCATGCTGTGGGCCATGCAGACGGTGACGTTCTTCCTCGCCCTCGGGGTCGGCCTGGCGCTCGGTGCCGTGGTCGGCGTGCTGTGGGCGCGCTCGCGGCCGGCGGTCGTCGAGGGCGCGCTGGAGTCGGCCGAGGTGATGCAGGGGCTCGACCGGCTCAGCGACCAGCTGCGCCACCTCGACCTCCAGCGCGAGGGCTGGACCGGCCGCCTCCACCAGCAGGTCGACGACCTGCGGCGGGAGACCCAGTCGCTCGCGACGGCGCTGCGCAAGCCGCAGGTGCGCGGCCGGTGGGGTGAGCTGCACCTGCGCCGCGCCGTCGAGCTGGCCGGGCTGGTGGACCGCTGCGACTTCGCCGAGCAGGTCCGCCTCGACGACGGCGCGCTGCGGCCCGACCTGGTCGTGAACCTGGTCGGCGGGCGCCGGGTGGTCGTCGACGCGAAGGTGCCGCTGGACGCCTACCTCGACGCCAGCTCCGCCGAGGACGACGTCCAGCGCAGCCACCACCTGGCCCGGCACGCCCGCCAGCTGCGCACCCACGTCGACCAGCTGGGGTCGAAGGCCTACTGGCGCTCGCTGCCGGAGACGCCGGAGTTCGTGGTGCTCTTCGTGCCGGCCGAGTCGTTCCTGGCCGCGGCGCTCGAGGCCGACGGAGGGCTGCTGGAGCACGCGGCGGCCAAGCAGGTCGTCCTCGCCTCACCCACCACGCTGATCGCGCTGCTGCGCACGGTCGCCCACGGTTGGACGCACGAGGCGCTGGCCGAGCAGGCGCGCGAGATCCACCGGCTCGGGCGCGACCTGCACACCCGGCTCGGGACCTTCGGCGGCCACCTCGACTCCGTCGGCCGCTCGCTCAACGCGGCCGTCGGGCACTACAACGCCGCGGTCGGGTCGCTGGAGTCACGGGTGCTCGTCTCCGCCCGCCGCTTCACCGACCTGGCGGTCACCGACGAGGAGCTGCCCGCCCCGCGGGCGGTCGAGCTGCGCGCGGTGGACCGGCGTGCCGCGCCCGACGACGCCGACCGCGGCCCTACGGTGGCCTGAGGGGCCTCGGTCCCGCGAGCACCGATGCGGCGAGGAGAGGTCGTGGAGCAAGCCAGGACGCTGTGGGAGGAGGGCCGCGAGCCCGCCTTCCAGGTGGTGGCGCTCGGCCTCGCCGTCACGCTCACCGCGGTCGTCCTCGACGTGTGGCTCTTCGGCGACGTCGGGTGGCTCTTCGACCTGGCCTTCGTCGCGCTCTGCGTCGCGCTCTCCCTGCGGGTGCGCCCGTCGGACTTCTTCGCCGTCGGGGTGCTGCCCCCACTGCTGATGCTCGTCGTCTTCGCTATGCTCGGCAGCACCCGCCCCGCCTCGATAGCGGAGCCGCACGACGGCGCCGTCCAGGCACTCGTCTCCGGGCTCTCCACCCACAGCGCCGCGCTGGTGACCGGCTACCTGCTGTGCCTGGCCTGCCTGTTCGTGCGCCAGCGGGTGCTCACCGGCCGGCCCACCGACCTGCTCGGCTCCTGACGCCCACGCCCGCCGCGCGGCGAACCAGTAGCTGCCGTCCGGCGGTGTAGTAACGGACGTCTCTGCCCTCCGTGGTGGCCGTGACGGACGTTTCCGACCGTTACTACCCCGGCAGCGGGCCGGGGCCGTGGCTCAGGCCTCGAACCGGTCGGGGTCGCCGGCGCCGCGGCGCAGGACCTCGGGCGCACCCTCGGACCAGTCGATGACCGTGGTCGGCTCGGCCGGGGTCTCGCCGCACTCGACGACGACGTCGACGTCGTGGTCGAGCTCCTCCTTGATCTCCCACCCCATGGTCCGCGCCTCGGTCTCGCCGGGGAGGATCAGCGTGCTCGAGAGCAGCGGCTCGCCGAGCTCGGCCAGCAGCGCCTGGACGAAGACGTGGTCGGGGATGCGGACGCCGACGGTCTTCTTCTTCGCGTGGAGCAGCCGCCGCGGCACCTCCGGCGTGCCGGGCAGGATGAACGTGTAGGGCCCGGGGGTCGCCGAGCGGATCGCGCGGAACGCCGCGTTGTCGACGTGGACCAGCTGCCCGAGCTGAGAGAAGTCGCGGCACACCAGCGTGAAGTGGTGCCGCTCGTCGAGCCCGCGGATGCGCAGGATCCGGTCGCGCCCCTCCCGGTTGCCGACCCGGCAGCCCAGCGCGTAGCCGGAGTCGGTCGGGTAGGCGATCAGCGCGTCGTCGTGCAGCGCCGCGACCACCTGCTGGAGCAGGCGCGGCTGCGGGTTGTCGGGATGGATGTCGACGAAGCGGGCCACCCGACGAGCCTAGACCTGACGCGACCTGCTCCGGCTCCGGCCAACGGTCAGCGAGCCTGGGCCGCGGCCTTGAGGTCGCGCCGCAGCTCCTTGGGCAGCGCGAAGATCAGGCTCTCCTCGGCGGTGTGCACGGCCTTGGCGTCCGGGTAGCCGCGCTCGGCGAGGTAGGCCAGCACGCCGTCGACCAGCGACTCCGGCACGCTCGCGCCGGAGGTCACGCTGACGGTGCGGACGCCGTCGAGCCAGGCCTCGTCGATCTCGGAGGCGTCGTCGACGCGGTAGGAAGCCTTGGCGCCAGCCTCGAGGGCGACCTCGACCAGGCGCACGGAGTTCGAGGAGTTGCCGGAGCCGACGACGATGACGAGGTCGGCGCCCAGGGCGATCTCCTTGACCGCGAGCTGGCGGTTCTGCGTGGCGTAGCAGATGTCGTCGCTCGGCGGGTCGAGCAGCAGCGGGAACCGCTCGCGGATCGCGGCGACCGTCTCGAGGGTCTCGTCGACGCTCAGCGTGGTCTGCGAGAGCCACGCGACGCGGGCCGGGTCGCGGACGACGATGTCGGCCACGTCAGCGGGGCTCTGCACCAGCTGGATGTGCTCGGGCGCCTCGCCGGCGGTGCCCTCGACCTCCTCGTGGCCCTCGTGGCCGATGAGCAGGATGTCGTAGTCCTCGGCGGCGAACCGCTTCGCCTCGTGGTGCACCTTGGTCACCAGCGGGCAGGTGGCGTCGATGGTCTTCAGCTCGCGCTCGGCGGCCTGGCGGTGCACCTCGGGGCTCACGCCGTGGGCGGAGAAGACGACGGTCCTCCCGGTCGGCACCTCGTCGAGCTCCTCGACGAAGATCGCGCCGCGTCGCTCGAGGTCGGCCACGACGTGCTTGTTGTGGACGATCTGCTTGCGGACGTAGACCGGGGCGCCGTACAGGTCCAGCGCCTGCTCCACGGTGACCACCGCGCGGTCGACACCGGCGCAGTAGCCCCGGGGCGCCGCGAGGAGGACCGCCTTCTCGGCGTCCTCCGGCGACAGGATCGGGGGCATGCCGATGTCGGTGCTCATGCTTCCCAGGATAGAGGCGTCGGTGGCATCCCCTAATCTCGCGGCCATGCCCCTGGAGACCTCGCCCGCCGCACCGGCACCGGTGCGGCAGATCGCCAACGCGATCGCCGGCTGGGTCGACCGGCTGGGCGCGGTGTGGGTCGAGGGCCAGGTCACCCAGGTGACGCGCCGCACCGGCATGGCGACGGTCTTCATGACGCTGCGCGACGCGGTCGCGGACATCTCGGTGACCGTCACCTGCGCGCGCTCGCTCTACGACTCCCTCGACGCGCCGCTGGTGGAGGGCGCGAGCATCGTCGTGCACGCCAAGCCGTCGTACTACCCGACCCGCGGCACCATCTCCCTCCAGGCCCGCGAGATCCGGATGGTCGGCCTCGGCGAGCTGCTCGCCCGGCTCGAGCGGCGACGGCAGCTGCTCGCCGCGGAGGGACTCTTCGAGCGGCACCTCAAGCGACCGCTGCCCTTCCTGCCCACCCGGGTCGGGCTGGTCACCGCGCCGAACAGCGCCGCCGAGCGCGACGTCCTGGAGAACGCACGCCGCCGCTGGCCCGCCGTCCGGTTCGAGGTGGCGTACGCCGCCATGCAGGGCACCCGCTCGTGCGCGGAGGTCATGGAGGCGCTCGCCCGGCTCGACCGCCATCCCGAGGTCGACGTGATCGTCGTGGCCCGGGGCGGCGGCTCGGTCGAGGACCTCCTGCCGTTCTCCGACGAGGCGCTCGTGCGCGCGGTGGCTGCCACCCGCACCCCCGTCGTCTCGGCGATCGGTCACGAGCCGGACCAGCCGCTGCTGGACCTGGTCGCCGACGTCCGCGCCTCGACGCCGACCGACGCCGCGAAGCTGGTCGTCCCCGACGTCACCGACGAGCTGCGCGGGGTCGCCTCGGCGCGCGAGCGGCTGCGGGCGTCGGTCGCCGCCCGGATCACCCGCGAGCAGGCCGGGCTCGACGCGCTGCGGTCCCGGCCGGCGCTCGCGGACCCGCGCTCGCTCGTCGACGCCCGCGTCGAGGAGGTCGCCTCGCTCCGCGACCGCGCGCGGCGCACGCTCGGCCACCGGCTGGACCGCGCGGCCGACGACATCGGCCACCAGCGGGCACGCGCCCGGGCGCTCTCGCCGCTGGCGACGCTGCAGCGCGGGTACGCCGTGCTCCAGGACCCCGACGGGCACGTGCTGACGTCGGTCGCCGGCGTCGCGGCCGGCTCGACGGTCAGCGTCCGGGTCGCCGACGGCCGGGTGCACGCCACCACCACCGGGGTCGAGGCCGACCCCGTCGACACGGGAACCCACACCCCAGCAGAGAACGACGGAGGAAACGATGGTTGACCCCGCTCCCGCCCCGGAGCTGTCCTACGAGGCCGCGCGCGAGGAGCTGGTCGAGGTCGTGCGACGGCTGGAGGCCGGCGGCACCACGCTCGAGGAGTCGCTCGCGCTCTGGGAGCGCGGCGAGCACCTCGCGACCGCCTGCCAGCGCTGGCTCGACGGCGCTCGGGAGCGGCTGGACGCCGCGCTCGAGGGCGACGAGGAGCAGGACGGCTAGCGACCGGCCGCGGTCGCCCCGACCGGCTCGGTGCTGAGCAGGCCGAGGAACAGCTCCAGGTCTTCCTGGGGAGCCGAGCCGTAGACGAGCAGGTTCTCCTCGCCCAGCTCGGCGGCGTACGCCGTGTCCCCGCCCTCGTCGCTGAAGACCTCCCAGGTCGAGCTGACCGCGCTGTCGACCTCGGCGGTGCCCTGCTCGTCGGTGTCGGCGTCGACGTGCCCCTCGAGCAGGTCCTCGACGCTCTCGTCCTCCTGGCGGAGGCCGATGAACCGGCCCTCGTCGGTGAGGACCGCGAGGAAGAACCGCGGCGCCTGGTTCGCCTGGGACGCCTCCACGTTCGTGGCGATCCAGCCGGCGGGGAGCGCCGGCGGGTAGGCCGGCTCGCGGTCCGCGGACTGCACGGCGGCGACCAGCTCGAGGTAGTCGACCGGCTCGGGCTGCACCTCGAGGTCGTTGCGGAAGATGGACCGGAACACCACGACGCCGATGACGACCACCACCGCGACGATCATCGACCCGATCAGGCCGTTGGTCGTGCGCTGGTAGCGGCCCGGGGTGCCCGTCTCACTCACGCGGGCCATCCTCTCAGCCGCCCCCGCGTACGCCGCACCCCGCGGCCGCGAGGACCGCCACGCGCCGCAGGTGCGGACAGTCGGTGGCGGATCTGTCCGCAGGTGCGGCATGATCGACGTCATGACGACGTACCGGGTGGCCGAGGCCGCGGCGCTGCTCGGCGTCAGCGACGACACGCTGCGCCGGTGGGTCGAGGCCGGCCGGCTCAGCGCCCGCAGCGAGAGCGGTCGCACGGTGGTGCCTGGCACCGAGCTGGCTGCGCTGGCGGAGTCGCTGGCCGAGCACCCGGACCGCGAGCAGACCCGCGCGGCCTCGGTCAGTGCGCGCAACCGCCTCTCGGGGATCGTCACCCGGGTGGTGCGCGACCGCGTGATGGCCCAGGTCGAGATGGTCTGCGGTCCCTACCGGCTGGTGTCGCTGATGAGCACCGAGGCCGCCGACGAGCTGGGCCTCGAGCCGGGCGCCCGGGCGATCGCGTCGGTGAAGTCGACCAACGTCGTCGTGGAGCGTCCGTGACGCGGGCGCTCCTGGCGCTGGCCCTGCTCCTGCCGGTCGGCCTGGTCGCCGGGTGCGGCGGCGAGGAGGACGGCACCACGCTGCGGGTCCTCGCGGCCGCGTCGCTGGCCGGCTCGTTCGAGGAGCTCGCCGAGGAGCTCGAGCGCACCCACGACGGCGTCGAGGTCCAGGTCTCCTCCGGCGGCTCGACCGACCTCGTGGCGCAGGTGCGGGAGGGCGCTCCGGCGGACGTGCTGGCGACCGCCGACACGGCCACGATGGACGTCGCCGTGGCCGACGGGCTCATCGACGGCGCACCTCGCACGATCGCCACCAACGTCCTCCAGCTGGCCGTGCCGCCGGGCAACCCGGCGGGCGTCACCGGGCTGGCCGACCTGGGCGACCCGGCCGACCCGCCGGACCTGGACAGGGACGTCGCCCTGGTCGTCTGCGCGCCCGAGGTGCCGTGCGGTGCCGCGGCACAGCGGCTGGCGCGCGCCGCCGGCGTCGTCCTGTCGCCGGTCAGCGAGGAACGCTCGGTCACCGACGTGCTGGGCAAGGTCATCTCGGGCGAGGCCGACGCCGGGCTCGTCTACGCGACCGACGTCCGCGCCGTCGGCGACGCGGTCCAGGGCATCGTGCTCCCCGAGGCGGCCGAGGCCGTCAACCGCTACCCGGTCGCGGCACTGGCCGACAGCGCAGAGCCGGACCTGGCGCGGGAGTTCCTCGACCTCGTCCTCGGCGACCTCGGCCGCCAGGTCCTGCGCGACGCCGGCTTCGGTCCTCCCGGACCGCCCTCGTGACCCCGGGCGTCCCCCGCTGGCTGCTGCTGCCGGCCGCCCTCGGCGCCGCCTTCGTCCTGCTGCCGCTGGTGGCGATCGTCGCCCGGGTGCCGTGGGGCGACTTCGACGAGCTGGTCACCTCCGAGGCCTCCCGCGAGGCGCTGCTGCTGAGCCTGCGCACCTCCGCGACCAGCACCGTGCTGTGCGTGCTGCTCGGCGTGCCGATGGCCGCCGTGCTGGCGCGCACGTCCTTCCCCGGCCAGGGCGTGGTCCGCTCCCTGGTGCTGCTGCCGCTCGTGCTGCCGCCGGTCGTCGGCGGCCTCGCACTGCTCTACACCTTCGGCCGCCGCGGCCTGCTCGGCGAGACGCTGGACGTGCTCGGCGTCCAGGTGGCCTTCTCGACGGCCGCGGTCGTGCTGGCGCAGACCTTCGTCGCGCTGCCGTTCCTCGTCCTCAGCCTCGAGGGCGCGCTGCGCACGGCCGGCGAGCGCTACGAGCTGGTCGCCGCGACCCTCGGCGCCCGGCCCACCACCGTGTTCCGCCGCGTCACGCTGCCGCTCGTGCTGCCCGGCCTGCTCTCGGGAGCGGTGCTCGCGTTCGCCCGCGCGCTCGGTGAGTTCGGCGCGACGGTCACCTTCGCCGGCAGCCTCGAGGGCGTCACCCGCACCATGCCGACCCAGATCTACCTGCTGCGCGAGACCGACGCCGACGGCGCCGTCGCCCTGTCGCTGGTCCTCGTCGTCGTGGCCGTCCTCGTCATCGGGCTCGCCACCCGGGGCCGCACCGCCGCCCGGGGGCTGTCGTGACCCTGCTGCTCGAGGCCACCGTGGCCGACCGCGGCGTCGACGTCGCGCTCGAGGTCGCCGCCGGCGAGACCGTCGCACTGCTCGGCCCCAACGGCGCCGGCAAGTCGACCGTCCTGGCCGTCGCAGCCGGGCTGCTGCGCCCCGACACCGGCACGGTCCGCCTCGACGACCACGAGCTGACCGGCGGCCGCGTGGTGCCGCCGCACGCACGGCGTACCGCCCTCCTCGCGCAGGACCCCCTCCTCTTCCCCCACCTCACCGCCCTCGACAACGTGGCGTTCGGCCCCCGCTCCGCAGGCGTACGCCGCCGGGCGGCCCGCGACAGCGCCCGCCGCTGGCTGGCCGAGGTGGGCGCGGCCGACCTGGCCGGGCGGCGCCCCGGCGAGCTGAGCGGCGGGCAAGCCCAACGGGTGGCGGTCGCCCGGGCGCTGGCCGCGGAGCCGCGGCTGCTGCTCCTCGACGAGCCGATGGCGGCCCTCGACGTCGCGGTCACCCCGGCCCTGCGGCAGACGCTGCGGCGGGTGCTCGAGGGCCGCACCACTGTCGTGGTGACCCACGACGTCCTCGACGCCCTGCTGCTGGCGGACCGGGTGGTGGTGCTCGACCGGGGCCGGGTCGTCGAGCAGGGGCCGGCCGCCGACGTGCTCGCCCGCCCGCGCAGCCCCTTCGCGGCGCGGATCGCGGGGCTCAACCTGGTCGCCGGCCGGTGGTCCGACGGTGCCGTCCGGTCCGACGACGGGCGCGTGGTCGCCGGCACCCCGTCGGGCCCGGTGCTGCGCGAGGGCGACCCCGCCGTGGCGGTGTTCCGGCCGCGGGCGGTCTCGGTCTTCCGCGACCCCCCCGGCGGCAGCCCGCGGACCGCGCTGGCCGTCGTCGTCACCGACCTCGAGCCGCACGGCGACCAGGTCCGCGTGCGCGCGGGCGACCTCGCCGCCGACGTCACCGCCCACGCCGCCGCCGAGCTCGACCTCGCCCCCGGCACCCCCGTCACGTTCTCCGTCAAGGCCACCGAGGTCGACGTCTACGCCCGCTGATCCCGCCGGGACGGCGGGTGAACGGGTGTGTCGGCGGAGTGGAGCAGACCACTAGGGTTCGGGTCATGAGCCTGGACGTCGCACCGGAGTCGCCCGACCGCAACCTCGCCCTCGAGCTCGTCCGTGTGACGGAGGCGGCCGCGATGGCGGCGGGCCGGTGGGTCGGCCGGGGCGACAAGAACGGCGCCGACGGCGTCGCGGTGAACGCGATGCGCGTGATGATCTCGACGATCGGCATGCAGGGCACCGTGGTGATCGGCGAGGGCGAGAAGGACAACGCCCCGATGCTCTACAACGGCGAGGAGGTCGGTGACGGCACCGGCCCCGAGTGCGACGTCGCGGTCGACCCCATCGACGGCACCACGCTGACCGCCAAGGGCATGACCAACGCGGTCTCGGTGCTGGCTGTGGCCCCGCGCGGCACGATGTACGACCCCTCGGCCGTCTTCTACATGGACAAGCTGGTCGCCGGCCCCGAGGCCGCCGACGTGGTCGACATCCGCCAGTCCGTCGCCGAGAACATCCACGCCGTCGCCAAGGCCAAGGGCAGCAGCGCGAGCGACGTGACCGTCGTCGTCCTCGACCGCCCGCGCCACGCGGAGCTGGTCGAGGAGATCCGGGCGACCGGAGCGCGGATCAAGTTCATCAGCGACGGCGACGTCGCCGGCGCGATCATGGCCGCCCGGCCCGACACCGGCATCGACCTGCTGCTCGGCGTCGGCGGCACGCCGGAGGGCATCATCACCGCCTGCGCGATGAAGTGCCTGGGCGGCACGATCCAGGGCCGGCTCTGGCCCACCGACGACGCCGAGCGCCAGCGCGCCGTCGACGCCGGTCTGGACCTCGACGCGGTGCTGACCACCGACGAGCTGGTCACCGGCGACGACTGCTTCTTCGTCGCCACCGGCATCACCGACGGCGAGCTGCTGCGCGGCGTCCGCTACCGCTCCGGCGGCGCCACGACGCACTCCCTGGTGATGCGCTCGCGCAGCGGCACGATCCGCTCGATCACGAGCGAGCACCGCCTGGAGAAGCTACGCGCTTACTCCGCGATCGACTTCGACCGCTGAGTCGAGGGTCCGCCGCCGCAGCGCGGAGGTGACGTGGTCGATGACCCGCGGGTCGACGGCCATGCCGACGTGCGAGGCGGTCACCTCGACCGGCTTGGCCGCCGGGTCGATGCACGCGCGCCAGTCGACGATGCCGTCGCGCTTGGAGTAGATCGCGGTGAAGCCGATGTGCGGGGCGAGCGGCAGCCGGCTCTCCTCGAAGGACTGCCGCGCGCAGTCGCCGGCCACGCAGTCCTCCGACATGAGCCCGGGCAGGCCCGCCCGGCTGAGCCGGATGAGCACGTCGACGCTGCGGGTCAGGACGCCGTGGTGCGCGCCGGGCGCCATCATCGGGCTGCCCATCGTGATGATCCCGGAGACCAGGTCGGGCCGGCGCACCGCCACCCCGCGCGCCAGCATCCCGCCGAGGCTGTGCCCGACGACCTGCACGGGGGCGCCGCGACGGGCGGCGATCGACTCCAGGCGCGCCTCGAGCTGGGCGGCCGCACCGAGCGTGCACCCGATGTTGGCCCGGATCGTCGACCGGTAGGTGCGGAAGCCCTGCGCCCGCAGCGCCCGGCCCATGAACGACAGGGACGTGTCGCCGGCCAGGAAGCCCGGGACCAGCAGCACGGGGTCGGCCAGACGGGCGGGGACGCGGCCGACGTACGGCGTCGCGCGGCGTGCGCGGCGCTCGGCGCGGGTCCGCATCGCGTAGCGGCCGGCCTCGCCCACGATGCTGCCCTCGCGCACCAGGGCCACCAGCGGCGGGGGCGCGAATCCTTCGGGGAGCAGGAACGCTCCCATGGTCGACTGGCTCACACCTCGACGTTACCCGCAAGTGACCTGGCTCACCCTGGTTTCCGGACGAGCGGTGTCCACGAGCCGTCTGCTTGACTGACAGCCATGTCTGCCAGATCGTCCGAGACCTCGGCGGTGGCCGCCTCCCCCGAGCTGTTCGCGCCCGTGCGGCCCGACGTCGAGCTGTGCTACCAGACCTTCGGCGACCCCGACGACGAGCCGCTGCTGCTCGTCATGGGCCTCGGCGGGCCGATGACCTGGTGGGACGAGGACCTGTGCCGCATGCTGGCCGCCCGCGGCTTCTTCGTCATCCGGTACGACAACCGCGACACCGGCCGGTCCTCCCGGCTGGAGGGTCGGGTCACCCGGGTCACGCTGGCGCGGGCGTTCACCGGCCGCCGCGTGCGTCCGCCGTACACCATGGCCGACCTCGCCTCCGACGCCTTCGGGCTCCTCGACCACCTCGGCCTCGACGCCGCCCACGTGGCCGGCGTGTCGATGGGCGGGATGATCGTGCAGACGATGGCGATCACCGAGCCCCGCCGGGTGCTGTCGATGACCAGCATCATGTCGACCACCGGCCGGCGCACCGTCGGCTGGCAGCACCCCAACCTGTTGCCGGCGCTGATCGGCAACAAGCGCGGCTCCCGCGAGGCCTACGTCAAGGCCAGCCGCCAGATGTGGCGGCTGATCGGCTCCCCGGGCTACCCCGAGCCCGAGGAGGAGACCCGCCGCCGGGCCGAGGAGACGTGGGACCGCGGCATCAGCGCCGAGGGCACGATGCGGCAGATGCTCGCGATCCTCACCCAGCCCGACCGCAGCGCCCGTCTGCGCGGCGTGCGCGTGCCCACCACTGTCGTCCACGGGCTCGCCGACAAGATGGTGCACGTCTCCGGCGGCCGGGCCACCGCACGCGCCGTGCCCGGCGCCGAGCTGCTGCTCATCGACGGCATGGGCCACGACACCCCGCCCGCCCTCTTCGAGACGTTCACCGCCGCCATCCGGCGTACGGCGGACAGGGCTGGCGCTCCGCGCTCCTGACGTGACAGGGGCGGTGTCCGGAGTGGTCACCGCCCCTGCCTCGGCTCGCTCAGTCAGACAACCGCTCCCCGGTCTCGGTGTCGAACACGTGGACGTCGGTGGGGTCGGTGGTGACATGGATCGTCTCGCCCTTGCGCACCTTGTCGCGGCCGGAGACGCGCACGATGATGTCGTGCGGGGTGCCCTGGACGCCGCTGGTGCCGTAGACGAACGCGTCGGAGCCGAGCTCCTCGACGACGGTGACCCGCACGGGCAGGCCGCCCTCCGCGGCCGACACCACGCGCCACGCCTCGGGACGGACACCGACGGTGATCCGGCCCTGCATGACCTTGGCGGCGGTCGGGTCGACCGGGACGAGGTACTCCCCGATCTTGGCCTGGCCGTCGACGGCGGTCGCCTCGATGAGGTTCATCTGCGGGGAGCCGATGAAGCCGGCGACGAAGAGGTTGACCGGCTTGTCGTAGAGCCGCAGCGGGCTGTCGACCTGCTGGAGGATGCCCTCCTTCATCACCGCGACCCGGTCGCCCATCGTCATCGCCTCGACCTGGTCGTGGGTGACGTAGACGGTGGTGACGCCGAGGTCGGACTGGAGCTTGGCGATGTCGGTGCGGGTCTGGACGCGCATCTTGGCGTCGAGGTTCGACAGCGGCTCGTCCATGCAGAAGACCTGCGGGCTGCGGACGATCGCGCGGCCCATCGCGACGCGCTGGCGCTGGCCGCCGGAGAGCGCCTTGGGCTTGCGGTCGAGGTACTCGGTCAGCCCGAGGATCCGGGCGGCCTCCTCGACGCGCTTGCGTCGCTCGTCGGTCGGCACCTTCGCCATCTTGAGCGCGAAGCCCATGTTGTCGGCCACGCTCATGTGCGGGTAGAGCGCGTAGTTCTGGAACACCATCGCGATGTCCCGGTCCTTGGGCGGGGTGTTGGTGATCTCCCGGTCCCCGATGAAGATCTTGCCGGCGTTGACCTCCTCCAGCCCTGCGAGCATGCGCAGGGTGGTGGACTTGCCGCAGCCGGACGGGCCGACGAGCACCATGAACTCGCCGTCCTCGATCTGGAGGTCGATGCCCGGGACGGCGGGCTTGTCCGCGCCGGGGTACCAGCGCTGGGCACCCTCGAACGTCACTGTTGCCATGAAATTGTCCTCGTTCCTTCACCGGCAGGTACGTGCCGGACGATCCGTCGTGAAGTGACGGCGTTCACAGTAGTGCCACCGGGCGCCGGGCCGGCGGCGGAACCCGCTGGTGAACGGCAGCCCGGGACAGGTGTTGAACCGCCTCGGAGTGGGCACGTGACCGCTACCACACCACCGTTCCGGAGCGGGGCACGATGGATCGACGACGACCGACCAGACCATCTCGACGACGAGCGCTCGCCGGGATCGGCGCCCTCGTCTGCGCCTCGGCGCTGCTGACCGCGTGTTCCGGTGACGACGGCGGCAAGCCGACGTTGAACTGGTACATCAACCCCGACGGCCAGGAGACGCTCACCGCGCTGGCCGAGGAGTGCAGCACCGACGAGTACGACATCGCGATCCAGCTGCTGCCCACCAGCGCGACCGACCAACGCACCCAGCTGGCCCGCCGGCTCGCCGCCGAGGACAGCTCCACGGACCTGATGAGCCTCGACCCGGTCTTCGTGCCGGAGTTCGCGAACGCCGGGTGGCTGGCGCCGTTCGAGGGCGACCTCGCCGACGAGGTCCTCGACGACGACGTGCTCCAGGGAGCGGCCGAGACCGTCGAGTGGGAGGACGAGATCTTCGCCGCTCCCCAGTGGGCCAACACCCAGGTGCTGTGGTTCCGCAAGTCGCTGGCCGAGGCCGCCGGGCTCGACATGAGCGGCCCGGTCACCTGGGACCAGGTGATCGACGCGGCGGCGTCCGAGGGCGGCACCGTCGGCGTGCAGGCCAACCGCTACGAGGCGTACGTCGTGTGGATCAACGCGATGATCCAGGGCGCGGGCGGCTCGATCGTCGAGGACACCGAAGCCGGCCGGGACGCGAAGGTGACCATCGACTCCGAGGCCGGCAAGGAGGCCGCCGCGGTGATCGAGAAGCTGGCCGACTCCGGCGCCACGCAGCCGGACTTCACCACCTCCAACGAGGGCACGAGCCTGGGCCGGATGTTCCCCGCCGAGGGCCCCGGTCAGTTCATGACGAACTGGACGTTCGTCTACAAGAACTACGAGGGGACCGTCGGCGGCACCGGTGGACCGGCCGACGAGGAGGAGTTCGAGGACCTCGGCTGGGCGCGCTACCCCCGCACGGTCGAGGGCGAGGAGTCCAAGCCCCCGATCGGCGGCATCGACATCGGCGTCGGCGCGTTCTCGGAGAACCTCGAGCACGCCCAGGAGGCCGCCGTGTGCGTGAGCTCCCCGGAGGCGCAGACGCAGCTCGCCGTCAACGACGGCCTGATGCCGTCCCGCGGCTCGGTCTACGACTCCCCCGAGCTGCAGGAGGCCTACCCGGCGGACCTGCTCGACCTCTTCCGGGAGAGCATCGACTCCGGCGGTCCCCGACCCAAGAGCGCCTACTACAGCCAGATCTCGAGCGCGGTGCAGTCGCGCTGGCACTCGCCCAACTCGGTCGACCCGGACTCCACGCCGCAGGAGTCGGCGGAGTTCCTGCGGGCCGTCCTCGACGGAGAGGCACTGCTGTGACGTCAGCGACCGTGCAGACCGCGACGGCGGAGAAGGAGAAGACCGGGCGGGGCGCCCCCGCCGACTCCGACCGGGTCAAGGCCGAGAACAGCCTGGGCCGCAAGCTCGTGCTCCCGGCCATCGTGCTGATGCTGCTGGTGACGGCGTTCCCCATGCTCCGCGCGCTGTACCTGTCGCTGTTCGACTACAGCCTCACCGCACCCGAGGACCGGGAGTTCGTGGGCCTGCAGAACTACCTGACGGCCCTCAGCGACGGGCTGTTCTGGCGCGACACCCTCAACACCGTGGGGATCATGGTCATCACGGTGGCCGTCGAGCTGGTGATCGGCTTCGCGTTCGCGATGGTGATGCACCGCGTGATCTTCGCCCGCGGCGTCATCCGGACCTCGATCCTCATCCCCTACGGCATCATCACCGTCGTCTCGGGCTTCGCCTGGCAGTTCGCGTTCTCCAACACCAACGGCTTCGTGAACTCCTGGCTGCCCTTCATCGAGGACAACTTCAACTGGTTCGGGGAGTACGGCTCCTCGATGATCGCGATCATGGTCTCCGAGATCTGGAAGACCACGCCGTTCATGTCCCTGCTGCTGCTGGCAGGCCTGGCGCAGGTCTCCGAGGACATGATCGAGGCCGCAAAGGTCGACGGGGCCACGTGGTTCCAGCGGCTGTTCAAGGTGATCCTGCCGAACATGCGGGCCGCGATCATGGTGGCGGTCCTCTTCCGCGCCCTCGACGCCTACCGGATCTTCGACAACATCTTCGTGATGACCGCCGGCGCGAACGGCACCGAGTCGATCTCGTTCCTGACCTACCGGCAGGTGATCGAGCAGTTCCAGCTGGGCATCGGCTCGGCACTCTCGGTGCTGCTGTTCCTCTCGGTGCTGGTGGTCGCGTACCTCATCGTCAAGATCTTCCGCGTCGACCTGGCCTCGGCCCGGCAGGAGGGGTGAACCGATGAAGCAGAAGATCGGCCTCGGGATCGGGCTCGCCGCGGTCCTCACCTGGTGCCTGCTGCCGGTGGTGTGGATCATCTCGCTGTCCTTCAAGTCCCAGGAGGCCATCACCAACGGCAGCCTCGGGTTCCTGCCCGCCGAGGGCGGCCGGGCCGGCTGGGCGAACTACGCCGACGTCCTCCAGGACGAGCAGTTCCGCCGGGCCATCCTGAACTCGATCGGCATCTCGCTGATCGCGACGACGCTGTCGGTCATCCTCGCCACGCTCGCGGCGTACGCCATCGCGCGCCTGGAGTTCAAGGGCAAGAAGTTCGTGCTCACCACCGCGTTGGTGATCGCGATGTTCCCGGTGGTCTCGCTCGTCGGGCCGCTGTTCGACATGTGGCGCACGATCGGCATCTACGACACCTGGCTGGGCCTGATCATCCCGTACATGTCCTTCACCCTCCCCCTCGCGATCTGGACGCTCTCGGCGTTCTTCCGCGAGATCCCCTGGGAGATGGAGCAGGCCGCGCAGGTGGACGGCGCCACCTCGTGGCAGGCCTTCCGCAAGGTGATCGTGCCGCTGGCCGCACCCGGTGTCTTCACCGCCGCGATCCTGACCTTCTTCTTCGCGTGGAACGACTTCGTCTTCGGCATCTCGCTGACCTCGACCGAGAGCGCCCGGCCGATCCCGGCGGCGCTGTCGTTCTTCGTCGGGCCCGACCCGTTCAGCCGTCCTGCGTCCCTGCTCGCCGCGGGTGCCGTGGTCGCCACGCTCCCCATCGTCGCCATCGTCCTGCTGTTCCAGCGCAAGATCGTCGCCGGCCTCACCTCCGGCGCAGTGAAGGGTTGATCGCCATGGCCGCCATCACCATGAAGAACATCGTCAAGAAGTACGGCGACGGCTTCCCCGCCGTCAACGACGTGTCGATCGACGTGCAGGACGGCGAGTTCATGATCCTCGTCGGTCCCTCGGGCTGCGGGAAGTCGACGCTGCTGCGGATGATCGTCGGCCTCGAGGACATCACCGACGGCGACATGGTCATCGGCGAGCGCCGCGTCAACGACCTCGCCCCGCGCGAGCGCAACCTGGCGATGGTCTTCCAGAACTACGCGCTCTACCCGCACCTGACGGTCTTCGAGAACATCGCGTTCCCGCTCCGGCTGGCCGGCGCCTCCAACGAGGAGGTCGACCAGAAGGTGCGCGAGGCGTCGAAGACCCTCGAGCTCGACGAGCACCTCGAGCGCAAGCCCGGCAACCTCTCCGGTGGCCAGCGCCAGCGGGTCGCGATGGGCCGCGCGATCGTGCGCGACGCGGACGCGTTCCTCTTCGACGAGCCGCTGTCGAACCTCGACGCCAAGCTGCGCGGCCAGATGCGCACCGAGATCTCCCGGCTGCAGAAGCGCCTGGGCATCACCACCGTCTACGTCACCCACGACCAGACCGAGGCGATGACGCTCGGCGACCGCGTCGCGGTGCTCAAGCGCGGCGTGCTCCAGCAGCTGGCCTCCCCCCGCGAGCTCTACACGAACCCCGCGAACCTCTTCGTCGCCGGCTTCATCGGCTCCCCGCCGATGAACTTCCTCCCCGCGACCGTCACCGGCACCTCCGTCGAGCTGCCGTTCGGCACCGTCCGGCTGCCGCAGGAGAAGGCCTCGCTCGTGCCGGAGGGCAAGCTGCTCATCGCCGGCATCCGCCCCGAGCACTTCGAGGACGCCTCGGTCGTCGACGAGTCCAAGCGCGAGCGCGGCTCGACGTTCACCACCAAGGTCGACGTCGTGGAGTGGCTCGGCAACGAGGCCTACGCCTACATCCCGTTCGAGGCCGACGACGCGGTCCGCGAGCAGCTCACCCAGCTCGAGCGCGACCTCGACGGTGACACGATGCGCAGCCAGCTCGTCGTCTCCCTCGACGGCGCCAGCCGGATCGCCGAGGGCGACGAGGCCGAGATCTGGGTCGACGCCCGGCAGATGCACCTCTTCGACCCCGAGTCCGGCGACAACCTCACCATCGACCTGGAGCGCGCCGGGCGCGTCCCGGCCAAGGAGGACCCCGAGGCAGCCGCCGCAGCCGAGCACGTCGCCGAGGACGCCGCCGCCCACTGACCGCACGGAGCCCGGGCGGCGGGGCCGGTCGGGCGCCGGAGTCAGGACAGCTGCGGGTTGTCCGGGCCGCCGCGGAGGCGCCTGCGGGGCTTGCGCGGGCCCTTGCGGGTGACGGTGACGCCGGCCATGAGCGCGACGCCCTTGACGCGGACGACGGGCGAGTCCGCGTCGATCCGCGCCTCGACCGTGTCGCGGCCGTGCTCGAAGGCGCCCATGATGCCGATGCCGTCGACGACGACTTGGGTCCGCTCGTTGACGATGATGTCGATCCCGGCCCAGAACGCGCCACAGCTGATGACGGTCTCCCGGCTGGTGAAGACCGCCTCGCGCAGGTCGATCTCGACCCCGCCCATGACGGCGTACGCCTGGTGGGTCGCGCCGACCTCCCACACGCCACGGCGCTCGCAGCCGCTCATGATCGCGACGGAGAGGTCGTGCCGCTGCGCCGGGACGGGTACGCCGCCGGCGACCGGCGCCGGCGCCGGCGCGGGCACTCCCGCGGTCGGCACGGCCGGGGCGGCCCCTGGCGCGTGGGGCAGGTCGGCGAGGAGCGGGACGAGGTCGGCGTACACCTTCGCGGCGTAGGCGGCCTCCAGCCGCTCGGCCAGCTCGTCGAGGTCGAGGCGACCCTCGCCGGCCGCCTCGCGCAGCACCTCGGCGGTGCGGTGGCGGTCGGCGTCGGAGACGCGCAGCCGCGCGGGGTCCGGCGGTCCGGGAACGGGGCTGCCCTCCATGGGCGTCAGCCTAGGCCGGGCGCTCAGTCGGCCACCACCAGGACCGGCACCGGCTCGACGTCCACCCGCACCCGCCGGCCGACCTGCAGCGCGGTGGCCACGGCGCTGGGGAGCTGGGCGGTGACCAGCGTGCCGTCGGCGAGCGTGACGCTCGCCCGGGAGACCGAGCCGAGGAACGCCACGGAGGCGACCGTGGCGGTGCCGGCGGGGTCCGCCGTCACGCGGACCGCCTCGGGTCGCACCAGCGCGACACCGGCGCCGGTGGCGGAGCCGGGGAGCACGTCGACCGTCGCGTCGAGCACGCGCGCCCGGCCGTCGACGACCTGCGCGGGCAGCCGGTTGCTCAGGCCCACGAACGAGCCGACGAACGGCGTGGCGGGGGCGTCGTACAGCTCGGCGGGCGGCGCGATCTGCTCGAGCCGGCCGGCGTTCATCACCCCGACCCGGTCGGCGACGGCGAGCGCCTCCTCCTGGTCGTGCGTGACGAACAGCGTGGTGGTGCCGACGTCGAGCTGGACCCGCCGGATCTCGTCGCGCAGCTGGACGCGGACCTTCGCGTCGAGCGCCGAGAGCGGCTCGTCGAGCAGCAGCACGGCCGGCTCGATCGCGAGCGCGCGCGCCAGCGCGACCCGCTGCTGCTGGCCGCCGGAGAGCTGGTGGGCGTAGCGGTCGTGGTGCTGGCCCAGGCCCACCAGGTCGAGCATGTCGCCGGCCCGGCGGCGCCGCTCGGCGCGGGACCTGCGGCGCAGCTTGAGGCCGAAGGCGACGTTGTCGAGCACGGTGAGGTGCGGGAAGAGGCTGTAGGCCTGGAAGACCATGCCCATGTCCCGCTTGTTCGGGGGCACCCGCGTGACGTCGCGGTCGCCGACGAGCACGGTGCCCGCGTCGGGCCGCTCGAGGCCGGCGAGGATGCGCAGCGCGGTGGTCTTGCCGCAGCCCGAGGGCCCGAGCAGCACGACCATCTCGCCCGGCTCGAGCCGCAGGTCGAGGCCGTCGAGGGCGTGCACGTCGCCGTAGGAGCGGCGCAGGTCGGCGAGCTCGACGGCGACGCCGGACGTGCTGGCCGGGCTGCTCGTGGGGCCCGGCGTGGTGTCGGCAGGGGTGGTGGTCATCGGGTCAGTTCCTCCCGGAGGTGGGTCGCCGCCGGTCGAGCAGCGAGAGCCCGACGAGCAGCAGGGCGGCGAAGAGGATGGAGGCGAGCGCGGCGGCCATCGAGGCCGGCGCGTCGCTCTTCTGGAGCAGCACGAGGACGACCGGCAGGGTGTCGAAGTTGAGCAGTGAGGCGACGGTGTACTCCCCCAGCACGAGCGCGATGGAGATGAACGCCGCGCCGAGGACGCCCGGCCAGATGTTCGGCACGACCACCCGCACGATGACGGTCGTCCAGCCCGCGCCGAGCGAGCGGGCCGCTTCGGA
This sequence comes from Nocardioides deserti, assembly GCF_014266025.1. GTDB lineage: Bacteria > Actinomycetota > Actinomycetes > Propionibacteriales > Nocardioidaceae > Nocardioides > Nocardioides deserti. The sequence continues at coordinate 170,837 of NZ_JACMYC010000004.1, read as the reverse complement.
CAGCGTGGTCGAGTCGATCGCGGAGAGCGCCACGTCGATCGCGCGGTAGGCGTAGGGCAGCACCAGCACGACGTACACGAAGGCGAGGGTGAGCGGGGAGTCGCCGACCAGGTAGTCGACCCAGGCGTAGACGTTGCCGAGCCCGACCACGATCACCAGCGCGGGGATCGTCAGCGGCAGCAGGCACAGGAACTCCACCAGCCGGGTCGCTCGCGGGATCCGCAGCCGCACCCAGACCATCGTGGGCACGAGCAGCACGACCATGCCGACCACCGTCAGCGCGGCGAGCAGCAGCGACGTGCGGATCGCCTCGGTCAGCGTCGGGTCCTCGACGAGCGAGGCCCAGGCGGCGCCGGTGCGGCCGCCGGTGCGCAGGTCGGTGGTGGAGAAGTCGAGCAACGCGAGGAGCGGCAGCGCGAAGAACGCCGCGAACGCCAGCAGCAGCAGGTAGCGGACCACCCGGCCCACGACGGCGCTCACCGCAGCCACCTCGACGTGCGCTTGAGCAGCCAGGCGTAGAGCGCCATGACGACCGCGACGACCACGACCATCTCGAGCGCGAGCGCGAAGCCGAAGTCCTGCTGGCCCAGCACGACCTCGGAGGTCAGCGCCGAGCGGATCAGCAGCGGGGTGATCGGAGCGCCCTGGCTGACCAGGGCGGCGGCGGTGGCGTACGCCGCGAACGCGTTGGCGAACAGCAGCAGCGCCGAGCCGAGGAAGGCCGGGCGCAGGAGCGGGATGGCGACGCGGGTCCAGTACTGCCACGGCGTCGCCCCCAGGTTGACCGCCGCCTCGCGCCACTGCGGCCGCAGGCCCTCGAGCGCGGGCAGGAAGACGATCACCATGAGCGGGATCTGGAAGTAGGTGTAGACGAGCACCAGGCCCGGCAGCTCGTAGAGCCACGGGAAGCCGGCCTCGGAGGTGCCGATGGTCCGGGCGAGCAGCTCGGTGAGCAGGCCGCCGAAGCCGAGGGTGGCCAGCCACGCGAAGGCCAGCGTCACGCCGCCGAACTGCGCCAGCACGCCGCACAGCGACGTCACCACGCGGCGTACGACGCTCGTGGGCGGCGCGCTGAGGACCAGCTGCGCGAGGACCGCGCCGAGCACGGCGCCGATCGCCGCGGACAGCAGCGAGAGCAGCACGCTCTCCCGCAGCGCCCGCAGCGGGGTCTCCTCGCCGAGGGCGCGCACCCGGTCGAGGGTGAAGCCGCCCGCCTCGCCGGAGAAGGCGCCGATGAGCACCGTCACCGTCGGGACGAGGAGGAAGATCGCGACGTAGACCAAGAACGGGAGCAGCCCGACGGCCGGCCCGACGCTCGCGCGCCGGGCCGACCGGGGTGCTCGGGACGTCGTGGTCGACGTGCCGGTGACAGGGGCGACGGTGCTCAGCCGATTGCCTTCGCCCAGTTGTCGGCGAGGTACGACGCCATCGACTCCGTCTGCTCGTTGCTCGGGATCACCGGGTCACCGGTGACCTCGGGCAGCGCCTCGTACAGCTCGGTGTCGATCGTGCCGGCCTCGGCCATCGCCTCCGCACGGACCGGACGGGCACCGCCGGCGAGCCAGAGGTTCTGGCCCTCGTCGCTGTAGAGGAACTCCTGCCACAGGCGGGCGGCCGCGGGGTGCGGCGCGTCGGCGTTGATCGCCTGGAAGTAGTAGCCCGCGACGACCGCGTCCTGCGGCACGAAGACCTTCCAGCTGTCGAGCTTCTCCGACTCCGTCGCGTTCAGGTAGTCCCAGTCGATGACGACGGGGGTCTGGCCCGACTCGATGGTGGCCGGCGTCGGGTCGACGGGCAGGAAGTTGCCGGCCGCCTTCAGCTCCTTGAAGAACTCCACACCCGGGGCGATGTCGTCGGCCGAGCCGCCGTTGGCCAGCGACGCCATGACGACCCCGCTGAACGCCGCACCGGCCTGCGTCGGGTCACCGTTGAGCGCGACCTTGCCGCGGAACTCCGGGCCGAGGAGGTCGTCGAGCGAGTCGATGTCCGGCACCTTGCTGGAGTCGTAGCCGACCGACATGTAGCCGCCGTAGTCGTTGACCCACGCGCCGTCCGGGTCCTTGAACTCCTCGGGGATCTCGTCGAACGTCTCGACCTGGTACGGCGCGAACATCTCGGTGTTCGCCAGCGCCACCGACTGGCTCAGGTCGAAGACGTCCGGCGCGCGGTCACTGCCCTTGAGCGTGTTCGCGGCGTTGATCTCGTCCTGGCTCGCCGCGTCGGGCTGCGCCGAGTCGACCTCGATGTCGTACTTCTCCTCGAAGGCCTTGATGATCTCGCCGTAGTTCGCCCAGTCCGGCGGCAGCGCGATCACGTTGAGCGTGCCCTCCTCCTGGGCGGCCTCGACGAGCCCCTCCATGCCACCGAAGTCCTCCGCCGACGTGGCGGTGGCGGCGTCGGTGCCACCGTCGCCCGACCCGGCGTCGCCCTCGTCATCGGCCGGCGGCGCGCACGCCGCCAACGCCGTCGTCGCGGCCAGCACGACGAACCACTTACGAACCTTCACGTCTACCTCCTGAGGCGAGGCGCGGTCGCGCCTCGCGCACCGTTGTGGGCACGACCGTCGCGGACGTTACTATCCCGCGGCCCCGGCGGGGCCGACCGGTGAACTCCCGGCGTCGGACATCGGCACCACGCGGCGTACCCTGGGCGCTCGTGTCGAGCGATCCCGAGTTCCGCTACTCCGACCTGCTGCCCCTCGGCCCGGACCGCACGCCGTACCGGCTGCTGACCACCGAGGGCGTCTCCACCGTCGAGGTGGACGGGCAGACGTTCCTCAAGGTCTCCCCCGAGGCGATCCGGCTGCTGACCCGCGAGGCGATGCACGACATCGCCCACTACCTGCGGCCCGCGCACCTCGCGCAGCTGCGGCGGATCATCGACGACCCCGAGGCGTCCGGCAACGACCGCTTCGTCGCGCTCGACCTGCTCAAGAACGTCAACATCTCCGCCGGCGGCGTGCTGCCGATGTGCCAGGACACCGGCACCGCGATCGTCATGGGCAAGAAGTCCGAGGGCGTCATCACGGGCGTCGACGACGGCGAGGTGGTCAGCCAGGGGGTGTACGACGCCTACACCCAGCTGAACCTGCGCTACTCCCAGCTCGCGCCGCTGACGACGTACGAGGAGAAGAACACCGGCACCAACCTGCCGGCGCAGATCGAGATCTACTCCACCCCCCAGACGCTGGGCTCGGACGGGAGGGGAAAGCCGGAGTACAAGTTCCTCTTCATGGCCAAGGGCGGCGGGTCGGCCAACAAGTCGTTCCTGTTCCAGGAGACCAAGGCGATCCTGAACCCGCAGCGGATGCTGTCGTTCCTCGACGAGAAAATCCGCTCGCTCGGCACGGCCGCCTGCCCGCCGTACCACCTCGCCGTCGTCATCGGCGGCACGTCGGCGGAGTTCGCGCTCAAGACGGCCAAGTACGCCTCGGCGCACTACCTCGACGACCTCCCGACCGAGGGCTCGATGTCCGCGCACGGCTTCCGGGACCTGGAGCTCGAGCAGCAGGTCTTCGAGCTGACCCAGTCCTTCGGCATCGGCGCGCAGTTCGGCGGCAAGTACTTCTGCCACGACGTGCGCGTCGTCCGGCTGCCCCGCCACGGCGCGTCCTGCCCGGTCGCGATCGCCGTCTCCTGCTCCGCCGACCGCCAGGCGCTGGGCAAGATCACCCCCGAGGGCGTCTTCCTCGAGCAGCTCGAGACCGACCCGGCGCAGTACATGCCCGATGCCGGCGTGGCCGACGACATCGCCAGCGGCGAGGTGGTCCCGATCGACCTGACCATGCCGATGGCCGACATCCTCGCCGAGCTGCGCAAGCACCCGGTCAAGACGCGCCTCTCGCTCACCGGCCCGCTCGTCGTCGCCCGCGACATCGCGCACGCGAAGATCAAGGAGCGGCTCGACGCCGGCGAGGAGATGCCGCAGTACCTCAAGGACCACCCGGTCTACTACGCCGGCCCGGCCAAGACCCCGGAGGGCATGGCGTCGGGGTCCTTCGGCCCGACGACCGCGGGACGGATGGACTCCTACGTCGAGCAGTTCCAGGCCGCCGGCGGCTCGATGGTGATGCTCGCCAAGGGCAACCGCTCCAAGGCCGTCACCGACGCCTGCGCCGCCCACGGCGGCTTCTACCTCGGCTCGATCGGCGGCCCCGCCGCCCGCCTCGCCCAGGACTGCATCCGGTCCCAGGAGGTCATCGAGTACCCCGAGCTGGGCATGGAGGCGGTCTGGAAGATCGAGGTCGAGGACTTCCCCGCCTTCATCGTCGTCGACCACCAGGGCAACGACTTCTTCACCGACCCCGCCGGCACCACCACCATCCCCCTCACCGGGCTGCGGGTGCGCTCCGCGCAGTAGCCCGCCTGCCTCGCGGTCGGCACGAGGCTCGTCGGGTAGCCGCGAGGTTCATCGGGTAGCCGACGAACCTCACGGCGAGCCGCTGAAGCTTCGTCGGGGGACCGTCAGGTCCATCGGGTGGCCGATGGACCTGACGGTCCGCTCGGAGCCGCCGGCTCAGGCCTCGCGGGCGGACTCCTGGTTGGCGCGCGGCTTGGCGTTGGGGCCCGCCTCGACGCCCTCGCCGTCCGCGTCGTGCGGCTGGTCGGGGTTGCCGGCGACGCCCTGGTCGTCGGAGATCGGCTGGTCCAGGGCGTCGGGGTCCATGGAGGCGGCCTCGGAGACCTGGCCCTCGGACTGCTTCTTGTTCTCGCTCATGCACTCTCCTTCGGGTCGGTGCGACCGGTACCCGAAGGAGCGTGCGTCAGCAGGAGCGCTTGAAGGTGGCGCTCACGGCGTACCACTTCGACCAGGCGCTGGAGGCGTCCGCGCGGTAGCGGCCCTGGGCGAACACGGTGATCTTCCTGCCGCAGCGCACGGGCGCGGTGCGGTACTGCGTCCGTGCGCCCGGCGCGAGGGTGCGGGCGGCGAGGGTGACGCGCTTGCCGCCGCCGAGGCGGTAGGCGACGCGGACCTGCCGCTGGCCCTCGGAGTCCTGCGTGCGGCGGAACTGCACGAAGGTGCGGGCCTGGCCGGCCGCCGGCGGCGAGACCCGGCCCTGGAGGCCGAGCACCTCGCTGCTCCACGGGCCGTACGACGGGGCGGCGCTCGCCGTGGTCGAGGTGGAGGCGACCAGCCCGATGGTGGGGACCACCACCAGCACGAGCGCCACGAGGGTCCGGAGGATGCGTGCCACGATGTCTCCTTGATCTGAGCGGAGCGGACCGAACGGCCGGTCCGCGCAGGGACAACGAACGACCGGCGATGGAGCAACGCCCCGTGGTGGACGAGGTGGTGGACGAGGTGGTGGACGAGTGGTGGACGGGCACGAGCAGGTCGAGGTCGCGCGGGCGGAGTCCGAGCGCGGTGAGCTGGTACTGCGCGAGCGGCGCGACCCGCACGGACCCACGTCGCTGGAGCTGCGCGCGAACGGCGTCTTCGTGATGGACACCCTCGAGACCAGCACCGAGCGCGCGCTCGCGACCGCCGCCCTCGCGCTGGTCGAGCACCCACGGGCGGTCGTGGTGGGCGGCCTCGGCCTCGGCTTCACCATGCACGAGGTGCTGGCCGACTGCCGGGTCGAGCGCTGCGCGGTCGTCGAGATCGAGCAGGCGCTGGTCGGCTGGATGCGCGACGGCACGATCCCCCACGGCCCGGCGCTGCTCGCCGACGAGCGGGTGCAGGTCGTCGTCGCCGACGTGGCCGTCGCGCTCGCGGAGGCCCGCCCGGCGACGTACGACCTGGTGCTGCTGGACGTCGACAACGGCCCGGGCTACCTCGTGCACGACGCGAACGCCGCGATCTACCGCGAGCCGTTCCTGGCGACCGTCCGCGAGGTGCTGCGCCCTGGCGGCGTCCTGGTGGTCTGGTCAGCAGCGGAGGCCCCGCAGCTCGAGGAGGCGATGCGCGCGGCGTTCGGCGCCGCGGAGGCGCACCCGCACGAGGTCCGGCTGCAGGACCGCGACGAACGCTATTGGCTCTACGTCGCCCGGGTACCGGAGTCCGCGTGAGCGACGCAGACCAGACGCCAGGGCAGACCTCGGCGCAAGCCCAGGAGTTCCGGACCGAGCACGACAGCATGGGCGAGGTCCAGGTGCCGCGCGACGCGCTGTGGCGGGCGCAGACCCAGCGCGCGGTCGAGAACTTCCCGATCTCCGGCACGCCGATCGAGCCGGCGCTCGTCCACGCCATCGGGCTGGTCAAGGCCGCCGCCGCCACCACCAACGGCGAGCTCGGCGTGCTGGACCGGGCCAGGGCCGACGCGGTCGTCGCCGCCGCGACCGAGGTGGCGGAGGGCCGGCACGACCGCGAGTTCCCCGTCGACGTCTTCCAGACCGGCTCCGGCACCAGCTCGAACATGAACGCCAACGAGGTCATCGCCTCGCTGGCCGCGCGCGCCGGCACCGAGGTGCACCCCAACGACCACGTCAACGCCAGCCAGTCCAGCAACGACACCTTCCCCACGGCCATCCACGTCGCCGCGGCGCTCGCCGTCACCAGGCAGCTGCTGCCGGCGCTCGACGTGCTGGCCACCAGCCTCGAGGGCAAGGCCGAGGAGTTCGCCGGGCTGGTGAAGTCCGGCCGCACGCACCTGATGGATGCGACGCCGGTGATGCTCGGCCAGGAGTTCTCCGGCTACGCAGCGACGGTGCGGTACGCCGCCGAGCGGCTCGAGTCGGTCCTCCCCCGCGTCCGCGAGCTGCCACTGGGCGGCACCGCCGTCGGCACCGGCATCAACACGCCGCCGGGCTTCGCGGCGCGGGTGATCGAGGTGCTCGGCGAGCGCACCGGGCAGCCGTTCACCGAGGCGCGCAACCACTTCGAGGCCCAGGGCACGCGCGACTCGCTCGTCGAGCTCTCCGGCGTCCTGCGGACCATCGCGGTCGGACTCACGAAGATCTGCAACGACCTGCGCTGGATGTCGTCGGGCCCGACGACCGGCCTGGCCGAAATCCACCTGCCCGACCTCCAGCCGGGGTCGAGCATCATGCCCGGCAAGGTGAACCCGGTGCTCCCCGAGGCCACGCTCATGGTGTGCGCCCAGGTGATCGGCAACGACGCCGCCGTCGGGTTCGCCGGCGCGAGCGGCAGCTTCGAGCTCAACGTGGCGATGCCGGTGATGGCGCGCAACGTGCTGGAGTCGGTGCGCCTGCTCTCGACGTCGTCCACCGTGCTCGCGCAGCGCTGCGTCGACGGCATCACTGCGGACGCCGAGCGGATGCGGCAGTACGCCGAGTCCTCGCCGTCGGTGGTGACGCCGCTGAACAAGCACATCGGATACGAGAACGCCGCGAAGGTCGCCAAGCAGGCGCTGGCCGACGGCGCGACCATCCGCGAGACGGTCCTGAAGATGGGCTTCGTCGAGCGGGGCGAGGTCACCGAGGAGCAGCTCGACGAGGCGCTCGACGTGGAGTCCATGACCCACCCATGAGCACTCGCTCCGGCCTCGTGCTGCTGAGCGTGCGCCCAGGCGCACGCTGGGCATCACGAGGCGGTCGGCGAGCGCCCGGTCAGTACCAGTTGTGGCCCTGCTTGAACGACCAGGCGCTGCAGGGCGAGCCGTAGGCGTCGCGGATGTAGCCCAGGCCCCAGCGGATCTGCGAGGCGGCGTTGGTCATGTAGTCCGCGGGCAGCTCGTGCAGGCCGGTGAGCGCCTGCGGGATGCCGTACGCCGTCGAGGTGGGGTTGTCGGCGTCCACGCGCCAGTCGCTCTCGCTGACCCAGAGCGAGTCGAGGCAGGAGAACTGGTCGGCGGAGAAGCCGAACTCGCCGAGCATCGCGCGGGCGATGTCGCGCGGGTCGGCGTCGGAGAGGTCCTCGGTGCGGGTGATCGCGCGGGTCGCGCCCTCGCCGGACGCGGCGCCGAGCTCCTCACCGAGGGTCGCCTGCTTGGTCGGGTCGGCCTGCTCGCGGCGGTCCGAGGACCGGGTGACCGAGGAGGCGCGCTCCTCGGCGAACGACGAGCCGCTGAGGCGGGCGTCGTCCGCGACGGCGGCGATGTCGCCCGCGGCGGCGCTCACCGCGCCCGGGCCGCTCAGGACGCCGCCGGCGACGGCGGCCCCGGTCGTGGCAACGGCCACGCCGGAGAGGACGGCCGTGGTGCGCAGGGCCTTCCGGGGTGCCCGGGTGAGCCGCGGCTCGGGAGCGCGGCGGTGCTTCGGGACGTGCTTGACGTGCTTCGACACAGGCGGGTCATCCACGGGGGTAGAGGCCAGGAACCCCGACACCATGCCCGACATGCCGCCGGCCCGCCAAAGCGACGTGCCGTCCTCCGAGACGGACCGGCGGAGCATGTGGCACACGCGTCACAGCGGCCCCGCCGGCCACACTCGTCCAGACCAGTGTCTACAGCGTCACGTTCTCCAGCATCTCCGTCACCAGCGCCGCGATCGGGGACCGCTCGGACCGCGTCAGGGTCACGTGGGCGAAGAGCGGGTGTCCCTTCAGCTTCTCGATCACCGCGACGATGCCGTCGTGCCGACCCACCCGCAGGTTGTCGCGCTGGGCCACGTCGTGGGTGAGGACGACCTTCGAGCCGGCGCCGATCCGCGAGAGCACGGTGAGCAGCACGTTGCGCTCCAGCGACTGCGCCTCGTCGACGATGACGAAGGCGTCGTGCAGCGAGCGGCCGCGGATGTGGGTCAGCGGCAGCACCTCGAGCATCCCGCGGTCGAGCACCTCCTCGATCACCTCCTTGGAGGTCATCGCGCCGAGGGTGTCGAAGACGGCCTGGGCCCAGGGCCCCATCTTCTCGGCCTCCGACCCGGGGAGGTAGCCGAGCTCCTGCCCGCCGACGGCGAACAGCGGCCGGAAGACCACCACCTTCTGGTGCTGGCCGCGCTCGAGGACCGCCTCCAGCCCGGCGCACAGCGCCATCGCGGACTTGCCGGTGCCGGCGCGCCCACCCAGAGAGACGATGCCGACCTCGGGGTCGAGCAGCATCTCGAGCGCGACCCGCTGCTCGGCGGAGCGGCCGTGGACGCCGAACGCCTCGCGGTCCCCGCGCACCAGGTGGATCCGCTTGTCCGGACCCACCCGGCCGAGCGCGGTCCCCCGGTCCGACAGCAGCACCAGCCCCTGGTGGCACGGCATGTCGCGCGCCACCTCGAGGTCGAGCACGCCGTCGTCGTACAGCTCGTCGAGCTCGGCGGCGGCGACCTCAAGCTCGGCCATGCCGGAGTAGCCGGTGTCGGAGTCGCTGACCGCCTCCGCGCGGTACTCCTCCGCGTCCAGCCCGACCGCGGAGGCCTTGATCCGCAGCGGGAGGTCCTTGGAGACCAGCGTGACCACGTGGCCCTCGTCGGCGAGGTTCTTGGCGACCGCGAGGATGCGGGTGTCGTTGTCGCCGAGGCGGAAGCCCGACGGCAGCGCCTGCGGGTCGGTGTGGTTGAGCTCGACGCGCAGCGTGCCGCCCTCGTCGCCGACCGGGACCGGCTCGTCGAGCCGCCCGTGGGTGACCCGCAGCTCGTCGAGCATCCGGAGCGCGGTCCGGGCGAAGAACCCCAGCTCGGGGTGGTGCCGCTTGCCCTCGAGCTCGGTGATCACGACCACCGGCAGCACGACCTCGTGCTCGGCGAACCGGCGGAGCGCGCCGGGGTCGGCCAGCAGGACGCTGGTGTCGAGGACGTAGGTGCGGGTGCTGCTGGTGGTCCGGGTCTTCTTGGCCGTGGTCGGCACGGTTCACCCCTCACGGGACGGCACGCGCACTCGACGCCCCGGTCCCTAGCTCACGCGGTTGGACCGGGACCGGGCCCGCAGGCCGGAGTGCCGGCCCCCTCGCCCACGGCAGGCGGCTGCCTGTCGTGCGCTGCAGTCGTGATCACTCACGAGCGGACCTCCCGACGCGGCCGGCTTCCCCACCGGCCACTGAGCCAGAACGTACGCCGCTGCCCGCTCCGGCGAGGGCGACACGCCCGTCCGCGCGGGTGAACCTCGGTGAACATCGTCCGAACGGCCTACGCGCCGTCGGCCGCGTCAGGCGCCGAAGCGGCGCTCACGCTGGGCGTAAGCGCGGATCGCGCGGAGGAAGTCGACCCGGCGGAAGTCGGGCCAGTAGGCCTCGCAGAAGTAGAACTCCGACTTGGCGCTCTGCCACAGCAGGAAGCCGCCGAGCCGCTGCTCCCCCGAGGTGCGGATCACCAGGTCGGGGTCGGGCTGGCCCTTGGTGTAGAGGTGGTCGGCGATGTGCTCGACGTCGATCTGGCCGGCGAGCTCCTCGAGCGTGGTGCCGCGCTCGGCGTGCTCCTGGAGCAGCGAGCGGACGGCGTCGGCGATCTCGCGGCGACCGCCGTACCCCACGGCCACGTTGACCAGCATCCCCTCGACCTCGCGGGTCGACTCCGCGGCGGCCTTGAGCCGCTCGGCGGTGCGCGACGGCAGCAGGTCGAGCGCGCCGACGGGGTGGAGCCGCCAGCGCTGCTGGGTGGCCAGGGTGTCGACGGCGTCCTCGATGATCTCCAGCAGCGGCGCGAGCTCCGCGGCGGGACGGTTCAGGTTGTCGGTCGAGAGCAGCCACAGGGTGACGACCTCGATGCCGACCTCGTCGCACCAGCCGAGCAGCGGCTCGATGTTCGCGGCGCCGGCGCGGTGCCCGTGGGCGGTGTCGCGGCCCACGGCGCGGGCCCAGCGCCGGTTGCCGTCGAGCATGACGCCGATGTGCTTCGGGAGCTGCTCGGTCGGCAGCCGGCGGAGCATCCGGGCCTCGTAGGCCGGGTAGAGCACCCGGCGCACCCCACGCTTCCAGTCCGCCACGCAAAGCAGGGTACGCCGCCGGAGCGGCACCGTGGGCCAGGTAACTTTCGTCCCATGAGCCGGAGGGACGACGTGCGCGCAGGGCTGGAGCACCGCCTGGAGCACCTCGGCGACTCGATCCAGGACACCTTCGCCGAGATCAAGCCCAAGCTCCGCGGGTGGCTGCACCTGGTGACCGCCCCGCTGACCCTGGCCGCCGGCATCGTCCTGGTGGCGCTCTCCCCCGACACCACCACGCGGGTCGGGTCGGCGGTCTTCGTGGGCACCGCCCTGCTGCTCTTCACGGTCTCGGCGATCTACCACACCGGCACCTGGTCGCCGCCGGTCTGGGCGTTCCTGCGGCGCTTCGACCACGCGAACATCTTCCTGCTCATCGCCGGCTCCTACACGCCGTTCGCGCTCATGCTGCTCGAGGGCACCCAGCGCACCGCGCTGCTCACCGCGGTGTGGACGGGGGCGGTCCTCGGCGTGGTCTTCCGCGTGTTCTGGACCGACGCGCCCCGCTGGCTCTACGTGCCCATCTACGTCGCGCTCGGCTGGGCCGCGGTCTTCTTCATCCCCGACCTGCTCGACGGGGCCCTCGAGCTCGGCATGGGCATCGGGGTCGCGACCTTCGTGATGATCGTGGCCGGCGGGATGCTCTACACGCTCGGCGGCGTGGTCTACGGCTTCAAGCGGCCGAACCCGTGGCCGCGGTGGTTCGGCTTCCACGAGGTGTTCCACACCTTCACGATCCTGGCGTTCGCCGCGCACTACGTCGGCGTCTCGCTGGCGACGTACTCCCTGCGCTGATCCCCTGCGCTGGGCCCGGGCCGGCCGGGCCGGGACCTCAGGCGGGTGGACCGGTCGTCGCGCGCAGCACCAGCTCGGTCGGCAGCACGACCCGCTCCGGCACGAGCTCGTCGGTCTCGCCCAGCAGCGCCAGCACCTGGCGGGCGGCGGTGCGCCCCTGCTCGTCGACCCGCTGGCGGACGGTCGAGAGGTCGAAGAACAGCGCCGTCTCGTGGTCGTCGACGCCGATGACCGACAGGTCGCCGGGCACCGAGCGACCGGCCTCGCGGGCGGCGCGCAGCACGCCGATCGCCATCTCGTCGGACGCCGCGAACACTGCGGTCGGCCCCTCGGGGAGGTCGAGCAGCCGCCGACCCGCGGCGAGCCCGCCGGCCATGGTGAAGCGGCCCTCCACCTCGTACGCCGGGTCCGGCTCGACCCCGGCGTCGAGCAGCGCCTCGAGGTAGCCGTCGCGGCGGGCCGTCGGCACGACCACGTCGACCGGGCTGTCGTCCAGCCCGCCGACGTACGCGATCCGGCGGTGGCCGAGCGCGAGCAGGTGCTCGACCGCCGAGCGGGCCGCGGCGTGGTCGTCGATCTGCACGCTGGGCCAGCCGTCGACCGACGCGCCCACCAGGCCCACCGGGCGGCCGCCGCTGCGCAGCTGCCGGACCTCCTCGGCGGTCGGGGCGAGCCCCAGCACGAGGATCGCGTCGGCGCGCTTGGTGAGCAGGCCGGTGCCGAACAGCCGCTGCCGGGCGGCCGGGTCGCCGGCGAGGTTGTAGAGCAGCAGGTCGTAGCCGCGCTCGCGCAGCACCTGCTCGGCGCCGTGGACTACGGTGGCGAAGAACCACCGGGTCACGAACGGCACCACCACCGCGACCGTGCGGGTCCGGCCGGTCGCGAGCCCGCTCGCGCTGGCGCTGGGCACGTAGCCCAGCCGCACCGCCGCGTCGACCACCCGCTGCCGGGTCTGCTCGGAGACGCGCGGGAGCCCCCGCAGGGCGCGGGAGACCGTGGCGGTCGACACCCCGACCTCGCGGGCGAGGTCGTCGATGCTGGTCATCGGGCCCCCACCCGCGGGTCGGTCACCCCTTGACGCTTCCGGCGAGCAGGCCGCGCACGAAGTAGCGCTGCAGCGCGAGGAAGACGACCAGCGGCACCACCAGCGAGACGAACGCACCGGCGGACAGCAGGTACCAGTCCTGGCCGCGCGTGCCGGAGAGCTCCGCCAGCCGCACGGTCAGCGGCGCGATCTCCGGGTTGGAGCCGAAGACCAGCGCGACGAGCAGGTCGTTCCACACCCACAGGAACTGGAAGATGCCGAACGCCGCGATCGCGGGCGCCATGAGCGGCAGCATGATCTTGGTGAAGATCTGGACGTGGCCGGCCCCGTCGACCCGGGCGGACTCGATCAGCTCGCCCGGGATCTGGCTCATGAAGTTGTGCAGCAGGTAGATCGCCAGGGGCAGCGCGAAGATCGCGTGGGAGAGCCAGATCGTGTAGAGGCCCCCGCCGGGCGCGTCGGAGCCGGCGAGCGGCTGGAGGTTGAACGGCGGCTGCACGTAAAGCTTGAGCAGCGGGATCATCGTGACCTGGATCGGCACGATCTGGAGGGCGAAGATCGCCACGAAGAGGAAGTCGCGGCCGGGGAACTTCATCCAGGCGAAGGCGTAGGCCGCCATCGTCGCGATGCTGATCGGGATCAGCACCGAGGGGATGGTGATGACGACGGAGTTGAGGAAGTACGTCGCCAGGTTGGTCGTGGACCCGTTCAGCACCTCGTCGTAGTTGTCGAGGGTGAAGTCCCAGTTCCACAGCGTCGTCCACCAGCCGCTGCGGGTGATCTCCGACTCGGGCCGGAACGAGGTGACCAGCAGTCCGAACGTCGGGATCGTCCACAGGACCGCGATGACGACCGCGGCCAGCGAGGCCCACGGGGAGGTGAGGCCCCGCTTCGCGGTGGCGGCGACCGACTCCTGGGCGACGATCGCCTCGACGCTCTTCTCCTCCGGGATGACGGTCATCGTGCCTCCAGCTTGCGCATCTGACGGACGTTGTAGATCACGATCGGCATCACCAGCAGGAAGATCAGGACGGCGATCGCGGTGGCCGTGCCCTGGTCGTAGGAGCGGAAGTACTCCACGTAGAACTGGTAGGCCAGCACGCTGGTGTCGTAGTTGCCGCCCGTGGTCGTGCGGACGATGTCGAAGGCCTTCAGCGTGGTGATGCTGATCGTGGTGAGCACGACGATCAGCGAGGGCCGGATGCTCGGCACGGTGATGTTGCGGAACATCTTCATGCCGCCCACCCCGTCGAGCCGCGCGGCCTCGATGATGTCCTCGGGAATCGCCTTGATCGACGCCGACAGGATCGTCATGGCGAAGCCGGCCTGGACCCAGATCAGGATGATGATGAGGAAGATCGTGTTCCAGGGCTCGGTGAGCAGGAACCGGTAGGAGTCGATGCCGACCCAGTTGAGCAGCTGGTTGGCCAGGCCGATCTGGCCGCGGCTGCTGTCGCGGTAGTCGTAGACGAACTTCCAGATGATCGAGGCGCCCACGAGCGAGATCGCCATCGGCAGGAAGATCAGCGCCTTGGCGACCTTCTCGAACCGCGACCGGTCGACCAGCACGGCGTACACCAGACCCACGAGCGTGGAGACCACCGGCACGAGGATGACCCAGGCGGCGGTGTTGAGCAGCACGCGCACCTGGTCGGAGTCGGTGAAGATGGTCTGGTAGTTCTCCAGCCCGACGAACGCGTCGCCGGTGTTGTCCCGGAATGACTGGTAGATGCTCGTGATGGCCGGGTAGAGCAGGCCCAACGCGATGAGCGCAACCGCCGGCAGCACGAAGGCGGCGGACTGCACCAGCTCGCCGCGCCGCGACCGGAGGCGTTGGGTGACCAGCAGGATCAGCGCGACGACGGCGAAGAACACCGCGACCGCGATCGCCATCTGGGTGGACTTCTCACCGGTGGACATGGGGCACTCCGGAGGGCTGGGGCCGGGCCCGAGGGCTCATCGGCCGGACGTACGACGGGGCGGGACGCAGCTGGCGTGGACGGGCCCCTCCCGGCCGGCCGAGCGGCCGACCGGGAGGGGGCGTGTCACCTGCTGAGATCAGTCCTCCCAGGACTCCTCGATCTTCGTGAGGGAGTCCTCGGTGCTCTGGCCCTGGGCGATCCAGGCGGTCATCTCGGTCCAGAAGGAGCCGGCGCCGACGGCACCGGGCATCTGGTCGGAGCCGTCGAAGCGGAAGACCGCGTCGGGGTCCTGGAAGATCTCCGCCGACAGCTGGTCGATCGGGCTGGACAGGTTGGAGATCTCCAGACCGGTGTTGGCGCTCACCCAGCCGCCGCCCGGGGTGGCCTTGGCCTTCTCGTTGGCCCAGGTGTCGCTGGACAGGAAGGTCTGGAAGGCCTGGACCTCCGGCGCGTCGGAGAACGCGGCGACGAACTCGCCACCACCGAGGACCGGGCTGCCGAACTCGTCACCGATCGGCGGGAGGTAGAAGGCGAACGCGTCGCCGTTCTGCGACACGTCGGTCCCCTCGGGCCAGTTGGCGGCGTAGAAGCTCGCCATCCGGTGCAGCGCGCACTCGCCGTCGAGGATCGGCAGGCCGCCCTCCTGGAAGGGGGTGGTCGCGATCGACTTCACGTCGCCGATGCCGCCGTTGACGTAGTCCTCGTTCTTCAGGATCTCGCCCACGGTGTCGAGGCCCTCGACGACGGCGTCGTCGTTGAACGGGATCTCGTGGTTGACCCACTGGTCGTAGACGTCCGGGCCGCCGGTGCGGAGCAGGACGTCCTCGAGCCAGTCGGTGGCCGGCCAGCCGGTGGCCTCGCCGGACTCGATGCCAGCGCACCACGGCTTGATGTCGCCGGCCTGCGCGATCTCCTCGGTCAGCGCCATCATGTCGTCCCAGGTCTCCGGGATCTCCCAGCCGTTGTCGGCGAACATCTTCGGGGAGTACCAGACGAAGGACTTCACGTTCGCGCCGAGCGGGGCGGCGTAGAACGTGTCGTCGACGCTGCCGTAGCCCTTCCAGTCCTCACCGAAGAACTCGTCGACGTTCTCCGAGACACCCTCGGGCGCCTCGACGACCTTGCCGGTGCCGACCAGGGTCTGGAGCAGGCCCGGCTGCGGGATGTAGGCGATGTCCGGCGGGTTGCCGGCCTGGACGCGCACCTGCAGCTGCGCCTCGAACTCCTTGGAGCCCTCGTACTTGACGTCGGCCCCGGTGCAGTCCTCGAAGACCTTCCAGGAGTCGATGTGGGGCTGGTCCTCGGGGGCCACGATCGAGGTGTAGACCGTGACATCGCGACCGGTGAGGTCGCCCCACTCGGTCATGCCCTCGCACTCGGCCTTGCCGTCGCCGGGGGCGGTGCCGCCGGCGCTGCCGCCGCCGTCGTTCTCGCTGTCGTCGGCGCAGCCCGCGAGCGCCGCGCTGGCGGCCAGCAGGACGGCCGCGCCTGCGAGGCCGGATCTCTTCAACGAACGCATGCGTTCTCCCTATCTAGTCCCGTGGTCGGTCACCTGCGTCGGACTCGCGGCGACCGTGCCGGACCCCGATGCAAGCGCTTGCGCACCCAGTGGTCAAGGTCACCGACAGCACGTCGCGTCACGATTCTGTAACGCGAGCGTCATTCCGCGGGACCTGCCGTGGAAACGCTTCCACAGGTCTGGACCAGGGGGTCTCGCCCTGCGGTCGCACGCGGGTCGCACGCGGGCTCGTCCGGCTCCCGCCCGCGACGTACCGTGGGGACATGGCGACCATCGAGCTGACCGGCGCGAACTTCGAGCAGCACGTCGCGGACAGCGACATCCTGCTCGTGGACTTCTGGGCGAGCTGGTGCGGACCGTGCCGGCAGTTCGCGCCCACCTACGAGGCGGCCTCCGAGCAGCACGCCGACATCACGTTCGGCTCCGTCGACACCGAGGCGCAGCAGGAGCTCGCGGCGGCCGCACGGATCACCTCGATCCCGACGCTGATGGCCTTCCGCGAGGGGATCCTCGTCTACGCCCAGCCCGGCGCCCTCCCGCCGCAGGGCCTCGAGCAGCTCATCGGCGCGGTGCGCGGCCTGGACATGGAGGACGTACGCCGCCAGGCGGCCGCCGCGGACCAGGGCGGCGCCTCCGCCTGACGGCCGCGCCCCGGCCCGACCGCCTGGCCGGGTCAGCGCGCGCCGAACACCTGCGCGACGTACCACCGGCCGCCGGTGCCCTGACGGGCGGCGAGACCCATGGTCCGGAAGTCCGGCTCGAGGATGTTCTGCCGGTGGCCGGCCGACCGCATCCAGCCGCGGTTCACGGTGGCCCTGCCGGTCCGGTAGCCCTGCGCGACGTTCTCCCCCACGACCCGCATGTCGCAGTCGCGCAGGACGCGTTGGAGGTCCTGGTGCCACATCCGGCCCGCGCGGGCCATCCGCTGGGCCTGCTTGACGGCCTTGCGCTGCAGGCAGCCGTTCGTGCCCACGCGCGCCCGGCCGTGGTCGACCCGTTGGGCGTTGGTCGCGGCTCGGGCGTCGGCGGCTAACCGCCCGCACCGGCCGCGGTAGCGGCCTCCGCGGGCGTGACCGGAGCGGCCACGGTCAGGGCGACCCCCAACGCGGTGGCGGCGGCGCCGAGCGCCACGGGCTGGTCCTGCTGTGTCGTGTCCTCCACGAGACGTCACCTCGTTCCTGCGGTCGTCGACCGCTTCGGCGATGGTTCGCAGGGGCCGGTACCCGGGTCGCCAGAGGCGGAGTCCGGTGCTTGACTCGGTCCCGTGGACGCGGACGCCTGGGACGAGCGGTACGCCGCCAGCGAGCTGGTCTGGTCGCCCGGCCCGAACGCCGTGGTGGCCGCCGAGTGCGCCGATCTTGCGCCGGGCCGGGCCCTCGACCTGGCCGCCGGGGAGGGCCGGCACGCGCTCTGGCTGGCCGCACGCGGGTGGCGGGTGACCGCGGTCGACTTCTCGGCCGTCGGGCTGGCGAAGGGCCGCCGCGTGGCGGACGCGACCACGCTCACCGGCTCGGTCGCGTGGGTGCCGGCCGACGCCACCACCTGGCACCCGCCGGCCGGCACGGCGTACGACCTGGTGCTGCTCGCCTACCTGCAGCTGCCGCCCGCACGGCGCCGGGTCGCGGTCCGGGCCGCGCACGGGGCGCTCGCCCCCGGCGGGACGCTGCTCCTGGTCGCCCACGACCGGACCAACCTGACCGAGGGCACCGGCGGCCCGCAGGACCCGGAGGTGCTGATGAGCGCCGAGGACGTGCTCGCGGACCTGGCCGGGCTGCCGCACGAGGTCGTGCGCGCGGGCCGGGTCGCGCGGGAGGTCGAGCCCGGCCACGGCGACGTTCCTGGGCGCACCGCCTGGGACTGCGTCGTGCGGGTCAGCCGCCCGGCGTGACCATCGGCGTGACGGTGACCGTCGCGCGGACGAAGGCATGGTCGGTGGCGGCACGCACCGGGGCGCCGTAGTCGACGACGTGGCCGCTGAAGGCCACTCCCCCGACGCCCATGATCTTGTCGATCTTGATCGGGCCGGCGCCCACGCAGGACGTCGGCGTCGCGCCGTTCGAGCCGATCATCCCGGTGGCCGCCGACACCCGGCAGCCGAACTCGGTCTTCTCGTTGGTGTCGCCCATCAGCAGCACCGGCTTGCCGGTCGCCTTGAGCCGCTCGACCAGCGCGATCTGCGCACCGGTGGCGGCGTCGCGGTCGGCCTCCTGGTCGCGCGGGGAGTTGTGCAGGTCGATCACCCAGAACTCGCCGGTCGTCGCGCGGTCCCGGAGCAGGACGTAGGGGATCGGCCGCGACTGGTGGTCGAAGGTCGTGATGATCGAGCCGGTGTCGACGAGCTCGAAGAGGTCGTCGCGCCAGCCGATCTGCAGCCGCACCCCCTGGTTGCCCAGCGACTGGCCGGGCCAGATCGTCCAGCCGGGCAGCCGCGAGCGCAGCACCGCGAGCTGGTCGTCCTGGACCTCCTGGAAGCCGACGAGGTCGACGCCGCGGCCGAGGATCGTGCTCGCGTGCATGGCGGCGCGGCCAGTGCCGTTGGCGCGGTGCTGGCTGCCCTGGACGTTGAGCGTGCCCACCTGGAAGGTGAACGGGTCGCCGGGGACGGGACCGGGCGGGACCTGGCGGACCGGGCGGACCGGGACCCGGCGCAGCGGGGCGCCGGCGCGCTGCAGGCGGTACGGCGGCGGCTCCGGCGCGACCAGCCCGGACACCGCCTCGGTGCGTGAGCGGGAGGCCGCGGGCGCGCGGTCGGCCTCGCGGGAGACGCGCTCACCGCGGGCCGAGACCTGCGCGCCGGCGACCTCGACCGGCGCACCGACCGCGATCGGCACCTGCACCTCGCGCGGGGCGAGCCCGAGGCCCGCGACGACCGCGAGGCCGGTGAGGAGCACGGCCACCACGAGGACGACGGGAGCGGTGGGACGGCGACGCACCGGAGCAGGGTAGCCGCCGCGACGGCGGTTGCCAGCCTCGACGGACACCCTGCGGACAGCCGACGGGTCAGCCTCGCCGGGGCGCGCGGACGCGCACCCGGGCCTGGAGCAGCGCGTGGTCGCTGGCGCGGCGCACCCGGTAGCCGCGGTCCTCGCGATAGCCGGAGAACAGCACGCGGGGTCCACCGCCGAGGATCCAGTCGATGCGCAGGCGGCCCTGGGGCGGGACGCAGGTGCGGCCACGGGTGCTGCCGCCGCTGGCGGACCTGAGGTCGGTGCGCCGGGTCATCCGGCAGTAGAACTCCCGACGTTCGTTGGCGTCGGCGGTGACGAAGACGGGCCGACCGCGTGCCCGGAGCTTCTGGACCAGCCGGACCTGCTTGCGGGTGGCCCGGTCACGCTCGCGCTCCATCCGCCGCGGGGAGTTGTGCACGTCGATGACGTAGAAGGAGCGGCCGGTGCGCCGGTCGCGCAGCTCGACCCACGGGATCGGCCGGGTCTGGTGGTCGAACGTGGTCGTCATCCCGCCGTGGTCGACGAGCCGGAACCGCTTGGTTCGGAAGGCGATCTGCAGGCGGACGCCCCGGTCGCCGAGGCTGCGGCCGGGCCAGAACCGGTGGCCAGGGAGGCGGTTGCGCAGCACCCGCAGCTGGTCGCGCTGGACCTCCTGGAGGCCGATGACGTCGATGTCGCGCTGGCTGATGGCACCGGCCGTCCACCGGGCGCGCTGGGTGCCGGGGGCGAAGCCGCCCCGGCCGCGGGTGTGCTGGCTGCCGAGCACGTTGAAGGTGGCGATCTTGAAGCCGAAGACGGCCGACCGGCGCGCGTCGGTCCCGACGGACTCACCGACGGGCTCACCTGCGGGTGTGGCCGCGGCAGCGGGGAGGAGGCCGGCCGCGAGGGTCAGCACCAGGGCCGCGGCGAACGATGCGGCGACCGAGCCGGCGACCGAGCCGGCGACCGGGGTGGACCGCACGGACCCGGCTGGGGTCGGTCCTGCGGTCCTGGCTCGGGGCACCCGGGGACCGTAGCCACGCGTGGTCCAGTCCAGCAACCGCCCCGCCGTGCGGCGGCGCCCCCGGATCAGCGCCCCCGGATCAGCGCCCCCGGATCAGCGCCCCCGGATCAGCGCCGCCGGGGGCGCAGGGTGACGGTCGCCCGGACGAGCGGGTGGTCGCTCGCCGCGCGGACGGCGCTGCCCTCGAGCACGGTGTAGCGCGAGAACGTCATCGGGCCGGCGCCGAAGATCCAGTCGATGCCCAGCCGTCCCGGGGGCGGGCTGCACGAGCGCGGGGACGACGCCGAGCCGCCGTTGGGGGCGAGCAGGTCGGTCAGGCCGACGATCGTGCAGAACGTCTCGGTGTGCTCGTTCATGTCGCCGACGACGAAGACCGCGCGGCCGGTGGCGCGCAGCCGCTCGACGAGCCGCACCACCTTGCGGGTGGCGGAGTCCCGCTCGTCCTCGAGCCCGCGCGGGCTGTTGTGGTGGTCGACGACGTAGAACTTGCGACCGGTCGCGCGGTGCTCGAGCAGCACCCACGGGACGGGGCGGACCTGGCGGTCGAACGCCGTCCGGATGCTGCCGGCGTCGACCAGGCGGAACAGCCACCTCTTCCACGCGATCTGCAGCCGCAGCCCGCCGCCGCCGAGCGCGGTGCCCGGCCACACGTCGTACCCCTCGAGCTTGCGCTGGAGGACCGCGAGCTGGTCGGCCTGCACCTCCTGGAGGCCGACGACGTCGACGCCCTTGCGCTCGATGAGGCCGGCGGTGATCGCGGCGCGGACCCGGCCGGGCCCCCAGCCGCCCCGGCCGAGCGTGTGCTGGCTGCCGAGCTGGTTGAAGGTGGCGACCTCGAAGCTCGGGCTGGTCGGCCGCGCGGGGACGGCGGACGCGGCCGGAGCGGCGCCGGCCGATCCGAGGACGGTGGCGAGGAGCGTGGCGAGGGTCAGGACGACGGCTGCGCCGCGGCGCCCGAGCGCTGGTCCGAGAGAGTGCACCGGACGACGGTAGGGAGGCCCGGAGCCGACGACGGCCGCTTCCGGACGGCCGCACCCGGACGCCCGGAGGAATGACCCGGGCGGGTCATCGGCGGGCGGGTCAGTCGGAGGACGGGCGGGGTGACCCGGGCGACTCCGGGGCGTCCTGCTCCGGGGTGTCCTGCCCGGCCAGCGGGAGCGCCTCCGCCGACCGCGGGCGGCGGTTGGACGGTCCGTAGAGCCCGGCGTCCTCAGAGGCCTGCGCCTTGCGCAGCCGGCGGACGAGGCTCCAGCCGAGCAGCCCGACGGCGACGGCGAGGGCGATGAAGATGCCGAACGCCAGCCACCCCGCCTTGACGTCCTCGGGCTTCGGCGCCTGGTCGGCCGCGCGGACGAGGGCGTCGGCGGCGAGCGGGAGGAGGTCGAGGGCCATGCCGGCCATCCTCTCAGGACGGGTCGGTGATGCCGGCGAACAGGTCGCTCTCCGGGAGCTCGCTGGCGACGTGGCTCACGACGAGCTCGAAGTCCTCGGTCGGCCACACCTCCTCCTGGATCTCCCGCGGGACCGCGAACCACATGCCGTCGGGGTCGATCTGGGTGGCGTGGGCGAGCAGCGCCTGGTCGCGGACGCCGAAGTAGTCCGAGCAGGGCACCCGCGTGGTGATCCGGGCGTCCCACTCCGGCTCGGGCTTCCAGTCCTCCAGCCGGTCCGCGTAGGGCGACTCGAGCCCGTGAGCCAGCATCGCGTCGTGGATCGCCTGGGTCTTCGGGCGGTTGAAGCCGTGGTGGTAGTAGAGCTTCAGCGGCTGCCACGGCTCCCCCAGGTCGGGGTAGCGCTCCGGGTCGCCCGCGGCCTCGAACGCCGCGACGCTCACCTGGTGGCACTTGATGTGGTCGGGGTGCGGGTAGCCCCCGCGCTCGTCGTACGTCGTCACGACGTGCGGCCGCAGCTCGCGGATCAGCCGGACCAGCGGCGCGGCCGCCTCCTCGAGCGGGACGAGCGCGAAGCAGCCCTCCGGCAGCGGCGGCTTCGGGTCGCCCTCGGGCCAGCCGGAGTCGACGAAGCCGAGCCAGTCCTGGGTGACCCCGAGGATGTCGCGGGCCCGCTCCATCTCCTGGCGGCGGATCTCGGTGATGTTGGCGAGGATGTCGGGGCGGTCCATCTTCGGGTTGAGGATCGACCCGCGCTCACCGCCGGTGCAGGTCACCACGTGGACGTCGACGCCCTGCGCGACGTACATCGCGGTCGACGCCGCTCCCTTGCTCGACTCGTCGTCGGGGTGGGCGTGGACGTGCATGAGCCGGAGGCCCGACCGGGGGTGCTGGTGCCCGTCGTGAGACCCGTCATGAGACATGGGGCCGATCCTAGGTCGCCCGCCCCGGGCCACCGGACGGGTGGGACCATGGGGGCATGAGCAGCGACGTCCTGGCCGAGCGGTACGGCGCGCCGACGCCCTGGCGGCGCCGCGCGGCGCTCGTCGGGTGCGTGGTCCTCGGCGTGGTGTTCCTCGGCTGGCTGGCGTGGACGGCCTGGTCGCACGCGACCCCCGAGGCCACCTCCGAGCTGGAGCGCTTCGAGATCGTCGACGAGCACACCGTCGACGCCGTCGTCGTCGTGAAGCTGCGCGACGACGACGTCGAGGCGACCTGCCTGCTGCGCGCCTTCGCGGAGGACCACACGACCGTCGGCGAGCTGGAGTTCGTGCCCGATCCGGCCCTGGGCGACCGCCAGGAGCAGTCGGTGCGGACCGACCGGCGCGCCACCGCGCTCGAGCTCGTCGGGTGCCGGACCGCGGAGCAGAGCCGCTACTCCTGACCTGCGAACGGAGCGGCCGCTTGTTACAGTGGCCGATCTGACCGTCCCGCCCGGGCCGTCCAGAGGAGGGCCCGAGACGCCGGCCCACGGCGTCAGCACCAGTGCCGCGGCGTACGAGCACACCCTCGACGCCACCCGAGCGGGACGAGTCCTCGTACGCCCCAGGCGGGCACCACCCGCCGTACCCGCACGCACCATCAGGAGTTCCTCATGACGCAGTCGACCGAGCAGGGCACGATCTGGCTGACCCAGGACGCGCACGACAAGCTCTCCGCCGAGCTGGAGAACCTCAAGGGCCCGGTCCGGCAGGAGGTCATCGAGCGGATCGCCTCCGCCCGCGACGAGGGCGACCTCAAGGAGAACGGCGGCTACCACGCCGCCCGCGAGGAGCAGGGCCGCGTCGAGGGCCGGATCCGCCAGCTCGAGGACATGCTGCGCCGCGCCGAGATCGGCGAGACGCCTCCCGACGACGGCGTCGTCGAGCCGGGCATGATCGTGACCTACAAGTTCGTCGGTGACGACGACGACGAGATCGAGTCGTTCCTCCTCGGCGCCCGCGAGATCGAGCCCGAGGGGCTCACCGTCTACTCGCCGCAGTCGCCGCTCGGCGAGGCGATCAACGGCAAGAAGAAGGGCGACACCGTCTCCTACGAGGCGCCCAACGGCAAGACCCTCGAGGTCGTCATCGTGGACGCCAAGCCCTACACGGGCTGACGCCCGGTGACCCGGTAGCCGCTCTCGCGCAGCCGGGCCGCGAGCTGCTCGGCGTGCGGGGCACCGCGGGTCTCCAGCTGCAGGTGCACCTCGACCTCGTCGAGGTGCAGCGAGGGCGAGATCCGCTCGTGGACGACCTCGAGCACGTTCGCGCCGGCGGCGCTGACCTCGCCGAGGAGCCGCGCCAGCCCGCCGGGGACGTCGGGGATGGTGAGCGTCAGGTTGACGTACCGACCGGCCGCCGCCATCCCTTGGCGGATCACCTTGCCGAGCAGCAGCGGATCGATGTTGCCGCCGGAGAGCACCGCGACCGCCGGGGTCTCGAAGCCAGCGGGGTCGTCGAGCACCGCGGCGACCGCCGCGGCGCCGGCGGGCTCGACGACGAGCTTGGCCCGCTCGACGAGCGCGAGCAGCGCGCGGGAGAGGGAGTCCTCGGAGACGGTGCGGATCTCGTCGACGTGGTCGCGCACGGCCGCGAAGGTGATCTCCCCCGGCAGGCCCACCGCGATGCCGTCGGCCATCGTCTTCATGGCCTCCAGCGCGACCGGGCGGCCCTGCGCCAGCGAGGCGGGGTACGCCGCCGCGCCGGCCGCCTGCACGCCGACGACGCGCACGTCGGGACGCGCCGCCTTGACCGCGATCGCGATGCCGGCCAGCAGCCCCCCGCCGCCGGTGGGGACCAGCACGGTCCGCGCCTCCGGCGCCTGCTCGAGGATCTCGAGGCCGGCGGTGGCCTGCCCGACCACGATGTCGGCGTGGTCGAAGGGGTGGATGAGCACCGCGCCGGTCTCGGCCTCGAAGCGCCGGGCTGCGACGAGCGACTCCTCGAGGTTGCGCCCCTCGAAGACGACCTCCGCGCCGTAGCCCCGGGTGGCCTTCTCCTTGGGGATGGGCGCACCCTCGGGCATGAACACCGTCGCCCGGGTGCCGAGCATCCGTGCGGCGAGCGCGACGCCCTGCGCGTGGTTGCCGGCCGAGGCGGCGACGACGCCGCGGGCGCGCTCCTCGTCGCTGAGCCGGGCGATCCTGACGTAGGCGCCGCGCGCCTTGAACGAGCCGGTGCGCTGGAGGTTCTCGCACTTCAGGTGCACCGGGCCGCCCGCGAGGTCGGAGAGCCACCGGGACTCCTCCATCGGCGTGCGCACCGCCACGCCCGAGAGCAACGCCTGGGCGGCCTCGACGTCGGGCAGCGTGATCGGCACCGCGGGGGTGCCCGGGTCCTGCGTCGGCGGCGCGGTCACAGCGGGCTCTCCGGGTCGCCTTCCGGCACGTCGACCTGCGCGTCCGTCTCCTCGTAGTCCTCCGCGAGCTCCTCCACCGGGTCGTCACCCGGAGCGGTGTAGGCCGCCAGGTGCTGGATGACGGCGTTGCCCGCCGCGGCGAGCGGCACCGCGACCAACGCGCCCGCGACGCCGGCGACCACGACGCCCCCGGCGATCGCGACGATGACCGCGAGCGGGTGGACCGAGACCCAGCGGCCGAGCAGGAACGGCTGGAGCACGTGGCCCTCGACCTGCTGGACGACGATGACGCCGGCCAGCATCAGCAGCGCGGTGATCGGGCCCTGGTCGACCAGGGCGACCAGCACCGCGACCGACCCGGCGATGGTCGCGCCGATCATCGGCACGAACGCGCCGAGGAAGACCAGCACGCCGATCGCCAGCACGAACGGCACACCGAGCACGGCCGCCACGATCGCGATGCCGATCGCGTCCACGAGCGCGACGATCACCGTCGCCCGCACGAACTGGGTCAGCGAGATCCACGCGACCCGGCCGGAGCTGTCCACGTGCTCGCGCGCCGCGCGCGGGGCGATCCGGACGAGGAAGGCCCAGATCCGCTCGCCGTCGGCGAGGAAGAAGTACGTCGCGAACAGCACGATGAAGAAGCCGGCGAACAGGTGGGTGACCGCGCTGCCGACCTCCGTCGCGCGCGACACGACGCCGCCCTGCTGGCTGCTCTCGCTGATCGTCCGCTGCGCCGCGTCGATGTAGTCGTTGATCTGGCTGTCGCTGGCGTTGAGCGGGCCGGTCTTGAGCCAGGTCTTGATCTGCCCCAGGCCCTCGACCGTCTGGTCGGCGAGGTCCGTGGCGCCGTTGGCGACCTGCTGGCCGGCGAAGGTCAGCAGCAGCGCGACCAGGCCGATGCCGCCGATGACCACCGAGATCGACGCGAGCCCACGCGGCAGGCCCGCGCGGTCGAGCACGGTCACCAGCGGCTGCACCAGCGCCGCGATCAGCAGCGCGACCGCCAGCGGGATCGTGACGACCGAGAAGAACCCGATCAGCTGGAGCAGGACGTAGCCAGCGGCACAGATGACCAGCAGCCGCCAGGCCCAGGCGGCGGCGAGGTCGACGCCCCACGGCACCTGCGCGCGGGAGAAGTTCGACGGCCCCGTCGGGATCGGCGCCGGCGCCGGCCGGCGCTCCTCGCGCATCTGCGCCCACTGCTGGGCCAGGCGCTGGGCGAGCCCGTCGTCGTCGTCGGCGATCCGCGGCAGCCGCAGGGCCAGGCGCCGCCGGTGCTCCTGCTCCGCGGGCCCGCGGCCTGCGGCCTGGCCCTGGCCCTGGCCCTGCGCCTGCTGCTCGTCCACCGGTCGGCCTAGGCGCCGGCGCCGAGCGCCCGGTCGAGGTCGGCGAGGAGGTCCTCGGCGGTCTCGATGCCGACGCTGAGGCGCACCAGGTCGCCCGGCACCTCCAGGTCGGTGCCCGCGACGCTCGCGTGGGTCATCCGGCCGGGGTGCTCGATCAGCGACTCGACGCCGCCCAGGGACTCGCCGAGGGTGAACACCTCGGCCCGCTCGCAGACCGCGAGCGCCTGCTGCTCGCCGCCCTTGACGCGGAACGACACCATGCCGCCGTACCGCTTCATCTGGCGGCTCGCGACCGCGTGGCCGGGGTGGTCCTCGAGGCCCGGGTAGATCACCTGCGTGACGTCGGGGTGGCTGCCGAGGAACTCCACCACGCGCTCGGCGTTGTCGCAGTGGCGCTCCATCCGCAGCGCCAGCGTCTTCAGGCCGCGCAGCACCAGCCACGAGTCGAACGGCCCGGCCACCGAGCCCATGGCGTTCTGGTGGAAGCCGATGCTCTCCGCGAGCTCGAGGTCGCGGACGACGAGGGCGCCGCCGACGACGTCGGAGTGGCCGCCGCAGTACTTCGTCGTGGAGTGGACGACGACGTCCGCGCCGAGGGTCAGCGGCTGCTGCAGGTACGGCGAGGCGAAGGTGTTGTCGACGACGAGCAGCGCACCGGCCTCGTGGGCGACGCCCGCGAGGGCCTCGATGTCGGCGATGTTCAGCAGCGGGTTGGTGGGCGTCTCGACCCAGACCATCTTCGTGCGGCCCGGCTCGATCGCGGCGCGGACCGCGTCGACGTCGGAGACCGGCGCGGTGGTGTGGTCGACACCCCAGACCTTGACCACCTTGTCGAAGAGGCGGTGCGTGCCGCCGTACGCGTCGTCGGGGAAGACGACGTGGTCGCCCGCCTTCAACGCCGAGCGGACCAGCGTGTCCTCCGCGGCGAGGCCGGAGGCGAACGCGAAGCCCCGCTCCCCCTCCTCGAGCGCGGCGATGTTGCCCTCGAGAGCCGTGCGCGTGGGGTTGCCCGAGCGGCTGTACTCGTAGCCGCCGCGCAGGCCGCCGACGCCGTCCTGCTTGTAGGTCGAGGTCGCGTAGATCGGCGGGATGACCGCCCCCGTTGCGGCGTCCGGCTCGTAGCCCGCGTGGATCGCCCGCGTCTCGAACCCGGTCTTGTGCCTCGCCTCGTGTCCGTGCTGCTGTTCGCTCACCCCGCGAGGTTACCCACGAGCCCCGACATGCAGCCCCGCGGGAACGTCTGCGTCCGCGGCGGTGTTGCACCCGGTGCCAGGATGGATGACCCACCAGGAGGTAGCCCGTGTTCTTCGCCCGCAAGCAGACCCAGCTCGTCGCCCCCGAGGAGACGCTGCCCGGCCACACCGAGCGGTGGTTCAACCTGCACGACCGGCACCTCGCGCTGGGCACCCCCGTCGTCACCGACGAGGCCCCCGCCGGCATGGAGGTCGCGGTCTTCGGCCTCGGCTGCTTCTGGGGCGCCGAGGAGGTCTACTGGCAGCTGCCGGGCGTCTGGTCGACCTCGGTCGGGTACGCCGGCGGCACGACCCCGCACCCGTCCTACGAGGAGGTCTGCTCGGGCGCCACGAACCACACCGAGGCCGTCCGCGTCGTCTTCGACCCCTCGGTCGTCTCCTACGCCGAGCTGGTCAAGCGGTTCTTCGAGGTCCACGACCCGACCCAGGGCATGCGCCAGGGCAACGACGTCGGCACGCAGTACCGCTCCGCGATCTACTTCACCACTCCCGAGCAGGAGCAGGTCGCCCGCGAGCTGACCGAGGTCTACGGCGCCGAGCTGCGCCGCCGCGGGCTGGGCGAGATCACCACCGAGATCCGCGAGGTCCCGACGTACTACTACGCCGAGGACGTCCACCAGCAGTACCTCGTCAAGAACCCGAACGGCTACCGCTGCCACGCCAACACCGGCGTGAGGTTCCCCGAGATGGCCTGAGGGCACAGACGGGCCCCACGCCATCGGGCACCTGCCGGCATGACCGTGCCGTCCCCAGCGCCGGGTCTGATCGCCATCCGACACGAGCGTGACCGCTGCTGGGCTCAGCCCATCGTCGAGGGGGGACCGTCACCAGCCGGCGGGGTGCCGCCGGCACCGGGAGCACCCCCGGTGCCGTTCATGCCGGTGGCGGCCTGCTGGGTGGCGCTGCCGGCGTAGTCGTTGGACGGGTCCCGGTAGACGGTGTGGACGTGGCCCCACCCGGAGGTGGTGACGCCGTCGACGTCGGCACCGGCGGAGCCCTGCTGGGCCTGGAAGGCGATGTAGACGCCCGGGCCGGAGATGGAGAAGCTGACACCGTCGCCGGTGCTCATGTCGTACGACGTCGCGCCGGACCAGCTGATGTAGGTGTCGTCGAGCGTCGCCTCGATGACGGCGAGCGCAGAGGCGGTGGTCTCCGCGTCGGCGAGTCCGGCCCAGTTGGCGACGAGGTCGAGGAGGAGCTGCTGCTGCTCATCGGTCAGGTCGGACCCCTGGAGCCCGGACCCGGTCGGGAAGTCACAGGTGTCCCCGGGCGCACACATGCTGACCTCGCCCGAGGTGAGGGTCGCCAGCTGGTCGTCGGTCAGGCTGTCGTAGAAGGCGAACGCATCGGTGTAGATGGCGTCGAAGGGCTGGACCTCCTCGCCGTCCTCGTTCGTGTAGACGGCCGGCTGGACGCCGAGGTGGGTCGGGGCGAAGGTGAGGGTGCCGGCGGCGGCGTCCATGGTGGCGTTGATGC
The DNA here is from genome assembly GCF_014266025.1 of Nocardioides deserti. Classification (GTDB taxonomy): domain Bacteria; phylum Actinomycetota; class Actinomycetes; order Propionibacteriales; family Nocardioidaceae; genus Nocardioides; species Nocardioides deserti. The sequence continues at coordinate 142,048 of NZ_JACMYC010000004.1, read as the reverse complement.
CGAGGTGGTGGCCCCCGAACTGGACCGCCCAGGCCTCCGTGTCGGAGGGGTCGCCGAAGAAGGCGATGTAGTACTGGCCAAGCGAGTCCTCGGTGCTGCCGCTGTTGTCGGCGAGGTACTGGTCGCCGCCGATGATGCCGGCGACAGTGGCGTAGCCCTCCTCGCTGAGCAGCGCCTCGAGCACCTCGAGCGCGGCCGCCTGCTGCTCCTCGGTCAGCTCGGCCAGGTTCACACCGGCCCGCTCAACGAAGGTGACCGGGAAGTTCGACCACGACGTCGTCTTGGTCTCGTCCTCGTAGGCGTGGAGGACCTGTTCGCGCTGCTCGTCCGAGAGGGTGGCGAGGAAGGCGTCGGCTGCCGCAGCGGTGTCGGCGATGGTCTGCGTGGTAGAGGTCGCGTCCGTGCTCGCAGACCTTGCTGCGGTGGTTGCGGCGTCGGCGACCGTGGTGGTGGCCGAGCTCGTCGTGGCCGACGAGGCGGATGACGCGGCGGTGGCGTCGTCGCTGGTGCCGCAGCTGCTCAGGGCGAGCACGGCCACGAGGGCCCAGGAGGCAACGCAGGCGAGGCGGCGGCGAGCAGGGGTGGCGGCGGAGGGACGTGGTGTGTTCGTGTTCATGGGACGAGCGTCGCGATCGGTCCTGTGCGTGTTCTGTGCACTCCCTGTCCCGCAGCGAGGAATGAGTTACGCCTTCGCTCGACACCGCCCGTAGCGCTCGGCCGACTCGTCAGCGTCGCGGGAGCCGCACGGTGATGGTGGTGTCGCCGGGGCGGCTGTCGAGGTCGACGTCCCCGCCGTGGGCGTCGACGATGGCGGCGACGAGGGCGAGTCCGAGGCCTGCCCCGCCTTCGCGGTGCCGGGAGGTGTCGCCGCGCACGAAGCGCTCGAAGGCGTGGTCGAGCAGCGACGGCGGGAAGCCAGGACCGTCGTCGTGCACGGCGAACCCGCTCGGCGTGGCGGTGACTGTGACCGTGGTGCCGGCCGGGGTGTACTTGCGGGCGTTGGTCAGCAGGTTGGTGACGACCTGGCGCAGCCGCGGCTCGTCGCCGGTCACTTCGACGGAGTCGGCGGGCAGGTCCAGTCGCCAGTGGTGCTCGGGGGCGAGGACGCGGGCGTCGGAGACGGTCTCCAGCAGCAGGCGAGTGAGGTCGACGGTGTCCTCGGCCAGCGGCCTGCCGGCGTCGAGGCGCGCGAGCAGGAGCAGGTCCTCCACCAGCGAGGTCATCCGTCCCGCCTCCTCCTCGACCTTCGCCAGCGCCGTGGCCGTGGCCTCCTTGTCGCCGGGGCGACGGCGGGCGAGCTCGGTGTAGCCGGCGATGGTGGCGAGCGGGGTGCGCAGCTCGTGGGAGGCGTCGGCGACGAACTGCCGGACCTGCTGCTCGCTGCGGTGCCGAGCCGAGAGCGAGTCCTCGACGTGGCTGAGCAGGGTGTTGAGCGCGGCGCCGACCTGGCCGACCTCGGTCCGTTCGTCGGTGAGCCGGTCGGGCACCCGCTCGTTCAGGTCGATCCTGCCCGAGGAGAGGGGCAGCGCGGACACGGCGTGGGCAGTGGCGGCGACGTCGCGTAGCGGTCGCAGCTGGCGGCGTACGACCACCAGGCCGGCGGCCGAGGCGACGAGCCCGCCGAGCAGGACGAGAACGACCTCCCAGGCCACCAGGGTCGTGACGACGTCGTCGACGTCGTCGGTCGGGAGGCCGGCGACCACGTCGGCGCCCCCCGTCCCGTCGTCGGTGACCACCACCCGGTAGGGGCCGAGGTCGGGCAGGTCGACGTCGTGGGGTTCCTCGTCGGTGGGCACGTCACCGAGCACGTCGAGCGCTTCCTCGGACAGTTGCTGTCGCGTCGTCGCACCGTCCTGGGACTGGACCAGCACGTCGCCGATCCCGGGGTCCCAATCCTCGAAGAGGAAGGCCGTGAGCGTCCCCACCCCCTGACCACGCACGTCCTGCGGGCCCCGGCCGTCGAGGCCGTCGGCGTCGCCCGGGCGCTCCGGACCTCCGGTCGGCGGCTCGTCGAACCACGGCGGCGTCCCGTCGGGTGCAGGACGGCTCGCCCGCTCCAGAGCAGCACGAACGTCGTCGTCGAGCTGGTCGTGCAGATACGCGCGGACGGCGAGCGTCGTGGTGACCGCCATCAGCACGGCGACCACCGCGACCAGCGCGAGGGTGGTGGCGACGAGGCGTGCGGTCAGCGACCGCGGGCGGAGCGACCCCGGACGACGCACGTCAGGACGCCGGCTTGAGGACGTAGCCCGCGCCGCGCATCGTGTGGATCATCGGTGGCCGCCCCGCGTCGATCTTCTTGCGCAGGTAGGAGATGTAGAGCTCCACGACGTTCGCCTGGCCGCCGAAGTCGTAGTTCCAGACCCGATCCAGGATCTGCGCCTTGCTCAGCACCCGGCGCGGGTTGCGCATCAGGAACCGGAGGAGCTCGAACTCCGTGGCGGTGAGCGTGACCTCTTCGCCCGCCCGGAACACCTCACGGCTGTCCTCGTCGAGGGTGAGGTCACCCACCGCGAGCACGGACGAGGAGGCCGCCTGCTGGGCGCCGGCGCGGCGCATCAGCCCCCGCACCCGGGCGACGACCTCCTCGAGGGAGAACGGCTTGGTGACGTAGTCGTCCCCGCCGACCGTGAGACCGGCGATCCGGTCCTCGACGGCGTCGCGCGCGGTGAGGAACAGCACCGGGACGTCGGGCTCGGTGGCTCGCACCCGGCGCAGCACCTCGAAACCGTCGAGGTCGGGCAGCATGATGTCGAGCACCACCGCGTCGGGGCGCGTCTCCTTCGCCGCGGCGACGGCCCTGTGGCCGGTGTGGGCCGTCGTGACCTGCCAGCCCTCGTGCCGCAGAGCCATCGTGAGGAGCTCGGCAATGTTGACCTCGTCGTCGACCACGAGCACCCGCAAGGGCGAGCCGTCAGGGCGGGTGAGCGCAGGAGCGTCGGTGGGAGCCACAGGTCTCACGTTGCCGACGCTACCTGTGCGCCTGCTGTGAGGAGGCCGTGGAGCGGCGCAGGAACCATGGCTGCCGGAGTTGAGGTCGCTGGCCCGGTTCACCGCCCGGGAGCGGGTCGCCGTGCCGGCTGCTGTGCCGGTCCGGTCGGTCGTCGCCTCGGTGGCCGCCCCGCGGGCGAACCCTCCCAGTCCCCCGAGGAGGAGCAGCCCGAGTGCGGCGGCGCCGAGCAGGAGCCGGGTGCGGGCGAACCAGGCCCGGACCTGTCGACGCCGGGTCGCGCTCGTCGCGCCGTCCTCCGCCGTGGGTGCGCTCGTGCCGGCCGGGTGCTCCTCCCCCGGTGCTCAGCGTGGACCGATGCCGTGCACAGCACGCGCACAGCCGGCGTCGACAACCTCGGGGTGTCACCGCCCCACCGCTTTGAGGAGTCCTTGTGGACCACCACTCATCCGTCCGCCGCAGTGCCGTCCGTCGTGCCGGTGCTGCGACCGCGGCCGCAGCTCTCGCCGCCTCGTTGCTCTGCCTGCCGCGCCGGCTCAGGCATCCACCCCGTCCCTCGTGCGGGCAGTGGGGGCGCCCGTGGTTCTCAGCGAGTGGTTGCGGTGGCCGAGGTCGCCCCGTTACCTGGACCCCGCCTTCTCCGCCCCGGGCTCTTCCGGCTCGCCCGTCTGGCCCTACCAGGCCGCCGGGTCGGCCGTCGCGGGTCTCGAGGTCAGCGACGCGACGACGGACCAGTCCTCGGGCGTGGTCCTCGTGTCGGCCGTGGTCGACTTCGGTGCCGGCGAGGCCGCCGGTTCCGGCATGGTCGTCGACGGCAAGGACGGCATCGTCGTCACCAACCACCACGTGGTCGAGGGATCCACGACCGTGACCGTCACCGACGCCACCACCGGCGGGAGCTACGTGGCGGACGTACTGGGGACCGACGCCCAGCACGACGTCGCCGTGCTCCGGATCGAGGACGCCCCGACGCTGGCCGAGGTCACCCTCGACACCGCACCGCTCGCGGTCGGCGACCTCGTCACCGCAGTCGGTGACGCCGGCGGAGACGGCGGCACCCTGACCGCTGCCGCCGGCACGGTCACCGACACCCACGAACCTGTGACCGTCACCGAGGACGACGGCACCACCGCCACGCTCCGCAACCTCGTCGAGGTCGACGCCGACATCATCTCCGGCGACTCCGGCGGTGCGCTCCTCGACGCCGACGGCGAGGTGGTCGGCATGAACGTCGCCGCCTCCAAGGGGACCACCGACATCACCGGGTACGCCATCCCCGCCCGCCGGGTGCTCCGCATCGTGGAAGCGGTGCTGTCCGAGGTCGCGTCCACGGACTCGCTCGGGTACGACCCGTTCCTCGGCGTCCAGCTCGACACGACGAGTCAAGGCGCCGGCGCCGCGGTCGCCGCCGTCCTCGACGACGGCCCCGCCCAGACCGCCGGACTGACCGCCGGCGCCACGATCACCGCGCTCTCCGGCGCAGCGACACCAAGCGCCGACGCGCTGGTCCGCGAAGTGGTCGGCCACGAGCCCGGCGAGGTCGTCGAGGTCACCTGGACCGACGCCGCCGGCACCAGCCACACCGCCGAGGCGACCCTCGGACGCGCCCCCGTCGCCTGACTCCGGCGCCTGACTCTGGCGCAAACGCCTGGCCTCACAGGCGCCGCACAAGTGCGCCACACGCTGTTCCGGGCTTGCTCCGGCGTACTGGTCCTACCGCCGGTGGTCGCTTGCAGCACGGCCGCCGCCTCCCACCGATCACAGGAGCTCCTCCATGCAGCAATACGTCATGCTCGTCGCCGACCTGGCCGCGATCACCGTCCTCGTCGGCCTCTTCCTGGCCCGCCACCGTCGCCGCGAGCTCGTCGTGGCCTACCTCGGCATCAACATGGCCGTCCTCGCGGTCACCGCCACGCTGGCGAGCAGCACCGTCGGGGCCGGACTCGGACTCGGTCTCTTCGGGGTGCTGTCGATCATCCGACTGCGCTCCCAGGAGCTGGCCCACCACGAGATCGCCTACTACTTCGCGGCTCTCGCGGTCGGCCTCCTCTGCGGGCTTACGACGACACCGACGGTGCTGCACGGCGTGCTCCTCGCCGGAGTCCTCGGCGCCCTCTGGCTCGGCGACCACCCCCGCACGGCCCCGGCCGTGCGCCAGCAGGAGCTGCTGCTGGACCGGGCGATGACCGAGGGCGCCGCCCTCACCGCCCACCTCGAGCAGCTCCTCGGCACCGAGGTGTTGACCGTCGCGGTCCGTCGTACCGACCTGGTCAACGACACGACCCTCGTCGACGTCCGACACCGCCCGACCGCCTCCGCCGTCACAGCGCTGGCCCCGCCGATCCGGATCGGTGGCGGCCGGTGATCCCGACGTCCCGCGGTCTCGTCGCCGTGCCGGCCCCGGTCGACCGGTTCGACCCCATCGGTCTCGCGGACCTCGTCGAGCAGGCCTCGCTCCTCTCCCGGGTCGACCGCAAGTACCTCGTCCCCGTTGCCGAGCTACCCCGTCTGCTAGCGGCGGCCCCGTCGAGCGCCCGGGTCCTCGAGATCGGCGGCTCACGCACCTTCGGCTACCGCTCGACCTACCTCGACACTGCCGACCGGCTCAGCTACCTGCTCGCGGGCCGGCGACGCCGCCGCCGCTTCAAGGTGCGTACCCGCTCCTACCTGGACACTGGGACCTCCTGGCTGGAGGTGAAGACCCGGCGCGCACGCGACCTGACCGTCAAGGAGCGGGTGGCGCACCACGACGCCGCCGTCGACGGACCCCTCACCCACGAGGGCCGAGCCTTCGTGGCGGACCGCCTCTCGGCCGCCGGCATCCCGGTCGACGCCGACGCGCTCGAGCCGGTCCTGGTCACGGCGTACCTGCGCTCCACCCTGTTCCTCCCCGAGTCGCGCAGCCGGGTCACCATCGACACCGACCTCGGCTGGACGACGCTGGCCCGCACCGACCACACCGACCTCGACCGCGCGTCCCTGGCGGTCGTCGAGACCAAGAGCGGATCCAGCCCCTCGGCCTTCGACCGGCTGCTGTGGACCCGAGGTCACCGTCCGCGGCAGATCTCCAAGTACGGCGTCGGCATGGCCGCGCTGCACCCCGAGCTCCCGCGGCTCAAATGGCACCGGGTCCTCGACCAGCAACTCCAGGTGCCGCCCATCTCCCGCAGGCTCCCCAACCACAGCCCGCACACAGGGTGACTCCACCTCCGCGACAGGTGCGCCCAGCAACCTCGACCCCATCCGCGGCAGACCTCCTGTCCCCGCGCAGACCTCGTTCTCGAAAGGCCCCCCTCATGCGACTCCCCCGACTCCGACGGGCCCTGGCAGCAGCCGCGGCGACAGCCCTCCTCGCCGGCTGCGGCACCTCGGCCGGGAACGACATCACCACGTCGACCACCGCTGGGACGACCACCGTCTCCACCGCCGCCACCACCGCCGCCGAGGCCCTCGCCGAGGACATCGAGGTCGAGACCGGCGAGGTGTCCTACGACGAGGGAGACCTCGTCGACATCAGCCTTGCCGGCAGCGCGGCGACCTCCGACAGCGACGCGGTCAGCACCCAGGACGGGACCGTCACCATCAGCGCCGGCGGGACCTACCGCCTTCACGGCGAGCTCACCGGGCAGGTGGTCGTCCACAGCAGCACCGACGGCGTCGTACGACTCGTGCTCGACGGGGCGACGATCACCTCCGAGACGACCTCGGCGATCAACGTCGCAGACGCCGAGTCCGTCGTCGTCGTCCTCGCGGACGGCAGCGACAACACCCTCTCGGACGCCGAGACCTACGAGGACACCTCTGAGGACGCGCCCACCGGCGCGCTCTACTCCTCCGCCGACCTCACCATCGGCGGCCCCGGCAGCCTCACCGTCGACGGCAACGCCAACAACGGCATCGTCGGCAAGGACGGCCTCGTCCTCACCGGCGGCTCGATCACCGTGACGTCCGTCGACGACGGCGTCATCGGAAAGGACTACCTGGTGGTCGCCGACGGAACGGTCGTCGTTGATGCCGTCGACGACGGCCTGAAGTCCGACAACGCCACTGACCCCGGCACCGGGTTCGTCCTCATCGAGGGCGGCACCGTCCACGTGACCTCGCAGGACGACGGCATCAAGGGCGTCCAGGTGCTGGTCGACGGCGGCACCGTCGACGTGACCGGTTCCACCGAGGCCCTCGAAGGCTCCCTGGTCATTATCGACGGCGGCGACCTCGAGCTGCACTCCGCCGACGACGGCATCAACGTCGCCTCCTCCGACGACAGCGCCGCCACCGATGGCCGGGCCGGTGGCGGCATGGAGGCCGACAGCTCCTTGCACCTGCACATCAACGGCGGCACCGTCGAGGTGTGGTCCAGCGGCGACGGTCTCGACTCGAACGGTGACGCCACCATCACCGGCGGAGACATCACCGTCTACGGCCCGACCAGCGAGGGCAACGGCGCCCTGGACGTCAACGGCACCCTCGACATCACCGGCGGCACCCTGCTGGCGACCGGCAGCGCCGGAATGATGGTCGCCCCCGGCACCGACTCCCCCCAGGGCTGGATCGCCACCGCTCTCACGGCCGCCGGCGCCGCCGGCTCCGCGCTCACCATCACCGACGCCGATGGCGATGAGGTCGCGGCGTACACGGTCGAGAAGGACTACGCCTCCGTCGTCTACTCCTCCGCAGGCATCGAACCCGGCGCCACCTACACCGTCACCGTCGACGGCACCGCCATCGACGTCGTCGCCGGGGAAGCCCCTTCCGGCGGCCGCGGCCCCATGGGCCGATGAGCCTTCACCGACCACCTACCACCACGACCCGAGGAACCACCATGAGCACCCACGACGACAGCACCAGCACCACCGACACCCCCACCCGGGCGACCACCGAGGACACCCCCGAGCCCGCCCGGCCTCGCTCCTGGCGCCGCGCGCTACCGCGCGGGCGAGCCGCCCTGGCGGCCACCGCCGCTGTCGTCGGCTTGGCCATCGCAGGCATCGGCTTCGGCACGGGGTACGCCGTCGCCGACCGATCCACCGACCAGAGCAGCACCAACGGGGGCGACCCGACGAGCCTCCCCGACGAGCAGTTCGACCGTCCCATGGGCGGCCCGATGGGCGGACTCGGCGGCGGACGGATGGACGGCGGCACCGGGGCTTCCGGGCAGACGCCGGACTTCGACGGAGACGGCCAGCCCGACGAGGCCCCTGCGGACCCCGGGACAAACCCCGGGACGGACGCAACCGAAGACTCCGCCCAGCAGGGCTGACGCAGAACGACCCATCACGGTTGCCGAGCCCCCGAAGGCGGCCGGGGTGGGTCCTGTCCCCGACGGGGAGCCGTGCCCATCGAATAGGTTTCGGGCGGGCCAGTCTCTCGCCGACTGACCGATCGGTTCGCACTCGCGAGAACGAAGAATCCGTCGCTGACCGGAGGGATGTTGATCGAGGCGAAGGGTCCGCATCAACCCCGTTGTCGCCGGCACACTCGCAGCCCGTCTACGCCTGAAACGCTGACGCGCCATAACGAGTCTCACTTGTACGACGGCGACGAGCAGTACTTCGTCAAGAACCCGAACGGCTACCGCTGCCATGCCAATACCGGCGTGAAGTTCCCGCAGACCGCCTGATCAGCGGATCGCGGCCCGGGCTCAGGACTCCAGGATGCGCTTGATCGCCGCGAGCGTGACCGGGATCCCCTCGTGCGCGGCTCGCCTGCGCGCCGCTACCTCCTGCGGCGCCGCCGGCCCGAAGCGCTCCTCGAAGTACCGCTGACCGGCCGCGGTGAACTCCCAGGTCTCCGTCAGCAGCGTCCCGCCGTCGGCCGGCTCCATGAGGTATCCCCACCGCACCCGGCCCGGGCCCACCGACCACGCGAACGCGCGGCCCGGGTCGGCAGCGACGACCTCGGAGCGCGTCTCCCAGGTACGGTCCGGAGTGACGTTCCGCCCGGTGAAGCGCGCGCCCACCTCGGGGCCCTCGCCGGCGTCCCACCAGCACTCCGCGCACACCGGTGACCACTCGCCGGTGCGGGTCACGTCCGAGACGAGGGTGTACACCTCGTCGGGGGTCGCACGGACGAGGACCGAGTCGTGGTGCGTCAACGGCGCGGGCTCCATGCGCGCCATCGTCCCAGCTGTCGGACGCGTCCGCGCGGCGGGGCGCCCGGCACGGAACGGACGCGGGAGCCGCCCGCTAGCGTCCGACCATGCCGACCGCGCTCGCGATCCCGCTGCCCACCCATGCCGACCGTCCGGAGGAGCCGCCCGCCCGGCTGGTGCTGCGGGAGATGTGGACCGCGCCGGCGATGCACCGGCTGACGGAGGCGAACCTCGACCGGCTGCGCGCGTTCGAGCACTGGGCGCACGCCGAGCAGACCCTCCGCTCGCAGCAGGCCTACACCCGCCAGCAGCTGCTCGACTGGGTCGACGGGCGCGCGGTGCCGTTCGCGATCGAGTGCGGCGGCGAGCTGGTCGGCTCGGTGGGCGCGCGGATCGACCGCTGGGACAACACCGCCGAGATCGGCTGCTGGATCGACGCCGCCCACGAGGGCCGCGGGCTCGTGCTGCGGGCGATGCGGCGGATGGTCGAGCACCTCTTCGACGACCACCTCGTCGCCCGGGTCGAGGCACGCACGTCCGCGCACAACCCGCGGACCCGCCTGCTCAACGAGCGGCTCGGCATGGTCCACGAGGGCACGCTGCGCGACGCCTCGCAGGTCGGCACCGAGCGGCACGACGTCGCGGTGTGGAGCATCCTGCGGCCGGCGTGACCGCGGCGTACGTCCGAGGGGTCAGGGGTACGGGACCGTCATGATCGGATTCCTTGTCGCCGGCCTCGTCATCGGCGCGCTCGCGCGCCTCGTCAAGCCCGGGAAGCAGAACCTGTCGCTGCTGTGGACGCTGCTGCTCGGCCTCGCCGGGTCCGTCATCGGCGGACTGATCGCCAGCGCGCTCGGCACCGGTGACATCTGGGAGCTCAACATCCTCGGGTTCGTCCTCTCGGTCGTCGCCGCCGTCCTGCTCATCGGCGTCGCCGAGGGCCTCAGCGGCGGCAGGAAGACCGCGCGCCGCTGACCTGTCCCGGCTCGCCTGTCCAACGGTCGACACGCCTCGGCGGCGTGGTCCCACTGACGCGAGGGACGGGTGCCCACCTCGTCGGCATGATGGGGGCATGACCGAGCTCCCTCGCAAGGCGGTCGCCCGCACCGCCCGGCTCGCGGCGCTGCCGCTGGGCTTCGCGGGCCGCAACGCGATCGGGCTGGGCAAGCGGCTGGGGGGCCGCCCGGCCGAGACCGTGATGACCGAGATCCAGCAGCGCACGGCCGAGCAGCTGTTCCGGACGCTCGGGGAGCTCAAGGGCGGCGCGATGAAGTTCGGCCAGGCGCTCTCGGTGCTCGAGGCGGCGCTGCCCGACGAACTGGCCGGCCCCTACCGCGAGCAGCTCACGCTGCTGCAGGACTCCGCGCCGCCGATGCCCACCTCGACGGTCCGCGAGGCGCTCGCCCGCGACCTCGGGCCGGACTGGCGCGAGCAGCTGGTGTGGCTCGACGGCGGCCCGACCGCGGCGGCGTCGATCGGGCAGGTCCACCGCGGGCGGTGGGTCGACGGCCGCGAGGTGGCGGTCAAGGTGCAGTACCCGGGGGCCGGCGAGGCGCTCCGCTCCGACCTGCGTCAGCTCGCGCGGCTGGCCCGCACCGTGGGCTCGCTCGTGCCGGGCGTCGACATCAAGCCGCTCATCGCGGAGCTGCAGGCCCGCGCGGTCGACGAGCTGGACTACCGCCTCGAGGCCGAGGCGCAGCAGGGGTACGCCGAGGCGTTCGCCGGCGACCCCGACATCGTCGTACCCGCCGTGGTCGCCGTGGGCGAGACGGTGCTGGTCACCGAGTGGCTCGAGAGCGAGTCGTCGCTGGCGGCGGTCATCGCCGACGGCACGCAGGAGGACCGCGACCGCTTCGGCGAGCTCTTCGCCCGGTTCCTCTTCGCCGGGCCGGAGCGCACCGGGATGCTCCACGCCGACCCGCACCCGGGCAACTTCCGCGTCGTGCGCGACCCCGACGGCGGCCCCGCCCGGATGGGCGTCCTCGACTACGGCGCCGTCGCGCGGCTGCCCACCCGGGGGTTGCCCGAGGCGATGGGTTCCCTCATCCGGCTGGCCGCGGCGGGCGACACGGCCGGCCTGGTCGAGGGCCTGCGCGCGGAGGGCTTCGTGCGGCCCGGCATCACCGTCGACCCCGACCTGGTGCTGGAGTACCTCGCGCCGTTCGTCGAGCCGACCCAGGTCGAACGGTTCCGGTTCTCCCGGGAGTGGATGCGCGAGCAGTTCCAGCGGATCAACGACCCCCGCTCGCCGACGTACACGATGGCGATGAAGCTCAACCTGCCGCCGTCGTACCTCCTCATCCACCGCACCTGGCTCGGCGGCATCGGCATGCTGAGCCAGCTCGAGGCCGAGGCGCCGTTCCGCGCGATCCTCGAGGAGCACCTGCCCGGCTTCGCCGGCTGACCCGGGCTCAGGTCGCCGGCACGCGGTCGGTGATGCAGTACGCCGGGCCGGCGGGCGGCCGCATCGCCGTCCACTCGTCGAAGACGCCGTCCACGCGCGCACCGAGCGCCTCGTGGCGGGCGGTCTCGGCGGCCCGGTCGCTGCTGGAGAGGTCCAGGTGGGCGGTGACGCGCTCCTGGTCGTCGTCTAGGCGCTGCACGAGCAGCTGCAGCGGGCTCTGCGGCGGCGAGGACAGCCGGCGGAACTCCCCGCTCGGCGGCTGCACCGGCCAGCCGGTCACCTCCGCCCAGAACGTCACCTCGGGGTCGAGCAGCCGAGGCGGCACGTCGAGGCAGACCTGGTCCACCAGCGAGGTGTGCCCGCCCCAGTCGACCGCGGCCGGGCGCACCACCGCCCGGTGGGTGACGAAGCAGAACACGAAGCCGCCGGGCGACTCCAGGACGGCGTACTCCCCCTCCTCCGCGAGGAGCCTCGCGCCGAGCCCGACCGCGCGCTCGACGGCCGGCACGACCTCGGCGACGTGGAGGTCGAGGTGGATCCGCGTGGGCCCCTCCCCCAGCCGCTGGACCTTCAGGTGCGGGTCGCCGTCGGCGGGGAGCAACGAGGCGAACTCGCCGTCGTCGCCACGGGTGGTCGAGACGCCGTAGCCGGTCACGGCCGCCCAGTGGGCGACGGTCGGCCCCAGGTCGTCGGGGGTGAGGTCGAGGAACGCGGTGATCCAGAACGGGTGCACCCCAGCGAGCCTACGGACCGTCGACCCAGCGTTCACCCACGTTCCGGGCCGAGGCGGCCCCGTGCGTCAGCTCGGCGAGCGCCGCGTGGAGGCGGTCCTCCGCGTCGGGCGCCACGCCGACGCGCAGCCCGACGACAGAGCCGTACGTCGCGTCGAGCACCGCCACCCCGCGCGAGCGCAGCTCGGTCTCGACCCGGCCGGCCTCGGCGTGACCGACCTCCACGACCAGCTCCCGGCGCAGCTCGCGCCGCACGGTGCCGGCCTCGTCGAGGGCGGCGCGCACCGCGTCGCCGTACGCGCGGACCAGACCCCCGGCGCCGAGCAGCGTGCCGCCGAACCAGCGGGTCACCACCGCCACCACGTCGGAGAGCCCGTGGCCGCGCAGCACCTCGAGCATCGGCGCTCCGGCCGTGCCGGCCGGCTCGCCGTCGTCGCTGGAGCGCTCGACCGGCGAGGGGGGCGGCCCCAGGACGAACGCAGTGCAGTGGTGGCGGGCGTCCCAGTGCTCCCTGCGCAGCCGCTCGACCACCGCGCGGGCGGCCGCCTCGTCCTCGACCCGGCGCAGCGTGCACAGGAACCGCGACCGCTTCACCTCGATCTCGGCCTCGGCGTCGCGGGCGAGCGCGAGGTAGCTCAGGACCACAGGCCGAGGACCTCGCCGCCGATCCGCACGACGAACGCCGCGACGACCAGCACGAAGAAGACCCGCACGAAGCCGGAGCCGCGCGCGACGGCGGTGCGGGCGCCGACGTACCCCCCGAGCAGGTTGCAGAGACCCATGACGAGGCCGGTCTTCCACAGCACCGCGCCCTGCGGCACGAACAGCAGCAGCGCGCCGAGGTTGGTCGCCCAGTTGGCCATCCGCGCCTTGGCGGAGGCCTCGAGGAAGCCGTAGCCGAGCAGCCCGACCAGCGCGAAGACGAAGAAGCTGCCCGTGCCGGGGCCGAGCGCGCCGTCGTAGAAGCCGATCGCGACGCCGACCAGCATGGCCAGGCCCAGGTGGCGGCGGCCGGTGAAGCGCAGGGCGGTCGCGTCGCCGAGCGACGGCTTGAGCACGACGTACGCCCCCACGGCGACCAGCGCCACCAGCACGATCGGCTCGAAGGCCTCGCGCGGCACCTGGGAGGCGACGAACGCACCGCCGAACGAGCCGAGCAGCGCGAGCCCCATGAGCGGCAGGAAGGTGCGCGGGTCGGGGCGGACGCGGCGGTAGTACGTCGCCGAGCTGACCGTCGTGCCGCAGATCGACGCCAGCTTGTTGGTCGCCAGGATCTCGACCGGCGAGGCGGCCGGCAGGCCCACCAGCAGCGCAGGCAGCTGGATGAGCCCGCCGCCGCCCACGACGGCGTCGACGAAGCCGGCGGTCAGCGCGGCCAGCCCCAGGAGGGCCAGCACGGTCAGCGTCGGGTCCTCCACCGGGAGGACGCTAGCCGCCGACCGGTCAGCTGCTGTGGGCGGGCTTGGCGGTGCGGGTGCGGCGACCGGTGAGGATCAGCGCGATGCCACCGAGGACGCACAGGGCGCCACCGATGAAGCCGACCAGCGGGACCGTCTTGGTCAGCAGGTCGAGGCTCGCGATGTTGTCCTCGGCGTCGGCCACGTTGTCCGCGACCTCCTCGTCGGTGTACTCCACCTGGAGGTCGAGCACCTGGGTGCCGTCGGCGAGCGAGCGCTGCTGGTCGACGACCTGCTTGATGATCGCGCCGGTCCGCGGGTCGACCGAGTACTCCTTGCGGTCGCTGTAGAGACCGTCGATGTCGCTGCCGAGGTCGATCGGCGCGTCGACGGTCTCGGTGACGTAGACGTAGACCTCGAGGCCGTCGATCTCGTCGGTGGTCTCGTAGCGCGCGGTCACCGGCTCGGCGATGACGTTGTCGTAGACCTCGTAGTCCTTCTTCTCCGCGTCGAAGGGCCACTTGTTGACCAGGCCCTCGTAGGGCTCGACGTCGTCGGGCAGCTTCGAGCCGTCGACGGCCATCGCGGTCTCGCGGTCGGTCGCGAAGGTCGCCTCGCCGGCCGAGATCAGCCGGTCGTCGTTCTCGTCGACGCAGTCGGGGGTCTCCCCGTCGACCTCGACCAGGCAGGTCGCCTGCTTGAAGTAGACGGTGTCGTCGTCCGAGGCCTCGGTGTCGGACTTCGTGATGCTCGTGTACTTCACCTCGAGCTCACGGGTCTCCCCGGTCGAGGTGTCCAGACGCAGCGCGGTGCCGGCCAGGTCGGTCTTCTGGTCCACCTCGACCGGCGTCTTCTTCACCGAGCCCGGCGCCCAGGCGACGCCCAGGATCCCGGCCACCAGCAGGAAGGCACCCAGCCCCAGCAGAACTCGTCCCACGATCACACGCACGATTGTCTCCGTACCTCTCCCTCGAACCCTCGAGGCGGAAAGTTACCCTGTGGTAGCCGTCACCCCGCAATCGGGTGTGACGTCGACCTCGGACCTAGTCTGGCGCGGATGCGCATCGTCTCCCTCCTGCCGGCCCACACCGAGGTGCTCTTCGCGATCGGCGCCGGTGACGACGTCGTCGGCGTGACCTTCGAGTGCGACCACCCCGCCGAGGCCCGCAGCCGCACGATCGTGTCGACCTCGGCGATGCCCGAGGGGCTCACCCCGCCCGAGATCGACGCGTACGTCGCCTCCGCGGTCGCCGCCGGCGAGGACCTCTACCGCCTCGACGCCGGCGCGCTGGCCGGCCTCGACGCCGACCTCGTCGTCACCCAGGACCTCTGCGCGGTCTGCGCCGTCGACGTCTCGGTGGTCGACGACGCGCTGGCCCACCTCGGCTGCACGGCCGACGTGCTGACCCTCGACCCGCACACGCTGGCCGAGGTCGACGACGCCGTGCTGCGGCTCGGTGCCGCGACCGGCCGGACCGCCGCCGCCGAGGCGCTCGTCGCGTCGACCCGTGACCGGCTCGAGGCCGTCCGCACCCGCGTCGCCGGGCGGCCCCGCCCGCGGGTCGCGGTGCTCGAGTGGGCCGACCCGCCCTACGCCCCCGGGCACTGGATCCCCGAGATGGTCCACGCCGCCGGCGGTGAGTGCGTCCTCGGCACGGCCGGCGCCCCGTCGACGCGGGTCACCTGGGAGACCGTGCACGCCGCTGAGCCCGAGGTGTACGTGGTCGCGCCCTGCGGCTTCGACCGCGACGGCGCGCAGGCGCAGGCCGACGCGCTCCTCGCGCAGGGGCTGGTGCCGCCCGGGGCGCGCGTGCTGGCCGTCGACGCCAACGCCTCCTGGGCCCGCCCCGGCACCCGGCTCGTCGACGGGATCGAGGAGCTGGCGGCGTACCTGCACGGGTAGGGCGTGCTGCAGGGGTCACCGGTTAACCGGTGACCCCTGCACATATCGGGGTAGATCTGCCCCGATATGTGCAGGACTCCCCCGGTCTGTCCCGCCCGGGTGCCCGCACCGTCGGTGGTCGGAGCCAGGATCGCGGCGTGCGTGCCGAGTGCCTCCTGTGCTTCACCGCCCGCCAGGTCGCCGACGAGGGCTGCGACCACACGCTGCGGTGGGTGGACCTGTTCCGCGAGCTGCGGTCGCCCACCGCGACCGGCCTGGAGAAGCGCGTCGGAGCGTGCGACTGCGCCACGCTCGCGCGCTGGACGCTCGCGCGGCACCTGCTCGTGCGCGACGTGCGCACCGACGAGCTCGAGCCGCCGCCCGAGGCGCCGCGCTGCGCCGGCGTGGGCGCCACCTCGACCCGCCCGTGCGCGAACTGGGACCGGGTTAGGGTCACGCGGTGAAGCGTCTGCGCGCCGGTCTCGCCGGCCTCCTCGCCGCCTCGACGGCCGCCGTCGCGCTGGCCGCGCCCGCCGACGCGGCACCCGGCTGGACCCGGCCGCAGGTGGTCGTGGACGACATGCAGACCGGGTTCGGGTTCGTGGAGCCGCGGGTCGCGGTGAACCGGCACGGGCTCGCGGTCATCAGCTGGGACTGCGACGGGCTGTGCGTGCGGGTGCGGACGCCCGACGGCCGGCTCGGCCCGCTGCTGCGCACCGACGACGACAGCCGCTACCACTGGGCGCGTCAGCCGGTGGTCGACGACCTCGGGAACATCACCGTGCTGGCGTCGGGGTACGCCGCCGGCGGCCCGTTCACGGCGTACCGGATGACCGCCGCCGGCGACCTCCGCGACGAGGTCGTCATCGACGAGGACGAGGCCGGCCGGGTGCTCGCCGAGGCCGGCCCGACCGGGGACGTCCTGGTCGTGTGGGCGGTCGGCGACGAGCACCGGGTCCGCGTGCTGCGACCCGACGGCAGCCTCGGCCCGTCCGGCTCGCTGCCGGACCTTCCCGAGCGGGTCGTCGCGTCGCCGGACGGGTCGTTCATGCTCCTGGGCCGGACCGACGAGCGCCTGTGGCTGCGGCCGGTCGTCGACGGCGTCGTCGGCGACTCCGTGGCGCCGACCGAGCGACGGACCGGGTACGCCGACGCGGCGTTCCTCGCCGACGGCACGCTCGCCTTCCTCTGGTGGCAGCGCACGCCGTCCGGCGACGACCTCCTCACCCGCCGCTGGACGCCGACGGCCGGCCTCGGTGAGCCGACCGTGCTCGCGACCGACCAGGAGCGGCTCCGCGACCTCCGGCTGCACACGCTCGGCGACGGTCGCGTCCTGGTCACCTGGGCCCGCAACCAGGGCCTGCGGGCCGGCGTCCTGCCAGTCGCCGCGGACGCCCCCTTCACCTTCCGTCGGATCAGCAGCAAGCACGTGGGCGTCCACACCGCGCGCAACCGGCTCGTGCTCCTGCAGGTCTCCGACCGCCCCCACCGCGTCGCGGTGCGGACGTGGAACGGGCGGGGCGAGGCGACGCAGCGCCGGTTCGTCCTCGTCGACCCGCGCTACCGCAAGGAGCTCGGCCTCACCGAGCTCTCCGCCGCCTCCGCCGGCGGACCGGTCGTGCTGGTCAACCATCGCGAGATGGTCCACTCCCACCGCGGCCGCGACGCCTTCGCCACCCTGTGGGTCACGGTGCGGCGATGAGGGCCCGCGCGCTGCTCGGAGCGGTCGTCGGCGGGCTGGGGCTCAGCCTGGTGGGCGTCGTCCCGGCACCGGCACAGCCGACGTCGCGCCCGGTCTGGACCCCACCGCAGGTGGTGGGCCGCGACGTCTACCCGACCGATCTCGCGATGAACCCGCGCGGTGTCACTGTCATCTCCTGGTCCTGCGAGAACTCCGTGTGCCTCCGCCGGCGCACGCCCCGAGGAGCACTGACCCGCGTCGTGCGGGTGCCGGTCGTCGGTGGGGGGTCGACGCGGGCATCCGTCACGCTCGACACCCACGGCACCGCCACGGTCGCCTACTCGGTCCGCCGCGGGTCGTACCCCGCCCTGCGCGACGGTCCTCTCCTGGTCCACCGGGTGAGCCCGGGCGGCGTTGTCAGCGAGCCGGTCGCCGTCGAGGAGAGCGCCTCGCCGACCGACCTGGTCGCCTCGCCGACCGGCGACGTCGCCGTGCGCGCCCGGTCGGGGGACGACACCTGGATGCGCGTGCTCGCCGACAACGGCGTGGTGGGCCCGGTCGTGCCCATCGAGCGGGACACCGTGCTCGAGCCGTCACCGGACGGCTCCTTCTGGCTGCTCGACCGCGACCGCGCAGGGGCCGTCACGGTCCGTCGCGTGGCCGGTGGCACGGTCACCGCCACGATCCCGGTCGGTGTCTCCGAGGTGCCCGCCGACCTCGCCGTCCGCACCGACGGCACCGTCGTGGTGGCTTGGTGGGAGGGACCACGACCGGAGCGCCGGCTGCGGACGCTCCACGTCGCCCCGACCGGCACCGTGTCCCGGGTCCGCGGCCTCACCGGGCTCCTCCTAGCGGGTCGTGAGCTGGACCTGACCGCCCTGCCCGACGGTCGGGTCCTCGCGGCCTTCCGCACCGGCGGCGGCCGCCGCGCCGCCGTCCGCGGTGGGGTCGTCCCGCGGGAGCCCGGACCGTGGCTGCGACTGGGGCCGGCACTCCTCCCCGGGTACGACCGGGTGGTCGCGGTGGCCCACGACCGGGTCGTGCTCCTGTCCCTGGTCGACACGTGGATGGACCACCATGTGCTCGCCCAGACGTGGGACGGCCGCCGGACGTCGAGGCCGAAGCGCGTCATCGAGGCGCCCGGCTACGACAACGACTGCGGCTCCAGCGAGATCACCGCCGCGAGCGCGGGCGGCCACGTCGCGCTGGTCAACCGGCGCGGTCACGCGTGCCGGCCCCGTTACGACAAGGTCGTGCTCACCTACCGCCGTTGACCTCCGCAGGACCGGTCAGCCGACCCAGAACCCCCGGCTGCCGAACCACCCGCCGAGGTCGCCCCCGCCGGCACCGCCGGCACCGCCGGCGCCGCCCGAACCGCGTCGCGAGCCGAGGTAGGAGCCGACGACGGCGGCGCCCAGGTCGTCCAGCTCCGGCGCGACCACGCGGCCGTCGACCCGTCGCGCCATCGAGTCGATGAAGCGCGCCAGCCCCGGGTCCTCGCCGAGCCGGAAGAACGTCGTCTGCGCGCCGAGCCGGCGGGCGTTGTCGAGCTCGCGGACGGCGTACGCCACGGTCAGCGGGTGCGGCGGGTAGCTGAACCACACCTCGCCGTCGGGCTCCAGGTGGGAGGTCGGCTCGCCGTCGGTGACGATCAGCAGGACCGGCTGGGCGTTGGGGTGCTTGCGGAAGTGGCGGTTGGCGAGCAGCAGCGCGTGGTGGAGGTTGGTGCCCTTGTCCCACATCGCGTCGAGCGCGGTGAGCTGCTCGATCTCCATCACCTCGGCGTGCCGGCCGAAGCCGATCAGCTGCAGGTGGTCGCCGCGGAAGCGCGAGCGGATGAGTGTGTGCAGCGCGAGCGCGGTGCGCTTCATCGGCACCCAGCGGCCGTCCATCGCCATCGAGAACGACGTGTCGACGAGCAGCGCGACGGCCGCCTGCGTGCGCGCCTCGGTCTCCTGCACCTCGACGTCGCCGATCTCCACCAGCGGACCGGTCGGGTCGCCGGCGCGGCGGAGGACGCCGTTGAGCACGGTGCGGGTGACGTCCCACGGCTCGGTGTCGCCGAACGCCCACTCCCGGGTGGCTCCGGAGCGTTCACCGGCGGCGCCCGCCTTGTCCATGTCGCGCTGGCCCTGGCGGCCGGAGAGCCTCTGGGCGACGTCGCGCAGGAGCGCCTTGCCGAGCTGGCGCATCGCCTTCGGCGTCAGCCTGAGCTGCCCCGAGGAGTCCCGCTTGAGCGTCCCGGAGTCGCGCAGCGCCTTCTCCAGCTGCTGGAGGGTCCGGGCGTCCACGGCCGCCTGGTCGCCGAGCTGGCGCGAGAGCGCGTCGAGGTCGAGGTCGTCCATCCGGGCGCCGCCGTAGGACTGCGAGAGCTGCTCGGAGAGCTGGTCGAGGTCGGCGAGGTCCTGGAAGACGCCGGTGCCGTCGCCGAGGCCGAGACCCTCCTGGCCGTCCATCCGCTCCGAGCCGCCCCAGTCCTCCCCCGGGCGCAGCGCCTGGAGGTTGCCGTCGAGCTGGTCCAGCGACTGCATCAGCTCGGGGCTGCCGAAGGCCTGGGAAGCGAGCGCGTCGAGCTCGTCGCGCTGCTCCTGGGTCATCGAGTTGCGCATCCGCTGGGCCGCGGCCGCGCGCTGCGCGAGGGAGTCGAGCAGCTCGTCGACGTTCGAGGGACGCTCGGGGAAGAAGTCCCCGTGCTTGTCCATGAACTCCGCGAACTGCTCGTCGGTGTCCTCGCCGCGGCGGTGGTCCTCGAGCAGCCGGTTCAGGTCCTGGAGCATCTCGTTGACGCGCGCGCGGTCCTCGTCGGTCGCGCTCTCCAGCGCCTGCTTCATCCCGGCGAACCGCTGGTCGAGCATCTCCCGCCCGAGCAGGTCCTTGATCTTCTCGAAGTCCTCGCGCGCCTGCCGGCTCTGCCAGTCGTACGACGACAGCTCGCTCACCGCCGCGGCCGGGCTGGGCGAGAGGTTCTCCAGCTGCATCTCGCGGAACGCCCGGTCAGCGTCGTCCATCATCGCGTCGCGGGCCAGCTGCTTGCGCTCCTCCAGCACCGCCCGGTCGAGCAGCTCGCGGACCTCCTGGAGCGTCCCGTCGAGGTTGTGCCGCTGCAGCAGCTCCCGCCGCCGCTCGGCCACCCGTCGCGCCAGGTCGTCGAGCCCGCGCTGGTCCTGGCCGCCGCGGCGCAGGAACTCCTGCATGGCCCGCTCCGGGGAGTAGCCGGCCATGACGTCCTCGCCGATGGCGTCCAGCGCCTCGGCCAGGTCGACCGGCGGGGCGAGCGGGTCGCCCCCCTCGTAGCGGCGGAACCGCGTGCGGTCCTTCATCAGCCGTAGACCGTCTCGGCCCCGTCGGTGTCCTTGCCGACCTTGCGGGCCAGGTAGAGCCCCTCGAGGGCCAGCTCGATCGCGCCGGCGCGCTGGCCGTCGTTCGTGGCGCCGAGCCGGTCGCAGATGTCGTCGTACAGCTCCGACTCGCCCAGCACCGGGAGGCCGCTGAGGAAGTCGCGGGCGGTGACCCGCTCGCCGGTGGTGACCATCGCGCCGGCCTCGATCGCGTCGACGAGCAGGCTCATGTCGAGCCCCCGCAGGTGCGTCCGGACCGTCTCGGCGGTGGCGGTGCGCAGCAGGTGGGTGAGGACCTCCGCCTCGCGGCCCTCCTCGCCCGACTCGAACTCGACCTTGCCGCCGAGCACCTCGACGGCCGTCTCGAGGTCGACGACCCGGGCGACCGCCTCGTCCTCGCCCCGGCTGGTCGCGCGGTGGATGGCGGCCGCGGCGATGGTCTCCGCGCCGGCGATCGCGAACCGCGCCGAGACGCCCGAGCGCTGGTCGACCGCGGTCGACTCGCGCAGGTTGCGGGTGAACCGCGCGAGGATCTCGACCAGATGGTCCGGCACGTCCGCGACGAGGTCGGCCTCCTGGCGGATCACCGCGACCTCGTCCTCGAGCGCGGTCGGGTAGTGCGTGCGGATCTCCGCGCCGAAGCGGTCCTTGAGCGGGGTGATGATCCGGCCGCGGTTGGTGTAGTCCTCGGGGTTGGCGCTGGCGACGACGAGCACGTCCAGCGGCAGCCGCAGCACGTAGCCGCGGATCTGGATGTCCCGCTCCTCCATCACGTTGAGCATCGCCACCTGGATCCGCTCGGCGAGGTCGGGCAGCTCGTTGATGGCGACGATCCCGCGGTGGCTGCGCGGGATCAGCCCGAAGTGGATGGTCTCCGGGTCGCCCAGGCTGCGGCCCTCCGCGACCTTCATCGGGTCGACGTCGCCGATGAGGTCCGCGACGCTCGTGTCGGGGGTGGCCAGCTTCTCGGCGTACCGCTCGTCGCGGTGGCGCCACTCCACCGGCAGCTCGTCGCCCAGCTCGGCGGCGCGGCGGCGGGAGACGTGGGTGATCGGCTCGAAGGGGTGCTCGCCGAGCTCGGAGCCCGCGATGACCGGCGTCCACTCGTCGAGCAGGCCGACCATCGTGCGCAGCAGCCGGGTCTTGCCCTGGCCGCGCTCACCGAGCAGGACGACGTCGTGACCGGCGATCAGTGCTCGCTCCAGCTGCGGCACGACGGTGTCCTCGAACCCGTGCAGCCCCGGCCACGGGTCGCGCCCCTCGCGGAGCGCGGCGAGCAGGTTGTCGCGGATCTCGACCCGCACCGGCTTGCTGACGTGGCCGGCCGCGCGGAGCTCGCCGACGGTGGAGATCGCAGGAGCGGAAGTCACGTGCTCACGCTACTCAGCACGCCAACCCTCGCGACCGCGTCCGCGTTACGGTCGGCCGCGTGACCGTGCCGCCGCTGCGCCCCTCGTGTCCCTGCGGCTCCGGCGAGGCGTACGACGCCTGCTGCGGCCGCTTCCACCGCGGGGCGGGCCACGCGGAGACGGCCGAGGAGCTGATGCGCTCGCGGTACGCCGCCTTCGCCGTCGGGGACACGGCGTACCTCTGGCGCACCTGGCACCCCCGCACCCGCCCCCACGACCTCGAGCTCGACGCCACCCGGACCTGGACCGGCCTGCGGGTGCTCGACTCCGGCGAGGACTGGGTCGAGTTCGTCGCGTCCTACGACACCCCCACCGGCCCCTGCGAGCAGTCCGAGCGCTCCCGCTTCGAGCAGCGCGGCGGCCGCTGGGTCTACGTCGACGGCGACATGGGGGACTCCGCCGACAGCTGAGGGTGACGTCCGTGGATCACCGAAGTACTGGGAGAAGTCGGGTCCGGCGGCGGCGCTGCCGCGCAGCACTGCAGCGCGGGACGGACTTCGACCAGTACTTCGGCGGTAGCCTGCGCCTCAGCGGGTGAGGACGACCGAGGAGCCGTGGCCGAAGAGGCCCTGGTTGGCGGTGATGCCGACGCGGGCGCCCTCGACCTGCCGGCCCTCGGCCTGGCCGCGCAGCTGCCAGGTGAGCTCGCAGACCTGGGCCAGCGCCTGGGCGGGGACGGCCTCGCCGAAGCAGGCCAGGCCACCGGACGGGTTGACCGGGATCCGGCCGCCGATGGTCGTGTCGCCGGCACGCAGCAGCTTCTCGGCCTCGCCGGGACCGCAGAGGGCGAGGTCCTCGATCCAGTCCAGCTCCAACGCGGTCGACAGGTCGTAGACCTCCGCCACGTCGACGTCGGCCGGGCTCACGCCGGCCTCCTCGTACGCCGCGTGGCCGATGGATGCCTTGAACGTGCGCTCCGGCTCACCGACGGCGAGGGATGAGTCGGTGGAGAGGTTCGGCATGTCCATGACCGTGTTCGGGAAGGTCGGGGTGACCGTCGAGATCCCGGCGATCTTGACCATGTCGCCGCCGCCGTTGCGCAGCCCGTGCCGGGCGGCGTACTCCGTGCTGGTCACGAGCACCGCGGCCGCGCCGTCGGAGGTGGCGCAGATGTCGAGCAGGTGCAGCGGGTCGGAGACGACCGCGGAGCCCAGGACGTCGGCGACCGCGACCTCCTTGCGGTAGCGCGCGTAGGGGTTGGCCAGGCCGTGCTTGGCGTTCTTCACCTTGACCTGGGCGAAGTCCTCGCTGGTCGCGCCGAAGAGGTCCATCCGCCGGCGGGCGTAGAGCGCGAAGTAGGCCGGGTTGGTCATCCCGAGCAGGCGGAACCGCAGCCAGTCCGGGTCGTCCCAGCGCTCGCCGGCGTTCGGGGCGAGGAAGCCCTTCGGCGTGGTGTCCGCGCCGACGACGAGCGCCACCTCGGACAGGCCGGCCAGGATCCGGGCCCGCGCGGTGTCGAGCGCCTGGGCGCCGGTGGCGCAGGCGGCGTACGACGTGGCGACGCGGGCGCCGTTCCAGCCGAGCGCCTGGGCGAAGGTCGCACCGGCGACGTACCCGCCGTAGCCGTTGCGGACCGTCTCCCCGCCGACCACCAGGTCGACGTCGGTCCAGGCAACGCCGGCGTCGGCGAGCGCGGCGCGGGCGGCGTGCACGCCGTACTCCACGAACGGCTTGCCCCACTTGCCCCACGGGTGCATGCCGACGCCGAGGACGGCCACCTCGCGCGCGCTCACTGGTCGGCCTCCTCGCCCAGCTCAGCTACCGGCTTCCAGCGCCAGATCGAGCGCTCGCCGGACTCGTCGGTGTAGAGCGTCTCGACGACCAGCTCCGCCTCGGCGCCCACCCGGAGGTCGGCGACGCCGTAGCCCGCGGCGACCTGGCCGAGCACCGTCAGGCCCTCGGGAAGCTCGACGGCTGCGAGCGCGAAGGGGACGTAGGGGTCGGCGGCGGGGACGTACGGCGCCGGCGGCTGGTACTGCGCGTCGGTGTAGGACCACACGGTCCCCCGCCGCGACAGCTCGACCCGCTCGAACTCCTCGCCCGAGCAGGCCGGGTTGCGGCAGAAGCCGCTCGTCGGCGGGAAGTAGACGGTGGTGCATGCCGTGCACCGGGAGCCGACGAGGGCCGGCTCCGGCCCGGTGGTGAACCACCCGTCGATCGCGGGTGTGGCGGTCGCTGACATCCGGCCTCCGAAACTAGAACGTGTTCTGATCCTAGCCCCGGTCGGTCGGCCGGCCAGCGCCGTGTCCCAGCGCCGCGTCCCAGCGCCGTGTCCCGATCCCCGTCAGGCGCCGGCGAGGAAGCTCAGCAGGTCCTGCCGGGTGACGACGCCGACCGGCTTGCCCTCCTCCTGGACGAGCAGCGCGTCCGCGCTCCCCAGCAGCGCGACCGCGTCGTGGGCGTCGGCGTTGGCGCCGATCGTCGGCAGCGCGGGCGACATGTGCTGCTCGACGGGGTCGGTCAGCTTGGCGTGGCCGGCGAAGAGCGCGTCGAGGAGCGTGCGGGTGGAGACGGACCCCGCGACCTCGGCGGCGACCAGCGGCGGCTCCGCACGGACCACGGGCATCTGGGACACGCCGTACTCCTGGAGGATCTGGACCGCCTCGGCCAGCGTCTCGCCGGGGTGGGTGTGGACCAGGTCGGGCAGGCGGCCGTCCTTGCCGCGCAGCACCTCGCCGACGGTCTGGGCGGCCTGCTCGCCGCCGAAGCCGTACTGCGAGAGCCACTGGTCGTTGAAGATCTTGCCGAGGTAGCCGCGGCCGGAGTCGGGCAGCAGCACGACGATGACCGCGTCGGTGCGGCCCTCGGCGGCGAGCTCCTGCGCGAGCTGCTTCGCGGCGTACGCCGCCATGCCGGCCGAGCCGCCGACGAGCAGCGCCTCCTCGCGGGCCAGGCGGCGGGTGAACGCGAACGAGTCGGCGTCGGAGACCTCGATGACCCGGTCCGCGACGGTGCGGTCGTAGGTCTCGGGCCAGAAGTCCTCGCCGACGCCCTCGACGAGGTAGGGGCGACCGGAGCCGCCGGAGTAGACCGATCCGGACGGGTCCGCGCCGACGACCTGGATCTCGCCCCCGGTCTTCGCAGCCTGCTCCTTGAGGTAGCGGCCGACGCCGCTGATCGTGCCGCCGGTGCCCATGCCGGTCACGAAGTGGGTGATCCGCCCCTCGGTCTGCGCCCAGATCTCCGGGCCCGTGGTCTCGTAGTGGGAGCGGGGGTTGTGGGGGTTGGCGTACTGGTTCGGCTTCCACGCGCCCGGCTGGCTGGAGAGCCGGTCGGAGACGTTGTAGTAGGAGTCCGGGTGCTCGGGGTCGACCGCGGTCGGGCAGACGACCACCTCGGCGCCGTACGCCCGCAGCACGTTGCGCTTGTCCTCGCTGACCTTGTCGGGCACCACGAAGACGCACTTGTAGCCGCGCTCCTGGGCGACCATCGCGAGGCCGACGCCGGTGTTGCCGGAGGTCGGCTCGACGATCGTGCCGCCGGGCTGCAGCTCGCCGGAGGCCTCCGCGGCGTCGATCATCCGCTCGGCGATGCGGTCCTTCACCGACCCGCCGGGGTTGAGGTACTCCACCTTCGCCAGGACGAGCGGGCCCTCGGCGCCGTTCAGGTCGTCCAGCGAACGCCGCAGGCGCAAGAGCGGGGTGTTGCCGATGAGGTCCAGGAGCGAGTTCACGTACTGCACCAGCCCAGGCTAGGCCCGGCGCGCACGCCCGGTCGAAACCCGGCGTGAGCCCCGGTCGGGTCGTCCGTAGAGTGCGGCCGTGGGGAAAGCAGCTGCAGCACGCAAGCTCGCCGGCGCCGCGGCCTTCGGGGGCGGTGGCCTGTCGGTGCTCGGCGGCGCGCTGTACGGCGTCATGCGCGTCGAGGCGAAGCTGGCGCGCAAGACCATCGGCGACCCGCGAGAGGAGCCGCCGCCGGACGCGACGGGGTGGTACGGCCGCGGTCGTCCCGGTCCGGCGGTGAAGGTCGCGCTCCTCGGCGACTCGAGCGCCGCGGGCTACGGCGTGGAGCGGGTCGAGGAGACCCCCGGCGCGCTGCTCGCGAGCGGCGTCGCCGAGCGGGCGGACCGTCGGGTCTACCTCCGCAGCTTCGCCGTGGTCGGCGCGAAGTCATCCGACCTCGACGAGCAGATCTCGCGCGCGCTGCCGATCGAGCCCGACGTCGCGGTCATCCTCATCGGCGCCAACGACGTCACCCACACCGTCATGCCGTCGCACTCGGTGCGCCACCTGGCCGAGGGCGTGCGCCGCCTGCGCGAGGCGGGCGTCGAGGTGCTGGTCGGCACCTGCCCCGACCTCGGCACGATCAAGCCGATCGCTCCCCCGCTCAAGCAGGTCGCCCGCGCCTGGTCGCGCCGGCTCGCCGCCGGGCAGACGATCGCGGTCGTCGAGGAGGGTGGCCGCACCGTGTCGCTGGCCTCGATCCTCGGCCCGGAGTTCGCCGCGGCCCCGGCCCTGCTCTTCGGGCCCGACCAGTTCCACCCCTCCGCCCAGGGCTACCGCTCGCTGGCCTCGGTCCTGCTGCCCTCCACGCTGGCCGCGCTGGACCTGATCGCGCTCGACGAGGTCGAGGTCGAGCCCTACCGCGGCGAGGGCGTCCTGCCGATCACCGCGGCCGCGCTGCAGGCCGTCAACACGCCGGGTACCGAGCTGGGCGGCACCGAGGTCGCCGGCAACCGCCGCGGCGTCCGCGGCCTCTGGGTCGAGCTGCGGCACCGCCGCCGCCACCCCTCCACCGACGGCACCGCGCCCGAGGAAGCCGACGACGACGCCCAGCCGGCGCCTGCCGACGCCTGAGCGGCAGCCCGAGGTCGCTTGTAACGCGCTGTCCGGTCGACTACCGCGCCGTTCGAACGGCGCGGTAGTCGCCCCAAGAGTGCGGTAGATGGGCCGACGGCGCGGTAGATGAACCGACGGCGCGGTAGTTCCTCGAACGGCGCGTTACATGCGGGCAGACGCACGCCTCGAGACGCACGGACGGCCCCGGACCGAAGAAGGTCCGGGGCCGTCCGCTTGTGGCGCCGACCGTTGCGGGGGGTCGGAACCCGTGGTGCTGCGGGCCGTATCAGTCCTGGCTGAAGATCGCCAGCAGGCGCAGCAGGTTGGTGTAGATCCAGACCAGGCTCACGGTCATCGCGAAGGCCGCTCGCCACGACTCGCGCTCGGGGATCGCGTTGGCGACGCCCTGCTCGACGAAGTCGAAGTCGAGGATCAGCATGAAGACACCGAGCACGAGGCCGGCGACCGAGAACAGCAGGCCCATGGCGCCGAAGCCGTGGAGGCCGATGGCGTTGCCGAACATGCCGAGCACGATCTCCATCAGGCTCAGCGCGATCATGCCGAAGACGGCCGCGACGACGAACGTGCGGAACTTCTGGCCGACCTGGATGTTGAAGAACTTGTACGCCGCGAGCGTGCCCGCGAACGCCGCGAAGGTGCCGATGACGGCCTGGGTGACGATGCCGCCGCCGAACTGCGCGTCGAACAGCTTGCTGAGACCGCCGAGCGCGACGCCCTCGAGCACCGCGAACGCCAGCACCAGGGCCGGGCTGATCACGCGCTTGAACGAGTTGACCATCGACAGCACGAAGGCGCCGAGGGCACCGATCATGACCGCACCGGTCAGCGTCGCCATGGCCTCCTGGGACACGGTGCCGCTGATGTCCGGGGTGAGCACCCAGGTCGCGAACGCCGCGACGATGACGGTGCCGAGGGTCAGCGCGGTCTTCTGGACGACCGAGTCGATCGTCATCGGGCCGCCGGTGGCCTGCGGGGTGGTGGGCGCGCCGGGCGTGCCGGTGCCCCACGCGGACGGGTCGGTGCCGTAGCCGGGGTAGGTGGCTCCGTTCCCGGCGTACGTCTGGTTGCCGTAGGCGTTCGCGCCGCCGCGGTTGAACTCCTCCGAGCGACGGAACACCGGGTTGTTGCTCTGCATGGTCTCTCCTTGGAGGCCGTGGATCTGGTGGGCCCACCCTAGTGGGGCCTGTGCTGGGACAACGCCGGGCGGCGGCCAGGCGTTCCCGCCGCCGGCGGTTTCTCAGGAAACCTTCACCGCGCGCACCACGGTGTCGTGCAGCAGCCGCTCCTCGCCCTGGTGGAGCTGCGTGCGTGCCTGCACCTCGGCGACCTGGAGGTCCCAGGTGGCCGGGTCGAGCAGGCCCACGACCTGCTCGAGCGTCGGCATCAGCCGGGTGAGCTCGGGGTCGCGGTGCAGGGCGTGGGAGTCACGCGGGTCGTGGGCGACGTGGAGCAGGGTGCCGCCGGGTGCGACTGCGTCGCCCAGACGGCGTACGACGTCGCCGAGCAGGTCGGCGGGCGGGTGCAGGAAGTGCGCACTGACCAGGTCGTACGTCGCCGGGAACGGCTCGCCGGCGACGACGTCCACGCGTCGCCACTCGACCTCGACGCCGGCCGCCGCGGCGTGGCCGGCCGCGCGGTCCAGCGCGACCTGCGAGACGTCGACCCCGGTGGTGCGCCAGCCCTGCCGCGCCAGCCAGACGGCGTCGGCGCCCTCGCCGCAGCCGACGTCGAGCGCCGTGCCGGGAGCGAGGCCGGCGACCTGCTCGACGAGCCGCTGGTTGGGGTTGCCCGACCAGACCGCGCCGGTGCCGGCGTACCGCTCGTCCCAGAAGCCGGCGGTCCACATGGTGCCGTCGGCGACGGCCGCGGCCTGCCGCGCGACCTGGTCCTGCAGCCGTTCGTCCTGGGAGTGGTCGTGGTCGTGGGTGTGCTCGCGCTCGCTCATGCCGACCAGCGTGCCGCTTCAGGTCGACCTGAAGTCAACCCGCCGACGATCCGCACCGGACGGGTGCCCCCGGCGGGACTCGAACCCGCACCTCGCCGCTTTTAAGGCGGCTTCCTCTGCCAGTTGGGACACGGGGGCCGCGTCGCGCAGGTGTGCTCAGAGGTAAGTCTTGCGCGGGTGGATCGCGTGCGCCCCGGCGACCCGGTCGAGGAACAGGAACCCGTCGGTGTGGTCGATCTCGTGCTGCAGGGCGCGCGCCTCGAAGGCGCTGGCGTGGAGGGTGACCTCCTCGCCGGTGCCGGGGAGCTGGCCGCGGACGACGACGCGGGAGGCGCGCTTCACGTCGCCGGTGAGGTCGGGGACGCTCATGCAGCCCTCGCGGGCCTTCTCGTTGCGGCTGGACTCGACGACCTCGGCGTTGCACAGCACGTAGGTGCCGTGGTGGCCGCGGGTCTTGGGGTGCTCGGAGACGTCGACGCAGAACACCCGGGCCGAGACGCCGACCTGGTTGGCGGCCAGGCCCACGCAGCCGGGGCTGACCCGCATGGTGGCGACGAGGTCGGCGGCCAGCTGCACGGTTGCGGGGTCGGTCGGGTCGACGTCGGCGCCGCGGGTCGACAGCACCGGGTCGGGCGCGCGGACGACGTCGAGCACGCGGCCCTCGACGCCGAGGTCCCGCTCCGACCAGCCGAGGACGACCTCGTTGACGGCGGTGGAGGTGGTGCTCACAGGTCGTCGGCCTCCACGGCGCGCAGCGTCGCACCGACACCGAGGTCGCTCGCAGCGGCGGTGACGGCGGCCTCGAGGGCCGGCACGTCGGCACCCCCGGGCAGGTCGATCTCGGCGACGAGGAGGTAGAGGTCGCCGGCCAGGCGGGTGGTGAGGTCGGTGATGTTGCCGCCGACCTCGGCGACGCGCGCGACGACCGAGGACACGATGCCGGGGCGGTCGCCGCCGTGGACGGTCAGCACCCACGACGTACCGGCGGGCGCTGCGGCGTCCTCCTGCGGCACGTCGCGCACGGTCACCGTGAGCGTGCCGTCGGCGGTGAGCGGCTGGAGGGCCGCCTCGATCGCGGACGCCTCGGCGTCACCGGCGCACAGCAGCATCATCGCGAAGTGACCCCGCAGCAGGGTCATCGTCGAGTCCTCGAGGTTGAGCCCGAGGTCGGCGAGGCGACCGGTGGTCTCGGCGATGATGCCCGGGCGGTCGTGGCCCAGGACGGTGACGGCGTGGAGGGGTGCGGGGCTGCTCACCCGGGCATTCTCGCAAGGGCCGCCGCGCGGCCGAGCACCCGATCCAGCATGGGCTCGGTGAGCTTGCCGGTGAAGGTGTTCTGCTGGCTGGGGTGGTAGCAGCCGAGCAGCGTGACGCCGTCCTCGTGCGCCCCGCCCGGTCGAGCGAGGTGCGCCTCGGCGCCGTGGCCGAACCGCGGCTTGGGGACGGGTACGACGTGCCCCGCGCGGCGGTAGGTGCGCAGCGCGGCGTCCCAGCCGAACGAGCCGAGGGCCACCACGACGCGAACCGAGTCCGCGACGAGCGCGACCTCGCGGTCCAGCCACGGGGCGCAGGTGTCGCGCTCCTCCGGCGTGGGCTTGTTCAGCGGCGGCGCGCACCGGACGGTGGCGACCAGCCGGGTGTCGACCAGCTCGAGGCCGTCGTCGGCGTGGACGCTCGTCGGCTGGGTGGCGAGCCCGACCCGGTGGAGGCTCGCGAAGAGCCAGTCGCCGGAGCGGTCGCCGGTGAAGACCCGCCCGGTGCGGTTGGCGCCGTTGGCGGCCGGGGCGAGGCCGACGACCAGGATCGTCGGGTGCTCGGCGCCGAAGCCGGGGATCGGCCGGCCCCAGTAGGGCTCGCCCGCGAACGACGCGCGCTTGGCGTGCGCGACGTCCTCGCGCCAGCGCACCAGCCGCGGGCAGGCCCGGCACACGCTGACGCCGGCCTCCACGTCGTGGAGGCCGGCGTCGCGCGCGAGGCGTCGGACCGCGGCCGGGGACGCGGCCACCGGTGTCGTCGCGTCGGCCGGGTCCCCCGGCCAGCCGGTGCCGGGCGGCACCGGCGAGGGGAACAGCTCGCCCGTCGCCGGGTGCGGCAGCAGCCCGCCGGGGTCGGTGCTCAATCGATGATCAGGGCGCCGGCTGGATCGACGCCTCGCGCCGGGCCTTGTCGGCGACGTTCGAGGCGGCCTCGGTCGCCTTGTCCTTGGCCTGCTCGGCCGCGGCGGTGGCCTGCTCGGTCGCCTTCGCGGCGGCGGACTGCACGGTGGGGTTCTCCGCGACCTTCTTGGCGCCGGCGCGGATCTGCTCGAAGCGCTCGCGGCCGGCCGCCGAGCCGAGGACGTAACCGATGCCGATACCGGCGAGGAGGATGAGCTTCTTCACGGGATGCTCCTTGGGAGTTGCGGGCTGGCCACCGAGGTCGTCGGCGGCCCGTGCCTGCTCCGGTTGCCGGTCGGGGGGTCGGCGAAACGGTGGCGGAGGGGTGGTCAGCATCCCAAGTTCACTTGGGATGCTGACGCTTCGCGGCCATCGCAACAGCCGAAGAGCGGCGGAGAAGGCCGTGGAGTGGCTCCTGTCGCGCCCGGACCGGAGGACCCCGGCCGGCTCAGTCGAGCAGCGACCAGGCGATCCCGTCGAGGATGTCGGACTCGGAGACGACCAGCCGGTCGACGCCGGCCCGCTCCAGCACCCGGCGCAGGATGAGCGCGCCGGCGCCGATGACGTCGGCCCGGCCGGGGTGCATGTACGGCAGGGCGCGGCGCTCCGCGACGGTCATCGCGACGAGGCGGTCGATCGTGGCGTGCACCTCCGCGACGGGGAGCACCTGCTGGTCGATCGAGCCGGCGTCGTACGCCGTGAGGTCGAGCGCCGCGGCGGCGACGGTGGTGATCGTCCCCGCGACACCGACGACCGTCGCGGCGTCCGCCGGGTCGACCGGGCACGCGGCGAGGTGGGCGTCGACGTCGCGCAGGCACGCCTCGACCTCGGCCGCGGTCGGCGGGTCGGAGTGCAGGTGGCGCTCGTGGAGGCGGACGGAGCCGACGTCCATCGAGTGGCCGGCGGTGACGCCGTCCGGGCCGCCGAGGACGAGCTCGGTCGAGCCACCGCCGAGGTCGACGACGAGCACCGGCCACTCCGGCTGCTCGCGCAGCCCGCGCGCCGCGCCGGCGAAGGACAGCGCGGCCTCCTCGGCGCCGGTCACCACGTCAGGGTCCACGCCGATCCGCTCCCGGACGCCGGCGGTGAACACCTCGGCGTTCGTCGCGTCCCGGGTCGCCGACGTCGCGCACAGCCGGACCCGGGTGGCGCCGTGCTCGCGGATCAGCGCCGCGTAGTCGTCGAGCGCGGCGAAGGTCCGCTCGAGCGCAGCCTCCGACATCCGGCCGGTCGCGTCGATGCCCTCCCCCAGCCGCACGACGCGCATCTCGCGCACCAGCGGCTCGGCCGGCGTCTCGCAGACCAGCAGGCGGATGGAGTTGGTGCCGCAGTCGATGGCGGCGACCGGCCCATCAGTCATCTGCCGGCTCCACGCACGGGCCCGAGGACCACCACTCGCCGAGGGCGTCGAGCACCTCGTCGCCGAGCGGGTTGACGCCGCGGCCCTGGGCCAACGACTGGCCGGCGAGGACGTGCAGGCACTTGACCCGGTCGGGCATGCCGCCGGCGGAGATGCCCGCGATCTCGGGCACGTCGAGCCCCGCCTCGCGGCCGATGGCGTCGCGCGCCTCGAGGTAGCGCTCGTGCGCGGCGGCGTAATGCTGCGCCAGCTCGGGGTCGGTCGCCAGGCGGTCCTGCATCTCCTTCATCAGGCCGGAGCCCTCGAGGGTGCCGATGCGGGACGCGGCGCGCGGGCAGGTCAGGTAGAACGTCGTCGGGAACGGGGTCCCGTTCGGCAGCCGCGGCTCGGTGGTCACGACGTCGGGGTTGCCGCAGGGGCAGCGGTGCCCGACCTCGTGGATGCCGCGCGGCTCACGTCCCAGCTGCGAGGCGATGGCCGCCTCGTCGCGGGGCTCGATCACTGGCGCTCCTCGGTCGTCCTGCTCAGTCGTCCTGCTCGGTGGTGCCGTCGATCTCGCTCGCCGGCGGCGGTTCGTCCTTGGGCGGGTGGCCGGCCAGCTCGACCGACTCCCACGCGTCGACCCACCATGCCTGCGGTGCCTTCTGCGGCAGGTCGTCGGGGTCGCTCAGCCGGGCGCCGGTGGTGAGCGGCTCGCCGTCGCGCAGCACGACGAACGGCGTCTCGCCCTGCATGACGTACCCCAGCCGCGCCCGCGCCTGGGCCTGCACGAAGGCGGGGTCCTGCCACCGCTTCTTCTCCCGCTCCAGGTCGTCGATCGCCGCCCGGCGCTCGGCGATCTGCGCCTTGAGCTCGGCGATCTCCGAGCGCTGGTGCAGGAAGGCGCGCATCGAGGAGGCGTACGACACCGCGAGCACCGCCAGCACGAGCACCAGCACGGCGGCGCGACCGGTCAGCCGCGGCCGCCGGGGCGGTACGCCGGCGGGCCGGCCGGCCGCGAGACGTGCCGCGCGGCCGGAGCCCGGCGTCGCGCGACCCGGTCCGGTGCGCCCCCGCGGGCGTCGTGCCCCGCGGGGGTCGCGTCGGTCGTCGGCCATGGGGCCAAGCCTGCCCGACGATCAGCCCTGGTAGCGGGGGAACGCGCCGGAGCCGGCGTACCGGGCGGCGTCGCCGAGCTCGTCCTCGATGCGCAGGAGCTGGTTGTACTTCGCGACGCGCTCGGACCGGGCCGGGGCGCCGGTCTTGATCTGGCCGCAGTTCGTGGCGACCGCGAGGTCGGCGATCGTCGTGTCCTCGGTCTCGCCCGAGCGGTGGCTCATCATCGAGCGGTAGCCGTTGCGGTGGGCGAGCTCGACGGAGTCGAGGGTCTCGGTGAGCGAGCCGATCTGGTTGACCTTGACCAGCAGCGCGTTGGCCTGGCCGCCGCTGATGCCGCGCTGGAGCCGCTCGACGTTGGTGACGAACAGGTCGTCGCCGACGAGCTGGGTCTTCGAGCCCAGCTGGTCGGTGATGGCCTTCCAGCCGTCCCAGTCGTCCTCGTCGAGCGGGTCCTCGATGGAGACGATCGGGTAGGACGAGACGAGGTCGGCGTAGTAGGCCGTCATCTGCTCGGCGGTCTTCTGCTGGCCCTCGAAGGTGTAGGACCCGTCGGTGCAGAACTCCGAGGCGGCGACGTCGAGCGCGAGCACCACGTCGCGGCCGAGGGTGAGGCCCGCGGCGCCGACGGCCTCGGCGATGAGGTCGAGCGCGGCGCGGTTGGACTCCAGGTCCGGGGCGAAGCCGCCCTCGTCGCCGACGCCGGTGGCCAGGCCGCGCTTCTTCAGCACCGACTTCAGCGCGTGGTAGACCTCCGCGCCGGTGCGCAGCGCCTCACGGAAGGTCGGCGCGCCGATCGGCGCGATCATGAACTCCTGGATGTCGACGTTGGTGTCCGCGTGCGCGCCGCCGTTGAGGATGTTCATCATCGGCACCGGCAGCAGGTGGGCGTTGGGGCCGCCGACGTACCGGTAGAGCGGGAGGCCCGCGGAGTCCGCGGCCGCGCGGGCCACGGCGAGCGAGACGCCGAGGATCGCGTTGGCGCCGAGCGTCGCCTTGTTGGGCGTGCCGTCGGCGTCCAGCATGGTCTGGTCGACGACGCGCTGGTCGTCGGCGTCGAGGCCCTCGATGGCGGGGCCGATGGTCTGGATGACGGCCTCGACGGCCTTCTCGACGCCCTTGCCGAGGTAGCGGTCGCCGCCGTCGCGCAGCTCGACCGCCTCGAAGGCACCGGTCGAGGCGCCGCTGGGGACCGCGGCGCGGGCGAACGCGCCGTCGTCGAGGAGCACCTCGACCTCGACCGTGGGGTTGCCGCGCGAGTCGAGGATCTCGCGGGCGCCGACAGCTTCGATGGATGCCACGGGGCTGCTCCTGAGGGACGGGGAGGGAGGGTCGGACGATCGGCGTCGAGCCTAGGGGATGCGGCCGGGACGCCTGGCTAGTGTTCGGCGCGTGCAGAGCTACCGCGACCACGACGCCACCGGGCTGGCCGCCCTGGTGCGCTCCGGAGACGTCACCCCCGAGGAGCTGCTGGCCGCGGCCCGCGCCCGTGCGGCGGAGGTGAACCCCCGGCTCAACGCGATCGTCCGCGACGTCGACCCGGGCGCGCTGCCCGCGCCGACCGGCCCCGAGCCCGAGGGCGGCCGGCCGTTCGCGGGCGTGCCGTTCCTGCTCAAGGACCTCGGCCAGGACGTCGCCGGCCTGCCGACGAGCGGGGGCAGCCGCGCGCTGAAGGAACACCCGGCCGCCGAGACGGCCACGGTCGTGCAGCGCTGGCTCGACGCCGGCCTCGTGGTCTTCGGCAAGACCAACAGCCCCGAGTTCGGCGCCAAGGGCATCACCGAGCCGCACGCCTTCGGCCCCACCCGCAACCCGTGGGGCACCGACCACACGCCGGGCGGCTCGTCGGGCGGCAGCGCGGCGGCGGTGGCCGCCGGGATCGTGCCGTGCGCGGCCGCCAGCGACGGCGGCGGGTCGATCCGCATCCCCGCCTCCGCGTGCGGCCTCTTCGGCCTCAAGGCCAGCCGCGGACTGCTCCCCTCCGGCCCGGCCCGCGGCGAGTCACTGGGCGGCACCGGCGTCGACGGCGTCGTCTCCCGCAGCGTGCGCGACACCGCCGCGATGCTCGACGTGCTCGCCGGCCCGAGCGACGTCTCGCCGTACCTCCCGGGCGGGCTGCCCGCCGACGGTTTCGCCGCCGGCCTCGACGAGGCGCCGGGGCGGCTGCGCATCGGCATGGCCTGGCGCAGCTCGATCAACCCCGACCCGCACCCGGAGTCGCGCGCCGCGGTGCAGCGCGCCGCCGACCTGCTCGGCGACCTGGGCCACGAGGTCGCCGAGGTGCCGATGCCGGTCGACGACGCGAAGCTCGCCCAGGACTTCCTCACCACGTGGTTCGCCCACTGCGCGGTCTCGGTCGACGAGGCCCGCCGGCTCACCGGCGCCGGCGAGGACGCCTTCGAGCCCGACACCCGCGTGATGGCCGCGCTCGGCCGGGCCACGACCGCCACCGACTTCATCCGCGCCGTCGAGGGCCGCCACGAGCACGTACGCCGCCTGGCGGCGTTCCACGCCGAGCACGACCTGCTGCTCACCCCCACCACCGCCACTCCCCCGCCGCGGATCGGCGCGTTCGACCTGCCGGCGCCGGTGGCGCTCCTGCAGAAGGCGCTGCTGACCGCGCGGGGCGGCGGGCTGCTGCGGTTCACGCCGATCGTCCAGCAGATGATCGACCAGAACCTCGGCTGGGTGCCCTACACCCAGCTGGCCAACCTCACCGGCCGCCCGGCGATGAGCGTGCCGCTGCACCGGACCGCCGACGGCCTGCCGATCGGCGCCCAGCTGGTCGGCCGGCTCGGCGACGACGCCCTGCTGCTGCGGCTCGCCCGTCAGCTCGAGCAGGCCGCGCCGTGGGACGCCGTGCGCGCGATGGCCTAGGACCGACCGGCCTAGGAGCGCCCGACGACCCGCCGCACCGCGTCCCGCAGCGCCTGCTCGGGGTCGGTGCCGGTCGACCGCGCCTCGGCGACGAGCGCGAGCAGCCGGTCGCCGAGGTGGGCGCCCGCCCCGTCGTCGCCCGCCCCGTCGTCGCCCGCCCCGTCGTCGCCTGCTCCGTCGCCGCCCGCTCCGTCGTCGCCCGCCGCGTGCTCGTACGCCGCCGGCGTGCCGGCCCGCTCGAGCCGGTCGAGCACCTTGTCGGCCAGCAGCAGCGCGGGCAGCCCCGGCGGCAGCCCCTCGGTGACCGAGATCCGCTGCTTCTCGGTCGCCTTCGCCGCCTCCCAGGCGTCGTTGACCGCGGCCGGGTCGTCGGCGTCGACGCCCGCGGCGTCGGCCGTCGACCCGAAGACGTGCGGGTTGCGGCGGTGCATCTTGGCGGTCACGTCGGCGGCGACGTCGTCGATCGTGAAGGCTCCGCGCTCCTCGGCGACGACGGCGTGGAAGTAGACCTGGAGCAGCAGGTCGCCCAGCTCCTCGCGCAGGTGCGACCAGTCGCCGGTCTCCTCGCCGACGTCGATCGCCTCGAGCGTCTCGTGGGTCTCCTCGAGGAGGTACCGCGCGAGCGAGCGGTGGGTCTGGGCCCGCTTCCAGCCGCACTCGGCGCGCAGCCGCCGCATGACGGCCAGGAACTCCAGGAGCGGCTCGGCCGGGCCGGCCGGCTCCGCGGGCTCGGCGCGCACAGTCACGGGCGGCGGGTCAGCCGCAGCGCTGCGACTCGGGCAGCGTGGCGGCGTACTCCTGGTCGGGCGACTCGGCCGTCGCCGCGGCGGCGAGGTCGCTGACCGCGACCGAGGTCTCGCTGTCGGTGCGGACCGGCTGGCCGTCGCTCAGGTCGACGCCGTAGCGGGGGTTGACGTCGACGTCGTGCTCACCGATCCAGTCGACCAGCGCCTGGTTGCCGAGCTCGGCGACCTGCTCGTCGGTCGGGTCCGCGAGCCCCTCGTCCGCGGCCAGCGCCCGGCCGACGCCGATCACCAGGTCGCTGACCAGGCTGCCGGCCGACTCGACCTCGAGGACGGCGTCCTGCTGGTCCTCGGGCAGCTCGGCGACGGCGCGACGGAGCTGGGTGACCTGCGCGGCGTGCTGCTCCCCCGGCTCGACGCCGTGCTCCGCGGCGAGCTGCTCCGCAGCGGCCGCGAGCGCGAGCTGGCCGGCGACGCTGCCGTTGAGGTAGCGCTGCGGCACGACCTGGCCCTCGAGCTGCGGGCGCAGGGCGTCGCAGTACGACGCCGCGACCTCGTCCACGCGGTCGGTCGTGATCGAGGTGTCCCCGACCTCGGCGGCGACGCCCGGCGAGAAGCCGGTGCCCGCGACGCCGCACCCGGTGAGCGCGCCCGAGGCGAGCAGGGTGGCGGCGGCGAGGCCGAGGAGGGGACGGGTTCGCTTCACGGCGTCTCCTGCGAGGTGGACCGGGGGCCCGGTCGTGGGGTCAGCTGGTCTTCGAGCTGCTGCTCTCCGGCGGGTCGACGAAGGCGTCGATCACACCGTGGGCCCATTGAAGCAGGGCGATGCCGGCGATGGGCCTGCCACCCACGACCGCGGTCTGCGGGCGCGGCACGAGGATCGTGTCGAGGTTGGCCTTGACGATCGACCTGGGGTACATCCGGTTGAGCCGGACCACCCGCGACTCCGGCAGGCTGACCGGCGCGAACCGGACGTTCTTGCCGGCGATCGTGACCTCGCCGATCCCGGCCTTGCGGGCCCGGGCGCGGAACCTCGCGACGAGCAGCAGCGAGGCGACGACCTCGGGCGGCTCGCCGTACCGGTCGACGAGCTCCTCGTTGATCTGGTCGACGTCCTCGTCGCTGCGGACCTCGGCCAACCGCTTGTAGACCTCCAGCCGCAGCCGCTCGCTGGGGATGTAGTCGTGCGGCAGGTGGGCGTCGACCGGCAGCTCGATGCGGACCTCGTTGAGCTCCGGCTCCGCCTCGCCCTTGAACTCCGTGACCGCCTCGCCGACGAGGCGGACGTAGAGGTCGAAGCCGACGTCGGCGATGTGGCCGGACTGCTCGCCGCCGAGCAGGTTGCCCGCGCCGCGGATCTCGAGGTCCTTCATCGCGATCGCCATGCCGCCGCCGAGGTCGGAGTGCTGCGCCAGCGTCGCGAGCCGCTCGTGCGCGGTCTCGGTCAGCGGCTTCTCGGCCGGGTAGAGGAAGTAGGCGTAGGCGCGCTCGCG
Source organism: Nocardioides deserti (assembly GCF_014266025.1). GTDB lineage: Bacteria > Actinomycetota > Actinomycetes > Propionibacteriales > Nocardioidaceae > Nocardioides > Nocardioides deserti. The sequence goes on along the minus strand of NZ_JACMYC010000004.1, from coordinate 103,697 downwards.
GGACCGGCCGACGCGGCCGCGCAGCTGGTGCAGCTGGGAGAGCCCGAGGGTGTCGGCGCGCTCGATGATCATCGTGTTGGCGTTGGAGACGTCCAGGCCGGACTCGACCAGCGTCGTGCACACCAGCACGTCGAAGCGCTTCTCCCAGAAGTCGAGCATCACCTGCTCGAGCTGCTTCTCGTTCATCTGGCCGTGCGCGGTGGCCACCCGGGCCTCGGGGACGAGCTCGCGGATCTTCGCGGCCGCCTTCTCGATGGAGTTGACCCGGTTGTGGATGTAGAAGACCTGGCCCTCGCGCAGCAGCTCACGGCGTACGGCGGCCACCACCTGGCGGTCCTCGTAGGCGCCGACGTAGGTGAGCACCGGGTGCCGTTCCTCCGGCGGCGTGGTGATCGTCGACATCTCGCGGATGCCGGTGATCGCCATCTCAAGCGTGCGGGGGATCGGCGTGGCCGACATCGACAGCACGTCGACGGAGGTGCGGAGCCGCTTCATCTGCTCCTTGTGCTCGACGCCGAAGCGCTGCTCCTCGTCGACGATGATCAGCCCGAGGTCCTTGAACCGGATGTCGGGGTTGAGCAGCCGGTGGGTGCCCACGACGATGTCGATGCTGCCGTCGGCGGCGCCGGCCAGCACCTCCGCGGCCTCCTTGTCGCTCTGGAAGCGCGAGAGCGCCTTGAGCACGACCGGGAAGCCGGCCATCCGCTCGGCGAAGGTCGACAGGTGCTGGGTGACCAGCAGCGTGGTCGGCACGAGGACGGCCACCTGCTTGCCGTCCTGCACCGCCTTGAACGCCGCGCGCACCGCGATCTCGGTCTTGCCGTAGCCGACGTCGCCGCAGATCAGCCGGTCCATCGGGATCGTGCGGCGCATGTCCTCCTTGACCTCGTCGACCGTGCTGAGCTGGTCGGGCGTCTCCTGGAACGGGAAGGCGTCCTCGAGCTCGCGCTGCCACGGCGTGTCCGGCCCGAAGGCGTAGCCCTGCGTGGCCTGCCGCGCGGCGTAGAGCTTGATCAGCTCGGCGGCGATCTCGCGCACGGCCTTGCGGGCGCGGCCCTTGCGCTTGGCCCAGTCGGCGCCGCCGAGGCGGTCCAGGCTCGGCTGCTCGCCGCCGACGTAGCGGGTGACCTGGTCGAGCGCGTCGGCCGGCACGTAGAGCCGGTCGGCCGGACCGCCGCGCTTGGAGGCGCCGTACTCCAGCACGAGGTACTCGCGGACCGCGCCGCCGACCTCGCGCTGCTTCATCTCCACGAACCGGCCCACGCCGTGCTGCTCGTGGACGACGTAGTCGCCGGCCTTGAGCTCCAGCGGGTCGATCTGCTTCTTGCGTCGCGCGGGCATCTTGCGCATGTCGCGGGTGGAGGACTTCTGGCCGGTGAGGTCCTCGCCCGTGAGCAGCACCGTGCGGCCCTGCTCGTCGACGAAGCCGTGCGCCGCCGAGGCGCAGGTGACGGTGACGACGTCGGTCGCCGGCGGCTCGGAGAGGTCCTCGACCAGCCGGGCGGGCACGTCGTGCTCGGCGAGCACCTCGACCATCCGGTTCGCGGGGCCGTGGCCGGGGTGGGCGACGACGGTGCGGTAGCCCTCGGCGAGCCAGGTCCCGATGTCCTTGACCGCGCGCTCGAGGTCGCCGCGGTAGGCGTCGACCGGGTGCATCGGCAGCGCCCGGCTCGGCACCGCGCCGTCGATCGCGTCGACGTCGGTCACCGGGCCGCTCGCGTCGTCGCCGATGCCGAAGGGGCTCATCGTCCACCACGGCTTGTGCTGGTCCAAAGCGTGCTCGCGGACGTCGGAGAGCGAGCGGTACGACGCCGCGCCGAGGTCGATCGGCGCGGTCCCGCCGCTGGCGGCCGCCGCCCAGCTCGCACCGAGGAACTCCTCGCTCGTCGCGACCAGGTCGTGCGCCCGGCCGCGCGCCCGCTCCGGGTCGAGCACCAGCACGTGGGTGTCGACCGGCATCAGGTCGACGAGCAGCTCCATCTCGTCGACGAGCACCGGCGCCAGGGACTCCATGCCGTCGACGGCGATGCCGGCGGCGATCTTGTCGGTGAGCTCGACGAGCGTCGGGTGCTGCCGGCCGAGCTCGGCCGCCCGCGCGCGGACCTCGTCGGTGAGCAGCAGCTCGCGGCACGGCGGCGCCCAGAGCCGGTCGGCCTTGTCCATGGTGCGCTGGTCGGCGACGGAGAAGCTGCGGATCTCCTCGACGTCGTCACCCCAGAACTCCACGCGCAGCGGGTGCTCCTCGGTCGGCGGGAACACGTCGACGATGCCGCCGCGCACGGCGAACTCGCCGCGCTTCTCCACCAGGTCCACGCGCGTGTACGCCGCGTCCGCCAGGCGCCGCACGACGTCGTCGAGAGGGGCCGTGTCGCCCGGCACCAGCTCGACCGGCTCGAGGTCGCCGAGGCCCTTGACCTGCGGTTGGAGCACGCTGCGCACCGGCGCCACGACCACCTGGAGCGGGCCGTTGGTGGCGTCGTCGCCGGGGTGGACCAGGCGGCGCAGCACGGCCAGCCGGCGGCCGACGGTGTCGCTGCGAGGGCTGAGCCGCTCGTGCGGCAGCGTCTCCCAGCTCGGGTAGTAGGCGACCGTGCTGGGGTCGAGGAAGCAGCCGAGCGCCTCGACCAGGTCCTCGGCCTCGCGGGAGGTCGCGGTGACCGCCAGGACCGTGCGGCCCGCGCGGACCAGGCCGGTCACCACGAACGGCCGCAGCGCCTCCGGGCCGGTCAGGTCCAGCGCCCGCACGGCTCCGCCGCGGGCGTCCTCCACCGCGGCGGCGAGGGTGGGGTCGGCGAGGACGACGTCGGCCAGGCCGGTGAGGCTCACGGTGCTCCTGTGGGGTGGTTCTCGGGTGGCTGCCTGTCGGCCCGCCAGGGCCGTGCAGCACGAACGCCCCGGGCCGGGGCGGCACGGGGGCGGTACCCGATCCTACGACCGGTCCCCGAACGCGGCGGTCCGCAGGCGGGCGAGCTCGGGGCGGTCGCGGTAGTAGGCGCGGCCGTCCGCAGCGATCTCCGCGAGCCAGTCGGCACGGGCGGCCAGGTGGGCGGCGTACGCGTCGGATCGCTCGCGCAGGCCGCGGTGCACGGGCAGCACGTCGACCTCGCGGCACGTGTCCAGGGCCGCGCGCACCCTCGGCTCCGCCTCGGCGGCCTCCTCGGCGACCAGCGCGAAGAACCCGTCCTGGCTGCTGCCCGCCGGCACCGAGAGCAGCGCGGGCTGGACGTAGGCGCGGATCATCGCCATCGAGGCGTCCGTGCGTGCGGTCGCGGCGGCCGCCGCCTCCCCGCAGCCCTCGACCGCCCGCTCCTCGCGCTCCCGCAGCTCGCGGTCACCGGCCCAGCCGAGCAGCAGGAGCACCGCGGCCGCCGCCAGGAGCAGGCGCGTACGCCGCCGCACCGGCGCCCCGCCGGGCTGCTCGAGGACCTCGGCCTGCTCCACCCGGCCAGTGTGCGCCCGGACCGGTCAGGCGACGCCGTACCGCTTGACGAACTCCACGATCTGCTCGGCCAGCTCGGGCCGGCACACGATGAGGTCGGGGAGGTAGACGTCCTCCTGGTTGTACTCCAGCGGCGTGCCGTCGACGCGGCTGGTGAACAGGCCGGCCGCGCGGGCGACGGCGACGGGGGCCGCGGAGTCCCACTCGTACTGGCCGCCGGCGTGCACGTAGGCGTCGGTGACGTCGCGGGCGACGCTGATGACCTTCACGCCCGCGGAGCCCATCGGCACCAGCTCGGCGTCGATCTCCTGCGCCAGCGCGTGGACGAACTCCGGCGGACGGCTGCGCGAGACCGCGATCCGCGGCCGCTCGCTCGTGCGCGCCGGCACGACCGGCGGCTGGCCGGTGTTGAACGTCTCCCCCAGCGCCGGCTGCGCGACCGCGCCGGCCACCAGGTCGCCGTCCTGCCACAGCGCGACGTGGACGGCCCAGTCGTCGCGCGGCACCTCGGAGAACTCGCGCGTCCCGTCGAGCGGGTCGACGATCCAGACCCGGTCCTTCTGCAGGCGGGCCTTGTCGTCCTTGCCCTCCTCCGAGAGCACCGCGTCGTCGGGCCGGTGCTCGGCGATGAGCTGCATCAGCAGCTCGTGCGCGGCCCGGTCGCCCGCGTCCTTGAGCTCCTTGCCCTCGAGGCCCTCCCCGCGGACCTCCAGCAGCCGCTCACCGGCCACCGTGGCCAGCCACGTCGCCAGGACGTGGTCGTCGTGGGCAGCGGACTCGGGCGGGGCACCGGCGTCGAAGGTCACGGGCGTCAGCCTAGGACCCGGCCGCACCGGGAGGACCAGGTGGCGCCGACGAGTGGCGTGAGGCGCCGCGCAAGATCACCGCGTCTCGAGACAGGCGCTGCGCGCCTTCCTCGACCAGCCGCGGCGAGCGGCGGCGGTCAGAGCGGGAGGCCGTGCTCGCGCAGGCGCGAGCGGAGGGCGTCGGGTCCGTCGTCGACGGTCCAGACGACACCTCGGAGGCCGGCGTCCTGGGCGGCCTCGACGAAGCGGTCCTTGTCGTCGACGAGCAGCACCTGGCCCGGCTCGAGGTCGAGCTGCTCGACGATGCGCCCGAAGAACGCGGGGTCGTCCTTGGTCACGCCGAGCTCGCAGGAGGAGAAGGTGGAGTCGAGGAGGTCGCCGTACCCCAGCTCCTCACGCATGTACGCCGTGCGCAGGTCGTGCTGGTTGGTCGCGAGGTGGACGGGGACGCCCGCCTCGCGCAGGTCCCGGACGACCTCGGCGGTGTCGGTGACGACCTCGATGTGGTGGTAGTGCTCGACCAGGTCGTCGGCGCGATCGGGGACGCCCCAGTGGTCGAGCACCTCGGCGACGACGTCGCGGAAGGACCGGCGGCCGGTCATCGCGGCCTGCTCGGCCTCGAAGAGGTGGTCGGTGAACTTCTTCCCCGACCCCTCGGGCACGAGCGCCTGCAGCGTCTCCAGCCAGCCCGGCGGGTTGACCTGCAGCACGCCGTCGGCGTCGACCAGCACGGCGCGCACGGGCGCCGGCGGAGAGCCGGTCACGAGTTGAACTTCTGCTGCGTCCGCTCGAGCCCCTCGAGCACCAGGCACTCGACGGCGTCCGCGGCGGTGTCGACCTGGAAGGGCAGCACCTTGCGCTCGGCCGCGGAGTAGTTCGACAGCACGAAGTCCGCGACCTCCTGCCGGCCCGGGGGGCGGCCGATGCCGACGCGGAGCCGGTGGAAGTCGCCGGTGCCGAGGGACGATCGCATCGACTTCAGCCCGTTGTGCCCGTTGTCGCCGCCGCCGAGCTTGGCCCGCATCGTGTCGAAGGGGATGTCGAGCTCGTCGTGGATCGCGACCACCCGCTCGGGCGGCACCTTGTAGAAGGTGGCGAGCGCCTTGACCGGGCCGCCGACCTCGTTCATGTACGACCGTGGCCGGGCCAGGACGACCCGCGCCTGGTCCGAGCCGGGGGCACCGAAGCGCCCCTCCACGACGTCGGCGCGGCCGGACTTGTGGGCGCGGAAGGACGAGCCCATCCGCGAGGCCAGCTCGTCGGCGACGAGGTAGCCGATGTTGTGCCGGTGACCGGCATAGGTCGGGCCGGGATTCCCGAGACCGACGACGAGCCACACGGGGGTAGCGGTGTCGGTCACGGGGTCCCGGCCCTTCCTGGTTCCGAACAGGCGCACGTCGTACGTCGTGCCCTGCTCGGGGGTGTCTTACTCGGAGTCGGCGGCCTGCGCGTCGCCGGCCGCGTCGGCCTCGGCACCGGCGGCCGAGGCGTCGCCGTCGGTCTCCTCGGACTCGTCGCGCTCGATGCCGGCGTCGGCCTCGGCGTCGGCCAGCTCGGCCTCGAGCGCCTCGGCGGAGACCTGCTCGGTGATGTTGACGACGAGGGTCTCGCCGTCGACCAGCAGGGTCGAGCCGGAGGGCAGCTCGAGCTGCGAGGCGAGGATCTGGGTGCCGGCCTCGAGGCCCTCGACCGAGACCTCGATGGACTCGGGGATGTGGGTGGCCTCGGCCTCGATGGAGACGGTGGCGTTCTCGGTGACGACGAGCGTCTCCTTGGCGGCCTCGCCGGTCACGAGGACGGGGATGTCGACGGTGACCTTCTCGCCGCGCACGACGGCGACGAAGTCGACGTGCTCGAGGTGGCGCTTGATCGGGTCGATCTGGACCTGCTTGGTCAGCGCGAGCTGGGTGTCGCCCTCGATGTCGAGCTCGAGCAGCGCGTTGGCGCCGCCGTGCTTGAGCGCGAGCATGGTGGCGTGGCCCGGCAGGGTGACGTGGATCGGGTCGTTGCCGTGGCCGTAGATGACGGCGGGCACCTTGTTCTCGCGGCGGATGCGGCGGGCGGCACCCTTGCCGAACTCGGTCCGCTTCTCGGCGGTGATCTTCTCGCTGGCCATCGTGGCCCTCCTCGTACGTGGGTCTGGTTCGTGCGGCTCGGGGCCTCGGCTCGACGGCGCGGCACACCCGGAGGCACGACCAGCCCTGTCGATCACGGAGCCGTCCACAGCCGGTGCGGCCGGACACTCCCTCGCCGAGGCAACCGCAGCAGTCTAGGGAAGCGACCGCGGCGAGACCAATCGGCGGCGATCGAAGTGGCCGCCGGCGGGGCGGGTGGGCTCAGGCGTGGCCGTCGAACATCGAGGTCACCGAGCCGTCCTCGAAGACCTCGCGGATGGCGCGGGCGACCAGCGGGGCGATCGAGAGGATCGTCAGCTTGTCGAACTCGCGCTCGGGGGCGATCGGCAGCGTGTTGGTCACGATGACCTCGACGGCCGGGCTGTTCTTGAGCCGGTCGACCGCGGGGTCGGAGAGGATCGCGTGCGTCGCGGCGATGATCACGCCCGCGGCTCCGTCGTTCATGAGCGCCTCGGCGGCCTTCACGATCGTGCCGCCGGTGTCGATCATGTCGTCGGTCAGCACGCACATCTTGCCGGCGACCTCGCCGACGACGCGGTTGGCGACGGTCTCGTTCGGGCGGTCGGTGCGGCGGGTCTTGTGGATGAACGCCAGCGGCGCGCCGCCGAGCTTGGCCGACCACCGCTCCGCGACCTTAATCCGGCCGGCGTCCGGGGAGACGACGCACAGCTCCTGGTCGCCGTACTTCTCCTTGACGTGCTGGGTCAGGATCGGCAGCGCCATGAGGTGGTCGACGGGGCCGTCGAAGTAGCCCTGGATCTGGTCGGCGTGGAGGTCGACCGAGATCAGCCGGTCGGCGCCGGCGGTCTTGAACAGGTCGGCCATCAGCCGCGCGGAGATCGGCTCGCGCCCGCGGTGCTTCTTGTCCTGGCGGGCGTAGCCGTAGAACGGCATGACCACGGTGATCCGCTTCGCGCTCGCGCGCTTGAGCGCGTCGACCATGATCAGGTGCTCCATGATCCACTCGTTGATCGGAGCGGTGTGGCTCTGGAGCACGAAGGCGTCGCAGCCGCGGACGGACTCCTCGTAGCGGACGTAGATCTCGGAGTTCGCGAACTCGTACGCCGACGTCGGCACCAGGTCGGTGCCGAGGATCCCCGCCACCTCCTCGGCCAGCTCGGGGTGGGCCCGACCACTGAAGACCATGAGGTTCTTCTCGGTGGTCTTCTTCATTCCGGTCATGGTGGAGCTCCCTGAGTCGCCGGAGGTGCGTGCCTCAGGATTCTGCCCCTCCCGAGGAGCTGTCCCCAACTCCGTCCATCCCCGCGGCAGGCGTTTTGTGAGCGGGATCTCCTGCCGCCTCTGCGGCGGCCGCCTGGGCGGTCCCCGGCCGCTTGCGCAACGTCCAGCCCTCGAGGTCGCGCTGGGGCCCGGCGCTGACGGCCAGGGCACCCGCCGGGACGTCACGGCGTACGACGGTCCCCGCGCCGGTGCCCGCGCCGTCGCCGATGGTGACCGGCGCGACGAAGGTGTTGTTCGAGCCGGTCCGGGCGTGCCGGCCGACGGTCGTGCGGTGCTTGGCGACCCCGTCGTAGTTGGCGAAGATCGTGCCGGCCCCGATGTTGGTGCCCTCGCCGATCGAGGCATCGCCGACGTACGACAGGTGCGGGACCTTGGCGCCCGCCGCGAGGTCGGCGTTCTTGGTCTCCACGAAGGTGCCGATCTTGCCGCCCTCCCCCAGCTTGGTGCCGGGGCGCAGGTAGGCGAACGGACCGACGCTGGCCTCGGGCCCGACGACCGCGAGCTGGCCGTGGGTGCGCACGACGCGGGCGCCCGCGCCGACCTCGCAGTCCTCCAGCGTGGTGTCCGGGCCGACCACGGCGTCCTCGCCGACGACGGTCGCGCCGAGCAGCTGGGTGCCGGGGAGGATCGTGACGTCCTGGGCCAGCTCGACGTCGGCATCGATCCACGTCGTCGCCGGGTCCATCACGGTCACACCCTGGCGCATCCAGCGGGTGACGATGCGGCGGTTCATCTCGCGGCCGAGCTCGGCCAGCTGGGCGCGGTCGTTGGCGCCCTCGGTCTGCAGGACGTCCTCGAGCGGGTGGGCGCCGACGGTCAGGCCGGCGTCGCGGGCGAGCTGCACGGTGTCCGTCAGGTAGTACTCGCCCTTGGCGTTGTCGTTGCCGATCCGCGGCAGCGCCTCGGCGAGGAACGCCGCGTCGAACGCCAGGATCCCCGAGTTGATCTCGCGGATCTCGCGCTGCTCGGGCGTCGCGTCCTTCTCCTCGACGATCGCGACCACGTCGCCGTCGGCGTCACGGACGACGCGGCCGTAGCCGAACGGCGTCGGCACGATCCCGCTGAGGATGCTGACCGCCCGCTCGGCCGCCTCGTGCTCGGCCACGAACGCCCGCAGCGACTCGCCCTCCAGCAGCGGGGTGTCGCCGTACGCCACGAGGACCGTGCCGCGCTCGAGCCCGCCGGCCGCCTCGACCGCGACGCGCACCGCGTGGCCGGTGCCGAGCTGGTCCTCCTGCACCGCGAGCACCGCGTCGGGGACCAGCTGCTGCACGTGCGGCGCGACCAGCTCGCGCTGGTGGCCGACCACCGCGACGACCCGGCGCGGCTCGGTGGCCCGCACCGCGTGCAGCACGTGGCCGACCATGCTGCGCCCGCAGACGGGGTGGAGCACCTTGGGGGTCTTGGATCGCATCCGCGTGCCGCCACCTGCCGCGAGCACGATGACGGTCAGGTCGGGGGTGGCGGGTCCGGCCACGGTTCCTCCAGTCGGGTCGGGCGGTGGTCCGCGTCGCGGACCGTGGGCGGCACCGACGCGACCTCGGACCTTAGCGAAGGTCGGCGGCGCGGCAGGACTAGCGGCCGGGGACCACGGTCACGGAACGGGGGGCCGGCGCAGGGCCGGAGCGGGTGACGACCCGGACGGTGTAGGTGTAGCGACGGCCGTTGACCAGGCCCGTGTCGCGGTAGCGGCGGACGGCCGGGCCCAGACGTCGTACGACGCCACCGGGCGACCGCTTCACCCGCACCGCTGCGACACGCTTCGTGGCGCCGGCGAGCTCCCAGCGCACGGTCGCCGAGCGGTGCCCCGGGCGCGCCTTGAGCCGTGCCGTGACCGGCCGCGTCGACCCGGCCCGGGGGTCCAGCGTCAGCGCGGTGACGGCCCCGTCGACCGGCAACGTGATCGAGGTGCCCTTCGTCCGGCGGACCGGCTGGGCGCTCTCGCCGAGGCGGTGCACGGTCATGCCGTAGGACCTCGGGAAGTCCAGGCGCACGTTCGTGGCGTCCAGGGCGAGGTCGCGTCGGGTGCTCGTGTCCCACACCGAGTCGTTGCGGTACATCAGCACCACGTAGGTCCCGTCCCGCTTCTGCGTGACCACGTAGCGGCCGTCGAGAGGCCAGCCGCTGAGACCGAGGTCGAGCGGCGTCGGCGCGAAGGAGGGGCCGGGGTCGGCGAGCAGCCCGAGCATCGTCTTCATCGCGGTGTACGCCGGCTTGGGCGACCAGTCGCGGCGGAGCAGGCCGAAGTTGGCCTCGGGGTTGGTCTTCGCGGCGTCCCGGAACTCGTCGATCAGCTCGTAGCTGTAGACCCGCGCCTGGCCGCGCTGGACGTGCTCGAGCAGCAGCCGCGGCAGGTAGAGCCCGGCGGCGCGCTCGGACGTCGGCCGGTGGCCGTTGGTCGTCCTCGTGGCGTTGTGGTAGCCGGCCTCGGTCGTGACCACGGGCTTGGGCGAGAGGACGGCGCGCAGCGCCTCGACCATCGTGTCGAGGGCGGTCCCGGGCTTCTCGCCCCCGGGGTACGCGTGGATGTTCGCGACGTCCGACCACGGCGAGAGGTCCGGCAGCATCAGGTAGTTGCGGCTGAACGCCAGCGCCGGCGAGAGCACGGGCAGGTGCGCCGTGGCGGGGGTGCCCTTGACCTTCTCGTAGAGCTCCCGCTGCCAGGCGGCGGCCTCACGTGCCCAGTCCCGACCGCGGCCGAAGTGGTCCCACTCGTTGATGCCCTCGACCGCCTCGACGGCGCTCTTCGGCAGCTCCTCGGCGAGGGTGCGGACGTAGTCGGCGGGGGTCCCCGGCCGGTCGGGACGCCCCATGATGAGGTCGAAGTCGATGCCGCGCTTCGCGATCGTGCGGATCGCCTTGTACTGGCGCGGGTTGCGCAGGAACAGGTCGTCGCGGACGTGCCGGACACCCAGGTCGGCCAGCGCGTCGGCGACCCGGCCGGCGTCGGCGTACGGCGTGTCGAGGAACGGCGTGTGGATGCCGACGCCGTAGGCGTCGACGAGCGAGTCGGCAGGCCGCGCCGGCAGCACCAGGAGCCTGGTCGCGGGCGCCGGCATCGAGGCGCGACTCTGGCCCGACGGCCGGTCGACCGGCACCGGCGCGGCCGTGCCGGTGCCGGGAAGGGCCAGCGGCAGGCCGGCCACGGCTGTGGCCAGGGCCAGGACACCTGCACGAACACGCATGGGCCGGACTGTACCCACCCCGTCGCGCCCCAGTAACGCAATCGCCAGCGCCTCGTTGGCGGGGCAGGCCGCCGACGGCCGGCCGCCGGACCACGAGGACCAACCGATGAGCACAGGACGCTTCGACTACCTGGACGGCCTCCGCGCCGTGGCGATCCTCGCCGTCCTCGCGCTCCACTGGTTCGTCTGGTACGTCCCGTTCTTCCACGGCGGAGCCGTCGGCGTCGACGTCTTCTTCGTGCTCAGCGGCTTCATCATCACCACGATGCTCTGGCGCTCGCACGGGCGGGGCGGCCTCTCCGCCGAGTACCGGACGTTCCTCGCCCGGCGCGTGCGACGGCTCTACCCGGCGCTCGTCGGCCTGGTGGTCGGCAGCATCGCGTTGTACTGGCTGGTCCCGGCCAGTGGCGTCGCTCCGACGGAGGTGGCACGCCGCGGACTCGTCGCGCTCACCCAGACCGCCTCGATCTGGAAGTCGATGCAGCAGGACGGCGGCTTCTGGGTCGCGGAGCTGGAGCCGTTCAACATCACGTGGTCGTTGGCCGTCGAGTGGTACTTCTACCTGATCTGGCCCGTCCTCCTCCTCGCGGCCAAGCGGCGTGGTTGGACCGCCGGTCGCGCGGCGGCGCTCGCCGCCGGCGCCGGCGCGGCCTGCTACGGGGCGTCGTTCGCCGTGCCCGCGTTCTGGTTCTACTTCGGCCCCTCGGCGCGGTTCGGTGAGCTGCTCGCCGGTTGCGCCCTCGCGCTCTGGCTGCAGTCCCGTCCCCCCGAGGCAGCGCCTGTGTCCGTGCCCGCACCTGCCGCAGGTGCCGCACTCGCCGCGCTGTGCCTCTACGTGGTGCTCGCCCCGCCGAGCGACCAGGTCTACGCCCTCGTCGGTGTGCCGCTGGCGGTCGGAGCGACCATGGTGCTCATCGTCAGCGGGTACGGCGTGACCGGCGGCGGGGTGCACGCCCTGCTCAGCCATCCCTGGATGACGTACGTCGGCCGCCTCAGCTACAGCCTCTACCTGTGGCACACCGTGCCGCTCACCGCCTTCGAGGAGATGCCGGGCGTCCCGAGACCGGTGCTCGGCCTCGTCGCGCTGTCGTCGGTGGCCGCGCTGACGCTCGCCAGCTACCACCTGCTCGAGCGCCCGTTCATGCGTCCCCGTGGTGACGTGCTGTCACCGACCTCGATCCGACGGGGAACGCCCGGCCCGCGCCCAGGAGCCGAGCCCAGGCCGAGCGAGCCGGTGTGACGGCTCCGCGCACCCGTCGTCCCCGGAGGGCCCTGTGACCGGCACCGTCGCGGTGGTCGTGACGACGCACAACCGTGCTGCCCTGCTCGACAAGGCGCTCGCGAGCGTCCGGGCACAGACCGTCGACGACCTCGACATCGTGGTGGTCGACGACGCCTCGACCGACGGGACCCCGGCGGTGTGCCGGCGGCACGCCTGCGCCGACCGCCGGGTGCGCGTCCTCCGGTTGCCGCGCAACGTCGGCGCCGCGCGCGCACGCAACGCCGGGCTGGCGGCCGTCGATGCCCCCTACGTGGCCTTCATGGACGGTGACGACCACGCCGAGCCGGCCTGGATCGAGGACATGCTGCGGGTGGCGCAGCGGACCGGGGTCCCCCTGGTGGCGGCCGGTCACGTGGTCGACGTCCACGCGGGCGGGGCAGGGGTGCTGGCCGTTCCCTCCAGTCCGGTGGACGACGTCACGCTCGTCCCGGCGGCCCCGGGCACGCTGGAGCGTCCGCAGGCGTTCATCTGGGCGATGGGCTACTGCTGGAACAAGCTCTACCTGCGCTCGGTCCTCGAGGAGCACGGGCTCCGGTTCGACCCGGCGTGCTCCCTGTTCGAGGACATGATGTTCAACCTCGACGTGATGCAGGTCGTCCCTCAGGCCGCTTTCATCCCCTCGACGCAGTACCACTACGTCCAGCACAGCGCCGACCGCCTGACCAACCGGCCCCAGGCGCCCGACCTCCCGTTCCGCGCGCAGCTGGCCCGGCGCCTGACCGACCAGCTGGCAGCCTGGCGGCTCGACGACGACGCCCGCACCGTCCTGGGCGCGCTCCTCGGCTGGAGCATCGCCGTGGAGTGCTCGCGGACGGTCCCGACCGGGGTGGACCCGGTGGCCGCGCTCAGCGGCTCGCTGGCGGAGCCCGACGTGCAGTGGCTGCTGGCGAGGGCAGCGGCCGCACGCGGCGACGTACGGCGCGCGGACCGGCCCGTCCTCGACGCGCTCAGGGCCGGTCGCGTCCGCCGGGCGCGGGTCCTGGCGCGCGCCGTCTGGGGCCTGGCGACGATCCGGGCGCGGGCTGGCGCGCGGCTCGCGGCCAGGTGACGCGTCAGCTCGTCCGCAGTGCCGGCGCCGGGCGGAGACGCAGCACCCCGGCCCGCTCGAGAGCGTCGAGGAGGTCGTCGGCGCACCGGCGGCTCCGGTGCAGGCCGACCCGGTCGGCCACCCGCTCGCGCAACCAGGCGTCGCGACGCCCGTCGACCTCGAGGTCGGCCAGGAACCGCTCGAAGGGTGCGTGACCACCCACCAGCTCCCCCGGCAGCCACTCCAGCACGTCGGCCGGCGCCAGTCCCCGCGCGTAGGTCTCCTGGTCCGGCACGAAGAACGCCATCGGCCGGTCCAGCAGCAGGTAGTCCACCCAGACGCTCGAGTAGTCCGTGACCAGCCCGGCCGAGGCGCCCAGGAGCGAGTAGAGCGGCACGCCGACGCGTGCGAGCTCCTCGTTCGTCACGGTCACCACTCCCGGGCCCCGGCGCTCCTCGACGTCCAGCGGGTGCGGTTTCACGACCAGCTGGACGCCGCGGGCCGCTAGCCGGTCCAGCAGGGGGCGGACCTCCGCCACACCGATCGTGGCCCCGCCCTCGGACCAGGCTCGGAAACCGTCGCCCTGCTTCGTCGCACGGAAGGTCGGCATCCACAGCACGAACGGAGCGGTGATCCCGAGCTCCGCCAAGGCCGGGGAGGCAGGCATCCGCCACAGCTGGTCGGTGCGGGGGTTGCCGGTGACGAGCAGCCGCTCCTGCGGGAGCTCGAAGGCCGCGGCCTTCAGCTCGCCGAACAGGCGGGTGCCGGAGACCAGCCAGGTGCTGGGGATGAGCGACCCGGCCCCCTGCCCCGGCCTGGTCGCCTTCGGACCGTCGCCGTGCCACAGGTTCACCAACGGCTTGCGGGACGACGGCCTCGGGCTGCCGTAGAGCCCGTGGGTGAAGAACACCGCCTCCGAGCGCAGGTAGGCCCACAACCCGGCCGGGCTCGCCTTCGCGACCGTGACGAGCCGAGGGTGGCCCGGGAGGTCGGCGTGCGGACCGGCCGGCTCCCGGAGCCACACCACCCGTCCGTCGTACCTCTCCAGGAGTGCTCGGGCCACCTCGACGGCGTTGCCCTCCGTCTCGGGGTACCCCGACACCAGCACCTGCCGCGTGGTCGGCCAGACAGCAGCCACCAGGTGGAGCACCCGACGCAGCACGAGCTGCGCCGACGTCACGAGCAGCGCGCGGAGGGCTGGCGCCGGACGACGGCTCATGACACTGCCCCCACCGTCGCGCCGGTCGTGCCGCCCGGCTCACCCGTGCCGGGCGCGCGGGGGGCGTCGCGCAACGGCGCGACGAACCGGCTCATCAGGTACCCGGCGAGCCCGCCGACCAGGTAGCCGGCCCCCAGGGCGGCGGCGACCCAGGTCGTCCCGTGCGGGACCGCGACGACGCTCAGGGTCAGCACCACCGAGGTGCCGATGACCTGGGCCGCGATCATCGCGCCGGCGTGGTCGACGAGCCGCAGGCGCATCGCCGCCCAGTAGCTGGCCCCGAGGCCTATCACGGAGAGCGACAGCACCCTCAGGGTCGCCGTCCCCTCCGCGGCGTACTCCTGCCCGAAGGCGCGGAGCAGGAGCGGCGCCACCAGCCAGACCGCGGCTGCGCTCGTCGTACAGACGACCGCCATGGTCACCCCGCCCCGTCGCACGGCCTGCGTGCGCCGGTGGGGATGGCGCTCGCCCTCGGCGTACATGGAGTTGCCCACGGCGACGACGACGGCGTTCTGCAGCGCGACGACCTGGAGGCTGACGAAGAAGTACGCCGTCGTCGCCGCACCCAGCTCGTTCACCACGAGCAGGGGCAGGACCAGCTGAGGGGTCAGCGCGAGCACGACCGTGGCGTAGCCGGCACCCGCGAATCCGCGGGCGCGCCGCAGCTCGGGCGAGGGTCGCAGCGTGCTGGGGCGGGGCAGGTGGCGATAGATCACCACAGCGCTGGCGGCTCCGCACAGCAGTGCGGCACCGCCGGCCGAGCCGTAGAGCCCCAGCACGCCCGCGCCGGCCAGCAACACCGGCAGCGTGCACTTCGTCAGACCCAGCACCAGGCCGTTGAGCCACAAGTAGGACCGGACGCGGTCGATGGCCAGGAAGACGCTGTCGGTGAGCATGTTCACGGCGGTCGCGGCGACCAGCCCGACGAACAGCGCACCCACCCAGGGGCCCGCGAGCGCGTCGTGCACCCGCGGCGCGGTGTGCGGGAGCACCAGCAGGTAGCCGAGCGCGAAGACGGCTGCCGCGGATCCCACGACGACCACCGAGACGGTGAAGTCAGCAGCCTGGTGCCGGCTGCGCGGCATCGTGCGCACCAGCGCGATGTTCAGACCGAGCTGTGCGAACAGGGCCAACGTGTCCGACGCCGTCACGATCGCACCGGCGACGCCGACCGTCTCGGCCGGGTACAGGCGAGCCGCCAGTACCCAGAAGGTCGCACCGAAGGCGGCCATCAAGGCGCTGGTGGTGAACAGCAGGGCCGAGTTGGTCAGCATGCGGTCGGCCCGTGCGCCGACCACCCACCTGCGCAGGAGCACGGTCACCGGTAGATCCTGCTGTCGCCCGCGCTGTAGACGAGGTGCATCCGCTGGTCGATCCGTCGCAGCGGATAGCGGTACGTCACGCGGTCGCCGTCGAGGAACAGCGTGTCCTCGCGGTCAGCGGTGAGCCGCGAGTCGGCGAAGAGGTACGAGCCGACGTTCAGCAGCGTCGGGAAGGTGCGTCCGTGGATCTCCTCGCGCGGCACACCGGCGAGCGCCAGCCGCACACCGTGGTTCGTGGGTGTCAACACCTTCGGCAAGGGACCACTGTCGTCCGGCAGGCGCTCCAACCGCTGCACCGCCGCCACGTCGGAGTCCTCGACGATGTAGCGCTCGTGGTAGGTGCCGGCGTTGGCCAGTGCGAGCTTGGCCGGTCCTCCGCCCACGAGCGCCGTGCCGGCCGAGGTGAGGGCCGCCAGCAGGGCGACCGGCACGACGACCATCCACCCGCTCCGCTCGCGACCCAGCCTGCTCAGCAGCCACCACAGCCCGACCGCGGCCGCCGGAGCCACGAACAGGAGGCTCTGCAGGAACGCCCGGAGCACGCCGTACTCCACCGAGAGGCTCGGGACCACCGCCACCAGGCCGAGAGCCGCCATCACGCCCAGCAGCACGCAAGCGACCTCCGTGCTGACGCCCGGGACCGGAGGTCGGCCGTCCCCACCCTCCGCGTCGGTGGGCTCGGTGCCCCGCCGACGGCGGACGGCAGCACGCGCCAGCCACCACAGCCCCGCCAGCAGCATCACCTGCAGCAGCACGGCGCTCGCCCCGCGCAGGCCGACGACCACCGTGCCCGGATCGACGCCGACGGCGTCCAGGACCTCGCCGACCGGGCCGTGCGGCGCCTCCTCCGGGTCGACGATCTCCGGCTCGGTCAGGGTGGGACCCGGGTCCTTGAAGAGCGCCAGTCGACGGGGGTAGGCCTCCCGCGCCTCCATCGTCTCGTCCACGAACCGGGCGAGACGGTCCTCGGCGCTGTCCTCCCGGCCGGCGAACAGGAGGAACCGGCGGTCGTTCGAGCCCGCGGTCTCGCCCTCCTCGTCCCCGAGGAGCGCCTCGATCGCTTCCTGCGCGACCGTCAGGGGATGCCCTCCCGTACCCGTGGCCGGACCGGTCCACAGGAGCGACGACCCGGCCAGCAGCACGAGCACCGTGGGCCGCAGGAGCACCAACGCGCCCCCGTCCCGGGTGCTCCGGCCGGGTCGCACCACCAGGGTCGTGAGCCCGAGGAGGAGCAGGCCGGCGCCCAGCGCCATGAGGAGGAGGTAGGTCGTCGCGTAGTGCGAGAGCACGACGCCGAGGCCGAGGACCACCACCAGGACGCGGCGCCGCTTCGCGGGCATCGCTCGGTCCGTCGCTGCGAGCAGCAGCAGCACGAGGAAGAGGAAGGCGATCTCCTGGCGCACCAGGTAGGGCATGTCGACGTGGAAGGTGGGGAACGCGATGACGAACGCCGCCGCGACCAGGGCGAGACGCCTCGCCACGAAGCGCCTGAAGACGAGGTAGGCCAGGACCGGCACGAGCGCGAACACCACCTGGAACCCGATCTTGAACCAGACGGTGCCGGACAGCCCGGTGGCCTCGGCCAGCACCACCGGGAGGATCGTGATGCTCAGGCAGGCGGTGTAGGCGTTCTGCAACAGGTCCATCGACCAGTGCTGCGCGTCCGCCGTCAACGTGTAGACGCCGTGCTCGGCCTGGACGTCGTGGCCGGTGATGCCCCAGCCCCGCAGGGACGTCGCGAGCAACAGGGACAGCGCAGCGAGGTACAGGACACGCAGGTCCCGGCCGGGTGCGCCCCGGCGGCACAGCAGCACGGCGTACGCCGCCACGACCAGCACGTGCGCCGTGATCGCGACTGCGCCCCCGGCGCCGTTGTTCAGCCGGATCGCACCGAGGACCGCCATCGGCAGCGCGGCGAGGGCCAGGACCTGGGCCGGTTCCGCGGGGGCGGCCCAGGCCCGGCGCACCACCTCCCGCGCCCGATCGGGTTCGAGGAGCGGCACGTGGCGGCGCCACAGCAGGAGGGCGGCGTCCAGGAACAGCCAGGTGAGTCCCAGCACGGCCGGGGTGAGCGGACGGTCCACGCCCACCGCCGGGCCCGCGGTGTTGACCGCGAGCCCGACGATCATCACGCCGAGGAAGCTCGCGCCGAAGGCGTAGGCACAGCGTGCGACGGCACTGTCGGTCGGCCAGCTCGCGCGCCCGTGCAGCACCCAGGTGGGAAGGACGAGCACCGTGAGCAGGCCGACCGCCGCGCGGAGCACCGGGACGTCCAGGTCGAGGACGACCACGGACTGCGCGACCGCCAAAGCGAGGAGCGCACCCGAGGTCCCGCGCGTCCAGCGAGCCGGACCGTCGCCGCGCGGGTGGTCGGGGACGCCTGTCCGAGGCAGTGCGACCGTGATGGTGCCCGAGGTGTCGGCGCCTCCCGCGACGCGCAGTGACTCAGTCGTCACAGCGCTCATCCATCGTTCTCCTGCGCGGTCGGAGTCGCGGCCGGCAGGCTCCAGTGGCTCGTCGGGATGTCGTACAGCTCCGGCCACCGGACGATGGGCGGCTCGTGCGTGGCGAGCAGCGTCTCGAGCAGCTTCTGGGCCGACGGGAAGTCGACCGGGTCGAGGGGCTCGTGCAGGCGCACGACCGGCAGGGGGCCGTCGTGCAGCTCGGAGGTCATGGCCACCACCTGGGCGCCGGTGGCCACGGCCAGCCGGACCGCGCCGAACGACCCGATGAGCTCACGACCCAGGAAGCGCATGGGTGTGCGTCCGGGCACGTCCGAGGCAATGGTCAGCACTCCGCCGTCGCCGAGGATGCCGAGCATCGCCTCGGTCCCGGCGGTCGACAGCACGGGTACGGCGCCTTGCGACTGAGCCACCTTGGCGTGCTGCTGCATCCATCCCGGGGCGTCGGGAGTGAGCAAGCGAGGATCGCCCATGGCGTGCAGCTGGACGCCGCGGCGACCGATGCTCGCCATGGCTCCCTCGAACTGGCCGTGGTGCATGTGGCTCAGCACGACGCCGCGGCCACGGTCCCGAGCGGCGAGGAGGTGCTCGAGCCCTTCCACCCGCTGGTCGGTCACCAGGTCGAGGTGCCACCGCAGCTCACCGCGCCAGGCCTGCCGCTCGACGTAGGCGCGCGCCGCGGCGTCGAGGTCGGCGTCGGGCCTCGTGTGCTCGAGGACGAAGCGCATCTGCTCGCGCGCGTCGTCGCGCACCTTGACCTGCGACCAGGCGAGGGCGGTGCGTGTGCGCACCAGTGCCGGGAGCAGGGCGCGGGGCACCGCGCCTCGGACGCGGCCGATCCTGAGCTCGGTGGACGGCTTCATCTGATCTCTCCTGCTGGTTCCTGGCGTTGCGGACGGGACGTGGGCACTGCTGTCAGCGCCGGGACGGGTCGCAGTGGACCCTGAGGCGCTCCGGCCGGTGCCGCAGCCGGACGGTGACGTCGTGGGGCCCGTCGGGGACGTTCGCCAGGCGGACTCGCACGGCCGTGGACTCGCCCGGCGCCAGCCGGACCTTGCCCCGCCGACGGACGGTCTCCGCGCGCGGACCGGAGGGGTCCACGGCGACGCGGTAGCGGAGCGCCTCGCGCTCCTCCAGGTGGCTGGTCATGCGGAAGCGCACCCGGACCGAGCCGTCGCCGCAGGTCGCCCGCGGAGCGCTGGTCAAGGCGAGCTCCACGAACGGCTGGGGCGCGCGACCGGTGGAGAGCTCGACCTCTCGGTCGGGGAGCGTCAGGACGACGGCGGTGACCGCGACCATCCCCACGACGGCCACCAGGACGCCGCGCTGCCACCACGGCCCGGCCGGGGCGTCCGCCGGGCTCCCCGATCCGTCGTCCGCCTGGTAGGGCCCCTTGTCGGGAGGCGACCCGGTCATTCGTCTGTCTCCTCGCGCACTTCTGCCCCCGGCGCCCGCCGTCACGCGCGGTCGCGGTGGTCGGACGCCGCTTCAACGGCCCCGAGTGCCCGGAGGTTACGGAACCGTCCGGATGGGTACAGGGACCGGCTCGGCTCAGTCGTCGGCATGACGACGGAGGAACTCCCGGACCAGGCGGTCGTAGCGCCGAGGAGCGAAGTTCCAGGACTCGACGTGACCGGCGCCTTCGACCAGGTGAGTCGTGGCCAGGTCGGGCTCGGCCTCGGAGAGGCGTTGAGAGGTGGTGGCCGGCACCGCCCCGTCGGACGTCCCGTGGAACACCAGGGCGGGGACCGTGAGCCAGGACGTGTCGTCGAGGTAGTCGACAGCCGCCAGGTCCACACCGGTGCGCAGCTTCTCGACCCAGATGCTGGTCGTGACGAGGAACCCGGGCACCCCCCGAGTGCTCACCGAGCCGTCGATCGCCGGCCGGAGCTGGAGCAGCGGAGCATCGAGCACCACGGCCCGCGCGCGCCCGGCGAGGTCGGAGCGCTCGAGGAACGACGCGATGATCGAGCCGCCCATGCTCGACCCGAGGAGCACGACGTCCCGGGCCCCTCGGGTGCGGGCCAGGCGCACGGCGGACTCCAGGTCACGCCACTCGGTGAGCCCCACCGCGGTCTCCCCGCCGCCGGCCTCCGGGGACGAGCGGTAGGTGACGGCCAGGGACGGCATGCCGTGCGCCACGGTGGAGCGCATCAGCCGGAACATCTCCGAACGCGCCGCTCCTCGGCCGTGCACCAGGATCGCCCAGCTCGACGACCGCCCCGGCACGAACCATGCGGGGAGGGGCCCGTCCTCTCCGGGGACCGGCACCTCCCGCACCTCCCGGTCCGGGAACGCGCGCCGGGCGTCCCGCGGGAACGCCTCGCGGGAGTAGCGCGCGACCGTTCCTGCTTCGGGCAGCGAGCCCTCCAGGAGGCGGAAGGTCCGCCGGACCCGGTCCCCCCGGTCGGCGAGGACCGTGCCGACCTGCCCCGACCCGGTCCCCCAGTCCAGGCCGTAGGTCTTGCCGACCGTCAACCAGGTGGGGCCGCCCTCGACCTCCTCGATCGTGATCCGCCCCCGGGCCACGTCGACGACCCGGACCTCGGACGGCCACAGGTCCGGCGACACGCGCCGCAACCCCGAGACCTCACCGGAGATCCGGACCACCATCGAGGCGCTGGCCACCAGGGCGGCCACGAGCACCAGCACAGCGGTCCAGCCAGCGGCTAGCCGTGCACGCCGTGCACGCCGCGAGCGCCTCGGTCGAGTGCCGCCGTCGGCGCCCCGGCCCGTCGCGGCCGGCAGGTCAGCCATTGCTCGTCACGTCGGCGGCGCCGCCCACGGCCGCGACCAGCACCGTCTCGAGCTCGTCGAGGTGCTGGACCCAGGTGGGGACCTCGTCGGCGACCCGTCGCCCGCGCGACGCCAGCTCCCGGACCGCGCCCGGTCGACCGACGAGGGTGACCAGGCACTCCCGCAACGACTCCGCCGTCATCGCTATCTCCAGGACTCCGTCACCCAGTCCGAGCGCGCGCATGGCCGGGTCCTTGTTGACGACGACGGCACAACCGGAGAGAAGTGCCTCCATCGGCGTCATCGGCCCCTCACCGACGCTTGCACAGACGAACACGTCGCAGGCGCGGTAGATGGCCGCGACGTCCTCCGACGAGAGGGCGCCGAGGAAGATGCGGTCCGGGGACTCCGCGACGTGGGCCGGCCGGTCACCGCCCACGAAGACGACGCGGTACCCCTCGCCCGCCGCTGCCGCGACGACGTCGAATCCCTTCTTGGGAACGAACCGCCCGACGAACAGCACCAGGTGCTCGCCCTCGGGAAGGCCGAAGCGCCGACGGGTCGCCGCGCGGTCGCCGGCCTCGGCACGACGGAAGAGCGCGCGGTCGATCCCGTTGCGGAGCACCCGCGTGCGGGCTCCCGGCAGCTTCTCCCTCGTCCACGCCTCGATGGTCGGGCTGATCGGCAGGACGCTCGCGGCACCGCGGAGCACGAGAGAGCCCACCGTGCGCAGGACGAGCGCCTGCACCAGTCGGACGACACGAGACGGGTGCTCGACCATGCCGACGTGCTGGGTCACGACGTACGGCGTCCGCAGCAGGCGGCAGGCCAGCGCGACGACCCAGGAGGAGAGGTAGAGCATGTCGTGCACGTGGACGACGTCCGACCGTCGGGCGAGGGTCCACGCCCGCCACAGCAGGGTCGGCCCGAAGACGGGGAACGGCACGCCGTGCCTCTCGAGCCCGTCGAACGCGCGCAGTCGGGTCACGTGGACCCCGTGCTCCACGGTCGTGCCGGGCTGCCCACCCCCGGCGCTCGTGAGCACGTCGACCCGGTGGCCCCGCGTCGCCAGCCCGGTCGCGACCTGCTTGGCGACGACCTCGAGCCCACCGACGTGCGGGGGGTAGAAGTGCGCGACGACCCCGATGCGGAGCGACCCGGTCGGTCTCGCGGTCAGACCTCTGTCCCCCTTGGACGGACGAGGGGATACCCCCACGGTGCGAACGGCAAACGAACCAGGACGGGCGAAGTTCCGAACTTCTTGTGTGAGGAGGATAACGCCGCGCTGGTGAGGTCGTTGAGGTCGTTACCGGCGGGTCAGGACTCGTGCCGCGGGTCGGGAAGTCTTGGGGGCTGATACATGTCGCAGACGCTGCCGTCGACGCGCGATCTCGAGGCGACGGTCGAGCCGGGTGCAGCGATCGTCTCCCAGCACGACGCCACGGACGTCCGCCCGGCCGTCGACCCGTCGCCGGTCCCCTGGGCCGGCCTCCGCGTCGCCGCGATCGTCCCGTGCCACAACGAGGCCGGAGCCGTGGAGAAGGTCGTCCGGGACCTCAAGGAGCACGTGCCGGACATCGACGTCTACGTCTACGACAACTGCAGCACCGACGACACGTTCGAGGTCGCGGCGCGCGCCGGCGCCATCGTCCGCCGGGAGTCCCTGAAGGGGAAGGGCAACGTCGTGCGTCGTGCCTTCGCCGACATCGAGGCCGACGTCTACCTGATGATCGACGGGGACGACACCTACGACGCGTCGGCCGCCCCCGAGCTGATCCGGACCCTCGTCGAGGGCCACCACGACCACGTCCTCGGGATGCGTCGCCAGCTGGTGCCCTCGGCATACCGCCCGAACCACGAGTGGGGCAACCGCATCCTGAACCGCGTCGTGGCGGCGCTGTTCGGCGCCAACGTCGGGGACATGCTCAGCGGCTACCGGGTGTTCTCCCGGCGCTTCGTGAAGAGCTTCCCCGCGGTGTCCCGGGAGTTCGAGATCGAGACCGAGCTGACCGTGCACACGTTGAGCATGCGGGCCTCGAGCGTCACCGTCCCCGTGGGCTTCCGCGAGAGGGCCGCCGGCACGGAGAGCAAGCTGCGCACCTACCGGGACGGCACGAAGATCCTCGGGCTGATCCTCAGCCTCGCCCGCCACGAGCGACCCATCGCCTTCTACGGGGTGATCGCCGGGTTCAGCATGCTGCTCTCGGTGATGCTGGCGCTGCCCGTGTTCGCGCAGTACGTCCAGACCGGCTTCGTGCCGCGGATGCCCACCCTGACCTCCTCGATCGGCCTGGCGATCGTCTCTGCGCTCGCCATGACCGCCGGGTTGATCCTCGACGGGATGCGGAAGGCCCGGCACGAGCTGAGCCGGCTGGTCTACCTGCAGGTGGCCCGGGTCGGTCAGACCTGCCCGGGCGGTCACCGGCACGTCGAGTGACCACCCGCGGCGCGGCCCGGCCCGTGCGCGTCGCCCTGGTGACGCCGTACTACCCGCCGAGCGTCGGGGGGCTCGAGCACTACACCCACAAGGTTGCCCGGGCGCTCCACCGGCACCCGGGGTTCGAGGTCGTGGTCCTCACGACCGGCACCTCGCGGCGTACCGGGGTCGCGGTCGAGGAGGGCGTGACCGTGGTGCGGCTCGCCCCTTGGCTGCGGGTGTCCAACAGCCCGGTGAGCGGCTGGTGGCCGGTGCAGCTCCGGACGTTGCTGCGGCGTCACCGGATCGACGTCGTCCACGCGCACGCCCCGACGCCGTACCTCGCCGACGTCACGACGTTCGTGGCGGGCGACCGCCCGGTCGTGCTGACCTACCACTCCGGATCGATGGTCAAGGGGACCGGCGGCCTGACCGATGCCCTCCTGCGGACCTACGAACGCCACGTGCTGCCTCGGGTCTTCGCCCGGGCCGACCGGCTGGTGGCGGTCTCGCCGGCGGCCAGCAGCCACGCCACGGGACGCGCCGTGCTCGTGCCTCCGGGCGTCGACACGCGGACCTTCGTCCCTGCCGGCGAACCGGCCGCCCGCGACGTGCTCTTCGTCGGCAGGCTCCAGCGGACCTCACGCTGGAAGGGCGTGCACGTGCTTCTCGACGCGTTCGCCCGGGTCGTCGACCGGGTGCCCGATGCGCGGCTCGTGCTGGTCGGGGACGGTGACGACGTGCCCGCGCTGCGGGCGCGAGCGGCCGGGCTCGGGCTCGCCGACCGGGTCGTCTGGCGGGGTGCGCTCTCCGGCGCTGACCTCGTGCGCGCCTACCAGGAGGCAGCCGTCGTCGCGCTGCCCTCGCTCACGGAGTCCGAGTCGTTCGGGATGACGCTGGTGGAGGCGATGGCCTGCGGCCGCCCCGTCGTGGGCAGCCGCGTCGGCGGCATCCCGTACGTCGTCCGCGACGGCGTCGACGGCCTGCTGGTGCCCCCCGGCGACGTCGGTTCGCTGGCCGGCGCGGTGGGTGACCTGCTCCTCGACGGGCCGCGGCGCCGACAGCTCGGCGCGGCGGGTCGCGCCGCTGCCGAGGACCGGTGGGACTGGCGGCACTCGACCGGCGCCACGCTGCGGGTGCTCGGCGAGGCGGCAGGCGTCAGGGACTCCGACCTGCTCCCCGGGTAGGAGTCGAACCTACGTCGCTAGTCCTGATTCAAAGTCAGGCGGGCCCTGCCGGCAGACCAACCGGGGAATGTCCTGTGGACCGGCCCAGCCTAGAGCGAGGAGGTGCGCGGACGTCATGCGGACGGAGCAGTCGTCGGCTCTGTCCGCATGACGTCCGGGCGCTGCGCGCGCCGGATGGCTAGGTTCGGAGGTGTGGACCTGCCCGTGATGCCACCCGTCCAGCCGATGCTCGCGAAGTCGGTGGCGGGCGTGCCCGACCCGGCGAAGCACGGGAGCGGGCTGCTGTACGAGCCGAAGTGGGACGGGTTCCGCTGCCTGGTCTTCCGCGACGGGGACGAGGTGGAGCTGACGAGCCGCAACACCAGGCCGCTGACGCGGTACTTCCCCGAGGTCGTCGCGGCCGTCAAGGAGCAGCTGCCGGAGCGGTGCGTGCTCGACGGCGAGCTGTTCGTGGCGGTGGGTGACCGGCTGGAGTTCGAGGTGCTGCAGGAGCGGATCCACCCGGCCGCGTCGCGGGTGACGATGCTCAGCGAGACGACCCCGGCGGGGTTCGTGGCGTTCGACCTGCTGGCGCTGGGCGAGGAGTCGTACGCCGAGCGGCCGTTCGCGGAGCGCCGGGCCGCGCTGGAGGAGGCGCTCGCGCACCTCGTCGGCGGGCGCGGGCCGTGCCACCTGACGCGGGCCACCACCGACCCGGCGGTGGCGGAGGGCTGGTTCACCCGGTTCGAGGGCGCGGGGCTCGACGGCGTGGTCGCGAAGCCGCTCGACGCGGCGTACGCCCAGAACGGCCGGACGATGATGAAGGTCAAGCACGAGCGCACCGCGGACGTCGTGGTCGCCGGCTACCGCGAGCACAAGACGAGCACGCCGGAGCGGCCGCTGCTGGGCAGCCTGCTGCTGGGGCTGTACGACGCCGACGGCTCGCTGCAGCACATCGGGGTCAGCGCGAGCTTCACCGAGAAGCGCCGCGCCGAGCTGGTCGAGGAGCTCCAGCCGCTGGTGTGCCCGCCCGAGGAGCACCCGTGGGGCGCGTGGAGCGACATGGTCGCCAACCCGGACCGGGTCCCGGGCACGCAGAGCCGGTGGAGCGTCGGCAAGGACCTGTCGTTCACGCCGCTGCGGCCCGAGCGGGTGCTGGAGGTGAAGTACGACCACATGGAGGGCCGGCGCTTCCGCCACACCGCCCACTTCAAGCGCTGGCGGCCCGACCGCGACCCGACCTCGTGCGGCTACGACCAGCTCGACGAGCCGGTGCGCTACGACCTCGCCGAGGTGCTGAGCGCCGCACCCGCGCACGACTAGGGTGACGGGCATGGCCGACTACGACGTAGTGCTCCTCGTCGAGCAGGCACTCACGCCCGCCGACGCCGCCCAGGTCCGCTCGCTGCACGAGGGTCTGGACGAGACGGTCACCTACCACGTGCTGCTGCCGATGGAGGACGCCGCGGCACGGATCGAGGCCGCGATGGGCTCGCTGTCCGGCGGCGAGCTGCTGGCCTCCCCCTCGATGGCGATGTCCGAGGTCGACCTCGAGGCGGTCCGGCACGACAGCGAGGAGCGCACGCGCACCGACCTGGAGCGCACCCTCGACGCGCTCCACGGCGCCGGCGCCACGGCGGTCGGCGAGATCACGACCGACCCGCCGATCCACGCGCTGGCCGAGAAGGTGAAGGCCGTCGACGGCCGTGAGGCGATCATCCTGACCCGCCCGCACGTCGTCGCCGAGTTCTTCCACGTCGACTGGACCTCCCAGGCCCGCCGCAAGATCGGCGTCCCGGTGCTGCACCTGCTCGAGCACGAGAGCATCGACGAGCAGGCCGCCGGCGGCGGCGAGGGCGTCTCGGGCGTCTGACGTGCGACTCCCCCTGCGCCGGCCGGCCGCCGGCCCTCCCGACGAGCCCGCCCCCGCGACCGTCCTCGAGCGTGTCCCGCGACCGACACCGCCCCGCGGCCGCCCCGTCGCGGCGTACGCCGCCGTGCTCGACGGCGAGCACCTCTGGCTCGCCGTCGGGGCTGCGCCCGGCACGCTCGCACTGCGCGCGACCGGCGGCGACGAGGTCGTCCCGCTGGTCGGCGACCACGAGGACACGCCGGCCTTCCGCTCGGTCCGCGCCGACCTGCTGGCCCTGCCCGGCGCCGACGACGCGACGTACGACGCCGTGCTGGTCGGTCCGGGCGGCCGCTCCCCGAAGCCGGTGTGGACGCCGCCGCTCGCCGACGTCGGACCCGGTGACGGCCCCACGCTGGTGCCGACCAGCCGCGACGGCTCGCTGCGCTTCGGGCTGGAGCGGGCCGACGACGGCACGCTGCGGCTGGTGCGCACCGTGGTCGCCGAGCCGTTCCCGCGCCTGGTGTCCATCACCTCGACCCCGACCGGCGACGCGGTCGAGCTGCACGTGGCGGGCGCGGTCGGCGGCGAGCTGCACCTGCGCGCCGGCGGCCCGGGTGGCGAGGTCGTCACGACCGTGCCGATCCTCGAGGGCCGCGCCCGGCTGCACCGCGACGACGTGCCGCTGGACCGCGGCCGCAGGCTCGCCGTGACCGCCGGCACCGCCGCCGCGGCGCGGCCTGTCGCCCGCGACCGCAACGACCTGCGGGAGGCCAACCCGGCGACGCTGCTGCCCCACCTCTACCTCGACGACGCCGACCGGCCGCTGTGGCGGCTGGTGTGGACCCCCGACGGGACGATCGGGGTGCGGGTGCCGCCGCGCGGCACCGACCACCAGGACCAGGGCCAGGACCAGGACCAGGACCAGCAGGAGGACGACTCGTGAGGATCGCCTGGCTCGTCCTCAACCTCGACGGGATGGGCGGCACGTCGCGGTCGGCCATTACCCAGGCCAACGCGATGGCGCCGGACCACGACGTGACGCTGGTGAGCGTCACGCGCAGCGCGGACCGGCCGCACTACGACGTCGACGACCGGGTGGACGTCCGCTACCTCGTCGACGTCCGCGAGGACCGCGACCCGGCCGTCTCCCCCGTCCCCGGCGTCCCGCCGCGGGTCGCGAAGGGCCTCGCCGAGCGGGCGTCGGTGCTGGTGCCGGCCCGCTGGGACGGCCAGTTCTCCGCGCTGACCGACGTGGCGATGGAGGCCGCGCTGCCGGCGCTGGACGTCGACGTCCTGGTCACCGTCACCCCGGCCCTCCTGGCGTCGGCGGTCCAGCTGCTGCCCGACGCCGTGACGGTCGTCCACCAGGAGCACCGCTCCTCCTCCGACCGCACCTCCGGCCTCGAGCCGCTGCTGACCTACGCGCCCCGCGCCGACGTGGTCGCGCTGCTGACCCCGACGGTCGAGACCTGGCTCCGCGAGCGGCTCGGCGACGTCGCGCCCGAGACCGTCGTCGTCCCCAACCCGTTGCCGATCGGCTTCGTCCCGCGCTCCCGGCTGGACCGCAAGGTGATCACGGCGGCGGGTCGGCTGGTGCAGGAGAAGCAGTTCCCGAAGCTGGTCGCGGCCTTCGGCCAGGTGGCCGACCGGCTGCCGGGCTGGCGGCTGCGGATCTGCGGCGAGGGCCCGCAGCGCGCGGAGATCATGCGACAGGTCCGCAAGGACGGGCTGTGGGACCGCGTCGAGCTCCCCGGCGCCGTGCCGGACATGCGCGGCGAGTGGGCGAAGGCGTCGATCAGCGCGCTGACCTCGCGCGCCGAGGGCTTCCCGCTGGTCGTCCAGGAGGCGATGGCCGCCGGCGTGCCCGTCGCGAGCTTCGACTGCGCATCCGGCCCGCGCGAGATCATCGAGCACGAGGTCTCCGGCCTGCTCGTCGGCCCGGAGTCGGTCGCCGGCATGGCCGCCGCGCTGCTCCGCCTGGCCACCGACGACGACCTGCGCCACCGGCTCGGCGAGGGCGCCCACCGCGCCGCCCGGCAGTACGACGCGCACGCGCTCGCCGAGCGCTGGCTCGGGATCTTCGCCGACGCCCGCGCGCGCCGGGCCGGCCGCGGCCGGCTGGGGTCCCGCGCGCTCGCCACCCCGCCGCGCCGCCCGCGGGCGGTCGTGACCGATCCGGCCGAGGTCGCCGGCGTGACGCCCCTGGAGGCGCGCCGCACCGCGCTGCGGCTGGCCGTCGACGCGGCCCGTGCCGCCAGCGACGCGTGGTTCGTCGTGCCGCGCGACGGGGCCACCCCGCCGACCGTGGTGGTGCCGATGTCGGCGCGCCGCGACCTCCTCGACCACCTGGCCGCCGCCGGCGTCCCGGCGTACCTCTCCCTGCGCGACCCGGCCCAGCACGGCTGGCACGAGCGACGCGGACCGGTCGCCGACCTCGCCCGCGACCTGCGCCGCGGGATGACCACCTCGGTCGCGCTCGAGCCGTGGCCGACCGACCCGACGACCGGGCGGACGGGGCTGCTCGCGCACGACGGCGGCGTCGAGGTGCAGTTCTGGGAGTCGACGGTCGACGGCGACCTGGTCGCCCCGCGCCGCAACCGCTGGGTGCAGCTCGTCCCGCCGGGCACCGACCTGGTCGACCACGAGGTCGACGGCGTGCCGGTGCGGACGCTGCCGCTGATGGCCGAACCCACCTTCGACGAGGTCCGCTTCCCCGTCGACGTCGTCTACACCTGGGTCGACGGCGACGACCCGGCCTGGAACGACGCCCGCGCCGCGCGGCTCGCGGACGTCACCGGCACCGCCACCACCCGCGAGGCCAGCGGCCGGGCCCGCTTCGTGCCGCGTGACGAGCTCAAGCACTCGATGCGCAGCGTGCACCTCTTCGCGCCGTGGGTGCGCCACATCTACCTCGTCACCGCCGGCCAGCGGCCCGACTGGCTCGCCGACCACCCGCAGGTCACCGTCGTCGACCACCGCGAGATCCTGCCGGCCGACGCGCTGCCGACATTCAGCTCGCACGCGATCGAGACCGGGCTGCACCGCATTCCGGGGCTGGGCGAGCAGTGGGTCTACCTCAACGACGACGTGTTCCTCGGCCGGCCGGTGCGGCCCGAGCAGCTGTTCGCGCCGGCCGGGCAGAACGCCGTCTTCCTCTCCACCACCACCGTCGGGCCGGACGACGCGCCCGGCGCGCCGGCGTACCTCCGCGCCGCCTGGAACAACCGACGGCTCCTCCGCGACGCCTTCGGCGTCACCACCACCAGCACGCTGGCGCACACGCCGCACCCGCACCGGGTCTCGGTGCTCGCCGAGATCGCCGACCGGTTCGCCGACGAGGTCGACCGGACCGCCCGAGCGCCGTTCCGCTCCGAGACCGACGTGTCGCTGCTCAGCTCGCTGGCGCAGCACTACGGCCTCGCGACGGGCACGGCGTACGTCGGGTCGGCCGAGCACGCGTTCGTCAACGTCAGCAACAGCGACGTGGAGTGGCAGCTGCAGCGCCTGCTCGAGCGCGGGCAGGACTTCTTCTGCCTCGGCGACCACCACGACCACGCGGTGACCGCGGCCCGGCTCGACGCGCTGCTGGCGGACTTCTACGCGGAGTACTTCCCCGTCGCCGCGCCCTGGGAGCGCTAGCCCGGCTCGGGCCCGGCCGCCGGCTCAGGTCTGGTGCGCCTGCAGCGCCTTGAGCTCGGCGCGCAGCTTCTCGATCCGCTCGTTCTTGGTCGCGAGCCGCTCCTTGAGCTGGCGGCGGACGGCGGCGACCTGCGCCTGGGTCTCGTCGGAGGCCATCGCCGCGGCCTCGTCGTACATCGCGGCGTACTCCGCCTGCAGCCCGGCCAGCTCCGTCACCGCCGCCTCGTCGTGCGGGCTCGTGACCAGCGTGCCCATCGCGACCCAGGTCCGGTCGGCGAGCGAGCGCAGCACCGGCGAGACGGTGATGTCGTCCCAGGTCACCTGCGAGCGGTTGAGGCGCACGTCGACGAAGTCGTCGACCGGGTGCGGGGCGTCCAACGGACCGGCGTAGGTGACGCCGAGCTGTTCGCCGGCGCGGGTCATCGCGCTGCGCCAGTCGGAGACGAGGTCGGCGTACGGCACGAACGCCCGGCGGTGCCCCCGCGTCGCCTGCTCGGTCAGGAACGCGGCATTGACCCAGGCGGCGACGTTGGCGGTCTCGCGCTGGCGGCGGAAGGAGCCCGACTGCTGCGTGAGGTACGCCGTGTCGCGCGAGCGCACCACCTCGGTCGGGTGGCGCAGCATGGTCAGCGTCGACACCTCGATGCCGAGCCCGCCCGCGACCCGCAGCCACAGCTCGTGGACCCAGAACTCCCGCGGGTCCTTGACGACGACCTGCTGCTCACCCAGCGCGACGACGCCGGTCAACCAGTCGCGCAGCTCCGCCTCGACCTCGGGCGTGACCGCGGCGGCCGCGACCTCGGCCGCGGTGGGCCGGGTGTCGATCGTGCGGACCGGGACCGGGTTGAGCAGCCGCTTGTGGAACTCCGTCACCCACAGCGGCTCGTAGTACCCGCGCGGGTTCGACTCGTCGGCCTCGACCTCGGGCTGCGGCACGTGCAGCCCGAGCCGCTTGAGGGTGCCGGCGACGCTGCTGGTGCCGCTGCGGCCGGAGCCGGTGACGATGACGACCTTCACGGGCGCCGAGGCTACGCGACCGGCGACTCAGCCGCGCCGGGCGCGCAGCTGCTCGACGAGGATGTCGCCGTGGCCGGCGTGTCGGGCGAGCTCGGCGACCAGGTGCGCGAGCACGAAGCGCATGCTCACCGGCCCGTGGTGCCAGGGGTACTCCTCGTCCAGGCCGTGCTCCGCGGCGATCGCCCGCGACCGGTCGCACGCGTCGGCGTACGCCGCTCGCACCGACGCGACGGTGTCGTCGTCGGTGAGCGCGAAGCTCTCGTCCACGGTCTCCGGGATGCCCAGCTCGGCGCGCGGGACGCCCGCGACCCGGCTGTGGAACCACACCTGCTCGACGAACGTCGCGTGCTTGACCAGCCCGAGCACGGTCGTCAGCGACGGCACCAGCCGGGCGCGGGCCTCCTCCTCGGAGAGGTCGTCGAGCAGGCTCGCGACCGCAGCCCGCTGCCGGTCGACCATCGCCTCGAGCAGCGCCCGCTCGCCGGCGACCGTCAGGCCACGCCCGTCGCTCGTCACGCGTCCTCGACCCGGTTGCCGTCCTCGTCCCAGTGCGAGGCGACCTTCTTGCTCGGCTGCACCCGCGGCGGCTCGCCGGGCATCTTCGGGTAGTCGGGCGGGAAGTTCAGCTCGCCGCCGGGCAGCTCCTCCCACAGCCGCAGCAGCGGCTCGAGCGAGCACGCCACCTCGTCCATGTCGGCCCACGGGTCGCCGTCGGCGAGGCGGTCGGGGACCGTGAAGAGGTTGAACGCGTGCGGGTCGGTGAGCGCGGCGAGCTCCTCCCAGGTGACGGGCGTGGAGACCGGCGCGCCGGGGATCGGCCGCAGGGAGTACGCCGAGGCGATGGTGCGGTCGCGGTTGTTCTGGTTGTAGTCGACGAAGATCCGCTCGCCGCGCTCCTCCTTCCACCACTCGACCGTGACCCCGTCGTCCCGCCGGGCGAGCTCGCGACCGAAGCCGATCGCGGCGTGCCGCAGGTCGGTGAACTCCCACCGCGGCTCGATCCGCACGTAGATGTGGACGCCGCGGTTGCCCGACGTCTTCGGGTAGCCGCGCAGCCCGAGCTCCTCGAGCAGCTCGCGCGCGACCCCGGCGACGCGGACGGCGTCCGCGAAGGACGTCCCCGGCTGGGGGTCGAGGTCGATGCGCAGCTCGTCGGGGTGGTCTTGCCAGGAGTCGGACGCAGCCCCGCGGCGCACCGGCCACGGGTGGAAGGTCAGCGTGCCCATCTGGGCGCACCACACCGGCACCGCGATCTCGGTCGGGCAGATCTCCTCGGCGGTCCGTCCCGACGGGAAGGTGATCTCGACGCTCTCGAGGTAGTCGGGCGCGCCCTTGGGCACGCGCTTCTGGTAGAACGCGTCGGCCTTCTCGCCGGGCCGCCCGGTGGCGAGCTTGATGCCGGGGTGCACGCCGGCGGGCCAGCGCTCGAGCGCGGTGGGCCGGTCGCGCAGCGCGCGCATCAGCCCGTCGCCGACCGACGCGACGTACTCCGCCACCATCAGCTTCGTGACCTCGGGCGTGCTGTCCGTCGCCGGGTAGATCACCCGGTCCGGGCTCGTCACCCGGACCTCGCGGTCCCCCGCCACGACCGTCGCCGCCGCTGCCTTCGCCATGACGACACGCTAGCGGGGTCAGCGGCGGGCGGGCGTGACCTCCGTGAGCGCCGAGCTCGGCTGGAACGTCGGCCGCTTGTCGAGGTCGTCCCGCCCCGGCCGGACGAACTCGAAGCTGGCGGTCGTCGCCAGCACCCACTCCGCCGGCGGGGCGTCGAGACCCAGCACCGCCTCCTCGACCGAGGAGTACGCCGCCACCAGCCCCTCCGCGCAGGCCAGGTGCGCCGGGGGCAGGTGGAAGGCGAGCCGGTCGACCTCCGAGCGGGTGCCGAGGAACGCCAGCGGCCGGCCGAGGCTGGCGCCGCAGACGCCGCAGACCCGGCTGAGCGCGCACTGGGTGACCCGGCGCTTGTCGAGGCCGCGGGCCGACAGCGGCGTGCCGGCCGGCCGGTCGCCGTACCCGACGTCGGTGCCGGCCGCGAACGGCACCGGCACCCCCAGCTCGGGGTCGGTCGGCAGGTCGGCGAACTCCCGGGGAGCGGGGTCCATCAGTCGTGGCTCCTCTCCCGGGGCGAGCGGGTCCAGGCGCCGAGCTCGGCGCGGCGGGGCTGGCGCTCCGCGTCGGACTTGCGGCGCCGGTCACGGGACGGCTCGTTCGCGGTGTCGGAGCGCTCCGGCGGGGCCGGGTCGTTGCTGCTCGTCCAGCTGTTCGGCACCGAGAGCTTGATGATCGTCCGCAGCGCCTGGCCGTACTGCTGGTGCAGCGGGCCGGTGGTGTACGGGATGTCGTACTTGTCGCACAGCGCGCGGACCTTGACCGAGATCTCGGCGTACCGGTTGCTCGGCAGGTCCGGGAAGAGGTGGTGCTCGATCTGGAAGCCGAGGTTGCCGCTCATGATGTGCAGCAGCGGGCCGCCCTTGAAGTTCGCGGCACCGAGGATCTGGCGCAGGTACCACTCCGATCGGGTCTCGTCCTCGAGCTCCTCCTCGGTGAAGTGCATCGCGCCGTCGGGGAAGTGGCCGCAGAAGATGATCACGTAGGACCACAGGTTGCGGCTGAGGTTGGCGGTCGCGTTGGCGACGGCGACCTGCTTCCACCGCGGGCCGGACAGCGCCGGGTAGACGACGTAGTCCTTGAGCACCTGGTTGCGGCCCTTGCGGAAGATCTGCTTGAGCTGCCGCTTCATCTCCTTCGGGTCCTTCTCGCCCTTGCGGATCCGCTCGAGGTCGAGGTCGTGGAGGGCGACGCCCCACTGGAAGAGCGTGGCGAGCATGGCGTTGTAGACCGGCTGGCCCAGGTAGTACGGGTGCCACTTCTGCTCGCGCGCCATCCGGAGGATGCCGTAGCCGATGTCGTTGTCGTGGCCCAGGACGTTGGTGAACTGGTGGTGGATGTAGTTGTGCGAGTGCTTCCACTGCTCGGCCGGCTGCGCGGTGTCCCACTCCCAGTTCGAGGAGTGGATCTCGGGGTCGTTCATCCAGTCCCACTGGCCGTGCATGACGTTGTGGCCGATCTCCATGTTCTCGAGGATCTTGGCCAGGCCGAGGAAGGTCGCGCCCGCGACGAGGGCGGGCTTCTCCACCTTCGGCGCGAAGCGGCCGCCCCACGTGCCGGCGAGCATCGTGACCCGGCCGGCGGTCGCGAGGCCGCGCTGGATCTTGATCAACCGGTTGATGTACGCCGCGTCGGCGGCGCCCCGCGACTCCTCGATCTCCTGCCGGATCGCGTCGAGCTCGCGCCCGATCTGCTCCACCTCCTCCTCGCTGAGGTGGGTGTACTCCTTGACGTCCGCGATGGCCACGGGGCCTCCAGTGCTGGTGTCGGTCGTGCCGGTGTCGAGCTGGTGGTGTCGAGCTGGTGGTGCGCGTCAGATGTCGAGCGTGCAGTCGCCGACGGCGGCGGTGACGCAGGTCTGCACGGGCTCGTTGGGCTGGCCGAACTCGTCGCCGCTGCGCAGGTCGCGCACCGTGCCCTCGACGAGGGTGAGCGTGCAGGTGTGGCAGATGCCCATCCGGCAGCCGTACGGCATGCCGACGCCGGCCTCCTCGCCGGCCTCGAGGACCGTCGTGGCGCCGTCGACCTCGATGGACTTGCCGGAGTTGCGGAAGGTGATCGTGCCGCCCTCGCCGCCCTGGTCCCCGAGCTTGAGCTGGAACCGCTCGAGGTGGAGCTGGTCCTCGAGCCCCTCCTTCTCGAAGTGCTCGCTGATCGCGTCGAGCATCGGCCCCGGCCCGCACGCCCAGGTCTCGCGCTCGCGCCAGTCCGGGCAGATGCCGTCGAGCCCCTTCTCGGGGTGCTCGAGCTCGAGCATGCCGTCGGTGTCGGTGTGCAGCTGGTGCAGCGTCAGCCGGTCGTGCTTCTCGGCGAGCGCCTCGAGCTCCTCGCGGAAGATCATCCGGTCCGGGGTCGGCGAGGAGTAGTGCATGACCACGTCGGGCGCCTCGTCGCCGCTGAGCGAGCCGCGCCGGTCGAGGGTGCGCAGCATCGACATGACCGGCGTGACGCCGCTGCCGGCGACGAGGAACAGCATCCGCGGCGGCGGCGGGTCCGGCAGGGTGAAGTCGCCCTCGGGCAGCGCCAGCCGCAGGATCGTTCCGGGCTCGAGTCCGTTGACCAGGTGCGACGACAGCTTGCCCTCGGGCATCGCCCGCACGGTGATCGCGATGGTCCGGCCCCTGCGCCGCGGCTCGGAGGAGACCGAGTACGACCGCCACTGGAACTTGCCGTCCACCTGGATGCCGATGCCGACGTACTGCCCCGGGCGGTGCCGGTAGCGCCAGCCCCAGCCCGGACGGATCACCAGCGTCGCGGCGTCCTCGGTCTCCGGGATCACCTTCTCGACGCGACCGCGCAGCTCGCGCGCCGTCCACAAGGGGTTGAGGAACCGGAGGTAGTCGTCCGGGTCGAGCGGTGTCGTGAGCGTGTGGCCCGCCTTGCGGACCCGCTCCCACGGGATCGTCCCTGCCATGCCGCCCCCCATACCCACGTGACGTCGGTCGCACGCCCCAGTGAACACATGTCCTCTAGACCGGTCAACCGGTCGTCCACGACCGAGCCGCGCTGGTCCCCCGCCGTACGCTGGAGACATGGGTTACCAGGTCGAGAAGTCCGACGCGGAGTGGCGCGAGCAGCTGTCCCCCGAGGAGTACGCCGTGCTGCGCCAGGCGGGCACCGAGCGCGCCTTCACCGGTGAGTACAACGACACCGAGACCACCGGCGTCTACCGCTGCCGCGCCTGCCAAGCCGCGCTCTTCGAGTCCGACACCAAGTTCCACTCCGGCTGCGGCTGGCCGTCGTTCTACCAGCCGATGACGGACACGATCGAGTACATCGAGGACACCTCCCACGGCATGAAGCGGGTCGAGGTCCGCTGCGCCTCCTGCGGCTCCCACCTGGGCCACGTCTTCCCCGACGGCTACGGCACCCCCACCGGCGACCGGTACTGCATCAACTCGCTCAGCCTCACCCTCGAGCCGGTCCAGCAGACTGCCGAGCAGGCCTGAGCGCGGCTGCGCGGGCCGGTCGTAGGGGTCACCGGTTAACCGGTGACTCCTGCACATATCGGGGCAGATCTCCCCTGGGAAGTGCAGGACTCCCCTGAGAAGTGACCCCGGTCAGCTGCTGAACCACCCCGACGGCCCGAGCTCGGAGCCCATCCGCGGGACGTACTGGTCGAAGTAGATCCGCGCGATCAGCTCGCGCCGCGACCGCACGTCGGCCTTGTCGAAGACCGACTTCAGGTGGTCCTGGACGGTGTACGTCGACACGTGCAGCGTCGCCGCGATCTCCTTGGTGTCGACACCCTGCAGCACCAGCTGGGTGACGTCCCGCTCGCGCTGGGTCAACCCGAACGCCGCCACGACGAGCGCCACGATCTCCGGGGGGCGTGCCTCCTCGATGGTGACCACGACGTCGCCGGCCCGGTCGCCGAACGAGGTGAGTGGCGAGGCGTGCAGCACCAGCCACATCCCGCTGGCCGCGCGCACCCGCGACCGCGGCGGCGCGGCGATCTCGCCGCGGGCGTAGCGGCGGGCCGCGCCCACCAGCGCAGAGACCGGCGTGAGCGGGTCGCTGGCGCTCGGTGAGCTGGCGATGAGGTCGGCCACGCGCTGCTCCGCGCCGACGCTCATCTGCTGCACGGAGTCGTCGGGGCCGACGATCAGCACCGCCGGGCCGATCGGGGCGACCGGAACCTCGGGCCCCGCCATCCGGGCCAGCAGGCCGGTGCGGACCCCGCGGGCGAACGAGCCCGAGATGGTGGCGAGGAAGTCGACGTCCTCCTCGCCGAACGGCCGGTCGCCGTCCCCGCGGAAGAGCGCCATGCACCCCCACACGTCGCGCGCGTCGCGGAAGACGACGCGGACCTCGTCGCTGAACCCGAAGAGCGGCCGCATGAAGCGGCTCATCCGCCCCGACCGCTCGACGTCGCCGCCGGTGACCTGGTGGACACCCGCGGCGGTGGTGGCCGATCCGGCGAGCACGGTGAACGCGGTCGGCTCGACCGTGCCGTACTCGATGAGCCCGAACTCGTGGTCGTGGGAGTTCATCGTCCGCAGCGCACCGTACTTCCGGGCGCTGGTGAGCAGGTGGGTGCCGGGGTCGTGGGTGCCCAGGCACGCGCTGACCCAGGGCACCGCGCGCCCGACCGACTCGACGGCCTCCTCGAGGAACGTGTCGAGGTCCAGTCCCGCGCGGGACACGACCTCGACGTCCTGACGGACGCGCTCGGCGGTCAGACCTCGGGCCATGCCTGAGAGTGTGCGCGCCGGCTCGGCCCGACGACATCCCACATTTGTGGGTGGTCGAGACCACCAGGGACGCGGGCGCGGAAGTCCCCACCGGATCGGGATGGTCCGGGCACCTGCTCCGGCGGGAGCGTGGTGCCCATGACGACGCGCACCACCAGCACCCGCTCGGCCGGCACCCGGCACACCGCCACCCCGGTCGACGACGTCGGCCGTCTCCTGCATGCCGAGGACCCGGCCGCCCAGCTCGCGCTGGCAACCGCCCGGCTCGAGGCCGAGCTCGCCGCCGCCGGCCGCACCCCCGCCGACCTGGTGAGCGTGATCGTCCGCACCGCGGAGCCCGCCGCCGTCGGCGGCGTCCTCGACGTGCTCCTCGAGCGCCTCGAGGCGACCGGCGCCGCGCCGTACGTGGAGGTCCGCGCGGTCCACGCGCCCGACCTCCCGGGAATGGTCGTCGCCCTCGACGCCACCACTCGCCCTCTCGGGACACCCA
The DNA here is from genome assembly GCF_014266025.1 of Nocardioides deserti. Lineage (GTDB taxonomy): Bacteria > Actinomycetota > Actinomycetes > Propionibacteriales > Nocardioidaceae > Nocardioides > Nocardioides deserti. The sequence continues at coordinate 65,960 of NZ_JACMYC010000004.1, read as the reverse complement.
CCACTGACGAACCCACCGACGAGCAAGGAACACCGATGTCCCTCACCACCCCGCTCCACACCGACCCGGCAGCGATCCTGCGGGCGCACCTCGGTGCCTCCGGCTGCGAGCTGCACCTGCCCGGCGACCCCGGGTACGACGCAGCCCGGACGCCCTGGAACCTCGCCGCCCAGCAGCGTCCGGCCGCGGTCGCCGTGCCGCGCTCGGTCGCCGAGGTCCGCGCGGCCGTGACCGCGGCCGTCGCCGCGGGCCTGCGCGTCGCGCCGCAGAGCACCGGCCACGGGGCGGCCGCCCTGGCCGAGACGTCCCTGGGCGACACCGTCGTCCTCCGGCTCTCCGAGCTCACCGGCGTCACCGTCGACCCGGCCGCCCGCACCGCCCGCGTGGTCGGCGGCACCCTCTGGCAGGACGTCGCCGCGGCCGCGGCCGAGCACGGGCTGGCCGCGCTCCACGGCAGCGCGGGCGACGTGGCGGTGGCGGGCTATGCCCTCGGCGGCGGGCTGTCGTTCTACGGCCGGCAGCACGGGCTCGCCGCGAGCAGCATCACCGGCGTCGAGGTCGTCGTCGCAGACGGCTCGCTGGTGCGGGCCAGCGCGGACGAGCACGCCGAGCTGTTCTGGGCGGTCCGCGGCGGCGGCGGCAACCTCGGCGCGGTCGTCGCGATCGAGCTGTCCCTGCTCGAGCAGCCGGACGTGTTCGCCGGCATGCTGCTGTGGGACCGGGAGCGCGCGCCCGAGGTGGTCCGCGCCTGGGTCGACTGGACCCGCTCGGTCCCGGAGTCGGTGACGACCTCGCTGCGGGTGATGAGCTTCCCGCCGCTGCCGGAGCTGCCGCCGTTCCTCTCGGGGCGCGACCTGGTCGTCGTCGACGGCGCGGTGCTCGAGGACGACGACCGCGCCGCGGAGCTGCTGGCCCCGCTGCGGGCGCTAGCGCCGGAGCTGGACACCTTCGGCCGGATCCCGGCGCCGGCCCTGCTCGGCGTGCACATGGACCCGCCCGGGCCGACCCCGGCGGTCTCCGAGCACGCCGTGCTCGACACCCTGCCGGACGTCGCCGTCGACGCGCTGCTCGCGGCGGTCGGGCCGGGCACGCGGACCGGTCTGCTGTTCGCCGAGCTCCGCCACCTCGGCGGCGCGCTCGGCCGGCCGGCCCCGGGCGGCGGGGCGCTGGCGTCCCTGCCGGGCGAGTACGCCCTGCTCTGCCTCGCGATGGCGCCGACCCCGGCGGCGGCCGAGGCAGGATACGTCGCCGCCCGGTCGGTCGTCGCCGCGATGGGCCCGTGGTGCAGCGACCGGACGGTGCTCAACTTCGCCGAGCAGCGGGTCGCGGACACCGCCACGGCGTACGAGCCCGGCGTCCGCGACCGCCTCCGAGCGGTGCGCGCCGCGGTCGACCCGAGCGGGGTGTTCCGCGCCAACCACGAGGTCTGACCCAGCCCTCCTCACCCGCCTCGTGCTGCCCAGCGAGCGCTCCGGCGCACGCTGGGCAGCACGAGGCCGCGACGAGTCAGGCGTCGACGAGCAGCGAGCGGACGACCACCACGCCGGCGCCGTGGGCCTCGTCGGCCCAGGCCTGCAGCGAGCCGTCGTCGTACGTCACGTCGACGCTGACGCGGCCGTCGCCGACGTACGCACCCTGAGCCCCGGGGAGGTCCTGGACGTCGGCCTGGACCGCCGCCAGCTCCTCCTCGGACAGGGCTCGCGCCGGCGCGGGCAGCGGCGGCTCGGACTCGGCCACCGCGGCGTCGTAGAGGGCGGCCGGCACGGCGTCGGTGACGGTGAGCGCGGTGCCGTCCCAGGTGCCGCCGACGGCGAACATCCCCCACCGCGTCTTCCCGGAGCGCTCGAAGACGCCCTGCATCGCGCCCCAGTCCCAGTCGACCAGCGCCGGGCCGCCGCACTGCGGGGGCCACGACTCCGCGACCGGGCCCAGGCACAGCTCCGGTGCGCCCTCGCCGGTGTCCATGACGGTGGCCAGGTCGACGGTCCGCACCCGCCCGTCGGCCGCGGGGACGGCCTCGGGGCGAGGCGTGGAGGCGGCGGCCGGGGTCGTGGCAGCCGGGTCCGCCGCGGTGGTCGGCGCGTCGTCGGAGCCGCAGGCGGCCATGGCGAGCAGGGGCGGGGTCAGCAGCAGCGCGAGCGTGGTCCTCATGCCGCTCCGACGCCGGGTGCGCAGGAGCGGTTCCCGCGTGGTCGAGCCTGGTCCGGACCGGGTCAGGGCAGGCGCTGGACCAGCTCGGCGACCGGCACCAGGGCGCCGGTGTAGAACGGCACCTCCTCGCGCACGTGGCGGCGGGCGTCGGAGGCGCGCAGGTGCCGCATCAGGTCCACGATGCGGTGGAGCTCGTCGGCCTCGAACGCAAGCATCCACTCGTAGTCGCCGAGCGCGAAGCTCGCGACGGTGTTGGCCCGCACGTCGACGTAGTCGCGCGCCATCTTGCCGTGCTCGGCGAGCATGCGGCGGCGCTCGCCGTCGTCGAGGAGATACCACTCGTAGGACCGCACGAACGGGTAGACGCAGACGTGCTGCTTGGGCTCCTCGTCGTTGAGGAAAGCCGGCACGTGGCTCTTGTTGAACTCCGCGGGGCGGTGCAGCGCCATCTGGCTCCACACCGGCTCGAGGCGGGAGCCGAAGGCGGTGCGACGGAAGCGGTGGTACGCCGCCTGGAGCTGCTGCGAGTCGACCGCGTGCCACCAGACCATGACGTCGGCGTCCGCGCGCAGGCCGCTCACGTCGTACACCCCACGCACGACCACGTCGGCCTCCGCGAGCTCGGCGAAGAGCCGCTCGACCTCGGCGCCCTCGGCCGCGCGGTCCGCCCCGCCGTCGACCGGGCCGAGCACGTCGCGAAGCCGGAAGACCGACCACATGGTGTAGCGGATGGAGTCGTTGATCTCGCGGACCCGGGCGGCGTTCGACTTGGTCTCAGGGGCGGTCTCAGGGGTGGACTCGGTCATGGCGCCCATTGTGCCGCGACGCCCGCCCGGGCCAGCCGCCGGTCGCTGTCGGCCTGCTCACCCCGTGACCCGGGCCGGGCGAGGGCGCGCGGGTCGGGCGTCAACGATCGTTCAATTGCGCGGTTCCAGCGCCTCTCCCGGCCGGAATAGCGACATTTCCGCGCAATTGCTGAGCTGTTGACGTCGCCGCACGCCACGAACGCCGGTTCAGCCGCGGCCGTAACCGGCCTCCCGCGCCTTGACGATCGCCTCGGCGCGCCCGGCGGCGTGGAGCTTGGCGTAGATGGTCGAGACGGTGTTGCGCACGGTCTTGCCGGAGACGTAGAGCTCGGCGGCGATGGCGTCGTTGGACCGGCCGGCCGCGAGCATCTCGAGCACGCTCCGCTCGCGGTCGGTGAGGTCGGGGAACGGGTCGTCGCCGGCGCGGGCGGCCGGAGCGGCGACGCCGGCGAAGTACGACGCCACGCGACCGGCCAGGCTCGCGCCGAAGACCATCCCGCCGGCGGCCGCGGCGCGCACCGCGTTGTGCACCTCCTCGGCGCCCGACCCCTTGAGCAGGTAGCCGCTCGCGCCGGCACGCATGGCGGCCAGGACGGTCTCGTCGTCCTCGTTCATCGTCAGCATCACCACGCGGGTGCCGGCCTGCCGCCCGGTGAGGAACCGGGTCGCCTCGATCCCATCGAGCTCGGGCATCTGGATGTCCATGACGACCACGTCCGGGGTCGTCTCGCCCACCACGTGCAGGGCCTCGCGGCCGTCGGCGGCCGAGCCGACCACCTCGATGCCGTCAAGGGCGTCGAGCAGCGCGACCAACCCGTCGCGCACGATCTGGTGGTCGTCGACGACCACGACCCGGATGGCCGGCGACGCGCTGGGACCGCTCACGGTGTGCTCCTCACGGGCAGGGTGGCCCGGACGACGGTGCCGCCGCCGGGTGGGCAGGTGACCTCGGTGGTGCCGCCGAGCTCGGCGGCCCGCTCGCGCAGCGACACCAGCCCGACCCCGGCCTGCACGCCGGCCGGGACGCCGACGCCGTCGTCGGCCACCTCGACGACCAGGGCGCGGTCGGTGCGGGTCAGGCGGATGTCGCACCGCGAGGCGCGGGCGTGGCGGACGACGTTGGTGAGCGCCTCGCCGGCGATGCGGTACGCCGCGACCTCGACCGCCGCGGGGAGCGGGCCCAACCCGCCGGCCGGCCCGCAGGCCGGTCCGTCCGCGGGCTCGGTGCGCACCTCGGTGGCCACCGGGGCCGCGTCGGCCTGCTGGCGCAGCGCGCCGACGAGTCCCCGGTCGTCGAGCGCGGGCGGTCGCAGGTCGTGCACCAGGCGGCGTACGTCGGCGACCACGTCCTGGACCAGCGCGCTGGTGGCGGCGATCTGCTCGCGGGCGCCGTCGGGGTCGCGGTCGACCGAGAGCCGGGCCGACTCGAGGCGGAAGACCACGCCGCTCAGCGACGGGCCCAGACCGTCGTGGAGGTCGCGGCGGATCCGGCGGCGCTCCTCCTCGCGGGCCACGACGAGGCGCTCCCGGCTCTCCTGCAGCTCCGCGGCCAGCCGGCTGGTGCGCGCGGCGGTCGCGGCCTGGCGGACCAGGTCCCCGAGCAGCTGCTCGTCGCGGCGGGTGAGCCGGCTGCGCAGGCCTCGGGCGGGGAGGACCAGCCGGCCGACCTCGGCGTCGCGGTAGGTGATCGGCAGGGTCCGCGTCTCTGCGGGTCGCGGGCCGTGGGTCGCCTCGACCCGCTCGCCGCCGGGGCGGTCGACCTCGACGCTGACGTACCGCACGCCGAACGCCGCGGCGACGGCCTCCGCGACCGCGGCGAGCTGCTCCGGACCCTCGTCCGCGGTCTCGAGGGTGGAGGCGAGGCCGGCCACGACGTCGTACGGGTCGTCGCGGCGGCCGAGCACGAGCCGGCGCGCCAACGACTGCAGCCGCAGGCGGAGCGGGCCGTAGAGCAGGACCGTCAGGAGGAGCACGACCCCGACGACCTCGCGCTGGGCGAGGGCGTCGCCGAGCACCCGGGTGAGCGCGGTGACCGCGAGCAGGTCGACGACGAGCAGGGCGGTCCACAGGCCGCCGTACGCCAGCGTCCGGCCGAGCAGCGCGTCGACGTCGACCGCGCGCGGGGCGACGACGGCCACGGTCATCGCGGCGGGCAGCAGGCAGACGACGAGGAAGAAGACATACGGCTCGGCCGCGCCGACGTCGAGCAGCACGGTGGCGAGCACCAGGAGCACGACCGCGACCACGCCCCACAACAGCCACCGCATCCGGTCGCGCTCCAGTCCGGTGGCGCGGCGGTGGCGCACGACGACGGTCGCGACCGGGACGAGGAGGGCGATCAGCGAGGTGGTGCCGGCCAGGGCCAGGAGCGGCCCGGCGGCGTCCCCGAGCGGCAGGGTCGTCGGGTCGGGGTCGGTGCCGATCGGGAGCCGGCCGCGGTCGTCGAAGCCCTCGGAGGGCGCAACGACGTACGCCAGCGAGCCCAGCAGCATGACGCCGAGCGACACCTTGCCGGCCGTGCCCCATCGGCCCGGCAGGAAGCGGCCGGTCGGGAAGAGCAGCGCCACCACCGTCACCGTCACCGGCAGCAACGAGGTGAAGCGGAGCAGGAACCACGCCGTGCACGTCATCAGCGGCAACGGCTCGTCGCTGTGCAGGCCGGTGCGGAACCACGCCTCGGAGATGCCGTCGAGGGTCCAGAACACCCCCGACCACGCCAGCGACCAGCCGAGGCCCTGGCGCCGGTCGGAGGAGAGCACGACGGCGGCCAGCGCGGCCAGGACGAAGCCGGTCAGGCTGGTGCTCCATCCGGGACCCGGCGCGAGGCCGTCGCCCGGGATGTCCGCCGGAAGCCGCGACTCGAGCCAGACGGCCACGCCGACGCCCGCGGCGCACAGGACCGGCAGGCCCAGCACGGGCACGTCGACGGCGCGACGGCGTGCGGCCGTGCGCGTCGCGACCTGGTCCACGGGGACAGTGTGCTGCCGGTCCAGCCCGCGTGGGGCCGAACCGGCAGCGTCAGAGGTGGTCACGCGTTCCGGTAAGCCTTGTCACCCAGCGCGAAGCCGAGTGCGGTGACGAGCAGCCAGACCGGGCCGACCATGCCGGCGACGTACTGCAGCGGCGAGATGCCGAAGAGCAGCGTCAGCCCGCCGAGCACGAGGCCGACGCGGCCGACCCAGCGCGGCACCGCGCCGGCGCGGCCGGCCAGGTGCAGGGCGAGCCCGGCGAGGCCGGCAAGGACCCAGCACCACGGGACGGTGCCGATGAAGTGGCCGTACATGACGACGTTGCTGTCGACGAGCACGTCCTGGTGCGGCAGCCCGAAGAGGAACTCGGTGTCGAGGCTGGTGCCGATCACCTGCACGACGGCCGTGCCGGCGAGGCCGGCGAAGGCGGCCATCGGGAGCAGGCTGTCGCCGCCGAGCCGGTGCCGCAGGCGGCGGAGCAGGCCCGCGGCGAAGACCACGAGCAGGACCGCGCTGACCAGGGCGAAGGTGTGGAAGACGAACGCCGCCCCGGTCTGGGTGGCCAGCTTGTCGGCGATCGCGCCGGGGTCGCCCTGGATGTCGGGGTCGTAGACGGCGTCGACGATGCCCGAGGAGACGATCGCGCCGATGCCGGCCAGGCCGGCGCCGACGCCGGCGAGGGCCCAGTGGCGCGAGGGACGGGCGTCACCGTCGTGGGTGCTGCTGTCGGAGGTGCGGTCCGCACGGGTGTGCTCGCTGGCGAGGTCGGTGCGGGCCGGGTTGGTGATGGTGGTGGTCGTCATGCCGAGGAGGTTCGCGGGCCGGGTGTCCCGTCGCCCAGGGACAACCGGGCAGACCCTGTCCCGTGGTGTCGTGGTGCTGGGCGGAGCGGTCCGGGCGTCGACGATCGTTCAATTGCGCGGTTTCAGCGCCCCCGCCGGCCCGCACCCCGACATTCCCGCGCAATTGCGGGATTGTCGACCGGCCTGGGAGACCACCCTCGGCGAGGTCAGCCCAGCTCGCGGGCCGTCCGGTGCGCGGAGGCGACGACGGCCGGGATGCCGACGCCGTCGTACGTCGCCCCGCAGACCGCCAGCCCAGGGACCGCGTCGAGGGCGGACCGGACGCGGGCGACCCGGTCGAGGTGGCCCAGCGCGTACTGCGGCAGCCCGCCGCCCCACCGCTGCACGTGCACGTCGACCGGCCGGGCAGTCAGCCCGGTGGCGTCGGCGAGGTCGGCCAGCGACCAGGCGACCAGCTCGTCGTCGGTGGCCTGGAGCGCGACCTCGTCGCCGTGCCGACCCAACGAGGTGCGCAGGTGGACGACCCCCTCCGCGGCGCCGGCCGCGCGGACCCAGTCCCACTTGGCGAACGAGAACGTCGACGCCTTCACCCGCCTGCCCTCGACGGGCGGGACGAGGAAGCCCGACGACCCGGCGCCGACCACCGGGCCGGCGTCCTCCACCCGGTAGGCCAGCGTCACGACCACCACCGACGCGGTCTCCACGCCGGCGAGCTCGGTGGCCGCGACGGGCGCCACGACGGCGAGCAGCCGAGCGGTGGGCGCGGCGGGCGTGGCCAGGACGACCGCGTCGGCCTCGACCAGCTCCGGCGCGGTGGTCGGGCCGCAGGTGAGCGTGAACCCGCCGCCGGGCCGGTGCGCCAGCCCGCGGACGGTCACCCCGAGCCGCACCGGGAGCCCGGCCGCGAGCGCCTCCGGCAGCCGGCCCATGCCGCCGGGGAGGCCGGCGAAGACGGGTGAGTCGTACGTCGTCGGCAGGGCCGCCGCCTGCTCCAGGAGCGAACCGCGGGCGGCGTACGCCACCAGCTGGGGGACGGCCGCGCGGGCAGAGATCGCCCGCGCGCGACCGGCGTACACCCCGCCCAGCAGCGGCTCCACCAGCCGGTCGGTGACCTCGGGCCCGAACCGCCGGTCGACCAGGTCGCCGACCGACACGTCGCCCTCGAGCGCCTCCGGGTCCTCGGGACCGAGCGCCGGCTCGGCGCGCACGCGGGCGAGTCCCTCGTCGCTGAGGACGCCGGACGCCGCGAGCTGGTCGAGGTCGAGCGGCACGCCCATCAGCGACCGCGGCAGCGGGCGGAGCTCGCCGCGGGTCCAGATCCGCGAGGAGGTCAGCGCCGGGTGCTCGACCTCGAGCCCGGCGGCACGGGCGAGGTCGACCCCCTCGGGCCGACGGTTGAGCATCGCCTCGGCGCCGACGTCGACGGCGACCCCGGCGACCTCGTGCCGCCGGACCTTGCCGCCGACGACGTCCGAGGCCTCGAGCACGACGACCTCGTCACCGGCGGCGACGAGGTCGCGGGCAGCGGTGAGGCCGGCGATCCCGGCTCCCACCACGATGGTCCGGCGGCGCTGCTGGTCGGTCACCCGCCCAGCGTCCCACCCGGGCCATGGCTCGGGACGGGCGGTGGGCCCGCGGGAACCGAGCCGGAGGTCGTGCCGTCCCAGACGGCATGACGTCCCGCACCCGCCTCGCCGCCGCCTCGCTCGTCGCGCTCGCGGCCCTCGCCTCCGCCTGCTCCGCGGGCACCTCCGACGGGGACTCCTCGGCCGACACCTCCGCCGGCGGCTCGGTCGCGGATGCCCCGGCCGCGGAGTCGAGGCGGGACGCGCTCGCCTACTCCGACGAAGCCGCCGCCGACGGGGCCGCACCCGTCACGGCCGCGTCGGTGGACACCGACCGCAAGGTCATCTCGACCGGCACCGTCGCGCTCCGCGCCGAGGACGTCGGCGAGGCCCGCGCGGAGGTGCAGGAGGTGGTCGACCGGTACGGCGGCGAGGTCGCCGAGGAGAACACCGGCACCGACGACGACGGGGACGTCTCCCGGTCGCGGCTCGTCCTGCGCGTGCCGACGGCGCGCTTCGACTCCGCGGTCGAGTCGCTGAAGGAGGTCGCCGACCTCGTCGACGCCAGCACCACCAGCGAGGACGTCACCACCAGGGTCCTCGACGTCGACATCCGCGTGCGGGTGCAGCGGCGCAGCATCCGCCGCATCGAGCTGCTCCTCGACCGGGCCGAGTCGATCCGCGACATCGTCGCCATCGAGGCACAGCTTTCCCGCCGCCAGGCCGACCTCGCCTCGCTCGAGAAGCAGCAGGACCACCTCGCCGACCAGACCGCCCAGTCGACGATCACCGTCTCCATCGCCCGGACCCGCGAGGAGCGGAAGGCCGAGCCGAAGGCCGACGACGCCGGCTTCCTCACCGGCCTCGCCACCGGCTGGGACGGCCTGGTCACCACCGCCGTCGCCGCCGCCACCGTCCTGGGCGCCGTCCTCCCCTTCGCGGTCGTCGCCCTGCTCCTCGGCCTCCCCGCCTGGGCCCTCCTCAAGCGCCTTCGCCGTCGCCCCGCCGTCCCGGCCGAGTGAGCGGGCCGGCGAGGAACACCGCGCGGCCCGGGCAGGAGGTGCCCGGGCCGCGCAGGTGAAGCAGGTGGAGCAGGTGCGTCAGCCGGTCCGCGGGACGTCGCAGATGGCGTCCTTCAGACCGAGCGTCAGCGGGATGCCGAGCACCTCGACGGTGACGTCGAGGCGGGTGTCCCCGACGCAGCGCACCTCGCCGGTGCCGCCGGTCCCGTCGACGCCCACCGTCTGGCCGAACAGCTTGCGCGGCTTCAGGTGGGTCAGGGCGTCGTCGGCGAAGAACCCGTTCCCGGGCCGGAACAGCAGGCTCGCCGCGCCGAGGTCGGCGCCGACCGAGCCACCGAGGACCGGACGGACGCACCCCGCGTCCCCGCACTCGCCACCGAACTCGGTGGTGTTGAGGTAGACGTCCCCGCCGTTGTCGGCGTCCAGCGTGCCCGTCAGCTCCAGGACCCGGACCCGCAGACCGGAGGCGGACAGGCCACCGGAGGCGTCGGTCAGGTCCAGCGTCGTGTGCTCGCTGGCGGCGAACCGGACGGAGCCGAGACCGGGGTCGTCGATGCCGAGGTCGGGCAGGCACGCCTCGTCGCCGGCCATGCAGACCGTCAGCTCCGCCGGCAGCGGTCCGCTGATCGACCCGGACAGCCCGCCCATGTCGAAGGCGAGGCTGTTGGTGGGTTCGTCGGCGGAGTAGCGCAACGACAGCGCGCCGCTGCCGTCGTCGACCAGCGCCAGCCGCATGTGCGGGACCAGGTGGTCGAGGGTGGCGCGGACGTCGTCGACCAAGGCGCCCTGCTCGTCGCGCTCGGTGAGCGCCACGTCGAACACCTGACCAGCCACCGTGTCCAGCATGATCTCCGGCGCGGCGCCGAGGCTGGCCGACACCGAGCGCAGCCCGCGGATGCGGGCGGCGATCGCCGTGCCGTCCGGACGGTTCTCGACCGCGAGACCGTCGCCGTCACCGGCGAGGGCCAGCGGCTGGCCGTCGTGGGCCCGGATGTCGACGAGCCCGATCGGTTGTCCGCCGGTGTCGAAACCGACCGCGCCGGCCCCGTCCAGGCTGACCGACAGCAGGCCAGGGACGTCCTCCAGCCTCAGGTCGAGGTCGGTCGACCCCTCGAGGAGGCCCTCGTCGTCGTGCGCCGCGACGGTCACCAGGCCGATCGGCTCGGACCCCTCGACCCGGATCGCACCCTGCGGCGAGAGAGCGAGTGCAAGGCTGCGCGGAGCATCGAGGATGCGGGCGTCGAGGACGAGACCGTCCTGGTCCACCAGCGCACGCAGCGGGGTGGGAGCCATGGTCAGGCCCAGGGAGATCTCGTCCTGCAGGGCGAGGTCCATGCCCTCGAAGCCGGGCAGCCGGAGCGCGACGGACTCCGCGTCGCCGTCCTGCAGGAGCCGCAGGTACGCCGGCTCGTCGAGCTTCGCCACCGGGCGGCCCGAGGCGTAGCCGGCCTCGAAGACGCCGATCGGTCCGCTCGCCGACAGCTCACCCGCGCCTTCGGCGCTGAGACCGAAGGAGACGACCGCCGGCACGTCGGTGAGGCCGAGGGAGATGTCGTCGACCGTGCGGCCCGCGTGGAGGTGCCGCGCGTGCAGCTGCACGGACTCCAGCCCGGACGGGCTCGAGAGGGACGCCTGGAGGCCGTCGGTCTCCCCGCCGGCCAGCTCGAGGGACAGGGATCCCTCGACACTGTCCAGGACGCCGTCCGCCAGGAAGACCTCGTCGCCGCCGCTGTCGTCGGCCAGGTGGAGACCGACGACCGTCGGACGGTCGACGTCGAGCCGCGCGGCGATGTCCTCACCGCTCCCGCCGAGGCGCATGCCGATCCGGGCGCCGGTCGGCGCGCGGTCGAAGGAGACGGCGAAGCGCTGCTCGGCCGGCTCCGCGGCCGCAGGGTCGGCCGCCGCAGGCGCCACGGCACCCGTGACGTCGACCGGCGACTCGCCGCGGCTGCTCAGGTCGAGCACCGCGCCACCGTCGGCGAGCAGGACGTCGGCCCGGAACGCCTCGGGGGCATCGCCCTCGCGCGCGTCGTACCCGAAGCGGTAGCGCTCGGTCCCGCCGGGCAGGTCGAGCAGTGCCTGGATGCTCAACGGCAACGCGTCGGGCGCCCCGTCGAGGCGCGCGACCTCGAGTCGCGGGACGGCCCGGGTCGGGTCGCCGCTCGTCACGGCGTCCGCGAGGCCGGTCAGGGTGACGTTGGCGAGCACGTCGGCCGTGCCGTCCCCGGTGACGTCCAGCGGGGCCGGTGCGCCGATGAACCCGCCGAACTCCCGGTTGCGACGGGTGCCGTCGGGCGCTTCATAGCTGGCCCGCCACTCGAAACGAGCCGCCTCGGTGGCGGCGCCGAGCGGGGAGCCGGCGCCCACCGTGCGCAGGATGCGGTCGAGCGTCCGGTCGACGGGGTCGCCCGCGGCGTCGATGCCCTGACCGAGCGCACCCAGGAGGCGGTCGAGGACGGCGCGCAGCTGGGTGGTGTCGAGCAGGTGCAGGAGTCCCGACTCGACGACGTCAGCGATCGCGCCGAGCGGCGTGCTCGGGCCGACGACGCCGGTCAGCGTGCCGAGCAGGTCCCCGAGCGACGTGCCGCCGCCGCCGGGCGCGGCGCTGCCCGGACCGAGCAGACCACCGAGCAGACCGCCGATCGCGCCGGTCACGTTGCCGACCACGCCGGACTGGTTCGGCGCCGGCGACGCGGCGTCCTCACCGACGTAGAACGAGACGGTGTCCGAGCTGGGGCCGTGCACGTCGTCGCCGGCGTACGTCGCCGAGGCCGAGACCGTGCGAGACGGGCCGGCCACAGCCACCGTCCGCATCGCCCGGCCGGTCGCGACGGTCGTCACCGGGGCGGCGTCGTCGCCGAGGGCCAGGACGAGTGGCGCGTCGACGACCGGCTGGCCGTGGCGATCGCTGCCCGGGGTCACGTCGACGACCTGTCCTTCGAGCACGGCTGTGCCGCCCGGCAGCCCGCGGGTCGCGCCGCGGTAGAGGGTCTGCGTCGGACGCACGGTCAGCCGGGTGTCGGCCGAGCCGGAGAGCCCGGCGTACGACGAGTCGTCCTCGACCGCCGCGGTGACCGTGAGCGTGCCGGCGGGCAGGTCGGGGAGGTCGACCGTTGCCCGCCCGACGCCGTCGGCGCCGGTGTCGACGCTGACCTCGCCGGCACCCGGGACGGTCACCGTGACGTGGCGACCGCCCAGGGGCTGCCCGGTGACGCCGGTGCCCGACCGGGTGGTGCGGACCGTCACCGGCAGGTCCTCGCCGGTGACGACCGAGGACGGCAGCTCGACGGCCACGGCGGACTGGTTGCGCAGGGTGACGGTGATGCTCGACAGCTGCTGCTCGGCCTGCGCGGTGCAGCCCAGGTTCAGGAAGCCCGACTTCCTGCCGTCGCGGGCGTAGGTCTGGATGCGGTACTGCCCCAGCGGGCTGCCCACGCTGCTCCAGGTCGTGGTCAGCGCACCCGAGCCGGACTTCGATGCGGTGTGCACCTGGGCGCCGTCGGCGACCCGGGTGACCACGACCCGCGAACCCACGCTGCTCGGTGGGCTGATGCAGTCCTCCGTGGCACCGCGCGCCTCGGTGATGGCGACCTGCCCGGAGACGACGGAGCCGTTCGTCGGGCCCGTCACTGCTGCCTGCGCGGGCGCGGCGGTCAGGACCGCCGCCGGCAGGGCGAGGCTGGTTGCCAGCACTGTGCCGAGTGCGCGGCGGGTGCCCCGGCCCAGGCCGCGCGCACGGCTCGCGCTCCCCGGAGATGGTGACGTCGGTGGACGTGGGGACGTGTCGTCGGGGGACATGCAGCCTCCTGCTCGGGCCGCCCACCGATGAGCGGCGCTCGCACCCACGAACGTCTCGACGTGGCGTGGGTCACGGCACCAGTGCAGCGGTCCGGACGACCCTTGTGGACACGCGCGCACCTGTTGTAAAGGTCGACCACGGCTTGGCCCGCTCGGCCGTCAGGCCTCAGGCCGGACAGCCGGTGGATCAGTCGAGCGGGTAGGACTGCACGAACGCGGTGAGCCGCTCGAGCTGGGCGGGGTCGGTGGAGGGGATGACCCCGTGCCCGAGGTTGAAGATGTGGCCCTTCGCGGCACGACCGGCCTCGATCACCTCGGCGGCGCGGGCGGTCATGACGTCGGTCGGTGCGAAGACGAGGGTGGGGTCGAGGTTGCCCTGGACCCCGCGGTCGCCGACGAGCGGGATCGCTGAGCCGAGCGGCGTACGCCAGTCGACGCCGACGACGTCCGCGCCGGCCTCCCCCATGAGTCCCAGCAGGTTCGAGGTGCCGACCCCGAAATGGATGCGCGGCACGCCGAGCTCGCCGGCCGCGGCCAGCACGCGGGAGGAGTGCGGCATGACGTGCTCGCGGTAGTCGTCGGGGGTGAGGGCGCCGGCCCACGAGTCGAAGAGCTGGACCGCGGAGGCGCCGGCCTCGACCTGGACGGCGAGGTACGCCGACGCGATGCCCGCGATCTTGCGCATCAGCGCGTCCCAGACCTCGGGCGCGCCGAACATCATCGCCTTGGTCTTGGCGTGCTCCTTCGAGGGACCGCCCTCGACGAGGTAGGAGGCGACGGTGAAGGGCGCCCCGGCGAACCCGATGAGCGGCGTCGCGCCGAGCTCGCCGACCAGGGCGCGGACGGCCGCGGTGATGAACGGGACGTGCTCGGAGGTGAGGTCGGGGATCGCCTCGACGTCGGCGAGGGTCCGCACCGGGTTCGCGACGACCGGACCGATGCCGGGCTTGATGTCGAGGTCGACGCCCACGGCCTTGAGCGGCAGGACGATGTCGGAGAAGAAGATGGCCGCGTCGACGCCGTACCGCCGCACGGGCTGCAGGGTGATCTCGGTGACGAGGTCGGCGTCCATGCAGGACTCGAGCATGCCGATGCCCTCGCGGACGCGGAGGTACTCGGGGAGCGAGCGGCCCGCCTGCCGCATGAACCAGACCGGCGTGTGCGGCACCGGCTCCCCGCGGGCGGCCTTGAGGAAGGCGCTGTCGGCGAGGCCGGGGTGGCGGCCGGGAGTGTCGTCGGGCGTGCGGTCGGTGGTGCGGGCGGCGCTGCTCACGGCCACAAGCCTCCCACCCGCCCGGCGTGTTCGCACATCGGTTCGAGCGCGGCGACCTACTGTGGGGGCATGGTCGTGCGTCAGGAGACGCACCCGGGCACGGGTGCGTCGGTGAGCCCCGCGGAGTTCCGGGACGCCGTGGCGAGCATGCGTTCGGCGCGCCTGCGCCCGGAGGTCTTCTGCGAGGAGATGCCGGCGCCCCAGCGGATCGCGCCGTACGCCGCCGCGCTGAGCGCCGACGTGACGGTCGACGGGGTCGACGTTGGCACCGGCCGGATCATCCTGCTCCACGACCCCGACGGCAACGACGCCTGGGACGGCACCTTTCGCTGCGTGGCCTACGCTCGCGCCGAGATCGAGGTCGACATGGTCAGCGACCCGATGCTGGCCGAGGTCGGTTGGTCGTGGCTGACCGAGGCGCTGGACGCCCACGGCGCGACGTACTCCATGGTCTCCGGCACCGTCACCCGCGTGGCGACCGAGAGCTTCGGCGGCATGGCCGAGGAGGGAGGCACCGCCCAGCTCGAGGTGCGCGCCTCCTGGACGCCGGGCGCGCCGGACGGCTCCGTCCCCGGCGGCGCGTCCCTGGACGTCGGCCCACACGTCGAGGCGTGGGGCGAGCTGCTGTGCACCGCGGTCGGGCTGCCGCCGGTGCCCGACGGCGTCAGCGTGATGCCGAGCCGCCGCGGGCAGCGCGGCCCGGGCCGGTGACGGTCGAGGGGCCCGAGCAGGCCACCGACCCGTCCCCCGCCGACGACAGCGCACCCGAGGCGCAGCCCGACGAACCCGAGGCGCCGCCCTCCCCCTTGCTGACCCTGCGCGACGGCCTGCCGCCGGTGGTCGACACCGCCGAGGCGCTGGCCGAGGTCTGCGCACGCATCGCCGCCGGCACCGGGCCGGTCGCGATCGATGCCGAGCGGGCGTCGGGCTACCGCTACTCCAGCCGCGCCTACCTCGTGCAGCTGCGCCGCGAGGGCGCCGGCACCGCCTTGGTCGACCCGATCGCCTTCGACGACCTGGCCCCGCTGCAGGAGGCCCTCGAGGGGACCGAGTGGATCCTCCACGCGGCCACCCAGGACCTCCCCTGCCTGGCCGAGGTGGGCCTGACGCCGACCTCGCTGTTCGACACCGAGCTCGCCGGGCGGCTGCTTGGCTACCCGCGGGTCGGGCTGGCGACGCTCGTGGAGACGGTGCTCGGCTTCTCGATGAAGAAGGAGCACTCCGCGGTCGACTGGTCGACCCGCCCGCTGCCGGAGCCGTGGCTGGAGTACGCCGCGCTCGACGTCGAGGTGCTCGTCGAGCTGCGCGAGGCGATCGCCGCGGAGCTGGTGGCCCAGGGCAAGGACGAGTGGGCTCAGCAGGAGTTCGACCACCTCCGCAGCTTCGAGCAGCCGGCGCGGGTCGACGCGTGGCGTCGTACGTCGGGGCTGCACCGGGTCCGCGGACGTCGGGCGCTCGGCGCCGTCCGTGCCCTGTGGGAGCTGCGCGACTCGATCGCCGAGCAGCGTGACGTGACCCCGGGCCGGATCATCCCCGACGCCGCGATCATCGCCGCGGCGACCGCGATGCCCATGGAGCGGTCCGCGCTGCTGTCGACGAAGGGCTTCCACGGCCGCGGTGCCGAGCGGTACGCCAACCGTTGGATCGCCGCCCTGCGCGAGGTCGCCGAGATGGACGAGGCCGATCTGCCCTCGCGCTCGCCGCGCGGGGACGGCCCGCCGCTGCCCCGCGCCTGGGCCGAGAAGGACCCCGTCGCCGCCGACCGCCTCCAGCTGGCCCGCGAGGCGATGACCGCGCTCGCCGACGAGCACGGGCTGCCCGTGGAGAACCTGCTGACCCCGGACTACCTCCGTCGCACCCTGTGGACGCCGCCGGCCACCCGCGACCCCGGCGACCTGCTCGACGCCGTCGCCGGCGTGCTCCAGGGGTACGGCGCCCGCTCGTGGCAGGTCGCCCTCGCCGCCCCCGTCCTCACCCGGGCCATCCTCGACGCCGACGCCCGCGCGGCCGGCTGACCGCCCTCCCTCGGGAAGCCGTCAGGTTCGTCGGGGCGCCGACAAAGCTGACGGTCCCCCGCTGAAGTTCCGTCGGGGGACCGTGAGGTTCATCGGGGCGCCGATGAACCTCACGACCCGATCGACCCGATCGACCAGGCCGGCTACTCCTCGTCCGCCGCGGACTCCTCGGAGGGCGAGGGCGACTCGGTCGGCTCCTCGAACTCGGGGTCGAGGACCCGCTGGGAGTCGAGGTCGATCTGCTCGGTGACCGCCTCGAGGTCGAGCTCAGGGGCGGAGGTGACGAGCGAGCGGATGTCGTCGCGGATGGCCGTCTCGAGCTCGTCCCAGGAGTCGAGCAGCGGGGGCACCCGCAGCGCGCGGATGGAGTCGGTGAAGACCGAGGCGTGGGCGGGCAGCCGGCCGGGCTGGACGAAGTCCTCGGAGTAGGCGACCTCGAGGTTGGCGGGCACGAGGTAACCGGCGCGGACCACCCGGGTCACCGACTCCGAGGAGGTGGCGTGGACGAGGAAGTCGGCGCCCTCGGCGGTGCTGGCCGCGGCCTTGGACAGGCACAGGCCGGTGATGTCGCCGACGGTGGCGTACGACCCCAGCGTCGGGATCGGCATGACGTCGAACTCCAGGCCCGGCACCCGCCGCAGCTCCGGCACCAGGGAACGGTTGCCGGTCATCATCGCCAGCCGGCCGCGCTCGAACCACTCCTGCGGGGTGGCGCGCTGCAGCTGGCCGTCGGTGAGGGTGAGCTGGGGGTTGCGCAGCAGCTCGAGGGTCCGGGTCAGCGCCTCGCGGCTGCCGTCGCTGGAGAACGCCGTGGAGGTCGGCTCGGTCTCGTCGTTGAAGACCGACCCGCCGCCGCTCTCGACGAACGGCGCCAGCCCGTGCAGCGTCGGCTCGACGTGGACACCGCGGACCCGCTTGCGCGGCCGGGTGGCGAAGTCGGCTGCGGTCACGAACTCCTCGAAGGACCAGCGCGTGTCGTCCTCGTCGCTGGGCGCCGGGAGCTCGCGGTTGCGCATCCGCTCGAAGTCGACGAGCTCGGTGTTGTAGAAGACGACCGTGGGCGAGATGCCGTACGGCATGCACTGCAGCCGCGTGTCGGCGGAGAAGGCACGCAGCGCGTCGCGGGAGTAGTTGTCGCCGAACTCCGTGCCGCGCTCGTCGAGCAGCTCGTCGACCGGCTGCGTCAGGCCCTGCTCGACCAACCACCGCAGGTCGCGGCGCGAGGTCAGGAACACGTCGGGCACCTTGCCGCCGGCCCGCAGCGCGTCGGCGAGCGCCTCGCGGTCGCGCCAGGACCGCAGCTCGACCTGGCTCTCCTCGAAGGTGGCGTTGTAGGTGTCGACCATCGCCTGGTACGCCGATACCTCCTCGCTGTTGCCCCAGACGCCGAACAGCAGGCGGACCGGCGGGGCGGCCCGGGTCGGCTCGGGAGCGGGCGGGTCGCCTCCGTCGTCGGTGCACGCACCGAGGCCCAGCCCCAGCGTGAGCACCAGCAGCGTGGCCAACCCGGTCCGGGTGCTCCGCCGTCCCCGTCGCAGCCGCACGGCACGCCTCCTCGCTCCGGCCGCACGGGCGGCCCAGGTCACAGCACGCGCCCCGGTCCCTGGGGCGCGCCGTCACCCTACCGACCGCTCCGGCTGCCTACGATGCAGCGTGCCCCGCCTTCCCCGAGCACCCCAGCAAGCGCTCCTGCTCCCCGCCGCCCTCGCCCTGACCCTCGGCCTCTCCGCGTGCGGAGGCGACGGGAACGACGCCGCCGAGGCGCCGACGAGCCCCGCCGCCACGACGAGCGCGACCGCACCGCCGTCGCCGCCCGCGAGCAACCCCACCGAGGCTGACGGCGCCGACGAGCCGGAGCCGAGCCGCACCGCTCGGCCGAGCCGCACCGCTCGGCCGAACCGCAGCACGCTCGCCCCGCTGCCGCCGCAGCCGCTGCTGGCCAAGCCGGCCCGCGCCCACCTGCTCGACGCCGACCGGATGCCGACCGTGGCCGACGACCTGCCCTGGACGGACGCTGCGAAGGGCGACGGCTCGCGACCGGTCGGCGCGTGCCAGAAGGCCTCGCTGTTCGACATCGGCGCGATCCGCACCACCGAGCGCCGGTTCACCACGGCCGACGGCTCGGCCACCGCGGTCCAGGTGCTTGGCAGGTTCGCGGACCGCTCCTCGGCCTACCGCGCCGCCGAGGTGCTGATGGCCTGGCGCGCCGACTGCGCCGAGCGCCTGTCCTCGCCGCGGGCGAAGGTCGGCGAGGCGCGCGACGTGCCGGTGCGCACCGGCTTCGGGACCGTGTACGCCGCGACGTACGGCGAGCGGCCGGCCGACGGCGCGCGCGCCACCGCGCTCGGCGTGGTCCGCAAGGGCAGCTGGGTCAGCGTCGTCGAGGTCGCCACCGACGAGCGCCGGTGGCCCCGCGGCCGGAACCCCGCCCGCCAGGCCGTCCGCCGGATCGCGGCGACGTTCCGGGCGTCCTGAGCCCGGCGAGGTCCTCGGCGAGGTAGGGGGCCGCGGCGGCGGCGACCGCGTCGAACGTGCCGCGCGGGAGCGCCGCGCCCTCGCGCCGCACCGCGTCGGGGTCGAGCACGAGCAGCCGGTCCAGCCGGACCTCGCTCGGCCGACCCTGCCGGTCCCAGCCGCCGGCGCCGACGTCCATCCAGTGGCGGCCCCACCGGGCCTCGTCGGCGGCGTCGCGGTCGTGGTCCTTGCTGGTGAGCATCAGCGCGAGCAGCCGCTCCCCCGCGGGTGTGCGCTCGCGAGCGAGCACCAGCACCGGGCGGTCCTTGCCGCGGCTCGCGTCCTCCTCGTAGGGCACCCAGGCCCAGACGACCTCGCCGGGGTCGGGGCGGCCGTCGGCGCGCGGCGCGTGGACGAACCGCGGCAGCGGCACGCGGGAGGGGAGCCGGCGCGCAGCGTCCCGGAGAGTGGAGAGCACGCCGGACCGGGAGCGCCTCACGGCGCGTGGCCGCTCGTAGCGGCTAATTGTGGGACCCGGGGCTGCCGCGGCCCGACGTGCTCGTTGTCCATTGTAACGACCTATTGGAGACGCGCGGCGAGCTCGAGGTGACCGGCGGCCTCGAGCTGCTCGGCCATGACCAGCATCCGCCGCACGCCGTCCTCGTCGGAGCCGGGCAGGTGCGCCCGCCCGGTCGCGACGACGCGCGCGAAGGCGGCGGCCCGCAGCAGGACGTCGGCGAAGTCACTGGTCGCGATGCCGCGCAGCACCTCGTCGACCATCGCCTTGAGCTGCTCGGGCCCCGGCGGGTCGGCCACCCCGGCGACGACGCGGGCGACCTGGGCGCGGGCGCGCCCGGCCTCGAACTCGCGGGCCACGGCGACCGGCTCGGCGTGCACCCACGAGCGCAGCAGGAACAGCCGCCACAGGCACCCGGCGATCGAGTCCGCCGGCGCGCCGGACCACACCTCCGCGATCGTCTCGATGCCCTCGTCCTCGGCCAGCCGCAGCAGCCGCTCGGCCACCTCCGCGTCGTCGCTGGCCCGCGCGCCACGCACGAGCAGCACGGCGGCGCGGTCGGCCGCCTCGGTCACGAGCGCGGGGTCGGCGCCGCCGACGATCTCGGCGAAGAAGCCCGCGCCGGGGGTCATCGGGCGGTGGTGCTGGCGGCTCACCCGAGCGAGGTTACGCCCGGGACCCAGCCCCCGGACTCGAGCCGGATCCCGAGCCGGCGCCCGAGCCGGCGGCCTGCGCGAGCACCTTGCGGATCCGCTGGTCGCTGACCGGCGCGGGCGTGCCGAGCTGCTGGGCCCACAGCGAGACGCGGTACTCCTCGAGCATCCACCGCACCTGCCGCAGCGCCGCGCCGGCCGGGCGCCCCTCCGGCAGCGCCGCGGTCGCGTGCAGCCACGCGTCCTGCAGGTCCGCCACCTGGTCCATCAACCGGCGGTCGCGGTCGACGGCGGCGTACCCCTCCTCGAGGCGGGCGCGCCGCTGGAGCAGCGCCTGGAGGTAGCGCGGGTAGGACCGCAGCTGCGCCGCCCCGGCCTCGCCCACGAAGCCGGGGTGGACCAGGCGGGCGAGCTGCGCCTTGAGGTCGGAGAGGGCGGGGAGCATGGTCATCTCGGCGCGGCCGGACAGCGCCTTGTCGGCCTGCCGCCACAGGTCGAGCACGCGGATCACGTCGGCCACGACCGCCCTGAGCCGCGCCTCCTGGTCCTGCGCGGCGACGGCGCGCAGGGCGTCGTACGCCGCCTGGTCGCGCGCCGCGGGCCGGGCGTCGACGACGTCGACCACGACGGCGCGGCGGCAGTCCTCGAGCAGGGCGCTGACCGAGGCGTACGGCGTGCTGGCGAGCGCGAGCTTCTCGTGGTTGCTGAGGGAGTCGAGGACGGTCTTGACCGGCGAGGGCGTGCCGAGCAGCAGCAGCCGGACGACGGCGAGCCGGTGCCGCGCCTCCTGCTCGTCGGCGGACCCGACGACCTGCAGCCCGACGGTCGAACCCTCGTCGACGAGCGTCGGATAGGCCTTGACCTCGTGGCCGGCCCGCTTCTGGGTGAAGGAGGCGTCGATGGCGCCGAAGCTCCACGTCGTCTCGCCGGTGCGGGTCAGCCCGCTCTCGGTGGCGACCTCCTCGAGGGCCTGGCGGAAGCGCGGCCGCAGCGGCGCCTTGAGCGCCTCGAGGTCCTTGCCGCGTGCCTGCTCGCGGCCGGCGTCGTCGACGACGCGGTACGTCGGGCGCAGGTGCTCGGGCACCTTCGACCAGTCCCACGCGTCGCGGGGCACGACCACGCCGGTGGTCGCGCGGCACCAGCGCTCGAGCGCGTCGAGCAGCGGCTCCTCCCCCGGCGGGACGGCGGCGAGGAACTCCCGCGCCTTGTTGGGTGCCGGCACGAAGCTGACCCGGAGGTTCTTCGGCAGGCTGCGGATGAGCTCGGTGACCAGCTCCTCGCGCAGGCCGGGGACGTTCCAGGAGAAGTCCTCCGCCGCGACCCGGTTGAGGGTCGCCACGGGCACGTCGATCGTCAGCCCGTCCTCGGCCGTGCCCGGCTCGAAGTGGTAGCTGATCGGGAACGTCAGCCCCTCGGCCTGCCACTCCTGCGGGTAGTCGGCCTCGCGCACCTCCTCGGCGGTGCCGTGGGTGAGCATCGCTGGGTCGAAGGTGAGCAGCTCCGGGTGGCGCTGCCGCTCGCGCTTCCACCACTGGTCGAAGTGCGCGCCGCTGACGACGTCCTGGCCGACGCGGGCGTCGTAGAAGTCGAAGAGGGTCTCCTCGTCGACGACGATGTCGCGGCGGCGGGCGCGGTGCTCGAGCTCCTCGGCCTCCTCGAGCAGCCGCTTGTTCTCGGCCGCGAACCGGTGGCGGGTCTGCCACTCCCCCTGGACGAGGGCGTGGCGGATGAACAGCTCGCGGGAGACGACCGGGTCGACCTTGCCGTACGACACGAGCCGGTCGGCGACCAGCGGCACGCCGTACAGCGTGGCGCGCTCGTAGGCCATGACCGCGGCACGCTTCCGGCTCCAGTGCGGCTCGCTGTAGGTGCGCTTGACTAGGTCTCCGCCGAGCCGCTCGGCCCACTCCGGGTTGATCGCGGCGTTCTGCCGGGCCCAGAGCCGGCTGGTCTCGACGAGCTCGCCGGCCATGAGGTACGCCGGGTTCTTGCGCGCCACGACGCTGCCCGGGAAGACGGCGAACCGGGCGCCGCGGGCGCCGAGGTACTCCCGCGGCCCACGGCGGCGCTCACCGGCCCTCTCCTTCTTGTCCCGCTCCTCCAGCGCGCCGATGTGGGAGAGCAGGCCGGACAACAGCGCCTGGTGGATGCCGTCGGCGTCGGGCGTGTCAGCCGGGTGGCCGACATCGATCTGCATCTCCTTGCAGACCTGCCGCAGCTGGGACTCGAAGTCCTGCCACTCCCGCACGCGCAGGTAGTTGAGGTGCTCGGCGCGGCACATCCGGCGGAACGCGCTGCTGCTGAGCTCGCGCTGCTGGGCCTTGAGGTAGCGCCACAGCTCCAGCCACGTGAGGAAGTCGCTGCCCTCGACCTTGAACCGCGCGTGCAGCTGGTCGGCGCGTGCCTGCTCGGCCGGGTGGTCGGGGCCGGGGCGCTCGCGCGGGTCCTGCAGCGACAGCGCTGCGGCGATGACGACGACCTCGCGGACGCAGCCGAGCCGTTCGGCCTCGAGCACCATCCGCGCCAGCCGCGGGTCGATCGGCAGGCGCGCGAGGCGCCGGCCGAGCTTCGTCAGGCGCGGCCCGCGTCGGTCCGGTCGGTCCTGCTGGTCCCCCTGACGCGCGCGGCCCTGCTGCTCGGGCGTCAGCGCGCCGAGCTCCTCGAGCAGCTGGACGCCGGCGGTCACGTTGCGGCGATCCGGCGGCTCCACGAACGGGAACCGGCCGAGGTCGCCGAGGCCGAGGCTGGCCATCTGCAGGATGACGCTCGCCAGGTTGGTGCGCAGGATCTCGGGGTCGGTGAACTCCGGACGGCCCTCGAAGTCCTCCTCGGAGTAGAGCCGGATCGCGATGCCGGCCGCCACGCGGCCGCACCGGCCCGAGCGCTGGTTGGCCGAGGCCTGGCTGACCGGCTCGATGGGCAGCCGCTGCACCTTGGTGCGCAGGGAGTACCGCGAGATGCGCGCGACGCCGGTGTCGACGACGTACCGAATGCCCGGCACGGTCAGCGACGTCTCCGCGACGTTGGTGGCCAGCACGACCCGGCGGCCGGTGTGCGGCGCGAAGACCTTGTGCTGCTCCGCGGCCGAGAGCCGGCTGTAGAGCGGCACGACCTCGAGCCCGCCGCCGCGCGTGGACGTGGTCAGCTCCGACAGCGCGTCGGCGGTGTCGCGGATCTCGCGCTCGCCGGGGAGGAAGACCAGCACGTCGCCGGGCCCCTCGGCCGAGAGCTCCTTGACCGCGTCGACGATCGCCTCGGTCTGGTCGCGGACGATCGGCTCGCCCTCGTCGTCGTTCTCCGGCAGCTCCAGCAGCGGGCGGTAGCGGACCTCGACGGGGTAGGTGCGCCCGCTGACCTCGATGATCGGGGCCGGCTTCCCCCGTCGGTCGGCGAAGTGCTCGGCGAAGCGCTCGGGGTCGATGGTCGCGGAGGTGATGACCAGCTTGAGGTCGGGCCGCTTGGGCAGCAACCGCTTGAGGTAGCCGAGCAGGAAGTCGATGTTGAGGCTGCGCTCGTGGGCCTCGTCGATGATGATCGTGTCGTACTTCTTCAGCATCCGGTCGCGCTGCAGCTCGGCGAGCAGGATGCCGTCGGTCATCAGCTTGACCCGCGTGGCCTTCGACGTGCGGTCGGTGAAGCGGACCTGGTAGCCGACCGGGCTCTCCGGGCCGCCCAGCTCGGTGCCGAGCTCGCTCGCGATGCGCTCCGCCACCGAGCGCGCCGCGATCCGCCGCGGCTGGGTGTGCCCGATCAGCCCGCCGCCGCCCGCGCGGCCGGCGCCGCGACCGAGCTCCAAGCAGATCTTCGGCAGCTGGGTCGTCTTCCCGGAGCCGGTCTCGCCGGCGACGATGACGACCTGGTGGTCCCGGATCGCGGCCGCGATGTCGTCGCGGCGCTGGGTGACCGGCAGCTCCGGCGGGTAGGTGATCTCCACAACCGCCCCATCATCCCAGCCCCCTGGTCGACGACGCATCCCGAGACCGGGACGGCTGGTTGCGTAGAACACGTTCTAGCCGCCACGATCGCCCGGTGATCGGCACCGGCGAGGGCATCGACCAGGACAGCGACCAGGACAGCCAGGAGTACGACGTCGTCGTGGTCGGGTCCGGCGGTGGCGCCCTGACCGGGGCGGTCGTCGCGGCGCGCGCCGGCCTCTCGGTCGTCGTCCTGGAGAAGACCGGCCTCCTCGGCGGCACGTCGGCCTACTCCGGCGGCGCGTGCTGGCTGCCCGGCAGCGCGGTGCAGCAGCGGGCCGGCCTGCCGGACTCCACCCAGGCCGCGCGGGACTACCTCGACGCGATCCTGGAGGACCCGGACGGGGCGAAGGTCGAGGCGTTCCTCGCGCACGCGCCCGACCTCGTCGCGGAGCTGGAGTCCGACGAGCTGATGGACTTCGAGTGGGTGCCGTTCGCGGAGTACTACGACGCCCCCGGCCGGGTCCCCGGCGGTCGGTCGATCCAGCCGTCGGCGATCCGCCGCGACGAGCTGCCCGAGCAGGTCGCGGCCTGGGTCCGGCCACCCGTCGAGCGCGACCGGGCCGGCGAGCCGGGCCGGCGCACGCTCACCGGCGGGCAGGCGCTCGTGGCGCGGCTCGCCGCGATGCTGGTCCGCGACGGCGGCACGGTCAGCACCGGCCTGCCGGTGACCGGCCTGCTCAGCGAGGAGGGCCCGGACGGGTGCCCAAGGGTCGTCGGCGTCGTCGGCATGAGCCCCGAGGGGCCGGTGCAGGTCCGCGCCCGGCGCGGCGTCCTGCTCGGCTCGGGCGGCTTCGAGCGGAACGCCGCGGCGCGCGACAAGCACGGCGTACCGGGGTCGGCGGCGTGGACGATGGCGCCCGACGGCACCAACACCGGCGAGCCGATCGCGGCGGCCGATACGCTCGGCGCGGCCACCGACTACTCCGGGCTCGGCTGGTTCTGCCCCGGCCTCGAGCAGCCCGACGGGGCGGGCGCGTTCACGCTCGGCTTCCGCAGCGGGCTGATGGTCGACCAGACGGGTCGGCGCTACGGCAACGAGTGCCTGCCCTACGACCGGTTCGGCCGGGTGATGGCGCAGGCACCCGAGCGGATCCCGTCGTGGTTCGTCTTCGACTCCCGCGAGGGCGGCCGGCTCCCGGCGATCGCCATCCCCGAGGGCGACCACGACGCCCACCTCGCCGCCGGCACCTGGGTGCGCGCCGACACCGTCGCGGGGCTCGCGGAGGCGACCGGCCTGCCCGTCGACGCGCTGACGGAGACCGTCGAGCGCTTCAACGGCTTCTGCGCCTCGGGCGTGGACGAGGACTTCGGCCGCGGCGAGGACGAGTACGACACGTTCTTCGCCGGCGGGCAGGGGCCGAACAAGGCGCTCACGCCGTGCGACCAGCCGCCCTACTACGCGGCCCGCTTCGTCCTCTCCGACCTCGGCACCAAGGGCGGGCTCGTCACCGACGCCGCCGGGCGCGTCCTCCGCGAGGACGGAGAGCCGCTGGGCAGGCTCTACGCCACCGGCAACGCGGCCGCCTCGCTCTTCGGCGGCGTCTACCCGGGTCCTGGTGCTCCGCTCGGCTCGGCGATGGTGTTCGCGTCGCTCGCGGTGCGGGAGATGCTCGGCGCCTGACCCCCGGACACAACCCCCGGGGCACAACCCCCGGGCATGACCCCGCGCGGCGGGGCCCGGGCGGCCCTAGGGTCACGCCGTGCACCCGCCCGCCACCCGCCCGCTCGCGCTCGTCGCGGCGGGCGTCGCCCTCCTGCTGCTGGCCACCGCGAACGGCTACGGCCCGCACCGCGACGAGCTCTACTTCGTCCTGGTGGGCGGCCACCCGGCCTGGGGGTACGTCGACCAGCCGCCGCTCGTGCCGGTCCTCGCGCACCTGTGGGACGGCGTCACCGGCGGGCACCTGTGGCTCTTCCGCCTGCCCTCGGCACTGGCCGCCGGCGCGACCGCGTGGCTGGCCGGCCTCGTCGCACGCCGCCTGGGTGGGGGCGCGGCCGCGCAGGTGCTCGCGGCCGTGGTCGTCGGGTTGGCCCCGGTCACGCTCGCGGTCGGCCACCTGGTGTCGACCTCGACGTACGACCTCCTCGTCCAGGTCGGCCTGCTGCTGCTCGTGCTGCGGGCGCTCGACGACCCGCGCTGGTGGTGGGCCGCCGGCCTCGTCCTCGGGGTGGGGCTGCAGATCAAGACGCTGCCGGTGTTCCTCGCCGCCGCGCTCGTGGTGGCGCTGCTCGTCGCGGGGCCGCGGCACCCGTTCCGCTCGGCCCACCTGTACGCCGGCGGGCTGGTCGCCGCGGTCCTCTGGGCCCCGAACCTGCTGTGGCAGCAGGCCCACGGCTGGCCGCAGCTCGAGCTCGCGGAGGCGATCGCCTCAGGCGGGTCGGGCACGAGCGCCGGCCTGGTCGAGCTGTGGGCGACCCAGCCCGGGCTGGTGGGTCCGCCGGTCGGCGTGGTGCTGGTAGTCGTCGGGGCGGTGCGCCTCGCGCGGACGCCGGACCTGCGGTTCCTGCTGGCGACCTGGGTCGTCCTGGCCGCGATGTTCACGGTGACCGGTGGCAAGCCGTACTACCTCGCGCCCGTCTACGTGCCGCTCGTCGCCGCCGGCGCGGTCGACGTCGCCGCCTGGGCCGGCCGCGGGGCCGCGCGGGTGCGGCGCTCCGTCCTCGCTGCCGGGCTCGCGCTCGGCGCGGTGGTGGGCGCCGTGCTGTTCCTGCCGGTGGTGCCGGTCGAGCGGCTGCACGCGACGCCGGTGGTCGACGTGAACTACGACGCCGGCGAGACCGTCGGGTGGCCCGCCCTGGTCGCCGCGGTGGAGGCCGGCCTCGCACAGGCCGGGCCGGACGCGGTCGTCGTGACCGGCAACTACGGCCAGGCCGGCGCGGTGGCGCGCCTGCTCCCCGACGCACCCCTCCACTCCGGGCACAACTCGCTGTGGGACCTCGGGCCGCCGACGGTCGACGACGCGCCGGCCGTGGTCCTGGGCTACCCGGTCCCCGACCTCGAGGCGTGGTGCGGATCGCTCGTCGAGGTCACCCGCGTCGACAACGGCGTCGACCTCGACAACGACGAGCAGGGGCGACCGGTGCTCGTCTGCCGCGAACCCGCCGGCGGCTGGTCGGGGCTGTGGCCCGAGCTGCGCCGGCTGGGCTGACCCTGCGCCGGCTGGGCTGACCCTGCGCCGGCTGGGCTGACCCTGCGCCGGCTGGGCCGAGCCTGGCCGTGTGCCCAGTCGGGCGGACGGTGACGCCCCTTCCCAGGGGTGAGGATGATCCGCGACGTCTCGGACACCGGGGAAGCACATCAACCCGACCCGGGAGGACACAGATGACGACCGACACCAGCGCGACCGACCGTGCCCAGCAGGCCGCGTCGACCGCCGCGGAGGAGGGGCGCCACGTTGCGGGCACCGCCGCCGACGAGGCCAAGCAGGTCGCCGGGCAGGCGGCCCAGCAGGCCAGGAGCGTGGTCAACGACGCCCTGGGCCAGGCCACCAGCCAGGCCCAGGAGCAGGCGCGCACCCAGCGCGACCGCCTCGTCAGCACCCTCGGCAGCCTCGGCGAGGACCTCGACGGCATGGCCCAGCAGGCGCCCGCCGGCCTGGCCACCGACCTCACCCGCCAGGCGGCCGAGCAGGTCCGCTCGCTCAGCAGCCGCCTCGACGGCCGTGAGCCGGGCGAGCTGCTCGACGACGTACGCCGTTTCGCGCGCCAGCGCCCCGGCACGTTCCTGCTCGGCGCCCTGGCCGCCGGCGTGGTCGCCGGCCGGCTGGTCCGCGGGGCGGGCGACGGCATCGCCGGCGCCGCTGCCGCGCCGAGCACGCCGACCGCACCCAGCGCGTCCACCGCGCCGACCATCCCCGCCGCCCCGATGCCGCCTTCTCCGCCGACGCCTCCGACGCAGACCAGCGCGTTCGCGTCCGGCACCGGCTCGCTCGGCACCGACGTCGGCGTGACCGGCGGCGCCGTGACCGGCGACGACGAGCCGCCCAGCGGCACGGCGACGACGAACCCGCCGATGCCGAGCGCGACGCCGGGCCAGCCGACCCAGCCCTCCCGCGAGGAGCTGTCCGGCAACGAGACCGGCTACAGCGGGGGCGGCCTGAGCTCGGAGGACCGGCCGTGACCCAGCCGACCCACCAGCCGTTCGACCCGGCGGCCCAGCCCAAGGGTCAGCCGAGCGGGAGCTCGCCGCAGGCCGACCGCGCTCCCGGAGAGCCGGCCGACCCGCGCAGCCTCGGCGAGATCGTCAGCGACGTCACCAACGACCTGACGACGCTGATCAAGCAGGAGATGGATCTCGCGAAGGCCGAGATGAAGGAGGAGTTCAGCAAGGCCGGCAAGGGCGCCGGGCTGCTGGGTGGGGCCGGTCTGGCCGGCTACTTCGTCCTCTTCTTCCTGTCGTGGACCGTGCTGTTCCTGCTCGACAACTGGATGCCGATCGAGCTATCGGCACTGATCATCACGGGGGTGTGGGCGATCGTGGCCGGCGTCCTCGCCCTGACCGGCCGCAAGGCCCTCAAGGAGAGCAACCCGCAGCTGCCGCAGACGCAGCAGACCCTCAAGGAGGACGCAGCATGGGCCAGAGCGCAGAAGAGCTGAACAGCCAGATCGAGGACACCCGGGCCCGGATGGCCGGCGACCTCGACGCCCTGCAGGACCGGGTGAGCCCCTCGGCCATCGTCGAGCGGCGCAAGGCTGCGGCCCGCAGCCGCGTCGGTGGTCTGCGGGACAAGATCATGGGCACCGCCTCCGACGTCCGCGACACCGTCGCGGACAAGGCGAGCACCGCGGGCAGCAGCGTCTCCGGCTCGATGCCGAGCACCTCGGACATGTCGACGCCCGACGTCCGCGGCGCCGCGTCCTCGGCCGTCGGCAGCGCCCACAGCCAGGTCCAGGGCTCGCCCCTGGCCGCCGGGCTGGTCGCCTTCGGCGCCGGGCTGGTGATCTCCTCGCTCATCCCCTCGAGCAGGGCCGAGGCCGACCTCGCCCACTCGACGATCGAGACGGCGAAGGAGAAGGGACAGCCCCTCCTCGACGAGGCCCGCGACGCCGGCCAGTCCCTGGCGCAGGACGTCAAGGAGCAGGCGACCCAGGTCGCCCAGGAGGCCAAGCAGAACGCGACCGAGTCGGCCCAGCGGATCAAGGACGAGGGCCAGTCGTCGGCGGAGAACGTCCGTTCCGACGTCCAGGGCTGACGCCCGTCCCTGTCACACGCGAGCGGCGGTGCCCTGCGGGGCGCCGCCGCTTCGCGCGTTACCACCCGACGTACCCCAGGAGGACTCATGAGCGAGAGCACCGACGAGACGACCAACGAGCCCAGCCACGAGCGCGAGCCGGAGCAGCAGGCGCTCGCCGACGTCCAGGAGCAGCTCGACGAGCAGGCCGACGGCGACGGCCTGGCCGCCGAGGCCGGCACCGGTGACGAGACCGGCCTGACCGAGGGCTGACCGGCCCACCGCACCCCCGCCCTGCCGTCGTGGCGGTCCGCCACGCGTGGTCGCCCGTGGGACCTCGAGGTCAGCGGCCGTTGACGACCCGGCGGATCCGGCGGTGGACGACGGCGGCGCGGGCGGCGTTCATGCCGCAGGCGCCGTGGACGCCGCCGCCGGGGTGGGCGGAGGCCGAACCGAGGTAGAGGCCCTTCACGGGCGTCTCGGACCGGCCGAGGCCGGGGATCGGCCGGAAGACCAGCTCCTGGTGCAGCTGGGAGGTGCCGCCGTTGAGCGCGCCGCCGATGAGGTTGGCGTTGCGGGCCTGCATCTCGTGCGGGCCGAGCACCCGGCGGGCGACGACCTTGGACCCGAAGCCGGGGGCGAGCTCCTCGATCCGGGCCTGCATCCGGTCGGCGAACCGCTCGCACTCCCCCTCGTCCCACCGGCCGGTGACCGGGTCGTCGCCGAGGTCGCGGGCGATGTCCTGCGGCACGTGGGTGTAGGCCCACAGCGACTCGGTGCCGGCCGGCGACCGGGTCGGGTCGGAGGTGGTCATCTGGCCGGCGAGCATGAAGGGCTTGGCCGGCACGGTGCGGCTGTTGACGTGGTGGAGCGCCTCGGACATCTGCTCGACCGAGTCGGCCACGTGGAAGGTGCCGGGCGCGTGCGGCGGCTCGGACTTCCACGGCACCGGTCCGTCGAGCGCCCAGTCCACCTTGACGGTGCCGGGATCCATCTCGAAGGACTCCATCTTGCGCATGGTGCTGGCCGGCAGGTCGTCGGCGGCGACGAGCCCGCCGTAGAGGTGCGGCGCCGCGACGTCGGCGACGACCGCGTGCTGCACGGCGTACCGCTCGCCATCGCGGGTGCGTACGGCGACGGCCCGGCCGCGCTCGACCTCGATGCGTGTCACCTCGGCGTCGCAGCGGATCGTGCCGCCGAGGGCGCGGACCCGCGAGGCCATCGCCTGGGTGAGCATGCCGGCGCCGCCCTCCGGCACCGGGTAGCCGACGGTCTGGCCGAGCATGGTCAGCAGCAGGCCCATCAGGCCGGAGCCGGGCGCGCCGAGCGGGATGTCGGAGTGGCCGGCGTTGCCGGCGAGCAGGATCCGCGGCGCGGCGCCGCCGAAGCGGTGCCGGCCGAGGTCGACCACCGGCATCAGCAGGTCGCGGACGAACTCCAGGCCACCGACCCGCGGCAGCCGGGCGAGCGCGCCGAGCGCGGGCCGCACCGGCGGGAACGGCGTGAGCAGCGCGGCGACGACCTGGTCGCCGATCCGGTCCCACGTGTCGCACAGCCGGAGCCAGGCGTCGCCGTCACCGGGGTGCTGGGCGTCCATGAGGGCAGCGGTGACGGTGCGGTCGCGGTGGAGGGTGGCCCACTCCCCCGACGGCAGGCAGTGGCCGAGCACCGCCGGGCTGTGCGCCCAGCGCAGGCCGTGGTCCTCGAGGTGGAACGAGCGGATCGTCGGCGACCCGGCGGCCAGCGGGTAGAACGCGCTGAACGTGTCGTGGACGTAGTCCGGGTGCAGCTCGCGGTCGCTGCTGACCGCGCCCCCGACGTCGGGCTGGGCCTCGAGCACGAGGACTGACCAGCCCTGGTCGAGCAGGTGGTTCGCGGCGACCAGTCCGTTGGGGCCGGCGCCGACGACGACGGCGTCGTACGTCTCGGTCACGCGCGCCTCACCCGCGCAGGTGGGTGAGCACGTTGCGGGTGATGCCGACGATCGCGTTGCCCTGGTCGCCGTGCAGCTTGTTGCCGCTCTGGCGGGGGCTCAGCACGTTGCCGGGGTGGGGCTCGACCGGGCGGAGCCGGTCGATCGCGCCGTGCCGGAAGAACGGGCCGATGATCGCGTCGTAGACGAACGGCACCGCGCTGAACCCGAACCGGATCACCTCGTTGCTCAGCAGCAGCTGCGCCCGGGCGCCCTCGCGGCCGATCCGGGACAGGATCTGCGCGGCGACCCGCTCGGGGCTGGCGGTGGGCGGCGGCGGGCGGCCCTCGAAGCCGTCGTAGTTGGCCGCCTGCTGGTAGATCGGGGTGTCGACGCCGCCGGGGGCGACGTAGGAGATGGTCACGCCCTTCTTGTCGGCGTTCTCCAGCTTGAGCTGCCGGGCGAGCGCGCGCACGCCCCACTTGCTCACGGCGTACGCCGTCATGCCGGGCACCGCGATGTGGCCGATGACCGAGCCGACGAGGGTGAGCGTGCCGGCGTCCTGCCCGCGGAGGACGGGTACGACGTGGCGCGCGACGTTGGCGGTGCCGAGCAGGTTGGTGCGCATCACCCCGTCGAAGACCTCCTGCGGCACCTCCTCGGTGCGGCCGTAGGCCACGACACCGGCGGCGTTGACGAACACGTCGATGCGCCCGTGCCGCGCGAGCACCGCGTCGACGAGCGCCTCGACGGCCGCGTCGTCGCCGACGTCGGTCGGGACCACCATCGTCGAGGCGGCGCCCGCGTCGTCGCACTCGGCGGCCACGAGGTCCAGCGACCCCACCCCGCGGGCGACCAGGACGAGGTGGACGCCCTCCGGCGCGGCGGCGAGCGCGGTGGCGCGGCCGATCCCGCTGGAGGCTCCGGTGATCACGACGACGTCCCCGGGACGTGGCTTGCTCATGGCCGCCCGATACCCGAGCGGCCGGGGCGCCATCCCCGTGGGAGCCCACGCCGCGCGGGTTTGGCCGCCCGGTGACGCCCGCGCACGATCGGGAGCGACGCGAATTTCCCGCCGATGCGGACGTTCGTCAGGTTGTCTGACAATCTGGGAGCGACCCGAAGGAGGCACGATGACCACGCTCGCCGAGACCGCGGCTGAGAACGCAGCCGAGACCGCCCGCACGCCGTTCCAGCGCGCCGAGGAACGGACCGCGCACAACTACCACCCGCTGCCGGTGGTCGTCGAGCACGCCGAGGGTGCGTGGATGACCGACGTCGAGGGCAACCGGTTCCTCGACCTGCTGGCGGGCTACTCCGCGCTCAACTTCGGACACGCGCACCCCGACCTCTTGCGCGTCGCGCACGAGCAGCTGGACCGCCTGACGCTGACCAGCCGGGCCTTCGTGCACGACCGGTTCGCCGACTTCTGCGCCGCGCTCGGCGACCTGTGCGGCAAGGAGCTCGTGCTGCCGATGAACACCGGCGCGGAGGCCGTCGAGACCGCGATCAAGGTCGCCCGCAAGTGGGGCTACGAGGTCAAGGGCGTGACGCCCGGTCAGGCCAAGATCATCGTCTTCACCGGCAACTTCCACGGCCGCACCACCACGATCGTCGGCTTCTCCGACGACCCCGACGCGCACGACGGGTTCGGCCCGTTCACACCCGGCTTCGTGGCCGTCCCCTACGGCGACCTGGCCGCGGTCGAGGCCGCCATCGACGACGACACCGTCGCGGTGCTCGTCGAGCCGATCCAGGGCGAGGGCGGCGTCGTGCTGCCGCCCGACGGGTTCCTCCGCGGGCTGCGCGAGCTGTGCACCCGCACCAACGTGCTGATGGCCGCCGACGAGATCCAGGCCGGCCTCGGCCGCACCGGGCGCACCTTCGCCTGCGACCACGAGGACGTCGTGCCGGACCTCTACGTGCTCGGCAAGGCGCTCGGCGGCGGCATCGTCCCCGTCTCCGCCGTCGTCGCCGACCGCGACGTCCTCGGCGTGCTCCGTCCCGGCCAGCACGGCTCCACCTTCGGCGGCAACCCGCTGGCCTGCGCCGTCGGGCACGCCGTCGTGCAGATGCTCGCCACCGGTGAGCACCAGGCACGGGCCACCGAGCTCGGTGTCGTGCTCCGCGACCGGCTCGAGTCGCTCGTCGGGCAGGGTGTCGTCGGCGTACGCGTCCGGGGGCTGTGGGCCGGCGTCGACATCGACCCGACCGTCGGCACCGGCCGCGAGGTCTGCGAGGCGCTCATGGCCCGCGGCGTCCTCGCCAAGGACACCCACGGCTCGACCATCCGGCTCGCCCCGCCGCTCGTCATCAGCCGCGAGGACCTCGAGTGGGGACTCGACCAGCTCGCCGACGTCGTCTCCTCCGGGCCGCTCCGCGCCTGAGCGGGCCGGGCCGAGGTCGCGCGTAACGCGCTGTCCGGCCGTCTACCGCGCCGCTCGAACGGCGCGGTAGTTGTGCGGACAGCGCGTCACAAGCAGCTGCCGCTCACGACCCGGCAGACTCCACGAGCGCCGGCAGCGACCCGGCGACCAGCTCGAGCAGCCGGTCGCGGGGCACGTCGGCGGGGTCGGCGACCCAGGCGAGGACGAGCTCCTCGACCATGGCCGACCAGCCGCGGACGACCAGCCGGTTGACCGGGGTGTCGGGGATGAGGTCGCCCCAGGGGTCCTCGGTGAAGATCCGGCCGGTGAGCGCGGAGCGGGCGTCCTCGTAGATCTCGCGCAGGACGTCGTTGCCGCTCGCGGCCGCCTTGACCAGCGACTGGTAGCCGGCGTGGTTGGCGACGACGTAGTCGACGTACGCCGTCACCGACGCCAGCAGCCGCTCCAGCGGCTCGCCGCCCTCGGGCGGCGCGGTCTGGGCGATGAGGTCGTCGGCGGCGTGCCGGACGACGGCCTCGTGGAAGGCGTGCTTGCCGCCGAAGTAGTGGTAGAGCAGGCCGCGGCTGATGCCGGCCTCCTCGGCGAGCACGTCGATCGACAGCTCGTCGAGCGAGCGGGTGGCGAGCAGCCGCACGCCGAGGTCGAGCAGCTGCGTGCGGCGCTGCTCGGGCGCGAGGCGGGTGCGTGTGGGTGCCGTCACGGGCACCATCCTATTGACGCTCGTTCAATAGTGGCAATAGCGTGACCGCCCATGACCCAGGCCACCACTCCTCCAGGCACCGAGACCACCTCCGAGGGCGCTGCGGAGGCCACCACCGAGGTCGACCACGTGATCGTCGGCGCCGGCTTCGCGGGGCTCTGCGCGGCGATCAAGCTCGCCGAGGACGGCGAGCACGACTTCGTGGTGCTCGAGAAGGGCGGCGACGTCGGCGGCACCTGGCGCGACAACACCTACCCGGGCGCGGCCTGCGACGTCCCCAGCCAGCTCTACTCCTTCTCCTTCGCGCCCAACCCCGAGTGGACCTCATCGTTCTCCCCGCAGCCGGAGATCCAGGCCTACCTGCGCCGCGTCGCCAGCGAGTCCGGCACGCTCGACCGGTTTCGCTTCGGCACCCGCGTCGAGGACGCCACCTGGGACGACGAGGCCGCCCGCTGGACGGTGCGTACGACGCGTGGCGGGACCCGCGAGACCTGGTCCGCGCGCACGCTGGTCGTCGGCGCCGGCGGCCTGTCCGAGCCCAAGCTCCCCGACATCGAGGGGATCGGCGACTTCGCGGGTCACCTGTTCCACTCCGCCCGCTGGGACCACGACGTCGACCTCGCCGGCAAGCGCGTGGCCGTCATCGGCACCGGCGCCTCGGCGATCCAGATCGTGCCGGAGGTGCAGAAGGTGGCCGGGCGGCTCGACGTGTACCAGCGCACGGCCCCGTGGATCATCCCGCGGGCCGACCGGACCTACTCCGCCCTCGAGCGCGCCGCCCTGCGGCACGTGCCGGGCGTGCAGCGGGCCTACCGCACGGCGGTCTACTGGGCCCGCGAGACCTACGTGCCGGCGTTCACCTTCCAGCCGGGCATCGCGTTCCCCGCCCGCAAGCTCGCCGAGGCCAACATCGCCCGCGGCATCCGCGACCCCGCGCTGCGCAAGAAGGTGACCCCGCACTTCGCGCTCGGCTGCAAGCGCGTCCTCATCAGCAACACCTACTACCCGGCGCTCGCCGCCGACAACGTCGACCTCGTGACCGACCGGATCGCCCGGGTCACGCCGACGTCGGTCGTGACCGCGGACGGCACCGAGCGCGAGGTCGACGTCATCATCGTCGCGACCGGCTTCCACACCACCGACCTGCCGATCACCGAGCACCTCGTCGGCCGGCGCGGCCGCACGCTCGCCGACCGGTGGCGCGAGAGCGGCATGGCGGCGTACAAGGGCACGACCGTCCCGGAGTTCCCGAACCTCTTCATGCTGGTCGGCCCCAACACCGGCCTGGGCCACTCCTCGATGGTCTTCATGATCGAGTCGCAGGTGCAGTACCTCCGCCAGGCGCTGCGCACGATGCGGGTCAGCTCCTACGCCGTCGTCGAGCCGCGCGAGGACGTCGCCCGCTCCTGGAACGACCGGCTCCAGCAGCGGATGAAGCGCACCGTGTGGCACCGCGGCGGCTGCTCGAGCTGGTACCTCGACGAGCACGGCCGCAACACCACCCTCTGGCCGCGCACGACGTTCGGCTTCCGTGCGGCGCTGCGCGACTTCGACGCCGCCGCGTACGCCGTGCGCGGCGCGCCCGCTCCCCTCACCCCCGGCACCAGCACCGGCACCAGCACCGGCACCAGCACCAGCACCAGCACCACCCATCCCAGCCCCCAGCAGACGGAGGACGTCCCCGCATGAAGACGCTCGAGAACAAGGTCGTCGTGATCACCGGCGCCGGGTCCGGCATCGGCCGCGCCCTGGCCCTCGACTGCGCGCGCCGCGGGTCGCTGCTGGCGCTGTCGGACGTGAACGAGGCCGGCCTGGCCGAGACCGCCGACCAGGCGCGCGCCGCCGGCGCCCGCGAGGTCCGCACCGACCGCCTCGACGTCGCCGACCGCGACGCGATGACGGCGTACGCCGCCTCGGTGGCCGACCAGTTCGGGCGGGTCAACGTCGTCGTCAACAACGCGGGCGTGGCGCTCGCCGGCGACCTGGTCGACCTCGACTGGCCCGACATCGACTGGATCATCGGCATCAACCTCCTCGGCGTGCTCAACGGCACCAAGGCGTTCCTGCCGCACCTCATCGCCTCCGGCGACGGGCACGTGGTCAACCTGTCGTCGCTGTTCGGGCTGGTCTCGATGCCCGGCCAGTCGATCTACAACGCGACGAAGTACGCCGTCCGCGGCATGTCCGAGGCGCTGCGGATCGAGATGCTGGCCGCCGGCCACCGCGTCGGCGTGACGGTCGTCCACCCCGGCGGCATCAAGACCGCGATCGCTCGCAACGCGCGGGTCTCCTCGCGCGAGGACCAGGCCCGGACGGCGTCGTTCTTCGACAAGAAGCTCGCGAAGACCACGCCGGAGAAGGCCGCCGAGGTGATCGTCGCCGGCGTGCTGGCCGACAAGTCGCGCGTGCTGGTCGGCTCCGACGCGCACGCGCTGCACTGGTTCGGCAAGCTCGCCGGCGCCCGCTACCAGGACGTCGTCGCGCGGGTCTCGAAGAAGGTCCTGCCGGCGAAGACCACCGTCGTCTGAGCCCGAGACCGAGCCCGAGCTGGTCCCGCCGGATCAGGCGGAGGTCTCCGCCCGGCGCCGACGGGTACGCCGCGTGCGCTGCGACCCGTCGGGCCGGGTGCGCAGCGGGCCGACCAGCCGCGGGCCGGCCAGCCGGCTCTCGAGCCGGGCCGCCTCGCGCTTGACCGGCTGGGCGACGTACTCCCCGAGGATCACCCCGGAGGACAGCGCCAGCGCGACCGACGCGGCGGTGACCATCGCCAGCAGCCCCGTGCTGGTCGACGCGTCGCCCTCCGCGAGCAGGGTGAGGCCGCGGTAGATCGAGAGCCCCGGCAGCATCGGCACCACCGCGGAGACCACGACCACCAGCGGCGGCACCCGCAGGCGACCGGCGACCGTGTAGGCCACGAGGCCGACGAAGAGCGCCGCCAGCGCCACCGACCAGGCGCGGCCGATGCCGGGGGCGGCGATCGACTGCGAGATGCCCATCGCCACCGCGGAGACCAGCGCGATCGGCACGAGGCTGCGCTTGGGGGCGTAGGACGACCACGCGAACGCCGCGGCGGCGACCGCGGCGCCGAGGATCGTCCACGCGACGCTCGACAGGTTGGCGGTGCCGGGGTCGAGCTGTGGGACCTCCACCCCGACGGCGTACGCCAGGCTGATGCCGCCGCTGACGCCGCCGATGATGCCGGCCGTCGCGAGGATCGCCTCGGTCAGCCGGGCGCCGGCGGTGATGTAGAAGCCGGTCAGCGCGTCCTGGAGCGCGCCGACGAACCCGATGCCGGCCAGGAGCATGATGATGTTGGCGGTGACGACCAGGGACGGGTCCAGCGCCAGCGGGGTGGCGGCGACCAGCAGCGCGATGATCGTGGCGAGCCCGCCGCCGGCGACCTGCTGGTAGAAGACCGGGTACCGCCGGCGCGACATCCGCAGCTGCATCCGGTCGATCGCCATCGCCGCGAAGCACGCGATCACGACCACGGCGAGGTCACCGCCCACCTGCAGGCCGACGCCGCCGCACATCAGGCCCCAGCCGAGCGTGATCGCCCACCGCGGCCGGTCGTGGCCCGAGGACGTGATCCGGCCGAGCGCGCTGCGCGCCTCCTTCAGGTCGACCTCCTGGCGCAGCAGCTCGCGGACGAGGTGGTCGACGCGGGTGAGGTGCTCGTAGTCGATCGCGCGCTGCTTGACGTAGCGCAGCTGCACGATCGTCGGCTCGTCGGTGACCGGCTGGAAGCTCGCGGAGAGCGAGGTGAAGGTGATGTCCACATCGACGTTGCGCAGGCCGAGAGCGCGGGCGACCGCCTGCATCGTCGCCGTGACGTCGGCGGCGCCGGCCCCCGAGGCCAGCAGCAGCTCGCCGATGCGGAGACAGAGGTCGAGGATCTGGGTGTACGTGCGGACCGAGGACTCCTCCGACGCCGACATGGCGCCGATGCTAGACAGGGCGCATGTCCTCCCCGGCGGCTCCCCCGGCAGGCTCCCGGGTCACCGTCGCGATGACCAAGTGGGGCGCCCGGCCGCACTGGACGTTCGAGGCCGAGGTGCTCGGGTCGGACGCGCACGGCGACTGGCTGGGGCTCCCCGCCGGCACCGCGCTCGAGCGGCCCGGGGCGTCGTACGTCGCCCCCACCGACCAGGTCGTGCTCGTCCCCGCAGCGGGCCCGGACCTCGGCCGCGCCTGGCTGGCGACCTTCCACGGCAAGGGCGGTCCGCTGGCGGTGTACGTCGACGTCACCACGCCGCCGGCCTGGGACGGCGACACCCTGCGCGCGGTCGACCTCGACCTCGACGTGCTGCGCGGGCTGACCGGTCGCACGTGGGTCGACGACGAGGACGAGTTCGCCGAGCACCGGGTCACGCTCGGCTACCCCGCCGAGGTCTGCGCGCTGGCGATCGCCTCCTGCGACCGGGTCCGCGCGGTCGTCGAGGCCGGCCACGCGCCGTACGACGGTGCCACCGCGCGCGGCTGGCTCGCCCGGCTCTGACGTGCCGGCCGGTTCGGTCCGGTGTGCTTCGCTGGTGGCGTGCGGATCGACTTCCGGCCCTCCCCCGAGCCGACGCTCGGCGTCGAGTGGGAGCTCGCGCTGGTCGACCGCGGCTCGCGCGA
Organism: Nocardioides deserti; assembly: GCF_014266025.1. GTDB lineage: Bacteria > Actinomycetota > Actinomycetes > Propionibacteriales > Nocardioidaceae > Nocardioides > Nocardioides deserti. The sequence goes on along the minus strand of NZ_JACMYC010000004.1, from coordinate 27,167 downwards.
CCTGGTCAACGGCGCCTCCGAGCTGCTCGCGGCGGCGCAGGCGCGGCTGCCCGACCCGGGCCGGCTGCACAAGGAGCTGCTGCGCAACACGATCGAGGTCGTCACCGGCGTGTGCACCACCGTCGGCGGGGCGGTCGACGAGCTGCGGCAGGCCCTCGAGGCGGTGGTGCCGGTCGCCGACGAGCTGGGCGTCGACCTGTTCGGCGGCGGCACCCACCCGTTCGCGTCGTGGACCGCGCAGCAGCTGACCGAGGGCCACCGCTACGAGGAGCTGATCAACCGCACCCAGTGGTGGGGCCGGCAGATGCTGATCTGGGGCGTGCACGTCCACGTCGGGCTGCCCGAGCGCGACCGGGTGATGCCGGTGCTGTCCTCCCTGCTCAACCACTACCCGCACCTGCAGGCCCTCTCGGCGTCCTCGCCGATCTGGGCCGGCGTCGACACCGGCTACGCATCGAACCGGGCACTGATGTTCCAGCAGCTGCCGACCGCGGGGCTGCCGTTCCAGTTCCAGGACTGGTCGGAGTTCGAGGCGTTCGCGGGCGACCAGCTGCACACCGGCGTCATCGACGAGCTGAACGAGATCCGCTGGGACGTCCGGCCGGCGCCGCACCTCGGGACGCTGGAGAACCGGGTCTGCGACGGCGTCTCGTCCTTCGACGACCTCGCCGCGATCGTCGCGCTGTGCCACTGCCTGGTCGTCGACCTCGACACCCGGGCGGCGGCCGGCGAGGTGCTGCCGACGATGCCGCCGTGGCACGTGCAGGAGAACAAGTGGCGCGCCGCCCGCTACGGCCTCGACGCGATCGTCATCCTCGACGCCGACTCCCACGAACGGCTGGTCACCGACGACCTCGCCGACCTGCTGGTCCGGCTCGAGCCGACCGCGGAGCGCCTCGGGTGCGCCGCCGAGCTCGCCTCGGTGGCCGAGATCCCGCTGCGCGGCGCGTCCTACCAGCGGCAGCGGGCGGTGGCCGAGGAGTCCTCCGGCGACCTCGTCGCCGTCGTCGACTCGGTGGTCACCGAGCTCCGCGACGGCCTGGGCCGGTAGCCCGGTCCCGCCGGTCCCCAGGCCGGTCTCAGTAGCCGCCGGGCGGCGGCACCATCTCCAGCCGCACGCCCAGCAGCCGCACCGGGCGGTCGCGCTCGACCCGGTCGAGCAGGCCGGCCGCCGCGTCACCGAGCACGTCCGGGTCGTTGGTCGGAGCCGGCAGCGTGCGGCTGCGCGAGGTGGTGAAGAAGGGCCGGTAGCGCACCTTGATGCCCACCCGCGCCGCCGGCCGGCCGGCGGCGTCGATGTCGACGGTCGCCGCGCGGGCGAGCCGGCGGACGGCCGCCTCGACCTCGGCCCAGTCCTCGAGGTCGGCCTGGAAGGTCTCCTCCCGGCCGTGCGCCCGCGGGACGTACGGCGTCGGATCGACCCGTCTAGTGTCCACGCCGCGGCCGAGCCGGACGTACCACGGGCCCATCGTCGGCCCGAGCTCTCGGGCCAGGTGGTCCGCGTCGGCCGCGGCCAGCTGGTCCACGGTCTCGATCCCGAGCGCGGCCAGCCGCTTGGCGGTCCGGCTGCCGATGCCCCACAGCGCGTCGGTCGGCCGGTCGCCCATCACCGCGGACCAGTTCTCCGCCGTCAGCCGGAACGTCCCACGCGGCTTGCCGAAGTCGGTCGCGATCTTCGCCCGCAGCCGGTTGTCGCCGATGCCGACCGAGCAGTGCAGCCCGGTCGCCTCGAGCACCGCCGCGCGGACCTCGGCGGCGAACTGCTCCGGGCTCGTGGCTGGGCCCGTGACTGGGCCCGTGGCGGGGCCCGTGGCGGGGCCCGTGGCGGGGCTGGTGGGGGTCCCTCCCCCCACCCCCTCCGCCGCGGCCGGGTCGATCCCGAGGAACGCCTCGTCCCAGCCGAGCACCTCGACGACCACCGGCGCGCCGTCCCAGGTCACCGCACGCAGGGTCGCCATGACCTCCGCCGACGCCGCGTCGTACTCCGCCTTGTCCACCGGCAGGAACACCGCGTCCGGGCACTTGCGTGCCGCGACCCGCAGCGGCATGCCCGAGCCGACGCCGTGCGCTCGGGCCTCGTACGACGCGGTCGACACGACCCCGCGCTCGGTCGGGTCGCCGCGACCGCCGACGACGACCGGCCTGCCGGCGAGCTCCGGCCGCCGCAGCACCTCCACAGCGGCGATGAACTGGTCGAGGTCGACGTGCAGCACCCACCCGGCTCGCGGGTCGCCGGTCATCGCGGGGGCGGGGGCAGCGCGTTCGTGGACTCGATCTGGTCCATGCCGGTCATGACCAGCAGGTCGACCACGACCGACCGCAGCTGCACCAGCACGACCTCGGCGTTCATCTCCACGGCCCGCTCGACCCGGCCCGACGCGTCGCCGACGGTCAGCAGCGCGGTCCGGGCCGCCGAGGCCATCCGGTCGGCCTCGAGCTCGTCGGCCACCGTGTCCGCGGCGTCGGCGAGGTCGAGGGCGAGCAGCGCGTACGACGAGGGCACCGGCCGCCGGTGGTAGGCCAGCACCGCCACCTGGCGGACCAGGACACGGGTGCTGCGCAGGGCGCGGTCGAGCGGCTCGACCAGGTCGGCCATCCGGCGGAGGTCGCCCCGGTGCCGCACGCGGAACGGCGAGGACGCCACCACCGCCATGCCCTCGTCGGCGGCAGCCTGCAGCTCGCGGATCAGCCGGTCGGTCTGCCGGGCGTCGGCGAGCAGGTCCAGGCCGCGCTCGGACGCCCCGTCGGTCATCACCTCGCCGGCCGCGCGCAGCAGCGCGGAGATCTTCCGGACGATCACCGCGGCCTGTTCGCGGGGCCGGCGCAGCGGCGCGGACGGGACGGCCGTGGCCGCCACCAGCGCGACCGCACCGCCGACGAGCGCGTCGGTCCAGCGCACCAGCGCCGCTCCGGGGTCCGGGAGCAGCGTGGCGACCACGATCGACTGCACTGCGGCCTGCGTGACCACCACCTGCCCGCCGTCGAGGAGGAACGCCGTCGACATCGCAAGGACCACGACGAGCGTCAGCTGCCAGGCACCCGTGCCGATCTGCAGGGTCAGCAGGTCACCGATGAGCACGCCGACGGCCACCCCGACCGCGACCTCGCCGACCCGCTGCAACCGCTGCCCGTAGGACGTGCCCAGGCTGAGGACGGCCGCGACCGGGGCGAAGAAGGGCGTAGGGTGGTTCAACAGGTCGGCCGCGATGAACCAGGCCACGCCGGCCGCGACCGCGCACTGCGCGATCTGCCACCGCTTCGAGGACAGCCGGTCCAGCCGCGCCCGGGCGGAGGTCCGGCCGCGCGCCCGCAGTCGGTCCACCGGGCCGGGCTCACGCATGGCGATGATCGTGCCAGAGCCGTCGCAGTCCATGGTCCCCCCGGGCCGCGCGGTCAGCCGTCACGACCTGCCGGAGCTGGCGATTCGCCCCGCCGGAATGACGACTCGACCCGCGAGAGGTGGCGACTCGACGGTCAGGAGCCCGAGGCCGAGGACCGCGCGTAGTGGATCGCCCGCTTCATGTCGCCCAAGTCGCGGTACCAGGTGCGGACCTCGCTGCGGCACCGCACGCGGGCGACCTCGGTGTCGTACTCGTTGCACTCCGCCCGCGCTTCGGAGTCGGTCGGCGGGAACTGCTCGCTGCCGTCGTAGCGCCGGATCTCGAAGCCGTTCTTCTTGTCGCCGGTCACGCTCACGATCGTGCTCGGCACCGGCTTGTACTTCTTGCCGCCGACGAGCTCCGGCCCGTCCGCCGCGATGGCCGCTCCGCCGGCGACTCCGCCGACCACGAGCCCGGCAACCACGCCGATCGCACCCACACCGGCCGTCCACCGGTTCGTCCGCTTCTGCGTCTGCCGGCCCGTCCTGCATTGCGTCATGTCTGCTCCCGAGGAGTTCCTGCACCGGCGAGTTCCGGTGCGAGCACGACGCTAGGAAGGACCGACGACCGTGCCGGCCCCCACGCGGAGCACCGGTGGACAGCCGTGCGCGAGCCGGCGCTGTGAACGACACGTGGGCCGACCGGCGACGCCGGCCGCCCAGCGGCGCACCCGACCCTTGTGGCGGTCGTCACCGCGGGTCACACTCGGCCCCTGACTGCTCCGCCCGCCCCTCCGCCCGACTGCTCCGCCCTGCCGCCCGGCACCCGCCGACACCGAAAGGCCCTCCGTGGTCACTCCGATCGACCCCACGTCGTTGGCCTTCCTCATGGCCGAGAACCGCAGCATGCCGATGCACGTCGGCGGCCTGCAGCTGTTCGAGAACCCGGCGGACGCGGGACCGGGGTACACCCGCGAGATGTACGAGTGCATGCGCGACGTCTCGGAGATGTCGCCGCTGTTCCTCAAGCGCCCCCACCGCTCGCTGCGGACGGCCGGCCAGCTGGTGTGGCAGCAGGACGAGCAGTTCGACATCGACCACCACGTCCGGCACAGCGCGCTGCCCCAGCCCGGCCGGATCCGCGAGCTGCTCGACCTCTGCGGCCGGCTGCACGGCACCCGGCTCGCCCGCGAGCGCCCGCTGTGGGAGGCGCACGTCATCGAGGGGCTCCACGACAGCCGGGTCGCGCTCTACACCAAGGTCCACCACTCGCTGGTCGACGGCGTCTCCGCCATGCGGCTGCTGCAGAGCGTGCTCAGCGAGGACCCGGACGAGCGCGGCATGCGCGCACCGTGGGACGCCCGGCCGCGCGAGGGCGCCGAACCGCGCGTCCGCGAGCGCCGCCCGGTCGACCTCGCCGAGGTGCCCGTGCAGGCGCTGCGCAGTGCGCTCGGCCTCACCGCCGAGGCCGCCGGCCTGCCGGGCGCCCTGGTCCGCACGCTGACCAAGGGGCTGCGCAACGAGACCTCGGCGCTCTCGCTCTACGCGCCGCGCACGATCTTCAACCAGCGGATCACCGGCTCCCGCCGGTTCGCCGCGCAGGACTGGCCGATCGAGCGGCTCCGCGCGGTGGGCAGGGCGACCGGCACCACCCTCAACGACGTCGTGCTGGCCATGTGCAGCGGCGCGCTGCGCAGCTACCTGCTCGAGCTCGACGCGCTCCCCGACTCCTCGCTGGTCGCGATGGTGCCGGTCGGCCTCAACGCCAAGCAGTCGCACATCGCCAATCCCGACGGCGGGAACGCGGTCGGTGCCGTGATGGTGCAGCTCGCCACCAACCACGACGACCCGGCCCGCCGGCTCGACCTCATCCACGCCTCGATGCGCGACGGCAAGGAGGCGCTGTCGTCGATGACACCGGTGCAGATCGTCGCGATGAGCGCGCTCGGCCAGGCGCCGGCGATCCTCACGCCGATGCTGCGGATGCAGGGGCTGGTGCGGCCGCCGTACAACTGCATCATCAGCAACGTCCCCGGCCCCATCACGACCCGCTACTGGAACGGCGCCCGCCTCGACGGCACCTACCCGCTGTCGATCCCCATCGACGGGATGGCGCTCAACATCACGTGCACGTCGTACGACGACAAGCTGGCGTTCGGCGTGACCGGCTGCCGCCGCACCGTCCCGCACCTGCAGCGGCTGCTCGTCCACCTCGACGACGAGGTCGCGGCGTTGGAGAAGGCCGCCGGCGTGGCCTGAGCCGGCTCAGCCCCAGCCGACCCGCTCGTCGAGCCCGCCCCCGAGCAGCCGGTCGACGGCGCGGAGCCGGGCGCGAGTGATGTCGGCGACGGTGAGCAGCCCGGCGGCGTGGGCGTTCGAGCCGGGACGGGTCGGCTCGGCGGAGTTCACCGAGACGCACCGTCGGGTGCCGCCGTCGGCGAGGTTGGCCAGAGCGACGGCGTGGCCGGTGGTGCCGCTGCCGGCGAACGGGTCGAGGACGACCGCGTCGGCGGGCATCGTGCCGAGCACGCGGCGTACCAACCCGGTCGGCTTGGGTGACTCGAAGACGTGGCCGACGAGCTCCTTGAGCTCGGCGACGGCGGTGTCGGTCGAGCCGACCTCCTCGGCCAGCCAGATGGTGGGCAGCTTCTTGCGGCGGCCGCCGTCGCGCTCGAGCCAGTCGCGCTGGAAGACGTCGACCCGCTCCCCGCGCCGCCCGCGGACGACCCGGCAGACGAGGTCGTCGGGACGCTCCTCGATGAGCGGCCGGCTCCAGCGCCAGACCGCCGGGCGGCCGTCGCCGAAGACCGGCGTCACCTCGACGGCCCCAGTGAACGGCGTCGTCGCCACCCGACCGGTGACCGGGTCGCCCCACACCGGGAAGTGCAGGGTCGGCGAGGTGACGGGGTTGAACTTCTTGTTCGTGTTGCGCAGCGGCAGGTGCCGGTAGCGCCGGCCTGTCGCCTCGTCCGCCAGGGGGAAGTCGCGCTCGTCGACGGTCTCCGCGCTGCTGGCGTCGAGCACCGTGCGGCGCGCGTCGCGGGCGTAGACGAGGAGGTACTCGTGGCTGGTCGCGAACCCGCGGCCCAGCTGGCGTCCCTTGGGGTTGAGGTTGACGACCACCTGGGCCAGGAAGTTCTGCTCCCCCATCACGTCGTCGAGCAGCAGCCGCAGCCGGGCGGCCTCGTTGTCGTCGATGCTGACGAAGAACGCGCCGGTCTCGCGCAGGACGTCGCGGCACGCCTCGAGCCGCGGGCGCACCATCGCCGCCCACGCGTCGTGGCGGCTGCCCGGCCGGCCGTCGGCACCGACGAACCCGTCGCGGAAGTCGTCGCGGTAGGCGAACTCGTTGCCGGTGTTGTACGGCGGGTCGGTGCACACCAGGTCGACCCGCTCGCCGGCGGCCGCCATCGCCCGGAGCACGTCGAGGTTGTCGCCCTCGACGAAGGTGTTCCACGGCCGCACGCGGCCGACCCTAGAGCCGCCGGGGCGGGATTGCCGGGACGTCCGCCCGGTCACCAGGGGGTCGTGGACCACCGGGAGCCCCGCCGGCACGGCCCGGTCCTCCCGGGCGTGCTGGTCGTGCTCGCCCTCATCGGGCTCGTGGTGGTGCGCGACCCGAGCGGCACCGGCGACCGGCTGCGCGAGCTGCTCGGCACCGAGCAGCGCCGGGCCGAGGCGGTGTCGGTGCCCACCGGCGGCGGGAGCTACCAGTTCGCCGCGACCCAGCCCGACTCGGACGAGCCGGTGAGCTGGAACCCGTGCCGCGACATCGAGTACGTCGTCAACCCGGCCGGCGCGCCGGCGCACTGGCGGCAGCTGGTCGAGCGGAGCGTGGCGACCGTGTCGGAGGCGACCGGCTTCCGGTTCGCCTTCGTCGGGCAGACCGACGACCGCAACTTCACCGACCGCATCGGCGCGCTCGGCCGGTCCGCGCCGGTGCTCATCGGCTGGGCCGATGAGGAGGAGGTGCCCGAGCTCGCCGGTGACGTCGCCGGCGTCGGCGGCGCGGCGTACCTCGAGACCTCCGGGCGGTGGACCTACAGCACCGGCATGGTCGTGCTCGACACCGACGTCTTCGTCGACCTCTCCCCCGGCGCCGGCCCGCGCGCCTTCGACCTGCAGGCCGCGATCCTCGACCACGAGCTGGGGCACGTCGTCGGCCTCGGGCACGTCGAGAGCCGGGCAGAGCTGATGCACGCCGACAACATCGGCCGCACGTCGTTCGGCACCGGTGACCTGCGCGGTCTCGCCCTGCTCGGCGCCGTCCCGTGCGGCTGACCGGCCTCCCGCCGGCCGCCCTGACCGGCGTGACCTCGGTCGCGCTCGCGCGTTCTACCCGTCGGTAACACGCCTCGCCGACCGAACAGGGACTTCATGCGCCGTACCGCTGCCACGCTCACCGCCACGCTCGCGCTCCTGGCGGGCGGGCTGGCCGCTGCCCCGAGCAGCCCGGCCGCCGACCCGCAGCGCCGCGAGGCCCCAGCGCGGGCGGCGGTGACCACGCGCGACGGCTGCATCACGAGCGTCCCCGAGCCGGGCGAGACCGCGAAGGTCGAGATCTGCTACACCGTCTTCAAGCCGGCCCGGGCGGCGGGGAAGCGGCGGGTCCCGATGGTCATGCACAGCCACGGGTGGGGTGGGAAGCGCGCGGACCAGCCCGAGGTGCAGGCCTGGCTGGACGCGGGGTACGGCGTGCTGTCCTTCGACCAGCGCGGGTTCGGCGCCTCCGGCGGCCACGCCCACGTCGAGGCCCCGGCCCTCGAGGGGCGCGACGTCCGGCGCCTGGTGAAGCTCGTCGCGCGGCTGCCGTGGGTGCAGCAGGACGGACCGGGCGACCCGCGGCTGGGTGCGATCGGCGGCAGCTACGGCGGCGGGTACCAGTACGTCGGCGCCTTCGAGCTGCTCCGCGCCCGCGGCGAGCCGGTCTTCGACGCCCTCTCCCCGCAGATCACCTGGCACGACCTCGGCCAGAGCCTCGCGCCCAGCGGCGTGGTGCGCACCGAGTGGGCGCTCGCGCTCAGCGCCGCCTCGCTGCTCAGCGACGCACTTCCGGCCAACGTCTACAAGGCGCTCCTCGAGGGCGCCGCGCTCGGCGTGTGGCCCGACGGCTCGATCCCCGGCACCGAGGACATGGCGTCGTTCTTCCGCAAGAACGGACCGAAGTGGCACGTCGAGCAGGGTCGTCGGCTCGACATCCCGATGCTGCTCGGCCAGGGCACGACCGACGGCCTGTTCCCGCTCGAGCAGGGCTTCCGCAACTGGCAGCAGGCGATGACCGCGAAGGCCCGCGGGAAGAGCATCTTCGTCGCCTACAACGGCGGCCACGTGCTGCCCGCGATCCTGCCCGCCGGCACCACCGCCGACACCGACCCGTGCAGCCGCAGGCTCGCCGGCGGCGACTTCGAGAAGCTCAACATCGCGTTCTTCGACCACGTGCTCAAGGGCCGGCCGACCCGCCTGCGCGGCTTCGGGAAGATGCACCTGGCCACGCCCGGCGACCGCTGCACGACGATCACCTCCCCGCGCGCCGACACCGCGAAGAAGGTCGGCACTGTCGCCACCCTCGAGGGCGTCGGCACTCCGCTGTCCTACCAGGTCGCCGCCGGACCGATCCGCGTCGCCGGCACGCCGTACCTCACCGGGAAGCTGACCGCCCTCGGCCTGCAGAACCGCGCGTTCTACGGCCTCGCCATCGGCCGCACCCCGCTCGACGCGAGCCTGGTGCAGAACAACGTGCTGCCGATCAACGAGCCCACGCCCGTCCGCGGCCAGAAGCGGCGCGTGGCCCTGCCCTCGGTGGCGGTGGACGTGCCCAAGGGGCAGAACCTCTACCTCATGGTCACCCCGGTCTCCGACACATTCCTCCTGATGGGCTCCCGGCTGCCCGGCGTGGTCACGATCGAGGACACGATCGTCCATCTCCCTGTGGTCGGCCGGTGAGCGGCCTAGCCTTGAGCGGGTGCGCTCCCGACTCCCCCTGACCGCCGGCGCACTCGTCTGTGCCCTCGCCCTCGCCGCGACCGGGGCCACCGGCGCCGCAGCCGGCCCGTCAGGCGGTACGCCGGGCGGCGGGCCGGACCTGCGGGCCGAGCGCGGCCCACAGCACACCTCCGACGGCCAGCCCGGCTGGCGGGCGCCGGTCGTGCCGCGGCTGCTCGCCGGCCTCCCGCCGACCCGCACGGACCCGACCCGGTCGGCGGTGGCGCCGGGGGTGACCCTGACCCGGTGGGCCGAGGTCGACGCCCGCGGACCCCAGCAGTTCTCGCTGCTGACCGTCGACCCGTCGGTCCCCGGGGTCACGCTCGACTACGCGGGCGCCCGGAGGATCTCGGGCACGGCCACGCTGCCGACGCTGCTGTCGCCGGCGTACTCCGGTCCCGGCACGGTCGCCGGCGTCAACGGCGACTTCTTCGACATCGGCGACACCGGAGCACCGCTCGGCACCGGCCGGGACCGCGAGCGCGGTGTGCTGCACGCGCGCCGGTCGGGGTGGACCTCCTCGTTCTCGATCGACAAGCAGGGGCGGGCCGACATCGGCGAGGTGGCGCTGCGGGCGAAGGTCGCCCAGCGGCCGGGGTGGACGATCACCAACCTGAACTCCCCCTTCGTCGAGCCCGGCGGCATCGGGATCTACACCGCCGCGTGGGGCACGACGTCGGGCTACCGCGTGACCAGCGGGCAGCGGAAGAACGTGCGGATGGTGCTGGTGCGCGGCGGCAAGGTCGTGCGCACGCGGGCCAAGCTGTCGAGCGCCGAGAAGATCCGCGGCGTCCTGCTCGTCGGTCGCGGGCCCGGGGCGAAGGCGCTCGGGACGCTTCGCAAGGGCGCCCGGCTCGACGTGCGCTGGTGGCTCCAGGGCGGACCGCGGATGGCGATCAGCGGCAACAAGGTGCTCGTCCGTGACGGCATCGTCGAGGTCGTCGACGACCGCGAGATGCACCCCCGCACCGCGATCGGGATCGACCGCGACACCGGCGAGGTGCTCGTGCTCGTCGTGGACGGGCGGCAGACCTGGAGCCGCGGCGCCACGATGGTCGAGCTGGCCGCGACGCTGATCGACCTCGGCGCCGACGAGGCGCTCAACCTGGACGGCGGCGGCTCGACCACCATGCTCACCCGGGGCAGCGGCGGGCGGCTCGGCGTCGTCAACACCCCCTCCGACGGCCACCTCCGGCAGGTCGCCAACGGCCTCCAGGTCCGCTACCTGCCGCCCGGCGGCTGACCCGTGGCCCGCTCCTTCACCCGCGCGGAGCTGGAGTCGTACCGCGACCGGGAGGTCCCCGACCTCCTCCCCGGCCCCGGCGACCCCGACCTCCGGCTGCTCTTCGTCGGCATCAACCCGGGGCTGTGGACCGCTGCCACGCAGACGCACTTCGCCCACCCGGGCAACCGGTTCTACCCCGCGCTGTTCCTCGCCGGGATCCTCGAGCGCCGCATCGACCCCGCGGCCGGGATGTCGGACGAGGACCGCGACCACCTCCGCTCGCGCGGCATCGGCATCACCAACGTCGTGCGGCGGGCGACCGCGAAGGCCTCCGAGCTGACGCCCGAGGAGTACCGCGCCGGCGGGCTCGCCCTCGTCGAGACCGTGCGCCGCGCCCGCCCGTGCGTGGTCGCCGTCGCCGGCATCACCGCCTACCGCGCCGCCTTCGCGCTCCCCAAGGCGGTCCCGGGCCGCCAGCCCGAGCCGCTGGCCGGCGCCGACCTGTGGGTCGTCCCCAACCCCAGCGGCCTCAATGCGCACGAGACGGTCGCCTCCCTCGCCGAGGCGTACGCCGCCCCCGCCCGCGCCGCCGGCATCCTGCCCGGGGCGTAGTCGCCCGCTGGTCGAGGAAGGCGCCCACGCCGGCCCACCTTCCGTCCACAACCCCGCCGCGCCCCGCGTCCTCCACAGGCGACGACCGAGCGTCCGCACAGCGCCGGTGCTCGGCGGCAGGGTCGGCGCCATGACCTTCGCACCCCTGATCGAGACCCAGACCGACCTCGAGCGCGCCTGGCGCGCACTCATGAACCCCCTCGGCTGGACGCGCACCAGCACCTGGCTGATGCTCGTCGGCCCCGACTCCGTGCCGCTGCCCTCCCTGACCGAGATCGAGGACTGCGCCGGCCCGCCGCCGGAGGACGGCGCGGACCAGCTCGGCGGCATGCTCGCCCAGCTGCGCGCCGAGGCGCTGCCGGAGGGCTCGCGGGTGGCGTTCCTGCGCTCGCGGCCGGGCTCGGGCCACGCCGACGACGAGGACCGCGCCTGGGCCGGGATGCTGTACGCCGCGGCGCGCGTCGCGGGCCTGCCGGCAGAGGTGGTCCACCTGGCCACCGATGTGGACGTGCTGGCGCTCCCGATGGACGAGGCGGCCCTTCCCGTGGGGACCTGAGTGTGGTTACGGTCCGCCGGTGACCAAGCTCGTCTTCCTGCTCTCCGGCGGCCCCGACCCCGCCGGCACCGACTCCGGCCCGCTGCGCGACCTCCTCCTCGGCCCCGACCTGCGGGACCGGCTCGCGCGCGCGGGCGCGCGGCGGCTCCAGGTCAACGTCGACGACGAGCCGGTGGCGGCGGCGATGCGGATCGCCTCACCGACGGGGCCGGTGCGAGCGGTGGTGTCGGTCTGGACCGCGGACGAGCGCACGCCCGCCGGTCCGGTCGTCGAGGGCCTCACCGCTGCGGTGGACGGGTCGGGCGCGTCACTCGCCGGCTTCGAGGTCGAGGAGCGGCTGCCGCTGGAGCCACCTGCCGTGCCGGACGGCGAGCGGGCCGACGCGCTGGCCAACGTCGCGGTGCTGCGCCGCCCGGCCGACCTCGACGAGGCCGAGTGGCGGCACCGCTGGCTGGTGGACCACACGCCCGTGGCGATCGAGACGCAGGGGACGTTCGGGTACGTCCAGAACGTCGTGGGCGACGCGGTCACCGACGACGCGCCGTACGTCAGCGCGGTCGTGGAGGAGCTCTTCCCCATGGCCGCCACGACCGACCTGCACGCGTTCTACGGCAGCGGCGGCGACGACGCGGAGCTGCGCTCGCGGATGGAGCGCATGATGGCGAGCGTGTCCCGGTTCGGCGCGGACCAGGGCATCGACCTGGTGCCGAGCAGCCGGTACGTCTGGTCGCTCTAGCGGCGCGAGCGCCGGGCCACGGCGTACGACGGCGCCCGCACGCGACGGACCCAGTCGTAGTTCGGCAGCTCGGGCAGCTCGTTGAGGATCGCGTCGAACTCCAGCTCCGGGTCGTCGGTGCCGTCTCCCGTCGGGCCGGGCTCCTCGAGCTCCAGGTGGAGGTCGGCGAACACCCGCCAGTCCGAGCGCAGGCCTGCCACAGCGAGCTCGACGTGCCGCTCGTCGACGTAGCGCGCACCGAGCAGCACCGGCCCGCGGGGGCTCCGGTAGGGGAACAGCGTCGTCAGCGGCCGGGTCGTCATCCCGGCCGAGGGCACGACGAGGAAGCGGGTGACGGGGCCCCAACCGTTGGTGGAGAGCAGCAGGTCCGCGTGCCCGCCGGAGCCGTCCCGGGCCTCGTCCACGGTGGCGCCGCCGAGGGGAACCTTGAGCGCGAGCCCGTGGATGTCGGGGAGCCCGGCCGGGAGCCCGAGGCCCTTCGACTCGCGAGCGACCACCTCGTCCACACCTGCCCGGTCGACGAACGGCACGCCGATGCCCGGCTCGAGGCCGTGCCGTTCGAGTCGTCCGTGGAGCACCCGTCCGGCGGGGTGCATCGGCTTCTCGGCCGGCCGGACGGCGGCGAGCCCGCGGACGGCGGTGGCGATGACCGCGCCGCCGACCTTGGCGGGCAGTGCGGCGAGCGGATGCGCCTGGCCGGCGGCGTGCGGACGGGCCTCGCGCTGGGTCTGGCGCTGGGTCGTGGGCTTCGGGCGCTGCGTCGAGGTCATGCGGGCCTCCGGGGTGTGCGGGGCGGGAGCCGGTGGAGGACGACGTCGCCGATGACGCCGTCCGCCACGCGGGCGGTCAGGTAGGTGCAGTGCGGCTGCTGGCGCCGGTCCGTGGGAGAGCCGGGGTTCAGCAGTCGCAGGCCGCGGGACGTGGTGGTGTCCCACGGGATGTGGCTGTGGCCGAAGACGAGGACGTCGAGGTCGGGGTACGCCGCGTCGGCGCGCTGCTCGCGCCCCTGCTTGCCGCCGGTCTCGTGCACGACGCCGAGGCGTACGCCCTCCACCTCGGTCCGGGCGACCTCTGGCAGCCGCGCCCGCAGACCCGGGCCGTCGTTGTTGCCCCAGCAGGCGACGAGCTCGCGCGAGCGTTCCTCGAGCCGGTCGAGCGTCTCCTCGTCGACCCAGTCGCCGGCGTGGACGACGAGGTCGGCGGCCTCGACGGCCGCCCACAGCTCGGCCGGCAGGTCCTTGGCCCGCTTGGGGAGGTGGGTGTCGGCCATGATCACCAGGTCCACGTCCCGCCCGGTGCCCATCCTGGGACGGTCATCCTCAGGTCCTGCCCGGGTCATCCGCAGGCGACGCAGCGCCGTGCGTCGGGCCGGACCTCGAGGCGCTCGGCGGGGATCGCGCGTCCACAGCGCTCGCAGATCCCGTAGCCGCCGGTGTCGAGCCGGATCAAGGCGGCCTCGATCTCGGTCAGCCGGCGGGAGGCCTGCCGGACCAGGGTGTCGAGCTGGGAGCGCTCGAACGCGATGGTCGCGCCCTCCGGGTCGTGCTCATCGTCGGCGTTGGTGTCGCGGGACGCCTCGACCATGCCGGTGTAGTCGCCCCGCAGCGCCGCCAGCCGACGGGTCACGAGGGCGTGCTCGGCTCGCAGCCGCTCCTCGGCCCCGGCTGCGTCCGCGGCGGGGTCCGGGGTCAGGCCGCCACCTGGCTGCTGATGATCAGGCAGCCGAACTCCTGCCAGGGCTGCCCCTGCCGTGCGACAGCGAGCTCCGCGGTGCTGCCGCCGACCATCCGGGCCGCGACGAGCAGCGGTTCGCCGTCGTCGGTCTCGCCGGGAGCGGCGAGCACCCCGGTCATCGTCCACTCCAGGCCCGGTACGCCGTGGCGCATCCGCCGGCTCACCCGGCTCCACGTCGTCGCGGCGAGGACCAGGTGCAGCTCCGTGCCGTCGTCGAACGGGACGTGGACGGTCAGGCCGTGCACCGGCGCCTGCGCACCGAGCACCCCGGCCTCCCGGGACTCGGTGACCACCACGTCGTCGGTGCCCGACTCGTCGAAGTAGGCGTGCCCCACGGGCTCCTCGATCCCCCGACGGAACAGTCGCCCGCGCACCGGCACGGCCACCGGCCGGATCACCGATGCGGTGCGCGTGGCCAGGGACAGGATGGACATGTCTCGGCAGTACCCGCCGCACCTGTCGCACACACCGCCCGCACGGGTGACCGAGCAGCGCCTCACGCCACCCCGTCTTGGTCGAACGTTCGATCAGGACGGGCACCGGTCAGGGCCGGGCCTAGGTCCGCATGTGGAAGGTGACCTGGTTGTCGGGGTGGATCGTGCTCGAACCTGGGGTCGTGGATTCGCATCCGCCGCTTCGCAGCCGGCCGGTCCTGACGGGTGTCGTGGCTCCACCACGCCGCGGTCGGTCGCGCCGACCCGCGGCGTACCTCGCCCTCATTGCTGCTCCTACCGCCACCACCCACGACCCGGCGAGCCGAAGCCGGCTGGCGGGAGTCTCAGCGCTCGCGGCGGTCCATGGTGTCGACGTACGCCTGGACGATCGCGTCGACGCCCTGGTCCACCTCGAGCACGACGCCGTCCTCGTCGGGCTCGAGCGGTTCGAGCGTGGAGAACTGGGAGGTCAGCAGGGAGGGCGGCATGAAGTGGCCGGGGCGGGAGGCCTGGCGCCGCTCGATGATGTCGCGGCCGCCCTCGAGCAGCACGAAGGTCGTCTCGGAGGCGTGGTGGCGGAGCTGGTCGCGGTACGAGCGCTTGAGCGCCGAGCAGCTCATCACCCCGCCGGTCCCGGCGGCGGCGCGGTCGGCCAGCCAGCGGCCGACCGCTTCCAGCCACGGCCAGCGGTCGGAGTCGTCGAGCGGTTCGCCGCGCGCCATCTTCGCGACGTTCGCCTCCGGGTGGAGGTCGTCGGCGTCGGCGAACGGCACCCGCAGGCGCTGCGAGAGCGCGGCGCCGATGGTGGACTTCCCGGACCCCGAGACGCCCATGACGACCAGCAGGTGGCTCATGCCGTCACCGTACGCCGCGCCCCAGCAGCGCCGCGGTGAGGAAGTCGGCGGCGGCCCGCTCGAAGACCGCGCCGTGCCGGAGCATCGCGTGCCCGGCGCCGGGGACGTCGCGCCACTCGATGTCGGTGTGCCGGCGGAGCTTCTCGACGACCCTCCGCGCCCGGTCCGGGGTGGCGACCCGGTCCTCGCTGCCGTGCACCACCAGGACCCGCCGGCCGGTCAGGTCGACGTCGTCGGCCGGGTGCAGCCACGGGTTCAGCGCTACGACGGCGTCGACACCGGGCTCGCGGCCCGCCAGCAACGCCGCCCGGCCGCCGAGCGAGTGCCCGACGAGGCCGACCGGCAGGTCGCCGTACCGCTCGCGCACCTGCGCCAGCGCCCACCGCACGTCGTCGACGGGCGTCCTGTCGACGCCCCACCCGCGAGCCGCGTTGAGCACCCGGTGGACCGCGAGCCGGCCACGTCCGGCGCGCGCCACCCGTGCGGCGACGGGCACCATCCGCAGCACCGACAGCTGCCACGGGCTGACGTCGGGTTCGCCCGGGCGCACGTCCCCGCCGTGCAGGGCGAGCACGACGGCCTCAGGGTCGCGGAGGTCGCGGAGGGCGCGGGCGCGGACGAGTCGTGGCTCGGTCACCGGCGGAAGGTACCCGCCGGCGTCGATCAGTCAGCCCAGAGCGTCAGACCAGGGCGTCAGACCAGGGCGTCGAGCCGGCGGATCTCCACCTCGACCTCACGCTGCTGCCGCTCGCGCAGGTGCCGCAGCACCGCCTGCTTCTGCTCCGGGCTGAGGGCGCGCCAGGACGCGCGCGGCTGCGGGCGCGTGGCGGTCGACCTCATGGGGTCATCGTGGCGGCGACGGCGGGCGGTTGTCGACGCATTTTCCGCGCACCCGGCGCACCCGGCGCAGCCGACCCAGCTGACGCCCGGGCGCACCGCACGCTCGGGCCCTAGGCTGCGGGCATGGGCGAGCGGAACGTGCTGGGTGGAGAGCTGGTGCCCTGCGGGACCGACCCGCTGACCGGGTTCTACCGCGACGGGCACTGCTCGTGCGGACCGGACGACGTGGGGCTGCACGCGGTGTGCGCGGTGATGACGAGTGAGTTCCTCGACCACCAGCGGTCGGTCGGCAACGACCTGACGACGCCGCGGCCGGCGTGGCACTTCCCGGGGCTGCACCCGGGCGACCCGTGGTGCGTGGTGGCCGGCCGGTGGCTGCAGTCCTACGAGGCCGGCGCCGCTGCGCCGGTCGTGCTCGCCGCGACCAACGAGCGCGCGCTCGAGATCGTGCGGATCGAGCTGCTCCAGGAGCACGCCGTCGACGTGCCACCGGACCTCAGCTCACTCGGCTGAGGACCCGCCGAGGACCGACCGGTCGCCGTCTCAGCGCAGGCGCCACACGCCCGGCGTGCCGGGCTCGATGACGCCCTCGTCCTGCAGCGCCCGTCGGGCCTTGCGCGCGGCCAGCTGCCAGCGAGGCTCTCCGGTCGGCGACGGCTCCCGGTCGCCGGGCCGCAGCGCCTCGCCGAGCTGCTCGTCGAGGGACGGGAACACGTCGTCCGCATCGAGCTCGCCGCCGTGCTCCTGGAGCAGCGCGACGATCGGGGCCTTGAGCTCGTCGGGCGAGGTCCACTTGCGCGGAGCGGACTTCTTCACCGGCGTGCCGGGCACGCGCGGGGTGGTGGTACGGGTGCGGACCGGGGAGGCCTTCGGCTCGGGCGGTGCCGGCGTCGGCTCGGGCCGCCCGTGCACGCACTGGCTCAGCGGGAGGTCGCACAGCTCGCAGTAGTCCTCGGCCACGTCGACCCAATCTACGGACCCGGGACCAGCGGCCGCGAGCGGGTCGCGCGCGGCCGCCCGTGGCGAGGCGGACGTCACCTGCGGCTGAGCAGCACCAGCACCTCGTAGTGGCGGGTGTTGGGGAACATGTCCAGCAGCCGGCCGCGCACCGGCGCGAAGGACGGCATCGCGGCCAGGTCCGCGGCGAGGGTGCGCGCGTTGCAGCTGGAGTAGAGGACGTACGGCACGCCGGAGGTCTCCAGCCAGCCGGCGAGCTGGTCGCCGATGCCGCGCCGCGGCGGGTTGACGACGACCAGGTCTGGCAGGTCCGCGGCGGCCGCGTTGACGGCGTACGTCGTCGCGTCACCGGCCTTGAACACGACGTCAGACAGCCCAGCGGCGGTGGCGCTGTGCTCGGCGGAGCGGACGGCCTCGTTGGAGATCTCCACGCCCGTGACGGTCGGGCCGGGCGTGGAGCCGTCCCCGGCGAGGTGCAGCGCGAAGCCGCCCACGCCGCAGTAGAGGTCCCACACCGACGCCGGCGCCAGGTCGGCGACCCACGCGACCGCCTCGCCGTAGAGCGCGGTCGCCATCGCGGTGTTGGTCTGGAAGAAGCTCTGCGGGCGCAGGTGCAGGGTGACCGCGTCCCTCGACGAGCCCAGCGGCATCGCCAGCGTGGCCGCGCGGGTGAGCACGATCTCCCGCTCCCCCTCGAGCACGGCCTTGTGCGCGGGCTGGAGGTTGACCGTCGCGACGGCGACCGGCAGCCGCTCGAGCAGCCACGGCAGGTGCTTGCGCAGCCGCGCGACCGGCTCCTGCGAGCGGCACACGAACCGCACCATGAGCTCACCGGCCGGCGACTCGGTGACCAGCAGGTGCTTGAGCTCGCCACGCCGCTGCCCCACGTCGTACGGCGCCAGGTCGGCGCGACCGATGAAGTCGGCGAGCACCGGCAGCGCGTCGTGGAGACCGCGCGTGTGGAGCCGGCACTCCCGCAGGTCGACGCCGGTGAAGGTCTCGTCCAGGATGCCGAGCGTCGGCGCGGCGGCCGTCCCGCCCACGACCATCTTCGCCTTGTTCCGGAACTCCGCCGGTGGCGATGCGACCGGCTCGGACCATCCCGCGGCCGGCGTCGGCAGCAGCGCGGCGACCTCGCGCTGCTTGTCGGCGAGCTGCGCCTCGTAGGGCTGGTCGAGCAGGGCGCAGGAGCGGCACCGGCCGGTGTCGAAGTAGTCGCAGCGGACCGCGACCGACTGCGACAGCGCCGGGGAGGAATTCATCGGGTGGTGCGCACGCCGAGCTCCGCGAGCGCGTCGTACCCACCTCCGTTGACCACGCTCCCGAAGTCGAGGGACCGCATGACCGCGACCGCGCGGCTGGCCCGGGACCCGGACGCGCAGTAGACGACGTAGTAGGTGTCGCGCGGCAGCTCGTCGACCCGCTCGCGGAAGTCGTCCGCGGCGAGGTCGATGTTGAGGGCGCCCTCGACGTGGCCGGCGGCGTACTCCTCGGGGCTGCGGACGTCGACCACCGTCGCGTGGCCCTCCATCAGCCGCTGGATCTCGCTCTCCTCGGCCGCGCAGGCACCCAGGCCCAGCACGAGCGCGAGGAGCCCGGCGAGGAGCACCGGGGCTCGCAACAGGCTCACCACTGGTCGTGGACCGCGTCGCGGAAGTGCGTGTCGTAGAGCCGGCGCACCCCGTCGAGCAGCTCCTGCGGGAGCGGCGGGAGCGTCCCGGCGGCGGCGTTGGCTCGGGCCTGCTCGGGGTTGCGGGCGCCCGGGATGACGGTCGTGACCCCGGCCTGCTGCCACACCCAGGCCAGCGCGACCTGCGCGGCGGTGGCGTCGTCGGGGCCGTGCTCGCGGGCCAGCGCGGTGAACTCCCGCGCGGCGGCCACGCCGGTCGCGAAGTCCACGCCGGAGAACGTCTCGCCCTTGTCGAAGGCGCTGCCGTCGCGGTTGTAGGTGCGGTGGTCGTCGTCGGCGAACGTCGTGGACTCGTCGTACTTGCCCGACAGCAGGCCCGACGCGAGCGGCACCCGCGCGATGATCCCGACGCCGGCCTCCTGCGCCGCGGGCAGCACGCGGTCGAGCGGCTTGAGCCGGAAGGCGTTGAGGATGATCTGGACGCTCGCGACGTGCGGGCGGGCGATGGCGGCGAGCGCCTGGTCGGCGGTCTCGACGGAGACGCCGTACGCCGCGATGGCACCGTCGGCGACGAGCGTGTCGAGGGCGTCGTACGTCGCGTCGTCGGCGATGGTCGCGCTCGGCGGGCAGTGCAGCTGCACCAGGTCGAGGGTGTCGACGCCGAGGTTGCGGCGGGACCGGTCGGTCCACTCGCGGAACGCGTCGAGGCGGTAGTTCTCGGGGACCTGGTCGACCCGGCGGCCCATCTTGGTCGCGACCGTGATGCCGTCGTGGTCGCGCAGGAACGAGCCGATGACCTGCTCGCTGCGGCCGTCGCCGTACACGTCGGCGGTGTCGAAGAACGTCACACCGGCCTCGACCGACGCCTCCAGCACGGCGCGGGCGTCGGCCTCGCTCACCTCGCCCCAGTCGGCGCCGAGCTGCCAGGTGCCGAGGCCGACGACGGAGACGTCGCGACCGGTGCGCCCGAGGGTCCGGGAGTCCATGCTGCGCTGCGGGGAGACCATGCGCCCATCCTCCCCGACGGGGCCAACGATGAGTCCGGTGGTCGGCGCCGGTCCACCCGGCATGAACCTGAACCTGAGCCCCTACCTGCACTTCGACGGCACCGCCCGCGAGGCGATGACCTTCTACCGGTCCGTGCTCGGCGGCGAGCTGACGATGAACACCTTCGGCGAGTACGGCATGGAGGGCGACGGCGCCGACGGCGTCATGCACGCGATGCTCCGCACCGAGGAGGGCCTCATGTTCATGGCCTCCGACCTCCCACCCGGCACCACGCTCACCCCCGGCGACGCGACGGTCACGATCGCGCTCAGCGGGGACGAGGAGGAGCGGCTGACCCGGTGGTTCCACGCGCTGGCCGAGGGTGGCGAGGTGCACGTGCCGCTGGAGAAGCAGATGTGGGGCGACGTGTTCGGCCAGCTGCAGGACAGGTACGGCGTCCAGTGGTTGGTGGACATCGGCTGACCGCCGCCTGGCTGCTTGCCTGATCGCTGCCTGGCACTGCTTGCTGACCGGCGCTCTTGGGCGCCCGGCACGACGCGCGCGGTCGGTGCCCCCGGCTACGGTGGCGTGCGCGCGGTCGGACGACCGTTGCCGCCGAGCCGGGAGGGTTGCCGATGCAGCTGGAGCTGTCCGCCGAGGATGCCGCGTTCCGCGACGAGATGCGGACGTTCTTCACCACCGAGGTCCCGCAGGAGATCCGCGACGCCGTCGCGAACCGCCGCGAGCTGACCAAGGACCAGATCGTCGAGAGCCAGCGGGTGCTCAACGCCCACGGACTCGCGGTCCCGAACTGGCCGGTCGAGTGGGGAGGCAAGGACTGGTCCCCGCTGCGCCGCCACATCTGGCACGAGGAGATGCAGCGCGCCGACGTGCCCGCGCCGCTCGCGTTCAACGCCTCGATGATCGGTCCGGTGATCGCGCACTTCGGCTCCCAGGAGATCAAGGAGCGGTTCCTGCCGGCGACGGCGAACCTCGACATCTGGTGGTCCCAGGGCTTCTCCGAGCCCGACGCCGGCTCCGACCTGGCCTCGCTGCGCACGACCGCGGTCCGCGACGGCGACGAGTTCGTCGTCAATGGGCAGAAGACGTGGACGACGCTGGGTCAGTACGGCGACTGGATCTTCACCCTGGTCCGCACCGACCCGGACGTGAAGAAGCAGGCGGGCATCTCCATGCTGCTCATCGACATGACCACGCCGGGCCTCACCGTCCGCCCGATCGAGCTCATCGACGGCGGCTACGAGGTCAACGAGGTCTGGTTCGAGGACGTCCGGGTCCCGGTCGGGAACATGGTCGGCGAGCTGAACTCCGGCTGGACCCAGGCCAAGTTCCTCCTCGGCAACGAGCGCGTCGGCGTCGCCCCGGTGGGCGCGACCAAGCGCGTGCTGGCGCAGGCGAAGGACTGGGCGCGCGAGACCGGCCAGCTGGACGACGTGCTCACCGCCAGCCGGATCGCGGAGCTGGAGAACGAGCTGCTCGCCCTCGAGCTCACCGCGCTGCGGGTGGTCGCGCACTCCGCCGACGGCAAGCCGCACCCGGCCTCCTCGGTGCTGAAGCTCAAGGGCACCGAGCTGCAGCAGGCGGTCTCCGAGCTGGTCGTCGACCTCGCCGGTCCGGCCTCGCTGGCCTCCGGCGCCGGGGACGACTCCGACCTTCCGTGGTGGTCGCGCCGCGCCACCCCGGCATACCTCAACCTCCGCAAGGCCTCGATCTACGGCGGCTCCAACGAGGTGCAGCGCCAGATCATCGCCAAGACGATCCTCGGCCTCTGAGCGGGACGGGAAGGACTTCGACATGGACTTCACCTACGACGAGGAGCAGCAGGCGCTGCGCGAGGCCGTCCGCGGCCTGGTCGGCAAGGCCTACTCCGACTACGAGCAGCGGCGGCAGACCGTCGCAGCAGACCCCGGCTTCGACGAGGCGCAGTGGGGCCGGATGGCCGAGATGGGCCTGCTGGGCCTGCCCTTCAGCGAGGACGACGGCGGCGTGGGCGCCGGCCCGGTCGAGATCTCGATCGTGGCCGAGGAGCTCGGCCGCGTGGTTGCGCCGGAGCCCTACCTCGCCTCGGTCGTGTGGGCCGGCGGCCTGGTCAGCGCCGTCGGCACCGCCGAGCAGCGCGCCGAGGTGCTCGGCGCGCTGAGCGCCGGCGAGAGCGTGCTCGCCCCGGCGCTGGCCGAGCCGGGCCGCCGCTGGACCAACGACGCCACCGCGACGACCGCCGTCGAGGCCGGGGGCTCGTGGACGCTGACCGGCGCCAAGGAGCCGGTCATCCAGGGCGCCCGCGCCGACGTGCTCGTGGTCAGCGCGATGCTGCCCTCGGGCGGCACCGGGCTCTTCCTGGTCGGCGGGGACGCCGAGGGCATGACCCGGACGGGGTACGCCACGCACGACGGCGGCCGCGCGGCGAAGGTGACCTTCGACGGCACGCCCGCGACGCCGCTCGGCGAGCCCGGGGCGGACGTCGCGGCCTCGATCGCCACCGTCACCGACCTGGCGCGGATCATGGCGTGCAACGAGGCGGTCGGCGCGATGGAGACCGCGCTGCGCACCACCTCGGCGTACCTCACCTCGCGCAAGCAGTTCGGCGTCACGCTCAACACCTTCCAGGCGCTGACGTTCCGGGCCGCCGACATGTACATCTCGCTCGAGCTGGCCAAGTCGCTCGCCGTCTGGGCCACGATGGTCGTCGCGTCCGGGTCGCCGGCGGAGATCGCCGAGGCCGCGCAGCGCGCGTCGCTGCAGGTCGCCCGGGCCGGGCGGCACATCGGCCAGGAGGCGATCCAGCTCCACGGCGGCATCGGCATGACCGCGGAGTACTCCATCGGCGCCTACACCAGCCGGCTCACCTTCCTCGACCACCTGCTCGGCGACGCGACGTTCCACCTGCGCTCGCTCGCCGCGACGGTCGGGGACCACGCGGAAGTCGACCCGCTGCCCTGACGCCCGCCCCGAGGGTGGTCCGGGCCGGCTTCGCGCCGGTCAAAGGCACCCGGCACCAGTCGTACGACGCGGTCCGGCTCGACGGGTCCGGACCCGTCGGCGACCGGGCCTGGTGCCTCGTCGACGTCGACCAGCGACGGGTGCTGCGCACGGTGCAGCACCCGTCGCTCGTCGCCGTCTCGGCGGTGGCGTCCGCCGACGGGCTCGCGCTCACCCTCCCGACGGGCGCGGCTGTGTCCGGTCCGGCCGTGCCGTCCGGGGCGTCGCTCACCTGCGACTACTGGGGCGGCCCGGTCACGCTCGACCTGCTCGACGGCCCGCACGCCGCGGTGATGTCGTCCTACCTGGGCAGGCCGGTGCGGCTCGCGGCAGCACCCCGCGGCGGGGTCGTGTACGCCGGCGCGGTCACGATCGTCTCGACCGGCACGCTCCGCGCGCTGGCCGAGCGGCTCGGCCTGCCGCCCGACGCACGGACGCTCGACGGGCTGGCCGCGCGGTTCCGGCCGACGTTCGTGGTCGAGTCCGACGAGCCGCACGTCGAGGACTCCTGGGTCGGCGGAGAGGTCGCCCTGGGGCCGGCCCGCGTGCGGGTCACCTCCCGCGTGCCGCGGTGCGCGGTGGTCGACGTCGACCCGGTCACCGGCGAGCGCGGCGGTCGCGTGCTGGCCGCGCTGGCGGCGTACCGCCCTCGTCATGCGTCGGGCGAGCTGCTCCTCGCCGTCGACGCGGAGGTGGTCGTGCCGGGCACGGTGACGGTCGCCGGACCGGGTTGATCGCGCGACGTAGACATGGGGGCCACGCGAGCCATCGGAGTGATCGAGTGACGTCCCGCAGGAGCCGTTGGGTCCGGGACAGGTGCGCGTGCGGGTCACCGCGGCGGCGGTGAACCCGACCGACACGATCGTTCGGGAGGGGTGGCGCTACGACGCCGACCGGTCCGCCGACGGCGTCGACGTGCTGGCCGACGGCGCGGTGCTCGACGAGAAGGCGCTGCCGGCGGTCAAGGACGGCGGCACCGTGGCGACCGTCCGCGGCTACCAGGGCGACGGGCAGCGCGACCTCCGCGTCCACGCCGTCTGGGTCCGCGACGTCGCCGGCGGGGTCCGCGGCCGCCTGGTCCTCGGCCTCACCTGACCCGACACCCTCGAGCCAGCCTCGCGGTCGTGGATCGGTGCCACCTGGTGGCACCGATCCACGAGCGTCGGTCGACCGAGCCGGGGGCGTCGCGGTAGGCCGCGAGGATGCGGGCCGGCACGCGGCCGGCGGCGGAGACGGCGAAGCCCTGCTCGACGGCCCAGGCGCGGATCTCGGCGGCGGTCGGCTCGCGGGGTGGCAGGTCGGGGGCGGCGGCGAGCCCCCGAAGTAGTCGGCGCCGGCGTCGTCCTGGCCAGCGCGGGTGTACGCCGCGGCGAGGAAGCGGTAGGTCCAGTCCTGCACGAGGGCGCGGGTGTCGCAGAAGACGATCGGGACGTTCGCAAACCGGACCTGGCACTCGGTCAGCCCCTCGACCACCACCGCCGTGCGCACGACCTCGTGCGGGGATGGCCTTCGCGTAGCAACCCTCCCCGACGACCGCCGCGTGCGGCAGCGCCGTCCTCCGGCACGCCGCCCATCCTGGCACCGCCGCGCCGGCCGACGCGGCCTCACCCGCGGGCTCAGCGGGCGTAGCGCCGAGCCACCACCTCCTGCTGGTCGACGGGGCGACCCTGCTGGATGGTCCAGGCGAGACGGACGAGGGCGGCGTGCGACCAGACGAGCGGGGTCGCGGCGCGGGTGCCCTCGCCGGCGGGGCAGCACGGGCGACCGGTGGGCGCGCGACCGTCCCAGACCTGCTCGCTGATCACGTCGCCCGCGCCCGCGGCCGCGGCGATGGTGGCGAGGTACGCCGTGCCGTCCCGGCCGGCGGCGACCTCGTGCTCGCCGCGCTCGCCGGTGAGGAGCGGCCAGGCCCGGCCGAGGGTCTCCCGGGAGCCGTCCTCGGTGATCCGCCACTGCCCGCCGGAGCGGGTCTCGCCGTAACCGTCGAAGCTGAACCGGCGCCAGAACGGCCCGTTCGGGGTCTCGACCCGCAGCTCCCGGTCGACCACCCGGAGCGTCGACGCGACGACCGGGTCGTCGGCCGGCAGCACGCCGAGCCGCGTCAGCGTGAGGAAGCTCGGGTCGACCACCCGCCGCTGGTCGACCGCAGCCGGGCCACCGTCGCCGATGGCGTACCGCGTGCCGCGCGAGGGGTGCCCGTCCTTGCTCAGCCGCAGGAAGTACGCCGTGTCGGCGAGCGGCCCGTTGCGCGTCACGGTGAGCCGCTTCAGCCGCGCCTGCCAGGCGTCGGCGAGCCGCAGGTAACGGCGGGCGTCGGCCCGCGCGCCGTTCTGCCGTGCGATGTCCGCCGCGGCGACCATGCCCGCGACCAGGCCGGCGATGGTGTTGGGCGAGTAGCCCGCCTGGTTCTCCCACCGCTCCTGCGGGGAGTACGGCGCACGCCGCCCGGTCTCCGGGTCGCGGAAGCCGGCGACGAAGTCGGCGGCCCGCCGCACGCCGGCCCAGGCCCGCGGCCCGGTGCGACCGGTGAGCCGCGCGAGCACGATCGGCAGCGCGACCTCGTCGAGCTGGAGCTCGTCCCACACCGGCTCGCCGTCGACCGTGGAGTTCTGCGGGAAGGACCCGTCGGGGCGCTGCTGGACCTCGAAGAGCCAGTCGACCACCCGTCGCGCGGCCCGCCGGTCCCCCATCGCCCACAGCGCCGTCCCGAACTCGTAGGCGTCGCGCGCCCACACCAGGTGGTACGCCCCGGACGGGCTCGAGAGGTCGGGGACCTCGTCGCCCCACACCCACGGCGCCGACGGCGAGGCGATGATCGCGCCGGGGTGGGCCTTGTCCTCGGCCGCGGCCAGCACGAGCGCGGAGGAGAGGTAGGTGCGGCGCACCGTCTCCGCCGCGGCGGGTACGCCGCCGGGTCCGCGGAGCCCCGCGAGGTAACGGTGCCACTGGCGGTCGTAGCGCTCCGCCGTCGCCGCCCAGGCCTCGCGCCGCGACGTCCGGGCCGCTCGGCGGGCGTCGGCCTCGTCGGTGCCGAACCCGAGCGTCAGCACCGCGCGCTGGCGCTCGCCGCGGCCGTCGACGCCGGCGACACGGCCGACCTGCACGAGGTTCCCCGCACGCCGCAGCGCCACGGGACGACGGTCGAGCCGGTGGTCGGCGCGCAGGTCGCGCCAGCCGTCGCGCGGGCCGGCCACCGCGTTGCTGGTCGGGCCGAGGCCGGGCCGCGCCACCAGCGCGGTCGCCACCCCGCCGCGCTCCGCGCCCGCGTCGTGGGCGACGAGCGCCCGGCCGCGGCGGTCGCCGCCCACCGTGCGGCCGCGGTCGTCCATGCCGCCGTTGTCCAGCGCCGGGTCGTGCACCACCCACAGCTGGTACGCCGCCCCGTCGAGCGACTCCAACCGGACCCGCACCCGCAGCGCGTCGCGGCGCGGGTCGGTCACGACGTCCTTGACCAGGCGGTACCGCCCGTCCTCGTCGGTGTTGACCTGTCGGAACCGCAGGCTCAGCTCGTCGGGCCTCGACGTCGCGTGCGTCATGTCCGTGCTCTCGCGATCGGTGAAGGTCCGACCGTCGGTGACGACGAGCTCGAGGTTGCGCACGCTCGGCGTCGACAGGTCCGGTGCGAACACCTCGCTCACCCGCCCGCGTTGCAAGGTGAACCAGACCCGGCTGCGACGCGTCCGAGCCGTCCCGAAGCCGGCCTTGTCGGCCTCGGTCCACGTGGACTTCTCGCCGCGGGCGGGCCGGTCGGGCGGTGGTGGCGCCGCCGGTGACGCGACGGGCACGGCGAGCGCGCCCAGCGCGACGGCCGCGGCGACGGGGAACGGCAGCAGGCGAGCGAGCACGGCGTACCTCCGAGAGGAGCGGAGCGAGGCTCGTCCCGTACCCCTGTGGCCTGTGTCACATCCGACTCGTGGGCCGTCCCGTTCTCCACAGCTCGCGACCGGCGCCGCTGTAGTCCGGCTCGGTCCGGCGGGCGCTGCCCTGCGCTGGGTTGCTCAGGCGGGGAGGGCGGCGGGCTCGGGGCGGGCGAGCTTGCGCAGCTGGCGACCGAGGTTGCGGCGGTTGGTCTCGGCGAGCCAGCCGTTTGGCAGCGAGAGCCGGACGACCTTGTGCCAGGCGCTGGCGACCTGCTGCGGCAGCGGGCGGGCGTTGTAGGAGAGGCCGTAGCGGTCGAAGATCTCCCGCATCCGCGGCGCGATCTCGCCGTACCGCCGGCTCGGCAGGTCCGGGAAGCAGTGGTGCTCGATCTGGTGGGACAGGTTGCCGGTCATCAGGTGCATCAGCTTCGAGCCGGAGAT
>NZ_JACMYC010000003.1 GCF_014266025.1 Nocardioides deserti | reverse complement strand
GGAGGTGTACAGCAGTAATGCCTAGCCGACCGGTACTAATAGGCCGAGGGCTTGTCCCACAACCACTCAACCAAGACAACAACCACCCATGGTGTTGCAAGCAGAGTGCTCGCGTCCACGAATCCAGAACACACCCAACAGGGTGCGCACGTCCGTCCAGCGGACGCAGGCGCACCGCGACAGGTGAATAGAGGCTTGGAACACACCACCCGCCCGGCGCACAGCGCCACGGTCGCGGGGAGTGTGGACCGCTAGAGTTACGGCGGCCATAGCGAGAGGGAAACACCCGGTCCCATCCCGAACCCGGAAGTTAAGCCTTTCAGCGCCGATGGTACTGCAACCGCGAGGTTGTGGGAGAGTAGGACGCCGCCGGACATACACTTCGTAGAGGCCACCGCAAGGTGGCCTCTACGTGTTTGTGCAGCAGATCTACGGTGGAACGGTCCCGTCGGACCAGGAAGTGCAGAGGTGAACCGTGGCCGAGGAGCGTCGCAACCAGCGTCCGTCCCAGGGGGCGGGCGGCGGGAGCCGGTCCGGTGGGCCCCGTGGCGGCAAGCCGACCGGGGGTGGCCGTGGCCGTCCCGACAAGCCCGGTTCCGGGCGCCCCGAGAAGGGTGCCGGCGCCGGACGTTCGTCCCGGTCGAGCGAGCGGTCGGAGCGGTTCGACCCGCGCAGCGACGACCGGCGTGACCGGCGCAGCGGCAGCCGGCCGGAGCGCGGGGACCGCCCGGAGCGTGGCGGTCGGCCCGACCGCGGCGGTCGCTCGTCGGACTGGAAGCGTCCGGCTGACAAGCAGGCTGACCGCACCGCCGAGCAGGCACGCTACGACGGTCCCGACCTGCCGGCGGACATCACCGGCAAGGAGCTCGACCGCGCCATCACCGCACAGCTCAAGGGCATGCCCGAGAAGCTCGCGGCGCGGGTCGCCCGGCACCTGGCCGCAGCCGGCTCGCTGATCGACACCGACCCGGAGACCGCCTACCAGCACACGCTGGCTGCCCGGTCGCGTGCACCTCGGCTCGCCGTCGTGCGCGAGGCGGCCGGCGAGGCGGCGTACGCCGCCGGTCACTACGCCGAGGCGCTCGCCGAGCTGCGGGCGGCCAAGCGGATGAACGGCTCTCCGGCCTACCTGCCGATCATGGCCGACTGCCACCGCGCCCTCGGCAACCCGGACCAGTCGTTGAAGCTCGCCAAGAGCCCGTCGGTCGCGAACTTCGCGCCGGAGGCCAAGGCGGAGATGACGATCGTCGAGGCGGGTGCCCGCCGCGACATGGGTCAGCTCGACGCCGCCCTGCGCACGCTGGAGCTCGCGCCGCTGACGTCGAAGACCCGCGCGTCGTGGGTGGTGCGGCTGCGCTACACGTACGCCGACACCCTCGAGGCCGCCGGCCGACTGACCGACGCCCTGGCGTGGTTCCACCGCACGCACGCCATCGACAGCGACGAGATCACCGACGCCGCGGACCGCGCCGAGGCGCTCGAGAAGCGGATCCCGCAGGACTGACCGGTGGGGTGTCCCTCAGCGGCCCAGCACGGTGACGATGGCGTTCTCGACGCCCGCCTGCTGGGTCGCCGCGCGGATGCCGTCCTGGTAGCCGATCCGCACCCGGTCGAGCACCACGACGGCCGGCACGTCCGCTTTCACCTCGACCACGACCGAGTCGCCGGGCTCGAGGCGCTCGCCGGCCGGGGTCACGAGCTCGCGGCAGAACGCCTCGGGGTCGGAGGTGACGACGAGCGACCCGCCCTTGCAGAGCAGGGGAGCGACCTGGACCTCGGTGTTCGCGGTCGCGTGCACCTTGACCCCGTCGACGCTCAGCGTGCGGTCGGACGGAGCGGCGTACATGCCGACGTACACCGGTGTGTCCACCGGGGTGGATGCGTGGCGGGTGTCGACCGAGGTGGCCAGGGCCGGTGGGTGCGCGGAGTACCACGCCACGACGACGGCCAGGGCCAGGACCAGCGCCCCGACCACGGCCCACCGGACCGCCCGTCGACGAGCGCTGACCTCGAGCGGCGCCGCGGCGGTGGTCATGGCGAGAGAGTAGGGCACGCCACACCGCGCTTGCGGACGTTCCGCGTCGGGTACCCCGTGGTCGTCCTTGACCCGGTCGTCGGCGGACTGTTCACTGCCCCGGAGTCGTGAGGAGGAACGGATGCTGCGCTTCTCGGGCGCCGGGGCGAGCCATGTCGGCCACGTGCGCGAGCACAACGAGGACTCGGGGTTCGTGGCCGCGCACGTCGGACTCGTGGCCGACGGGGTCGGGGGCGCCGCCGCCGGTGAGATCGCCTCGGCCACCGTCGCCGCCGCGGTCGTCGATGCGTCGGCCGCGATCGCCGCCGCCGGCGCGCCCGCCGAGGTGGCCGGCACGCTCGAGGAGGTGCTCGCGGTCGGCACGGACCGCGGTCGGTCGGGCATCAGGCGCGCCATCCAGCACGACCTCAGGCGCCTCGGCATGGCCACGACGCTCACGGTGCTGCTCTGCGACGGCGAGCGGGTCGTGCTCGGCCACGTCGGCGACTCGCGCGCCTACCGCCTGCGCGACGGGACGCTGACCCAGCTCTCGACCGATCACACCTACGTCGCCCACCTGGTCGCGTCCGGCCAGCTGGGCCGCGACGCCGTCGCTCGCCACCCGTGGCGCAACGTGGTGCTGCGCTCGGTGGACGGCGACCCGGCCGACCAGGGCGTCGACCTCGTCCCCGTCGACGCGTTGGCGGGGGACCGGTTCCTCGTCTGCAGCGACGGGCTCACCGACCTCGTCGGCGACGAGGACATCGCCGCGCTGCTCGGCGCGGGCACCCCCGCTGCCGTGACCGCCGCGCTCGTCGACGCCGCGCTCGCGGCAGGCGGCCGGGACAACGTCACCTGCGTCGTGCTCGACCTGGTGGCCGACCACCTTGCGACCGACGGCAGGGCAGACCCGGGCACGGTGCTCGGCGCCCTGGCCGACCCGGCGAACATCGTCGACCCGGGCCCGTCCCGGATCGTGCGGGGCCCGGCCGCCACGGCGTGACCCGTGGCACACTCCCGCTGTGACGGACATCGAGCGGCCCGGCCTCGAGGGCACGGTGGCGGTCCGCGGCGGGCGACGACTCAGCTTCGCGGAGTACGGCGCCCCGCGCGGCCCGGCGATCATCTGGATGCACGGCACCCCGGGTGGTCGGCGGCAGATCCCGCTCGAGGCGCGCGCGTTCGCCGACGCCCGCGGGGTGCGGATCATCGGCATCGACCGGCCGGGGATCGGCACGTCGACGCCGTACCTCTATCCCGACGTCGCGGACTGGACGCGCGACCTGGCGATCCTCCTCGACACGCTGGCGGTCGACACGCTGCGGCTCGTCGGCCTCTCCGGCGGGGCGCCGTACGTCCTGGCCGCCGGCGCCGCGATGCCGGACCGCGTGCACGGCGTCGGCGTGCTCGGCGGCGTCGCCCCCACCGTGGGGCCCGACGCCGCCCCGGGCGGCCCCATCCAGCTCGCCGTGCGGCTGGCCCCGCTCATCGCCGCGACCCGGGTGCCGCTCGGGTTCGGCCTGACCCAGCTGATCCGGGTGGTGCGGCCGATCGCCGGCAGCTTCCTGGACCTCTACGCCGCCGTGCAACCGGAGGGGGACCGACGGCTGCTAGGGCGCCCGGAGTTCAAGGCGATGTTCGTCGACGACCTGCTCAACGGCAGCCGCTTCCAGACCTCCGCGCCGCTGGCCGACCTGGTGCTGTTCACCCGAGACTGGGGCTTCCGGCTGGCCGACGTCGGCGTGCCCGTGCGCTGGTGGCACGGCGACGCCGACCACATCGTGCCCTTCCGGCACGGCGAGCACGTGGTCGACCGGTTGCCGGACGCCACGATCACCGCGATCGACGGTGAGAGCCACCTCGGTGGCCTGGGGATCGCCGAGGAGGTGCTGGGCACCGTGCTGGGCCTCGGTCCGCGCCGCCCGGTGGCCGCCACTGGGGGTTCCTGAGCCGACGCGCGACCCGCGCCTGGTCCGTACCGCTGGTGCTCAGGCCCTTTGTGGGTAACAATGGGAGCACAACTACATCGTTGTCATCTTCGACTGACTTCGACCGACACGAGACCGCTGGGGAAGGCGTAGCTCGCGCCGAGGAAGAAGGAGGTCACGGTGACCGCACGCACTGCTACCCGCACCGCGACGAGGGGCGTCCTGTACGTCCACTCAGCGCCGTCCGCGCTGTGCCCGCACATCGAGTGGGCCGTCGGTGGTGTGCTGGGTGCTGCCGTCAACGCCGACTGGACTCCCCAGCCGGCGCAGGCAGGCACCTACCGCGCCGAGCTGTCCTGGACCGGCGCGCCAGGATCGGCCGCCGCCATCGCCTCGGCGCTGCGCGGGTGGAACCACCTGCGCTTCGAGGTGACCGAGGAGCCGACCTCCGGCACCGAGGGCGCTCGCTACTCCTACACGCCCGAGCTCGGCGTCTTCCACGCCGTGACCGGCCTCCACGGCGACATCATGATCCCCGAGGACCGGCTGAAGGCCGCCGTCGTCAAGGCGGCCCTCGGCGACACGACGCTGCTGGTCGAGATCGACAAGCTGCTCGGCAAGCCCTGGGACGACGAGCTCGAGACGTTCCGCCACGCCGGCGACGGCGCGCCGGTCCGCTGGCTGCACCAGGTC
This sequence comes from Nocardioides deserti, assembly GCF_014266025.1. Taxonomy (GTDB): domain Bacteria; phylum Actinomycetota; class Actinomycetes; order Propionibacteriales; family Nocardioidaceae; genus Nocardioides; species Nocardioides deserti. Next base: position 473,595 of record NZ_JACMYC010000003.1, on the reverse strand, counting down.
GTCTGACCCAGCCGGGCTGAGCGTCAGCGCTTCCGGGAGAGCCGGAAGGTCGACGGCTTCACCCAGCCCTTGTGGATCTCGGTGAGGCTCGTCTGCCAGGTCACTCGCATCTTGATCGTGAACTTCCCCGGCACGGTCGAGGCGTGGCAGATCGTCCAGCTCGACTGACCCCTCGCGGGGTCGGCGTCGACGTCGAAGGCGCCCGAGGCGAGCTTCTCGCCGGTCGGGTCGACCAGGAAGGTCTCGGCCGCCCAGTCGTCGGAGGGCGGGTCGATGACGTAGTGGTAGTTGTACTGGTGGCAGCCGTTGCGCAGCTTCCGGTCGGGCGCGCCGGTCTTCCCCCAGTCGCGGTGGTCGTACGCCGCCGCCGGCTCGAGCGCACCCCCGAGACCGAGCACGAGCGTGGCGAGCAGGGCCACGGGCGGGAGCGACCTCGCGGGCGGGCGTGGCATGAGGGACCTCCGGCTGGACGGTGGCTGTCGTTGCCGGGTCCAACGCGGACGGTCAGGGCCGGGTTACGCCGGCGGTGTCAGCAGCAGGTCACCGCGTCAGCGCCGGCGCAGCCGGAAGTGGCTGTTGGGCAGGCGGCGCTCGTCCTCCGCCCACCCGTCCCAGGAGGACACCTTCGCCCGGATCGTGAAGCGGCCCGGCTTGGTCGACGGGCCGCAGACCCGGAACCAGCGCTTGCCGCGGGTCTCCTCGCTGTCGCTGAGGAGGTACGCCGAGGCGATCTTGTCGCCGCGCGGGTCCTTGATGACCAGGTCGACCTCCCAGTCGTCGGTGGGGAGGGTCAGCCTGTAGCGGTAGACGTACTTCTTGCAGCCCTTGGCCAGGACCGCGTTCGGCGCGGCGGTCTTGCCCCAGGACGGCTCGACGGGGAGCGGGGCGGCGACGGCGGGCGCCGCACCCAGGACGAGGGCCCCGGGGAGGACGAGCGCTGCGAGCAGGATCCGGACGAGCGGGGCGAGCAGCAGGCGGACGAGGGCGCGGCTGGGTCCGAGCATGGGCCCATCATCCCCCAGACGTGGTGAGCACCACACCCGGCTCGTGCCGGGCGGTGCGCGCTCAGAGCGGGATGTTCCCGTGCACGCCGTGCCGGACGCCCTCGGCCTGCACCGCGGCGTCGATCGCCCGGGCCAGGGCGGAGCGGGTGACGGCGGGGTCGACGACCTCGTCGACGACGCCGATCTCGACCGCCTTGTCGACGCCCCCGGCGAGCCGCTCGTGCTCGGCGGCCAGCTCGGCCTCGACCTGCGGCCGGATCTCGGGGGCGACCTCGGCCAGCCGTCGGCGGTGCAGCACGCGGATCGCCGCGACGGCGCCCATCACGGCCACCTCGGCGCCGGGCCAGGCGAAGACCTTCGTCGCGCCGAGCGACCGGGAGTTCATCGCGATGTAGGCGCCGCCGTAGGTCTTGCGGGTCACCAGCGTCACCCGCGGGACCACGCACTCGCCGAACGCGTGCAGCAGCTTCGCGCCACGGCGTACGACGCCGTCCCACTCCTGGCCGACGCCGGGCAGGTAGCCGGGCACGTCCACGAGGACGACCAGCGGCACACCCAGCGCGTCGCACATCCGGACGAAGCGGCTGGCCTTCTCCGCCGAGAGCGAGTCGAGGCAGCCGCCGAGGCGCAACGGGTTGTTGGCCACGACCCCGACGGTCCGGCCGCCGAGGCGACCCAGCGCAGTGACGATGTTGGGCGCCCACTTCGCGTGCAGCTCCAGCACGGTGCCCTCGTCGAGGACGCCCTCGACCAGCGGGTGCACGTCGTACGCCCGCCGGCGCGACTCGGGCAGCAGCGCCTCGAGGTCGCGGTCCTCGACGTCGTCGACGCGCAGGCTGCCCTGGGCGCCCAGGAGGCTCGCGACCTCCCGGGCCCGGTCCAGCGCCTCGCGCTCGGACTCGGCGAGCACGTGGACGACGCCGGAGCGGCGCCCGTGCGGCTCGGGACCGCCGAGGCGGAGCATGTCGACGTCCTCGCCGGTGACCGAGCGGACCACGTCGGGCCCGGTGACGAAGATCCGGCCCTCGGGGCCGAGGATGACGACGTCGGTGAGGGCGGGGCCGTACGCCGCGCCGCCGGCGGCGGGGCCGAGCACCACGGAGACCTGCGGGACGCGGCCCGAGGCCTGCGTCATCACCTTGAAGATCCGGCCGACGGCGTGGAGGGAGAGCACGCCCTCGGCGAGCCGGGCGCCGCCGGAGTGCCAGAGCCCGATGATCGGCACGCCGTCGGTCATCGCGCGGTGGTAGGCGTCGACGACGACCTGGCAGCCTCGGTCGCCCATCGCGCCGCCCATGACGGTCGCGTCGGAGCAGAAGGCCACCACGCGGGCTCCGTCGACGGTGCCCACGGCGGCGACCATGCCGGAGTCGTCGTCGGCGGTGATCAGCTCGAGGGTGTCCTCGTCGAGCAGGGCCCGCAGCCGGGTCACGGGGTGGCGGGGGTCCTGCTCGCGGGGGACCTTGACCGCCGTGCGCGGCGCGGCGGGGGCCTGGGTCATCAGGCGCTCCGGAAGGCGAGGGCGACGTTGTGGCCGCCGAAGCCGAAGGAGTTGTTGAGCGCGGCGACGTCGCCGGCGGGCAGGTCGCGCACCTTGTCGGCCAGGTCGAGGCCGACGTCCTCGGGGTCCTCGAGGTTGATCGTGGGTGGCACCGTGCGGTGGTGGAGCGCGAGCACGGTCGCGACCGACTCCAGCGCACCGGCAGCGCCCAGCAAGTGGCCCGTCATCGACTTCGTCGAGGTGACGACCGCTCCGGAGGACGCGCCGCCGAGCGCGTTGCGGATCGCCAGCGCCTCGGCGACGTCGCCCTGCGGGGTCGACGTCGCGTGGGCGTTGATGTGGATGACGTCGCCGGGGGAGAGGTCGGCGTCGCGGAGCGCGAAGCGCATGGCGCGGGTGGCGCCGGCGCCGACCGGGTCGGGCTGGGCGATGTCGTGGGAGTCGGCGGTGATGCCGGCGCCGCCCGCCTCGGCGTACACGCGGGCGCCGCGGGCAGCGGCGTGCTCGGCGGACTCCAGCACCAGCGCGGCCGCGCCCTCGCCGAGGACGAAGCCGTCGCGGCCCTTGTCCCAGGGCCGGGACGCGGCGGCAGGGTCGTCGTTGCGCTTCGACAGCGCCATCATCTGGCCGAACGCCGCCATCGGCAGCGCGTGGACCGCCGCCTCGGTGCCGCCGCAGACGACGATGTCGGCGCGACCGAGCCGGATCAGGTCGATGCCGAGCGCGATCGCCTCGTTTCCGGACGCGCACGCGGAGACCGGCGTGTGCACGCCGGACTTCGCGCCGAGCGCCAGCCCGATGCCCGCGGCCGGGCCGTTGGGCATGAGCATCGGGATCGCCAGCGGGGAGACCCGGCGCGGGCCCTTGGCCAGCAGGGCGTCGTAGTTGGTGAGCAGCGTCGTGACGCCGCCGATGCCCGAGGCCATCGCGACCGAGAACCGCTCGGGGTCGACGCCGGCCTCGGCGGCGGTGCCGGAGAGCCCGGCGTCGGCCCACGCCTCGAGGGCAGCCACCATGGCCAGCTGGCCCGAGCGGTCCATCCGGCGCGCCTTGACCCGGTCCAGGGTCTCGCTGGGCTCGACCGCGACGCGCGCCGCGATCCGGGCGCCGAGCGGCTCGGCCCACTCCTCGGTGAGGGGGGCGACGCCGGAGCGGCCCTCGAGCAAGGCGGACCAGGTGGAGGGGACGTCCCCGCCGACCGGGGAGGTGGCTCCCAGGCCGGTGACGACGACGCGCGTGGCGGACATGTGGCTGCTCCTCGGGGCGGGGACGTGCGGGGCGGTGCTGCTGGGGGACCGGCCGCGGCCGGTCAGGCCGAGGCGCGCTCGATGAAGGCCACGGCGTCGCCGACGGTGCGGAGGTTCTTGACCTCGTCGTCGGGGATCGAGACGCCGAACTTCTCCTCGGCGGCGACGACGACCTCGACCATCGACAGGGAGTCGACGTCGAGGTCCTCGACGAAGGCCTTGTCGAGCTGGACGTCGGCGGCGTCGACACCGGCGACCTCGTTGACGATCTCGGCGAGGTCGGAGCGGATCTCCTCGGTGGTTGCCATGTGCGGGTTCCTCTCGGGTTGTGGGGTGGTGCGGGTCAGGGGACGGTGACGACCTGGGCGGCGTACGCCAGGCCGGCACCGAAGGCGACGAGCAGTGCGGTGTCGCCGGAGCGGGCGTCGCCGTCGGCGACCATCCGGTCCAGGGCGAGCGGGATGGACGCCGCGGAGGTGTTGCCCTGCTCGGCGATGTCACGGGCGATCCGGACGGTCGGGGGCAGCTTCATCGAGCGCGCCATCGCGTCGGTGATGCGCATGTTGGCCTGGTGCGGCACGAAGCAGTCGAGGTCGTCGACGGTGATGCCGGCCCGGTCGAGCGCCTGCTGGGCGACCTTGGCCATCGCGAAGGAGGCCCAGCGGAAGACCGCGCTGCCCTGCATCACCAGGTGCGGCATCTCCGGGGTGTCCGCGGCCAGCACGTCGCGCCAGTCGTGGCGCGAGCGGATCAGGTCGGACTGCTCGCCGTCGGACCCCCACACCACCGGGCCGATGCCGGGTACGTCGCTGGGTCCCACGACCGCGGCTCCTGCGCCGTCGGCGAAGATGAAGGCGGTACCGCGGTCGGTCATGTCGGTGATGTCGGAGAGCCGCTCCACGCCGATGACGAGCACGTGCCGGGCGCTGCCGGCCCGGACGAAGTCGGCGGCCATCGCCACGCCGTGGCAGAAGCCTGCGCAGGCGGCCGAGACGTCGAAGGCCGCGGCCTGGTCGGTGCCGAGCTCGTGGGCGACGACGGTGGCCACCGCCGGGGTCTGCACGAGGTGGCTCACCGTCGCGACCACGACGCAGTCCACCTGCTTGGCGTCGATGCCGGCGCGCTCGAGCGCCAGGCGCGAGGCGGCGACGGACATCATCGCGATCGTCTCGTCCTCGGAGGCGAACCGGCGCTCCTTGATCCCGGAGCGCTGCTGGATCCACTCGTCGGAGGAGTCGATGGCGTCGACGACCTCGGAGTTCGGCACGACCCGGCGCGGCCGGTAGGCGCCGAGGCCGAGGATGCGAGCGTGCGGAGCGCCCGTGGCGGCCCGGAGGGTGGCGGGCACCTCAGGCCACGCCCTCGGGGTGGAGCCGGACCAGCGGCTGGCCGGGGGAGACCAGGTCGCCGTCCTCGACGAGCCACTCGACGACCTGCCCGCCGTGGGCGGCGGTCACGGCGACGCGGTCCCGGAGGCTGGCGACGTCGCCGATCGGGGCGCCCGCGGCGAGCACGTCGGTGCGGGCCGCCTCGCCGGAGAGGTGGAAGGTGCCCTTGACCGGGGAGACGACCATCCGCCAGGTCGGCGAGGTCTCCATCTCCGCGGACTCTCCGTGCTCGTCGCAGAACGCGCGGGCCGCGTCGAGCTGGTCGGGGGTCTTCAGCGCGAAGGTCGCGACGCCCTTCAGCGCACGCTTGGTGATGCCGGTCAGGGTGCCGGCCGGCGGCATCTCCAGGATGCCGGTGACGCCGAGGTCGGCCATCGTCTCCAGGCACAGGTCCCAGCGGACCGGGCTCGCGATCTGCCCGACGATCCGGCGGAGCACCTCCCGGCCGTCGTGGACGACCTGGCCGTCGCGGTTGGAGATGACCCGGGTGCGCGGGTCGTGGGTGGAGACCGACCGGGCGAGCCGCTCGACGTGGTCGACGGCCGGGCGCATGTGCTCGGTGTGGAAGGCACCGGCGACGCTGAGCGGCATCAGCCGCGCCTTGGCCGGTGCGTCGTCGGCGAGCGCGGCGAGCTGCTCGAGGGTGCCGGCGGCGACGACCTGGCCGGGCCCGTTGTCGTTGGCGGCGGTGAGGCCGTGGCGGGCGAGCGCAGCGAGGACCTCGTCGCGGTCGCCGCCGAGGACGGCGGTCATGCCGGTCGGGGTCACCGCGGAGGCGTCGGCCATCGCGTTGCCGCGCTCGCGGACCAGCACCATCGCCTGCTCGGCGGTGATCGCCCGCGCGCCGGCGGCGGCGGTCAGCTCGCCCACGCTGTGGCCGGCGACCGCGCCGATCCGGGCGAACGCGTCGGCCGGGTGCGGGAAGAGCTCGAGGGCGGCGACCAGGCCGGTCGCCACCAGCAGCGGCTGGGCGATCCGGGTGTCGCGGATGGTCTCGGCGTCGGACTCGGTGCCGTGGGTGACCAGGTCGACCCCGGCCACGGTCGCGAGCCACTCGAAGCGGGAGGCGAAGGTCGGGTCCTCCAGCCAGGGCCGGAGGAAGCCGGGGGTCTGGGCGCCCTGACCGGGAGCGACGATGACGAGCACGGGTCCAGCCTGCCCGGCCGGAGGCCCTCTCCTCGCCTCGGACCCGCACGAACTCTGGCGGCCGGTCTTTGTGGGAACCCTCCAAGAACCGACGCGGCGTCGCGGGTAGCCCTCAGTCGGTGCGACCGGACTGCCGGCCGAGGACCAGCGCGATGCGCAGGACGAAGGCGTCGCGGGGACGCGTGGGGGAGTAGCCGGTCAGCGCGGTGACCTGCCGCAGCCGGTAGCGGACGGTGTTCGGGTGGACGAAGAGCGTCCGCGCGGCCCCCTCGATCGAGGACCCCTCGTCGAGGTACGTCGCCAGCGTCTCCGTCATCGTGCCGCGGGCCCTCACCAGGGGGAGGTAGACCTCCTCCACCAGGTGCCGACGAGCGTGCCCGTCGCCGGCCAGCGCCCGCTCCGGCAGCAGCTCGATGCTCTGCACCGGCCTCGGGGCACCCGGCCACCCGGCGGCGGCGCGGTGGGCGGAGACCGCCGCCCGGGCCGAGGCGTACGCCGCGGTCAGGTCGTCGGCCGCTGGTCCGACCACGACCGGCCCCTCGCCGAACCGGCCGACGACCGCCTCGGCGGCCACCCGGGGGTCGTCGACGCCCCCCAGCAGGACCACCAGCCGGTCGCCCTGCACCGCGCACAACGCCTCGAGGCCCGCGGCCCGCGCCGCACGGCGTACCTCCTCGGGCAGGTCGGTGGCGGGCGTGCCCTCGGGCACCGAGCCCAGCACCACGGCGACGTCGCCGACCGCGCCCCAGCCCAGCGCGCTGGCGCGGCTCAGGACGGACTCGTCGGCCTCCGCGCGCAGCACCGCGTCGACGACGAGCGCCTCCAGGCGCGCGTCCCAGGCGCCGCGGGTCTCGGCGGCGCGGGCGTAGACCTCCGCGGTGGCGAACGCGACCTCGCGGGCGTAGCGGAGCACCGCGGCGTGGACCAGGGGGACGTCCTCGGGGTCGAGCAGCCGGTCGACGTCGCTCTCCACGACCGCGATCGACAGGCGCACGAGGTCGACGGTCTGCTGGAGGTTGATGACGCCGGCCAGCGCGCGGGGGGCGGCGCCGAAGACCGATGCCGCCAGCTTGTTGGCGTCGGGCGCCGGCGTGCCGTCGTCGGCGCGGAACCAGTCGACGAAGCCGCGGATGCCGGCCTGCACGATCAGGCCCACCCACGAGCGGTCCTGGGCGCTCAGGTCGCGGAACCACGGCAGCTCGGCGTCCATCCGGGCGGTGGCCGCGGTGCTGAGCGCACCGGTGGCGCGCTGGAGCGCATCGGCGGTGCGCGAGCGGGGTACAGCGGGTCGACGGCTCGGCACGCCCCGAGGCTAGTCTGCGGACCAGTGACGGGGGTGGGGCGGACCGACCGATCGGAGGACGCGCACCACCCCGGTGACGCGGAATCGTGCTGCACGGCCGGGGGGCGAGTGCTCCCGCGCCGACGACGCCCACAGGAGGCCCCCGTGCCCAGCAAGCCCCACGAGGTCCAGCACGTCACCATCCACGGCCACCGCCGTGCCTTCGTGAAGGTCGGCACCGGCCCGGCGCTCCTCCTGCTGCACGGCCTCGGGTGCAGCCACACGACGTGGGAGCCGGTCATCGACCTGCTCGCCCGGCGCTACACCGTCATCGCACCGGACCTGCTGGGCCACGGGCAGTCGGACAAGCCGCGGGCCGACTACAGCCTCGGCGGGTTCGCCAACGGCATGCGCGACCTGCTCACCGTGCTCGGGATCGAGCAGGTCACCGTCGTCGGCCACAGCTTCGGCGGCGGGGTGGCGATGCAGTTCGCCTACCAGTACCCCGAGCGCACCGAGCGGCTGGTGCTCGTCGCCTCCGGTGGCCTCGGCCCCGAGGTCACGCCGGCGATCCGCGCCGTCACCACGCCCGGCTTCCACCAGGTCATGGGCGTGCTGACGCTGCCCGGCATCCGGCACGTCGGCAAGAAGGGCATGCAGCTGATGGGCGCGCTGCCCTCGCGCCACGCCCGCGACCTCGGCGAGATGGCGGAGATCTACGACTCGTTCAAGGACCCCGCCGCCCGGCACGCGATCCGGCACGTCGTTCGCGGTGTCGTGGACTGGAAGGGCCAGGTCGTCACGATGGCCGACCGGGCCTACCTGACCCAGGAGATGCCGATGGCGGTCGTGTGGGGCCGCGACGACACCGTCATCCCGGTGCAGCACGCCGGCCGCGCGGGTGAGCTCGCGCCGCGGTCGCGGGTCGAGATCATCCCCAACGCCGGGCACTTCCCGCACAAGGACCACCCCGAGCGGTTCGCCAAGCTGCTGCACGACTTCATCAAGACCAGCCAGCCGGCGTCGTACGACCGAGAGCGGGTGCGTCAGCTGCTCGTCGACGGTCGGGCCGAGCCGACGCCCATGGCCACGGTCACCGAGATCACCAGCGCCTGACGCACCCCGGACATGAACAGGGCGGTGACCACCTCGGTGGTCACCGCCCTGTGGCGTGCGGAGGAGGGGCCGTCAGGCGTCCCCGCCCTCCTGCTTCACGCCCGAGACGGCCGTGGGGTCGTCGATGCGGTAGGTCTCGAACGCCTTCTCGACCTGGGAGCGGTCGACCTGGCCGGCGTCGGCGAGGGCCTGGAGGGCCTGGACGACGACGGACTGGGCGTCGATGTGGAAGTACCGGCGGGCGGCGGGGCGGGTGTCGGCGAAGCCGAAGCCGTCCGCACCGAGCACGCGGTAGTCACCAGGGACCCAGCGGGCGATCTGCAGCGGGACGGCCCGCATGAAGTCCGAGACCGCCACGACGGGGCCCTCGACGTCGACCAGCCGCTCCTCGACGTACGACGTCCGCGGCTCCTCACCGGGGTGGAGCAGGTTCCACTCCTCGGCCGCCACGGCGTCGCGGGCCAGCTCGTTCCAGGAGGTGACCGACCAGGTGTCGGCCTGGACGCCCCACTCCTCGGCGAGCATGCGCTTGGCGTCCTCCACCCACGGCATGCCCACGCCCGAGCCCATCAGCGTGACCCGCGGGCCCTCGCCCTCGGCCTGGGAGACCTGGTGCATGCCGCGCAGGATGCCCTCGACGTCGACGTCGTCGGGCTCCTTCGGCTGGGAGACCGGCTCGTTGTAGACGGTGAGGTAGAAGATGACGTCCTCGCCGTGACCCTCGGGCCCGCCGGTGCCGTACATCCGCTCGAGCCCGGACCGCATGATGTGCGCGATCTCGTAGGCGTACGCCGGGTCGTAGTGCACGACCGCCGGGTTGGTCGCTGCGAGCAGCGGCGAGTGGCCGTCGGCGTGCTGGAGGCCCTCACCGGTCAGCGTGGTGCGACCGGCGGTGGCGCCGATGAGGAAGCCGCGCGCCAGCTGGTCGGCCATCGCCCAGATGGAGTCGCCGGTCCGCTGGAACCCGAACATCGAGTAGAAGATGTAGAACGGGATCATCGGCTCGCCGTGCGTGGCGTACGCCGAGCCGGCCGCGGTCGCGGACGCCATGGCGCCGGCCTCGGAGATGCCCTCGTGCAGCATCTGGCCCTGTGCGGACTCCTTGTAGGAGAGCAACATGTTGCGGTCGACCGACTCGTACTGCTGGCCGGCCGGGTTGTAGACCTTCGCGCTCGGGAACATCGCGTCCATGCCGAACGTGCGGTACTCGTCCGGCGCGATCGGCACGATCCGCTTGCCGATCTCGGTGTCCTTCATCCAGTCCTTCAGCAGGCGGACGACGGCCATCGTGGTCGCGACGGCGTTCTTGCCCGAGCCCTGCTTGAGCTCGGCGTAGGCCTTGTCGCCGGGCAGGGTGAGGGGCGTGGAGCGCACGACCCGCTTGGGCAGCGAGCCGCCGAGCTGGCGGCGCCGCTCGAGCATGTACTCGATCTCCGGCGCGTCGGTGCCCGGGTGGAAGAACGGCGCGGCGCCGGTCTCCTCGTAGGAGCGCTCGAGGTCGCGGTCGGAGATCGGCAGGTAGAGGCGGTCCCGGAACTTCTTGAGGTCGGCCGGGGTCAGCTTCTTCATCTGGTGGGTGGCGTTCTTGCCCTCGAGGGCGTCGATCGTCCAGCCCTTGATGGTCTTGGCCAGGATGACCGTCGGCTGCCCGACGTGCTTGGTGGCCGAGTCGAACGCGGCGTACACCTTGCGGTAGTCGTGACCGCCGCGCGGCAGCTTCTGGATCTGCTGGTCGGTCATGTGCTCGACCATCTGGCGCAGCCGCGGGTCGCTGCCGAAGAAGCTCTCCCGCACGTAGCCGCCGTCCTCGACCGAGTAGGTCTGGAAGGCGCCGTCGGGCGTGGTGTTCATCTGGTTGACGAGCACGCCGTCGACGTCGCGGGCCAGCAACGGGTCCCACTCGCGGCCCCAGACGACCTTGATGACGTTCCAGCCGGCGCCGCGGAAGGTCGACTCCAGCTCCTGGATGATCTTGCCGTTGCCGCGGACCGGGCCGTCGAGCTGCTGGAGGTTGCAGTTGATGACCCAGGTGAGGTTGTCGAGCTCCTCGCGGGCGGCCACGCCGATCGCGCCGAGCGACTCCGGCTCGGCCATCTCGCCGTCGCCGAGGAAGGCCCAGACGTGCTGCTGGCTGGTGTCCTTGATGCCGCGGTTGTGCAGGTAGCGGTTGAACCGTGCCTGGTAGATCGAGTTGATGCCGGTCAGGCCCATCGAGACGGTGGGGAACTCCCAGAAGTCCGACATCAGGCGCGGGTGGGGGTACGACGGCAGGCCGGCGCCCGGTCCGTGCTGGACCTCCTGGCGGAAGCGGTAGAGCTGCTCCTCGGTCAGCCGGCCCTCGAGGAACGCTCGGGCGTAGACGCCCGGCGAGCCGTGGCCCTGGATGTAGACCTGGTCGCCGCCGCCGGGGTGTTCCTTGCCGCGGAAGAAGTGGTTGAACCCGACCTCGTAGAGGCTGGCCGAGGACTGGTACGTCGCGATGTGCCCGCCGACCTCGAGGCCCTTGCGGTTCGCGCTCGAGACCATCACCGCGGCGTTCCAGCGGATGAAGGCGCGGATCCGCCGCTCGACCTCCTCGTCGCCGGGGAACCACGGCTCCCGCTCGGGCGGGATGGTGTTGATGTAGTCCGTGCTCCGCAGGGCGGGGACACCGACCTGCTTCTGACGGGCCCGCTCGAGCAGGCGGAGCATGACGTAGCGCGCGCGTTCGCGGCCCCGCTCGTCGACGAGTGCGTCGAAGGAGTCGAGCCAGTCGTGCGTCTCGTCCGGGTCGATGTCCGGCAGCTGGGTCGGCAGGCCCTCGTGGATCACCGAGGGGGTCGAGCCCGTGCGCGTGCCTGAGGTGGTGGGTGGTTCTCCGGTCACTCGATCATCGTTGCACGCAGGGTCGAGGGAGGGAATTTACCCGCCGGTAGCCGGGGCGGGGCGGTGCGAACGCCTCCCGACGGCGTTCCCGCAGGTCGGGACGGCTTGCGCCAGGGCCCCGACTCCGCTGGACTACTCCCCACACCGGCCGCGGAACCGCGGTCGTACCGATCGCGTCTGGAGGACCACGTTGAGCTCGACCGAGGGTGGAGGGACCACCCGGACCGGCGCCGCAAGTGCCGACCAACCCGGCAACGGACCGGCCGAACGGCTCGGGTTCACCCAGGGCATGGTCGTCCAGGAGCTCGGGTGGGACAACGACACCGACGACGACCTCCGCGTCTCCATCGAGGACACCATCGACGCCGACATGGTCGACGGTGACCACGGCAACGTCGTCGACGCCGTGATCCTGTGGTGGCGCCAGGAGGACGGCGACCTGGTCGACGGCCTCGTGGACGCGCTCACCGACCTGGTCGGCGGCGGCGTGATCTGGCTGCTCACCCCCAAGGTTGGCCGGCCGAACGCCGTCGACGCCGCGGACATCGCCGAGGCGGCGCCGATCGCCGGGCTGTCGCAGACGACGACCGCCGCCGTGAGCAAGGACTGGACCGCGACCCGCCTGGTGGCCCCCAAGACTCCCGCGTAGGTTCGCCCCCGTGCTCTCGAACCTCCTCGGCCGCGCTGCGGCCGCGGGCACCGGCGCGAAGGTGCTCGCCTCCTCGGGGATCATCCGTCCCTACCCGCCGGCGGTCCTGGTGCGCCTCGCCCGCACGGTCAAGGACTGGGGGACCGGCCCCGCCGGCGGCTTCGCCACGCTGGCCGTGCGCTTCCCCGACCGGGTCGGGCTCGTCGACGAGCTGGGCGAGCTGACCTTCGGCGAGATGCACCGGCGGTCCAACGCCCTGGCGCGGGCGCTGCAGGCGCGCGGTGTGGGTGAGGGCGACGGGGTCGCGCTCATGTGCCGCAACCACCGCGGCTTCGTCGACACCACGGTCGCGGCCGCCAAGCTCGGCGCCGACCTGCTCTACCTGAACACCGCGTTCGCCGGCCCGCAGCTCGTCGACGTGCTGGAGCGGGAGAAGCCGACCGTCGTCGTGCACGACGAGGAGTTCACCGAGCTTCTCGCGGACGCCGACGTCGAGCAGCGGGTGCTGGCCTGGATCGACGGCGACGGGAGCGACGGCGCCGGGGACGACGGCGTACCCACGCTCGAGGGGCTCATCGACGGTGAGGACGACGCGGACCTCGACCCGCCGGACCGCCACGGGCGGATCATCATCCTGACCTCCGGCACGACCGGGACGCCGAAGGGCGCGCCCCGCAACGAGGCCGGCATCGACGCCGCGATCTCGCTGCTGTCCCGGATGCCGCTGCGGCACGGGTGGCGCACCCACATCGCCGCGCCGCTCTTCCACACGTGGGGCTTCGCCCACCTGGCGCTCGCGATGCTGCTGGGGTCGACGATCGTGCTCAAGCGCCGATTCGACCCCGAGGACTGCCTGCGGACCGTCGAGGAGCACCGGTGCGACTCGCTGGCGGTGATCCCGGTGTTCCTCCAGCGGATCCTCGGGCTCGAGGAGGACGTCCTGCAGCGGCACTCGCTGGACACCGTCAAGGTCGTCGCCTCGTCCGGCTCGGCGCTGCCCGGCGACCTCGCGGTCACCTGGATGGACCACTTCGGCGACAACCTCTACAACATCTACGGCTCGACCGAGGTCGCCTACGCCTCCATCGCCACCCCCGTCGACCTGCGCGAGGCGCCAGGCTCCGCCGGCATGCCGCCGTGGGGCACGACCGTCAAGGTGTACGACGAGGAGGACCGCGAGGTGCCGCAGGGCGGCTCGGGCCGGATCTTCGTCGGCAACAGCCTGCTCTTCGAGGGCTACACCGGCGGCGGCGGCAAGGACATGATCGACGGGCTGATGGCGACCGGGGACGTCGGCCGCATCGGCGACGACGGCCGGCTCTACGTCGAGGGCCGCGACGACGAGATGATCGTCTCCGGCGGCGAGAACGTCTTCCCCAAGGAGGTCGAGGACTGCCTCGCCCGGCACGAAGCCGTCGTCGACGTCGCTGCCGTCGGGATCGACGACCCCGACTACGGCAAGCGGCTGCGCGCCTTCGTCGTGCTGCGCGACGGCGCGTCGGCCGACGAGGACGAGCTGAAGGGCTGGGTCAAGCAGAACCTCGCCCGCTACAAGATCCCCAAGGAGATCGTGTTCCTCGACGAGCTGCCCCGCAACGCCACCGGCAAGGTGCTCAAGCGCGAGCTGAAGGACCACGACGAGTGAGCGGACTGCAGCTCGGGGGCGAGGCTCCCGACTTCACGCTGCGCGACCAGTTCGGCCAGGACGTCACGCTGTCGTCGTACCGCGGGACCAAGGCCGTCGCGATCCTCTTCTTCCCCTTCGCGTTCTCGGGGGTGTGCACCGGCGAGCTGACAGCCGTGCGCGACCGGCTGGCGGAGTTCCTCACCTTCGACACCGAGGTGCTGGCCGTCTCCTGCGACCCGATGTTCTCCCTGCGGTCCTTCGCCGACGCCGACGGGCTGAACTTCCCGCTGCTCTCGGACTTCTGGCCGCACGGCGAGGTGGCCCGGGCCTACGACGTCTTCAACGAGGCGACCGGTGCGCCGCGGCGCTCGTCGTACGTGGTGGACCGGCAGGGCGTGCTGCGCTGGTCGGTGCACAACCCCACCTCCGAGGGCCGCGACCTCGACGAGCACCTGCGGCAGCTGACCGCGCACGTCTAGACCGCCGGGCCCGAATTCGGGGGTCGCCCGGACGGGCGTCGGAGGTGGCGAGTAGAGTTCTGCTCGTTGAACCGCTGGTGACCCGAGACGCCAGCGGTTCAACTTCCATTTACGGCCCTTTTCGTGAGGCCGACCGCCACCGTCTAGTCTGTGGCCGCCCGAGCGGGCACGGGCGTATAGCTCAGCGGTAGAGCACCTCGCTTACAACGAGGTGGTCGGGGGTTCGATCCCCTCTGCGCCCACCATCCGCGTCGCCAGCGGGGATGTCGGTGGCTTCGAGCACAGTGGCGAGGTCGCGGACGGAGCGCCGCACGACGAACACGCCGCCATCGGCCACCGGCAACACCGCCGATGGCGCCGCTGTTGCCGCCAGACACGACCTGGTGAGAGCGCGCCGCCCCGCCTCCAGTGTGGGACCCGAGGCGGGGCGGCACGTTGCTCCGCTGCGCACGTCCCCTGACCCCTGCAGGGACCGGGGTCGGAAGAGCGTTCGACGTGGTGCACCCGATACCTGTCGCGGGCCGGGGTGGGCGTTACATCGAGGTGCCTACTCTCGATGCATGCCCGAGTGCGAGTACGGCGACGACTGTCCGTTGGCGGCGGTCGCGCTCGTGCCCGTGGACCCGGTCGACCTGCTGGCGTGCGCGGAGCACGTCGAGCAGGCGCTGGCGTGGGAGCCGGACCTGCCGGTCACGTGGCTCGACGAAGCGATGGGTGAAGCGGCAGCGTCCTAGCCCGCAGCCGGCGCCTGGATGCCTGGACGCCTTGGGCTGTCGTACGGTCGGCGCCATGAAGTCGAAGGGCATGGAGTCCGGGATCGCGATCGGCATGGCCATCGGCGCCGCGATCGGGGTCGCACTCTGGGTGGCAACCGAGAGCTCCGCGTTCATCGCCACCGGCATCGCGGTTGGTCTCGCGATCGGCGCTGGCATCGGTGCGAGCCGATCCCAGGACGAGGGGGATGGCGCCACGGACGACGACGGCCGGTAGGCGGTGGTCAGCACGACCCGGGAGCCCGTGCCGTACGCGGGCTCGCCGTGGACTTGGACTCATGAGGGCGCTCTCATCCGAGGCTCACGGTCGCCTCACGGCGCGGCCGGAGAGTCCTCCTCGTCAGCACGAACACGGACGAGAGGACGAGGACATGAGCAAGCTGGTGAGGACCGGGGTCCTGGCGGTCGCGGGCGGCGTGAGCGCCGGCCTGATCGCGTGGGGCGCGCCGGTGGCGTTCGCCGAGGACGAGCGCGGCGACCGCGACGACCGCGGCACGGTGTACCAGCGCAAGGACGACAGCCCCGACGTCGTCATGGCCGTCGACGACGACGATGACGACGACACCAACGACCGCACGGACGACACCAACACGCGGTCGAAGAACACCGGGGCCAGCAAGTCCACGCGCGACCACACCAACAGCCGGTTCACCAAGGTCAGCCGCGACCGCGACAAGAGCCGCAGCGACCTGACCCGCGACTGGACGCGCGACGGCGGCGACCGCACGCGCGACTGGAGCAAGAACAAGACCAACGACGCGTCCC
The DNA here is from genome assembly GCF_014266025.1 of Nocardioides deserti. Taxonomy (GTDB): domain Bacteria; phylum Actinomycetota; class Actinomycetes; order Propionibacteriales; family Nocardioidaceae; genus Nocardioides; species Nocardioides deserti. Next base: position 457,753 of record NZ_JACMYC010000003.1, on the reverse strand, counting down.
GCAACGACACCCGGGGGCGTTGAGCCGTGGCCCGGGACAGCTGGAACCTGACCGAGGGGGACGCGATCACCCCCGAGCTGACCGCCGTGAAGCTGCTCGGCGGTGGGTCGTCGTACGAGGCGTACCTCGCCTTCGACGAGATCACCTACGCCCCGGTCGTGGTCAAGGTCGTGCGTCCCGGGCTGGTCGCGGACGCCTCGGCCCTGCGCGGCCTGCGCCGCGAGGTCGAGGCGCTCGCGACCGTCAACCACCCCGTCGTCGTCCGCGGGCTGCGGCACCGGCTCGACGGCGACCGGCCGCACGTGGTGCTGGAGCAGGTCGACGGGCCGCGCCTGTCGACGCTGGTGCGCCGCTACGGGCCGCTGCAGGAGCAGCAGTACCTCCCGCTCGCGATCGAGGTCGCCTCCGCGCTGCACTACCTGCGCCACCTCGGCTGGTCCCACCTCGACATCAAGCCGAGCAACGTCATCATGGGGGCGCCGGCGCGGCTCATCGACCTCTCGGTCGCCCGCCCGGTCGACGCGGCCGCCGCGCTCACCTCGCCGATCGGCACCGACGCCTACATGGCGCCGGAGCAGACCGATCCGCCGTCGACGGGTACGCCGGGGCACGCGAGCGACGTGTGGGGGCTGGGGGCGACGCTGTCCGAGGCGATCGCCGGCCACCGCGCCTTCGCCGACGGCGACCCGGACGCGCCGGACCTGCGCGACCGCTACCCGCAGCTGGTGGCCGACCCGCTGCCGCTGCCGGACCGCGTCCCGCACGAGGTCGTCAAGATCGTCGGGGCCATGCTCGAGCGCGACCCCGCCGACCGGCCGCTCCCGCACGAGGTCGCCGAGGCGCTCGAGCCGGTGCTCGACCGGTTGCCGCGGGCGCGGCTGGCAGGGTTCAGGACTCGCTGAGCGCGTCGCCGGCCCGCTCCGGCAGGCCCCAGGTGGCGGCGGCGGCCAGCGCGAAGAACGCGGCGAAGACGGCGAACAGCCCGGTGGTGCCGGTGCCGGCGTCGAGGAACCACGGGACCGACAGCGGGGCGAGCACCGACGCGATCCGGCCGAAGCCGGCCGCGGCGCCGGCGCCGGTCGCGCGCAGCGTCGTGGGGTAGACCTCGGGCGTCACGGCGTACAACGCGCCCCAGGCGCCCAGGTTGAAGAACGACAGCGCCATGCCGGCGGCCACGATCGCGGTCTCGCCGTCGGCCTGGCCGAAGAGCACGGCCGAGACGGCCGAGCCGACGAGGAACGTCGAGAGCGTCGCGCGGCGGCCCCACAGCTCCACGAGCACCGCCGCGGCGGCGTACCCGGGCAGCTGCGCGAGCGTGATGACCAGCGTGAACCCGAAGGACCGCACCATGTCCATCCCGTCGGCGACGAGCAGCGACGGGATCCAGATGAACGCGCCGTAGTAGGAGAAGTTCACGCCGAACCAGACCGCCCACAGCGCGGCCGTGCGCGAGGCGTGCGGACGCCCCCACAGCGCGCGCGGGCCGGGCGCCGGCTGCTCGGGGGCCGGGGCGGGCGCGGGCTCGGCGGGCTCGGCGGGCTCGGCGGGGGCAGGCGCGGGTACGCCGGCGGCGGCCTCGAACCGGCGCACCGCCGCCTCGGCCTCCTCGTGCCGGCCGCGCCGCTCGAGGAAGCGCACCGACTCCGGCAGCCCACGCCGCACCACGACGGCGTACGCCGTGGGGAGCGCGCCGAGAGCGAGCGCCCAGCGCCAGCCGTCGTCGGAGGTCGGGACGACGTAGTAGCCGATCAGCGCGGCGAGGATCCAGCCGACCGCCCAGAAGGACTCGAGGGCGACGACGACCCGGCCGCGGATGCGGGCGGGGGCGTACTCGCTGACCAACGTGCTCGCGACCGGCAGCTCCGCGCCGAGGCCGAGGCCGATGAGGAACCGGAACACCAGCAGCGCGCCGACCGACCACGACAGCGCGGCGGCGCCGGTCGCGAGGCCGTAGACCAGCAGCGTCAGCGCGAAGACCTGCCGGCGGCCGATCCGGTCGGCCAGGAGCCCGCCGAGGGTGGCGCCGACGGCCATGCCGATGAAGCCGATGCTCGCGATCCACGACAGGGTGGTCGGGCCGAGGTCCCACTGCACCGCCAGCGCGGCCATGACGAAGCTGATGAGCCCGACGTCCATCGCGTCGAGCGCCCAGCCGACGCCTGAGCCGACCACCAGCCGGCTGTGCTCGCGGGTGAACGGGAGGGCGTCGAGCCGTTCGCTGCGGGTGGGCACGGCGGGACCGTACCCGGGCGGCCCTCGGGTCAGCGTTCGAAGCGGTAGCCCATCCCGCGCACGGTGGCGATCGTGGTGGCACCGAACTTGCGCCGGAGGTACCCGACGTACACGTCGACGACGTTGGAGCCGGGGTCGAAGTCGAAGCCCCACACGTGGTCGAGCAGCTGCTCGCGCGAGAGCACCTGGCCCGCGTTGAGCATGAAGATCTCGGCGAGCGCGAACTCGCGGGCCGACAGGTCGACCTCGGTGCCGGCGACGGTGGCGCGGCGGGTGCGCAGGTCGAGGCGTACGCCGCCGGCCTCGACCGCGTCGCGCCCGGGCGTCCCCGGCGTGGCCTGCTCCTGGGCCTGGCGCAGCCGCAGCCGGATCCGCGCCTGGAGCTCGGCGAAGCGGAACGGCTTGGGCATGTAGTCGTCCGCGCCGCCCTCGAGGGCGCTGACGGTGTCGGTGACCGAGTCGCGCGCGGTGAGCACGACCACCGGCATCCGCGAGCCCTGCGCACGCAGCAGCTCGAGGACCTCCTGGCCGTCCATCCCGGGCAGGCCGAGGTCGAGCACCTCAGGTCGTGGCCGCCGGAGAGCGCCTCGTCGAGGCCGCGGTTGCCGTCGTCGACGACGGTGGTCTGGTGGCCGTCGGCGCGCAGGCCCTTGGCCAGGAACGACGCGATGCGCGCCTCGTCCTCGACGATCAGGATGCGGGCCACGGGGTCTCCTCGACGGTCGTCGGCAGGGTGATGGTGAAGCGGGCGCCGTGCGGCCGCGCCGGGCGGTCGTCGGTGACCGTGACGGTGCCGCCGTGGGCGGCCACGATCGCGCGGACGATGGACAGGCCGAGGCCGAAGCCCTCGTCGCCGTCGGGAACGGAGCTGCGCCCGAACCGCTCGAAGACCGCCTGCCGGTCCGCGGCCGGCACCCCGGGGCCGGAGTCGCGGACCCAGAGGCGGAGCTCGCCGGCGGTGCCGTCGGGTCCCGGGACGCAGGTCGACCCCAGGGCGACCAGGTCGCCGGGGCGGGTGTGCTTGACGGCGTTGTCGGCCAGCTGGAGCAGCGCCTGGGTGAGCCGTTGGCCGTCGACGCGGACGACCTGGTCGGCGGTCCCGTCCAGCTGCCAGTCGCGGTCGCCGAGGCCGCGGACCTTGGCGAGCACGTCCTCGGTGAGCTCGCCGAGGTGCACCTCGGTGGGCAGCACGAAATCGGGACGGTCGGACTTGGCCAGCAGGATCAGGTCGCCGACGAGCCGCGCCATCCGGTCGATCTCGTCGAGCAGCAGCGCGCGCGTCTCCTCGACGTCGGCGGCGTCGGTGGCGTCGACCAGCTCCAGGTGGCCGCGCAGCACCGTCAGCGGGGTCCGCAGCTCGTGGCCGGCGTCGTCGAGGAAGCGCCGCTGGTCGGCGAAGCTGGTCTCGAGGCGGTCGAGCATCCGGTTCAGGGTGCGGGTGAGCGCGGTGATGTCGTCGTTGCCGGCCTCGGGGATGCGCCGCGACAGGTCGGACTCGCCGATCTCGTCGGCGGTCTCGCGCAGGACGCGGATCGGCGCGAGCAGGCGGCCCGACTGCCACGCCGCAGCGGCGACCACGAGGATCGTCAGCAGCGTCGCCACGACGGCGTAGGTGCGCATGGTGTCGAGCAGCTCGCCGCGGTCCTCGGCGAGGTAGACCACCACGACGAGCGCGCCGGTCTCCTCTCCGGCGGGCGTGCTCTGCCGGACCGGCTGCGTCGCGACGAGCGCCGGACCCTGGTCGGTGTCGATGCGGGTGGAGCCGCCGGTGGTGACCAGGGGCCGCACGGCCTCCAGGAAGCGCGGGTCGCGATAGAGCTCGTCCTCGCGCGGGAACCGGTAGATCGGTCGGTCACCCGCCCACGCGATGAGGACCTCGTCGTCGTCGGGAACGTTGCGCTCGAGGAACAGTCGCAGCAGGTCGCGGATCGAGGCGAACGGCTCGCCGGTCGTCGGGTCGGTCCCGTCGCCCTCGAGCACCGCGAACTCGTCGAGCTCCTGCTCCACCTCCTCGACCGTCTGGGCGTCCACGCGCTGGGACTCCACGGCGTACACGATCACGCCGGCGGCGCTCAGCGCGCCGAGGACGAGCACCGCCACCGTGGCGGTGATCCGGGCGCGCACCGAGAACCCCGGGCGGCGCGCTCGGGGCTCGGTCCGGGGGGCGGCCCGGGGGTGGACACGGGGCGGTACGCCGTTCAGTCGTCGTCCTCGCGGTCGTCGTCGTCATCGTCGTCGTCCCGGTCGTCGTCCCGGTCGTTGTCGTCGAGGTCGTCGGGCTCGGGGTTCACGACGCGGACGTCCTCATCCCCATTGTCGTCGTCGTCGGGGTCGTCGTCCCCGCGGCCGGACGGGTCGCCGCTGGGGGAGGGGCGCGGGCTGATCGTGGTGCCGGGCGAGGACTGCTGGGCGGGGGCGTCGCGGATGACGATGACCTCCCGGGGAGCCGGGTCGTCGCCGCTGGTCGCGGCGAGCGACCCCGCGACGTACCCGCCGACGGGCAGGACGACCGCCAACGCCAACAGGCTTCTCCAGAGGGGACTCATGACGACCACGATCCTGCCCGACGGTGGGTCGCGGGTGAGAGGTCGATGAGAGGACTCTCATCGATCGGTCCCTGGATGCCGGGCCGGATGCCGGGCAGGGCGGCCGGGTACTCCGAGGACGTCCAGTCCCCGACGACAGGAGATCCCGTGGCCGACGCGCCGCACCACGACCAGCTGCCCCTTCCCGACTACGACCATCTCCCGGTGGGCTCGCTCGAGGGCCGCATCCGCTCGCTCGACGGGGCCGGGCTCGAGGCGCTGCTCGCCTACGAGCGCGACCACGCGAACCGGGTGCAGGTCGTCCAGCTGTTGGAGAACCGGCTCGAGGCGGTCCAGGGCGGCGCGCCGCTGTCCGGCGGCTCGCCGATGGCGAACGCCCCGGAGGCGGACGCGGCCCCGCAGACCGACTCCCAGGGCGGTGCCTCCGTCAACGAGGGCCCGGCGATGAACCCGCCGTCGCAGGGCGTGCCGACGAACCCCGCCCAGCCCCGCTGAGCCAGCCGCGCTGAGCGGGGTCCGTCGTACGACGTCCCGACCGGCGGGCGCCCGTCAGATGGTGACCGGCTGCCCGCCGGTCACGGCGATGACCTCGCCGGTGATGTAGCTGGCGTCGCTGGAGGCCAGGAAGACGTACGCCGGCGCGAGCTCGGCCGGCTGGCCCGCGCGCCCCATCGGGGTCTGCTCCCCGAAGGACTCGACCTTCTCCTCCGGCATCGTGGCCGGGATCAGCGGCGTCCAGATGGGGCCGGGCGCGACGGAGTTGACCCGGATGCCCCGCTCGGCCAGCTGCGCGGCCAGGCCGCGCGTGAAGTTCACGATGCCGGCCTTGGTGGTGGCGTAGTCCAGCAGCGGCACCGACGGCGAGGACGCCTGCACCGACGAGGTGTTGATGATCGACGAGCCCTCACCCAGGTGCGGCAGCGCCATCTTGCACAGCCAGAACATGGCGTACAGGTTCGTCTTCATCACCCGGTCGAACTGGTCGGTGGTGATGTCCTCGATCCCGCCGGGCTGCGACATCTGGTACGCCGCGTTGTTGACCAGCACGTCGATGCGGCCGAGCTCGCGCACGGCGGTGTCGACGAGCTCGCGGCAGGCCTCCTCCGAGACCAGGTCGCCGGGGACGGTGATCGCGCGGCGGCCGGCCTCCTCGACGAGCCGGGCGGTCTCGCGACCGTCCTCGTCCTCGCCCTCGAGGTAGGCCAGCACCACGTCGGCGCCCTCGCGGGCGTAGGCGATGGCGACGGCCCGGCCGATGCCGGAGTCGCCGCCGGTGATCACGGCGACCTTGTCCTGCAGCCGGCCGGAGCCGCGGTAGCTGTGCTCGCCGTGGTCCGGCTCCTGGCGCATCCCCGGGGTGACCGACTCCTCCGAGCCCGGCGGGGGCAGCTGCTCACCCACGTCAGGCGTCCTGGCTGCCGGGGGTGGGCTGGTCCCAGCGCAGCAGCGCGGCGACGGGCTCGCCGCCCATCGCCTGGTACGGCGCGACCGTCACCGAGGCGTCGGTGAGCACCGCGGCGGCCACGAGGGCCTGGTCGGCGCGCAGCGGCTGCTGCGGGACGCCGTCGCCGAGGTTCAGCCCCTCGTACTTCGACGGGTCGAGCTCGGTCTCGGCGGCCTTGGTCGGGTCGAGGAGGAGGGTGTCGACCTGGCCGCGGACGAAGGCGTCCGCCACGTCGTCGATGCCGCTGGCGACGGACTCGCCGCGGCCGAGTCGCTCTTGGAGCTCGTGCACCGCGCCGAGGCGGCGCTGGACGACCTGCTCCATGAGCGCGTCGCGGATCGCCTGCTGCATCGCCTCGTCGCCGCCGTCCTCGGCGCGCTGCCCGCTGCTGAGCTCGACGACCTCCGCTGGGGTGCCCTCGAGCCGGTCCTTGACCAGGCCCTTGGACTGCGGGTCCCCGGCGAGCAGGACCAGCCGGTGGCCGGCGCGGACGTGGGAGGTGACCGCGTCGACGACCTCCTCGGCGCTGTCGCGCCAGGCGTTCTCGGCGCGCAGCTCGTAGTGCTTCTGCGCCCAGCCGCCGACCGAGACCTTGTTGATGTCGTCGGCGCGCTGGTCGTCGACCTCGATGCTCTGCTCCTCGAGCGCGGTCGGCACGTCGGAGACGTGGACCGCGACGTCGCCGCCGGTGTGGTCGACGATCGCGAGCACGAACGACACGGTGCCGTCGCGGTGCTCGACCCACCGGGCGAGGTCGGGCAGCGGGCCCCACGTCGCCACCGCCTGGTCGACCTGGACCGACGCGACCTCCTCGAGCACCACGCCGTCGGCGTTGGCGACCACGAGCCGACCGACCGGGGCCGGCTGGTCGACCGGCTCGGCGAGCACGCGCGTCACCGCCTCGACGACGGCGTCGTCGGCGCCCTGCTCGCGCAGCTGGTCCGCGGCTGCTCGCACGCGCAGCTCGTGCTCGTGCTCGCCGTTCTCGGTGGCCCGGCTGACGTCCACGAAGGCGGTCGCGAACGGGCCGGCTGCCTGCTTGAGGTTGCTGAAGTCAGAGGTGTCCATGCGGCGCCGGTGCCCCGCGTGCGCTCCGGGCAACCACCGTCCGTGCCGCCTGCGCCGCGCCCGCCTAGAGTGGCCTGCGCCACGTCGTACGCGTCCGCTCTGGAGGTCCCGTGCTCGTCCCGTTCAGCGTCTCCGACTTCATCGACCGGGCCGTCACGGTCTACCCCGACCGCACCGGCGTGGTCGACGAACCGCAGCAGCCGGCGCCGTCGCTCGGCTCGCCGACGTACCGCGAGATGGGGGAGCTGGCCGTGCGCCAGGCCGCCCGCCTCGACGAGCTCGGCATCGGCGTGGGGGAGCGGGTCGCCGTCGTCAGCCACAACAGCGCACGCCTGCTGACCTCGTTCTTCGGTGTCGCCGGGTCGGGACGGGTGCTGGTGCCGGTGAACTTCCGGCTGCGGCCCGACGAGGTGCGCTACATCGTCGAGCACTCCGGCGCCCGCGCGCTCTACGTCGACCCCGAGCTCGAGGACGCGCTCGGCGGGGTCGGGGCCGAGCACCGGTTCACGCTCGGCCACGACGAGGACCTGTACGCCGCGGCCGGGGCCACCGCGCAGCCGTGGGAGCCGGACGAGAACGCGACCGCGTGCATCAACTACACCTCCGGCACGACCGCGCGGCCCAAGGGCGTGCAGATCACCCACCGCAACATCTGGGTCAACGCGCTGACCTTCGGCCTGCACGCCGGGCTGACCGACCGCGACGTCTACCTGCACACCCTCCCGATGTTCCACGCCAACGGGTGGGGGATGCCGTTCGCCACCACCGGCCTGGGCATCGAGCAGGTCGTGATCCGCAAGATCGACGGCGCCGAGATCCTGCGCCGGGTCCGCGACCACGGCGTCACCGTCATGTGCGCCGCGCCCGCCGTGGTCGCCGCGGTGCTGGACGCGCTGCCGTCGTGGGAGGGCAAGGTGCCCGGCCGCGACCGCGTGCGGATCATCGTCGCCGGCGCCCCGCCGCCGACCCGCACCATCGCCCGGGTCGAGGAGGAGCTGGGCTGGGAGTTCATCCAGATCTACGGCCTCACCGAGACCTCGCCGCTGCTGACCGTCAACCGCACCCGGGCCGAGTGGGACGACCTGACCTCCGACGAGCGCGCCGCGAAGCTGGTCCGCGCCGGCGCCCCCGCCCTCGGCGTACGCCTCTCGACCGGGCCGGAGGGCGAGGTGCTCGCCCGCTCCAACGTCGTCATGGAGGGCTACTGGGAGCAGCCGGAGGAGAGCGCCACCGCGCTGGCCGACGGCTGGTTCCACACCGGCGACGGCGGCACCATCGGCGACGACGGTTACCTGACGATCTCGGACCGCAAGAAGGACGTGATCATCACCGGCGGCGAGAACGTCTCCTCGATCGAGGTCGAGGACGTGCTCTTCTCCCACCCCGCCGTCGCCGAGGTCGCCGTCATCGGCGTCCCCAGCGAGAAGTGGGGCGAGACGATCAAGGCGCTCGTGGTCCTCGCCGAGGGGGCCACCGCCACCGAGGCCGAGCTGATCGCCTGGTGCAAGGACAAGGCGGCCGGCTACAAGGCGCCGACGTCGGTCGAGTTCCGCAGTGAGCTCGCCCGCACCGCCACCGGCAAGCTGCAGAAGTTCAAGCTGCGCGCGGAGTACTGGCAGGGGCAGGGCCGGCAGGTCAACTGACCTCCGGCTGGCTCGCTGGCTCGCTCGTCATCGGTTGTGGAGGTGCCGGCGGAGCCGGTCGACGACGAGCCCGCGGGCGACCGCGACGTGGATCCCGGTCGTCCGCGAGGACGCCACCTGTCGGGGCCGCCCGCCCGAGATGTCCCACAGCCAGATCGAGCCGCTCTCCCAGTGGTCGACGAGCAGGTGCCGGTCCGTGAGCCACGCCTGTGCACCCAGGCACCCCTCGCCCTGCTCGTTGGCCAGCATGGCGATGAAGTCCCCGGAGACCGGGTCGACCACGACGACCCCGCCGGGGTCCCTCGGCCGGCGGGCGTGGGGGCACTGGCTGTACGCAACGTGCTCGGCCGCGACCGGGCCGCCGGCCGTGGACGGCGAGGTCCGGAAGGGGAGGTCGACCGTCGTGGCGCCTGGTTCCTCCTGGTGGATCACGACCTGCGCCGGTCGCGTGTTCGCCCCGGCTCTCACCTCGACCGCCCGCCCGGCGGCGTCGTGGGTGGTCCGAAAGAGGTCGTAGGGGACCGTCGTGAGCTCCCCGGTGGTGAGGTCGAGGGCGCAGCCCTTCGGCCCGCAGGGCCGCCTGCCGCTGTGCCGGTCCTTGAGGAGGAGCACCGACCGATCGGCGGTCCACTGCAGCGCGACGGCGTGGTGGACGGGCAGGTCGAACCTCCGGAAGGTGCCGTCGCGGAGGTCGACCACCGCGAGACCGGACGGGTCGGCGAGGGCCACCCTCCGTCCGTCGTGGGAGAGCGCGGTCGACAGCTCGCCGTACGTCCTCGACCCGAACCCGTACCGCTGGAGGTCGAACCGGCGCCAGCCGCCGGCCTGCGTCATCAGGTAGGGCTCGCCGGGGCGGATGGCGTCGTAGCCCGGGTCGGTCGAGAAGAGGCTGAGCTGGACGAGCAGCATCCCTCTCCCGACCGGCGCCTCGTCGACCGTCGGGGCTCGCGTGGCGTCCAGGAGGTCGATCTCGATGCTGGCTCCGACCATCGCAGCCGTGGGCTCGAGCCGTTGCCGCTGGTCGTCGGGCACGGACGCCAGGCGCTGTGGCGGCACGTGCGTCGGCGTAGGGGACGTCTCGGCCTGCTGGGATGTCGGTCGCGCATCGGGCTCTGCAGGTGGTCCCGCGGAGCAACCCGTCGCGACCAGCAGCAGCCCGGCGCACCAGGCCGTCAGGTTGGTCGCTCTCACCGGTTCAGCCGCCTGTCGTCGGTGCCGTCGTCACGACTATGACGCCCGGCGCGTTTGTCTGGTTGGCGTGGCTCGTTCCCGCGGACCGATGTCGTCCTCGTTCAGGAAGGTGCGCACGCTCGGGCGCGCAGGGACCGGGTGCGCGCTCGGCCGCGCCGGCAGGTCGGCGGCTTCGGCGGTCGTCCCGGTCGGGTCTTGTGCCGCCCGGCTGTCGGGCTCCTCAGGCTGGACCGCCCGCGGAGTGCTGCAAGCCCCGACGGCTGCGAGGACTGCGGCGGCCAGGCAGGTGACGCTCGGTGCTGCACGGGGCGCTCCGCTCGGTCTGGGGGTGGACCGGCAGTACGACGGCGCGGCGCGGAGGTTGGTTCCGCCGTGGGTCCGAGCTGGGCCCGGGCGCAGCTCGTCCGGACGTGCCTGTGCCCCGCCGGCTGGGTGCTTCGGCGGGGTGTGGGGCGGGGTGGCTAGTGCTCGGGTGGGTCGGTGTCGTGGTCGTGGGTGCCGTGGTGGTCGACGGTGTAGGTGACGCCGGAGGGGCTGGTCCAGTGGTAGCTGCCGGAGCTGGGTGAGGAGTGGCGCCAGCCGCCGTGGGTCTTGGCGCGGTGGTGGCGTCGGCAGAGGGGGCCGATGTTCTCGGTGGCTGTCGGCCCGCCGTTGCGGTAGGGCGTGGCGTGGTCGTCGTCGACCTTCGAGGTGGCGGTGGCGGGGCGGGTGCACCAGGGGAAGACGCAGTGGTGGTCGCGGAGCCGGGTCTGCTCGGAGAGGCGGTCGGGGACTTCGTAGGCCTCGACGTGGATCCGTTCGGTCAGGTCGATGACCGGCTTGACAGTGATCCTGCCGTTGGTGTTGGTGGCGGCGCGGGTGCACCACTCGGCGAGCTGACCGGTGAGGGCGAACCCGCGGACGTTCTCGACGCGGACGACCTGGTCGAGGACGGGTTCGCCGGTGTGGGGGTCGGGGTGCTGGTGGACGTGGACGACCATCGGCTTGGGGTCGGTGTCGAACTCCAGGACCAGCTGCCGGCGGGCCATGTCACCGAGCGCGGTCGCCCGGCGGGATCCCTCGGCCTCACGGGAGCCAAGCGCTTCCAACCGGTCCGCGCCCTTCGCGATTGCGTCCTCGAGGTCGAGCGCGTCGGCGAGTCGAGGGTGGCCCAGACGTCGACGTGGCCGTCGAAGGACACCTGCCGGGTCTGCACGGTCACGTGGCGCGCTTCGGTGCGTTCGAACCGGATGCGCTCGGCACGGGAGCGGGAGGGTCTTGCGGGCGATCGTCCGGGCTTTCCAGGCGGGGAGGTCGCCGCCGGTGACCTTCGCCCAGACCTTGGGGAGCCGGTAGCGCAGCTCGAGCGCCTCGGACAGGTACGCGCGGCCGGCGTCGAGAGATTTGCCGAGTGCCGCGGCGAGCTCGACGACCGCGAACTCGGTCACCAGGGGCGCGCCGTCGCCGGCGAGGCCGACGGGCTGGTCGCCGAAGCCCTGCATCGTGGCCCAGGACGCCGATTCCGCCAAGGACTCCGTAGGGTGCAGCGCGCACCACTCGACCGCAGCCTGGAGGACGCGGACCTCGGCGGCGTCGGCCTCTCGCTGGCTGACCCGCGCGGCCGCGAGGACGTCCGCTGGGTCGTCCAGCGGGGTCTCGGGTGTCGCGAGATGGGCCAGCGTCATGGCCACCTCCCACTCGAACAGGTGTTCGAGTGGGAGGTCCCGCCGCGCCCGTTGTGGATTGGTCCAGCGGGTTCGAGACGGCCGTGGCCGGCCTCCTCAACCCAGGCACGCGGAGCTAGCCGCGGACGTCGAGGACGACCTCGAACTCGAGGAGCGAGGCGCCAGTGGAGACGGGGCCGCCGGCGGGCGCGCCGGCGTGGGCGGCGCGGGCGTCGCCGTCGCGCCAGGCCTCGAAGGAGGCGTCGTCCTCCCACTGGGTGACCACGAAGTAGCGGTCCTCGCCGGCGACGGGGCGCAGGAGCTGGAAGCCGAGGAAGCCGGGCGTGCCCTCGACGGTGCCGGCGCGGGCGGCGAACCGCTTCTCGAGCTCGGGGCCGGCCTGCGGCGGGACGGAGATGGCGTTGATCTTCACGACGGGCATGGGCCCGAGCCTAGGGAGGTGCGGCGCTAGCCTGACGCGGTGCCTGCCCTCAAGGACGTCGTCGACCTGCTGCACGCGTGGTACCCCCCGCACACCGCGGACGGCTGGGACGCCGTCGGCCTGGTGGCCGGCGACCTCGACCAGCCGGTCGCCAAGGTGCTGCTGGCCGTGGACCCGACCGAGGTCGTCGCGCGCGAGGCGGCCGAGTGGGGCGCGGACCTGCTGGTGACCCACCACCCGCTCTTCCTCAAGCCGGTCCACGGGTTCACGACGGCGACGCCGAAGGGCCGCACGCTGACGACGCTGACCCGGGCCGGTTGTGCCCTGCTGGCCGCGCACACCAACGCCGACCAGGCCGTCGGCGGGGTCTCGGAGTCGATGGCGCTGGCGCTGGGACTCACCGACCTGCAGCCGCTCGTCCCGGCGCCCGCCGAGCCGCTGGACAAGCTGACCGTGTTCGCGCCCGCGGACAGCGCGGAGGCCGTCCGTGGGGCGCTGGCCGACGCGGGCGCCGGCCGGCTCGGTGACTACGAGGCGGCGTCGTTCACGGCTGCGGGGGAGGGTCGCTTCCGGCCGTTGCCCGGTGCCGACCCGACGATCGGCGAGGTCGGCAGGCCCGAGGTGGTCGACGAGGTGAGCATCCAGGTGGTGCTGCCGCGCCGGCGGCGCACGGCCGTGGTCCGCGCGCTGCTCGCGATCCACCCCTACGAGGAGCCGGCGTACGACGTCGTCGAGCTCGCCGACCCCGGCATCGCGACCACGGGAACGGGGCGGGTCGGCGAGGTGGAGCCGACGACGCTGCGGGCGTTCGCCGAGCGGGTCCGCGACGCGCTGCCGGCGACCGCGCACGGGGTGCGGGTCGGCGGCGACCCCGACCGGGAGGTACGCCGCGTGGCGCTCTGCGGCGGGGCCGGCGACTTCCTGCTCGACCGGGTCCGGGGCAGCGACGTCGACGTGTACGTGACCAGCGACCTGCGTCACCACCCCGCGGCCGAGTTCCTGGAGCACGGCGGGCCGGCGCTCGTCGACGTGGCCCACTGGGCGGCGGAGTGGACCTGGCTGCCGGTGCTGGAGAGGCGGCTCCTGGAGGCGCTGGGCGGTACGGTGGCCACCCGCGTGAGCACCACGAGCACCGACCCGTGGTCGTTCCGCGTCTGACCATCTGAACAAGGAGACCCCGCTGAAAGCCGACCCCGCCGCCCAGCTCGCGCTGCTCGAGGTGCAGGAGATCGACGCCCGCGCCGCCCAGCTGCGCCACCAGCGGTCGCACCTGCCCGAGCTCGCGGAGATCGCCGAGCTCGAGGCCAGCCGGAAGGCGGTCGACGACGAGGCTCGCGACGCCCGGATCGTGGTCGACGACCTGAGCGTCGAGCAGGCGAAGGTCGACGCCGACGTGGAGGCCGTCCGGACCCGCCGCACCCGCGACCGGGACCGGGTCGACCAGGGCCTGGTGACCAACCCCAAGGACCTCGAGCGGATGCAGCGCGAGCTGGAGTCCCTCGACCGCCGGATCGGCTCGCTCGAGGACGACGAGCTCGAGGTCATGGAGAAGCTCGAGGAGGCGCAGCGGACGCTCGCCCACCTCGAGGAGCGGATCGCCGCGCACGACGAGCGGCTCGCGGCGCTGGCCGCCGAGCGCGACCGCCGGTGGGCCGAGATCGACGCCGAGCTGGCGACCGCCGAGGGCGGCCGCGGCGCGAAGGCCGACGGGCTGCCCGCCGACCTGCTCGCGCTCTACGACAAGCTCCGCGCGGCCAAGGGCGGCATCGGCGCCGCCGAGCTGCGCGCCCGTCAGTGCGGCGGCTGCCGGCTCACGCTCGACAACGCCGAGCTCGCCGTCATCGCGCGGACGCCGGCCGACCAGGTCGTGCGCTGCGAGGAGTGCTCGCGGATCCTCGTCCGCACGGCCGAGTCCGGGCTGTGACGAGCCGCTCGGTCGTCGTCGAGGCCGACGGCGGCTCCCGCGGCAATCCCGGCCCGGCGGCGTACGGCGCGGTCCTCAAGGACGCCGACACCGGCGCCGTGATCGCCGAGGACGGCACGGCGATCGGCCGGGCCACCAACAACGTCGCGGAGTACTCCGGTCTCATCGCCGGCCTCCGGCTCGCCGTCGAGCACGCGCCCGGCGCGCGCGTCGAGGTGCGGATGGACTCCAAGCTCGTCGTCGAGCAGATGTCGGGCCGCTGGAAGATCAAGCACCCCGACATGCAGCCGCTGGCGGCCGAGGCGAAGCAGCTCGCGCCGGCCGGCACGACGTACACCTGGGTGCCGCGCGCGCAGAACGGCCACGCCGACCGGCTCGCCAACGAGGCGCTGGACGGGCTTCGCTCCGGCGTCACCGTCGCCGGCGCGGTCGAGACCGACCGCGAGGTCCTCGACGAGGACTCCCTCATCGAGGAGCTCGAGAGCCCCGAGGCCGCGGCCGCGGGCGACGCGCCGGCGTCGATCCAGTCGCAGGCGCGCGGCTGGTCGGCCGGCACCGGCGCGCCGACGACGCTCGTGCTCGTGCGCCACGGGGTCACCGCGCACACCAAGGAGAAGCGCTTCTCCGGCGGCCTGGCCAGCGCCAACCCGGGCCTGAGCGAGGAGGGCCGGGCGCAGGTGCGCTCGACGGCCGAGTGGTTGGCGCCGCTGGCCGAGCGGGTGGACGCCGTCGTCGCGAGCCCGGTACGCCGCACCCGGGAGTCGGCGGAGATCCTCGCGGAGGTCCTGGGTCGCCCGCTGCTGGAGGAGCCGGGCTTCGCGGAGATGGAGTTCGGCGCGTGGGACGGGCTGACCTTCGGCGAGGTCGCCGAGCGGGACCAGGCCGGTCTCGACGCGTGGCTCGGGTCGCTGGACGTGCCCGCGGGCGGCGGCGAGTCGTTCCGCACGGTCGAGGAGCGGGTGCTCGCCGGGCTCGAGCGGGTGCTGGCCGAGCACGAGGGCCGCACGGTCGTCGTGGTCAGCCACGTGACGCCGATCAAGACGCTGGTCGCGCACGCAGTCGACGCGCCGCTGGACGCGGTCTTCCGGATGGAGCTCACGCCGGCGTCGGTCACGGTGCTGTCGTTCTTCCCCGCCGCCGACGCGGAGGGCGGGAAGACGGGCCGGCGCGGCTCGATGCGCCTGTTCAACGCGCTGCCGCCGGGCAGCGGCGTGGTCGCCGACCTCGGGCGCTGGTAGCCGGCTACAGCTCGCTGACCACCACGTCGAGCTGGGTGCCCTTGGCGGTCGGCTCGCCGACCTCGACGGTCCAGCCGAGGTCGCGCAGCACCTCGGCGAGCGCGACGGGGGTGCGCGGGTCGCGGCCGTCCTCCATGAGCGCGCGGACGATGCGGCCCTTGGTCGCCTTGTTGAAGTGGCTGACGACCTTCCGCCTCCCATCGACCTCGTGCAGCACCCGGACGGTCGCGGTGCGAGCGGCGAGCTCGCGGTCGGGGCGCCAGAACGCGACGTACGTGCTGCTGCGCAGGTCGACCAGGAGCCCGCGCCCGAGCGCGTCGACGACGGCCGGGCCGAGCGCCTCGCGCCACACGCCGGCGACCGCGCCGAGGCCGGGCAGGGTGGCGTCGCCGGAGAGGCGGTAGGCCGGGATCCGGTCACCGAGGCGCACCAGGCCGAAGAGGCTGGAGACCACCGCGACCCGCGAGGCGGCGCGCCGCTTGGCCGCGGGGCTGAGCGTCGCCGCACCCAGCGCGTCGTACACGACGCCGGAGTAGACCTTGTCGGCCCGCGCGGTCGCAGCGTCGCGCAGCAGCGCGTTGCGCTCGACCAGGTCGAGCTGGGAGGGCCCGAGGTCGAGCACGGTCGCGGCCTCCGCCGCGTTGCCGGAGCACAGCGCTACCAGCGCGTCGAGGACCCGCTCCCGCGCCTCGGTGAGCACGGGGGAGGAGAGGGCGGCGAGGTCGAGCGGCGCGCCTCGGCGCGGGGCGGTCTTGCCCTCGCTCGGCGGGAGCAGGATCAGCACCGGCCTAAGGTACGAGCATGCCGAGCAACCGCGTGGTCCGGGTCCGCACGACGCAGGACGGGGTGGCCGCGACCCTCCTCCGCGAGGGCATCGAGGCCGTCCGCGAGGAGCTCGGCGTCACCCCGGACTTCCCACCGGAGGTCGAGGAGGCCGCGGCCCGCGCCGCGGCCGCGCCCCGCCTGCCCGACCTGGACCGCACGGACCTGCCGTTCGTCACCATCGACCCCGAGGGCTCGATGGACCTCGACCAGGCGCTGCACATCGAGCGGGCGGCCGACCGGGGAGCAGCCGACGGCTACGTCGTCCACTACGCGATCGCCGACGTCCACGCGTTCATCACCCCCGGCGACCCGGTCGACGAGGAGTCCCGGCGGCGCGGGGAGACGCTCTACGGCGCCGACTCCAAGATCCCGCTGCACCCGAAGGTCATCTCCGAGGACGCCGGCTCGCTGCTGCCCGACCAGGTGCGCCCCGCGCTGCTGTGGACGATCCGCGTGGACGCCGACGGCGAGGGCACCGACGTCCACGTCGAGCGCGCGCTGGTGCGCTCGCGCCGCCGGCTGACGTACGCCGAGGCGCAGGCCGCGATCGACGACGGCACCGCCGACGAGGTGCTCGTGCTGCTCTCGGAGGTCGGCCGCCTGCGCATGGCTCGCGAGGCCGCGCGCGGGGGCGTCTCGCTGCCCCTGCCCGAGCAGGAGATCGACATCGACGGCGACCACTGGCGCCTCGAGCTGCGCCGCCAGCTGCCGGTCGAGGAGTGGAACGCCCAGATCTCGCTGCTGACCGGCATGGCCGCCGCCTCGCTCATGGTCTACGCCCGGGTCGGGCTGCTGCGGACGCTGCCGCCGCCGGACCCGCGCGACGTGCAGCGCCTGCACCGCACGGCGCGCGCGCTCGGCATCGAGTGGCCGGCCGAGCAGCTCTACCCCGACTTCATCCGCTCCCTCGACCCCGAGCAGCCGCGCCACGCCGCGATGGTGGTGGCGTGCACCCGCCTGCTGCGCGGGAGCGGGTACGCCGCGTTCGACGGCGAGGTGCCCGCCCAGCCGCTGCACGCGGCGCTCGCCGCGGAGTACGCCCACGTCACCGCGCCCCTGCGGCGGCTCGGCGACCGGTACGCCGGCGAGGTCTGCCTCGCGCTGTGCGCCGGCACCGAGGTGCCCGGGTGGGTCCGCGAGCGACTGCCCGAGCTGCCGGCCGTCCTGCAGACGTCGGGGCAGCGGGCCGGCCGCTACCAGCGCGCGGTCGTCGACCTGGTCGAGGCCGGCGTGCTTGCGCCGCGGGTGGGCGAGGTCTTCGCCGGCGTGGTGGTCGACGTGGACGACGACGACCCCCGCACGGGTGACGTCACGGTCGACGCGGTGGCCGTCGAGGCGCGGGTGACCGCGACCTCCGACCTGCCGCTCGGGACCGACGTGCGGGTCCGGCTCGTGACCGCCGACGTGGCCAGCCGCCGGGTGGCCTTCGAGCTGGTCGAGGACGCCGCGCAGGAGTAGGTCAGCCGTGCAGCAGCACCTGGAGGAGCACGATCAACGACAGCACCACCCCGCAGGTCACGGTGGAGGCCAACAGGTCTGATCCGTCGTCCTGCGGTGTGCTCATCCGGCCTCCTCGGGCAGCGTCGCTGTGGCAGGCTCAACGACGCTCGGGCACACCGGTGACGCCCGACCGACTCCGGAGGTCCCGTGCCTGCTCGACTCCCCGCCCGGCTCGCCGTCCTGCTCGCGCTCGTCCTTGCGCTCGTCCTGGGGCTGACCGGCGTGGGGCTCGTCCCGGCCGGGGCCGGCGAGGGCACCCAGGCCGCTCCGCCGTCCCGCGCGGTGCAGACCGCGAAGGCCGCGTTGACCGCCGCCCGCGGCGCGCTCGCCGGCGACGGACGCGAGGCGACCATGGCCCTGCGGGACCTCGCGCTGACCCGGTCGAGCCTGGTCGGCGAGGAGCGCGCCGCGGCCGACCGGATCCTCGCGCGGCCCACCGACGGCCCGCTGGACCCGGAGGGCTACGGGCTCTTCGTCGGGTCGGCGCGGAAGTGCACCGCGGTGTGCGTGCACTGGGCCACCAGCGGCCGCCACGCACCGCCCAGCGCGGACGACGACCGCGACGGGGTGCCGGACTACGCCGAGCGCGCGCTGAAGATCCTCACCAAGGTGCACCGCACCTACGTCAAGGCCGGCTACCGCCCGCCCAAGGGCGACGGCTCACTCGGCGGCGACAAGCGGACCGACGTCTACCTCGCCGACATCGGCAACCAGGGGCTCTACGGCTACTGCACGAGCGACGAGGACCTGCTGGTCGGCTCCTCGCCGACGTTGTGGGCCTACTGCGTGCTGGACAACGACTACGCGTCCAGCCAGTACTCGCAGAACACCCCGCTCGACAACCTCCGGGTGACCGCCGCGCACGAGTACTTCCACGCGGTGCAGTACGCCTACGACGCCGGCGAGGACACCTGGCTGCTGGAGTCCACCGCCGCCTGGGTCGAGGACGAGGTCTTCCCCGGGATCGACGACAACCTGCAGTACCTCCTCCAGTCCCCGCTCGCCCAGCCGCGCGCCTCCCTCGACGAGTCCGGCAGCCTGGCGCGCTACGGCGGCTGGATCTTCTTCCGCCACCTGACCGAGCGCTTCCCGCAGGCCAAGGGCGGGCTGCCGACGTTCGTCCGGGACGTGTGGCGCCAGGCCGACAGCCGCCGCGGCGCCGCGAACCGCTGGTCGGTGCAGGCCGTGGACCGCGTGCTGCGCAAGCGGGGAACGAGCATGCGCGCGGCGTTCGCGCGGTTCGCCGCCGAGAACCGCCGGGCCCGCACGACGTACGCCGAGGGACGGCCCAACCGCTACCCGAACGCGCCGCTGGCCGACCGGGCGGTGCTTGGCGCCCGCGCGTCGACCGGGTGGGGGACCCTGCGGCTCGACCACCTCGCCGCGGGCACCGTGCGCCTCGAGCCCAAGCGCGGCCTCGGTCGGGCGTGGGACGTCCGCCTGGAGCTCGACCTGCCGTCGCTGGTGCGCGGTGGCGCCGCCGTCGTCACCTCCAAACCGCGCGGCGGGAGGGTGACCAGCCGGCTGGTGCGCACCGACCGCGACGGCGACGGGACGCTGCGGGTGCCGTTCGGGGCGAGCGAGTGGGTGGAGGTGACGCTGGCGAACACCAGCAGTCGCTACCGCTGCTGGCAGGCCACCTCGTTCGCGTGCCGCGGGCTGCCGCTCGACGACCAGCGGATCTTCCGGCTCAAGGCGACGACGGTCCGCTGAGGCCGGCCCCCGTCGGCGCCGTGCCGGTCAGCCCGCCCGGCGCGCCACGCGGCGCACCGCCCAGGCGGCGGCGAGCGCGCCGGCCACCCACGGCGCGCCGTTGACGACGGGGTCGATCGCCTGGTGCCGGATGTCGGTGCGCCCCTGCCCGAAGCGGGACGCTCCGTGCTCGAGCTCCGCGGCGATGCCGGTCTCGGTGATCGGGTTGTCCGGGCGCAGCGTGACGAAGGAGCGCAGCACGTGCTCGGCGACGTCGACCCGGTCGGCGGCCATCAGCAGCAGCCAGTGCGCCGCCTTGCCCTCGCTGTGCCGTCGGTAGGCGTAGCGCCGGACCACGCCGGACAGCCCGTGCAGGGGCTGGGCGGTGCCGAAGACCGGGGTGAGCATGCCGTGCTCCATCGACCGCTCGCGCTCGCCGTGCTCGGGCTGCGGCTCGGGCAGGTCCCAGTGCGCGCCGGTCTCCGCGGCGATCTCGCGGGGATACGACGGCCGGTCGGCCGGGTCGAGGTCGGCTCCCCAGCCGGGGATCCGCGCGCGCAGCTGCTCGGGCGTCTCCGGCAGCGGCGGCTTGCGGTGGGTGTAGACGGGCGGGTGGCCGGTGCGCTCCATCGGGGTGTCCATACCGGGGCCTCCTTCAGCTCGCTTCCGGGATGATGACCGGCTTGATGCAGCCGTCGAGCTTGGCCGAGAACAGGTGGTAGGCCTCGCCGATGTGCTCGAGCGGGATGCGGTGCGTGACGATGTCGCTGGGCTTGAAGTAGCCGCTCCTGATGTGCTCGAGCAGCCGCGGCCACTGCCGCTTGACCGGGCACTGGTTCATCCGCAGCGTGAGCCCCTTGTTGAGCGCGTCGCCGAACTTCACCGAGCTGAAGATCGGGCCGTAGGCGCCCATCACCGAGACCACGCCGCCCTTGCGCGCGCCGTCGATCGCCCAGTTCAGCGCGATCGGCGACCCGCCCTGGAGCTTGAACCGCGCCGAGGTGAGGTGCTGGGTCATGTTGCCGTCGGCCTCGGCGCCGACCGCGTCGATGACCGCGTCGAAGCCGAGGTGGTCGGTCTGCTTCTTCATCTCCAGGACGACGTCGTCGACCTCGTTGAAGTTGATCGTCTCGGCGTGCGCGAACGTGCGTGCCTTCTCCAGCCGCTCCGGCAGCTGGTCGATGACCACCACCCGACCCGCACCCATCAGCCACGCGCTCCGCGCGGCGTACAGGCCGATCGGACCGGCGCCGAGCACGGCGACGGTGTCACCCTCGCTGATCTCGGCGAGCTGGGCGCCGAAGTAGGCGGTCGCCAGCGCGTCGGTCATCAGCAGCGCGTCCTCGTCGTCGAGCCAGTCGGGGATGATCGACGGGCCGACGTCGGCGAACGGCACCCGGACCAGTTCGGCCTGCCCGCCGTCGTACCCGCCCGTGGTGTGGGAGTAGCCGTAGATCGCACCCACGGCCGTGGCGTTGGCGTTGACGTTGTGGCAGTTCGAGTAGAGCCCGCGGGCGCAGTAGAAGCAGGACCCGCAGAAGATGTTGAACGGCACCATGACCTTGTCGCCGACCTGCAGGTTCTGCACCGACGAGCCGACCTCCTCGACGATGCCGATGAACTCGTGGCCGAAGGTGTGGCCGACCCGGGTGTCCGGCATCATCCCGTGGTAGAGGTGCAGGTCCGAGCCGCAGATCGCCGCTCGGGTGACGCGCACGATCGCGTCGTTGGGGTGCTCGATGCGGGGGTCGGGCTTCTCCTCCACGCGCACCCGGTACGGGCCGCGGTAGACCATCGCTCGCACGTCTCAGCTCCTGTCGACGGGGTCAGGTCGGCGAGGTACCCCGGGGGCGGCCGGGACAGACGACTTCCGGGGTTCGCGCGCGGTGCTGCAGTGCCTCGTGGGATCATCGGGTCTCGACGAGGGCAGGAGCCACCAGGTGCAGATGCGGTCGGACGCGACCGGCGGTGCACCGACACCTGCCGTCGACGAGGTCGCCGAGCGGGTGCGCTGGGAGCTGGCCGTCTCGGCCGCGGGCATCGGCGCGTTCGACTGGGACCTGGTGACCGGCGAGCTGCGGTGGGACGACCGGCTGCTCGAGCTGTTCGGCGTCCGGCGCGACCACTTCGGCGCCACGATCGAGGCTTTCCACGCCCTGGTCCACCCCGAGGACCGGCCGCGCGTCACGGAGGCGCTGCGGATCGCGGTCGAGAGGTGCGGTGAGTACGCCGCGGAGTACCGCGTGCTGCGCCCCGACGGGACGACCTGCTGGGTGGTCGCGCGCGGCCGGGCGCTGGCCGGACCGGACGGCCGCGCCGAGCGCGTGCTCGGGGCGGCGTTCGACAACACCGCCGTGCAGGACGGCGAGGCGCGGGTGCAGCGGGTGCTCGAGGCCATGCCGACGGCGTTCTTCCACCTCGACCGCGAGTGGCGGTTCACCTACGCCAACCGGGTTGCGCACGAGCTCCTCGGCGGGGTCACCCGCCAGCTCGCCGGCGGCGTGATCTGGGAGCTGTTCCCGGCCGCGGTGGGCAGCGACTTCGAGCGGCACTACCGCGACGCGGCCACCAGCGGGGAGCCCGTCACCTTCGACGCCTACTACCCGCCGCCGCTCGACGCCTGGTACGAGGTCCGCGCCTGGCCCACGCCGGACGGGCTCTCGGTCTACTTCAACGACGTCACCGACCGGCACGCCGCCCAGGTGCTGCTCGCCCGCGACAGCAGGCGCACCGCGATGCTGGCGGCGGTCTCCGAGGCCCTCACCGGCACCCTGGACCCCGAGGTCGGGGTCGGCCGGCTGGCGCAGGTGCTGGTGCCCGAGGTCGCCGACTGGTGCGTGGTCACCCTGGTCTCCGAGTCGGCGCGCACGGACTGGCGCGAGCGGCTGCGCGACGTCGGGTGGTGGCACGTCGACCCCGCCCGCCGTCCCGACCTCGACCGGTACGCCGAGCTCCGCGTCTCCTCGCTGACCGACGCCTCGTTCGTGGCGCGTGCGCTGTCGTCGGAGGTCCCGCTGCTCATCTCCTCGGGCGCGACGGAGGCCATCGAGCGCGTCCTCGTGCCCGGTCCGGCGCGCGAGCTGGTCCAGGGGCTCGGTCCGGGCTCGGCGGTGATCGTCCCGCTGCACGGCCGCGACCGCACGGTCGGGCTGGTCACGCTCTTCCGCGACGCCGGCCGGGCGACGTTCGACGAGGAGGACCTCGCGCTGGTCGGTGAGGTCGCGGCGCGCGCCGGCGTCCACGTCGACAACGCCCGCCTCTACGCCGAGCAGCGGGACCTCGCGGCCACGCTGCAGCGCAGCATGATGACCGACCCGCCGCCGTCGGAGACGCTCGAGCTGGTCGTGCGCTACGAGGCCGCGGCGCAGGCCGCGCAGGTCGGCGGCGACTGGTACGACGCGTTCCACCAGCGCGACGGCTCGACCGTGGTCGTCATCGGTGACGTCGTCGGCCACGACGTCGACGCGGCCGCGGCGATGGGACAGATCCGCAGCCTGCTGCGCGGCATCGCCGTGCACACCGGCGACGGGCCGGCCGCCGTCCTCCACGGCGTCGACGAGGCGATCGAGGTGCTCGACCTGGCGACGACGGCGACCGCCGCGATCGTGCGCTTCGAGCCGGGCGACGACGCCGCCACCACGCGGGTGCGCTGGTCCAACGCCGGGCACCCGCCGCCGGTGGTCATCGACGAGACCGGGCAGGTGCACTTCCTGGCCGAGGACCAGGCGGGGCTCCTGCTGGGGCTGCAGCCGGACACCGACCGGACCGAGTCGGTGGTAGCGCTGCGCCGCGGCTCGACGGTCCTGCTCTACACCGACGGGCTCGTCGAGCGGCGCGACCAGTCGATCGACGTCGGGCTCGCCCTGCTCGCCGAGCGGCTCGCCGCCCTGGTGCGCGAGGAGCGCGACCTGGAGACGTTCTGCGACGAGCTGCTGCGCCGGATGCTCCCGCCGCGGCGCGAGGACGACGTCGCGCTGGTCGCGGTCCACCTGCGCTGACCGGGCCGGCGTCGAGGGACACGGCCCGGGGACCCCATGCCAGCCCCCGAGCCGTGCCCGCGCGCCGGCGTCGCCGCAGCAGGGTGAGCGTTCACCCTCGCTGGCGTCGTTCGGCGCCGACCCACTAACCGCCTGGGTCGGGCCGATACCCACCCCTCGGAGTGGTCTCAGTCGGTGGTCGACCAGTGGGTCATGTCGGCGGGCCGACGTCGAGGTACGACGCGTCGTCCTCGGTCACCAGCACCACCCGGTCCCCGGCCAGCGGCACCAGCCGCACCGCGTCGACGTCGTCGCCGCGCTCGGCGAGCACCAGCTCGTTGCTCATCCGCCCGTCGGCCAGCCGGAGGACCGACACATGGCCGGCGCGGCCGTGCGCGACGACGGTCACCACCGTGCGGATCCCCGGCAGCCACGCCAGCTGGCGCGGGTCGGTCGCGACGCCGGCTCGCGAGCCGGGGGCGTAGTCGACGGTGTCCAGGCGGCGTACGTCGGTGAGGTCGGTGACGTCGAAGAGGCCCGCCTGCGCGCCCCAGGACGTGCGGCCGCCACGGGCGGGGACGGGACCCTCGCCGACGCCGAGGAGCCGGCGCTCGCCGAGCGGGTGGAGGTAGGAGCTGAAGCCGGGGATCTTGAGCTCCCCGAGCATCGCCGGCGCGGCGGGGTCGGAGAGGTCGATGGTGTGCAGCGGATCGACCTGCCGGAAGGTCACCAGGACCGCCAGGTCGTCGAACCAGCGGACGGCGGTGATGTCCTCGCCCGGCGCGATGTCGTCGAGCCGCCCGACCTCGAGCAGCTCGTCGCCCTTGCGTCGCAGGGTGACCACCGCGTTGCCGCGCCCGGTCTCGGAGGTGGGGGAGAGGGCGAGGCGGAGCACGCCGTCGACCTCGTCCATCGCCCAGCGGTCGCGGACCGCCCCGTCGACGCGGCCGGCGCCAGCGTACCGCGTTCCGGTGCCGTCGAGCTCGAGGTCGAACACCTGGGTCGTGCCGTCGTCGGCGGTCGGGACGACGCGGCTCGTGCACACGGCGCGCCAGGCGCCGGGGCCACAGCCGTCCCAGCCCCAGCCGGACGTCGTGGCGAGGTAGAGGTGGTCGGACGAGGAGTAGGTGGTGGAGGCGTCGGCCGCGATCGCCGTGACGTCCCAGGCGGCGACGTCGTCAGCGGCGAACCCGAGCACCGTCGTGGTGCCCAGCGGGGCGCTCGTGCTGGGGATCGCGACGTCGGCGCAGTCGGAGAGCTGCTCCTCGGGGCCGCGGTCGACCGACGCGCGGGGCAGCCAGTCGGCGATGGTCGTGTCGGCGACGAGGGCGCGGTTGCGCCGCTGCGCCTCGGCGGACGTGACGCCCCGGCGGCGGTTCGGCTGGACGAAGTCGAGCTCCGGCAGCCCGGTCGAGATCACCAGGCGGAGGTCGTCGCCGTGCTGGCGGGCGGTCACCACCGGGGACGTGAGGTCGACGCGGGTGCGGGGCTCCATCGCGGCCGGGTCCGTGACGTCGACGGTCTGCACACGGTCCTCGCCGACCACGACGACGGTGTCCCCGGCGAGCAGGATCTCGGCGTCAGCGGTGCCGGTGAGTGCCACGGAGCCGATCCGCTCGACCTCCGGGCCCGTGACGTCGTACGACGTGAGCCGGCCGTCGGCGTACCGGTAGAGCACCTCGCCGTCGGTCTTGACCAGGTCCGGCTCGTCCACGCCGGCCTCCTGGACGTTGGTGCCGGTGTCGCTGCTGGTGGCTCGGGTGACCTTCGCGGCGGTCCGATCGGCGAGAGCCATCCGGCCCGCGTCGAAGCCGCCGCGCGGGATCGCGCCGCCGTTGAACTCCGTTGCCAGCTCCGTTGGCCAGGCACCCTCCCAACCCCAGGGGCCGACCAGCTCCTGGCCGGTCGCGGCGTAGTGCTCCAGCAGCGCCTCGCACGACCCGGCCGCGACGAGCGCGCCGGAGAACTCCGCGACGTCCCCGCCTCCGCCCGCACCCGACGTACCTCCCGGGTCCCGGGGGCCGCCCGTGACCGACGTGCCGGCGACGAACGCGGCGGCGAGCGCGCCCAGGGCGAGCACGGTGCCAGTGGAGCGGAGCAGGGGGCGGCGCCACGACCGCTGCTCGGGGCGCGCGGCGCGGAGGATGCGGTCGGTGGGGGCGGGGCCGACGGGGACGTCGTCCCAGAGGCGCTCGAGATCGGTCACGAGGAGGTCCTCCCGGTCAGGTCGGCGAGGTGGTGGTCGGTGGCGAGCTGCGCGAGCGCGCGGGAGAGCCGGCTCTTGACGGTGCCGGGGGCGACATCGAGTGCTGCGGCGGTCTGGGCCTCGGTGAGCTGGACGAAGTAGCGCAGCACCACCACGTCGCGGTTGACCTTGCTCAGCCCGCCCAGCGCGCGGTGCACGGCGTCGGTCACCTCGACGGCGGCGTGCGGGTCGTGCGACCGGTGCCTGTCGTGCTCCGGCACGTCGGCGCGGGAACGCTCGCGGCGCCAGGGTCGGCGGTGGCTGTCGCGGACGGTGTTGACGAGCATCCGGTAGACGTAGGCCTCCCGGTTGTCGGCGCCGGTCACCTTGGTCCACGACCGGAAGCACTTGACGAGCGTCGCCTGCGCCGCGTCCTCCGCGTCGGGCAGCCTGCAGCCCAGGAACACCGCCGCGCGCACCAGCGTCGGCCACGCCTCGTCGGCGTACGCCGCGAACTCCGTCTCGTCCATCACGGGGTAGACGCGGCCCGAGCTGCTCGGGGTTCCGTCCCGCTCGGACTTCCTGCGGCTCGCGTGCACGGGTGCGCCGGGCCCCCGTGGCATCCGACCACTACCCACGCTCCGGCGGCGCGAGGTCCCCTGGTCCGGGCTGCCCGGCTAGGCCGCCGTGCGCTCGCAGTAGAGCGAGACGACCATGTCGCCGGACAGGTCGGGGAACCCGGTCGTGTGGTTGACCACCCGCCACCCCTCGTCGAGCATCGTCAGCACGCTGTCCGGCAGCTCGAAGGCCGTCGCAGTGCCCGCGGTGGGCATCTCCGGCGCGGTGATGCGGACCAGGACGAGTCGGCGTTCGGTCATGGCGCGAGCCTACGGACGCCACGCACCCGCCTCCCGTTCGGATCCGCCTCACGCTCGTCGGTGCTCACCGACAAGCAGTGCGACCGACTGCAGTCGCTCTTCGTCGACGACGCCCACGTCGAGGTCGAGGCGACCTGGGGCGTCTACCAACGGATGATCGGCGCCAACCGGCACGAGGATCGGCGCCACGGTCGCGGAGCTGATGGACAAGTGATCACGGACCTCAGCCGGTGTGCCGAGACGCTGGCCGAGTTGATCACGCTGGGCCGGACACTGAAGAAGCGAGCCGAGGAAGTGCTCGCCTACGTCGACCGCCCAGGCACATCCAACGGCCCGACCGAGGCGCTCAACGGGAGGCTTGAGCACCTCCGCGGCAGCGCCCTCGGTTTCCGCAACCTCACCACCTACATCGCCAGATCCTTGCTGGAGACCGGAGGCTTCAGACCCCAACTCCTACACCCTCGAATGGGATGAGCCAGCTTGATCGTTCGCCCGGCGACTGTGACAGCGCGCGATTGCGTCCGTGCAGGGGTTGCCGACGATCCGCGAGCCGGGATGTGGTCGGTGGCGGCCCAGCAGGCACGAGTGCCGGTTACAGCCGACCGGTCCCGATCCCTTCTCGACCGAGTTCGAGGAACAGCTGACTCTCGGTCGGCGTCTGGATGGGCAGGAAGGCCGCCTCGCGGTGTCGACGTGCGGTCGGGCTGGTAGCGAGGAACCCGGCCCCGCCGGCGAGGCGGACCTCGAGGGCGACGGCCGCGCCGGCGACCTGGGCCGCGTGAAGGCGGGTTCGGACGATGTCAGAGATCGGCGGGTTGCGGCTGTTGTCGAGTGCGTCGAGCGCGGTGCGAACGGTCTCGGTCAGGGTCGCCGTAGTAGCGGCGAGCGTGCTGTGCTCAGTCAGATGGGTGGGTGCGGCGCGGTGCAGGCCCTCGGCTCCTGCGGTGATCGCCGCGTCGGCGAGGCCGAGGCAGTAGGCGGTCTGTAGCAGGAGCAGCCTGGGCTTCATGGCACGCATGTAGCCGGTCAGGTCGTCGCTGATGACGGCACCGGAGGGGATGCGTGTGCCGTCGAGCTCGACGGTCGAGGAGGCGGTGCTCTCGAGAGCCAGGAGGGGCAGCGGGGCGCCGAGGCGGACGGTGGGGTCGCGGCCGTCGACGGCGAGCACGAGCGGGTCGCCGCCGGCTGGGTCGGCGGAGCGTGCGGTGAGCACGAGCACGACGTTGTCGTCGAAGAGGTTCGAGGCCCAGGGGATGCGACCGTCGAGGACGAGCGTGACGTCATGGCGGCGATAGGTGACTGGCAGGTCGCCGAGGCCGGCGAGGTACTTGATCGTCGGCGCCATCGCAGTGGAGCCCCATGCGGTCGGCTGGCGCAGCCGCGTCGCGTGCTCGGCCAGCAGCGCGGTCGGGGCGGCGCGGAGGCACTCGAGCACCATGGCGTGGGACCACAGGCTGAACGCTGCGGCGAGGTCGGCTCGGGCGACGCCCCGAATCAGGTCGAAGGTCGCGCGGAGCGTCGGAGCATCGATCAGGCCGCGGGCCCCGAGGTGGCGCAGGAGGTCGCTGGAGCCGTGGCGGTCGCCGCCCGCGGAGTCGGCCGCACGCTGATCGAAGAACAGGCGGATCGCCGCAGCTGACGTGCGGTCGTGATCGTTCGGCATGTCAGTTCCTTCATCTTGCCTCCGCGCACTGCGGCTTCTGTCAGCCGCTTGGGTCACTTGCCTGTGCAGCCTGTGCGCCGGCGCCCCGGCTGGATATGCCAGCTACTCAGCGCAGGACGAGGAACAGGCCCACCGCTGTCGGGACCACGAATCCGGCCACGACCCACCACGAGGCGAGGGGCTTCTTGTGGATGGCCAGCGCGGCGACGACGGCGATGGCACCGAAGGCGCCGGCGATGATGGTCAACCCGATCTCGGAGGCAAGGCTGGGGTTGGGCAGGAACATCGCGGCCAGGATTAGTCCCACAGACAGGTGCAGGATGGTCGTGACCGCGAGGCTGGACATCACCCACTGCTGGACGCGGATCATCCTGGCGTCCTCGAGGTAGGGATTGTGCGTCGGCTTGGGGCCGTTGGGGTCCATCAGGTGCCGGCGGCGCTTGTCCGGGCGAGGTGCCTCGGTTGGCCGTTCAGAGGTGTTGCTCACGTGTGTGCTCCGGGCGCTGGTCGTGGTTCCGTGGCTGGTTGCAGGGTGGGCGGGCCGACCTTGCTAGGGGTCCACTCGCCGTTCGAAGTGCCGATGTCGGCGGTTCAGCCCGCATCGGTCACGCCGCCGCCCGCTGAGGAGGAGGCGTCGCCGCGTGTGGTGTCGGCGTCGGGTAGCCGGCTGGCTGCGGCAATGACGCGTGTCAGCGCGACGTGGAGCTCGACGAGCTCCGGGACGTCGATGCCGAGCCGTTCGACGACTGCCGGCGGAATCTTCTCGGCCTCCGAGCGCAGGTCGCGGCCGGTGTCGGTGAGCTCCACAACGAGGACCCGCTCGTCCTCGGCACTGCGGCGGCGGGACAGGTAGCCGAGCGCTTCGAGCCGCTTGAGCAGCGGTGACAGCGTCGCGGGGTCCAGGTGCAGCGAGGTGCTGAGGTCCTTGACCGACCGCGGCGAGCGCTCCCACAACGCCAGCAGGACCAGGTACTGCGGGTGCGTGAGCTGCAGCGGTTCCAGGAGAGGCCGGTACACGCCGATCACCGATCGCGACGCGACCGCGAGCGCGAAGCAGACCTGCCGGTCCAACGCCAACGGATCGGCATCGAAGTCGGGCACCGCCGCCAGGACGTCCTCACCGTTGCTCACGGATGCGAGTCTACGCCCACTATGGGTTAGCGTGTGAATCGTTAGCACCCCAACTATTTGTGCTGTCTATGGCGAATATGCCGGGCAGCGTCGAGGAGCACCTCATGAGCCGCACCGATGTCCTGGTCGACGCCGACTGGGCCGAGAACCACCTGAACGACCCCACTGTCGTCTTCGTCGAGGTCGACGAGGACGTCTCTGCCTACGACACCGGCCACATCGCCGGCGCCGTCCGACTCGACTGGAGTACCGAGCTGCAGGAGGACGGCGTCCGTGACGTCATCGACCGCGCGACCTTCTCGGAGCTGCTGTCGGCCAAGGGCATCAGCAACGACGACACCGTCGTGCTCTACGGCGGCAACAACAACTGGTTCGCCGCCTACGCCTACTGGTACCTCAAGCTCTACGGTCACCGCGACGTCCGCCTGCTCGACGGTGGCCGCAAGAAGTGGGAGCTCGACGGCCGCCCACTGACCACCGACGTCACAGAGCGCCCCCGTGCTCAGTACGAGGCCAGCGAGCAGGACCTGAGCATCCGCGCGTTCAGCGACGAGGTCCGCGACGCCATCGGCACGAAGAACCTCGTCGACGTCCGCAGTCCCGACGAGTTCAGCGGCAAGATCGCCGCCCCGGCACACCTGCCTCAGGAGGCCGGCGCCCGGCTCGGCCACGTCCCGACCGCCGTCAACCTCCCGTGGAGCCAGGCCGCGAATGACGACGGCACCTTCAAGAGCGCCGACGAGCTCCGCGCCCTCTACGCCGACGCCGGACTCGACCCTGCCAAGGAAGTCATCGCCTACTGCCGCATCGGCGAGCGCAGCAGCCACAGCTGGTTCGTGCTGCGCGAGCTGCTGGGCTACACCAGCGCAAAGAACTACGACGGCTCCTACCTCGAGTGGTCGGCCCAGCCCGAGCTGCCCGTCCACAACCCGCAGGCCACTGACATCTGAGCGCTGACACCGAGCGCTGTTCGTCGACACCCACGTCGCCCAGTTCGCCGCGTCGATCGGGGACGACGTCGGAGGGCTCGCCGCCGTCATCGATCGTCCAGCGGGTCTCGGGTGTCGCGAGGTGGGCCAGCGTCATGACCTCACTCGACTCGAACACGTGTTCGGGCGCTGCTCGACCGGGCGACCGGGGAGTGGTGCGGACGGGCTGGCCTGTAGGCCGGGTTCTGTCCCCGGGCCCCTCGCGGGGCGTCGGGGGGCGACCATCCATCTACGAGCGCCGTTGCCGACGCCCTCCAGCGGTCTACCCGTGCACTCGGGCGGGCAGCCCTCGAACGTGCACGCATCGCGGGCGGACCCACGACTTCTTGACCTTGCTCCGGGTGGGGTTTACCGAGCCGACCCGGTCGCCCGGGTCGCTGGTGGTCTCTTGCACCACCGTTTCACCCTTGCCGCCCGGCCGGAGCCGGGAGGCGGTCTGTTTTCTGTGGCACTGTCCCGCGGGTCACCCCGGGTGGGTGTTACCCACCACCCTGCCCTGTGGAGCCCGGACCTTCCTCGTCGCACCCGGAGGTGCGCCGCGGTCGCCCGGCCAGCCCATCCGCACGGCAAGGATCGCACAGTCCCGACCGCCGCCGCACGCATCGTAGGTTGGGCTGCATGGACGAGCCGAACCAGGAGCCAGAGGAGCTGAAGGCGCCGCCGCTGATCTTCCCGGGCAAGCGCGGCCACGAGTCGGCGTACCGCACCGCCCACGACCTGCTCGCCCGCCGCGCGCCCGTCGAGGCGCTCGCGGTGATCGAGCCGGCGCTGGAGCAGGAGCCGGGCAACACCGGGCTGCGGTCGCTGCGGGCGTGGGCCTACCTGCTGCGCGCCCAGCTCGGCCGCGCCGAGGCGGAGCTGGCCGCGCTGGTCGACGAGAACCCCGACGACGACTGGGCGCGCCACGCGCTGGGTCGCGCGCTCGAGCGCCAGGCGCGGCTGGTGGAGGCGTTGCCCCACCTGCGGTTGGCCGCAGCGATGAGCGGTGACCCCGAGCACGAGGTGGCGGTGCTGCGGGTGGAGCGGCGACTCGCCGAGACCGGCCAGACGTCGTACGACGACCTCACCTGACGCGGGTACCTTGCGGCCATGAGCGTGAGCGAGCCCGAGGAGTACTGGTTCTGCGTCAAGCACCACCGCGTCGAGACCCAGGACAA
Source organism: Nocardioides deserti (assembly GCF_014266025.1). Lineage (GTDB taxonomy): Bacteria > Actinomycetota > Actinomycetes > Propionibacteriales > Nocardioidaceae > Nocardioides > Nocardioides deserti. The sequence continues at coordinate 426,385 of NZ_JACMYC010000003.1, read as the reverse complement.
CCTCTGTCCGAGCAAGCACCGGCTCGGTCCCTACCCGTCCGAGGCCGAGGCGGCCCGGGCGCTGGAGAAGACCGAGGAGCGCAACGAGGCCTGGGACAACGACCCGGACTGGAACGACGACGACCCCGACTCGGCGCCCGACCCCGAGCCCGAGTCCGGGGCCTGAGGCTTGGACCTCTCGCGTCGCCGCAAGGTCCGCCCGCACAACCCGAACGCGATCTCGCCGCGCCCGTTCATCGGCATGGGGCTGGTGGCCACCGCGTTCTTCCCGTACGCCGCCAGCGGCCTGCTCGCGCCGTGGTGGGGCGTCGTCCTGCTGGTGCTGGTGTGGCTCGCGTCGTTCGTGCTCGCCTGCGCCTGGTGGACGCCGCACCCCGACCGGTTGCCGTGGCTGGGCGCGGGCGTGCTCGTGCTGTGGTTCGTGCTCGTCAACGCCGGCGGGTTCTTCCTCGGCTGGACCGCCTAGCTCCCGCTCCCACCTGCAGGCGCTGTCCCACCCGGCGCGACGACTGCCTCCCCAGTCTGGGCGATTCGCCGGGACAGGTCCGTTGCGACGCTGGAGCCATGCGCGTGCTCGTCGCCAGCACTGCCGGCTCCGGCCACTTCGGCCCGCTCGTCCCCGTGGCGCGCGCCTGCGTGGACGCGGGCCACCGGGTCGCCGTGGCCGCTCCCGGTTCGTTCGCGCCGGAGGTGGCGCGCAGCGGCCTGCTGCACCTGCCGTTCGACGACGTGCCGCCCGAGCAGCTGGGCGCGGTGATGGGGCGCCTGCCGACGCTCAGCACCGAGGAGGCGAACCGGCTGGTGGTGAGCGAGGTGTTCGGCCGGCTCGACGCCCGGGCCGCGCTGCCGGGGGTCACCGAGGTCGTCGAGATGTGGCGGCCCGACCTGGTCCTGCGCGAGCCGGTCGAGCTCGGCTCGCTCGCCGCGGCGCTCGCGGCCGGCATCCCGCAGGCGGTGGTGGCGGTGAACGTGTCCGCGCTGATGGGCCGGGTGGCGGCGTACCTCACCGAGCCGCTGGGCGAGCTCGACGGGCTCGTCGGCCTCCCGCCCGGCACCTGCTGCGCGGCGGTGCGCGGGGCGACGACGTTCACGAGCGTCCCCGCCACGCTCGACGACGCCTGCGGGGCGCGCCTGACGAGCGGGCCGCTGCACCGCTACCGCGAGACGCCGCCGGCCCCGATGGGCGTGCTGCCCGAGCGGTGGGGCGACCCGGACCACCCGCTGGTCTACGTGTCCTTCGGGTCGGTGGCGGCCGGGATCCCCATGCTCGCCGCGATCTACGCCGCCGTCCTCGAGGCGCTCGCCGACGAGCCGGTGCGCGTGCTGATGACGACGGGCAACGGCCTCGACCCCGCCGCCCTGCGCGTGCCGGGCAACGCGTGCGTCCAGCGGTGGTGGCCGCAGGCAGAGGCCCTCCAGCACGCCGCGGCCGTGGTCGGCCACGGCGGGTTCGGCACGACCATGGCGACGCTCGCGGCCGGGGTGCCGCAGGTCGTGCTGCCGCTCTTCGCCTCCGACCAGTTCCTCAACGCCGAGCACGTCGCCGCGTGCGGCGCCGGCGTCGCGGTCGCCGGTGGCGTCGGCGCCGCCGGCGCGCTGCCGGCGGCGCTCGCGGCGGTGCTGCACGAGGAGCAGTACGCCGCCGGCGCGCGCGCCGTCGCCGACGAGATGGCCGCGCTGCCGTCGGTCGCCGACGTGGTCCCGCTCCTCGAGGGGCTCGCCGGCCGGGTCAGCGCGGGCTGACGCGCAGCAGCCGATCGCGCCCGGAGCCGTTGTCGGTGGTGACGAGGAGGTCGCCGTTCGGGGCGTTGACGACCGAGCGGATCCGGCCGTGCTGGCGCAGCGCCGCGGGGGTCCGGGAGCCCTTCAACCGGCCCTTCGCGTCGAAGCGCAGGAACAGCACGCGCTCGCCCTTCTGCACGCCGACGGCGAGCATGCCGGCGTACGCGCCCCAGCGCTTGCCGCGCACCCACGCCGCGCCGGAGGTGGCGATGGTCGGGGTGCCCGAGCGCCAACGGGCGCCGCGCTGCTTGCCGGGCAGCGACTGGTCGGTCATCGGGACCTGCTCGTTGTAGCCGGGGACGGGGTGCCAGCCGTAGTCGCCGCCGCGCACGAGCTTGTTGACCTCGTCGTCGCGGAAGCTGCCGTGCTCCACCGACCAGATCGAGCCGTCGGCGCGCTGGGCGAGGCCCTGGACGTTGCGGTGGCCGTAGGTGAGGACGTAGCGCTTGTTGCGGTTGCCGGCCTTCGCGAACGGGTTGGCCGGCCACGGCTTGCCGGTGCGGCGGTCCAGCCGCAGCACCTTGCCACCGAGGGACGTCAGGTTGCGCGGGTTCGTGCCGACGGCCGCGTCGCCCGTGCCGACGAGCAGCGCGCCGTTGCGGGCGATGAGCAGCCGGCAGCCACCGTGCCGACCGCTCGAGGTCGGGAGGCCGCCGAGCAGCTTCCGCACCGGCTTGGCCGCGCCGCCCTTCAGCCTCCACGCCATGACCCGCACGTCGCGGCGACCGCCGCCCGCGAACCCGCCCTGGCAGGTGTAGAACCGCTTGGTCTGCTTGAACCGCGGGTCGACCTCCAGCGACATCAGGCCGGTCTCGCCGGAGACCCACACCGACCCGCTCGGGAAGTCCAGCGGTCGGGCCTTCCCGCCCTTGACGACCAGCACCCGGGCGCGGTCGCGCTCGGTGACCAGCATCCGTCCGCCCGAGATCGGCTTGACGTCCCACGGCTTGTCGAGCCCTGCGACCACCGTCCGCACCCGCAGCCCCGGCGCCGCCTTCCCGGCGGGTGCCGCAGGCGCGACCGAGGGCCCGTCCGCGACGAGAGCCCCGGCCGTGGCCGGCGGGAGCGTGAGGACCAACGAGGACAGCAGGCCGACCGAGAGCGCGCGCATGGGGGCGACGCTAGCCGCCGGTCGACCGGGTGAGAAGGCTCAGAAGGTGTGCTCGGGCCCGGGGAACGTGCCGGCCTTGACGTCCGCGGCGTACTCCTGGGCGGCGGCGAGCAGGACGCCGTGCAGGTCGGCGTACTGCTTGACGAAGCGCGGCATCTTGGCGGTCCGGAGGCCGAAGGCGTCCTGCCAGACCAGCACCTGGCCGTCGCAGTCCGCACCTGCGCCGATGCCGATGGTCGGGATCGCGAGCGACGCCGTCACCTCGGCGGCGACGTCGCCGGGCACCATCTCCATGACGACGGCGAACGCGCCGGCGTCCTCCATCGCGCGGGCCTCCTCGAGCACGCGCTTCGCGGCCTCGCCGCGCCCCTGGACGCGGTAGCCACCGAGGGTGTGCTCGCTCTGCGGGGTGAAGCCGATGTGCGCCATGACCGGGATGCCGCCCTCGACGAGCTTGCGCACCTGGGGTGCCATCTCGACGCCGCCCTCGAGCTTGACCGCGTGGGCGCCGGCCTCCTTCATGAACCGGACGGCGGTGAGGTAGGCCTGCTCGGGCGAGGCCTGGTAGCTGCCGAACGGGAGGTCCGCGACGACCAGCGCGCGGCGTGCCGAGCGGGTCACGGCGCGCGCGAGCGGGATCAGCTCGTCGACGGTCACCGGCAGCGACGTCTCGTTGCCGAACACGTTGTTCGAGGCGCTGTCACCGACCAGGAGGACGTCGATGCCGGCCTCGTCGAAGGTCTGCGCGGCGTACTGCTCGTAGGCGGTGAGCATCGTGAACCGCTCGCCGCGCTCCTTCATCTCGCGCAGGTGGTGGGTGCGGACGCGCTTGACCGGTGCGCTCCCGGCCGGCTTCGCCGGTCCGGTGCCGTACGGCGCGGTCTCCTCGCTCATGGCAGGGCTCCCTCGGGGTGTCATCTCGCGGCCTCCTGGTGAGGTCCACGGACCGCTTCCAGGCTAGTGCCGGGGTACCCCGCGAGCGCCTGTGCCGCTGGTCACGCCGGGACTGCCGCGTCGACCGCCGCCTCGAGGTCGGCGACGACGATGCGCCGCATGCCGAGCATCGCCTGCACGGCGGCCTGGGCGCGAGCGGGGTCGGGGTCGGACACCAGCTCGTAGAGCCGGGTCGGCACGACCTGCCACGACAGCCCGAACCGGTCCTTGAGCCACCCGCACATCGACTCCTCGCCACCGTCGGCGAGGAGCGCGTGCCAGTACCGGTCGACCTCGGCCTGGTCGCGGCACGAGATCTCGAAGGACACCGCCTCGGTGAACGGGAACTGCGGCCCGCCGTTGATCCCGCGGAAGGTGATGCCGTCGAGCACGAACTCACCCGCCATCACCGCCCCCGGCTCGCCGGGACCGGCCTCGGTGTAGCGGCTGAGGTGGCCCATCGACGAGCCCGGGAAGATCGACACGTAGAACGCCGCCGCCTCCTCCAGCTGGTCGTCGAACCACAGGCACGGGCTGATGCTGGTCGGGTGGACGGTCATGGCGTCTCCTCGGGTCGGGGTGACACCTCCGACCCGCCGACGTCGCGGGACTCATCGCCGGTGGCCGAGGCATGCCGAGCCGCCGACCTGGGAAACTCGCCACTGTGGACTTCTACTCCGCCTACGCCCACGGGTTCGCGCGCGTCGCGGCCTGCACGATGCCGATCGCGCTGGGGGACCCGGCGGCCAACGCCCGGACCGTCCTCGAACAGGCACGGGAGTGCTCGGAGGAGGGCGTCGCGGTCGCGGTCTTCCCCGAGCTGTGCCTGAGCGGCTACTCCGCGGAGGACCTCTTCCTCCAAGACGTGCTGCTCGACGCCGTGGAGGACGCGCTCGCCGAGATCGTCGCCGCCTCCGAGGACCTGCTGCCGATCATCGTCGTGGGCGCCCCGCTCGCGCACGGCAACCGCGTGCTCAACACCGCGGTCGTCGTCCACCGCGGCCGGGTGCTCGGCGTCGCGCCGAAGTCCTACCTGCCGAACTACCGCGAGTTCTACGAGCGCCGCTGGTTCGCCCCCGGTGACGACCTCGGTGGCACGACCGTCGTGGCCGGCCAGGAGGTGCCGCTCGGCAACGACCTGCTCTTCGCCGCGACCGACGTGCGCGGGCTCGTCCTCCACGTCGAGGTGTGCGAGGACATGTGGGTGCCGATCCCGCCCAGCGCCGAGGCCGCGCTGGCCGGCGCGACGGTGCTGGCCAACCTGTCGGGCAGCCCGATCACCGTGGGCCGGGCCGAGGACCGCAAGCTGCTCGCGCGGTCGGCCTCGTCGCGCTGCCTGGCGACGTACGTCTATGCGGCCGCCGGGCAGGGCGAGTCGACGACCGACCTGTCGTGGGACGGCCAGACGATGGTCTACGAACACGGCGAGCTGCTGGGGGAGACCGAGCGGTTCCCCGACGGCCCGCGCCGGACGGTCGTCGACACCGACCTGGACCGCAACCGCCTCGAGCGGCTGCGCACGGGGACATTCGACGACAACCGGCGTTCGCACGCGTCGTACGCCGACTTCCGCACGATCGAGCTCGAGCTCGACCCGCCGACCGGCGACATCGGGCTGCGGCGCAAGGTCGACCGCTATCCGTTCGTGCCCGACGACGCCGAGCGGCTCGCGCAGGACTGCTACGAGGCCTACAACATCCAGGTCTCCGGCCTCGAGCGGCGCCTGGAGTCGATCGGTCAGCCGAAGGTCGTCATCGGCGTCTCGGGCGGCCTCGACTCCACCCACGCGCTGATCGTCGCGGCGCGGGCGATGGACCGGCTCGGCCGGCCGCGGAGCGACATCCACGCCTTCACGCTGCCGGGGTTCGCGACCGGGGACACCACGAAGTCGTACGCCACCCGGCTCTCGCAGTCGCTGGGCGTGACCTTCGAGGAGATCGACATCACCCCGGCGGCCGCGCAGATGCTGGCGGACCTCGGCCACCCCTACGCGGAGGGGGAGGAGGTCTTCGACATCACCTTCGAGAACGTCCAGGCCGGCCTGCGCACCGACTACCTCTTCCGGCTGGCGAACCACCGCGGCGGCATCGTCCTCGGCACCGGGGACCTCTCCGAGCTGGCCCTGGGCTGGTGCACGTACGGCGTCGGCGACCAGATGTCGCACTACACCGTGAACTCCGGGGTGCCAAAGACGCTGGTGCAGCACCTGATCCGGTGGGTGATCAGCAGCGAGCAGTTCGAGGCGGACACCAACGAGGTGCTCCAGGAGATCCTCGAGCAGGAGATCACCCCCGAGCTGATCCCCACTCGCGAGGACAAGCTGCCCCAGCGCACCGAGGACAGCGTCGGTCCCTACGCCCTGCAGGACTTCACGCTCTTCCACGTGCTGCGCTACGGCATGCCGCCCTCGAAGATCGCGTTCATGGCGTGGCACGCCTGGCGCGACAAGGAGGCCGGCGAGTGGCCGCCGAACTTCCCCGAGCACCGGCGCGCGGAGTACGACCTCGCGGAGATCCGCCGCTGGCTGGTGCTCTTCGTGAAGCGGTTCTTCGCCAGCCAGTTCAAGCGCTCGGCGCTGCCGAACGGCCCGAAGGTCTCCGCCGGCGGGACCATGTCGCCGCGCGGTGACTGGCGGATGCCGTCGGACGCGTCGGCCGCCGCGTGGCTGGCCGAGATCGAGGCGCACGTGCCGGAGGAGTGATCGAGGGGCGGTGTCCCTCAGGGGACTCGCGGACCCCGACCCCCGAGCGGTCGCCGGCAACCCCGGCGGCCGCTCGCGGCATTTTCCTCGGAGCTCGCGTGCAACCGGACGGTCCGCTCGGGCGTCACCTCCTCGCAGACCGGGGCACGGAGTCCCGGCACCGAGCAGAGAGCAGAAGATGATGACGTTCCGCACCGCGGCGGCGATCGCCGCAGCGTCCGTGGCGTTCTCGGGGACGGTCGTGGCGGGCACGTCCGTCGCCGCCCCCGCGAGCACGAGCCCGAGCAGCAGCCCCGGCAGCACCGACCTGACCACGCTGGTCTACGAGGTCCCCGACTGCGAGGGCTGCACCGTCCAGCTGGCCAACGTCCGCCTCCCGGAGGGGGCGGAGCAGCCGGTCGTGTGGCAGTCGAAGGTCAAGCAGGTCGAGGACGGCGAGGTCCGCTTCATGGTGAGCCCCCGGCGCACCTGGGGCATGTCGATGACGATCCGGGCGCCGTGGGAGGGCCACACCGGCTACGTCACGACGGTCGTGCAGCGCTACCGCGGCCAGGCCGTCGGCGACCGGGTGAGCTTCAAGCAGGCGCGCAAGGCGGGCGTCGCGAGCTCGTGCTGGGCCGGCACCCGCAGCGACGAGGCACGCACGAAGGTGGTCGTCCGCAAGGTCATGGTCGACGGGGTGAAGAAGAAGGTGCCCGGCGCCCTCGCCTTCACCCGCGTCACCCAGGACTGGCACGAGCCGATGCGTCGTGCGTACGGCGGCGTGCTGGGCACCCAGGACGCCGACATCTGCCACGACTGACCCGGGCGGGGTGGCGGCGGGCGGGCCGAGGGGGCCCGGCCCTAGGCTGACGCCATGGGCAAGCAGGAAGACTTCGTTCTCCGCAGTCTCGAGGAGCGTGACGTCCGGTTCGTCCGGCTCTGGTTCACCGACGTCCTGGGCTTCCTCAAGTCCGTGGCGGTGGCCCCGGCCGAGCTGGAGGGGGCGTTCGACGAGGGCATCGGCTTCGACGGGTCGGCGATCGAGGGTTTCGCCCGGGTCTACGAGGCCGACATGCTGGCCAAGCCGGACCCGTCGACGTTCCAGATCCTCCCGTGGCGCGGCGAGGGCCCCTCGACCGCGCGGATGTTCTGCGACATCGAGATGCCCGACGGCTCGCCGTCGTACGCCGATCCCCGCCACGTGCTCAAGCGAACGCTGAGCAAGGCGGCCGATCGCGGGTTCACCTTCTACACCCACCCCGAGATCGAGTTCTACCTGTTCAAGAACGCCCCCGAGGCGGGCGAGGAGCCGGTGCCGGTCGACCGGAGCGGCTACTTCGACCACACCGCGCAGTCCAAGGGCGCGGACTTCCGCCGCGAGGCGATCACGATGCTGGAGTCGATGGGCATCTCGGTGGAGTTCAGCCACCACGAGGGCGGCCCGGGCCAGCAGGAGATCGACCTGCGGTACGCCGACGCGCTGACGACCGCCGACAACATCATGACGTTCCGGACGGTGATCCGGGAGGTCGCGCTCGGGCAGGACATCTGGGCCTCGTTCATGCCCAAGCCGTTCACCACCCACCCCGGGTCGGGCATGCACACGCACGTGTCCCTCTTCGAGGGCGACCAGAACGCCTTCTACGAGGCGGGCGCGCAGTACCAGCTCTCCCGCACCGGCCGGCAGTTCATCGCCGGCGTCCTGCACCACGCGCGGGAGATCAGCGTGGTCACCAACCAGTGGGTCAACAGCTACAAGCGGATGATGTTCGGCGGTGAGGCGCCCTCCTACATCTGCTGGGGCCACAACAACCGCTCCGCCATGGTGCGCGTGCCGATGTACAAGCCGAACAAGGGGCAGTCGACCCGCGTCGAGCTGCGCACGATCGACGCCGCCTGCAACCCCTACCTCGCCTTCGCCGCCGTGCTGGCCGCGGGCATGAAGGGGATCGAGGGCGAGTACGAGCTGCCGCGCGAGGCCGAGGACGACGTGTGGTCGCTGACCGAGCGCGAGCGCACCGCGCTGGGCATCGAGCCGCTGCCGAAGAACCTGAACGAGGCGATCACGATCGCCGAGAGCTCCGAGCTGCTGGCCGAGACCCTCGGCGAGCAGGTCTTCGACTTCTTCCTCCGCAACAAGCGCGCGGAGTGGGACGAGTACCGCGGCCAGGTCTCCGCCTTCGAGCGGGACCGGATGCTGCCGGTCATCTGACCGTGGCACGCAACGGGGCCGCCGACGACGCGGTCGTCTACAGCCAGGACCGCGAGCGCCGCCTGCGGATGGCGCTGTACGTCGCGCTGGGCATCGGCGCCGTCGTGGCGGCGTTCGCGGTGTGGATCCTCGTGAGCGTGCTGCCCGACGACAGCGGTGCGCTGACGTACGCCGTGTCGCTCACCGTGGCGGCGGTCGTCGTCCTCGGGGTCACCGGCTTCGCGCTCCGGGCGCTGCCCTCGCGGACGGCCGAGGCCAAGCGCTGGTGCGTCGTCGTCGGCGTGGCGCTGCTGCCGGCCTCGGTGCTGCTGGGCCAGATCGGGTTCGTGACGATCGTCGTGGGGCTCAGCGTGCTGTTCCTCGCGCTGATCGCCGACGACCCCTCGCTCGACACCAAGCCGGGCGTGCCGAAGGGCTACCGCCGGTGACCGGCCCGCGCGTGCTGGTGGTCGAGCACGACCGCGACTGCCCGCCGGCGCTCGTCGGCGACTGGCTGGCCGAGGCCGGCTGCACGCTCGACGTGCTGCGGCCCTACGCCGGCGACCAGGTGCCCGCGACGCTCGACGCGGCCCAGCACGACGCGCTGCTGGTGCTCGGCGGGCCGATGGGGGTCCGCGACGCCGAGCGCCACGCCTGGCTCGCGCCGACGATGGACCTGGTCCGTCAGGCGGTCGCCGCGGGGGTGCCCACCCTCGGCATCTGCCTGGGCCACCAGCTCGTCGCCACCGCGCTCGGCGGGACGGTCGGGGTCAACCCGGACGGGCAGCAGCTCGGCCTGCTCGAGGTCGGCTGGACCGACGCGGCCGTCGACGACCCGCTGGTCGGCGGGCTCACGACCGGCGCCCGGCGCGGCGTGCACTGGAACAACGACGTCGTCACGAGCGTCCCCGACGACGCCGTCGTGCTGGCCCGCACCGCCGACGGACAGGTGCAGGCGGCGCGGTTCGCGCCTGCGGCCTGGGGCGTCCAGCTGCACCCCGAGGTGACTGCCGACGTGCTGCGCCCCTGGGCGGAGGACGACCGCGGGTCGCACGAGGCCCGCGGCATCGACCAGGCCCGGCTGCTCGCCGACATCGAGGTGGCCCGGCCCGAGCTCGAGGCGGCCTGGCGGCCTGTCGCCGAGCGCTTCGCCGAGCTGGCCCGGCAGGACCGCCGGTGAACCGCGCGGCGACCTCGAAGGGGGCCCTGCTCCGGCTGGGGTTCCTCGACGGCGAGGCCGCCGCGGAGCACCTGCGCACGCTCGGCCCGACGGCCGAGGAGCTGCTCCACCTGCTCGCGCGCACCGCCGACCCCGACCTCGCGCTCGCCACGCTCGTGCGGCTCGCCGAGGCGCTCGACGACCCGGGCGCGATGCTCGGGGCGCTCGCCGACGACGAGGGCACCGCCATGCGCGTGCTGTGCGTCCTCGGCGCGTCGGCCGCCCTCGGCGACCACCTCGTCCGGCACCCGGCCCACTGGCGCGAGCTCACCGACCCGACGCTCGGCTCGACCCGCCCGGCGGCGTACGCCTTGCGGGCGGCGCTGCTGACCAGCGTCGGCGCCGACCCCGACGCGCCGGACCCGGTCGCCACCCTCCCGGACGCGGAGGCGCTGGACGCGCTGCGGGTGGAGTACCGCCGGTGGCTGCTGCGCCTGGCCGCCCGCGACCTCGCCCACGCCCTCGGCGTCGACGACACCGCCGCCGAGCTCAGCGACCTCGCGGCGGGCACCCTCGAGGCGGCGCTGGCCGTCGCGCGGCAGCGTGTGGGGGATCAGGCGGCGCTCACCCGCCTGGCCGTCATCGCCCTGGGCAAGTGCGGCGGCCACGAGCTGAACTACGTCTCGGACGTCGACGTCGTCTTCGTCCACGAGCCGGCCGAGGGAGCGGACGACCACGCCGCGCTCCGTGCCGCCACCCAGCTGGCCGGGAACCTCATGCAGGTCTGCTCCGACCAGACCGGCGAGGGCACGATCTGGCCCGTCGACGCCGCCCTGCGCCCGGAGGGCAAGGCCGGCCCGCTCACACGGACGCTCGCCAGCCACCAGGGCTACTACGAGCGGTGGGCGAAGACCTGGGAGTTCCAGGCGCTGCTCAAGGCACGCCCGGTCGCCGGCGACCAGGAGCTCGGCAAGGCGTACACCGCCATGGTCGCGCCGCTGGTGTGGAGCGCGGCCGAGCGCGAGGGCTTCGTCCCCGACACCCGGGCGATGCGGCGCCGGGTCGTCGAGCACATCCCCGCCCGCGAGGCCGAGCGGCAGCTCAAGCTCGGCTCGGGTGGGCTGCGCGACGTGGAGTTCGCCGTGCAGCTGCTCCAGCTCGTCCACGGCCGCGGCGACGAGTCGATCCGCGCGACGGCCACGCTCAGCGCGCTGGCCGACCTGACCCGTGGCGGGTACATCGGCCGCGAGGACGGCGAGGCGCTGCACGAGGCCTACGCGTTCCTGCGCACGCTCGAGCACCGCATCCAGCTCTTCCAGCTTCGGCGCACCCACGTCGTGCCCGACGACGAGGAGGCCATGCGCCGGCTCGGGCGCAGCGTCGGCTACCTGCGCGACTCCGCGGCCGCCCTCGACAAGGAGTGGCAGCACCACCGCCGCGAGGTGCGGCGGTTGCACGAGAAGATCTTCTACCGCCCGCTGCTGGAGGCGGTCGCGGCGATCTCCGGCCCCGGCGTGCGGCTCTCGACCGAGGCGGCGGGGGTGCGGCTCGCGGCGCTCGGCTACCTGGACGCGAAGGCCGCCCTGCGCCACCTCGAGGCGCTGACGACCGGCGTCTCCCGCAGCGCGAACATCCAGCGGGCGCTCCTGCCGGTCATGCTCCAGTGGTTCGCCGACGGGCCCGACCCCGACGGCGGGCTCTTCGGCTTCCGGCGGATCAGCGAGGCTCTCGGGGACAGCCCGTGGTACCTCAAGACGCTGCGCGACGAGGGCCAGGTCGCCGAGCGGCTCGCGCAGGTGCTGTCCCGCTCGCGTTACGCCACCAGCCTGCTCGAGCGGGAGCCGCAGGGTGTCCGGCTGCTCGGCGAGGACCTCACGCCTCTCGGCGGCGAGGCGCTCGTCGAGGAGATGTGCGCGGCCGCCCGCCGCCAGCAGGACCCCGAGAAGGCGGTGCGCGTGGTCCGGGCCGTCCGCCGCCGCGAGCTCTTCCGCATCGCCGCCGGTGACCTCGTCGGGCTCACGCCGGTCGACACCGTGGGCGCAGCGCTCAGCCGGCTGACCGACGCCACGCTCGAGGCCACCCTCGACGTCGTAGGCCGGGCGGTCCGCGAGCAGCGCGGGCTCGACGAGGCGCCGACCCGGCTGGCGATCGTCGCGATGGGACGGTACGGCGGGTTCGAGCTGTCCTACGGCTCCGACGCCGACGTGCTGTTCGTGCACGACCCCGTGCCGGGCGCCGACCCGCAGCGGGCGTCGTCGTACGCCCAGGCGGTCGCGAACGAGCTGCGCCGCCTCCTCGGTCTCCCCGGCGGTGACCCGCCGCTGGCCGTCGACGCCGACCTGCGGCCCGAGGGCAAGCAGGGGCCGCTCGTGCGCACGCTCGACTCCTACGCGGCGTACTACGCCAAGTGGTCGATGGTCTGGGAGGCCCAGGCGCTGCTGCGCGCCGACGCGGTGGTCGGCGACCCCGAGCTGCGCCGGCGCTTCGAGGAGATGGTCGACCCGCTGCGCTTCCCCGAGGGCGGGATCACCGAGGACGACGTGCTCGAGGTACGCCGCATCAAGGCGCGCGTGGACCGCGAGCGGCTGCCGCGGGGTGCCGACCCGCAGATGCACCTCAAGCTCGGCCGCGGTGGGCTCGCCGACGTCGAGTGGACCGTGCAGCTGCTGCAGATGCGGCACGCGCACGAGGTCGAGGGGCTGCGCACCACCCGGACGATGGCTGCGCTCGACGCCGCCCGGGACGCCGGGCTGATCGACGCCGGTGACGCCGACGTCCTGCAGCAGACCTGGCGGCACGTCAGCCGGGTGCGCAACGCGGTCACGCTGGTGCGGGGGACACCCTCGGACCAGATGCCGCGCGACGCGCGCGAGCGGGCGGCGGTGGCCAGCATCCTGGGCTACCCGTCCGGCGAGACCGACGCGATGGTCAACGACCACCTGCGGCACACCCGACTGGCCACCGCGGTCGTGGACCGCGTCTTCTGGGGGTAACGAGCAGCCATGACCGACCACGCCAGCGCCACCGCCGCCAAGGCGAGCGAGCTTTTCCGCCTGCACCAGGACCGCGAGCTGCTCACCGTCGTCAACGTGTGGGACGCCGTCAGCGCCAAGGTCGTCTCCGGCGTCCCCGGCACCAAGGCGCTCGCCACCGCGAGCCACTCCATCGCCGCCACCCTCGGCCACGCGGACGGCGAGCAGATCCCGCTCGACGAGATGCTCGACATGGTCGGCCGGATCGTGCGCGCGACGGATCTGCCGGTCACTGCCGACCTCGAGGGCGGGTACGGCGACGCACCCGCCACCATCCGCCGGGCCATCGACCTCGGCGTTGTGGGCGCGAACCTCGAGGACCAGCTCAAGCCGCTCGCCGAGGCCGCCCGGCAGGTCGAAAACGTGGTGCGCGTCGTCGACCAGGCCGGCATCGACTTCGTGCTCAACGCCCGCACCGACGTGTTCCTCAAGGCCGGGGACCGGGACCGCGGCGAGGTGCTCGCCGACGCGACCGAGCGCTGCCGCGCCTTCCTCGACGCCGGTGCCCCGGTGGTCTTCGTGCCCGGCTTCCTCGACGAGGACGAGGTCGCCCACCTCGTCGACGTCCTCGGGCCGCAGAAGCTCACGCTCATCGGCCTGCCCGGCCACCCGCCCCTCGCGCGCCTGCAGGAGCTCGGCGTCGCCCGGGTGAGCTTCGGCCCGGTCCCGCAGAACGTCGCCCTCACCGCGCTCCAGAAGATGGTCGAGGACGTCCACCGCGGCGGCACCGCCCCCGAGGACACCCGCCGGCTGAACTGAGCCGCGCCCTCCGCTGCTCGATCAGCGGCTGGCCGGGCGTGGGATGATCGCGGGCGTGGAGCGTCGGATGGACCCGGTCGTGCTGTGGGCACGCGCCGTCGTCGTGACGCTCCTGGCCGTCTTCCTCGGCGCGGCGGGCCACGTCACGGCCGAGGGGCTGCTGCCCGGGCCGGGCGTGCTGGTGCTGCTGGTGGTCGTCGGGGCGGTCGTCTCGGCTGCGCTGCTCGCCCGCCCCGCCTCGTCGCTGCGCGTGGTGGTCATGCTCGTGCTGGGCCAGGCCGGCGTGCACGCCGTGCTGACCGCGACGGGTGGCCACGTCGGTGACGCACCCGCAGGGCGCGGGCCACTGGCGCACGCGACCGGAGCCGCGCTGCCCGTCGTCGACGGCCGTCGCGTCGGCTCGCTCCAGGAGGCCTACGAGGGCACCGGTCACGCGGTCGCCCCCGCGCTCCCGGTCGGGCACCTGGTCTCCGACGTCACCGCCCACGCGCCGATGATGGCGGTCCACCTCGTGGCCGCGGTCCTCGTCGGGCTGTGGCTGGCGGTGGGGGAACGGTCCCTGTGGACGCTCGTCGCACTCGCCTCGACCGCCTTCCTCCGGCCGTTCCTGCTCGCGCTCGCCGTGCTCCGCGCGGTCCGCGTGCCGGCCGTCGCCACCGCCACGGTGCGGTCCGACGAACCGGCCCCTCGCACGACCTTCCTCCTCGCGCGCTGCGTCGTACGCCGTGGGCCGCCTCTCCTCGCGGCCTGACTCCCGTCCGCAGCGGACCGCCACCCGAGGCGGTCCGTCGACCCCTGCGTGCGTGGCGCCTGCCCGGCCCGTCCGGTCCGGTGCAGCCGCACGCCGTCTCGAGGAGAGACCGCATGACCGACCTCCGCGTGCCCGAGCGCGCTCCCGATCCCGACCCCGGCCCGCCACGGCGCCGGCACGACCGCGCCGGCAAGCCGTCCGGCGGCGGCCTCTTCCGCGCCGTGTGGCGCTGGCACTTCTTCGCCTCCTTCGTCGTCGTGCCGGTGCTGCTGGTGCTCGCGGTGACCGGGTTGATCTACCTCTTCCGCTTCCAGCTCGAGCCGCTGCTCCACCCCGATCTGATGAAGGCGGAGCCGACGGCCACCCAGCAGATCGCGCAGCCGTACTCCGCGCAGCTCGCCGCCGTCCAGTCGGCCTACCCCGACGCCACGGTCGTCTCGCTGGCCGAGCCGCGCGAGGAGGGCCGGAGCACGGTCTTCTCCGTCGTCCTGGCCGACGGCGAGGGCCGCGACGTGTTCGTCGACCCGTTCGCGGTCGAGGTGCTCGGGTCGATGAACCCCGACACGACCCTCTCCGGCACGGCGGTGCGGCTGCACGCCGACCTGATGTCCGGCCGGGTCGGCGATGCAGTCATGGAGCTCGGCGCCTGCTGGGCGATCGTCATGGCGATCACCGGCTACTACCTGTTCTTCCGCGGCCGCAAGGCGCGACGACGGCTGGCGCGGTCGGGCCGACCGGGGGCGAGGCTCCGTGCCCGGCACGGCGTCGTCGGCGCCGTCGTCGGCGTCGGCCTGCTCACGCTGCTCGTCTCCGGGCTGCCCTGGACCGGCTTCTGGGGCGCGAAGGTCCAGGAGCTCGCCACCGCCCGGGGCTCCTCGATGTGGAGCACCGACCACGGCGGCTTCTCCGACCCGGTCTCGACGCTGGACGAGTCGCTCCCGCACAGCCACGTGCAGGACGCGCCCTGGGCGCAGCACAAGTCCGAGGTGCCGCGGTCGGAGGTGCCCGAGCCGGACGCGGCCGGCGAGGTCAGCGTCGCGAACGTCGACACCGCGGTCGTCGTCGCCGAGCGCGAGGGTCTGCGCCGGCCGTTCACGATTGCGCTGCCGAGCACCGACGACGGGGTCTTCTCGGTCATCGGCTACGCGTTCGACGCGCCGTCGGACGAGCGGACGGTGCACGTGGACCGGTACGGCGGGCAGGTCGTCTCCACCTACGGGTACGACGACTACCCGGCGCTGGCGAAGGTGGTCGCCCAGGGCATCGGGCTGCACGAGGGGCGCAGCCTCGGGCTGTGGTCGTTCTGGGGCGCGGCGCTGATGTGCGTCGGGGTGGTCGTCTCGTGCGTCTCCGGGCCGCTGATGTGGTGGCGTCGGCGGCCACGTGGCAAGGCGTCGATCGGTGCGCCGCGGGGGCGGATGCCGCTGCGCTCCACGCCGGCCCTGACGGTCGGCATCGTGGTGCTCGGGCTGCTGCTGCCGTTCTTCGGGATCTCGCTGCTGCTGGCACTGCTGGTCGACCAGCTCGTGCTGCGCCGGGTGCCCGCCCTGGCCGGGTGGTTCGACCGGCCGGCACAGGCCTGAGCGGGGTTGAGCAGGCCTTGAGGAGATCTCGGGGTTGCACCAGCGGGGCCCTTGATCTGCGAGCGGCAGAGTTCTCGTCATCAGGACTCCACCAGTCCGGCCCCACCAGTCCCGAGGAGTTCGGTCGTGAGCACCGTCGCACCGCAGGCCGTCACCGTCGGTCGCCACCGCGCCGAGCAGCCGCAGCGCGTCATCGCCCGTCGGCCGGTCCTCGTGCAGCTCGCCGCCGAGGCGTCCGATCCGCAGGCGCCGCAGGAGCAGCCCCATGGCGAGCGCTCCGGCCGTCGCTGGGCCCGCCGGCTGATCAGCATGGTCACCACCGTGGTGCTGCTCGTAGGCGCGCTGGCGTTCTGCTTCCTCGCGGTCGGCCCGCACCTGCTGGGTTACCGCACCTCCACCATGCTCACCGGCAGCATGGAGCCCGGCATCATGCCCGGCGACGTCGTCGTGACCACCCCCGAGCCGGCCTCCGAGGTCGCCGTCAGTGACGTCATCAGCTACCACATCCCCGTCGAGGACCACCGCGTCGAGACCCACCGCGTCGTCGAGGTCATCGACAACGAGGACGGCACCATCGCCATCCGGACCAAGGGCGACAACAACGAGAACGTCGACCCGTGGGTCGCCACCCTCGAGGGCGACACCGTCTGGGAGATGCAGGCCGTCGTCCCGAGCCTCGGCACCGTCATCCGCACGCTCCGCTCGCCGATCGTGCAGGACGGGGTCCTCTGGGTCGCGCTCGGCGGCGCCATCCTGCTCGGCATGTCCCTGATCTGGTCCTCCGACGAGGACGAGGACACCGACGAGGACGAGGACACCGACGAGGACGACGAGACCGCGGCGGAGCAGGCATGAGCGCCACCCTCGTCCTCGACCGCGAGGCGCTCACGCGCCTCGGCTCGGACATCCAGGACTGCGAGTTCGCGATCTCCTTCGCCCGGCGCTACTGCTCGATGCTCGAGAGCCGGGTGCGTCGAATCCTCGACGCGCTCCTCGACGGCGACCTGGTCGCCGCGATGGACTCGGTGCTCAGCCTCAAGGTCTCCTCGAGCACCGTCGGGACCCACGAGCTGGCCCACCTGGCGCTCGCCGTCGAGCAGCACGTGCGGTGCCGCGACGTGGTCGCCGCCCGCCAGCAGGCGGCCGCGCTCGCCGATGCCGCCGACCGCGCCGAGACGGCGCTGGCCGACTACCTCGCGGCGTACCGGGCCGGCTGAGCCGGGCGCTCCGGGGCTACAGCGACTCCATGCGGTAGCCGACGCCCCGCACGGTCCGCACGAACTTGGGTCCCTCGCGGGACTCGCCGAGCTTGCGGCGCAGGTTGCCGACGTGGACCTCGACCAGGTGGGTGTCGGTCGCCCAGTCGGTGCCCCACACCGAGCGGAGCAGTGCCTCGCGGGTCCAGACCCGCGCCGGCGTGCGCATCAGCTCGGTGAGCAGGTCGAACTCGGTCCGGGTGAGCGAGAGCTCCTCCTCGCCCCGGAATGCACGCCGACCGTCGACGTCGACCCTCAACGGGCCGTGCTCGAGCACCTCGTGCTCGGGCTCGCCGGAGCTGGTCGGCACCACCGACAGCGCCGGACCGCGGCGCGGGCGCCGGAACAGGGCGTTGACCCGGGCCTTGAGCTCACGGACGCTGAACGGCTTGGAGAGGAAGTCGTCCGCGCCGGTCTCGAGGCCGATCAGCCGGTCGATCTCGTCGTCACGGGCGGTGATCATGACGATGTAGGCGTCGCTCGTCTCGCGGATCCGCCGGCAGGTCTCGATCCCGTCGATGCCCGGCAGGCCGAGGTCCAGGGTGATCAGGTCGGGGTCGAGGGAGTGCACCGCCTCGACGCCGGCCAGGCCCGAGTCGACGGCCGTGACGTCGAAGCCCTGGGTCTGCAGCGTGAACTCGATGAGTGCGCGGATGTCCTCGTCGTCCTCGACGACCAGTGCCGTGCGCTCCTGACCCGAACCCGATCCGTCCACGGCGCCGAGTGTGCCAGACCTTGCATGTTCCTTGAGGTTCCGCCTCGGGCCCCTTGAACCCGTGTCGGCAGACTCCTGTCCATACCCCGAGAACACCCCGCACGACACCCCCGCAGCACAGGAGAGCACCCATGTCCCGCAGCACCGACACGTGGCGTCGAGCCGTGTCGCTCGCGCTCGCGGTGCTGTGCTTCCTGGCCGTCCCGCAGGTCGCCCAGGCGGTCTTCAACGGACAGGTGAAGCCCGGCGGTACGGCGGTCACGGTGGCGCGGATGCCACCCATCTCCGACGTCACCGGTTCCCTCAAGTGCGAGTACAGCATCTTCAACCTGTTCCGCGAGGGCGCCAGCGTGTCCATCGACGGCATCACCGACGGCGCGCAGCTGCCCGGTACCACCTATGCGGTGACCTTGGCGTCCGACGGATCCAGCACAGCGCAGCTGCCGGGGAAGCGCGGTGGCACGTCGATCAGTCAGCCCGTCGACGTCGGGAGCACGGCTTACGTCGTCACCGTCACGGCTTCGTTCAGGACATGGACGACGACCTGGAGCAGCACGATCGAGTGCGACGCGGGTAGCAACCGACGGATCAGCCTCTGACCTGAGCCGACACGCCGGTGGTCTCGACCAACTGCCGCGGAGGATCCCGGCTGTGCCACGATGCGGGTGCCAGGTCGCGACCGATGCCCCCCAGAGGTCGCGTCCTGGCATTTCAGCGTCCGGACGCGATCCCGAGTGGCAACCCGCCCCCGGGACGCGGGCTGCCGAGGGCTCTCTGCCCGATCCGGGCGGGCCGCAAACCGACCAGCACGGGCGGTGCGGCCCGCCTCACCCCGGGGGGTGACGCACCGATTGTTCGCCTCGGGATGGTGACGTGGACACCGACGCGGCGTAGCGTCGAAGACGTGCCCGGAGCTTCCGGTGCCACCTCCCAGGACCTCTCGGCCCGGATTGTCGGTCACTTGTACTTCTCACTCAACACCGTGGCTGATCCGCCTCAGCTGCACGTCGTCGTCACGGGCGAGCTGGACGTCCTCTCGGTGTCCGGCCTGCGAGGTGCCGTCGCGCGCCGCTCCGCGGACGGCTGCAGGTCCGTCGTGATCGACCTCGAGGGAGTGACCTTCATCGACTGCACGGGACTCTCCGCGCTGCTCGCCTGCCAGCAGGAGGTGGCCGCCTCCGGCGGGACCTTCAGCGTGGCGGCCCTCAGCGCGGCGGTCGCCCGGGTGGTGGAGCTGACCGGCACCGCCGGTCGCTTCCGGACCATGACGCTCGAGTCGGCCTAGCCGCTCGGACCCGTCTTCCAGACACAGCGCACGACACAGCACGGCCCGTCACTCCCGGAGGAGTGACGGGCCGTCGTGCGTGTGTGGGCCGGGGAGTCAGACCCCGGTGGGCTCCAGGTCGCCGATGCCCTCGCGCAACGTGCCGAGGATCCGGCTGAGCAGGCGCGAGACCTGCATCTGGGTGACGCCGAGCTGGTCGGCGATCTCCTGCTGGGTGCAGTCCTCGGCGAAGCGCAGGTGGAGGATGCGGCGGTCGCGCTCGCTGAGCTCGCGCATGAGCGGGGTCAGCATCGCCCGCGCCTCGGCCGCGCGCTCACCGCCCGGGTCGTCGTCGCTGAGGGTGTCGCCCAGCGAGCCACGGCCGTGGTCGGGCGAGACCGGCACGTCGAGGGAGAGCGGCTGGAAGCAGCCGTCGGCCATGAGCGCGGCCTGCACCTCGGAGGGCTTCAGGTCGAGCTGCTCGGCGATCTTCTCCGCCGAGGCCGGCTCGCCGGACTCGCGGGCGCGCTGGTGCGCGGCGACGACCTCGGACTGGATCTCCTGGACGCGGCGCGGCGGACGGACCATCCAGCCGAAGTCGCGGAAGTAGCGCTTGAGGTCACCGCGGATCGACGGCACGGCGTACGCGAGGAAGTCGCGGTCCTTGCTGGCGTCGAACTTCGGGACGATCCGCACGAGGGTGAGGAGGGCGACCTGCTCGAGGTCCTCGAGCGGGACGCCGCGGTTGCGGAACCGGGACGCGAGGGTGCGGGCGACCTCGATGTTGAGGAGGACGATCTCCTCGTGGAGGCGCTCGCGCTCGATCTCGTTGTCGGTGGCGGCCGCCTCCGCGAACAGACGGGCGGTCTCGGCCTTGCGACGGAGGTCCTTCGGTCGGCGTCCTAGGGGCACAGCACTCGTCGTCATGACCCCTCCCTACCCGGGTCCGCCGGGGTGAAACCACCGACCTGGCAATAGACCCGAAGGGGTGGGTCCAACCACCTCGAGGGACCCAGGTCCCGCTGGGTCGGCGGAGCGGGCACGCCCGCGTCACCGCGCTGCTAGCGTCCGCCGCGTCCCACGAGACCAGGAGGCGCCGTGCCCCGTCGTACCGTCATCACCGGCAGCGCCGCAGGCATCGGCCATGCCCTCGCCGAGCAGCTCAGGGTCCGCGGCGAGGAGGTCATCGGCGTCGACCTGCGCGACGCCGAGGTCGTCGCCGACCTGTCGACCCCGGAGGGACGGGCCGCCGCGGTCGTGGGGGTGCGCGAGCTGGCGGGTGACCGCATCGACGCGCTGGTCACCTGCGCCGGGGTGGCCCAGCCGAGCCCGCTGATGGTGCGCATCAACTACTTCGGGACCGTCGACGTGGTCGAGGCGCTGCAGCCGCTGCTCGCCGCCTCCGACGCCCCTCGGGTCGCGGTGATCGGGTCGATCTCGGGGACGATGGGCAACGACGACCGGGTCCGGCGCGCCTGCCTCGACGGGGACGAGGCGACGGGCGTCGCCCGTGCGAGCGAGCTGACCGATGGCGGCCGGCCGCACTCGATCTACCCGGCGACCAAGGCTGCGATCGCGGAGTGGGCGCGGCGTACGTCGGTCTCGCCCGGGTGGGCGGACGCCGGCATCGCGCTGAACGTCGTCGCCCCGGGCGTGGTGCTGACCCAGATGACCACCGGCCTCTTCGAGGACCCGGTGATGCGCGAGCTGATGGACGCCGCGGTGCCGATGCCGCTGAACGGCTACGCGCCGCCCGAGGCGGTGGCGAAGGTGCTGGCGTTCCTGGTGTCGGCGGACAACACCCACGTCACGGGGCAGGTGCTCTACGTCGACGGGGGCGCCGAGGTGACTACGCGGGCTGCCGACCTGTTCTAGGCTCCGGGCGATGAGCAGCCCACCCACGCCCGGTCGCGACCCGATCGCCGAGGCGCGCCGCCAGTGGATCGCCCACGGGTGGGAGGACGCCGCCCCCGGGATGGCCGCGGTCACCTCGGTGATGCGCGCCCAGCAGCTGCTGCTGACCCAGATCGACGGGCTGCTGCGGCCCTTCGGGCTGACGTTCGCGCGGTTCGAGCTGCTGCGGCTGCTGTCGTTCGCCTCCGAGCAGCGGATGACGATGCGCCGCGCCGGGCAGCGCCTCCAGGTGCACCCGACATCGCTGACCAGCCTCGCGGCCCGGCTCGCGGAGGACGGGCACGTCGAGCGGGTGGCCAACCCCGACGACGGCCGGTCGGCGGTCCTGGTGCTGACCGCGTCCGGCTCGCGGCTGGTCGAGGAGGCGACAGCGGTCCTCAACGCCGAGGTGTTCGAGGCGATCGGGCTGTCGTCGGACGACGTGGCCGTGCTGGTGGACGTCCTGGGACGGTTCCGCGCGGGGCGTGGTGACTTTGCTCCCTGAGGCGGGTCCGACACTGGTCGCTGTGCCGGGGCTCGGCCTGCGCCCGACCGCGTGGGAGACGACATACGCCGCGCTGCCGGGCCGGCGCACGCGCACCGTCCTGCTGCCGGGGTACGGCGAGCGTCCGAGCCGCGGTGACCGGCTCGACCCGGCTGCGCTCGGCCGCCGGCTCGTCGAGCGGCTGCGGCCGGAGGACGGCCGGGTCGTGCTGCTGGGGCACTCCGCCGGCGCTCAGGTCGTCGCGCACGCGGCGGCCGCCGCGCCCGAGCGGGTGGCCGGGCTGGTGCTGGTCGGACCCAGCACCGACCCCCGGGCGCGGAGCTGGCCGGCCCTCGCCGAGCGGTGGTTGCGGACCGCCCGCTTCGAGCGGCCCGGACAGGTGCCGTTCCTGCTGTGGAGCTACCCGCGCACCGGGCTGCTGCACATCGCCCGCACGATGGACACCGCCCGGCGCGACGACGTCGTGGCGACGCTCGCGCGGGTGCGCTGCCCGGTGCTCGTGCTGCGCGGGCGGCACGACCGGATCTGCCCGGTCGACTGGGCGGAGCGGGTCGCGGCGGCCGGGCCGGCAGGGTCCCGGGTGGAGACGCTGCCGGTCGGCGCCCACATGGTGCCGCTGACGCACGGGCCGCAGGTCGCCGCCGCGGTGGCGGCGTACCTCCGCGCCGACGTCAGCGGTGCTTGAACTCGGCCTTCCGCTTCTCCACGAATGCGCCCATGCCCTCGGTGCGGTCCTCGAGCGCGAACGCCGCGTGGAAGGTGCGGCGCTCGAACTTCACGCCCTCGGCGAGCGTGGTCTCGAAGGCGCGGTTGACGGCCTCCTTGGTGGCGTAGAGGACCGGGAGGGACTTCTCGGCGATGGTGGCCGCGACCTCGGCGACCTGCGCGAGCAGCTCCCCGGTCGGCACGACGCGGGAGACCAGGCCGACGGCGAGCGCCTCCTGGGCGGTCATCGTGCGGCCGGTGAGGATGAGGTCCATCGCGACGGCCTTGCCGACCGCGCGGGTCAGCCGCTGGGTGCCACCGATGCCGGGGAAGACTCCGAGGTTGATCTCCGGCTGGCCGAAGCGGGCCGACTCCGCGGCAATGATGATGTCGCACATCATCGCCAGCTCGCAGCCGCCGCCCAGCGCGTGCCCGGAGACGCCGGCGACGACCGGCGTGCGGAGCGTCGCGAAGCGGTCCCAGGCGGAGAACCAGTCGCCGAGCGCCATGTCGGCGTACGACTGCTCGGCCATCTCCTTGATGTCCGCGCCGGCCGCGAAGGCCCGCTCGGAGCCGGTGACGACGATCGCGCCGATGCCACGGTCGGCGTCGAGCTCCTCGGCGGCCGCGACGACCTCGGTCATCAGCTGCGCGTTGAGCGCGTTGAGCGCCTTCGGGCGGTCGAGGGTGATCGTCCCGACGCGGCCCTCGCGGGTCACCTGGATGGTCTCGTACGACGACGACATGGGGCTCCTCTGGTGCGGGTTCGACTGCGGGTCTGGTCGGGTCTGGTCGGGTCACTCGGCCGTGGCGGCCGAGCGCTCCCGGATGGTGTTGACGATGGCGGAGAAGTCGAGGCCGGCGCCGCCCTCGTCGGCGAAGCGACGGTAGAGCTCCTCGGCGAGCGAGCCGACGGCGGCGTCGGTGCCGGACTCCTCGACCGCACGGCGGGCCAGGCCGAGGTCCTTGGCCATGAGCGCGCCGGCGAAGCCGGGTTTCCAGTCGCGGTTGGCCGGGCTGGTCGGCACCGGGCCGGGGACCGGGCAGTTGGTGGTCAGCGCCCAGCACTGGCCCGAGGCGGTGGAGGCGACGTCGAAGAACGCCTGGTGGGTCAGGCCGAGCTTCTCGCCGAGCACGAACGCCTCGGAGATCGCGATCATCGAGGCGCCGAGCACCATGTTGTTGCAGATCTTCGCGGCCTGGCCGGCGCCCGAGGCGCCGCAGTGGACGACGCGGCCGGCCATCGGGTCCAGCAGCGCGGTGGCCTGCTCGACGAGCGCCTCGTCACAGCCGAGCATGAACGTGAGCGTGCCGGCCTCGGCACCACCGACGCCGCCGGAGACCGGGGCGTCCGCGGCGCGGTGGCCCGCGGCGACGGCGAGGTCGGCGGCCTGGCGGGCGTCGGAGACGGCGACGGTCGAGCAGTCGACGAAGAGCGTGCCCGGCGCGGCGGCGCCCAGCACCTCGTCGTACACCGACAGCAGGAGGGCGCCGTTGGGGAGCATCGTGATGACGGTGCCGGCGCCCTGGACGGCCTCGGCGGCCGAGCCCTTGACGTCGACGCCGGCCTCACGGGCCTTGTCGCAGGCCTCCTGGCCCACGTCGAAGCCGGTGACGGTGCGGCCGGCCTTGACGAGGTTGGCGGCCATCGGGCCGCCCATGTTGCCCAGGCCGATGAAGGCGACCTGGTCCGAGGTGGTGCTCATGCGGGTCCTCCGGAGGTGGTGGTGAGCTCGAGCTCGCCAGTGGGCAGCGGCTCGAAGAGGGCGGCGACGGTGGCGGGGTCGACCTCGTCGAGCGAGGCCGGCTGCCACTGCGGGTTGCGGTCCTTGTCGATGACCTGGGCGCGGACGCCCTCGACGAAGTCGGGCACGTCGAGGAAGCGGACGGTCAGCCGCAGCTCCATCGCGAGCGCCTCGCCGAGGTCGGCCAGGCCGGCGGCCTCGCGCAGGGCGCGCAGGGTGGCGGTGACGGCGAACGGCGAGCGCTTGGCCAGCGTCTCCGCGGCCCGGTGCGCCTCGGGGGAGCGGTGCTCGCGCAGCCGCGCCAGGACCGCGGCCGCGTCGTCGCCGGCGTAGCACTCGTCGATCCAGTCGCGCTGGGCGAGCAGCGGGGCCTCCGGGGCGGCCTCGGCGAGGTCGGCCAGCACGGCGTCCGGGTCCTCGTCGGCGAGCCGGCGGGCCAGCTCGTCGAGGCGGTCGGAGGGGACGTAGTGGTCGGCCAGGCCGAGGGCGATCGCGTCGCCGGGGCCGACCGAGCCGGCGGTCAGGCCGAGGTGGGTGCCGAGCTCGCCGGGGGCGTGGGAGAGCAGCCAGGTGCCGCCGACGTCGGGCACGAAGCCGATGCCGGTCTCGGGCATGCCGAGAGAGGAGCGCTCGGTGACGACGCGGTGGCTGGCGTGCGCCGAGACCCCGATGCCGCCGCCGAGGACGATGCCGTCCATCACGGCGACGTACGGCTTGGGGTAGGTGTTGATCGCGTGGTTCAGGACGTACTCGTCGGACCAGAAGCGCGCGGACTCGTGGGTGCCGGCCTTCGCGTCCTTCCAGATCGACACGATGTCGCCGCCGGCGCACAGGCCGCGCTCACCGCGCCCGGTGAGCAGCACGGTGCGGACCGCGTCGTCGTCGCGCCAGGCGTCGAGGGCGTCCCGGAGCAGCCCGACCATGGTGTGGTTGAGCGCGTTGATCGCGCGCGGCCGGTTGAGCTCGAGCCGGCCGAGCCGGCCGGTGGCGGAGACGACGACCTCGGGCTCCTGCGCGCCCGCCTGCTCGTCGGTCATGCCGCTCCCTGGGTGAGCGCGCGGCCCACGATGACTCGCATGATCTCGTTGGTCCCTTCGAGGATCTGGTGGACGCGGAGGTCGCGGACGACCTTCTCGATGCCGTACTCGGCAAGGTAGCCGTAGCCGCCGTGCAGCTGCAGGGCGGTGTTGGCGGCCTTCCAGCCGGCGTCGGTGACGAAGCGCTTGGCACCCGCCACCACGACCGCGGCGTCCGGGTCGCCGGCGTCGAGGCGGGCGGCGGCGTCGTGCAGCATCGTGCGCGCGGCCTGGAGCTCGATGTGCGCGTCGGCGAGCGCGAAGACCAGGCCCTGCTGGTCGGTCAACGGGCCGCCGAAGGCCTGCCGGGTGCGCAGGTGCTCGGCCGCGCGGTCGACGGCCCACTGGGCGCCGCCGAGCGAGCACGCGGCGATGTTGAGCCGGCCGCCGTTGAGGCCGCGCATCGCGATGGTGAAGCCCTGGCCCTCCTCGCCGAGGAGGTTCTCGGCGGGGACGCGGACGCCGTCCATGACGACCTGGCGGGTGGGCTGGGCGTGCCACCCCATCTTCTGCTCCGCAGGCCCGAAGGAGAGCCCCTCGGACTCCGCCGGCACGATGAACGCGCTGATGCCCTTCGGGCCGGCGCCGCCGGTGCGGGCCATGACGACGTACACGCTC
Source organism: Nocardioides deserti (assembly GCF_014266025.1). Classification (GTDB taxonomy): domain Bacteria; phylum Actinomycetota; class Actinomycetes; order Propionibacteriales; family Nocardioidaceae; genus Nocardioides; species Nocardioides deserti. The sequence continues at coordinate 400,624 of NZ_JACMYC010000003.1, read as the reverse complement.
GAGGCGCCCGCGCCGGAGATGAACTGCTTGGTGCCGGACAGCACCCACTCGTCGCCCTCGCGGCGCGCGGTGGTGCGCAGGTTGCCGGCGTCGGAGCCGGCGTCGGGCTCGGTGAGGCAGTAGCTCGCGAGGTTCTCCATGCCGGCCAGGTGCGGGACCCAGCGGGCACGCTGCTCGTCGGTGCCGAACGTGTCGATCATCCAGACGGCCATGTTGTGGATGGAGATGTACGCCGCCACCGCGACGTCGCCGCGGGAGAGCTGCTCGAAGATCAGCACGGCCTCGCTGCGGCCGAGGCCGGAGCCGCCGACGTCCTCCTTCGCGTAGATCGCGCCCAGGCCGAGCCCGCCGGCCTCGGCCAGCACGTCGACCGGGAAGTGGTGGGCCTGGTCCCACTCGACGGCCTTCGGCGCGATCCGGGCCTCGGTGAAGTCGCGGACCGCCTCGACGATCGCGCGACGCTCCTCGGCGTCCAGCCCTGGTGTGCTCGGCGAGGTGCTCATGCACGGCACTCTGCCATTTGGTTGGACGTCCTAGCAAGAGGTCGGAGGCCCGATCATCGGCTGGCTAGGCTCCGTGCCTGTGGAGGCCTCCAGGGTGTTGGTGACCGGTGGCGTGCGGTCGGGGAAGTCGACACACGCCGAGCGGCTGCTGGCCGACGAGCCGGCGGTCGCGTACGTCGCCCCCGGGCCGTCGCCGTCGGCCGACGACGCCGACTGGGCCGCGCGGGTCGCCGCGCACCGGGCGCGCCGGCCGGCGTCGTGGACGACGGTCGAGACCGCCGACCTGGCGGCGGCCCTCTCGGGTGGTTCCGGGGCTGTCCTCGTGGACTGCGTCGGGACCTGGCTGACCGCGCTGGTCGACGAGGCCGGGCTCTGGGACGCGCCGGCCGATGAAGTGCACGGTCTGGTGCTCGGTGCGGTCGAGCCGGTGGTGGCCGCGCTGGGTGTCGCTCGTGGGCCCGTGGTGCTGGTGACCAACGAGGTGGGGCTCGGCGTCGTGCCGGCGCACCGGTCGGGGCGGCTCTTCCGCGACCTGCTCGGCACGGTCAACCAGCGGCTCGGCGCGGCGTGCGACGAGGTGCACCTGGTCGTCGCCGGGCGGGTGCTGGTGCTGCCCGACCCGCTCTGAGTCCGGCTGCGTCCCTCACGCGGAGGCGACGACGAGCAGGGTGGCGAGGGCCAGCTCGACGGACGCGCCGAGGATGTCGCCGGTGACGCCGCCGAGGCGCATGACCGCCCTGCGGAGCAGCAGCACGACGACCGCGGTGGCGGCGAGGACCGCGACGACCCCGGCCGGGCCGGCGACGGCGTACGCCAGGGCCGCGGCGGCGAGCTGGAGCGCGAGGGTGGCGAGCGGGCGGACCGAGCCGACGTAGGTCGACCCGAGCCCGTCGGCGCGGGCGCCCGGGACACCGCGGGTGCAGCCGAGGGCGAGCGCGCAGCGGGACAGGCAGACCAGCACGCCGGCGACCGCCCAGCCGCGGTCGGTGCGGAGCACGGCGGCCAGCGCGGCGACCTGGGTGCCGAGCACGAGGACGACCGCGGCGACCCCGGCCGGTCCGGACGTGCCGGACCGCATCACCTCGAGCGACCGGCGGCGGTCGTAGGAGGAGGTCAGGCCGTCGGCGGTGTCGGCCAGGCCGTCGAGGTGGAAGGCGCGGCTGCCGGCGACGAGCGCCGCGACCGCGAGGACCGCGGTCAGCAGCGCGGTCAGGCCCAGCTCGCGGCCGACCAGGCCGGTCGCCGCGACGAGTGCGCCGAGCGGCACGGCGGCCAGCGGGGCGAGCAGCATGGCTCGCCCGGCGGTGCGGCCGTCGACCGTGCGCGGCGGGGAGACGGGGACCGCGGTCAACGTGCCGACCGCGAGCCGCCAGGCGTCGAGGAGCGGGCCCACCTCAGCCGGGCAGCAGGTCGCTCAGCAGCGCGACGTCGCGCAGCAGGCCCACCGCGCTGCGGAGCAGGGGGACGGCGGCCACGGCGCCGCTGCCCTCGCCGAGGCGCAGGTCGAGGTCGAGCAGCGGCTCGAGCCCGAGCTTCTCCAGGGCCAGGGACTGCGCGGGCTCGGTCGAGCGGTGGCCGGCGACGAGCCAGTCGGCCACGCCCGGGTCGATCCGGACGGCGGTCAGCGCGCAGGCGACCGACATCAGCCCGTCGAGGACGACCGGCACGCCGGCCCGCGCGGCGGCCAGCACGAAGCCGGTGGTCGCGGCGAGGTCGGCGCTGGCGAGCGCCGCCAGGGTCTCGAGCGGGTCGGCGGTGCGGTCGCCGACGCGGCGCAGCGCCTGGGCCACCACCTCGGTCTTGCGGGCCAGGCCGGCGTCGTCGACACCGGTGCCGCGGCCGACGACCTCCTCGGCGGGCAGGCCGAGCGCTGCAGCGACGAGCGCGGCGGCCGGGGTGGTGTTCCCGATGCCGAGGTCGCCGCTGATGAGCACCTGGGCGCCCGCGGCGACCTCCTCGGCCGCGACGGTGCGCCCGACCTCGAGCGCACGGCGTACCTCCTCGGCGGTGAGGGCGTCCTCGAGGTGGATCGCGCCGCTGCCGCGGCGCACCTTGTGCGCGCTGACCTCGGCCGGGACGCCGTCGAGGTCGTCGTCGACACCGAGGTCGAGCACGCGCACGTGCACGTCGTGGGCGCGGGCCAGCGCGGAGACGCCGGCGCTGCCCGCGAGGAGCGAGCGGACCATCGCCGGCGTCACCGCGGCCGGGTAGGCCGAGACGCCGTGGGCGGCCACGCCGTGGTCGCCGGCCAGCACGACGAGGCGCACGTCGGTCAGCGCCGGCGGCGGCACGGAGCCGAGCATCGCGCTCAGGCGCACGCCCAGGTCACCGAGCCTCCCCAGCGCGCCGGCGGGCGTCGCGAGGCCGGCGAGCCGCTCGCGGGCGGCGGTCTCGAGGGCAGGGTCCGGAGGAGTGATCGGCACGGGCGGAGCGTAGTCCGCGGCGCTGTGGAGCGGCGTGGTCGGACTGTCGGCGGAGCGGCCTAGGGTCTCCGCCGTGGACCTGGACGAGGCGGGGCGGATGGCGCGGAGGCTGCTGGACGAGCACGGCCTGCGCGACTGGACGGTGGTGTTCGACCGGGCCAAGCGGCGCGCCGGGATCTGCCGGCCGCACCAGCGCCAGATCGGGCTCAGCGCGCCGCTGACGGTCCTGCACGACGAGGCAGAGGTGCGCGACACGGTGCTCCACGAGGTCGCGCACGCGCTCGTCGGCCCGCGGCACGGGCACGACGCGGTGTGGCGGGCCACCGCGCTGCGGATCGGCTGCTCCGGGCGGCGCTGCTCCGACCCCGACGCGCCGAGCATCGAGGGGGACTGGGTCGGCACCTGCCCGGCCGGCCACCGCGTCACCCGGCACCGACGGCCGGCGCGGCCGGGCTCGTGCACCCGCTGCTCGCGGACCTTCAGCCGGGAGCACCTGATCTCGTGGACGCACCGGGGCGCCGTCGTAGCCATGGGCGAGGCGTACGACGCCGCGCTGCGCCGCATCCTTGCCGGACCCGAACCGGTCCGGGCCGGCGCCGGGCCGGCGCCGCGGGTGGGTCAGCGGGCGCGGATCGTGGCGGGTGGTCGCTACGAGGGCGTGGTCGGGACCGTGCTCAAGCGGGGGCGGACCCGGTTCCACGTCCGGGTGCGCGACCGGGTGCTGACCGTACCGTTCGGCCTGCTGGAGGTGGTGGACCGGTAGCCGCGCTCACCGTCCCCCACGGGGGAAGAAGGGGATGGTCAGCCGGGAGGGGTGCTTCGCCGAGGTGTGCAGCGTGATCGGGCTGAGGCTGCCCGGCAGGTCGGGCAGCGCCGGCAGCAGGTGCGGGACGTCGAAGGCCTGGACGGCGATGCGGAGCCGGTGGCCCTTGCGGATCTTCGCGGCGGTCGGGAAGACCTCGACGTCCACCGGCACGACCTTGCCGGGCGCCGGTGAGCGGGAGGCGCGCGTGAACGGGTGGTAGGGCTGCAGGACCTCACCGTCGAGGTAGCGCGTGCGCTTCCTGTCCAGGGCGCGCTGGGCGATGAGCTGCCAGCCGCCGCTGAGCCGGGTGACCTTCCCGGACGGGGCGACGTCGGAGATCGAGACCGACAGCATCCCGCCGCCGGTCGGGGTGGAGGCGAAGAGCCGCGCGTTGACCGGGCCGGCGAACCGCACCGGCTTCCGCACCGGCGCGGTCTCGTAGACGATGCCGCTGCGGTCGTTGAGCGCGTTGTCCTGGAAGCACGGCAGGTCGGCGGCGAGCACGGCAGGGATGCCGGCGGTCCACTGGCTGGCCGAGCGGGTGCAGAGACCGGAGACCGGCACCGGCGGGACGACGGCGGTGCCCGGCTTCGCCGTACCCGTGGTCAGCACGCCCGGCCGCACCGCGGTGGTCGCGCCGCCGGAGAGCCGGTAGCTGCGGGCGGTCGCGTCCCGGTCGATCCACGTCCGCTGGGTGCGCCAGGCGCCCGAGCCGTTCTCGTAGACGTTGACCGGCGCGATCGCCCCGAGGCGGCTCTTCCGTGCGTCCCTGAGCCAGCGGTCGAACCAGCGCAGCTGGAGCTGCGACAGCGTCCCGTGGCCGACCTGGTCGATGTCGGTGCCCATCGAGCCCTCGAGGTGGTTCCAGGGGCCGACGACCAGCTTCGTGGGGACCCCGCGCCTCTGCAGCGCCTCGAACAGCAGCGGGGTGCCGCGCTGGAAGAGGTCCTGCTGGCCGCCGACGAGGAACGTCGGCACGTCGACGTCGTCGACGACCTCCAGCGGCGAGCGGGTCCGGTAGAACGGGCCGTCGTGCGCCGCGTCGCCGCCGAGGACGGCGTCGAGCAGCAGCGGCGCGGTGAAGGTCGCGGCGCCGAAGACGTGGGAGAGCAGCGCCTCCACGCCGGACGCCGGGTCGGTGGCCGTGACCGCGGGCGGGATGACGCCGGTGGTGGTCACGAGCCCCATCCACAGCGGGATGAACCCGACGTCGACCTGGCCGCCGGAGGCGACGACGTCGCGGTAGACGTCACCGGCCGGCACCTGCGGGAAGATCGCCTCGAGGCCCTTCGGCCTCAGCGCCGCGGTGAAGAGCTGGTTGATGCCCATGTACGACGGGCCGCGCATCCCCACCTTGCCGTTGCTCCACGGCCGGGCCCGCGACGCCGCCCACTCGACGACCTCCTTGCCGTCGAGCTGCTCGCGCTTCCCGAACGCGTCCCAGGTGCCCTCCGAGCTGCCGGTGCCGCGCGCGTCGACGGTCAGCAACGCGTAGCCGCGCCGCACGAGGTAGCCCGGCTCGTCCTCGCCGAGCGAGGAACCCATGACGCTCTTGTTGTAGGCGGTGATCGTCACGACCACCGGGAACCGGCCCCGCGCCGCCGTCCCGTCCTCGCGGGCGGGGAGCTCGAGGTCGCCGCGGAGCACCGTGCCGTCGGACATCGGGATCGCGAGGTCGGCCTCCTTCGCCGTGCCGGGGTACGTCGCCGGGCGGGCCTTCCAGCCGTCCGGCAGCGTGACCGCGCGCTCCGTCGGCGCGGTCGCCGGAGCGGTCGTCGGGTCAGCGGCTGTCGCGGGGCCGGCGGGTGCGACCAAGGCGGTCGCCGCCAGGAGGCCGGCGGCCAGGATGGTGCGGCGGAGGGCCAGGTGGCTCACGTGGGGGTCCTCGGGTCTCGGTGACGGCGGTCACCGGCTCAACGGACGACCGGAGCGGCGGTTACCCGCGGGACTCACGGCATCCGGTACGGCCCGCCGTGGCTGGTCGGCACCGACACGAGTCCCTTCGTCGAGCCGACCGCCCGGCACGTGCCGCGGCGGAGGGGGCAGGACCGCAAGGTGGTGCGCCCGCCGGACCGCGTCTCCACAAGCACGCGCCCGGCCGAGGCCCAGCCGAGGAAGTGGAACGCCCGCCCGCGGCCGGGGGTCGGCACGCGGCGTACGACCCGGCCGTCGGCCATCGCGCGGACCGTGCCGTCGTCGTGGACGACGTGGGTGCCGTCGGGGGAGATCGCGACCGGCACCGAGCGGGCTCGCCAGCGCGGGCTGCCCGGGTCGGCCAGGCTCGTGGGCCCGACCCGGCCAGGCCGCCCGCGGGTGCCGACGAAGACCGTGTCGTGCTCGAGGTCGACGAGGGCGGTCGGCCGCCGCAGCAGGCGGATGCGTCGGTCGGTCCGCTCGGCCAGCGCCCACAGGCCGGCCCGCCCGCCGACGTACACCTGCCCGTCGTCGGCGTCCATCACGTCGACGTAGAAGCGGTCGAAGGACGTGCGGAGCGTGACCTTCCTGTCGAGGCCGACCACGCGGATGTGGAACGAGTCGCCTTGGTCGATGCTGGCCGTCACCACCCGCCGGCCGTCGTCGGAGAGCGCCTCGGTGACGAAGAGGTCGGCCCCGTTGCGCCCCGCGACCCTGCGGACCGTCCCGTCGGGACGCACCAGGCGGAACGAGCCGCCCGACGCGACGACCCACCCGCGCCGGCTGGTGCCGAGGAGGACGGGGTGGCGCCCCGCCTCGCTCGGCAGGGGGACGACCTTCCCGCCCAGGAGGCGGAGGTCGGTGCCGACCAGGCTGACGGCGCGGGTCACTCGGCTCTGCTGCTGCTCGGGCGGTGGTGAGATCGAGTACACCGTCGCGGCGGGCAGGACGGTCGCGAGGGCCGCGGCCGCGGTGGCTCGGGACAGAAGCGTCAGGGTGCGCATGCCGGGTCCGATGCATCCGGGCGCCCGTTGGTTCGTTCGTCGTGCTGTCGTCAGGTCGCGAGGACGTAGTAGTCGATGTGGAGGGGTGGTGCGTCAACCTCGTGGATGGTGACGAGGGCGGGTGGTCGGGTGCGGTGTTGGTGGCCGGTGGGGGTGGTGGTCTCGATGGTGCCGGGGTCGTCGGGTGATGGTCGGGCGTGCCAGCCGGGTGCTTGTTTGGCGAGGTTGCAGGCTTCGCAGAGGCCTTGGCCGTTCTCGGCGGTGGTCTGGCCGCCGTCTGCCACGGCTTCGGCGTGGTCGGTGTGGCGGATGGGGGCGTCGCACCAGGGGGTGCGGCAGACCTGGTCACGGAGCCGGATGAACTTCGCGAGCCCGGCGGGGTAGGTGCGGGCTCGGGAGTCCATGGCGACCAGCTCGCCGGTGGTAGGGCTGGCGTAGAGCCGCCGCAGCCACAGCTCCTCGCCGGCGGCGAGGCTGTCGGTGAGGAGCTCGCGGCCGAGCTCGGCGGGGATCGAGCCGTACCCGTCGATGAGGGCGGGGTCCTCGGCGTGACCGAACACGGACCGGTCGGTCATCACCAGCCCGAGATCGACGCGGGCCCCGGTGGTGGCGTGGTGGCCGGCGAGGACGTGGTCGACGAGGGTGTCGGCCATGACCTGCCCCTTGGTGCGGGCCTCGCCCTCGGCGCGGGCGGTGCCGGCTGTCTTCGACAGTGCGGCGTAGCAGGCGACGCCGTCCTTCACCGGGAGCAGGGCGGTGAGGTAGACCATCGTGTCCGGCGCCGGCCGGATGGTCACGCAGCGGTCCTCCTCGGCCCTGCGACGGCGCTTGACGGCGGCGGTGGGGTCGAGGCGGGCGGCGTGGTTGCGGCAGAACGACGCGATGTCGCGGGCGGACATCGTGTCGAGGGTGTCGGGGTCGGCGGCGAGGAGGCGGTCGATCTCGAGGCGGTCCTCGACCTCCAGGCAGGCGGTCTCGCGGGCGGCGTGGGTGGCGCCGTGCTCGGTGACCTTGCCCTGGCGCCACGCGGCCCACAGGTGTGGCATCTCGGCCGGCACGACCTTCGCCAGGGCCAGGTGGCGCTGGCCTCGGTGGTGGGACTCCTTGCGGGCGAGCCCGACCTGGCCGGCGACCCCGCGGCCGCGGACCTCGACCGGCACGCCTGCCGCGGCCTGGGCGGCGCGTTGGGAGGCGTCGAGCTCACGCGCCAACGCGGCTTGGGCTGCGGTCGCGACCCGGACCAGGTCCTCGAGCGCGGTGATCGCGTCGACCCGTTCGGCGTCGTCGAGTCCGGAGCCGGTCTCGAGGGCGGCGGTGAGCTGCTCGCGGTAGGCGGTGATGTCCGGCGCGCGAAGAACTCGCGTCCCGGGTTTTCTACTCCACTCGAACATGTATTCGATTGTACTCTGGTGAGGCGTCGATTGGAAGGGTCGATCCACAGTCGTGGGGCTTGCTCAGGAGCCTGACCGAACGCGTGCACACGCACCAGCCGCCTCCCCTCGCAGTCCTGCCGTACCTCCGCGCCAAGCACTCGCGGTGCTGCTCGTCGTGCGCCGCTCAGCCGTCGAGGCCGCCAACGACCCGGACAGGTCCACAGCCTGCTCATCGCTGTCCCGAACCGCTACGGGCCGCGTTTCGTGGGCTGAGCGCCGGCAAGGTCATCGAGGATGCCGCCGAGCTCTGTGCACGCTCCGCTCACGACCCGGGACTGTGCCCACGATCGCCGCGCTGCCCGCTGGATCCAGACCCTGAACGAGGAGGCCGCGGCCGCGACAGGCGATTGCCGTGATCCCGAGAATCGGGCGTCCCGACCTGCTCGACCAGCTCGGCGTTGGACCCACCCCGCACGCATTCACTCCGACGCAGCGTTCGCGATGCTCGCCGGTGTCGCTCTGATTCAAGCCACCGGCCAAGGCCCGGTTGAGCTGTCAGCCGTCACCACTTGACGCGACTCAGGAGCGTCGCGCGCCAGCGCGCACTCAAGATCAACCGGTGCCGGGCCGCGCTGCTCGACCAGCGCCTGGGTCAGGGGCGGGGTGGGACGAGGAGGCCGAGGACGTCGTCGAGGACGTCGGTGGTGAGGTCGAGGACGTCGCGGACGGCGCCGGTGACGGGGGTGGCGGCGTTGCCGGTGGCGCCGTCGAGGACCTCGACCACCTCGTCGACCACGGGGTCGAGCAGGCCGGAGGTGGGGCCGGGGGCCTGGCGCGGCGGATCGGTGGGCGCGGGGGTCGGCGACGGCGCGACAGGCCCGGTCGGGGCGGGAGTCGGTCCGGAACCGGGGCCGGCGGTGCCAGGAGCGGGAGCAACAGTGGTGGGCGCCGGCGTGAGCACGACGCCGGGCACCGGGACGGCAGCCGTGGGCTCGGCGGAGGGCGAGGCGGGGGAGGGCGTCGGGTCACGGTCGGCCCGGACCTGGGAGCCGGAGGAGGCGTCGCGGTCGCGGCCGAGGAACGGCACGACGTCGGCGAGCGGCCCGGTGCCGACCTGGACGGCGAGCACGGCGACGAGGCCGGCCGCGACGATCGCGACGGCGCCGACGGGCTCCGTCACCCGCTGGCGCCAGGTGGTCGGTGCGGGCCCCACGCGCACCAGCTCCGGCTCGGTCTCCGCCTCGACCACGACGGGCGCGGGAGCGGGGGCCTCGGCCAGTGCGACGCGGGCCGAGGCGAGGAGCCGTGCCTCGAGGTCGGTCCGCCGGTACGCCGGGTGGACGAGCAGCCGCCCGGGGCCGGAGGCGGCGGAGATGGCGACGTACCCGACGACCGACCGCACGCCGTCCGCGTCGAGGACCGCGACGCCCTGCCAGTCGGTGGGGGTCCGCTGCAGCCACTGGGCGGCGCGCAACGACCCGGAGGCGACCTCGGGCGCGACCGAGGGGTCCTCGGCGACGACCGCCTCGAGCAGGCGGGCGACGAGCCCGCGGTCGGCTGGGCGCGCGCGTTCGACCCGCGGCTCGGGCCGCGGGCGCTCGGCTGGTGCTCGGTCGTCCATGTCGCTCCATGATGGCTGCGGACGGCGGTTCCTGACGGCAGGACAACGAGACGAGGGGGCGTGAGGTGCGCCTCGACTAGTCCGGCTGGAGCGTGGCGAGGTCGCGGACGGCGTACCGGTGGTGCTCCCACTCCTCGTGGAGGACGACGTGCAGGCAGTGCAGCGTCGACACGGTGGTGGCGGGGTCCCAGGGGTGGCGGCACGGCACGTTGAGCCGCTCGGGGGTGAGGTCGGCGAGGAAGTCACGGACCATCGCGACCCGCTCGGCCCGCGCCCGCAGCACCTCGCCCCAGGAGGGCGTGCGGGTGGCGAAGACAGAGGTGTCGTGGCCGTCGGTGGCGTACTCCGCGTTCGGCACGCCCAGCGGGTGGGTCGCCTCCTGCAGCGACAGCCCGAGCACCCCGCGGCCGAGCCAGGTGTCGGTGGCCATGACCAGGTGGCGCAGCGTCTGCGCGAAGGACCACTCGCCGTCGACCTCCACGTCGACGCTCCCGCGCGGCAGTGCCTCGGCCCGCGCGACGGTGGCGGTCCAGGTCCGCTCGACCGCGTCCCACGCCGAGCGGAGCCCCTCGGGCGTCGTGGCGCGGCGCTCGGAGCGTCCGGGGAAGCGCCGGTCCAGCTCGGCCTCGACGAGCGGCGCGACGTCGACGCCGTTGACGAGCAGCGAGCCGCCGTCCTCCGAGAGCCACGGCGCGTCGACGTCCATGCCCTGCACGTCCACGCCTCGCAGGACCGCCCCGGAGAGGTCGGCGCGGACGAAGCGGGCGCCGCGCAGGTCGGCGTCGACGAACGAGGCGGGGGCCTGCTCCTGGCCGGTCACGGGTCGAGCGTGCCACGGCCTACGCTCCTCCGGTGAGCGCCACCCTCGTCGCCAAGGACCTGACCGGCGGGCACGGGCACCGCGTGCTGTTCGAGGGGCTCGACCTGACCGTCGCGCCCGGGGACGTGGTCGGCGTCGTGGGGGCGAACGGCGCCGGCAAGTCGACGCTGCTGCGCCTGCTGGCCGGGGCGGACGCGCCGATGGGCGGGACGGTGAGCACGGCGCCGAGCGACGCGTTCGTCGGCTGGCTGCCGCAGGAGCACGAGCGGGTGCCGGGCGAGACGGTGGCGGCGTACGTCGCCCGCCGCACCGGCGCCGCCGCCGCAACCGCGGCCATGGAGGAGACGGCCGCGTCGCTCGGGAGCGGCGAGCCGGGCGCGGACGACGCGTACGCCGTGGCGTTCGACCACTGGATGGCGAGCGGTGCCGCCGACCTCGACGACCGGCTCGGCCCGGTCCTCGCCGACCTCGCGCCCGAGGTGGGCCCGGACGCGCTGATGACCTCGCTCTCCGGCGGCCAGGCGGCCCGGGTGGCGCTGGCCGCGCTGCTGCTCAGCCGGTTCGACGTCGTGCTGCTCGACGAGCCCACCAACGACCTGGACCTCGACGGGCTGGCCCGGTTGGAGTCCTTCGTGCAGGGGCTGCGGGCCGGGGTCGTGCTGGTCTCCCACGACCGGGAGTTCCTCGCCCGCTGCGTCACGCGGATCGTCGAGCTCGACCTCGCGCAGCACCAGGTGACGGTCTACGACGGCGGCTACGACGCGTTCCTGGAGGAGCGGGCGGTGCAGCGGCGGCACGCGCGCGAGGCCTACGAGCAGTACGCCGACACGAAGGCCGACCTGGTCAGCCGGGCGCGCACGCAGCGCGAGTGGAGCTCCCAGGGCGTCCGGAACGCGATGCGCAAGAGCCCCGACAACGACAAGATCCGCCGCAAGGCTGCCACCGAGTCCTCGGAGAAGCAGGCGCAGAAGGTGCGCCAGATGGAGTCGCGGATCGCCCGGCTGGAGGAGGTCGAGGAGCCGCGCAAGGAGTGGGTGCTCCAGTTCGACATCGCCGCCGCACCCCGCTCCAGCTCGGTCGTGGCGGTGCTCAACGAGGCGACCCGCGAGCTCGGCGACTTCCGGCTCGGTCCGGTCTCGCTCCAGGTCGACGCCGGGGAGCGGATCGGCATCACCGGCCCGAACGGCGCGGGCAAGACGACCCTGCTGGACCTGCTGCTCGGCCGCACCGCGCCCGACAGCGGGTCGGCCTCGCTCGGGGCCTCGGTCGCGGTCGGCGTCATCGACCAGGCCCGCACCGGCCTGGACGAGGAGCGACCGCTGGGTGCGGCGTTCGAGGCCGTCGTGCCGGAGCTGACGCAGGCGGAGGTGCGCACGCTGCTGGCGAAGTTCGGGCTCAAGGCCGACCAGGTCGGGAGCCTCGTCGGCCGGCTCTCCCCGGGCGAGCGCACCCGTGCGGCGATGGCGCTGCTCCAGGCCCGCGGCGTCAACCTGCTGGTCCTCGACGAGCCCACCAACCACCTCGACCTGCCCGCGATCGAGCAGCTCGAGCAGGCGCTGGAGTCGTACGACGGCGCGCTGCTGCTCGTCTCCCACGACCGGCGCCTGCTGGCGAACGTCCGACTCGACCAGCGCTGGGAGGTCGCCGCGGGGCAGGTGCTGGTCCGGGGAGCCTGACAGGGAAGCCTCACCCCGCCGGGAGCGTTGGACCGGGCATGAGGTTCTCGCTGCTCGACCGCTCGCGCACGCGCACCGGCCCGGACGTGACCGAGGGCGACGCGTTGGGCCACTCGGTCGAGCGGGCGGTGGCGGCGGAGCGGCTCGGCTACGGGCGGTTCTGGGGCGCCGAGCACCACGGCGTGCCGGGGGTGGCGTCCGGGGCGCCGGCGGTGCTGCTCGCGGCGGTCGGCGCGGCCACCTCGACGATCCGGATCGGGTCGGGCGGGGTGATGCTGCCCAACCACCAGCCGTTCGTGGTGGCAGAGCAGTTCCGGATGCTCGCCGCGCTGCACCCCGGCCGCGTCGACCTCGGCGTCGGCCGCTCGGTCGGGTTCACCGCGCCGGTGCGGAAGGCGCTGCGCCGCGGTACGGAGGAGCCGGACACGTTCGCCGAGGACGTCGCGGAGCTGCGCAGCTACCTCGACGACACCGGCGCGGTCACCGCGCGCCCCGCCGGGGTCGGGCCCGTCCCGGTCTCGGTGCTCGCGACCGGCCGCGGGCTCGAGGTCGCCGCGCGGCTCGGGCTGCCGGTGGTGGTCGGCGGGCCGGTGCTGGCCGAGCCCGACGCCGGCGAGCGGCTGGCGGCGTACCGCCGTTCGTTCGTGCCGCACCGCGGCAGCACGCCCCACCTGACCGTCTCCCTCGACGTGCTCGTCGCCGACACCGACGCCGAGGCGCGCGAGCTCGCGCTGCCGGAGGTGTGGGCGATGGTCCGCTCGCGGCGCACCGGCGTCTTCGGCCCGCTCGAGCCGGTCGCCGACATCCGCGCGCAGGACTGGGACGCCCAGGACACCACCCGCGTCGAGCGCGGTCTGGACGCCGTCGTGGCCGGCGACCCGCAGACGGTACGCCGCCGGTTCGACGAGCTCGTGGCGCGCACCGGCGCCGACGAGCTGCTGGTCAGCGGCTCGACCCACGACCGGGACGCGCTCGCGGCCTCCGACGCCGAGGTGGCCGCGCTCCTGCGCTGACCTCGTCCGGCCGACCCGCATTTCGGCCGCCGCGCCCCGCCCTGGGATGATCGGCGGCTGCTGGGGCGTCGAGGGGGTCGGATGAGCGGGATCGCGAGCGAGCTCGCGGGGGTCCGGCGCGCCTTCGCGCAGCCGACCCTGACGCTGCTGCACCAGCGGCAGGCGCCGGTGGTCATCACGATCTTCCGCGCGGCGTTCGGCCGCAACAACGTGCCGATCCCGACCGCCCGGCTGCACACGCAGGTCGAGGAGCACCTGGCCCAGGCCCGCGCGGCCGGCGAGACCGACCTGCCGGCCGGCAGCGGCCGCGAGGTCTGCCAGCGCTGGATGCGCGGGCAGTGGCTGGTGCGCTCGCTCGACGACGACGGTCGCGAGGTCTACACGCTGACCTCGCACGCGCAGCAGGCGCTCGAGCTGGTCAAGAACCTCGCCCGCGACCGCGCCACGCTCAGTGAGCACCGGATCGCGACGATCCTCGGCACGGTCCGGCGCTTCAACGCCGAGGCCAACCCCGACCGCTCGGCGCGGGTCGGCATCCTCAACGCCGAGATCGCCCGGCTCCAGGCCGAGCGCGACCGACTCGTCGATGGCGGCGACCTCGAGGGCGCGACCGAGGACTACATGCTCGAGGGGTTCACCGAGCTGCTCTCGCTGGTCTCCGCGCTGCCCAGCGACTTCGCGCGGGTGGAGGAGCGGTTCGCGACGATCCGCGGCGAGATCCTCGCGGCGTTCCGCGCCGAGGACCGACCCGCCGGGCAGGTCATCGACGACTACCTCGCCCGCGCGGACGCGCTGATGACGGCCACCCAGGAGGGGCGCGCCTTCGAGGGCGCGTTCGCGCTGCTGCGCGACGACGGCCTGGTCACCCAGCTGCGCGAGGACCTCACCGCGCTGCTGGAGCACCCGCTCTCCGACGGGCTGGTCAGCGACGCCGAGCGGGCCGAGCTGCGGGGGACCGTGCGGCTGGTGCGCGACGGGCTCGACCGGGTCCTGGTGCAGCGCTCGCGGGTCACCGCCACGCTCAAGGACTACATCGTCTCCCGCGACGCCGCCCGCGACCGGGAGCTGGAGCAGGTGCTGCGGCAGGTCGAGTCGGAGCTGATGACCTGGATGGCGACCACCGGACCGCGCGCGACGCACGGCGTACCCCTCCTCCCCGCGCGCGCCGACGTCGGCCACCTCCGCGAGCGGTTCCACGACCCCGCCGACGACGTGCTGCCCGACCGGATCGAGGTCGCCGACCCCGACGACGCACCGCCGCTGTCGCTCTCCGAGCTGGTCGCCCAGGGCGGGCCGCGGCTGGTCGAGCTGCGCGACCGGGTGGACGCCGCGCTGTCCTCGTTGCTCCCGCCCGCGACGCTCGGCGAGCTCTTCGACGGCCTCGACGCCGACCTGCGCCGCCCGGTCGAGGTGTTCGGCCTGCTGCACCTCGCCGCCGACCGGGGCTGGACCGGCGAGGACGACGTCACCGAGGACTTCGCCGCCGTCCGGCCCGACGGCAGCGGCCGCACCTTCGCCGTGCCGCGCACGCCGCTGCCCGACCCCGACCGACCCACCGACGCCAGCACCGACGCCAGCACCGGAAGCGAGACCCGCCCATGAGCCTCGACCTCGACACGGTCACCGACGAGCCGGTCCCGGTCTCGGTCTCGCTCTGGGAGGGCGACGAGGGCGGGCTCGAGCAGGCGCAGCGCCAGGCGCTGGTGACCCTGGTCAAGCAGCGGTTCGTCAGCGCGCGCACCCACCCGCGCGACTGGCAGGTGCTGGTCGAGCACGAGCGGGTGCTGCGCTCGCGGCTCAACGACCTCTTCCTCGACCTCGCGATCGACCGCGACCGCGAGGTCGCCTGGAAGCGCCAGGCCGTGTCCGAGACCGGCAGCCGCTTCCCGACGCTGTTGTACGACGCAGCGTGGTCGCGCGAGGAGACGATCCTCCTCGTGCACCTCCGCGACCGCCTGCGCGCCGGCGCGGCCGCGGGGGAGACGCGGGTCTTCGTCGACCGCGAGGACCTGCTCGAGCACGTCGCCGGCTTCCGTCCGCCGCACGCCACCGATGAGTCCGGCGACGAGAAGCGCGCCCGCAACGCCGTCACCGGCCTGGTCAAGGCTGGCCTGCTGATCACCGGCGAGCACGAGGACCGGTTCGAGGTGAGCGAGGCCGTCGAGCCGCTGCTGCCGCTCGAGCTGCTGCACGAGCTGCTGGAGTCGCTGCGCCGCGCCAACGCCGAGCCGCAGGCCGCCGACGAGGGCGACGAGACCGACGAGCCGCTCGACGCCGGGACGGGCGAGGCGCTGTTCGAGGAGCCGGAGGACCAGGCATGAGCGTCGACGAGATCGAGCAGCTCGAGGACGACCGCTCCGAGGGGCTCTTCGACCGGAAGGTCGTGGAGACGCCGTCCGACGACGGCATGCAGTGGCGCGCGGCGCTCATGCAGCTGGTCAACTGGGGCGGCTTCGGCGGCCTGACGACGATCCCGTTGCGGGGCGACGCGACGATGATCTCCGGCGCGTCCGGCGTCGGGAAGAGCACCGTGCTCGACGCCTACACCGCGCTGATGATGCCGTCGGACACCAAGTTCAACGGTGCGTCCAACGACGCGGTCGCCGGCCGGGCGCGGGGCGTCGGGCAGCGCAACCTGCTGTCGTACCTCCGCGGCGCCGTCGACGTCGTCGACGACCCCCGCACCGGCAAGCCGGTCGAGCGGCTGCTGCGCGGGCAGGGCGTCGACACGTGGGGTGCGGTGGCGATGACGTTCGTCAACGACCAGGGCGGGCGCTTCACCGCGCTGCGCACCTACTACGTCCCGCGCCGCGCCACCCGTTCGGCCGATGTGCAGATGCAGCTCGCGACCCACGAGGGCGCGCTTCCGCTCGGGACGCTCGAGGTGGCGGTCGGCGAGCGGTTCCACGCGACCACGCTCAAGAAGCTGTTCCCGGGCATCCGGGTGCACCGCACCTACGCCGAGTTCGCCGCGGTCCTGCACGCCCGGCTCGGCATCGGCGCGAACGGCGACGGCGCCAAGGCGCTGCGCCTGCTGGCGCGGATCCAGGCCGGCAACCAGGTCCGCAGCGTCGACGAGCTCTACAAGGAGATGGTGCTCGAGCGGCCCTCGACGTACGCCGCCGCCGACCGCGCCGTCGAGCACTTCGACGACCTCGAGCGGGCCTACGCGGCGATGCGCACCGAGGAGGAGAAGCTCGCGCTGCTCGAGCCGATCACCGGGCTGCACGAGCGCGGGACCGCCGCGGCCGAGCGGCTCGCGGCCCTGGACGCGTACGGCGTCACGCTGCCCGGCGACACCCCGCTGCGGCTGTGGCTGCTGCGCACGCACCTGCGGCTGATCGAGGCGGCCGTCGCGGACAACCGCGACGCCCGCGCCACCACCGCCGACGCGCTCGCCTCGGCGATCTCGGCCGAGCAGACCCTGCTCGGTGACCTGGAGGCCGCCAAGGAGCAGCACCGCGCCGCCGGCGGCTCGACCGTGCAGTCGCTGGGGCTCGCGCTCCAGCAGGAGGAGGTCGTCCGCGAGGACCGCCTCGCGCGGCGCACTGCCCTCCAGGAGCGGCTGCTCCCGCTCGTCGCGGCCACCGCTGCCGAGGGCGACGACACCGCCGAGCTGGACCTCGACGGCGCGCTGATGTCGGCGGAGGCGTTCGCCGTGCTTCAGCAGCACGCGCGGCAGTGGCTCTCCGGGTGCCGCTCGGCGCTGGAGACCATCAAGCGCGACCGCGACGGCACCCGCGACCGGCGCTACCCGCTGCAGCAGCGGCAGGGCGAGCTGCGCCGCGAGCGCGCCTCGCTGGAGAGCCGCGCCGGCCGTGTCCCGGCCGGCATGCACGAGATGCGTGCCGAGGTGGCGCGCGCCAGCGGGCTGTCGCCCGACGAGCTGCCCTACGTCGCCGAGCTGGTCGACGTCGCACCCGAGGAGTCCCGCTGGCGCACCGCGGTGGAGACCGTGCTCGGCGGCAGCGCGCGGTTGATGCTCGTGCCACTCGACCGGCTGGAGCACTTCTCGGCCGCGATCGACGGGCTGCGGCTGCGCGGCCGGCTGACCTTCGAGGGCGTCGAGCTCGACCTGCCCGACCTCGGGCCGGCCGACCCCGAGCGGGTCGCGGGCAAGCTGCTGCACCAGGACTCCCGGTTCTCCGGGTGGGTGCAGGCGCACGTCGCCCACCCCTCGCGCAACGCGCTGTGCGTCGAGGACGCCGCCGGGCTCGCCGGCGACGGCCTCCGCGTCACGGCGACCGGCCAGACCCGCAACGGCCGCCGCGGCACGCACGGCCGCAACGACGCCCGCAGCATCATCGGCTTCTCCAACGCCGACGCGATCGCCGAGATCGACGCCGAGCTGGCCTCGGTCGAGGAGCAGCTGCTGGCGCTCGACGCCGAGGTGGCGACCCTCGACCACCGCGCGGCCGTCCTCGAGCAGCGCCGCACGGCGTACGACGCCGTCGCGGGCGCGCGCTTCGACGACCTCGACGTCTCCGCCAGCGAGCGGCGCTCCGCCGAGCTCGAGCAGCGCCGGCAGGACGTGCTGGGCGCCGACGACAAGCTGCAGGTGCTCCAGGCGCAGGTCGAGGAGCTCGCGGAGCGGCTGGAGGCGACGCGGCGGGAGCGGTTCGCGCTGGAGCAGCAGGCCCGGTCACTGACCGAGGCGCACGGCGCGCTCGTCGACGACGAGGACGCGGTCAAGGACCGGCTCGAGGCTGTCGAGGCCGCCGGCGACGTGGTCCTGACGCCGGAGCAGGACGCAGCGCTCGCCGAGGAGCTCGCCGCCGCTGCCGCACCGGCCGACCCGGAGGACCTCGCCCGCTTCCCCGAGTCCTCGCACCGGCTCGCCGAGGGCCTGCGCGCCGCCGTCGCGGACGCCGAGGCCGAGACCCGCCGGGTCGCCGAGGAGCTGGCCGCGATCTTCCGGCTCTACCAGGCGCGCTGGGAGTCGCCGAACCTCGGCACCACCGCCGCGTCGTACGCCGACTACGCCGCGATCCTCGAGGAGGTCCGCGGCACCGGGCTGGCCGAGCGGCGCTCGGAGTGGCGGCGTCGGCTGACCGAGTGGAGCGGGCAGGACCTGGTGCCGCTCGTTGGCGCGATGGCCGCGTCGATCGAGGAGATCGAGGACCGGCTCGAGCCGATCAACGCGATCCTGCGGCGGCTGGAGTTCGGCGCGACCCGCGACCGGTTGCGGATCCGGCTGCGACGGCTCTCGCCCGCGCACGTGCAGGTCTTCATGAGGGACCTCCGCGAGCTCGCCGCCGGCACGAGCGGCGACCTGGACGAGGCGGCCCTGGAGGAGCGGTTCACCCGGCTGAGCCGGTTCATGACCCAGCTGCGCCCGGCCGCTCCCGGCGCGGACGGTGTCGTCACCTCCGACCGCGACCGGCTGCTCGACGTACGCCGTCACGTCGAGGTCAGCGCCGAGCGCTACGACCACCTCACCGGGGAGCTGAGGGCGACGTACCGCACCCTCGGCGAGAAGAGCGGGGGCGAGACCCAGGAGCTCGTGGCGTTCATCGTCGGCTCGGCGCTGCGGTTCCGGCTCGGCGACGAGCTGCGGTCACGGCCTCGCTTCGCGCCGGTCTTCCTCGACGAGGGGTTCGTCAAGGCCGACTCGGAGTTCGCCGGTCGCGCCGTCCAGGCGTGGCGGGGTCTCGGCTTCCAGCTGGTCGTCGGCGTCCCGCTCGACAAGGTCACCGGCCTCGAGCCGCACATGGACGAGCTGCTCGCGATCACCAAGAACAGCGCCACCCACCAGGCCTGGATCACGCCGATCCGGGACGCGGGCGCCTAGCCGGAGAACCGCGCGGTGACCGAGCCGAGGCCGGAGATCTCGGCGACGACGGTGGCGCCGGGGTGCACGTCCCGCATCGGGCCGAGGGCGCCGGAGAGGACGACCTGGCCGGCGCGGAGCGGCTCCCCGTACGCCCGGGCGGCGCGGGCGAGCCAGGCCAGCGCGTTGAGCGGGTCGCCGAGGCAGGCGGCGCCGGTGCCGGTGGAGACCTCCTCGCCGTCGATGGTCATCCGCATGGTGACGTCGACCGGCTCGACCTCGTCGAGGGTGCGGCGCTCGGTGCCGAGGACGTAGAGGCCGCTGGAGGCGTTGTCGGCGACGGTGTCGCCGAAGGAGATGTCCCAGCCGGCGATCCTGCTGTCGACGATCTCGAGCGCGGCGACGGCGTGGTCGACGGCGCCGCGCACCTGCGCGGCGCCGAGGGGACCCTCGTCGAGGTCGGCGCCGAGCACGAACGCGACCTCCGCCTCCGCCTTGGGCTGGAGCAGCCGCGACATCGGCACCTCGTCGGCGCCGGAGAGGTCCATGTCGTCGAAGAGCCAGCCGAAGTCCGGCTGGTCGACGCCGAGCTGCTGCTGCACCGCGAGCGAGGTCGCCCCGATCTTGCGCCCGACGACGGTGGCGCCCGCGGCGCGGCGGGCGGCGACGAGGTGGGACTGGACGGCGTATGCCGCGGCGAGGTCGTTCGAGCCGATCAGGTCGCGGACCGGCGCGCACGGGCGGACCTCGCGGGTCGCCTCTACCAGGCGGTCGGCCGCCTCGCGGATCGCGGTCTCGGGGACGTCCGTGCGGCCGACGTTGTCAGGGGAGTAGGGGTCGCTCACGGGGACCAGCGTGTCGTCCGGCGTCAGGAACGCAAACGGCCGGTCTCGCTGGTCGGTACGCCGTAGCGGTAGGACCGCCCCTCGCGGACCAGCACGCCGTCGAGGCCGGTGTCGATCCTGCGCTTGACGACCTTGCTCGTGGCGGTGCGGGGAAGCGCGTCGACCAGGCGGAGGTAGCGCGGCACCCACGTGGTGCCGAGGTCGGGCTGCGCGGCCAGGAAGTCGGCGAAGGCGTCGGCGTCGAACACCGCCCCCGGCTCGAGCTCGGCCACCGCCAGGATGGCGTCGCCCACCGCCTCGTCGGGCACGGCCAGCACGGCGACGTTCGAGAACGACGGGAAGCGGGCCAGCAGCCGCTCGACGGGCGCGGTCGCGACGTTCTCGCCGTCAACGCGGAGCCAGTCGCCGGAGCGTCCGGCGAAGTAGAAGAAGCCGTCGGCGTCGCGGTAGGCCAGGTCACCGGACCAGACCCACCCGTGCCGCAGCCGTCGGGCGTTGGCCTCGGGGTTGTCCCAGTAGCCCTCGAACAGCGCGGCGCCGGTCTTGTTGACGATCTCGCCGACCGCCTCGTCGGCGTTGAGCAGCACCCCGGCGTCGTCGAACCGTGCCGGCGGGCACTCCTCGAGCGTCTCGGGGTCGACCACGACAGTCCCCTCGGGCGCGCGGCCGAGCGAGCCGGGCGGGGTGTCGGGGGTGCGCATCACCCGGATCTCGCCCTCGCTCGACCCGAACGAGTCGACGACCTGGCAGCCGAAGCGGCGGGAGAACTCCGCGATGTCGCGCTCGGAGGCCTCGTTGCCGAAGGCGATCCGCAGCGGGTTGTCCGCGTCGTCGGGCCGCTCGGGCGTGGCCAGGACGTAGTGCAGCGGCTTGCCGACGTAGTTGAAGAACGTCACGCCGTGCCGCCGCACGTCCGGCAGCCAGCCCGATGCCGAGAACCGCCGTCGCAGCACGACCGTCCCGCCCGTGCGCACCGCCGGCGCGATGCCGGCCATGATCGCGTTGGAGTGGAACATCGGCATCACGACGTAGAACACGTCGTCGCCCGTCAGGGCACGTCGCTCGGCCTGCTGCGCCGCGATCCGCGCGAGCCGGCCCTGGGTGCAGATGACCGCCTTCGGGGCCGAGGTGGTGCCAGAGGTGAAGACGAGGGAGTACGCCGTGCCGGCCGCGACGCCGTCGGCCCGCGCGAGGTCCAACGGCGCCGCTGCGGCGAGCCGGCCGGCGAGGGCGGGGTCGTCGACGTGCAGGGTGCGCTCCGGCGGGACGCCGGTGGCGAGCCCGTCGATGAGCGGGCGGCGACTGTCGTCGACGACGAGCGCCTGGCAGCGGGTGAAGGTGACGTCGCGCTCGAGCTCGGGCCCGCGTCGGGTGGGGTTGATCCCGACGACCGTCGCGCCGGCGAGCGCGGCGGCGCACCACCAGAAGAGGTGCTCGGCGGTGTTCTCCATCGCCAGGCCGACGTGCCAGGGGCCGTCGACCCGGAGCTCGTCGAGCACGCCGGCGCGGACGCGCGCCTCGTCGACGACCTCGCGCCAGGTCCAGGAGCACTCCTCGAACCACAGCGCCGTCGCGTCGTCCTCGGCGCGGTCGGCGACGAGGCGGGCGAACGTCAGGTCGGGCGCCGGCTCGGTCACGGCAGGTCAGGCTGCCACGCGACCCCGTTGATGTGCGCCCCACCGTCCACGAACAGCGTGTTGCCGGTCAGGTAGCGGCAGTCATCGCCGGCGAGGAAGACCGCGACCGGTGCGATGTCGGCCAGCGGGTCGCCGATCCGGCCCATCGGGTTGCCGGCGTCGGCGGCGGCCTCGAGCTCGGGGTGCTCGGCCATCGCCCGGCGGAAGGCGGAGCTCTTCGCGCCGGGGCACATCGCGTTGACGACGACGCCGGTGGGCGCCCACTCGCGGGCCGCGGTGCGCGTGAGGGTGCGCAGCGCCTCCTTGGCGGTGTTGTACTCCATGCTGCCGATGTGCGCGTTGACGCCGTTGAGGCTGCACATGTTCACGACGCGACCCCAGCCGCGGCTCTTCATGTGCGGGAACGCCGCCTGCATCGCCCAGAGCGGGCCGCGGAAGCCGACCGCGAAGGCCCGGTCGACCGTGTCGTCGGTCTTGTCCTCGACACGGCTGTAGGGGATGTGGCCCCAGGCGTTGTTGACCAGCACGTCGATGGAGCCGTAGGTGCTGACGGCGGCGTCGACCATCGCGTGGACCTGGGCCTTGTCGCTGACGTCGGTGCGCACGTAGAGACCGTCGACCTCTGCCGCGACGGCCCGGCCGTGCTGCTCCGACAGCTCGGCGACCACGACGCGGGCGCCCTCGGCCACGTACGCCCGGGCCACCGCCGCGCCGATGCCGTCGCCGGCACCGGTCACCACCGCGACCCGCCCCGCGAGCCGTCCCTGCCGCCGGCCGCTCACGGGCGCTCGCCGCGGGCACCGGCCCCGAGGAGCGCCGGGGACTCCGGACGGCCGTCGAGGACGCGACTGGTGCGGGTCGTGACGCGCCAGCCCGCCGGCGTACGCCGCAGCTGGAAGTGGTTGGCGGTGGCCCGGCGGACGCGGAAGCCCTGCTCGCCGTGGACGACCATGAGCGAGTGGCACACCGCGACGGCCTCGTCGCCGTCGACGGTCACGCGCGCGGGCCCGAGGACGTGGGCGCAGCCGCGCTCGATCCACTTCTGGTGGCCCGACGAGGTCACCATCGCACGGATCGCGTCACCGCCGTCGAGGAAGGCCTCGTCGACGTCGTACACCCCGTCCTCGGTCCAGAGCGCGGCGACGTCCTCCGCCGCGCCGGCGTCGACGAGCGGGCCGTACCCGGCCACCAGGTGGGTGATCTCCCGCTCGTCCTCGAGCGCCTGCAGGCGACGCTCGAGCGCCGCGAGCCGGTCGGTCGTCGTGTCCGCGTCGGTGCTCATCCGATCTCCTCGCCGACGGCGGCCAGCGCCGCCAGCTGCTCGCAGTAGTGGTCCGCCGAGGTCGCGTGGACCGCGGTGCTGATCATCGTGGCGCCCGCGTCGAGCACCCGCCGCAGGCGCGTGGCCGTGGCGTCGCGGTCGCCGAGCACGTCGACCGGGCGACCGGGGGAGAGGACGACCTCGAAGCCCTCCGGGAGCTCGGCGTTCGCCAGCATCTCGGTGAGGGCCGACAGTCCCAGCCCGAACGGCACCCAGCCGTCGCCCAGGGCCAGTGCTCGGCGCAGCGAGCGCGGCGTACGCCCGCCGATCCACAGCGGCACCCGGTCCTGGACGGCGTGCGGCTCGACGACGACGTCGTCGAAGGAGTAGTGGGTGCCGGCGTAGCTGGGCGTGCGCCGGCCCAGGGAGGCGCGCAGCGCGGCGAGCGCGTCGTCCGCGATCGCGCCGCGACCCTCGAAGGTCGCGCCGAGCAGCGCGAACTCCTCCTCCAGCGACCCGACGCCGAGACCCAGCACGACCCGGCCGCCGCTGACGACGTCGAGGGTGCCGTAGCGCTTCGCGATCTCCAGCGGGTGGTGGTAGCCGAGCACCAGCACCTGGGTGGCCAGCCGGATCCGCTCGGTGCGGGCGGCGAGGTAGCCGAGGGTGGCGAGCGGGTCCCAGTACGTCGCGCCGCGCTCGGCCGCGACGGCCCTCGGCACCGCGACGTGCTCGCTGCAGGTGAGGTGGTCGAAGCCGAGCCCGTCCGCGACGGTCGCGATGCGGGCCAGCCCCTCGATGCCGGCCTCGGCCTCCCAGGGCTGGTGGGCGCCGGGGTTGGCGGTGACGACGGGGCTGACCAGGCCGATCCGGAGGCTCACGCGGGCTTCGAGGCCGGCGGGAGCATCCGCTTGGAGGCCTCGTGCGCGCCGAGCACGAGCCGCGCGCGGTCGGTGCGGCTGCGGACCTCGACGGCCTTCTCGTTGCCCTCCGCCACCTGCACCGGGCCGTCGCCGAGCGAGGCCAGCGCCTGGCGGGCCACGTCGTCGGGCTCGGAGACGTGCAGGCCGGGGATGTCCATCGCCAGGCCGGCGCGGGCCATCGCGGGGGTGCGGGTGACGCCGAGGACGAACTCGAGCACGTCGACGTCGTGCTCCCGCATCTCCAGCCAGAGGCCCTCGGCGAAGACGCGGCAGAAGGCCTTCACCGCGGCGTACACCGAGATCTGGGCGGAGCCCATGAAGCCGGCCAGCGAGCCGACGAGCAGCAGACCGCCGCGGCGGCGCTGCTTCATCGGCTCGCCGAAGTGGCGCACCAGCGCGAGCTGGGCGGTGATGTTGAGGTCGATGACCTGCTGGAACCGCTCGAGGTCGCCGGTCACGAACTCGTGGCCGTAGGTGTTGGCGCCGGCGTTGTAGACCAGCAGGCCGACCTCGAGGTCGTCGGTGACCGCCGCGATCCGCTCCATCGCGTCGCCGTCGGTGAGGTCGACGGCCAGGGTGCGGACCTCGGCGCCGAGCGCGCGGGCCGCCTCGGCGGTCTCCTCCAGCGGGCCGGGCTTGCGGGCGAGCAGCACCAGGTTCAGCCCCGCCTCGGCGAGCTGGGTGGCGAAGGACGCACCGACGCCCTCCGAGCCGCCGGCGATGACGGCCCAGGGGCCGTGGCGGTCGACGTCGATCATGCGTGGATCACCTCGTGGTCGGGGCCGTCAGGATGGGGGCTGGCGGGGTGCGGGTGCTCGGGGTTGGTGGGCAGCGGCGCGCCGTCCTGCACGGTGAGGTCGCCGCGGACGGCCGCCTCCCGGATGCTGGCCCGCAGCGCCTCGCAGCCGGCGAACGCCGCGCCGTTGGGCCCCGAGCGCGGGCTGCTCGCCCGCCGCTCGAGGCAGCGCTCGACGGCGTCGGCGTGCCACTGGACGGTGGTCTGCTCCCAGCTGCTCTTGCGCGCCTCGACCCGGGCCCCGCACGTCGTGCAGGACACGGGCGTCATCGGCCCGTCGGCGAGCCGGTTGTCCGGGCGGACCGACATCAGGCCGGCTGCCCGCTGGTGGCGTCGCTGGTCACGTCCCGGCGGGCGAGGTTCTCCTCCACCTCGCGGCGCCACGCCTCGTTCGGGCGGGTCGTGTCGATCTCGAACTCGAACCGCTCGGTCATCTCCGGCGTCACGTCCGCGACGTCGACGTAGAACTGCTCGTACCAGCGGCGCAGCTGGTAGACCGGCCCGTCCTCCTCGCACAGCAGCGGGTTGTCGATGCGGGCCTTGGACTTCCAGATGGCGACGTCCTGCTCGAAGCCGAGCCGGATGAAGTTGCCCATCTTCTCGGCCATCTTCGTCGCCGCCGCGTCGTCGAGACCGGGCAGCTTCTTGACCGTGACGCCGTACTGCAGGACGAAGGTGTCGGCGTCGACCGGGTAGTGGCAGTTGATGAGCACGGCCGGGACGTCGAAGTCGTCGTAGTGGTAGACGAGGTCGTCGATCATGAACGAGGGCCCGTGGTAGCTGGCCACCGACGTCTGCGCCTTGACGGCCGGCGGGCGGCCCTCCTTCGGCGGGGGCAGGATGTCCTCGCGGCTCTCGCCGTTCATGAACTGCGTGGCGGTGTGGCCCTCGAAGACGTTCTTGAAGTACGTCGGGAACGAGTAGTGCACGTAGAAGAAGTGCGCCATGTCCACGACGTTGTCGACGATCTCGCGGCAGTTCGCACCCTGGATGGTCGTGGTGTACCAGACCCAGTCGGTGAACTCGGGGTCGTCGTAGGCCTCGATGCGGGGGATCGTCACGTCGGCCGGCGGCGGGTTGCCCTCGGGGTCGTTCCAGACGAAGAGCATCCCGTCCTGCACCAGCGTCGGCCAGGCCTGGGTGCGGGCGCGCAGGGGCACGCGACGGGCGTACGGGATCTGCTTGCAGCGGCCGTCGCCGCCCCAGCGCCAGTCGTGGAAGGGGCAGGCGACCTCGTCGCCCTTGACCTGGCCCTGGGACAGGTCGCCGCCCATGTGGCGGCAGTAGGAGTCGAGCACCTTGATGTCGCCGGCGCGGTCGGCGAAGACGACGAGCTTGCCGCCGAAGGCCTCGATGCCGTGCGGCTCGCCGTCGCGGAAGTCGCGCTCGAGGCCGAGGCAGTGCCAGCCCCGCGCGTACCGCGTCGGTGCGGCCTCCGCCTCGATGTGGCGGACCTCGTCCGGGGCGGCGCTCATCTGTCCTCCAGCTGGTGCTTCGGCGGGTGTGGTGACGGTCGGTCGAGTGTGGGTCGGCGGCGGCTCCGGCGTGGGTCGCCGGTCCCACTGACCGGAAGGGCGGAATCCGTTCGGCAAAAACTAGAACGAATTCTGGTTCTGGGCTTCCGTCGGGCGCTGGGAGGACTACTGTGACGCCCGTCGCTGTACCTAGAATGAATTTCAGTTCTGCCCAGGTCTACCCCGAGGAGAGCCATGTCGATCGCCCGCGCCGAAGCCCCCGAGCGCCGAGAGCTGCCGCCCTCGATGGTCGAGCGGATGACGCTGATCCTCGACGCGTTCCCGTGCCGGACGGCGCGGCTGACGCTGGAGGACGTCGCCCGGATCACCCACCTGCCGCGGTCGACCGCGCACCGGATCCTCGACCAGCTGCTGAAGCTGCAGTGGCTCGAGCACTCCGCCGCCGGCTACAGCCTCGGTCAGCGCGCACTCCAGCTCGGCGGCGCCACGGACGACACCTCCGAGCTGCGCGCGGCGGCCGCCACCCACCTGCACTCGCTGATGATCCGGACCGGCCTGACCGTCCACCTCGCGGTGCTCGACGAGGGTCGGGTGCGCTACCTGGACAAGATCGGTGCGCGCATCGCGACGGCCGTGCCCTCGCGGGTCGGCGGCTACGCGCCGGCGCACTGCACCGCCCTGGGCCGCGCGATGCTGGCCTACCTGCCGGCCGAGGACGTCGACGAGCGGGTGGGCGCCGACATGCGGGCGATGACCGGCCGCACGGTGGCGCAGGTGGAGGCCCTCCACCACGAGCTCACCCGGGTCCGCGCCCGCCACGGGCTGGCCTTCGAGCGCGGCGAGTGCTTCGACGAGGTCGCCTGCGTCGCGGCCTGCATCCGCGGACCCGAGGGTCCGGTCGCCGCGATCTCGCTCGTCGGCGACGCCTCGACGCCGCTCGAGCGGGTCGCGCCGCTCGTCCTCGACGCCGCGCGCCGCGTGGGCGCCGAGCTCTTCCCCGACTTCCAGCCCGGGCGCGGCTCCCGCCGGTTGCGGACCGTGACCGCGTGATCATCGCCGAGGTGAGCAGTGCCGACGTGCGGGAGCTGCCGACCGACCAGGGGGTGCTGCGCTACCACGAGGCCGGCGACCCGGCCGCGCGACCGCTGCTGATGCTCCACGGCTCCGGCCCGGGCGTGACCGGCTGG
Source organism: Nocardioides deserti (assembly GCF_014266025.1). Lineage (GTDB taxonomy): Bacteria > Actinomycetota > Actinomycetes > Propionibacteriales > Nocardioidaceae > Nocardioides > Nocardioides deserti. The sequence goes on along the minus strand of NZ_JACMYC010000003.1, from coordinate 373,578 downwards.
CGCAACTTCGGCGAGAATCTCCCGACCTTCGCCCCGCACTTCCGCTGCCTGGTCCTCGAGCTGCCCGGCTTCGGCGTCAGCGACCCCACCGACCAGCACCCGATGGCCGCCGCGCTGCCCGCGGTGGGCCGGTTCCTCGACGGGCTCGGCCTCGAGCAGGTCGACGTCGTCGGCAACTCGATGGGCGGTCTGGTCGGCACCCGATTCGCCGTCGCCGAGCCCGAGCGCGTACGCCGCCTGGTCACCGTCGGCGGGATCGGTCGCAACATCTTCAGCCCGGCCCCCGGGGAGGGGCTCAACCTGCTCATGGAGTTCACCGAGTCGCCCAGCCGCGAACGGCTCGTCGCGTGGCTGCACTCGATGGTCTTCGACCGCTCGATCGTCACCGAGCAGATGGTCGAGGAGCGCTGGGCCCAGGCGACCGAGCCGAGCACCCTCGAGGCAGCACGCCGGATGTACAGCCGGGCCGCGCTCGAGGGCATGACCCGCGCGGCCGAGCGGTCCCCGGAGCCGCCGTACTGGGCGATGCTGCACCGCGTCCGCGCGCGCACCCTGCTCACGTGGGGCCGCGACGACCGGGTCAGCCCGCTCGACATGGCGCTGGTGCCGATGCGGACCATCCCCGACGCCGAGCTGCACGTCCTGCCCAACTGCGGCCACTGGGCGATGATCGAGCAGCAGGCGGCCTGGGAGGCCGTCGTGCTCGCGTTCCTCGCCCGCGCCGACTGAACCCGCGGCCAACCCGCCTCTCCCACCGCCTCCAGGAGGAACCGTGCCCCACCCCGTGCTCGACGCCGTCGAGGAGCGCGCCGAGGAGATCGCCGCGCTCGCCGAGACCAACGAGAAGCTCGGCCGGCTCGACGACGCGGCGGCGAAGCTGCTGCGCGACACCGGCGTCATGCGGATGCTGCAGCCCGCGACGTACGGCGGCATGGAGGCGCACCCGCGCGACTTCGCCGAGACCGTCATGCGGATCGCGTCGATCGACGGCTCCACCGGCTGGGTGGCCGGCATCGTCGGGGTCCACCCCTGGGAGATGGCGATGTGTGACCCCGAGGTGCAGCAGGCCGTGTGGGGCGAGGACCAGGACACCTGGATCGCCTCGCCGTACGCCCCGATGGGGATCCTGCGTCCCGTCGACGGCGGCTACGTCTTCAACGGCCGCTGGCAGTTCTCCTCCGGCACCGACCACTGCGACTGGATCTTCCTCGGCGCGTTCCTCGGCGACGCCGACGGCAACCGGGTGATGCCGCCGCGCAACTACCACGTGATCCTGCCGCGGTCGGACTACGAGATCGTCGAGGACAGCTGGGACGTCGTCGGGCTGCGGGGGACCGGGTCGAAGGACATCGTCGTCCGCGACGCGTTCATCCCCGCCAACCGGGTCATGGACTTCATGGGCTTCCTCGACGGCTCGCACCCGCGGAACGCCGGGCTGACCAGCCCGACCTACCACATCCCGTTCACCACGGCGTTCCCGATGGGGATCACCAGCGCCGTCATCGGCATCGCCGAGGGCGCCCTCGCCGCCCACCTGGCCTACCAGCGCACGCGCGTGCAGGTGACCGGCACCAAGGCCACCGACGACCCGTACGTCCTGTCGACCATCGGCGCCGCCGCCGAGGAGATCAAGGCCTCGCGGACCGCCATGCTCGACAACGTCTCGCGGTTCTACGACGCCGCCGAGGCCGGCCGCGAGATCACCTTCGCCGAACGTGCCGCCTCCCGCCGCACCCAGGTCGCGGCCGCCTGGCGCGCCGTCCGCGCCATGGACGAGGTCATCGCCCGCTCCGGCGGCAACGGCCTGCGGATGGACAACCCCATCCAGCGGTTCTGGCGCGACGGCCACATGGGTCTCGCCCACGCCATCCACGTCCCCGGCCCCGTCAACCACGTCGGTGCCCTCACCGACATCGGCGTCACCCCGCCCCCCGGCCCGCTCCTCTCGATGATCTGACCGAGCCGGCCGGCCGTGAGGTTCATCGGCTACCCGATGAACCTCACGGTCCACCGATGAAGCTTCGTCGGGGGACCGTCAGGTTCGTCGGCGCCCCGATGAAGCTGACGGCCGCCCGCCCCGCAGGGACCACCGGTTGAATTGGCGCGGTCCGAGTGGGCGGGACGGGGCGGCGCGGAAGACACCAAGGGCCCTAGCCTGCGAGCGCCGTACGTCGACAGGAGCGTAACCGTGACCGAGCGACCCACCCTGACCGCGACGCCCAGCAACGCGGGGGTGGACGCCGCCGTGGCAGCCGCCCGGCGGGTGATGGCGGCGCTGCTCCACGCCGGCGGGCAGTCGGCGGCGGAGATGGCCGAGGTGGCGGAGCGGCTGACGGAGGTCGCGGAGCACCTGGAGCTGCACGCGCCGACCCGCGAGCAACGGCTGGTCGACATGTGGGCGGGCGAGGGCGTGACCCGGCACGACCCGGTGACCGGACCCGAGAACGCGGTGGCGCCGCCGCTGGCGCTGGGCGGGCTGCCGGACGGGTCGATCGAGGGGCGGGTGACGCTCGGCCTGCCGTACCAGGGTCCGCCCGGCTGCGTGCACGGTGGCGTCTCGGCCCTGCTGCTGGACCACACCCTCGGCGTCGCGAACCACTGGGCGGGGGTGTCAGGGATGACGGGCACGCTGACGCTGCGGTACCACCGGCCGACGCCGCTGTTCGAGGAGCTCGTGGTCCGGGCGCGGCAGGTGTCGGTCGACGGCCGCAAGATCCGCACGACCGGCGAGATCGTCGCGGGCGGCGAGGTGTGCGTGTCCGCGGAGGGGCTGTTCATCGACAAGCACCTGCCCCGGCCGGGCCGCGGCGCCGCCCGGGATTGAGTCACGCGTCTCACTCATCGGTAGCGTGACCCACGCCACGTGGCGCCGAGCCGGAGGATGGAGCCACCGTCCACCGAGGGAGAGCCGTGCCACGAGTCGCTGAGGACCGGCCGCCGGCCGAGCCGACGTCACGCGAGCAGAAGGAGCGGTACGCCCGCATCCTCCGTGCCGCCGCCCGCCACGGGGCGGCCAAGGGCCTCGAGCGCGTGCAGATGCACGACATCGCCAAGGACGCCGGCGTCGCGATCGCCACGCTCTACCGGTACTTCCCGTCGAAGACCCACCTGTTCACCGCCCTGATGCGCTCGCAGGTCGAGCGGCTCGCCGCGATGACGGTCGAGCGGGTGCCCGATGAGTCCCCGGCGGAGGGGATCGCCCGGATGCTGGTGCGCGCCGGGCGCGAGCTGCTCGAGCGTCCGCTGCTGGCCCACGCGATGATGCAGTCCAACAACGCGACCGTCGCCCAGACCCCCTCGGCCGGCGTGACCGAGGTCTTCATCGACCTCATGCTCGACGCCGGCGGCATCACCGACCCGACCCCGCACGACCTGCGGCTGCTCGGGATCCTCGAGCAGGCGTGGTACGGCATGATCATCTCCGCGCTCAACCGCGGCACCGACCCGCGGGAGCTCGAGGAGGACACCGCCCTCGTCGTCTCGCTGGTCGTCGGCGCCCGCGAAGCGGGCAGCCGCACCGGCGACGCCGCCTGACGGCTCGCCGACAGCAGGAAGGGCCGCCCCCCACGTCGGGGGCGGCCCTTCGTCGTACCGGTCCTGCCGGTCAGCGCTCGAGCGCGACCTCGCGGCGCACGACCTTGCCGGTGGCGTTGCGGGGGAGCGGGTGGGGGGTGAGCTTCCAGCGGGTCGGCACCTTGAAGTACGCCAGCTGCTCGGAGGCGTACGCCGCCAGCCGCTCCTCCAGGCCGTCGACTGCCGCGCCCGGCGCCGGGACGACGACCGCCCCGACCTCCTGGCCCAGGTCCGGGTGGGTGACGCCCATGACGATGCACTCGGCGACGTCGGGGTGGTCGGTGAGGACGCCCTCCACCTCGGCGGGGTAGACGTTCTCGCCGCCGCGGATGATCAGGTCCGAGCGCCGGCTGCTGAGGCTGACCCGGCCCTGCTCGTCGAGCGTGCCGAGGTCGCCGGTGTGCAGCCAGCGGCCCTCGCGCAACGAGCTCGCGGTGGCGACGTCGTCCTTCCAGTAGCCGAGCATGTTGTAGGCGCTGCGCACGCAGATCTCGCCCTCGACGCCGGCCGGCACGGGCTGCCCGTCGGCGCCGCGAACCTCGAGCTCCACCCCGACGATCGGTCGGCCGAGCGTGCCGGGCGTGTCCGCCAGGTCCATCGGCGTGGCGACGGCGACGGCCGTGCACGACTCGGTGAGCCCGTAGCTGTCGACCAGCGCCGAGGCGAACGGCAGCCCGGTGCGCAGCCGCTCCTTCAGCTGGGGCGAGGACGGCGCGGAGGCGAGGGAGAAGGCGCGCAGCGAGGAGGTGTCGTACGCCGACAGGTCGGCCTCGAGCAGGCGGCCGGCCATCGTCGGCACGGCGCCCCAGTTGGTGACCCGGGCCTTCTCGACGAGCCGCATCACGGGGTCGACCTGGAACGAGCCGAGGTGCAGGGCGACCTTGCTGCCGGTCGCGAGCCGCGGGGCGACCAGGTTGTGCAGGCTGCCGATGTGGAAGAGCGGCATGACCAGCAGGTAGGACCGGTCCCGCGGGTCGGTCGGGTCGCCGAAGGCGGCCATCAGCGCGTCGCTCATCCGGTGGTACTCGATGACCGAGCACAGGTTCCGGTGCGAGTGGGTCGCGCCCTTGGGCCGCCCGGAGGTGCCCGAGGTGTAGAGGATGACCGCGGGGTCGTCCTCCGCGACGTCGGCCGAGGGCAGCGGCGCGTCGGGGTGCGCGGCCGCCAGGCGGCGTACGTCGTCGAGGCCGAGCACCGGGACGGGGGAGTCGGCCAGGAGGGCCCGCCGCTTGTCGTCGGCGACCACCAGGACCGGCTCGGCGTGCTCGAGCCCGTAGCCGAGCTCGCGCGCCGACCACCAGGCGTTGAAGCCGACGGCGATCGCGCCCATCGAGGTGACCGCCCAGAAGGTGAGGATCCACTCGGTGGTGTTGGCGGCGGCGATGGCGACGCGGTCGCCCTGGCGCACGCCGTGCTCCTCCCGGAGCGCCTGGGCGAGCGAGGAGACCTGGGCCGCGTGCTTGGCGAAGGAGAGCTCCTCCTCGAGCGAGACGATGAAGGGGCGGTCGCCGTGCTGGACCGAGTCGGCGAGGACCTCGTGCAGCGCGCGACGACGGTTCGCGAACAGCGTCACCGGCGCGCCCAGCACCTCCTCGCGGACCAGCTCGAAGGGCGCGCCCGGCCCCGTGAGGCCGGCGACGACCTGCTGCGCGGCGAGGCGGGGATCGGTCTGCGTGGTCATGCGCTCTCCTGGCGAGGACTCGTGGTGCGGGTGACCCGGGCAGTCTGGTCCACGTGGTGACGCGGGCCACAGCGTCCTACCGATGAGCGGGACGGCGACGGTCCCCGGTCGACGACGGCGGCCACGCTGGCGCGCGTCCGCCCCACTTCACCCCGGAGACGCCGTGCCCGACGACCACCCGCCCCTCGCCGGGCGGCCCGACCAGCCGTACGACCTCGCCGTGGTCGGCGCGGGTCCGCTGGGGTCCGCGACCGCCCGGCACGCCGCCGAGTCCGGCGTCCGCGTGCTCGTCGTCGGCCCGGACGAGCCGGGCGACCCGGCGACCCATGAGGGGACGTGGGCCGGCTACTACGACCAGGGGCGGCTCTGCCACGTGCTCGAGGTGCCGCTGGTGACCTCGATGCTGGCGATGCGCAGCCGACGGCGCTTCGCGGACCTCGCCGCCCGCACCGGGATCGACTTCCTCACCCCGACCCACTCGGTCACGGTGCTGCCCGGCGGTGACGGCGCGGGTCCCTCGCTGTGGTTCGACCGCGAGCTGCTGGCGCGCAACGCGGTCGACCTCGGCGTGGAGGTCGACCACCTCGACGAGGAGCAGCTGGCCGCGGCGTACCCCTCGCTGACCTTCGAGCCCGGCCACGGCGCCCTGCGCGAGCGCGACGCGGCGATCCTGAACCCGCGGGCGCTGGTGCGGGCGGAGCTGGCCGCGGCGGTCGCGGCCGGTGCGGAGCTGGTGCGCGACGAGGTCGTCGGGACCGAGCGGGTGGGCGACGCCGTCCGGCTGAGCACCCGCGGCGGCCGGACCGCACTGGCCGATCGGGTCGTCCTCGCCACCGGCGCCGCGACGAACGCCACCGGGCTGCTCGACCGGCCGCTGGTCACCCCGACCTACGGGGCGACGGTCGTGCTCACCGAGGTCGCCGGCCCGGACGCCGTCGACATGCCGACGATGATGATGATGAAGGTCCGCGACGGCGAGCGGTTGTACGGCGGCATCGTGATGGCGCCGGTGCAGTACCCGGACGGCCGGTGGTACCTCAAGACCTCCGGCGACAGCCTGCTCCGCCACCCGCTGCACAACCGCGAGGAGATCGCGGCGTGGACCCGCACCGGCGGTGACCAGGCGGACCTGGCGGAGACCCGGGCGCTCCTCGACGAGCTCCTGCCGGAACTCGAGGTGCTGTCGATGCGGACCCGGCCGTGCCTGGTCTGCGCGACCCCCTCGGACCGTCCCTACATCGACTGGGCCGACGACCGCACCGTCGTGGTCGTCGAGGGCGAACGGGGTGCGATGGCGGCCGACGAGATCGGCCGACTGGCCGCGGGTCTCGCGCTCACCGGCCGGTGGAGCGACCCCTTGCCGCACGAGGTCTTCGCGGCCGCGTGGGCCGAGCCGGTGCCGGCATGAGCCGCGAGCGCACCGCGATCGTCCCGCCCGGGCACGAGGACGCGTACGCCCCCACCTCCCACCTCGAGGTGCGCGCGACGGCGTACCTGCCGGCCGGCAGCTAGTCCTGGTCCCCGGCCTCGTCCCCGTGGTCGTCCGGTGCGGCGACGAGGGCGACCAGCATGTCGACGACGTCGGCGAGCACCTGCGCAGTGGTGCCCGCGACCAGGCCGCCGTCGTCCTGCACCAGGGTCAGCTCGTGGTCGGCCAGCAGCCGGAGGCTGACGCGGGAGACCCAGCGCATCCGCCGGTCGAACGTCGCCTGCGAGACCCCTGGGAGCGTGGCGCGGAGCCGCTGGACGACGAGCTGGTAGGTCGGCGGGTGGAACTCCCCGACCTGCCAGGAGCCCCGCAGTGAGTAGTGGTCGGTGGCGTTCGCGAGGAACCGCAGGTAGTGGGTACGCCGTGGCTCGCCGGCCGCGCTCTCGACGAGCGGGTGCACCAGCAGCCGCACCAGCGAGCGCACGTCCGCGGGTCGGCCGTCGAGCTCCTTCTCCAGCGCGGTGAGCAGCTCCGCGCGGCGGGCGTCGATCTGCGCGGAGCGCAGCTGCACGATCGCGTCGACCAGGCCCTGCCTGGACCCGAAGTGGTACTGCGCCGCGGAGTTGTTGCGCTGCCCCGCCTCCTGCCCGACCCGGCGCAGCGACACCGAGCCGAGGCCCTCCTCGGCCACGAGCCGTTCGGCGACCTCGATCATCCGTCGCCGAGCGTCGCGGTTCTCGTCCTCCACGGGGTCATCGTCGCGCGTCGGGGCGCGGGCCTCCGCGTCGGCCCGGAGCCGCCCGCCGGCGGTGGAGCAGACAGCTGTCTTAGATCCGCCCGTTGAGTGGGACTGGCCGCCGAGTGACCCAGCGCACAGCCCCTAGCGTCCGGCGCAGCACGGTGCACGGGCGGTCCGAGCACCTCCCGCACCACCCCGATCCGGAGGAACGACATGAAGTTGCACCAGGGTGTCCTGGCCCGTCTCGCCGTCACCGCTGTCACCGGCGCCCTGCTCCTCACGGGGTGCGCGTCCGACGACGGCGAGGAGAAGGACTCGCAGAGCGGGAGCGCCGAGGTCGACCGCGGTCGGTACCAGTTCGGCGTCATCGGTGACCAGCCGGAGGCCGGCGAGCCGGTCGAGGGCGGCACCCTCGACTTCGCCGACTACGGCGAGATCCGCAGCCTGAGCCCGGCGGTCAGCTACGCCACCGGAGCCTCCGGCGGCGGCGCGATGCTCGCGGTCTACGACACGCTGATGACCCTCGACACCGAGACCCAGCAGTTCGAGCCCAAGCTCGCGGAGTCCCTCGAGAGCAGCGACGACCTCAAGACCTGGACGCTCACCCTGCGCGAGGGCGTCAACTTCTCCGACGGGACGCCGCTGGACGCGAAGGCCGTCGTCGGCAGCATCAACTGGTACATGCAGAACCAGGGCGTCGACACCGCCATCCTCGGCCCGAACCTGAAGAACATGGAGGTCGCCGACGAGCGCACCGTCGTGTTCACGATGAACGAGGCGTGGGCGAAGTTCCCGGCGATGCTGTCGCAGGCCGTCGGCATGATCGTCGCCCCGGCGGCGTACGCCGGCGAGGAGTTCACGCCGATCGGCGCGGGCGCCTTCGTCTTCGGCTCCTACAAGCCCGCCGAGGAGCTCATCCTCAAGGCGAACAAGGACTACTGGGACGGCGCCCCGAACCTCGACGCCATCCGCTTCTTCTGGCCGCTCACCGACGAGTCCAAGCTCGACGCGCTCGAGGACGGCAGCGCCGACGTGGCGTTCATGCGTGACCCGAAGGTCGTCGACGAGGTCGTCGAGGCCGGCATCGCGGGCAACCTGACGCTCACCAGCTTCGGCAACACCATCTCGATCAACAACCGCGAGGGCTACCCGGGTGCCGACCCGCGCGTGCGCCGCGCGATCGCGCTGGCCTACGACCCGGAGCTGGACTACCAGCGGTCGTACGACGGCAAGGGCCTCCCGGGCAAGGAGATGTTCCCGCCGGAGTCGAAGTGGGACACCAGCGAGGCCGCGCTGCCCGTGGACCTCGAGGAGGCCAAGCGTCTCGTCGAGGAGGCCAAGGCCGACGGGTTCGACGGCGAGATCACCTACCTCGACGGCTCCGACCCGACCTCGCGCACCCAGGCCGTCGCGATGAAGGCGATGCTCGAGCGCGTGGGCTTCAAGGTGAAGACCGACCTGGTCGCCTCGATCGCCGACCAGACCTCCCGCGTCTACGTCGACCACGACTTCGACCTGGCCCGCGGCGCACTGTCGGCCGCCGAGTCCGACCCGTACCACCGCATGAACAGCGAGTTCAACTCCGCCAGCTTCGGCAACGCCACCGGCTACGCCTCGGAGGAGATGGACGGCCTGCTGGCCGACCTGCGCGCCGCCGACAGCGACGAGGAGATGAAGGAGGTCCTCGACAAGATGCAGGCGCTGCACAACGAGGACGTCCCGAACGTCGTCTCCGGCGCCAACGCCGCCATCCACGCGTGGAACGAGAACGTCTACGGCGTCGAGCTGGGTGCCGAGTACATGCCCGACTTCTCGGACGCCTGGCTGGTGCAGTGACCCGCAAGCTGGCCCTGCGGGTCGGTGAGCTGGTCCTCGTCCTGCTGATCGTCTCCCTCGGGGTCTTCTCCCTGATGGCGCTGCTGCCGGGCGACCCGGCGGTGGCGATCCTCGGCGCCGGTCAGCCGCCCGAGGCGTACACCGAGCTGCGCCAGCAGCTCGGGCTGGACGAGCCGACGTTCAGCCGGTACCTCGACTGGCTGGCGTCGGCGGTGCAGGGGGACCTCGGCCGGTCCGTGGTCCCCCCGCAGTCCGAGGTGGTCGACCGGATCGTCTCGGCGCTCCCGGTGAGCCTCCAGATCGCGGTGATGGGGCTGGTGATGGCAATGGTCATCGCCGTCCCCGTCGCGATGTGGTCGGCCTACCACGAAGGCGGCAAGGTCGACCGGCTCATCGGGGCCGGCACCTTCGCCCTGCTGTCCGTGCCGAGCTTCCTGGCCGGCCTGCTGCTCATCATGCTGGTCGTCAACGGGACCGGCTGGTTCCCCCGGTCGGAGTGGGTCCGGCTGGGGGAGGGCGACCTGCTCGGCAACCTGCACCACGCGTTCCTGCCGGCGCTGACCGTGGCCCTCGCGGAGCTGGCGATGTTCGCCCGGGTGCTCCGCGGCGACCTGATCACCACGCTGCGCGAGGACTTCATCCTCGCGGCCCGCGCGAAGGGGATGCCGCCGCTGCGCGTGCTGTTCTCCGACGCGCTGCGACCCTCGTCGTTCTCGCTGGTGACGCTGATGGGCCTCAGCCTCGGCCGGCTCATCGGCAGCACCGTGATCGTGGAGTACCTCTTCTCCCTGCCCGGCATGGGCTCCCTGGTCGTCAACGCCGCCAACCAGGGCGACTTCCCGATGGTCCAGGGCGCGGTGCTGGTGATCGCGGTGCTCTACGTGCTCATCAACGCCGGCATCGACCTCTCCTACGGCTACCTCGACCCCAGGACGCGACGTGCCCATGTCTGAGCTCACCCAGCCCGAGGCCCCGTCGTCGGCCGGGGCCGAGGACACCCCGGTGCGCGGGGCGGAGCCGCCGGAGTCCGCGGCGCTGGCCCCCGCGGCCGCGACCGACGCGCCGGTCGCACGCCCACGGCGTACGACGGTCCTCCTCGGCGCCGGCCTGGCCGTCGTCGGCCTCGCGCTGCTCGTGGTCGGCCTCCTCGCCCCGCTCGTCACGGTCGCGAAGCTGGCCCTGGTGCTGGTCGGCCTGCTGCTGGCCGGTGCCGGCGGGTCGCGCCTCGGCCGGGCCGTCGCGGGCCCCGGCTTCGACCTGACGTACTGGCTCGCGATGGCGTGGCTGGTCCTCCTCGTCGGGGTGGCCCTGCTCGCGCCGGTGCTGCCGTTCGCCGAGCACGAGGACGTCGCGAGCACCCTGCTCGAGGAGCCGTTCACGCGCCCCGACCTGACCTCCGAGCACCCGCTCGGCACCAACGGCTTCGGCCTGGACCTGCTCGCCCGCTCCGTGTACGGCGCCCGCTCGTCGTTGCTGATCGCGCTCAGTGCCGTGGTCATCGGCACGGTCATCGGTGGTGCGATCGGCCTGCTGGCCGGTTACTTCCAGAAGAGCGTGGACCGCGTGGTCGGCGTGCTGACCAACTCGCTGCTGGCGGTGCCGCCGCTCATCCTGCTCATCGCCCTCGCGACGGTGCTGGAGCCGAAGCTGCGCAACATCGCCTTCTCCCTGGCGCTGCTGACGATCCCGAGCATGGTGCGGCTCGCCCGCGCCACCACGATGGCGTACGCGAACCGCGAGTTCGTGGTCGCGGCGCGCGCCCTCGGGGCGACGCGGGGCCGGATCATGCTGCGCGAGCTGCTGCCGAACGTGCTGCTGCCGATCGTGTCGCTGGCGATCGTGATGATCTCGATCCTCATCGTCGCCGAGGCGTCGCTGAGCTTCCTCGGCCTCGGCATCCAGCCGCCGGCCCCCACCTGGGGGAACATGATCGCCGAGGGCGAGGGCGACGTGTTCCAGGAGCACCCGCAGATCGTCCTGGTGCCCGGCGCCTTCCTCTTCCTGACCGTGTTCGCCTTCAACCTCGTGGGCGAGAAGGCCCGCGCGCGTTGGGACTCCCGGAGCGTGAAGCTGTGACCGCACCCCTGCTCGAGGTCGACGACCTCCACACCACCTTCCGGACCCCGCGGGGCGCCATGCGCGCCGTCGACGGGGTGTCGCTGAGCCTCGCGGCCGGCGAGACGCTCGGCATCGTGGGGGAGTCCGGGTCGGGCAAGTCCGTGCTCGGGCGGACGATCATGGGGCTGATCACCAACGGCCCCGCCACGCAGGTCACGGGGTCGGTGCGGCTGGCCGGCGTCGACGTCCACGGTGTCAAGCAAGCGAGGCGGCGCGAGCTGTGGGGCACCACGGTCGCGATGGTCTTCCAGGACCCGATGACCTCGCTCAACCCGGTCAAGCGGGTCGGGCTGCACCTGACGGAGAGCCTCCGGCTCCACCGGGGGCTCAGCAAGGGCGCCGCCCGCGAGCGCGCGGTGGAGCTCCTGCGCCAGGTCGGCATCCCGGAGCCGGCGCGCCGGGCCGGGCAGTACCCCCACGAGCTCTCCGGCGGCATGCGCCAGCGCGTCGTCATCGCGATGGCGCTCGCCTGCGACCCGCAGCTGCTCATCGCCGACGAGCCGACCACCGCCCTCGACGTGACCGTGCAGAAGCAGATCCTCGACCTGCTCCAGTCGCTGGCCGAGCGGCTCGACATGGCCACGATCCTGGTCAGCCACGACCTCGGCACGGTCGCGGGTCGCACGGACCGGGTGGCGGTGATGTACGCCGGCCGCGTGGCCGAGTCCGCCGCCACCGACGCCGTCTTCGGCACGCCGCGGCACCCCTACAGCCAGGCGCTCATCGAGTCGATCCCGAGCATCGAGAGCCGGCCGCACAGCCTGCTCGCCACCATCGAGGGTTCGCCGCCGAACATGCTCGCGCCGCCGGCCGGGTGCCGCTTCGCGGCCCGCTGCCGGTACGCCGTGGACCGCTGCCGCGTCGAGGCGCCGGCCCTCGAGCCGCGTGGTGCGGCGGCCGGCTCGGTCGTCGCCTGCCACTTCCCGTTGACCGCGCCGCTGCAGCACCAGCGCCAGGAGGTCGGAGCATGACCGTCACCGAGCAGGCCGCACCGGCCCGCACCCACGCCTCCACGTTGACGGCGACCGACGTGGTCGTGGAGTTCCCCGTCGGCCGCGGCCAGAAGGTGCACGCCGTCTCCGGCGTCAGCCTCGAGGTCCCGCCCGGCACGACGCTCGGCATCCTGGGCGAGTCCGGCTGCGGCAAGTCGACCATCGGGCGGGCGCTCATCCAGCTGCCGCCGCCCGACTCCGGCAGCGTGCGCCTGGGTGACCTGGAGCTGACCGAGCTCGGGTCCCGCGACCTGCGCCGGGCCCGCGCCCGGATGCAGATCATCATGCAGGACCCGGTCTCGGCGCTGAACCCGCGGCGCAAGGTCAAGGACCTGGTCTGGGAGGGCCGCTCGATCTGGGGCCACGACGGGGAGACGCCGAAGGACGTGCTCGTCGACGACATGCTCCGCTCGGTCGGCCTGGACCCCGACGCGGTCCGCGACAAGCACCCGCACGAGCTCTCGGGCGGCCAGTGCCAGCGGGTCTGCATCGCCCGCGCGCTGATGATGGACCCCGAGGTGCTCATCTGCGACGAGCCGGTCTCCTCGCTCGACGTCTCGGTGCAGGCCCAGATCCTCAACCTGCTGGAGACCAGCGCCCGCTCGTTCGGCCTGAGCATGGTCTTCATCGCCCACGACGTGTCGGTGGTGAAGAACATCAGCGACCAGGTGATGGTGATGTACCTCGGCAAGGCCTGCGAGGTCGTGCCCTCCGACGAGATGCACCGCACCTCGGTGCACCCCTACACCCGGCTGCTGCTCGCCTCGATCCCCGGCGAGCCGCAGGACCACCCGCACGCCCAGCAGGTCTCGGTCGAGCTGCCCTCGCCGCTCGACCCGCCCTCGGGCTGCCGCTTCCGCACCCGCTGCCCGATCGCGACCGACCGGTGCGCGGCCGAGGAACCGCGGATGCGCGAGATCGCGCCCGGCCACACCGTCGCCTGCCACCACGTGGCCGTCGGGGCCGACGAGTGACCCCCACGACCGACCTCGCAGCCCTGGACGCCACCGGTCTCGCGGCGGCCGTCGCGGCCGGAGAGGTGTCGGCCCGCGAGGTGGCGGAGGCGGCGATCGCCCGCCTGGAGGACGGCGACGCCCGGCTCGGCGTCATGGTGAGCACCCGCTACGAGGAGGCGCTCGCCGAGGTCGACGCCGGGCTGCCCGACGGTCCGCTGCGCGGCGTACCCGTCCTGGTCAAGGACCTCGGCACGTACGTCGCCGGGCTGCCCGCCACGGGCGGGTCGCGCCTGTTCGCCGACGCCGTGGCCGACCGCGACTCCGAGGTCGTCACGCGCTACCGGCGGGCCGGGATGGTGGTGCTCGGCACGACCAAGACCCCCGAGCTCGGCCTCAACGCCAGCACGGAGCCGCGGTGGGGCGGGCCCACCAGCAACCCGTGGGCGCCGCACCGGTCCCCGGGTGGGTCGAGCGGCGGGTCAGCCGCGGCCGTCTCGGCCGGACTGGTGCCGGTCGCGCACGCCAGCGACGGCGGCGGGTCGATCCGCATCCCCGCCTCGGCGTGCGGCCTCCTGGGCCTCAAGCCGAGTCGCGGTCGAGTCACCACCGCCCCGTCGACCGCCTCGCTGTCGAACCTCGTCTCGGTGCACCACGCCGTCACCACCACGGTCCGCGACAGCGCGCTGCTGCTCGACCTGACCGCGGGTCCGCTGCCCGGCGACGCCTTCGCCGCACCGACCCCGGCCGGCTCCTACGTCGAGGCTGCGCGGAGCGACCCGGGGCGGCTGCGGATCGGGATGTACACCACCCTCGCCGACCGCGAGACCCACCCCGCGTGCGTCGCGGCCGCGCTCGCCACCGCGCGGCTGCTCGAGGAGCTGGGCCACGAGGTGGTGCCGATCGACGCGCCGTACGACGCCGCCGAGGTCGCGGCCCGGTCGGGCCTGGTCATGGGCGCCCACCTGGTCGTCACCGTGCAGGACCGCCTGGCCGAGCTCGGCCGCGACCTGCGCGAGGACGACCTCGAGCCGTTCACCCGGATGCTCCACGACCACTACGGCTCGCTGTCGGCTGCCGACCTCAACCGCGCGCTGCGCTACCTCCAGGAGGTCGGCTGGCAGGTCGGCGCGGCCTTCCGCGACCACGACCTGCTGCTCACGCCGACGCTCGCGCAGCCGGTCCCGCCGCTCGGGCTGCTCGACACGACCCGGCCCGAGGCGATCTACGAGCACGCGGCGACGTACTCGGGCTTCACCAGCGTCTTCAACGTGACCGGGATGCCGGCCGTGTCCGTGCCCGCGGGCCTGGACGCGACCGGCGTCCCCCTCGGCGTCCAGCTCGCGGCCGACCTCGGCGGCGAGGGCCTGCTCCTCGCCGTGGCCGGCCAGCTGGAGCAGGCGCGGCCCTGGCCGCGTCACGCCCCCGCCTTCGCCGGTTGACGCGTCCGGACGGTCGGTCACCGCCTACCCGATGTTGGGGATGCGCCGGCGGCGGTAGTGGGCGCACGCTGGTGTCAGAGACCTGCCCGCCGGCTGTAGTGGGGTTCCACGGCGACGCACGCCGACGCCCGCCCCTACACCCGCTCCCGCTGCTGGCCTGCACGGACGTGGGACTGCGGTCGGCGGGCGGGTCCCGTCACGAGGCGCCGTCCGCCGCCCGCTCGAGGGCAGCGACGTCGATCTTGCCCATCTGCATCATCGCGTCCATCGCGCGGCGGGCCCGCTCGGGATCGGCGTCGTCGAGCAGCTCGTTCAGGCGACGGGGGACGACCTGCCACGAGAGCCCGAACCGGTCCTTGAGCCACCCGCACGGGCCGGGCTCGCCGCCGTCGGCGAGCAGGTCGTCCCACAGCCGGTCGACGTCCTCCTGGCCGTCGCACTCGAGCACGAGCGAGATCGCCTCGGAGAACCGGAAGTCCGGCCCGCCGTTCAGCCCCTGCACCCGCTGCCCGGCGAGCGTGAAGTCGACGACCAGCACCATGCCGGCCGGGCCCGAGGGCGTCTCCGACGGGCTCAGCCAGACCTTGTCGACGTGGCTGTCCGGCAGGCGAGCGGCGTAGAACTCCGCGGCCTCCTGGGCGTTGCCGTCGAACCAGAGGCACGGGTACATGTCGAGCTGGGTCATGGTCCCTCCCGGGATCGAGGTGGGCGGGCGGTCGAGCGACCGTCCCTCACCTACGACCTGGGAGGGTGGTGCGAGTCATCGGTCAGGCGGGCGTCGGCGCGTGGTCGCGGGCGACCTCCTTGGCCCAGCGGTAGTCCGCCTTGCCGGCGGGGGTGCGCTTGACCTCCGGCACGACGACCAGGTCGCGAGGGACCTTGTAGCCGGCCAGCGACTCCCGGGCATGGCGCTGGACGTCCTCGAGCTGCGGCTCGCGGCCCTCCCGCGGGGAGACGACGGCGGCGACCCGCTCGCCGAGCCGGTCGTCGGGGACCGCGACGACGAGGACGTCGGCGATGTCGGGGTGGCCGTGGAGGACGTTCTCGACCTCCTCGACGTAGACCTTCTCGCCACCGGTGTTGATGCACTGCGAGCCGCGGCCGAGGAAGACGATCGAGCCGTCGTGGTCGCGGTAGCCCATGTCGCCGAGCACCGAGCAGCGGCGGCCGTCGGGCAGCGTGCGGAAGGTGCGGGCGGTCTTCTCCTCGTCCTTGTAGTAGCCCTGGGGGACCGGACCGAGGCGGGCGATCAGGCCGACGTTCTCGGGGCCGGCCGGCACCTCCGCGAGGGTGTCGTCGACGACGAGCATCTTGTCGGTGGCCGGCACGCGCAGGTTGCCGTTGTCGTCGAGGGTGATCTCGCCGTCGTTGCCGGACTCCGAGGCGCCGAAGTTGTCGCGCTGCATGGCGTTGGGCGCGAGCTCCTTGAACCGGTCGCGGCAGGCCTGCGACCAGATCGCGCCGCCGGAGGTGACCATGAACAGCGGCGAGTAGTCGACCTCGTCCTTGCGCCGCTCCATCTCGTCGGCGAGCGGCATGCCCATCGCGTCGCCGACGATCAGCAGGCTCTGCAACCCGTCGTTCGCGATGCCGTCGACGATCCTCGCCGGGTCGAAGTCGCGGAGCATGACCAGGCGACCGCCGAAGATGAAGTAGAAGAACATCGCGTACGACGCCGCGCCGTGCATCAGCGGCGCCGCGATGAGGAACGAGATCGGCGGCATCGCCTGGGCGGCCGTCGCGATCGCCGCGAGGTCCGGGTGCGCGTCGCCGTAGGGGTTGCCGCCCGAGAGCGGCTTGTGGAAGAGGTCGTCGTGGGTCCAGACGACGCCCTTCGGGTAGCCCGTGGTGCCGCCGGTGTAGAGGATGTAGTGCTCGTCCCCGGTGCGCTCCGCGAAGTCGCGCTCGGTCGACTGGTCGCGCCAGCCCGCGAAGTCCACCAGGTCCACGTCGCGCTCGCCCGCCGCGGCCACGAGCGCCGCGTCGGCCTGCCCGACGACGTACACGGTGCGGACGTGGGGGAGGCGGTCGAGGATCGAGGCCAGCACCTGCTGGTGCCCGGCCTCCTCGACGACGACCGCGACGCTGTCGGAGTTGGTGAAGAGGTACTCCAGCTCCGCGGCGGTGTAGCGGTAGTTGACGTTGATCGGGACCGCGCGGACCTTGAGCAGGCCGACCATCGCGGTGACGTGCTCGACGCAGTTCTTGAGGAAGATCGCGACGTGCTCGCCGGGCGCGACCCCGGAGGCGGCGAACAGGTGGCCGACCTGGGTCGCCTCCCGGTCGAACTCGGCGTACGTCAGGGAGCGACCCTCGTAGGTGAGGGCCACCCGCTCGGGCACGGCATCGGCGACGGTCTCGAAGACGGTGGCGAGGTTGAACTTCATGCCTGGGCACGTTAGCCAGGATTTCGGCTCCCGTGAGCCGTATCACCCAAGAATTTAGAACGTGTTCTCGTTCTTCCTGGAGGGGCGGTCGCACCACCTCGCGCCGGTCCAGCCGGTCGGTCCGGTCGCATACAGCCGGCTGATCATGTGGTTGACGTAGGCGTCCTTGACGTCCTGGGGCGCAGGCAGCGAGGCAATGCTCTGCTCCACCCAGCCCTGGTCGATGACGGTCGTTCTGTTGTGCGTTGCGGCTGTCGAACGAGCGCGCGAGGTGCACATGCGGCTGCCAGACGACTACGGCAGGACCGGCGTCCGGATGCCGCCACGAGGCGTGGGAGGTCGCTGCGGTGCGACAGTGCGTGCTGCCCATCGGGCACAAGCGCGGTCAGGTTTGCGGTGCGAGGGGGCGCCGTACGACCGCTAGAGCAACGTCGTCCTCGACGCTGTCATCGCCGAGGCCCTCCGAGATCATTCGGGTGCACGCTGTCTCAGCGTTGTCTTCGGCCAGAAAGGCGCGTCGAACGAGTCGCAGGCGCTCCAGATACGGGTCCGTGCGTCGATAGTGGTCTCGCCGACGCTCTACGAGGCCGTCCGTGTAGAAGGCGAGTGCGGCTCCGGGTGGGAGTGATACTGCCGCTTGATCGCGCGGGCGCTCGGGGTCGACGCCTAGAAGCACGCCGGCCGGTACGTCAGCCGCGATGGCGCAACGCTCACCCGGTCGTGCTACCAGCGGGGCGGGGTGGCCGGCGCTGGCGATGGTGACGCTGTCGAATGGTGGTTGGGTGACGGCGTAGACGACGGTCGCGGTGATGCCTGGTTCGAAGTGGGTGAGCTTGCGGTCCAGACGTTGCAGCACTTCGGCTGGGTCGTCGTAATCGAGTGCATAGGCGCGCAGGGCACTGCGGAGTCGACCCATGGCGACGGCCGAGGCGAGGCCATGCCCCTCGACGTCGCCCATGACTATCCCGACCTTGCCCCCCGGGAGCTTGAACACGTCGTACCAGTCACCGCCGAGGTCGCCGTCAGCGGGCAGGTATCGGACCGCGACGTCGAGGCCGTCGATCGACGGTGGTGCGCCGGGCAGCAGGCTGCGTTGCAGAGCTAGCGCCGCCAGATGTGCGTCATCGCGGGTTCGAGCGGACAACCTCTGTCCGAGGTCGTGAGCCGCAGCCTTGAGCCGCTCGGTGTCTTCGAGTGTGAGCGGACGGGGCGTACGCCATCCTGCATGCAACACGCCCAGCAAACCTCGGCTGCCGAGGACCGGAACGCCCAGGAGTTGTCGTAGGCCGAAGTCTCGGAGGACCGGATTGAGCACCGTCTGCTCGTTGACATCCTCGATCAGGATGGGTTCGACCGTGGCCGCCACGCGGCCGGCGAAGCCAGACCCGACCGGGACATGGGTCGCACCTCGCCATCTGCGGCCGAGGCCGGCGGACGCAGCTGGCTCCAGGACGGTGCCTGAGCGATCGAGCAGCAGCAAGGTGGAGGTGTCCGAGGCCATCAACACGCGCACGCCTTCGATCAGTTCTTGGACTGACTTGCCGTCCACAAGGATCGTCGGCGCTTCTTCGAGCACCAGACGGGGCGGCGGCGAACTCCCTGACTGCATCGCGCGCTCATCGTGGCACAGCGGGACCCGGAGGCGTCGCGCTGCGGCCGGCTGTGTGGCGAGAGCCTTAACCGATCAGGCGCGCAACGAACCGGCAAGGTGTCGGCGCTGCTGCTGAACAGTGTGTCGGGGTACATCCCACCCGGGCGGTGGCGCGACATCGTCGCAGTGCTCCTGCGAAGATCTCGCCCGCGGGCGCGTGGGGCGCCGGCTCTGCGGTGAGGGAGAAGCGTGCGGCCAGAAAGCGACGAGCGTCGCCCCGTGAGCGGGGCAGACGGCCTAGCACCGCCCGCTCGGACGAAGGTGGACGCTCCGGTGGCGCTTTCTAGTGGCGTCACCTTGCGTGGGGACGTGCGCGGCGTGGGGATCGCACGCCAGATGCTGATTGACCTGATGGCCCGCAGCAGCACCCAGGCATCTGCGAGCGACGCCGCCGTAGCGCTGTCCGAGATCGTCACCAACGCGCTGGTACATGCCGGCGGCGAAGTGACTGTGCGGGCGTGGTCGGCGGCGACGGGGACGCGAGTCGAGGTGATGGACAACAGCACGCATCTGCCCGCCCGGCGTCGCTACTCCAACACCGCAGGCACCGGACGCGGACTCACCATGGTCGAGGGCCTCACGGACCGATGGGGCGTCGTTCCACACGGCACGGGCAAGATTGTCTGGTTCGAGATCGGACAACTCAGCTACACCGGCGATCACAGCGTCGGCGTCGAAGCGCCGGCCGCCACCCCCGGTGCCGGTGCCGATGCCGAGGCAAGCGCGGTGACCTTGCGGCACGCGCCGCTACTGATGCATTGGGCCTGGCAGGAACACGCCGCTGCGCTGCTTCGCGAGTATCTGCTGCACGTGCTGACCAAGGACGACACGATCCTGGACAAGCACGCCGAAGCCAGCGCAGCGATGAGTCTCCTCGGCGAGCAGATGCCGACACCGGACCTGCCAGAAGAGGTCGACGCGCTGATGGCGGGCGCCCTGGAGCCGGACGTAACCGCGGACGAAGTGATACTTCGGATCCCTGCTGAGGCGGTCAAGCAGTTCGCCACTCTGGACGACCTCTTGCGCCGGGCCATCCGCGCGGCACGGGCTGGCAGGTTCCTGGGCCCCCCGACGCAGCCCGAGATCGAGGAAATGCGCTCATGGCTCTGTTCGGAGGTGGCTCGGCAGACCAGCGGCGACACGACGGCAACACCGTGGCTGGCAAGGACCGACGTTCGGGCGACCCTGGCTGACCAGGCCGCGTTGACCGAAACCTACGCAGGTTTCGCAGCAGTCGACGAACCACTGCTGGCTACCGACGAGGCCAGCATCATCGTCGCCGTCTCAGAGCCTGCCTTGCGTCTGCTCCGCTACGGCAGGGCTGAAGACCTCCTCGGGCGGCGGGTGCTCGTAGTGGTGCCAGCGCGGTACCACCAGGCGCACATCGCCGGCACCACTCTCAATGCGACGAACGGTCGCGATGTCCTTCTCGGTATTCCGTTGGAAGTACCCATGGTCCGCGCCGACGGCTCAGAAGTACCGGTTCACATTGAGGTGCGCCCCGAACGGCTGGACGAGGGGCGCCGCGTCTTCGTGGCGCGGTTCCGAGCCGCCTGACTGGCCCCTCGGGTGGATGACGCGACAAGTCCCGCCGAGCAGGGGCGGCACCGCGCTGGCAGAGCGGCCCGCCACCCGATGACAACTGTTGCGGCGGAGTTGCAGGCTGCCCGGCGGCGACGGTCGCGGAGGGTGAGCGGCCCCTCGCAACGGGAAGTCGGCCTCGTACCAAGCGCGGTAGTCGGAGGCACGGCCGGCTCACGATGAACGACGTCGCCGCCCGCGTCCGCGCCTACCGCGACGCCGACACCGAGATCGGCATCCACGCCCACGAGAACCTCTCGCTGTCGGTCGCCAACTCCGTCGTCGCGGTCGAGAGCGGCGTACGCCACGCTCGCCGGGCACGGCGCCGGCGCAGGCAACTGCCCCCTCGAGGCGTTCATCGCCGTCGCCGACCTGTCCGGGTTCGGCTGCCTGACGCGCCTGGCCCGTCCGGCTCGTCGACGCAGGGACCGGGCTCGCCTACCAGGTCGAGCCCGGTCCCTACGCCTCAGACGCTGCTCCGTGCGCAGGTGTCGCAGCAGTCGACCCAAGGGCGCCGACGCAGGTCCAGCAGCGCGAGGAGCCGGCCGCAGGCCACGCACTCGCCGTACGTGCCGGCATCCATCCGGTCGAGGGCCTCGTGCACCTGGTCGAGGATCCGCCGGACACTGGCGCGGTGAGCGGCCTGCACGGGATCCTCGTCGAGACCGGCCGGGGACAACGACGTGAGCTGCTGCGTGCGCTGGTACGCCGCGCGGAGCAGCTCCGAGCGCAGCTCGTCGAGGTACTCGCGCTGCGCACCCGTCGGCTTGAGCGTCATGCCGCTCACCTGCCCGGCTGAGTGGTCGGGGCCTGCGAGGACGGAGTCGGGTGGATGGACATCGGGACGGGCATGCGGGTGCTCCTGGGTAGCCGAGGACGGCGCACCGACGACACCGGTGCGCTGGGGGCGTGGACGCCTCGAGGCGTCGGAACTACGCGGGAGGGGCGCGGTCGACGCTGCGACGCAGGACGTCGAGCCCGCGGATGCCGCGGGCGACCTCGCTGAGCGCGATCGCGAGCAGGGCGGCGCCGGACGGCACGTGCGACGGCTCCGCCGTCGCCACCTGCGCCCGCATCAACCGCCCGACCATCCCCGCACCATAGGCCGCGGCACGGGGGAAGGCCATTCGTTCGAACCGGGGTGGGGGGCGGGCGTCACCGCGCCCGCGCAGCTCCGCGCGGACGCGATCGCCACCCCAGGGAGGATCCTGACCCGACGACGAAGAACACCCCCGGAGGTCCGAAGACGTCCGGGGGTGTTCCTTGCTGGCCGTGGCCGGTCCTCGTGCGCGGGCGTCGCAGGTCAGCCGGCCGCGGGATCAGATGTCGTAGTAGCACCGGAACCATCAGGTCACGGCCATGTCTCGGCGCACGTTCGTGCAGGTCAGAATGGGTTCGCGACCATACGCCTGGACTCGAGGGGCGTCCAGAGGGTCGTTCTCGAGTGCCCAGTTGCGGAAATCAGGAGGAACTCGCTCGATGCGCAGCAGCCCGGGATCGAGCCGACTTGATCACCAACGACACGTGTGCCACAAGCTCCGCGGAGGCCGAGCGGGTCGCCATGTGCCGCGGGACTGGTTCGGCGCCGAGGTCCTTCGAGGCGGCTGAGAGGATCGCGCCATGGATCTCGCTGACGTCCTCTCCACCCGCCACAGCTGCCGCGCCTTCCGCAGCGACGAGGTGGACGCCGACATCCTGGACCGCCTCTTCACACTCGCCCAGCACACTCCGTCGTGGTGCAACACCCAGCCGTGGCACGTGCACCTGGTCTCCGGTCCGGCGATCACGCGGTTCTCGACCGAGCTGACCGACCACGTCTTGTCCGGATCACGACGTGCCGACCTGGGAATGCCGGCGGGCTACTTCGGGGTCTACGCGGAGCGGCGTCGCGAGTCCGGCCACGCGCTCTACGAGGCCGTCGGCGTCGCCCGCGACGACAAGCCCGCCCGACGCGCGCAGGCGCTGCTCAACTACACCTTCTTCGGAGCGCCGCACGTCGCGGTGATCACCACCGACCGCGACCAAGGGACCTACGGCGCCATCGACTGCGGCGGCTACGTCGCGACACTCACAAACACCGCCACCGCCCTCGGGCTCGGCTCGGTCGCCCAGGCCGCCATTGCGATGTGCTCCGACAAGGTCCGCGAGTTCCTCGACCTCCCCGAGGACCGGCTGGTGGTGTGTGCCGTTTCCCTGGGATACCCAGACCTCGAGCACCCGGTGAATGGCTTTCGGACCTCCCGCGCACGGATAGAGGACGTCGTCACCCACGTGCGCGACTGACGCGGCCGTCCCGGCACGCCGGTCTCAGAGCGGTCCGGCTGCGAAGGCCCCGGAATCCCGAGATCGTCCTCTCCCGCGTGATTGGCCGCCGCCCCGGATCCGGGCCGACACCGAGGTCGGCATGGGCGCGCTTCGAGGCCGCCGCCGATAGCGGATATGCTTATCATGGATCAAGAAGTGGAGGGCACCCGCACCAGGTCGAAGGCCTCACGGCCAACCTGATCGCGATCAACCGGCGCCACCAGGCGCACGCCGGCGTCCGCGTCACCGACGTCTGAGCGAGTCCTCCTCTCGCGTCCGTTCGCCGGGTCCGTCCTCTGGCTGGTCATCGGGAGCCGGCGGCGGGAGGACGTCGAGCAGGCGCGCAACCACTTGTGAGGTGAACGTAGACATGACCACCACGCGTCTCATCCGTCTCCGGAGGCCTTCTGGGGGAAGGTCGTACGACGTCGGAGAAGCGCACCAGAGGGCCCGTCTCGACGCGGCCGCGGCGGTGACGGCATGAGCACCGTCCTGGTCACCGGCGGCGCCCGCGGCATCGGCGCCGCCATCGCCGCCCGGCACACCGGGGTCGGCGACACCGTGCTGGTCACCGACGTCGACGACGACGGCGGAAAGCGGCTCGTCGAGGAGCTCCGGTCCGCTGGCGCGGGAGCGGCGCACTACGTCCGCTGTGACGTCACCTCCGAGGACGACGTCCGGGCGGCCGTGGCCCACGCCGAGCAGCACCTGGGGCCGCTGGACGTCGTGTACGCCAACGCTGGCGTGGTCGGGGTCACGGGCTGCCTCGAGACCCATTCCCTCGAGGACTGGCGGCGGACGATGGACCTCCTGCTGACCAGCGTCTTCCTCACCGTCCGCGAGTCGGTGGCTGTGATGCGGCCCCGCGGGTGCGGCGCGATCGTCTGCACCGCCAGCGTCGCGGGCGTGCGCGGCGGCCTCGGGCCGCACGCCTACACAGCCGCCAAGCACGGCGTGGTCGGGCTCGTGGAGTCGGTCGCGGTCGAGGTGGCCCGGTACGGACTGCGGATCAACGCCGTGGCCCCCGGTGGCGTGGTCAGCTCGCTCTCCGCGAGCCTGATGACCGGCGAGGAGGACGACCTCCAGGTCGCCTACGACCGGCTCGCCGCGGCGTCGGCGAGCGGGATGCCGACCACGTCGGCGGACGTCGCCGACGCCGCGGTCTTCCTCGGCGGGCCCGGCTCGTCGCGGATCAACGGCACCACGCTGGTGGTGGACGGCGCCGACTACGTGCCGTCGCAGAAGGGTCTCTCCTACTATCGGTGAGCCGCCGGGTCCCGACGACGGACCCGGCGGCCCGGCGCGCTCAGTCCTCCTGCGGCGGCAGGGCGGCGACCAAGGGGTGGTCCTTGTCGGACACGTCGGTGCGGGCCGCGCCGCCGGGGGAGCCGACCTCGTCGAAGAAGCCGACGTTGGCGGTGTAGAACTCCTTCCACTCCTCTGGGACGTCGTCCTCGTAGAAGATCGCCTCGACCGGGCAGACCGGCTCGCATGCGCCGCAGTCCACGCACTCATCGGGCTGAATGTAGAGCATCCGCTTGCCCTCGTAGATGCAGTCGACGGGACACTCGTCGACGCAGGCGCGGTCCTTGGTGTCGACGCACGGCTGGGCGATCACGTAGGTCATCGGTACTCCTTCAGGCGGTGGTGGCGGACTTGCGGGGGATCAGGACGAGGCTGAGCAGGGCGGTGGCCAGCCAGAGGCCGACGTTGGCCCAGACGGTCAGGCGGAACGCCTCCGCGTAGTCGGCACGGCTCGAAGCCAGGAGCGCGAGGATCGAGGTGGCCAGCGAGCTGCCGGCCGCGAACCCCAGGAACCGGAGCAGCACGTTGAACGACATCGCGCTGCCGGTCTCCTGCATCGGGGTGGAGCGGAGCACGAGCCCGGGCATCGCGGCGAAGGTGAAGCCGCTGCCGACCCCGGCCAGCCCCATCACCACGGCGACCACCCACACCGACTCGTGCGAGAGGGCGAAGAGCGCCGTGGCCGCGGAGTAGAGGGTCGCGCCGACGGGCAGCACGAGGTCGAGGCCGATCCAGTCGCCCAGGGCCGTGCTGAGCCGGCTGCCGACGACGCTGAGGACGGCGTACGGCGTCAGCACCAGGCCTGCGACCGTCACCGGCTGGCCCAGGCCGAAGCCGGTCGAGGTCGGCAGCTGCACCTGGATCATCACCAGGGCGATCAGCATGTAGACCGCGACGCCCGAGGTGAGGGCGGAGATGTTGGCCGGCAGCACCTGGCGGTGCCGGGCCAGCCGCAGGTCGACGAGCGGGCTGGGGTGACGCAGCGTGCGCCAGACCCACAGCGCCAGAGCGATCACGCCGCCGCCGACCAGCCCCCAGACGACGGGCGAGTCCCCGCCTAGCACCGGGGCCTGGGTGAGGGCGAGCAGGAGCAGCAGGGTGCCGGCGCTCAGCAGGGCGGCACCCAGCCAGTGCACGGTGTCGGCGCCCGTGGTGTTCGCGCCCGGCACGGTCCGCCAGGCCAGCAGCAGCGTCGCCAGGGTGACCGCGAGCGCCCCGCAGTACGCCGTGGGGATGCCGGCCGTCTGGGCGATCCAGGCGGACAGGGGGTAGCTGATCCCGGCGCCCATCGTCGTGGTGACCGAGAGCAGCGCCAGGGCCGCGCGGGCCCTGGCCGGGGGGAGGTTGTCCCGCGCCGCGGCCAGGGCCAGCGGGAGCAGCCCGATCCCGACGCCCTGGAGCCCCCGTCCCACCACCAGGCCCGCGAACCCCGTGGGCAGTGCAGTGAGCACGAGGCCCGCCGAGACGACCACGAGGCTCGCGAGGACCACGGTGCGGCGCCGGCCGGTCCCGCCGAGCCGTCCGAGGATCGGGGTGGCGATGGCGCCGACCAGCATCGGCCCGGTGAGGATCCACTGCGCGCTGCCGAGGGAGACGTCGTGCTCGACCGCGACCATCGGGACCAGCGAGCCGCCGAGGCTGCTGATCACGGAGGTCGAGGTGGTGAGCATGACGAGGGTCGCCAGCAGCAAGGGGTGCGCCGACGGGCGCTCGGTGGTCAGCGTCGCCGCGTCGCGGTCCTCCGCCGGAGCCAGGAGTGGGTCCAGGTCAGGCATCCACGGTCCACACGTCCCCGCCGTCGATCAGGGCCTGCAGGTCGCCCTGGCCACCCGACAACGCGACCTGCTCGCGGGCCTGGTCGTCGTAGGTCGGCCGTAGGACCTGGCGGAAGATGCCGATGGGGGACTGGTTGAGGTAGCCGGAGTCGGTGAGCCGGCTGATGGCGAAGGCAAGGGTGGGGTCGGGGTTGTGGGCGTCGTGGACGAGGATCTCCTCGGCCGCCACCTCGGAGACCTCCGCGACCCGCACGCCGCCACCGGAGTCGCGCACGAGGCACTTGTGGCCCTGGCCGTCCTCCAGGGTCGCGCCGAAGCGGATCTGCTCGCCGTGGACGAGCGGGATGATGGCGTCGGCCTTGGTGTCGGGGTTCTTGATGGCGTCGAAGGCGCCGTCGTTGAAGATCGGGCAGTTCTGGTAGATCTCGACCAGGCTGGTGCCGCGGTGGGCGGCGGCGGCGGCGAGCACGGAGGTGAGGTGCTTGCGGTCGGAGTCGATGGTGCGTGCGACGAAGGAGGCTTCGGCGCCCAGGGTCAGGGAGACGGGGTTGAAGGGGTGGTCCACCGACCCCATGGGGGTGGACTTGGTGATCTTGCCGGCCTCGGAGGTGGGGGAGTACTGCCCCTTGGTGAGGCCGTAGATCCGGTTGTTGAACAGCAGGATCGTCATGTTGACGTTGCGGCGCAGCGCGTGGATCAGGTGGTTGCCGCCGATGGAGAGGGCGTCGCCGTCACCGGTGACGACCCAGACCGAGAGGTCCTCGCGGGCGGTGGCGATGCCGGTGGCGATCGACGGCGCGCGGCCGTGGATGGAGTGCATGCCGTAGGTGTCGAGGTAGTACGGGAACCGGCTGGAGCAGCCGATGCCGGAGACGAACACGATGTTCTCCCGGCGCAGGCCGAGGTCGGGGAGGAAGCCCTGGACGGCCTTGAGCACGGCGTAGTCGCCGCAGCCGGGGCACCAGCGGACCTCCTGGTCGGAGGTGAAGTCCTTCCCGGTCTGCTTGGTGTCGGCTTGGGGCACCAGCGCCGTCCCGAGGACGGGGGTGGACAGGTCGGTGACGGTGGTGTGGGTGGTCATCGCAGCGCCTCCTCGGCGGTCAGGACGTCGGCGGTGCCGGGCTGGGTGATGCCGAGGTCGGCGAGCGACTCCAGCAGGATCTTCTCCATCTCCTCGGCGCCGAAGGGCATGCCGCGCACGTTGGTGCGCGACTCGGCGTCGACGAGGTACTTCGCCCGCAGCAGCAGGGAGAGCTGGCCGAGGTTCATCTCCGGCACGACGACCTTGTCGTAGCGCTTGAGGATCTCCCCCAGGTTGCGGGGGAACGGGTTGAGGTGGCGCAGGTGGACCTGCGCGACGTCCAGGCCGCGGTCGCGCACGCGGCGCACGCCGGCCCCGATCGGGCCGTAGGTCGAGCCCCAGCCAATCACGAGCATCCGGGCGGCGCCCGACGGGTCGTCGACCTCGAGGTCGGGCACCCGGACGCCGTCGACCTTCGCCTGGCGGGTGCGGACCATGTAGTCGTGGTTGGCCGGGTCGTAGGAGATGTTGCCGTGGCCGTCGGCCTTCTCCAGGCCGCCGACCCGGTGCTCCAGGCCCGCGGTGCCGGGCGGGGCCCACGGCCGCGCCAGCGTCTCGGGGTCGCGCAGATAGGGCCAGAAGTCGGCTGTCTCGGTCTCCTCGCCGGTCTTGGCGTCCTTCGCCGTCGAGACGTGGTTGGGCCCGGTCGCGAAGCCGGCCTCGATCGGGGGCAGCGCGGCCACGTCGGGCAGCCTCCAGGGCTCCGAGCCGTTGGCGAGGTAGCCGTCGGAGAGCAGCATCACCGGGGTGCGGTAGGTGACGGCGATCCGGCAGGCCTCGACCGCCGCGTCGAAGCAGTCGGCGGGGGACTGGGCGGCGACGACCGGGAGCGGCGCCTCGCCGTTGCGGCCGAACATCGCCTGGAGCAGGTCGGCCTGCTCGGTCTTGGTGGGCAGGCCGGTGGACGGTCCGCCGCGCTGCACGTCGACCACGACCAGCGGCAGCTCGAGCATCACGGCGAGCCCCATGGCCTCGGCCTTGAGCGAGACGCCCGGCCCCGAGGTGCTGGTGACGCCGAGGTGGCCGGCGTACGACGCCCCGATGGCCCCGCCGATCCCGGCGATCTCGTCCTCGGCCTGGAACGTGGTGACGCCGAAGGCCTTGTGCTTGCTGAGCTCGTGGAGGATGTCGGAGGCCGGGGTGATCGGGTAGGCGCCGAGGAAGACGGGCAGGTCGGCCAGCCGGCCGGCGGCGACCAGGCCGTAGGAGAGCGCCAGGTTGCCGGTGATGTTGCGGTAGCGGCCCTTCGGCGCCTCGGCGGGCTTGACCTGGTAGGAGACCGCGAACGCCTCGGTGGTCTCGCCGAAGTGGTAGCCGGCCTTGAAGGCGGCGATGTTGGCGTCGCGGACGTCGGGCTTCCTGGCGAATTTGGTCGAGACGTAGTCGATCGTCCCCTCGACCGGGCGGCCGTACATCCACGAGAGCAGACCGAGGGAGTACATGTTCTTGGAGCGGGCGGCGTCCTTGCGGGAGAGGCCGAACTCCTTGACGGCCTCGATCGTCATCCCGGTGAGGTCCAGGGCGTGCACCTGGTAGTCGGCCAGGGAGTCGCCGTCCAGCGGGTTGTCGGCGTAGCCGGCCTTGGCCAGGTTGCGGGTGGTGAAGTCGTGGGTGTCGACGATGATCACGGCGCCCTTGCGCAGGTCGTCGACGTTGGCCTTGAGCGCGGCCGGGTTCATCGCCACCAGGACGTCGGGATGGTCGCCGGGGGTGAGGATGTCGCGGCTCGCGAAGTGGAGCTGGAACGACGAGACCCCGGGGATAGTGCCCTGAGGGGCGCGGATCTCGGCGGGGAAGCTGGGAAAGGTGGCCAGGTCGTTGCCAAAGACGGCCGTCTCCTGCGTGAACCGGTCACCGGTGAGCTGCATCCCGTCGCCGGAGTCACCCGCGAACCGGATGATCACACGCTCGACCTGCTCGATCGGCTTCTCGGGTGTGACAGTCATGGCGCTCCGTTGCTCGCAGGGAAGGTGCCCGTCCGGGAACCCGTTCGTGGGTGACCCACCTCACAAACGCTGATAATGAATCATAAGTTCTTCCGAGCGTTCGTCAACCCCCAGCCTTCCGCGGGCGCGCCATTTCTGCTAATGGTTAGCACTATAAGAGTTCGGTTCACGAGAGGCAGCGCGCATGACGACCAGTCCCGACGACCAGGCGGCCCGCCTGACCCGGCTGGAGGAGTGCGCCGCGGCGAGCAACATCCTGCACACCTTCGCCGCCTCGCTCGACGAGCCGGAGATCGAGCGGGTGCTCGCCCTCTTCCGCGAGGACGCCGTCCTCTCCTCGCCGCGCCGCGAGGCCGTCGGCCACGACGAGATCCGCGCCTTCTTCACCGAGGCCTGGGCGGCCGACCCCTCGGAGAAGCGGCACTTCGTGATGAGCCCGCGCGTCACCTGGCTCGACCCCGGCCGGGTCCGGCTCGAGGCCTACTTCTACTTCGTCGGGCGGATGCCTGACTCCTCGGTCCTCGGCTGGGGCACCTACGACGACGTGGTTGACGTGACCGGCCCGGAGCCCCGGTTCGCCCGGATCCGGATGGAGAGCCACCTGCGCACCGACCTCGCCGGGGGCTGGGCCTCGGTCCCCGGCCCCGCCGCGGCGGGAGCCGCCCGATGAGGGGCCTGGTGGGCAAGGTCGTCGTCGTCACTGGCGGCGCCAGCGGCATCGGCCGCGCCTGCGTCGAGCGGTTCGTCGAGGAGGGCTGCACCACCATCGTGGCCGACGTCCAGCGCGAGCCCGGCGAGGCCGTCGCCGACGAGCTGGGCGACCTGGCGTCGTACCTGCACCTCGACGTCACCGACGAGGAGAGCATCGCCGCCCTGGTCGACACCGTCGTGGAGCGGCACGGCCGGCTCGACGTCTTCATGGCCAACGCGGCGGTCTTCGGCGCGATCGGCCCGATCGCCGAGCAGCGCACCCCCGACGTCGACCTGACGCTGGCGGTCAACCTGCGCGGCGTCATCCTCTCGCTCAAGCACGCGGCCCGGGCGATGGTGCCGCAGGGCTCCGGCGTCATCATCACCACCGCCAGCCCCGGCGGGCTGATCGGCGGCGCCGGCCCGCACGTCTACAGCGCCACCAAGGCCGGCATCATCGGCCTCACCCGGTCCGTCGCCGCCGAGCTGCGCCCGCGCGGCATCCGCGTCACCGCCGTCGTGCCCGGCGCCATCGCCTCCGCCATGACTGCCTCCGCGCTGGTCGGCGACGCCGACGACCTCGAGGCGACCGCCGAGCGGATGGCGAAGGGGTCGATGCTCGGCCGCGCCGGACTGCCCGAGGACCTCGCCGGCGCCGTGGCCTTCCTGGCCAGCGACGACGCCGGCTACGTCACTGGCAGCGAGCTCTTCGTCGACGCCGGCTACACCCACGCCAGCGGGGCGGCCTACTTCGCCGGGGAGCAGCACGCCGGCGCCGGCGCCCTCCTCGAGGGCGGCCGCCGCACCTCCTGAGACACCGACCCGCGGTCCGGCCGGCACCCACGCCGGGCGCGGGGACCAGCACACCCCTCCACCACCGACAGCAGCAGGGAAGGCGCGACACATGCTCGGAGACAAGCGGATCCTCATCACCGGCGCCGCCAGCGGGATGGGTCGCGAGATCGCGATCGAGGCGGCCCGGCAGGGCGCCAAGCAGGTCGGGATCGCCGACCTCAACCGGACCGGCCTCGAGGAGACGATCGACCTCGTCAACGCCGAGGGCGGCGATGTCTGCCTGCTCGAGACCGACCTCCGGTCCCGGGAGTCCATCGAGTCGATGGTCACCACCTTCGCCGACTGGGCCGGCGGCATCGACACCCTGGTCAACAACGCCGGGGTGCTGGACAGCAACTTCGTCCCGGCCGAGGAGGTCGGCGTCCACCAGCTCACCGACGAGGCGTGGGAGGCGGTCATGGACGTCAACCTCCGCGCCGTCTGGCTCGCCACCAAGCACGCCTCCCCGCATCTGCTCGAGTCGGATCGCGGGCCCGCGGTCATCAACGCCGCCTCGGTGAGCGGGATGTCGGGTGCCGGGATGACGGCGTACGCCGTGTCGAAGGCCGCGGTCATCCAGCTCACCCGGGTCACCGCCGTCAGCCTCGCCCCTAAGGTGCGCGCGAACTCGTTCTCGCCGGGCTCGATCAAGACCCCGATGAGCGACGCCCACCTCGAGCGCGCCACCGACAAGCTGGCCACGGCCAAGGCGATGTACGGCTCGCACCTGATCAACCGGCGCGGCTACGTCAGCGAGATCGCCAAGGTCGTCTGCTTCCTCGGCAGCGACGACTCCGCCTTCGTCAACGGGGCGAACGTCCCCGTCGACGGCGGCATGATGGCCTGGCGCGGTTCCCGGGAGGTCCAGCCCGACTGGGACTGACGCTGCCGCGCCCCCGGCTCCGTGCGACGGCGCGTCACACGGAGCACGGCGGGGGCCGTCCCGGGAGGGTCCCCGCTACTCGGGCCTGGGGAACTCGGGGCGGCGCTTCTCCAGGAAGGCGGTCGCACCCTCGACCATGTCGTCGCTGCCGATCGCCTGCACGAGCATCCCGAGACCGGTGCTGAAGGAGTCGCGGGCGGCGTTCCACCAGACGTTGGAGCTGACCTTGGTGATCTCCAGGTAGCGCGGGCTGAGCAGCGCGAGCTCCTCGACGATCCCGTCCACGGTGGCGACCAGCTGGTCGTCTGGGACGACCTGGTTGACCAGGCCGAGCTCGAGCGCCTGCTCGGCGGTGTAGCGGCGGCAGAGCATGGCCATCTCCTTGGCCCGCTTCTCGCCGATCTGGATGCCGAGCACGTTGGTGGCGCCCGTGACGGGCGAGCTGCCGACCCGGGGACCGGTCTGCCCGAAGGTGGCCGACTCGGCGGCCACGGCCAGGTCGCAGGCGACGACGAGCTCGTTGCCGCCGCCGGCCGCGGCCCCGTTGACCGCGGCGATCACCGGTCGCGGGCACTGGCGTACGGCGTCGAAGAGGCGCAGCGAGCCCCGGTAGAGGCCGCGCATGTCGGTCATCGAAGGAGTGCCGAGCATGTTGAGCGCGCCGCCGGCGCAGAAGCCGCCGGGGGCGCCGGTGATCACGACCGCCCGGGAGGAGGTGCTCGCCTCGATCGCCTCCACCGCGGCCGCCGACATCTCGGGATCGAATGCGTTGCGTCGCTCCGGTGCGTCGAAGGTGATCCAGGTGGCGTCGCCACGCTGCTCGACGTGGACCTGTCCCATCAGCTGTTCCTCTCGTCGGCCGGCCCGAGGGCCAGCGTGATCTTCCCAAGTCCCCGGCGCGAGTCCAGCTCGCGCAGGGCGTCGCCCGCCTCGGCCAGCGCGAAGCTGCGGCCGTCGACGGGACGGATGAAGCCGGCGGCGTGCCACTCCATCAGGTCGGCCCACTGCCGCGCGGGGTAGTCGGGCTCGTCCTCGATCAGCCTGCCCCAGGCGACGCCGCGCAGGTCGACGTTCCTGAGCAGCAGTCGGTTGGCCGCGATGCTCGGGATCGTCCCCGAGGCGAAGCCCAGGACCAGCACGCGTCCCTCCTTGGAGAGGCAGCGGACCGAGTCCAGGAGCGCGTCGCCGCCGACGGTGTCGGCGACCACGTCGACGCCGCCCGGCCCGAGCAGCTCGTGGGCGGCGGCGAGCCAGCCCGCGGTCGGCACGGTGTCGTCGGCGCCGCACTCCCGCGCCAGGTCGGCCTTCTCCCGGGTCGAGGTCACGGCGACCACGCGGGCGCCGAGGGCCTTGCCGGCCTGCACCAGCGCCGTCCCGAGGCCGCCGGCCGCGCCGTGCACGAGGAGCACGTCGCCTGAGGTCAGCCCGCCGCGCCGGGTCAGCGCGAGGTGGGCGGTGAGGTAGTTCATCGGCAGCCCGGCACCGCTGCGCAGCGAGACCTCGTCCGGCAGAGGGAAGACCAGGCCTGGGGCGGCGACCACGACCTCGGCCCAGCCGCCCACCCGCACGAACGCCGCGACCCGGTCGCCGGCGCGCACGTGCGCGCCGGCCGGGGCCGCGCGGACCACGCCCGCGACCTCGACGCCGGGGCTGAACGGCACCGGGGGCTTGCGCTGGTACTCCCCGCGGCTCATCAGCAGGTCGGGGAAGGCGACGCCCGCGTGGTGGACCTCGATCAGCACGCCGTCCCCGGCCTCGAGGTCGGGCCTCTCGACGAGGCGCAGCCCATCGGGCCCGGTGAGCTCGACGACCTGGACGGCGCGGTGGGTACGACGCTGGCCGGCACCGCTCACGCGGTCACCGTCGCGGCCTCGCGGTCGCGGACGCCGGGCGCGGTCGCGGCCTCCTCGCGCAGCACGTTGCGCCGGATCTTCTCCGACGGGGTGAGGGGCAGCTCCTCGCGGAACCAGACGTAGCGGGGGATTGCGAACTCCGGCACCCGGCCGCGGCAGAACTCCCAGACCTCCTCGGCGGTGACATCGCCGTCGGGGACGATCACGGCCATCACCTCGTCCTCGCCGGCCTGCTGGTCGGCCGGGACGCCGATCACGCCGCACTCTGAGATGGCGGGGTGGGCGAGCAGCGCCTGCTCGACCTCGTAGGAGCTGATGTTCTCGCCGCGGCGGCGGATCGCGTCCTTGATCCGGTCGACGAAGTAGTACCACCCGTCCTCGTCGACCTTGACCGCGTCACCGGTGTGGAACCACAGGTTGCGCCAGACCTCGGTGGTCTTGTCGGGCATGTTGAAGTAGCCCAGCGAGCTGATCCACGGGTGCCTGGGCCGCACGCAGAACTCGCCGACCTCGCCGACGGGCACCTCCACGTCGGTCTCCGGGTCGACGACCACGACGTCGTACCACTTCGAGGCGTTGAGCCCGGCTGCGCCGGCCGGGCGGTCCTCGCCGTACGGCGACAGGATCGGGGTGGTCGTCTCGGTGGTGCCGTAGACCTCCACGAACGCGTCGATCCCGAAGCGCGCCTTGAACTGCTCGAGGATCGCCGAGGCGGTGGGGGCGGCGAAGACGCAGCGCAGCGGCTGGTCGGCGTCGTCGGGGCGCTCGGGCTGCTTCCAGACGAAGTCCATCATCACGCCGAGGAAGTTGGTCACCGTGACGTCGTGCTCGCGCAGCTGGTCGACCCAGCGGCTGGCACTGAACCGGGAGCGGATGACGGCGCGGCCGCCGGCGATCAGCGCCGGGTAGACCGCCATGTACTGCGCGTTGCCGTGGAACAGGGGGGTGACCGAGAGCCAGGTGTCGTCCTCGGTGAACCGGGTCAGGCACCGGGTGATCTCGGAGAAGAAGTTCATCTGGGCGTTGGGCATCGAGACGCCCTTGGAGAGCCCGGTGGTGCCCGAGGTGAAGAAGACCGCGGTGAGGTCACGGGCGTCGGGCTCAGGGCCGTCGAGCCGCTCGGAGGTGGGCAGCGCGTCCCACGGCTCGGCGCGCCAGCCGGCGGCGCGGAGCCGCTCGACCGCGCTGGCGACGTCGCCGACGCTGTCGATCACCCAGAAGCCCTCGACGTCGGTGAGGGAGTCGCGCAACGCCACGAAGCGGTCGGCGAACTCGTCGTCGAGGATGACCCAGCGGGCGTCGACCAGCTGGACCTGGTGGCGCAGGAACTCGCCCTCGTACGCCGTGTTGACAGGCGCCTCGACCAGGTCGCCCACCGCGGTGGCGAACCAGGAGACGACGAAGGCCGAGGAGTTGCGGGCCATGATCACGACCCGGTCGCCCGGCGTCGCGCCGGCCTGGCGGAGCCCGCCGGCGGTGCGGTCGGCGAGGTCCTCGACCTGCGCGAAGGTGAGCTCCCGCTCCTCCTCGGGGGCGATCAGGAAGACCTCGTCACCACGCTTCCGGGCCTGGTGCCGGATGACGTGAGCCCCGGTCCAGCGCGTCCAGTCAGGGTCGGTGGGCTCGAGGTCGTCGTAGGTCCGGGGCATGCGCGGCGGTGCCTCCCTGTTCGCTGGGGTCGTTTCCCGCCAACCATAGCCAAAATCATTGATTATGAATAGGATTGATTGCGAGCAAACGTCCGCCAGGGCGTCGTCGAGCAGCGGAGGTGTGTCGTGGAGGGTGTCGACTCCTGGGTCCGGAAGTGGGCCACGATCAACGCGGGCGGAGCGGCGGTCTCCCACCGCGACGAGCGGCTCACCTGGGCCGACCTGGACCGGCGCGTCGACGTGCTCGCCGACCGGCTTCGCGGCCTCGGCGTCGCCCCGGGTGACCGGGTCGGCTGCCTGATGAACAACTGCGTGCAGTTCGTCGAGACGCTGCACGCGGTCTCGCGGATCGGCGGGATCTTCGTCCCGGTCAACGTCCGATACGCCCCGCCCGAGCTGGCGTTCGCCGCCGAGCACGTTGGCATGAGCATCCTGGTCACCGAGGCGCACTTCGACTCGCTCGTCGAGCGCTCAGGGGTCGACCTGCCGACCCTGCACAAGGAGGAGTGGCCGGCCGACGACGGCACAGCGGCGTGCATCGAGCCGGCGGCCCGCTGGACCGACGACGGCTTCCTGCTCTTCACCTCGGGCACCACCGGCACTCCGCGCGCGGTGCAGCACGCCCACGAGGCGTTCCTGTGGGGCTCGATGGACGCCATCCTGATCCACGCCTACAGCAACGAGGACCGGCTCGTGACCCCGCTGCCCCTCTGCTACACGGGCGGCATGAACGTGGCCACCAGCGCGGCCCACTCCGGCGCCGAGCTGGTGCTGGCGGAGTCCGCGGACCCCGGCCACCTGCTGGAGCTGATCACCAGCCGCCGCGCCACTCTCTTCCATGGCGTGCCGACCATGTGCCAGCGGCTCGCCGACCACCCCGACTGGCCCGCCGCCGACCTCACGTCGCTGCGGCTCGCCCGCACCGGCGGCGCCCCGGTGCCGGCCGCGCTGATGGAGGCGTACGCCGCCCGCGACGTCGCCCTGACCCAGGGCTACGGGCTGAGCGAGTCGGGCGGGACAGGCCTCACCCTCGCGCCGCAGGAGTCGCACGAGTTCGGCAAGGCCGGCCGGCCGTCGTTCTACCTGGAGGCCAAGGTCGTCCACCCCGAGACCGGCGAGGACCTGCCCGCCGGCGAGGTGGGTGAGATCCTGCTCCGCGGGCGCCAGCTGATGCGCGGCTACTGGAACGAGCCCGAGGCGACCGCCAAGGCGATCCGCGACGGCTGGCTGTGGACGGGCGACCTCGGGGCGGTCGACGAGAAGGGGCTCTTCTCGATCACCGGCCGCTCCAAGGAGCTGATCGTCACCGGCGGACTCAACGTGTATCCCGCCGAGGTCGAGCACGTGCTGATCGCGGCCGAGGGCGTGCTCGAGGCCGCCGTCATCGGAGCTCCCTCGGAGAAGTGGGGCGAGGAGGTGGTCGCGGTCGTGGTCATCGAGGACGGAGCGGCGCTCGAGGAGGCCGGGCTCATCGCCTTCTGTCGCGAACGGCTCGCGGACTACAAGTGCCCCAAGCGCGTGGTGCTCAGCCGCGAGAACCTGACCCGCACCGCCTCGGGCAAGATCATCAAGCGCGAGGCCGCCAAGCGCCTCGAGCCCGTCGCATGACCGCGCCCGCCCAGGGGGAAGGGCCGCTCGCCGGGCTGCGGGTCGTGGAGCTGGGGGGGATCGGCCCCGGCCCGCACGCCGCGATGGTGCTCGCCGACCTCGGTGCCGAGGTGGTCCGGGTCGATCGGCCGACCGACGAGGCCGGGGCTGCCCGCGGCCGTCGCGACCAGCTCCTCCGCAACCGTCACTCGGTGACCGCCGACCTCAAGGACGCCGGCGACCTCGCGCGGGTCCAGGATCTCGTCGCCCGGGCCGACGTGCTGCTGGAGGGGTTCCGTCCCGGCGTCACGGAGCGGCTAGGCCTGGGTCCCGAGGAGATGCTCGCGCGCAACCCGCGGCTGGTCTACGGCCGGATGACCGGCTGGGGCCAGAGCGGCCCGTTCGCCGACGCCGTGGGCCACGATCTGAACTACATCGGCGTCACCGGGGCGCTCGGGGCCATCGCCCGGTCCGGCCAGCCGCCGACCGTCCCGCTCAACCTCGTGGGGGACTACGGCGGCGGCTCCATGCTGCTGCTCGTGGGCGTGCTCGCCGCCCTGTGGGAGCGCGAGCGCTCCGGGCGCGGCCAGGTGGTCGACGCGGCCATGGTTGACGGCGCCTCCCTGCTGGTCCAGGCCTTCTGGAGTCTCCGCGGGCGCGGCGAGTGGCGGGCCACCCCCGCGAGCAACGTGGTCGACGGCGGCGCCCCCTTCTACGACGTGTACCGCTGCGCCGACCGCCTCGACGTCGCCGTCGGCGCGCTGGAGCCGCAGTTCTACGCCGCGCTCCTGGCCGGGCTGGGGATCGAGTCCGACGAGCTGCCCTCGCAGTACGACCGGGACGGCTGGCCGGCGACCAAGGGCCGGTTCGCTGAGCTCTTTCGTTCCCGTCCGCGCGCGGAGTGGCTGGAGGTGTTCGACGGCACCGATGCCTGCGTGACGCCTGTGCTCGGCTTCGACGAGGCCAAGCAGCACCCGCATCTGGTGGAGCGGGGCACGTTTGTCGAGGTCGACGGCGTGGTCCAGGCCGCGCCGGCGCCGCGGTTCTCCCGGACGCCGGCGAGCACCCCCCGCCCGCCGCGGCCGACCGGTGCGGACAACGCGCGTGTGCTCGAGGAAGGGACGTGGTGGACGTGACCGTCCAGGAGCCGTCGGCGCAGGACGCGAGAGGCGAGCGCCCGTCGCTGCACGAGTGGGCACGCCCCTGGGAGACGCTCGGCGTCTCGGTCGCGGCGGGCGTCGCCGAGGTGCGCCTGGCGCGCGCCGACCGGCTCAACGCGCTGGACTCACGGACGCGCGCCGAGCTGGCCTCGCTCTGGCCGGGGCTGGCCGCCGACCCGTCCGTGCGGGTCGTGATCATGACGGGGGAGGGCCGGGCCTTCTCGGCGGGCGCTGACTTCACAGAGCTCGCCCGGGCCGACCGTGTCCCCGGCGACGGCGCGCGCGACGCGCGCCGCGCGTCGGGCGACTACCTGCCGAGCCCGGTGCTCGAGGTGCCGGTGTTGGTGGCGGTCAACGGCCTCTGCCTCGGCGGGGCGCTGCGCTTCGTCGCCGATGCGGACGTGGTGCTCGCTGCGGAGGACGCGTGGTTCTCCGACCCGCACGTGTCGCTCGGCCAGACGAGCGGCCCGTGCGCGCTTCAGCTCGCCGCGCGCGCCGGATCGGCCGCGGTGGCGCCGCTGGTGCTGGCCGGGGCGGCGTACCGGATGGACGCCCGGCAGGCCCAGGCCGTCGGGTTGGTCAGCGAGGTCGTGCCCGGCGAGCGGCTGCTCGAGCGCGCGCACGACCTGGCCCGCATGATCGCGGCGCAGTCGCCCACCGCCGTCCGCCGCACGCTGGCGCTGCTGCGGCGGCGTACCCGCGCCCAGGTAGAGGACCTGGTGCCCGACGCCTGGGCCGCGATCGACGAGATGTGGGACCACCCCGACGTCGCCGAGGCGTCGGCCGCCCGCGCCGAGGGTCGGTCGCCGATGTGGGCCGACCCCGTCCCCGCCGAGGAGGAAGCATGAGCACGCAGCGCGACCGGGAGATCTCCTTCGGCTTCGGGATGGTGACCGCCCAGCACGACCCCCGCGACCCACGCACCGACGCCGACCTCTACGCCGACGTCCTCGACCTGTGCGTCCTCGCCGAGGAGCTCGGGTTCGACTCCGCCTGGCTCTCGGAGCACCACTTCGTCGACGACGGCTACATGCCCAGCCTGCTCCCGGTCGCCGCGGCGATCGCCGCACGCACCACCACGCTCACGGTCGCCACCGGGATCCTGGTCGCGCCGCTGCACGACCCGGTGCGGCTCGCCGAGGACGCCGCGACGGTGGACCTGCTCTCCCGCGGGCGGCTGCTGCTCGGGATCGGCGCCGGCTACCGCGACGAGGAGTTCGCCGGGCTCGGCCGGAGCAAGGAGGGCCTGGGTGCTGCCATGGACCACACCCTCGCGGTGCTCCGCGGCGCCTGGGGTGGCGGCACCGTCCAGGGAGGCCCGGACGCCGCGCCCGTCTCCGTCCACCCGAAGCCGTTCCGGCCAGGGGGACCGCCCATCTGGATAGGCGCGCGCACCAGGGCCGGCATCCGGCGCACTGCCCGCGCCGCCGACGGCCTGCTCGCCGCGCGCGTCGGTCCCGAGGAGATGGCCGCCCAGGTGTCGACGTTCGTCGACGAGGTGAAGGCGCAGGGGCGCGACCTGTCCGAGGTCAGCGTCGGTGTGCACTGCCCGGTGCTGGCCTGGCCCGGCGACGGCGCCTGGGACGTGGTGGAGCGCCACCTCCACTACTCCGAGTGGAAGTACAAGGACATGGCAGAGCCGTTCGGTGGCCGCGCCGCCGGCCCCGGGGCTCCACCCGAGCCGACCGCCCAGGTCCGCGCCCGGCTGCGCCAGGGCGCCCTGGTAGGGACACCTGAGGAGGTCGCGGCCGGGGTCTCCGCGTACGCCGACGCAGCGCAGGGGTTGGACTTCCACTTCATCCCGCGCCTGTACTGGCCGGGGATGGATCCCGGCGTGCAGCGGGAGGCGATGCGGGTCTTCGCCCACGACGTGATGCCGGCTGTCCATTGACCTCGGATCCAAGTTGGATAATGATAAGCATGAATTGACTCCGGCAGGGAGGACCTGAGGTGCACATCTCGTACACGCCCGCGCAGGAGGAGTTCCGACGCGAGATCCGGGACTACTTCCGTGCGTTCATCACCCCCGAGGTGCGGGCCGCCTTCGACAACTACGAGGACGCCCAGGACTCGGCGTACCGCGACGTGATCCAGCGGCTCGGGCAGGACGGCTGGCTTACGGTCTCGTGGCCCGAGGAGTACGGCGGCCGTGGGCTGTCGCAGGTGGAGAGCTACATCTTCTTCGAGGAGACCCAGCACCTCGGCGTCCCGATGCCGTGGCTGACGCTCAACACCGTGGGGCCCACCCTGATGGCCTTCGGCAGCGACGAGCAGCGCGCCTCCTACCTGCCGAGGATCGCCGCCGGGGAGATCCACTTCTCCGTCGGCTACTCCGAGCCCGGCGCCGGCAGCGACCTCGCCTCGCTCAAGACCCGCGCCGTGCGGGACGGCGACGAGTACGTGATCAACGGTCAGAAGATGTGGACCAGCCTGATCCACCACGCCGACTACGTCTGGCTCGCCACGCGCACCGACCCTGAGGCCTCCAAGCACGCCGGCATCTCGATCATCATCGTGCCGACCGACAGCCCGGGCTTCAGCTGGACCCCGATCCACACCCTGCGCGGCGGCTTCACGAGCGCCGGCTACTACCAGGACGTCCGCGTCCCCGTGACCAACCGAGTGGGGGAGGAGAACGAGGGCTGGCGCCTGATGACCTCCCAGCTCAACGCCGAGCGGGTCGCGATCTCGCCCGTCGGTGCCGTCTCCCGCAAGCTCGAGGCCGTCCGCGAGTGGGCCGCCGGGGTCAAGACCGCTGAGGGGCGGCGCCTCCTCGACGAGGAGTGGGTGCAGCTCAACCTCGCCCGCGTCCACGCCAAGCTCGAGTACCTCCAGCTGATGAACTGGAAAGTCGCTTGGGAGACCGACGGCCACGACGTGCGGCCGGCCGACGCCAGCGCGGTCAAGGTCTTCGGCACCGAGTTC
Organism: Nocardioides deserti; assembly: GCF_014266025.1. Classification (GTDB taxonomy): domain Bacteria; phylum Actinomycetota; class Actinomycetes; order Propionibacteriales; family Nocardioidaceae; genus Nocardioides; species Nocardioides deserti. The sequence goes on along the minus strand of NZ_JACMYC010000003.1, from coordinate 333,204 downwards.
TACGTCGAGGCCTTCCGGCTGCTCATGGAGGTCATGGAGTCCGACGCGCTGTTGGTCAACGGCTCTCCGGGCGCCGAGCTGCGCGAGTCGCTGGAGTCGGCGATGCGCTGGGCCGTCCTGATGACGTTCGGCGGCGGCACCAACGAGGTGCAGCGGGAGATCATCGCGCGCACCGGCCTGTCCCTGCCCAAGCAGCGGCGCTGAGCGCGGACCAGAAGGAGAGAGAGCGATGGACTTCACCCTCAGCCCCGTCACCGAGGCGCTGCGCGACCTGGCCACCGAGATCCTTGAGGACCGGTCGACCCCCGACCGCCTGGGTGCGCTCGCCCGCGAGGGGCGGTGGTGGGACCTCGACACGCACGCCCGGTTGGTCGATGCCGGCGTCGTCGGCGCGGTCGTGCCCGAGGAGCTCGGCGGCGCCGGGCTCGGCTACCTCGACCTGCACCACGTGCTCCTCGCCGTCGGCGCCACCGTCGCGCAGGTGCCGCTGTGGGAGGACGTCGTGCTCGGCGCCCTGCCCCTGGTCCGGCACGGCAGCCCCGAGCAGCAGCAGCGCCTGCTTCCCGACCTGGTCGCCGGGCGCACGCACCTCACCGCCGCGCTGCTCGAGCCGGGCTCGGCCGACCCGCTGCGCCCTGAAACGACCGCCCGTGCGACCGGGGACGGCTGGGAGGTCAGCGGCACCAAGACCCAGGTCACGCTCGCCCCCGAGGCGACCCGGGTGCTCGTCGCGGCCCGCGTCGCCGAGGGACCCGGCACCGTGCTCCTGCTCGTCGACCCGACCGGCTCCGGGGTCAGCCTCGAGACCCAGGAGACGGTCGCCGGGCGGCCCACCAGTCGGATGACGCTCGAGACGGTCGCCGTCGGCGCCGACGACGTGCTCGGTACGGCCGGCAGCGACTCGCCGCTGGAGGACGTCGTCCTGCACGCCTCCGCGGGCCTCGCCTCGATCGCCGCAGGGGTGGCCGGACGCGCGCTGCGTCTCGCGGCGTCGTACACGTCGGGGCGGGATCAGTTCGGCCAGCCGCTCGCCACCTTCCAGGCCGTGCGCCAGCGGCTCGCCGACGCCTACATCGACGTCGAGGCCATGCGACTCACCTCGCTCCAGGCCGCCTGGCGACTCGACGCCGACCTCGACGCCCAGGACGCCGTCCAGGTGGCGAAGTTCTGGGCCGGCGACGCCGGGCACCGGGTCGTGCACACTGCCCAGCACGTGCACGGCGGGATGGGCATCGACCTCGACTACGAGCTGCACCGCTGCTACCGGATGGCCAAGTGGGTCGAGTTCACCCTCGGCGCGGGCAACCAGCAGCTGCGGCACATCGGCCGCCGGCTCGCCGAGCAGACCGCCTGAGGAGGAGAACAACCCATGACCACCACCCAGGGCGCGCCCCGGGACGCGAACGGCGGCGACGCCGGGACGGCGTACGAGACCGTCGAGGTCGACGTCGACGGCGCGGTCGCCACCATCACGCTCAACCGTCCCGACCGGATCAACGCGCTCAGCCCGCAGCTGCGCGCCGACCTCGAGGCGGCACTCGCCGACCTCAAGCCCGGCGACGCGGTGCGGGTGATCCGGATCCGCGGCGCCGGCCGCGGTTTCTGCTCCGGCTACGACATGGACAGCGGCTCGTCGATCTACAAGATGGCCCCCGGGACCGGCGAGCAGGCCGAGCCGCCCGCCCCCGGCACCCGGTCGATGGTGGAGCTCGGTGAGTCCTCCGTGGTCCTGGACCGCGAGCGGATCCGGGAAGGCATCGAGCGGTGGCTGGCGATGATGAGCTACCGCAAGCCGATCGTCTCCCAGGTGCACGGCTACTGCCTCGCCGGCGGTCTCGACCTGATCGGCGTCACCGACGTCGTCTACGCCGCCGAGGACGCGAAGTTCGGCCACCCCGCCGGTCGCGGCCTCGGCATCCCACCGACCCTGGGGCTGCTGCCGCAGAAGATCGGACTGGCCCGCGCCAAGGAGTTCTTCTTCACCGGCGACACCGTCGACGGCGTCGAGGCCGAGCGGCTGGGCATCGTCAACAAGGTCTTTCCCGCCGACCACCTGGACGACGCCACGATGGCACTGTGCCGGCGGATGGCCCAGGTGCCGCTCGACGCGCTCACCCTGCACAAGAGCGTGATCAACCGATGGGGCGAGATCATGGGGATGCGCCTCGGCGCCCTGGAGGGCGCCGAGTTCGACGCCCTCTTCCACGTCACCCCCGCCAGCGTGGAGTTCGGGAAGATCTCGGGCTCCCAGGGCCTGCGCGAGGCGCTCGCCTGGCGCGACGGCCCCTTCCGCAGCTGACCACGCGCGGGCCCGCCGGGTCCGCGCCCCCGCCGTACCGCCACCCCCGGAGGAACCATGGCCCTCAAGTTCGGCCTCGCCCTGCAGAACGACTTCCCGTCGGAGGTCTCGCCCGCGTCGAGGATGGGAGAGCTGCGCGAGCAGGTCCGTGCCGCCAGCGCCTCTGGCATCTCCTCGGTCTGGGTGCTCAACCACTACCTGGGCAACATGCAGACCTTCCAGCCCGTACCGATCCTGGCCGCGCTCGCCGAGCACGCCGGTGACATGCAGCTCGGCACCAACATGTTCATCCTGCCGCTGCACCACCCGGTCGACGTGGCCGAGCAGTTCGCCTCGCTCGACCAGATCAGCAACGGCCACGCCGTCGCTGGCTTCGGGATGGGCTACCGCAGCAACGAGTACGACTCGTTCGGCATCCCCATGGACGACCGGGTCGCCCGCTACGAGGAGGGCGTCGAGCTGATCCGCCGCCTGTGGTCGGGCGAGGAGGTCGACTTCGAGGGCCAGCACTTCACCGTCAAGGGCGAGAGCATCGGCATCCCACCGGTCCGGGCCGGCGGCCCCCCGATCTGGGTCGGCGCGGGCGTGCACAAGGCCGGCGCCCGCCGCGCCGCCAAGCTCGGCGACGCCTGGATCGTGCCCCCGCACGCCGAGCCCGAGAAGCTGCGCACGATCCTCGCCTTCTACCAGGAGGAGCGGGAGCGGCTCGGCCGCGGCCGCGCCCAGGAAGTCGTCGTCCGCCGCGAGCTGGTGCTCGACCCTGATGCCGAGAAGGCACGCGAGGTCGGCCTGACCGCCCGCGGCGCCAACACGGCGGCGTACTCGGCGTTCGAGGCCCCCGACAAGACCGACAGCTACCGCCACCTCAAGGGCAAGGACGGTCTCGAGGACGTCGCCGACAAGTCCTACCTTTTCACCGACCCCGCGACCGCGGTCACCGCGCTCAAGGAGCTGGAGGAGATCGGCATCACCAAGGTGATCCTGCGGATGCAGTGGTACACCCTCGAGACCGACCGCATGCTCGCCACCCTCGAGCAGTTCAAGAACGAGGTGCTCCCCCACTTCCAGTGAGGGCGCCCTGACGCGCCAGGACCCGCGGCCTACCCGGCCCGGGGGTCCTCGCGCGTGTGTCGCGGGTGCGCCTTCGTGGTGGTGGGGACGGCGTTTGGCGTGCCGGTGTGGCGCAGGTGCGTGATTGCGGTCGCAGGGGCCGTCGATCGCTACCGGAGGGGTTCGTGCAGCCGTGGAGCCAATTGGTGACCCCTGGCTGCACGAAGGTGCTCACCAGGTGCCGACGAGCTCGTAGGCCTGGCGGGTCGCCCAGACGAGGCGGCGGGGGGCGTAGGCGTCGCCGAGGACGTGGGACTCCACGCCGGCGGTGAGGAGCTCGTCGTGCAGGTCGGCCACGGGGGTGCCGGAGCAGGAGAGGACGACGGAGTCGATCCCCTCGAGGGTGCGCACCTTGTGGGAGTAGACGTGCCGGACGTCGACCCGGCCTTCCTCGATCCGGCTGACCTGTTCGTTGGCGCGCAGCTCGACCCCGTGGTCGTCGAGGCGGCCCAGCGCCGAGCCGAGCAGGTAGCGGCTGACCAGGGGGGCGGGGGTCGACGTGCCGTGGACCAGGGTGACCCGGTGGCCGCGCTCGCCGAGGAAGTCGGCGACAGCCAGAGGGGCCAGGTGGTCGTCGTGGGCGACGACGAGGACATGCTCGCCGAGCTCCGGGCCCCCGAGGAGGACGTCGACGCCCTGGTGCACGTGCGGCAGCTCTCCGCCGGGGATCCCCGGGGAGCGTGGGGTGGCGCCGGTGGCGACGACGACGGTGTCGGCCCCGTGCTCGCGGACCGCCTCGGCGGTGCCGCGCCGGCCGCGCTCGACCTTCACCCCGACCCGGTCCAGCCGCCGCTCCTGGTAGGCCAGGTAGGCGGCGTAGTCGTCGTACTTCGGCGCACGGGTGGCGACGGCGAGCTGGCCGCCGAGGTGCTCCTGGGCCTCCCAGAGCTCGACCTCGTGGCCGCGCTCGGCGGCCAGGGCGGCGGTCTCCAGGCCGGCGGGCCCGCCGCCGACGACGAGGACGCGACGTCGCCGGGTGACGGGGTCGGGCAGCTGAGTCTCGCGGCCCGCGGTCGGGTTGACCGCGCAGGAGAAGGTGAGCTTCTCCATCAGCAGTCGGCTGATGCACTCGTTGCCGCCGACGCAGGGGCGGATCTCGTCCTCGCGGCCCTCCCGGGCCTTGCGCAGCAGCTCGCCGTCGGCGAGGTGGGCGCGGGCCATCCCGACCAGGTCGGCGTGGCCGGCGGCCAGCACCTGCTCGGCGACCTCGGGCGAGGTCACCCGGCCGGTGTAGACGACCGGCAGCGAGACGGCCTTCTTCACCTCGCCGGCGAGGTGGGCGAAGTCCAAGGCTTTGTGGTGGTGGGACTGGATGTAGCTGGGGTTGCCCCACGGGCTGCCGATCGCGCAGCTGAGGTAGTCGACCACGCCGCTGGCCTCGAGCGCGCGGGCGATCTCGACGCCGCCGGCGACGTCGTACCCGCCGGGCTCCTCCTCGCGCAGGTTGAGGCGTACGCCGACCACCTTGCCGGGGCCGACCGCCTCGCGGACCGCGCGGAGCACCCGCAGCGGGAAACGAAGCCGGTTTTCCAGGGAGCCGCCGTACTCGTCGGTGCGCTGGTTGGTGAGCGGGGAGAGGAAGTACTCCAGCATGTCGTCGTGGTTGAGGTGGATCTCCACCCCGTCAGCGCCGGCGGCGCGGACCTGCTCGGCGCCGTGCCGGTACTCCGCGACGAACCAGTCGATCTCGTCGCGGGTCAGGGGGTGCGGCACGAGGTTGATCACCGGGCCGCTGACCACGGGCGAGGCGCCCTGCGGCATGCCGCCCTGGAGGATCATCTGGACCGTCATCACGGTGCCGTCGGCGTGCAGGGCCTCGGACAGCCGGCCCACCCGGTCGACGAACCAGGGCTGCCGGAAGTGGCCGTGCACCTGGGCGCCGACCCCGGTCGGCTCGAAGCCCGGCGGGATGATGTTGCGGACGTGCGCCGAGACGCCGTCGACCCAGCCGGCGCTGGTCCGGGCGGCCCAGTAGCCGATGTGCCGCTCCGCCTCCTCGTCGCTGCCCCAGAGGGTTGAGACCACGTGGCCGTGCGGCGGCAGGACCACGCGGTTCTTGACCTCGAGCGGGCCGAGGCGGAACGGGGTGAAGAGGTGCTCGTAGGTCATGCGGGGCTCTCCTGTCGGGTGGCGGAGCTGCTGGCCGCACGGGCGGCGGCCAGGACGAAGTCGACGAGGTCGTGGGCGTAGCGGGAGCGGGCGGCGGCGGCGCGGCCGCGGAGCCGCTCGGGGACGGCGACGGGCCGGAGCATCGCGGCGCCGCAGAGGGTGTCGATGACGAGGGTGACCGGGGCGTCCGCGGGAAGCTCGCCCCGCTCGACGGCGCGGCGGACGATCCGGCGGGCGGCCGCGACCTGGGCGGCGCGGACGTCGCGCCAGCGCTCGGCGATGCCGGGCGTCACCTCCGACTCGACGGTCATCCGGCGGGCGGCCAGGCCGTGCCTGCCTTCGTAGAGGTCGAGGAGCAGCTCTGCCAGCGCCAGCAAGTCGTCGCGGACCCGGCCGGTGTCGATCTCGGCGATGGGGGCGAAGGCGTGCGCGACCGCATCGGTGAGCAGCTCCTCCTTGCTGCGCCAGCGCAGGTAGACCGAGGCCTTGCCGACGCCGGCCTCCCGAGCGACCGCCTCGATGCTGAAGCCGGCCCAGCCCTGGCGGGCGAAGACGGCGAGGGCGGCAGCCTCGACCCGCCGGTCGACCTCGGGGTCGCGGGGCCGGCCGCTGCGCTCGGTGCTCGGCATCGGGTCCTCCTGCTCGGACGGTGTTGACAGCGGCGCGTGACGACGCCCACTATCTATGATCATGTACGAGACGCGTTCAGGAAGTCAACGGTCCGGGGGCAGCGGGAACGGCGCCGAGCAGGAGGCCATGCGCGACTTCGCCGCCTCGGTCGCCGGCACGTTGGGCAGCGCCGGTGCGGGGCTGTGGCCCGACGCCGTCGCGGCGCCCACCGGCGACCTCCTGAAGCTGCACGAGGCGGCCGCCGAGCAGGGCTGGTTCGAGCTCGGCCCCGAGGGTGCGCTGGCCTTCCTGGTCGCCGCGTCCCGGGAGCTCGGTCGGCGGGCGTGCCCGCTCCCGCTCGCCGACGCGTACGTCGCCACCCAGGTGCTGCCCGACGAGCTGGCCGCGCAAGTCGGCGAGGGCGGGCTGTGGGTCGTGGTCTCCGAGGTCGGTCCCGATGCGGACGGCGGGCACGGCCCCCTCGAGGGCGCCCAGCACGCCACGCACCTCCTGGTGCTCGACGCCGTGGCCGGCCGCGGCGAGCTGCGCCCGGTCACCGGCACGACCCCCGAGGAGGGGCTCGCCGTCCCGCCCTGGGTCCGGGTCGCCACCGGCGACCCGGTCGCGCAGATCGACGTCGGGCCGGCCCGGCTCCGCGCGCTGCTCGACGCCCAGCGGCTCGCGGTCGCGGCCCGGGCGGTCGCGGCCGGGGCGCGGATGCACGAGCTCGCGGTCGAGCACGCCGTCGTCCGGCACCAGTTCGGGAAGCCGATCGGCGCCTTCGGGGCCGTCCAGCAGCGGACCGCCGCGACCCAGATCGACGTGATGGCTGCGACCGCGCTGGTCGACCAGGCGGTCCAGGTGGCGCTGGCCGCCGGCGCCGGTGCGATCGAGGACGCCGAGGTCGTCGCCGACGCCGCCCTGGCCGCCGACCTGGCGGTCCGGCTGGTCGTCGACACTGCCACCCGCATCGGCTTCGGCGCCCAGCACACCCTGGGCGCGATCGGCTTCTTCGAGGAGCACGAGGCCTCCTCGCTGTTCCGCCGCGTGCACGCTGACAAGCTCCTGCTCGCCGCCGGCGCCCGCGACGGCGTGGCCCGCGCGCTGGTCCACGACGGGCGCGGCCTGCCTCGCCTCGACCTGGGCGAGCGGGCCGAGGCCTTCCGCGCGGAGGTGCACGCGCTGCTCGCCCGGCACATGACCGACGGGGTGACCGACCCCGAGGGGCTGCGCGAGGAGATGAGCCGGCTCGGCTGGTTCGCCCTCGGCTGGCCGGCGGCCGATGGCGGGCTCGGCGCGAGCACCGAGGAGCAGGTGGTCCTGCACGAGGAGCTCAAGTACGCCGGCGGCCCGGTCGACCGCGCGATGAGCGCGACGATGCTGCTGGGCCACTCGCTGCTGCGGCACGGGACGCCGGAGCAGAAGGAGGCGTTCCTGCCGCTGATTCGGGAGGGCCAGATGGCCTTCTGCCTTGGCTACTCCGAGCCCGAGGCCGGCTCCGACCTCGCCTCCCTGCGGACCCGGGCGGTCCGCGACGGCGACGAGTGGGTGATCGACGGCCAGAAGAGCTGGACCACTCGCGCGCAGACCGCCAGCCACGTCTGGCTGGCGGTGCGCACCGACCCGGACGCCAAGCCGCGGCACGCCGGGATCACGATCTTCTTGGTACCGATGGACACCCCGGGGATCGAGGTGCAACAGCACGTCGCGCTCTCCGGCGAGGTCTCGTGCACGGTCTTCTACGACGGCGTCCGGGTCCCCGATTCGGCCCGGGTCGGGGAGGTCGGCGGCGGGTGGCGGGTGATCACCGACGCGCTGGCCGCCGAGCGGGTCGTGATGGGCGGGGTAGCCGCGACCATGCGCCGCAACCTGGACGCGCTGCTCGCGGTGCTGCGCCGAGCCCCCGAGCGGGTGGCCGGGGCCGATCTGGCCCGGCTCTCCTCGCTGGCCGCCCGGCTCCAGGCTGCGCGGGTGCTCGTCGTCCGGGCGACCCGCGCGATGGAAGGGACCGAGGCCCGGACTGTCGGGCCCGTCGCCGCCGTGCTCAGCGGGGAGCTTGCCGAGGAGCTGGCCGAGGCCGCGATCGAGCTGCTCGGCCCGGCCGGCGCGCTGGCCCCCGGGACCCCGGACTCGCCTCAGCCAGCCGGTGCGGTCAGCTTCGACGCCGCCCTGCGGGTGGCGCCGATGTACGTGATCGGCGGCGGCACCAACGACATCCAGCGCGGCATCATCGCCCGGGCGCTGGGCCTGCCCCGCGAGTAGGAGGAGAGCATGCGCACCGCCTTCACCGAGATGGTCGGCGTCCGGCACCCCCTGGTCGGCTTCAGCCGCTCCCCCGGGGTGGTCGCGGCGGTGAGCCGGGCCGGTGGCCTAGGGGTCTTCGCCGCGTCGCCGTACCGGCCCGAGGAGCTGGACGCCCAGCTCGCCTGGATCGAGGAGCAGGCCGGCGGTCGCCCGTACGGCGTGGACCTGCTGGTCCCGCCCGCCACCGAGGGCGGTGCCGACCTGCTGGCCACGCTGCGGGCGCAGATCCCGGAGCGGCACGTGCGGTTCGTGCAGGAGCTGCTCGCGCGCTACGGGATCGAGGCGCCCGACCCGACGCGGGGCAATGGCGCCTCCGACGACACCGTCCGCGGGCTCTCGCCCGAGGGCGTGCACGAGATCCTCGACGTGACCTTCGCCCACCGGGTGGCGCTGGTCGCCAACGGCCTCGGCACGCCCCCGCGCTCCATGCTCGACGGCGGCCGGGCGCACGGCGTCCCCGTCGCCTCACTGGTCGGCGCGGGCAAGCACGCCCGCGCCCAGCTCGACCTCGGCGTCGACGTGCTCGTCGCCCAGGGCACCGAGGCGGGCGGTCACACCGGCACGATCGCGACGATGGTGCTGACTCCCGAGGTCGTGGACCTGGCCGGCGGTGTCCCAGTCCTGGCCGCCGGCGGGATCGCCGACGGCCGGCAGATGGCCGCGGCGCTCGCGCTGGGGGCGAGCGGCGCATGGTGCGGCTCGGTCTGGCTCAACAGCCACGAGGACGTCACCACCCCGGTCGTCAAGCAGAAGCTCGTCGAGGCGACCAGCGCCGACACGGTGCGGTCGCGCTCTCGCACCGGCAAGCCGGCGCGCCAGCTGCGCAGCGCCTGGCACGACGCCTGGGACGGCCAGGAGGCGCCCGAACCGCTGCCGATGCAGCAGCAGCTGCTCCTGGCCAAGGACGCGTGGGCCGAGATCGACCGCGCGGCGGAAACCGGCAGCCCGGGCGCCCGGGAGCTGGAGTCGTTCTTCGTCGGCCAGGTCGTCGGGGCGTTCGGCGAGCTGCGCTCGGCCGAACGGATCACCGAGGAGATCGTGGCCGGCTGCGAGCGCCGCCTGGCGGAGCTGGCCCGGCTCCTGGGGTGAGCCCCCTTGGAGCCGGGCCGACCGCCGCCGGTCAGCTCGGTCAGCTCGGTCAGGACGGGCGATGCGGGAGCAGGATCTCCTCGAAGAAGGCCGCGGCGTACTTCTCCGCGTCGACCTTGTCGGCGGAGTACCAGCTGCCGAACTCGTTGTAGTCGACCTCGTCGGTGTAGCCGAGGTCGGCGACCAGGTCGCGCCACGTGTCAGCGGCCGCCCGGGCGTCCACGACGAAACCCTCGCCGTCGCTGACCTTGCCGGCGCCCGCGAGCTCGGCGAGCAGCTTCTCGTTGGTCTCCTCCAGCGCCGCGCGGGCGTCGTCGGAGAGCGGCGAGAACGTGCCGCCCGCCTTGGCCACCGTGTCGGAGGCCAGCGCGGTGCTCTCCCAGATCTTGTCGGCGACGTTGCCCTTGACGAAGACGTCCAGTCGGTCCCAGAGCAGCTGCCGGGCGACCAGCGGCAGCTCGTCCCAGGTGCTCCGGCTCATCGCCATCGCGCCGGGGGAGAGGGCCAGGCCGACCTCGGGGTCGAGGGTGACGTGCGGGGCGGCGTCGATGATCCCGGCGAGGGCGGCGACGTTCATGCTTGTCATCGAGCAGTCGATGACGCCTCGCTCGAGGCTCTCGAAGAGCTCGGTGTACTGGACCGAGACCGGGCTCGCACCGAGGCCGGACGCCTGCACCCCGACCGACGCGCCGCCCGCGCTGACCTGCGCCCCCTTGATCTCCGCCAGGTCGCTCCGGGGCTCGGAGCAGAGCAGCGCATTGGAGCCCGAGGTGTAGAAGGGCAGCATCATCTTCATGTCGTGGTCCTCGAACTCGGCGAGGACCTCGGGGGTGTCGAAGGCGAGCTGGTTGGGCCACGCGTTCTGCTGGAGGGTGCCGGTCACGGGGGCGTGGTCGGAGAGGACGGAGACCTCCATCAGCGCGGCGTTCACCGGGTACTCCGAGGGCTCGTAGATCGGTAGCACGAGGCCGAGGTCGAGCCGCCCGTCGCGGAGCGCGTCATCGATCTCCTCGGGTGGCGCGATGGCGTTGGAGTAGGCGGTATCGAAGGTGATCTTGCCGCCGGACCACTCCTCGACGGCGTCGAGGTAGAGCTCCATGTAGGAGCCGGTGACGGACCCCTTGGGCGCGGGCGTCTGGGTGTTGAGGACGATCGGCTCGACGTCGGCGAAGGCCTCGGCGTACTCCTCCTGCGACGCTCCGTGCTCCACCTCCTCGCCGCTGTCGGCGGCGCTGCCCGACTCCGAGGCGCAGGCGGCCAGGCCCAGCGCGGGAAGCAGGGCGAGGGCGGTCACCCAGGTATGTCGTGGGCGGTGTGAGGTCATGCGGAGCCTCGATCTCTGGTGGGGCATTCTGCGGCGGATGTGCGCAGATCGTGACGGATAACACGTTGTACCATTGTCATCATTAGCAGGCAATGGTGTACTGCCGCTTCCGTCCATGACGAAAGAAGGCGCCGATGACGCACCCGAGCGGCTGTCCCGTGAGCCATACGAACTACATGCAGGCACGTCCCGCCCTCGAGCACTACGCGCTGCTCGACCGCGAGCGGGAGGAGGGGCCGTTGCTGATCAACGACGCCATGCCGTGGGAGTTCACGATGGTCACGCGGTACGACGAGGTGCGCGCCGCACTGCAGTCCACAGGCTTCTCCTGCGAGGTCACGAACGCGATGAACGTGCCGCGGCAGATCGACATCATCCCGAACATGCTCGACGGCGAGGAGCACATCAAGGTCCGGAAGGTGATCAATCCGTTCTTCTCGCCCGCGGCGGTGAAGCGGATGGAGCCTTTCGCTCTGGAGCGGGTGACCGCGCTGCTCGACGAGCTGCAGCCCGCCGGCTCGTGCGACCTGGTCGCCGACTTCGCGATCCGCTACCCGACCGAGATCTTCCTCGAGCAGATGGGCCTCCCGCTCACCGATGCCGACTTCTTCCTGCCGTGGGTGGAGACGGTCTTCGGCGGCCTGATCGGCACGGAGAAGGAGGCGGCGGCCGCGGCGAGCGCCAAGATCGAGGAATACTTCGACGCAACGGTCGAGGACCGCCGCGCCCACCCCAAGGACCCCGAGCTGGACCTGGTCTCCCGGCTGATCGAGGCGCGGATCGATGAGGAGCCCATCCCGCATCAGGACATCCTCACCATCTGCAAGACGGTGATGCTGGCCGGCCTGGACACCACCCGCAGCGCGCTCGGCTACATCTACCGCCACCTCGCCCTGAACCCGCAGCACCGGCAGCGGATCGTGGACGAGCCGACGGTCATCCCGAAGGCGGTGGAGGAGTGCCTGCGGATGTACCCGTTAGTTTTTCAGGTCGGTCGGCTCGCCGCCAAGGACGTCGACATCAACGGCCACCGGCTCGACCAGGGCACCATCACTTGGCTCGGCATCGGCTCGGCCAACCGGGACCCGCGCAAGTTCGAGGACCCGGAGTCGTACAACCCCGACCGGCCCGGCGTGAACCAGCACCTGGCCTTCGGCCTCGGCCCGCACCGGTGCCTCGGCATGCACCTGGCGCGCCTCGAGCTCGTCCTCGTGCTGCGCGAGTGGCACAAGCGGATCCCGGAGTACCGGCTGCGCGAGGGCGTCGAGCTCATGGAGCGCGGCGGCCAGCTGTCCCTGACTACTCTGCCGCTGGAATGGGAGATGGCCTGACTGACCGCCGGCGTCGGCTGGCCCCGCTCAGCCGCGGGACCAGCCGACGTCGAGGTCGGTGAAGACGTGGGGGGTGATCCGCTTGCGCTGGAACCGCGCGCTGCCACCGACGACCCGCACCTGGTCGGTGTAGGTGCCCCAGCCCAGGGCCGACCGGGCGTCCTCGCGACTGGTGAAGACGAAGTACGACGCCACCTCGACCAGGCCCGGCTGCAGGTGGCGGGTGCGCAGGTTGACCAGGAAGTGCCGCTTGTCGCCGTCGTCGGGGGTGAGGCGGGACCGGTAGAAGTCGGCAATCGCCGCCCGCCCCTCGAACGAGCCCGCCGGCACCTCGAGGACGCCGTCCTCGGTGAAGAGCGCGGCGACCGCCTCGGGCGTCGGGTCGTCGAGGGTCTCGGCGTAGGCGTGCAGGTGGTTGCGGGCGGTCTCGGCGTCCTCCAGCCGCCGGAGCCGTTCGAGCGCATCGGCGAGGAGCTGGTCGGTGGAGCTGGTGCTGGCCGTGCCGGTCATGCGCTCACCTTCTTCTTCGGGGTCCACGGGGCGGCCGCGAGCAGGTCGGCGAGGGCGGTGCCGTCGGCGACCGCCTTGCGGCAGCGGGCGAGCGGCGCCGGCATGCTCATGGCGAAGGCGGCGCGGACGCGGCCCTCTCGGCTGCACACCGCGAGGAAGGAGTGCTCCGCGACGTCGCCGGCCACCACGTCGATCCGGTCCTCGGGGGAGGGGAGGCCCAGCCCCTGGATCTTCACGTCGTACTGGTCGGACCAGAAGTAGGGGACCTCGGTCAGCGGCTTGCGCTCCTCGGGAGCGGCGAGCACGTTGTGCGCGACCACCGCGGCGGTGTCGCCCGCCGAGGTCCAGTGTTCCAGGCGCAGCGGGGTCGTCGCGCCGGGGTGAAGCATCACGGCAGCATCACCCACCACGTGCACGCCCGGCACGGCGGTGGCGCCGTACTGGTTGCAGAGCACCCCGTCGGCTCGTCGGACGCCGGAGCCGGCGAGCCAGGTGGTCTCGGCGACCGAACCGATCGCCACCACGACCACGTCGGTCTCGACGACGGTGCCGTCGCCGAGCACCACGCGCTCGGCGCGGTGGTCGCCGCCAAGCCGCTCGACCGCGACGCCCAGCCGCACGTCGACGCCGTGGTCGCGGTGCAGCTGGGCGACGCCGGCCCCGAGCTCTGCGCCGAGCACCCGCTCGAGGGGCGCGGCCTGCGCCTCGACCAGGGTGACCTCAAGGCCGAGTGCGCGGCCGCCGGCGGCGACCTCGCCGCCGAGCACGCCGGCGCCCACCACGGTCAGGTGCCGGGCGGCGCGCAAGTCGGCCCGCAGTGCCAGGCAGTCCTCGAAGGTCCGCAGCGTGTGGACGTTGGGGTGGTGCTCCCACGCAGGGACGCGCCGGGCCCGGGAGCCGGTGGCGACGACGAGCTGGTCGTAGCTGATCCGGCTGCCGTCCCCCAGCACCACGGACCGCTCGCCGGGGACCAGTGCCTCGGCGCGGACGCCGAGCCGGAGGTCGAGATCGAGCTCGGCGTACTTCTCCGCCGCACGCAGGGCGGGCGGGGCCGCGGGCTCCTCGTCCTGGATCAGGAGCGCCTTGGAGAGCGGCGGGCGGTCGTACGCCGCGTGCGCCTCCTCGCCGACGAGGGTCAGGGGGCCGGTGTGGCCGAGCCGGCGGAGCCGCTCGGCGGTGCGCAGGCCGCTGAGGCCCGCGCCGACGATGACGACGTGGTGTCCCGGTGTCGGCACGGAGGCCGAGGCCGCTGTCCCGCGCGGCGTCGCTGGTGATGTCATGAGAGGTGCCCTCCGCTGGTGGACCTTGTGCTCGGTGTCACATGCTCATAAGATATGTTTCATTATCATGAAAAGCAACCGAGCTTTCACGCCTCGACCACAAGGGAGTCCTCAGGTGTCGATGACCGAACGCCCCGAGCTGTTCATCGGGGGGCGCTGGCAGCAGCCTCGCAGCGGCGAGACGATCGAGGTCCGCAACCCCGCCACCGGTGCGCGGGTCGGTGAGGCCGCCCTCGGCGGCAACGCCGACATCGACGCGGCCGTCGAGGCCGCGCGCGCCTCGTTCGACTCCGGGGCCTGGGCCGACGCCGCTCCCGAGGAGCGGTCCGAGGTGATGCACCGCGCAGCCGACCTGCTGGAGAAGCGCGCCACCGAGCTCGCCGTCAGTATCACCTCGGAGCTGGGCTGCCCGCTGTGGTTCAGCGAGATGGCGCACGTGCCGAACCCGATCCGGCACACCCGCTACTACGCCGAGATGGCCAGGTCGTTCGAGTACGACGAGTACCGCACCGACGGCACCAACCGCAGCCTGGTCACTCAGGAGCCGGTCGGAGTGGTCGGCGCGATCACGCCGTGGAACGGCCCGCTGAGCACGCCGTCACTCAAGCTCGCCCCGTCCCTCGCCGCGGGCTGCTCCGTGGTCCTCAAGCCCCCGCCGGAGACGCCGCTCACGGCGTACGCGTTCGCCGACGCCTTTGCCGAGGCGGGGCTGCCCGAGGGCGTGCTGAGCATCGTCCCCGGCGGCCGGGAGGCCGGCGCCCACCTGGTCGACCACCCCGAGGTGGACAAGGTCGCGTTCACCGGCAGCTCCGCCGCCGGCAAGGCCATCATGGCCGCGGCGGCGTCGCGCGTCGCCCGGGTCACCCTTGAGCTGGGTGGCAAGTCGGCTGCCATCGTGCTGCCCGACGCCGACCTCGACGAGGTCGTGCCGAAGCTGCTGCCGATGGCGATGATGGTCAACGGCCAGGCCTGCATCGCGCAGACCCGCGTCCTGGTCCACCGCTCGATCGAGAAGCAGCTGGTCGAGGCGCTGGCCGCCGCCGTGGCGGCGCAGAAGGTCGGGGACCCGATGGACCCTTCCACCAAGATCGGCCCGATGGTCAGCGAGCGGCAGCGCGAACGCGTCGCCGGCTACATCGAGCTCGGCGAGCAGGAGGGTGCCACCGTCGCCACCGGCGGCGCGCTCACCCTTCCTCCGGAGCTCCAGGGTGGCTGGTTCGTCATGCCCACGGTCCTGGCCGACGTCCAGAACTCCATGCGGGTGGCCCAGGAGGAGATCTTCGGCCCTGTCATGGCCGTCATCGCCTACGACTCCGTCGACGAGGCCGTCGCGATCGCCAACGACTCCGTCTACGGCCTCTCGGGTTCCGTCTGGGGTCCCGACGTGGACGAGGCGGTCGCGGTCGCGCGCCGCGTGCGCACCGGCATGGTCAGCATCAACGGCGTGCCGCAGGCCTACGGGTCGCCGTTCGGCGGCTACAAGCAGTCGGGTGTCGGCCGGGAGATGGGCCCCGAGGGGTTCCGCGCCTTCTTGGAGACCAAGTCCATCGCGGTGGGTCTCTGAGATGGTGAGCCGCGAGGGGCTCGACGCGCTGCTGTCGCCCCGCTCCTTCGCCCTGATCGGGGCCAGCGACAAGTCGACCTTCTCGCTGCTCCTCCACGGCAACCTGGACGCCGCCGGCCACCGGGAGCGGACCTACCTGGTCAACTCCCGCAGCCCCGAGGTGCACGGGCGCGCCACCTACCCGTCGTGCGTCGCGATCGGGCAGCCTGTCGACCTGGCTTTCGTCATGGTGCCAGCGGCGCGAGCCGCCGACGCGATCCGGGACGCGGCCGCCGCCGGCGCCCGCGCGGTCATGGTGCTCAGCTCCGGCTACGCCGAGACCGGTCCCGAGGGGCGCGCCCGTCAGGACGAGCTGGTCGCGCTCGCCGAGAGCCTCGAGGTCGCGATGATGGGGCCCAACGTGCTGGGCCTGGTCAACGTCACGGCCGGCATCCCGGCGATGACGCTCTCCGACCCTCCGACCGAGCCCGGGGGAGTAGCCCTGATCTCCCAAAGCGGCGCCAGCTGCGGGGCGATGAAGGACTTTGCCTCTATGGCTGGGGTCGACCTCTCGCACGTGATCACCGTCGGCAACGAGGCGATGGTGACCGTCGCCCACCTGCTCGACCACCTGGTCGACGACGACTCCGTGCGCGCGGTCGCGATCTTCATGGAGGCGATCCGCGAGCCCGAGCTGTTCGCGCACGCGGCCCGGCGGGCCGCCCGCCTGGGCAAGGCGATCGTCGTGCTCAAGGCGGGGCGCAGCGAGCTGGCCGCCCGCGCGGCGGCCTCCCACACCGGCGCCCTGGTGGGCGACGACCGGGTGATTGACGCCGTCTTCGCCGACCTCGGCGTGATCCGCGTCGACACCATCGAGGACATGCTGGTCACCGCGGGGGTGGCGGCGACCACCGGTCGGATCGAGCGCCCAGGCATGGGCGTGGTCTCCATCTCGGGCGGGGCCTGCGACATCATCGCGGACCTCGCCGAGGCGGCGGCCGCCGAGATCCCCGAGCTCTCGGCGGCCACGACCGCCGCGGTGGCGAAGAAGATGCCGGCGTTCGGCCACGCCCACAACCCGCTCGACGTCACGGGCGCCGCGATCGTCGACGTCGATCTGTGGGAGCACGCGATCGAGGCGGTCGGCAACGACGAGTCGGTCGGCTGCGTCGTGGTGGTCAACTCGTTGCCCTGGCGCGAGGACGGCCGCCCGTTCTACGGCCAGAAGTACGTCGACGCGATCGGCCGCGGGATGAAGGCCTCGGCCGCCCCGGCGCTCTACGTCACCCAGGTGATGCAGCCGATCGGCCGCGAGACTCGTGAGGTGCTGCGCGCCGGGAACGTGCCACACGTGGTGCCCGGGATGCGGGCCGCGGTCGAGGCGATCCAACGCGTCGTGCTCTGGTCCGCCAACGTCGCGCGCGCCGGCCGCGAGCCGGAGCCCGTGGAGCCGCTCGAGGTGCGCCGCGGCCGATACTCCGAGGTGGACGCCCGCGCGCTGCTCGAGCAGGCCGGGGTACCGGTCGTGCCGGCAGCCCACGTCCACTCGGCTGCCGAGGCCGCGGAGGCCGCCGCCCGCTTCGACGGGCCGGTGGCGATGAAGATCGTCTCGGCCGACATCGCCCACAAGAGCGACATCGGGGGCGTGCGCTTGGGCGTCGCCGTCGACGCCGCAGCGGTCGTCTACGACGAGGTGGTGGCCGCGTGCGCCGCGGCGGAGCCCGGGGCCGCGCTCGACGGCGTGCTGGTCTCGCCGATGCGCCCGCCCGCGACGGAGATGCTGGTCGGGGTCACCCGATCGGAGGAGTGGGGCCTCGTCCTGGCGGTGGCGCTGGGCGGCGTCCTCGTGGAGGTGCTCGACGACGCCGCGCTCGCCCCGCTGCCGGTGGACGAGGCGCGGGTGCGCGAGCTGCTGACCGGTCTGAGGGGCGCCGCGGTGCTCCAGGGTGTCCGGGGCCGGCCCGCGGCCGACCTGGACCGGCTGTGCCAGGTGGTGGTCGCCGTGGGCCGCCTCGCCGAGCGCCTGGGCGACGACCTGGACTCGCTCGAGGTCAACCCGCTGCGTGTCCACGGCTCAGAGGTCGAGGCCCTCGACGGGCTGGTGGTCTGGTGCAAAGAAAGAGCCATTGATGCGCATGGACTCTTGACCTCAACCTGAATCTAGGCGAATCATATGCAGGGCGGTGACACACGTCACCTGAGCAATCGAGTCGGGGACCGTTTCGGGACGGCGAGCCGCACGAACGAAGGAAGAACAACCATGGCAGCACAGCGCAGGATCGCCCGGCCGGGTGTCGCGGCCGCGGCCCTCGGCCTCGTCAGCGCCCTCGCCCTCGCCGGATGTGCCGAGGACTCGGGCAGCGGGAGCTCGTCCGGCGGCTCCGGCGAGGGCGTCGAGATTGGCGCCTCGATGGAGGAGTACCAGGAGGCCTTCGCCGACGTCGACCCGATCACGCTCAACACCCAGAGCCCCGGCCCCAAGGGCAGCGCCACGGGTGCCCCGATCGAGAAGTGGGTCGCCGCCGTGGAGGAGTGGTCCGACGGCAAGATCACCTTCGAGGTCGCGTTCTCCAACGCGGTCGCCGAGCCCACCGAGATCGACGACGCGCTCAACGACGGCCGCCTCGACGTGGCCTCGACGCTCCCGATCTACGAGCCCAGCGAGTACCCGGCCAACGTGGCCCTGATCGAGACCGGCTTTATCTCCGACCAGACGGTGATCGCCGGCGCCCTCCAGTCGAACGCCTGGCCCAACGAGGTCGCGTTCCAGAACGAGGAGATCATGCAGGAGTTCGACGACCACGGGATCGTCCCGCTGGTGCCGATCTTCAACTCGGGCTCGCAGATGCTGCTGTGCAGCGAACCCCGGACCAGCCTTGCCGACATCGAGGGCAAGGCGGTCTCGACCTCCGGCACGGCCCAGACCGCGCAGATCAAGGCGCTAGGCGGCTCGCCCGCGACCGTCGCCTACACCGAGGTCTACGAGTCGGTCGAGCGAGGCGTCGTCGACTGCGCCAACGCGACCCTGACCGTCGGCGTCCTCGGCGGCTTCGTCCCCGCGGCCCCGCACGCGACCGTCAACAACGAGACCGGCTTCGCGCTCGCCCCGGGCGGCTGGTCCTTCAGCAAGGACACCTGGGAGTCGCTCCCGCTGGTCGCCCAGCAGTTGATGTGGGACAAGCTGGACGTCTACATCGGCAGCAACATCGAGGACAAGATCTGGCCCAATACGGCCGAGGCGGCCAAGCTGGTGCGTGAGAATGACGGCTCGTTCAACGACTTCGACGCCGACGCGCTCGAGGCCCTCGAGGGCGCCAACGCCAAGCTCCTGGACCAGGTCCGCAACGGCGACGGCGTCGAGGACGCCGAGGGCCTGGTCGACGCGGCCGAGGAGTCCGCGGCGACGTGGTTCGACGAGGTCGAGGCCCTCGACATCCCGGCCGAGGTCGGCTACGAGGACTTCGACCAGAACTTCAAGAGCGGTGACCTCGACATGTCGGTCTACACCGACCTCGTGATGGAGAAGATCTGGTCGGAGCGCCGCCCGTCCTGATCAGCCCTCCCGGCTGCGGTCCGTCCCGAGCGGGCCGCAGCCGGTCCCTTCCCCTTCCACCCCCGGAGGAAGACATGGCCGAGAGCGCCACGCAGTCCAAGCTCCTCGATCGCGGCCTCCAGCTCCTCATCGAGGTGCCGGCCGTCCTTATCACCTTCGTGATGATGGCCCACGTCACGGCGAACGCCGTGATGCGGACCTGGTTCGACAGCCCGATCGACAACACCCTCGAGATGGTCGAGTACTGGTACCTGCCGCTCGTGGCGTTCCTCGGCTTCATCGCGGCCCAGCACCGCGGCCAGCACATCGCTGCGGACCTGGTCTTCCAGATCCTCCCGACCGTCACCAAGCGGTTCGTGCTGGCCTTCGTCTTCCTGCTCTGCGGCGTCGTGGTCGCCGGGTTCGCCTGGTTCGGCTGGGGCGAGGCGGTGCACGCCAAGGAGATCGGCAAGACCGCGGGCGTGAGTGACCTCGTCGCCTGGCCCGCATACTTCCTGGTCCCGCTCGCCTTCGGCAGCCTCACCGTCCAGTTCCTGGTGGCGGCTTGGAAGGCAATCCGGCACCCGGAGGAGGACCACTTCGTCGCCGACGTCGGCGATGCGGCCGTCCTCGACGCGCTCGCCCACGACGGGCCGGTGGCCCACGACGAGGCCGTCCGTCTCGGCCACACGCACACGGCAGGAGGGGGCCGATGAACCCCGGACCGACCAACCCCGTCGACACGCGCCCCGGCGACGACACCGTGGGAGATCCCTTCGTGCAGACCCAGACCGCGGACGCCCCGCCGCCCGCCGCCCCGACGCCGGTGGCGGAGGTCGAGGGCGCGCCGGTCAACCACCGGCGCTCGTGGATCACCTTCGCCATCACCGTGGTGGTGCTGGCCGGGTCGACCACGGCCATGTTCATGCCGCTCGTCCCCGAGGCGATCGGCGTGGCCGCCATCGTCCTGATGCTCGGCCTGATCTTCCTGCGGATGCCGATCGCGATCGCGATGCTGGTCCCCGCCCTGCTGGGCATGTACGCGATGCGCGGCGAGCGCCTGGTCGAGAGCACCATGACCACCCTCGCCTACGGCCAGATCGCGAACTGGACCCTCAGCGTCGTCCCGATGTTCATCCTCATGGGCTTGCTGCTGTGGAAGGCGGGTCTCACCGAGAGCCTCTACAAGGCCGGCCGGTACTGGCTCGGCTGGCTCCCCGGCGGCCTCGCCGTCGGCACCAACCTGGCGGGCTCCGGCCTCGCCGCGGTGAGCGGCTCCTCGGTCGGCACCACCTACGCGCTGGCCAGGATCGGCATCCCCGAGATGCTCAAGGCGGGCTACGACAAGCGCCTCGCCGTCGGTGCCGTGATCGTCGCCGGCCTGCCGGGCCAGCTGATCCCGCCGAGCATCATGCTCGTCATCTACGCCGGCATCGCCGAGGTGCCGGTCGGGCCCCAGCTGCTGGCCGGCGTGTTCCCCGGCCTCCTGGTCGCCGTCCTCTTCACGATCATGATCGTGATCTTCGCCCGCAAGTGGGCGGCCGTGGAGACCGAGCACACCCGCGCCGAGCGCGAGAAGGGCGTCACCTGGGGCATGCGGTTCCAGTCGGCCGCCGCCACCTGGCCGGTGCCGCTGATCATGGGCCTGATCATCTGGGGGATGTTCTCCGGCGTCTTCACCGCCACCGAGGCTGGCGCCGTCGCGGCGCTGTTCTCCCTCTTCATCACGGTGATCTGGCAGAAGCGCAACGCCATGCGGGCGATCATCGACGCCTCCGTCGCCACGGTCAGCAGCGTCGGCGCGATCTTCCTCATGCTGGTCGGCGTCGAGGCGCTGTCGCGGATGTTCACCCTCACCGGGATCAGCAGCGGCTTCGCCGAGCTGGTCGAGGCGATGGACCTCGGCCGGGTCTCGTTCCTGCTGATGATGATGGTCGTCTACATCGTGCTCGGCACCTTCATGGAGCCGCTGCCGATGATGGTCCTCACCATCCCGATCCTGATCCCGACGCTGGCGTCGCTCGACATCTCGCTGCTCTGGTACGGCGTCTTCGCGGTCTTCATGGGCGAGCTTGCGGTGGTCACGCCGCCGGTCGGCATCCTCGCCTTCATCATCCACACGATCACGAAGGAGCCCGAGGTCAATCAGGGCCAGAAGATCACCCTCAACGACGTCTTCATGGCCTGCTGGTGGTTCATGCCGATGGCCATCATCACCACGGTGATCCTGATCCTCTTCCCAGAGATCGCCACCTGGCTGCCGAGCCTCGGCGACAACTAGCCCCGTCGTCCCCCGTCCCCTCCTCGTCAAAAGAGAGATCCCCATGACCGAGACGCAGACCGAGGCCACGTCGGCCGAGGGCGCGGAGCTGACCCACCGCGGCTGCCCCGTCGTCCACACCGACTACACCCAGGAGACCGAGATCTTCGGTCACTACGCCCTTCTGGACCCGGACCGCGAGAAGGCCCGGTTCCTCTTCAACGACACGACGGACCGCGGCTTCTTCATGCTCCAGCGGTACGACGACGTCCGCGAAGGGTTCCAGCAGCACGTGACCTGGACCACCGACGTCCGCTCAGCCCTGCGGCCCGGCTCGTCCAACGAGCGCCTGCTCCCGCAGGACCTCAACGGCCAGGAGCACGTCAAGCTGCGCCGCATCCTCAACCAGTTCTTCGCCCCCGCGGCGGTGCGCCGGATGGAGCAGATGGCGACCGAGCGGTGCATCGAGCTGATCGAGGAGCTGAAGCCCGAGGGCTCGATCGACTTCGTCGCCGAGTTCGCGATCCGCTACCCGACGGACCTGTTCCTCGCGCTGCTCGGCCTGCCGGTCAGCGACGGCGACTTCTTCCTGGAGTGGTCGGAGGACTACTTCAACGCCCTCCTCGCCGGCCGCCCGGCCGAGGCGACGGAGTCGAAGAAGAAGATCATGGACTACTTCGACCAGGCGGTGAACGATCGTCGGGAGAACCCGCTCGACCCCGACCTCGACATGGTCACCCGCCTGGTCACCGCGCGGATCGACGACCAGCCGATCCCGCAGGAGGACATCACCACCATCTGCCTCACGCTGATGCTGGCGGGTCTCGACACCACCCGGTCGGCGCTGGGCTACATCTTCGCCCACCTGGCGACCCACCCCGAGGACCGCCGGGCGATCACCGAGGACCCGAGCCTGGTGCCCAACGCGGTCGAGGAGTTCCTCCGGACGTTCCCCCTGGTGATCCAGGCCGGCCGCGAGGTCCAGGAGCCGGGCGAGTTCCACGGGCTGGAGCTGGAGAAGGGCGACGTGGTCTGGCTGGGCGTGGCCCAGGCCAACCGCGACCCGCGCAAGTTCCCCGAGCCCGACGAGGTCAAGCTGGACCGGGCGGGCGCCAACCAGCACCTGGCCTTCGGCGGCGGCCCGCACCGCTGCCTCGGCATGCACCTGGCCCGCCTCGAGCTCAAGGTGGTCATGGAGGAGTGGCACAAGCGGATCCCGGAGTACCAGATCCCCGACGGCACCGAGCTGCGCGAGCGCGGCGGCCAGCTCACGATGACCAGCCTGCCGCTGGAGTGGGACGTCTGACATGCACATCGCCATCGACGAAGCCAAGTGCATGGGCCACGGACGCTGCTACGGCGTCGCCCCGACCCTGCTGCACGACGACGAGGAGGGGTTCGTCGCCGAGCGCGGACAGTGCTGGAAGGTGCCCGACGAGCTGTTGGGCGAGGCCCAGGACGCCGCCGACGCGTGCCCCGAGGGCGCCATCGAGCTCCTCGAGCAGGCGCCGGCCTGACGACCCGGACGGGCCGGCCCGGGACCCCGCAGCGCGGTCCGGAGCCGGCCTGACCACGTCACCGGACGGACGACATGATCGAACACCTCAAGGTCCTCGACCTCACCGACGAGCGCGGACTGCTCTGCGGCCGGCTGCTGGCCGACCTCGGCGCCGACGTGGTCCAGGTCGAGCCCCTAGGCGGGTCGGCCGCCCGCCAGGCCACGCCGCTCGTGCGGCCCGCCGACCCGGGCGAGGCCAATGAGGTCTCCCTGGCCTGGGAGACCTTCGGCGCAAACCGGCGCGGCGTCGCCCTGGACCTCGACACCGCGCCGGGACAGGAGCGGTTCCGGGCGCTGGCGCGCGCCGCCGACGTCGTCGTCACCTCGATGCCGCCCGACTGGCTGACCGCCCGCGGGCTCGAGCCGGCCACGCTGCGCGCCCAGGACCCGACCCTGGTCTGCGTGACGGTCACCGGGTTCGGCTGGGACGGCCCGAAGTCTTCGTACGCCGACACCGACCTCGTCGTCTGGGCCGCGGGTGGACCGCTCGAGCCGCACCGCGACGGCGACCGCCCGCCGCTGCGGATCAGCGTGCCTCAGGCCTACCTGCACGCCGGCGCGGACGCCGCGGCTGGCGCGCTCACCGCCGTCCTGGCGCGCGCCCGCACCGGGGCCGGCCAGGTGGTCGACGTCTCCGCGCAGGTCTCCGCGGCCGCGGCCACGCTGGCTCGGGTGCTGGCCACCGCGGTCGGCGACGCGAACCCCGAGTGGCAGAAGCAGCCCGTCGGCCGGACCGACCAGTCGGGCAGCGGCGCCGCCACCCCCAACTCGCTGAAGAAGTGGCACTGCGCCGACGGCATCGTCGAGCTCCACCTCTCCATGGGCCCCGCTGCCGGCGCGTTCACCAACCGGCTCTTCGCCTGGATCGGTGACGAGGGCGAAGGCGTCCTCCCGGCCGACGTCGCGACCTGGGACTGGCGCACCGTCCCCGACCGGTTCACCGCCGGCGAGCTCACCACCGACGACCTCGAGCGGGCCCGGGCCGCCGTCCGCGCCTTCCTGCTCACCCGGACCAAGGAGGAGGTCGTCGCGGCCTCCCTGGAGCGGCGGCTGCTGGCGATGGCGATCTACGACAGCGCCGACGTGCTGGCGAGCCGGCACCTGGCCGAGCGCGGCTTCTGGGCCGAGCTCGAGGTGGCCGGCGTCGGGGTCCGGGTCCCGGGCGTCCTCGCCCAGGTCACCGGCGGCCCGGCCCCGTCGCTGCGCCGCCCCGCGCCCCGGTTCGGCGAGCACACCGACGAGGTGCTCGCGGAGTGGCTCCCGCTGGCCCGCCCCGCCGAGGACGCCGCCGAGGACCCCCGCGCCGCCGCCACGAGCACGGCCGCCACGGGCACGGCCGCCACGGGCACGGCCGTGGCCGGCGACCTCGGCCACGACCGCCAGGACGCGCTCGCCGGCCTCAAGGTCCTCGACCTCTCCTGGGTCGTCGCCGGCCCGCTGATCGGCCGCCAGCTCGCCGACTTCGGCGCCGAGGTCGTCCGGGTCGAATCCGGCACGCGCGTCGAGACCGCCCGGCTGATGCAGCCGTTCCACCGGGGCGAGCAGCACCGCGAGGGCTCCGCGCTCTTCGGCAACTGCAACGCCGGCAAGTGGGGCGTGACCCTGGACCTGAAGTCGCCGGAGGGGCAGCGGGTCGCCCGCGACCTCGTGGCCTGGGCCGACGTGGTGGTCGAGTCGTTCTCGCCCGGCCAGCTCGCCAAGTGGGGGCTGGACCCGGCCACGCTGCGTGCCGAGCGGCCCGACCTGGTGGTCCTCAGCACCTCGATCGCCGGCCAGTCGGGCCCGTGGTCCCGGCTCGCCGGCTACGGCAACGTCGGCTCGTCCCTCAGCGGCTTCCAGCACCTCGTGGGCTGGCCCGACCGGCTGCCGCTGGGCCCGTTCGGCCCCTACACCGACTACGTCGGCCCCCGGCTGGCGCTGCCCGCCCTGCTGGCCGCGCTCGAGCGGCGCCGGCTCACCGGCGAGGGCTGCTACGTCGACCTGAGCCAGGTGGAGGCCGGGGTCTTCTTCCTCTCCCCGCAGGTCGCGCACGCGGCGTACGACGGCACGGTCGCCGGGCGCCGGGGCAACGCCGACGTGGCGATGGCCCCGCATGGGGTGCACGCCTGTCGGCCCGAGGACGGCCGCGACCGGTTCGTCGCCGTGGCCGTCCGCGACGAGCAGGACTGGTGCGCTCTGGCCGCCGTCATAGAGCGGCCCGACCTGGCGGCGCGGCCCGAGCTGCTCACCACGGCCGGGCGGCTCGCCGCCAACGAGGAGCTGGAGGGCGCGGTCTCCGCGTGGACGGCGGACCGGTCGGCGGGCGAGGTGGAGCACCTGCTCCAGGCGGCCGGTGTGCCCGCGCACGGGGCGAGCTCTAGCGCCGACTTCCTCACCGACCCCCAGCTGACCTACCGCGGCCACCTCGTCCAGCTGCCCAGCGAGCGGCACGGGACGACCTACGTCGAGGGGCCGCGCTGGCAGCTCTCGGCGACGCCCGGGGGGCCGCGCCGCGCGGCGCCCTGGTTGGGCCAGCACAACGACCACGTGCTGCGGACGCTGCTCGGCTACGACGCCGAGCGGGTCGCGGCCCTGACGCAGGAGGGGGTGCTGGCATGAGCCACAGCACGAGCACGAGCGCAGCCACCGACACGGGCTGGCAGGAGGAGTGGCAGCCGGTGGTCGACGCGGTCGGCCGCGACTTCCTCGACGGCGTGATCACCTGGGGCGGCGACCCGGTCGAGCCGGGGGCGATCCGGCGCTACTTGGAGCCGCTGGAGCTGGACTGCGCGCTGCACACCGACCGGGAGGCGGCCCGGGCGGCGGGCTTCGACGACGTGACCATGCCCTACACCGGCGTGATGCCATGGACGCTACCGGCCGCCTGGGAGCCGGGGCAGGTGCTCTTCGACTCCTACGACCGGGACGCGCAGCCCGTGCGCAGCGCGATCAACGACGCCGGGCTCGGGATCGGGCCCCGCACCACCGGCTTCTTCGGCACCGACGTTGAGATCGACTTCCTGCGCCCGGTGGTCGCCGGCGAGCGGCTCGGCCGGCGCGGCAAGCGGCTGCTCTCCTGCAAGCCGAAGGAGACCTCCGTCGGTCGCGGCGCGTTCCTGACCTTCGAGAGCGAGGTCGTCAGCGACCGCGGGCCGGCCGCGTCAGGGTACCCCGAGGTGGTCGGCCGGATCCGGATCGGCACCTACGCCTACGTCCCGCACGCGAAAGACGGGGAGAGATGACGCGCTACTTCGAGGACGTCACGATCGGCGAGGCGCTGCCGTCGGTGGCCTACCCGCTCACGGTCTACCGGCTGGTGATGGCCGCCGGAACCAACCGCGACTTCAACTCGATCCATCACAACTCCGAGTACGCGCGCGGCACCGGCGCGGAGGAGATGTACGCCAACACCTCGTTCCTCATGGGGACGTGGGAGCGCTGCGTGCGGGACTGGATCGGGACCGAGGGCACGATCCGCGCGCTGCGCGGCTTCCGGATGAAGGCGTTCAACTACGTCGGCGACACCACGACGGTGCACGCCGAGGTCGCCACGACCCGGGTCGAGGACGGCCTGGGCGTGGTCGAGGTCGCGATCCGGTGCGAGAACTCCCAGGGCGTCACGGTGGGGCCCGGTGTGGTCGAGGTGACGCTGCCGCGTCGCGAGGAGGAGAGCTGATGGGTGTGGTCACGCACGAGGCGTCCGGGGGCACCGCGATCGCGGGCCTCGGGATCACCGAGATGGGCAAGGTCTACGGGCGCACGGCGACCGACTTCGCGGTCGAGGCGATCACGCTCGCCGCGGCCGACGCCGGCCTGGCGCTCTCCGAGATCGACGGGCTGCTGGTCAACCCGGGGGTCAAGAACGACACCGACCTCCGGCTCCAGTCCACGCTCCAGATGCGCGACGCCCGGCTGCTGGCGACCATGCAGGGGTTCGGCTCCTCGGCCGGCCAGATGGTGCAGTACGCGTCGATGGCGATCGCCAACGGCATGGCCGACGTCGTCGCCTGCGTCTATGCCGACGCGCCGCTGACGGAGGGCAAGCGCGCGGGGGCGTCGTACGGCGGCCAGAAACGCGCGATGGAGGGCGTCCAGTCGCTCCAGTTCGCCGCCGGCCTCCAGGCCGCCCCGGAGCGGTACGCCGTCGCCGCGCGCCGCCACATGGAGGCTTACGGCACGACGTCGGAGCAGCTCGGCGCCGTCGCCGTCGCCGCCCGCCAGTGGGCGTCGATGAACCCGGACGCCCAGATGCGGGAGCCGATCACCCTCGCCGACCACCAGGAGTCGCGGATGATCGCCGACCCGCTGCGGCTGCTCGACTGCTGCCTGGTCAGCAACGGCGCGGTCGCGATCATCGTCACCAGCTCCGACCGGGCCGAGGCGCTGCGCCAACCCCCGGTGCACGTCTGGGGCTGGGGCCAGGCGCACCCGGGCTACGTCAACCGGCGGGACAGCGAGTTCGGGCTGGTCACCGGGGCCGCGCCCTCGGGCGCCGACGCGCTCGCGATGGCGGGGGTGAAGGTCGACGAGATCGACGTCCGCGAGCTCTACGACTGCTTCACCTACACCACGCTCGTCACCCTCGAGGACTACGGCTTCTGCGCCAAGGGCGAGGGCGGCGAGTTCGTCGCCAGCGGCGCGATCGCGCCCGGCGGCAGCCACCCCACCAACACCGGCGGCGGCGAGCTCTCGTCGTTCTACATGTGGGGGATGACCCCGCTCTCGGAGGCGGTGATCCAGGCGCGCGGCCAGGGCGGCGAGCGCCAGGTGGACAAGCACGACCTCGTCATGGTCAGCGGGAACGGCGGAGTCCTGGACTTCCACTCCACGCTGGTCGTCAGCCCGCACCGGAAGAGCTGAGGAGAAACCCGTGCCGCACTCGCTCAAGGCCGTCGTCCGCGACGGCCACTCGACCACCTTCTTCGAGGCCGCCGCCGAGGGCCGGCTGCTCCTGCGCTTCTCCCCGAGCAGCGGGGAGTGGTCGGAGCCGGCCGCCCGGGTCTGCTCGGTCACCCAGGCCGCGGACCTGGAGTGGCGCGAGGCCTCCGGGGTCGGGAGCCTCGTCTCCTGGACCGTGAAGCCGGGCCGCGCCACCGAGGACCGGCCGGCGGTGCCGACCGTGGTCGGCCTCGTCGAGCTGGAGGAGGGGCCCTGGCTGCCGCTGCAGCTGCCCGACGTCGACCCCGCCGACCTCGCGGTCGGGCGCGCGGTCCGCGTCGAGTGGGTCCAGCCTGAGGGGAGCGAGCATCTCCCGGTCGCCGTCCTCGCCTGACTCAGAGCTGACCGGCGCCTCGGCGCCGGTCGCCCCGGCCCGCGCGTCCGGAGCCCGAGCCACTCCCATGCCTGGGCAGCCGCCCCTGCGGGTCGCGGTGTGGGCCGGGGTGATGCTTGGGATGATCAGCCTCGCCAGCGCCTCGGTGGCGGTGATCCTGCCCGACGTCGTCGACGGCTTCGGCCTGGCCGCCGGCTCGGCCTCGTGGATGATCAGCCTCTACGTGCTGTCGCTCTCGGTCTGCACGGCGCTGTACGGCCGGCTCGCCGACCTCTTCGGCATCCGCAAGCCGCTCGCGGTGGGCGTCTCCCTGCTGGCGGCCGGGTCGGTGCTGGCCGCGCTCGCCCCGACGTACGGCGTGCTCCTGGTCGCCCGGGCGGTCCAGGGGGTGGGCGCGGCGAGCATGCCGTCGCTGCTCAACGCCGCGGTCGAGCGCTCCTACGGGGGCTCGCTGCGCGGCCGGGCGCTGGCCGCGGTCGCGGGCATCGCGATCGGGGTGGGGAGCATCGGCCCGCTGGTCGGCGGCAGCGTCGCCAACCTCGTCGGCTGGCGGGTGGCGCTCGCCCTGCCGCTGGTCGGGCTGGTGGCGATGGTCCCGGTCTGGCGCTGGCTGCCGACCGAGGGGTCGGGCGCGCGGATCGACCTCGTGGGCGCGCTCCAGGTCGTCGTCGCGGCCGCGGGGGTGGTGCTCCTGCTCCAGTCGCCCGGTGCGTCCTGGCCCGCCCACTGGGTGGGCGCAGGCCTGGTGGTCGTCGGCGTCCCGCTGCTGCTGCGGCACGTGCGCCGGGTGCCCGGCGGCTTCCTGCCCCGCGCGGTGCTGGACGACGGCCGGATGCTGGGGCTCGCGGTCGGCGGGGCCGTGGTCCCCGGCGCCTGGTTCGCGCTGATGCTAGTGCTGCCCCTGACCCTGGACGCGCTGGCCTGGGAGCCCTGGCAGGTCGGCGCCGCGATGGCGCCCGGCGCGCTCGCCGGACTGATCGCCTCCAGGGCCACCCCCGCGGTGCTGGCCCGGCTCGGGGGTCCGGACAGCCTGCTGCTCACCGGCATCGGCACCGCGCTGCTCCTGCTGCTCTGCTGGGTGGGGGTGAGCGCCGACCACCGCGTCCTCACCCCGGTGCTGCTGGTGGTCACCAACTTCGGCGTCACGGGCCTCGCGGCGCTCGCCCAGTCGACGCTGATGGGCGAGGTGGGGCACCGGTTCGGGCTCGACGTCCGCGGCGCGGCCATGGGCGTGATGATGCTCGTCTTCATGCTCGGCGCGGCCTTCGGCTCCGCCGCCCTCGGCGGCCTGAGCATCGCCCTCGGGATGGCGCCCGCCGTGGCCGTGCTCGCGTGCGTCTGCCTCGTCGGGCCGGCGCTCGTGCTGATCGCACGACGGCCGGCCTGACCCAGGCGCCCGGTCCGAACGGGCGCGGCTCGAGCTAGCGGATGGAGCAGTACCCCGTGGCAGTCGAGGAGTGGCCGGATGGCACGGTGCCCCTCGAGGTGGGCTGAACGAGCGCGATCACGCCGGCTGGAGGTTCGACGACGCTGTCGTGGACGGCCGCCTCGGCCTGGGCGTGGCGCTTCCGGTCTACGAGCCGTCGGAGTACCCCCGGAACATTGCACTTGGCGACGCCCGATCATCGCGCGGCAGACACCGCTGATCAGTGGCGTGGCCGGCCCCGCTGGATGGTCGACGTCGTCCACGGGGTCACCCGCCATGGTCGAGGAGACCGAGGCGATCGGGTCCTACGTCCTCGCGCCAGCGTTTCAACCATCGGGCGCTCGATGGTCGTCCGCCCGAAGTAGCGGACGGGCCTGACCGACTTCGCGGGTCGGGAGATCCAGGCGATGGGGGGCACGCCGCTTCAGCGCATAGATGGAGGAAGGCGAACGTCTCACGAGTCAGAAGGGCACGACCGTTCGGCAGGACGAAAGGGCCCGGCCCGCCGAGATGCCAGGCGGGGCGGGCCTCCTCCTCTCGGAGTGTTCTCTGTCGGAGCGGCCGGGACTAGAAGGTGACGATCGTCCGCGCGGAGGTGGAGGAGTCGATCTGCTCCAGCGCGTCGCCGACATCGGCGAGGGAGACCGTGCTGCCCATCAGCGGGTCGAGGTCGAGCCGACCCGAGAGGTACATCTCGGCGTAGAGCGGGGCATCGACGCGCAGCTGGGTGCCGCCGAGGCGGGAGCCCTGGAGGCGCTTCTCCTGGAGCATCGCCGAGGCGGGCAGCGACAGGGTGTCGCCCGGGTGGGGGAGGCCGACCACGGTGGCGGTGCCGCGGGTGCGGAGCATGCCGAAGGCCTGCTCGATCGTGGCCGGGATGCCGACGACCTCGATGCAGTGGTCCACGCCGCCGGTCAGCTCCAGGACGGCCTGGACCGGGTCGGTGGTGCTCGCGTCGACCATGTCGGTGGCGCCGAACTGCTTGGCGATCTCCAGCTTGGAGGCCATCCGGTCGATGCCAATGATCCGCGACGCGCCGGCGAGCGCCGCGCCCTGGACGGCGCTGAGGCCCACGCCGCCGCAGCCGATCACGGCGACGGTGTCGCCGAACCGGACCTGCGCGGAGTGGCGGACCGCGCCGAGGCCGGTGATCACCGCGCAGCCGAGGAGGGCGGCCTTGTCCAGCGGCATCTCCTTCGGGATCCGCGCGACGGCGGTCACCTGGACCATCATCTCCTCGGCGAAGCTGCCCACGCCGACGAACTGGCCGACGCCACTGCCGTCGAGGGTGAGCCGGTCGCCGAGGCCCGGCGCGCGGACACGGCCCTGGTCGGCGCAGTGCTGCGGGTGGCCCTTGCTGCACCACTCGCACAGGCCGCAGGAGGCGGCGGGGGCGACGACGACGTGGTCGCCGGGGCGGACGCTCGTGACCTGGCTGCCGACCTCGAGCACCTCGCCCGCGGCCTCGTGGCCGAGGATGGCGGGGATCGGCATGGAGGGGATGCCCCCGGTCTGGCCGTGGCGGTCGGAGTGGCAGACGCCGGTGGCGGCTGTCCGGATACGGACCTCCTGGGGGAGGATGTCCCCGACGGTGACGTCCGCGATCTCGGGACGTCCGTCGAACTCGGTCAGCACTGCAGCCTTCATGTCCCGGGGGCTCCTGTCTTCGTGGCGGTGCGGGTCGAGGGTCCGGCCCGGGGACCGGGACCCGCCCTTGACCGGCTTCGACCCCCAGCCTATATTGCTGATCATCAAAAGCATAGATCGAAGGAGCACCTTCGGTAAGTGCCGCGGCCGATCCGTTCGGCGGCCGTTCGAGCTCAGCAGCAAGGGACAGAACCGTGAGCTTCCGCTACTACCGCGACCTCAAGCCGACCTTCTCGGCCCGCAGCCAGTGGGCCCTGCCCACCGTGCTCCGGCACCATGCCGCCGAGCGTCCCGACTCAGTGTGGCTCGATGCCCCGGAGGAGGAAGCCACATGGACGTACGCCGAGATGCTGGCCTCCGCCGAGCGCGTAGGCCGCAACTTCCTCACCCAGGGCGCCAGCGTCGGCGACCGGGTGGTCCTCGTCGCGGCCAACTCGTCGCGCTTCGTCCGGACCTGGATCGGGACCGCTGTGGCCGGCCTGGTCGAGGTGCCGATCAACACGGCGTACGAACACGACTTCCTGGCGCACCAGGTGCGCACCGTTGAGGCCCGCCTCGCCGTCATCGACGACGTCTTCGCCGAGCGGTTCGTCGCGATCAAGGAGGCCGCGAAGGACATCACCAAGTTCTGGGTGATCGACACCGGCCAGCAGGACAAGGCGATCGAGGTGCTCCGCGAGGCCGGCTGGGAGGCCGCCCCCTGGGACGAGCTCGAGGCCGACCTGCCCGCCGGCACCAGCGTCGAGCTGCCCGACGTGCAGCCGCAGGACCTCGCCTCGGTGCTCTTCACCTCCGGCACCACCGGCCCGTCCAAGGGCGTGGCGATGCCGCACGCGCAAATGTACTTCTTCGCCGACGAGTGCGTCTCGCTCGTCCGGCTGACCGCCGACGACGCGTGGATGACGGTGACCCCGCTCTTCCACGGCAACGCCCAGTTCATGGCGGCGTACCCGACGCTGGTCGCGGGGGCCCGGTGCGTGCTCCGCAGCCGGTTCTCCGCGAGCCGGTGGATCGACCAGATCCGCGAGAGCCGGGTGACGGTCACCAACTTCATCGGCGTGATGATGGACTTCATCTGGAAGCAGGACCGCCGCGACGACGACGCGGACAACCCGCTGCGGGTCGTCTTCGCCGCGCCGACCGCCGCCACCCTCGTGCAGCCGATGAAGGAGCGCTACGGGATCGACGCGTTCGTCGAGGTCTTCGGCCTCACCGAGACCTCCGCGCCGATCATCTCGCCGTACGGCGAGGACCGCCCCGCGGGTGCCGCCGGCCTTGCGGCTGACGAGTGGTTCGAGGTGGCGCTCGTCGACCCGGCCACCGACGAGCCCGTCGCCGTGGGCGAGATCGGCGAGCTGGTGATCCGGCCGAAGGTGCCGTTCATCTGCTCGATGGGCTACTACAACATGCCCGACAAGACGGTCGAGGCATGGCGCAACCTGTGGTTCCACACCGGCGACGCGCTGCGCCGCGACGAGGACGGCTGGTTCTACTTCGTCGACCGGTTCAAGGACGCGCTGCGCCGCCGAGGGGAGAACATCTCCTCCTACGAGATCGAGACCTCGATCCTCTCCCACCCGGCCGTGGTCGAGACCGCGGTGATCGCCGTCCCGGCGTCCACCGAAGCCGGCGAGGACGAGGTGATGGCCTACGTGATCACCCAGAGCGACGTCACCGCGGAGGAGCTGTGGGAGCACTGCGACGGGCGGATCCCGTCGTTCGCGGTCCCGCGCTACCTGAGGTTCGTCGACGAGCTGCCCAAGACGCCGTCGCAGCGGGTGCAGAAGGCCAAGCTGCGCGAGCTCGGCGTCACCGAGGACACCCGGGACCGCACGCCCGACAACCGCTGAGCCGACCGCCCGAGCTGCCCCGCCTGAGCCGACCCGCCTGAGGAGCCTCCTGTGCACCCCTACCGCTCGATCCTGTTCGTCCCGGCGCACAAGCCCGAGTGGGCGCGCAAGGCGCTGGCCTCCGGGGCCGACTGCATCGTGGTCGACCTCGAGGACTCTGTCCCGGTCGACCTCAAGGAGTCGGCCCGCGACACGGCGCGCAAGACGCTCGCCGAGCTGCGCGCGGAGTCCGAGCACGTGGGGCTCTTCGTCCGGCCCAACGCGCTGGACACCAAGATGTCGGGCGCCGATCTCGAGGCCGTGGTCTGCCCCGAGCTGACCGGCCTCTTCACCCCGAAGATCCGCAACGCCACCGACGTGGTCCGGTGGGAGACGCTGATCGACTGGTTCGAGGCGCGCAACGGCGCCGAGGGCTTGGAGATGATCGTCCCGGTCGAGATGGTCGACGCGA
The DNA here is from genome assembly GCF_014266025.1 of Nocardioides deserti. Classification (GTDB taxonomy): domain Bacteria; phylum Actinomycetota; class Actinomycetes; order Propionibacteriales; family Nocardioidaceae; genus Nocardioides; species Nocardioides deserti. The sequence continues at coordinate 299,721 of NZ_JACMYC010000003.1, read as the reverse complement.
TCACCAACGCGTTCGAGATAGCTTCCGCGTCGCCGCGGGTCGGGGCGATGATCGGGCCAACGTCGGAGCACGCCGACATCGCCCGGGCGGTCGGCTACCGGCAGTCCCGCGAGGGCAGCGAGACGCTCTACCTGCGCAGCCGGATCCTGCTCGCCTGCCGGCAGTACGGGCTGCACGCCCTCACCGGCCTGTGGGAGGACCTCGGCGACCTCGAGGGGCTGCGCGCGTTCGCCGATTACGGCCTCCAGCTCGGCTTCCGCGGCCAGGTGCTGATCCACCCCTCGCACGTGCCGGTGGTGCACGAGGTCTACACCCCCTCCGACGAGGAGGTCGCCTACTACGAGGACCTCGTCGCGACCATGGACAGGGCCGTGGCCGAGGGCCACGGCGCGGTCCGCTTCCGCGGTACCCACGTCGACATCGCGCACGCCGAGAAGGCGCGCGACTGGCTCGCCCACGCCCGGCTGGTCCGCGGCGAGATGCGCTGACCCGAAGACCGACAGACACAGGACAGACACAGGACAGACACAGTCCCGCGCCTCGCGGCCGGCGTACGCCGCCCCTGACGCACCTGCAACCGAGGAGATCATGGTGAATCACGAGGTGGACCCCGTCCACGAGGACATCCGCCAGGCCGTGCGCACCTTGTGCTCGAAGTTCCCCGACGAGTACTGGGCCGAGCGCGACGACAAGCACGAGTTCCCCTGGGACTTCTTCAACGCCGTCGTCGAGGGCGGCTGGCTCGGCCTGACGATCCCCGAGGAGTACGGCGGGGGAGGCCTCGGCGTGACCGAGGCGGCCATCGTCGAGCGCGAGATCGCGGCCTCCGGCGCCGGAATGGGCGGCTGCTCGGCCGTGCACATCGGGATCTTCGGCTTCGAGCCGATCCTGCACCACGGCAGCGAGGAGCTGAAGAAGCGCTTCCTGCCCCGCGTCTCCTCCGGCGACCTGCAGATCTCCTTCGCAGTGACCGAGCCCGACGCCGGCACCGACACCACCAACCTCTCCACCTTTGCCCGCAAGGTCGACGGCGGCTGGCTGGTCTCGGGCAAGAAGGTGTGGATCTCCAACGCCCAGCAGGCCGAGCGGATGCTGCTCCTGGCCCGCACCACCCCCAAGGACGAGTGCGCCAGGAAGACCGACGGCCTGACCGTCTTCTTCGCCCCCATGGACCGGGAGAAGGTCACGATCCGGCCGATCCCGAAGATGGGCCGCAACTCGGTCGACAGCAACGAGCTCTTCATCGACGACCTCTTCGTCCCCGACGAGGACGTCGTCGGCGAGGTCGGCAAGGGGTTCAAGGTCATCCTCACCGGCCTCAACGCCGAGCGGGTCGTCGCAGCCAACGCGATGCTCGGGATCGGCGAAGCCGCCCTGCGCCGCGGCGTCCAGTACGCCAAGGACCGGGTCGTGTTCGGCCGCCCGATCGGACAGAACCAGGGGCTGGCCTTCCAGCTCGCCGAGGCGAAGATCCGGATCGAGGCCGCCGACGCGGTGCTACGGGACGCGACCTGGAAGGTCGACCACCAGCTGCCGTGCGGCGCCGAGGCCAACTACGCCAAGTGGCTGTGCGCGGAGGCGGGTTTCTACGCCGCCGACGTCGCGCTGCAGGTGCACGGCGGGATGGGCTACAGCAAGGAGTTCCACGTCGAGCGCTACTTCCGCGAGGCCCGTCTCATGCGGATCGCGCCGATCAGCCAGGAGATGGTCCTCAACTACGTCGCCGAGCACGTGCTCGGCCTTCCCAGGAGCTACTGATGCGAGGTCTCTACTTCGAGGAGTTCGAGGTCGGCACGGTCTACCGGCACACGTTCCGGCGGACCGTCACCGAGATGGACAACGTGATGTTCACGTCGCTCACGATGAACGTCGCGCCGATCCACCTCGACGCCGAGTACGCCAAGACGACGGTGCACGGCAAGCCGCTGCTCAACAGCCTCTTCACGCTCGCGCTGATCGGTGCCTTCCACGTGCCCGAGCTGACCATGGGCACCACCCTGGGCAACCTCGGCTACGAGGAGGTCCGCTTCCCGGCGCCGGTCTTCCACGGCGACACCCTGCGCGGCGAGACCACGATCGTGGACAAGCGCGAGTCCAAGAGCCGCGACGACTCCGGCGTGGTCTGGTTCGAGCACCGCGGCTACAACCAGGACGACGTGCTCATCATGTCGTGCAAGCGCGTCGGCCTGATGATGAAGCGCCCGGCGGACGGCTCGGTCTTCGGCGAGGAGCGGCAGGCATGAGCGAGCGCTACCCCTCCCTCTTCACCCCGATCGACCTGGGGCCGATGCGGCTGCGCAACCGGATCATGGTCCCGCCGCATGGCTCGGGCATCGGCAACCTCTGGGGTACCGAGGGGCAGGCCGAGACCCACATGGCCTACTGGGAGTCCCGCGTGCAGGACGGCGCCGCGTGGATCGACGGCGTCCGCGGCCGCGTGCGCAACAACATCATCCCCGGCTTCGAGACCGGCGGCTACGGCGCCGAGACGCTGGGCAACTACCGCCAGCCCAACTACGTCGAGCGCGTCTCCCGGCTGGCCGGCCGGCTGCACGACGCCGGGGGCGTGGTGACCAGCCAGCTGACGGTGATCGGCGGCGTCCCCCAGGCGCCGAGCAACAAGCTCAGCTCGCCGCTCTCCAGCGCGCGTCCCCACGTGATGACCGTCGAGGACATCCAGTGGTACGTCGAGGAGTACCGGTTCTGCGGCGAGCAGGCCCGCAGAGCCGGGCTCGACGGCATCGAGCTGCACCTCAACCACGACGACATGCTCGAGTGGTTCCTCTCCCCGCTGACCAACCAGCGCGACGACCGGTACGGCGGCTCCCTGGAGAACCGCGCCCGGTTCGCCGTCGAGTCGCTCCAGGCGGTCCGGGACGCGATCGGCGGGGACCTGGCGCTCGGCGTCCGGTTCAACATGCGCGAGGAGGTGCCCGGCGGCTACGACGTCGAGGCGGGCCTCGAGATCGCGCAGCACCTGGAGAAGACCGGCCTGGTCGACTTCCTGCACGCCGTCATCGGCTCCCCGTGGGGCGACCCGAGCTACATCCAGCCGCAGTTCTACGAGCCGGCCCAGTGGTCCGACCTCGCCGGTCAGGTTCGCGATGCGGTCTCGTTGCCGGTGGTCTACGCCGGCCGCGTCACCTCGCTGGACGTCGCCGAGCAGGTGGTGGCCGCCGGCCACGCCGACGTCGTCGGCATGGCACGCGCCTACCTGGCCGAGCGCGACCTGATCACGAAGTCCCGCAGCGGCCTGACGCTCGAGGTCCGCCCCTGCATCGGCGGCAACGACTGCATCAGCCGGCAGTACAACGAGGGTCTGCCCTTCGGCTGCGCGGTCAACCCGCACGTGGCCACCGAGCACAAGGGCCGTTGGGGCGAGGGCTGGGGCGTCGCCGCCTCCGCGAAGTCCCTGCTCGTCGTCGGCGGCGGCCCGGCCGGGATGGAGCTCGCCGCGCTCGCCGCCGAGAGCGGCCACCGGGTCGAGCTGTGGGAGGCCTCCGAGCAGCTGGGCGGCGCCCTGCGCACCGCGGCGCTGAGCCCGAGCTACGAAAAGTACGGCGAGTACCTCGACTGGCAGGCCGGCCGCCTGGAGCGCGCCGGCGTGACGGTCCGGCTGGGCCGCCGGGCCACCGCCGACGACGTCGCCGCCCACGGCGCGGACGTCGTCGCGGTCGCCACCGGCGCCACCCCGCACACCCCCGACATCGCGGGAGGCGACCTGCCCCACGTGGTGCAGACCGCCGACGTGCTCAAGGGCGCCCCGGTCGGGCACCGCGTGCTCGTCGTCGCGCAGGACGACCACCTGCCGCCGCTGAGCGTGGCCGACGCGCTCAGCGAGCAGGGCAAGGAGGTGACGCTGGTCTACGGCTCCGGCCAGCCGGCGCAGTTCCTGGGCCGCTACATCCTGGGCGGGGTCATGGCGCGGCTGCGCCGCCGCGGCGTGACGTTCCGCCACCTCGAGGAGGTCGTGGAGATCGCGACCGACGCGGTCACCGTGCGCGACGTCTACAGCTGGGAGAGCAGCAGGCTCGAGGGCTACGACACCGTCGTCCTGGCGTGCGGCGCCGAGTCCGACTCGACGCTGTACGACGACCTCCGCGGCCGGGTCGCGGACCTGCACGTCCTCGGCGACGCCTACGCCCCCCGCCGCCTCTCCTTCGCCACCCGCCAGGCGGCGGCGCTGGCGGAGGTGCTGGTCGAGGCCTGAGCCGAGGACGGGGAAGAGCGTGCGCGCCTGGGAGTACGACGGGCAGAAGGTGACCCTGGTCGAGCGGCCGGCCCCCGTCCCCGGACCGGGTCAGGTTGTGCTCGACGTGACCGCGGCCGGCCTCTGCCACTCCGACCTCACGCTCACGGGCCGTCCGGCCGAGAGCCACCCGTTCCCCCTGCCGCTGGTGCTGGGGCACGAGGTGGCCGGGACGGTCCGCGAGCTGGGGGAGGGCATCACCGGGCTCGCCGTCGGCGACCCGGTGGTCGTCCACGGCCCCTGGGGCTGCGGCGAGTGCCGGCGCTGCTGGGCGGGGGAGGAGAACCTCTGCCCGCGAGCCGCGCGGGAGCGGATCTTCCCGGTCGGGCTCGGCGCCGACGGCGGCCTGGCCGAGCAACTGCTCGTGCCGAGCGCCCGTCACCTGGTCCGGGCCGACGGGATCGACCCCGTGCAGGCGGCGCCGCTCACCGACGCGGGACTCACCGCCTTCAACGCGGTCCGGCTGTGCCGGCCCGCGATGGCCGAGGGGAGCACCGTGCTGGTGCTGGGCGTCGGCGGGCTGGGCCACCTGGCCCTCCAGCTGGTCAAGCACCTCACCCCGGCGCGGGTGGTCGCGGTCGACGTCTCGCCGGCCGCCCGCGACCTCGCCGCCCGGCTGGGTGCCGACGTCGTGCTCGACCCCACGGCGGCCCCGGTCGCCGAGGAGGTCCGGGCGCTGACCGGCGGGGACGGCGCCGACGTCGTCATGGACTTCGTCGCTTCCGAGCTGACGCTCTCCGACGCCGTGGTCTGCCTGGCCCCGGGTGGTGAGCTCTGCGTGGTCGGGGTCGGCGCGGCGACCGTGCCGGTGGCGGTGAAGACGATGCCGCTGGGCTCCACGGTCCGCACGCCCTACTGGGGGCCGCGCGGCGACCTCGAGGAGGTGCTCGCGCTCTCCCGCCAGGGGGCGCTCGAGGTGCACACGACCGAGTTCCCGCTGGCCGAGGCGGACCGCGCGTACGAGCTGATGCGCACCGGTGGCCTGGTCGGCCGCGCGGTCGTCCGCCCCGTCGTCCGACCGGGGGAGGGCGCGTGAGCGCCTTCGCCGCCGACGCCCTGGCCGGCAAGGTCATCCTGGTCACCGGCGGGGCCGGCGCGATCGGGGCGGCGTGCGTCGAGTCCGCCGAGCGGGCGGGCGCGGTCGTCGTGGCCGCCGACCTGCCGTCGGCGACCCCGCGCCCCGGCCGCGAGGTGCTGCCCCTGGACGTCACCTTCACCGCGTCGGTCGACGCGCTCGTGGCGCGGGTGCTCGAGGAGCACGGCCGCCTGGACGGCGCGGTCAACGTCGCCGGGGTCGGCGGGCCGAGCGCCCGGCTGCACGAGTACGCCGACGTGGACTGGTCCCGGGTGCTCGGGGTCAACCTGGACGGGCTCTTCCGCTGCCTGCGCGCGGAGGTCCGCGCGATGCTGGCCCACCCTGCTGGTCCCGTCGCCGGCAGGGGTCGCTCGGTCGTCAACATCTCGTCGGTGACGGGTCACGTCGGCCACCCCGGCGCGGCGGCGTACTCCGCCAGCAAGCACGCGGTGGAGGGCCTGACCAGGTCGGCGGCGCTGGAGTACGCCGGCGACGGGATCCGGGTGAACTCCGTCGTGCCGGGCTTCATCGGCACCGAGCTGCTGCACAGCCGCCGCACCGAGGCGGAGGTTGCGGCGCTGGCGTCGCTGCACGCGGTCGACCGACTCGGCACGGCCGAGGAGGTCGCGGCCGTGGTGACGTTCCTGCTCTCCGACGCGGCGGCGTTCGTCACCGGGTCGAGCCAGGCGGTGGACGGCGGATTCCTGGCCGGTCGGCTGCCACCGAGCGGTTGATCCAATCCCTTATAACAATTAGACTGATGCCCCTGAGGCCCTCGTCCCCGGGCTATTCCCTTGCAGGAGGCACGCACGTGAAGAACCGACCCAACCGCCTCGTCCGCGGCGCACTCGCCGCCGCGGCGCTCTCCCTGGCTGTGACCGCCTGCGCTGAGGACTCCGGCTCCTCCGGCGCGACGAACGCCGGCGGCGAGAGCATCGAGTACGGCGCCGAGAAGAGTGAGTACGTCGACGCGCTGGCCGACATGGACCCCGTCGAGCTCGTCATCCAGTCGACCGGCCCGAAGGACTCCGCGACCGGCCGCCGGTTCGAGGACTATGCCGAGGCCGTCGACGAGTGGTCGGGCGGCAAGATCACCTTCGAGTTCATCTACTCCAACGGCGCCGCCGGCCCCACCGAGACCCACGAGGCGATCGCCGACGGCCGGATCGACATCGGCTCGGTCATGCCGTCGCTGATCCCCGACGAGTTCCCGGTGACCAACAACCTGTGGAACCTCAGCCACCTGGGCCGGCAGACGCCGGTCGACTCGATGCTCCAGTGGCACGGCATCATCTTCGAGCTCGCGACGCTGACCGACGAGATCGACGCCGAGTACGAGGACCACGGCATGAAGCTGCTGCTCCCCGGCTTCGGCTCGGGCGCCTACATGCCCTACTGCGGCGAGGAGTCGACCTCGCTCGACGACCTGAAGAACAAGGGCATCGCCAGCCAGAGCCGCCACCAGAACGCGCAGGCCGAGGCCCTCGGCATGAAGCCGTCGTCCATCGCCTACACCGAGATGTTCGAGAGCCTCGAGCGCGGCGTCATCGACTGCGCGATCACCACCGTGACCGGTGCGGCGCTGGGCGGCTACATCGAGTCGGTGCCCTACCCGACGTTCGACCCCGAGGTCGGCTTCAACAGCCCCGGCGGCTCGATCGCGATGAGCATCGACAAGTGGAACGACCTGCCCCTGCCGGCGCAGCAGCTCATGATCGACCGGCTCGACGTGCTGATGCAGGCCAACTTCGAGGGTGCCTGGGACAACGCCGCCGCGGCGGTCCAGCAGGTCCTCGACGCGGGCGGCACGTTCTCCAACTTCGACGAGGACGCGAAGGCGGCCTTGGTCGAGACGAACCAGGAGCTCGAGGCCGAGGTCGCGAACAGCGACGCGCTCGGCGACGGCGAGGCGTTCCTCGAGGCTGCCAGGGAGGCGGAGGCCCGTTGGGCCGAGACCGTCGCCGGCCTCGACATCAAGGGCCTGGACACCTCCTACGAGGAGTTCCCGGAGTGGCACGACAACGGCGTGCCGGATCTCCAGCCCTACTTCGACGTTCTCTGGGAAGACGTCGTGGCGGACCGCCGCCCCTCCTGACCGACGCCGCCTCTCCCTTGGGCTGCTGAACTCACCGGCGCCGAACCTCACAAGGGTTCGGCGCCGGTCCCTTTCCATCCGACGCGTTCTCCTGGAAGGTGACCCCCAGGAGGTACACGAAGCTGGGCAGCACCGGGCTAGAGGGCTCGGCCCTCACCGTGGGGTGCATGAACGGGGGGACCCGGCCCGCGGGGGACGCCCGTCGGTCCTGGGCGAGGACGCAGCCCGGCCGATCATCCGGGCCGCGCGTGGAGGCCGGGATCACCGTCTTCGACACGGCCAACGTCTAACCCGCGCGCCCAGGTCGCTCTCTCTCGGCTGGCGACCACGCCGGTCGTCACCTCGCCCGTCGTCGGGTGACCAAGCCGTACCACCTCACCGACGCCCTGGCGTCCCTGGACATCAACCTGACCGACGACGAGATCTCCGAGCGGGAGAGCGGGTACGAATCGCACGTCATCGCCGGCCACCGCTGATGCGGGTTCCTCACCGGAGGCTCATCCGACGGGTGCGGCGTCGCCCTCCTGCGTGTGCGCCCGGAGGTCCCTGGCGTCCACTTCCCGCACCAGCGCTAGAACGGCCCGCCTGCATCTGGTCGAGCCGGAAGCTGACCCGTCTGGTCGAACAGCTCGGGCCGGGTCACATAGGCGAGTTGTCGGATCCCCTCCCGCATCGGTGCGTTGTGCCTGGGACGGGAGGCTGTCGCGTGCGATTCCATGTCCCGCCCGACCGGCGCGTCAGCGCATGACCGCGACGTACCGCCCGACGGCCTCGCCGCGGTGCAGCCGGTCGAGGGCGGCCGGGATGTCACCGAAGGTGATCGACGTCAGCTCGGGGGAGAGGTCACGGGAGGTGAACATGTCGTAGACGTCGGCGATGTCCTGGACGGTCCCGCCGCGTGAGCCCATGAGGGTCACCTGCTTGAGGATCAAGGTGTTGGTCGAGATCGTGGACTCCAGCACACCCATGCCGACCTGGACGACGCGGCCGAACGGCTTGACGGTCTCGATCGCGTCGGCCGTGGTGGAGCCGAAGCCGGCGAAGTCGACGATCAGGTCGAGCTCCTGGTCGACGAACTCGGTGATCGACTTCGCCACCCCGCTAGCGCCGAGATCCTCGGCCAGCGGCCACAGCGACTCCTTGACCTCCGCGACATAGACCTCGGCGCCCTTGAGCACCGCGATCCGCGCGCCGATCTGGCCAAGTCCGCCGAGGCCGATGACGCCGACCCTCTGCCCGGCTTGGACCTCGCCGCGCACGACCACGGCGCGGTACGGCGCCCGGCCGGCGTCCGTGCCCATCGCGGCCAGCTCGAACGAGAGCCCCGCGGGCATCCGGACGAGGTCGGCAGGGTGGGCGATGCACTTGGAGGAGTAGCCGCCATCGCGGCCCAGGCCCGGGCGGGTGGTGCCGGCGGGGGAGACCCCGACCCGGTCGCCGACGGCCCAGCCGGTCACGCCGTCGCCGACCTCGCTGATCGTGCCGGCCAGCTCGTGGCCCAGGGTCAGCGGCGGCTCGGCGATCTCCGCCGCCCAGATCGGGTCGTGCAGGATCCCCACGTCGGTGTGGCACAGCCCGGCCGCGTGGATGTCGACGACCACCTGGCCGGGGCCGGCGGTCGGCTCCGGCACGTCAGCGAGCACGAGCGGTTCGCCGGTGCCCTGGAACCGCCAGGCCTTCATCAGGGTCTCTCCTCGGTTGATGGGGATGTCGATCAGGAGCACGGTGCTACGGGAGGGTCAGGCGGGGACCGCGACCAGACGGCCGGTCACGTCGCCGCGGTGCAGGCGGTCGAGCCCGTCGGGGATGTCGTCGTAGCCGATCGTCGTCAGCTGCGGCGCGAGGCTGCCCTCGGCCATCAGCCGGTAGACCTCGGCCAGCTCCTCGATCGTGCCGCCGCGGGAGCCGACCAGGGTCACGCGCTTGAGGATCAGGTCCCACGTCGAGACCATCGCCTCCAGGCGACCCATCCCGACCTGGACCACCCTCCCGCCCAACTTCACCGCCTGCACGGCCTTGCTGGTGGTCTCGCCGAAGCCGGCGAAGTCGACGATAACCTCGGGCTCGAGCGCGGCGAGCTCCGCGACATCGGCGACGACCGAGGTGGCGCCCAGCTCCTCGGCCAGGGGCCACACCTCCCGCTTCACCTCGGCCACGTGCACCTCGGCGCCGGCGAGCGCGGCGACCCGCACACCGACCTGGCCGAGGCCGCCGACGCCCACGATCGCCACGCGCTGACCGGCGGTCACTCCGCCGGTCGACATCACCGCGGAGTACGCCGTCAGCCCGGCGTCGGTGCCGACCGAGGCCAGCTCGAACGAGAGCGCGTCGGGCATCGCGACCAGGTCGGCCGGGTGGGCGACGCAGAACGGCGCGTAGCCGCCGTCCCGGCCGATGCCGGGCCGGGTGGTGCCGTTGGGGGAGACCCCGACCCGGTCGCCGACCGCCCAGCCGGTGACGCCCTCGCCGACCTCGCGGATTGTGCCGGCGACCTCGTGGCCGAGCGCTAGCGGCAGCGGGCCGACCGGTTCGCTCCACATCGGGTCGTGCAGGATCCCGACGTCGGTGTGGCACAGGCCGGCCGCGCCGACCTCGAGCACCACCTCGCCGGCACCGGCCGTCGGCTCGGGCACCTCCGCTCGCACCAGCGGCTCACCGACTCCTGTGAAGTGCCAGACCTTCATCGCGTCTCTTCGTCCGAGCTCGTAGGGATGTCGAGGGGCAGCACCGGGGGCGGCGTCCAGCTGCCGTCGAGGACCGCCTCGCCCCCGAGGTAGGCGCGCAGCACCAGGTAGAACCGCCCGGGCGGCACGGGCAGGACGTTCGGCCCCGCGTCGGCGCCCGCGCGGCTGGTCAGCCGCAGCTCGACCGACCCGTCGTCGCCGACGAGCAGGCCGCGCGAGTGGTCGTTGACCGAGTACCGCTCCGCCGGGTTGGCGACCAGCTCACGGGTTCCGACGTCGTACGCCGAGACCGACCAGAACGCGTCGACCGGGGGCGGCGGGTCCAGCCGCAGCAGGTAGTCGCGACCGCCGTCCAGCGGCTCTCCGGACCCGTCCACGAAGGTCGTGTAGGGCCCGCTCTCCTCGCGGATGGTGGCGCCGAGCCCCTGGTAGTTCGTCGCGGCGCGGTGCAGGTAGTTGAAGCCGTAGGTCCCCGAGCGCAGGGTTCGCCAGCCGGCGTCCCCGGCGGGGATCCCGCGGCGGGTCAGCACCGAGCGGACCAGCGCCAACGCGTCGTCGTACCCCTGCCGCAGCGCCTCGCGCCGCGACCAACTCCAACCGTCGCAGTCGAACGCCGTCCGCCCACCGACGCCGATCGCGGCGAACCGGTGGACCAGCGCGTCCTCCTGCGCCGGGTGCGGGGAGTGCCGCAGGCAGTGGTCGAGGACGGCGAGGAACTCCTCGGCGCCGAGCTCCTCCGCCGGCGCTGACAGGACCGGCCAGAGGACCTGGTCGTCAGCGTCCCCCTCGCCGGCATCGGGGGCGACGTCGGGGGAGGCGGCCACCGGGGTGAGCGTGACCAGCCGCTGAAACACCCGGCCGATCGGCAGGTCGTCGGCGTCGCGGACGAAGACCCGCAGCAGCAGCCATAGGTACGGCGTCGCAACCCGCAGCACCCGGGTGCCCTCCGGCACCTCGCCCTCCCAGTCAGTAGTGGCGAGCCAGACCCGGCCGCCGTCGGCGCCGAGCGTGCGGGTGCTGAGGTTGACCGCGTTGCTGAAGAGGTCGAGGAAGTGTGCGGTGTAGTAGCGCGCGCCCATCGCCGGCACGTCGAGCGCGACCGGCCCGCCGGTCAGGTCGACCCAGGCGCTGGAGTAGAGGGTGTCGGCGTTCGGCGTCTTGAATCCCGTGTACGCCGGCCCGGCGGGTGCATCCTCGTGGCGCAGCACGTTGAACCCGACGTACGACGGGTGGTCGGGGTCGAGCGCCAGGTGCAGCAGGTGCTCGTACTGGAGCACCACCGGCAGCCCGTAGACCACCGCGTCGCGCACCAGCGACCGGGTCAGCGCGTCCAGCTCGGAGCCGTCGGCGGGGAGAACGTCGTCGACCACCGGTGCCTGGAGCAGGCCGACGTCGCCGAGTGCGTAGCTGGGCTGCGGCGGGTCGGGGTAGCCGCCGACCGCGGACGGCCACGTCGAGACGCTCATGCCAGCCTCTCGATCGGCGCGGGCAACCAGGAGCGGTCGAGCACCTCGGGGCGCGGGGCGAAGAGCCGGAGCATCAGGTAGAACGGCCCGTCGGGCGCGGGCAGCCAGCTGCCCTCCTGCGGCGCGTGCGCGAGCAGCAGGGTGGCCGAGCCGTCGTCGGCGACGACGCCGGGCGTGCGGTCGCCGAGCGTGTAGACCTCCCGCTCGTTCGGCACCAGGAAGCCGTCGGCGGTGTACATGGTGACCGACCAGAACGCCTCCACCGGCGGGAGAACGGGAAAGTGGATCCGGTAGGTGTGCCGCCCGTGCAGCTGCTCGCCGTCGGCGTCGCTCTTGCCGAGCGGGTAGAGCCCCTCCTCCGGCACGGTCACGAAGATCTGGTCCCGGGCCACGCCGGCGCGCAGCAGCGGGTCGTCGCCGAACCGGGGCCCGGCGTAGTTGACCGTCCAGCCGCCCACCTGGGTGCCGAGCTCGCGGGCCTTGGCGGCGACCTGTTCCTGGCCGTCGAGCAGGCCGGCGGCCACCTCCTCGCGGGCGGCCTCCGACAGCGCCGACTCGTCCAGCTCGTCGGCGGTGAACCCCAGCGGGGCGAGCGCGGCCCAGTGTGCCTGCTCGGCGTCTGTGAGGTGCTCCTCGGTGACCACCGCGGCGAGCTCGTGCAGGAACGCCAGCCGCGGGTCGGAGCCGGCCGGCGGGTCCAGCGGGCGCTGCGGGGGCGCCGGGTTCGGTCCGTCCTGGCCGGTGAGGTACGTCGACAGCGGCCGCAGCCGGATGCCGTCCTGGATCTCGTGCACCTTCTTGTGGTCGTTGACGCTGATGGGGTCGACGAGGATCCGGCCGGGCAGGTTCACGTACCGGGTTGGGGTGCGGACGACGAGCATCCCGGCCGGCACCTCGCCCTCGTACCGCGACGAGCACAGGAAGACCGGCGGCATCGTCTCGCCGTGGGTGCGCGAGCCGAACGCGACGTCGCTGGAGCTGTCGGCGTGCCCGACCTGGAACGAGTAGTAGCGGTCCTCGACCCGCGGCACCTCGAGCACGAACGGCTCCTCGGCGAGGTCGAGCCAGGCGGAGGTGTAGAGGGTGTCGCTGTTGACCCCGACGCCGACGCGGTAGCGCGGGTCGGAGGTGCGGCGCTGGCGCCCGATGTTGTTGAGCGCGGCGCCCGGGGAGGTCTCGACCCTCGGGGCGAACGGGTCGTCGGGGAGGGTACGGCGCACCCGCAGGCGCGCCGCCTCCACCCACGGCATGCCCCAGACCCACGCCCGGGCGGCTAGCGCGCGGACCCCGGACGCCGTACCGGTGTCCGGCGCCGTGCCGGGGGCCATCGTCAGCGTCCGGTCCAAACGGGGTCGCGCTTCTCGACGAAGGCCTGCGCGCCCTCCTTGGCGTCCTGGGACGTCCGCACCGGGTTGACGAACTCCTCCTGGCGGTCGAACCGCTCCTCGAGGGTCCAGTCGACCGACTGCACCATGACCTGCTTGGAGGCGGCGAGCGCCAGCGGCGCGTTGGCGGCAATCTCCTCGGCCAGCTCCAGCGCGACCGCGAGCGCCTCGCCGGGGTCGGCGAGCCGGTTGACCAAGTGGACGTCGGCGGCCTCGGTGGCCGGCCACATCCGGCCGGTCAGGACCAGGTCCATCGCGAGGTGGTACGGGATCCGCTGGGGCAGCTTCATTAGGCCGCCGGCGGCCGCGGTGAGGCCGCGCTTGACCTCGGGCAGCCCGAACTTTGCCGCCTTGGAGGCGACCACCAGGTCGCAGGAGAGGACGATCTCGAAGCCGCCCGCCAGGGCGTAGCCCTCGACCGCCGCGATCAGCGGCTTGGCCGACGGTCGCTTCACGATGCCGGCGAACCCACGGCCCTCGACGATCGGCCGCTCGCCCCGGGCGAACCCCTTGAGGTCCATCCCGGCGCAGAAGGTCTCGTTGGCGCCGGTGATGATGCCCAGGCTCAGGTCGTCGCGGCTGTCCAGCATCTCCAGGGCGTCGGCGATCTGGTGGGCCATCGCCATCGACATGGCGTTGCGCGCCTCGGGGCGGTCCATCGTGAGGACCAGGACTCGGCCGTGCTCGGTGACCTTGAGGTCCGGTTCGGTCATCTCTTCGACTCCTGTCGGGCGTGCGGGGCAGGGCGTGGGGAAGGGCGTGCGGGGGCGGCTCACGTCAGTCCGTCGTCGGGACGGCGTCAGCGCGGAGACATCCGGATCGCGCCGTCGAGACGGATGGTCTCGCCGTTCAGGTAGGGGTTCTCCACGACCTGCTGCGCGAGCATGGCGAACTCGTCGGGCTGGCCCAGACGGGCGGGGTTCGGCACCTGGGCGCCGAGGCCGTCGCGGATCTCCTGGGAGAACCGGGCGAGGATCGGGGTGTCGAACACGCCCGGGGCGATGGTGTTGACGCGGATGTTCTTCGTCGCCAGGTCGCGGGCTGCGACCAGGGTCATGCCCACCACGCCGGCCTTGGCCGAGGCGTAGGGGATCTGGCCGATCTGGCCCTCCCACGCGGCGACCGAGGCGGTCAGCACGCAGACGCCGCGCTCGCCCTCGAGGACCTCGTTCTTCGCCATCCGGGCGGCGGACAGGCGCAGCACGTTGAAGGTGCCGACCAGGTTGATGTCGATCAGCTGCTGGTAGAGCGCGAGGTCGCCGGGGGAGCCGTCCTTGTTGACCAAGCGGACCGTGCCGCCCTTGCCGGCGCAGTGCACGAGCGCCCGCAGCGGCCCGCGGGCCTCCGCGGAGTCCAGTGCCGCGTCGACGGCCGCCGGGTCGGTCACGTCGCCGTGGGCGAAGGTGCCGCCGATCCCGGCGGCGAACTCCTCGCCGAGCTCCTCGTTGAGGTCCAGGACCACCACATGGGCGCCGGCCTTGGCGAGCCGTCGCGAGGTGGCCGCGCCGAGACCGGAGGCACCTCCGGTCACGAGCGCCGAGGCAGAGGTCAGGTCCATGTGGTGCTCCTGGGAGAAGGGGGTGCGTCGGGACGGGGGCCGGCGGGCGTCAGAGGCGTTCGAGGATGGTGGCGTTGGCCATGCCGCCGGCCTCGCACATCAGCTGCAGGCCGTAGCGCTGCTCGTTGTCCTCCAGCGCGTGGAGCATGGTGGTCATCAGGCGGGCGCCGGAGGCCCCCAGCGGGTGGCCGAGGGCGATCGCGCCGCCGCGGGGGTTGACCTTGGCCAGGTCGACGTCGAAGTCCTCGAGCCAGGCCAGCGGCACAGGCGCGAAGGCCTCGTTGACCTCGACGTGGTCGATCTCGTCGAGGGTCAGGCCCGAGCGGGCGAGGATCTTGCGGGTCGCAGGGATCGGCCCGGTCAGCATGAGGAGCGGGTCGCTGCCGACGACCGACATCGAGTGCACCCGGGCACGGGGACGCAGGCCGAGCTCCTCGGCCTTCTCCCGCGCCATGATGAGCAGAGCGCTGGCGCCGTCGGTGATCTGCGAGGAGTTGCCCGCCGTGGTCGACCAGCGCACCTGCGGGAAGCGCTCCGAGAGCTCGGGGGTCTCGAAGACGGCCCTGAGGCCGCCCAGCTTCTCGGGAGTGGTGCCGCGGCGGATCGTCTCGTCGGCCTTGACCACCCCGTGAGGAGTGGTGATCGGCACGATCTCGCGCTCGAAGGCGCCGGAGTCCTGCGCCGCGGCCGCGCGCTCGTGGGAGCGCGCGGCGTACTCGTCGAGCTGCTCGCGGGTGAAGCCCCACTCCGCGGTCACCAGCTCTGAGGCCACGCCCTGCGAGACGAGCCCGGGGGCGTACGCGGCGAGGATGCCATCGCCGTACGGGTCCGCGTCCATCCGCGCCGACCCCATGATCACCCGGCTCATCGACTCGATGCCGCCGGCAACGACGATGTCGACCTCGCCGGAGAGGATTCCCTGCGCGGCGAAGTGGACCGACTGCTGGCCGGAGCCACACTTGCGGTCGATCGTGGTCGCGGGCACGTGCGAGGGCAAGCCCGCGGCCAGCCACGCCATCCGGCCCGGGGTCGCCGACTGCTCACCGACCTGCGAGACGCAGCCCATGATCACGTCGTCGACCGTGCCAGGGTCGACCTCGGGGGAACGGGCCAGCAGGGCCGCCATCGTCTGGGCGAGCAGGTCGACCGGGTGCACGTCGGAGAGCGCGCCGCCGGGCTTGCCCTTGCCCACCGGTGAGCGCACCGCGTCGACGATCACGACGTCGCGGGCACCTCCGGCCTGGCGAGGGCTGCTGTTCCCTTGCGTCTGAGCCATGCCTATTGCTTATCATGATTGTCATGCCTGTGTCCACGGGCGTGCTCAGGGTGGCCGACGCTCGCCGGCGGGTCCTCGGTCTAGCGAAACGAATCCTTGACATGAATTCGACCCGGAATCTAGGATAATGATTACAACCAAGGAGGAGGTGATCCCGTGACGGACCAATATGCGGAGATCCGGCAGCTCGCAGCCCAGGTGGCGCGCGAGGTCTATGAGCCCATGGCGGAGTCGCTCGACGTCAACCGGACCCCCATCCCCATGGAGGAGCGGCGCCGTCTCGGCGACCTCGGCTTCCTCGGCATCGCCCACCCGGAGAAATACGGCGGCTCCGGCGCCCCGCTGGAGGAGGCGCTCGTGGTCATCGAGGAGCTGGGCAAGGTCTGTCGCCCCGCTGCCTTCCAGGTGTTCGAGGCCAACACCGGGCCCGCCCAGGTGATCACCCACCTCGGTTCCGAGGAGCAGCGCGAGCGCTGGCTTCCCCCGGTCATCAGCGGCGAGAAGACCATGGCGGTCGGCATCTCCGAGCCGGACGCCGGTTCCGCGGCCACTGACATGCGCACCACCGCCAAGCAGGTCGGCGACAAGCTGGTCATCAACGGCACGAAGCGGTGGATCTCCAACGGTGGCGAGGCAGACCAGTACCTGCTGTACTGCCGCCTCTCCGACGCGCCAGGGGCCAAGGGCATCGGTGCGGTCGTCGTGGAGAAGGGCACTCCCGGCTTCAGCTTCGGCGCCAGCGAGCGCCTCATGGGGTTCCGCGGCATCCCGTCGGCCGACCTCTACTTCGACAACGTCGAGGTGCCGGTCGAGGACGTCGTCGTCCCCGCCGGCTCGTTCAGCAAGCTCTTCGGCATCTTCTCGATCGAGCGGATGGGCAACACCACGATGAGCCTCGCCATCGGCCAGGCCGCGCTGGACAAGACCCTGAGGTACGTCGAGGAGCGCGAGCAGTTCGGCAAGCCGCTCGTCGAGTTCCAGTCGATCCAGGTGATGCTGGCCGACATGGTCCTCCAGGTCGAGGCCGCCCGGCTGCTGCGCGACCGTGCTGCCGCCACCGCCACGGAGACCGGCATCCCGGACCCGCTCGCGGTCTCGCTGGCCAAGTGCACCGCCAACGAGATGGCCAAGAAGGTCACCGACCTGGCCATGCAGATCCACGGCGGCAACGGCTACACGGAGGAGTACGGTCTCGAGCGGCTGCACCGCGACTCCCACGGCTGGGCCATCGCCGGCGGCACCCCCACGATGCAGCGGATCCGCATCGTCTCCGAGGTGCTCGGCCGCAAGTTCGACCAGCGGCGCTGACCGACCCGGTCCGACCCCAGCAGACTTCGAGAAGGGACCCATCGTGGAAGACAGCCAGTTGTTCGACCTCGGCAGTGAGCACCGCAAGGTCCAGGAGGTGGCGCGCGAGGTGGCCGCGAAGGTCCAGCCCTTCGCGGCCGAGGCCGACGAGGCTGTCACCGTGCACCATGGGTGCCTCGACGCGCTGCGCAACAGCGGGCTCGCCCGCTACGTCGTCCCTGCGGCGTACGGCGGCCACGACGAGGTCCTCGACCCGCTCACCCTCGCGGTGGTCCGGGAGGCCCTGATGTACTCCTCGGCCCACCTCGACTCGATGTTCGGGATGCAGGGTGTCGGCAGCTACTCGCTGTCGGTGGGCGGCGCGGAGGAGCTCAAGCAGGAGTGGCTGCCCAAGGTGGCCACGCTCGACGCGATCGCCGGGCTGGCGCTGACCGAGCCCGACGTCGGGTCGGACCTGCGCGCCATCACCACCACGATGGTCGCCGACGGCGACGAGCTGGTCGTCAACGGCCGCAAGTCGTTCATCACCAACGGCGGCGCCGCGGACTTCTACTGCACCCTGGTCCGCGAGGACGAGGGCTGGTCGATGGTGCTGGTCCCCGCGGCCACGCCGGGCCTGGGCATCGAGCGCGGCGCCGACCTGATGGCTCCGCACATCCTCGGCGAGCTCACCTTCACCGACGTGCGGGTGCCGGCCAACCACCGGCTCGGCGTCCCCGGCAAGGCGTTCTCCCTGATGCTGCAGACCCTCGCGGTCTTCCGCGTCACCGTCGCCGCGTCCGGGGTCGGCCTGGCCCAGGCCGCGCTCGACGAGGCGAAGCAGCACGCCCTGAGCCGCGAGCAGTTCGGCGCCCCGCTGATCGAGCTCGGCGCGGTCTCGCAGAAGCTCGCCCAGTCGTGGACCGACGTGGAGGCCGCCCGCGCGTTCGTCTACCGCGCCGCCGCGCTGGCCAAGAGCGACCCGCTCGGCCACCTCGACTACTCCTCGATGGCCAAGGTGCACGCCACCGAGGCCGCCGCCCAGGTGGTCGACCGCTCCGTGCAGACGATGGGCCGCTTCGGTCTGGTCCGCGGCTCGAAGATCGAGCGGCTCTATCGCAACGCCCGACCGCTGCGCGTCTACGAAGGGGCCACCGAGGTGCTGCTCGACTCCCTGGCCCGACGTCTCGCGAAGGGTGCCCGCTGATGGACCTCCAGCTCGAGGGCACCGTCGTCCTGGTCACCGGCGCCAGCCGCGGCCTCGGCGCCGCCATGGCGCTCGCCCTGGCCAAGGAGGGCGCCACCGTCGTTGCGGCCGCCCGCTCCAAGGACAGCCTCGCCGAGGTCGCCGCGCAGGGCGAGGGCCGGATCTCGGCCGTCACCGTCGACATGCGCGACGAGGAGTCGGTCAAGGCGCTCGTCCCCGAGGTGATGTCCCGGCACGGACGGATCGACGGCCTCGTCAACAACGCCGGGATCGCGCCGGCCGGCAAGTTCGCCACCCAGGACCCCGAGATCTGGAAGGACGCGATGGCGGTCAACGTCATCGCCCCGATGCTTCTGGCGCAGGCCGCCGGGCAGCACATGATCGAGCAGGGCGCGGGGCGGATCGTCAACATCGCCTCCACCACCGGGGTGCGCGGCAAGCCGTTCCTGGTGCCGTACTCGACGTCCAAGGGCGCGGTCGTCCGGTTCACCGAGGCGCTCGCCGCCGAGTGGGCCGCGAAGAACGTCCAGGTCAACTGCATCGCCCCGGGCGCCTTCGTCACCGAGGCGCAGAAGGCGGTCACCGAGTCGCCCGAGCTGCACGCCAAGCGGGTCGCCAAGATCCCCGCCGGCCGGATGGCCGACCCGTCGGAGATCGTGCCGCTGACCTGCCTGCTCGTCTCCCCGCTCTCCTCGTTCACCACCGGCGCGATCTTCGTCGTCGACGGTGGCGAGTCCGGCAAGCTCTGACCCCCACGCCCGGAAGGACGCGCTCGTGATCATCGACGCCCACACCCACGTCTGGCCCGACAAGATCGCCCAGATCGCCCTCGGCGGCAACCGGGTCGAGGGCCTCGAGGCCCGCGGCGACGGCACCGTCAGCGGCCTGACCGAGGACATGGCCGCCAGCGGCGTCCAGGTCAGCTGCTGCCTCGCGATCGCCAACGAGGCCCGCCACGTCGACTCGGTCAACCGGTTCGTCGCCGGCCTGGCGGACGACACGCACGTGCCCTTCGGCACCGTGCACGTCGAGCTCTCCGTCGAGGAGAACCTCGACAGCCTCCAGCGACACGGGGTGCGCGCGGTCAAGATCCACCCGCTGTTCCAGAAGTACGCGCTGGACGACTCCCGTCTCTGGGAGATCTTCGAGGCGTTCGGCAACGACTACGCCGTGATCACTCACGTGGGCGAGGGCGGCGACGCCTTCACCAACAGCCTGTCCAACCCGGGGATGATCCGGGACATCACCAGGCAGTTCCCCGGCCTGCGGCTGATGGCCTGTCACTTCGGCGGATACAAGATCCTCGACGACGCCGAGGAGATGCTGGCCGGCACCGACGTGGTCCTCGAGACCTCTTGGCCCCCGTCACTGGCGACCCTGCGCCCCGAGCGGGTGCGTGACCTGATCCGCAAGCACGGCGCCGAGCGGATCGTCTTCGGTTCCGACTGGCCGATGACCAGCCCCGCGGAGGAGATCAGGGCGATCGAGGCCCTCGGACTCACCGACGACGAGGTCAAGATGGTGCTCGGCGGGACCCTCGCCAGCGTGCTGGGAGACCGGCTCCCCGGCTGAGTTGTTCTCCTGTCGGCAAGCGGTCGGGCGTCATGTCCGGCCCTTGCTGCGTCCTGCGGGTCCACCGAGCTCGAGTGACGCGCGGCCGGGCTCGGCGGCGGCGCTCAGGTCAACCCTGGCCCCAGACAATGGGGGCGTCGAGGACCTCGGGGAACTTCTTCTCCGCGTAGCGCACGTACTGCTGGATGTGTTCGTGCATCGAGGCGGCCGCGGCGCCGGGGTCCCGGGATGCGATGGCCTGGTAGATCTGGAAGTGGGCGTCGTGGACGGCCTCGCGGCGGTACTCCGGGTACTCGATGCCGATCGCGGAGCCATCGAGGATGCCGAGCAGCGCGTCGACCAGGTAACCGAACATCGCGTTGCCGGAGCCGTGCGCGATCACGTCGTGGAAGCGCTTGTTCTCCTCCAGGAAGACCGTTTGGTCATCGAGGTTGTTCCGCATCGTCTTGACGCTGTCCTCGAGGGAGGCGATGTCCTCCTCGTTCATCCGCTCGGCGCACAGCTGCGACATCATCGGCTCCAGGCCGAGCCGGGCCTCCGCGATAGTGCGGAAGGGCGCGTTGGAGAACTGGAGCAGCAGCGTCAAGGCGGTGGCGAGGCTCGAGGCGTCGGGCTGCACGACGACGGGGCCGCCGCCGGGACCGGGCTTTAGCGTGATCACGCCCTGGAGCTCCAGGAAGCGCAACGACTCGCGAAGCGTCCCGCGGCCGACCTCGTACTTCTCGAGCATCAGGCGCTCGGGCGGCAGGCGGTCGCCGACCACGTTGCCGCGGTCGTTGATGTCCGCGACGATGCGCTGGGCGACCAGCATGGCGGTCTTCATGGGGCGCAGCGGGTTGGCGGTCATCTGGTGTCCCCCTCTAGGAACCGGCGACGCGTGAGCGACAGATCCGAGCAATGGTAATCATCTAATTCGCGATCTGCAGCAGTCGCGTCGCCCCGGGCGAGGCGCGCCACGAGTCCGACCAGGTCGTCCCGCGCCGCGGTGGAGGCGGGGGAGGCGCCGGTGAAACGAAGGAATCCGTGGCACAGGGTCGGGTGGTCCACCAGCGTCACAGGTACGCCTGCATCCTGGAGGCGTGCCGCGTGGGCGACCCCCTCGTCGTGCAAGGGGTCGTGCCCGGCCACCACGACCAGCGCCGGGGGCATCCCGCTGAGGTCCGCGCGGACGGGGGAGACCTCGACGCCGACGCGGACCGCCGGGTCGGGGGCGTAGTGGGCGAAGCAGTGCTCCAGGTCGGCGCGGCCCAGGGGGAAGCCGTGCTCGCAGGCGCGGTACGAGTCGCGGTCGAAGTCGCTGTCCGTGACCGGGTAAACCAGCACCTGGAAGGCCACCGCCGGGCCGCCGTCCCGGGCGCGGAGCAGGGTCGCTGCGGCGAGGTTGCCGCCGGCGCTGTCGCCCGAGATCCCGAGCGGAACGTCGGGGAACTCGGCCGCGGCCCATGCCAGCGCAGCTTCCGCATCGTTGAGCGGCAGCGGGTACGGGTGCTCCGGGGCGAGCCGGTAGTCGACGCTCACGACCCGCAGCCCGGCGTCCTGCGCCAGGAAGCGGCACAACTCGTCGGCGTAGTCCAGGTCGCCCGTGAACCAGCCGCCACCGTGCAGGTAGACCAGCGTCGCCGCGACCTCCGCGTCCGGCGTGTAGACCCGGACCGGGACGGCGGCGCAGTCGGCGTTCGCAGCGACCGCCAGCTCCTCGACCTTCGCCACCTCGGGGCCGGCCGAGCACAGCCGATGACCAGCGACGATGCGCGCCCGGTTCTCCTCGACCGAGGCCCGCGTCATCGGTGTCGCCCCCGACGCGTCCCGCCCCTGGCGCAGGGTGTCGAGCCCGGCGTCGAGTGGCTGAGATGCGGCTGGGCGGACGCTCGGGAAGCCGCCGGTCGTGATCGGCGAGGTCGCCCGAGAGGTGGTCATGAGGTCAGGCCTCGCTCACCACGCCGCGCCCGGCGAGCTCGGCGATCCGCTCGGGGCTCAAGCCGAGATCGCCCTCGAGCACCTGGCGGGTGTGCTGGCCGACGGTGGGGACGCCGTCGTACACCGGTCCGTCGTAGTCCTTGACATGGAGGATCGGGCCCGGCATGAGCGCCTGGCCGAAGACGGTGTTCGCCAGCTCCACGAGGGTTCGCTCGGAGAAGTGCGGGTCCTCGGTGACATCCTTGGCGTCGTTGACCGCGGCCGCGACGACCTCGTGCTGGTCGAGGATCTCCAACGCCTTGTCGCGCGGGTAGGACTTCACCCAGTCGATGACGATCTGCTGCATCGCCTCGTTGTTGGTCATCCGGGCGGTGTTGGTCGCGAACCGCTCGTCGTCCTTGAGATCCGGGCGGCCCATCGCCTCGAAGAGGCGCATCGCGATCGACTGGTTGGACGCCGCGATCGAGAGCCAGCCGCCGTCGGCCGCCTCGTAGATGCCGCGCGGGGAGGCCGCACCTGAGGCGTTGCCGTGGCGCTGCATGATCGTGCCGCTGGCGGTGTAGTTGAGGACGGCGTCGCCGAGGATGAACATCAGCGGCTCGTAGAGCGCCACGTCGACCTCGGAGCCCTGGCCGCTCAGCTCCCGCCGGAAGAGCGCCATCGAGGTGCCGAACGCCGCGGAGATGCCAGCGATCGAGTCGGCGAAGCCGAACGGCGGCGCGGTCGGAGGAGTGTCGGGCCACCCGTTGAGGAAGGCGTAGCCGCTGGCAGTCTCCGCGACCGTGCCGAAGCCCGGGCGCTCGCTGTAGGGACCGGTCTGGCCGAAGCCGCTGACCCGGGTCATCACCAGGCGCGGGTGCTCGGCGCTGAGCTGCTCGTAGCCCATGCCCCAGGCCTCCATCCGGCCCGGGCGGAAGTTCTCGATCACCACGTCGGCGCCCCTGATCAGCTCCTTGGCGACCGCCCGGCCCTCCTCCTGGCGCATGTCGATGCCGACGGAGCGCTTGCCGGAGTTGAGCCGGGAAAAGCCGATCGCCAGGCCCTCGTGGGCCGGCTGCCACTGGCGGGCGAAGTCGCCGGAGGTCGGGTCCTCCACCTTGACGACGTCGGCGCCGAAGTCGCGGAGCATCCGGCCGGCTGTGGGGGCGGCGTACATCGAGCCAAGCTCGACGACCTTGATCCCCGCGAGGGGGGCGTGCTGGCTGCTCATAGGGTGGCGAACCCTTCGTACTCGTTGTCGGCGACCTTCTGGCAGATCTGGCGGTAGGTGCCGACGCCGCCCAGGTACAGGGCGAAGACCCGCGGCTTCCCCGGGACGTTGGCGCCGACGTACCAGCTGTTGCCCTTCATGAAGAGGGTGGGCTGGGCGACCTCGTACACGTGGTGGGTCCACTGCTCCTGGTGGTCCAGCTCGGCCTCGGAGCGGCGCAGCCCGTTCTTGGCGAGCCAACCGATGTGGTCGGTGATCCACTCGACGTGCTGCTCGATCGAGATCAGCACGTTGCTGATCACCGAGGGGCTGCCGGCGCCCGCGACGACGTACATGTTGGGGAAGCCGTGCGTGCTGATGCCCAGGTAGGTCTGCGGGCCGTCCTTCCACGCCTCGGAGAGCCGCTGCCCGCCGACCCCGACCGGGTCGATGTTGAAGAGCGCGCCGGTGAGGGCGTCGAAGCCGGTGGCGTGGACCAGCACGTCGAGCTCGTGCTCGGCGCCGCTCACCAGCCGGATGCCGCGCTCGGTGATCCCGTCGATGGGGTCGGCCTTCACGTCGACGAGCGAGACGTTGTCGCGGTTGTAGGTGTCGTAGTAGTCGATCTCGAGCACCAGCCGCTTGGAGCCGAACGGGTAGCCCTTGGGCTGGAGGATCTCGGCCTTGACCGGGTCCTTGACCAGCTGCTTGATCTTGTCGCGCACGAACGAGCCGGCCCGCTCGGCCGCCTCCTCGTTGGTGCGGATGTCCTTGTACGCCGCGAGGATGTCGGGGCCACCGCGCTCCCAGTGGCCCTCGAAGGTCTCGATCACGGCCTCGGGGTCGACGTCGAGGGCGGAGTCCTCGCCGATGTGGCGGTGGGTGCCGCCGGGGTGGTTGCGGGCGATCTCGCGGTACTCCTCGAAGCGCTCCTTGAGGTCCGCGGCGTACTCCTGGTCCAGCGGGCGGTTGCGCGCCGGGATGGCGTAGTGCGCGGTGCGCTGGAAGACGGTGAGGTGCTCGGCCTGCTTGGCGATCTGCGGGATCACCTGGACGCCGGAGGAGCCGGTGCCGATCACGCCGACCCGCTGGCCGGATAGGTCGATGCCCTCGTGCGGCCAGTTGCCGGTGTGGATGGTCTGCCCGCCGAAGTCGTTGACCCCGGGGATGTCGGGGAGCTGCGGGACGGCGAGCTGACCGGTCGCCATGACCACGTGCTGCGCGGTGATCTCGTCACCCCGGTCGGTGGTGACGTGCCAGACGCAGGCGTCCTCGTCCCAGACCATCGAGTCGACCTCGGTGTGGAACGAGATGCTCGAGCGGAGGTCGAACTTGTCGGCCACGAAGTTGATGTAGGCCAGGATCTCGGGCTGCGCGGGGTAGCGCTCGCTCCAGTTCCACTCCTGGACCAGGTCGCGGGAGAAGGAGTAGCAGTAGTCGACGCTCTCGATGTCGCAGCGGGCGCCGGGGTAGCGGTTCCAGTGCCAGACGCCGCCCACCTGGTCGGCGCGCTCGACCAGATGGGCCGTGTGCCCCATCTCGCGGAGGCGGTGAAGCGCATACAGGCCGGAGAATCCGGCGCCGACGACCAGCGTGTCCAGCCGAGCGGGGGGTGCGATGCGATCTGTCACGGTGGTCCTCTCATGGCAATCAATGCATATGAATACTAGCATTGGGAGAGAGGAGGTACAAGGGTTCGGAGCGCTCGGGCCTGTCCGACCTCGGGGGGCGCCGTCAGTTGGTGTAGGCGACGTAGACGTCGCACGGCGCGTGAGCCGCAACCGCGCCGGCCACGGTGCCGAGCGCGCGGACCAAGCTCTGCACCCGCTTGTTGCCGACGACTATCAAATCGGCGGAGAGTCGCTCCGCCTCGGCGACCAGCACCTCTGCGGGCCGGCCGCGGGTCGCCGAGCTGGTGGTGCGAGAGGGGTCGCGGGTGATCCGGCCTGCGACCTCGGCGGCGATCCGGGCCGACTCCTCGGCGATCGAGATGCGCTGCATGCGCCCAGCATCCTCGACCTCCGCCACCTCGTTGCGAGGGTAGGCGCAGACCACGTGCAGCCGGGCGCCCGTCGCCTGGGCAAGGTCGGCGGCGGTCCTGGCGGCGCGCTCCGACGGCTCATTGCCATCCACGCCGACGATGATCATGTCCATGGGGGTCCTTGTCGTAAGGGAGCGAGGTCCGCAGGAAGATGATAACCATCCTGTTAGTTTCCGGGTAGTTCCCGATAATGGGTTCCTGTTGCGGCGGGGAGCGCTGCCCAAGCACGGTCGAGCTCAGACCTTCCCGCGTGGGTGCCCCTGCAGCCGGTCGGACCTTTCGGCCCCGTGTCGCCTGAGATTGACCGCGGCAGGTTGATTGCGCGGACGTCGACGAGCCGGTCGTCCGAGAGCTCCTTCAGCAGTTGAGTGCCGTCGCCGGCTCCGTGCCCGGTCGACCCGCTCGTCAAGGCCCGAGTGCGGCTGTCGAGTCAGCCGTCCGGGACGAGAAGGGTCCCTGGTGGTGGCCGGACATGAGTCCTTACCTCGTGCGTTGTGTCATGGCCGACGGAGGGCCCTGCGTGGTGAGGGTGGCGATGCCCGACCAAGTCGCCGGGCGGCACGCGTGGGCTGCCATTGAAGAACCGCGAGGAGCAGATGGCGGTGTGTGGCGCCTCCGAGACGTAGGCAGCTACCGGGAAGCGGCCGCTGACTGCGGCACGACCCACAGGGCCGTCGAGCGGACCGTCGCGGCCCACCCGGCGAACGGCGACGGCGCGGTGATGCCGGCGCGGCGACCGCGGGCGAGGAACGACGACGAGGTCACCGACCTTTCGCCGGCGCGGTCGCGAAGGAGCCTTGCGGTCAAACGACGATGACACCGACGTGCAGTCGCGAGCGTGGTCCGCGGCTGGGTCGCGCGCCGCCCCGGACGTGGGCGACCGCAACGAGCGCTTCGTCCCTCTCGAGTAGCTCGCACTAGCAGTGCGGTGGTCAGGAAGCGGGATGAAGCACCCGTGTCCGCTGAGTCGTGCGCGGCGCGATCGCCTACGGCACCGCACCTGTTTGGCCGCGCGGGCCCCACTGGGGCCGCAGCGAACGAGGAACGACCCCTGACACTGGAAGACGTTGGAACGTGTCTTCACAGGTCAGGGGCCGTTCTCGGCGGGTGTCGCGTGGCCGTTCGGTCGCCGGCTCAGATGTCGTAGTACAGCTCGAACTCGTGCGGGTGAGGACGGGCCTGGACGGGCGCGATCTCCTGGGTCCGCTTGAAGTCGATCCAGGTCTCGATCAGGTCCGGCGTGAAGACGTTGCCGGCGGTGAGGAACTCGTGGTCGGTCTCGAGGGAGTCGAGGACCTGGTCCAGGCGCGTGGGCACCTGGTCGATGTCGGCCATCTCGTCCGGCGGGAGCTCGTAGATGTCCTTGTCGATCGGGGCGGCCGGCTCGATCTTGTTCTTGATGCCGTCGAGGCCGGCGAGCAGCAGCGCCGAGAAGGCGAGGTAGGGGTTCGCCGACGGGTCGGGGCAGCGGAACTCGATGCGCTTGGCCTTCGGGTTCGAGCCGGTGATCGGGATGCGCACGCAGGCCGAGCGGTTGCGCTGGGAGTAGACCAGCGAGATCGGGGCCTCGAAGCCGGGGACCAGGCGGTGGTAGGAGTTCACCGTCGGGTTGGTGAAGGCCAGCAGCGACGGGGCGTGCTTGAGGATGCCGCCGATGTAGTAGCGCGCCATGTCCGAGAGGCCGGCGTACCCGGTCTCGTCGTAGAAGAGCGGCTCGCCGTTGTTCCAGATCGACTGGTGGCAGTGCATGCCCGAGCCGTTGTCGCCGAAGATCGGCTTCGGCATGAAGGTCGCGGTCTTGCCGTTGCGCCAGGCGACGTTCTTGACGATGTACTTGAACTTCATGACGTCGTCGGCGGCCTGGAGCAGCTCGCTGAAGCGGTAGTTGATCTCCGCCTGGCCGGCGGTGCCGACCTCGTGGTGGGCCCGCTCGACCTGGAGGCCGGCACGCTCCATCTCGATGACCATCTCGTCGCGCAGCTCGCCGAAGTGGTCGGTCGGCGCGACGGGGAAGTAGCCACCCTTGTACTTGACCTTGTAGCCGCGGTTGTCGTTCTCGAACGCGTCACCGGTGTTCCACGCGCCGGCCGAGGAGTTGACCTCGTAGTAGCCGGCGTTGGCCTTGGTCTCGAACCGCACGTTGTCGAAGACGTAGAACTCCGCCTCGGGAGCGAAGTACGCCGTGTCGCCGATGCCGGTGGTCGCGAGGTACGCCATCGCCTTGCGCGCGATGTTGCGCGGGTCGCGGGAGTAGGCCTCACCGGTGAGCGGGTCGTGGATGAAGAAGTTCACGACCAGCGTCTTGGCGCTGCGGAACGGGTCGAGGTACGCGGTGGTCGGGTCCGGGAACAGCGACATGTCGGACTCGTGGATGGCCTGGAAGCCGCGGATCGAGGAGCCGTCGAAGCTCAACCCGTCCTCGAAGACGCTCTGGTCGAACGCTCCGGCCGGCACGGTGAAGTGCTGCATGATGCCCGGCAGGTCGCAGAAGCGGACGTCGATCATCTCGACGCCCTCGTCCTTGATGTATGCGAGCAGCTCGTCGCTGTTCTGGAACATTCGTCCTCCTGTGGCTGCGACGTGGGCCGCCAGCCGGCGAAAATCTCTGGGGTCGTGACGGCCGGGGCGGCACTGCACCGGACGACTGCCGCCACCCTGCTCGGGGGCGGTTTCTCGACCATATCCAGATTGTTTCCGCCGTGTAACAGGTGTCCCGCAGTCCAGCCCACCGGCGCCGCCGCCTAGGCTCGGGCCGTGACGAGCGCAGCCGCCGGGACCCCGTTCGAGACCGCGACGTGGGCACGACGCATCGCCGCTCTGCTCGTCGACTGGCTCGCCTCGACGCTGGTCGTCATCGCCTTCATCGGGCTCGACGACTACGCCGCGACCGGCAGCCCCGCGCCGGCGTACGTCCTGGTCGTGTACGTCGTGGAGTCGGCGCTGCTGACCTGGGCCGCCGGCGGCAGCTTCGGCAAGCTCGCCACCCGCCTGCGCGTGGTCCGGGCCGACCTCGGCACCCGGCCGCTCAACCCGTTAGTGCTGCTGGCGCGCCAGGTCGGCATCGCGCTGGTCATCCCGCCGCTGGTCTACCGCCCCGACGGACGCGGCCTGCACGACATCATGGCCGGCACCGCCACGGTCACCCTGCAGACGTACCGCTCGCTCGGCCGCTGAGGCCCTGCGTGACCGGGTCGTGACCCGCGCGCAGGTTTGGGGGCAGGGGAGCGCGGGCCATGCTGGAGACGTCAGCCTCCCTTCCGCGAAAGGCTCTTCACGTGATCCGTCGTCCCCGCACCCGCCGCCTCCTCGCCGCCGTGGCGGTTGCTCCGCTCCTCTCCGCCGCCCTCGTCGCCTGCGGCGGTGACGGGGACGGCGAGGAGGCCAACGACCCGGCGGCCAGCAGCAGCGCGACCACCGAGCCCGAGGCGGACGACGCTGCCGAGAGCGACAGCGACAGCGCCGACGACCTCGAGGAGGGCCAGGAGGTCCCCGCCGCGCAGTTCGTCGACATCGTCGGCGCCGGCGTCGAGGCGTCCACGACCGCGAAGCTGAGCACGAGCACCACCTTCGGCGGCACGAAGGTCACCGGCACGGGCGTCATCGACTACACCCGGACGCCGGCGGCCATCGAGATGGACCAGGACTTCGGCGGCGGCAGCACCACGGTGATCTCTGTGGACGGCATCAGCTACATCAACATGGGCGAGCTGAGCCAGGGCAAGTACTGGAAGGTCGACCCCTCCGACCCCGACGGCCCCTTCGCCGAGCTCGGCATGGACGAGGTGCTCAAGCAGAGCGACCCGGTCGCCTCCCTGCAGGCGATGGAGGAGGGCATCGAGAAGGTCGTCTACGTCGGCGAGGAGGACGTCGACGGCCGCGACCTCGACCACTTCGAGATGACCGTCGACCTCGCCGCGGCCATGAAGAGCCTCGGCGGCGACATGCCGAAGTCCGCACTGCAGGGCATGCCCAAGGCGCTGACGTACGACGTGTGGCTGGACGAGGAGGGCCGGTTCGGCCAGATGGTCATGGAGATGCCGGTCATGGGCCAGTCGTCGACGACCGAGATGGTCATCGACGACTGGGGCACCGACGTCACCATCGAGGCGCCGCCGGCCAACGAGGTCACCGAGATGCCCGACCCGAGCCAGATGATGGGGCAGATGGCTCCCTCGCCGACCGTCTGACGGCGTACGAACGGGAGCTGGGAGGTCCTCCCGCACCAGGTGCGGGAGGACCTCCCCAGTTCTGTGCCTGTCGGCGGCCGGTCGGGGCTGGCTTGCTCAGCGGCCGCGGAGGTTGCCGCGCATGCCCTTCATCGAGGTCGGGACGGGGCCCTTGGGCAGCGGGATGTTGGAGCGGGTGGCGTCGAGCGCCTTGAGCCGGCTCATCACGTCGGTCATCTCGGCGGGCTTCACCTGGCGGCCGAGCTTCTGGACGTGGCGGACCAGCTTCGGCAGCGGGACCTGGCCCTCGCCGTTGCCGCAGATCACCTCGTGGATCGGGACCTCGGAGGCGACCCGCTCGTGCTTGCGGTGCTCGTTGACGAGCAGCTGCTTGATCCGGGTCGGGCTGCTGCCCTCGCCGATGAGCACGATGCCGGGAGGGCCGACGACGCGGTGGACGACGTCCTGGTTCTTGTTGAACGCGATGACCGGGTCGGACTTCCAGCCGCGGCGCAGCATGCGGAGCGCGGCCGCGGCGGCGCCGGGCTGGCCCTCCATCTGGCGGTAGGCGGCGTTCTGCGCGCGTCGCCCGAAGACGATCATCGCGGCGAGCGAGCCGGCCAGCAGCGAGCCGACGACGGCGAGGATCCAGCCGATGACGCCCTCGCCGGGCAGCACCCAGAAGATCAGGAACCCGAGGGCGCCGGCGAGCAGCGCGGAGCCGAAGGTGAGCAGCCCGACCTTCGGGTCGTTGCGCCGCGTCATCTTGTAGGTCTCGACGAGCTGCTGCCGACGGTTCATGTCGGCGGTCGCGACCGGGGCCTTCGCGGCGTCCTTCGAAGCGTTCTTGGCGGCGTTCTTGGCGTCCTTGGCCATGGGGGTGGTTCGTGCCCTTTGCTGTCGTGCCGAGGTGAGGGAGGACCGCCGGTCAGGCGGTCGCGACGCCCGCGCGGGCGTCCATGGCCTGACGGTACAGCCGCCCGGCGCGGTAGGACGAACGCACCAGCGGCCCGGACAGGACGCCGGAGAAGCCGATCTCCTCGGCCTCGGCGGCGAGCTCGACGAACTCCTCGGGCTTGACCCAGCGCTCGACCGGGTGGTGGCGGACCGAGGGGCGGAGGTACTGGGTGATCGTGATCAGCTCGCAGCCGGCCTGGTGCAGGTCGCGCAGCGCCTGGCTGACCTCCTCGCGGGTCTCACCCATGCCGAGGATGAGGTTCGACTTGGTGACCAGACCGAAGTCGCGGGCCTGGGTGATGACGTCGAGGGAGCGCTCGTAGCGGAACGCGGGGCGGATCCGCTTGAAGATCCGCGGCACGGTCTCGACGTTGTGGGCGAGCACCTCGGGACGGGACTCGAAGACCTCGGTCAGCAGGTCGGCCTTGCCGTTGAAGTCGGGGATGAGGTTCTCGACGCCGGTGTCCGGGTTCAGCTCGTGGATGGCGCGCACCGTCTCGGCGTACAGCCAGGCGCCGCCGTCGGGCAGGTCGTCGCGGGCGACGCCGGTGATCGTGGCGTACCGCAGCCCCATGGTCTGCACGGACTCGGCGACACGGCGCGGCTCGTCGCGGTCGAGCGCCTGCGGCTTGCCGGTGTCGATCTGGCAGAAGTCGCAGCGCCGGGTGCACTGGTCGCCCCCGATGAGGAAGGTGGCCTCGCGGTCCTCCCAGCACTCGAAGATGTTGGGGCAGCCGGCCTCCTGGCACACGGTGTGGAGTCCCTCGGACTTCACCAGGCTCTGGAGGTGCTTGTACTCCGGCCCCATCTTCGCCCGGGTCTTGATCCACTCCGGCTTCCGCTCGATCGGGGTCTCGGCGTTGCGGACCTCGAGGCGGAGGAGCTTTCTTCCTTCGGGAGCGGGAGCCTGCGTCACGTCCTTCACTGTACGCCGCGGGGGTGCGGCGCCCCGACTCGGCAGCCGCGGACGCCGGGCACGTGCCGCGGGTGCACCAGCGGGTGCACCATGGGGCCATGCCCGCTCCCACCGGCCGCGTCGTCGGCGGCACCCTGATGCTCACCCGTCACCTCCCGCTGCCCGCCTCGGAGGTGTGGGCCGCGCTGACCGAGCCCGCGCGGCTGGAGCGCTGGATCGGGACGTGGACGGGGGACCCGGCCGAGGGCCGGGTCATGTTCACGATGACCGCCGAGGGCGAGCACGCGCCGGCCGAGCAGATGACGATCAGCGTCTGCGAGCCGCCGCTGCGGCTGGTCCTGGTCTCCCGGGTCGGCGACGACTGGTGGGACCTCGAGCTGGAGCTGGGGGCGGCGGCCGACGGCGGCACGCTCCTGACGTTCAGGCAGCCGGGCGTCGACCCCGCCGCGGCAGAGAGCGTCGGCCCCGGGTGGGAGTACTACCTCGACCGGCTCGTGGCCGCCGAGACCGGCGGCGACGTGTCCGCGATCGACTTCGACCGTGACTACTACCCGGCGATGGCCGGGCACTACCGCCGGATCGGCTGAGCGAGCCTCTCCGGCTCAGGGCACGTCGCGGCGGCGGAAGGACAGCACGCTCGCGGCACCCACCAGCACGACGGCGCCGCCGTAGTACGTCGCGCCCCGCCACAGCGGGAGCTCGCGGATGTCGTCGCACTCGGCCCGCCCCTGCGCGTAGCGCCCGTCGTAGCACGACGGCGGCACGTGGACGTAGTACTCGGTCCCGTTCGCCAGCACCGCGGCGATGTTGTCCAGGGGCTCCCACTGCCCGCTCATCGGCAGCGAGTCACCGAGGACCAGCGTGGCGAACCCGAACGCCAGCACCACGCCCAGCGTCGCGACCGTGCTGCGCAGCAGCATGGTGAGCGCGTAGCAGCCCAGCGCCGCGGCGGCCGCGAGCCCAGCGCCCCGCAGGCCGAGCCCGAGCGAGGCGCTCAGCCCGCCGTCGGCGACCGGCAGGTCCCGGGCGCGCATCGCGGCCCACATCGTCAGCCAGTACGCCGTGCTGACGAGGACCGCGGTGAGCAGCGCGACGCCCGTGACGGCGACCGCCTTGGCAGCCCACACCCGGCCGCGGCGCGGACGGAACAGCAGCTGGTTGCTCATCGACCCGCTGTTCCAGTCGTGCCCCGCGAAGGTGGTGGCGGCGAGCATGAGCAGCACGGTCAGCGCTCCGGCGACGCCGATGCCGGAGCCGCCGCGTTCGCGCGCCAGGCTCAGGGGCTGGCGCGCGGTCTGCCACTCGACGACCAGCTCGGGGCAGCGCGCCTCCGCCCGCGCCGGCCGGACGCCGTACTGCCGTGGCTTGCGCTCGCAGCGGGCGATCTCCTGCGTGGACGCTGCCCGGATCTCCGCCTTCTCGGCCTCGGAGACCGGACGGGTGTCCCACAGGGTCGCCGCCGCGATGAGCGCCGGCACCACGAGGCAGGCGAGCAGCAGCAGGAGCACCGCCCGGCGCCAGCGCAGGCGGGTCAGCTCGACCCGCACCAGCCCCCTCATGCCGCGTCCTCGCCGTCGGCCTCGGTGAGCTGGAGGAAGAACGACTCGAGGTCGGCGCGCACCGGCGTCAGCTCGGTCAGCCAGAGGTCGCGCGCGGCGAGCAGCCGGGTCACGGCGGCGGGGTCGCCGGTCTCGACGCGGAGCGCGCCGTCCTGCTCGGTGACGGGGACGCCGGCAGCCGACAGCGCGGCGGAGGCGGCGGGGAGGTCCGGGACGACGAGGCGGTACGCCGTGCTCCCACCCAGCAGGTCCTCGACCGTCCCGGTGGCGAGCAGCCGGCCGTGGCCGACGATGGTGGCGGAGGTGCACACCTGCTGGACCTCGGCCAGGATGTGCGAGCTCAGCAGCACGGTCACGCCCGCGGCGCCGAGGCCGCGGATGGTCTCGCGGATCTCCCGGATGCCGGCCGGGTCGAGCCCGTTGGTCGGCTCGTCGAGGATGAGCAGGTCCGGCTCCTTGAGCAGCGTGGCCGCGATGGCGAGCCGCTGCTTCATGCCGAGGGAGTAGGCCTTGTACCGGTCGCGGTCGCGCCCGCTCAGCCCCACGGTCTCGACGGCCGCGTCGACGCGGGCGTCCGGCACGCCGATCGAGCGGGAGAGCAGCAGCAGGTTCTGCCGACCGGTGAGGTTGGGGGAGAACTTCGGGGACTCGACCACCGCGCCGACCCGGTCGATGACGGCCGGGAGGCGGTCGGGGACCGGCTCGCCCAGCAGCCGCATCGTGCCGCGCGTCGGGCGGGCCAGCCCGAGCAGCATCCGGATGGTCGTCGTCTTGCCCGAGCCGTTGGGCCCGAGGAAGCCGTGGACCCCGCCGGCAGGCACCGCCAGGTCGAGGTCGGACACCGCGACGCGCGTCCCGCGGCGGGTGCGGAACTCCTTGCGGAGGCCCTGGGTCTGGATCGCGAGGTCCGGCACCCGTCGATGAAAGCAGCGGGCACGACCGGGGAGGTGCGGGCGCGCCGGGGGCCCGGCCCCTACTTCGGGGTGAGGATCTCGATGCGGGGTCCGCGCCCGGGCTCGGGGCGCGGGTCGTAGTCCGGCGTGGCGTCGTACGGCTTCCAGGCGAGGTACGCCGCCAGGTGCCGCTCGACGAGCGGCAGCACGTCGGCGGTGGTGACGCGGCGACCGAGCTCGGCGGTGAGGGTGGTGACCCCGGCGTCGGCGATGCCGCACGGGACGAACCGGTCGTACCAGCCGAGGTCGACGTCGCAGTTGAGCGAGAAGCCGTGCATGGTCACGCCGCGGCTGACGCGGATGCCGATCGCCGCGATCTTCCGCTCGGGTCCCTTGTCGTCGGCCCGCAGCCACACGCCGCTGCGGCCGGGCACGCGGGCGGTGGTGACGCCGAGGTCGGCGCACACCCGGATCAGCGCCTCCTCGACCCGGCGGACGTAGTCGACGACCTTGACGTGGTCGGGCAGCGCGACGATCGGGTAGCCCACCAGCTGGCCGGGACCGTGGAAGGTGATCTTGCCGCCGCGGTCGACGTCGACCACCTGGGCGCCGCCCGGGTCGAGCGGACGCTCGTGCGGGTCGGTGCGCTTGCCGGCGGTGTAGACCGGCGGGTGCTCGAGCAGCAGGACGGTCGGGGGCGCGGCGCCGTCGGCGACCTCGGCGTGGACCTCGCGCTGGAGGTCCCAGGCGGCCAGGTAGTCGAGCGCGTCGTCACCGAGGCCGACCGTGCGGAACGTCAGGCTGCTCACCTCCTCGACTCTACCCATCGCCGCCTGTGGAGGACGGTCGGGCCGTCGGCTCCCGGTGGGTAGGTGGTCGGGGTGCGCCGACTCCTCGTGCTCGTCGTCTCCGCCCTGCTCACCGCCGCGCTCGTCGTGCCCGGCGTGCTCCTCGCCGACGGCCCGTCCCCGCCGTCCGCGCCGTCCCCGCCGCTCCGGCCGGTCGCTGCCGAGGCCCCTGCCGCCCGCGCGGTGCTGGCGGCCTGGGACCGTCGGCGCTCGGCCGCGTGGGCCGCGGGCGACCCGGATGCGCTGACGCGGCTCTACGCCCCGGGCTCGGCGGCCGGGCGGCGCGACCGCGCGATGCTCTCGCGCTGGACGCGGCGCGGTCTGGTCGTCCAGGGCCTGCGGCACGTCCTGCTGTTGGTCGACGTGGTCGACGCCTCCGCCGACCGTCTGGTGCTGCGGGTGACCGACCGGGTCAGCGGTGGTCGCGCCGTCGGCCGCGGCCTCGACGTGCGCCTGCCCCGGGACGGTCCGACCACGCGTCGGCTGACCCTCGTCCGGCGGGGCGGGGCGTGGGTCGTGGCGAAAGTCGTGTGACGGGTGGGACGACCGGCTGGGAGGATGAGCGCGTGCCCGAGCTGCGACTGCGACCCCTCCGGACCGACGACGAGGCGGAGGCGCTGCGGGCGCACGAGGAGCTGCTCGCCGACGGCTTCGAGCTGCTGCTCGGGTGGTCGCCGGAGCGGACGTGGGCCGACCTGTTGGAGCAGTACGAGCGGGAGCGGCTCGGCCTCGACCTCGCCGAGGGACGGGTGCCTGCCGTGTTCCTCGTCGCGGAGGTGGACGGCCCGCTCGTCGGGCGGACGTCGATCCGCTTCGCGCTGAACGACTGGCTGGCGGCGTACGGCGGGCACGTGGGGTACGGCGTGCGACCCGCGCACCGCCGTCGCGGGCACGCCACCGAGATCCTGCGCCAGTCGCTCGTGCTCGCGCGGGCCGGCGGCGTCGACCGGGTGCTGGTGACCTGCGACGACGACAACCTCGGCTCGGCCGCGACGATCGAGCGGTGCGGCGGGGTGCTCGAGGACCTCGTCGAGCAGCCGGGCGCCGGGGTGCGCACGCGGCGCTACTGGGTCGACTGACGCGAGGGCGGCCAGGATGGCGCCATGGACCTCTTCGAGGAGATCGCCGACGAGCGACGCGCGCTGGCCGACCTGCTGACCGGCCTGGCGCCGGAGGAACAGGCGACACCGAGCCTGTGCGCGGAGTGGACCGTGCACGAGGTCGTCGGCCACCTGGTCGTGCCGCTCGAGGTGGGCCTCGCGAAGTTCGCGCTGGAGATGGTCCGCAGCCGCGGGAGCTTCGACCGCGCCAACGCCCGGCTGGCCCGCGAGTGGGCGCAGCGGCCCTGCGAGGAGCTCCTCGGCGTGCTGCGCCAGCGGGCCGACTCGCGGTTCACGCCACCGGGGATGGGACCCGAGGCCCCGCTCACCGACCTGCTCGTGCACGGCCTG
The DNA here is from genome assembly GCF_014266025.1 of Nocardioides deserti. Taxonomy (GTDB): domain Bacteria; phylum Actinomycetota; class Actinomycetes; order Propionibacteriales; family Nocardioidaceae; genus Nocardioides; species Nocardioides deserti. The sequence continues at coordinate 263,930 of NZ_JACMYC010000003.1, read as the reverse complement.
GACGTCCGGTGGCCGCTCGGCATCGACCGCGAGGTGCCGGCCGGACGGCTCCGCGCGACGCTGGACTTCGTGGCCGGCGCCCCGGGCGGCATCGTGCCGCGCGGCAGCCTCGACGGTCTGCGGTTCGAGGCCAACGACCTGGACTGGGTGGCCGGCGAGGGCGCGGTGGTGCGCGGCAGCGCGGAGGCGCTGCTGCTCGGTCTCACCGGTCGCAGCGCCGCCCTCGACCGCCTCGACGGCGAGGGGCTGGCGACGCTGCGCGGCCGGCTCAGCGCAGGCCGCTCCTGAGCACCGCCTCGACGTCGCGGTCGCGGAAGGTGAAGCCGGCCGTCTCGAGCGCCGCGGGGCGGACGTTCAGCGAGCCCAGCAGCTCCGGCGCCATCGCACCGGCGCCGAGCTTCAGCGCGAGCGAGGGGACCGGCAGCACGGCCGGGCGGTGCACGGCGCGGGCGAGCGCGCGGGTGAACTCCGCGTTCGTCGGGGTCTCCGGGCAGGTGAGGTTGACCGGGCCGCTCACCGTGTCGTGCTCGGCGAGGAACGCCACGGCGTCGACCCAGTCACGCAGCGAGATCATCGCCATGTGCTGCCGGCCGCTGCCGAGCCGCGCGCCGAGACCGGCCTTGAACAGCGGGAGCAGCGTCTTCAGCGGAGCCGCTCGGCGGTCCATGACCGGCGCGGTCCGCAGGTAGCAGACCCGAGCGCCCGCCTCGACCGCCGGCCGCGCGGCCGCCTGCCACTCACGCGTCACCTCGGTCAGCAGCGCGTGGCCGCGGCTGTCCGACTCCTCGGTCAGCACCCGGTCGCCGTGGTCGCCGTAGTAGGAGATGCCGTTGCCCGCGAGGTACGCCGGTGGGCGGGGCGCCTCGGTGACCGCGCGCGCGAGCACCTGCGTCGAGGTCACCCGGCTCTCGCGCAGCTCCCGCGCCCAGCGGCTCGAGTGCGGGTTGCCCAGCGTGGGCGAGCCGGCCAGGTTGACCACCACGTCCGAGGCGTGGAGGGCGTCGCGGTCGTAGGTGCCGGCGGCCGGGTCCCACCCCGCCTCGTCGGGCGCGGTCGGCACGCGTCGTACGAGCCGGGTGACGTCGTGGCCCCGCTGCCGCAGCGCGTCGACCAGGTGGCTGCCGAGGAAGCCGGACGCCCCGGCGATCACGATCCGCATGCCCCGAGCCTCGCAGGACGCGCAAGGGGCCCGGAACCTGTGCGGTTCCGGGCCCCTGGCGTGGAGCGGGTGGTGCTCAGACGTCGAAGACGCCGGCCTCCAGGCGCTTCTTGACGTCCTGGAGGAAGCGGCCCGCGTCGGCGCCGTCGACCAGGCGGTGGTCGTAGGTCAGCGCGAGGTAGACCATGTGGCGCACCGCGATCGTCTCGCCGAGGTTCGGGTCGTCGATCACGACCGGGCGCTTGACGACGGCACCCGGGCCGAGGATGGCGACCTGCGGCTTGTTGATGATCGGGGTGTCCCACAGGGCGCCCACACTGCCGAGGTTGGTGATCGTGAAGGTGCCGCCGGACAGCTCGTCCGGACCGATCTTGTTGGTCCGGGTGCGCTGCGCGACGTCCGCGATCTTCTTGGCCAGGCCGGCGATCGACAGGTCGCCCGCCTCCTTGATCACCGGGGTGATCAGGCCCTTCTCGGTGTCCACCGCGATCGCGAGGTTCTCGCGGTCGTAGTAGGTGATCTCGCCGGCGTCGGTGTCGATCCCGGCGTTCAGCTTCGGGTGCTGCTTGAGCGCGTCGATCGCGGCCTTGGCGAAGAACGGCAGGTACGACAGCTTCACGCCCTCGCGGGCCTGGAAGTCGGCCTTCACCGCGTCGCGCAGCCGCGCGATGTTAGTGACGTCGACCTCGATGACCTGCGTGAGCTGGGCGCCGGTCTGCAGCGAGTCGACCATGCGCTCGGCGATGATCTTGCGCAGGCGGCTGATCTTCTCGGTCGTCCCGCGCAGCGGCGAGGGCGTGACCGAGGGAGCCTGCTGCTGGCTCGCGGCCGGGGCCTGCTGCGAGGCGGCCGGCTGGGCCGGGGCCCGCTGGGACTCCTTGGCCTTCGCGGCGGCCTCGAGGACGTCCTGCTTGCGGATGCGGCCACCGACGCCGGTGCCCTCGACGGTCGACAGGTCGACGTCGTGCTGGGCCGCGAGCTTGCGGACCAGCGGAGTCACGTAGCCGGAGCCGTCGGAGGTCTTCTCCGAGCGCGCCTGCTCCTTGTCGCCGCTGTCGCCGGTGCTGCGCTCGCCGGTGCTGCGCTCGCCGGTGCTGCGCTCGCCGGTGTCGGGCGACTGCGAGCTCGGGGCGGGGGCGGTCTCGTCGGCCTGCTCGTGGTCCTTCTCGGGCTCGGGCTGCTCGGTGGCGGCCTCGCCCTCGTCGGTCGGCTGGGTCGGCTTGGTCTCCTCCTCGGCCGGGCTCGGCTCGGGGGCCTTCTCCTCGGCCTTCGCCTCGGCCTTGGGCTCGGTCTTCTCCTCGGCCTGGGGCGCGGCGCCCTTGTTGCCGATGATCGCCAGCTCGGCGCCGACCTCGACGGTCTCGTCCTCGTCGGCCTTGATCTCGAGCAGGGTGCCCGCCACGGGGGAGGGGATCTCGGTGTCGACCTTGTCGGTGGAGACCTCGAGCAGCGGCTCGTCGACCGCGACCTCGTCGCCGACCGACTTCAGCCAGCGGGTGACGGTGCCCTCGGTCACCGACTCGCCGAGCGCCGGCAGCGTGACCGGCGTACCGCCGCCGCCACCACCACCGCCGCCGCCGCCGCCGGAGGAGGCGGCAGGTGCGTCGGACTTCTCCTTCTCGGGCGTCTCGTCGCCGGGGGGAAGGTCGCCGGTCTCCTCGGCGATCTCCTCCTCCTGCTCGGCCTTCTTCTCCGACTCGGCCTCGTCCTTGGGCTGCGCCTCGGGCTCTGCCGACTCCTGGGCCGACTCCTCGGCGGAGTCGTCGCCGCCCTCGCCCTCGTCGCCGATCAGCGCGAGCACGGCGCCGACCTCGACGGTCTCGTCCTCCTCGGCCTTGATCTCGAGCAGGGTGCCCGCGACCGGCGAGGGGATCTCGGTGTCGACCTTGTCGGTCGAGACCTCGAGCAGCGGCTCGTCCACGGCGACCGAGTCGCCCACGGACTTCAGCCAGCGGGTGACGGTGCCTTCGGTGACGGATTCGCCGAGGGCCGGGAGGTTGACTTCGGTGGCCATGAGTTCCTTCGCTCTTCGGTGGTTGCGGTGGTCAGGAGTGCGCGTGGAGGGGCTTGCCGGCCAGAGCCAGGTGCGCCTCGCCGAGCGCCTCGTTCTGCGTGGGGTGGGCGTGGACGAGCGGGGCGACGTCCTCCGGGTACCCCTCCCAGCCGTAGATCAGCTGAGCCTCGCCGACGAGCTCGCCTACGCGCTCGCCGACCAGGTGGATGCCGACGACGGGGCCGTCGGTGCGACGGACGAGCTTCACGAAGCCCTGCGTCTTGAGGATCTGGCTCTTGCCGTTGCCGCCGAGGTCGTAGGTCACCGTCTCGATGCCGTCGGCGCCGAACCGCTCCGCGGCGGTCCGCTCGTCGAGCCCGACCGAGGCGACCTCGGGGGAGGAGTACGTCACGCGCGGGATCGCCGTCTCGTCGACCGGCCGCGGGTCGAGTCCCGCGATGTCCTCGGCCACGAAGATGCCCTGCTGGAAGCCGCGGTGCGCCAGCTGGAGCCCCGGGACGATGTCGCCGACGGCGTACACGCCCTCGGCGCTGGTGCGGCAGCGCTCGTCCGTCAGCACGAACCCGCGCTCCATCGCGACGCCCTGCTCGTCGTAACCCAGGCCCTCGGTGACCGGTCCGCGGCCGACCGCGACGAGCATCAGCTCCGCCTCGATCGTGCTCTGCTCGCCGGCCTCGGTCTCGACGGTGACGCGCACGCCGTCGTCGGTGTGCTCGACCGACGAGAAGCGGGTGCCGGTGCGGAAGGCGATGCCGCGCTTGCGAAACGCGCGCTCGAGCGCCTTGGAGCTGGCCTCGTCCTCGGCCGCGACCAGGCGGGGGAGGGCCTCGACGATGGTGACCTCGGCGCCGAAGCTGCGCCACACGCTCGCGAACTCGCAGCCGATGACGCCTCCGCCGAGCACCACGACGCTGCGCGGCACGCGGTCGAGCCGCAGGGCGTGGTCGGAGGTGAGCACCCGCTCGCCGTCGACCTCGAGGCCAGGCAGGCTTCGGGCGTGGGAGCCGGAGGCGAGCACGACGTGGCGGCCGGTGATCGTGGTGTCGCCGACGGTGACCTGCTTCGGGCCGGTGAGCCGGCCCTCGCCCTCGACCACGGTGATGCCACGGCTCTTGACCAGACCGGTGAGGCCCTTGAAGAGGCGGCTGACGACGCCGTCCTTGTAGCTGTTGACGCCGGTCATGTCGATGCCGTCGAGCGTGGCCCGGACGCCGAACTGCTCGGACTCGCGGGCGCTGTCGGCGACCTCGGCGGCGTGCAGCAGCGCCTTGGTCGGGATGCAGCCGACGTGCAGGCAGGTGCCGCCGACCTTGGCCTTCTCGACGAGTCCCACGGTCAGGCCGAGCTGGGCCGCGCGGAGCGCGCAGGCATAGCCACCGGAACCCGCACCGAGGATGAGTACGTCGTAGTCGGCGTCGGCCACCGTGGTCCTTCCCTGTCGGCCTCGGCTCCTCTGGATCGCAGGGGAGCGCCCGACCATCTTTGCACCCTTTCCGGGCGTGTCCACACCGGGTCGGGCCCGCCCCGGCAGACTGGTGCCCATGGCATGGACCGACCGTTTCCGACGTCGCCCGCGGACGAGCAAGCCCGCGACCGACGGACACCGCACCGGCTCCACGCGGGTGCGTGCGTCGGACAAGGTGGACGAGCAGCACCTGCGCACCTGGGTCGAGGAGCGTCGCGGCGTCGAGGGGTTCGTCGAGCCCCGCACCGCCGTCAGCGACGTGACCCTCCTCCTCGTCGCCCACGACGGGGAGTGGACCCGCCGTCGCGTCCCCTCGGTCGAGTGGGCCCACCGCTTCTGCAACGGCTTCCAGATCCCCTCCTACGACGCCGCCGTCGTCGGCATCCCCCAGCGGATGCGCGACTACAACCGTCGTCGCAAGCAGCAGGGGTTGTAGGTCTGCCGTTGGTCGAGCAGCGAGCCCGGCCAGCGTCGGCGAGGGTCGACGAGGGTCGACGAGACCGCTGGCAGCCGACTACGGCCTGCGGGCCCCGGGTGGTTGCGGTACTGGCAGCGACGGGGACGGGTGCGCCGCGGGTCGCTCGCCGTCGCCGGCTCGCGGCTGGTGAGGAGCGCGCGCCGAAATCACGCGTCCAAAGCTCTCGAGCGACCCCTTTCATACGAACACGTGTTCGAGTAGAATGAGGCCATGACACTGGCCCATCTCGCGACACCGGAGACCACGCTGGACGACCCAGCCATGGTCCTCGCTGCCGCGCGGGCCAACCAACGCGAGGCCGACGCAGCCGAGGTCCGCGTCCTCCAGGCTGCGGTCGAGTGGTGCGCGATGCACCCCGCCGAGTCGCTGGCGGAGTCGGCGTCGTGGGCGACGATGCAGGGCTTCGGCGACCAGCCCGTCGGCCTCGCCGGCGACGGCGCGCCCCTGGTGACGGAGTTCGCGGTCGTCGAGCTCGCCGCCGCCCTCGGGAAGTCTCTGGACGCCGGACGTGCGTACCTGTCCGAGGCGCTCGAGCTGCGCTACCGGCTCCCCAAGGTGTGGGCGAAGGTCACCGGCGGCGACCTCCCCGCCTGGAAGGCCCGGACGATCGCCCGCAAGACCCTCCCGCTCCCGAAGGCGGGCGCACGGTTCGTCGACACCCACGTCGCCCAGTTCGCTTCGTCGATCAGCCCCGCCGCGCTCGGCCGCCTGGTCGACGAAGCGCTGGTGCGGTTCGACCCCGACGAGGCCGAGCGGATCCGGTTCGAACGCACCGAAGCGCGCCATGTCACCGTGCAGACCCGACAGGTGTCCTTCGACGGCCACGTCGACGTCTGGGCCACCCTCGACCTCGCCGACGCGCTCGACCTCGAGGACGCGATCGCGAAGGGCGCGGACCGCCTCGCCGCGCTCGGCTCGCGTGAGGTCGAAGGGTCGCGCCGTGCCACCGCGCTCGGTGACATGGCTCGCCGGCAGCTGGTCCTGGAGTTCGACACCGACCCCAAACCGATGGTCGTCCACGTCCACCAGCACCCCGACCCCCACACCGGCGAGCCCGTCCTCGACCAGGTCGTGCGCGTCGAGAACGTCCGCGGGTTCGTCCTGACCGGTCAGCTCGCCGAGTGGTGCACCCGCGCCGCCAAGATGACGATCAAGCCGGTCATCGACCTGGCCGAACGCATCCACGTCGAGGCCTACGAGGTCCCCGACCGCCTCTCCGAGCAGACCCGGCTCCGCGACCACCACTGCGTCTTCCCCTGGTGCACCCGCCCCGCCTTCCAGCACTCCAAGGTCGACGACGACCACGTCGTCCCCCACAACCGCGGCGGCCCCACCGCCACCGAGAACATCGGCCCCCTCTGCAGACGTCACCACCGCGCCAAGACCCACGGCGGCTGGCAGCACTCCTCACCCAGCCCGGGCAGCTACCACTGGACCAGCCCCTCCGGCGTCACCTACACCGTCGACCACCACGGCACCCACGACCACGACACCGACCCACCCGGACACCCGCCCGAGCAGTAGCCACCCCGTCCCCGCACCCCGCCGAAGCACCTGGTCGGCGGGGTACGGGCACGTCGTCCGTCTGTTGTTGCGCCTCGTCGCCTACGGTCGCCGCATGGCGGACGCCGACGAGATCGCGGCCTGGGACGGCGAAGCCGACACCTTCGACGTGGTCGCTGACCACGGCCTGCGCGATCCCGCCGTGCGAGGTGCCTGGAGGGAGCTGCTCCTGGGCGTGCTGCCCGAGCCGCCTGCACGGGTCGCCGACCTCGGGTGCGGCACCGGCACGTTGTCGGTGCTCCTCGCCGAGTCCGGCTTCGAGGTCGACGGACTCGACTTCTCCCCGCGGATGATCGCGCGTGCTGAGCAGAAGGCGAACGGCCCTGACGGCCTTGACGGCCTGCGCTTCACGGAGGCCGACGTGTTCGACCCGCCGCTCGCCGAGGCGACGTACGACGTGGTCCTCTGCCGGCACGTCCTCTGGGCGATGCCGGACCCCGCGGTCGCCCTGGGACGCTGGCTCCGGCTGCTCACACCCACTGGCCGGCTGCTGCTGGTCGAGGGGCGTTGGTCGAACGGCGTCGGGTTGTCGGCCGAGCACACCGTGCGGCTCGTCGAGGAGGCCGGGCGGACCGCGGCCCTGACCCGCCTCGTCGACCCCGCGTTCTGGGGTCGGAGGATCGACGACGACCGCTATCTCGTCGTCGGCACGGACTGGTGACGGGTCCCGACGGCGGGCGATCGGCACGCCCGGGACGTCAGTCGACCAAGTCGGCCACCACCACCGACCAGTTGTCGGGAGCGCCTGCGGCCTCGACGGCTCCAGCGACGGCGTCTGCCACCACGGCGGGCTCGGCGTGCGCGGTCAGGAGGGCGGCCAGGGTGGCGACATCGAGCGCGGAGTGGACGCCGTCCGTGGTCAGCACGAAGCGGTCGCCCGGCTCGGCCACCCGCACCGCCAGGTCGGGGTCGGAGGACGTGCCGGCGCTCAGCGCACGGTTGATGAGCACACGGCGGTCGTCGAGGAGGGCTTCGTCGGCGCGGAGCCGCCCCTCGTCGACGAGGGTCTGCACGACCGTGTGGTCGCGGGTCAGTCGCTCGACCCGGCCGTCCCGGACGAGGTAGGCCCGGGAGTCGCCGAGGTGGGCGAGCAGCACCTCGCGGCCCACGACGACCAGCGCGGTCACCGTCGTGCCGTCCTCCGGGGAGCGGGAGGTGGCGACGACCGCGTCCGCGGCGCGGCGCACGGCGGCGTCCAGCTCGGCGACGGACCGGGGCGAGCCGAGGACAGCGAGCGCGGCGTCGGCGACGCCGAAGGTGCGGCCGAAGCCGTCGGCCACGGCGACCAGCGTGCGGTCGACGCGGACGGCGTCCAGCTGGATGTCACGGGCGCCGATGCCGGTGCGCGTGGCGCTGCTGAGGTGCAGGGTCAGGGCGTGGCCCACGGGTTCCTCCTCGGGAGACAGCTCCTCGACGAGGCCGGCCACGATGCGGCGGGCGGTGGCGGCGTCGGCCTCGACCTGGCGCCAGTACGACGTCAGCTCGGCCGCGGCGGCGGCCGGCGGGAGGTCCGCGACGACCCGGATCCTGGCCAGCGGGATGCCGGCGAGGCGCAGTCGTGCGACGAGCCGGGCCCGGGCGAGCTGTCCGGCGGCGTACCGCCGGTAGCCGGTGGCGGCGTCGACCTCCGCCGGTGTCAGCAGCGCCATCTCGTCGTAGAGCCGCAGCGCCTTGACGGTCAGCCCGCTCGCGTGGGCGAAGTCGCCGATGGTGAGCAGCGGTTCGTCGGACATCTCGCCTCCTCGTCACCGGCGCGGGTGCGCCGGTGACGGCACGGTGCCGCCTGCCCCAGGGGGAGGGTCAAGCCCGCCGCTCAGCCCTTCGCGACGAGCGCCCGGGCGTAGTCGACGAGGGTGGCGACGGCGACGCCGGTGCCGCCGGGGGTGACGTGGCCCGACGGGCCGCTCGAGGCGAACGACGGGCCGGCGATGTCGAGGTGGGCCCAGGGCAGCCCGGCGGTGAACTCGCGCAGGAACGCGGCGGCGTACAGCCCGCCACCCCAGCGGATCCAGTCGTGCTGGGCCAGGTCGGCGATCTTGCTGGAGGTGATCCGCTCGCGCATGTGCTCGGGGATCGGCATCGGCCAGAACTCCTCGCCGGCGACGACGGCGGCGTCGAGCACGTCCTGGACGACGGCGTCGGTGCCCATGACGCCGGCGACCTTGTCGCCGAGCGCGACGACCATGTGGCCGGTGAGGGTGGCGACGTCGAGGATCGTGTCGGGCTGCTGCTCGGTGGCACGGACGAGCGCGTCAGCGAGGATCAACCGGCCCTCGGCGTCGGTGTTGAGGACCTCGACGGTGGTGCCGCCGTAGATGCGGAGCACGTCGCCGGGGCGGGTGGCGTTGCCGGAGATCATGTTCTCGGCCATCGGGACGAACGTGCTGACCTTGACCGGCAGGCCGAGCGCGGCGATCGCGAGGGTCGCCTGGACGACGGCGGCGGCGCCGGCCATGTCGGACTTCATCTCGTGCATGCCCTGGGCCGGCTTGATCGACAGGCCGCCGGAGTCGAACGTGATGCCCTTCCCGACGAGCGCCAGGTGGTGCTTCGCGCCGCGGGGAGCGTAGGTCAGCTCGACCAGGCGCGGGGGGGCGTCCGAACCGGCGCCGACACCGAGGATGCCGCCGCAGCCGAGCTCGGCGAGCGCGGCCTCGTCGTGGACCGTGATCCCGATCTTCGGGGCGCCACGGCCCTTGGTGGCGGCCTTCGTCGCGGCGACGACGGCGTCGGCGAAGGTGGGCGGGCGGAGGTCGCCGGGAGGGGTGTTCACCCAGTCGCGGGTGGCGGCCACGGCGTCGGCGACGACCTGCGCCTCCTCCAGCGCGGCGGCCGTCTCCTTCTTGCGGGCGGCGGGGGACAGCACGACGACCTCGGCCGGCGCGGAGTCCTGGGCGTCCTTGGCGTCCTTCTTGTACGCCGTGAACGCGTAGCCGCCCAGCCGGTGGCCCTCGACCACGGCGCGGACCAGGTCGGGCGACGAGGCGGGCAGCGCGAGCGCGACCGAGGCGGCGTTGGTGACCGCGCGGGCCGAGGCGCCGGCCGCGCGGCGTACGCCGGCGGGCGTGACCTCCTTGCCGAGCCCGACGAGCACCAGCAGCGGGGTCGCGACCGTGTCGCCGGTCGGCACCTTCACGACCTCGCCGGCCTTCCCGGTCACCCCGAGCGTGGACAGCAGCGGGCGCAGCTTGCGGCCGTAGGCCTTCGCGACGTCGTCGCCGCCCTCGGCGAGCCCGGGGCCGTCACCGCCCTGCAGGACTCCGACCACCACCGCGTCGGTCGTGGTCTTGGCGGGGCTGGCGTTGCGCAGTGTGTACGACGTCACCCGAGGAAGGATAGACACGTGCTGGGGTAGGTTCCGGGCATGGCCGAGGACCCCACGTCGGACCCCACCCAGGACACGGCCCTGCTGCGGTCGCCGCTCCACGAGCGGCATGTCGCGCTCGGCGCGAAGATGGCCGAGTTCGGCGGCTGGTCGATGCCGCTGGAGTACGCCGCCGGCACCGTCAAGGAGCACACGGCGGTGCGCGAGGCGGTCGGCGTGTTCGACGTCAGCCACCTCGGCAAGGCGATCGTGTCGGGCCCCGGCGCCGCGGCGTACGTCAACAGCACGCTGACCAACGACCTCGGGCGGATCGTCCCGGGCAAGGCGCAGTACACGCTGTGCTGCGACGACGCGACCGGCGGCGTCGTCGACGACCTCATCGTCTACCTGCACGACGACGAGCACGTGCTGCTCGTCCCGAACGCCGCCAACACCGCCGAGGTGGTCCGCCGGCTGCAGGCCGAAGCGCCCGAAGGGGTCACGGTCGAGGACCAGCACCGCGACCACGCGGTGCTGGCGGTCCAGGGGCCGCTGTCCGACGAGGTGCTCACCGCGGTCGGGCTGCCGGCCGGCCACGACTACATGTCGTTCGTCGTCGCGCCGTTCGCCGGCACCGAGGTGGTGGTCTGCCGCACCGGCTACACCGGCGAGCGCGGCTACGAGCTGATCGCTCCCGCCGACGCTGCTCTCGCGCTCTGGGACGCCCTGGTCGAGGCGGGGGAGCCGCACGGGATGCTCGCCTGCGGCCTGGGGTCGCGCGACACGCTGCGCACCGAGATGGGCTACCCGCTGCACGGGCAGGACATCGCCCTCGACGTCACGCCGAACGAGGCGCGGATCGGCTGGGCCGTCGGCTGGTCGAAGCCGGCGTTCTGGGGCCGCGACGTGCTGCTCGCCGAGCGGGAGGCCGGCCCGAAGCGGGTGCTGCGCGGCCTCGTCGCGACCGGCCGGGGCATCCCTCGCCCGGGCATGAGCGTCTCGCTGACCGCCGACGTGCTGCTCGGCGAGGTCACCTCGGGCACGTTCTCCCCGACGCTGCGCAAGGGCGTCGGCCTCGCGCTGCTGCCGGCGTTCGTCGACCCCGGGGCGGAGGTCGGCGTCGACATCCGCGGCCGGCGCGAGATCTTCCAGCTGACCAAGCCGCCGTTCGTGCGTACCAACGTCCGGAGCAGCGAGTGAACCTCCCCGAGCAGCCCAGCACCTTCCGCCCGCCGACGGAGTCCGAGCGCCCCTGGTGGTGGCGGCTGGAGAACGCCGCCGGCGAGGAGGTCAGGGTCGAGGGTCACCTCGGCACCGAGCGCTTCAGCAACCAGTCCGACGCCGAGTCGTGGGTGGGCGAGGTCTTCGCCGAGCTGGCCGCCGAGGGGGTCGACGCGGTGACGCTCTTCGAGCTCGAGCGTCGCGTCTACGGCCCCATGTCGCTGCACCCCTAGGCCGCTGCGGGAGGACGGTTGCGCGCGGCGGACGACTTCCCGGACTACCTCGCCGCACGGTGGGCGCCGCTGGTCCGCGTCGCCGTCCTGCTCGGCTGGTCGCGCGCGCTCGCCGAGCGCATCGTCGCCGCCGCCCTCGGCTCGTGCCGCCGGGACTGGCGCGAGCTGAGCGACACCGGCGACCTCGACGGCGAGGTGCTCGCCACCCTCGCGGCGACCACGGCCCAGGCCCGTCGGCACGGCCTCGGCCCGGACGGCCCAGAGGACCCCGCCGACCCCACGGACGACGGGGCCGTCGACCACCACGTCGCCACGTACGCCGCTCTCGACGCTCTGCCGGACCGCGAGCGGACCAGGCTCGTCGTGGCGGCGGTGCTCGGCCGGGGGAGGACCGACCACGCGGCGCTCCTCGACGACGTACGCCGCGTGGCGGCGGCCGTCCGGGTCGGGCCGGCGCCGGGCCCGGAGGAGCTGCCGACCCGGCTGGTGCCGCGGCGCACCGGCCGGCTGGTGGTCGTGGGTGTGGCCGTGGTCGGGCTGCTGGTGGCGGCGACGTACGCGCTGGGCGTGGTTCGCCCCGACGGAACCGGCGGCCCCGACGACCCGGACGGGCGAGGGGTGCAGCGCCTCGCGCCCGTCGAGGTGGAGGAGGCGCCGAACCCGGTGCCCGTGTCGTGGTGGGCCGACGGCGTGCTGCACCTCGCGGCGGTGTCGCTGCGCGTGCCGGGGGTCGTCGACCTGGCCGAGGTCCACGACGGCGCGGTCGTCACCGACGACGACGGGCGGGTCGTGCGCGTGCGCGAGGACGGCGAGCGGGCCCTGCTCGGTCGGCACGTCGGGGGGTCGGGACTTGCGGCCGACGAGGGGACGACCATCGCCTGGATCGAGCCCGACGGGACGGTGGTCGTCCACGACCTGTTCACCGACCGGGACGTGGACCGGCGCCGCCTCGACATCGTCGACCTGGCCACCGTGCGGGTGGTCAGCCTCGACGGCGGCGCGGTCCACCTCACGTCCTCCTACGGCGACGTCCGCTGGGCGCCGGGCGACACCTCGACCACCGTGGCGCAGCCGCCGGTGCTCGTGGACCGCGCGTCGGGGGCCACGCTGAGCCGGGTCGGTCCGGGGACCGTCCGCGTCGAGCAGCCGTTCTTCAGCGTGGGCTTCACGCGTCCGGGCGACGGCGGCTCGATCTCCCCGGACGGCTCGGTCGTCGTCACCACCACGGCGGACGACCGATCGGCGTACGGCACGGTCCGCGCGTACGACACCCGCTCCGGCGAACGGCTCCCCACCGGCCTGGGGCCGGACGACGTCGCGCTCGCTCTCGAGCCAGGCCGCCCCGACCTCGTCACGTACGTCGTGGCGCCGCCCGCCACGTCAGGCCGGCTCGAGCTCCGCAGCTGCCGGCTCCGCACCGGTCGCTGCCGGTCCCACCTCGCCCTGCCGGCGAGCGACGGCGTACCGGTGCTGGCCGCACGTTGACGAACCTCGTCCCAATTCGCGGATTCCCCTCCCATGTCCGCCCGGGCGGCCCCATGCTGATCGGGTGAACGGTCGTGCACGAACGGCCGTGCGGGGGGAACCGATCGAGCGTTGACGGGACTGCCATGCGTGCTGACACGGAGGACCGCGCGCCGCTGCGCGTCCTGGCGGACCAGCGTGCCGTCGGCGAGGCCCTGGCCGCCGCGCTCACGATCCAGGGCCTCCCGGCTCGGGGCGAGGTGTGGGGCGCGCCCTCGGACGTGGACGACGGGCCGGACGAACCGGACGTGCCCGGCAGGGCGGCCGGCCCCCGCGGCGCCGCGGCACAGGTGGCCGGGGTCATCTGCTGCGCCGTCGACGACGGTCTCGCGCTGGCCCACCTGCGGGCGTACCTCGCGCGGTCGCTGCGGGCTTGGGTCGTGGTCGTGGACCCGCCGTCGGACGCTCGGTGGGGCGCGCTCTACGCGTCCGGCGCGTGTGAGGTCGTCAGCACCGGGCGTGGCCTCGCCGACCTCGTCTCGGCGGTCCAGCGGTCGAGCACCGACGACACCAGGCGGGCGACGCAGGCGTTGTTCCGCGACTGGGTCACCTCCTGCCCGGTCGAGGCGGGGATCCTGGAGTCCCTGACCGGGATGCCTGCGAGCGGCCGGGCGGCGCTGCGCCGGCTGGACCACGGTGGCTCGGGCACGGCGACCGGCGGGAGCCGGCCCGACGCCGACGGCGTCACCGAGGTGACCGAGGCGGTCGAGGCGGTCGAGGGGTCCTTCCTCCTCACGGCGATCGACCGGCTCGGGGTGGCCGACGAGCTCGCCGCCGCCGCGGCGCTGCGTGCCCTCGACGCCTCCCCGCTCTTCGAGCACAGCCCCGGACGCAGCGGCGCCTGGTTGTGACCGGCGGACCGGTCAGCGCGGTGGCGGCACCCAGCCGACGTGGTGGGCGAGGCCGACCGCCGCGAGCTGGGAGGACACCTCGAGCTTGGCGAGGATCGACTTGACCTGGGTGCGCACGGTCGCCTCCGAGACCACCTTGTCCGCAGCGATGTCGCGGACGGCCTTGCCCCGCACGAGCATCGCGAGGACCTCCCGCTCCCGCTGGGTCAGCCGGTCCAGCCGCTGGCGGGCCAGCTGCTTGTCGCTGCGCTCCTCGTGCCAGACCCGCAACAGCTCCTCACGCTCGGCGACGTCGGTCACCGGCAGCCCCTGCACGAGCCTGCGGACGGTCGAGAGGATGTCGCTCAACGGCCGGGACTTGCTCAGCACCTTGCGAGCGCCGAGCCGGAGGCACTCGCCCCAACGACCCTTGTCGGGGCTCGCGGTCACCACGACGACGTTGACGCCGCCCCGGGCGAGCGGGCCGATGAGCCGGGTCGCGTCGCCCAGCCGACCGAGGTCCAGGTCGAGCAGCACGATGCGTGGCCGGGCGGCCAGGATGGCCGAGAGGATCGAGGCCATCGAGCCGCTGTCCTCCGGGATGGCGACGCGACGCACGTCGTAGCCCTCGAGGGTGAACACCATGTCCAGGGAGTCGGCGAAGAGCGTGTGGTCCTCGACCAGCGCGATCCGCGTCGCATGGCGCGCGGCCGCGCTCGTCACGGGGCGGTCCTGTCGTCAGCGTCGTGGTGTGGAGGGGGCGGGTGGGCCCCGGCCGCCGGGACGGTGACCAGGAAGGTCGTCCCGGCGGAGCTGCTCGACTCGACGTCCAGGCTGCCGGCCTGCTCGGTCATCAGTCGGTGGGCGACGTTGAGGCCGATGCCCTGGCCGCGGGAGGACGCCCCGCGGCTGCCCCAGTGGAACAGGCGCGCCCTCGTCGCGGGGTCGATCCCCGGCCCGCGGTCGCAGACCCGGACCTCGACGCGGTCGCCCCTGCGGCTCAGGTCGAGGCGGGTGTCGGTCCCGGCGTGCTGTGCGGCGTTCTCCAGCAGGATGTTGACGACGGCGGCGAGGTCGTCGGGCCGGCACCACGCACGCAGCCCGGTGGGTGACCAGTGCACGGCCCGCCCGCGTGAGCGGTGCGCGACGACGAGCGGCTCGACGAGCTGGTCGACGTCGACCTCCTCCACCGGCCCGACCTGGCGGTCGGACAACAACCGCTGGAGCCGCGCCACCTCGAGGTCGACCATCCGCTCCAGGTCGCGGCGGCGGGACTGCGCAGGCAGCGTGCCCTCGTGCAGGAGTCGCGAGGCGTGGGCGATGCCGGCGAGGGTGGCGTTGATCTCGTGCAGCCGGGCCCGGTCCACCCGCACACCGGCCTCCAGGTGCTCGACCTGTTCGCGGAGGCCGCGGAGGGCACCACGCTGACGGCTGAGGGCGAGCTGCAGCACGTCGAAGCCGGTCGTGGCCAGCACCACACCGCCGGTCACGGTCAGGGCGATCGCAATCACGTCGCTGCCGGGGAAGGTCACCTGGGCCTGGGGTACCAGCAGGTGGCTCACGGCGAGCACCACGACGGCGGTGGCCACCCGGGCGCGCACCCACGAAGGAGTGTTGCGCAAGCGAACCAGGAGCAGTGCGGTGAACAGGGCGGCGAGGAAGAGCACGGAGGCCAGCACGACGTCGAGGGCCGCGGAGTCCCAGGAGGCAGGGGCGTGGAGGACGGCGGCCCGCA
Source organism: Nocardioides deserti (assembly GCF_014266025.1). GTDB lineage: Bacteria > Actinomycetota > Actinomycetes > Propionibacteriales > Nocardioidaceae > Nocardioides > Nocardioides deserti. The sequence continues at coordinate 248,404 of NZ_JACMYC010000003.1, read as the reverse complement.
GGGCGGCCACCCCGATCCCGGCGAGCAACCCCGAGACGAGTGGGTCGACGGGCAGCACCTTCCGCGCGGCGAGCACGATGAGCACGATGATGGCCACCTGGACGGCGATGTCGATCGCCGCCTGCCACGACAGGTGGCTCGCGACCGACGCGGGACGTGCCAGACGCACGGCGGCCGTGCCGAGCCCCTGGGCCCCGACGAAGATGACGGCGGCGGCGAACCACCCCATCGGCGGCTCCTGGCACACCCGCCAGGCGACGTAGAAGAGCAGGCCGGCGACCACCACCGAGGGGTAGACGAGCAGCTCGTGCGCCAGCGCAGCGTCCTCGACGTCGCGATACCCCGGCACCAGCCACAGGGCGAGAGGGAGTGGCGCGCCCACGAGCAGCAGGACCAGCAGGACCTGCCCCGCCGCGTGGCGGTCCACTCCGTTCGCCCTACTCATCCCCGGCCTCCATCGGTGTACACCGCCTGGATGCTGGTTGCCCGAGCTCGCAGCCTTCGACGCGTCGGCGTGGCCCGAAGCAGTCGCCCCCCACGTGGTGATCCCTGTGCTCATGCCCTGCACCGTCTTCGCGCCTGGCTCGACACGACACGATTCACGTTCCGTATACCGCAAAGTGGGGAATCTAACACTCGCGGTTCGGGTCAAATCTGGCCCGTTCGTGCTATGGCGCCGCGTGGTAAGTCGTCGTACGTCGTCGTAGCGCCGGAGGGCACAATCGGGGCGCTGACGAGCGCCGGGCATCCACGGAATGGCGTGCCCGCCAGCCGCGGTTCGCGGGGAGCCGTCGCATGGGGTCGACGACCGCCGGCGAGGCGGGGGGTGCCGGGCCCGGGCGTCACGTGAGGACTGCCGGGACCCACCACGACTGGCGGGACGCGTGCCGGGCAGCACGACCCGACGTCCCCAGCATGGGCCGGGCGCTCCTCCGCGCCATCCCCAAGTTCGGTGAACCACGCACGGCGTCCCCAATACGGGTGAGAAAGCGTCCTGAACGCGCGGCATGAGCACGGCCGCTGCCCACGATGACGGCTCCCCTCGAGAGGAGCCCTCGTGCATGAGCAGCTGATGACCGGTCCGTCCGGCGCGCGCCCCACCGAACCCCGCTCCGGCCGACCCCGCCGGCTGGCCGTCCTGCTCGTGGTCGCCTGCACGCTGCTCGGCGCCGGCGCCGGGCTGTGGTGGGGGCTCCAGCAGCAGTCGGTGCATCGGGCGTCCGCGGTCGTCCTGGTCAACCCGCTGGAGGGCAACCCGTTCAGCCCGGACGGACGCGGTGACGAGCTGGTCAACCTCGAGACGGAGGCGCAGCTCGTGCGCTCGGACACGATGGGGGACCTCGTGGGCCGGGCCCTCGACGAGGACTCGCGGACGTTGCTCGGCGACCTGTCGGTCTCGGTCCCGCCGAACACCCAGCTGCTCGAAATCACCGCCGAGGGCGCGACGGCGGACCGGGCCGGGCTGCGGGCCCAGGCGTTCGCGGAGACCTACCTGGCCTTCCGGCGGACCCGCACCGAGTCCGCGCGCTTCGACCGCGCCGCCGAGCTCGAGGAGCGGATCCGTGACCGCGAGGCCGAGCACGCGGCGCTGTCGGAGCAGCTGGACAAGGCGACGCCGCGCTCGTCGCAGGCGGCGGTGCTGACGCAGCAGATCGTCAACCTGAGCGTGCAGGCCGACGAGCTGCGCGCCCAGCTCGGCGCGACGCAGGGGCTCAACCCCGACCCGGGGCAGATCGTGACCCCGGCGGTGGCAGCCCGGTCGGGCCTGCCCGGTGGCCTGGTCACCGCCGCGCTCCTCGGCGCCCTCGCCGGAGCGGCGCTGGGCTGGGTCGGCGGGTCGGGCCTCGGACGGGACGGCACCCCCGGCGAGGATCCCGGCGCGCGGGCCGTCGGCCCCGGGGGTCGGGCTCCGGGTGCCCCCGCCCGCGCGTGGCCGGTGCCGCCGCTCGGCGCCCTGCCTCCGGCCGCCCCGGCCTCCGCGATGGCCACCGTCCGCGCAGCGCTGCTCGCCGCGGAGCGCGCGCGGCCCCTCACCGCCCTGGTCTGCCACCCGGCCGACGCGTTCGGCTCCGTCGCGGCCATCGGGCTCGCGCGATCCATGGCCGCCGCCCGGCTGCGCACCGTCCTCGTCGATGTCTCGCGCCCCCTCGGCCCGCCCGGACGTGGACTCGCCGACGTGCTCCGCGGCGACGTCCCGCTCGGGGACGTGCTCCTGGGCGAGGGACCGCACCTGCGGATGGTCGGCGCCGGGACCCGGGCCGCCGATCTCGACGACGTGCTCGCCGGACCGGCGGCCGAGCGGCTCCTGGCCGAGCTGCGCGCCGACGCCGACGTCGTGCTCATCGGTGGTGGCGCGGTCGGCGACCCGCGCACCCTGGCGCTCGTCGCGGCGGTCGACACGGTCCTGCTCGAGGCGTGCGCCGACACCGCCGACACCGCCGACCCCGCCGCGGCGTTCGAGCTGCTCCGCCGCGTCGGCGCCCGCTCGGTCCGGCTGCTCCTCGTCGACGGACCCGCCCCGACCACGGTGACGGGGGCCGCCCCGACGCCCGAGGCGGCCACGACCGGAGCCACGACCGGAGCCACGCCGGCGACCAAGGACGGGGCGGTCACCCCGTCGGAGCGCCAGCACGCGCGGCCGCGGTGGCGGCTGCGCCTCACCCGGTGGGTGGTCGGCCGGCCGCCGCCGGCGACCGAGCCTGCGCTGTCGGGGGGAGGCAGCGTTCACCGCGGCTCCGGCGGGGCCGGGTGAGCCCCCCGGGCGCGAGCGCGGGTCACCTGGGCCACGTCGCACGCGGAGGCCTGGTCGGCCTGGTGGGCTCGGCGTACGCCGCCGTCTGCGGCTTGGCGACGACCGTCCTGGTCGCCCGTGGGGTCGCCGCCGGTGACGCCGGCACGTTCTTCGCGGCGACGGCGCTCTTCGGCACCCTGGCGGTGATCTCCTGCCTCGGCACGGACGCGGGGCTCGCCCGGTTCCTGCTCCGGCTCGAGGCCGACGGCCGGGCCGACGACGTGCGGCGCGCCGTGCGGACCGCGGCGCTGCCCGCCCTCGGGGTCGCGTGCGCCACCGTGCTCGGCCTGCTGGTCCTTGCGGAGCCGCTCGCCTCGGGCCTCGGCCTGGGCGAGGACGGTGCCCGAGTGCTGCGCGCGATCGCGCTCGCGCTGCCGTGCTGCGTGCTCGCCGACGTGATGCTGGCTGCCACCCGGGCGGTCGGCCAGATGCACCAGACGGCGGTCGTCGACCGGGTGCTGCGGGCAAGCATCCAGCTGGTCGCGGTCGGTGCGGTGCTGGCCGCCGGGGGAGGACCCGCGGCGCTGGGCCTGGCGTGGGCGGCGGCGTACGTCGTGTCCCTGGTCGTGGCCGCGCTCGCCCTGCGTGCCTGCCTGCGCCGCCGGCCGCGTCCGGCCCGAGCCGGCGGCCCGGCCCGGGGTGGTCGTTCCTCGCTCGCCGGCGAGTTCTGGTCCTTCACCTGGCCGCGCGGCGTGGCCGGCCTGGCCCAGGTCGTGGTGCAGAAGGCGGACATCATCCTCGTGGCCGCGCTGCTCACGCCGGGCCACGCAGCGCTCTACACCGCCGCCACGCGCTTCGTGGCCGTGGGACAGCTGGCCAACCAGGCGGTCCACCAGGTGCTGCAGGCGCGCTTCACCGTGCTCCTGCTCGGCGGGGACGCCTCGGCCCTGCGGCGCACCTTCGCCGTCACGACCGCCTGGGCGGTGCTGCTCGTGTGGCCGCTCTACCTCGTCGTCGGCACGGCCGCACCGACCTACCTCGCCGTCTTCGGCTCCGACTACGTCACCCCGGGCACGCTCGCCACCGTCGCGGTCATGGCGGCCACGATGCTGCTGGCCGTCGGCTCCGGCCCGGTCGACACGCTGCTGCTGATGGCCGGACGCAGCCGGCTCAGCATGACCAACGGCCTGGTCGCCCTGGCGGTCGACATCGCCGCCTGCCTCGTCCTCGTGCCCCGCCTCGGCATCGTCGGCGCAGCGATCGCCTGGGCCCTGGCCCTGGTCGTCCGCTCGTCCCTCGGGATCTGGCAGGTCCGCAGCGCCGTCGACCTCCGCGGCGCCTGGGGCGTGCCGGCACTCGCCGGCGGTGTCGCCCTGGCGTGCTTCGGCCTGCCCGGCCTGATCGCAGGGCTCGCCCTCGAGCCGTCGCCGGTCGGTGCGCTGCTCGTCGCCGCGCTCGGCGGCGTCGCGTACGTCGCCGTCCTGGCCGCCCTGGCTGATCGGCTGGACCTCGACACCGCCGTCGCGGCGCTCCGGCGTCGGCGTCGCGCCACCCCGGACCCCACACCCACCGCGTCAGCCACCACACCCACCAGCACCACCACCACCACCACGCGGGAGCGGCTCACTGCGACGTCGACGACGTCCGGCCGCCCCGCACGCTCGAAGGAGAGTGACGACCCATGCTTGCTCGAGACCTGACCCGACGGATGGGCGAACACCTGCCCGCACCCGTCACCGAGGGCCTGCGGGCCGCGGCGCTGGCGTGGGGGTGGCTGACCGCCCCGTGGCGGGTGCTGCCCGACGTCCTCGTGGTCGGCGCCCAGCGCGCCGGCACGACGACGATGTTCCGGCTCCTGTCCGAGCACCCCGACCTGGTGCGGCCGACGACGACGAAGGGCACGAGCTACTTCGATGACGAGCACGCCCGCGGTCCGCGGTGGTACCGCGCCCACTTCCCGCTGCGCCCGCTGGCCCGCCTGGCCCGGCCCGGGCGCCGGCTGCGGGCCTTCGAGTGCAGCGGCTACTACCTCTTCCACCCGCTGGCCGCCGGCCGGATCGCTCGCGAGCTGCCCGGCGCCCACGTCGTCGTGCTGGTCCGCGACCCCGTCGAGCGCGCCCGCTCGGCCCACCGCCACGAGCTCGCCCGCGGGTTCGAGACGCTGCCCTTCGACGAGGCCCTCCGGGCCGAGGAGGGGCGCCTCGCCGGCGAGCAGGAGCGGCTGGTGACCCGGCCGGGCAGCACGAGCTTCGAGCACCGGCACCACGCCTACCTGGCCCGCGGCCGCTATGGCGAGCAGGTCGAGCGGTTCGTCGCGGCGCTCGGGCCCGACCGCGTCCACGTGGTCGACGCCGACCGGTTCTTCGCGGACCCGGTGCCGCACTTCGCTGCGCTCCAGGAACGCCTGGGCCTGACGCCGTGGACGCCGCCGGTCGTCGAGCGGTGGAACGCCCGACCTGCCGACCCCTTGCCGCCGGACGAGCACGCTGCGCTGCTGGAGCACTTCGCGGACTCCGACACGGTGCTGTCGGGATACCTCGACGACGCACCGTCCTGGCGGGCCGAGGCGGTGGCCCGATGAGCGCCGTCGTCACCGGTCACCGCTCCCGCGTCCGCGACCTGCGCCACCGGCTCGGCCGCCGCCTGCACGACGGCGCTGCCGCGGGGACCAAGGCGGTCGGCCAGGCGCCGATGCCCCCCGGGCTGAAGAAGGCGCTGTCGGTCGCCGTCTGGCACCAGGGCACGACGAAGGTCCCGCTGTCCAAGGTGCTCCTGGGTGGGCAGAACGGCCTGCCGGTCGAGACCGTCGCCGAGGCCACGGGCGACCTCCTGTGGGGCTCGCGGACGGTCGCCGACGGTCCGCACGTGGCGCTCCTGCGCGCCGGCCTCGAACGGCCGCTCACCGACGAGGAGGTCCTGGCCTCGCCGTACGCCGAGCTCGCCCGCGCCTGCATCCGCCTGTCGGGGCAGTACTTCGGGGTCACCGACGACGTCGGCATCCTGCGGCTCGCCCGCGACTTCCTCGCCCGGGCGGCGGCGCCCGAGACCCCGGTGGACCCGCACGCGGCACCGGTGCGGCCGCACCAGAGCGACCCGGGGACGCCGGTGCTGCTGGCGCCGGTGCGCGACTCCGACTGCTACCAGGTCGTCGACGGCCACCACCGGCTCGCGATCGAGGTGGTGCGCGGCGCGGTCGGGGTCCGGGCGCGGGTCCGGCGGCTGTCGGTGACGACGCCGCTGCAGGACGTCCTCGACGAGATGTCGTGGATCGGCGGGGAGCTCGAGCTCTACCAGCCGGTCGACGCGCCCGAGCTGCGACGGGGCTACCGACTGGTGCGCCGCTGCACCGACCGGTTGGCGATGATGACTCCGCTGCTCGAGGAGGTCGCCGCCGAGGCGGACGCCCGGCCGACGTACCTCGACGTCGCCGCCTGCTACGGGTGGTTCGTCGACGCGGTGGGCGGGCTCGGCTACGACGCCGAGGGGGTCGAGCGCGACCCGGCGGCGCCGCGGGTGGCCGCCGCGCTGCACGGCACGGACCCCGGCCGCGTGCACGTCGCCGACGCCGTGGACTTCCTCGCCACCGGCCGGACCTGGGACGTCGTCTCGTGCTTCAGCCTGCTGCACCACTTCGTCCTCGGCAGGGGTCCCTGCCCTCCGGAGGAGCTGGTGCGGCTGCTGGACGGGGCGACCGGACGGGTGCTGTTCCTGGACACCGGCCAGGCCCACGAGCACTGGTTCCGCGACTCGCTGCCGGAGTGGGACGCCGAGCACGTCCGGTCGTTCCTGGCGGAGCACACGACGTTCGACCGCATCATCGACCTGGGCACCGACAGCGACGCCGTGCCGCCGTACCAGGACAACTACGGCCGCCACCTCTTCGCCTGCGTGAGGGACCGGTGACCACCCTCGGCGTGCACCGCGGCGACGACCCGCTGGTGTCCGCCTTCCGCTCGCTGTGGCCCGAGGCCGTCGTGGCCGAGCAGCCCGGCGGCAGCTGGGCGCTGGTCCCGAGCGCCCGGCGGCCCCGGCTGGTCGTGCCGGTCGCCTCGCGGATGGCCGCCGGCCGGTCGCTGTGCCGCTTCAGCGCGGACTCCTCCGCCGGCCAGGTCGTACGCCGCGTCGCCGGCGCGGCCGTGGTCGGCGCCACCCGGGGGTCGGTGCTGGGCACCCGGGTGAGCGTCAACGGAGGGTCGACGGACTCCTTCGCCCGCCACCTCGAGGGGCTGATGGGGCACCCGGTCGTCTTCTCGGTCGGCGTGGGCTCGGAGCGGGTCAACCGCAAGCCCGTGCTCCAGGTCTTCGACGAGCGCGGGCGCACCGTCGCCTTCGTCAAGATCGGCGACTCGGACGTCTCGCGGGCCGACGTCGCGGCCGAGGGGTCGCACCTGCGCCGCATCGCCGCGGCGCCCCTGCACCACGTGGTCGCGCCGCGCGTGCTGCACGAGTCGTGCTGGCACGGCCGGGTGGTGCTGGTGCTCGAGGCGCTGACCACCCGCCACGCGGGCGTGCCGCGTCCGCGCCGGACCCGGACGGCACCGCCGGCGGCGGCGATGGCCGAACTCGCGCGCGCCTTCGCCCAGCCGGAGGTCCCCCTCGAGGGGCTGCCCTGGTGGGCCGAGCAGCGGCGGTTGACCACGCGGATGCTCGATCCGACCTGGGGGCGGCGGGTGCGGCGTGCCATGGACCGACTGGAGGCCCGTGCGGCCGGTAGGCCGTGGGCGGTCGGCGCCTGGCACGGTGACTGGACGCCCTGGAACATGGCGCCGCGCGGCGACAAGGTCCACCTCTGGGACTGGGAGCGGTTCGAGACCGGCGTGCCGCAGGGCCTGGACCTGCTGCACCACGTGGTCAACGTCGCCACGGTCCGCGCCGGCGCCTCGCCGGCGGTCGTGGTGGGTGCCCTGCCCGCCGGGTCGCCGCGGGAGCGGGTGCTCGCCGGGGCGTACCTCGTCGCGGTGACCAACCGCTACCTGCTGCTGGCGGCCACCGAGCGCGGCGAGCACATCCGCGACCGCGGGCTGTGCACGCTCGCCGCGCTCGAGCGGCTCGCCGGGGACGTCAGCGGCTGAGCCGCGGGCTGGTGCGCAGGGTCGCGCGGAACGCCTTGCGCTTCACCTTCGTCGTCAGCGGCCAGGAGCCGTAGGCGTTGAGGTGGGTGTCGAAGTAGGTGAACGCCACGCCGCCGTGTCGGACCAGCGAGCGGTACGTCGCCTTGATCCAGCCCGGGTACGCCGCGGCCGCCTGGTGGGTCAGGCCGGTCTCGGCGATGCCCCAGGCGACGTCGTGCCGCTTCGCCCAGCGCGCGAACGGGCGGAAGTACCGCTTGCCCATCTGCGGCCACTCGCGGATCGTGCGGCCGTCCTTGGTCACGCCGACCTCGTTGTAGACGTCGAAGCCGGCCACGTCGACCTTGACCCCGCGGGGCCAGATCTTGCCCAGGCGGTACGCCGGGTCGCCGTAGAGCTGGTTCCAGCCCGTGAGGACCACGGTGAAGCCGACGTTGTCGGCGGTGCGCCGGACGAGCGGGGCGAGCCGCTGCTGCATCTTCCGCCAGGCCTGGACGTCGCCGTCGCCCTCGGGCTCGTGGTGGAAGGCGACCCAGACCGGTCCGGGGACCTTGTCGAGCCGGCGGGCGACGCCGCGGGCCCACGCGTCGCCGTCGCCGGCGGCCATCTGCTCCCAGGAGCGCGGCAGCTTGAAGCTGATCCACGGCAGCCGGCCGCGGCGCACGTCGCGGCGCGCGGTGCGCACGGCGCTGTCGACCTGGCTCGCGGTGTAGTAGGTGCGGCGCACGCCGAGCGGGCGGCCGCTGGGGCGCTCGAGGCCGGCCGGCTCGGTGTTGGCGCCGTGGGCCGCGCCGACGAGGGCGCCGCAGCTCGGGACGCCGCGCCGGCTGACCCGGCAGCCGTTGCTCAGCCGGGACGGCGTGGCGGTGCGGGCGGACTGCTCCGGCGTCGCGGACCCGCGAGCGGCGGACGCCCGGGGGGCGTCGGCTGTCGCGACCAGGAGAGCGGTCACCAGGAGGCCGGCGAGACCGGCGGCGAGCGCCGCCCAGGTGCGCAGGGCGAGGCGTCGACGGGCGGTGGGGGCATGCGGTCGGGCGTGGGACACGGTTCCTCGGTTCGGTGCGGGACACCCCAGATGGGGTATGGACCGCGGAGGAACGTACCGAGGAGTGGGATCCGAGGGGCCCCGCGACGTACCCCAGATGGGGTACGTCGGCGGGTGCCGTCAGGCTGAGGGATCGGTCACACGGGCGCGCTCGCAAGGCGCGCGGCGGCGCTCAGATGCCGTGCCCGCGCCGGTTCGCCAGGTCGAGCACACGGTCGGCCGACAGCAGGTGGAGCGCGATCGCGCCGGCCAGGTAGGAGCGGCGCTCCCACGGCCAGGTGCGCACCGCCCGGACGGCAGCGGCGAGCGCGCCGGCGTCGCCGGACGCCGCGAGCGCGAACGCCCGCTGGCCGTAGATGCGACCGAGGGCGCGGGGGTCCTCGGCGAAGGCGGTGTGCTTGGCGAGCAGGTGATCGAGGGCCGCGACGATGACCGACCACTGCCGGGCGAACTGCGAGGAGCCCCAGCGCACCAGCACCAGGCCCATCTCGACGACGGCCACCTCTCCGACCGCGGCGGCGCGGAGGATCCAGTCGTAGTCCTCCGCGTAGCTGCCCGGGAGGTCCTCGTCGACCAGGCCGATGGGGCCCTCGAGCGCGTCGCGGCGCACCATCACCGTCGAGGGGTGGGCGGCCATGACGCGGTGCCGCGCGAGCGCGCGGACGGTCATCTCCTCGGGCCGCGGGATGCGCGTGGTGTGGTGGTCGCGGTAGTCCACGACGATGCCGGTCACCGACGTCGATGCGCCCGTCCGCCCGAGCAGCTCGACCTGGCGGGTGAGCTTGTCCTCGAACCACACGTCGTCGTCGTCGCAGAACGCCACGAGGTCGCCGTGCCCGGCGAGGATGCCGGTGTTGCGCGAGCCGGCGAGCCCGGGCGTGCGGGTGTTGACCAGGACCTCGACCGACCGGCGGTCCCCGTCGTGGACCAACGAGGTGTCCGGCGCGCACCGGTCGTGGACGACCAGGCACCGGATCACCCCCGGGTAGTCCTGGGACATCACCGCGTCCACGGCCGTCCGCACCAGCTCGGGCCGGTCGTGGGTGGCCACCACGACGTCGACGCTCGGCAGGTGGGTGGGGCGGGCGGTGCTGCTGCGGGGTGCGGTCACGGTGGAGCTCCTCGGGTCGTCGGGGACGGATGTCGGGCAGTCGGGTGGTCAGGTGGTCCGGCGGCGTCGGGCGAGCAGGACGCCGGCGAGCAGGCCGAGACCCGCGCCGGAGGCGACGGGCACCTCCGCGCGGCCGGGCAGGCGCTGCGCCGGCGAGGCGCCCACGACCTCACCGACGCTGGGCCGCGACGTCTCGAGGTAGTCGACCTCCCGCAGGATCCGCTCGCGCTCGGCCCGCAGGAGCGTGAGCCCGGGGTCGAGCTCGGCGAGCTGGCGGGTGAGGCTCCGGACGAGGTCGTTGCGGCGCTGGGTGAGGAACACGTCGCGCTCGCGGAGGTACGACGCCGCGACGGCGTCGGCGGCCCGCTCGGCGTCGCGGGGGTCGGGGAGGTCGACGGTCAGCCGCAGGACGTCCGAGCGGGGTGCGGCGGTGACGGCGACGGCCTCGCGCAGCTCGGCGACGTCCTCGCCGGTCGCGGCGGCGGCCCGCCGCAGGGAGCGCTCCGAGACGAGCAGGGCGGCCTCGGTGTCGACGGTGATGTCCCGCGGCGGGTCGGCCTCCCCGTCCACGGTGAGCGGGGTCCCGGGCGTGCCGGTGGCGAGGTAGACCGGTGCGGGCGTGACGAGGATGACCGCCGTCGCCCGGTGCACGGGGTCGGCGGGCGCGGCGGCGAGCGCGGTGCCGGCGGTCGCACCCACGAGGCCGCAGGCCGCGACGACGGGCGCGGCCCGCCGCAGGGCGCGTCGCAGGTCGCCCCGGTGGACCTCGCGGTGGCGACCCTCGCCGGCCGCCGCCTGCTCGCGGGCGAGGAGGCCGACGGCGACCATGACGACGTACAACGGCAGCCCGAGGGTGTCGTAGACGGGCAGCTGGACCACGAAGAACAGCACGACGAACGCGCAGGTCACCTCGGTGGTGGTCCGGCACCGGCGGCTCCGCGCCAGGGCGGCGGCCAGGAACGCCAGGAACAGGCCGAGCCCGACCCAGCCCTGGGAGAACAGCACGAGCCACAGCTGCCCCTGGGTGCCCAGGGGCGGGACGCCGCAGGCGGGGCACTCGGGGGTCGCGGCACCGCTGATCGAGGCGAAGCTGCCCTGGACGTCGCGGGTGCTGCCGAAGCCCGCGACCGGCGAGCCGGTCGTGACCGACGTCGTGGTGGTCGTCAGCAGCTGGCCGCGGCGCTCGTTGCTGTGCTGGTTCTCGAAGCGGTCGACGTAGACCTGGGCCAGGGGGCTCGCGACGAGCGCGCCCAGCCCGACGACCGCGGCCAGCACCAGGCCGGTCACCGCCCGCGGGTCCCCGCGGCGGGCCTTGAGCACGACCAGGGCCAGCAGGCCGATCACGAGGGTGCCCCACAGCCCCCGGTTGAGGGAGTAGACGACCGGCCAGGCGGCCACGACCAGCAGCGCCGGCACCGCGAGGCGCAACCAGCGCCGCCGGCGGCGGTCGAGGGCGAGCAGGAAGACCAGGCTGAGCGAGAGGCAGCTGCCCCAGGTGTTGGTGAAGGGGAACGGCGCCTTGGGGCGCGGCTCGGGACGGCCGAGCACGTCCTGGACGTCCGCGACCTGCGGGTGCACCAGCGACGCGACGAACGCGTTGTTGCTCAGGCCGGCCGGCAGCAGCGACTCGACCAGCGAGGTGACCTCGAGCTCCGGCGCGAGCAGGCCGACGATCCCGCCGGCCGTGCAGAGCACGAACAGCCACGCCAGCAGCGCCCGGACCCGGCCGTCGGGAAGGTCCTCGCGGCGCGTGTTGGCCACCCAGACCAGGACGATCCCGCACGCGACGTACCAGGCCAGGCGGAAGCCGAAGACCAGCAGCCGCGAGGAGTCCCCGCCCGGGACGGCGTCGGGGGCGTCGGTCCACAGCAGCGCACCGCCGAGCAGGACCCAGCAGCAGAAGAGCGCCCACCAGCCCACGCCCGCCGGCAGCACGAGCGTCCGGCGCTGCCGCAGCTGGTGCAGCATCGGCACGGCGAGGGCGAGGGGCAGGAACGAGTCCAGCCCGAGCAGCCACCACACCGGGTAGCCCGCCAGCAGGACCACGATCGGCCAGCCCGGCCCCAGCCCGCCGTGCGACCGCGGCGCCGGCGCCGGCACCCGGGTCGGCGGGGGTCCGGGCGTCGGTGCAGGGCGCGCGACGAGAGCGCTGGATGGCATGCCACCACCCAACCCGGGAGCCGCGCGCAGGCCCTCACCAATGTTGAGGAACTTGCCAGGCACGGACCGGCGTCGCGATCGGGCGCTCCTAACGTCCGATCCACGGACGGCGGACCGGCCGCACCGTCATCGAAGAGTCAGGACTCCGCTCATGTGCGCACGCCCCTCGGCGCTGCTCGTGGGCGTCGTGGCCATCGGGGCCGCGGCGGTCGCGCACCTTCCCGTCGCGTCCGGGTCCGCCGGCGCTGGTCCCGGCGCTGGCCCCGGCCACCTCGCGGACCGCACCGTCGCCGAGCAGCCGGCGGCGGGCACGCCGCAGGTCCTCGACGGGCGGGTGTACGCCGTCACGCAGGTCGGCGACACGATCGTCCTGGGCGGCACCTTCACCCGGGTGCGCGACGCCGGTGCCGGCCCGGCCGACGTGCTGCGTCGGCGCGGACTGGTCGCCTTCAGTGCGACGACCGGGCGGGTCGACCGGACGTTCGACGGCCGGGTGGTGGGGGAGGTGCGCGCCCTGGAGCCCGCCGCCGACGGCCGCTCGGTCTACGTCGGAGGCACCTTCACCAGGATCGGCGGCAAGCCTCGCGGACGGCTCGCGAGGGTGCGGCTCGCCGACGGGTCGGTCGTCGGGTCGTTCCGTCCCGGCCGGGTCGCGGGCAAGGTGCGCGACCTGGCCCTGCACGACGGGCGGCTGTGGGTCGGCGGGGCGTTCACGCACATCGGTGGCCGGGACCAGGTCGCCCTCGCGACGCTCGCGCCGGGGAGCGGCCGCGCGACGTCGTACATGTCCCTGCGCGTGCGCGGCAACCACCGACGCGGCGTCACGCAGGTCCTCAAGCTCGACCTGACCCCGGACGGCTCGCGGCTGGTCGCGGTCGGCAACTTCGCGCGGCTGCAGCAGCGCCGGTCGCACCAGGTGCTCGTGCTGCGGCTGACCCGCTCCGGCGCCCGGCCCGCAGCGTTCCGCACGCGCTTCTTCGAGGCGCCGTGCTCGCGCGCCTACGACAGCTACCTGCGCGACGTCGACGTCGCCCCGGACGGCTCGTTCTTCGTCGTGACCACGACGGGCGCGTACGGCGGCCCGCACGGCCCGTGCGACTCGGCCAGCCGGTTCGAGACGCGTGCGACCGGTGCCGACGTGCGGCCCTCGTGGGTCGACCGGACCGGGGGCGACACGTCGTACGCCGTCGAGGTCACCCGCAGCGCGGTCTACGTCGGCGGCCACCAGCGCTGGTGGAACAACCCGCGCGGCCGCAACCGGCCCGGTCCGGGCGCGGTCCGTCGTGAGGGGATCGCCGCGCTCGACCCCCTGAACGGGCTGCCGCTGTCCTGGAACCCGGGCCGCGACCGCGGCGTGGGCGTCTTCGACTTCCTCGCCACCGAGCGGGGACTGTGGGTGGTCTCGGACACGACCTGGATCGGCGGCCTCCGGCGCGCCCGCGTCGCGCTCATGCCGGCCGCCGCGCCGGCCGTGCCGGTCTCGCGGACCGCCACCCTCCCGGCCGAGGCGTACGTCGCCGCGCCGGGCGGCCGCGACGAGCTGCTGCGCCGGCGGCTGACCACGACGTCCGCGACGCCGGCGTCGGTCGTGGCGACCGGTCCCAGCGGCACGGTGGACTGGCGCACGGTGCGCGGCGCGTTCATGGTCGACGGCTGGGTCCACCTCGCGCGCCGCGACGGCACCTTCGTCCGCCACACCTTCGACGGCAGCGTGCTGGGCCCGGCCCGTGCCGTCGCGACCCAGGACCGGCTGCGCCCGCTCACGGCGTGGCGCGCGGACGTCCGGGCGGCCACGTCGATGGCCTACCAGGACGGCCGGATCTACTTCACCCGCGCCGGCACGGACCGGCTCTTCTACCGCTACTTCTCCCCGGAGAGCGGCGTGGTCGGCGCCCAGCGGCACGTCGCCTCCGGCCCGGTGCGCGGCTTCCGGCCGAGCCGGGTCCGCGGCCTGGCGCTCACGCGGCGCCACGCGTTCGTCGTCGGGGCCGACGGCGCGCTCCGCCGGGTCGGCTGGCGGCGGGTCGGCGGCTCGTCCCGGCCCGTTCCCGCGAGCGCCCGCCGCGTGGCCGGTGGGGGAGCGTGGACCGGGGGCGCGATGTTCCTGTTCCAGGGCCCGGGTGGTGCGGCCGGACCACCGCCGGCCGAGACGCCGGCCGAGACGCCGGCCGAGACGCCGCCAGAACCATCGCCTCCGGCGGGCCCGGTCGGCCCGGGGAGTGCGCCGTGAGCGCCGGCCGGACCGCGTCCGTCGTGGTCGTGGTGGTCGCGGTCCTCGGCCTGCCGGCGTGCCAGGGTGACGGCGCCGACCGGGGCGCGGCCGGCGCGCCGGCACGTGAGGACCTCGCCGCGTCGACCCGGCCGACCACGTCGTCCCGGGCGGTCCCCGGCCGTGAGCTGCTGCTCACCTTCGACGACGGCGCGGCGCCGGTCGGGTCGGTGATCGGCTCGGTGGCCAACCGCGGCCGCCAGGAGGTCGAGGTCGCCATGGTCACCCACAACGGCGGCCGCATCGTCCGCGAGGTGGGGACGGCCGGGACGGGAGCGCGGCTCCCGGCGGTGGACGAGGACGAGACGACCGCGGCCGCGGCCGCGGTCGTCGTGCGGCCGGTCGGGCCGAAGGACCGGCTGAGCCCCGGAGGGGCGCGCTTCGTCATCAGCGCGGACTTCGTCCTCGACGCCGACTCCGTCGCACCGCACGACGACGGCGACAACATCGTGCAGCGCGGGCTCTACGCGGACGCCGCGCAGTACAAGCTCCAGGTCGACGGCCGGCGCGTGTCCTGCCGGGTCGAGGGCGACCGCGGCGAGGTGGTCGTCCGGTCGTCCCTGGCGGTGCGCCCCGGTCGGTGGTACTCCGCCACGTGCTCCCGGCGCGGGCAGCGGCTCACGCTGACCGTGGCCGGCGTGCGCAACAACCTGGCGTGGGCGCGTCCGCGTGCCTGGACCGCGAGCGGACCGATCGGCTCGGTGGCCTTCGACCCCGCCGTGCCGGTGACGGTGGGAGCGAAGGTGCTCGCCGCCGGGGACATCGCGACGTCCGACAGCGACCAGTTCAACGGAGCCCTCGACAACGTCCGCATCGATCGGCCGGGGCGATGACCGCGGGCCCGGGCGACCTGATGCTGCCCGACGCCCAGGGTGAGCACCGCCCCGGCGTACGGCGCCGGCTCGTGCTGATGGCCGAGGAGCGGCTGGTGGGGGAGACCGTGCGGGTGGCCCTGCGCAGCCGCGGGTTCGACGCGGTCGCGCTGGACTGGCCGCCGCCGCACCGCTCGGCCCCCGAGCACCGGCGCCAGGTGCAGCTCGCGCGCTCGCGGGTCGGCGTCATCTTCGGCGACCTGGTCACGGCACGTCGTCGGGAGGAGGCACGGGCCGTCGTGGAGGCTGCGCCGCTGCGGTGGCTGCTCGTGGTCAGCGACCCGTCCGACCCGGTCTGGGGGGCGATGGTGCAGGCGGGGGCCGCCGGCGTGCTGCCGACCTCGGTGAGCCTCGACGACCTCGCGCTCGCGCTCGCGCTGCTGTTCGGCGGGCAGGACCTGCTCTCGCCGGCCCGGCGACGGGCGATGGTCGAGGCGTGGCGGGAGAGCGAGCGGAGCGACTCGCGGGCGTCGACGTTGATCGGCCGGCTGAGCACCCGCGAGCGCGAGATCCTCGGGCTGCTCTACGAGGGGGTCACGGTCGCCGAGATCGCCGAGGGGACCGGCGTGAGCGAGCAGACCGTGCGCAGCCAGGTCAAGGCGGTGCTGCGCAAGCTCGAGGTGAACTCCCAGCTCTCCGCCGTCGCGGTCTACCGACGGGTGGTGGCGAGACGGTGACGAGAGACGGTGACGAGAGACGGTGGCGAGAGACGGGGACGGGGGCCGGTCACCGAGGTGACCGACCCCCGACGGGTCGTGCGTCAGGCGGAGCGGTGGGTCACGGGCGCGGCAGCGCCGCGGAGTCGCTCAGCCCGTTGGCGAAGTCCTGCCGCTTCGACGCGCTGCCGAGGAGCCACGAGCCGTAGGCGTTCAGCTCGGTGTTGAAGTACGCCGCCGCGACGCCGCCGCGCGCGACCAGCTGGTCGTAGGTGCGGTCGATCCAGCGCGGGTCCTTGGCGTGTCCCTCGTCGGTCAGGGCCCACTCGGCCATGCCCCACGCGACGTCGTTCGCCTGTGCCCAGGTCTGGATCTTGGCGAAGTAGTCGGTGTCGAAGTCGGACATCTTGGTGATCGTCTTGCCGTTCTTCACGACGCCGTACTCGTTGTAGAGGTCGAAGCCGGCGACGTCGATCTTGGTGTTCCGCGGCCACAGGTTGTCCAGGCTGTACTGGCTCGCGCCGTAGAACTGGTTCCACCCGGTCAGCACGACGGTGTACGCCACGTTGGGCGCCGCGGCGCGGACCAGGGGAGCAAGGCGCTCCTGCATCTGGCGCCAGGCGTCGATGTTGCCGTCACCCTCCGGCTCGTGGTGGAAGGCCACCCAGACCGGGCCGTCGAGCGCGGCGAACCGCTTCGCGATGTCCTTGGCCCAGGCGTCACCTGCGCCGGCGGCCATCTGCTCCCAGGAGTGGGGCAGCTTGAAGCTGATCCACGGGAGGCGACCCTGCGCGAGGTCGGTCGTCGCGGTCCGGACCGCCGAGCTCACGCCGGTGGCGGTGTAGAACGTGCGCCGCACGCCCAGCCGGCGGCCGGCCTGCTGCTCGAGGGTGGCCGGGTCGGAGTTGCCGCCGTACGCCGCCCCGAAGTATGCGCCGCAGCTCGGGATGCCCCGGGCGCTGTAGGTGCACCCGTTGGTCAGCGTGCCCGTGGGAGTGGGCGCGGAGACCGGCGGGACGGTCGGGACCGGCGTGGGGGTCGGCGTGGGGGTCGGCGTGGGCGTCGGGACCGGCGTCGGCGTGGGCGTCGGCGTCGGCGTCGGGGTCGGCGTGGGCGTGGGCGTGGGCGTGGGCGTGGGCGTGGGGGTGGGCGTCGGGGTCGGCTCGGGCGCCGTGGTGTCGGCGGGCGCGCCGGGCGTGGCCATCGCGACGTCGTCGAGGAGCACGTCGTGCTTGCGGCCGGCCTTGGGAAGCACGACCCGGACGCGCAGCGTCGACCCGGCGCGCGTGGTCGTGATCGGCACCTGGAGCGAGGTCCACCGGCCGGCGGCGACCGTGGTGCTGGTGCGTCGGCTCTGGACCCAGCCGCCGGAGCGGGTGACCTCGCGGGCGACCAGCGTGACCTTCTGGCGCGCGGACGTGCGGAACCAGGCGCCGGCGGTGCCCTGGGTGCCTCGCGGCGCGGCGGTGGCGTCGGGCGTGGCCAGGCTGTCGACCTGGACGTACGCGGGCCGGATCGTCCGCACGCGCAGCGACCGGTTGCCGGTGCGCGCGGTCGTGGACGTCTGGAGCTGGGCACCGGCGCCCCCGGAGACGGAGTAGCCGCTGGTGCCGCGCTCGACGCTGCCGTTCCGGACGCCGAGGTCGGCGACCGCGGCGGCGGCGGGGGTGTTCATGGACAGGGTGGAGAGGAGCAGGGTCGCCGTTCCGACGGCGGCCGCTGCTGTGGCGGTGGTACGGATGATCGTCTGCCTCTGCGGTTCGGGTACGCCGCACCGAGCTCGGCGGGCGCGTCACCGTAGGCAGGCGAGGAGAGCAGCAGGCCTCGTGTCATCCCCCAAATTGGGCATGTGGTGGCGTACCCCACATTGGGTATGCGGAGGGTCGACCCCCGGCGCAGCCGGGTGCCGGTCCGGGTGTTACGCGCGCGCGACGTCGGGCGAGCGCCGCGTCAGTACGCGCCGTCGTGCCGGACGACGGCCCGGACGGTGCGGCACAGGATCCGCAGGTCCAGGCCCAACGACCAGTTGTCGACGTAGCGCAGGTCCAGCCGCACGGTCTCCTCCCAGGAGAGGTCCGAGCGTCCCGAGACCTGCCACAGCCCGGTGATGCCGGGGCGGACGGCCAGCCGGCGCCGGGTGTCGGCGTCGTACCGCGCGACCTCCTCGGGCAGGGGCGGTCGCGGTCCCACGAGCGACATCTCGCCGCGGACCACGTTGACGAGCTGGGGGAGCTCGTCGAGGGAGTAGCGGCGCAGCACGGCGCCGACCCGCGTCACCCGGGGGTCCGTGCGTGCCTTGAACAGCACGCCGTCGGACTCGTTGAGCCCCTCGACCGTGGCGCGGCGGTTCTCCGCGTCGGCCACCATGCTCCGCAGCTTGATCATCGAGAACGGGCGGCCGTTGCGGCCGATCCGGACCTGTCGGAAGAAGGCCGCGCCCGGGGTGTCGTGACGCACCGCGAGGGCGAGCAGCCCGAGCAGCGGTGCGAGCAGGACCAGGGCCACGGCGGCCGCGACCCGCTCGGCGCCGGCCTCGAGCAGCCGGCGGGCGCCGGTGAGCTCCGCGTGCCGGACGTGCAGCAGCGGGAGGTCCCCGGCGTACCCGATGCGCGCCCGCGCCGCGGCCACGTCGAAGAGGCCGGACGCGACCATCAGCGAGGTGCCGGATCCCTCGAGCTGCCAGCCGAGGCGGCGGAGGGTCATCGGCTCGAGGTGCCGGCAGGGGACGACGATGACCGCGCGCGCCCCGTGCTGGACCGCGACGGTGGGGAGCCGGTCGAAGCCGCACGTCTCCGGCACGCCGAGCGAGCGGCCGGTGCTGGTGGCGACGCAGACGCCCGCCACGCGGTACCGGTGGCCCCGGCTCCGGTCGAGCTCGGCCATCACCCGCGCGACCTCCCGACGGTGCCCCGCGACGACGACCGGGATCCGCTCCCGGGTGCCGCCACGCCACCGGTCCCCGACGAGGCGCTGGGCGCCGCTGATCGCCGTGGCGGTCAGCGTCAGCACCAGCAGCTGCCGTGGACGGAGCTGCGGCTCGAGGAGGGTGGCCCCGACTGCGGAGGCGGCGACCAGCACGGTCCCGCAGCGGGCCACGCGACGGACCTGGTCCAGCCGTGAGGCGACGTGCCGGTCGTAGCAGTGGTCCGCCGAGAGCAGGAGCAGCCAGGCCACGACGAGGAGCGCCACGACGGGCACCGAGGGCGTGTCGCGGACGGCCACCGTGGCGGCGGCCGTCGCGGCCGCGACGTCCCCGGCGGCCAGGAGCAGGGGCGGGCGCCAGTGCAGGTCCCCGCGCATGGGGTCGCGGCTGAGGATCGCGGAGATCGGGCTGGGTGCCCGCGTCGCGGACACGACCGGCGGCTGCGCGCCCGGCTCCTCCAGGTCCGGCTCGTCCAGGTCCGGTTCCTCCAGATCCGGGAGCGCGGGGTCGAGGTCGGGAAGGCCCGTCGGCGCGGTCGCCGTCACGAGGACCGGCCCAGCAGCTCGTCGACGAGGCGACCGAACCGCGCCGGGGCGGTGTCCGTGGTGCCGAGGGCCGGTCCGGTTGCTCCGGGTGGTCCGGCCGGTCCGGCTGGTCCGGCCGCAGCGGCCGCCGCGAGGCGCGCCGCGCTGCCGGGGGCGAAGGGCCGCTCCCCGCCATCGACGAGGGCGAGCGCGACGGCCCGGCGGAACAGCGGGAGCTGCGGCGCCGCGGCGACCAGGCCGGTGCCGCCGATCCGCGCGACGAACCGCTGCTGGTGGTCGTCCACGTGCTCACCCAGCCGGGGGTCGCGCGGGACCACGACCGGGACGTGCCCGGCCGCCCGCGCCTCCATGATCAGGCCGGGTCCGCCGTGGGTCACCACGGCCGTCGCGCGGTCGAGCAGGCCGAGGAGCTCGCCGGTGCCCAGCATCGCCGCACCCGGCACGTCCGCCGGCAGCGCCGTCGCGCCGTGCTGGACGAAGACGTCGGCGCCGGTCGCACGGCGTACCTCCTGGACCCACGTGACCAGCCGGTCGAAGGGGTGGTGGTCGGTGCCGAGGAGCACCGCGACGAGCGGCGCGGTGGTCACCAGACGCTCCCGAGGAGGACGCTGGACCGGTAGAGCTGCTGCTGCTCGGGCCACTGCACCAGGAACAGGTCGGTCATGGGGCGGCACAGCCGGCCGGTGAGGGTCGGGGTGTCGATCCGGTCGAAGACCTCGAGGTAGACGCTCGACGCGCCGCAGGACCGGTGCAGCCAGAAGAACGGGACGGCCACCCCGGCGCCGGTGCTCACCACCACGTCGGGGCGGTGCTCGGCGAGGAGCCGTCGGGCCAGGAGGGTGTTGCGCAGCAGGTTGCGGACGTTGCGGGTGGTGGGGTGGTGGGCCCACGTGACCTGCTCGCCGTCGAGCTTGCTCACCGCGTCGGGGGTGTCGAAGGTGACCCAGTGCCGCTCGTGCTGGCTCCACCACGGCCGCAGGCACATCAGCTGCGCGAGGTGCCCTCCGGAGGAGCTGACGAGCAACACCTTCATGACGCCTCCTGGTTCGGGACCTGCGGGACGACGCTCACGCTAGGAACCAGCCGCCGGAGTGGCATGACCAATTTCGGTGACCTCCGTCGTCGGTGAGCGGGCCGCCGGGGCGGCCGGCGAAGGTCCATCAAATTTGGGCATGAGGCGGGCGGCCGACGAGCCGACGATTCCGGACAGGTCGCACTCCTGCGGCCGTCTCCTTCGTGGATGGGTGAGCTCGTGTCCCAGCACCTCGTACGGCGCCCGGCGCCGGTCCCTGCGCCCCGCTACCTGCCCGGTCGGCGTCGCACCCGGGCCGGCCGGCTGCTCGCCGCGATCCTCACGGCGCTCGTGACGATCCTGCCCGTCCTGGCCGTCACGACCATCAGCGCGGCGCCCGCCCACGCCGCACCCGGCGTGATCGGGTTCGTCGCGGCGGACAGCACCGCCGGCAACCGGACGGCGCACACGGTGCGTGTCCCGGCGGGCGTGCAGGCAGGTGACGCGCTGGTGCTGACGATCACGACCAGCTCGTCGACCGACACGTTCACCGACACGCTGCCGGGATGGACGCTGCTGGAGTCGCGTGACGGCAACGGCATCCGGGGCCGGGCCTGGACCCGGACCGCGACGGCCGCCGACGCCGGCACGAACGTCACGGTCACCACCAGTGCGTACGTCAAGTCGGTCATCAGCGTGGCCGCGTACCGCAGCACCGGCGCGGCCGCCGTCGTCGAGAGCGCGGTCGGAGGGAGCAACACGAGCGGCACCAGCCACACCACGCCCAGCGTGCCGGTGGCGGGCGACGGGTCCTGGCTGGTGAGCGTGTGGTCGGAGAAGTCGTCCTCGACGCTCGCCTGGACCCTGCCCACCGGCGCCACCTCACGCACGACCGCCGCGGCCACCGGCTCGGGCAAGATCAGCGCGGTCCTCGCCGACTCCGCCGGGCCGCTCGCGGCCGGCGCGGCCACGACCCGAACCGCCACCACCGACGTCGCCGCCTCGCGGACCGCGCTCTACTCGCTGGTGGTCGCCCCCGGCGAGGTCGACGAGCCGGTCAACACCGCCCCGACCGCGGCTTTCACCTCCACCTGCGACCAGCTCACCTGCACCTTCAACGCGTCCGGGTCCGCCGACGCCGACGGCGACGACCTGACCTACGCCTGGACCTTCGGCGACGGGGAGACCGGCACCGGCGCCACCCCGTCCCACACGTACGCCGCCGACGGCACGCGCACGGTGACCCTGACCGTCAGCGACGGCACCGCCACCGGCACCACGTCCCGCGAGGTGACCGCGTCGGCGGCGGTCGCGCAGGGCCAGATCTCGTTCGTCGCCGCGGCCAGCACCAACGGCTCGCGCACCAACCACCGGGTGGTCGTGCCCAACGCCGTGGAGCCGGGTGACGTGCTCGTCGCCTTCCTCACCACCAACGACAGCGTGGCCACCGTCGGCAACCCCGCAGGCTGGACGCTCCTGCAGTCCCGCGACGGCAACGGCATCCGCGGTCGCACCTGGACCCGGGTGGCGACCGCGGCCGACGCCGGCGCGGACCTCACCCCCACGACCAGCGCGACCGTGAAGGCGGTCGTCGGCGTGGCGGCGTACCGCAGCACCGGCGGCGGGGACGTCACCGCCTCGGCCATCGGCGGCAGCAACACCACCGCCGGCAGCCACACGACGCCCGCCGTGGCGGTCGCCCGCCCGAACTCCTGGCTGGTCAACATCTGGAGCGAGAAGTCCTCCACGACCGCCACCTGGACCTTGCCGGCCGGCGCCACCCAGCGCACCACCAACGCAGCGACCGGCACCGGCCGCATCAGCGCGGTCCTCGCCGACTCCGGCGCAGCGGTCCCGGTCGGGACGGCCGCCGGCCGCACGGCCACCACCAGCGTCACCGTCTCGCGCACCGCGCTGTCCTCGATCGTGATCGGCCCGGAGCAGGAGGCGCCCAACCAGGCCCCGACCGCGTCGTTCACGTCGAGCTGCGACGCCCTGACCTGCACCTTCGACGCGAGCGCCAGCAGCGACCCGGATGGGGACGAGCTGACCTACGCCTGGACCTTCGGCGACGGCGCCACCGGCACCGGCCGCACCGCCCAGCACGCCTACACCGGTCCCGGTTCGCGCACCGTCCGACTCGTCGTCGGCGACGGCACCACCACCGACGACGCCGAGGGCACGGTCGACCCGACCGAGGACGTCGTGCAGGGCGAGATCTCGTTCGTCGCCGCTGCCAGCACCCAGGGGGCCCGCACCAACCACAGCGTCCGCATCCCGACCTCGGTCGAGGCCGGTGACGTCATGGTGCTCTTCCTCACCACCAACGACACCTCCGCGACGGTGACCGCCCCCACCGGGTGGACCCAGCTCGGTGCCCGGGACGGGAACGGCATCCGTGGCCGCACCTGGACGAAGGTCGCCACCGCGGCGGACGCGGGCACCAACGTGATCCCGCGGACGAGCGCGACGGTCAAGGGCGTCGTCGGCGTCGCGGCGTACCGCGGCGACGACGTCTCGGTGGCCGACTCCGCGATCGGCGGCAGCAACGTCTCGAGCACCAGCCACACCACGCCTCCCGTGGCGGTGCCGGCCGCCAACTCGTGGCTGGTCAGCATCTGGAGCGAGAAGTCGTCGACCACGGCCACCTGGACCCTGCCGGCGAACGCCACCTCGCGGACCACCAACGCGGCGATCGGCTCGGGCCGGATCAGCGCGGTGCTCGGCGACTCCGCCGGACCAGTGCCGACCGGCACGGCCGCGGGCCGCACGGCCACCACGAGCGTCGCGGTGTCCCGCAGCATGCTCGCCTCGGTGGTGATCAGCCCCGGGCAGGCGCCGCCCAACCAGGTGCCCACCGCGGCGTTCACCTCCAGCTGTGACGCGATGGTCTGCAGCTTCAACGCCGCCGGCTCCACCGACCCCGACGGTGACCCGTTGACCTACAGCTGGGCCTTCGGCGACGGCCAGACCGGGACGGGCCAGGCGGTCCAGCACACGTACGCCGCGGCGGGGGACCGCACGGTCACCCTCACCGTCAGCGACGGCGAGGACACCGACACCGAGACCGCGACGGTCTCGCCGGCGTCGACGACCGTCCAGGGCGACATCACCTTCGTCGGCTCCGCGAGCACCGCGGGCAACCGCCCGTCGCACACCGTGCGGATCCCGGCGACCGTCAAGCCGCTGGACCGGCTGGTGCTCTTCCTCACCACGAACAGCACCGACGTGGCACTCCCGACCGCGATCCCCGGCTGGACCCTGCTGGAGTCGCGCGACGGCAACGGGATCCGCGGCCGCGCCTGGACGCGCAGCGCGACGCCCGCCGACGTGGGCGCCGACGTGGCCGTCACGACCGCGTCCTGGATCAAGTCGACCATGTCGGTGGCGGCGTACCGCAGCACCGGCCCGGCGGTGGTCTCCGCCTCCGCGGTCGGCGGCTCCAACACCACCGGCACCGCCCACACCACGCCCAGCGTCCCGGTGGCGCACGCCAAGTCGTGGCTGGTCAACGTCTGGAGCGAGAAGTCCTCGACCGACGGGACGACGTGGACGCTGCCGGACGGCACGACGGAGCGGACGGCCGCCTCGGCCACCGGCTCGGGCAAGGTGAGCACGGTGCTCGGCGACTCGGCCGGCGCGGACCTGCCGGTCGGCACCGCCGGTGGTCGGACCGCCAGCACGAGCAACGCCGCCTCCCGGTCGATGCTCTTCTCCGTGGTCGTCGATCCCGGCACCGACGCGACGCAGACCAACGAGGCGCCGACGGCGACCTTCTTCGCCGGGTGCTCCGGCCTGACCTGCGAGTTCGACGCGGGCAACTCCTTCGACCCCGACGAGGACCAGCTCACCTACACCTGGGACTTCGGCGACGGCTCCACCGGTGACGGCGTCGACCCCGCGCACACCTACGCGTCGAACGGATCGCGCCTGGTCCGGCTGACCGTCAGCGACGGCGAGCTCGAGGACGAGGCCACCCAGACGGTGCAGACCTCGCCGGTCGGCCCCCCGCCCGGCCACACCCGGATCGTCCCGGACACCCCGCGCACCAACATGCCCTACATCGGCACCGGTGAGATCTGGGACATCGAGTTCGTCGGCAACCGGGCGTACGTCGCCGGCACCTTCACCACGATCGCCAACCGCGCTCCCGGCAACAACACGACGTACCAGCAGGCCGGCCTGGCGGCGTTCGACGCCACCACCGGCCTGGTCGACCCCAGCTTCCGCCCGGTCTTCACCAACGGCGGGGTGGAAGCGGTCGAGGCCTCGCCGGACGGCACCAAGCTGTTCATCGGCGGCAGCTTCGGCACGGTCAACGGCGTCCGCCGCGCGGCGATCGCACGGATTGACCCCGCCACCGGCGCCCCGATCGACGGGTTCCAGGCCAACGGCAACGGCAAGGTCCAGGAGCTGGCGGTCACCAACACCACGGTGTACGCCGGCGGCCGGTTCACCCTCATCAACAACGTGCCGCGCGGTGCGCTCGTCGCGCTCGACGCGACCACCGGCGAGGTCCGCTCGGACTTCGTCAACAACCTCTCCGGCGGCATCGGCACCAACGGCGACCTGACGGTGCAGCGGCTCAAGCTGACCCGCGACGAGGGGCGCCTGCTCGTCGTCCACACCGGCCGGCAGGTCAACGGCCAGGACCGCTACGGCATCGCGATCATCAACACCCGCACCAATCAGCTCACGCCGTGGCGCAGCCGGCTGTGGGAGGAGAACCTGCAGTACGTCGGCGGCATCCAGCGCATCTACGGCGGGGACATCTCGCCCGACGGCACCTGGTTCGCGGTGAGCAGCGGCTCCGGCGGCGACCGCCCACCGATCAACGACACGATCATCGCCTACCCGATCGACGGCGGCGACAACATGCAGCCGATGTGGATCTCCCGGGCGTTCGACAGCGTCTACTCGGTGGCGATCTCCGAGCA
The DNA here is from genome assembly GCF_014266025.1 of Nocardioides deserti. Taxonomy (GTDB): domain Bacteria; phylum Actinomycetota; class Actinomycetes; order Propionibacteriales; family Nocardioidaceae; genus Nocardioides; species Nocardioides deserti. Next base: position 223,074 of record NZ_JACMYC010000003.1, on the reverse strand, counting down.
GGCGGTCTACATCGGTGGTCACTTCGCCTGGAACGAGTCGCCGACCTCGCCGCAGCCGTGGCCGGGTCTCGACGACCAAGGCTACGGCACCGGCCAGGGCCTGTCGGGCTACGGCCTCGGTGACGCCGTCGTCAAGCGCCAGCACCTCGGCGCGCTCAACCCGGCCGACGGCACGGCGCTGGAGTGGAACCCGACCTCGAACTCCTTCGAGGGCAACAAGCACATCGAGCTGACCTCGCGCGGCCTGTGGACCGGCGGCGACGCCACCACGCAGGGTGAGTACAACGTCGGCCGGCTGGCGTTCTTCGACTTCGCCTCGATCCCGAACGGCAACGGCGTGGAGACGACGATCGTCGACCCGATCGAGGGCCGCATCAAGCCGGTCGCGGAGTCCTTCACCGTCAACGGCACCGCCTCGGCCGCCAACGGCGTGCGCAGTGTCCAGGTCGAGATCATGGACCGCCAGTCGCGCCGTTACCTCAACGACGACCTGACGACCTGGGGCACCACGACCAGCAACACGATCGATGCGACCCTGGCCAACCCGGGCACCCCCTCCACCGCGTGGACGCTCCCGCTGACGGTCGCCAACAACCGCGAGCTGACGATCACCGCCCGCGCGGTGTCCAGCTCGGGTGCGCAGGACCCGTCGAAGGCGACGAAGAAGTTCGAGACCTTCGGCACGGCCGACCAGGCGCCCAACACCTCGGTCAGAGGGCCGTCAGGCAGGCTGATCAACAGCCGCACGTTCATCATCACCGGGTCCGCGACCGACGACGTGGGCGTCAACTCGCTGACGCTCGCGATCAAGGACTCCCAGAACCGCTACCTCCAGGCCGACGGCACGGCCTCGACGGCGTACAACGCGTTCCGGGTCACCCCGGACGTCGTCGGCGGCCTGTCGACCACCTGGTCCTTCGAGGTCACCGTGCCCCACGAGGACGAATGGATGGTGCAGGTCCGGGCGACCGACACCGCGGGCCAGGGCGACCTGGACACCGCCGACCGGTCCTGGCTGGTGGCGGAGAACGCCGTCGCGCCGACCGTGACCATCTCCCAGCCGACGGCGATGACGCCGCCGACGACGGTCGGCACCGTGCAGGTGACGCCGGGCCAGCCGATCACCTTCAGCGGCACGGCCACCGACGACGAGGACCTCGCGTTCGTCGAGATCACCCTGCGCAACACGACCACGCGGGAGAACCTCGCGGCCGACGGCACGTGGGGTGTGGACTCGATCGCGGGGCAGTACCGCATCTCGCCGGTCAACATCTCGGGCTCGACGTACAACTGGAGCTACACCACGCCGTTCAACCTGAAGCCGGGTTCCTACTCCTTCTCGGTCTCCGCGCAGGACGACATGGGGCTGAGCACGCCCTTCAACATGCAGGGCCGGCTGAACCTGGCTGCCCAGATCGCCGGTGACGCGCCTCCGGACGGCCTGCTGGACGTCACCGGGACGATCACCGGCGGCCAGTCCCTCCAGCTGGACCTGACCGGGCGGGCCACCGACGACAAGGGCGTCGCCGAGGTCCGGATCTCCCTCCGCGACCAGGACACGAACCGCTACCTGCAGCCGAACGGGTCGATGGGCGCGGCCTTCGCGACCCTGAACGCGGCGTTGGCCACGCCGGGCGGCACGAGCACGACGTTCTCGCTGCCGGTCACCCTCCCGACGCAAGGCGACTGGGCCGTCACCGCGTTCGCCTTCGACACCGTGGGCCAGCAGGACACCTCGACCAGCGGCGCGACGGCTCGCTACCGGATCTACCCCGGTGACCAGCCGCCGACGCTGACCGAGAACCTCTTCGCCCCGGTCGAGGGCGCGGTCTTCCCTGACGGCAAGATCTTCATCAGCGGCCGCGCCGAGGACGACCAGGCGATGCGGGAGGTTGAGGTCGCCGTCATCAACGCCGCAGGCCAGTACATGAGCGGCTCCGGGACGTTCACGAGCACGAACCCGAGCTGGCGGGAGGCGTTCCTCAACAGCCCGGGCACGCCGGGGTCGAACTTCTCCTACACCACCCCGGTCATCCCGGCGGGGGACTACACCGTCCTCGCCCGGGCCATCGACCAGCACGACCAGGTGACGCCGGTCCCGACCGAGCGGCACGTGACGGTGACCGTCCCCGACGGCAACCAGGCGCCGGTGCCGAGCTTCACGGTCAGCTGCAACCAGAACGTCTGCACCTTCGACGCCCGCAGCTCGACCGACGAGAACCCGACGGCGCTGACCTACTCGTGGAACTTCGGCAACGGCAGCGGCTCGGGAGCGGTGGTGACGCGGACCTACACCGCCGCCAACACCTACACCGTCACCCTGACCGCCCGCGACGAGTGGGGCACGACGGCGGCGACCACGCAGACGGTCACCATCACCGAGCCGACCACCAACCAGCCGCCCACCGCGGTCTTCAACACGCCGGCGTGCACCAACCTGTCGTGCAACTTCTCGGCAGGCGGGTCGACCGACCCCAACACCGGCGACACGCTGGCCTACCGGTGGAACTGGGGCGACGGCACCCCCGACTCCACGTCGTCCGGCGCGACCCACGCGTTCGCGGCGGCCGGGACCTACACGGTGACCCTCACCGTCACCGACGGCTGGGGCAAGGCGACCACCGCGACCCGTGAGGTCACGGTCGCCGCGGCCGCAGCGGTCGGGCCGGCAGCGAGGACGGCGGCACCGTAGGGACTCGGGAGCCGCACCGAGGGGGCACGCTCCCGGCCGTAGGGTCGGGGGCGTGTCCTCCGCCGTGTCCTCCGCCGCGTCCCACGTGTTCCGTCAGGTCGACGTCTTCTCCGCCGAGCCGCTGCTCGGCAACCCGGTGGCCGTCGTCCACGACGCCGACGACCTGACCGACGAGCAGATGGCGGCGTTCGCGCGGTGGACGAACCTCTCGGAGACGACGTTCCTGCTGACGCCCACCGACCCGGCCGCGGACTACCGGCTGCGGATCTTCACCCCAGGCGCGGAGCTGCCCTTCGCCGGCCACCCCACCCTCGGCAGCGCGCACGCCTGGCTCGAGGCCGGCGGCGTGCCGGCGGGGGAGGACGTCGTGCAGGAGTGCGGCGCCGGGCTGGTTCGCCTGCGTCGCGGTGAGGTGCTCGCCTTCGAGGCGCCGCCGCTGACCCGGTCCGGCCCGGTCGACGAGACGGACCTCGAGGCCGTGGCCGCCGCGTTGCGCGTCGGGCGGTCCGACCTGGTCGACGCGGCGTGGATCGACAACGGCCCCGGGTGGGTCGGCGTGCTGCTGCGCGACGCCGACGCCGTGCTCGCGCTGGAGCCCGACTTCGCGGCGTTCGGCGACCTGAAGATCGGCGCGGTGGGGGAGCACGTTGCTGGTGGCGCGGCCGGTGGGGACGCTGCGGTGGAGGTGCGCGCGTTCTGCCCGCAGTACGGCGTCCCGGAGGACCCGGTCACCGGCAGCCTCAACGCCGGGATCGGCCAGTGGCTCGCGGGCACCCGCCTGCCGGCGTCGTACGTCGCGGCGCAGGGCACCGCGGTCGGCCGGCGGGGCCGCGTCCACGTCGCCCGCGACGTGCCCGGTGATGGGGGAGCCGTCCACGTCGGGGGCGCCACGCGGACCACCATCACCGGCACGCTGGACCTCTGAGCGGAGCCGGCGCCGAGCAACTAGGCTCACCCCCGTGCAGCAGTACCTCGACCTCCTCCGCCGGGTCCTCGACGAGGGCGTCGAGAAGGGCGACCGCACCGGCACCGGCACGCTGAGCGTGTTCGGCCACCAGATGCGGTTCGACCTGCAGGCCGGCTTCCCGCTGGTGACGACCAAGAAGGTGCACACGCGGTCGGTCTTCGGGGAGCTGCTGTGGTTCCTGCGCGGCGACACCAACGTGCGCTGGCTGCAGGAGCGCGGCATCTCGATCTGGGACGAGTGGGCCGACGAGCAGGGCGACCTGGGGCCGGTCTACGGCCACCAGTGGCGGTCCTGGCCGACGCCCGACGGCCGCACGGTCGACCAGCTCGCGCAGGTGGTCGAGCAGATCCGCCGCGACCCCGACTCCCGCCGCCACATCGTCTCCGCCTGGAACGTCGCGGACATCCCCGACATGGCGTTGGCGCCGTGCCACACGATGTTCCAGTTCTACGTCGCGCCGCAGGGCGACGGACCGGGCCGGCTGTCGTGCCAGCTCTACCAACGCTCGGGCGACGTCTTCCTCGGCGTGCCGTTCAACATCGCCTCCTACGCGCTGCTGACCCACATGGTCGCCCAGGTGACCGGGCTGGAGGTCGGCGACTTCGTGCACACGCTCGGCGACACGCACCTCTACCTCAACCACCTCGACCAGGCCCGGCTCCAGCTCACCCGCGAGCCGCGGCCGCTGCCGCGCCTGGTGCTCGACCCGACCGTGACCGCGATCGACGCCTTCGAGCTCGAGCACATCGAGGTCGCCGGCTACGACCCCCACCCGGGCATCAAGGCGCCGATCGCCGTATGACGCCGGGCGGACGCCGCGTCGTCCTGGTCGCAGCCGTCGCCGATAACGGCGTCATCGGCGCCGGGGGCGACATCCCGTGGCGGATCCCGGAGGACTTCGCGCACTTCAAGCGGACGACCCTGGGCCACACGCTGCTCATGGGCCGGGCGACCTACGACTCGATCGGCCGGCCGCTGCCGGGCCGCACCACCGTGGTGCTGACCCGCGACCGCGAGTGGTCGGTCGACGGCGTCCTGGTCGCGCACGACCTCGACGAGGCGTTCGCGCTGGCCGACGGCCTCGACGGCGACCTGATGGTCGCCGGCGGAGCGCAGGTCTACCGCGACGCGCTCCCGCACGCCGACGAGCAGGTGCTGACCGAGGTGCGCCGCTCGCCCGACGGCGACACGTTCTACCCGGCGTTCGACCGGGCCGCGTGGGAGGAGACCTCCCGCGAGGTGCATGACGGGTTCGACATCGTCCGGCTGCGACGGGCCGACCGGCCGTAGCCCCGGCCCGGCGCTGTCGCTGGCCGAACCTCCGAACCTCCGAACCTCCGAACCTCCGGGCGTCAACGATCGTTCAATTGCGCGGTTGTGGACGGGTGGAAGCGCTGCCACCGCGACATTCCGGCGCAATTGAACGATTGTCGACCAGCCCCGGACGGGTGCCCGAAGGCTCAGCGCGCCGAGCGGTAGACCTCGAGGTCGGCGGCGTAGTGCTCCTCGAGCCGCGCACGGGTGCGCGGCGAGACGTCCAACGGCCGCGCCGGTGAGGCGTTGGCGCGGGAGGGGGCGGGCAGGTCGACGCCGAGCCGGTCGGCCATCCAGGCGGAGGCCTGCTCGAGGTGCTCGTAGCGGTAGATCCGCTCGACGATGACGTTGCCGTCGACGTCGGAGACGAAGTTCGCGGAGCTGCCCAGGTTGAGCTCGCCGGCGAGGATCTGCTCGGCGAACTCCTCGAACGCCGTGTCGCCGGTGTAGCGCGGCTTGCCCTCGAAGCCCGGCCGCGCGCGGTAGCGCCACCACGACGCTGCCCAGTCCACCGGCTCCCGCACGAGGCAGACCAGCTCGTAGCTCTCCCGCGGGAAGCCGTAGGCCTCCAGCGTCGGCGCGATCCGCTGCTCGAAGGTCCGCGCACGCATGTGCTTCATCGTCGGCGGCTTGCGCACGACGAGCTGCGCGTGGGCGTCGAAGCGCCGCTGGATCGCCGTCGAGCCGGTCTTGGTCATCGAGAGGAAGACGAAGCCGGCGTGCGCCATGGCGAGCATGGTGCAGACCGTATCGGCCGTGCTGGCAGGCTTGGCGCCATGGAGCTGCGCATCTTCACCGAACCCCAGCAGGGCGCGACGTACGACGACCTGCTCGCCGTCGCCCGGACCACCGAGGAGCTCGGCTTCGGGGCGTTCTTCCGCTCCGACCACTATCTCGGGATGGGCACCGAGGGCCTCCCGGGCCCGAGCGACGCATGGATCACGCTGGCCGGCCTGGCCCGCGACACGAGCACCATCCGCCTCGGCACGATGATGACCAGCGCGACCTTCCGCCACCCAGGTCCGCTCGCGATCAGCGTCGCCAACGTGGACCAGATGAGCGGCGGCCGGGTCGAGCTCGGCATCGGCGCCGGCTGGTTCGAGGCCGAGCACACCAAGTACGGCATCCCGTTCCCCTCCACCGGCGAGCGCTTCGACCGGTTCGAGGAGCAGCTCGAGGTGATCACCGGCCTCTGGGCGACCGAGGGCGGGTTCGACTTCGCCGGGCAGCACTACGCGGTCACCGACAGCCCCGGCCTGCCCAAGCCCGTGCAGACCGGCGGCCGCCGCGGCGGCCCGCCGGTGCTCATCGGCGGCCTGGGCAAGAAGCGGACCCCCGCCCTGGCGGCGCGCTTCGCCGACGAGTTCAACCTGCCGTTCGTCGACGAGGCGACCACCGAGGCGCAGTTCGCCCGCGTCCGCGCCGCCTGCGAGGCGGTCGACCGCGACCCGGCGACGATGGCCTGGTCCAACGCGCTGGTGCTCTGCGTCGGCGAGGACGAGGCCGAGGTCGAGCGCCGCGCCGCCGCGATCGGCCGCGACAAGGACGAGCTGCGCGAGAACGGCCTGGCCGGCACCCCGCAGGAGGTCGTCGACAAGATCGGGCGGTACGCCGCGCTGGGCGCGGAGCGCGTCTACCTCCAGGTCCTGGACCTGGCCGACCTCGACCACCTCCGGCTGGTGGCGCGCGACGTGATGCCCCACGTCGGGCGATAACCTGACCCCATGACCGACACGGCCGCCCCGACCCCCGCAGCCAGCACGGGAGCGCCGTTCGGGCGCGTCCTCACCGCGATGGCCACGGCCTTCGCCGAGGACGGGTCGGTGGACCTCGAGGCGACGCAGCGGATCGCCCGCCACCTGGTCGAGCACGGCCACGACGGCCTGGTCGTCTCCGGCACGACGGGGGAGTCGCCGACGACCACCCCGGACGAGGACGGCGACGTCCTCGCAGCGGTCCGCGACGCGGTTGGCAGCGGGATCCACCTGGTCGCCGGCGTCGGCACCAACGACACGCGCACGTCGCTCGGCCTGGCCAGGCAGGCGAAGAAGAACGGCGCCGACGGCGTGCTGCTGGTGTCGCCCTACTACAACAAGCCCGGCCAGCGCGGCATCCTGCAGCACTTCCGCCAGGTCAGCGGCGCCGCCGAGCTGCCGGTCATGCTCTACGACGTGCCGGGGCGGACCGGGTCGACGATCGCGCTGGAGACCTACGAGCAGGCGATCGCCTGGGACGAGGTCGTCGCGGTCAAGGACGCCGTCGGCGACTTCGCCCGCGGCGTACGCATCCGCGAGCTCGGGTACGCCGTCTACTCCGGTGACGACGAGGCCAACCTCGGCTGGCTCGCGCACGGCGCGGTCGGCTTCGTGAGCGTCGTCGGCCACGTCGCCGGCGACCAGCTCCGAGCGATGGCCGAGAGCTACTGGGCCGGCGACACCGCCGCCGCCCTCGAGACCTACACGCGGATGCTCCCCGCGATCGACGCCGTCATGGGCGTCGCCAACTACGGAGCGACCACCGCCAAGGCAGCGCTCCAGCTCCTCGGCGTCCTCGACAACCGGCGGGTGCGGTCTCCCCTCGTGGAGCTCGACGACGACGAGGTCGCCGCGCTGCGGACCGGCCTCGAGGCCGCCGGTCTTCTCACGTAAGGAACCGCGCTTGAGCCACCCCCACCCCGAGCTGTCCGCACCGCGTGCCCTCCCGAAGGGTGGCCTCCGGGTCATCCCGCTCGGCGGCCTTGGCGAGGTCGGGCGCAACATGACCGTCTTCGAGCACGAGGACCGCCTGCTCGTCGTCGACTGCGGCGTGCTCTTCCCCGAGGACCACCACCCCGGCGTCGACCTGATCCTCCCCGACTTCGGGCCCATCCGGGACCGGCTCGACCAGGTCGAGGCGCTGGTGCTCACCCACGGCCACGAGGACCACATCGGCGCGACGCCGTACCTGCTGCGCGAGCGCGGCGACATCCCGCTCGTCGGCTCGGAGCTGACGCTGGCGCTGCTGGACTCCAAGCTCCGCGAGCACCGGCTCAAGGAGACCGTCCACCACAAGGTGAAGGAGGGCGACCGGCTCACGTTCGGCCCCTTCGAGCTGGAGTTCGTGGCGGTCAACCACTCGATCCCCGACGCGCTCGCCGTCGCCATCCGCACCAGCGCCGGGATGGTGCTGCACACCGGCGACTTCAAGATGGACCAGCTGCCGCTCGACGGCCGGATCACCGACCTGCGGGCGTTCGCGCGGCTGGGGGAGGAGGGCGTCGACCTGTTCCTGACCGACTCCACCAACGCCGAGACGCCCGGCTTCACCCCGGCGGAGAAGTCGATCACCCCGGTCATCGACCAGGTCTTCCGCGAGTCCTCGCAGCGGATCATCGTCGCTTGCTTCGCCTCCCACGTGCACCGGGTCCAGCAGGTGCTCGACGCGGCGTACGCCCACGAGCGCCAGGTGGCGTACGTCGGCCGCTCGATGGTCCGCAACATGGCCATCGCCCGCGACCTCGGCTACCTCAAGGTCCCGCCGGGCACGCTGGTCGACACCAAGGACCTCGCCGACCTGCCGCCGGAGCGCCAGGTGCTGATCTCGACCGGGTCGCAGGGCGAGCCGATGTCGGCGCTGAGCCGGATCGCGCAGCGCAACCACCACTTCGTGCACATCGAGGAGGGCGACACCGTCCTGCTCGCCTCGAGCCTCATCCCCGGCAACGAGAACGCCGTCTACCGCGTCATCAACGGCCTGGCCCGCTGGGGCGCGCGGGTCGTGCACAAGGGCAACGCGCTCGTGCACGTCTCCGGCCACGCCAGCGCCGGCGAGCTGCTCTACTGCTACAACATCGTCAAGCCGCGCAACGTGCTGCCCGTCCACGGGGAGATGCGGCACATGCTCGCCAACCGCGACCTCGCACTGGCCACCGGCGTCGAGAACGTCGTCGTGGCCGAGGACGGCGTCGTGGTCGACCTGGTCAACGGGGTCGCCTCGGTCGCCGGCAAGGTGGAGTGCGGCTACGTCTTCGTGGACGGCTCCTCGGTCGGCGACATCACCGAGTCCGACCTCAAGGACCGCCGGATCCTCGGCGAGGAGGGCTTCATCTCGGTCATCGTCGTCGTCGACTCCGTCAGCGGCAAGGTCTCCGGCGGGCCCGAGATCCACGCCCGCGGCAACGCGCTCGACGGTGCGTCGTTCGACGAGGTCAAGCAGCCGATCATCGACGCCCTCGACCGCGCGATCGCCGAGGGCAACACCGACTCCTACCAGCTCCAGCAGACGGTACGTCGCGTGATCGGCCGTTGGGTCTCCGGCACCCACCGTCGCCGGCCGATGATCATCCCCGTCGTGATCGAGGCCTGAGCACCCCGCTCCTCGACCAGCGAACGACGAGAGGCCCCGCCCGGATCGCTCCGGGCGGGGCCTCTCGTCGTGCTGGTCGTGCTGGTCGAGCAGCAGGGATCAGCGGATGGCGGCCATCTCGCGACGACCCTTGCCGCCCGCCTTCTTCTTGCAGGCGACGATCTTGACGTCGTCGACGGCCCAGCCCTCGAGGCCGCCGCAGCCGTCACGGCCCATCTCGAAGCGGAGCTTGATCTTCATGCCCGGCTTCGCGCCGATCTTCTTGAGGTCGACGATCGAGCGGCCCCACGAGCCACCGGCGACGTTGCCGTCGGTGCCGGAGAAGGCCGGCTCGGAGGCCATCGGGTTGGTGTTGCCCTCGGCGGTGGACAGCAGCTCGGTGTTGGGGGCGTTGAACCGGTAGGCCGACGGCTTGACGACCTTCCACTTCCCGTTGCCGAGCTTGACCTTCACGTTGCCGCCGTCGATGTCGAGCTCGCTGGCGATGTAGTGACGGAACTGCAGGCGCAGACCCTTGCCGCCGCCCTGGAGGCGGATGGCGCGGCTGGTGATCGCGTTCGCGCTCGACCGGTCGTTGGCGTCGTAGGTGCACGTGCCGCGGTCGTCGCTGGGGTCGAAGGCGACCTTGCTGTCGTTGCCGCCGATGCCGCGACCCGCGCGCCACGGGATGCCCTTGCCGCCGTCGAACGTGACGCGCTCGGACTTCCTCCAGCCGGCGAGGCCGTCCTCGAAGTTCTCCCGGAAGAGCACCTTCGACGTCGTGCCCTTGCCGCAGGTCGCCGGGCCGCCCTTGCGCAGCAGCGGGCCGAAGTTGCACTGCGCCGGCTCCTCGCGGAGCTCGGTGGCGGCCACGATCGCGGAGACCGACGAGCAGTCCTCGGCCGCGATCGCGGTCGCGGGCTCGGTGGTGTCGGGCTGGACGGTGACCCGGTTGATCTCCTTGCCGACAAGCTCGGCGCAGGAGGCCTCGAGCCCATCGGCCAGGTCCACGAAGTTCGACGTGGGCGTCAGGTGCGCTACCTGGGTCTGCCAGAAGATGTTCGCGGCCTTGTCGAGCCCGAGGCCGGCGACGTCGACACCGTTGGAGGTGCCGCCGTCGACGAGCAGGGCGTAGGCGTGGTTGACCACGCCGGAGTTGCTGTGGACGCCGCCGGAGTCGTCGGTGGAGCACTTGTACTCCGCGTCGGAGACCTTCGCCGGGTCACCCAGGCAGGTCGGGTTCCACATGTCGCGGATCGCGCCGCCGAAGGCGGGGTCGCTCTCGCCGGAGAGCCAGCGGTAGGAGTCGAACCGCTCGCCGCCGGCGTCGACGATCTCGACCTCGACCACCTCGCCGTCGGCGAGGGCCGTGCGGATCGCCTCACGGTCGGTGAGGCCGATCGAGACCGTCGGCGGGAGGGTCTTGTCGGCGTCGGTGAAGCTGACCGGCGCGTCCTCGCGGTTGCCGATGATGACGGCCTTCGCGCCGGCCGCCTTCGCGCGCTGCGCCTTCTCGACGAAGGTGCACAGGCCGCGGTCGACCAGGACGACCTTGCCCGCGACGGCGGACGCGTCGTCGTACGTCGAGCAGCCGTCGGTCGTGGTGCCGCCCTCCTCCTCGGCGTCGGTCGGGGCGACCACCTCACCGGTGACCGGGCCGTCCAGCTCGCCGAGCGTGCCGCCGGTGACGCACTCCTTGGCGATCGACTCGGGCGCGGTGATGGTGAGGACCGGGATCGCGCCGGTGTACGCCGAGCAGACGCCGTCGGCGCGCACGGTGTCGGGGGTCTCGTTGTAGCGGTCGTTGAGCTGGTCGACCGTCTCGCCCCAGATGTCGGAGAACGCCTCGTTCATCGCACCGGACTGCCACTGGTAGACGAGGCCGGAGGTGTACTCGGTGTAGGCGTGGGCCCACTCGTGGGCCACGGTGTCGTCGGAGCTGACGCCCGAGCAGTAGTTGGTGGTCTCGCCGTTCCAGTTGGCGTTGGGGCAGGAGATGGTCGGGTCGTTGTTGACCGTGATCATCTTCGCGCCCTTGCCGTCGAAGGAGTCGCGGCCGAAGGCGTTGCGGAAGAACCAGTACGCCTCGCCGGTGCCGTGGACCTCGTTGAGCTGGTCCTCGTCGAGCGAGCCGGGCAGCGGGTCGCCCTCGCGGTAGACGGTCGTGTAGGAGATCTCGTCGTCGCTCGGGTCGTCCGGGGTCCCGCCGTCGTTCTCGAGCTTCGCCTCGCGCAGCTCGCGGTCGAGGGCGTGGTGGATCATCGAGTAGCGGTTGAGCGACTTGCCGGTGAGGGCGTCGACGAAGACCATCTCGCGCACGGTCGTGCCGTTGCCGACCTCGACGACGTGGACCAGGCGGGCCGGTCCGGTCTCGCCCTTGACCGAGCCCATCCGGTAGATCGAGAGGGTGTTGTCCCTGACCGCCAGGCGCGCCAGGCCGCGCGTGCCCTCGCCCGGCGGGTCGGCCCGCACGAGCGCGACGGCGCGGCGGCCGGCCTCGGCGGCGCTGATGCGCGGGTCGGTGCCCAGCCGCAGGTCGGGGGCGACGTACCCGCTGACCGCGGTGAGGTCACCCTCGTCGTCGACGCTCGCGACCAGCTGTCCGCCGAAGACCGGCAGGCCGCGGTAGGTCTGGTCGAACCGCACGGCCCAGCCGCGGGCGGTCTCATGGGTGGAGACCTCGCGCAGGTGGTCGGCGGTCGTGCCGAACGCGCGGGCGTGGCGGTCGAGGAAGGTGGTGGACTTCTCGACGGCGCCGGCGCGCCCGGTGGCGCGGACGTCGGGCAGCAGGTCGCCGCCGCGCGATGCGCGCGCGAAGCCGATCTTCCCGGTGGCGGGCTCGGTGGCGAGCCGCACCGCTCCCTCGGCGTCGTTCTTGAGCCGCTGCACGAGGGAGGAGCCGTCCGCGGGAGCGGGTCGCTCCGCCGCGGTGGCCAGCTGGGTGGGAACGGCGGCGATGCCGGCCCCCAGCACAACGAGGCTCAGCCCCGTCTTCAGGATCTTCACGTAGGTAACCCTCCGAGTTGGGTGAGGCCGGCCGGTCTCCGGGCCGACCCGGGCACCCTAAGGACGGCTCTGCCTGCAGGTCCAGAGGCGCGGGACAATTCGCTGCCGATCCGTGCTCGCGCCGCAAGGCGTGCACCGCAGGCACCCCCGCGAGTGCCTGCCGGATCCGGCCGCACGACACGCACTCGTGTGGTCCCTGTGACTGGTGTGACGCCGAAGTAGGTTGACCACCATGGCGACCCGTACGTCTTCCCCGCCGGGGTCGCGGAGCACGAGCACGTCCACGTCCAAGTCACCCAGCAGCACCAGCAGCGGCCGTGGGAGCTCGAGCACCCGATCCCGGAGTACGCCCACCCGACGACCAGCCGCGAGCGCGAGCAAGAAGCGCCCCGCGGCCCGCAAGCCCGCCCGCGGCGCGGCTCGCCCGGCTCGTCCTGCTCCCCGGGCGGTGCGCAGCGGCACCGGACCGGTCGCCCGCTCCTTCCAGGCGCTCGCCCGCGGGGTCGTCGCCGTCTGGCTCGGCATCGCGCACGGCGTCGGTGCCGTCGCCCGTGGCATCGGCCACGGCGCGCGGGACATCGACCCCGCCCACCGGCGCGACGGCGTCGGCCTGCTGCTGCTCGGGCTCTCGCTCGTCGTGGCGGCGGCCGTGTGGTTCCAGGTGCCGGGCGGCGCCATGGAGGTCGCCCGCACCGCGGTCTCCGGCACCGTCGGCAAGGTCGGCTGGTTCGTCCCGATGGCCGTGGCGTACGCCGGGGTCCGGACCATGCGCGACCCGGTGCGCAACGGGCCGGCCGGCCGCCAGGTGATCGGCTGGACCGCGCTCGCCTTCGGCGTGCTCGGCATCGTCCACATCGCCAACGGCAACCCGCAGCCGGTCGCCGGCGACGCCAGTGACCTGCAGGGCGCCGGGGGAGCGGTCGGCTTCGTCGTCTCCTCGCTCCTGCTCGACCTGCTGCGCACGGCGTACGTCGTCGTCCCGCTGCTCCTGCTCGTGGCGGCCTTCGGCGTCCTGGTCATCACCGCGACGCCGGTCTACCTCGTGCCGGAGCGGCTCGCCGAGCTGCGCGACCGGCTCCTGGGCCGCGAGCCGCTCGACCCCGACGAGCCCGCCTCGCGTCGCGGCCGCCGCGACCTCGAGGACGAGATCGACCCCGACATGGGCGACCCGGCGTACGACACCCCGGTCCTGGAGGACCGCGAGGTCAGGAAGCGCCGCGGCCGGAAGGCCGCGGCTGTCGAGCCGGTCGAGCCCGACGCCGGCCTGGAGGTCTTCGACCCGTACGCCGACGAGGTCGCCACGCCGGACGCGGGCCCCGGCTTCGACCCCGGTCTCGACCCCGATGCGACCGTGCTCACCGAGGCGGTCACCGACGCGGGCACGGGCGGCATCGAGCCGCCCCCGCACACCCCGCTGCCCGAGCGCGCCGAGCAGCTCGCGATCTCCGGCGACGTCGTCTACTCGCTGCCGGGCAACGAGGTGCTCAAGCCCGGCTCGGTGCACAAGGCCCGCTCCAAGGCCAGCGACGCGGTCGTCGACCGGCTCACCCAGGTGATGGAGGAGTTCGGGATCGACGCCCAGGTCACGGGCTACACCCGCGGCCCGACGGTCACCCGCTACGAGGTCGAGCTCGGCCCCGCGGTCAAGGTCGAGAAGGTCACGGCGCTGTCGAAGAACATCGCCTACGCCGTCGCCTCCGCCGACGTCCGCATCCTCAGCCCGATCCCCGGCAAGTCCGCGATCGGCATCGAGATCCCGAACGTCGACAAGGAGATCGTCTCCCTCGGCGACGTGCTCCGCTCCGGCGCCGCCCGCGGCGACCACCACCCGATGGTGGCCGGGCTCGGCAAGGACGTCGAGGGCGGCTTCGTGGTCGCGAACCTCGCGAAGATGCCGCACCTGCTCGTCGCCGGCGCCACCGGCTCGGGCAAGTCGAGCTTCATCAACTCGATGATCACCTCGATCCTCATGCGGGCCACGCCCGACGAGGTCCGGATGATCATGGTCGACCCCAAGCGGGTGGAGCTGAACGCCTACGAGGGCGTCCCGCACCTGATCACCCCGATCATCACCAATCCCAAGAAGGCCGCCGAGGCGCTGGCCTGGGTCGTGCGCGAGATGGACATGCGCTACGACGACCTGGCCAACTTCGGGTTCCGCCACATCGACGACTTCAACAAGGCGGTCCGCGCTGGCAAGGTCGAGGTGCCGCCGGGCAGCGAGCGCGAGCTCACGCCGTACCCCTACCTCCTGGTCATCGTCGACGAGCTCGCCGACCTGATGATGGTCGCCCCGCGCGACGTGGAGGACGCGGTCGTCCGGATCACCCAGCTGGCGCGTGCCGCCGGCATCCACCTGGTGCTGGCCACCCAGCGCCCGTCGGTCGACGTGGTCACCGGCCTGATCAAGGCCAACGTGCCCTCGCGGCTGGCGTTCGCGACCTCCTCGCTCGCCGACAGCCGGGTCATCCTCGACCAGCCGGGCGCGGAGAAGCTGGTCGGCCAGGGTGACGGCCTGTTCCTGCCGATGGGCGCCTCCAAGCCGGTCCGCGTGCAGGGCTCGTGGGTCACCGAGGCCGAGATCGCGCAGGTGGTCAAGCACTGCAAGACGCAGCTGGAGCCGACGTACCGCGAGGACGTCACCGCCCCCGCCGCGGCCAAGCGCGAGCTCGACGACGACATCGGCGACGACATGGACCTGGTCATCCAGGCCATCGAGCTCGTCGTCTCCACGCAGTTCGGGTCCACCTCGATGCTGCAGCGCAAGCTCCGGGTCGGGTTCGCCAAGGCGGGCCGGCTCATGGACATCCTCGAGAGCCGTGGGGTGGTGGGTCCGAGCGAGGGCTCCAAGGCCCGTGACGTGCTCGTGAAGCCCGACGAGATCGACGGCGTCATCGCGACCCTGCAGGGGGAGATGTGAACGGATCGGCCCAGGAGCAGTCAGCACGGCTCCACCACCACGACGACCAGGGCTCCGCGCCCGACGGGCACGACGACACCTACGGGGAGACGTACGGGGAGACGTACGACGGGTACGACGACGGATCGGCGACGGTCCCCGACGACGGCCTGGTCGTGCGGCGCAACGCGGCGCTGTCCGCGGCCGTCGGCGGTCTCGCCTCCGCCGTCGCCATCGCCTACCTGGCCCGCGCGACCGGCTCGGGCGCCTGGCTGGACTGGGTGCTGTTCGTGGTGATGGGCGGCCTGGCGGCGGTCCACCTGCTCGGGCTGCTCGACTCGCGCGGACCGCTGCTGGTGGCCGACGGCCACGGCGTGCGGATCCGCGAGGGACGGGCCTGGCAGGGGATGACCTGGGACTCGCTGCTCTCGATCGAGCACCTGCCGCGCCGCGGGCTGCTGCGGGACGGGCGGGTCGACGTGGTCACCACCGGTCCCGGCGGCGAGGAGCAGGTGCTGTCGGTGCCGCTCTCGATGTCGACGCGCGTCGCCAGCGCGGACCCCGACCTGACCTCGGTGCTGCTCAGCCTCGCCGACGGCCGCACCGAGGTGGTCGAGCTCGACCCCACGCTGCCGGTCGACGAGGACGCCGATGACGCGGCCGAGGACGAGGTCCTGGAGGTGGCCGTCGGGGACGAGGTGCTCGAACCGGCCGACGAGCACCCGGCCGTCGAGGACCCGGCCGTCGAGGACGAGCACGCCGACGAGCGACCCGGTCCGCGCCTGCACGACCCGCGACCGACGATCGCCCGCGGCATCGGTGCGCTCGCGGCCCGGCTGGCCCGCCGTGGCGACGGCGGCGAGCAGGTCGGCCCGCCTGGCGAGCCGGTGCCGGTGGTGCCGTACGCGCTCGACCTGCCGACAGGCAGCCCCACGGCCACTGAGCCCACGACGGCCAGCCCCACGCCCGACCCGTTGCGGCCGCCGGTGACGGCGGTGCGTGCAGAGACCGTCCGCGACGGCCTGGCGCTCGACGCGGTCCAGGGCTCGAACGCGCTCGACCTCGGCGACGGCGTCACGCCGTTGTCGAGCACCCTGCCGGAGGCGCGCGAGCTGCGCCGACCGGGCAGCGTCGACCTGGTCGAGGACACCCAGATCTGGGGCGCCCGCACGGACGCGCCGCGGACCCCGGTCGTCATCGACGGGTTCGCGATCGAGGCGCCGGCGCAGCCGGCCGTCGACCCGGTGATCGGCCCGCAGCTGGCCGCGGCCCGGGAGCGGATCGGCCTCACCGTCGACCAGCTCGCCGACCGCACCCGGATCCGCCCGCACGTGATCGAGTCGATCGAGGTCGACGACTTCGCCCCGTGCGGCGGCGACTTCTACGCCCGTGGCCACCTGCGCACGCTCGCCCGCGTGCTGGGCACCGACGTGGCGCCGCTGCTGGCGTCGTACGACGAGCGGTACGCCGACGCCCCGATCGACCCCCGCCGGGTCTTCGAGGCCGAGCTCGCCACCGGCACCGGCGGGTCGATCCGCGGCACCCGCGGCGGCCCGAACTGGTCGGTGCTCGTCGCGGCCGTCATGGCGCTCGTCCTCGCGTGGTCGGTCGCCCGGCTGGTGATGGAGAGCCCGGTCGACCTCAACGGCGACGCGCTCGTGCTCAACGGTTCGCGCGGGATCGACAACGGAGGCACCCAGGTCGGCAAGCCGGTCGCGGTGCTGCTGACCGCTGCGGGCGGCGGCACGAACGTCGTGGTGCGGGACGGCTCGAACGAGATCGTCTTCTCCGGCGACCTCGCCTTCGGCGAGTCCAAGGAGCTGCGGGTCGCGCCGCCGGTGCGGGTGCAGTCCTCCGACGGCTCCCTCGAGGTCGGCGTCGCCGGCAACGAGCCGGAGGCGGTCGGCGAGACCGGTCAGCCGGCCACCGGGACGTTCATCGCCCCGGCCGACTGACGGGCGCTCCTGCACCGGCGTGTGGTCTAGCCCACTTTATGTTTCAGACGAGGTCTTAGCGTGTCGGCGCCGCCGTCCGATCCTGGTCACCCACACCAGAGCGGCGGTTCCCCCACAAGCGATCTCGAGGAAGTCATGCGCATTCGTCCCTCTCGCGGCCCCGCAACGGCCGCTGTCCTCTCCCTGGCGGTCTCGACCGCCGCGGCCGGCCTCGCCGTCACGAGCGGTGGCGCCGCCGCGGCCGCGGAGCCGTCGCCGTTCTCGGCCACCGGCTCCGCCAACGTCCTGAGCGTGGACGCCGTCGCGGTGCCGCTGCTGCCGATCCCGAGCGTCGCGGACCTCGACATCGGTGACGTCTCCACGACGGTCGACTCGAGCAAGGCGCCCCGCGCGACCGCCACGGCCGCCGGCCTCGGCGGCGAGGGACTCCTCGGCTTCAGCATCCCGGGGCTCGCCGCCGTCCAGCAGCAGGCGTCCACCACCGGCGCGCCCGCGAACAACACGGCCGTGAGCGACACCTCGCTGCCGATCGACATCCCGGCCCTCCTCGACCTCGACGTCTCCACCGCCACCGCGCTCGCGCGCTGGGCCGGGGACAACCAGTGCCTCCCCGCCGGCGGCGCGCTGACCGAGGCCGACGCGACGCTCGCCGGCGCGACGGTCCTCCCGCTCTCGCTGCCGGGCATCGGCGACTTCCCGCTGGTCTCCCTGCCGGGCACCGCCGGTGTGCAGCACGCCGTCCGGGTCGACCCCGTCGGCAACACCGGCCGGGGCGCCGTCGTCTCCCAGGCGTCGGGCACGGTCGCCGACCTCTCGCTCTTCGCCGGCAACGTCGGCGTCAAGATCATCGCGCCGCCGACCCTGACGGCCCGCGCCGACGGCACCCCGGGCGGCGCCAAGGTCACCTACGACCCCGCGGTCCTCGCGATCACCGGCCCCGGCGGCGCGGAGGTGCCGATCCCCGACTCGGGCGAGATCCCGAAGTTCGCGCTCCCGGCGAACCCGCTGCTGACCCTCGAGCTGTCGGCACCGGGCACCGAGAACGTCGTCCAGAGCGCCGACGGCCGCACCGCCTCCGCCGAGGCGAGCACCCTGCACCTGAAGGTGGCGCTCGGTCCGCTGACCGTCGCCGAGGTCGACCTGCTGCCGATGTCGGTCTCCGCCAAGGCCGCGACCGGCGGGGTCGTGTGCGACGGCGGCGACGCCGACGAGGACGGCCTCACCGACGGCCAGGAGAAGCAGCTCGGCACCGACCCGACGAAGGCCGACACCGACGGCGACGGGCTCAAGGACGGCGCCGAGGTCAACCAGCACAAGACCGACCCGCTCAAGCCCGACACCGACGGCGACGGGGTCAAGGACGGCGCGGAGGTCTCCGGTGAGACCAACACGGCGTACGGCAAGGAGCCGACCGACCCGACCAAGGCGGACACCGACGGCGACGGCCTGAAAGACGGCGCCGAGATCACCCGCGGCACCGACCCGAACAACGCCGACACCGACGGCGACTCGTTCTCCGACGGCACCGAGGTCGCCAACGGCACCGACCCGCTCGACCCGACCGACCCGGGCACCTCCGGGCCGCCGGTCCCCGGCCTCGGTGACAGCGACGGCGACGGGCTCAGCGACGTCCGCGAGCGAGCGCTGGGCACCGACCCGCGGAACCCCGACACCGACGGTGACGGCATCCGTGACGGCGCCGAGGTGAACGGCACCGCGAACACCAAGTACGGCAACCGCCCCACCGACCCGACCCGGGCCGACACCGACGGTGACGGCATCAAGGACGGCGCCGAGATCCGCGGTGTCCGGATCGGCAAGAAGGTCGTCTCCGCGAAGGGCAAGCCGAAGGCGATCGGCCGGGTCCGCACCAACCCGAACGACGCCGACACCGACAACGACGGGCTGCGCGACGGCGCCGAGGTGAAGGGCAAGAAGGTCAACCTGAAGGTCCGCGCCAAGGGCGGCAAGAGCTTCAAGCTCAAGCGGCTCGTCTCGAACCCGCTCGTCAAGGACACCGACCGCGACGGCCTCAACGACCGGGTGGAGGTCACCGGCAGCCGCACCAAGAAGTTCGGCAAGGTGCCCTCGGACCCCGCCCACTGGGACACCGACCGGGGCGGCATCAGCGACGGCCGTGAGGTCAAGGGCGGCTACAACCCGTCCGACGTGAAGTCCGGCCCCGGCAAGAAGACCCGAGGCTGACTCCGTCCTCCGTCCTCCGTCCGCCCCGTCCCGCGCTGATCCTTGCTGCGGGGCGGGGCGGACTGGCGTCCCGGGCCCCCTCCTCCACAGGTCGGGGTCCGTCCGCGCTGTACCCCGGCGGCGGGGTGAGCCGGCCCGGGGCTGTCGCTTAGCGTGGGCCGCGCTCGGACCCGACAGGACGGAAACCCATGGAGATCCTCCACTCCGCGATCGCGATCCTCGCCGCGATCCTGCTGATCATCCGGTTCAAGGTCGACCCGGTGATCTCGCTGCTGGTCGCCTGCATCTACCTGGGGCTCGCGACCCAGCAGGGCGCGGAGGGCACGGTCAGCGCGATCACCGGCGGATTCGGCGAGATCATGGCCGAGGTCGGCCTGCTCATCGGGTTCGGCGTGCTCATCGGTGCGCTGCTGCACTCGATGGGGACCTTCCGGGACCTGGTCGAGCTGCTCGCGCGCAAGGTGGGCAAGCGGCTGCCGTACGCCATGGCGGCGGCGATGTCGACGATCTTCCCGTCGATCTACGTCGACGTGCAGGTGGTGCTGGCCGCGCCGATGGCCAAGGAGTCGGCACCCGCGGTCGACCGTCGGCACGGGCTGCCGTGGCTCGCCGGCGCCATGGGCATCGGCATCTTCTCCGGCTACGTCTTCGTGGTGCCCGGCCTGGCGGCGGTCTCGGTCGCCGGCCTGATGGACGTGCCGCTCGGCACCTACCTGATCTACGGCCTGCCGATCGGTCTGGTGACCGCCGTCGTGACGACGTTCCTCTTCCGCGTGCTGCTGGGGCGGGGCCTGTGGAAGGAGGACGGCGACCTCGACGCCGACGCGGCGCAGGACCAAGAGGTGGCGGACTCCGAGGCCGAGGCCGTCCCGGGCGCCGAGCGGGCCGCCCGGCTGCCGCTGCTGGTCCGCCTGCTGCCGATCCTCCTGCCGCTGGTGCTCATCGCGACCGGCGCCATCGTCGACGTCGCAGGCGGCTCGCACCCGGTCGTGACGTTCCTCGGGGATGCCAACATCGCGCTCTTCCTGGGCCTGCTCGTCGCGGTCGGCATGGTCCGACCGTCGCTGGGCGCCGACGGCGTCGGCCGGGTCCTGACCGCCGGTTTCCACACCACCGGCGAGATCCTGCTCGTCACCGGCGTCGGCGGCTCGCTGGGAGCGGTGATCGGCGGCAGCGGCCTCGAGGGCACGCTCGCCGACCTGTTCTCCGCCGAGGAGGGCGCGCCGGTGGTGCTGAGCATCCTGCTCGCGTGGTGCATCGCCGCGGTGCTGCACTTCGCGATCGGGTCGGTCTCGGTCGCCGCGATCACCGCCGCCGGCATCATCGCGCCGGTGGTCGGCTCGCTGGGCGTCGACCCGGTGGTCATCGCGCTGGCGATCGCGTCCGGTGCGATGTTCGCGCTGCACGTGAACAGCAACTTCTTCTGGATGTTCACCACGCTGCTCGACCTGTCCACCAAGGGCAGCCTCAAGACGCTGACGCTCGCCACCTCGCTGGGCGCCGTCGTCTCGCTGCCGCTGGTGCTGCTCGCCAGCCTGGTGGCCGCGGCGACGTAGCGACCGGACTCGTCCGATCGCAGGACGCGTCACGCTCCACACCGACCGCACCCGCCGCCTGCCGCCGCCGACCCGCACGATCCAGGTCGGCCGGCGTGACGTCCGCATCCGGATGCGCCTCGGCCCCCGCGCCGGTCGCTACGGGTGCCGGGTCGTCAGCCGCGCCGCGGCGGAGTCGGTGCTGCCGTACCACCTCATCGTGGACCGACGGTTCGACGTCCGCTCCGGACAGCGCACGTCGGTCCGGGTGCCGGTGGGCATCACCGGAGGCTGACGGGCGGCGCTGTCCGGGTCTAGCGTGGCCCCATGGCGTCCGTGCGCGAGGTCCAGGTCACCTTCGACTGCGCCGAGCCGGAGCGGGTCGCCCGCTTCTGGTGCGAGGTGCTGGGGTACGTCGTGCCCCCACCGCCGCCGGGTTTCGACTCCTGGGCCGACTTCGACGCCTCGCTCCCCGCGGAGCACCAGGGGTCGGCGTTCGCCTGCGTCGACCCCACCGGGGCGGGGCCGCGGTTGTTCTTCCAGCGCGTCCCGGAGGGCAAGGTCGCCAAGAACCGCGTCCACCTCGACGTCCGGGTGGGCACCGGCCTCGTCGGCGACGAGCGGCTCGCCGCGCTGGTGGCCGAGCAGGAACGGCTGGCCGGCCTTGGTGCCACGCACGTCCGCACGATGCCCGCCGACGGGTACGACGAGTCGTGCATCGTCATGCAGGACGTCGAGGGCAACGAGTTCTGCCTCGACTGAACCGAGCCCGGGGGCGTTGCGGGCGCGCCCTCCTCAGGGAAGGGTGTGGGCTCCCGCCTCGGAAGGACAGCCATGGAAGCGATCGACCCCGTCTACGGCACCGTCACGCTCCTCCTGATCGCGGCAGGCGCGGTCGCCCTGCTGCTCGCGCTGATCATGGTGGTGAAGCTGCACGCGTTCATCGCGCTCGTGCTGGTCAGCGTGGTGACCGCGGTCGCGGTCGGCTTCGACCTCGGCGACATCCCGGACGTGCTGATGTACGGCTTCGCCGACACGCTCGGGTCGGTGGCCCTGCTCGTCGCCTTCGGCGTGATGCTGGGCCGACTGCTGGAGGTGACCGGCGGGGCGCAGGTGCTGGCCGACACCCTCATCGGGCGGTTCGGGGAGAAGCGGGCGCCGCTGGCGCTCGGCGTCGCCGCACTGCTCTTCGGGTTCCCGATCTTCTTCGACGCCGGCCTGGTCGTCTTCCTCCCGATCATCCTCACCGTCGCGCGGCGCTTCGGCGGCTCGCTGCTCTACTACGCGCTCCCCGCGGCCGGTGCCTTCGCCGCGATGCACGCGATGGTCCCGCCGCACCCGGGTCCGGTCGCCGCCGCGCAGCAGATCGACGCCGAGGTCGGCGTGACGCTGCTGGTCGGGCTGCCGATCGCGGTGCTGTCCTGGTACGTCGGCGTCTACCTGGTCTCGCGCTTCCTCGGCGCGCGGATCGACGTGTCGATCACCGACGCCGTGTTCGGCAAGGTGGAGGACGGCGAGAGCGACGAGGACGGTTTCACGGGCGGCCCGCCGCGGTTCGCGACCGTCCTCGGCCTGCTGCTCATCCCGCTGGTGCTCATCTCCTTCGACACCGTCCTGGACACGCTGGTGACGACCGGGACGATCGAGGAGGGGGCGGGCTGGGTCGACTTCCTCGGCCTCCTCGGACAGACGCCGGTCGCGCTGCTCATCACCGTGCTCGTCGCCATCGCGGTGCTTGGCCGGCCGCACGCGTCGATGGCCCGCGTGACCACGATCCTCGACCAGGCGCTCGGACCCATCTGCGCGATCATCCTGATCACCGGCGCCGGCGGCATGTTCGGCGGCGTGCTCGAGCTCAGCGGCGTCGGCGCCGCGCTCAGCTCCTCGCTCTCGGGCCTCGGGTTCTCCCTGATCCTGCAGGCGTTCGTCATCGCCACGCTGCTGCGCGTCGCCCAGGGCTCCGCCACCGTCGCGCTGACCACGGCCGGCGGCCTGATCGCCGGGCCGGCCGCCGACGCGAACCTCGGCAGCGTCGAGCTGAGCCTCATCGTCATCGCGATCGCCGCCGGCTCGACCGTGCTGTCCCACGTCAACGACTCGGGCTTCTGGCTGGTCAGCCGGTTCTTCGGGATGGACGAGAAGACGACCCTCAAGACCTGGACGGTCATGGAGACGACCCTCGGCCTCTCCGCCTTCGGCCTCGCCTGCCTGGCATGGCTCGTCGTCTGAGCCACAGGGACGACCTGGCCGGACCGGCCCGTTGTGCGGTACCGAGGTGTCAGCCGGTGACAGCGGCCTACCGCGCAGTCCGACCGGACGACGGAGCGACGCTCAGTGCGCCGGCGCCGCGACGTGGTGGCGGCCGATCGGCAGCATGAGCGGCCGTCCGGAGACGGGGTCGGTGATGACCGAGCAGTCGAGGCCGAAGACCGCGCGGACGTTCTCCTCGGTCAGCACGGCGTGCGGCTCGCCGGCCGCGTGGAGGCGGCCGTCGGCGAGGGCGACGAGGTGGTCGGCGTACCGCGCGGCGAGGTTCAGGTCGTGCAGGACCATCACGATCGTCGTGCCGCGGGTGCGGTTGAGGTCGGTGAGCAGGTCGAGGACCTCGACCTGGTGGCTGACGTCGAGGTACGTCGTGGGCTCGTCGAGCAGCAGCACGTCGGTCTGCTGCGCGAGCGCCATGGCGATCCACACCCGCTGGCGCTGACCGCCGGAGAGCTCGTCGACGGGCCGGTCGGCGAGCCCGACGGTGTCGGTGGCCTCGAGCGCGGCGGCCACGGCGGCGTCGTCCTCGGCGCTCCAGCGCGAGAGCAGCCGCTGGTGGGGGTTGCGGCCGCGGCCCACGAGGTCGCTGACGGTGATGCCCTCGGGCGCGGTCGGCGCCTGGGGGAGCAGGCCGAGGGTGCGGGCCAGCTCCTTGGCGGGCAGCCGGTGCACCTGCTCGCCGTCGAGGAGCACCTGCCCGGTGCGCGGCCGCAGCAGCCGCGACATCGAGCGCAGCAGCGTGGACTTCCCGCAGGCGTTGGCGCCCACGATCGCGGACACGCGCCCCGGCGGCACGAGGAGGTCGAGCCGGTCGATCACGGTCCGCTCGCCGTAGCCGAGGGTCAGGCCCTCGACGTTGAGCACGTGGTCGCGGGTCACAGGGAGCCTCCGGTGCGGTTGGAGCGGACGATGAGGTAGATGAGGTACGGCGCGCCGAGGACGCCGGTGACCACGCCGACGGGATAGCGGTGGTCGAAGGCGTTCTGCCCGGCCAGGTCGGCCACCAGGACGAGCAGCGCGCCGACCAGCGCCGAGGGGACCAGCAGCGAGACGCCCGGCCCGATGAGGCGGGCAGCGATCGGGCCGGAGAGGAAGGCGACGAAGGCGATCGGGCCGGCGGCCGCGGTCGCGAACGCGACGAGGCCCACGGCTGCGACGATGGCGACCACGCGGGTCCGCTCCACGCGCACGCCCAGCGCGGAGGCGGTGTCGTCGCCCAGCTGGAGCAGGTCGAGGTGCCGGCCGCTCGCGAGCAGGACCGGCCCGAGCACGACCAGCGCCACGAGGGTCGGCACGACGTCGCCCCAGTGGGCGCTGTTGAGGCTCCCGGCGAGCCACCGGGTCGCCTCCTGGAAGTCCCACGCGGCCGCCTGCTCGAGCAGGTACGAGATGACGCTCTCCAGCATCAGCGCGACGGCGATCCCGACCAGGATGAGCCGGGCGCCCGCGACGCCGTCGCGGAAGGAGAGGAGGTAGATGAGCATCGCGACGCCGAGGCCGGAGGTGATCGCCAGCGCGGAGACCACGGGGCCGTCGACCTGGAGCGTCACGATGGCGAACGCCGCGGCGGCGCTGGCACCCAGGCTGATCCCGATGATGTCGGGGCTGGCCAAGGGGTTCCGCAGCATCGTCTGGAAGGTGACGCCGCCGAGCCCGAAGCAGAGACCCACGAGCAACGCCAGCACGGCCCGCGGCAGGCGCAGCCGCCCGACCGTGAACGAGGCGCCGGCGACGTCCTGCCCGAGGATCACCGAGACCACGTCGCCGGGCGGGTAGAACGTCCGACCCACCATCAGGTTGGCCGCGAGCGCCACCAGCACCAGGACGGCCAGGACGAGCAGCACGGAACGTCGGCGAGCCGTGCGCCTCGCTCGGGAGCGGACCACCCGCTCGACGGTCTGCGCGCTCACCGCTCCACCGCCGTCACAAGGCACGCAGCTTCTGGCGGCGGACCACGTGGATGAAGAACGGCGCGCCGATGAGCGCGGTGATGATGCCGACGTCGATCTCGCTCGGGCGGGCCACGACGCGGCCCACCACGTCGGCCGCGGTCAGCAGGCTCGCCCCGCCGAGCGCGCACAGCGGGAGCAGCCACCGGTGGTCGACCCCGGTGAGCATCCGGAACAGGTGGGGCACCACCAGGCCGACGAAGGAGATCGGTCCGGCGATCGCGGTCGCCGCGCCGCAGAGGACGACCGCGCCGAAGGCGGCGGCGCCCCGGGTGATCGCCACCCGTTCGCCGAGCCCGGCGGCCACGTCGTCGCCCAGGGCGAGCGAGTTCAGTCCGCGCGCGCAAGCCAGGCAGACGAGCAGGCCGGCGACGAAGAACGGGGCGGCGAGGACGATCGTGTCGAAGGAGGCGCCGCCCACACCGCCGACGCGCCAGGACTGGAAGCGGTCGGAGATGTCGCCGCGGGGCAGGACCACCGCGGTGATGAAGGAGGCGAACGCCGCGGAGGTGGCCGTGCCCGCGAGGGCGAGCTTCAGCGGCGTGGCGCCGCTGCGCCCCAGCGAGCCCACGGCGTACACGAACACCGCAGAGATGCCGGCCCCGGCGATGCCCACCCAGATGTGGGTGGAGGGGGCGGTGAGGCCGAACCAGGCGATGCCGACGAGGACCGCGAGCGAGGCCCCCATGTTGACCCCCAGGATGCCCGGGTCGGCCAGCGGGTTGCGGGTGACGCCCTGCATGACCGCGCCCGCGACCGCCAGCGACCCGCCGACCACGACCGCGAGGAGCGTGCGGGGGATCCGCTTGGTCACCGCCGCCTCGGCAAGGGTCTCGCTGGAGCCGCCGAGGGCCGCTACGACGTCGGACCAGTCGACGTCGCGCGAGCCGATCGTCACGGAGGCGGCCGCGGCAGCCACCAGCGCGGTCACGCCGAGGAGCAGCCAGAGCGCGCGCGACCGCCCCGGACGTCGTGTGGCGACGACGTCCGGGGCGGGTGCGGGTGCGGGTGGTGCGATCGTCACTCGGCGCCGGCGGCCTTCGCGAGCATGGCCACGTAGTCCTCGAGGACGTAGGAGATCGAGAGCGGCGTCGGGTTCGCGGCGGTGCCCAGCGGCGTGTTGGGCAGCAGGACGATCGCGTCGTTCTCGACCGCGGGCATCTTCGAGAGCAGCGGGTCGCTCTCGAGCGCCTCGACCAGCTCCTGGTCGCCGTAGGTCACGATGACCTCGACGTCGTCGAGCTTGTCGACCTGCTCGGCACTGAGGGTGCCGGAGAACTGGCCGGCTTCCTGCGAGGCCTCCTCGATGCTGGCCGGCGTGGCGAGCCCGAGGTCGGTGAAGAACTTCGCCCGGGTGTCCTGGGTCGTGTAGTAGCTGACCTCGCTGAGGTCGGTGGTGTCGACGTGGGTGAGGAACATCGTCTTCTTGCCGGCCAAGCCCGGGTGGGCGTCGACGGCCTCGGTGATCTCGGCCTCGAGATCGGCGACGAGCTCCTCGCCCTCGGCGGCCATGCCCATGGCCTCGCTGCTCTGCAGGATCATGTCGCGCCACTCCGTCGACCAGGGAGCCTCGGGGTAGGCGATGGTCGGTGCGATCTCGGTGAGGGTGTCGTAGTCCTCCTGGGTGAGGCCGGAGTACGACGCCAGGATCAGGTCCGGCTCGGTGTCGGCCACGGCCTCGAAGTCGATGCCGTCGGTCTCGTCGAAGAGCACCGGCGTCTCCGCGCCCAGCTCCTCCAGCTCGTCGGAGACCCAGGGGAGCAGGCCGTCGCCGTCGTCGTCGCCGAAGTTGGCCGCGGCCATGCCGACCGGCACGACACCGAGGGCCAGCGGCACCTCGTGGTTGGCCCACGCCACGGTGGCGACGCGCTCGGGCTCCTCCTCGATCGTGGTGGTGCCGAGGGCGTGCTCGATGGTGATCGGGAACTCGGCGGACGACGACGAGTCCTTGCTCGGCGCGTCGGCGGCGGCTTCGTCGTCGGACGAGCCACAGGCGCTGAGCACGAGGGCGGCCGCTCCGAGGGAGGCGGTGAGGAGGCGCAGGGAACGCACGGTGGTCCTTTCGGGCACGAGGGGCGCCGGCGGCGCCCGATCTCGCCACGACCCGGGGGTGGACCTCGGTCGCGACGGAGGTGAGGCTAACCTAAGTGCACCGGTCGTTGTCGAGGGAGGTCCCGTGCACGGAACTGTGGTGTCGGCCACGTGGGTCACCCCCGCGATGGTCCGGGTGGTGCTTGGCGGCGACGGGCTCTCGGGCTTCGAGATGCCCGACTGCACCGACGCCTACGTCAACCTCGCGATCGCGCCCGAGGGCGCGCCGTACGGCCCGGTCTTCGAGCCCAAGCAGGTGCGCGACGAGCACGACGCGCAGTGGTGGCCGGCGCGCCGCCGCTACACCGTCCGTGCCTGGGACGGTGAGCGGCTGACCATCGACTTCGTCGTCCACGGCGACCTCGGCGCGGCGGGCCGCTGGGCGGCCTCGGCCGCGCCGGGGGACGTGCTGGTGCTCGAGGGTCCGGGTGCGGGCTACAAGCCGGACCCGACGGCCGACTGGCACCTCATGGTCGGCGACGAGTCCGCGCTGCCCGCCATCGCCGCCTCCCTGGAGGCGGTGCCCGCCGCGCGGCCCGTGGTCGTCCGGCTGGTCTGCGACGACGCCGAGCACGAGCTGCCGCTCACCACCCCGGGCGACCTGGACCTCCAGTGGCTGCACCGCGCCGGCGACGACGACCCGGCCACGCTGCTGCTGCGCTCGCTCGAGGCGCTCGACGCCCCGGCCGGCCGCGCGCACGCCTTCGTCCACGGCGAGGCCGAGGAGGTCCGCGGCCTCCGCAAGCACCTCCTCGTCGACCGCGGTCTGGGTCGCGCCGACATGTCCTGCTCGCCCTACTGGCGCCGCACGATGACCGACGAGGCCTGGCGCGCGGTCAAGTCCGACTTCGTCGCCGCCATGGAGGCCGACGTCCCGGCTGTCTGACCTCGGCCGGGCTCAGGCGGCGGCGACGGCCCGCCGGTCCAGCAGGGCCCAGAGCCGCAGGACGACGGCGAGCACGACGAGCACGCACAGCCCGACGGCGGCGCCGGCGAGCAGCGTCCCGGCGGCGCCCCCGGCGGGCCCGCGTGCGTCGACCGCGCGGCCGACGACGACCGCCGTGGTGAGCAGGGCGGCGACGACGCCGAGCGCGAGCGACGCCTGGCGGCCTACAACGGCCCAGCGCTCGCGGCTGCTGCGGCCGCGGGCGGTGAGGTAGAGCTCGCGCAGCGGCATGAACAGTGCGAGCAGCACGTAGAGCAGGCCGCCGAGGCCGGTGCCGGGGAGTCCCGCGGTCACCTCAGTGGCCCTTCTCGTAGACGAGCAGCGGCTTGCGGAGGACGACCTCGCTCCAGAGCGCCCGGATCATGAAGACCCCGTTGACGATGCGCAGCACGAGGAACGCCGGCACCGACGCCAGCGCCTTGCCGACCTCGCCGCGACGGCGGGCCGCCACGAGCACGGGCACGAGGATCGCCGGCACGTCCACGACGTACGCCGCCAGCAGCCAGGGGCTCACGACGACGGCCAGCACGGGCAGCACGAGCAGGTAGACGAGCGAGGCGACCACGGCGTCGACCATCGCCACGCCGACGGCGGTGCTGAGGAACGGCAGGGGGAGGATGCCGCGCCAGTGCAGCCGCACGTTCTGCACGAAGCCGTGCGACCAGCGCCGCAGCTGCTTGGTCATGAAGTCCAGGTCGTGCGGCTCGATCGGGTAGCAGACCGCCTCCGGCACGAACCGCACGCGGTGGCCACGCTGGAAGAACGTCCAGGTCAGGTCCATGTCCTCGGCGCGGGTGCGTTCCGACCAGCCGCCGGCGTCGCGGAGCACGTCGGTGCGGTACGCCGAGAAGCAGCCGGACGCGATGAGCGGCGCGCCGTAGTGGTCCTGGGTGGGCTTGTAGAAGGTGAACGACAGCAGGTACTCGACGTACCGCCCGCGCTCCCACACCGACCGCACGTGGCGCGGGACGACGAAGCCGCAGGCCGCCGCGACCGACGCGTCGGCCTCGAGCGGCTCGAGGAGCGTCTCGATCGCATCGGGCGCGAGCGTGGTGTCGGCGTCGATCGCCATGGTGTACGCCGTGTCGACCAGGCCGAGGGCCAGGTTCTGCGCCCCGGCCTTGGAGCCGGTGTTGTGCTCGGGCCGGATCACCTCCGCGCCGGCCGCGCGGGCGGCCTCGCCGGTGCCGTCGGTGGAGCAGTCGTCGACGACGACGACCCGCGCCGGCGGGGTCGACTGGCCGAGCACGCTGCGGACGGTGTCGGCGATCGAGGCGACCTCGTCGTAGGCCGGGATGATGACCGTGAGGTCGTCGGCGGGGACCCGCTCACGACGGTGCCGGCCCGGCCGCTGCTCGGGCCGGTCACGTCGTGAACGGGCGGGGTCGACGAGGTCACGCTCGACGTCCGGGTGGACCGAGGTCGTCACGGGCGGCTCCTGGAAGGCGTGCTGCGCCGCGGGGGAGTCGGCGCAGGGCGACGCACGGCGCGCCGCCCGACCACCACCTGTCGCCGGGAGCGGCTGCCGTTACATCAGCCGCTGACCGACCGCTGGGTCGGCGCCATGCCGCTACGCCGCTGCTAGACGGCCGTGGCGGGCAGCGGTGCGCCCGGGAGCAGCCCCTCGCGCCGGGCGACGAGCACGGCAGCGCCGATCGTGGCGACGACGGCAAGGGCGTTCAGCGTCGGCATCGAGACCGTCTTGACGAGCACGAACGTCTCCAGCGAGCGCGACTCCAGCAGCCACAGCGTGCCGGCCGCCTTGGCCGCGCCCAGCGCGCCCCACAGCAGGGTGAGCCGGGCGAAGAGCCGCCGGATCCCCGGCCGGAGCGCCAGGTCGTCGTCGAGCGGGTAGAAGTCGCCCGCGAGGCGCGCCACCACCGGCCGGGCGGTGGCCAGCGACAGCAGGAACAGCGCCGCGATCAGGCCGTCGGTGACGATCGGCTGGAGGAAGTACAGGTACGTGCTGTCGAAGACGACGGACACCCCGGTCCGCACCGTCATCACCGCCGCGGTGAGGTAGAGCAGCCCGGACGCGCGCCGACCGGTGCACGCCCGCCACGCGATCGCGCCGTACGACCACGCCAGCGCGGCGCCCATCGCGACCCAGACGTCGCCGAGCCGGAAGCAGGCGTAGAAGAGCGCCGCCGGCACGGCGCACGCGACCAGCAGGTTGACCCCGACCCGGCGGACGACGGCGCCAAGACGGGGACGGGCCGGAGGACACCCGGCTCCGGTCGGCAGGACGGGTGAGGGGTGCGACAGCGGCATGGGTGGCCCTTCAGGCCGGAGGGCCGAGTCGAGGAGGCACTGCGACCGGCACCGTGTCGGTGGTGCCGTTCCCCGCAGTACCTCCAGCGTAGGTGGCGGCCGGTCGCCGCGGGCCGGATCGGGGAGGCGGCCGCCAGATCGGAGCGGCAGGGTCAGACCGGGAGGGTCACGGTGAAGACGCTGCCACGACCGGGCTCGCTGTCGACGGCGATGGTGCCGCCGTGGGCGCTCACGATCGAGCTGACGATCTCGAGGCCGAGGCCGGTGCCGGGGATGTGCCGCTCGAGCGCGGCGCCGCCGCGGAAGAACCGGGTGAACACGTCGGTGAGCTCGTCGCGGGCGATGCCGATGCCGGTGTCGCGGACCGTCAGCTCGACCGCACCGGCGACCAGGCCGAGCACGACCTCCACCGACCCGCCGCGCTCGGTGTACTTCACGCCGTTGGAGACCAGGTTGTCGACGACCTGGCGCACCCGCTGCTCGTCGACGCGCGCGACCAGGCTCGTCGGCAGGTCGGCGTCCAGGGTCACCCCGGCGCGGTCCGCGGCGGCGCGCGCGGTCTCGACCGCCTCGCCGACGAGCGCAGCCAGGTCGACGTCGCCGCGGTGCATCTCGAGTCCCACCTCGCCGGCCTGGGCGACCAGCAGCAGGTCGGAGACGAGGGTGCGGAGCCGCTCGGCGTTGCGGCGCACGACCTGCAACCGGTCGACGACGTCCCCCGGCAGGTCCTCCTCGCAGAGCATCTCCAGGTGCCCCAGGACCGCGGTGAGCGGGGTGCGGAGCTCGTGGGAGACCGAGGAGACGAACTGGTCCTTGACCTGGAGCGCCCGCAGCAGGTCGGTGATCTCCTGGTAGGCCAGCGCGGCGCCGACCCGCTCGCCCGACGGCGCACGGACCTGCCGGGCGCTGGTGGTGAAGGCCGCCCGGGTTAACGGGTCGTCGCCCACCCAGTAGCGGTAGTCGGTGAACTCCTCGCCCTGGGTGGCGAGGTACGACGGCATCTCCTCACGCGTCAGCGGCGTGCGGCCGTCGAGGTGGTAGACGTGCCCGAGCTGTCCGGCCGCGCCGTCGTGCCCGTCGGGGAACGGCAGGTTCATGGTCTCGCGGTGCCGCCGGTTCATGCGGAGGTAGCGGCCGTCGGCGTCCAGCAGGAGCAGGCCGACCCCGACGGTCTCGAAGACCGCCTCGAGCGCCTGCCGCTCACGTTCGATCTCGGCGTTGGCGGCGGCGAGCCGCTGCTCGGCCCCGTGCTGCTCGGTGACGTCGAGGATCTGGGCGACGAGGTGGTGCAGCCGGCCGTCGGCGTCCCGGACCGCGCCGACGGACAGGTCGGTCCACACCGAGCGGCCGTCGGTGTGCAGGTAGCGCTTGCGGAGCCGGTAGGAGTCCAGCTCCCCGGCGGTGGCGCGGTCGAAGTGCTGCACGTCGTGCTCGAGGTCGTCACCGTGCGTGAACTCCGCGAAGTGCAGGCCGCGCATCTGCGCGGGGTCGCGTCCCAGCATCTCCGCGAACGCCCGGTTGACCAGCATCACCCGCCCCTCGAGGTCGACCAGGGCCATGCCGACGGGGGAGTGCTCGAGCGTGAGCTGCCACAGCACGGCGGCATCGGCTGCCGGCCCGTCGTCGGTGGGCGTGTCCATCCGCGCCTCCTCCCCGTCCCTCCTAGGGGTGTGGTGGCCTCACCGTAGGCGACCGGCCCGCCCCGTGTGCGGGTTCGCGCCGGTCTAGGTCGCTCGGTAGCGACGCTCCGGGCGCCCGGTCCCGCCGTACCGAAGCCGGACGGCCGCTGCACCGTGATCGACGAAGTGCTCGAGGTAGCGCCGGCAGCTGACCCGGGAGATCCCGACGGCCTCCGCTGCCTCGGTCGCGGAGAGCTCGCCTGCCCCGCGGAGCGCGGCGAGGACCGTCTCGGCGGTCTCGGGGCTCAGCCCCTTCGGTAGCGTCGTCCGGGGCCGTCCGAGTGGCGCAAAGACCGCGTCGATGTGCGCCTGGTCCGGCGCGTCGACGCCCTGCAGCGCCGCGCGGGCGGCTCGGAACACCTCCAGCCGCGCGAGGAGGTCCTCGTGCTCGAACGGCTTGACCAGGTAGTGCGCCGCGCCGGCCGCCGCCGCAGCGCGGACGGTGTCGACCTCGCGCGCGGCCGTCACGACGATGACGCCGACGTCGTCCCCCCGACCGCGCAGCCGGCGCAGCACCTCGATGCCGTTGAGGTCGGGCAGGTGGACGTCGAGCAGCACGAGGTCGGGACGGAGGCGCTCGACCGCGTCCAGCGCCTCGGCACCGGTCGCCGCCCGGCCGACCACGACGAAACCGGGGGCGCGCTCGACGAAGCGCGCGTGGATCGAGGCGACCATGAAGTCGTCGTCGACGACCAGCACCCGCAGGTCGTCCCCGCCGCCGTCAACGTCCGTCACGCTCGCTCCTCCCCGCCGGCAGCCGCGCGGTGAACACCGCCCCCGGTCCGTCCTCACGCTCGTGCACGGAGACGGATCCGTCACGCCTTTCGCAGACGACCTGCACCAGCGCCAGGCCGACGCCCCGCCCGCCGGCGTCGCTCGGCTTCGTCGTGAAGCCTCGCCGGAAGACGGTCTCGACCTGGTCGGACGGTACCCCCGGCCCGGTGTCGGCGACCTGGACGACCGCCGTACCGTCCGCCTCCAGCGCCAGGCGCACGTCGACGCGTGCCCGCCGCCCCGTCCGCCCGGTGGCCGCGACCGCCTCGACCGCGTTGTCGACCAGGTTGCCGAGCACCGTGCCGAGGTCGGCCGACAGCTCGTGGTCCAGCCGCGGAAGGCGGGTGTCGTCGGTGAGGCCGAGCCACATGTGCCGCTCCGCGGCCGCGCTGGTCTTCGCGATGAGCAGCGCGGCGACCGCGGGGTCGTCCACGCGGGCGGTGACCGCGTCGCTGATCGCCGCCCGGCGGCGGGTGAGCGTGCTGATCATCCGGGCAGCTTCTTCGGGCTCGCCGAGCTGCAGCAGCCCAGAGATCGTGTGCAGCTGGTTGCTGAACTCGTGGGTCTGGGCGCGCAGCGTCTCGGTGACGCTCTGCCGGGCGCTGAGCTCGCTCTGCAGCGCCAGCAGCTCGGTGCGGTCGCGGACGGTGGTGACGGTGCCGGTCGGCCGACCGTCGTGCCGGACCCGGTTGCGGTTGGTGACCAGTACCCGGCCGGCGACGACGAGCACCTGGTCGTGGACCTCGGTGGCCCCGCTGAGCAGCTGGTGCACCGAAGGCTCGAGGTCGAGGTCGTCGACGCGACGGCCGGTCGCCGCACCGGGCAGCCCGAGCAGCTCGCGAGCGCTGTCGCTCACGACGGTGAGGACCCCCGCCTCGCTCACCGCGACCACTCCCTCCCGGATCGAGGTGAGCAGCGCCTCGCGCTGGTCGGCGAGGGCGGCGATCTCGTCGGGCTCGAGCCCACGCGTGCGACGCCGGACGAGCCGTGAGAGCAACCACGACCCGGCGCCGCCGAGCGTCAGCCCGAGTCCGAGGAAGAGGGCGAGCTCCTCGGTCGCCTCGCCCAGGCGCTCGGTGGCCGGCGGGTAGTCCTCGGTCACCACGACCACCCCGACCAGGGTCCCGGTCGGAGGGCGTCGCCCGGCCTCCGCGGCGTCGCTGTCGCTGTCGGAGAGCACCGGCACCATCGCGGCGATCGCTCGCCTGCCGCGGTCGGTGATGTCCCCGGTCCACTCACGCCGGTCGAGCACGCTGCCGTCGCCCAGGTCGACGGGTCGTCCCCGCCGGGTGGGGTCGGTGCCGACCACGACCGTGCCGCTCGGGTCGGTGAGGTGGACCGACGTCGCGCCGACGAGGTCGGCGCGGTCCTGGATGTACGCCGCCAGCGCGGTCCGGTCGCCCGGCACCTCCATCGCGTCGCGCACCGACTGCGTGGAGGCGAGGTTCTCTGCCGTGGCCCGGAGCCGGTCACCGCGGGTCTCGCGGAAGGCGGCGTCGGCCTGGCGGACGGACACGACCGCCGAGACGAGCACGACCGCCACGAGGACCGTCAGCTGCAGGAGCAGCACCTGCGCCGCGAGGCTCAGCCGCGGGCGACGTGACCACAAGTTCCACAACCTCCATTGGTTCCCGAAGGGTGACGACCGCCACAAGGGTCGAGATGCTCGTCCCCCCGAACGTGACAGGAGAGACATGCTGACGGCAACACGAGCGCTCGCGGCGGCCGTCGCCGCAGTGGTGGTGACCGTGACCGCCGGGTGCGGGGTGACCCGCGGGGACGCGTCGCGCGACCTGGCGATGTGGATCCCCAACAGCCCCGGCGGCGGCTACGACCAGACCGGGCGGGCTGCGGTCAGCGTGATGGAGCACGACGACGTGACCGGCGGCGACTTCGAGGTCACCAACATCCTCGGTGCGGGCGGCTCGGTCGCGCTGACCCGCCTGATGGGCGCCGCCGGTGACGAGCACACGCTCATGACGATGGGCCTCGGCGTGGTCGGTTCGGCGTACTCCTTCGCCCTGCCGTTCAAGGTCACCGACGCCACGCCCATCGCGCAGCTGATCGAGGACCAGGAGGGCGTGCTGGTGCCCACGGACTCGCCGTACGAGTCGATCGACGACTTCGTCGACGCCTGGCGTGCGGACCCCGCCGGCATCGCGGTCGGCGGCGGGTCGAGCCCGGGCGGGCCCGACCACCTGTTCCCGATGCAGCTCGCCGAGGCGGTCGGCATCGAGCCGTCCACGGTGCGCTACGTCCCGTACGACGGCGGTGGTCCGCTGACCAGCGCCCTGCTGGGCGACAAGATCGCGGTCGGGTTCTCCGGACTCGGGGAGTTCGAGGGCCAGATCGCCGCCGGGGAGCTGCGGGTGCTGGCGGTCTCCGGCGAGGAGCGGCTGGCCCGCGGGCCGGCCGCGGACGTGCCGACGCTGACCGAGTCGGGAATCGACCTGGTCTTCACCAACTGGCGTGGCGTCCTCGCCCCGCCGGACCTCTCCGAGGAGCGCCGCGCCGAGCTCATCGCCTTCATCGAGGAGATGCACGCGTCGCCGGAGTGGCGGCGGGCCCTGGAGGACAACGGCTGGACCGACGCGCTGGTCACCGGCGACGACTTCGGCCGGTTCCTGGACGAGCAGGACGCGCGCGTCGCGTCGACACTGGAGGAGGTCGGTCTGCTGTGACCGCGACCGCGCACGAGACGACGGCGGCTCCGGGACCGGCTCCCGTCGACCGACCGCAGCTGGGCCTGGCCGCCGGCCTGGCAGCGCTCGGCGGCTACACCGTCTACGACGCCACCACCCTCGAGGTCGGCTTCGCCGATCCCGTCGGCCCCCGGGTCTTCCCGTTCGTCGTCGGTGGGGTGCTGGTGGTCCTCGCCGTCCTGCTGGTCGTCGCGACGCTCCGCGGCTCGCGCCCCGAGGCGGAGGACGGCGAGGACATCGACCTCGACACCCCCGCGGACTGGGTCACCGTCGGCAAGCTCGTCGGCGTCCTCGTCCTCACGATCGCAACCATCGACGTCCTCGGCTGGGCCATCTCCGGCGCGCTGCTGTTCGCGGGGGCCGCCTGGGCCCTCGGCAGCACCACCCTGGTGCGTGACGTGCTCGTGGGCGGCGTGATGTCGGTCGGCAGCTGGTACGCCTTCTACGTCGGGCTCGGCATCCCGCTGAGCCCCGGCCTGCTCGACGGGATCCTGTGATGGACAACCTCTCGCTCCTGTGGGGCGGCCTCGAGTCCGCGGTCACCCCCGAGAACCTCCTCTGGGCCGCCCTCGGCGTGCTCCTCGGCACCTTCGTCGGCGTGCTCCCGGGCATCGGGCCGGCGATGGCGGTGGCGCTGCTGCTGCCGGTGACCTACGGCCTGGAGCCGACCCAGGCGTTCATCATGTTCGCCGGGATCTACTACGGCG
This sequence comes from Nocardioides deserti, assembly GCF_014266025.1. Classification (GTDB taxonomy): domain Bacteria; phylum Actinomycetota; class Actinomycetes; order Propionibacteriales; family Nocardioidaceae; genus Nocardioides; species Nocardioides deserti. Next base: position 186,794 of record NZ_JACMYC010000003.1, on the reverse strand, counting down.
GGATGTACGGCGGGTCGACCACCTCGATCCTGTTGAACACTCCCGGCGAGTCGTCGTCGGTGATGACCGCGATCGAGGGCAACAAGATGGCCAAGGCCGGCCGAGCGGCCCAGGCGCTGGCCACCGCGGCGATCGGCTCCTTCATCGCCGGCACCGCCGGCACGCTGGGCGTGGTCTTCTTCGCGCCCGCTCTCGCGGACGTCGCAGTGCGCATCGGCGCGCCGTCGTACCTCGCCATCACGATCATGGCGCTGGTGCTGGTGACGGCAGTCCTCGGGACCTCCCGGCTGCGCGGCTTCATCGCGCTGTTCCTCGGCCTCACGATCGGCCTGGTCGGCCTGGACCTCAACACCGGGCAGCCGCGGTTGGGCTTCGGCACGACCCAGCTCGCCGACCGCCTGGACATCGTGGTGGTGGCCGTTGGGATCTTCGCGCTCGGCGAGGCGCTGTGGGTGGCCGCCCACCTCCGCCGCACGCCCATGCAGATCACGCCCGTGGGGCAGCCGTTCATGGGCAAGGACGACTGGCGCCGCTCGTGGGGCCCGTGGCTGCGGGGCACGGCCCTCGGGTTCCCCTTCGGTGCGGTCCCAGCCGGCGGCGCCGAGACCCCGACGTTCCTCTCCTACCTCGCCGAGAAGAAGCTCAGCAAGCACCCGGAGGAGTTCGGTCGGGGCGCCATCGAGGGCGTCGCCGGGCCGGAGGCCGCCAACAACGCCTCCGCGGCCGGCACCTTCGTGCCGCTGCTCGCGCTCGGCCTCCCCGTCACCGCGACCGCGACGATCATGCTGGCGGCCCTGCAGGGCTACGGCATCCAGCCCGGCCCCCAGCTGATGACCGAGCAGCCGGACCTGGTCTGGACGCTGCTCGCCAGCCTCCTGATCGGCAACACCCTGCTGTTGGTGCTCAACCTCCCGCTCGCGCCGTTGTGGGCCCGGCTGCTGCGGGTGCCGCGTCCTTACCTCTACTCGGGCATCCTGTTCTTCGCCTCGCTCGGTGCCTACACAGTCAACCTCGACGCCTTCGACCTGTTCCTGCTGCTCGTCTTCGGGCTCCTCGGCCTGGCGATGCGGCGGTTCGGGCTGCCGGTGCTGCCGCTCGTGCTGGGCGTCATCCTGGGGCCGATCCTGGAGTCCAAGGCAAGGGAGGCGCTTGCCATCTCCGGTGGTTCCGCCTCCGGTCTCGTCGACGAGCCGCTCGCCGTCGCGGTCTACGCGGTGGTCGCGCTCCTCCTCCTGGCGCCCTTCGTGCTCGCCCGGCTGCGCCCGGGCCGTCCACGAACGGACGGCCGGGCAACGCCGGAGGCAGGGGAACGGACCGACGACGGAGAGCTGGTGGACCGATGAGCACGATCCTGGTGGGCTTCACGCCCGACGAGTTCGGGAGGGCCGCCGTGCGGCACGCCGCGGCGGAGGCGCGGCACCGCGGCTACCGGCTGCTGATCGTCAACGGCAGCAAGGGCGATGCGTACGTCGACCGGCGCTTCGCCGCCCCGGAGGTGCTGGCCCACGTCGGTGACGACCTCGCCGGGGTCGAGCACGAGGTGCGCCAGGTCGTCGTGGCGGACGTCGCCGAGGAGCTGCTGCGGATCGCCGGCGCGGAGCAGGTGCGCCTGGTCGTGCTCGGCCTGCGCCGGCGGACGCCGGTCGGCAAGCTGCTCATGGGCAGCGTCGCGCAGCGGGTGATCCTCGAGGCGGTCTGCCCGGTCCTTGCCGTGAAACCGGACACGGAACCGGTCTGAGCGGCGTCGACGGTTCGCGGGTGGCGTCCTCGGCCGGTCATACTCGGCGACGACCATGACTGCAGCAGACACCCGCCCCGGACCGACGCCCCCGCTCTCGGTGGCGCTGCTGACCCTTGGGTGCGCGCGCAACGACGTCGACTCCGAGGAGCTCGCCGGCCGGCTCGAGGCTGACGGCTTCCGCCTCGTCGAGGACCCGGCGGACGCCGACACGGTGGTGGTCAACACCTGCGGCTTCGTCGAGAGCGCCAAGAAGGACTCCGTCGACACGCTGCTCGAGGCCGCCGACCTCAAGCCGTCCGCCGGCGGGCGGGGCAAGGCCCAGGCCGTGGTCGCGGTCGGGTGCATGGCCGAGCGGTACGGCAAGGAGCTGGCCGAGTCGCTGCCCGAGGCCGACGCGGTCCTCGGCTTCGACGACTACCCCGACATCGCCGCGCGGCTGCGCTCGATCGTGGCGGGGGAGGCCCACCACCCGCACACGCCGCAGGACCGCCGCCGGCTGCTGCCGATCTCCCCGGTCGAGCGCGCCGCGTCGACGCTCGCGGTTCCCGGCCACGGCTCGGCGCCCACGTCGACCGCGGAGATCGGCCAGGGCGCGCCGGCCACCGGCCCCCGCGCCGTACGCCGCCGGCTGGACGGCGGGCCGACCGCCCCGCTGAAGCTGGCCTCCGGCTGCGACCGGCGCTGCTCGTTCTGCGCGATCCCGGCCTTCCGCGGCTCCTTCGTCAGCCGCCGGCCCAGCGACGTGCTCCAGGAGGCGCAGTGGCTGGCCACCCAGGGGGTCCGCGAGCTGTTCCTGGTGAGCGAGAACTCCACGTCCTACGGCAAGGACCTCGGCGACCTGCGGCTGCTGGAGACGATGCTCCCCGAGCTGGCCGCCATCGACGGCGTCGACCGGGTGCGCGTCTCCTACCTGCAGCCCGCCGAGACCCGCCCCGGGCTGGTCGAGGCGATCGCGACCACGCCGGGCGTCGTGCCGTACTTCGACCTCAGCTTCCAGCACGCGAGCGCGTCGGTGCTGCGCCGGATGCGTCGCTTCGGTGACCCGGAGAGCTTCCTCGGCCTGCTCGAGCAGGTCCGCGGCCACGCGCCCGAGGCGGGCGTGCGTTGCAACGTGATCGTCGGGTTCCCCGGCGAGACCGAGGAGGACCTGCAGACGCTGTGCGACTTCCTGGTCGCCGCCCGGCTCGACGTCACCGGCGTCTTCGGCTACTCCGACGAGGACGGCACCGAGGCCGCGAGCTACGACGGCAAGCTCGACGAGGACGAGGTCCGCGCCCGCGCCGAGCACGTCACGGCCCTGGTCGAGGAGCTCACCGCCCAGCGCGCGCTCGAGCGGCTCGGCGAGACCGTCGAGGTGCTGGTCGAGTCGGTGACCGACGAGGACGGCGAGCTCTCGGTCGAGGGCCGCGCCGCGCACCAGGGCCCCGAGGTCGACGGGTCGACGTACCTCCTCGGCCACCGCGCGCGGGTCGGCGACCTCGTCACCGCGGTCGTCGTCGACGCCGAGGGCGCGGACCTCTACGCCGAGCCGATCGTGCAGGAGGCGCACGCATGAGCGAGACCCAGCCGCAGGTGTCGAACCTGAACCTGCCCAACGTGCTCACCACGTTGCGCATCGTGATGGTGCCGTTCTTCGGCTGGGCGCTGCTCGTGGACGGCGGCGACTCGATCCTGTGGCGCTGCGTGGCCTACACGCTCTTCGTCGTCGCGATGATCACCGACAAGATCGACGGTGACATCGCCCGCGCACGCAACCTGGTCACCGACTTCGGCAAGATCGCCGATCCCATCGCCGACAAGGCGATCACCGGCATGGCCTTCATCGGACTGTCGATCGTGGGCGACATCTGGTGGTGGGTGACGATCGTCGTCCTCGTCCGCGAGTGGAGCGTGACGCTGCTGCGGCTCTCCGTCGCCAAGCGCGTCGTCATCGCGGCCGCCAACCTCGGCAAGCTCAAGACGACGATGCAGGCGCTCGCCCTCGGCGGGCTCGTCCTGCCCCTGCGCGACCCCGACCTGCCCGACGCGCTCGAGGTGCCCGGCGAGGTGCTCTTCTACGTCTTCCAGGCGTGCCTCGTCGTCGCGGTGGCGCTGACCCTGTGGTCGGGCTACGAGTTCTTCCGCGACGCCTGGAAGCAGCGCCGCGCGCTGGGCGCCGGCGCCCGCTGACCCGCGCGCTGACGGCCGAACCTGTCGGCGATTGGTCACCTGTTCGTCACCTCGGGTGAGGTCGAAAGGGTCCGGTGTCGTATTAGGGTGACAGCGGCCTCATCGGCCGTCCGCCCCTCGTGCCGGAAGGTTTCCGCTTGCTCGCGCTCGTCTCGGGACGTCGTCTGTCGACGGCGATGGCGTGCGCTGCTGCCTGCATCCGGGGCCGTCATCGGGCACGCGCCCGTCACCCCCACCTGGAGATCGCCCACATGCCTGCCACCCCCAAGCGGTTCGTCGCGCCCCTCGGGCTCGCCGTCGCCGCCACGACGCTGGTGCTCGTCCCGGCCCCCGCCCACGCCGCCACCGTCGACATCACGCTGCTCAACATCAACGACTTCCACGGCCGGATCGACGCGAACACCACGAAGTTCGCCACCACGGTCGAGCAGGTCCGCGCCGAGGCCGGTGACGCCAACACCCTGTTCCTCTCCGCCGGCGACAACATCGGCGCCTCGCTCTTCGCCTCGTCGAACCAGCAGGACCAGCCGACCATCGACGTGCTCAACGCGCTCGATCTCGCCGGCTCCGCGGTCGGCAACCACGAGTTCGACCGCGGCTTCGCCGACCTCCAGGGCCGGGTGCAGGACGCCGCCGACTTCGACTACCTCGGCGCGAACGTCTACAAGCAGGGCACCGAGGAGCCGGTCCTCGACGAGTACGCCACCTACGAGGTCGGCGGCGTGACCGTCGGTGTCATCGGCGTCGTCACCGAGGAGACCCCCGCGCTGGTCAGCCCGGCCGGGATCACCTCGATCTCCTTCGGCGACCCGGTGGAGGCGGTCAACCGTGTCGCGGCCGAGCTCTCCGACGGCGACGAGGCCAACGGCGAGGCCGACGTGCTCGTGGCGGAGTACCACGAGGGCGCCGGCGCCGGCACCCCCGACGGCTCCACCCTCGAGGAGGAGGTCGCCGCCGGCGGCGTCTTCGCCGACATCGTCGAGGACACCGCTCCCGAGGTCGACGTCATCTTCACCGGCCACACCCACAAGCAGTACGCCTGGGACACCGGCACCCGCCCGATCGTGCAGACCGGCTCTTACGGCGAGAACATCGGCCGCGTCGACCTGACCGTCGACGACGCCACCGGCGAGGTGACGGCGTACGCCGCCAGCAACGTCGCCCGCGCCGCCGAGGCCGACCTGACCCTGCCCCGCGTGGCCGAGGTCGCCGAGATCACCGAGGCCGCGCTCGACGCGGCCGCCGAGGTCGGCAACGAGCCGGTCGCGACGATCACCGGCGACATCACCACCGCGTTCGCCGACGGCAAGCGCGACGACCGCGCCTCGGAGTCGACGCTCGGCGGCCTGGTCGCCAACGCCCTGCGCGACGGCCTCTCGGAGATCGCCGAGCCCGACCTCGGCCTCACCAACCCCGGTGGCCTGCGCGCCGACCTGCTCTTCGCGGGGGACACCGCGGAGAACCCGGCCAACACCGACGGCGTCGTCACCTTCGCCGAGGCGAACGCGGTGCTGCCGTTCAACAACACCGTCGCGCTGGTGGAGCTCACCGGTGCCTCGCTGAAGAAGGTGCTCGAGCAGCAGTGGCAGACCGACGACGAGGGCAACGTCCCGTCGCGGCCCTACCTCCAGCTCGGGATGTCCGACAACGTGCGGGTCACCGCCGACCCGAGCAAGCCGGCGGGCCAGCGGATCACCTCGGTCCGCATCGACGGCGAGCCGCTCGACCTCGACCGCACGTACACGGTCTCCACGCTGTCGTTCCTCGCCACCGGTGGTGACAACTTCCGTGCCTTCACCGAGGGCACCTACACCGACACCGGTCTCCTCGACGCCGAGCTGTGGCGCGATTACCTGGCCGGCAACGACCCGATCTCCCCGGACTTCGCCCAGCGCCAGGTCTTCTCGACGATCCCGGCGAACGTCCAGCCGGGCAGCACCGCGTCGTTCACCATCGAGAAGCTCGGTCTGACCTCGCTCGGCGCGCCCGCCGACGGCACGGTCACCGCCACCCTCGGCGGCGAGACCATCGGCACCTTCCCGGTCACCGACCGGACCGCGCAGATCGACCTCGCCGTCCCGGCCTCGGCGACGCCCGGTGACGTCATCACCCTGACCACCGAGCAGGGCGCCGTCCTCACCACCACGGTGGCGGCGGCCGGCCCCGGCCCCAAGGCGGCGGCGAACCTCACCGCGCAGAAGAAGCCAGCCAAGGTCACCGTCGGCAAGAAGGTCCGGATCAAGGTCGCCGTCCGCACCGAGGGCGAGGCCGCGACGGGCAAGGTCAAGGTGTTCGGCTACGGCAAGGCGCGCACCGTGACGCTCAAGCCGAACGGCAAGATCACCGTGAAGCTCGGGTCGTACGGCAAGCCGGGCCAGAAGAAGGTCCGCGTGAAGTACCTCGGCAACGACACGACGAAGTCGGACACCCAGGTCCTGAAGTTCTGGGTCAGCAAGAAGAAGTGATCCACCCCGCGGGGCCCGCCGATCCGGCGGGCCCCGCGGTTTCCCCCAGCACCACCACCCCCCACCCCTCTCTCGGAGGTACCGCCATGCCCGCACCCGGGCGTTCCCCCCGCAGGCTTCTCGCCTCGCTCGCCGGTCTCGCGGTCGCCGCGACCGGCCTGTCCTTCGCGCCGCTCCCGGCGCACGCCGACCCCGCCGGCACCGGCCTCGTCATCAGCGAGGTGTACGGCGCCGGCGGCAACAGCGGCGCGCTCTACGACGCCGACTTCGTGGAGCTGTACAACCCCACGGACGCCGCCGTCGCGCTGACGGGCATGTCCATCCAGTACCGCTCCGCCGCAGGCAACCCGGGCTCGTCGCCGGCAGCGCTGACCGGCTCGGTCCCGGCCGGCGGGCACTACCTGATCCAGATGAGTGCGGCCGGCAGCACCGGCCAGCCGCTGAGCGGCGCCGACGCCGCGCCCGCGAAGTTCTCCATGGCCGCCGCCGGCGGCCAGGTGATCCTCGCCGGCACCACCTCCGCGATCACCGCCCAGGGCGACCTGGCGGGCGCTCCGAACGTGGTCGACATGGTGGGCGCCTCGGGTGCGACCAGCTACGAGTCCGCCGCGACCTCGTCCGGCGCGTCCTCGACCCGGTCGCTGAACCGGGCCGCCGGCGGGACCGACACCGACGTCAACGCGGCCGACTTCGTCCTCGCCGCGCCGACCCCGGTGGGCTCGGGCGGCGGGACCACGGAGCCCGAGCCCGAGCCCGAGCCGACCGCCGCGAGCATCCCGGAGATCCAGGGCAGCACCTCCGAGTCGCCGCTGGTCGGCGACACGGTGACCACGCGCGGCGTGGTGACCGCCGTGCCCGAGTTCCTCTACGGCTTCTACCTCCAGTCACCGACCGGTGACGGCGACGCCGCGACGTCCGACGGCGTCTTCGTCTACTACCCGAACGGCTCGGGCGACGTCACCGTCGAGGTGGGCCAGCACGTCGAGGTGACCGGCCAGGTCGCGGAGTACGCCGGCCAGACGCAGGTCCGTTCGACCGAAGCGGACACGACGGTGCTGGCCGAGAGCGCGCCGGCGCCGATCGCCTACGCCGGCGAGTGGCCCGCGACGGACGCCGAGAAGGAGGCGCTCGAGGGCATGCTCTTCAGCGCCGACGACTTCGAGTTCACCGTCACGAACACCTACTCGACCAACCAGTACGGCGAGGTGGGCCTGGCTCTCGGCGACCGGCCGCTGATCCAGCCGACGGAGGTCGCGGACGCGCAGGACGAGGCCGCGATCCGCGCGGTCGAGGATGACAACGCCGCGCGGGCGATCACCCTGGACGACGGGTCGAGCACCGACTACACCCGCACCCCGGGCCTGACCCCGGCGTACGTCTCCACGACGGCTCCGGTGCGCGTCGGCGCTCCGGCGGACTTCACCGAGGACGTGATCCTGACCGAGGGTGGCTCGCCCAGCGCGCCGACCTACCGGTTCCAGCCCGTGGAGTCGGTCGACGCGACGCGGGACTACACGGCCACGTCGCCGGTCGTCTTCGCCGACACCCGCACCGACGCTCCCGACGAGGCGCTGCTGAGCGCCGACGGCACGCCCGACGTCAAGGTCGCGGCCTTCAACGTCCTGAACTACTTCACGACGCTGGGCGCGGTGACGCCGGGTTGCCAGTCCTACGACCACCCGAGCGGGGAGGAGAACAACGTCCGCACGGGCTGCGACCCGCGCGGTGCCTGGGACGCCGAGGACCTCCGGCGCCAGCAGGAGAAGATCGTCACGGCCATCAACGCGCTCGACGCCGACGTCGTGGGCCTGATGGAGATCGAGAACTCCGCGCGCCTCGGGGAGACCCCCGACGAGGCCACGCGGACGCTGGTCGACGCCCTGAACGCCGCCGCCGGTTCCGACCTGTGGGCGGCGAACCCGTCCTCCGACGAGCTGCCGCCGGCAGCCGAGCAGGACGTGATCACGAACGCGATCATCTACAAGCCGGCCGCGGTCGAGCGGGTGGGTGAGGCTCGTGCCCTGGACGCGAAGGAGGGGGCGTTCCGCAACGCCCGCGAGCCGATCGGCCAGGTCTTCCGTCCGGTCGACGGCGGTGAGGAGTTCCTCTACGTCGTCAACCACTTCAAGTCCAAGGGCTCCGGCGTGGACGACGGCACCGGGCAGGGCAACGCCAACCCGGACCGCGTGGCGCAGGCCGAGGCCCTGGTCGAGTGGGTCGACGGGGTGCAGGCCGAGGCGGGCGTCGAGGCGGTCCTGCTCGGCGGCGACTTCAACGCCTACACGATGGAGGACCCGATGCAGGTCCTCTACGGCGAGGGCTACCGGGACGTCGTCACCGCGGCGGGCACCGGCGAGTTCTCGTACTCGTTCAGCGGCCTCTCCGGCTCGCTCGACCACATCGTCGCCAACGCGGCCGCGATGGAGCACCTCACCGGCGCGGACATCTGGAACATCAACGCGCCCGAGTCCATCGCCCTCGAGTACAGCCGCTTCGGCTACCACGGCACCGACTTCCACGTGCCGGGCCCGTACCGCTCCTCCGACCACGACCCGGTCGTCGTCGGTCTCGACCTGACCGACGACACCGAGGTCCCCGAGCTGGCCGAGCCGACCATCACGGCCAAGCACGCGCCGCAGCGGGTCTGGGCCGGCAGCACCCGGACCAAGCTCAAGGTCCGGGTCACGGCTCGCGGCGAGCGCCCCACCGGCCTCGTCGAGGTGACGCTCGCCGACGGCACGACCCTCGTCGCGCGGCTGAAGAACGGCAAGGCCGACGTCCGGCTGCCTCGGTTCGAGGCTCCCGGTGACCACCGGGTCACCGTGACCTACCGGGGCGACGACACCGTCGCCGCGGGCTCCCTCACCCACACCATCCGGGTCGACAAGAAGAAGGGCAAGGGCGGGCACCGCTGACGCGGCGTCACCCAGCAGCGCCCCGCGACGGGGGTCGGCCCACCAGGGCCGGCCCCCGTCGGCGTGCCGGTGCCGCTCCCGGCCGGCCGGCCGGGAGCTCACCACCTCAGCGGTCGACCGGTGGATCCGCCCTCCGGCTGTCCGTCTCGGCCAGCACGAGCGCCGCCTGGACGAGCGTCAGGTGGCTGAAGGCCTGGGGGAAGTTGCCGGTCATCCGGTTGGCGACGGGGTCGTACTCCTCCGACAGCAGGCCGACGTCGTTGACGAGCGTGGCCAGGTGGTCGAAGAGGGAATGGGCGTCGTCCAGTCGCCCGGCGAGGGCGTACGCGGAGACCAGCCAGAACGAGCAGGGGAGGAAGGGGTGCTCGTCGCCGGAGAGCCCGTCGACGCCGGTCTCGGTGCGGTAGCGCAGCACCAGCCGGTCGCGCACCAGCTCCCGCTCGACCGCCTCGATGGTGCCGAGGACGCGCGGGTCGTCGCCGGGCAGGAACCCGACGAGGGGGAGCACCAGCAGCGAGGCGTCGACCTCGTCGGTGTCGTAGTGCTGGGTGAACGTGCGCTTGTGCTCGTTCCAGCCGCGGGTGAGGACCTCCTCGCGCACCTCGTCGCGGATCCGCCGCCACTCCTCGACCGGCCCCGCCAGGTCGTGCTCCTCGACTGCCCGCACCGCGCGATCGAACGCCACCCACACCATCGCCTTGGAGTGGGTGAAGTGGCGCGGCTCGCCGCGGATCTCCCAGATCCCGTGGTCGGGCTCGCGCCAGTGCTTGGCCAGGTCGTCGACCAGTGCGCGCTGGAGCGCCCAGGCGTCGGGGTCGGCCTGTCCGCGGGCGGTGCGCACGCGGTCGAGGGCGTCCATCACCTCGCCGAGCACGTCGTGCTGCTGCTGCACGGCCGCGCCGTTGCCGATCCGGACGGGCAGCGAGCCCTCGTAGCCGGGCAGGTGCGGCAGCTCGTGCTCCGGTAGGCGGCGCGCGCCGTCGACGGCGTACATGATCTGGAGGTCCTCGGGGTCGCCGGCGACGGACCGGAGCAGCCAGTCCCGCCAGAGCATCGCCTCGTCGGTGTAGCCCGCGTCGATGAGCGACGTGATCGTCAGTGCCGCGTCGCGCAGCCAGCAGAAGCGGTAGTCCCAGTTCCGCTCGCCGCCGATCTCCTCCGGCAGCGACGTCGTCGGCGCCGCGACGATCCCGCCGGTCGTCTCGTGGGTCATCAGCCGCAGCGTCAGCAGGGACCGCTGCACGAGGTCGGCGTGGGGCACGTCCCCCCGGCACACCGCGATCCAGCTCTCGTCGTCCTCGATGCTCGCCTCGACCCGGTGGCCGAGGTCGTGGAGGTCGTCGAGCGGCACGTGCGAGGGCAACCAGGTCATCGTGAAGGTCAGGTCGTCGCCGGCGGCCACGTCGAAGACGTCGTTGTGGCTGTGGTCGCTTGCGCGGGGGAGCCGCGGACCGCTGAGCACGAGTTGGTCCGGGCCGGCGATCGCGACGATCACCTCCTCGCCCCGGATCCGGTGGCGGCGCACCCAGGGGTGCACCGCGCCGTAGTCGAGCCGGATCCGCCACTCGTGGCGCAGCCGCACCGTGCCCGACATCCCGGTGATGCGGCGTACGACGTCGGCCCGGTCGTCGCCCGGCGGCATGTGGTCGGTCAGCCGCACCACGCCGTCGGCGGTGGTGAACGTCGTCTCCAGCACCGACGAGGCGCCGAGGTAGCGCCGCTCGGTGGAGTAGACGCCGTCGGGCACCAGCTGCCAGTGACCGTGCTCGTTGGTGCCGAGCAGCGCGGCCAGGCAGGCGGGGGAGTCGAAGCGGGGGAGGCACAACCAGTCGATCGAGCCGTTGGTGCCGACGAGCGCCGCCGTGTGACGGTCCCCGATGAGCGCGTAGTCCTCGATCGGCAGAGCCATGCCGCGAGGCTAACGGGGCGGACCCACCCGCACTCCGAGGACGGGTGGCCGCGGGCCGTCACCGCGGTGGTCCTAGCATCGGGCGGGTGATCGACGTCGCCGCCCGCGTCCACCTGACCCTGCGTGCCAGTGGGCACACGATTGCCTCCGCCGAGTCGCTGACCGGCGGCCGGCTGGCGGTGAAGCTGACCGAGACGCCGGGCGCCTCCGAGACCTTCCTCGGCGGGGTCGTCACCTACGCCACCGAGCTCAAGCACAACCTGCTCGAGGTGCCGCAGGAGGTCATCGACGAGCACGGCGTCGTCTCCGCGGAGTGCGCCAAGGCGATGGCGGTCGGCGTGCGGAAGATGACCGGTGCGACGTACGGGGTGTCGACGACCGGCGTTGCCGGGCCGGGCGAGCAGGAGGGCAAGCCGGCGGGCACCGTGTTCGTCGGGCTGTCGGGCCCGGGACTGCTCAAGGCGCTCGAGCTCGAGCTCGGCGGAGATCGCGGCACGATCCAGGAGCTCACCGTGCAGCAGGCACTGTCGGCGCTCGAGGACATGCTGGGCACGGAAGAAATCGCGATCGGGTAGCGTTGACCAACCGACCAGGAAGGGGAACCCGCATGGTGCTGTTTCGTCGGCTTCTCGGCGACGTGCTCCGCGAGCGCAGGATGCAGCGCGGGATGACCCTCCGCCAGGTCTCGGCCGAGGCCCGCGTCAGCCTCGGTTACATCTCGGAGATCGAGCGCGGCCAGAAGGAAGCCTCCTCCGAGCTGCTCGCGTCCCTGTGCAGCGCCCTCGACGTCCCGCTCAGCGACGTCCTGCGCGACGTCTCCTCCGCGGTCGCCGTCGAGGAAGCCGCCCTGGCCCCCATCCCGATCACCGTCAGCAAGGTCGCGGCACGCCGCGGCGCCGGCGAGGTCGTCGCCTCCGCCGCCTGACGCTGCTGGTCGGTCAGCCCGACCGGCTCGGCTGGCAGGACGGGCACCAGTACGCCGCGCGCTCGCGGCCGGCGGGCCCGGTCATGGTCACCGCGATCGGCGTGCGGCACCGGCGGCACGGCGACCTGTCCCGCCGGTAGACCCACATCCGCTCCCGCTCGCGCAGGGCGCCGGTGGTGGACTGCACCGCACGCTCCTTGTTGACCTCGAGCATCTGCTTGCCGCGGCGGACCAGCCGCGGCAGGTTGCCCACCGCGGCGACCGGGTCACGCGGGTCGACGCCGGAGACGAAGCAGAGCTCGGCCATGTACATGTTGCCGATGCCGGCGAGGTTGCGCTGGTCCAGCAGGGCCTCACCGATCGGCCGGTCCGGCTCGGCGAGGAGCCGGCGCAGCGCCTCGTCCTCGTCCCAGTCGGGCCCGAGCAGGTCCGGGCCCAGGTGACCGACCACCGAGTCCTCCTCGGCGGTCGGCAGCAGCTCGACGATGCCGAGGGTGAACCCGACGGCGACGCGGTCGTCGGTGGTGAGGACCACCCGCGCCTGGTGCGCAGGCCGCTTCCACGGCTCGCCGCGCCGGTGCACCCGCCACGCGCCCTCCATCTTCAGGTGGGTGTGCAGCGTCCAGGACCCCTGGTTGCCGTCGATCCGCGTGAGGATGTGCTTGCCGCGGGACAGCGACCGCACGACCGTCGAGCCGGCGAGGTCGACCGTCGCGTGCTGCGGGACGCGGAAGTCCGTGCGCTCGAGCACGTGGCCCGACAGCGTGCGGTCCAGCAGCCGCGCCGCTCGGTGGACGGTGTCGCCCTCAGGCACCGGCACCTCGCAGCCGCAGGCCCTTGGGCGTCGAGACGAACCCGGCCGCAGTCAGCGCCTCGCGCAGCGGCGTCGCCCCGGAGCCGAGCAGCTGCTCGCCGTCGGCACGCTCCACGGTCAGCCGGCCCAGCGAGCCGCGGCGCGCGGCCTCGGCCAGCGCCTGGGCGGCCGGCGTGAGCCGGTCCTCCTCGTCGGACCAGGTCAGCAGGGTGCGGCCGCCGCGCTCGACGTACATCGTCAGCACGCCGTCGACCAGCACCACCATCGCGCCCGCCTTCCGGCCTGGGCGGTGGCCGGCGGCCGGCTTGCCGTCGCCCGCCTCGCTCTCGACGACCCGCTCGGGCCACGGGAGCGCGGCGCCGTAGGGGTTGGCCGGATCGGTCGCGGCCAGCGCGACCGCGACGGGCTTGGCGTCGGGCGCCAGCTCGGAGAACGTGCGCAGCCGGTCGATCGCGCCGGAGGTGCCGAACTGCGCGGCGCCCAGGCCCTCGACGAAGTAGCCGCGCCGGCAGCGCCCGGAGTCCTCGAACGCCGACAGCACCTTGTACGCCGCCGCGAACCCGCCCGGGAGCCGCTCGCTCACGACCGCACCGCGGATCACGACGCCGTGCCGGTCCAGCAGCCGCTCGGCGGTGGCGTGCGCGCGCCGGGTGGGGTCGTCGTCGATCTCGGGGAGCACCGCCCAGCGGCCGGCGGTCTCCGGCGGGCCGGTGCGCGCGGGCATCCGGCCGCGGGTGGTCTGGCTCATCCGCACCCGCGGCGCCGCCCGCTTCGTGCGGTGGCTGGCCGAGCCGGCGCGCACGAGCGCGCGCAGCGGGGTGAGCGTGTCGTTGCTGATCCGACCCGCCCACACCAGGTCCCACAGCGCGGCGGAGACGGCCGGGTCCGGGGTGGCGCCGACGACCCCGGTGACGGTGTCGGCGAGCTGGCGGAAGAAGTAGGCGCCGCCGGGCGCGAGCGCGTCCAGGATCGCCTGGTGGAGCTCGCTGTGCTCGAACGGCTCGTGCTCGGGCAGCGTCAGGTGTGCGGAGTCGGCGAGGTGGAGCGAGACCCAGCCGTCGGACCCGGGGAGCGCGCCGTGGCCGGCCCAGACCACCTCGCCGGACGCGGTGAGCTCGTCGAGGTAGGAGGACTCGTAGTCGCGCACCCGCGCCGAGAGCACGAGCGGCTCGAGGGCCGAGGCGGGGACCGGGCAGCCGGCGAGCTGCTCGATGACCGTGAGCACGCCGTCGACGCCGCGCGGTCCGCGGCCGGTGCCGGTGTCGACGTGCTGCCAGGCGGTGAGGAAGCGGCCGAGCGCGGCCGGCTCGACGGGCTCGACCTCCTTGCGCAGGCGCGCGAGCGAGCGGCGGCGCAGGCGGCGGAGCACCTCGGCGTCGCACCACTCCGAGCCGGAGCCGGACGGGCGGAACTCCCCGTCGAGCACCCGCCCCTGACCGGCCAGGCGCTGGAGGGTGTGCCGGACGACGGCCTGGCCGAGCCCGAGCCGGTCCGCGCACTGCTCGGTCGTGAAGGGTCCGTGGGTGCGCGCGTAGCGCGAGACCAGGTCGGCGAGGGGGTCCTCGACCGGCTCGGTGAAGACCGATGGCGTGCCGGATGGCACGGCGACGCCGAGCCCGTCGCGCAGCCGCCCGACGTCCTCGATCGCCGTCCACCGCTCCTCGCCGGCCATCCGGACCTCGGCGACGCGGCGCGCGTCGGCGAGCGTGCGCAGCCAGCCGGCGGCGTCGCCACCCTCGACGCAGCGCAGGGCGACCTCGGCGGTCGTCAGCGGACCGAGCCCGCGCAGCAGGTCGGCGACGCCCTCGGCGTCCCGGGCCCGGCGGTCGGGGTGCAGGCGCTGCACCTCGGCCTCGACCTCGGCGAGCACGTCGGGGTCGAGCAGCTCGCGCAGCTCCGCGCGGCCGAGGAGCTCGGCGAGCAGCCCCTGGTCGAGCGAGAGGGCCGCCGCCCGGCGCTCGGCGATCGGGGAGTCACCCTCGTACATGAACTGCGCGACGTACCCGAACAGCAGGCTGCGCGCGAACGGCGAGGGTGCGTGCGTGGAGACGTCGACCACCTGCACCTCGCGCCGGTCGACGCTGCGCATCAGCGCGACCAGGGAGGGCAGGTCGTAGACGTCCTGGAGGCACTCGCGGACGGCCTCGAGGACGATGGGGAACGACGGGTACTTCGAGGCGACCTCCAGCAGCGCTGCCGAGCGCTGGCGCTGCTGCCACAGCGGCGACCGGCGACCCGGGTCGCGCCGCGGGAGCAGCAGGGCGCGGGCGGCGCACTCGCGGAAGCGGGAGGCGAAGAGCGCCGACCCGCCCACCTCGGTGGTGACCAGGTCCTCGACCTCCTCGGCCTCGAACACCACGACGTCACCGCCGGGCGGGTCCGCGTCGGTGTCGGGGATCCGGATGACGATGCCGTCGTCGGAGGCGACCGCCTGGCCGTCCACGCCGTACCGCTCGCGCAGCCGGGCGTTGATCGCCAGCGCCCAGGGCGCGTGCACCGGCGTGCCGAAGGGGGAGTGCAGCACCAGGCGCCAGTCGCCGAGCTCGTCGCGGAACCGCTCGACCACGAGCGTCCGGTCGGTCGGCAGCGTGTTGGTCGCCTCGAGCTGCTCGTGGAGGTAGGTGACGAGGTTGCCGGCGGCGTACGCGTCCAGACCGCGCTCCCGCGCGACCGCCTCGGCCCTCGACGGCGGCAGCGCGCCCAGCTCCCGGGTGAACGAGCCGATGGCGGCGCCGAGCTCGGCGGGGCGGCCGGGGGCGTCGCCCTTCCAGAACGGCAGCCGGCCCGGGATGCCCGGCGCCGGCGTCACCAGCACGCGGTCGTGGGTGATGTCCTCGATCCGCCAGCTGGTCGCGCCGAGGGCGAAGATGTCGCCGACGCGCGACTCGTAGACCATCTCCTCGTCCAGCTCGCCGACCCGCTTGCCCGGGCCTTCACCCCCGACGAGGAAGACCCCGAACAGCCCCCGGTCGGGAATGGTGCCGCCGCTGGTCACGGCGAGCCGCTGCGCGCCGGGGCGACCGGTGAGCGTGCCGTTGACGCGGTCCCACACGATGCGCGGGCGCAGCTCGGCGAACTCGTCGGAGGGGTAGCGGCCGGCGAGCAGGTCCAGCACGGCGTCGTAGGCCGAGCGGGGGAGCCCTGCGAACGGCGCGGTGCGGCGGACCAGCTCGAAGAGGTCGTCGGCCTGCCACGCCTCCATCGCGGTGACGGCGACGACCTGCTGGGCCAGCACGTCGAGCGGGTTGGTGGGGACGCGCAGCGACTCGATCGCGCCGGTGCGCATCCGCTCGACGGCGACCGCGGTCTGCGCGAGGTCGCCGCGGTGCTTGGGGAACAGCACGCCCCGGGAGACCTCGCCGACCTGGTGGCCGGCCCGACCGACGCGCTGCAGGGCGCTCGCGACGCTGGGCGGGGACTCGATCTGGACGACCAGGTCGACCGCGCCCATGTCGATGCCGAGCTCGAGGCTGCTGGTGGCGACGACGGCCGGGATCCGGCCGCGCTTCAGGTCGTCCTCGATGAGCGCGCGCTGGTCCTTCGACACCGAGCCGTGGTGGGCCTTGGCGACGACCGTCGCGTACGGGTCGTCGGCCGAGACCGGGCGGGAGGACCCCGACTGCGCCATCACCTGGGCCGGCGGCCCGGTCTGCCCGCCGCCGGTCTGGCGCTCGAGCGCGTCGGGAGGCGGCGCGGCCCGCTCGGTGGCGATCTCGTTGAGCCGGGCGGTCAGCCGCTCGGCCAGCCGCCGGGAGTTGGCGAAGACGATCGTCGAGCGGTGCTGCTCGATCAGGTCGACGACGCGCTCCTCGACGTGCGGCCAGATGGACTGCGCGCGAGCCGGGTCCTCGGAGTCCTCGTCGTACCCCTCCGGCGCCGTCATGTCCTCGACGGGGACGACGACCTGGAGGTCCCACTCCTTCGAGGCGGGCGGCGCGACGATCTCGACCGGGGCGCTGCCACCGAGGAAGCGGGCGACCTCCTCCAGCGGCCGGACGGTCGCCGAGAGGCCGATGCGCTGCGCCGGGCGCTCCAGGAGCGCGTCGAGCCGCTCGAAGGTGAGCGCGAGGTGCGCGCCGCGCTTGGTGCCGGCGACCGCGTGGACCTCGTCGAGGATCACCGTCTCCACACCGCGCAGCGACTCGCGCGCCTGCGAGGTGAGCATCAGGAACAGCGACTCCGGCGTCGTGATCATGATGTCGGGCGGGCTGGTGACCAGCTTGCGGCGGTCGGCCGCCGGGGTGTCGCCGGAGCGCACGCCCACGGTCACCTCCGGCACCTGGGTGCCGAGCCGGTCGGCGGTCTGCCGGATGCCGGTCAGCGGGGTGCGCAGGTTGCGCTCGACGTCGACCGCGAGGGCCTTGAGCGGGGAGACGTAGAGGACGCGGCAGCGCTTCTGCTTGTCGTCGGGCCGCGGCTCGGTCAGCAGCCGGTCCAGCGACCACAGGAACGCCGAGAGCGTCTTGCCCGAGCCGGTCGGCGCCACGACCAGAGCGTGCCGGCCCGCGCCGATCGCCTCCCAGGCGCCCGCCTGCGCCGGCGTCGGCGCCGCGAACGCGGCGCGGAACCACGTGCGGGTCGCGTCGCTGAACCGGTCCAGCGCGCCGGTGGTGTCGGTCGGGTCGGGCACGTCGTCCATCCTCGCTCAGGGCACCGACAGTTCTCCTGGTCGAGCGGTCGGAGGCGCCGCAGGGCGCTTGTGCGGACCGTTGCCCGGGTACGTTCGGGAGCATGAGCCACGAGCACCAGCACGACGCCACGGACCAGGACCGCATCGACCGCCGCGCGGAGCTCCTGCCCGAGGAGGAGACCGTCGGCAGCGCGGACCCCGAGGCCCAGGCCGAGGCGATCCTCGAGGAGTCCGACGCCCGCACCGAGGACCCGGAGGGCACCCAGGGCGAGTTCGGCCAGACCGGCGCCCGCACCTCCGAGCAGGCCAGCCACACGCCCACCGGCGCCTGAGGCGCCGCTCCGCCCAGGTGAGGTGGCGTGACTGCTGTCACGTCCGGCCGTTGTACGTCGCGTGACGAGACGTCTGGCGACAGCGGTGGCAGCAGTGGTGGCGATGGTCGTCGCGGGAGCGGGCGCCCTGGCGCCCGTGCCCGGCACGGCAGGGGCTGCCCAGGCGGCCGCCGGTCCGTGCGCGGCGTGGATGGACCGCGGCAAGACCGCGGACCAGCGCGCCGACGCCCTGGTGGCGGCGATGGACCTGCCGCAGAAGCTCCACATGCTCACCTTCGACGACCCGCCGTGGTTCCTCTACTACGGCACGGCCGGCCACGTCGGCGCGACGCCGGAGCTGTGCATCCCCGACCTTGTCCTCAGCGACGCCGGGTCCGGCGTGGCGGGCCTGCAGATCGCGACCACGACGTTCCCCTCCGGCGTCGCGCAGGCCTCCACCTGGGACCCCGTGCTTCAGCGTCGGCTCGGCCGCGCGATCGGCAAGGAGGCGCACCAGAAGGGCATCAACGTGATGCTCGCGCCCGGGATGAACATCGCGCGGACGTCGTTCGGCGGCCGCAACTTCGAGTACTTCGGCGAGGACCCGCACCTCGCGGCGCGCACCGCGGTCTCGGTGATCAGGGGCATCCAGGACAACCCGGTGCTGGCCGATGCCAAGCACTTCGCGGTCAACAATCAGGAGACCGACCGGATGACCGTGGACGCACGCGTCGGCGAGCGGGCGATGCGGGAGATCTACCTTCCCGCGTTCGAGGCCGCGGTCAAGGAGGCCCGGGTCGGCTCGGTCATGTGCGCCTACAACCGCGTCAACGGTCCCTACGCCTGCCAGAACGACGCGCTCCTCACCAAGGTGCTCCGCGACGACTGGGGCTTCGACGGGTTCGTGGTCTCCGACTGGGGCGCGGTGCACTCCACCGCCCGCTCGGCGATGGCCGGGCTGGACCTGGAGATGAACGCCGTCGAGAGCCCGCTGCCGACCGGCGGCATCTACGGCGCGGGCAACCGGTTCTTCGGCGCCGACCATCTCCGCGCCGCGCTCCGCAGCGGTGCGCTGACGCGCGCGCGACTGGACGACATGGTCCGCAACATCGTGCGACCGATGTTCGAGCACGGGCTCTTCGACCGGCCGGTGCGCCCCGGTCTGCTGCCGTTCATCCGGGACGTCAGCTCGCCGGCCCACCTCTCCCTCGCCCGCCGGGTGGCTGCCGAGGGCACTGTCCTGCTCAAGAACCGCAGCGCCCTGCTCCCGCTCGACCGGGCCGGCGGGCGCACCAGCGCCGTGATCGGCTGGGCCGCCAACCCGGTCGGCGCGGCCAACGCCACAGCTGGGGGCGGCTCGTCGCACGGCTCGGGCCTGCCGCCGCGCGTCGTCTCGCCGCTGCAAGGCATCCTCGCGCAGGCGGCACGGAACGGTGACCGCGTCGTGTACGTCGAGGGCTCGACCGGCCTCGACGCCCGGCTCGCGGCCGCGGCGGCCGACGTGGCGGTCGTCGTCGCCACCGACGGCGCGACCGAGGGCTCCGACCGGCCGGACCTCGGCCTGCGGCCCAGCGTGTGCCTCACGGTCTTCTGCAGCGCGATCCCCATCGAGCAGGAGCGGATGATCGAGGCGGCCACCGCCGCCAACCCGCGGACCGTCGTCGTCCTCGACGTCGGCGGCCCGGTGCGGATGCCGTGGCTGGCGAAGGCCGGCGCCGTCCTGGTCCCGTGGTACGGCGGCCTCGAGCACGGCAACGCCCTGGCCGACGTGCTCTACGGCGTCCGCGAGCCCGGCGGCCGGCTGCCCCAGACCTTCCCGACCGCCGAGCGGCAGGTGCCGTTCACGCGGGCGCAGTACCCCGGCAAGGCCGGCCGGGCGACGTACTCCGAGGGCCTGCTGGTCGGCTACCGCTGGTTCGACGCCAAGCGGAAGGAGCCGATGTTCCCCTTCGGCTACGGCCTCGGCTACACGCGCTTCCGCTACTCCGGCCTCGCCGTGCGTCGCGACGGCGCCGGCGCGGTCGTCTCGTTCCGGGTGACCAACACCGGCGGGCGGGCCGGCGCCGACGTCCCGCAGGTGTACGTCGCCGCACCGGCCGGCCGCGGGGAGCCGCCGCGCCAGCTCAAGGGGTTCCGCAAGGTGCGCCTGGCCGCGGGCCGGTCGACGCAGGTGCGGGTGCGCCTGGACCGCCGCGCGTTCGCCCGCTGGGACAGCCGCCGCGACCGGTGGGCGGTCGACCCGGGCCGCTACGGCGTGCTCGTCGGGCCGCACTCCCGCGACCTCCGCCTGCGCGACTCGGTGCGGATGGGCTGAGGCCGCGACTACCCTCGCCAGGGACTCGGGACCGGAGGTGGTCGGCGTGGCTCGTCGCTGGACGGGACGGACGTGGGTGGCGGCGGTGGCCGCCGTGCTGGTGGTGACGCTGGTCGTGGTGGTGTGGGTGCGCGACCACCGTCGCGACGAGGAGTGGGCGCACGGCGGCGACGACGTGCAGGTCGGCGCCCAGGTGGCGGCCGCCCGCGGCCGGGCCTTCGCGGACGCGGTGGAGGCGGCCGGCGGACCGCGGCGGCCGGCCCTGCCGGGGCCGCAGGGCGTCGCCGTGCGGGTGGAGTGGTCGGGCTCGCCCGACCCCGACGGCTGGTACGAGTTCATCCTCCTCGACGGCCGCCTCGAGCCGGCCCGCCCGGTCCCGGCGGACAGCGCCTGGGCGCCGGGGGAGGAGACGGGTGCGAACTGGTCGGGTGCCTACGACGCGCTGGCCGAGCACTACCCGTGGCTGGCCCTGACGGCCGACCGGCGCGTGCCGGGTGGCTGGACCTCGGACGCCGACGCGCTCGGGCTCCGGGCTCGGACCATCGGCGCCGGCACGCTCGTCTACCGCCTGCCCCGGGCCGCGCTGCCCACATCGGCACCGGAGCGCGACCTGCGTCTGGCGATGGTCCACGTCGACGCCGACGGCGAGGTCAGGTGGGCGAAGGAGGTCCCGCTCGAGCCCCTGCCCGCGACAGCCGCTCCGCCGTCCGCCTGACCTCGTCGCGCAGCTCCCGCGGGCCGACCACCTCGAAGTCCGCACCGAACCGGGTCACGAGCGCGACCAGTCCGGCCCAGGACCACGACCCGACGACGAGTCGGCAGCGGTCGGGGCCGAGCGCCTCGACCATGCCGTCGGAGGCGAACGGGACGACCTCCGCTGCCGGGAGCGCGAGCACCACCTCGCCGCGACACGGCCAGTCCCCGGCGGAGCCCGTCGACCCGCGGAGCCGCCCGGTCAGGTACGTCGCCACGTCGGCGTCGCCGGGCAGGTCACGCGGCGTGAAGCGCGGGCCGGTCGGGGTGCGCGGCGCGATGCGGTCGACGCGGAAGACCCGCCAGTCGTCGCGGTCGAGGTCGAAGCCGACGAGGTACCACCGGCCCGCCCGCGTCACCACGTGGTGCGGCTCGACCCGGCGGGGCGGGGCGTCGGGGTCGCGCGGGCCGTCCGCACCGGCGTCGACCGGGCGGTGGTCGAACCGCAGCACCTCGCGGTCGCGCACCGCCGTGGTCAGCACGGCGATCACCGCAGGGTCCGCTGCGTCTCCCGAGGGGCGGCCCACCGTCGACACCTGCACCGCGTCGACCCGGTGCCGCAGCCGCGAGGGCATCACCTGCCGGACGGTCGCGAGCGCCCGGGCGGCGTCGTCCGCGACGGCCGCGCCGGACGCGGTGGCGGTCTGCAGCGCGACCGCGAGCGCGACCGCCTGCCCGTCGTCGAGCAGGAGCGGCGGCAGGTCGGGGCCGGCGCCGAGCCGGTAGCCGCCGTCGGGCCCGCGCGCCGTCTCGATCCGGTAGCCGAGGTCGCGCAGCCGCTCGACGTCACGGCGTACCGTCCGCTCGCTCACCTCCAGCCGCCGCGCCAGCGCCGGGCCCGGCCAGTCCCGGCGCGCCTGGAGCAGGGACAGGAGCGAGAGCAGCCGGCCGGTGGTGGACACGAGGACAGCCTGGTGCACGGAGCGGACAGGACCTGACCTGATCGACCGGTTGAGTCGCGTCGTGGCGGACCGACCGGCCCGCCAGCATCCTCGAAGGAGAACCCATGTCGATCAGCACCACCACCCACGTCAACCTGCGCGGCGAGGCCCGGGCCGCGCTGGAGCTCTACCGCTCGGTCTTCGGCGGCGAGCTGACTGTCGTGACCTACCGCGACGCCTCCGCCGTGCAGGACGAGGCGGAGGCCGACCGGGTCATGTGGGGCCAGGTGGTCTCCGACGCCGGCTTCCGTGTGATGGCGTACGACGTCCCGTCCGCGCTGCCGTGGGAGCAGGGCCAGGGGTCCTACTTCGTGTCCGTCCGCGGCGACGACGTCGACGAGGTCACCGGCTACTGGGAGCGGCTCGCCGAGCACGGGACCGTCGTGGTGCCGCTCGCGCCGGCGGGCTGGGCGCGGCTCTACGGCATGGTCCGCGACCCGTTCGGCGTCACGTGGGTGCTCGACGTCGCGGCGACATACCAGCCCGCCTGAGCCGTCCCCGGCCGGTCTCCTACGCTCCGGCCCATGGATGCGGTGGTCTACCGGACGTACGGCGAGCGGCCGACCGTCGAGGACGTGGCGGAGCCGGCCTGCCCGGCCGACGGGGTCGTGGTGCAGGTGACCGCGACCGGCGTGTGCCGGTCGGACTGGCACGCCTGGCAGGGCCACGACCCCGTGCCGCTGCCGATGGTGCCGGGCCACGAGCTCGCCGGCACGGTCGCGGAGGTCGGGCCGCAGGTCCGCGGCTGGTCGGTCGGCGACCGCGTGACCGTGCCGTTCGTCGTCGCGTGCGGACGCTGCGCGTGGTGCGCGGCGGGGGAGCACCAGGTGTGCCCGGACCAGCAGCAGCCGGGGTTCACGTACGCCGGGTCGTGGGCCGAGCGGGTCGCCGTGCCGGCCGCGGACACCAACCTGGTCCGGGTGCCCGACGAGCTGGACCTCGCGGCGGCCGCGGCGCTCGGGTGCCGGTTCGCGACGTCGTACCGCGCCCTGCGGGCGCACGGCGACCTGCGCGCCGGTCAGCACCTCGCCGTGCACGGCTGCGGCGGCGTCGGCCTCTCGGCGGTGATGATCGGCGTCGCGCTGGGCGCATCGGTCGTGGCGACCGACCTCGACCCCGCAGCCCGGGAGGCCGCCCGGGCGCTCGGGGCCGAGGTGGTCGACCCGGCCGCGGTCCCGGTCGCCGACGCCGTCCGCGGCCTCACCGGGGGCGGGGCGCACGTCTCGATCGACGCCGTCGGGTCGCCGACGACCGCGGCGGCCTCGGTCCGCTCGCTGCGCCGCCGTGGCCGGCACGTGCAGGTCGGCCTCCTGCTCGGCGAGCACGCCGCGCCGCCGCTGCCGATGGACGTCGTGGTCGCCCAGGAGCTCGCGGTGCTGGGCTCGCACGGGATGTCGGCGGCGGAGTACCCCGCCATGCTCGACCTCGTCACCGCCGGCACGCTCGACCCCGCCGCGCTCGTCACCCGCCGGATCGGCCTGGCCGAGGCCCCCGACGCGCTCGCGGCGCTGGGCACGCCGGGCGCGGCCGGGCCGGGCATCACGGTCATCCTGCCCGGGGGTGTCCCCGGCGCCGTCTAGGGTGCCGCCGTGGCAGTGGACACCTCGACCTCGATGATCTCCGCGCGCGGCCTGCGCAAGTCCTTCGGCGACTTCGAGGCGGTGCGCGGGATCGACGTCGACGTGCGCCGTGGCGAGGCGTTCGGCTTCCTCGGCCCGAACGGCGCGGGCAAGTCCTCGACGATGCGGATGGTCGCCGCCGTCTCGCCGGTCAGCGGCGGCGAGCTGCGGATCCTCGGCATGGACCCGGCCGTCGACGGGCCGGCGATCCGCAGCAGGCTCGGGGTCTGCCCGCAGGAGGACACCCTCGACACCGAGCTGAACGTCCGCGACAACCTCTACATCTACGGCCGCTACTTCGGGATGCCGAAGAAGGAGGTGCGCGAGCGGGTCGACGAGCTGCTGGAGTTCGTGCAGCTGACCGACAAGGCCGACGCGAAGGTCGAGGACCTCTCCGGCGGCATGAAGCGCCGGCTCACCATCGCCCGCTCGCTGGTCAACCGCCCCGACCTGCTGCTCCTCGACGAGCCGACGACCGGCCTGGACCCGCAGGCCCGGCACGTGCTGTGGGACCGGCTGTTCCGGCTCAAGCAGGCCGGCGTCACGCTCGTCATCACCACGCACTACATGGACGAGGCCGAGCAGCTCTGCGACCGGCTGGTCGTCATGGACAAGGGCCGGATCGCGGCCGAGGGGTCGCCGCTGGACCTGATCCGCGAGCACTCCACCCGGGAGGTGGCCGAGCTGCGGTTCGGCGTCGCGGCCGAGGGCGGCTCGCACGAGGCGGTCGCGGAGAAGGTCGCGGACCTCGGCGAACGGGTCGAGGTGCTGCCCGACCGGTTGCTCGTCTACAGCGCCGACGGTGAGGAGGTCGTGGCGAAGACGCTCGAGCGCGGGCTGCGGCCAGTGGCGACGCTGGTGCGACGCTCCACGCTGGAGGACGTGTTCCTGCGGCTCACCGGCCGGACGTTGGTGGACTGAGGTGCCCGTGACGCCCCGGACCGACCCCGACGCCCGCGGCGACCTGCCGCTGTGGACCGGCATCGCGCGGCAGGCCGACTACTGGTGGACGGTCTACAAGCGCACCTGGCGCTCCTCGGTGGTCAGCTCGTTCCTCGCCCCGCTGTTCTACGTCGTCGCGATGGGCGTCATCCTCGGCGGCTTCATCGAGGGCGACCCCGACCAGCTCGAGGGCGCCTCGTCGTACCTCGCCTTCGTCGTCCCCGGCCTCATCGCCGCCCACGCCATGCAGACCGCCGTGGGGGAGACGACGTACCCCGTCATGGGGTTGATCAAGTGGCAGAAGGTCTACGACTCGATGCTCGCGACCCCGCTCCAGGTCGGCCACCTCGTCGGGGCGACGCTCGGCTTCGTGTTGTTCCGGCTGGTCACGACGTGCGCGGTCTTCACCGCGGTGCTGGCGCCGTTCGGCGTCTACGAGTCGTGGTGGGGGCCGTTCCTCGCCTTCCTCGCCCAGGTGCTGACCGGCATGGCCTTCGCCGGGCTCGTCTACGGCTTCACGGCGCGGCTGCAGTCGGAGTCGGCGTTCGGGCTCCTCTTCCGGCTCGGCGTCTTCCCGCTGTTCCTCTTCTCCGGCGCGTTCTTCCCCGTCGACAACCTCGGCGCCGTCGGGTCGTGGGTCGCCCGGCTCACGCCGCTGTGGCACGGGGTGAACCTCTCGCGGATGCTCGCCCTCGACAACGTCACCTGGTGGCTGGCCGGCGTGAACGTCGCCGTGCTGCTCGTGCTGTGCGTCCTCGGGTGGTCCTGGTCGGTCACCGGGCTGCGGAAGCGGCTGGTCTCGTGAGCGACGTCTTCACCCCGCGCGAGCCGCTCCCGCCGCCGACCGCCTGGCAGGCGCTGCGGCTGCTCGTCCTGCGCAACTACATCGTCTACCGCGAGCACTGGAAGCTCTTCCTCACCGGTTTCCTCGAGCCGGTCTTCTACCTGTTCTCCATCGGCATCGGCGTCGGCCAGCTCATCGACTCCTTCACCTTCAACGGCCAGGAGGTGCCGTACGCCGCGTTCGTCGCGCCCGCGATGCTCGCCGCGTCCGCGTTCAACGGCGCGCTGCTGGACAGCACCTACAACGTCTTCTTCAAGCTGAAGTACGACAAGCTCTACGACCAGGTCCTCGCGACCCCGCTGACCACCTCCGACATCGCCCGCTCCGAGATCGTCTGGGGCCAGCTGCGCGGCGGCAGCTACTCCGCGGCGTTCCTGCTCGTCATGCTCGCGATGGGGCTCATCGACTCCTGGTGGGCGCTGCTCGCGCTGCCGGCCGCGCTGCTCATCGGCTTCGCGTTCAGCGCGGTGTGCATGGCCCTGACGACCTTCATGAAGAGCTGGCAGGACTTCGACAAGATCACCCTCGTCCAGGTGCCGCTGTTCCTCTTCTCGGCCACGTTCTTCCCGATCACCGCGTTCGACGGCTGGCTGCGCTGGGTGGTCGAGTGCACGCCGCTCTACCGCGGGGTCGTGCTGTGCCGCGAGCTCACCACCGGCGCGCTGTCGTGGTCCTCGGCCGTCTCGGTGGTCTACCTCGTCGTCATGGGGCTCGTCGGGCTGTACGTCGTCCGCCGCCGGCTGGACTCGCTGCTGCTCACCTGACCTCGCCCGGGTCGGTCGACGGGTGGTCGGGTCGGCCCGGGTCGTGGCGGCGACTACGGCGCAAATTGCGCGGTTGTGTCGCGGTCGACGGTGGTCGAGGCGCTGCTCCGGCGCAATTGCGCGGTTGTGTCGCGCGGGTGGCCCCGACCCCGCCGGTCAGAGCCGGCACTGCCAGAGCTCGGTGTCGATCCAGCGGTCGTGCTTGCGGCCGACCTCGCGGAGCACGCCGACCGGCTCGAAGCCGCTGCGGCGGTGCAGGGCCTGGCTGGCGGGGTTGGGCAGCGCGACGACGGCGAGGACGGTGCGGATGCCGTCGGCGCGGAGCAGGTCGAGCAGGCGCGCGTAGAGGGTCGTGCCGACGCCGCGCCCCTGGGCGGCCGGGTCGAGGTGGACCGACGCCTCGCGGGTGCGGGCGTAGGCGGGTCGCGGGCGGTACGGCGACGACGCGGCGTACCCGAGCACGACGCCGGCCTCCTCCGCCACGAGCAGGTGGTCGCCCGGGCCGAGGGCGGCCAGTCGCTGCTCCCAGTACGCCGTGCCCTGCGGCTCGAGGTCGAACGTCGCGACGCCGCTCAGCACCTGGTGGTCATAGATCGATCGCGGCGACCGCCGGCAGGTCGGCGGCGACGGCGGGACGGACCAGGACGGGCGCGGGCATGGCGGCATCCTGACGGACGACGGCAGGAAGTCGGCGGCGGGCGGCCGGCACGCACGGGAGGATGCGGGCATGACCACACCCAGCCCCGCACCCGAGGCACCCGAGGCACCTGACGCACCGGAGCCGGACAGCAAGGACTGGACGTGGGTGCTGGCGCGACCCTGCCCCGACTGCGGGTACGACGCCGCCTCGATCGACCGCGGGCGGCTCGGCGCGCTGGTGCGCGAGGACGCCGTCGCGTGGGAGCAGGTGCTGGCCGGGCCGGGGACCACCGAGCGGCCCGACCCCGCGACCTGGTCGCCCACCGAGTACGCCTGCCACGTCCGCGACGTGCACCGCGTCTTCGCCGAGCGCGTCGCACTCATGCTGGCGGAGGAGACGCCGACCTTCGAGAACTGGGACCAGGACGCCACCGCCGCGGCGGACCGCTACGACCTCCAGCGGCCCGAGGCGGTCCTGCCGCAGCTGGTCGGGGCCGCGGAGCGGGTCGCGGCGGCGTACGACGCCGTCCCCGACGACGCCTGGGAGCGCCGAGGGCTGCGCAGCAACGGCAGCGCGTTCACGGTCGACACGCTGGCGCGCTACCACCTGCACGACCTGGTCCACCACCGATGGGACGTCAGGTTGAGCCGCCGGTGAGAATGGGTGCATGCGACACACCGAGTTCTGGGCGCGGCTCGAGCGCGCGGTGGGACGCGGCTACTACGAGGTGTGGGCCGACCAGTTCGTGATGTCCGAGCTCGGCGGCCGGACCGCCCGCGAGGCGCTCGACGCGGGCGTCTCGCCCAAGCAGGTCTGGGCCGCGGTCTGGTCCGCGCTGGAGCTCCCCGCCACCGAGAGGTGACCGACGCGTGACCGAGAAGTGAGCCCGCGCGCGTCCCATCGCCCCGGACCGGGCACCGTGGCGCCATGACCCGCGCAGACGTCGCCGTGATCGGCGGCACCGGCTTCTACTCGTTCCTCGACGACCCCGAGGAGGTGGCCGTCGAGACGCCCTACGGCGCGCCGTCCTCGCCCCTGGCGGTCGGGACCGTCGCGGGCCGGCGGGTGGCGTTCCTGCCCCGGCACGGGGCGGACCACGCCCACCCGCCGCACGGCATCAACTACCGCGCCAACGCCTGGGCGCTGCGCTCGCTCGGCGTGCGCCAGGTGCTCGCCCCCTGCGCGGTCGGCGGCCTGCGCGACACCGTCGCGCCCGGCGACGTCGTGGTGCCCGACCAGCTCGTGGACCGGACCCACCGGCGGATCGGCAGCTTCGTGGAGTCCGGTGCGGTGCACCTGCCCTTCGCCGACCCCTACTGCGGGCGGCTGCGGGAGACGGTGGTGAGCGCCGGCGACGGGATCGCCGACGGCGGCACGATGGTGGTCGTCGAGGGGCCGCGGTTCTCCACCCGCGCCGAGTCGCAGCACTACGCTGCGCAGGGCTGGGACCTGATCAACATGACCGGCGCGCCCGAGGCGGCGCTCGCCCGGGAGATGCGGCAGTGCTACGCCGCGATCGCGCTGGTCACCGACATGGACGCCGGCGTCGAGCACGGGTCGGGCGTCGGCCAGGAGGAGGTCTTCGCGCGGTTCCGCGAGAACCTCGAGCGCCTCAAGGGCCTGCTCGCCGACGTCGTCGCCGCGCTGCCCGACCCCGATGGCTGCTCGTGCAGCGGCTGGGCCGACGGCATCAACCTGACCTACGAGGTGCCGTGATGCGGGTCCTGCTCACCGGCTCGGCCGGGTTCATCGGCGCAGCGATCGGCCGACAGCTCGAGGAGCGCGGCGACGAAGTCGTGCGCGTCGACGTCATGCTCGACAACGCGCACGGGTCGGCCGAGCCGCCGGCCGGCACCCACGCCCTGGACGTGCGGGACGCGGGGGACTGGCCCGACCTGCTCGACGGGATCGACGTCGTCTGCCACCAGGCCGCGCTCGTCGGGGCCGGCGTCACGGTCGCCGACCTGCCGCACTACGCCGCCCACAACGACCTCGGCACCGCCGCGCTGCTCGCCGCCATGCACGAGGCGGGCATCGACCGGCTCGTGCTCGCCTCCTCGATGGTCGTCTACGGCGAGGGTCGCTACGCCTGCCCCGAGCACGGCGACCAGGTGCCGCCGCCACGCCGCCGCGAGGCGCTCGACGCCGGCGACTTCGAGAACCACTGCGCCACCTGCGGCCGTCCGCTGTCCTGGGAGACCGTCGACGAGTCCGCGCGCCTGGACCCGCGCAGCACGTACGCCGCCAGCAAGCTCGCCCAGGAGCACTACTCCGCCGCGTGGGTCCGGCAGGCCGACGCGGCCGCCGTGGCCCTGCGCTACCACAACGTCTACGGGCCCGGCATGCCGCGGGACACGCCGTACTCCGGCGTCGCGGCGATGTTCCGCTCCTCCCTCGAGCGCGGGGAGGCGCCGCAGGTCTTCGAGGACGGCGGCCAGGTCCGCGACTTCGTCCATGTCGACGACGTCGCGCGCGCCAACCTCGCCGCGATCGACGCCGTGGCCGGCGCGGCCGGCGGCTCCTTCGCGGCGTACAACGTCTGCTCCGGCGAGCCGGTCACCATCCTCGACGTCGCCCGGCTGGTCGCCGACGGCACGGGCGAGGCCTCCGGCCGGCGGATCGAGCCCGAGGTCACCGGCGGCTACCGCCTCGGCGACGTGCGGCACGTCGTCGCCTCGCCCGAGCGCGCCCGCGCCGAGCTCGGCTTCAGCGCCCAGGTGCGTCCCCAGGACGGCCTGCCGGCGTTCGCGACGGCTCCGTTGCGGGCGTAGCAGTCTGCCGGCGGAGGGCTGCAGGGGTCACCGGTCAACCGGTGACCCCTGCACATATCGGGGTAGATCTCCCCCGATATGTGCAGGACTGCCCCGAGATGTCTTCCGGGGAGCGGTCACCAGCTCGTGTAGAGCAGGTGCTGCACGACCAGCGCGAAGACCAGCTGCAGCCCGAGCCCCCAGCGCCGCCACCGCTCGGGAAGCAGCGCGGTCGTCAGCATCAGCCACGGCACGAACGGCAGCCAGATCCGCTCGACCTCGGCCTTGCTCATCCGCGACAGGTCGGCCGCGGCGATCGCCAGGAGGGCGGCACCCGCGAGCAGCACGACGACCCGCTCGTGCCGGAACGCGTCGCGGCCCAGCAACGCGAGGCCGGAGCCCAGCAGGGGGCCGGTGCAGACGAGCAGGGCGGCGAGGTTGCCCCACATCCAGTACGCCGCCGGGCGGTCGGCTGCGATGCCCTCCCAGTAGCGGTCGTGGAGCACCGGGTAGGCCTCCCACCACGCGAACCCGGCCGCCGCGAACCCCAGCACCACCACCAGTGCCGCGCCCGCCGCCACCGGTAGCGGCTGCCACGCGCGGCCGAGCACCAGCACCGCGACCGCGAGGAACCCGAGCAGCCCGAGCCCGTAGGACAGCATCACGCAGCAACCGAGCAGCAGCCCGGCCAGCGCCGACCAGGCGACCCCGGCGCGAGTCGAGCCGCCCGAGCCGCCCGAGCCGCGCCAGCGGGTCGCGCCCAGCGCCAGGCACAGCAGCCCGGCGGCCGCAACGGCGCCGAAGAGCGCGTCGGCCGAGACCGCCATGAAGACCGCGGCCGGCGCCAGCACGAGGAACGGCGCAGCCCGCCGGGCCGCCGCCTCCGCGCCGAGCACGCGCAGGGTCGCGAGCACCAGGGGAGCGGTGGTGGCGGCGAGCACCACGACGACCAGGGCCGCGGCCAGGTCGCCGCCGAGCCCGACCCGCACCAGCCCGACGAAGAACAGCAGCGCCAGCGGCGGGTGGCCGGCGACGTGGGTGGGCCAGTTGTCGGGCGCCGCGGAGTAGGGGATCCGGTCGACGTAGGTGCGCAGCAGCTCGCCGACGTCGTCGACCTCGCGGGCGGTCGGGAGGTACTCCACGTCGCTGCCCAGCACCCGGGTCAGCCCCGACTCGCCGTCCACCAGCGCGAGCGCGAGCATCCACCCCAGCCCCGCGGCGTACGCCGTGACGAGCAGGCGGCGCCACGGCAGCCGCTCGGCCAGCCCGGCGGCGTACCGCCACCCGAGCAGCGCCAGCACGACCGCGGGCAGGGTGCCCGGGCCGGCCCACTTCGGCTCCCACAGGCCGTGCAGCGGCGGGATCGCGAGGTCCGACATCGAGCGCGGTGCGCGGGGCCAGACCTGCCAGTCGGCGAATTGGGGTACTGCGAAGGCGACGGCGACCAGCAGCGCCGCGGCGAGCAGGCCGAGGCCGGCGCGGCGGGTCGCGGTCATGACCAGACCTTACGGAGTGCGTGTGACAGACGGTGCGACAGAGGGCGGCCCGCCCACGGTCGGCGGCAGCCCGGTGTGCGACCTCGTGCTGCCCTGCCGCGACGAAGCACCGGCCCTGGCCGCGCTGCTGCCGCGGGTCCCGTCGGAGTTCGCCGTGGTCGTGGTGGACAACGGCTCCACCGACGGCACCGCCGACGTCGCCCGCCGGCTGGGGGCGCGGGTCGTGACCGAGCCGGTGCCGGGGTACGGGGCGGCCGTGCACTCCGGCCTGCTCGCCGCCACCCGCGACCACGTGGCGTTCATGGACGGCGACGGCTCCTTCGACCCCGAGGAGCTGCTGCCGCTGCTCGAGGACGTGCGGTCGGGGCGGTACGACATGGCGGTCGGCCGCCGCCGTCCCGTGCGCCGCGGCGTGTGGCCGTGGCACGCGCGCGCCGGCAACGCGCTGATCCTGGCCTGGCTGCGCCGCCGCATCCACACCGACGTCCACGACATCGCACCCATCCGGGTCTCGCGCCGCGACGAACTCCTCGCGTTGGACATCCAGGACCGCCGCTTCGGCTACCCCGTCGAGCTGCTGCAGAAGGTGGCGCTCGCGGGCTGGCGCGTGTCCGAGCGCGACGTCTCCTACCACCCCCGCGCCGAGGGCACGCGCTCGAAGGTGTCCGGCTCGGTGCGGGGCACCGTGCGCGCCGCACGGGACTTCTGGAAGGTGCTGGACAGATGACCCGCGTCCTCGTCGTCGCCAAGGCGCCCGTGCCCGGGCTGGTCAAGACGCGGCTGGCCCGCGACATCGGCCCGGAGCGAGCCGCGGAGGTCGCGGCCGCGTCGCTGCTCGACACGCTGGCGGCCTGTGCTGACGCCGTCGGGCCGCAGCAGTGCCACCTCTCGCTCGCCGGTGACCTCGACGACGCCGTGCACGGTGAGCGGATCCGGCGCCGGCTGGCGGGCTGGTGGGTCACCCAGCAGGTCGGCGACGGCTTCGCCGAGCGGCTCGCGCACGCGCACGCCGAGGGGCCGGGACCGGTCGTGCAGGTCGGCATGGACACCCCGCAGGTCACCCCCGCCCTGCTCCTGGACGTCGCTGCCGGGCTGGCCGAGCACCCGGGCGTCCTCGGCCCGGCCGAGGACGGCGGCTGGTGGGTGCTGGCGCTCCGCGACCCCGCGGTCGCCCGGGTGCTGGCCGGTGTCGAGATGTCCACGCCGTCGACGTACGACGACACGCGGGCCGCGCTGGCAGACGCCGGAGTGCCGGTGGGGAGCGCGCCGGTGCTGCGCGACGTCGACACGCTCGCCGACGCGGAGGCGGTCGCCGGCGCGGCGCCGGAGACGCACTTCACCCACACCTGGCGGGCGGTGACCGCATGACCCTCTCCGACAAGCCCCTCACCACGGAGTCGTTCTCGACCGTGTTCTCCTCCGCCCTGCGCGGCCAGCCCTGCGCGGTGGTCGGGCTGAGCGACGTGCCCGAGCCGCTGCCGGTCGCGTCGTGGACCGCCGAGGCCGACGCCGACGACCTCGCGATCCTGGCCCACTGCGACGGCCCGACCCTCGACATCGGCTGCGGGCCCGGTCGGCTGGCCGCGGCCCTCGCCGGCCTCGGGCACGTCGTGCTCGGCATCGACGTCGTCCACGAGGCCGTCGGGCAGACCCGCGAGCGCGGCGTCGACGCCCTCCGCCGCGACGTGCTCGCCGACAAGCTCCCGGGGGAGGGCCTGTGGCGCACCGCGCTGCTGGCGGACGGCAACATCGGCATCGGCGGCGACCCGGAGGCGCTGCTCGCCCGCGCCGCAGGGCTGCTCGGTCCGGGCGGTCGCGTCGTGGTGGAGCTGGCTCCGCCCGGGGTCCGGCGGAGCTCGGCCTGGGCTCGTCTCCAGTGCGACGACGCGCTCAGCCGGCCCTTCCGCTGGGCGGTGCTGGGCATCGACGACATCGAGCCCGTCGCCGGGGCCGTCGGTCTGGACGTCCACGAGACCGCCGAGCACGGAGGCCGCTGGGTGGCGGTGCTGACGCCTCGACGGCCATCCGCGTCGTCGGCGCCGTGAGGGCGCCAGCACCCGAGGACTTCACCTCGCGGCTGCACGGCCCGGCGCTCGCCGCCCGGGTCGGCCCGGCCCTCGGTGTCTGCTTCGGCATCTGCTTCCTCACCGGACTGCTCAGCCACTACGCCCAGCAGCCCTCCCAGCCCGTGCCGTTCCCGCCCGGTCCCGCGTGGGGCTACCGGTTCACCCAGGGCCTGCACGTCGTCACCGGTACGGTCGCGGTGCCGCTGCTGCTGGTGAAGCTGTGGACGGTCTACCCCCGGCTCTTCGACCGGCCGGCGCGGCTCGACGTCCGGCACCTGCTCGTGACCGCGCTCGAGCGGCTCTCGGTGCTCGTGCTGGTCGCCTCCGCGGTCTTCATGCTGGCGACCGGGCTGGCGAACTCCGCCCAGTGGTACCCCTGGTCCTTCTCCTTCCGCACCACCCACTACGCCGTCGCCTGGGTGGCCGCCGGCTCGCTCGTGCTGCACGTCGGCATCAAGCTGGCGATCGTGCGCGACGAGCTGCGCCGGCCGCTCGAGCACGAGGCGCGCCCATCGGTCCTGACCCGGCGCGGCCTGCTCCGCTCGACCTGGCTGGCCGCCGGCGTCGCCGCTCTCGCCACCGCCGGGCAGGCCGTCCCGTGGCTGCGGGAGGTCTCGGTGCTCGGCGTCCGCTCCGGCGACGGACCGCAGGGGCTGCCGGTCAACAAGTCCGCCGCGGCCGCTGGGGTCACGGCGTCCGCGACCGCGCCCGGCTGGGCGCTCACCGTCACCCACGGCGACCGGTCGGTGCGGCTGACCCGCGAGGACCTGCTGGCGCTCGAGCAGCGCACCGAGGACCTGCCGATCGCCTGCGTCGAGGGGTGGAGCGCGTCGGGCACCTGGACCGGCGTGCGGGTGCGCGACCTGCTCGACCGGGTCGGCGCGCCGCGGGGGAGCGACGTGGTCGTCCGGTCGCTCCAGGAGTCCGGCCCGTTCCGCACCACGGTCCTCCAGGCCGGCTTCGCCGACGACGACCGCACGCTGGTCGCGCTGGCGCTCGGCGGCGAGCCGTTGGCCCTCGACCACGGCTACCCCGCCCGGTTGATCGCCCCGAACCGCCCCGGGGTCCTCCAGACCAAGTGGCTCGACCGGCTGGAGGTGTCGGCGTGACCGCGCGGGTCGCGCTCGGCGCGCTAGGCGTCGCGCTGACGGCGTACGGCGGGTGGTTGCTGGTGACCCGGGAGTCCGACCTGCTCGACGTCGCCACCTGGCTGGTCGCGGGGGCGGTCCTGCACGACGCGGTGCTGGTGCCGACGGTGCTCGTGCTCGGCGTGGTCGCGACCCGGTGGCTGCCGTGGGCGGCGCGCGGGCCGGCCGCCGCCGGGCTGGTCGTGCTCGGCTCGGTCACGCTGCTCGCGGTGCCGGTGCTGGGGCGGTTCGGCGCGCGGGCGGACAACCCCACGCTGCTCGACCGCGACTACACCGCCGGGTGGCTCGTGCTGGCGGGGCTGGTGCTGGCGGGGGTGGTCACTGCGACGCTGGTGCGCAGCCGGTTGGGGGCGCGGCGTGTCGAGCGGGGTTCGAACACGCGTTCGGGCTAGGTTGTGTGCACAGGCACGACGCGGAGCGAGGCCGTCCACAGCTCGCGACACGCTGACCAGGCGTTGTCGGTGGCTCGCTCTAGCGTCGGAGACGTGCCTGCAACCCGACGAGAGACGAGGAAGACCCCCATGGCTGGTGGAGACAACCGCGACAAGGCGCTGGACACCGCGCTCGCCAACATCGAGCGGCAGTTCGGCAAGGGCTCGGTGATGCGGCTCGGCGACGAGACGCGCGCCCCGCTCGAGGTGATCCCGACCGGGGCCATCGCCCTGGACGTCGCCCTCGGCCTCGGCGGCCTGCCGCGCGGCCGTGTGGTGGAGATCTACGGCCCGGAGTCCTCCGGCAAGACGACCGTCGCCCTGCACGCGGTGGCCAGCGCCCAGCGCGCCGG
The DNA here is from genome assembly GCF_014266025.1 of Nocardioides deserti. Lineage (GTDB taxonomy): Bacteria > Actinomycetota > Actinomycetes > Propionibacteriales > Nocardioidaceae > Nocardioides > Nocardioides deserti. The sequence goes on along the minus strand of NZ_JACMYC010000003.1, from coordinate 151,854 downwards.
CGGCATCGTGGCGTTCATCGACGCCGAGCACGCGCTCGACCCGGAGTACGCCAAGAACCTCGGCGTCGACACCGACGCCCTGCTCGTCTCCCAGCCCGACTCCGGTGAGCAGGCGCTGGAGATCGCCGACATGCTGATCCGCTCGGGCGCGCTCGACCTGATCGTCATCGACTCGGTGGCCGCGCTCGTGCCCCGCGCCGAGATCGAGGGCGAGATGGGCGACAGCCACGTCGGCCTGCAGGCCCGCCTGATGAGCCAGGCGCTCCGGAAGATGACCGGTGCGCTCAACAACTCCAAGACCACCGCGATCTTCATCAACCAGCTGCGCGAGAAGATCGGCGTGATGTTCGGCTCGCCGGAGACCACGACCGGTGGTCGCGCGCTGAAGTTCTACTCCTCGGTCCGCCTCGACGTGCGTCGCATCGAGACCCTCAAGGACGGCACCGACATGGTCGGCAACCGGACCCGGGTCAAGGTCGTGAAGAACAAGGTCGCCCCGCCGTTCAAGCAGGCCGAGTTCGACATCATGTACGGCAAGGGGATCAGCCGCGAGGGTGGCCTCATCGACGTCGGCGTCGAGGCGGGCCTGGTCCGCAAGGCCGGCGCTTGGTACACCTACGAGGGCGACCAGCTCGGCCAGGGCAAGGAGAACGCGCGGAACTTCCTGCGCGACAACCCCGACCTCGCCAACGAGCTGGAGAAGAAGATCCTCGAGAAGCTCGGTGTCGGCCCGACCGTCGACGCCGAGGCCGACCTCCCGGCCGCGCCGGTGGGCGTCGAGGACTTCTGAGCGGGACGCTGAGGAGGGCTGGTGCCCGACTTCCGCGACGACCGGCCACCCCCGTCGTGGCTCGGTGACGTCTCCGACGGGGTGGACGCGTGGACCCAGCGCGCGTCCGCCCCGGAATCCCGGCCCGTCGACTCCCGGCCGTTCGAGGAGGTCGCGCGGCGACCGTCTCGAGACCCGGCGAGCAAGCGGGCCAGGCGCACCACCGGCACCCGCCGCGGCCGCGGCCGCCGCGACCCGGACGGGCCACCGCCCGAGGACCCCGTAGCCGCCGGCCCGCCAGCCGACCCGGAGGCGGTGGCCCGCAAGATCCTGCTCGACCAGCTGACCGGCCAGGCCCGCTCCCGCCAGCAGCTGGCCGACAAGCTCGAGGCCAAGGACGTGCCGGCCGACCTCGCGAACCGGCTGCTCGACCGGTTCGAGGAGGTCGGGCTGATCGACGACGAGGCCTTCGCCCGGTCCTGGATCGCCAGCCGCGGCTCGGCGGGCTCCGGCGGCGGCCGCCTGCTGGCCAAGCGCGCCCTGGCGCAGGAGCTGCGCCGCAAGGGCGTGGCCGACGAGGTCGCCCGCGAGGCGCTGGACGACATCGACCCGGCCGACGAGGAGGCCGCGGCGCGCGCGCTGGTCCGCCGCAAGCTCCGCTCGCTGGCCCGCGTCGACGACGTCACCGCCACCCGACGGCTGGTCGGCATGCTCGCCCGCAAGGGGTACGGCGGCGGGCTGGCCTACGCCGTCGTCCGCGACGAGCTCGCGCAAGCCGGCCGCGACGAGCCGGACGAGCTGCCCGACCTCGACTGACCGGCCGGCCGGCGATCGGGCCGGAAGCCGAACGGGCCGGGCACCGGCCGATGCCGGGTGCCCGGCCCGTCAGGCCGGTGTTGCTGCTGGGGGCCGGTCTGGTGACCAGACGCCGCTCAGTAGCGGTAGGTCGTGCCCTTGATCTTGGTGGCGGCGAAGCCCTTGCTGCCCTTGAAGGTGATCTGCCAACGGAACTTCGCGCCGCGGCGACCCGGCGCCGGCAGGACGACGCGGAAGCGGCCCTTGTTGCTCGAGGCGGCGGTGCGGAACTTCTTCCACTTCTTGCCGACCTTCTTCTTCACGATGATCTTGACCTTCGCCTTCGGGCTGAGCTTGCCCTCGAAGCCGGTCTTGCGGCCGCTGATGCCGTTGATGTCGACGTCGCGCTGGGCCTTCACCGAGCTCTGGGCCGACGCCGGGGCGTACTCGGCGTTGCCGGCGTAGAGCACCCGGTAGGAACCCGTGCCGAGGACCTTGACGGTCTTGTAGAGGTAGGCGGAGGTCGAGGTCGCGATGGTCTTCCAGGTCTTGTTGCCCTTCAGCTTGCGCTGGACGGTCAGGCCGCCGTCGTAGACCTGCTCGCCGGCGGCGTCGGCGACGTTGATGGACAGCGAGATGGTGTCGCTCTTGTAGACCGCGGCACCCTTCCCGGAGTACTTGTTCACGTGAAGCCAGGAGCGGCCCTCGGAGCCGCTGACGATCTGGGTGGCGGTCGCCGCCGCTGCGGGAGCGGAGGTGGCGACGACGGCGGCGGTCGGAGCGATGAGGCCGGTCGTGACGACGGCGGCGAGGAGGCGACGTACGCGCAAGGCGGTGTCCTGTTCTGTTCTTCGTGTCGTGGGTGGGGGCGGCGTCCCGAGCCGCTCGCCACTCCTACCTCCGCCCCGCGCCCCCCAAACCCCACCAGCCCGCCTGGTCCCACGACGGCCGCTGTCGTCTACGCTGCGCCGGTGCTGCCCGTGGTTCCGGTGACCCGCTACGTCACGCCGCTGCGTGAGGGCGGGAGCCTGCCGGGGATCGTGGAGGCCGAGGACCTCGGCACCTACGTCATCAAGTTCCGCGGCGCCGGCCAGGGCGTCCGGGTGCTCGTCGCCGAGGTCGTCGTGGCCGAGCTCGCCCGCCGGATCGGCCTGCGGACGCCGCGCCTGGTCGTGCTCGACCTCGACGCGGAGATCGCGCGGTACGAGGCCGACGAGGAGGTGCAGGACCTGCTCGTGGCGAGCGTCGGCCTGAACCTCGGGGTCGACTTCCTGCCCGGCTCGTTCGGCTTCGACGGCGAGGTGGGCGGGGCCGGCGGCGACGACGCGGCGAAGGTGCTCTGGCTCGACGCGTTCTGCGCGAACGTCGACCGCAGCTGGCGCAACCCCAACCTCCTCGTCTGGCACGGCGAGCTGTGGGTGATCGACCACGGTGCGTCACTGTACTTCCACCACGGCTGGCCGGGCGGGGCGCTGGAGAAGGACGGCGCGGCCGAGCGGTTCGCCGCACAGCCGTGGCGGATGGACGACCACGTGCTGGCCGCGCACGCCGACCGGCTGCCCGCCGCCGACGCCGAGATCGCGGGGCTGCTCGGCCCCGACGACCTGCCCGAGGTGCTCGCGCTGGTGCCGGACGCCTGGCTCGAGCCGGTGCCGGGGGCGGAGACGCCCGAGCAGGTGCGGGCGGCGTACGTCGCGTTCCTGTCCGCCCGGCTGGGCACGCGCGCGTGGCTGCCCGGCGCCGGGGGAGCGGCCCGATGAGCCGGCTCGCCTACCAGTACGTCGTCCTGCGCTGCGTCCCGCGCGTGGACCGCGAGGAGTTCCTCAACGTCGGGGTCGTCGTCTACTGCCAGGCCGCCGACTTCCTCCAGGTCGCCTGGCAGGTCGACGACGACCGGTTGCGGGCGCTGGACCCGCGCATCGACGTGGCCCAGGTGCGGGACGCCCTGCGGTTCGTCGAGGGCGTCTGCGCCGGGGACGAGCGCGGGGGAGCGGCAGCCGGCCACCCGATCGGCCAACGGTTCGGCTTCCTCAAGGCGCCCAAGAGCACGGTGATCCAGCCGGGACCGGTGCACGGTGGCGTCACCCCCGACCCCGACCAGCAGCTCGCGCACCTGCTGGGCTGCCTCGTCGGCTGAGGGCAGGCTCCCGTGCTCAGTCACCTGCGCATCGAGATCGAGCGCGGCGTGCCGAACTACCCCGAGGTCCACCTGCTCGTGGACGGGGAGCGCGTGCTCGAGGTGGACGGCAACAGCGCGGCCAACGACCCCGCCGACATCCTGGACACCGGCGCGCTGGTGCCGACCGACCCGCCGACGCGGGTGGCGTTCTACGGCTGCGGCTGCGGCACGTTCGGCTGCTCGGTGGTCGCCGGGCTGGTACGCCGGCGGGGCGACACGATCAGCTGGAGCGACTTCCGCACCATCACCGGCGCCTACCACTCCGCCCTGCCGGAGCCCGGGGACCGGCCCGACCCGCTGGGTCCGGTCGCGGCGTTCCCCGATGCCGACGTCTTCCACCGCTCCCACGACCTGCCGACGATCCGGTTCGATGCCGGTCAGTACCTCGCTGCGGTCGAGGCCGCGACCGCGGACCGGTCCTGGGAGACACGGCCCCGGGCGGTCCTGCGCCACCTGCGCGCGCTCCGCCCGGACCTCCACGCCTACGCGCCGAGGGCCGGCGACGCGGTCCACCTGTCCTTCCACGCGGGAAGCATGATGGACGGGGTCGACGTGCCGGTCCCGGCCGGCCCGCCCGAGCAGCTCGCGGCGGCGCTCGTCGGGCTCCTCGAGGCGGGGATCCACCCGCGGCGCATCGCCGTGCCCGGGGTCTGGACAGCGGCCCACCACTGACGGGCCTCTGCGGTCCTTCTCACCCGGGGTGTGGCGTGGGAGGGTGCAGGCGTGCTCAGGACCCTCGTCGCGGCCGCCGCGACCACCGCTCTTCTCGCCGTGGCAGCGAGCCCCGCCCACGCCGCGCGGATCGAGATCGACGACCCGAAGGGCGACACGCCGGGCGGCAAGCGGCTCGACGTCGTCGGCGTGCGGATCCACAACGAGGACGACCGCGTCGTCGTGCGGGTCGCCTTCGCTGCGGAGCGCAACGGGGACCTCATCGTCAGCATCGACCCCCGCGGCGCGCGCGGCCTGCGCCTCGTCGCCGAGAAGCGTGGTGAGCCGGGAGGTGACGGCACGATCGACCAGTACCTCGTGCCCGGCGCCTTCACCGACACCACCACGGGGCCGAGCCCGGTCACCTGCACCAGCTACCGCCTGCGGTGGAACGGGGACGTCGCCCGGATGGTCATGCCGTCGGACTGCCTGCACGACGGCGACTACGGCGCGATCCGCGTGGCCGTGCTGACCGAGAACGGCGCGGGCGACTCCGACTACGCACCGGGCGACCGGGGCGCGACCCGGTGGATCGCCCGCGGCTGACCCGCGCGGGAGGGGCTGCGCGGGCGGTTCCCTGCTAGGCGAGCTCCAGACCGCCGGTGAGGGCGGCCCAGGCCCGCTCCAGCTCGGCGAGGTACGGCCGGTGGTCGAGGTCCTGGGCCCGCAGCCAGTCGTCGTCGGCGAAGGTGGAGGCGTACCGCTCGGAGCGGTCGCACATCAGCGTGACGACGCTGCCGGCGCCCTGGGTGGTGCGGACCTCGAGCGCGAGCTGGAGCGCGCCGTAGAGGTTGGTCCCCGTCGACGGTCCCGCCTGCATCCCGAACCGCTCGGCGAGGAAGCGCATCCCCGCCGCCGACGCCGCGTCCGGCACGCCCAGCATCCGGTCGACCACCCCCGGCACGAACGACGGCTCCACGCGCGGGCGCCCGATGCCCTCGACCCGGGAGCCCACGGCTGCGGCGGCGCCGGCCGGATCCCCGGCGTACGACGGCAGGAACGCCGACCCCTCCGGGTCGACCACCGCGACCTGCGTGGGCAACCCGCGGTAGCGGACGTAGCGACCGATCGTCGCGCTGGTGCCGCCGGTGCCTGCCCCGACGACGATCCAGTCCGGGACCGGACGCTCCTCGCGGGCGAGCTGGGAGAAGATCGACTCCGCGATGTTGTTGTTGCCGCGCCAGTCGGTGGCCCGCTCGGCGTTGGTGAACTGGTCGAGGTAGTGCCCGCCGCACTCCTCGGCGAGCCGCTGCGCGGTGGCGTACACCTCGCCCGCGTCGTCGACGAGCTCGCAACGGCCGCCCTCGCGCTCGATCAGCGCGATCTTCCCGGGGCTGGTCGTCCGGGTCATGACGGCGACGAAGGGCAGTCCGAGCAGGCGGGCGAAGTACGCCTCGCTGATCGCGGTCGACCCGCTCGAGGCGTCGACGAGCGTGGTGCGCGGGCCGATGTCACCGTTGCACAGGCCGTAGAGCACCAGCGACCGCGCGAGCCGGTGCTTGAGGCTGCCGGTCGGGTGGGTCGACTCGTCCTTGAGGTAGACCCCGACCGGTGCGCTCGCGGGCGCCGGCAGCCGCAGCAGGTGCGTGTCGGCGCTGCGGTGCGCGTCGGCGTCGAGCCGTCCGACCGCCCAGCTGACCCAGGCCCGCGCGGAGGTGTCGCAGCGGACGACGCTGTGCAGTCCTGGCAGACCGGGCAGCCCGGTCAGGGAGGGGGTGCCGGCCGGCGGGGTGGCGTCCATGTCCCGAAGGGTAGGGCCGACCCCGGCCGGTCAGGTCAGACGGGGACGAGCTCGACGGCGCCGACGGCGTACCGAGCGAGGACCGTGCGGGCGACCTCGGGGTGGGCGCCGAGCGGCTCGGAGACAGCGACGGCGCCGGCCTCGAGGGCGAGCTCGGAGACCCGGTCCGGCAGGAAGCCGGGCGCGAGGAAGAGCGACGCGACCGCGATGTGGCGGCGGCCCTCGGCCCGGAACGCGCGGACGGCCTCGCCGGCGGCCGGCGGGGCGGCCGAGGCGAAGGCGGCCGTGACCGGCAGCTTGTGGTGCGCGCCCCAGAGCCGGGCCAGGCGGGCGACCGACTGGTTGGCCAGCGCGTCGGAGGTGCCGGCGGCGGCCAGGACGAGCGCGTCGAGCTCGCGGACCCGGGCGGCGCGGAGCGCGTCGCGCATCCGCTCGTCGAGCACCTCGAGGAAGCGCGGCTCGAGCCCGAGCACGTCGGTGGCGCGGACCTTGAGGCCGGGGTGCCGCTCGGTGACCTCCGCGATCGCGCGGGGGACGTCGACGGTCGCGTGGTAGGCCTCGGTGAGCAGCAGCGGCACGACGACGATCTCGTCGTGGCCGGCGCGGACGAGCTTGTCGACGACCTTGCCGAACGTCGGCTTCGACAGCTCGAGGAACGCCGGCTCGATCCGCAGGTCCGGGCGCATGGCGCGGACCTCGCCGACGAGGGCGGTGATGGTGGCGGCGGAGCGCGGGTCGCGGCTGCCGTGGGCCAGCGCGACGAGGGCGGGAGCGGTCATGACGACGGCCTCCTTCGAGACGGTGCGGCGACGGGGGAACGACCGACCACGCTGTCGGGGGTCCGGGAGTTGAGGGAGCGGCGGCGGGTGGTCACGTGTGGATCCCGCACTCGGTCTTGGTGGTGCCGGCCCAGCGGCCGCTGCGCGGGTCCTCGCCGGGCGCGACCCGGCGGGTGCACGGGGCGCAGCCGATGGAGGGGTAGCCGTCGTAGACGAGCGGGTTGACGAGCACGCCGTTCTCGGCGATGTAGCGGTCCATCTGCTCGTCGCTCCAGCGTGCGAGGGGGGAGACCTTGACCTTGCCCTTCCTGGCGTCCCACCCGATGACCGGCGCGATCACCCGGTTGTGGGTCTCCGCGCGGCGCAGGCCGGTCGCCCAGGCGTCGTACCCACTCAACGCGTCGGCCAGGGGCTGGACCTTGCGCAGCTTGCAGCACAGGTCCGGGTCGGTCCGGTAGAGGTCCTCGCCGTGCGCCGCGTCCTGCTCGGCCACGCTCTGCACCGGCGTGATGGTCAGCAGGTTGACGTCCATCGTCGCTGCGACCGCGTCCCGGGTGCCGATGGTCTCGACGAAGTGGTAGCCGGTGTCGAGGAAGACCACGTCGATCCCGGGCACCACGGTCGAGGCCAGGTGCGCGAGCGCGGCGTCGCCCATCGAGGAGGTGATGCAGAACCGCTCGCCGAAGGTCGCGGCGGCCCACTCGATGATCACCTCGGCCGGCGCCAGCTCCAGCTCGGCGCCCCAGTGGGAGACCAGCTCGCGCAGCTCCTCGGGCGTGCGGCCCTCGGTCTGGATGCCGCGCGAGTTGCGGGCCGTGGTGGTCGTGACGCTCACGAGACCACCCCCGGGGTGCCGGGGCGGACCAGGCCGAGCATCCTCAGCGAGAAGGCGCGCAGGCAGCCACGGCACTCCCAGGTGCCGTGCGGGCTGCTGACCTCGCCGGTCTCGGAGACGACCTCGTGCGGGCGCAGGTCCTCCTCGCCGCAGAACGGGCAGTGGTACGGCGTTCCTGCGCGCTCGCTCATGACGCGCTCGCCGCCAGCTGGCGCTCGCCGCGCAGCAGCTCCTCGTCGGCGCGGTGCACCCAGGCCGAGAAGGTCTCGCCCTCGGTGCGGTCCGCGAGGAAGTTGGTGACCACCACGGTGATGTAGTCGTCCAGCCCGGCGCTGGTGACCTTGTGCGCCCGCAGCTTGCGGCCGAAGTTGGCCTCGAGCCCGGTCGCGCCACCGAGGTGCACCTGGAAGCCCTCGACCTGCTCGCCGTCGTGCATCACCAGCTGGCCCTTGAGCCCGATGTCGCCGACCTGGGTCCGCGCGCAGGCGTTGGGGCAGCCGTTGACGTTGACGGTGATCGGCGTGTCCAGCTCCGGGAAGCGCTCCTCGAGGGAGTCGACGAGACGGCGCGCGCGCTCCTTGGTGTCGACGATCGCGAGCTTGCAGAACTCGATGCCGGTGCAAGCCATCGTGTTGCGCCGCCAGTTCGACGGCCGGGCCGACAGCCCGATGACGTCGAGCGCCTCGACGACCTGCTCGACCGCGGCCGGCTCGACGCCGATCAGCACGATCTTCTGGTACGGCGTCAGGCGGGCGCCCGCGATGCCGTGCGCGTCCATCAGGTCGGCCAGCTGCGCGAGCATCGTGCCGGAGACCCGGCCGGCGGTGGGCGCGACGCCGACGTACTTCTTGCCGTCCTTCTGGTCGTGCACGCCGATGTGGTCGCGGTGGCCGACCGGCGAGACGGGCGACGGGTTGGAGACGAGCTCACGCTGGAGGTACTCGGTCTCGAGCACCTCGCGGAACTTCTCCACGCCCCAGTCGGCGACGAGGAACTTCAGCCGCGCCCGCGAGCGGAGCCGGCGGTAGCCGTAGTCGCGGAAGATCGAGGCCACGCCCTCCCACACGTCCGGCACGTCGTCGAGGGGGATCCACACGCCGAGCTTCTGCGCGAGCATCGGGTTGGTCGAGAGGCCGCCGCCGACCCAGAGGTCGAAGCCAGGACCGTGCTCGGGGTGGACGGTGCCGACGAAGGAGACGTCGTTGGTCTCCGGGGACACGTCGTGCGAGGGGTGGCCGGTCACGGCGGTCTTGAACTTGCGCGGCAGGTTCGAGAAGTCGGGGTTGCCGATGTAGCGGCGGAAGATCTCGTCGAGGGCGGGGGAGCCGTCGATGATCTCGTCGGTGGCGACGCCGGCGACCGGCGAGCCGAGGAACGGCCGCGGCGAGTCGCCGCAGGCCTCGAGCGAGCTCAGGCCGGCCTCGTCCAGCCGGTCCCAGATCGTCGGGACGTCCTCGACCCGGATCCAGTGGTACTGGATGTTGGCGCGGTCGGTGACGTCGGCGGTGTCGCGGGCGAAGTCCTGGCCGATGGTGCCGAGCGCGCGGACGGCGGCGGGGGAGAGGAGCTTGCCGTCGGAGCGGACGCGCAGCATGAAGTAGCGGTCGTCCAGCTCCTCCTCGGGCACCGTCGCGGTCTTGCCGCCGTCGAAGCCCGGCGCACGCTGGGTGTAGAGCCCCATCCAGCGGAAGCGGCCGCGGAGGTCGGCAGGGTCGATCGAGTCGAAGCCGCGCTTGGCGTAGATGTTGATGATCCGCCCGCGGACGTTCAGCGGGTTGTCGTCCTTCTTGGACTGCTCGTTCTTGTTGAGCGGCTCCCGGTAGCCCAGGGCCCACTGGCCCTCACCGCGCTTCGGTCGGGGCTTGGGCGCAGGGCGGGCGGGGGTCTCGGTCACGGGTGTGTCCTTCGCGCTGGGGTGCGGCGCGGCCCTCGGAGGGCGGCGCGGCGGGAGGTCTGCGGGCTTCGGTGTCGTCAGCGCTGGCGACACATCGAGCTGCGCGTGCGGCCGAGGTCCACGTGGCGGCGGACCACGAGGAAGGCGTGCGTTGCAGCGGAGACCATGTCAAGGAGTCTCAGTGGCCGGACGGGCGTCCCACAAGGCGAGTTCTCATGATGTGAGATGCGTGTCCATGATGTGGTCACGCGACCGCGGCGTTCCGCGGGCGCCGCCGGCAGGTGCGGCCCACGTCACATCCCGCAGGTGTGCCCGCCGGCGCGGTCGCCGCCGGCGTACCTCACTAGGGTGGACCTCATGAGCGACGACTCCCGCCTGACCAGCAGCGCGTACTCGCAGGCCCTCGAGGTCATCGCGGCGGTCGAGCCGCGGATCGCCGAGGCCACCCGGCAGGAGCTCGCAGACCAGCGGGCCTCGCTGAAGCTGATCGCCAGCGAGAACTACGCCTCGCCGGCCGTGCTGATGACGATGGGCACCTGGTTCAGCGACAAGTACGCCGAGGGCACGGTCGGCCACCGCTTCTACGCCGGCTGCCAGAACGTCGACACCGTCGAGTCGCTCGCCGCCGAGCACGCCCGCGAGCTGTTCGGCGCGGAGTACGCCTACGTCCAGCCGCACTCCGGCATCGACGCCAACCTGGTCGCCTTCTGGTCGATCCTCGCTCACCGGGTCGAGTCTCCGGCGCTGCAGAAGCTCGGTGCCAAGAACGTCAGCGAGCTGACCGAGGCCGACTGGGAGTCGCTGCGCAAGGAGCTCGGCAACCAGCGGCTGCTCGGCATGTCGCTCGACGCCGGCGGCCACCTCACCCACGGCTTCCGCCCGAACATCAGCGGCAAGATGTTCCACCAGCAGCAGTACGGCACCGACCCGGAGACCGGCCTGCTGGACTACGACGCGGTCGCCGCGAAGGCTCGCGAGTTCAAGCCGCTCGTGCTGGTCGCCGGCTACTCGGCGTACCCCCGTCGCGTGGACTTCGCCAAGATGCGCGAGATCGCCGACGAGGTCGGCGCGACGCTGATGGTCGACATGGCCCACTTCGCCGGCCTCGTCGCCGGCAAGGTCTTCACCGGCAACGAGGACCCGGTGCCGCACGCCCACGTCGTCACCACGACCACCCACAAGTCGCTGCGCGGCCCGCGCGGCGGCATGGTGCTCGCGACCGAGGAGTACGCCCCGAGCGTCGATCGCGGCTGCCCGATGGTGCTCGGCGGCCCGCTCTCCCACGTGATGGCCGCCAAGGCCGTCGCGCTGGCCGAGGCCCGCCAGGACTCGTTCCGCACCTACGCCCAGCAGGTCGCTGACAACGCCAAGTCGCTCGCCGAGGGGTTCCTGACCCGCGGCGCGAACCTCGTCACCGGCGGCACCGACAACCACCTCGTCCTGCTCGACGTCTCCTCCTTCGGCCTCACCGGCCGCCAGGCCGAGTCGGCGCTGCTCGACGCCGGCGTGGTCACCAACCGCAACTCGGTGCCGAACGACCCGAACGGCGCCTGGTACACCTCCGGCATCCGCCTCGGCACGCCCGCGCTGACCACCCGCGGCTTCGGCCACGACGAGTTCGACCGCGTCGCCGAGCTCATCGTCGACGTGCTCGGCAACACCCAGCCGGGCACCACCAAGGCCGGCGGCCCGTCGAAGGCGTCCTACGCCCTCGGCGACGGCGTGGCCGACAAGGTCAAGGCCGCCTCCGCCGAGATGCTCGACAAGCACCCGCTCTACCCGGGGCTCGAGCTGTCCTGACCCGGGTACAGCCGGGGCCGGCCGGCGGGCGCGACACGACCCGCAGCGACCTCCGACGAAACCGCGACCCGGGGGCCGCTAGACCAACCCGACGGCGGCCGCCATCACCGGCACGACCAGCACGATGAGGACCGCGCCGAGGACGTCGAAGGAGACGCCGGTGCGGATCATCGTGGTGATGGGGACGGTGCCGGAGCCGTAGACGATGGCGTTCTGCGGCGTCGAGACCGGCAGCATGAAGCCGAACGACGCCGCGAACGTCGCCGCCAGGGCGGGCACCAACGGGTTGACGTCGGCGGCCATCGCGATCGGGATGATGATCGGCACGACCACCGCCGCGGACGCGGTGTTGCTGGTCGTCTCCGAGACGATGATCGCGAGCACGACCGCGAAGACCGTGATCAGCAGGACGCTGGAGAGGCCGAGCAGGTCGGACGCTCCGGTGCCGAGGGTCTCGGCGAGGCCGGTGGACTCCAGGAGGCTGCCGAAGACGATGCCGGTGCCGAAGAGCACGACGGTGCCCCAGTCGATCTTGGCCGCGTCGCTCCACCGCAGGGTGAACTCGCGCTCCTCCCACTTGGTCGGGAGCAGGAAGAGCAGCGAGGCGCCGAGGATCGCGACGATGCCCTCGTCGAGCCGGCCGCTGACGGTCTCGTAGGTGCTCGACTCGGTGCCGGTCACCAGCGCCACCACGCCGGGCAGGACCCACAGGGTCACGGTGACGGCGAAGGCGATGAGCGTGTTGCGCTCGGCCACCGAGAACCTCCCGAGCGCCGCCTTCTCCTCGCGGACGTAGTCGGCCACGCCCTCCAGCCGCCGGGTCTCGGGCCGGTTGAGCAGCAGGATCACCACCGCGAGCGCCACGAACATGAGCGCGCAGATCGGCAGCGCCATGAGGACCCAGTCGAGGAACGAGATCCGCTCGCCGGTCGCCTCCTCGATCAGGCCGCGCCCGATGAGGTTCGGCGGCGAGCCGACCGGGGTGAGCAGGCCGCCGACGCTGGCGCCGTACGCCAGCATGAGCATGAGCGCGGCACCGACCCGCAGCCGCAGCGGGTCGAAGTCCTCGGCGACCTCGCCGCGCGACTGCAGCAGCTTCGCGATGACCGCCAGGATGCCGATGGCGGTCGGCAGCAGCATCGCCACCGTCGCGGTGTTGGAGACGAACGCCGACAGCAGGCACGTGATCGCGCCGAACGCGACCACCACCCGCACCGTCGAGCTGCCGACGCCACGCAGGTTGAGCACGAACATCGCGAACCGCCGCGCCAGCCCGTGCTTGAGCATCGCCTGGGCGAGGATGAACGCGCCGATGAACGTGAAGACCGTCGAGGACCCGAACGGCACCAACGCCTCGTCGGCGCTGACGACGCCCAGCATGACGATCGCCGCGATGCCGATGAACCCGCCGACGGGGATCGGCACCGGCTCGGTCACCCACAGGACGATGACGCCGAGCAGCACCGCCGCCAGTGTGTGCTGCTGGTCCTCCAGCCCGACCGGCAGCAGCAGGAAGACGATCGTCACGAGCGGCGCGAGCACCAGGCCGGTCGTGCGGCGGACCTTCTCGAACCGCTCCTCACGCTCGGAGAGCTGCTGCTCGCCGAGGCTGCGGTACGTCGCGTTGTCGAGGAAGGCGCGGTCGACGTCGGTGCGTCCCGTCCCGCCGGCTCGCCCGCCGGCTCCCTCTCGGGCTTGCTCCCCGGCTTGCTCGCCGGGTCGTCCCTGATCTGTCGTCATCGCGCACCTCCGGACCGGGAGGCCGGACGGTGTGGTCGCGGCCACATTTCGGGTGCCCGCCGCGGGGCGGCGGCTAACGCGCGGTCGCGGAACGGGTCAGACGACCGGCGTGGTCCGCTCGACGATCGCGCGGAGGTCGCCACCGGCGAGCGCGCCGTAGGTGCCGTCGTACGACGAGCCGAGGCGGGAGGCGCAGAAGACGTCGGCGACCTCGGGCGGGCCGAAGCGGACGAGCAGCGAGCCCTGGAGGACCGCGGCCATCCGGCCGGCGAGCCGGCGGGCGCCGACCTCGAGCTGTGCCGGGTCACCCATCAGCGAGCCGAGCATCGCCAGCACGTCGTCGATGGCGCGGTCGAGGCGGGCGTCGCCACCGCGGGCGCGGCCGACCTCGGTGATCCAGGCGTCGAGCACCTCCGGCTCGCGGCCGAGCGCGCGCAGGACGTCGAGGGCGTTGACGTTGCCCGAGCCCTCCCAGACCGAGTTCAGCGGGGCCTCGCGGTAGAGCAGCGGCATGACCGACTCCTCGACGTACCCGTTGCCGCCGAGGCACTCCAGCGCCTCGCCGACCATGGCGGGGGTGCGCTTGCAGACCCAGAACTTCGCGAGCGGCAGCGCGATCCGGCGCAGCGCCGCCTCGTGCGGGTCGTGCAGCCGGTCGACGGCGGTCGCGAGGCGGAGGGCCAGTGCGGTAGCGGCCTCGGACTCGACGGCGAGGTCGGCCAGGACGTTCTGCATCAGCGGCTTCTCGGCGAGCGTCGAGCCGAAGGCCGAGCGGTGGGCGGCGTGCCAGGACGCCTCGGAGACCGCGCGGCGCATCAGGCCGGTCGAGCCGAGCACGCAGTCGAGGCGGGTGGCTGCGACCATCTCGATGATGGTGCGCACACCGCGGCCCTCGTCGCCGAGGCGGTGCGCGACGGTGCCGTCCATCTCCAGCTCGGAGGAGGCGTTGGAGCGGTTGCCGAGCTTGTCCTTGAGCCGGACGACGTCGAGCTGGTTGCGGGTGCCGTCGGCGAGCACGCGCGGCACGACGAAGCAGGTGACGCCTCCGTCGGTCTGGGCCAGCACGAGGAAGACGTCGTTCATCGGCGCGGAGGTGAACCACTTGTGGCCGTGCAGCGTGTAGGTGCCGTCGGTCGCGGTCGGGCGCGCCTGGGTGATGTTGGCGCGGACGTCGGACCCGCCCTGCTTCTCGGTCATCCCCATGCCGGCCAGGGCGCCGAGCTTCTCGGCCGGGTTGCGGACGCCGGGGTCGTACGTCGTGGACGCGAGCAGCGGCGTCCACTCCTTGGCGATCGCGTCGTCGGCGCGGAGCGCCGGCACGGCGGCGTACGTCATCGAGATCGGGCAGCCGTGGCCCGGCTCGGTGTGCGACCAGGCCATGAAGCCGGCCGCGCGGCGCAGGTGCGCGTGCTCCGCGCCGGCGTCCTGCTGCTCCCACGGCGCCGCGCCGAGGCCGTGGCCCACCGCACGCTTCATCAGCCAGTGCCACGAGGGGTGGAAGACGACCTCGTCGATCCGGTTGCCGTAGCGGTCGTACGGCGTCAGCCGCGGGGAGTGCTCGTTGGCGAGCTGGCCGTGCTCGCGGGCCTCGGCCGAGCCGGCCTCGGCGCCGAGCGCGACCAGGTCCTCGAGGACCTCCGGCGAGCCGTGACGCAGGACCGCCTCGGCGAGCGCCCGGTCGGCCGTGACGACGTTGTGACCGACCAGCGGCGGCGCCTGGTTCGTGGTGACCCGGATCTCGGTGCGCATGCGGATACCGTAAGACCATGAGCCCGGCGTCCGGGCCTCGGTCGGCGGGGCAGCGGGAGGGTCGGGGTCGACCTGACCCGATGGCCGCCGTGGTCGCCTGGCTGACCCGGGTCCGGCACACGGTGTGGCGCCTGATCGTCACCACGGTCGGTGCCTGCATGCGCTATCGCGTCACGGGTCTCGCGGCCGAGGGCGCGTTCTTCGCGGTGCTGTCGGTGCCGCCGCTGATCTTCGCGATGGCGGGCGCGATCGGCTACGTCACCGAGCAGTTCAGCCCGACGCAGGTCGAGGACGTGCGCCAGGCGGTCATCGACCTGTCCTCGCGGCTGCTCACCGACCGCGCCGTCGACGGCGTGATCGTGCCGACGATGAACGACGTGCTGCGCGGCGGCCGGTTCGACGTGATCTCGCTGGGCTTCGTGCTGGCGCTGTGGTCGGGCTCGCGGGCGCTCAACGTCTTCGTCGACACCATCACGATCATGCACGGGCTCGGCGGCCACCGCGGGATCATCAAGACCCGCGCGCTGTCGTTCGTCCTCTACGTGCTGGCGCTGATCACCGGCATGTTCTCGATCCCGCTGATGGTGGCCGGTCCGTCCCTGGTGCGCGACGCGCTGCCGGACTCCCTGGACTTCCTGCTGTCCTTCTACTGGCCGGTCGTCTCGATCGTCTGCATCTGCTTCCTGGCCACGCTCTACCACGTGTCGGTGCCGGTGCGGACGAACTGGAGCTTCAACCTGCCCGGCGCGACGTTCTCGCTCGTCGCCTGGATCCTCGGGTCCTACGTGCTGCGCTGGGTGCTCACCGTCACCGCGGCGGACTCCAAGTCGATCTACGGCCCGCTGGCGGCGCCGATCGCGGTGCTGCTGTGGCTCTACATCGTGGCGATCGCCGTGCTCATCGGTGCGGCCGTGAACGCGGCGTTCGACACCGTCTTCCCGCAGAACGCCACCACGCGGGCGCGCCTGGAGCTCGTGGCCCGGCTGCGTCACCTGGGTGGGAAGGACCGGTAGGTTCCTCGCGTGCCGAGCGACATGGACCCGAACTCCGGGCAACCCCTGCCGGTGCAGGGCCGGGGCCTGGTCTCGCTCCCGGAGCGGGTGCGCTCGCCGTGGTGGGAGCTCGGCCGCCGGCTGCTGGCCGCTCTCGCGATCCTCGTCGGCACGGTGCTGCTGGTCTACCTCGACCGCAAGGGCTACCGCGACGGCAACGACCCCACGAACACCATCAGCCTGACCGACGCGATCTACTACACGACGGTCACCCTGTCGACGACCGGGTACGGCGACATCGCACCGGTCACCGACGGAGCGCGGCTGATCAACGCCTTCGTCATCACCCCCGCCCGCATCGCGTTCCTGGTGCTGCTCATCGGCACCACCCTGGAGGTCCTCGCCTCGCAGGGCCGCGAGATGTTCCGCGTCGCCCGTTGGAGGAAGCACATGGGTCACCACGTCGTCGTCGTCGGCTACGGCACGAAGGGGCGCAGCGCCGTCGACACGCTCGTCAACAACGGGCTGACCCGGGAGAGCATCGTCGTCGTCGACCCGAGCCCGGTCGCGCTGCAGGACGCCCACGCCGACGGCCTCGCGGTCGTCACCGGTGACGCGACCCGCCGCGACGTGCTGAGGCGGGCAGGCGCGGCGGAGGCCGACCAGGTCATCATCACCAGCGACAGCGACGCCTCGAACGTGCTGGCCACGCTCACGGTGCGCCAGCTCAACCCGGACTGCTGGATCGTGGTGTCGGCCCGCGAGCACGAGAACGCGCCGCTGATGAAGCAGTCCGGCGCGAACTCCGTCATCACCTCCTCCGACGCGGTCGGCCGGCTGCTCGGACTCTCGTCGCTCTCGCCCTCGCTCGGCTCGGTGATGGAGGACCTGCTCACCTACGGCGAGGGGCTCGAGGTGGCCGAGCGCGACCTGCTCGTCAACGAGGTCGGCAAGCAGCCTCAGTCCCTGCCGGACCAGGTCATCGCCGTCGTGCGCGACGAGAAGGTCCACCGCTACTTCGACCCGGTCGTCACCCTGCTCGCCCGCGGCGACCGGCTGATCGTCGTCCGGCCCGCCAAGGAGCTGCCGTGGGCGCCGCGCCCGGGCACGCACAACGAGGACGTCGCCGAGGGCGACTGAGCGAGCGCACCTGGTCGAGCACCTGGTCGAACACGTGTTCGATCCTGGCCTATCATTCCGGCATGTCCGGACCGTCGCGCCACTGCTGGGTCGCCGACGGCTCCGGCGGCGGTGCGAAGCGGCCCGGACTGCTCGTCGAGTGGCGGCAGACGCCGTCGGGGTGGGAGGGCCGGGTCGTGTACGGCGCCCTGCTCCGCCCGGGCGTCTGGGGCCTGGTCGAGGAGTGGCTGCCGTCGGCCCGGCTGACACCGCTGTGAGCGGCCGCTCCCCGGGAGCGACACGGGGAGGACGGGAGCGAACGGGAACGAAAGAGCCGAGCCGCTGGCGTCTCGGGTCACCAGCGGCTCGGCAGGACCGAGACTAGCGCGCGTCGCCGCCGATCGTCCCGAGAACCGCGAAAACGTCCGGTCGGTCCCGCGGCATGGCCCGACCGGGCCATGGGGGCTCCGTCCGGACACCCGTGGGCGCTGCCGGTGCCGCGCCGACACGATGGGAGCGCTGCTCCGGTGGTTCATGGGGAGGGCGGGGCCGTGGGTCCCGGAACGCCATCATCACGTGAATGGCGTCCCGGGCGACCCGCCTCGGTCCAGACCACCCGCACCGTGTGGCGTACGCCGCGGCAGGACGGCGTACCCCTCCTGGTTGCGCGTCGTTGGTCCCGGCAGCACACCAGCTCCCGGCACGGAAAACGGGAGTGCGCGAGCTCCTGCTCCGCGGTGCTGGGCGTCGGGGAGGGAGCTCAACCACCTCCGCGTCATCGTTGGAGATGGGCCGACCCGGGAACGCCGCTGCTCCCGGGTCGGTTCCGTTTCGCCCGGACGCCCGACGGGCACTGCGCCGGCATGGCCACCTACAACTCCGACCTCCAGGCTGCCGTCGACGCGACCTCCATCGCCAAGGACTCCGGCGTGAGCGAAGACCTCGCGACCTACCTGCGCGAGCAGCTCGCCGAGCGGGAGATCGAGACCTCCGACGACGAGTGGATCGCGCGGACCGTCGCGGCGATCGAGAAGGACCCGAACTACATGATCGAGGACGAGCCCTCCGACTTCGAGTCGACCGACATCCCGCAGGACGAGTGAGCGCGGCGGGCCCCCGGGCCCGCGAGCACGTGGACGAACGCCCCGACGCCGTGACGGCGCCGGGGCGTTCTGCGTGTGCCGCTGGCGCAGACCTCGACCGGGTGGTGAGCGGGCCGGGCTACGTCCCGGTCGTCGTGGCCGTCTCCGGCGCGCCCACGGCACGCCCGTGGCGGTCGCAGGACGCGCCTGTCGATAGCCTGCGGGCGCCGTGAACGGCCGGTGACCACCACGAGGCCGCGCCGTGACCGGTGGGTGTCGTGTTGGCGGCGCTCCGATGGCCACCAGCTCGTCGATCCTGGGAGTACACGATGTTCAGCCGAGCCCGTCGTCGCAGGTCCCCACAGGTCGCGCCCGCGCGACCGGTCCACGTCAACGGGATGGTCGAGGCGTTCACCGAGGACGACGTGCGCGGGTGGGTGTCGGTCCCGGCCGACAGCCCGCCCACCGAGGTCGAGCTGCGGCTGGGCTCGATGACGGTGAGCAGGACGACGGCCACGCCGGACGGCGCGCTGTCGGCGAACCGGAAGAACGCCAAGCTCTCGCCCACGCCCTCGCTGCCTCCGCCGAAGGGGGACCGGCGCCACAGCAGGCAGCAGATCCGCACGTTCACCTTCGCGATCACCCAGCTGTGGGAGTACGCCCCCCAGGGGACCCCGCTGCGTGTCGTGACCGGTTCGCAGGTCCTCCCCATCCACGGGCACGGCATGTTCCTCCGGGCTCCCCGGTCCGGGGGGAGGACGCCGCAGGACCTGCAGCAGCGCTTCGACGAGGGACATGTCCTGGGGCGCACGGGCCTGGTGCAGGTCGCCAAGGGCCTCGACCAGGGATGGCAGTCCGCCGTCGCCTCGCTCTACGAGTCCATGCGCGCCGTGCTCGCCGACGAGTTCGGCTACGAGCTCTTCATCACCTACGGGACGTTGCTGGGGGCCGTCCGCGAGGGCGGCTTCCTCGCGCACGACAACGACTACGACGCAAGCTTCGTGAGCTCGGCGACCACCGGTCCCGAGGCGGCGGACGAGATGGTGCGGATCGCGAAGGTGCTGATCGCGCGGGGGTACCGCGTGGGCGCGATGGGCGGCGGGCTGCACGTGGTCGACCCGGCCCGTCCCGACCACCGCATCGACATCTTCCACGTCTACTTCGACGCCGACGGCGTGCTGCAGCACCCGTTCGGCTATGCGGGCAGCACGCAGGTCACCGCCGCGGACTGGAAGGGCACCCGCGAGATCGAGCTCGCCGGGCGCACGGCGCTGGTCCCGGTCTGCGCGGAGGAGCTGCTCGCCACCTTCTACGGCGACGACTGGCGTCTGCCCAAGACGGGCTTCTCGTGGAACGTCGAGAAGCGCGGCAACGACCGGACCGGCGTGATGAGCCCGCGTCGGGTCACCGACGTCTACTGGGCCGACTACTACGCCCACCACGGCCACGCCGAGGCGTCGTCGTTCGCCCGCTTCGTGCACGACCGCCTGGGCCCGGAGCCGGTCACCGTGGTCGACATCGGCTGCGGCGACGGCCGGGACTCGATCTACTTCGCCTCGCAGGGGCGGGAGGTCCTCGGCCTGGACCGGGCCGGCGTCGCGATCGACCATGCGCGGGAGAAGGCGAGCCAGGCGGGCCTGGACCGGGCGCGCTTCGAGGTGTGCGACCTCGCCGACGGGGCCGCGCTCGCCGAGGTGCTCGGCGAGGAGGGTGGTCGTCCCCGGGTCTTCTACAGCCGCTTCCTGCTCCACGCGATCGACGCCCGGACGCAGGACGCGCTCCTGGACGCGGTCGGCGCCCGTTCCCGCTCGGGCGACTCGTTCGTCGCCGAGTTCCGCACCGACAAGGACGAGAAGCTCGCAAAGGCCCACCCCCAGCACTTCCGCCGCTACCAGAGCGCTGCGGACCTGCTGGCCGACCTGCGCGGGCGGGGCTGGGTGGTCGACTACGGCCTCGAGTCGTCCGGCCTGGCGCCGTGGGGCGACGAGGACCCCGTCCTGTGCCGGGTGGTCGCTCGTCGGCCCTGACGGACCACGACCACGAGGCGGTGGTCTCGCGGTCGCGGTGGCGGTGCTCGACGGGAGCGCCGCCGCCGGCCGGGGGAGCGGGAGCTCCTCCCGGAGAACCAGCGAACCCCCTGGCCGAGAAGGCCAGGGGGTTCGATCTGGTGGGCGATACTGGGTTTGAACCAGTGACCTCTTCCGTGTCAAGGAAGCGCGCTACCACTGCGCCAATCGCCCAAGTCTGCAGTTTGTGCTCGAGGTGGGTACGGGATTTGAACCCGTGTAGACGGATTTGCAGTCCGTTGCCTCGCCTCTCGGCCAACCCACCGTGCTGGTCCTTCCATGGAAGGACCGGTGGAAAGACCTCTGCGAGCGGACGACGAGGCTCGAACTCGCGACCTCAACCTTGGCAAGGTTGCGCTCTACCAACTGAGCTACGTCCGCTTGCTTCCGGCCGGGGCCGGCGTGCGAGAAGAACATTAGCCGAACGCCAGGGGGGCGCAAAATCGGGGTCCGGTCGGCGTTTCGGAGAGGCTTCCGAGGCGGTCCCGCCTCCCTAGAGTGGCGTCATGCACGCCTGGATGGACGGCCGTCTCCTGCCCGACGCGAGCGCTCCGGCGGTGGGGGTGAGCGACCACGGCTTCACCGTCGGGGACGGGGTGTTCGAGGCGGTGAAGGTCGTCGAGGGGCAGCCGTTCGCGCTCGGCCGCCACCTCGAGCGGCTCGAGCGCAGCGCTGCCGGGCTGGGCCTCCCGGCACTCGACAGCGACGCGGTACGCCGTGGGGTCGACGCCGTGCTGGGCGTCGAGCACCTGCCGCTCGGCCGGCTGCGCATCACCTACACGGGCGGGCCGGCCCCGCTGGGCTCCGGTCGCGGCGACGCGCAGCCGACGCTGGTCGTCGTCGCCGACGGCATGGGGCCGGCCGAGCCGGCGACCCGCGTCGCCACCGTTCCCTGGCCCCGCAACGAGCGGGGGGCCCTCGCCGGCCTCAAGACGACGTCGTACGCCGAGAACGTGGTGGCGCTCGCCGAGGCCAAGCGTCGCGGGGCGAGCGAGGCGGTCTTCGCCAACCTGGCCGGCAACCTGTGCGAGGGCACCGGCTCGAACGTCTTCTACGTCGTGGAGGGCGAGCTGCGGACCCCGACGCTCGCGAGCGGCTGCCTGGCCGGCGTCACCCGCGGGCTGGTGCTCGAGTGGTTCGGCGGCCGGGAGGTCGACGAGCCGATCGGCGTCATCGAGCACGCGAGCGAGGTCTTCCTCGTCTCGACCACCCGCGACGTCCAGGCAGTCAGCCACTGGGACGACCGCGAGCTCCCGGCGCCCGGCCCCGTCACCACCGACGCCGCCCGCGTGTGGCGCGAGCGCGAGCCGGAGCTGCTCGGCGCCTGATCCCGAGCGCGGCGGCGGGTCGGTCGTGTGCCTGTGGACGCGTGCGCGCGCGTGCGGAGGCACACGACCCCGGGACCGGGGTGCAGCCGGGGCGCCGGTTGGGAGCGCGCCCGCGGCATGGGCTACAGTTTCGGCCGCACCGCAGGGTGCGAGACGGGCGATTGGCGCAGTGGTAGCGCGCTTCGTTCACACCGAAGAGGTCACTGGTTCGAACCCAGTATCGCCCACCGTCACCGAGGACCCCGGCCCGCGACAGCGGTGCCGGGGTCTTCTGCTTCCCGGGCACGGACCGGCTGCACGAGCACCGATATCGGCGCGAGGCGGCGGGCGAGCGGTCGATAGCATCGAGCGTCCGGCCGGACGGCCGGGATCCCCAACCCTCCAGGAGAGATCGTGTCCGACATGAGAGTCGTCCTCGTCCACGCCGAGGCGCGTGAGGACCGGACGACCACGACGGGCACCAAGGCCTGGGAGCTCTTCGCGGAGAACCCGAGCGTCATCGCCGCGCGGGTCAACGGCGAGCTGCGCGACCTCTCGCACGAGCTTGCCGACGGCGACGAGGTCGAGGGCGTCGCGATCGACAGCCCCGACGGGCTCGACGTGCTGCGCCACTCCACCGCGCACGTGATGGCGCAGGCCGTGCAGGAGCTGTTCCCGGAGGCCAGGCTCGGCATCGGTCCGCCGGTGACCGACGGCTTCTACTACGACTTCGACGTCGAGACTCCGTTCGTGCCGGAGGACCTCGACAAGATCGAGTCCCGGATGCGCAAGATCATCAAGGAGGGCCAGAAGTTCTCGCGCCGCGTCACCACCGACGCGGACGCGATCAACGAGCTGGCCGACGAGCCCTACAAGATCGAGCTGATCGGGCTCAAGGGCTCCGGCAAGTCCGACGACGCAGCCGAGGGGGCCAGCGTCGAGGTCGGGGCGGGCGAGCTGACGATCTACGACAACATCCGCCGCAACGGCGACGTCGCGTGGAGCGACCTGTGCCGCGGCCCGCACCTGCCGACCACCAAGCGGATCCCGGCGTTCAAGCTGATGCGCACCGCCGCGGCGTACTGGCGCGGCGACGAGAAGAACAAGCAGCTCCAGCGCGTCTACGGCACCGCCTGGCCCTCGAAGGAGGACCTCGAGGCCTACCTCCACCGCCTCGAGGAGGCCGAGCGCCGCGATCACCGCAAGCTCGGCCGTGACCTCGACCTGTTCAGCTTCCCCGACGAGCTCGGCTCCGGCCTGCCGGTCTTCCACCCCAAGGGTGGCGTGATCAAGCGGGAGATGGAGGACTACGTCCGCCGCCGGCACATCGAGGAGGGCTTCGAGTACGTCGGCACCCCGCACATCAGCAAGGACGGGCTGTTCCACACCTCGGGCCACCTGCCGTACTACGCCGACACGATGTTCCCGCCGATGGAGCTCGAGGGCGCGAAGTACCAGCTCAAGGCGATGAACTGCCCGATGCACAACCTCATCTACGCCTCGCGCGGCCGGTCCTACCGCGAGCTGCCGCTGCGGCTCTTCGAGTTCGGCCACGTCTACCGCTACGAGAAGTCCGGCGTCGTGCACGGCCTGACCCGCGTCCGCGGCTTCGCCCAGGACGACTCGCACTCCTACGTCACCCCCGACCAGGCGGCCGGCGAGATCAAGCACCTGCTCGACTTCGTGCTCGGCCTGCTGCGCGACTTCGGCCTCGACGACTTCTACCTGGAGATGTCGACGCGCGACGACTCCAAGCCCGACAAGTTCATCGGCTCCGACGAGCAGTGGGAGACCGCGACCCGTGTGCTGCGCGAGGTCTGCGAGGAGTCCGGTCTCGAGCTCGTTCCCGACCCGGGCGGCGCGGCGTTCTACGGCCCCAAGGTGTCGGTGCAGGCGCGCGACGCGATCGGCCGCACCTGGCAGATGTCGACGATCCAGTACGACTTCAACCAGCCGCACCGCTTCGGGCTGGAGTACAACGGAGCGGACGGCCAGAAGCACGAGCCGGTGATGATCCACTCGGCGAAGTTCGGTTCCATCGAGCGGTTCCTCGGCGTGCTCGTCGAGCACTACGCCGGCGCGTTCCCCCCGTGGCTCGCCCCGGTCCAGGTCCAGGCGATCCCGATCGCCGAGCGGCATGAGGACTACCTGTGGGACGTCGCCAAGCGGATGCGCACCGAGGGCCTGCGCGTCGAGGTCGACGACTCCACCGACCGGATGCAGAAGAAGATCCGCAACGCGCAGCTGCAGAAGGTGCCGTTCATGATGATCGCCGGCGATGACGACCTCGCCGCCGGCGCGGTCTCGTTCCGCTACCGCGACGGCCGCCAGGACAACGGCGTGCCGATCGAGGAGGCCATCGCCCGCGTCCGCGAGGCCGTCGCCGCCCGCACCCAGGTCTGAGCGGAGGGCGGGCGCCGTGCGACGTACGCCGGTAGCGGTCGCGCTGCTGGTGGCCGCGACCCTGGCGCTCGCCTCGTGCGGCAGCTCCGATCGGCTCGACCCCGACCCCGACGACGCGCCGCCGCCGTCCTCGGCCGGTGGGGCGGCGGGGGAGCCAGGAGGGTCGGGAGACCCCGGGACCGGCGGCGGCCCGACGTCGGTGCCGGTGCTGCCGGACGACCTCGAGGACGCGGCGGCCCTGGCCGACCTGGCGGCGCTGGCCGAGCAGGAGGCGGGGCGGGCGCCGCGGGCCCTGGACGGGCCGATCGTGGGCGGCGACATCAGCTGGCCCCAGTGCCCGCGGGGGATGGGCATCCCCGAGCGGCGGACGCTGGGCCTGCCGATGCCCCTGCCCACGGCGCGCTTCGTGGTCATGGGGCTCACCAACGGGCCGGCGTTCTTCCCCAACCCCTGCCTGGCCGAGCAGGTCGCCTGGGTCCGCGAGCGGGGCCTGCTCGCCGGGGCCTACGCGGTGGCGAGCTACCCCGACGAGCGCACGCTGGCGGCGTACGCCGACGAGGGGCCGTTCGACGGCGGCGAGGAGCACGACGAGCTGCGCAACGTGGGCTACCAGCAGGCCCTGTTCAACATCACCGAGATGCGCCGCGCGGGGCTGCCCGCGCCGATGGTCTGGGTCGACGTGGAGCCGGTGCGCGACTGGGAGTGGTCGGCCGACCTCGAGGCGAACGCCGCCGTGGTCGAGGGGCTGCAGCGCGCCTACCTCGACCAGGGCTACGAGATCGGCATCTACTCCACGCCGTCGCTGTGGGCCGCTGCCGTCGGTGACCTCGCGTTGGGCGTGCCGGAGTGGCGGGCGGCCGGACCGACGTCGCGGGCCGAGGCGCTCGAGCGGTGCGGCGCCGACTGGGTCGTGCAGGGCGGCCCCGCGGCGATGGGCCAGTGGGTGCAGGGCGGTCGCGACCTCAACGTCACGTGCCCGGGCGCCGAGGCCGAGGTGCTGGGGTGGTTCCACCCGTTCTGAGGTCCATCGGACGCAGTACCCGCGACACGCGTCGCACACACCCATTTACATCGGACGCGATGTCGCACTAATGTGCTCGCCATGACCGCGACGGACCTGCAGACCGACCTCACCGGCCGCTCGTACGACGACACCCTCCGCACGCTGTCGGAGGCGTCGGTCGAGCAGCACTTCGACGCGTTCCGCGACATCGCGTGGGACGACCCGGCGTACGCCGTGGACCCGGCGGACCCGCGCTGGGTGCTGCCCGCGGGCGACGTGCTCGGGCGCCACCCCTGGTACCGGTCGCTGCCGCTGGAGCGCCAGGTCGAGATCGGTCTCTACCGCCAGGCCAACGTCACCAAGGTCGGCCTGCAGTTCGAGCAGATCCTCATCAGCGGCTTGATGAACTACGCGTTCGGCCTGCGCAACGGCAGCCCCGAGTTCCGGTACTCCACGCACGAGGCGACCGAGGAGTGCCACCACACCCAGATGTTCCAGGAGTTCGTGAACCGCTCCGGGCAGGACGTCGCGGGCGGCACCTGGGCGTTCCGGGCGGTGGCGCCGTTCCTGCCGCTGTTCGCGAAGTGGGTCCCGTTCGGCTTCTTCTACGGCGTGCTTGCCGGCGAGGAGCCGATCGACCACGTGCAGAAGGCGGTGCTGCGCGCCGGGGACGACACGCACCCGCTGCTGCGGCGGATCATGCAGATCCACGTCGCCGAGGAGGCACGCCACATCGGCTTCGCCCACACCTACCTCGAGCACCGCGCGCCGCGCCTGCGCCGGGTCGAGCGGCTCGTGCTCTCGCTCGTCGTGCCGCTGATCATGCGGTGGCTCTGCGACCAGATCCTCCGCCCGGGCCGCAAGGCCCGCCGCGACATGGGCATCCCGCGCTCGGTCGTGCGCGACGTGTGGTGGCGCGCGCCGGAGTCGCGGAAGTTCCTGCGCGACCTCTTCGCCGACGTGCGGATGCTCGCCGAGCGCACCGGGATGATGAACCCCGTCTCCCGCCTGCTGTGGCGGGCGATGGGCATTGACGGGCGCAGCTCGCGCTTCCGCAGCCAGCCGGCCTCGGCCGCCTCCTGACCGCGCCGAGCCCAGCGCCGAGCCCAGAGCCGAGTCCAGACCCGTGCCGTACGTCGTCACCCAGTCCTGCTGCGCCGACGCCTCCTGCGTCGTCGCCTGCCCGGTCAACTGCATCCACCCCGCGCCCGGCGAACCCGGGTTCGCCACCGCCGAGATGCTGTACGTCGACCCGCGCTCGTGCGTCGGCTGCGGCGCGTGCACGACGGCGTGCCCGGTCGGGGCGATCGTGCCGGACACCGCGCTGACCCCGGAGCAGGAGCCGTTCCGCGAGGTCAACGCGGCCTACTACGACGTCTTCCCCCATGCCGACCGCACCCCGCTGGCGCTGGTTCCCCCTCAGCGCCGGCTGCGGCGGCCCCGGCCGGTCCGCGTCGCCGTCGTCGGCGCCGGACCGGCCGGGCTCTACACGGCCGACGAGCTGCTGTGCCATCCCGAGGTCACCGTCGACGTGCTCGACCGGCTGCCCACGCCGTACGGGCTGCTCCGCGCCGGGGTCGCGCCCGACCACCGCCACACCAAGGAGGCCGAGCGGCTGTTCCGCGCGATCGAGGAGCAGCCCGGGTTCCGCTACCTGCTCGGCGTCGATGTGGGCCGCGACGTCACCCGCGCGGAGCTCGACGAGCACTACGACGCGGTCGTGTGGACCGTCGGCGCGTCGGCCGACCGCCGCCTGGACGTGCCTGGGGAGGACCTGCCCGGCTCGTGCTCGGCGACCGCACTGGTGGGTTGGTACAACGGCCACCCCGACCACCGCGACCTCGAGGTGCACCTCGACCACGAGCGGGTCGTGGTCGTCGGCAACGGCAACGTCGCGCTCGACGTCGCACGGGTGCTGACCGCCGACCCCGACGCCCTCGCCGCCACCGACGTCGCCGACCACGCGCTGGCCGCCCTGCGCACCAGCGCCGTGCGCGAGGTGGTCGTCCTCGGTCGCCGCGGCCCGGACCAGGCGTCGTTCACGACGCCCGAGCTGATCGGCCTCGCCGGCCTGCGCGACGTCGACGTCGTCGCCGACCTCGGCGGTGCGGAGGTCACCGGCGAGGGCGTCCGCGCCCGGGTGCTGCGCGAGCTCGCGGCCCGCCGGCCCGACCCCCGCGGGCGCCGGATCGTCCTGCGCTTCCTGACCTCACCGGTGCGGGTCGGGGGCACCGGCCGGGTCGGGGGCGTGGAGGTCGTGCGCAACGAGCTGGTCCCCGACGCCGCCGGCGTGCCGCGCGCGAAGGCGACTGGCGAGACCGAGCTGCTCGAGGCCGGGATGGTGCTGCGCTCGGTCGGCTACCGCGGCATGCCGGTCGCCGGCCTGCCGCACGACCCGGTCACGGGCACCGTGCCGAACGACGCGGGCCGCGTCGAGCCGGGCACGTACGTCGCCGGGTGGGCCAAGCGCGGACCGACCGGGTTCCTCGGCACCAACAAGACCTGCGCGCAGGAGACCGTCGAGGCGCTGCTCGACGACCTCGACGCGGGGTTGCTGGACGCGCCCGAGACCCGCGACGGAGACCTGGCCGCGGTGCTCGCGCGCCGCGGCGTACCCGTCGTGGACCTGGCGGGCTGGCGCGCCATCGACCGCGAGGAGCGGCGCCGCGGCGAGGCCGCGGGCCGTCCCCGGGTCAAGATCACCGACCCCGCGGAGGCGCGTGAGGTCGCGCTGCGGCGCGGGAGACGCCGGCGAGCGGTCAGCGCTTCTTGGCGGTGACCTGCTCCATGGAGCTCGCGTTGTCGGAGGCGGCCTTGGCGCGCTTCTCGCCCCGCTTCTCCTTGATCGACTTGCCGGACTTCTTCGACATTCCTTGGCGCGGCGACTTGTCGCTCATGGGAGATCCCTTGGTGGAGGGCCTGGATGGCCCCGTCCGTCGACACTACCCCTCCGCGAGGTCACGGGCGGCCGGATAGCCTGACCCCCGTCGAGCGGGGGTCGCGCGGCCGCGACCCGGGGACGGAACGAGGACGAGATGGCGACGAGTGAGGACGCCCGCCCGGACGGGCGCCAGGCGCGCTGGGACCGCCACAACCAGCAGCGGCGCCAGCAGATCCTCGACGCCGCGATCGCGGTCATCGAGGACGGCGAGCCGGGCGCCGAGTTCCACGTCCAGCAGATCGCCGAGCGGGCGGGCCTCAACCGCACGGTCGTCTACCGCCACTTCGCCGACCGCTCCGACCTCGACCGGGCGGTGCAGGCCGAGATCCTCGACGGGCTGTGGTCCGAGCTGCTCCCCGAGATCGGTCTCGACGGCACGATCCCGCAGATCGTCGAGCGGATCGTGGCGACGTACGTCGGGTGGGCGGTCGCGCACCCGGCCCTGCACCGCGTCGCGGAGCAGGGCGAGGGGACCGGCCCGCTGCAGGAGGGGCTGACCCAGATCGCGGGGCAGGTCTGCGAGGTGATCACCACCGCGGTGGAGATGCTCGGCCTGGACCTCGGCGACGACGAGCGCGCGGCCATCGACCCGCTGGTCTTCGGCCTGGTCGGCGCGGTCTTCGGCGCCGTACGCCGGTGGATGGCGCGGCCCGAGCGGGTGCCGGCCGCACCGAAGCTGGTCGAGCTGGTGACCGGGTCGGTCTGGTACATCCTCGCCGGCCACGCCCGCGCGCTCGGCTTCGAGCTCGACCCGCAGCAGAGCGTCGAGGACCTGGTCGCGGCGGCCCGGGCGCAGGCGACCCCGTGAGCGGAGAGGACCGAGCGGACGTGGACACGCTGCACCAGGACGGCATCGGCCGCTCCGACGAGCTGGACCGGCTCTGGACCCCGCACCGGATGGCCTACATCCGGGGCGAGAACAAGCCGGCCGACGCCTCGTCGGGGGAGTGCCCGTTCTGCCGGATCCCGTCGCTGGGCGACGACGAGGGACTGGTGGTGCACCGCGGCGAGCTGTCGTTCGTCGTGCTCAACCTCTACCCCTACGCGCCTGGGCACCTGATGGTCTGCCCCTACCGCCACATCGCCGACTACACCGAGACCACCGACGAGGAGGCCGCGGAGATCGCCGACCTGACCCGCGACGCGATGCGCGTCGTGCGGCAGGTCTCCGGCGCGGGCGGCTTCAACATCGGCATGAACCAGGGCCACATCGCCGGCGCCGGCATCGCCGCCCACCTGCACCAGCACGTGGTGCCGCGCTGGCCCGGCGACCAGAACTTCATGCCGATCATCGGTCGCACCAAGACCCTCCCCGAGCTGCTCGGCGACACCCGCGCGCTGCTCGCCGACGCGTGGCCGACGGCGTGACCGCGCTCCCGACGCCGGAGGACGACGCCCGGCTCGCCGCCGACCTGGTGCGGGAGGCCGGCACGCTCGCTCGCCGGATGCGGGCCGAGGGACTCCGGCTCGACTACAAGACGTCGATCTCCGACGTCGTGACCGCGGCCGACCGGGCCGCCGAGGAGCTGGTGACCGGCCGGCTCCGCGCCGAGCGCCCGGGCGACGCCGTGCTGGGCGAGGAGCACGGGCACGTCGCCGACAGCACGACCGGCCGCTCCTGGGTCGTCGACCCCGTCGACGGCACCTACAACTTCGTCAACGACCTGCCGTGGTGGTGCTCCGCGGTCGGTCTGCGCGACACCGAGGACCTGCTGGTCGGGGCGGTCCACGACCCGATGGGCGAGGCGACGTACGTCGGCGGGCCGGCGCTGCCGAGCACCTGCGACGGCCGGCCGCTGGCGCCGCTCGCCGACCGGCCGCTCGCGGAGATCAGCGTCGCGACGTACCTCCACCCGCCCTTCCTCGAGGGCGAGGTCGGTGCCGCGTGGCGCCGCGCGGCCGGTGGTGCCGCGGCGCTGCGGTGGCTCGGCTCGATGAGCATGGACCAGGTCGGCGTCGCGACCGGCCGGGTGGGGCTGGTCTTCCAGCACTCCGTCGCGCCCTGGGACGAGCTGCCGGGCGCGGCGATCATCCGGGGCGTCGGGGGAGTGACGCGGCACGTCGAGGTCGCCGGCAAGGACTGGTACGTCGCCGGGCCGCCGACCGCCGTGGGCGAGGTCTGCGCGCGGCTGCTCGACCGCTAGCCTGCTGCCGCCATGCTGGAACGTTTCCGCGCCTTCTGGACGAAGGTCCTCGCCCCCGTCGCCCACCTGCTCATCAGGCTGGGGGTCAGTGCCGACGCCGTGACCCTCGTCGGGACGCTCGGGGTGTGCGCCGGCGCGCTGGTGTTCTACCCGCAGGGGGAGCTGCTCATCGGCACCCTCGTCATCACCGCGTTCGTCTTCAGCGACCTGCTCGACGGCTACATGGCGCGCTCGACCGGGCGCTCGAGCAGCTTCGGCGCGTTCCTCGACTCGACCCTCGACCGGATCGGCGACGGTGCGATCTTCGGCGGGCTCGCCCTGTACTTCGCGTGGGAGGGCGACAGCCGGCTCTACCTCGTGCTCTCGCTCGTCTGCCTGGTCATGGGCAGCGTCACCTCCTACGCCCGCTCGCGCGCAGAGAGCCTCGGCTACACCGCCAAGGTGGGCATCGCCGAGCGCGCGGACCGGCTCGTCGCGATCCTGGTGATGACCGGCCTCGGTGCGATCTTCGACCTCCCGGTCCTCATGCACGTCGCACTGTGGGCGCTCGCGTTCGCCTCGACGATCACCGTCGTGCAGCGCATCTGGGTGGTGCGCCGCCAGGCGCTCGCAGCACTGGCGGACGGAAGCGCGTCCGCCGGGTAAAGCGCCCTACGCTCCTCGCATGACCGAGAGCCACGCCTCCACCACCGACGGCCCCATCACCGGCACCACGCGCGTCAAGCGCGGCATGGCGGAGATGCTCAAGGGCGGCGTCATCATGGACGTCGTCACCCCCGACCAGGCCAAGATCGCCGAGGACGCCGGCGCCGTCGCGGTCATGGCGCTCGAGCGGGTGCCGGCCGACATCAGGGCCCAGGGCGGCGTCTCGCGGATGTCGGACCCGGACATGATCGACGGGATCATCGAGGCCGTCTCGATCCCGGTCATGGCGAAGGCGCGGATCGGCCACTTCGCCGAGGCGCAGGTGCTGCAGGCCCTCGGGGTGGACTACGTCGACGAGTCCGAGGTGCTGACGCCCGCCGACTACGCGAACCACATCGACAAGTGGGCGTTCACCGTGCCGTTCGTGTGCGGGGCGACCAACCTCGGCGAGGCGCTGCGGCGGATCACCGAGGGCGCGGCGATGATCCGCTCCAAGGGCGAGGCCGGCACCGGCGACGTGTCGAACGCGGTCACCCACATGCGGACCATCCGTGGCGAGATCCGCCGGCTCGCGGCGCTGGAGAGCGACGAGCTGTACGTCGCGGCGAAGGAGCTCCAGGCGCCGTACGACCTGGTCAAGGAGGTCGCCGAGACCGGCAAGCTGCCCGTCGTGCTGTTCACCGCCGGCGGCATCGCCACGCCCGCCGACGCGGCGATGATGATGCAGCTCGGTGCCGAGGGCGTCTTCGTCGGCTCGGGGATCTTCAAGTCCGGCAACCCCGCGCAGCGGGCCGAGGCGATCGTCAAGGCCACGACCTTCCACGACGACCCCGACATGGTCGCGAAGGTCTCCCGCGGCCTGGGCGAGGCGATGGTCGGCATCAACGTCGAGGAGATCCCGCAGCCGCACCGCCTCGCCGAGCGCGGCTGGTGACCTCCTGAGCGACGTGCAGGACACCTGGCTCGGCCAGGTTCTGGGGGTCCTCGCGCTGCTGCTGCTCGTCGCGTCCATCGCGTGGTGGGCGCGGTGGCTGCACCGCCGGCTCGCGGTCGTCAGCGGCGCTCCGCGATGGGCCCGGCGGCTCTCGCTCGTCGTGGTCGTCGGCGGGCTGCTGCTGTACGCCGCCACGAACGTCGCCTACCGCACGATCGACCCCGCCCCGATCCGGCCGGTGCTGTGGCTCGGGCTGTCCTGGCTGGGGCTCGCCTGGTACCTCACGTTCGGCTGCGTGCTGCTCGCCCTCGCCTCGCTGGTGCTCCGGCTGCTCGGTTGCCGCGTGGCCCGCGAACGGCTGCTCCGCGTCGGCACCCCGGTCGTCGTCGTCCTCGCCCTGGTGGTGATGGCCGTCGGCGCCGTCGTCGCGCAGCGGCCGCGCGTCACGGCGTACGACGTGGGGTCGGCGGCGCTGCCCACCGGCTGGGACGGCGCGCGGGTCGTGCTGCTGACCGACCTGCACGTCGGTGTCGTCCACGGCGGGGCCTGGACCCGCCGCGTCGTGGACCTCGTCAACGAGCAGGACCCGGACCTGGTCGTGCTCGGCGGCGACCTCGTCGACGGTCGCGAGCGCTACACCGGTCCCGACCTCGACCCCCTCGCCGACCTGGACGCGCCGCTCGGCGTCGTCGCCGTGTCCGGCAACCACGAGATCGAGACCGGCGACGCCCCGGCGTACCTCGACCGGCTCGAGACCCTCGGCATCGACGTCCTGCGCAACGAGCACGTCGTCCTCCAGCGCGGGGGAGACCCCGTCGTCGTCGCCGGCGTCCACGACGAGATCGGCACCGGTGCCCTCGAGCCGGACCCGGCCGCCGCGCTCGCCGGCACGCGGCCGGAGGACTACGTCGTCTACGTCGCCCACGAGCCGCGCCAGCTCGTCGCCTCGGCCGGCGTCGACCTGCAGCTCTCCGGCCACACCCACGGCGGGCAGATCTGGCCGTTCGGCTGGTTCGTGCCGCTCCAGCAGCCCACGCTCGCCGGGGTGGACGTCGTCGACGGCGTCACCGTCGTGACCTCCCGCGGCGTCGGCACCTCCGGCCCGCCCGTCCGCACCGGCGCCGCCCCCGAGATCACCGTCGTCACCCTGCGCTCACGCTGAGCCGGGCCGGGTCGGGGTGCCCGCCGGATGCGCGGAGAGCCCGTCCGGCGCCTATCGTCCACCCGTGCCACCCACCATCGGCGTGCTCGCCCTGCAGGGCGACGTGCGCGAGCACGTCCGGACCCTGACCGACCTGGGTGTCGACGCGATCACGGTCCGCCGCGGGAGCGAGCTCGACGAGGCCGACGGGATCGTCCTGCCGGGCGGTGAGTCGACGACGATGGCGAAGCTGCTGCGCACGTTCGGCCTCATGGACCCGCTGCGGAAGCGGATCGCCGACGGCATGCCCGTCTTCGGCACGTGCGCGGGGATGATCCTGCTCGCCGATCGGGTGCGCGACGGCGCGGCCGGCCAGGAGACGGTCGGCGGGCTCGACGTGACGGTGCGGCGCAACGCGTTCGGGCGCCAGGTCGACTCGTTCGAGACCGACCTGCCGGTGACCGGGATCGACGAGCCAGTGCACGCCGTGTTCATCCGCGCGCCGTGGGTCGAGGAGCTCGGGCCGGGGGTCGAGGTGCTCGCCGAGGCGGCCGGCCACCCCGTCGCCGTGCGCCAGGGCCACCTGCTCGCCACGAGCTTCCACCCGGAGGTCGACGGCGACGGCCGGGTGCACGGACTCTTCGTCGACCTGGTGCGCAGGTCGGTGCGCTGACCTCGTCGGCCGACCGGCCCGGGCGCCGCTAGGATCGACGGTCGGTGCGGGGGACCGCACCAGCACACGACCGGCGCGGGAAGAGGGACGCATGTCTGGCCACTCCAAGTGGGCGACCACGAAGCACAAGAAGGCCGCCATCGACGCCAAGCGCGGCAAGATGTTCGCCAAGCTGATCAAGAACGTCGAGGTCGCGGCCCGCATGGGCGGCGGCGACCCCTCGGGCAACCCGACGCTCTACGACGCGATCCAGAAGGCCAAGAAGTCCTCGGTCCCCAACGACAACATCGACCGCGCGGTCAAGCGCGGCTCCGGTGCCGAGACCGGCGGCGCGGACTACACGACGATCACCTACGAGGTGTACGGCGCGTCCGGCGTCGGCCTGCTGGTCGAGTGCCTCACCGACAACAAGAACCGCGCCGCGATGGAGGTCCGCACCGCGGTCACCCGCAACGGCGGCACCATGGCCGACCCCGGCTCGGTCTCGCGGCTGTTCAACCGCAAGGGCGTCGTGCTGGTCGCCAAGGCGCAGGAGGGCGGCAAGGAGGTCTCCGAGGACGACGTCCTCGAGGCCACCCTCGACGCCGGTGCCGAGGAGGTCAACGACCTCGGTGACCAGTTCCAGGTCATCTCCGAGGCCACCGACCTCGTCGCCGTCCGCACCGCGCTCCAGGCCGCCGGCGTCGACTACGACTCCGCCGACGTCCAGTTCGTCGCCACGATGGACATCCCGGTCGACGCGACCGCCGCGGGCAAGGTCTTCAAGCTCATCGACGCCCTCGAGGACCTCGACGACGTGCAGGACGTCTTCAGCAACGTCGACGTCCCCGCCGACGTGATGGCCGAGCTCGAGGCCGCGGACGCCTGAGCGCCGGTACGCCGCGGGCGTGTCCTGACGGCGTACGTCGCACCCGGCGGCTAGCGTTCCTCCCGAACAGACGTTCGACGGAAGGCTGGCCATGCGCGTGCTCGGGATCGATCCCGGCCTGACCCGCTGCGGGATGGGCGTGGTCGACGGCTCGGTCGGCCGGCCGCTCACCCTCGTCGACGTCAACGTGCTGCGCACCAGCGCCGACCGGCCCGTGGCCGAGCGGCTGGTCACCATCGAGAGGGGCGTCGACGCCTGGCTCGACGAGCACCGGCCCGACGCGGTCGCGATCGAGCGGGTCTTCGCCCGCTCCGACGTCAGCACCGTGATGGGCACCGCGCAGGCGAGTGGGATCGCGATGGTCTGCGCCGCCCGCCGCGGGCTCCCGGTCGCGCTGCACACGCCGAGCGAGGTCAAGGCGGCGGTCTCCGGCAACGGTCGCGCCGACAAGGCGCAGGTCGGCGCGATGGTCACCCGCATCCTGCGCCTGGACGCGATGCCCAAGCCGGCCGACGCCGCGGACGCCCTGGCGCTCGCTATCACCCACATCTGGCGCGGGGGAGCGCAGGCCCGCATCGACGCCGCCCTGGCGGCAGCAACCACGAGGAGCAGACGTTGATCGCCTTCGTCCGCGGCCAGGTCGCCGGGGTCTCCCTCACCAGCGCCGTGCTCGAGGTCGGCGGCGTCGGCCTCGAGCTGATGTGCACGCCGGGCACCATCGCCGGCCTGCGCACCGGGCAGAGCGCCACACTGGCCACCAGCATGGTGGTGCGCGAGGACTCGATGACCCTCTACGGCTTCGCTGACGAGGACGAGAAGAGCGTCTTCGAGCTCGTGCAGACCGCCTCCGGCGTCGGCCCCAAGGTCGCCCAGGCGATGGTGGCGGTGCTGAGCCCCGACGACGTGCGCCGCGCCATCAGCAGCGACGACGTCAAGACGCTGACCCGCGTGCCCGGCATCGGCCAGAAGGGTGCGCAACGGATCATCCTCGAGCTCAAGGACCGGATCGGCCCGCCGACCGGAACCACCACCGTGCCCGCCCCTGCCGGGAGCGAGCCGTGGCGCGAGCAGGTGCATCAGGGTCTCGTCGGGCTCGGCTGGTCCGCGAAGGACGCCGAGAAGGCGATCGACGCCGTGGCGCCCGAAGCCGGTGGCGCTCCTGACGTCGCGACCCTGCTGCGCGCGGCCCTCCGCACCCTCAGCAAGGCCTGAGCGCCGTGCCCTTCCACGAGGACGAGCTGGCCGCGGCCGAGGAGACCCACCTCCGGTCGATCACGGCCGCCGAGGCCGACGGCGACGAGCGCGCCGTCGAGGCGGCGCTGCGCCCGCGCACCCTCGACGAGGTGGTCGGCCAGGCGCGCGTCCGCGACCAGCTCGGCCTGGTGCTCGAGGCCGCCCGCCGGCGCGGCCGGGCGCCCGACCACGTGCTGCTCAGCGGTCCGCCGGGCCTCGGCAAGACCACACTCGCGATGATCATCGCCGCCGAGATGTCCGTCCCGCTGCGGCTGACGAGCGGCCCGGCGA
Source organism: Nocardioides deserti (assembly GCF_014266025.1). Lineage (GTDB taxonomy): Bacteria > Actinomycetota > Actinomycetes > Propionibacteriales > Nocardioidaceae > Nocardioides > Nocardioides deserti. The sequence goes on along the minus strand of NZ_JACMYC010000003.1, from coordinate 116,020 downwards.
TCACCCACGCCGGCGACCTCGCGGCGATCCTCTCGGGGATGAACGAGGGCGAGGTGCTCTTCGTCGACGAGATCCACCGCATGTCCCGGCCGGCCGAGGAGATGCTCTACATGGCGATGGAGGACTTCCGGGTCGACGTCGTCATCGGCAAGGGGCCGGGCGCGACCGCGATCCCGCTCGACCTGCCGCCGTTCACGCTGGTCGGCGCCACCACCCGGGCCGGGCTGCTGCCGGGCCCGCTGCGCGACCGGTTCGGCTTCACCGCCCACCTGGAGTTCTACGAGCCGCACGAGCTGGACCTCATCGTGCACCGCTCCGCCGGCCTGCTGGGCGTGGAGCTGACCGACGAGGGCAGCGCGGAGATCGCGTCCCGCTCGCGCGGCACGCCGCGCATCGCCAACCGGCTGCTGCGCCGGGTCCGCGACTACGCCCAGGTCCGCGCCGACGGCGTCGTCACCCGCACCGTCGCCGAGGCGGCGCTGGACCTCTACGAGGTCGACCAGCTCGGCCTGGACCGGCTCGACCGCGCCGTGCTCGACGCCCTGTGCCGCCGCTTCGGCGGTGGACCGGTCGGCGTCTCGACGCTCGCGGTCGCCGTGGGGGAGGAGCGGGAGACGGTCGAGGAGGTCGCCGAGCCGTTCCTCGTCCGCAACGGCTTCCTGGCACGTACGCCGCGTGGCCGGGTGGCGACGCCGGCCGCCTGGGAGCACCTCGGGCTGAGCGCTCCGCCGGCCGCCGCGAGCGACCCGGCCGGGGAGCCGACCCTGTTCGAGGAGTGACGGGCCGGGTCTCCTGGGATTCGTCCGGGCGGGGAAGCCCGTAGGTATGCTTGCCCGTCGGCCGCCCCGGGACTCGCCCGGATGAGTGGCCTCCCTGTCATCGCTCGAGAGGTTCGTCCGTGGAGCTCGCCTCCCTGTTGCCGCTGGTCGGCATCGCCCTCCTCTTCTGGCTCCTGATCATCAGGCCGGCTTCCCGGCGCCAGAAGGAACTCGTCCGCATGCAGTCGTCGTTGGGGGTGGGTGACGAGGTCGTCCTGACCTCGGGCTTCCTCGGCACGGTGCGCGAGCTCACCGACGACACCGCGCGTGTCGAGATCGCCGAGGGCGTCGTCGTGACCGTCGCTCGCGGCGCGATCGGCACCGTCGCACAGCCAGGGCCCGCCGCAGCCGGCGGGCCGGAGGAGATCTGACATGGCACGCAAGCCCCGCCCCGGACGCACCCTCGTGGTGTTCTTCCTCGGCATGGCGCTGCTCTACGGGCTCGTGGTGCTCGCCGGCACCTGGAAGCCCGCACTGGGCCTGGACCTCCAGGGCGGCACGCGCATCACGCTCGTGGCCACCGACGACGACCCGGCCGACGACAGCCTCGAGCAGGCCCGCCAGATCATCGACGACCGTGTGAACGGTTCCGGTGTCGCGGAGGCCGACGTGGTCACCGAGGGCGACAACATCATCGTCGTCGAGATCCCGGGCAGCTCCCGACGAGACCTCCTCGAGACCGTGAAGCGCCAGGCGCAGCTGCGGTTCCGCCTGGTGGCGTGCTCGGAGGTCAACCCCGGTCCCTGCGCCGCCGGCGGCGGCCAGGGCCCCACGGTCGACCCGGGCGCGAACGGCCTGCCGGACGGTTCCTCGGTGCAGATCGACCCCGGCGCCGGCGGTGACCAGGGCGGCAACGGCCAGGGCAACAACGGTGGCAACGGCGGCGAGGGCGACCAGCAGGGCACCAACAACCGCCCGCCGGTCGGCTTCGCCACGAAGGCCCTGGCCACCGCGGACGCGACCGCCAGCCCGAGCGCCGAGCCGTCCGAGGACGGCACCGACAACGGCAACGGGAACGGCACCGACGAGGGCACCGAGGCCCCGTCCGGGTCGCCGAGCCCGACGGTGATCCCTGCCCCGGACGGCGGCAAGGACGCCGCCGACCCGCTGACCTGGGTCGACGCGCCGAACGAGGCGGCGATCAGGGCGTACAACGAGTTCACCTGCCCGGCGGACGGCACGATGCCGCCGGTGGAGGACAACCCGGACAAGCCGCTCGTCTCCTGCGAGACGTTCGAGGACGGCACGGTCGTGAAGTACCTGCTCTCGCCCTCGGCGATCGAGGGCACGCAGCTCACCGACGCCTCGGCGCAGATCCCGCAGCAGCAGGTGCAGTGGGTCGTCGCGCTGGAGTTCAACGGCTCCGGCACCAGGACCTTCGCCGACATCTCCCGCAAGCTCGTGAACAACGGCGGGCAGTTCGCGGTCGTGCTCGACGGCGAGGTGCTCTCCGCCCCGACGATGAACGGCCTGATCACCAACGGCCAGGCGCAGATCGAGGGCAACTTCACCGAGGCCTCCGCGCAGAGCCTCGCGACCAGCCTGAAGTTCGGCGCGCTGCCGATCGCGTTCCAGGACGACGTGTCGTCCGAGACGATCGGCCCCTCGCTCGCCGGTGACCAGCTCTCCGCGGGTCTCTGGGCCGGCGGCCTCGGCCTGGCCCTGGTGATGCTCTACTGCCTGGTCTACTACCGCGGCCTCGGCATCGTCGTCCTCGGCTCGCTGGCGGTCGCCGCGCTCATCACCTACGCGTTGGTGCTGCTGCTCAGCGAGACGGCCGGCTTCACCCTGACCCTGCCCGGCATCGCCGGTCTGATCATCGCCGTCGGTGTCACCGCCGACTCCTTCATCCTGTTCTTCGAGCGCATCCGTGACGAGATGCGCGAGGGCAAGTCGATGCGGGTCGCGGTGGAGACCGGCTGGAAGCGCGCGAAGGTGACTCGCCTCGCGGCGAACACCGTCTCGCTGCTGTCCGCCGCGGTGCTGTACATCTTCGCGACCGGGGCGGTGAAGGGCTTCGGCTTCGCGCTCGGCCTGTCCACGCTGATCGACCTCGCGGTGCTCTTCTGGTTCACCAAGCCCGCGGTGTCCTACCTCGCGCGGTACACGTTCTTCAACGGCGGCGGCCGCCTCTCCGGCCTCAGCCCCGAGACGCTCGGCATGGACCGGGTCCCCGCTGGAGGTAACGCCTGATGGGCAAGTTCTCCCGGCTCGGCAACGAGCTCTACAACGGCCGTCGATCGATCGACTTCGTCGGCCGCAAGCCCCTCTGGTACGGCATGTCGCTGGTGCTGGTGGGTCTCGCCATCGGCGTCATCGTGGTCAAGGGCCTCAACTTCGGCATCGAGTTCACCGGCGGCACGCAGTACCGCGTCGCCGTGGGTGCCTCGGCGGCCACGCAGGACAACGCCGACGCGCTCCGTGAGGCCGTGGCCGACGCGGGGGTCGAAGGTGCCGAGTCGCCCGTCGTCACCACCGCCGGCGAGTCGCTGCTCATCCAGGTCGAGGACCTCGACGCGGAGGAGAACGACCGGGTGGTCGCGGCCATCACCGACACCGTCGCGATCGACGACCCCCTCAACGACATTTCCCAGGACGAGATCGGCGCGAGCTGGGGCCAGCAGGTCGCCGAGCGCGCCGCCATCGGCGTCGCGGTCTTCCTCGCGCTGACGATGATCTTCATCTGGATCTACTTCCGCGAGTGGAAGATGTCGATCGCCGCCATGGTGGCGCTGGCCCACGACATCGCGATCACGGTCGGCATCTACGCCCTGTCCGGCTTCCCGGTGACCCCCTCGGCGGTGACCGGCCTGCTCGCGATCCTCGGCTTCTCGCTCTACGACACCGTCGTGGTCTTCGACAAGGTCCGGGAGAACACCAACGAGTACCTCCAGCCCGGCCAGTCCTACTCCGACGCTGCGAACCTCGCCGTCAACCAGACCCTTGTGCGCTCGATCAACACCGGCATCGTCGCGCTGATCCCGATCGGCGCGATCCTCTATGTCAGCGCGATCCAGCTCGGTGCGAGCTCGCTGCAGGACCTGGCGCTCTCGCAGTTCGTCGGCATGGCGGCCGGCGTCTACTCCTCGGTGGTCATCGCCCCGCGCGTCCTGGTGCACCTGAAGTCCACCGAGACCGACGTCAAGCTGCAGGAGCGGCACGCCAAGGCCAAGGCCCGCGCCCAGGCCGACCGGTACGCCATGGTCCCCGCCGTCACCTCCGACGCACCGGTGGCCGACCAGGCCTGGGACCCCGAGGCGGACCCGGAGCTGCTCGACGACGACACCCCGGAGGTGCAGCGGCCGGTAGCGACGACCCCGCAGCGGCAGCCCGAGGCGAGCGGCCGCGGCCGCGTCGTGCCGGAGGCCAAGGGCGAGGTGCGCCCGAGCGGTGCCGCCGGCCGGGCGCAGCCCTCGCGTGTCACCCGCTCCAAGCGCGGCAAGAAGTAGCGCCCCGGTGACCTCCACGCAACGCGGGTCGCGCCTGGTCGCGGCCCGCGAGGCGCTCGAGCGCCTGGTGGTCGACGTCCCCGACTTCCCCGAGCCGGGAGTCGTCTTCAAGGACATCACGCCGCTCCTCGCCGACCACCAGGGACTGACCGCAGTGGTGGAGGCGATCGCCGAGGCCGGCCGCGACGCCGACGGCAACCCGGTCGTCGACAAGGTCGTCGGCATGGAGGCCCGTGGGTTCATCATCGCTGCGCCGGTCGCGCTCGCCCTGGGAGCCGGCTTCGTGCCGGTGCGCAAGGCGGGCAAGCTGCCGCGCGGCGCGCACGCTGTCTCCTATGCGCTGGAGTACGGCGAGGCGACCCTCGAGCTGCACCACGACGCCGTGTCCGCGGGGGAGCGGGTGCTGCTCGTCGACGACGTGCTGGCCACCGGCGGCACGGTGCGTGCGGCCCGCGAGCTCGTCGAGGCGTGCGGCGCCACACCGGTCGGCGTGGCCGTGCTGATGGAGCTCGGCTTCCTCGGCGGCCGGGACGTCATCGGCGACCTGCCGGTCCACAGCATCGCGGTCATCTGACCGTCCCGCGACGGCCTAGACTGGATCGTGTGACCGAGGACCGCACGCCCGCCAAGACCGGCGGGCGCGCGCCCGCCCGGCCACGGCCGCCTCGTCCGACACCGGCGGAGTCCACCACCTCGCCGCCGTCGAGCACCCGCGGCATGCGTGCGCGCCTGGCGCGGATGGGCACGCGCAGCCAGCCGACCAACCCGGTCCTCGAGCCGCTCTTCCGCTCGGTGCGCGCCAACCACCCCAAGGCCGACCTGGCCCTCCTCGAGCGCGCCTACGACGTCGCCGAGAAGATGCACGGCACGCAGATGCGCAAGAGCGGTGACCCCTACATCACCCACCCGCTCGCGGTCACCACCATCCTGGCCGGCATCGGCATGACCGAGCCGACGCTGGTGGCTTCGCTGCTCCACGACACGGTCGAGGACACGCCGTACACCCTCGACCAGCTGCGCAAGGACTTCGGCGACGAGGTCGCCCAGCTCGTCGACGGCGTGACCAAGCTCGACAAGGTCGTCTACGGCGACACCGCCGAGGCCGAGACCATCCGCAAGATGATCGTCGCGATGTCGCGCGACATCCGGGTGCTGGTCATCAAGCTCGCCGACCGGCTCCACAACATGCGGACCCTGCGCTACGTCAAGCAGGAGACCCAGGAGCGCAAGGCCCGCGAGACCCTCGACATCTACGCGCCGCTGGCCCACCGCCTCGGCATGAACACACTGAAGTGGGAGCTGGAGGACCTCGCCTTCGCGACCCTGCACCCCAAGATCTACGACGAGATCGTCCGCATGGTCGCCGAGCGGGCGCCGTCGCGGGACCAGTTCCTCGCCGAGGTCATCAGCCAGGTCGAGAACGACCTGCGCGAGGCGAAGGTCAAGGCCACCGTCACCGGGCGGCCGAAGCACTACTACTCGATCTACCAGAAGATGATCGTCGGCGGCCGCGAGTTCACCGACATCTACGACCTGGTCGGCATCCGGATCCTGGTAGAGGACGACCGCGACTGCTACTCCGTCCTCGGCGTGCTGCACTCACGCTGGAACCCGGTCCTCGGCCGGTTCAAGGACTACGTCGCGATGCCGAAGTTCAACATGTACCAGTCGCTCCACACGACGGTCATCGGTCCGGCGGGCAAGCCGGTCGAGGTGCAGATCCGCACCTTCGCGATGCACCGCCGCGCGGAGTACGGCGTCGCCGCGCACTGGAAGTACAAGGAGGACGGCCGCGCCGGCCTCGACACCGACCGGCTCGCCGACGGCGACGACATGACCTGGGTCCGGCAGCTGCTGGACTGGCAGAGCGAGGTGGAGGACCCGGGGGAGTTCCTGGAGTCCCTGCGGTTCGAGATCAACCGCGCGGAGACCTACGTCTTCACCCCGCGCGGCGACGTCATCGCCCTCCCGGCCGGCTCGACCCCGGTCGACTTCGCGTACGCCGTGCACACCGAGGTCGGGCACCACACGATCGGCGCGCGCGTCAACGGGCGCCTCGTGCCGCTCGAGTCGACGCTCGAGAACGGCGACGTGGTCGAGGTCTTCACCTCCAAGTCCGAGAACGCCGGACCCTCGCGCGACTGGCTGACCTTCGTGCGGTCCCCGCGCGCCCGTTCCAAGATCCGCCAGTGGTTCTCCAAGGAGCGCCGCGAGGAGGCGATCGAGCAGGGCAAGGAGCAGATCGCCAAGCTCATGCGCAAGGAGGGCCTGCCCCTCAAGCGGCTCATGTCGCACGAGTCGCTCACGCTGGCTGCCCGGCACTTCAACATCGCGGACGTCTCCGCGCTCTACGCCGCCGTGGGCGAGGGCAACCTGTCGGCCCAGTCGGTCGTCCGGCGCGTCATCGAGGAGCACGGCGGCAGCGAGGCCGCGCAGGAGGACCTGGCCGAGGCCGTCACCATCACCGGCCGCCGCGGCCGCTCGAAGGTCGCACCCGCCGGCGGTGACGCCGGCGTCATCGTCAAGGGCGCGCCGGACGTGTGGGTCAAGCTCGCCAAGTGCTGCACCCCGGTGCCGCCTGACGACATCCTCGGGTTCGTCACCAAGGGCGGGGGGGTCTCGGTCCACCGCCAGGACTGCACGAACGCCGCCTCGCTGAAGTCCCAGCCGGAGAAGCTGCTCGACGTCGAGTGGGCGCCGACGGGATCCTCGTCGTTCCTGGTCAACATCCAGGTCGAGGCCCTCGACCGGGCCCGGCTGCTCTCCGACATCACCATGGCGCTCTCCGACGCCCACGTGAACATCCTCAGCGCGAACCTCTCGACCACCCGCGACCGGGTCGCCAAGAGCCGCTTCACCTTCGAGATGGCCGAGGCCAAGCACCTCGACCAGGTGCTCAAGACCGTCCGCGGCGTCCCCGGCGTCTTCGACGCCTACCGCGTCACCTCGTAATCCTGCGGGAAGCAGACCCACCGCGGGGCAGGAACCGGGTCGCATCGCTCGGGACCCGCCCGCTTGGCCCCGGGACCGGTCTGCGGGTGACTTCCAGACTCCCCGCGAAGCACCGCTGCGCGGGTGATATCTCGTCGCGGCTCAAGCTACACCTCGGGACTGAAACACGGCCCTTTCGACGGCGCGGAAACCCAGCATGAATGTTCGTAGCGGAATCTCTGAGAGGTCTTGTTCCCGAACCACGGCCATGGTTAGATGCGCTAACCATCAACTCGGGGCATACCAACAGGCGACTCCTTCGATAGCCATGACGTTCGTCGAATGAATGCTCCCGCTAAACAGAGGAGTGCGGTCTTGAGTCGACTATCAGTTTCCAGCGTGATTGCGTCTGCGCTAGCGGTGGTTGCATCGATGCTATGGGCACCTGCCGCGGTAGCGTCGATTCCCGACGCGGGCGGTGGCACTTGTTCGCGTTCAGTTTCGTCGAGTAAGCCCACTACTTCGACCGTGAAGTACACGTGGACCATCAAGTGTCCGCACGGCGTGAGTTACATCTACCATGGCATGACCTTGCAGGGACCGCCAGGCGTTACGACCAATTCCGGCGCATGTCGCAGTCTGGCAGGCAACCTCACAAGTTGTACGAAGTCGATCACCATTTCAGGCGACAAGGCTGGCCAGCAGAAGTACCAAGGAATCGACGAGTGGTGCGTCGGCTGGGACCCGAATGCCGTGACTTGCATGGTCTCTGGCACTTGGGGTCCAATTTCCTATTACCGCTGAGTTAGTCATCAGTCGGCGAAGATAGACGCGTCAAAGGCCCTCGGCCCAGCCGGAGCACGGCCTTCACAATCCATACCTCGTCCGTTTCGACGCTGACTCGATGACGACGCGAGGTGATAACCCCGGCGATCGCGGTTCGTAGTTGCAGAAAGCGCAGGGCGTCGCGACTGCCTGTGCTACGCCGCAAGCGCGAGGCGCCGTCCAGATGTTACTGGCCGGCGCCTCGTGCTCTTCGAGGGTGCAGTGCGTGTTCGTCTGTTGGTATCGCGGCTGCCGATGGCTCGATCAGCAACTCCGTGTACCTACGCGCGAAAGCCGGCCGCATGCGTATCGCGTCGTCGAGCGGTGGCGTATTGGGGAGGCCGAGAAAGTGCAGCTCCACGGGCCACCGCACCGCCGTCCGGACGTTGCCGGCATTGAGCGTGTCGGCCATCACGTTGTCGGAATTCGGGCGAGTGGCTCGGGAGAGTCGGCCGGGAGGGTCGTCGACCACTGAGTGCACCTAGTGGTGGCTGATCCTGGCCCGGCTTTTGTACGCGGGTGAATGTCGTCGGTCGACCGTGGACTTTCCACCTGCCAGCCTCGGGGATCTTGCCGGGCTTCTTCACATTGACGCGGACCAACTCACCAGGCGCGTCGCGTTCGTAGCGCACCGCGGTGGTTTTGGGTGATCGGCACCTCGTCGGTCGTGGTCGCACTCGCGTAGGTAAAGCACCCATTTGGCGCAGAGCCCGTGACACGGCGCGTGTCGGGATGCCCGAACTCGCGGCCGAGCCAGTCCTGGCCGCGGTTTTCCTGTAGGCGTTTCGCCGCGATACGTTCAGGGGTCGCCACGCGGGCATTGGTGGGGTCGGGAGGAGCGGCCGTGCAGACCGACCTCGCTCTGCTCAGGAAATCGCTTGATCGAATGGTGTGCGCACTGGCGGAGACGTCCTGCGTGTTCCCGGCTTGGGCAAGCGCCCAACCCTGCTCACAGGATCGCTTGACGGGAGAGTTGCCACCCACGCACGTTCAGCCTTGGCACTTCCGTGAGAAACGAAGACCTCCGGAGGGTAGGCGATCTAGAGAACGCCCACCACAGCCGGAGGTCCTCGCTGCGTCGACACCCGTTCCTGAAGGGTCACACCGCCGCCCGGATAGACATATAGCGGGCCAGACTTGTAAGCAACTTCGCTCCGAGCGGTGAGTCAGCCGGAGAAGTCCGCGGAGGCCTTCCGGGCCATGTCGAGGAACTGCTGGCGGGAGGCGAGGTTCTCCTCCAGGTCGCGCACCTTCTTCTCGTTGCCCGCGGCGCGGGCCCGGTCGAGCTCCGCCTGGACCTGGGCGATGGCGGCCTCGAGCTTGAGGACCATGTCGCCGGCGCGGGCCGACTTCTCAGGGTCCGAGCGCTTCCACTGCTCGTCCTCGACGGCGCGGATGGCCTGCTCGACCTTGCGGATGCGGCCCTCGAGCTCCTTCATCCGGTCGCGGGGGACCTTGCCGGCGGCGTCCCAGCGGTCGGCGATGTCGCGGAAGGCGCGCTTGGCGTTCTCCACGTCACCGACGGGCAGCAGGGCCTCGGCCTCGACGAGCAGCTGCTCCTTGACCCCGGCGTTGGCCGCGAACTCCTGGTCCTGCTCCGCCGCCGCGGCGTCGCGGTTGCCGAAGAACGTGTCCTGCGCGGCCCGGAACCGCTTCCAGAGCGCGTCGTCGACCTCCTTCGGTGCGGGGCCGGCGGCCTTCCAGTCCCGCATCAGGTCGCGGTAGCGTCCGGCGGTCGGACCCCACTCGGTGGAGTCGGCGAGCTTCTCGGCCTCGACGACGAGCCGCTCCTTGACCGCCCGCGCGGCGTCGCGCTTCTCGTTCTGCTCGGCGAAGTGCGCCTTGCGGCGCCGGGTGTACGCCGTGCGTGCGGACGAGAACCGCCGCCACAGCGAGTCGTCGGAGGCGCGGTCGATCCGGGGGAGCGCCTTCCACTCGTCGAGCAGCTCGCGCAGCCGGTTGGCGCCGTGCCGCCAGTCCGAGCCCTGGGCCAGCTTCTCCGCCTCGCCGACGAGCTTCTCCTTGGCGGCCTTCGCCTCGGCCGACCGCGCGGCCTTCTCGGCCTTGCGGGCCTCGCGCTGGGTGGCGATGACCGGCCCGAGCGCGTCGAGGCGGGCGCCGAGCGCGGCGAGGTCGCCGACGGCGCGGGCCTCGGTCAACTGGGCGCGGACGGTCTTCACCGACTCGGCCGCCTCCTCGGGGGAGAGCACGCCGGAGCGCACCCGTTGCTCGAGCAGCTCGACCTCGAAGGACAACGCGGCGTACCGCTCGGTGAAGAAGGCCAGCGCCTCCTCCGGGGTGCCCTCGGGGTACTGACCGACGGGGCGCTCCCCGTCTGCGGTCCGGACGTAGACGGTGCCGTCGTCGTCGACTCGGCCCCACTCATGGCTCGTCACTGCTGGTCCCTCGCATCGGTGGTCGCGGGCGGCTCGCTTCCGCAGGCAACGATCCTAGTCAGGTACGGCGCTCGGCGTGGGCCGCGTGCGGCTGCCGGGCCGAATCCCGGTGCGACCGACCGGCCGACCCACGGGTAGCCTGACCCGGTGCTGATCGCCGGATTCCCCGCTGGGCCCTGGGGGACGAACTGCTATGTCGCCGCCACCGGGCCCGGCTCCGAGTGCGTCGTGATCGACCCGGGCAAGGACGCCGCCGACGGCGTGGCGCAGGTCGTCCGGGAGCACCGGCTCAAGCCGGTCGCCGTCCTCGTCACCCACGGGCACGTCGACCACATGTGGTGCGTGGCCCCCGTCGCCGGGACGTACGACGCCACCGCCTGGATCCACCCCGACGACCGGCACCTGCTGTCCGATCCCATGGCCGGCATGTCCCGCGAGACCACGCAGATGATGCTGGGCGGCTCCTACGAGTGGGCCGAGCCCGACGACGTCCGTGAGCTGTCGGACCGCCAGGAACTCGAGCTGGCCGGGCTGCGCTTCGTCGTCGACCACACCCCGGGCCACACCGAGGGCTCGGTGACGTTCCGCTCGCCGTACGAGCAGGAAGGGGTCAGCGAGGTCATGTTCTCCGGCGACCTGCTCTTCGCCGGCTCCATCGGCCGCACCGACCTGCCGGGTGGCGACCACCCGACGATCCTGCGCAGCCTGAAGGAGAAGGTGCTGACGCTGCGCGACGACGTGGTCGTCCTGCCCGGCCACGGCGAGCAGACCTCGATCGGCCGCGAGCGGGCGATCAACCCGTTCCTCCTCGACCTGCAGGACACCGACCTCGACGGCGGCCCGGCCGGCGGCACCGACCCCGTGACCCGGGGGCTGTGACCATGGCCAAGCCGACCCCGCTCAGCGGGTTCCCCGAGCTGCTCCCCGAGCAGCGCTTCGTCGAGCAGCAGGTCGTCGACACCCTGCGCGAGGTCTTCGAGCTGCACGGCTTCGCCGGCATCGAGACCCGCGCGGTCGAGCCGATGGACCAGCTGCTGCGCAAGGGCGACACCTCCAAGGAGGTCTACGTCCTGCGCCGGCTGCAGGAGACCGACGCCGGCACCGACGCCGGGCTGGGCCTGCACTTCGACCTCACGGTGCCGTTCGCGCGCTTCGTGCTGGAGAACGCCGGCAAGCTGGAGTTCCCCTTCCGCCGCTACCAGGTGCAGAAGGCCTGGCGCGGCGAGCGGCCCCAGGACGGCCGCTACCGCGAGTTCACCCAGGCCGACATCGACATCGTCGGCAAGGACGAGCTGCCGTTCCACCACGACGTCGAGGTCACCCGCGTCATGGTCGAGGCGCTGTCCCGGCTCGCCGACCCCGATGTGCTGGGCCTGCCGCCGTTCCGGCTCCAGGTCAACAACCGCAAGCTGATCCAGGGCTTCTACACCGGCATCGGCGCCCCGGACCCGGCCGAGGTCATGCGGCTGGTCGACAAGCTCGACAAGCTCCCGGCCGAGACGGTCAGGGGGATGCTCGTCGACGAGGCCGGCCTCACCGCCGAGCAGGCCGACCGCTGCCTGGAGCTGGCCACGATCCGCAGCGCGGACGACTCCTTCGTCGAGCGGGTGCGCGCCCTCGGCGTCGAGGACCCGCTGCTCGAGGAGGGCCTGACCGAGCTCGCCGCGCTCGTCCGCGGCTGCGCCGGGCTGACCGGCGACAAGGTCTCCATCGAGGCCGACCTGTCGATCGCGCGCGGGCTGGACTACTACACCGGCACCGTCTTCGAGACCCGGCTGGAGGGCAGCGAGTCGCTGGGCTCCATCTGCTCCGGCGGCCGCTACGACGCGCTCGCCAGCGACGGGCGCACGACGTACCCCGGCGTCGGCATCAGCCTCGGCGTGAGCCGCGTGCTGGTCCCGCTGCTCAACCGCGGCGCGCTTTTCGCCGACCGCAAGGTCCCCTCGGTCGTGCTCGTGGCGCTGACCAGCGAGGAGACCCGCGGGGAGTCGGACGCGATCGCGACCGCGCTGCGCGCGAACGGCGTGCCCTGCGAGGTCGCCGCGACCGCGCAGAAGTTCGGCAAGCAGATCCGGTACGCCGAGCGCCGGGGCATCCCGTACGTCTGGTTCACCGGCGACGCGCCGGGTGAGCACCAGGTCAAGGACATCCGCACCGGGGAGCAGGTGGCCGCGGACCCGGCCACCTGGACGCCCCCCACCGACGACCTCCGACCGAAGGTCGTGTCGAGCACAGATCAGGAGCAGCAGTGATCCGCACCCATGACGCCGGCGCCCTCCGCGCCGAGCACGTCGGCCAGACCGTCACCCTCGCCGGGTGGGTGGCCAACCGTCGCGATCACGGTGGCGTGGCCTTCATCGACCTGCGCGAGGCCAGCGGCGTCGTCCAGGTCGTCATCCGCGACGAGGAGGTCGCCCACCAGCTGCGTGCGGAGTTCTGCCTCAAGGTCACCGGCGAGGTGACCGCGCGCAGGGAGGGCAACGAGAACCCCAACCTCGCCACCGGTGCGATCGAGGTCGTCGCCACCGAGGTCGAGGTGCTCAGCACCGCCGCGCCGCTGCCGTTCCCGATCAGCGACGCTCAGTCGTCGAGTGGGGAGGTCGGCGAGGAGGTCCGTCTCAAGTATCGCTACCTCGACCTGCGCCGCTCCGGCCCTGCCGCCGCGATCCGCCTGCGCAGCAAGGTCAACAAGGCCGCGCGCGACGTGCTCGACCGCCACGACTTCGTCGAGGTCGAGACCCCGACGCTGACCCGCAGCACGCCCGAGGGAGCCCGTGACTTCCTCGTCCCCGCGCGCCTGCACCCGGGCAGCTGGTACGCCCTGCCCCAGAGCCCGCAGCTGTTCAAGCAGCTGCTGATGGTCGGCGGCATGGAGCGCTACTACCAGATCGCCCGCTGCTACCGCGACGAGGACTTCCGCGCCGACCGGCAGCCGGAGTTCACCCAGCTCGACATCGAGATGTCCTTCGTCGAGCAGGAGGATGTCATCGCGCTGATGGAGGACGTCCTCGCGGAGATGTGGAAGCTCATCGACGTCGAGATCCCGCGCCCGATCCCGCGGATGACCTACGCCGAGGCGATGGCCAAGTACGGCTCGGACAAGCCGGACCTGCGCATGGGCAACGAGCTGGTCGAGTGCACGGACTACTTCCGGGACACGCCGTTCCGCGTCTTCCAGGCGGAGTACGTCGGCGCCGTGGTCATGCCCGGCGGCGCGAGCCAGCCGCGCAAGCAGCTGGACGCGTGGCAGGAGTGGGCCAAGCAGCGCGGCGCGAAGGGCCTGGCCTACGTCCTGGTCCAGGAGGACGGCACCCTCGGCGGCCCGGTCGCCAAGAACATCACCGACGAGGAGAAGGCCGGCCTGGCCGCCCACGTCGGGGCCGAGCCCGGCGACTGCATCTTCTTCGGCGCCGGCGCCACCAAGTCCAGCCGCGCCCTGCTCGGCGCCGCCCGCCTCGAGATCGGTCGCCGCTGCGGCCTCATCGACGAGTCGGCGTTCGCCTTCACCTGGGTCGTGGACGCACCGCTCTTCGAGCCGGCCAGCGAGGCCGTCGCCAGCGGTGACGTCGCGGTCGGCGGGGGAGCGTGGACCGCGGTCCACCACGCCTTCACCAGCCCCAAGCCGGAGTTCCTCGACACCCTCGAGGAGAGCCCCGGCGAGGCGCTCGCCTACGCCTACGACATCGTCTGCAACGGCAGCGAGCTCGGTGGCGGGTCGATCCGTATCCACCGCGAGGACGTGCAGAAGCGCGTCTTCTCGGTCATGGGCATCGGCGAGGAGGAGGCCCAGGAGAAGTTCGGCTTCCTGCTCGACGCCTTCAAGTACGGCGCGCCGCCGCACGGCGGCATCGCCGTCGGCATGGACCGGATCTGCGCGATCCTCGCCGGCGCGGACTCCATCCGCGACGTGATCGCCTTCCCCAAGTCCGGCGGCGGGTTCGACCCGCTGACGGCGGCTCCTGCGCCCATCACGCCGGCGCAGCGCAAGGAGGCCGGCGTCGACGCCGTGCCGGCGAAGGACGACGCGAGCGGGCCCGAGCAGGCCTGAGCTGGCCTGAGCCGGCCTGAACGACCCGGGGACGGACCGTCCCCGGGGGCTGTGACGCACCGAGCGGACTGGTTGGCCAGATCGTTATACGCCGGTGACCGATTCCTACTGGACGGTCGCTTAGAGTCGCTCCGGCGCCGGGGCGATCCCCCGGCCGGCGCGGGGTCCAGTACCCCCGTCCGGCACGAACCAGCCGATCGACCACCCAACGAACGCACAAGGCAGGACATGACTGCACCGCTCAGCCCGGAGAGCGCGCTCGAGAGCCACTTCGTGGACGAGGAACACGACGACGGCGACTCCGGCCCCATCGTCAGCAAGTCCCCGGGGCAGCTGGCACGGGCCCGCTTCCTCCAGGACAAGCTCTCGATGGTCGCCCTCGTCATCGTGGTCCTCTACGTCCTCGCCGCCATCTCGGCGCCGCTCCTGGTCAAGGTCGGCTTCCTGGACCCGTACGGTTCCAACCAGGACCTGCTCAACGAGTTCCAGCTGCCCATCGGCGCGTGGGGCGGCATCTCCGGCGACCACTGGCTCGGCGTGGAGCCGGGCATCGGCCGCGACGTCCTGTCCCGAGTCTGGTACGGCATCAGCTTCTCGCTGGCGATCTCCCTGACCGCCACGGTCATCGCGGTCCTCATCGGCGTGACCTTGGGCATCGTCTCGGGCGCCTCCGGCGGCTGGGTCGACGCGATCATCGGTCGCGCGATCGACCTGACCCTGGCCTTCCCGCAGACGCTGATGCTCCTGGCCCTCTCCACGGTGGCCATCGCGTTCATCACCGAGGTGCTGGGCGTCCCGGCCGGCCCGCCGGCGCAGTCGCTGTACGTCGTGGTCGTGCTCGGTCTCTTCGGCTGGACCGGCGTGGCGCGCATCGTGCGGGGACAGGTCCTCTCCCTGCGTGAGCGCGAGTTCGTCGCCGCCTCGCAGATGATGGGTGCCTCGAAGTTCCGGCTGTACTTCCGCGAGATCCTGCCGAACCTGTGGGCCCCGATCCTGGTCACGTTCACGCTGATCATGCCGGCCTTCGTCTCCGCCGAGGCGGCGCTCGCGTTCCTCAACGTGAGCATCCGGCCGCCCACCCCCACCCTCGGCAACGTGCTGTCCGACTCGCTGAAGTTCGCCGAGAACGACCCGGTCTACTTCTTCGTACCGGCGATCCTCATCGCCGCGATCGTCGTGAGCTTCAATCTGCTCGGCGATGGCCTGCGCGACGCGCTCGACCCGAAGGGCCACCGGTGACCCGTCCCGGGGCACCACACCGAAGTTTCCGAGGTTTTCGGCGGCACGTCGTCGTCGAAGCTCCCGCCGCTCCTGCGCGGCGCACTAAAGGAGGAAGTGAATGGGAATGAAGCTGAGGAGGACGGTGGCATCGACCGCCGCCTCGGTCCTGGGGCTGACGCTCCTGGCCGCCTGCGGGGGTGGCAGCGACGACGAGTCCGGGAACAACGGCTCGGGCAACGCCGCCGTCGCCGGGGAGAAGGGCGGCACCCTCAAGGTGCTGCAGCACTTCCCGTACGAGGCCGCTGACCCGCAGCGCATCTACTACGGCGTCCAGCTCGCCTGGTACCGCCGCCTGATCTACCGCGGCCTGCTCGCGTTCCCCATGTCGGAGGATGGCGAGGTCGCGACGACCCCCGTGCCCGACCTGGCGACCGACACCGGCACCTCCTCCGAGGGCGGCAAGGTCTGGTCGTTCACCCTCAAGGACGGCGTCAAGTGGGAGGACGGCAGCGACATCACCTGCGAGGACGTGCAGTACGGCACCTCGCGCGTGTTCGCCAACGACCTCATCACCGGTGGCCCGAACTACACGCTGAGCTACATCGACGTCGAGGACTACCCGGGTCCGTACAAGGCGACCCCGGAGCAGCAGGCCGCCTACGAGGAGGCCGTGAGCTGCGACGGGAAGACCATCACCTTCCGCTTCAACAAGCCGTGGGCGGACTTCCCCCAGGCTGTTGCGGGCATGATGATGACCGACCCGTACAAGGAGGAGTTCGACGAGGGCGCCAAGAGCCAGTGGAAGGTCCTCTCCAACGGTCCCTACAAGGTCGAGGGCGGCGAGTGGAGCAAGAACCAGGGCGCCACGCTGGTCCGCAACGAGAACTACGACCCGGCCACCGACGACCCGGAGGCCCTGCGCCTCGCGCTGCCGGAGCAGATCGACTACCAGATCGACCCGTCCGACACCGCCGGTGAGCTCTTCAACGACCGGCTCATCCAGGACGCCGCGGACGTGAAGAACGCCATCACGACCGCCCGCGTCGCGCCGACCCAGTTCCCGCAGATCACCGGCCCGGTCGAGGACCGCTACGTCAACGTCCTCTCGCCGTACAACCAGTACCTGTCGCCGAACTTCAACAACGAGGTCATGCAGGACGTCAACGTCCGTCGTGCGCTGGCGATGTCGCTGAACCTCAACGGCTACGTCAAGGCTCTCGGTGGCGAGGTCGCCGCCGCTCCGGCCGAGACGATCGTCAACCCGGGCGTCTCCGGCTCGACCGAGAACCCGGCGTTCGCCGAGGACAACAACAACGACGGCGACCCCGACGCCGCCCGCGCGCTGCTGGAGGAGTCCGGCGTCGACATGCCGGTCGAGATCAGCCTCGCCTACCCGACGTCGCCGACCGCCGACAAGGCGATGGCGGTCGTGCAGGAGGGCTGGAAGGCTGCCGGCTTCGACGTCACGCTCGAGCCGCAGGGTGACACCTACTACGACGTCATCTCGCGTCCCGACGACGAGTTCGACATCACCTGGGGTGGTTGGGGTGCCGACTGGCCCTCCGCGATGACCGTGATCCCGCCGCTGTTCGACAGCCGCCCGAACTTCTCGCCCACCACGTGTGGCCAGAACTACGGCTGCTACCAGAGCGACGAGTTCGAGGCGCTGGTCGACGAGGCCGCGAACGCCTCCGACGTCGACGCCCAGGTCGAGAGCCTGGTCGAGGCGGACGCGAAGCTGGGCGAGGACGTCGCCTACATCCCGCTGGACGTCAGCAAGTTCAACTGGCTGTACGGCTCGGAGGTCACCGGCTTCACGACGACCGCCGCTTCGTCGTCCTACCCGGAGATCGGCCTCATCGGGGTCCAGCAGTGACCACTGCCTGACCCAGCACGGCTGAACACCTGAGGTGCCGGGTGTGCGAGGACCGCACACCCGGCACCTCACCCGGTCCTGGGCCCAGGACCACGGCTCGACACACCCTGCGTCGAGCCACGTAGACATGCACCCCCACCGGGGTGCTCCCCGACGACCTCGATTGAGGTGAGACCCGACCGATGTGGGCATACATCGTCCGCCGGTTGTTCATCGGTGTCGCGCTGCTCCTAGCGCTCACCCTGGTGACCTTCGTCCTCTTCTTCGCCGCCCCTGTCGACCCGGCGCGCTACGCCTGCGGCAAGAACTGCAGCGAGGAGCAGCGCGACCAGGCGCGTGCGGCGCTCGGCTACGACAAGCCGGTCTACGAGCAGTGGGGGCTGTTCATGAAGGGCGTCGTCGCCGGCCGTGACTTCCCCGCCGACGAGGAGCTGCGCGCAGCGGCACCCGAGGTGGTCACGCACTGCGCCGCGCCGTGCCTGGGCTACTCCCACCTGAACTCCGCGACGGTCAACGACCTGGTCGTGGACGCGGCCCCGGTCTCGATCTCGCTGGCGCTCGTGGCGCTGGTGATGTGGCTGGTCGGCGGCGTGCTGTTCGGCATCCTGGCGGCGGTCTTCAAGGGCTCCTTCATCGACCGCGGCATCGTCGGCCTCACCCTGGTGGCTTATGCCTTCCCCACCTTCTTCATCGCGGTCTTCTTCCTGAAGTACTTGTCGGTGAAGTGGGAGCTGTGGCCGTACCCGACGTACATCTCGCTCGAGGACGGCGGCGTGGCCTCCTGGCTGGGCAACCTCCTCATCCCGGCGTTCACCCTCGCACTCGTCTTCATGGCCGGCTACGTGCGGATGACCCGCGCCTTCATGCTGGAGTCGATGACCGAGGACTACATCCGCACGGCGAAGTCCAAGGGCCTCAAGCAGCGGAGCGTGCTGTTCAAGCACGGCCTGCGCGCGGCGCTGACCCCGCTGGTGACGATGACCGGTCTCGACTTCGCGACGCTGCTCGGCGGGGCGATCATCACCGAGTCGGTCTTCGCCTACCCGGGTCTCGGTCTGCTGACCGTGCAGGCCAGCGACGCCTGGGACCTCCCGACCGTCATCGGCGTGGTGGTGCTGGCCGGGGCGTTCGTCATCCTCATGAACATCATCGTGGA
The DNA here is from genome assembly GCF_014266025.1 of Nocardioides deserti. Taxonomy (GTDB): domain Bacteria; phylum Actinomycetota; class Actinomycetes; order Propionibacteriales; family Nocardioidaceae; genus Nocardioides; species Nocardioides deserti. Next base: position 97,300 of record NZ_JACMYC010000003.1, on the reverse strand, counting down.
CATCTCCTACGCCTTCATCGATCCCCGAGTCCGGCTCGGGTAGGAAGAGACTCATACGGTGGACAACTTCCTCAGCGTGCGAGACCTCCGCGTGCACTTCCCGACGCCGGACGGCGTCGTCAAGGCGACCGACGGTCTGTCGTACGACCTGGCCAAGGGCAAGACCCTCGGCATCGTGGGCGAGTCCGGCTCGGGCAAGTCGGTCTCCAGCTCGGCCATCCTCGGCCTGCACCGCGGGACCAGCGCCCAGGTCAGCGGGCAGATCCTGCTCGAGGGCACGGACCTGCTCACGATCACCGACGAGGAGATGCGGCTGCGGCGGGGCAAGGAGGTCGCGATGATCTTCCAGGACCCGCTGTCGGCCATGCACCCCTACTACACGGTCGGCAACCAGATCGGCGAGGCCTACCGGGTCCACCACGACGTGAGCAAGAAGGCCGCCCGCACCCGGGTGATCGAGATGCTCGAGCTCGTGGGGATCCCGCAGCCGGACCGGCGGGTCGACGACTACCCGCACCAGTTCTCCGGCGGCATGCGCCAGCGCGCGATGATCGCGATGGCGCTCATCAACGACCCGGGGCTGGTCATCGCCGACGAGCCGACGACCGCGCTCGACGTGACGGTCCAGGCGCAGATCCTCGACCTCCTGCAGCAGCTGCAGAAGGAGTTCAACACCGGGATCATCATCATCACCCACGACCTCGGGGTCGTCGCGGAGATGGCCGACGACGTCCTGGTGATGTACGCCGGCAAGGCCGTCGAGTACGGCCCGACCAAGGAGCTGCTCACCCACCCGGAGATGCCCTACACCTGGGGCCTGCTCTCGAGCGTCCCGGACCTGACCGCGGACGTCGAGGAGAAGCTCGTCCCGATCCCGGGCACCCCGCCGAGCCTGCTCAGCCCGCCCAGCGGCTGTGCCTTCCACCCCCGCTGCCGCTACAAGGACCAGGTCGCCGGCGACCTGTGCGTCACGCAGCAGCCGGATCTCACCCCCGGTTCGCGCGGCCCGGGGCACCTCAAGCGGTGCCACCTGACCGACCCGACCGTCCCGAACGAGGAGGAGGTGGCCCAGTCATGACCGTGACCGATGCGGCCCCCACAGGCCCTTCGACCGCCACGGACGGGAGCGCACCCCTGCTCGACGTCCGTGACCTGAAGATGTACTTCCCCGTGAAGTCGTCCGGGCTGATCCGACGTACCGTCGGGCACGTCCAGGCGGTCGACGGCATCAGCTTCCAGATCGAGTCCGGCGGCTCGCTCGGCCTCGTGGGGGAGTCCGGCTGTGGCAAGTCCACGACCGGCCGCCTGGTGACGCGGCTCTACAAGCCGACCGACGGCAGCATCCACTTCGAGGGTCGCGACATCGCGAACCTCGGTGCCCGCCAGCTCAAGCCGCTGCGCCGGGAGATCCAGATGATCTTCCAGGACCCCTACGGCTCGCTGAACCCGCGGCACACCGTCGGCAGCATCGTCGGCGCGCCGCTGGAGATCCACGACGTGGTGCCCAAGAAGCAGGTGCTGAGCCGGGTCCAGGAGCTGCTGGAGATCGTCGGCCTCAACCCCGAGCACTACAACCGCTACCCGCACGAGTTCTCCGGCGGCCAGCGCCAGCGCATCGGCATCGCCCGCGCGCTGACGCTCCAGCCGAAGCTGCTCGTCGCCGACGAGCCGGTCTCCGCACTGGACGTCTCCATCCAGGCGCAGGTCATCAACCTGCTCCAGGACATCCAGCGCGAGTTCAACATCGGCTTCCTGTTCGTCGCCCACGACCTCGCGGTGGTCCGGCACTTCTGCCCGGAGATCGCGGTCATGTACCTCGGCAAGATCGTCGAGATCGGCGAGCGGGACGCGATCTACCAGCACGCCAACCACCCCTACACGCAGGCGCTGCTCTCCGCGGCGCCGGACGTGAAGCAGGCCGCGATCGGCGGCCGGCGCGAGCGGATCCAGCTGCAGGGGGACGTGCCGAGCCCGATCAACCCGCCGTCGGGCTGCCGGTTCCGGACCCGCTGCCCCTTCGCGCAGGACATCTGCGCCGCGGTGGAGCCGCCGCTGATGCAGATCGGTCGCCGGCACAAGGTCGCCTGCCACTTCGCCGGCGAGATCGGCCACCACCCGGCCGAGCCGGTGACCGCGCCGCTGCTCGGCGTCGACCGGCACGGCGACCCCGTCCCCGGGGCCGACCGGAACACCGACATCGGCACCGACTCGGGCTACAGCGACACCTGGTACGACTTCCCGGGCCGCCGGATCGTCCGGGACGAGAGCGCCTGAGCCCGACCTCGTGGAAGGGCTGTTCGACGCGGAGGAGCCGCGGCCGGTGTCCGGCCGCGGCTCCCTGTCGTCGGCGGCCCATGCGTCCAGCCCGCTCGCGGTGCGGATGCGACCGCGGACCCTGGACGAGCTGGTCGGCCAGGAGCAGCTGCGCGCGCCCGGCGCGCCGCTGCGGCAGCTGATCGAGAACGAGCAGTCGATGTCGCTGCTGCTGTGGGGACCGCCCGGCACCGGCAAGACCACGATCGCCTCGATCGTCAGCCAGCAGACCGACCGCCGGTTCGTCGAGGTCTCAGCCGTCTCCGCCGGGGTCAAGGAGGTGCGCGCGGCCATCGACGCCGCGCGCTCCGAGCTCGTGGCGACCGGCCGCGAGACGGTGCTGTTCGTCGACGAGGTCCACCGGTTCAGCAAGGCCCAGCAGGACGCGCTCCTGCCGGGGGTCGAGAACCGCTGGGTGACACTCGTCGCGGCCACCACCGAGAACCCGTTCTTCAGCGTGATCTCGCCGCTGCTGTCCCGCAGCCTGCTGCTGCGGTTGGAGTCGCTCACCGACGAGCACGTCCGCGGCGTGCTCGACCAGGCGCTGGTCGACGAGCGCGGGCTCGCCGGCCGGTTCACGGTGGAGGAAGAGGCGCTCGAGCACCTCGTCCGGCTGGCCGGCGGGGACGCGCGCCGCTCGCTGACGTACCTCGAGGCCGCCACCGGCGCGGCCGCGGCCCGCGGCTCCGAGGTCGTGACGCTGGAGATGGCCGAGACGGCCGTCGACCAGGCCGCGGTCCGCTACGACCGGCAGGGCGACCAGCACTACGACGTCACCAGCGCCTTCATCAAGAGCGTGCGCGGGTCCGACGCGGACGCCGCGCTGCACTACCTCGCGCGGATGATGGAGGCGGGTGAGGACCCACGCTTCATCGCGCGCCGGCTGATGATCCTCGCCAGCGAGGACATCGGCCTCGCCGACCCGACGGCACTGCCGACCGCGGTCGCGGCGGCCCAGACGGTGCAGCTGATCGGCATGCCGGAGGCCCAGCTGACGTTGGCGCACGCGACGATCGCGCTCGCGGTCGCCCCCAAGTCCAACGCGGTCACGACCGCCATCGGTGCGGCCGTGGCCGACGTCCGCGCGGGCAAGATCGGGCCGGTGCCGGCGCACCTGCGCGACGCCCACTACTCCGGCGCCAAGAAGCTGGGGCACGGGTCGACCTACCAGTACAGCCACGACCAGCCCTTCGGCATCGCCGAGCAGCAGTACGCACCCGACGTCGTGCTCGACCGGGAGTACTACCGACCGACCTCGCTCGGCGCCGAGGCGGCGGTCAAGGAGCGCTGGCAGCGGGTACGCCGCCTGGTGCGCGGAGCGGGTGGTCCGGAGGCGAAGGGCACCCGGTCCGGACGGTAGGGTCGGGCACCATGGTCGAGGAGTGGAGCCTGCCGGGCTGGGCGGTGGTCGCGGCAGCCGTGGCGGTGCTCGTCCTGCTCGCGCTCGCGGTCGCGCTGGGCGTCGCCGGCGCACGCGGCCGGCGTCGTGCGGAGCGGGACCTCGCGGCCGCCCGCGCCGAGGCCGAGGAGCTCCGCACCCGCGTCGAGGCGGTCGAGCAGCGGCTGCTCGCTGCGGACCGAGCGGCCCCCAACGCCGCCGCGGAGGAGTACGTCATCACCCGCGTCGGCGACCTGGACGCCGACCCGTCGGCCGACGGCGGCGTGCGGGCACCCGCCGTACCCGCTCCGCTCTTCGCCGACCTGGTCCTGCGGGAGTCGGTCGTGCAGGTCGCGTCGCTCGCGGCCGGGGTCCGGCGGGCGCTGGCGCCCGAGACCCGCAACCGGATCCGGTTCGAGGTCAAGCGGGAGGTCCGCCGCTCGCGCAAGCAGCGCCGTGCCGACCTGCGGGCCGCCCGCCGCCACGTACCCGGCAGCCCGGCATGAGATCACCCCACGAATCCGCTCGCTGCGCTCCCGGATCCGCAGGGACCCCGAAATGAGTCGCGGCCTCTGGTTCGTCGCCGGGGCCGGAGCGGGGGTCTACGCCATGGTGCGGGGCCGCCGCGCCGCCGAGGCGCTCACCGCCGACGGGCTCCGCGACCGGTGGAACGGCCTGGCGCACGGCGCCCGGCTGCTCCGCGACGAGGTGGCGCAGGGCAGGGCCGACGCCGAGGTCGACCTCCGGGCCCGGCTGGGCCTGACGCCGGCCGGGACGCCCGAGCTGGCCGCGCCGGCGGGTCCGACCGCCCCACCGACCGATCACACCGATACCGAAGCACCGAACGAGGAAGGCACCACCTGATGGAGACCGCGGAGATCCGACGGCGGTTCGTGGCCCACTTCGAGGCCAACGCGCACACGGTGGTGCCGTCGGCGTCGCTGCTGCTGGACGACCCGAACCTGCTGTTCGTCAACGCCGGCATGGTGCCCTTCAAGCCGTACTTCCTCGGGCAGGAGTCCGCGCCGTACGACCGCGCGGTCAGCGTGCAGAAGTGCGTGCGCACCCTCGACATCGAGGAGGTCGGCAAGACCACGCGGCACGGCACGTTCTTCCAGATGTGTGGCAACTTCTCCTTCGGCGACTACTTCAAGGAGGGGGCGATCCGCTTCGCCTGGAGCCTGATCACCGGCTCCGTCGAGGAGGGTGGCTTCGGCTTCGACCCGGAGAAGATCTGGGTGACGGTGCTGCCCTCGGACGACGAGGCGCGCGACCTGTGGCGGTCGATCGCCGGCCTGCCCGACGAGCGGATCCAGGAGCGCGGGCTCAAGGACAACTACTGGTCGATGGGCGTGCCCGGGCCGGGTGGTCCGTGCTCGGAGATCTACGTCGACCGCGGGCCGGAGTTCGGCCCCGACGGCGGCCCGAACGCCGACGAGGACCGGTTCCTGGAGATCTGGAACCTCGTCTTCATGCAGGAGTCGCTCAGCGCCGTGCGCGCCAAGGACGACTTCGACGTCGAGGGGCCGCTTCCGGCGAAGAACATCGACACCGGCATGGGCCTCGAGCGGGTCGCGTACCTGCTCCAGGGCAAGCAGAACATGTACGAGATCGACGAGGTCTTCCCCGTCATCGAGCGCGCCAGCGAGCTGACCGGGCGGGCCTACGGCGCGGACCCGGAGGACGACGTCCGCTTCCGCGTCGTGGCCGACCACGTCCGCAGCGCGCTCATGCTGATCGGCGACGGCGTCACGCCGGGCAACGAGGCCCGTGGCTACGTCCTGCGCCGGCTGCTGCGCCGCGCGGTCCGGTCGATGCGGCTGCTCGGCTACGAGGACCGCGCGCTGCCCGAGCTGCTGCCGGTGAGCATGAGCCGGATGAAGGCGTCCTACCCCGAGCTCGAGGCGGACTTCGAGCGGATCAGCCGGGTGGCGTACGCCGAGGAGGACGCCTTCCGCAAGACGCTCCAGGCCGGCACCCAGATCTTCGACCAGGCCGCCCATCAGGTGAAGGCGTCCGGGTCGACCCGGCTGGCGGGCGACCAGGCGTTCGCGCTGCACGACACCTACGGCTTCCCGATCGACCTCACGCTCGAGATGGCCTCCGAGGCCGGGCTGAGCGTGGACGAGGAGGGCTTCCGCGCGCTCATGACCGAGCAGCGCGAGCGGGCGAAGGCCGACGCGCGCGCGAAGAAGGGCCAGCACGCCGACACCGGTGTCTACCGCGGCATCCTCGACGCCCACGGCCCGACCGAGTGGCTCGCCTACGAGACCCTCGAGACCGAGTCCCGCCCGCTGGCGCTGCTCTCCGGCGGCGCGCCGGCCCGGTCGCTGGCGGCCGGCGAGGTCGGCGAGCTCGTGCTCGACCGCACGCCGTTCTACGCGGAGTCCGGAGGCCAGGCGGCCGACGCCGGCCTCATCGAGTTCGACGGCGGCCGGCTCGAGGTGCTCGACGTGCAGCGGCCGGTCCGCGGGCTGGTCGTGCACCAGGTGCGGGTGGTCGACGGTGAGCTCGAAGCCTCCTCGACGGCACAGCTGCACGCCCGCGTCGACCCCGAGTGGCGCACCGGCGCACGGCAGGCGCACTCGGGCACCCACGTCGTGCACGCGGCGCTGCGCGAGGTGCTCGGCCCCACCGCGCTGCAGTCCGGCTCCTACAACCGGCCGGGCTACCTCCGGCTCGACTTCGGCTGGACCACCGGCCTGAGCCCGCAGCAGGTCCGTGACATCGAGCAGGTCTCCAACCACGCACTGCGCGCCGACCTGCCGGTCTCCTGGCAGTACATGACGCTCCCCGAGGCCAAGGACTGGGGCGCGATCGCGCTGTTCGGCGAGACGTACGACGACTCCAAGGTGCGCGTGGTCGAGATCGGCGGCCCGTGGTCGCGCGAGCTCTGCGGCGGCACGCACGTGGACCACTCCTCCCAGATCGGCACGATCGTGGTCACCGGCGAGTCGTCGGTCGGGTCCGGCAACCGCCGGATCGAGGCGTTCACCGGCGTCGAGGGCTTCGCCTACCTCGCCCGCGAGCGCGACGTCGTCAGCCAGCTCACCGGGCTGCTCAAGACCCAGCCCGACGACCTCGTCGGCCGCGTCTCCGAGCTCGTCGAGCGCCTCCGCGCGGTCGAGAAGGAGGCCGAGAAGGCGCGCGTCGCCCAGCTCCTCGCCGCCGGTGGCCAGCTGGCGGCCGGCGCCGAGGTCGTGGCCGGCGTGCACGTCGTGGCCCACCGCGCCGACGGAGCGGGCGGCGGCGACGTGCGCACGCTGGCGATGGACGTCCGCAGCCGGCTGCCGCAGGGCGAGCCCGGCGTGGTCGTCGTCATCGGCGTCGCCGACGGCAAGGTCGCGGTCGTCGCGGCCGTCACCGACGCGGCGCGCGAGCGTGGGCTGTCGGCCAACGCGCTGGTCCGCGCGGTCGGGCCGCTGGTCGGCGGCAAGGGCGGCGGCAAGGACGACGTGGCCCAGGGCGGCGGCACCGACGCGACCCGGGTCGACGAGGCGCTCGCCCTGGTGACCGCCGAGGTCGCACGGACGGCGGGCGTTTGAGGCACGGCGTACGGCTCGGCATCGACCCGGGGGATGCCCGGATCGGCGTGGCGCGCAGCGACCCGACCGGGTTCCTCGCCACGCCCGTCGAGACCGTGCGCCGCGGCAAGGGCGACCTCGCCCGGATCGCGCGGATCCTGCGCGAGATCCGCGACGAGTCCGAGGTCGCCGAGGTCGTCGTCGGGCTGCCCCGCAGCCTGTCCGGCGGCGAGGGGCCGGCGGCGGTCAAGACCCGCGAGTTCGCCGCCCGCCTGGCCGAGCGGGTCGCGCCGACACCGGTCCGGCTGGTCGACGAGCGGCTGACCACGGTCTCGGCGGAGGCTATGCTCCGCGACCGGGGCCGGTCCGGCAGCAAGCGCCGGGCGGTCGTCGACCAGGCCGCTGCGGTCCTGATCCTGCAGCACGCGCTCGACACGGAGCGCACGACGGGGACCGCCCCCGGCGAGATCGTCCGGGCAGCGCCCGAGGAGCCCGAGGAGACCCAGTGAGCGACCCGAGCCACCCCAGCGACCCGCTCCTGCCGGGGGACGGCACCGTGCCCGCCAGCGGTCGCCGGCGCCGCAAGCGCCGCGGCCTGCCCGGCTGCCTCGCCGTCCTCGTCGCCCTGGCGATCGTGGCCGGCGGCCTCTACTTCGCGGTGACGCGGGGGGTCGCGTGGGTCGAGGACCAGTTCGCCGAGCCCGACGACTTCGCCGGTCCGGGCAGGGGTGAGGTCGCCTTCGAGGTGGTCGAGGGCGACTCGAGCGCCGCGATCTGCCGTGGGCTCAAGGCCGACGGCGTCGTCGCCTCGGTGCAGGCCTGCATCGACGCCGCCGCCGCGAACCCGGACTCCCCGGGCATCCAGGTCGGCTTCTACCCGCTCAAGAAGGAGATGGCCTCCGAGGACGCCATCGACGTGCTCGTCGACCCCGCCAACATCATCACCAACGCCGTGACGATCCCCGAGGGCCTCAACACCGACCAGGTCGTCGAGATCCTCGCCGAGAGCACCGACTTCCGCGCCGGCGCCTTCGAGAGGGTGCTCGACCAGCCCGACAGGATCGGCCTGCCGGAGTACGCCGGCGGCAACCCCGAGGGCTACCTGTTCCCCTCGACGTACTCCTTCGGGCCGAACGCCAAGCCGCTCGACATGGTGCAGGCGATGGTGACCCGGTGGCGCCAGGCGGCCGACGAGGCCGGTCTCGAGGACGCCGCTGCCGAGCTCGGCTACACCCCGCACGAGCTGATGACCGTGGCCAGCCTGGTCGAGGCCGAGGGGCGCGGCGACGACATGCCGAAGGTCGCGCGGGTGATCTACAACCGCGTCGAGAACCCCGACAACGGCCAGACCAACGGCCTGCTGCAGATCGACGCCGCGGTCAACTACGCGCTCGGCAAGGAGCCGATCGCGGTGCTCAGCCAGGACCAGATCGACTCGGTGGCGGACTCGCCGTACAACACCTACACCCAGCCGGGGCTCCCGCCCGGCCCGATCGAGGCACCGGGCGACGCGGCGATCCAGGCGGCGGCGAACCCCGCCGAGGGCTCGTGGCTCTACTACGTGACGGTCGACCTCTCGACGGGCGAGACCAAGTTCACCGACAGCTACGACGAGTTCCTGTCGTTCAAGAGCGAGCTGCAGGCCTACTGCGCCAACGAGTCCGACCGCTGCTGATGCGCTGCGCCGTCCTCGGCGACCCGATCGCCCACTCGCTGTCACCGGTGCTGCACCGGGCGGCGTACGCCGAGCTCGGCCTGGACTGGACCTACGACGCCGTCCGCGTGCCGGCCGGCGGACTGCCCGACTTCCTCGCCGGTCTGGACGAGTCGTGGCGCGGCCTGTCGCTGACGATGCCGCTCAAGCGCGAGCTGATGGCCCTGGTCGACGACGTCTCCGACCGCGCGGCGCTCGTCGGCGCCGCCAACACGCTGGTGCTGGACGGGGGAGCGCGGCACGCCGACAACACGGACCTGCCGGGCGCCGTCGCGGCGGTCCGGGAGCGCCACGACGGGCCGGTCCGTGCCGGCGCGGTGCTGGGCGGGGGCGCGACCGCGGCGTCGACCGGGCTGGCGCTGTGCGAGCTCGGCGCGGAGCGGGTGACCCTGCACGTGCGCTCGGAGGCGCGCGGCGAGGAGGCCGCCGAGGCCGTACGCCGCCACCCCGCCGCGCCCGAGGTCGTGCTCGCGTCCCTGGCGGACCCGCCGCGGGCCGACGTCGTCGTCTCGACGATCCCGGCCGCGGCCCAGACGGACGCGCTGGTGGCCGGCTGCCGCGACGTGCCGGTGGTCTTCGAGGTCGTCTACGACCCGTGGCCGACGCCGCTGGCCGCGTCCGTGATCGAGCAGGCGGACACCGGGCAGGCGGACACCGGGCGGGTGCTCGTGAGCGGGCTCGACCTGCTCGTCCACCAGGCGGCGCTCCAGGTCGAGCTGTTCACCGGCCGGCTGCCGTCGGTCGCCGCCATGCGGGCCGCCGGCGAGGCGGCGCTGCACGGGACGCACGGGGGCGGGGGAGCGCCGCGGTGAGCGACCAGGTCGCCGCCGCCGTGGCGCTCGCGCTGATCTGTGGGGGGCTGGGCCTGCTGGTGCCGGCGCTGGTCGCGTGGATCCCCGAGCCGGAGCCGACCACCACCGACGACACGGTCGCCGAGCAGGACGCCCCGGTCGCCGGCGGCGTGGACGTTGCAGGCGAGGCGGAGGAGCCCAAGGAGCCCTACGCCGACATCGCCCGCCTGCCGGGACTGGTCTGGAAGGCGACGCTCGCCTCCGCCGCGGCCGGAGCGCTGGTCGGCTGGTCGGTCGGCGCCGACTGGGACCTGCTGCCGCTGGCGCCCGTGGTGCCGGTCTCGGTCGCCCTCGCGGTGGTCGACTGGCGCACCCGGCTCCTCCCGACGAAGGTGATCGCGCCGACGTACCTCGTCACGATCGCCCTGACGCTGGTCACCTGGGTGGTCACGCGGGAGACCGACGACCTGGTCCGCGCGTTCTGGGGCTGGCTGCTCGCGGGCGGCATCTTCTTCGTCCTGTGGTTCGTGCACCCGCGCGGCCTCGGCTACGGCGACGTGCGGCTCGCCGGCGTGCTCGGCATCGCGCTCGGGCACCTGGGCTGGGGCGAGCTGCTCGTCGGCGTCTACGGCGGGTTCCTGCTCGGCGGCGTCGGCGGCGGCCTGCTGTCGCTGCTGCGGGTGGTGGAGCGCAGGGCCTTCCCGTTCGGGCCGTTCATGCTGGTGGCGGCGCTGGTGGGCGTGTGGGTCGGCGAGCCGGTGCTCGACGGTCTCGTCACCGGGTGAGCGTCCGGTCGCGGCGGAGGCTCGTGGGAGACTGACGCCCATGCTTCGTTGGCTCACCGCGGGCGAGTCCCACGGCCCCTCCCTGGTCGCGATCCTCGAGGGACTGCCCGCGCACGTGCGGGTGACCTCGGCCGACATCCAGGACTCCCTGGCCCGTCGCCGGCTCGGCTACGGCCGCGGCGCCCGGATGAAGTTCGAGCAGGACGAGGTCACGCTCGTCGGCGGCGTGCGCCACGGCGAGTCCCAGGGTGGACCGGTCGCGATCCAGGTCGGCAACACCGAGTGGCCGAAGTGGGAGAAGGTCATGGCGGCCGACCCGGTCGACCCCGCCGAGCTCGCGTCGATGGCCCGCAACGCGCCGCTGACCCGCCCCCGCCCCGGCCACGCCGACCTCGCCGGGATGCAGAAGTACGACTTCGAGGACGCCCGACCGATCCTCGAACGCGCCTCGGCCCGCGAGACCGCGGCCCGCGTCGCCCTCGGTCGCGTGGCCAGCAACTTCCTCGAGCAGGCCGTCGGCGCCCGCATCGTCTCCCACGTCATCGAGCTCGGCGGGGTCCGCGCGCCCGACGGGCTCTGGCCGCAGGCCGACGACGTCGCCCGGCTCGACGAGGACCCGGTGCGCTGCCTCGACGCCGACACCTCGCAGCGGATGGTCGAGCGGATCGACGACGCGCACAAGGACGGCGACACCCTCGGCGGCGTGGTCGAGGTCGTCGTCCACGGCCTCCCGCCGGGCCTCGGCTCCCACGTGCACTGGGACCGCCGCCTCGACTCGCGCCTGGCCGGCGCGCTCATGGGCATCCAGGCGATCAAGGGCGTCGAGGTCGGCGACGGCTTCGAGCTGGCCGCCACGCCGGGGTCGCTCGCCCACGACGAGATCGTCCCGACCGACGAGGGCATCCGCCGCGTCTCGGGCCGCTCGGGCGGCACGGAGGGCGGCATGACCACGGGCGAGGTGCTGCGCGTGCGCGCCGCGATGAAGCCGATCGCGACCGTCCCGCGCGCCCTGCGCACCGTCGACGTCGCGACCGGCGAGGAGTCGGTCGCGCACCACCAGCGCTCCGACGTCTGCGCGGTCCCGGCCGCCGGCATCGTGGCCGAGGCGATGGTGGCGCTGGTGCTCGCGGACGCGGTGACGGAGAAGTTCGGCGGCGACTCGGTGGCGGAGACCCGGCGCAACGCCGAGTCATACCTCGCCGCCCTGCGCTACCGGTGACGGGGCCACCGGTGAGCTCGTCCGTGACCCCCACGACCGGGCCGCGCGCGGTGCTCGTCGGCCCGATGGGTGCCGGCAAGACGACCGTGGCCGCGCTGCTCGCCGAGGCCTGGGGCGTGGCCGCCCGCGACACCGACCAGGACGTCGAGGCGGCCGAGGGCCGCTCGGTCTCCGACATCTTCGTCGACTCCGGCGAGGCGCACTTCCGCCGGCTCGAGGCGGCCGCCGTCGCGACGGCGCTGGCCGAGCACGACGGCGTCCTCGCGCTCGGTGGGGGAGCGGTCCTGGACCCGGCGACCCGCGAGCGGCTCGTCGGCCACACCGTGGTGTTCCTGCGCGTGGGCCTGGCCGACGCGGTCAAGCGGGTCGGCCTCGGCACGTCGCGGCCGCTGCTGGTCGGTGGCGTACGGTCGCGGGTCAAGGCGCTGCTCGACGAGCGTGCGCCGGTGTACGAGTCGGTGGCCACCCTGGTCGTCGACACCGACGGGCGCACCCCGCAGCAGGTCGCCGACGAGATCCTGGAGGCCCTTCCCCGATGACTGACCCCACCCCCACCGCGGGCACCGCCGAGACCACGCTGCACGTCGGCGGCGCCTCGCCGTACGACGTCGTGGTCGGCACCGACCTGGCCCGCCACCTGCCGGCCATGGTCGGCGACGCCGCGGAGCGGGTCGCGATGGTCGTGGACACGCGGCTGCAGCCCTACGCCGACGACCTGGTCGACATCCTCGGCGAGCGCGAGGTCCTGGTCTTCGCAGTGCCGGAGGGCGAGGAGGCGAAGTCGGTCGAGGTCGCGGCCGAGATCTGGAACGCGCTGGGCCAGGAGGGCTTCACCCGGTCCGACGTGGTCGTCACCCTCGGCGGTGGCGCGACCACCGACCTCGGCGGGTTCATCGCCGCCACTTGGCTGCGCGGCGTCCGCGTCGTGCACGTGCCGACCACGCTGCTCGCCATGGTCGACGCCGCCGTCGGCGGCAAGACCGCGGTCAACACCGAGGCCGGCAAGAACCTCGTCGGCGCCTTCCACGAGCCGGCCGGCGTGCTGTGCGACCTGTCCTACCTGCGCACCCTCGCCGGCGAGGAGCTCGTCTCCGGCCTGGCCGAGGTCATCAAGTGCGGCTTCGTCGCCGACCCGGAGATCCTCCGGCTCGCCGAGTCCCTCGAGCCCGGCGCGCTCGGGGTCGACGACCCGGTGCTCCGCGAGCTCGTCGAGCGCGCGATCCGCGTGAAGATCGACGTCGTCGTCGCCGACCTGCGCGAGACCGGCGGCCGCGACGGCCACCCCGGTCGCGAGGTACTCAACTACGGCCACACCCTCGGGCACGCGATCGAGGCGATCAGCGGCTACACCATCCGTCACGGCGAGGCCGTCTCGCTCGGCTGCGTGTACGTCGCCGAGCTGGCGCGGCTCGAGGGCCGGATCGGCCCCGACCTGGTGCAGCGGCACCGCGAGCTGTTCGGCCGCTTCGGCCTGCCGACCGGGATGTCGGGCCCGTCGTTCGACGACGTGCTCGAGCTGATGCGCGTGGACAAGAAGGCGCGCGGCTCGCAGCTGCGGTTCGTGGTGCTGGACGACGTCGCGCGGCCGGCGGTGCTGGCCGGGCCGTCCGAGGCGAACCTGCGCGCGGCGTACGACGCCCTCGAGCTCGGGGAAGAGGCGCCGGAGCAGCCGTGAGGGTCCTCGTCCTCAACGGGCCGAACCTCGGCCGGCTCGGTCGGCGCCAGCCGGAGATCTACGGCACCACGACCCACGCCGAGCTCGCCGACCTCTGCGTCGCGTGGGGCGCGGAGCTCGGGCTCGCGGTCGAGGTGCGCCAGACCAACCACGAGGGCGTGATGGTCGACTGGCTCAACCAGGCCGCGGACGACCGGACGCCGGTGGTGCTCAACGCCGCCGCGTGGACGCACTACTCCTACGCCGTGCTCGACGCGTGCGCGCAGCTCGAGGCGCCCCTGGTCGAGGTGCACCTCTCCGACCCGAGCAAGCGGCCCGAGGAGTTCCGGCACCACTCGGTCGTCACGGCGTACGCCGTCGAGGTCGTCGCGGGCCACGGGGTCGGCGGCTACCGGATGGCCCTCGAGGTGCTCGCGCGCGGCTGACCCCCTGCGGTCTCGTGCTGCCCACCGTGCGTCCTGGCGCTCGTTGGGCAGCACGAGGCCCGTATTCGGGGGAAGGAGCGCCGCGCCGGTAGACTCGTGCGCCGTGCCCGGAGGCGCCGGTGAGGCGGCCACGAGCACCTCCGCCCACCGGACGACGACGAAGGCTGACAACGCGCGCATGGCAACGACGAACGACCTCAAGAACGGCATGGTCCTCAACATCGACGGGCAGCTCTGGTCCGTGGTGGAGTTTCAGCACGTCAAGCCGGGCAAGGGCCCCGCCTTCGTGCGGACCAAGCTCCGCAACGTCGAGTCGGGCAAGAACGTCGACAAGACCTTCAACGCCGGCACCAAGGTCGAGACCGCCACGGTCGACCGTCGCACCATGCAGTACCTCTACAACGACGGCACGTCGTTCGTCTTCATGGACGTCCAGTCCTACGACCAGCTCGAGGTCGCACCGGAGATCGTCGGCGACGCGCAGAACTTCCTGCTCGAGAACCAGGAGGTCATCGTCGCGACGAACGAGGGCCGCGTGCTCTTCATCGAGATGCCCGCCTCCGTCGAGCTCGTCATCACCTTCACCGAGCCCGGCCTCGCCGGCGACTCCGCCACCGGCCGCACCAAGCCGGCGACGCTGGAGACCGGTCACGAGATCCAGGTGCCGCTCTTCATCAACGAGGGCGAGAAGGTCAAGGTCGACACCCGCGACTCCTCCTACCTGGGACGCGTCAAGTCCTGATGTCGGCTCGTTCCACGGCGCGGTCCAAGGCCCGCAAGCGCGCGCTCGACGTCCTCTACGCCTCCGACATGCGAGGCGAGTCGCCGGTCGAGGCGCTCGACCGGGCGATCGCCGAGGGCGAGGCTCCGACCAACCCCTACACCGCCACGCTGGTGCGCGGCGTGGTCGAGCAGCAGGCACGCATCGACGGCCTGCTGCGGGACTACGCCGAGGGCTGGACCCTCGAGCGGATGCCCGCGGTGGACCGCAACGTGCTGCGCCTGGGCCTGTGGGAGCTGCTCTACGCCGAGGACGTCCCGGACTCGGTCGCGATCAGCGAGGCGATGGCGCTCGTGCGCGACCTGTCGACCGACGAGTCGCCGCAGTTCGTCAACGGCGTGCTGGGCAACCTCTCGCGGAACAAGGCGAGCCTGGACTGAGGTCCCGCCAGGGGTTGCCAGTGCCGGCCGAGGCCGGCTTGACCGTCGCGCCATGCTGGCGCGATGAGCAACGAGCAGCAGCAGGTGCACGAGGTGGACCTCGTCGTCGTCGGCCTCGGGCCCGGCGGCGAGGCCCTGACCACCGGCGCGGCGCGGGCCGGCCTGTCGGTGGTCGCGGTCGACAAGCGCCTCGTCGGCGGTGAGTGCCCCTACTACGGGTGCATCCCGTCGAAGATGATGCTCCGCGCCGCCGGCACCCTCGCCGAGGCACGACGCGCGGGGACGCTGGCCGGTGACGTCGATGTGACCCCGTCCTGGGCGCCGGTCGCGCGCCGCATCCGCGAGGAGGCCACCGACGACTGGGACGACACGGTCGCGGTCCGCCGGCTCGAGGACGCCGGCGCGACGGTGCACCACGGCACCGCCCGCCTCGACGGGGTACGCCGCGTGGCGGTCGAGCTCCGCGACGGCTCGACCCGGACCTACACGGCCCGGCGCGGCGTGGTCCTCAACCCCGGCACCCGTCCCGCGGCGCCACCGGTGCCCGGCCTGGAGGGCACGCCGTTCTGGAGCAACCGCGAGGCGCTGGAGGCGACCGAGGTGCCGGCCTCGCTGGTGGTGCTCGGCGGCGGGCCGATCGGCTGCGAGCTGGCGCAGGTCTTCGCGCGGTTCGGCAGCCGGGTCACCGTGCTCCAGCACAACGAGCGGCTGCTGCCCCACGACGAGCCCGAGGCGTCGGCCGCCCTCGAGCGGGTGCTCGTCGAGGAGGGCGTGCGGGTGGTCACCGGCGCGGAACCCACCAGGGTCGAGTGGGCCGACGGCGGCTTCACGGTCGTCGTGGGGGAGGAGCGGGTGACGGGCGACCGGCTGCTCGTCGCCACCGGGCGCACGCCGAACCTGGACGGGCTCGGCCTCGACACCGTCGGGCTGGACCCGTCCGCGCGGAGCGTCGAGGTCGACGAGCGGCTGCGGGCGGCCGAGGACCTCTGGGTCCTCGGCGACGTGACCGGGCACGGCGCCTACACGCACGTGTCGATGTACCAGTCCGCGATCGCGCTGCGCGACGTGCTCGACCAGGACGGGCCGCCGGCGGCGTACGCAGCGGTGCCGCACGTGACCTTCACCGACCCCGAGGTGGCCGGCGTCGGCATGACCGAGCAGCAGGCGCGCGCCGCCGGTCTGCAGGTGCGTACCGGCTCGACCGACCTGGCGTCGTCCTCGCGCGGGTTCGTGCACGGTCCGGGCGCGGCCGGCCTGGTCAAGCTCGTCGAGGACGCGGAGCGGGGCGTGCTCGTCGGCGCGACCGTGGTCGGCCCGGCCGGTGGGGAGGTGCTGCACGCGCTCGCGGTCGCCGTGCACGCGGCCGTGCCGGTCGAGCAGCTGCGCACGATGATCTGGGCCTACCCGACGTTCTCCCGCGCGATCGAGTCCGCCCTGGCCGACCTGGGTAACTGACCCGTGTGACCGACCTGCACGAGCACGCCCGCCGCGCCGACGCCAGCCCCTGGTTCGACCGGGCGGTGCGGGTGGGGCTCGTCGCCTACGGGACGGTCTACGTCGTCATCGCCTGGCTGGCCGTCCAGCTCGCGCTCGGTGACCGGCAGGGCGAGGCGTCGACCAGCGGCGCGGTGCGCGAGCTCGCGCAGCAGCCGTTCGGCGAGGTGCTCGTCTGGCTGGTCGCGATCGGCATGTTCCTGCTCGTCCTGTGGCGCGCGTTCGAGGCGGCCGTCGGCCACCGCGACGAGGATGGCGTGACCCGGCTGCGCAAGCGGCTCACCTCCGCCGGCAAGGCGGTCGTGTACGCCGCGATCGGGGTCAGCGCCGTCCGCATCGCCACCGGCTCCGGCGGCGGCTCCGGTGGCGGCTCCGGTGGCGGCTCCGGTGGCGGCTCCGGTGGCGGTGGCGGTGGCGGTGGCGGGGGCGGCGGGAAGTCGTCGGAGGAGACCTTGACCGCGACGCTGATGAACCTGCCGCTCGGCCAGGCGATCGTGTTCCTGGTCGGCCTGGCGATCATCGGCTACGGCGTCGCGCTCGTCGTCCGTGCCTGCACCGACAAGCTGAAGAAGGACCTCAGCGCCCAGGGCCGCAGCGGCGACACCGGCACGGCGTACGTCTGGCTCGGCCGGGTCGGCCACGTCGCCAAGGGCATCGCGCTCGGGATCGTCGGCGGGCTCTTCTGCTACGCCGCCGCCACGCACGACGCGAAGAAGTCCGGCGGGCTCGACGAGGCGCTGAGGGAGGTGCTCGAGCAGCCGTTCGGCCCGGTGCTGCTCGTGCTCGTCGGCGTGGGGATCGGTTGCTACGGGCTGTTCACCTTCGCCCAGGCCCGGCACCTGTCGCGATGAGCGCACCCGTCGAGGTCGACATCGTCGTCCTGGGGCTCGGCGCCGGCGGCGAGCACGTCGCGATCAAGCTGGCCCGCGAGGGGCTCGAGGTCGTGGGTGTCGAGAAGGACCTGGTGGGCGGTGAGTGCCCGTTCTGGGGCTGCACCCCTTCGAAGCTGATGATCCGCGGCGCGCACGTCCTGGCCGAGGCCCGGCACGTCGACGAGCTCGCCGGGCGGGCCACGGTCGAGCCGGACCTGGCCCCGACCGCGCGCCGGATCCGCGAGGCCAACCACGACTGGAGCGACGACGGGCACAGCCTGCCGCTGCAGGAGGCCGGCGTGCGGCTGGTCCGCGGCGCTGGCCGCCTCGACGGACCGGGCCGGGTGGTCGTCGAGACCACCGACGGGGCCCGGGTCTACGTCGCCCGGCGCGGCGTCGTGCTCGCGACCGGCACCGAAGCGGACGCCCCACCGGTCCCGGGCCTGGCCGGCGCGCCGTACTGGACCAACAAGGAGGTCGTCCACGCCACCGCCGCCCCCGCGCGCCTCGGCGTGCTCGGCGGCGGACCGATCGGGGCGGAGCTGGCGCAGGCGTTCGCGCGGTTCGGCTCCGCGGTCACGCTGCTCGAGGTGGGGCGGCGGTTGCTCGGCCCCGAGGAGCCGGAGGCCAGCGAGGCGGTCACCGCGGCGTTCACCCGCGAGGGGATCGACGTGCGCGCCGGGGTGGAGGTCGAGCGGGTCGAGCACCGCGCCGGGGAGTTCCGCCTCTCGCTGCCCGGCGGCGAGGTGGTCGTCGACGAGTTGCTCGTGGCCACCGGGCGGCGGGCGAACCTGCACGGCATCGGCCTGGAGACCGTCGGGCTCGACCCGGACGCCGGCCGGGTCGAGGTCGACGAGCACCTCCGCGCCGGCGACCGGCTCTGGGCGGTCGGCGACGTGACCGGGGAGGGGCCGTTCACCCACGTGGCGAAGTACCAGGCCGTCGGCGTCGTCGCGGACGTGCTCGGCCGCGGGGTGCGCCCGGCCGACTACCGCGCACTGACCCGCGTCACGTTCACCGACCCCGAGGTGGGCGCCGTCGGTCTCACCGAGCAGCAGGCCCGCGACGCCGGCGTCGACGTGCGGGTCGGGCTCGCCGACGTGCCTCGCTCCAGCCGCGGCTGGATGCACGGCCCGGGGAACGAGGGCGTCGTCAAGGTGGTGGCCGACGCCGAGCGCGGCGTGCTCGTCGGCGGCACGGTCGTCGCGCCGTACGGCGGCGAGGTGATGGGGCTGCTGTCGACCGCCATCCACGCCGAGGTCCCGGTCGAGGTGCTCCGCGGGATGCACTTCCCGTTCCCGACCTTCCAGCGCGCCGTCGAGACCGCGCTGCGCCGCCTGGACCTCTGAGCACCGGTGACCTGCGCGGACGTGTGACCGGCGGCCGGCGGGGGAAGGAGCCTCGGAGCACTGACCGAGACACCGTGACCGAGCGGTCTCGACGACGGAGGAAGCCCGGATGAGCCAGCCGCAGGACCCCTACCAGCGGACCGACCAGCACGACCTCTCCGACACCAGCGACCGGCTCTACACGCCCGAGGAGCTGGGGGCGTACGCCGCCGGGCAGCGCGCCGCCGCCGACCCGCTGACCGACCCGCTCGCGGACCCGTTGTCCGACCCGATCGCCCCGCCGGCTGCTGACCCCGCGGGGGACCAGCGGCACAACACCCGCGAGGTGCCGCAGGTCCCTCCGCACGCGAGCGCGCCGCCGACGGCACCGCCGACGGCACCGCCGACTGCACCGCCGGCGGGGCCGCCGCAGGCGAACCCGTGGCCGATCAGCCCGCCGCCGGCCGCGCCGCCCGCCGCAGCCCCCGCGGCGCCGCCGGCCGCACCGCCCGCCGCGCCCCCCGTCGTACCTCCCGTCGAGGCGGCGCCCGGTCAAGGGGGCAGGCAGGCGGGCGACCACCAGGCCGAGCCGCGCCGGTTCATGACCGCGACCGACTTCCTCGACCGCCGCGCGGACGAGGTCGACCACGGCCCGGCGACCTGGGGCTGGCGCGGCAAGGTCCGGCGCTGGAGCGGTGGGCTGATCTCGCCGCGGATGGGGCCGGCCGAGACCGATCACGAGAACGACCGGCGCACCATCCAGCGCGACTTCGAGGGTCCCCGCACGATCGCGTTCATCAACCCCAAGGGCGGCGCCGCGAAGACGACCGGCGTGCTGGCGGCCGGCTACACGTTCGGCACGGTCCGCGGTGGCGGCGTCGTGGCGTGGGACAACAACGAGACGCGGGGGACGCTCGGGATCCGCGGCACCCGCAGCACCCACCGCAACACCACGCGGGAGCTGTTGGAGGACCTCAACCGGTTCAGCGACGTCTACCAGTCGCGGATCGGCGACCTGGGGGCGTTCGTCCGGTCCCAGGGCGACGCCCACTTCGACGTGCTGGCCTCCGACGAGCGGCCCGACGTGACCGGCATGATCCGGGCGCAGGACTTCCAGGCGGTGCACAAGCTGCTCGAGCGGTTCTACCGGGTGATCCTCGTCGACACCGGCAACAACATGCGGGCCGAGAACTGGCTGGCCGCCGCCGACGCCGCGGACCTGCTCGTCGTGACCAGCACCGTCCGCGAGGACACCGGCTACTCCGGCCTGTGGATGCTCGACGCGCTCCAGGACGCGGGCTACCAGGACCTCAAGCACAAGACCGTCACCGTTCTCTCCGACCCCTCCGCCCAGGTCGACAGCAAGCTGGCCCACGACCTGGTGCAGGTCTACGAGCAGCGGACGCGTGCGGTCTACCGCGTCCCGTACGACCCCGCCCTCGTCTCCGGCTCGGTCGTCCCCTACGCCTCGCTCTCCGAGGCCACCCGCCGCCAGTGGCTCAAGGCCTGTGCGGGCATGTCCGCCGCGCTCTGACCCGTGCGCTCCGGTCCGCCGGTCCGCCGGTTGGTCGTGAGGTTCATCGGCCCGCCGATGAACCTCACGGTCCGCCGCTGAAATTTCATCGGGGGACCGTCAGTTCCATCGGCCCGCCGATGAAGCTGGCGGCCGCCCGCCCCGTCCGGATCCGGACGCAGGAAGGGGTCGGGATGGGCGATGATGCACGCGTGTCTCGGACCACCACCCTGGCCCGTCCCGGCCAGCCGGATCTGGTGACCAGCAAGCCGGTCGTCGGTGACTACCGCTGGGACGGCAAGCGGTGGCGGCGGTGGACCGGGCGGCGCTGGGCGTCGGCGGCCTACTCCGCCGACCTGGCCGCCCTGCACCGGCCCGAGCGGTTCGACCTCGGCCGCCGGATCGCCGAGTCCCAGCGCCAGCGGGTGCTCGACCTCGCCGTCGAGCGGCAGGTGCTCGACGAGGGCGCCTCGGTTGTCCACGCCGGGCCACACGGCACCGTGCTGGCGTACAAGCGACCGGTGTCGCACCTCGCCCACGCCATCGGCACGCTGGTGACCGGCGGCCTGTGGGTCGTGGTCTGGCTGGTGTGCGCCATCGCCCGCTCCGAGGACCGCGTCCGCCTCGAGTGCGACCCCTGGGGCCACGTCTGGGCGCTGCGGGCCACCAGCCGCTGACCCCGTCGTGCAGCCGCGGCGGCGGATGTCGGTTCATCCAGGTATGCAGACGAACCAGCAGCGACCAGCCGAGCTCAGTCCTTCGCGGCACCCCACCCGTGCCAACGGTCGACGGTCATCCAGGCGCTGACGCGGGGCGACTCGCGGTCGGGGTAGGGCCGGCCGCCGTAGTGGGTGCTGCACCGGTCGATGTCGACCAGGCCCTCGTCGTCGCGCATCTCGGTGACGCGGCCGAGAAGGGAGACGTGGGTGTACCAGCTCGCCTCGTCGAGCACCGACAGCGAGACGCGGGGGTCGCGGCGCAGGTGCGCCAGGCGCACGCGGGTGGCGTCCATGTTGAGCAGGACGCGGTCGTCGTCCTCGAGGAGGTACCACGTGGGCACCGTGACCGGTGTCCCGTCGGAGCGCAGGGTGGCGACGACGGCCGGGTTCGGCTTGAGCAGCAGCGCGCGGACGTCGTGAGGGAACGGCAGCTCGGGCATGGATCCTCCTGGTCGCGGGTTACCGGGTGAGGAGCATCCCGTACCCAGCGACACCACAGCGAGGAAGAGCATGCGCGCAGTCGTCTACCGCCAGACCGGTCCGTCGAGCGTCCTGGAGGTGGTCGAGCGCGACGTGCCGGAGCCGGGGATCGGCGAGGTGCGGGTGCGGCTGGTCCGCGCGGGGGTCAACCCGACCGACTGGAAGTTCCGTGCCGGGATGATGAGCGGGCACGACGAGGTCACGCCCGGCATGGACGGCGCCGGCGTGGTCGACGCGGTCGGCCCGGACGTCGTCGGGTTCGCCGTGGAGGACCGGGTCTGGGTGTTCCTCGCCCAGCACGGCCGGCCGCACGGCACGGCCGCCGAGCACGTCGTGCTGCCCGCGACGCAGGTCGTGCACCTCCCGGTCGGGGCGTCGTACGACGTCGGCGCGGCGCTCGGCGTACCGGCCGTCACCGCGCACCGCGCGCTCACCAGCGGCGAGGACGTCGACCGGCTCGCCCCGGGGGCGCTCGAGGGGCGCACGGTGCTGGTCGCCGGGGGAGCGGGGGCGGTCGGCAACGCGGCGATCCAGCTGGCCCGCTGGGCCGGAGCGACCGTGCTGACGACCGTGAGCAGCGACGAGAAGGGCGCGCTGGCGATCGCCGCAGGCGCCCACCAGACCGTCAACTACACCGTCGGCGACCCGGTCGCCGAGATCCGCAAGCTCGCGCCCGAGGGCGTCGACCTGGTCGTCGAGGTCGCCCCGGCGCAGAACAACGACCTCGACCGCGCCGTCACCCGCGTCCGAGGCACGATCGCGATCTACGCCAACAACGGCGGCGACGAGTTCTCGATCCCGGTGCGGGAGACGTTCTCGAAGAACCTGCGGTACCAGTTCGTGCTGCTCTACACCCTCGGCGAGGACCTGCTGCGGGCCGCGGCCGAGGACGTCACCGCAGCGCTGAAGGACGGCGCGTTCGCGGTCGGCGAGGACGCCGGGCTGCCGGTGCACCACCTCCCGCTCGAGGAGACCGCCGCGGCCCACGACGCCGTCGAGCAGGGTGCCGTCGGCAAGGTCCTGCTCGACATCGCCGAGGAGTGAGCCCGCCGGCGCTGGTAGGGTCGCCGCCGTTCGACATCCTTTAACGAGCCGTCCCGTGAGGCGGAGAAGGAGGTCATGGCACCCGTGCCTGCCCAGCCCGAAGCCCCTCCCGGCGCCACGCCGGAGCCCGGCCGCGTCGTCCTCGACGCCCGCGACATCGCCCGCGCGTTGACGCGCATCTCCCACGAGATCCTCGAGCGCAACAAGGGCGCCGGCGACCTCGTCCTCCTCGGCATCCCGAGCCGCGGCGTGCCGCTGGCCGAGCGGATCGCCGAGCGCATCGCCTCGGTCGAGGGGTACGACGTGCCCACCGGCTCGCTGGACGTCACGATGTACCGCGACGACCTGCGCCTGAAGCCGGCCCGCGCGCTGCTCCACACCGAGATCCCCGAGGAGGGCATCGACGGGAGCACCGTCGTCCTCGTCGACGACGTGCTCTTCTCCGGCCGCACGATCCGCGCCGCCCTGGACGCCCTCAACGACCTCGGCCGGCCGCGCGCCGTCCGGCTGGCCGTGCTGGTCGACCGCGGCCACCGCGAGCTGCCGATCCGCGCGGACTTCGTCGGCAAGAACCTCCCGACCTCGCTGGTCGAGCGGGTCAAGGTGACCCTGGCGGGGATCGACGACGTCGACGCGGTGACGATCCACGGCGAGCCCGGCACGCCCGGCGCACCGGCGGGGGAGCGCCCGTGAAGCGCCACCTGCTCAGCGCCGCCGACCTGAGCCGCGACGACGCCGAGCTGGTCCTGCAGACCGCCGCGGAGCTCCGCTCACTCGCCGACCGGCCGATCAAGAAGCTGCCCGCGCTGCGCGGCCGCACGGTGGTCAACCTCTTCTTCGAGGACTCCACCCGCACCCGGATCTCCTTCGAGGCGGCCGCCAAGCGGCTCAGCGCGGACGTCATCAACTTCTCCGCGAAGGGCTCGAGCCTGTCCAAGGGCGAGAGCCTCAAGGACACCGCGCTCACGCTGGAGGCGATGGGCGCGGACGCGGTCGTCGTCCGCCACGGCGCCAGCGGCGCGCCGCACCGGCTCGCCCACTCCGGCTGGGTCCGCTCCAGCGTCGTCAACGCCGGCGACGGCACCCACGAGCACCCCACCCAGGCGCTGCTCGACGCGTTCACGCTCAGCCGCCACCTGGGCCGGGGGAAGGCCGGCAGCCTCGACGGCCGCCGCGTCGCGATCGTCGGCGACGTCCTGCACAGCCGGGTCGCCCGGTCCAACGCGCTGCTGCTGGCCACGCTCGGCGCCGAGGTCACGCTCGTCGCGCCGCCCACCCTGCTGCCCGTCGGTGTCGACAGCTGGCCGGTCGAGACGTCGTACGACCTCGACGCGGTCATCCCGAAGGCGGACGCCGTGATGATGCTGCGCGTCCAGCGCGAGCGGATGAACGGCGGGTTCTTCCCGACGCCGCGGGAGTACTCCCGTCGCTACGGCCTCGACGGCCGCCGGATGGCCACGCTGCAGGACCACACGATCGTGATGCACCCCGGCCCGATGGTCCGTGGCATGGAGATCAGCGCCGACGTCGCCGACTCCGACCGCTCCGTGATCGTCGAGCAGGTCACCAACGGCGTCGCCGTGCGGATGGCCGTCCTGTACCTCCTCCTCGGGGGAGCCCAGCCCGGAGGAGAAGAGTGAGCACGAGCTACCTGGTCAAGAACGTCTCGGTCCTCGGCGGCGAGCCCACCGACCTGCTGCTGCGCGACGGCGTCGTCGCCGAGGTCGGCGCCGGGCTCGAAGCCGACGACGCGGAGGTCGTCGACGCGACCGGCCTGGTCGCGCTGCCCGGCCTGGTCGACCTGCACACCCACCTGCGCGAGCCGGGCCGCGAGGACGCCGAGACCGTCGAGTCCGGCACGCAGGCGGCCGCGCTGGGCGGCTTCACCGCCGTCCACGCGATGGCCAACACCGAGCCGGTCGCCGACACGGCGGGCGTCGTCGAGCAGGTCTGGCGGCTGGGCCGCGAGGCCGGCCACTGCGACGTCTACCCGGTCGGTGCCGTGACCGTCGGCCTGCAGGGCGAGCGGCTCGCCGAGCTCGGCGCGATGGCCGACTCCGCCGCGCGCGTGCGGGTCTTCTCCGACGACGGGAAGTGCGTGAGCGACGCGGTGCTCATGCGGCGGGCGCTGGAGTACGTCAAGGCGTTCGACGGCGTCGTCGCCCAGCACGCCCAGGAGCCGCGGCTGACCGAGGGCGCCCAGATGAACGAGGGCGAGCTCTCCGGCCGGCTGGGGCTCACCGGGTGGCCGGCGGTCGCGGAGGAGGCGGTCATCGCCCGCGACTGCCTGCTCGCCGAGCACGTGGGGTCCCGCCTGCACGTCTGCCACGTCTCGACGGCCGGCTCGGTGCAGATCGTCCGCGAGGCCAAGGCGCGCGGCGTCGACGTCACCGCCGAGGCCTGCCCGCACCACCTGATCCTCACCGACGAGCTCGCCGCGACGTACGACCCGATCTACAAGGTCAACCCGCCGCTGCGCACCCGCGCCGACGTCGAGGCGCTGCGCGCCGGCCTCGCCGACGGCACGATCGACGTCGTCGCCACCGACCACGCCCCGCACCCGCACGAGGACAAGGACTGCGAGTGGGCCGCCGCGGCGTTCGGCATGCTCGGCCTCGAGACCGCGCTGTCGATCGTGCAGGAGACGATGGTCGACGCCGGCCTGCTGGACTGGGCGGGCGTCGCCGAGCGGATGTCGTACGCCCCGGCCCGCATCGGCCGCGTCGCCGACCACGGGCAGCCGCTCGAGGTCGGGGCACCGGCGAACGTCGTGCTCTACGACCCCTCGGTGCGCCGGACCGTCGACCCGGCGCAGTCGGCGAGCCTGAGCCGCAACACGCCGTACCGCGGGATGGAGCTGCCCGGCCGCGTCGTCGCCACCTTCCTGCGCGGGCGGCCGACGGTGCTGGCCGGTGCGCTGGTCTGACCTCGACCTCCCCGACCTCCCGGTCAGGGCCGGCCTCCCGGCACTGACCGAGGCGCTGCGCGAGCGCTCGGCAGCCGTCCTCTGGGCGCCGCCGGGCAGCGGCAAGACCACGCTCGTGCCGCCGGCGGTCGCCGCGCTGGGGCCCGGCCGGGTCGTCGTCACCCAGCCCCGCCGGATCGCCGCCCGGGCGGCAGCCCGGCGCCTGGCCGGGCTGCTCGGCGAGCCGGTCGGGCAGACGGTGGGGTACGCCGTGCGCGGCGAGCGCCGCTCGTCCCCGGCGACCCGGGTCGAGATGGTCACCACCGGCGTGCTGCTGCGCCGGCTCCAGCGCGACCCCGACCTGCCGGGCGTCGCCGCCGTGGTGGTCGACGAGGTGCACGAGCGGGCGCTCGACGCCGACCTGCTGCTCGCGCTGCTCGTCGACGTCCGCGCCCACCTGCGTGACGACCTGCGGCTGGTCGCCATGTCGGCGACGATCGAGGCCGAGCGCACCGCGGCCCTGCTCGGCTCGCCGCCCGTGCCGGTGGTGGAGGTGCCCGGTGCGCTGCACCCCGTCACGACGACGTACGCCGCTCTCCCGCCGGCCGTGCGCCGGCTCGACGACCGCGGGGTGACGCCGGCGCTCCTCGACCACGTGGCCGCGACCGTCCGCCGCGCGCTCGCCGAGCAGCCCGGCGACGTGCTGGCCTTCCTGCCCGGCGTGGCCGAGGTCGACGGCGTGGTGCGGCGGCTGGCCGGTGCTGGGCCCGGTCTCGGGGCCGACCTACGTCCGCTGCACGGCCGGCTGCCCGCCGCGGAGCAGGACCTGGCGCTCACCCCGGGGCCGCGCCGTCGGGTGGTCGTCTCCACGGCGGTCGCCGAGTCCTCGCTGACCGTCCCGGGCGTGCGCACCGTGGTCGACGCCGGCCTGGTGCGGCAGCCGCGCACCGACCACCGCCGCGGCCTCGCCGGGCTGGTGACCGTGCGGGTCAGCCGGGCCGCCGCCGACCAGCGGGCCGGCCGCGCCGGGCGCGAGGGACCGGGGGCGGCGTACCGCTGCTGGGCGGAGGCCGAGCACGCCCACCTGGCCGCCCACCCCGAGCCGGAGATCGCGGTCGCCGACCTGACCGGCCTCGCGCTCGAGCTGGCGGTGTGGGGGAACCCCGACGGCGCCGGCCTGGCGCTGCTGGACCCGCCGCCCGCAGCCGCGCTCGCGACGGCCCGCCGCACGCTGGCCGACCTCGGCGCGGTCGACGGCTCCGGCGCGGTGACCGAGCGCGGCCGGGCCATTGCGCGGGTGCCCGCCGACCCGCGCCTGGCGCGAGCACTCCTGGACGGCGCGGCCATGGTCGGCGCCCGTCGGGCCGCCGAGGTCGTCGCGCTGCTGTCGGAGGACACCCGCGCGCCCGGGGGCGACCTGCTGGCCGCGTTGCGGCAGGCGCGACGCGAGCGGCCCGCGGCCTGGCGGAAGGTCGTCGCGGACCTGCAGGTGCACGCCGCGGACGCGGGTGCCGGGAGCGAGCGGATGACCGACGACCTGGCCGTCGGCGCCGTGGTCGCGCTCGCCCACCCGGACCGGGTCGCGCGGCGCCGGCCCGGGGCGGCCGACACCGCGGCGTACCTGATGGTCGGCGGGACGGGCGCGGTGCTGCCGCGCGGGTCGGGACTGGCGGGCACGGCGTGGCTCGCGGTCGGCGACGTGGACCGGAAGCCGGGGGAGCGGGACGCGACGATCCGCGCCGCGGCCCCGATCGACGAGGACCTCGCGCTCGAGGCCGCCGGCGCCCGGTGGAGCGAGGACGACGAGGTCGGCTGGACCGACGGTCGGGTGGTCGCGCGCCGGGTGGCCCGCCTGGGCGCGATCGAGCTGGCCTCCACCCCGCTCGCCCAGCCGCCGGTCGCGGGCGTCGCCGCCGCCGTGCGCGACGGGCTGCGCCAGGAGGGGCTAGCGGTGCTGCCGTGGACCGACGCGGCCCGGTCGCTGCGCGAACGGGTCGCCTTCCTCTCGCGTGCGCTCGGCGAGCCGTGGCCCGAGCTCTCCGACGAGACGCTCACCGCGGACGTCGAGACGTGGCTCGGCCCCGAGCTGGCCCGGGTCCGTGGCACCCGCGACCTCGGTCGCATCGACGTCCTCACCGCGCTGCGTCGGCTGCTGCCGTGGCCGGAGGCCGGCCGCATCGACGAGCTCGCGCCCGAGCGGCTGGCCGTGCCGAGCGGGTCGGCGGTGCGCGTCGACTACGCGGGCGAGCAGCCGGTGCTCGCCGTCCGGCTGCAGGAGACGTTCGGCTGGGCCGCCACGCCCCGGGTGGCCGACGGCCGGGTGCCGGTGCTGCTGCACCTGCTCTCGCCCGCGCGCCGGCCGGTCGCGGTGACGGCCGACCTGGCGTCGTTCTGGGAGAACGCCTACCCGCAGGTGCGCGCCGAGCTCCGCGGCCGCTATCCCAAGCACGCCTGGCCGGAGGACCCGTGGACCACGCCGCCGACGCGGGGGACGGGAAGGAACCGGCGCTCCTGAACGTTGCGCCGGGCATGACCGTCCCGCTCTCGATCCTCGACCTCGCCCCCATCGCCGACGGCGAGACCGTCACCAGCAGCATCGCCGCCAGCGTCGCGCTCGCGCAGCGTGCGGAGCAGCACGGCTACGAGCGGGTCTGGTACGCCGAGCACCACAACATGCCGCGCATCGCCTCCTCGGCGACCAGCGTGCTCATCTCCCACGTCGGCGCGCAGACCTCGACGATCCGGCTCGGCGCCGGCGGCGTGATGCTGCCCAACCACGCGCCGCTGACGATCGCCGAGCAGTTCGGCACGCTCGAGGCGATGTACCCCGGTCGCATCGACCTCGGGCTCGGCCGGGCGCCCGGCTCGGACCAGAACACGATGTACGCCCTGCGCCGCGACCCGCGCTCCTCCGAGCGGTTCCCCGAGGACGTGCTCGAGCTGCAGGCCTTCCTGGCCGGCGACTCGCGCGTGCCCGGCGTGCAGGCCGTGCCGGGCCGCGGGTCGAACGTCCCGCTGTTCATCCTCGGCTCCTCGATGTTCGGCGCCCACCTCGCCGCGCAGCTCGGGCTCCCGTACGCCTTCGCCAGCCACTTCGCCCCGCAGGCGCTCGAGGGGGCGGTCGAGGCCTACCGCCGCGAGTTCCGTCCCTCGGCGCAGCAGGAGCAGCCGTACGTCATCGCCGGCGTCAACGTCATCGCCGCCGACACCGCCGAGCAGGCCCGCGAGCACCACGCCGCCGTGCGCCGCACGCTCGCGATCGGCCTCTTCGGCAACGGCCAGGAGCTCTCCGACGTCGAGGCCGACGTGCTGCTGCGCCGCGGCGCCGGCACCCACGTCGACTCGATGCTGACCTACTCCGCCGTCGGTGCTCCCGGCGAGGTCGGCGACTACCTCCGCGCGTTCGCGGAGCGGGTCGGGGCCGACGAGCTGATCACCGCCCACCAGGCCCCGACGACCGAGGCACGGCTGCGCTCGGTCACCCTCGCGGCCGAGGCGATGGAGCGCCTGGCGGCTTGATCCGGGGCCCGTTCCCGCTCGACGTGACGGGCGCCTCGCAGGGCTGGTCCACCGCGAGGCGTGCACCGGGCCGGAGGCTCGCGCGCTGGTAGGGTCGGCGCCGTTCGACATCCTTTAACGATCCGTCCCGTGAGGCGGAGAAGGAGGTGCGGCGTGCCGACGCATGCCCCCGCGATCCTGGTCCTCGAGGACGGTCGCAGCTTCACCGGAGAGGCCTTCGGAGCCCCCGGCGAGACGTTCGGAGAAGCGGTCTTCAACACCGGCATGACCGGCTACCAGGAGACGCTGACCGACCCGTCCTACCACCGCCAGGTGGTCGTCATGACCGCCCCGCACGTCGGGAACACCGGCATCAACGACGAGGACCCCGAGTCCCGCCGGATCTGGGTGGCCGGGTACGTCGTCCGCGACCCGGCCCGGGTCCCCTCGAGCTGGCGCAGCCGCCGCACGCTCGACGACGAGCTGCGCGAGCAGGGGGTCGTCGGCATCAGCGGCGTCGACACCCGTGCGCTCACCCGCCACCTGCGCGAGCGCGGCGCGATGCGCGTCGGCATCTCCACCACCGAGACCGACCCCGCGGCCCTGCTGGAGCGCGTGCGCGCGTCGTCGGAGATGACCGGCCTCGAGCTGGCCGACGAGGTCACCACGCCGGAGGCCTACGTCGTCCCGGCGCAGCCCGGTCCCTGGGGCGAGAAGCGGTTCACCGTGGCCGCCCTCGACCTCGGCATCAAGACGATGACGCCGCACCGCATGGCCGAGCGCGGCATCGAGGTGCACGTGCTGCCCGCCACCGCGACGCTCGACGACGTCCTCGCCGTCCGGCCCGACGGGCTCTTCTACTCCAACGGCCCCGGCGACCCGGCCGCGACGACCCACCAGGTCGAGGTGCTCCAGGGCGCGCTGGCGCAGGAGGTGCCGTACTTCGGCATCTGCTTCGGCAACCAGCTCTTCGGCCGCGCGCTGGGTTTCGGCACCTACAAGCTCACGTACGGCCACCGTGGCATCAACCAGCCGGTCATGGACCGCACCACCGGCAAGGTCGAGGTCACCGCCCACAACCACGGGTTCGCCGTCGACGCCCCGCTCGAGGGCAGCACGACCACCCCCTACGGCGAGGCGAGCGTCAGCCACGTCTGCCTCAACGACGACGTGGTCGAGGGCCTCGAGCTGCGGGACGCGGCCGGGGCGCTGAAGAGCTTCTCGGTGCAGTACCACCCCGAGGCGGCCGCCGGTCCGCACGACGCGGCGTACCTCTTCGACCGCTTCGTCGACCTCATGTCCGACCGGACCGCCGGCCAGACCGACCGGAAGGGCGCCTGACATGCCCAAGCGCACCGACATCTCGTCCGTCCTGGTCATCGGCTCGGGGCCGATCATCATCGGCCAGGCCGCGGAGTTCGACTACTCCGGCACCCAGGCCTGCCGCGTGCTGCGCGAGGAGGGCCTGCGGGTCGTCCTGGTGAACTCCAACCCGGCCACGATCATGACCGACCCCGAGTTCGCCGACGCCACCTACGTCGAGCCGATCACCCCGGAGTTCGTCGAGAAGGTGATCGCCAAGGAGCGCCCCGACGCGCTGCTGGCGACCCTCGGCGGGCAGACCGCTCTCAACACCGCGATGGCGCTGGACCGCGACGGCGTGCTGGACAAGTACGGCGTCGAGCTGATCGGCGCCAACATCGAGGCGATCGACCGCGGCGAGAACCGCCAGGTGTTCAAGAAGATCGTCGAGGACCTCGGCGGCGAGTCCGCCCGCTCAGCGATCTGCCACTCGATGGAGGACTGCCTGGCGGCGGTCGAGGAGCTCGGCTACCCGGTCGTCGTGCGCCCGTCGTTCACCATGGGCGGCACCGGCTCGGGCATGGCGTACGACGAGACCGACCTGCACCGCATCGCCGGCGCCGGCCTCGACGCGAGCCCGACCACCGAGGTGCTCCTGGAGGAGTCGATCCTCGGGTGGAAGGAGTACGAGCTCGAGGTCATGCGCGACACCGCGGACAACGTGGTGATCATCTGCTCGATCGAGAACCTCGACCCGATGGGCGTCCACACCGGCGACTCGATCACGGTCGCGCCGGCGATGACGCTGACCGACCGCGAGTACCAGGAGATGCGCGACCTCGCGATCGGCATCATCCGCGCCGTGGGCGTCGACACCGGCGGCTGCAACATCCAGTACGCCGTGAACCCGGCCGACGGCCGCCTGGTCGTCATCGAGATGAACCCGCGGGTCAGCCGCTCGTCGGCCCTGGCCTCGAAGGCGACCGGCTTCCCGATCGCCAAGATCGCGGCGAAGGTAGCGATCGGCTACACCCTCGACGAGATCCCCAACGACATCACGACCCGCCCCGACGGCCACTCCACGCCGGCCAGCTTCGAGCCGACGCTGGACTACGTCGTGGTCAAGGTGCCGCGCTTCGCGTTCGAGAAGTTCCCCGGTGCGGACCCGACGCTGACCACGCACATGAAGTCGGTGGGTGAGGCGATGGCGATCGGTCGGAACTTCACCGAGGCGCTGCAGAAGGCGCTGCGGTCGTTGGAGAGCCCGAACGCGGTCTTCGACTGGCACCAGGAGTGGGTCGACCTCGACAAGGACGCGATCCTGGCGTCCATCCGCACGCCGCACGACGGGCGGCTCCGCGAGGTCATGGACGCGATCCGCGCCGGCGCCACGCCGGAGGAGATCTTCGACGCGACCGGCATCGACCCCTGGTTCCTCGACCAGCTCGCGCTGATCAACGAGATCGCCGCCGAGGTGACCGCCGCCGCCGAGCTCACGCCGGACCTGCTGCGCCGCGCCAAGCGGCACGGCTTCTCCGACGTCCAGATCGGCAAGATCCGCGGCATGTCGCCCGACGTCGTCCGCGGCGTCCGGCACGCGCTGGGCATCCGCCCGGTCTACAAGACCGTCGACACCTGCGCCGCGGAGTTCGCCGCGGCCACGCCGTACCACTACTCCTCCTACGACGAGGAGACCGAGGTCGCGCCGCGCGAGAAGCCGGCCGTCATCATCCTCGGCTCCGGCCCGAACCGGATCGGCCAGGGCATCGAGTTCGACTACTCGTGCGTGCACGCGTCGCTGGCGCTCGGCCAGGGCGAGGGTGGCGCGGGCTACGAGACCGTGATGGTCAACTGCAACCCCGAGACGGTCTCGACCGACTACGACACCTCCGACCGGCTCTACTTCGAGCCGCTCACCCTCGAGGACGTCCTCGAGGTCGTCCACGCCGAGCAGGCCGCCGGCCCGGTGGCCGGCGTCATCTGCCAGCTGGGCGGCCAGACCCCGCTCGGGCTGGCCCAGGGCCTGGCCCGCGCGGGGGTGCCGGTGGTCGGCACCTCCCCGGACGCGATCGACCTGGCGGAGGAGCGCGGCGCGTTCGGCCGGGTCCTCGCCGAGGCCGGGCTGACCGCTCCCAAGCACGGCACGGCGACGTCGTACCCCGAGGCGCAGCGGATCGCCAACGAGATCGGCTACCCGGTGCTGGTGCGGCCGTCGTACGTCCTCGGCGGCCGCGGCATGGAGATCGTGTACGGCGACGAGGCCCTCGAGACCTACCTGGAGAAGTACGTCGCCGCGGGGCTGATCTCGCGGGAGGCGCCGGTGCTGGTCGACCGGTTCCTCGACGACGCGGTCGAGATCGACGTCGACGCGCTCTTCGACGGCGAGGAGCTCTTCCTCGGCGGCGTGATGGAGCACATCGAGGAGGCCGGCATCCACTCCGGCGACTCTTCCTGCGCGCTGCCGCCGATCACGCTGGGCGCCCGCGAGATCGCGCGGATCCGCGAGGCGACGGAGGCGATCGCCCGCGGCGTCGGCGTGCTCGGCCTGCTGAACATCCAGTTCGCGCTCGGCTCGGACATCCTCTACGTGCTCGAGGCCAACCCGCGCGCGTCGCGGACGGTGCCGTTCGTCTCCAAGGCGACCGCGACCCCGCTGGCCAAGGCCGCGGCACGGATCATGCTGGGGGAGAGCATCGCCGAGCTGCGCGCGCTCGGGCTGCTGCCCGCGACCGGCGACGGCGGCACGCTGCCCGCCGACCAGCCGATCGCGGTCAAGGAGGCGGTGATGCCGTTCAACCGGTTCCGCACCCCCGACGGCGCGCAGGTCGACACCGTCCTCGGCCCGGAGATGAAGTCGACCGGCGAGGTCATGGGCTTCGACCGCGACTTCGGCACGGCGTTCGCCAAGTCGCAGGCCGCGGCGTTCGGCCCGCTGCCCACCGAGGGCCGGATCTTCGTGTCGATGGCCAACCGCGACAAGCGGTCGATGATCTTCCCGGTCAAGGTCCTCGCCGACCTCGGCTTCGAGATCCTCGCGACCGCCGGCACCGCCGAGGTGCTGCGCCGCAACGGCGTCGCCGCCACCGTCGTGCGCAAGCACTTCGAGGGCCCGGGCGCGGGCGGCGAGAAGACCACCGTGCAGCTCATCCTCGACGGCGAGGTGCAGATGGTCGTCAACACGCCGTACGGCGCCGGCGAGGGCCAGGCGCGCCTCGACGGCTACGAGATCCGCACCGCCGCGGTCCGCGCGAACGTCCCGTGCATCACCACCGTGCAGGGGCTCGGCGCGGCCGTCCAGGGCATCGAGGCCGCGCGGCGCGGCGACATCGAGGTCCGCAGCCTGCAGGAGTGGGCGAGCCGGTGACGGCGTACTCGCTGCTCTTCGACCACGTCGCGACGCGGGTCGACGCGGAGAGGGCCCACCACCTGGGCTTCCGCGCGGTCCGGGCGGGTGCGGCGGTGGCGTCCCGGCTGCCCAGGCCGGGGCAGCCGGTGCCGGCGCTCGGCCTGACGTTCCCGAACGTCCTGGGGGTGGCGGCCGGCTTCGACAAGAACGCCGTCGGCATCGACGCGCTGGCCGCGCTCGGCTTCGGCCACGTCGAGGTCGGCACGGTCACCGGTGAGGGGCAGCCCGGCAACCCCAAGCCGCGGCTCTTCCGGCTCCCGGCGGACCGTGCGGTGGTCAACCGGATGGGCTTCAACAACGACGGCGCCGAGGTGGTCGCCCGCCGGCTGGCCGAGCGCGCCGCGCGGGTGCAGGGCCGTGCGGGCGGGCCCGTCCTCGGCGTCAACATCGGCAAGACCAAGGTCGTGCCCGACGACGACCAGGCCGCGGTGGAGGCTGACTACGCCAAGAGCACCCGGCTGCTGGCGCCGTTCGCGGACTACCTCGTGGTCAACGTCAGCTCGCCGAACACGCCGGGCCTGCGCAACCTCCAGGCGGTCGAGAAGCTCCAGCCGCTGCTCGAGCACGTCCGCCGGACCGCGGACACCGTGACCTCCCGGCGGGTGCCGCTGCTGGTCAAGATCGCCCCCGACCTCGCCGACGACGACGTGCTCGCCGTGGCCGACATGGCGCTGGCGATCGGGCTGGACGGGATCATCGCGACCAACACGACGACCTCCCGCGCCGGGCTCGCCAGCCCGGACGCCGTGGTCGAGGCGATCGGCAACGGCGGCCTGTCCGGTCGCCCGGTCCGCGAGCGGGCGCTCGAGGTGACCCGCCTGCTGCGCGGCCGCCTCGGCGCGGGCACGACGATCATCGGCGTCGGCGGCATCACCACGCCCGAGGACGCCCGGGCCCGGCTGGAGGCCGGCGCGGACCTCCTCCAGGGCTACTCCGCGTTCGTCTACGAGGGGCCGCTGTGGCCCCGTCGCATCGTCGCCGGTGTCGCACCGGTGGGGGCGGGGTGAAGGCTCCGCTCCACACCACCGGTGAGGTGCTGTCCAGCAAGCGGGTCGGCGCCTACCAGCACCTCACCGTCGTCGCGCCGGGCGTCGCCGAGCGGTTCCGTCCCGGCACGTTCGTCGCGGTCTCCGTCGACGGCACCCGCCTGGCCCGCCGCGCGCTGTGGATCCACGGCGTCCGGGCGGTGGGTGGCCACGGACCGGCGCTCCAGCTCGTCGTCGAGCCGGTCGGCCCCGGCACCCGCTGGCTCGCCGAGCGCCCCGTCGGCGCCCGGCTGGAGCTGACCGGCCCGCTCGGCCGGGCCTTCGCCCTCCCGAAGGAGCCGGTCGCCACCCTGCTCGTCGGCGAGGGATACGCCGCCGCGCCGCTCTTCCCGCTCGCCGAGCGGCTGCGCGAGCGCGGCTGCCAGGTCAACCTGCTGCTCGCCGCGCCCGACGAGCGGCACCTGCTGTCCGCGCTGGAGGCGCGCCGCTCGGCCCGCGCGGTGACGGTCGTGACCGCGGACGGCTCGGTCGGTCGCCGCGGCTCGGTCGCCGACGTGGTGGCGGGCGTGCTCGCCCAGGCCGCCGCCGAGGTGGTGTACGCCGCCGGGCCGGTGCCGACGCTGCACGCGGTCGCGGCGGTGGCCGAGCAGGCGGGTGCCTGGAGCCAGACGGCCGTCGAGCAGCCGCTGACCTGCGGCACCGGGCTCTGCCACGGCTGCCCGCTGCCGGTGGTCGGCGAGGACGGCGTCGCCCGCGTCGTCCGCGCCTGCACCGAGGGTCCCGTCGTCCGCGGCGACCGCGTCCGCTGGGCCGAGCTGGCCGGGACACGGCCGGGAGCCGGGGGGCCGGCGTGATCGACCTCCCGAACCCGGTCGTCGTGGCCGCCGGCTGCGGCGGCACCGGCCGCGAGCTCGCGGCGCTGGGCGCGCTCGAGGGGATCGGCGCGTTCACCACCCGCTCGCTCACCCTCAACCCCCGCGCCGGAGGCCCGGCCCCGCGGATCGCCGAGACGCCCTCCGGTCTCGTGCACAGCACCGGGCTGCCCGGGCCCGGGCTGGAGATCTTCCTCGCCACCGAGCTGCCGTGGCTGGTGCAGCAGGGCCTGCGCGTCGTCGTGTCGCTTTCGGGTGCGTCGGTCGCCGAGCACGCCGAGGTGGCCCGCCGACTGGCGCAGGCGCCCGGCATCCGCGCCCTCGAGGTCGACCTGGCCGTCCCCGACGCCCGCGCACACGGGCTGCTCGACGTGCGCGAGCCGTTCCACGCCGCCAACGTCGTCGCAGCCGTCGTCCGCGAGGCGCAGGACCTGCCGGTGCTCGCCAAGGTCCGCTCCGACGTGCTCCGCGTCGCGGAGTCCGCCCGCGTCGTCACCGACGCCGGCGCCTCGGCCGTCGTCGTCGGCGGCCCGCAGGCGGCCGCGCTGCCCGACGGCCGCCCCGCCGGGCTCAGCGGCCCCGCGGTGCTGCCCCTCGCCCTGCGCTGCGTGGGCGAGGTGCGCGCCGCCCTGCCCGGCGTACCCGTCATCGGCTGCGGTGGCATCAGCACCGCCGCCGACGCCCGGGCGTTCCTCGACGCCGGCGCGGTGGCGGTCCAGGTCGGCACCGCCCTGCTGCACGACCCCACCACCGCCGCCCGGATCGCGGCCGACCTCGCGGGAGGACCCTCATGACCACCACTCGGCTCAGCACGTTCGGGGCGCGGCTGCGCGAGGCCATGGACGAGCGTGGCCCGCTCTGCGTCGGCATCGACCCGCACGCCGGCCTGCTGGCCGAGTGGGGCCTCGGCGACGACGTCGCGGGACTGCGCCGCTTCGCGCTGACGGCCGTCGAGGCGGTGGCCCCGCACGCGGCGGCGCTCAAGCCGCAGTCGGCGTTCTACGAGCGGTTCGGCAGCGCCGGGGTCGCGGTGCTCGAGGAGGTCGTGGCCGCCGCCCGCGCCGCCGGCACGCTCGTGGTGATGGACGCCAAGCGCGGCGACATCGGCTCGACCTCGCAGGCGTACGCCGACGCCTACCTCGACCCGGCGTCGCCGCTCGGCTCCGACGCGGTGACGGTGAGCCCGTTCCTCGGCTTCGGCTCGCTCGACCCGTTCGTCGACGCCGCCCGGCGCCACGGTGGTGGGCTCTTCGTGCTCGCGCTGACGTCCAACGAGGAGGGGCCCGAGGTCCAGCACGCCCGCCTCGAGGACGGCTCCACCGTCGCCGGCCGGGTCCTGGACCACCTGCGCCGGCTCAACGCGGGCGCGGACCCGCTCGGGTCCTTCGGTGCGGTCGTGGGCGCCACCATCGGGGAGACCGAGGAGGACCTCGCGTTCCACGGGCCGATCCTGGCGCCCGGGTACGGCGCCCAGGGCGGCACCGCCGCCGACGTGCGCCGCATCTTCGGCACCGCGGCCGCGAACGTCCTGGCCAGCTCCTCGCGCGACGTGCTCCGCAAGGGACCGGACGTCGCGGCCATGCGCGACGCCGTGCGGGCCGCCACCGACGAGCTCGCGGCGCTGCGGTCGTGACCCGCGCGCGCCGCCTCCTCGCCGGCGGGTTCCTGCTCCTGCCGCTCGCCGTCGGCTGCTCGGAGGACCCCTTCGACGCCTACTGCGAGGTGGTCGAGGAGGAGCGGCCCGACCTCTCCGAGGCCGTCGCCGCCGGCTCGCCGACCGCCCTGATCGAGGCGCTGCCCAGCCTCGAGGCGCTCGAGGACGCCGCGCCGCGCGACCTGCGCGACGAGTGGGACCTCGTCGTCGGCCGGGTGCGCGAGCTGCGCGACGCGCTCGAGGACGCCGGCGTCGACCCCGCGGCGTACGACGCCGAGCGCCGCCCCGCGGGTGTCAGCGACGAGCAGGACGCCCGGATCGACGCCGCCGCCCGCCAGCTGGTCTCCGGCGCCACCGTGACGGCGCTGGCCGGCATCCAGCAACAGGCCCGCGACGTGTGCGGGACCCCGCTGACGCTCTGACGCGACGGGTGGCGGCGGTCGTCGGCCGGGGGAGACCTGCGTTGCCGGGGGCAAAGAGTTCTGACTAGATTGACCCTGCCCTCCGTAGCTCGACCCAAAGGACATGCCCCGTGGCGCTCCCGCCCCTCACGCCGGAACAACGCCAGGCGGCCCTCGAGAAGGCAGCCGCGTCCCGCCGGGAGCGGGCCGAGATCAAGAACCGGCTGAAGAACTCGGGCGCCTCGATCGTCGACGTCCTCCGCGAGGGCCAGGAGAACGAGGTCGTCGGCAAGATGCGCGTCGTCGACCTGCTCCAGTCGATGCCCGGCCTGGGGAAGGTGCGGGCGCGGCAGGTGATGGAGCGCCTCGGCATCGCCGAGAGCAGGCGCGTCCGCGGGCTCGGGACCAAGCAGGTCGCCGCGCTCGAGAAGGAGTTCGGCTCGCGCGGTCAGGCGTGACCGAGCCCGAGCGCCGCTCGCGTCTCGTCGTCCTCGCCGGTCCCACGGCCGTCGGCAAGGGCACGGTCGCCGCGCACATCCGCGAGCACCACCCCGAGGTCTGGATCTCGGTCTCCGCGACCACCCGTCCGCCGCGCCCCGGCGAGGTCAACGGCGTGCACTACTGGTTCGTCTCCGACGAGGAGTTCGACCGGATGGTCGCCGAGGACGACCTGCTGGAGTGGGCGGTCGTCCACAAGGCCGCGCGGTACGGCACGCCCCGGCAGCCGGTCGACCTCGCGCTGGCGTCGGGCCGCCCCGCGATGCTCGAGATCGACCTCCAGGGCGCGCGGCAGGTGCGCCGGACCATGCCGGAGGCGCTCTTCGTCTTCCTCAAGCCGCCGTCCTGGGAGGAGCTGGTGCGCCGGCTCGTCGGCCGCGGCACGGAGACCGAGGAGGAGCGCGAGCGCCGGCTCTCCACCGCCCGCGCGGAGCTCGACGCCGAGTCGGAGTTCGACCGGACGATCGTCAACCACGAAGTTCACGCTGCCGCGGACGAGTTGGTAGCCTTGATGACGCTCGACTGATTTCGCGCTGCGCGCTCCGCGCCTGCGGCGCCCGTCGGGCAACCATTCCACCGATCAGTGAGGCTTCACGCGTGTCTGCCCCCAACATCGACGCCCAGGGTGTCACCAACCCCTCGATCGACGACCTGCTCACCAAGACCGACAGCAAGTACAAGCTGGTCCTCTACAGCGCCAAGCGCGCCCGGCAGATCAACGCCTACTACTCCCAGCTCGGCGAGGGCCTGCTGGAGTACGTCGGCCCGCTCGTGGACACCCACGTCCAGGAGAAGCCCCTCTCCATCGCTCTGCGCGAGATCAACGAGGACCTGCTGACCTGCGAGGACGTCGACCCCGCCGAGCTCGCCGCCGAGGAGGCCGCCGCCAAGGCCGCCGCCATCGACGCGTCGTTCACCCCCGGCGAGTGATCCACTGAGCACCAGCTCCGACCACGAGGCCGCGCCCCCATCGGGGACGCGGCCCGTTGTCGTCCTCGGGGTGACCGGCGGGATCGCGGCGTACAAGGCGTGCGAGCTGCTGCGCCGGCTCACCGAGTCCGGGCACGACGTGACCGTCGTGCCCACCGAGTCCGCGCTGGAGTTCGTCGGCGCCCCCACCTGGGCGGCGCTGTCGGGCAAGCCGGTCGCCACCGACGTGTGGACCGACGTGCACCGCGTGCCGCACGTGCGGCTGGGCCAGTCCGCCGACCTCGTCGTCGTCGCACCGGCCACCGCCGACACGATCGCCCGGGCCGCGCACGGCCTCGCCGACGACCTGCTCACCAACACGCTCCTCACCGCCCGCTGCCCGGTGGTGCTCGCGCCGGCGATGCACACCGAGATGTGGGAGCACCCGGCGACGCAGGCGAACGTCGCGACCCTGCGCGAGCGGGGCGTGCTGGTGGTCGAGCCGGCCGAGGGCCGGCTGACCGGCAAGGACACCGGCAAGGGCCGGCTGCCCGAGCCGGCCGAGATCTTTGAGCTGTGCACGCAGGTGCTCGCCCGCAGCGCGGCCGGGGGCGGAGCCACCGGGCAGGACCTCGCCGGGCGCCACGTCGTGGTCTCGGCCGGCGGCACGCGGGAGTACCTCGACCCGGTCCGCTTCCTCGGCAACCGCTCGTCCGGCCTGCAGGGCTTCGCGCTGGCGCGGGCAGCGGCGGCGCGGGGTGCCGAGGTCACCCTCGTCGCGGCGAACGCCAACCTGCCCGACCCGGCCGGCGTGAAGGTCGTGCGGGTCGAGACCATCGCCGAGCTGCGCGACGTCGTCGTCCCGGCCGCGGCCTCGGCCGACGCCGTGGTCATGGCGGCCGCGCCGGCGGACTTCCGCCCGGCGACGTACAGCGACGCGAAGATGAAGAAGGCCGCGGACGGCTCCGCCCCGGCCATCGAGCTGGTGCAGAACCCCGACGTGCTGCGCGAGCTCAGCACCTCCCGTGCACGCCCCGACACGGTGGTCGTCGGCTTCGCCGCCGAGACCGGGGACGACACCGGCTCGGTGCTCGACCTGGCGCGCGCCAAGCTCGCGCGCAAGGGCTGCGACCTGCTCGTCGTCAACGACGTCAGCGGGGGAGCGGTCTTCGGCAGCCCCGAGAACGAGGCGGTCATCCTCGGCGCCGACGGCACCGCGACCGACGTGCCGCGCGGGTCCAAGGCCGCCCTGGCCCACGCCATTTGGGACGAAGTCGCCCGCAGGCTGCAGGATCGCCCCCGGCGGACCTGACCCTCCGCGGACATCGCGCCGACCAAAATGGGGGACAGGGTCGTGAGACGGCCGTCCCACGACCTGGGACGCCCCCTAACCTGAGCACCACCCGATCGACAGGAGCTGTGCTGTGGCTGGACGACTCTTCACCTCGGAGTCCGTGACCGAGGGTCACCCGGACAAGATCGCCGACCGCATCAGCGACACGGTGCTCGACTACCTGATGGCCAACGACGGCGACAAGGAGAACCTCCGCGTCGCCGTGGAGACCCTCCTGACCACCGGCCTGGTCGTCGTGGCCGG
This sequence comes from Nocardioides deserti, assembly GCF_014266025.1. GTDB lineage: Bacteria > Actinomycetota > Actinomycetes > Propionibacteriales > Nocardioidaceae > Nocardioides > Nocardioides deserti. The sequence continues at coordinate 56,837 of NZ_JACMYC010000003.1, read as the reverse complement.
AGAGGTCCGCACCAACGCCTATGCCCCCGTGGCCGAGCTGGTCCGCGAGGCGATCCTCGACATCGGCTACGACTCCTCCGAGAAGGGCTTCGACGGCACCACCTGCGGCGTGCAGGTCGCCATCGGCGGCCAGTCCGTCGACATCGCCCAGGGCGTCGACCACGGCCACGAGTCGCGCGTCGGCACCTCTGAGGACGAGCTGGACCGCCGCGGCGCCGGCGACCAGGGCCTGATGTTCGGCTACGCCTGCGACGACACCCAGGTGCTGATGCCGCTGCCGATCGTCATCGCCCAGCGTCTCTCCGAGCGGCTCACCGAGGTCCGCAAGACCGGCGTCATGGACAACCTGCGTCCCGACGGCAAGACCCAGGTCACCATCGAGTACGACGCCGACGACCGCCCGGTCCGCGTCGACACCGTCGTGCTGTCCACGCAGCACTCGGAGGAGACCGACCTCGCCAAGCTCGAGATCGAGATCAAGCAGAACGTCATCGACCCGGTCCTCGCGACCTTCGACATCCCCTCCGACGACTACCGGCTGCTGGTCAACCCGACCGGCCGCTTCGTCGTCGGCGGCCCGATGGGCGACGCCGGCCTGACCGGCCGCAAGATCATCGTCGACACCTACGGCGGCATGGCGCGCCACGGGGGCGGCGCCTTCTCCGGCAAGGACCCGTCGAAGGTCGACCGCTCCGCCGCCTACGCCATGCGCTGGGTCGCCAAGAACGTCGTCGCCGCCGGCCTCGCCCGCCGCTGCGAGGTCCAGGTCGCCTACGCGATCGGCAAGGCCCAGCCGGTCGGCCTCTTCGTGCAGACCTTCGGCACCGGCGTCGTCTCCGACGAGGAGATCCAGAAGGCCGTCCTCGAGGTCTTCGACCTGCGCCCCGCGGCGATCCTGCGCGACCTCGACCTCCTGCGCCCGATCTACGCCAAGACCGCCGCCTACGGCCACTTCGGCCGCGAGCTCCCCGAGTTCACCTGGGAGCGCACCGACCGCGCCGACGCCCTGAAGGCCGCCGCCGGCATCTGAGGCGCTCGACCAGCGGGGAGCCGGTGACGCACGAGACGCGTCACGGACTCCCCGCTGTGCCCTCTCGGGCCTGCCGCGTGCACCGTCGGCGCCCGCTGGGAGACTTCGCTCGTGAGCGGACCGGAGGAGCAGCCCGAGCTGCTGCCCGGCCATGAATGGCGGAGCGTCCGGGCGAGCGTGAAGGAGTCGCAGGCCAAGGCGCGGGCGACCCGTGCCCGCAAGGCGGCGGAGGCGGAGGTCGCCGAGGTCGACCCGGTGGCGCGGGTGCTGGTCGACGTGCCGCTGGCGCACCTCGACCGCCCCTTCGACTACGCCGTGCCGGCGTCGATGGCCGAGGCGGCGCGGCCGGGCGTCCGGGTGAAGGTGCGATTCGCCGGCCAGGACGTCGACGGCTACCTCGTCGAGCGCGCCGCCACCTCCGACCACACCGGCCGGCTCGCGCCGCTGCGGCGGGTGGTGAGCGACGAGCCGGTGCTGAGCCCCGCGGTCGCGGGTCTGGTCGCCGCGGTGGCGGAGCGGTACGCCGGGAGCCGCTCCGACGTGCTCCGGCTGGCGGTCCCGCCGCGGCACGCGACCACCGAGAAGGAGCCGTCCCCGACGGAGCCGCCCGTGCCTCCCGCCGGCCCGGGCGAGGCCGCCGGCTGGCCCACCTACGAGCACGCGGCGGCGTACCTCTCCCACCTCGCCGGCGGCGGCGCCCCGCGCGCGGTCTGGTCGGTCGCGCCGGGGGAGGACTGGCCGCGCCGGCTGGCCGAGGCGGCCGCCGCGACCCGGCGGGCGGGGCGCGGGACGTTGATCTGCGTGCCCGACGGCAAGGACGTCGACCGGGTCGACCGGGCGCTGACCGACCTGCTCGGGGCGGACCACCACGTCACGCTGACGGCGGACGCGGGGCCGGCGCAGCGCTACCGGGACTTCCTGGCCGTCAGCCGCGGGACCCGCCGGATCGTCGTCGGCACGCGGGCGGCTGCCTTCGCGCCCGTCCACGACCTCGGCCTCGTCGTCGTGTGGGACGACGGGGACGACCTGCACGCCGAGCCGCGGGCGCCGTACCCCCACACCCGCGAGACGCTCCTGCTGCGCGCCGAGCGGGAGGGCGCGGCCGCGCTGGTCGCGGGGTTCGCGCGCAGCGTCGAGGCGGAGTACCTCCTGCGCACCGGCTGGGCCCACGAGCTCGCCGCCCCGCGCCCGGTGGTGCGCGAGCGGGTGCGCGTGACCGTCGCGGGTGCCAGCGAGCTCGACCTGCGCAGGGACCCGCTCGCTCGCGCGGCGCGCCTGCCGCACCAGGCGCTCGAGGCGATCCGCGAGGCCGTGGCCGAGGGGCCGGTGCTGGTGCAGAACCCCCGGCTCGGGTACGTCGCCGCGCTGGCCTGCGAGCGCTGCCGGACACCGGCGCGGTGCGACGTGTGTCGCGGCCCGCTCGCGCTGACCGGGCCGACCACCCCGCCGGCCTGTCGCTGGTGCGGCACGGAGGTGCCGGGCTGGGCGTGCGGCGAGTGCGGCCACCGGGGGCTGCGCGCGCCGGTCATCGGTGACGCGCGGACCGCCGAGGAGATCGGCCGGGCGCTGCCGCGGGTGCGGGTGCTCACCAGCTCGCGGGACCGGGTGCTCGCGACCGTGGACGCACGGCCGGGCGTCGTCGTGGCGACGCCGGGGGCGGAGCCGGTCGCGGAGGGCGGCTACGCGGCGGTCGTGCTGCTCGACGCGTGGCTGCTGCTCGGCCGCACGGACCTGCGCACCGAGGAGGAGGCGCTGCGCCGCTGGTGCGACGCGGTCGGGCTGGTGCGCCCCGGTGGCCGGGCGCTCGTCGTCGGCGACCCCGCGCACCCGGCCGTGCAGGCGCTCGTCCGGTGGGACCCGGGCGGCTTCGCGGCCCGGGAGACCGTCGAGCGCCAGGAGGCCCACCTGCCGCCGGCGAGCCGGCTGGCGACCATCACCGGCGAGCCCGGCGCCGTCGACGACGCGCTGACCCTGCTGAGCCTGCCCGAGGTCGGGGAGGTGCTCGGACCGGTCCCCACCTCGCTCGGCGAGCAGGAGGAGCCGGAGGTCCGCGCCGTCGTGCGTGTCCCGAGGGCGCAGGGCGCCGCGCTGGGGCGCGCCCTCGGCGAGCTGCAGCGCGTCCGCTCCGCCCGCAAGCTCGACGCCGTCCGGATCCAGGTCGACCCGCCGTCGCTGTAGCGCGGTGGGTCGTCTGCCGGAGGACGCGGGCGCGCGCGTGCAGGGGCACACGACCGGCGCTGGTGGGTCGACGCCGGCCCACTAGAGTGGACCGCTGCCCCGCACGACCACCGACCGACAGGAGAACCGTGGCCATCCAGCCGATCCGACTCTTCGGGGACCCGGTGCTGCGCAAGCCCGCGGTGGAGGTCGTCGACTTCGACAAGGAGCTGCGCCAGCTGGTCTCGGACCTCACCGACACCATGCTCGACGCGCCCGGCGCGGGCCTCGCGGCGCCGCAGATCGGCGTCGGGCTGCGGGTGTTCACCTGGTACGTCGACGGCGAGGTCGGCCACCTGGTCAACCCGACGCTGGAGCTGTCCGAGGAGGTCCAGGACGGTCTCGAGGGCTGCCTGTCGCTCCCGGAGCTCACCTACGAGTGCCGGCGGGCGATGTCGGTGGTGGCGCAGGGGTTCGACATGCACGGCGAGCCGCTGACGATCCACGGCTCCGAGCTGCTCGCCCGCGCCATCCAGCACGAGACCGACCACCTCGACGGGGTCCTCTTCATCGACCGTCTCGACCAGGCAGCCCGCAAGGCCGCGATGAAGGAGATCCGCGAGTCCGAGTGGTTCGGCCTCGAGAAGCCCCAGGTCAAGATCAGCCCCCATCCCACGAACGGTTTCGGTCTCTAGTCCATGCGCCTCGTCTTCGCCGGCACCCCCGAGGTCGCCGTGCCCTCCCTGAACGCCATCGCCGACTCCGGCCACGAGCTGGTCGGCGTCGTCACCCGCCCCGACGCCCCGGCGGGTCGCGGCCGCAAGCTCGTCGTCAGCCCGGTCGCCCAGCGCGCGGAGGAGCTCGGCGTCCCGGTGCTGAAGCCCGACCACCCGCGCGACCCGGAGTTCCAGGAGCAGCTCAAGGCGCTGCGCCCGGACTGCTGCCCGGTCGTGGCGTACGGCGCCCTCCTGCCGCAGTCGGCCCTCGACATCCCGCCGCACGGCTGGGTCAACCTGCACTTCTCGTGCCTGCCCGCGTGGCGCGGTGCGGCGCCGGTGCAGCACGCGATCTGGGCCGGTGACGAGGTCACCGGCGCGACGACGTTCCGCATCGTCAAGGCGATGGACGCCGGCCCGACGTTCGGCGTGATGACCGAGCGGATCCGCCCCACCGACACCGCCGGCGACCTGCTGGGCCGCCTTGCGGAGGGCGGCGCCGGGCTGCTCGTCGCCACCCTGGACGGCATCGAGGACGGCTCGCTCGTCGCCCGCGAGCAGCCCGAGGACGGCGTCAGCGTCGCCCCGAAGATCCTCGTCGAGGACGCCGAGGTCGACTGGACCGAGCCGGCCGTCGCCGTCGACCGGCGCATCCGCGCGTGCACGCCCGGCCCCGGTGCCTGGTCGACCCACGAGGGCGAGCGGCTCAAGGTCGGCCCGGTGAGGATCGAGGAGGGCACCCGGCTCGAGCCCGGTGTGCTCGAGGTCCGCAAGAACGCCGTGCTCGTCGGCACCGGCACCGACGCGGTCCTGCTCGGCGAGGTCAAGGCGTTCGGGAAGAAGCAGATGGGCGCGGCCGACTGGGCCCGCGGCGTACGGCTGGAGTCCGGCACCCGCCTCGGTGCCTGAGCGCATGGGCCGCCCCGCGACACCCGACGACGTCGACACGATCTGCCGGTCGCTGCCCGAGGTCGAGCTCGGTGTGACGTGGGGCGACCGGCCGACGTACGTCGTCCGCGGCCGCGGCTTCGTGCTCTTCCGCGCGGCCGACCACCACGCGGTGGACCCGGCGACCGGTGAGCCGTACGAGGACCTGCTGGTGATCACCACGCCGACGACGGACGCCAAGGAGGCGCTCGTCGCCGACCCGTCGACGCCGTTCTTCACGATCGACCACTTCCGCCGCACCAGCGCCGTGCTCGTCTCGCGGTCCCGGCTCGGCGAGCTCGACGTCGAGGAGCTGCGCGAGGTCATCACCGAGGCCTGGGCCGCCCGCGCGCCGAAGCGCCTGGTCCGCGAGCACCTGGCTCACGTCGAGGGGGAGACCGATGGTTGACCGGCGCCGACCGGGGTCGCGGAACCAGAAGGCGAAGCCGAAGGCCAAGCCGAAGATGGACGTCCCGCGGCTGGCGGCGTGGGAGGTGCTCAAGGCGGTCCGCGTCGACGACGCCTACACCAACCTCGTGCTCCCGTCGGTGCTGGCCGAGCACGGGCTGACCGGCCGCGACGCGGCGTTCGTCACCGAGCTCGTGTCCGGCACGATCCGGCGCCAGGCGACGTACGACGCCGTGCTGGCCGCGTGCGTTGACCGGTCGCTGGCGAAGGTCGAGGCGAAGGTGCTCGACGCGCTGCGGCTCGGGACGCACCAGCTGCTCTCGATGCGCGTGCCCGCCCACGCGGCGATCAGCACGACCGTCGACCTGGTCCGCAGCAAGGTCGGGCCCGGGGCGGCCGGCTTCGCCAACGCCGTGCTGCGCAAGGTGACCGCCCACGACCTCGACGCCTGGGTCGACCGGGTCGCGCCCGACCGCGGGACCGACCCGACCGGGCACGCCGCGGTGGCGTCCAGCCACCCCCGGTGGGTCGTCGACGAGCTGCGCCGCGCGGTGGGCGCCGACGAGCTCGACGCGCTGCTGGCCGCCGACAACGAGCCGCCGCGGGTCACCCTCGTCGCCCGTCCGGGCCGCGCGACCCTTGAGGAGCTGCCGGGGCAGCCGACCCCGTGGTCGCCCTACGGCGTGGTGCTGGAGTCCGGCGACCCCGGCGCGGTGCCGGCCGTCGCCGAGGGCCGTGCCGGGGTGCAGGACGAGGGCTCGCAGCTTGTCGCCGAGGCGGCCGCCGCCGCCGCGGTCGAGGGCCGCGACGAGCGGTGGCTCGACCTGTGCGCCGGTCCGGGCGGCAAGTCCGCGCTGCTGGCGGCGTTGGCCGCCGGGCGTGGCGCGCGGCTCGTCGCCGGCGAGCGCCAGCCCCACCGCGCCCGCCTGGTGGCGCGCAACCTCCGCGGTGCCGACGGTCCGGTCGCAGGGGTGGCCGGCGTGCTGACCGCGGACGGCACCCGGCCGCCGTTCCGCGAGGGCACCTTCGACCGCGTCCTGGTCGACGCGCCGTGCACCGGCCTGGGGGCGCTGCGCCGCCGGCCGGAGGCCCGCTGGCGACGCCGGCCCCAGGACCTCGCCGACCTGGTGGCGCTCCAGCGTGCGCTGGTCGGCTCCGCGCTGGACCTGGTGCGGCCCGGCGGCGCGGTGCTCTACGCGACCTGCTCGCCGGTGCTGGCCGAGACCGCCGAGGTCGTCGAGGCGGTGCTGGGGTCGCGCGGCGACGTACGCCTCGAGGACGCCTCGGGGCTGCTCGCGCACGTGCCGGACGCCGCCGGTCCGCTCGAGGGCACCCTGCAGCTGTGGCCGCACCGGCACGGCACCGACGCGATGTTCCTCGCGCTGATGCGCCGCACGTGACCGTCAGTCGAGCACGTGGCGCAGGTACCGCTGCGGGTCGGTGAGGTACGCGCGCCAGTGCTCGACCAGCTCGAGCTCCTCCCACCCGGCCGGGCGCAGGCCCCACGGGCCCACCTCGAGGATCGTCGCCCCGGGCATGGCGGCGAGCACGGGGGAGTGCGTCGCGCACAGCACCTGCCCGCCGCGGCCGACCACCTCGTGCAGCACCGAGACCAGCCCCAGGGTCGAGGAGAACGACAACGCGGCCTCCGGCTCGTCGAGGCAGTAGAACCCCGGCGAGGAGAAGCGCGTGCGCAGCACCTCGAGGAACGACTCCCCGTGGCTCATCTCGTGCAGCAGCGCCTCGCCGGCGTCGAGCCGGTTCTCCTCCAGGTAGGTGTAGAAGGAGTGCATCGTCTCGGCACGCAGGAAGAAGCCCCAACGCGGCGCACCGATCCCGCGGCGCAGCTCCAGCGCCGCACCGAGCGGCGACTCGGACGGCCTGGTGCGGTGCCGGGCGCCGGTCGAGCCGCCCTCGACGCCCATGCCGTAGGCCTCGGCCACCGCCTCGACGATCGTCGACTTGCCCGAGCCGTTCTCGCCGACCAGGAACGTCACCCCCGGAGCGAGGTCGAGCCCGCGCCGCACGACGTGCTCGACGGCCGGCACGGTCATCGGCCACTGGCGCAGCGGCAGCTTGTCCGCCCGGCCCTCCCGCGGCACGGACACGCGGACCACGGGCGGTTGGTCGAAGCGCACGGGCCTCACCGTACGGCCCACTACGGTGGACGCGTGGCTGCCTCGAAGTCCGCGTCGAAGTCCCCGTCCGTCGAGATCGAGGTCGACGACCGCGTCGTGCGGGTGAGCAATCCGGACCGCGTCTATTTTCCGGAGTCGGGTGCGACGAAGCTCGACCTGGTCGAGTACTACCTCGCCGTCGGCCCCGGCATCGTCAACGCGCTGGAGGAGCGGCCCTGCATGCTGCACCGCTTCCCGAAGGGCCTCGCCGGGGACAAGGTGCACCAGAAGCGGCTGCCGCAGGGCGCGCCGCCGTGGGTGGAGACCGTCCGGCTGCACTTCCCGCGCTGGAACCGCACCGCCGACGAGCTGTGCGTGACCGAGCTGGCGAGCGTCATCTGGGCGGTGCAGATGTCGACGGTCGAGTTCCACCCGTGGAACAGCCGGCGTGCCGACACCGAGAAGCCCGACGAGTGGCGCATCGACCTCGACCCGGGGCCGGACTGCGACTTCGACCGGGTACGCCGCGTGGCCGGCGTCGTCCACGAGGTGCTCGACGAGCTCGGCGTCACCGGCTACCCGAAGACGAGCGGCAGCAAGGGCATCCACGTCTACGTCCGGATCCGTCCCGACCACGGGTTCAAGGAGGTGCGCCGTGCCGCGCTGGCCTTCGCCCGCGAGGTCGAGCGGCGCGCACCCGACGACGTCGACCTGACCTGGTGGCGCAAGGACCGGGACCCCGCGACGGTCTTCGTCGACTACAACCAGAACGCGCGCGACCACACCATCGCCGCGGCGTACTCCGTGCGCGGCCTGCCCGACGCCCGCGTCTCCACCCCGATCCGCTGGGACGAGGTCGCCGACGTGGACCCGCGTGACTTCACGATCTTCACCGTCCCGCAGCGCTTCGCCGAGCTCGGCGACCTGCACGCCGACATCGACGACCACCCCTGGGACATCGCGCCGCTGCTGGAGTGGGCCGAGCGCGACGAGGCGGAGGGCGCCGAGCCGCCCGCGGACCCCGACGGCGAGTGACGAGTGACGAGTGACGGGCGTCCCCCGGAGGGGTGAGGTCCGAGGGGAGACGGCTGGGTAACGGCTCGCGGTGACCTCGCGACAGCAGCTCCTGACCAGGGTCGAGAAGGCCGCCCGCGAGGTCTTCGGACACGAGCACCTGCTCGGCGGCCAGGCCGAGGCGATGACCGCGCTGCTCGACGGCCACGACGTGCTGCTGGTCTCGCCGACCGGGTCGGGCAAGTCGCTGGTCTACCAGGTCGCCGGCGTCCTCACCGAGGGCTGCACGCTCGTCGTCTCGCCGCTGCTCGCGCTCCAGCAGGACCAGGTCGACGGCATCCGCTCGGCGCCCGGCGGCCTGACCGCGTGCCGGCTCAGCTCGGCGGAGTCGGAGGCGGAGAAGCGCGAGGTGGTCGAGCGGGCCACGGCCGGAGAGGTCGACTTCCTCTTCTGCTCGCCCGAGCAGCTGGCCAACGACGAGGTGCGCGCCGCGATCGGCGCCGCCGGCATCCGGCTGGTCGCCGTCGACGAGGCGCACTGCGTCTCGGCGTGGGGCCACGACTTCCGGCCCGACTACTTCCGCCTCGGAGTCCTCCTCGCCGACCTGGTCGACGAGCACGGTGCCCCGCCCCGCGTGGTCGCGATGACGGCCACCGCCGCCCCGCCGGTGCAGGAGGACATCGTCGACCGGCTCGACCTCCGCGAGCCGCGGACCGTCCTGACCGGGTTCGCCCGCGACAACCTCGCGCTCGAGGTGACTCGCGTCAACGAGGAGGCCGACCAGCACCGCGCGGTGGTCGAGCTGGTCGCCGCGGCCGAGGGGTCGGGCATCGTCTACTGCCGCACCCGCCCCAAGGCCGAGGAGTACGCCACCGCGCTGGCCGAGGCGGGCCGGCGCACGGCGGTCTACCACGCGGGCCTGACCCACCGTCGCCGCGAGGAGACCCACGAGGCGTTCATGGCCGACGAGGTCGACGTCGTGGTGGCGACCTCCGCCTTCGGCATGGGCATCGACAAGCCCGACGTGCGGTTCGTGGTGCACGCGCAGGTCCCGGAGTCGCCCGACACCTACTACCAGGAGGTGGGCCGGGCCGGCCGCGACGGCGAGCCGGCGACCGCCACCCTGGTCTACCGGCCCGAGGACCTCGCCCTGGGCCGCTTCTTCTCCGGCGGCATCCCGAAGAAGAAGGACGTGCACGCCGTGCTCCGCGCCGCGGGCGAGGTCGGCACCGAGCCGAAGGACGTCGCCGAGGCGTCCGGCTTCGGACCGCGCAAGACGGGCCGGATCCTCAACCTGCTGGCACTGGTCCACGAGACCCGCCCGGAGGCCAACGCGCCGGACGACGCCGTCGCCGCGGTGGTCGAGGTGGCGGAGTCGCACCGCCAGCTCGAGCGGTCGCGGGTCGACATGATGCGCGGCTACGCCGAGACCGACCGGTGCCGCGCGGCGTATCTCCAGGGCTACTTCGGGGAGCAGGCGGAGCAGCGCTGCGGCCGCTGCGACAACTGCCGCGCCGGAGTCGCGGAGGATCCCGTCGTCGAGCAGGACGCGGCGTACCCCGTCCAGAGCGACGTCGTTCACACCGAGTTCGGCCCCGGCGTCGTCACCGACGTCGAGGACGACCGGGTCACGGTGCTCTTCGACTCGGTCGGCTACCGCACGCTGTCGCTGGACGTCCTCGACGAGCAGGACCTGCTCGAGCTGGCCTGACTCGACCTACCTGACCTGCTCGGCGGACCGCGCGCTCCCTAGACTGACGGCCCGTGGGCCACCTCCAGATCACGCCGAGCATCCTCAACGCCGACTTCGCGAACCTCGGGGCGGAGGTGGCGCGGATCCCCGGCGCGGACTGGGTCCACGTCGACGTCATGGACAACCACTTCGTCCCGAACCTCACCTTCGGCCCGACGATGGTCGAGGCGCTGGCGCGCAGCACCGACACCCCGCTCGACGCCCACCTGATGATCGAGGACCCCGACCGCAACGCCGTGACGTACGTCGAGGCCGGCTGCGGCTCGGTCACCTTCCACGTCGAGGCCACTCGCGCGCCGGTCCGGCTGGCCCGCGAGATCCGCTCCCACGGCGCCCGCGCGTCGATGGCGCTGCGTCCCGCGACGCCGATCGAGCCCTACGCCGACCTGCTGCCCGAGCTCGACATGGTGCTGCTGATGACCGTGGAGCCGGGCTTCGGCGGACAGAAGTTCCTCGACCTGGTGCTGCCGAAGATCCGGCGCACCCGCGCGCTGCTCGACGCCCACGGCGTCGAGACCTGGCTCCAGGTCGACGGCGGCGTCTCGCTCGAGACCATCGGCCGCTGCGCGGAGGCCGGCGCCGACGTCTTCGTCGCGGGCTCGGCCGTCTACTCCGCCGACGACCCCGACGCCATGGTCGCCTCGCTGCGGGAGGCCGCGGCCGCTGCCGTCAGCTGAGGGACGCCCTCGACCAGGGCCGTGCGCGCGAGCTCTGGGTCCAGCCCGCGCGGCCGGAGGGTCACCGCGAGCTGGAGGCCGCGCACGAGGGCCAGCACGGACTCGACGAGCGCGTCGGTCGGCTCGTGGTCCAGCTGGCGCTGGAGCCGGCCGGTCACCACGGAGCGCTCGCGGGCGTGCCGCACGTCGAGCACGTCGCCGAGCTCTCGGTCGGCTCGCCCGAGCTCGCTCCAGGCGAGCCAGGCCCGGAGCACGAGGAGGTCCTCCTCGTCCCGTGGGAGGAAGCCCGCCCATCCCTCGGTGAGCGAGCGGACCTGCGTCCGGGCGAGGTGCTCGTCGTTGGTCATCACCGCGAGGACCCGGACCAGCCGCTCCCGGTTGGTCAGCTGGTGGACGATCGACGATGGTGCGATTCCGACCTCGTCGCCCAGACGGCGGAGGGTCACCGCGCGCGTGCCGCCCTCGTCGATGAGTCGCCACGAGGCGTGCATCAGCTCCTCGGCGCGTGACCGGGTGTCCGTGAGATGCGGCATGGCGCCAGCCCACCACGGACGAGGGTCTGTCGGCGCGGGCCATCCACAGCCTCGGTCTTGATCGAACGTTCGATCAAGACGCGAGGTGCACCCTGCTCGCCGGCCGCGACCGGCTCGGACCAGCTCGGCCCCGACGCCGTCCCACCCTGTGGGCCGCCTCACGCCGCCGGCGAGGGACCGCTGTGGCAGACTCGGCCGCAGACGAGCGAATGCTCGCGTGCTCTGGGGTCGGTGAAATTCCGAGCCGGCGGTGACTGGAGGGATCCAGAAGTCCGCGACCCGGTCACAGCCAGTGACCGGTTGACCAGGTGAGAGTCCTGGACCGACGGTCAAAGTCCGGATGGGAAGCGCACGCAGGCGGCTCGGCACGCCACGCACGTGCCTGCGCCGCCGTCAGGCCCCGGAGTCCGCGACGACACCGGACACGAGGGGCCAGCGAGATGAGCACCAGCGACGCGGAGCTGCGCGCGATGCGCCGCGCCCTCGCGCTCGCCGCGAGCCCCGGCGTTCCCCTCGGGCCGAACCCGCGGGTCGGGTGCGTGCTGCTCGCCGACGACGGCACGACCGTGGCGGAGGGCTACCACCGCGGCGCGGGCACCGCCCACGCCGAGGCGGACGCGCTGGCGCAGGCGGGGGAGCGGGCGCGGGGGACGACCGCAGTCGTCACCCTCGAGCCGTGCAACCACACCGGCCGCACCGGGCCGTGCGCGCGAGCGCTGGTGGAGGCGGGGGTACGTCGCGTGGTGTACGCCGCGGCCGACACCAACCCGGTGGCCGTCGGCGGCGCGCAGACGCTCCGCGCGGCCGGCGTCGACGTGGAGGCCGGGCTGCTCGCGGACGAGTCGCGCGCGCTCAACCGGACCTGGACCTTCGCCGTCGAGCACGGCCGCCCGTTCGTCACCTGGAAGCTCGCGACCACCCTCGACGGCCGGAGTGCCGCGGCAGACGGCACCAGCCGCTGGATCTCCAGCCGCGCCGCCCGGCTCGACACCCACCGTCTCCGCGGGCAGGCCGACACCATGCTGGTCGGCACCGGCACGGTCGCGGTCGACGACCCGGCCCTCACCGTCCGCGACGAGCACGACGTACCGCTGCCCGACCAGCCGCTGCGCGCGGTCATGGGCCTGCGCGACCTCGACCCCGGCCGCCGCGTGCTCGACGACCACGCCGAGACGGTGCTGCTGCGCACCCGTGACCCGCACGAGGCGCTGGCCGCGCTGCGCGCCCGCGACCGCCAGCACGTCTTCCTCGAGGGCGGCCCGACCCTGGCCGCGGCGTTCCTGCGCGCCGGCCTGGTCGACGAGGTGGTGGCGTACGTCGCGCCGATGTTCCTCGGCGCCGGTCTCGGCGCCGTCGCCGACCTCGGAATCACCACCATCGCCGACGCGTTCCGACCCACGGTCACCGACGTGGCCGTGCTCGACCCGGTCGAGGCCGGCGAGCAGCCGAACCTGCGGCTGACCATGACGCCCGCACCGAGACCCGCACCGAGACCCGCACCGACACCCGCGCCGGCCACGGCGACGGTCCAGCACGACGAGGAGCGCTGAGCAATGTTCACAGGGATCGTCGAGGAGCTCGGCACCGTCGCGGCCGTCGAGGACCAGGGCGACGCGATCCGGCTCACGATCCGCGCCGCCACCGTCCTCGAGGACGCCGCGCTCGGTGACTCCATCGCCGTCAACGGGTGCTGCCTGACCGTGGCCGCCCGCGACGAGGACACCTGGACCGCCGACGTCATGCAGGAGACGCTCGACAAGACCAGCCTCCGCGGCGTCCAGCCGGGCGACACGGTCAACCTCGAGCGCGCCGTGACCGCCGCGACCCGGCTCGGGGGGCACATCGTGCAGGGCCACGTCGACGGCGTCGGCGAGGTGCTGCGGCGCACCCCGAGCGAGCACTGGGAGGTCGTCGAGGTCTCGTTGCCGGCCGACCTCGCGCGGTACCTCGTCGACAAGGGCTCCATCACCGTCGACGGGGTCAGCCTGACCGTCGTGGAGGCGGGGGCGGCCTCGTTCACCGTCAGCCTCATCCCCGAGACCCTCGCGCGCACCACCCTCGGCAGCCGGCAGGTCGGCGACCGCGTCAACCTCGAGACCGACGTCATCGCCAAGCACGTCGAGAAGCTGCTCGCCGGCCACCTGCCCGCCGCCACCCCGAGCACCACCGAGGAGGCCTGATGCTCGACTGGCTGCTGCACGGCACCATCGCCGTCGGCGACGGCACGCTCGCGGTCCGCGAGGTCGTCGGCAACGGCTTCGGCCTGGCCAGCGCGCTGCTCGGCATGCGCCGGCTGGTGTGGGCCTGGCCGATCGGCCTGGTCGGGAACGTCCTGCTGTTCACCGTGTTCGTGAGCGGCGAGCTCAGCGGCGCGACCTCCGAGCCGCTGTGGGGCCAGGCCGGCCGACAGGTGATGTTCGCGCTGGTCGGCGTCTACGGCTGGTGGCGCTGGCGCTCGGCACGCCGCTCGCCCGACGAGGCCGCGGTCGAGCCTCGCTGGGCGACCGGCCGCGAGCGGCTCGCGCTGCTCGGCGCCGCCGCGGTCGGGTACGCCGCGGCGTACGCGCTGCTCGTCCGGATCGGCTCGTGGGGTCCCACCACCGAGGCGTGGATCCTCGCCGGCTCGCTCATCGCGACCTACGGCATGGCCCGCGGGTGGGTGGAGTTCTGGCTGGTGTGGATCGCCGTCGACGTCGTCGGCGTGACCACGTTGCTCCGCGCCGGCTACTACCCGACCGCCGGCATGTACCTGTTCTACGGCGCGTTCTGCGTCCTCGGCCTGATCACCTGGTGGCGCGTCGAACGCGCCTCGCACCAGCCGGCGGCGACCCCGCTGCCGGTCGACGAAGGAGTCCCCGCATGAGCGCCCAGCAGTCGGCAGGTCCGTCCGCCCCGCAGCACGAGAAGGTCCGCCTCGACGACGTCGAGCGCGCGATCGCCGACATCGCGGCCGGCAGGGCCGTCATCGTCGTCGACGACGAGGACCGGGAGAACGAGGGCGACATCATCTTCGCCGCCAGCAAGGCGACGCCGGAGCTCATGGCCTGGACGATCCGGCACAGCAGCGGGGTGATCTGCGTGCCGATGCCGGCCGACATGCTCGACCGGCTCGAGATCCCCCTGATGACGCCGCACAACAAGGACAAGCTGCGCACGGCGTACACGATCTCGGTCGACGCCCGCGACGGCGTCAGCACCGGCATCTCCGCCGCCGACCGCGCGCACACCGTCCGGGTCCTCGCCGACTCCGCGACCGAGCCGTGGGAGGTGACCCGGCCCGGGCACGTGTTCCCGCTGCGCTACCGCGAGGGTGGCGTGCTCGTCCGGCGCGGCCACACCGAGGCCGCGGTCGACCTGGCCCGGCTCGCCGGGCTCACCCCGGCCGGCGTCCTGGTCGAGGTCGTCAACGACGACGGGACGATGAAGCGGGCGCCGGAGCTGCGCGAGTTCGCCGACGAGCACGGCCTGGCGATGATCTCGATCGAGCAGCTGGTCAAGCACCGCCGCCGCCACGAGAACCTCGTCGAGCGCGTCGCCGAGACCCGCCTGCCGACCCGCCACGGCGACTTCACGGCGTACGGCTACCGCATCACCGTCGACGGCTCCGAGCACATCGCGCTGGTCCACGGAGACCCGGAGTCCCTGCGCGGAAGCGAGGAGCCAGTGCTGACCCGCGTGCACTCGGAGTGCCTGACCGGCGACGTGTTCGGCAGCCACCGCTGCGACTGTGGCCCGCAGCTCGACGAGGCCCTCGAGCGGATCGTCGCGGAAGGGCGTGGCGTGGTCGTCTACCTCCGCGGCCACGAGGGCCGGGGGATCGGCCTGGTCGCCAAGCTGCAGGCCTACCAGCTCCAGGACGGCGGCCGCGACACCGTCGACGCCAACCTCGACCTCGGGCTGCCGGCCGACGCGCGCCACTACGGCACCGCGACGCAGGTGCTGCGGGACCTCGGCGTCACCAGCGTCCGGCTGCTCACCAACAACCCGGAGAAGGTCAGCAGCCTCGAGGACTTCGGCGTCCCCGTCGCCGAGCGGGTCCCGCTGACCCCGCACCCCAACGACCACAACCTGGCCTACCTGCGCACCAAGCGCGACCGGATGGGCCACGTCCTGCCCGGCCTGACTTCCGTCGAGCCGGCCCCGAGCACGACTGTCGTGGACCCCCTCGACACCACCGACCAGGAGATCGACGCATGAGCGGACACGGCGCCCCCACCCTCCAGCCCGTCGACTGCAGCGACCTGCGCGTCGCCGTCGTCGCCGCCAGCTGGCACACCGAGGTCATGGACGGCCTCCTCGCCGGCGCCGAGCGCGCGCTCGACGACCACCAGGTGGGGGAGTCGACCGTCGTCCGCGTGCCGGGCACGTTCGAGCTGCCGGTCGTCGCCGCGGCGCTCGCCGAGGAGCGGTACGACGCCGTGGTCGCCCTCGGCGTCGTGGTGCGGGGCGGCACGCCCCACTTCGAGTACGTCTGCTCCGCCGCCACCGACGGCCTGACCCGCGTCGCCCTCGACCACCGCACCCCGGTCGGCTTCGGCGTGCTCACCTGCGACACCGACGAGCAGGCGCTCGACCGCGCCGGGCTGCCCGGGTCGAAGGAGGACAAGGGCTACGAGGCGACGGCCGCCGCCCTCCTCACCGCCCGCACCCTCCGCGGCCTGACCCGCCGCTGAGCGAGCGGCGGGTCAGGTCCAGCCGAGCATCGTGGAGATCTCGCCGGCGAGGGACATGGGGTCGAAGGGCTTGGAGATGACGCCGGCGACGGCCATCTCGTCCCAGAGCTGACGGTCCCCGACCTGGACCTTGGCGGTGAGCAGCACGACCGGGATGCCCGTGGTCGACTCCTGCGCCTGGAGGTGCCGGAAGGTGGTGAGGCCGTCCATGCCGGGCATCATCAGGTCGAGCACGACCACGTCGGGCTGGTGCTTGGCGGCCAGGTCGATGGCCTGCGCCCCGCTCTCGGCGGTGACGACCTCCCAGCCGGCGACGACCTCCAGCGCGAGCTGGGTGATCTCGCGGATGGAGTCGTCGTCGTCCACGACGAGGGCGCGGGGCATCAGCGCGCCCGCGGTCCGGCGAAGAGCGCTCGGTAGTACGTCTGCGTGTCCGCGGCGTCCACCTCCACGTCGGCGATCCGGTGCAGCAGTGCCTCGGTACCCGGACCGAGGCCGAGCACCTCGTTGTTGAACTTGCAGTAGTCGTACCCGCAGACCGCACGTTCCTCCACGAGCATCTCCACGATGGTGGAGATCATGGACCACATGACGTTGGTCTGTCGCTGGTCGTGGCGCACCAACGTGAACCCGAGGTAGTAGACGGCGTCCCGGGCGGTGTGCTCGGGGTAGTGGTGCGCCCACCAGCCGGGGCTGATCCACGGCACGGTCTCCAGGTCGCGGGTGAGCGTGGAGAGGCCGACGACCTCGCCGGCGGCGTCGCGGGCGACGTACTTCATCACCCGCGCGTCCTTCATCTCCTCGACGAACTCGTGCTCGTGGAGCAGGTGGCGCGCCATCGCGCGGACCTCCAGCTCGGCGAACGTCTCGCGGTAGAGCGCCCAGTACGCCGCGATCGTCTCGTCGTCGAGCTCGCGCTCGACGACGATGTCCAGGGTGGGGGCGGCCGCCTCAGGCACGGTGCTGCTCCTTCGGGCTCCAGTCCTCGACGGCGTACGCCGCCACCACCAGCGCGCAGACGGGCCGGTCGATGCAGTGGGCGGACGCGGTCGCGGACTCGACGGGCCCGTAGCCACCGCCGCGGTTCTCGTCCATGTCGTGCAGGCTCAGGGTGATCTGCTCCAGCAGCGACTCCTCGCTGCCGCCGTGGTGCTCGACGAACAGCCCGCCGGTCGTGTCGTCCCGCGTCCATCCGAGCCCGGCCCACACCGTCTCGCCGCTGTGCTCGGCGAACACCGCCGACTCCACGCAGTAGAGCTTGTCGCCGTGCCCACCCGCGAGCACCTCGCGGGCGCCGTCCTCGAGCACCCGGACGGTGCTGTGCGGCGGGATCACCGAGGAGAGCTTGATCAGGTTGAAGTTGCCGACTCCGGCGTTGAGCAGGGCGTGGTCGTACGCCGCCAGCTTCGTGCGTCCGACCCCGGTGGCGGCGCGGACGGTGATGTCGAGGCGGGTGGTCACATTTCCTCCTGGGAGGCGACGGGGGACAGGGAAGCAGAGGTCTCGGCGAAGGACGCGGCCGGACGGCCGGTGACGGCGTCGAGCAGGCCGAGGACGCGGTCCTCGAGCGCCTCGGGTCCGCTGCGGCCCTTGGTGAGGAAGACGGTCGGCCCGAGCGCGAGGGACGCGCGGCGGTCGACCTCGACGTCGGCGGCGCTGTAGACGACCAGCGGGGTCGCCGCGAGCACCGGGTCCTGCTGGAACGCCGCCACGACGGCCGAGCCGTCCTCGTCGGGCAGGTGCAGGTCGAGGACCAGCACGTGCGGACGCAGGGTGCGCCCGGCCTCGATCGCGGCAGCCGCGGTGGGAGCGTGGTCGACCCGGAGGCCGTGGCCGCGGAGCAGGGCGATGATCACCTCGGCGAGGTCCTCGTCGTCCTCGACCAGCAGCACGGTGCTCTCGCGCATCCGACCGGCGAGGGCGACGTCGACGGCCTGGATCAGCTGCTCCTCGGTGACCGGCTTGACCAGCCAGCCCTCGGTCTGGCGGTCCAGCTCGGGCGCGGTCTCGGGACCGAGGCCGGAGACGACGACGACGGGGATGCCGCGGGTGCGCTCACCGCCCCGCAGCTGGGCGACGACCTCGGCGCCCGAGGTGCCGGGCAGGCGCAGGTCGAGCAGGACCGCAGCGGGCCGCTCGGCGGTGGCGCGGGCGATCGCCTCGTCGCCGTCGCCGACCCCGATCGGCCGGTAGCCGTGCTCGAGGAGCATGGTCGACAGCGTCCCGACCACCGCCGGCTCGTCGTCGCACACGAGAATCGTGGGGGCGTCGACGGGCTCGGCGCCGGCGGCCGGCCGGGTGCGCTGCGCCACCGGGAGCGTGAATTGGACGGTCGCTCCCTGGCCCGGCCGGCTCTCCGCCCAGATCCGTCCGCCGTGGCGCTCGACGATGCCGCGGCTGATGGCCAGGCCGAGGCCCGTGCCACCCTTCTGGCGGGCGTCGGAGGAGTCGACCTGGTGGAAGCGGTTGAAGATGGTGCCGATCTGGTCCTCGGGGATCCCGCGGCCCTCGTCGCGCACCCGGAACAGGACCGTGGTGCCGGTGGGCTGCACGGCGGCGTCGACGACGACCCGGCCGCCGGCGGTGGAGAACTTGATCGCGTTGTTGAGCAGGTTCGTCAGCGTCTGCACGATCCGGTCGGCGTCGACGAGCACCTCGCCGGAGATCGGGCCGACCTCGAGGCGCACGTCGGCGCCCCGCGCCATCGCGTCCATCTCGGCGGTGGCCGCCTCGACCAGCGCACGGGCGTCGGTCGCCGCCAGCTCCATCGGCCGGGTCCCGGACTCGATCCGCTCGAGGTCGAGGATGTCGTTGATCAGCCGGGTCAGCCGCTCGCTGCTCTCCAGGGCGATCCGGGCCATCGACGTCGCGCGCGGGCTCAGGTCGCCCAGCTGACCACCGGCCAGCAGGCCCAGCGAGCCGCGGATCGAGGTGAGCGGCGTGCGCAGCTCGTGGCTGACGACCGAGAGGAACTCGTTCTTCATCCGGTCGACCTCGCGACGCTGCGTGACGTCGCGGAACACCACCACCGCACCGGTGACCACGTCGTCGTCCACCAGCGGGCTGGCCGTGATCTCGACGGGGAACGTGCCGCCGTCGGCACGCACGTAGACGTCCTCCTCGGCGCTGGTCACCGTTCCCGAGGCGATCGCCTCGGCGATGTAGCACCCGTCGTACGGGAAGGTGGTTCCGTCGACCTCGGGGGCGTGGAAGAGGTCGTGGGCACGCTGTCCCACCAGCGCCCCGATCGGGTGGCCGAGCGCGCGGGCGCCTGACGGGTTGACCCAGGTGATCAGCCCGTCGGCGTCGACGCCGTAGATGCCGTCGCCGACGGAGGTCAGCAGGGTCTCGGTACGACGCGCCATCCGCCGCAGGTCGGCGGTCTGCTCCTCGACCCGGAGCTCCAACCCTCGGCGCAGCTGGGTGTTGTCGAGGGTCAGCAGGACCTGGCGGAGCCCGGCGGCGAGGCCGAGCGCCAGCCACAGCACCACCTGGGCGCGCTGCAGGTCGGTGCCCGGGTTCAGCACGGTCTGCACCACGACGGCCACGCCCACGGTGGCGAAGACCAGGATCGTGTCCCGGGCGTCGGCGACGGCACGGCTCTCCTCGGCGTCCTCGGCGCCCGGGCGGGCCGGGTACCACGCCGCGACACCGATGAGGACGTAGCCCGCGATCCACCCCAGGTCGGGCAGGTCCCCGAACTGGAACGTCCCCTCGCTCACCCGCACCGCGTAGGAGAGGTCGGCGACGGCGTACAGGAAGAAGCCGAGCGCCACCAGCGCCAGTGCGGGCCGGCTCTCGCCGCGGCTTCGCAGCACGAGGAGGAGCCCAACGGTGACCAGCGCGACGTCGAGGAACGGGATGAGCACGCTGAAGAACTCCGGGCCGAACAGCCCGTCGATCGACCGCAGCAGCTCGTCGTAGAGCAGCACCGAGGCCACGATCAAGACTGCCGCGCCACCCACGACACCGTCGAGGATCAGGACGACGAGGTCGCGCCCCCGCCGACGCGCCGTGGGGAAGGACAGCAGGCCGGCGATGGAGAAGGCCAGGGCTGCCGAGATGGTGAGGTCGCTGACCAGGCTCGAGCCGGTCGCGGTGTCCACGCCGCTCACCGCGCCCCAGGCGTTGCCCGCGACCGCGACCAGCGCTGCCACGACGAGCCACGACCAGGCGCGGCGCTGGTCGGTGGACTGTCGGGCGCGCACCGCGAGGCCTACCGCCGTCGACGCCCCGGCGAGCATCAACCCGATGCCGCTGGCCGCTTCTGCCACGTCCTGCGGGGTGCCGGGGGAGAGGAGCGCCGCGAACAGCGCGATGAAGACCACCGCCGCCATGACGGCGACGTGGAAGCGACGTCGCTGCGCCTCGAGCGACAGCGATGTGCCCATACCCCGGACGGTATCAGCAGGTCAGAGGGGTCCCGCGGTCCGTCCCCGAGGACACCGACGGACGCCGACGGACCGCCGTCACCTAGGCTGGTGACCCGTGAAGACGTTCGACGAGCTGTGGGCCGAGCTGCAGGAGAAGGCCCGGACGCGTCCGGCGGGATCGGGCACGGTCGCCCAGCTCGACGCCGGCGTCCATGCCATCGGCAAGAAGCTGGTCGAGGAGGCTGCCGAGTCCTGGATGGCCGCCGAGCACGAGGGCAAGGAGCGGGCGGCCGAGGAGATCAGCCAGCTGCTCTACCACGCCCAGTGCCTGATGCTGGCCAGCGGCCTCGAGCTCGACGACGTCTACGCCCACCTCTGAACCCGAACAGGACTCCCATGTCCCTCCTCCG
This sequence comes from Nocardioides deserti, assembly GCF_014266025.1. GTDB lineage: Bacteria > Actinomycetota > Actinomycetes > Propionibacteriales > Nocardioidaceae > Nocardioides > Nocardioides deserti. Next base: position 36,049 of record NZ_JACMYC010000003.1, on the reverse strand, counting down.
CGTCGCCGTCCCCAACAAGGGGTCGCTCTCCACGTCCGCCTCGGAGATCCTGCGCGAGTCCGGCTACCGGCAGCGCGACGACAGCAAGCAGCTGACGCTGGTCGACGACGAGAACGGCGTCGAGTTCTTCTACCTGCGTCCGCGCGACATCGCGCTGTACGTCGGCGAGGGCACGCTCGACGTCGGCATCACCGGCCGCGACCTCCTGCGCGACTCCGGCGCGCAGGCCGACGAGGTCCGCCCGCTCGGCTTCGGCCGCAGCCGGTTCCGGTTCGCCGGTCCGGCCGGGCGCTACACCGACCTGTCCCAGCTCGCGGGGCTGCGCATCGCGACGTCGTACGTCGGGGTCGTCCGGGCCTTCCTCGCCGAGCACGGCATCGAGGCGTCCGTGGTGCGGCTCGACGGCGCGGTCGAGACGAGCATCCAGCTCGGCGTCGCCGACGTCGTCGCGGACGTGGTGGAGACCGGCAGCACGCTGCGGCAGGCCGGGCTCGAGGTCTTCGGCGAGACGATCCTCGACTCCGAGGCCGTGCTCATCAAGCGCGCCACCGGCGACCCGCCGCCCGGCTTCGAGGTGTTCAAGCGGCGCCTCGACGGCGTGCTGGTGGCCCGCAGCTACGTGATGATGGACTACGACATCGAGAGCCAGCACGTCTCCGCCGCGGTCGCGCTGACGCCCGGCATCGAGAGCCCCACGGTCTCCCCGCTCCACAAGGACGGCTGGGTCGCCGTGCGGGCGATGGTCCCGAGCCAGGGTGCCCAGCGGTTGATGGACGAGCTGTGGGAGCTGGGCGCGCGCGGCATCCTCCTCACCGAGATCAATGCCTGCCGGCTCTGAGGCCGGCCGCGGCGCCGTGGAGCTGCCGCGGACCTGGCGCCCGCTCGGCCCACGGATCGTCGCGACCGTCCTGAGCATCGGGATGCTGGTCATCCTCGCCACCGCCTGGATCTCCCTCGGTGCCGAGACGCGCGCGAAGTTCACGCCGTTCCAGATCGGGACGATCGTCTTCTTCGTCATCGCCGGCGGCGTCGTGCTGCACGCGCTCACCCGGTCGCGGGTCACCGCGACCCGCGACGGGCTGACCGTCGTCAACGGCTACCGCAGCCGGTCCTTCGACTGGGCCGAGGTCGTCTCCGTCAACCTCCCGCCCGGCGCTCCCTGGGTCACCCTCGACCTCTCCGACGGTCGCACGGTCTCCGCCATGGGCATCCAGGGCTCCGACGGCGAACGCTCCCGCCAGGCCGTCCGCGACCTCCGCCGCCTGGCCGACGAGCTCACCCGCTAGCCCACCGCGCTGCACTCCACCCACCCCGTCAGCCGGGCTGGGTCAGTCCTCGAGGGCGCGGATGCCCCAGACGACGGAGACGGTCTCGTCGGGGGCGAGGGTGAAGAGGTCCTCGCCGGAGCGGAGGGCGTCGGGGGGAGCGGTCATGGGCTCGACGGCGAGCGACCTGCGGGCGGTCGCCGGGACGTCGTCGGCGGTGTAGAGGAGCAGCCAGGGGTGGTGGCCGTCGACCCAGAGGGTGACGCCGTCGCCGCTGGCCGGGTCGCGGAGCACCGCGGTGGTGTTGCCCTCGGGGTCGCGCTCCAGATCGGTGAAGCAGTGGTTGAGCGCCAGGTCGCGGAGAGGGCGGGCGACGCGGAAGTCGTACGGCGTGCCCTCCACCGCCTCGCGGCCCACCGGCAGCAGCCGCTCGTCGTCGACGAGCAGGCGGGTGGCGGCGGGAAGGGTGAGCTCCCAGCGGTCGACCGGGCCGTCGCCGACGCGGAGGTACGGGTGCGCGCCCGAGGCGTACGGCGCCGGGCGGCCGGAGTCGTTCGTCGCGGTCTGGGTGACGGTGAGGCCGTCGGCGGAGAGGTCGTAGGCGACGTGCAGGTCGAGCGTCCACGGGTAGCCGGTCTGCGCCATCAGCCGGTAGGTCAGCGACACCGAGTGCCCGGTGTGCTCCTCGACGCTCCAGGCGACCCAGCGGGCCAGCCCGTGCGAGGAGTTGTGCCGCGACGGCTCGGTCAGCGGGAGCTGGAGGTCGCGACCCTCGAAGGCGTACTGCCCGTCGCGGACCCGGTTCGGCCACGGCACCAACAGCTGCCCCCGGCCTCCGGAGGACATCTCGTCCTCGCCGAAGCCGTCGACGAGGTCGCGACCGCGGAAGGAGAGCGCGCGCAGCGCAGCCCCGCTCTCGGTCACGACGGCGCGGTAGCCGCCGCCCTCGATCTCGAACTGTTCGCCGCTCGGAGGTAGCACCGGCTCACCCTAGGCGCAGGGGCGGACGACGCCCGGTCCCGTCCACGAGCAGGTCGGCGCGCTCGCGGGTGCGGTCGGCGGCGAAGTGCGCGGCCTCCGCGACCGTCCAGCGCCGCCAGTGCGGCTCGGCCTCGGCACCGTCGCGCGCCAGCCCGCGCTCGAGCCGCAGGTCGGCCGGCGTCTCGACCCAGACGAGCACCCCCGCCAGCGAGGAGTACGCCGCCAGGCCGGCGCCGACGCCCTCGAGCACGAGCAGCGGGGCGGGCGCCACGGCGACCGTCTCGGCGTACGCCCCCGCGTGCCAGTCGTAGCGCCGGTAGGACCCGGCCTGCCCGCGGGCGAGCGGCAGCAGCAGGCGGTCGAGCTGCTCACCGACGCGGGGGAGCCCGTCCCACCCGTCGTACAGGTCGTCCATGTGCAGCACGGGCGCGGCGGCCAGCGCTCCGATGCGCCCGGCGAGCGTGGTCTTGCCCGAGCCCGCCGGTCCGTCGACGCAGAGCAACCGTCCGACGCCGAGCGTGGGCGGGCGGGACCGGACGAGGTCGAGCGCGACCGCGGCCGGGTCAGGAGACGAGGCCGTGCCCACGGTAGGTGGGGACCTCCTCGACGAACCGCTCGCCGCGGAGCAGGTGCACGCGGTCGGTGTGCTCGAAGAGCTCGCCGGACTTCGCGTGCCGGAACCACACCAGGTCGCCGATCGCGAGGTGGCCGGCGGCGGGGCCGGTGAGCGGCGTCTGCACCTCGCCCGCGCCCTCGAGCCCGGTGAGCCGGAGCCCGGCGGGCGCCCACGGCGTGGGGAGCCGGTCGGGGCCGGCCGCGCCGGAGGCGACGAACCCCCCGCCGTGGACGGTCGCGACGTCCGCGGAGGGCCGCCGGACCACCGGCACGCCGAAGAACGCGGCCGGCCGGGGGTCGAACGAGCGGTAGTGGTCGAACAGCGTCGGCACCAGCAGCCCCGAACCGGCTGCGACCTCGGTGACGACCGGGTCGGCGACGGTCGTCTCGATCGACCCCGTCCCGCCGCCGTTCCACAGCTCGAGGTCGACCAGCGGGCGCAGGGCGTCCGCGACCGCCTGCCGCCGCTTCGACAGCTGGGTCACCGAGGCGGACTTGAGGCCGCGCACGACCGCGGAGCGGGCGCGCTGCGTGGGCATTGCGTCCGGCACGCCGGCGACCTGGCCCTCGTAGGTCATCACGCCGACGAGCCGGAAGCCCGGCCGCTCGAGCACCTCGCGCGCCAGCCGCACCACCCGGTCCGCCTCGTGCAGCGGGCTGCGCTTGGGCCCGACGTGCTGGCCACGGACCCGGAGGCCGGCGTCGACCTCCAGCGCGACCCGCACCGGCACGGCCGAGGACGAGCGGACGGAGTCGACGACGTCGAGATGGGCGACGTCGTCGACCATGATCGTGACGTGCGCGGCCGCCGCCGGCGAGGCGACGAGCCGCGCGAGCGCGGAGCGGTCGACCGTCGGGTAGGCCACCAGCACGTCGTCGGTGACGCCCTGCTCCTCCAGCCAGAGCGCCTCGCGCAGCGTGTAGCCGAGGACGCCGGCGAACCCGGGGGTGGCCAGCGCGCGCCGCAGCAGCGCGGGGACGCGGATCGACTTCGACGCCACCCGCACGGGCTTGCCCGCGGCGCGGCGCACCAGGTCCGCGGCGTTGGCGTCGAAGGCGTCGAGGTCGACCACCGCGACCGGGGTGGGCAGGTCGCCCGGAGCGGCTGCGGCGGCGGCCGACAGCCGGGCCCAGAGCCGGTTGCGGGCGACGTCGTCGAGGTGGGTCACCCCCGGGACTCTAGGAGACGCGGAGCGGCCGGGTCAGGACTTGGTGAGGACTCGGGTCAGGAGATGCCGCGCTTGCGCAGCAGCGCCTCGATGTCGGCGAGCTCGTCGTCCCCGCCGGCGGCGCTGCCGATCGCCGGCTCGCCCTTCCCCTTGCCACGGCGTACCGCCTTGTCGTCGGCGGCGGCCGCTCCGCCGCCGACCGCACGGGCCCGCTCGCGGTCGCGCACGAGGCCCGAGACCACCAGCAGCACGACGCCGAGGCCCGCCAGGACGATCCCGACCCACACCGACGGGCTGAGCACCAGCCCGGTGACCCAGTCGCCGACCGCGGTGCCGATGCGGGTGAACATCCGCAGCGTGTCCGTGAGGTACGCCGCCGCCGGCAGCAGGGTGAGCCCCGCCCCGCGCAGGCCGGACGCCACGCCGCGCTTGCGGAACGCGTGCCACGTCCACACCGCCCCCAGCACGGTGAGGGTGAGTGCGAGGGCGGCCCACGTCGCGTCGTCCACGGGTCCAGCCTGCCATGCCGCCGGGGACTTCTGGGACGATCGGCGGGTGGAGAACGAGCGCGGGCACGACGACCGGCCGCAGCGTCCCGACCAGAAGCGGCTGCTCGGGCCGGGATTCCCCGACGACACCGGCGAGGCGCCGCCCGCCCTCGTCGCGGCGGCGACGGCGTACGCCTCGGACCGGCGCCGGTACGGCGACGTGCTGGCCGCCCTGACCGGGTGCCGGCTCCTCGTGCCGGTGGTCGCGGTGCTCGGCGAGGTCGAGGTGGACGAGCACGGCCTGGCGCACGACAAGAGCTCCGACATGGCGGCGGTCCTGCTGACCGGCGCCGACGGGCGGCTGGCGCTGCTGTCGTTCTCCGGCACCGCGGCGATGGCCCTGTGGGACCCGGCCGCCCGGCCGGTGCCGGTCCCGGCGCGGGTGGCCGCGCAGTCCGCGGTGCAGGAGGGCGCGGCCGCCCTGCTGGTCGACGTCGCCGGCCCCGTGCGCGTCGTGGTCGAGGGCGAGGACCTGCACGCGCTGGCGGCCGGCTGGACCCTGGCGCGCGTGGGGGAGCGCCAGGTGTGGGTCCGGCCCGGGGAGATGGCCGGGGAGATGGGTGGGGATTCGCCCGGCCCGGAATGATCGGCTAGTCTCCTGTGTTGACCGATCAGTGACCTGGGTCAGGCATGTCCTGGACCGGGGAGCAGATCCACAAGCGGGGACCAGCACCATCCGTCTCCCACCCGCATCGACCGCGAGGTCGTCGGGTCCGGTCCTGCAAGGCTCCGGCCGTGGCATGCACGTTCGTCGTGCGTGTCGTGGCGACAGGTAGTGATCAGGCCTCCGCTTGCGTCAGCGGAGGCCTTTCGTCGTTCCGGGACCGAACCGGGACAGGCGCTGGGACTCCGGCCACGTAGCCACCAGGAGGACACATCAGCACCGAGCTTCGTATCAACGACCGGATCCGGGTTTCCGAGGTCCGCCTCGTTGGACCCAACGGCGAGACCGTCGGCATCGTCCCGACGGCGGACGCCCTTCGCCTCGCGCAGGAGGCCGACCTCGACCTGGTCGAGGTGGCTCCCATGGCGCGCCCGCCGGTCTGCAAGCTCATGGACTACGGCAAGTTCAAGTACGAGAACGCCCAGAAGGCCCGTGAGGCCCGTCGGAACCAGACGAACGTGATCATCAAGGAGATGAAGCTTCGTCCGAAGATCGACGCGCACGACTACGAGACCAAGAAGGGTCACGTCGTGCGGTTCCTCAAGGCCGGGGACAAGGTCAAGATCACGATCATGTTCCGCGGTCGTGAGCAGCACCGCCCCGAGCTGGGCTTCCGCCTGCTGCAGCGCCTGGCCGAGGACGTCACCGACCTCGGGTTCGTCGAGTCCTCGCCCAAGCAGGACGGCCGCAACATGGTCATGGTCCTCGGCCCGCACAAGAAGAAGGCCGACGCCAAGGTCGACGTGCAGGCGGCCAAGGACGCCCGCACCGCCGAGCGCGCAGCGGCCGAGGCCGAGGAGCAGGCCGAGCGCGATGCCGCCCACGCCGCAGGCCCGGTGGCGCAGAAGAAGGAGCGCGGCCGCTCCGAGAACCTCGACCCCGAGATCGACGCCTGACGTCACGCGACGGGGCCCCGCCCCGCTCGCCCGACAGACTTCCGCCGCAGCACCACCGTGCCGTCGGCAGGACGACGAGAGAGAGACAGAGATGCCGAAGAACAAGACGCACTCCGGTGCCAGCAAGCGCTTCAAGGTGACCGGCTCCGGCAAGATCCTTCGCGAGAAGGCCGGCAAGCGCCACAACCTCGAGAAGAAGCCCTCGAAGGTCACCCGCCGGATGACCGGCACGGTCGAGCTGGCCAAGGCTGACGTCAAGCGCGCGAAGAAGATGCTGGGTCTCTGACCTCACGCCCGGGGGCTCCGCCCCCGTGTACCCCCGCTGGGGCTCCGCCCCAGACCCCGTACCTGTGGTTGCGGTCGTCGCGCCGGCACCCAGCAGATCAGTAGCAAGGAGCAACACAGATGGCACGCGTCAAGCGGGCAGTCAACGCCCAGAAGAAGCGCCGTACGACCCTCGAGCGCGCCAGCGGCTACCGCGGCCAGCGTTCGCGCCTGTACCGCAAGGCCAAGGAGCAGGTCACCCACTCGCTGGTCTACAGCTACAACGACCGGCGCAAGAACAAGGGCAACTTCCGCAAGCTGTGGATCCAGCGGATCAACGCTGCGGCCCGCGCCCAGGGGATGACCTACAACCGCTTCATCCAGGGCCTCAACCTCGCCGGTGTCGAGGTCGACCGCAAGATCCTGGCCGAGCTGGCCGTCAACGACATCGCCGCGTTCAACGCGCTCGTCGAGGTCGCCAAGGCCGCTCTCCCGGCGGACGTCAACGCCCCCAAGGCGGAGGCCTCGGCCTGACGACCACCCCGCCCCTCGCCGCGAGCAACGCTCGCGTCAAGGACGCACGCAGGCTCAGCCGCCGCTCGGTACGCACCGAGCGGCGGCTGTTCCTCGCTGACGGCCCCAAGGCCGTCGAGGGCGCCCTCGGCTCACCGGGCACCGCCGTCGAGGTCTTCGCGACGGTCGCCGCCACCGAGACGTACGCCGCGCTGGCGGCCGCCGCCGATGGCGCCGGGGTCCGCTGGACCCTGGTCGAGGACAAGGCGCTCGCCTCGCTGAGCGACAGCGTCACCCCGGCCGGTGTCGTCGCGGTCTGCCGGCACCTCGACCGGCCGCTGGCGGACCTCCTCGCATCCGACCGACCGCGCCGGCTCGTCGCGATCTGCGCCGACGTCCGCGACCCCGGCAACGCCGGCACCGTGGTGCGCTGCGCCGACGCCGCGGGCGCGGACCTCGTGGTGCTGGCCGGCAGCTCGGTCGACGCCCACAACCCCAAGACCGTGCGCGCGAGCGTCGGCAGCGTCTTCCACCTGCCGCTGGCCGTCGAGGCGGACGCGGCCTCGGCCGTCCGCGCCGCCCAGGCCGCCGGGCTCGTCGTCCTCGCGGCCGACGGCGCCGGCGAGGTCGACCTGCACGCCCCCGAGGCCGAGCCGCTGCTCGCCCGGCCGACCGCGTGGCTGTTCGGCAACGAGGCCTGGGGCCTCCCGGCCGAGCTCGCGGAGCTCGCTGACCACCGCGTCCGCATCCCCATCCACGGCCGCGCCGAGAGCCTCAACCTCTCCACCGCCGCCGCCCTCTGCCTCTACGCCTCGGCCCGGGCCCAGCGCTCGCCCGCCGGCTGAGCGAGGCGCCGGGCGGTATGCCGGCGCGGGTCGGGGGACACCAGCAGGGCATGCGCACGATGGTGGCCGCCACGGACTCCTGGACCGACCCCGACGGGTTCCGGACGCCGGCCGGCGAGGTGCACGCCTGGCTGCCGGGGACGAACCAGACCCTCTGCGGCGTGCCGGTGAGGAAGGCCGGGCTGGGGCGGTTCTCCCACGTCGAGTGGGCCGACGTGCAGCCGGCGACGGGCCGGGACGCCGACCGGATCACGAACGTGTGCCACCGGTGCCTCGCCGTCACCGGTCACCGCCGTGACGAGAAGCGCTGGACCCGGACCAACCCACGACCCTGACGACCCGACCTAGGGTGGCGCTCATGGACGCCCAGGACCTCGCCGACTCGTTGCCCGATGGGGTCGTCGTCGCCGACGCCGACCAGCAGGTGGTGCTGGCCTCCGCCGTGGCCGGGCGGATGCTCGGCGTCGCCCCCGCGGACGCGGTCGGTCGCCCGCTCTCCGACGTGCTCGCGCTGCGCGACCAGGACGGCCGGGCGTGGGCGGCCTGCAACACGCCGTACGCCGGCATCGCCACGCGCACCGCGGTCCCCGAGCAGTCCTGGCTGCTCCCCGATGGCACCGAGGTGCTCGTCGCCGCACGGATGCACCGCGCCGCGCCGACCGAGCCGGTGCACCGCGTGGCGGTCACCCTCCGGTCCGGGCGCGGCCGCGCGCGGCTCGACCGCGAGCGCTCCGACCTCGTCGCGACCGTCGCCCACGAGCTCCGCTCACCGCTGACCGGCGTCAAGGGCTTCGTCCAGGCGCTGCTCAACCGCTGGGACAAGCTCAACGACGAGCAGAAGAAGCTGATGCTCACCACCGTCAGCGCCGACTCCGACCGGTTGAGCCGGCTCATCGCCGAGCTCCTCGACGTCGCGCGGATCGACACCGGCCGCCTCCAGCTCTATCCGCGCCCCTCCGACGTCACGGTGCTCGTGACCCGGATCGTGGAGTCGGTGCGGGCCGGCACCGCCCGTCCGATCGACCTCGACCTCGGCCTCGACGGCGGAGCGGGCCTGCCGTCGGTCCACGTCGACCCCGACAAGTTCACCCAGGTCGTCACCAACCTGGTCGAGAACGGCGTGCGGCACGGCGACGGTGCCGTCCGCGTCCACCTCGAGACGGTCCCCGAGGGGCACGAGTCCGACCCGCCCGGCGTGCGGATCACCGTCGACGACGAGGGCACCGGCATCCCCGAGGAGATGCGCCGCCGGGTCTTCACGAAGTTCTGGAAGGGCGGCGCCCGCGGCGGCTCCGGCCTCGGCCTCTACATCGTCCACGGCCTCGTCCGCGCCCACGGCGGCACGGTCACCATCGCCGACGCCCCCGGCGGCGGCGCCCGGCTCGTCACCACCTGGCCCACCGACGACCGACGCCAGGACTGACGCCGAAGTGGCGCCCCCGCAGGTCGAGGTGGCGGCGGACGCTCCTACCCGGCGTACGCGCCGATCGTCCACGCGGCGACGTGCTCCTCGCCGGGAGCGAGCACGACGAGGTCCTCGCCGGAGTTGAACGCGTCGGGCGGGCACGTCATCGGCTCGACCGCGAGGCCCCGGCGGTGGTTGTCCGGCTCGAGCGGCAGGTCCCCGGTGTGGACCTGCAGCCAGGGCAGCACCGCTGGGTCCCAGGTGCACACCACGCCGACGCCGGTTTCGTCGTGCAGGACGACTCGCGCGCGGCCGTCGTGGTCGGCCGAGACACCGGTGAAGGCGTGGTCGAGCTCGGTGCCGGCGATGAGGCGGGCCGTGCGGAAGTCGCGGTCGGTCCCGGCGACGGGGGAGCGGTCCAGCGGCAGCAGCCGGTCCGGCGTCACCTCCAGCACCTCGGCGACGGGCAGCCGCAACGTCCAGCCGTCGACCGGGCCGGCCCCGGCGACGAGGTAGGGGTGCGGTGCGACGCCGTACGGCGCGTTCGCGGCGCCCACGTTGCGGGTGGTGACCGTGGTCGTCAGGCCGTCGTCGGCGAGCGCGTGGCGCACCCGCATGTCGAGGTCAAACGGGTAGCCCTGCTGCGGGACGAGCCGGTGGGCGAGCGTGATCGAGGATCGGCCGCGCTCGACCACCTCGAAGCGGACCCAGCAGATCAGCCCGTGCAGGGCGTTCCCGCGCTCGGGCTCGGTCAGGGCGAGCTGGTGCTCCTCGCCGCCGGAGCGGTAGCGCCCGTCGGCGACCCGGTTGGGCCAGGGGAGGAGCACCGACCCGCGGAAGCGCGGACGGACCTCGTCGGCGGCGTACGGCCGCACCAGGTCGCGGCGACCGTGGCGCACCTGGCGCAGCCCGCCGCCCACCTCGGTCGCGACAGCGGTGTACTCGCCGTGCTCGAGCAGGTGCTCGGCCCCACCGCGGCTCACGAGACGCTCGCCGCGTCGCGTGCGGTGCCCGCCCGGACCCCGGCGACCGGAGCCACGACGAGCTCGACGCCGAGCTCACGCACCGTCGCGCGGCCGTCCTCGTGCAGCCCGTCGTCGGTGACGACGACGTCGGCTCGGTCCAGCGGCGCGATCGTGCTGATGCCGATCATCCCCCACTTGGTGTGGTCGGCGAGGACCACCAGGCGCTGCCCGGCGGCGACCAGCGCCTGGTCGGTGTCGGCCTCGAGGAGGTTGGGGGTGGTGAAGCCGGCCCGCGGGTGGATGCCGTGCACCCCGAGGAAGACCAGGTCGAGGTGGAGCAGCCGCAGGGAGGAGACCGCGACCGGACCGACCAGCGCGTCGGACGGCGTGCGGACGCCGCCGGTGAGCACGACGTTGGGGGCGCCGCCAGGAGCCTTGTGCAGCACGTCGGCGACCCGCATGGAGTTCGTGACGACGGTCAGCCCCGGGATCGAGCGCAGGTGGTGCGCCAACGTCCAGGTCGTGGTGCCCGCGGACAGGCCGACGGCGGAGCCGGGGCGCACCATCGCGGCCGCGGCAGCGGCGATCGCCTCCTTCTCGGCCGTCTCCTGGGCCCACTTCGCCTCGAAGCCCGGCTCGTCGGTGCTCGGCCGGGTGCCGCCGGCGACCGTCGCTCCGCCGTGGACCTTCTCCAGCGAGCCCTTGGCGGCGAGGTTGTCGAGGTCGCGCCGGATGGTCATCTCCGAGACCTCGAGGAGGCGCGCGAGCTGGCTGACCCGGACGGCCCCGAGGTGCTCGACCTCCTGCAGGATGCGCGCTTGACGCTCGGCGGCGAGCATGGGGCCCCTCTCGAGCCGTCCCGTTGGTCCTGCGGACGGCGTGTTGGCGTTGGATGCAGACGCGATGTTCGAATGTGGTGTGCGTTCGCACGTGTACGGACCAGCCGTGTTCCGGTGTGTCCCAGCCCACTTTCCTGGCGGGACCGTACGCCATCACGCCGGATCCCGTCGAGTGGCACGGCGCTTCTGGTGTGCGTTCGGGTGAACTTCGCGCACACCGTTGCGCTTTCGTGTGCGGTCATGTTTGCTTGTCCGAGGCTGTGACGGCGATCTCACGCGATTCCGCGCAGCTGCATCGACCACTTCGAGGAGCAGAGATGACGAGCAAGAAGTCCACCGCCGCGTGGAGGTCCCTCGCGGCGGTCGCCGCAGCCGGCCTGGCGCTGTCGGGGTGCACCAACTCCGGCGACGACACCGCCTCCGACGCGGGCAGCGGCAACGACGAGCAGGTCGTCAAGGAGACCGAGAGCTCCGGTCCTGGTTGCACCCTGGAGAAGTACGGCGCCGAGAAGCTCGACCTGGAGAACGCCGTCGTCGGCTTCTCCCAGTCCGAGCCGGACACCGCCGCCTTCCGGGCGGCGGAGACCGAGTCGATCAAGGCCGCCGCGCAGGAGGTGGGCGTCAAGAAGCTCATCACGACCAACGCCAACGCCGAGCTGCCCAAGCAGATCGCCGACATCCAGGACATGCTCAACCAGGGCGCCCAGTTCCTGATCGTCGCGCCGGTCAACTCCGACGGCCTCGACCCGGCGCTCGACGCGGCGAAGAGGAAGGGTGTCCCGGTCCTCACCATCGACCGCAAGGTCACCAACGAGCCCTGCTCGGACTACGTCGCGTTCCTCGGCTCGGACTTCTACGACCAGGGCAAGCGCGCCGCCGACGAGCTCGCCACCGCCACCGACGGCGAGGCCAAGGTCGCGATCCTCCTCGGCTCCTCGGGCAACAACGTCACCGACGAGCGCAACGCCGGCTTCAAGGACCGGGTCGAGGAGGAGTACCCCGACCTGGAGATCATCGCCGAGCAGACCGCGAACTTCGCCCGCGACGAGGGCCAGTCGGTCACCGAGCAGCTGCTGCAGTCCAACCCCGACATCACCGCGATCTACGCGCACAACGACGAGATGGCGCTCGGCGCCGTCACCGCCGTCCGCGCCGCGGGCATGGACCCGGGCCAGGACATCAAGATCGTCTCCATCGACGGCACGCGCAACGCGGTCCAGGCGATCGTCGACGGCGACATCAACGCCGTCATCGAGTCCAACCCGCGCTTCGGCCCGCTGGCGTTCCAGACCGCTGAGGACTTCTTCGCCGGTGAGGAGATCCCCGAGGACGTCATCATCGAGGACGACTCCTACACCAGCGAGAACGCCGAGCAGGACCTCGGCAAGGCGTTCTGAGCGACCCGTGACCCAGCATTCCAGCGCGGCCGCCGCGGCCGCCGTGGGCGCCGTGGGCGCCGTGGGCGTCGGTGACCCCGTCCTCCAGACGGTCGGGGTCACCAAGTCCTTCGGCGGCGTCCACGCCCTCAAGGGCGTCGACTTCGAGCTCCGGGCCGGCGAGATCCACACGCTCGTCGGCGAGAACGGCGCGGGCAAGTCGACCCTCATCAAGGTCCTCACCGGCGTCTACACCCCCGACGGCGGCGAGGTCCGGTACGCCGGCGAGACGGTGCACTTCCGCCGCCCCGCCGACGCCCAGCACGTCGGCATCTCGACGATCTACCAGGAGGTCAACCTCGTCCCGCTGCTGAGCGTGGCGCGCAACATCTTCCTGGGCCGCGAGCCGCGGCGGTTCGGGCTCATCGACGTCCGGGCCATGAACAAGCGGGCCCGCGAGCTGATGGCCGAGCTGGGGATCGACATCGACGTGACCGCCGAGCTCGGGCGCCTCGGGCTGGGATCGCAGCAGATGGTGGCCCTGGCCCGCGCGATGTCGGTCGACAGCCGCGTGGTCATCATGGACGAGCCGACCTCGTCGCTGGAGACCGCAGAGGTCGAGACGCTCTTCCGCGTCGCCCGCGGCCTGCGCGACCGCGGCGTCGGCCTGGTCTTCGTCTCCCACCGGCTCGACGAGCTGTGGGAGCTGTGCGACCGGGTCACCATCCTCCGCGACGGGGAGTGGGTCCACACCGAGCCCATGTCCGAGATGACCCGCCTGGACCTCGTCTCGAAGATGCTCGGGCGCGACGTCGAGGAGGTGCGCGCCGAGGGCGCCACCGAGTTCGGGTCGTCCCACCGCCAGGCCGGTGAGCCGGCCCTGGTCGTCTCCGGGCTCGAGGTGGCCAACCGGTTGCACGGCGTCGACCTGACCGTGCGTCCCGGCGAGGTGGTCGGCCTCGCCGGACTGCTCGGCTCCGGCCGCAGCGAGACGGTCAAGGCGGTGTACGGCGCGCTCAAGGCGCGCTCGGGCGAAATCACCGTCGCCGGGCGCAAGGTGCGGACCGGGTCGGTGCGCGGCGCGCTCGCCTCGGGCGTCGCGCTGCTCTCCGAGGACCGCAAGGCGGAGGGGATCGTCCCGGACCTCTCGGTCCGCGACAACATCGCGCTGGCCGTCCTCCCGCGGATGTCGCGGGCGGGGGTCGTCTCCGAGGCGCGCATCGACGCGCTGGTCGACACCTTCATGAAGCGACTGCGGATCAAGGCCTCGAGCCCCGACCAGAAGGTCCGCGAGCTCTCCGGCGGCAACCAGCAGAAGGTCCTCATCGCCCGGTGGCTGGCCACCGAGCCGACGGTCTTCCTCCTCGACGAGCCGACCCGCGGCATCGACGTGGGCGCCAAGGCCGAGGTCCAGGGACTCATCGACGAGCTGGCCGACCAGGGCCTCGCGGTCGTGCTCATCTCCAGCGAGATGGACGAGCTCGTCGAAGGGGCCGACCGCATCGTCGTGCTGCACGACGGCCACGTCCAGGCGGAGCTCGACAGCACCGACCTCAGCAGCAGCGAGCTGCTGGCGGCCCTCGCGGGCGACCGCGAGCGCGACTCCCGGCCAGCGAGCCAGGCACCGAACCAGGCACCCACCCAGACAGAGGGGCAGCACGCGTGAGTGACGGCACCGCGACGGCCACCGTGGCCGAGCGCTCCGAGCGGTCCGGGACGAGGTTCGACATCGACTGGGTGCGCCGCAACGGCGTGTTCGTCGCCCTCGGTCTCCTCCTGCTCGCCAACGTCTTCCTGACCGACAACTTCGTCAGCACCGGCACGCTGCGGCTGCAGCTGGTCCAGGTGGCCCCGGTCGTCATCGTGGCGCTCGGCATGGCCCTCGTCATCGGGACCGAGGGCATCGACCTCTCCGTCGGCGCGGTCATGGCCCTGGCCGCCGCGCTCATCCCGTTGTACGTCGGCTACGGCTCGGTCGGCGCCATCGTCATCGGCCTCGTGGCCGGAGCCGTCGTGGGGCTGATCGCCGGCGTGCTGGTCGGGGTGGTGGGCGTCCAACCGATCGTCGCGACGCTGGGCCTCATGGTGGCGATCCGCGGCGTGGCCAACCTGTTCGGCGGCGAGATCAAGAGCATCCGCGAGCCCGGACTGGTCTCCCTCGGCACCGGCGACGTGGTGGGCGTGCCCTACGTGGTGGTCATCGCCGCGGTCGTCTCCTTGGCGGTGTGGCTCGTCGTGCGGCGCTCGACCTACGGTCGCCAGCTCGTGGCGGTCGGCGGCAACAAGTTGGCCGCCCGCCTCGCGGGGCTGCCGGTGCGGCGCGTGCTCGTGACGACGTACGTCGTGTCCGGGCTGCTCGCTGCGATGGCCGGCATCCTGCTGGCGGCGCGGTCGCAGGCCAGCGACCCGACCAAGCTCGGCCAGCTGATGGAGCTCTCCGCCATCACCGCCGTGGTCATCGGCGGCACCCCGCTCTCCGGCGGGCAGGTGCGGATCCTCGGCACGATCGCGGGTGCGCTGCTGATGCAGCTGATCACCGCGACGCTCATCTTCCACGACATCCCCGACTCGACCGCGCAGATCGTCCAGGCGGTCATCGTCATCGTCGCGGTCTACGTCCAGCTCGGGCGAGGAAAGGCACGGCGCTCATGAGCACCACCATGGTCGACCCCGCGACCGCCAACGCGCCCGAGACGGCGCTGGCGAACCGCGCGCGCTTCGCCTCGCTCGTCCAGCGCCAGGGGGCCCTGGCGATCTTCGTGGTCGTCGTCGCTGTCGCGAGCGTCAGCTTCGACACCTTCGCGAGCCAGGGCAACATCACCGGCATCGCGGTCCAGGCGTCCTTCCTCGCCATGCTCGCGCTGGGCATGACCTTCGTGATCATGACCGGCGGCATCGACCTCTCGGTCGGCAGCGTCTTCGCGCTCGGCGGGGTGCTCGCCGCGTGGGGCGCCCAGCACGGCACGCTCGTCGCGTTCGTCCTGCCGCTCGCGGTCTGCGGCGCGATCGGGCTGGTCCAGGGCCTGATCATCGCCCGCGGCGGGCTGCCGCCGTTCATCGTCACCCTGGCCGGGCTGCTGTTCGCCCGCGGCCTCCTGCTGCTGCTCAGCGACGAGGGCGCGACGACGTACAAGGTGCCCCGGGGCTCCTCGTTCCGCGAGCTCGCGCAGGGTGAGCTGCTCGGCATCCCCTATCCGGTGGTCCTGGTCGTGGTGTTCTTCGCGATCGGCGGGCTGGTGCTGCACCGCACGTCCTACGGCGCCTCGGTGCTCGCGATCGGCGGCCAGGAGGACGCCGCGGACCTCATGGGCCTGCCCGTGGTGCGCACCAAGGTGCTGACGTACGTCGCCTCCGCGCTGCTCGCCGGCTTCGGTGGTGTGATGATCGCCAGCTACACCTCCTCGGGCGTCACCATCCTCGGCGTCGGCACCGAGCTCGAGGCGATCGCCGCGGTCGTCTTGGGCGGCACCCTGCTCACGGGTGGGGCCGGCACCGTGCTCGGCACGTTGGTCGGCGTCCTGCTGCTGCAGGTCATCAAGAACGTCATCAACCAGGTCGGCTCGCTCGACTCCGACTGGCAGTCGGTCGTCAGCGGCACGATCTTGCTGCTGGTCGTCACGCTCCAGCGGGCCCTGACCCGCGGGGACCGGGCCTAGCGCAGCCGACCGCTGGTGGAACACGACCGGCGCCCGGAGGTTCACCACTATCGGTGACGCCGGGCGCCGGTGCCGTTCCCTACCGTCGCGCCATGGGCATCGGTCGGCGGGCATGCGTGGCGTTCCTCGTGCTCGGGACGGCCGTGGTCGGTCCTGGTCCGGCGGTCGCGGCCGAGGGGCGGGCGGTGCCGGCGGTCAGGAACGGCGACCTCGTCTTCGTCAGCAACGGCGCGACGGTGGCCACCCAGGCCCCGCGCGCCGCGGCGTACGACCGGCTCACCGACGGCGGGGTGCCGCAGTACTCCCCCGACGGTCGCTGGATCGCCTTCGCCCGGGACGGCGTCCGGGTCCGCTCGGTCGCGGACGGCACGGAGCGGCTGATCAGCGAGCTGGACCCGCCGGGGATGCCGGCCGGGCTGGCCTGGTCACCGGACGGGCGCCGGATCGCGGTGGCGGCGGGGGCCGACCTCGTCGAGGTCGACGTCGCGACCGGTGCGACCCGTCTCGTCCACACCTCCACCGACGGGCCGGTGCAGGAGCCGGCCTGGTCGCCGGACGGCAGCCGCATCGCCTACAGCACCGGGTCGGTGATCCGGCTGGTGCGCCCGGACGGCACGGGCCTGCGGAAGCTGACGACGGGCGGCACCATCAACAGCGACCCGGACTGGTCCCCGGACTCCCGCCGCGTCGCCTTCATCACCAACCGGTACGCCGCGCCCGACGCGCACCCGCGCGCCGCCACGGAGCTGGTCGTCCTGCCGCGGAGCGGTCAGGGGAGCCCCGTGCGGGTCAGCCACCTCGCCCGCCCGCAGGGCATCTTCTTCATCGACGTCGCCTGGTCCCCGGACGGCCGCAAGATCGCGGCGCTGCAGTTCAACGCCGACCAGCTGCCCACGCCGGAGGACACCGACGAGCGGTTCAAGGTGCGCGCCTACCTGCCCGACGGGTCGCACAGCTACTCGCTCACCGGACCGATCGTCGGTGACGACGGGCCCGAGGGCCTGGACTGGGCGCCCCTGGTCCGATGAGCCGGACCTCCCGCCGGGCCGTCCTGGGGTGCCTGGCGGTGCTCGTGCTCGCGACGGTGCTCCAAGCCGTCGCACTCCTGATCGGCGCGGGCCCGTCCACGGCGACCTCCGCGGCTACCGCGGTCGACGGCCACCCGCAGCGGATCGGGTTCGTCCGGCCGGCGCCGCCGCTGCCGGACCGGCCCGGACCGCTGGCCGGCACGTTCTACGACAACGACTTCGGCAACCGTCGCAACCTCGGCCTCGGGCCGCAGGGACAGGTGTGGGCGCTGCCGCCCGGCGGCGAACCGTCCCTCTCGCCCGACGGACGGCTGCTGCTCACGGCCACCGCCGGCGAGCCGAGCGGGCGGTGGCAGCTCCACGACCTGGTGACGGGTGCGCGGAAAGTCTTCCTCCGCATCGCGGTCTCGTCCGACCGGCAGGAGCTGCGCGGCGCGCCGTACCGCCTCGGCTCGCGGGGCGTGCGGTGGTCGTCCGACGGCCGTGCGGTCCTGGCGCTCCTCGGCGTGCGACCGCGCTTCGGTCAGGACGTCCCGGCCGTCATCGACCTCGGCACGGGCCGGGTCCGCCTCGTCGCCGACGGCGCGGCGGCGGGCTTCGACCGCGCGGGACGTGCGGTGACGGTCCAGGCCGGGGGGACGGCCGCGTCGGACCAGGACTGGACGGCGACCTCGACCGACGTGCACACCGGCGCGGTCGAGCGTCTCGTCCTCCGGCCGCACGGGCCGTGGCGCGGCCTCGCCGAGCCGCAACCCGGCGCCAGCGTCTCGCCCGACGGCAGGACCCTGCTGCTGGTCGAGGCGGGCCTCGGGAGCACACCGGACGTCACGGTGCGGCGCTTCTCGCTCGACGGCGGTCGTGAGCTGGACGCCCGGGAGGTCGCCGACTGGGACCACTGCGACCCCACCTGGTCCGGCGCCGATCCGGTCGTGCCCACCAGGACCGACACGGCGCACAGCGTCCTGCTCGGCGCGGACGGCCCGCGGTCGCTGGTCGCGGTGCACCACCGGATGCAGTCGTTCTGCCTCGTCCTGGCCGCCGACGCCGTGGCGGCCGGTCCGCACACGTCGTTCCTCGGGACGCGCGACGCGCTGTGGACCTGGTACTGGCGCGAGCTGCTGCTCGGCCTCACCGTCGCCGCGACTGCCGCGGTCATCGTCGCGCTGCGGCTCCTGCGCCGCCGCCAGGCGGACATCTCGGGGTAGTCCTGCACACGCCCGAACGAGCGGAGGCTCAGGCCTCGCCCATCACCAGGCCCTCGATCGTGTGCTTCTGGGTGATCGGGGTGAGCTCGTCGACGATCGGGCAGGCCAGGTGGTCGCGCACCCGCTGGGGCAGGTTCTCCCAGTAGGTGCGGGTCACCGCGAGGTCGTGGTGCTCGTCGTTGCCCGCCCCGGGGGCGTCGACGCCGAGCACCAGCACGGGCCGGGACTTGGTCGACTCGTTCTTGGTGCCGCGGTGGACCGTGAGCGCGGAGCGGGCGGAGATGTCACCCATCTGCGGGTACTTCCGCACGGCGCGCTCCTCGAAGCGGCCGTACTCCTTCTTCAGCGGGAACATCCCGTGGTTGAACTCCTCGCCCTTGTCCCAGTGCGTGCCGGGCGCGATCTCGAAGGGACCCATGTCCTCCTCGGTGTCGACGCAGGTCACGTTGAACGCGAGCGAGGTGAGCCGCCCTTCCTCGGTGGTCTCCTTCGGGGCCGGGAAGTCGCGGTGCCAGGGCTGGTTCTTCGCGCCCTCGAAGGGGATGTCGAAGCCGACCTCGACGATCTTGTAGTCGGGGCCGAGGATCGCCTCGCACGTGGCGCGGACCCAGGGGTGGTCGACGAGGTCGACGAAGCCGCGCAGCGCCTCGGGGTGGATCTCCACGTAGTAGCGGTTGGGGCCGCGACCGACCGAGCCGCCCTCGCGGGACTGGGCCTCCTCGAAGGCCGCCTCGACGTCCTCGCGCAGCTGCTCGACCCACTCGCGGGAGAAGGCGCCCTTGCAGCCGATGATCCCGTCCTCGTGGATGGTGCGGCGGATGGCCTCGGTGTCGATCGGTACGTCGAGTGCTGCGGCGGTCATGGGTCCTCCCGGGATGGCTGTGGTCGGTCGTCGTGCTGCTGCGATGTGATCTCCGGTACCCAGTTTGCAACGTTGCAATGCGACGTTGCAATACCCTGCGGCGAAGAACTTCGCGGACCACCCCGAAGGAGGGGCGCATGAACCGGGCCAACCTGCGTGACGTCGCCGAGCGGGCGGGCGTCAGCGTGCGCACGGTCTCGAACGTCGTGAACGCGCCCGAGGTCGTGGCGCCTGCAACCCGCGAGCGCGTGCAGCGCGTGATCGAGGAGGTCGGCTACCGGCCCAACATCGCGGCCCGCCAGCTCCGGCGGGGGCGCGGCGACGTCATCGGCCTCGTCGTGCCGGAGATCGACTCGCCGTACTTCGCCGAGCTCGCCGCCCACGTGGTGCGCGCCGCCGAGGAGCTCGGCTGGACCGTGCTCGTCGAGCAGACCGACGGTGACCCGGCCCGCGAGCGCGACCTGCTCGACGGCGCTCGCGGCCACGGGGTGGACGGCGTCGTCTTCAGCCCCTGGGCGCTGACGCCCGCGGAGGTCTCGCGGCGCGCCGGCGCGCCCCCGGTGGTGATGCTGGGGGAGCAGGCCGGCTTCGGGCACGTCGACCGGGTCGCCATCGACAACCAGGCTGCGGCGCGCGAGGCGACCGCCCACCTCGTCGCCACCGGCCGCCGCAGGATCGCGGCCGTCGGCCTCCAGCCCCACCTGAGCAACGAGACCGCCCGGCACCGGTTGGCCGGCTACCGCGAGGCGCTCGCCGCCGGTGGACTGTCGCCCGATGCCGCCCTCGAGGTGCCGGTCGACCGTCTCCACCACGCCGACGGCGCCCGTGCGACGGAGTCGCTGTTGTCCCTGCCGGAGCCGCCTGACGCGATCTTCTGCTTCACCGACCAGCTCGCGCTGGGCGCGCTCCGGGCCTGTGCCGACCGCGGCCTCCGGGTCCCCGACGACGTCGCGCTCGTCGGGTTCGACGACATCGAGGCGGGGCGCTACTCGGTCCCGGCGCTCACGACCGTCGCGCCCGACAAGCAGCGGCTCGCGGAGCTGGCCCTGACGACGCTGGGGGAGCGGATGGCCGACCGGTCGCTGCCGGGCCGCGACCTCGTGGTCCCGCATCGCCTGGTCGTGCGCGAGAGCGCCCCCGTCTGACCGCTCTCGGCCGGGGAGGAACCGGTTCGCGGGCGGCGTACGCCGCTTCCTAGACTGACCCCTCGACCGGGCCTGCCCGACGACACCCCCGGCCACCAGCTCCGAGAGGCACGCCATGTCCGGACCCAACACCGACTACGACCCCGTGGAGGTCACTCCCTTGAAGCCCGAGGAGGTCGAGTCCGCGCGCGATGCCGCGCTCGCCGCCATCGCCGCCGCGACCGACCTCGCCGAGCTCAAGCAGGTCCGCATCGACCACACCGGTGACCGGTCGCCGCTGGCGCTCGCCAACCGGGAGATCGGTGCGCTGCCGCCGCAGGCGCGCAAGGAGGCCGGCCAGCGGATCGGCCAGGCGCGCGGCGCGGTCGCGAAGGCGCTGGGGGAGCGGCAGGCCGTGCTCGAGGTCGAGCACGAGGAGCGGATGCTGGTCGAGGAGACCGTCGACGTCACCCTGCCGACCGACCGCGTGCCCGCCGGTGCGCGGCACCCGCTGACCACCGGGGCCGAGCTGATCGCCGACATCTTCGTGGCGATGGGCTGGGAGGTCGCCGAGGGGCCGGTCATCGAGGCGGAGTGGCTGAACTTCGATGCGCTCAACCTCGGTCCGGACCACCCGGCCCGCACCATGCAGGACACCTTCTGGACCGACCCGCAGGACAACGGCGTCGTCCTCCGCACCCACACCTCGCCGGTGCAGGCGCGCACGATGCTGACCCGCACCCCGCCGATCTACGTCGTCTGCCCCGGTCGCGTCTTCCGCACTGACGAGTACGACGCCACGCACAGCCCGATGTTCCACCAGGTCGAAGGCCTCGCCATCGACGAGGGCATCACGATGGCGCACCTCAAGGGCACCCTCGACCACTTCGCCACCTCGATGTTCGGCGAGGGCATCACGACGCGCTTCCGCCCGTCGTTCTTTCCCTTCACCGAGCCGTCGGCCGAGGTCGACCTGCTCTGCTTCGTGTGCCGCGGTGCCGGCGAGCTCGACGGTGCCCGCTGCCGCACCTGCCGCGGCGAGGGCTGGATCGAGTGGGGCGGCTGCGGCGTCGTCAACCCGCGCGTGCTCACCGCGTGCGGCGTCGACGCCGAGCGCTACACCGGCTTCGCGTTCGGCATGGGCATCGACCGCACCCTGATGTTCCGCCACGGCGTGGAGGACCTCCGCGGGTTCTTCGAGGGCGACGTCCGGTTCACCACCGCTTTCGGAAGCGAGCTCTGAGCACCCCATGAAGACCCCTGTCTCCTGGATCCGCGAGTACGTCGACCTCCCGGCCGACCTCACCACCGAGGCGCTGGCCGCCGAGCTGACCGACCTCGGGCTCAAGCTCGAGGCGATCGAGAAGCCCGGCGACCAGATCACCGGGCCGCTCGTCGTCGGCCGCGTGCTCACGATGGAGCCCGAGCCGCAGAAGAACGGCAAGACGATCAACTGGTGCACCGTCGACGTCGCCGACGCCAACGGCACGGGCGAGCCCCAAGGCATCGTCTGCGGCGCGCACAACTTCGCGCCCGGCGACCTCGTCGTGGTCGTCCTGCCCGGCGGCGTGCTGCCCGGGAACTTCGCCATCTCTGCACGCAAGACCTACGGCCACGTCTCCGCCGGCATGATCTGCTCGGCCGCTGAGCTCGGCCTCGGCGAGGACGCTCTGTCGTCGGGGGGCGGCATCATCGTGCTGCCCGAGGACGCCGGGAAGCCGGGGGAGAGCGCGTTCGGCGTGCTCGGTCTCGACGAGGAGGTCATCGAGTTCGAGATCAACCCCGACCGCGCCTACGCGCTGTCCCTGCGCGGCGTCGCCCGCGAGGCGGCCCTGGCGTACGACGCGTCGTACACCGACCCGACGCAGCGCGACGTCCCGCCGGCGGACGACCAGGGGTACCCGGTCGTCGTCGACGACCCGGCCGGCTGCCCCGTCTTCGTCGCACGGACCGTGTCCGGCTTCGACCCGGCCGCGCCGACCCCGGACTGGATGGTCCGGCGGATCCAGCTGGCCGGCATGCGGCCGATCTCGTTGGCCGTCGACGTCACCAACTACGTGATGCTCGAGACCGGCCGGCCGATCCACGGCTACGACGCCGACAAGCTGCAGGGCCCGATCCGCGTCCGGCGCGCCCGCGAGGGTGAGCGGCTGACCACGCTCGACGGCACCGACCGCGCGCTCTCGACCGAGGACCTGGTCGTCACTGACGACTCGGGGATCATCGGCCTCGGCGGCGTCATGGGCGGCGAGGCGACCGAGATGTCGGAGACGACGACCCGGGTGCTGGTCGAGGCCGCGCACTGGGACGCGGTCGCGATGTTCCGGACCGGCAAGCGCCACAAGATCTCCTCGGAGGCCGGCAAGCGAAACGAGCGCGGTGTCGACCCGACGATCTGCGAGGCCGCGGCCGACCGCGTCGTCGAGCTGCTGACGACGTACGGCGGCGGGACTGCCGAGCCGGGCGTCACCGTCGTCGGCACGCCGCCGGAGCGCAGGACGATCACGATCGAGGCCGACCTCCCCGCCCGGGTGACCGGCATGGAGATCGACCCGGCCACGACGATCCGCCACCTGCGCGCCGTCGGCTGCGACGTGGCCGAGGACGGCACGAAGCTGACCGCGACCGTCCCGCCGTGGCGTCCCGACCTCGTCGACCCGTTCGACCTGGTCGAGGAGGTCGCGCGCGTCGTCGGCTACCGCAACGTGCCGTCGGTGCTCCCGACCCCGGGCGCCGGCCGCGGCCTCACCCGCGAGCAGCGCCTGCGCCGCCGCGTCGGCCGCACGCTCGCCGGCGCGGGCTGCGTCGAGGTGGTGAGCTTCCCGTTCGTCGGCGAGGCGGCCTTCGACCAGCTCGGCCTGCCCGCGGACGACCCGCTGCGCCACACCGTGCGTCTGGCCAACCCGCTCTCGAACGAGGAGCCGGCCTACGCCACCACGCTCCTGCCCGGCCTGCTCAAGGCCGCGGCACGCAATGTCGGCCGCGGCGCGAGCGGTGTCGCGCTCTTCGAGACCGGCACCGTCGCGTTCCCCACCGACCGCGGCGCGGCGCCGATCTACGGCGTCGACCGGCGCCCGACCGAGGAGGAGCTGGCCGCGCTGCTCGACGCGCTGCCCGCCCAGCCGCTGCACCTCGCGGTGGTCCTCGCCGGCGAGCGCGAGCGCGCCGGCTGGTGGGGCGAGGGCCGCGAGGCCGGCTGGGCCGACGCCGTCGGTGTCGTGCGCCGGCTGGCGACCGAGCTCGGGGTGACGGTGACGGTCGAGGCCGACGCCCGGCTGCCGTGGCACCCGGGCCGTTGTGCCCGCGTGCTCGTCGACGGCACCGAGATCGGGCGGGCCGGTGAGCTGCACCCGAAGGTCTGTGCGTCCTTCGGGCTGCCCAAGCGCTCCGCCGCGGTCGAGCTCGACCTCGTCGCTCTGCTGCGGTACGCCGTCGACGTTGTCCCCGCGCCGGAGTTCTCCACCTATCCGGTCGCCAAGGAGGACGTCGCGCTCGTCGTCGACGACTCTGTCCGCGCCGCCGCCGTGGAGGCCGCGCTGCGGGAGGGAGCCGGGGAGCTGCTGGAGTCGATCCGGCTCTTCGACGTCTACACCGGCGAGCAGGTCGGCGAGGGGCGCACGTCGCTCGCCTTCGCCCTCCGCTTCCGGGCTCCCGACCGCACGCTCACCGAGGACGAGACCGCCGCGGCCCGCGAGGCCGCCGTCGCCCGCGCCGCCGAGCTCACCGGAGCCCAGCAGCGCAGCTGACACGTACGTCCGGTGACGTGGGGACCGCAGGAGGCTACGGTCGGCCGCATGGACCTCATGCGCGAGGCCGAGCGCGAGCGCGCCGAGCTGGCCGGACTGCTCGCCGAGCTGCGTCCGGACGAGTGGCTCCTGCCGTCACTGTGCGCGGGTTGGACGGTGCGCGACGTGGTCGCCCACGTGCTCAGCTACGAGGGCCTCGGGCCGCGCGAGGTCGTGGGCCGGATGGTGCGCGGCCGACTGGTGCTCGGCCGTATCAACGACGTGGCGCTCCGGGCGCAGGGGCCGGCGAGCCCGGCGGAGCTCCTGGAGCGCCTCCGTGCGTTCCCCCGGCCCACCGGGCTCACCGCCGCCCGCGGCGGTGCCGTGGGACTGGTGGACGCGCTGATCCACCAGCAGGACATCCGGCGCCCGCTCGGCCGGCCGAGGACGGTCGACCCCGCACGTCTGCGGTTCGCACTCGACTTCACCCGAACGGCGCCGCCTCTGCGCGGGTTCTGGAAGGCGCGCGGCGTGCGTCTCGTCGCGACCGACGTCGACTGGACCGCGGGGCGGGGTCCGGAGGCGCGCGGTCCCGGCGAGGCGGTGCTGATGGCCATGGCTGGACGCCGCGGGGCGGCCGCTGACCTCGCGGGCCCCGGCGCCGCGGTCCTCGGGCGGCGCCACGGCTGACGAGCGACGGAGGCGGCGGAGGGCTCAGTCGAGGGGCTGGGACACCGCCGCGCGGAACGCGTCGTACGCCGCGGGGTCGCCGGTGACGGTGATCCCGGCGGCGTCGCGGCGGTTCCACAGCCAGGCGTCCAGGTCGGCGGCTGCACCGGCGACGACCGCCGACGCGGCGGCGTCGGGCTCGTCGACCACCTGCAGGTGCGGGCCGTCGTGGACCTCGCCGGTGTCCGGGTCGGTGCCGGAGAGCGTCCCCGGGCGCACCCAGATGGCGGCGTCAGGGTCGGCCAGGTCGATGCGGACGAGGTGGTCCGACGGCTCGAACCGTCCCCACCCGGGTGCGTCGCCGCCGTACATCACGTCGACCACCTCGAGCACGCCGTCGGCCGCCAGCGCGGGGTCGAGCGGCGTCACGGAGCCGGCGGTCTGCTCGGCGTCGAGCCGGTGGATGAGCGCCTCGTGCGCCTGCCGGCGGTAGCTCGTGCCGACCGTCTGCACCGGAGCCCAGTGCCACGCCTCGGCATCCGGCCCGGCCGCCTCGAGCTCCGCGACCAGCGACGCGGAGTGCTCGTCGAAGGCCGCCAGCAGCCCGTCGTACGTCGCCGGGCGCTCCGGCGCGAGCAGGTCCTCGCTCGGCGGGGCCGGCCGGGTGCGCGCCGTCCGCGCCCAGAACCACTGGACCCCCGCGAGGTGCCAGAGCAGGTCGGCCGCGGTCCAGTCCGGGCACGCAGGCACCCGCGCGTCCGGGTCGCACGTGGCCAGCGCCTCTCGGAACCGGCGTGACTCGGTGCGGATGTGGTCGAGGTAGACCGGGTACGGGAGCGCGAGCGGCGGCATGCTCCGCACGCTAGGCGGAAGCACCGACGGTCCGCACCCGCGTTCGTGACGGGTTCGGGACCGGTTCGTGACGGACGCCACGCAGGCCGACCCCTGCCCTGGTGTCGCATAGTCATTCGGCGTTCGGTATGGTCATGCACATGACCAGGAAGCGCGTCGCTGTCGCCGGAGCCAGCGGGTACGCCGGGGGCGAGGTCCTCCGCCACCTGCTCGCCCATCCCGATGTCGAGATCGGTGCCCTGACCGGCGCCTCGAACGCGGGGGAGCGCCTCGGCGTCCTGCAGCCGCACCTGGTGCCGCTGGCCGAGCGCGTGCTCGTCGAGACGAACCTCGACACCCTCGGCGGCCACGACGTCGTCTTCCTCGCGCTGCCGCACGGCCAGTCCGGCGCGATCGCCCAGCAGCTCCAGGCGCAGGACCCGAGCACGGTCGTCATCGACTGCGGCGCGGACTTCCGGCTCCAGGACGCCGAGGAGTGGACGAGGTTCTACGGTGGCGACCACGCCGGCACCTGGCCCTACGGCCTCCCCGAGCTGCCCGGCCAGCGCGAGCAGCTGCGCGGTGCGACCCGGATCGCCGTGCCCGGCTGCTACCCGACCGTCTCGACCCTGACGCTCGCACCGGCGATCGCCGCCGGCATCGTCGAGCCCGACGTCGTCGTGGTCGCCGCCTCCGGCACCAGCGGCGCGGGCAAGGCCGCCAAGCCGCACCTGCTGGGGAGCGAGGTGATGGGCAACGCCAGCGCGTACGCCGTCGGGGGCTCCCACCGCCACACCCCCGAGATCACCCAGAACCTCACCGGCGTCCTCGCCGAGGCGACCGGGCGGAAGGTCACGGTCAGCTTCACGCCGCTGCTCGTCCCCATGCCGCGCGGCATCCTCGCGACCTGCTCGGCCCGCGTCGTGGACGGCGTCACCGCCGACGACGTGCGCGAGACCTACGTGAAGGCCTACGCCGACGAGCCGTTCGTCCACGTCCTCCCCGACGGTCTCTGGCCGCAGACGAAGTCCGTGACCGGCTCGAACGCCGTGCACGTGCAGGCCACGCTCGACGAGGCCGCTCGCCGGCTGGTCGCCGTCGGCGCGGTCGACAACCTCGCCAAGGGCACCGCCGGCGCCGCCGTGCAGTGCATGAACCTCGCCCTCGGCCTCGACGAGGGCACCGGCCTCACCACGATCGGACTCGCACCATGAGCGTCACCACCCCGCAGGGCTTCCGCGCCGCCGGCGTCGAGGCCGGCCTCAAGACCAGTGGCGGCAAGGACGTCGCTCTCGTCGTCAACGACGGCCCCACCTTCGACTCCGCCACGGTCTTCACCGCCAATCGCTGCAAGGCGAACCCGGTCCTGTGGAGCCAGGAGGTCGTCAAGGACGGCACCGTCCGCGCGGTCGTCCTCAACTCCGGCGGCGCCAACTGCTACACCGGCCCCGAGGGCTTCCAGACCACCCACGCGGTCGCCGAGCAGGTCGCCGGCCACCTCGGGTTCGGGGCGGTCGACGTGGTCGTCTGCTCGACCGGCCTCATCGGTCTGACCAACGATCGCGACCAGCTGCTCGCCGGTGTCGACGCGGCGTACGCCGGGTTGTCGCCGCAGGGCGGGCAGGACGCCGCCGAGGCGATCATGACCACCGACTCGGTGAGCAAGCAGGTCGTCGTCGAGGGCGCCGGCTGGTCGATCGGCGGGATGGCCAAGGGCGCGGGCATGCTCGCCCCGCAGCTGGCCACGATGCTGGTCGTCCTCACGACCGACGCCGTCGTGCCGGCCGCCGACCTCGACACCGCGCTGCGCGCCGCGACCCGCGTCTCCTTCGATCGGCTCGACTCCGACGGCTGCATGTCGACCAACGACACCGTGACCGTCATGGCCAGCGGCGCCAGCGGCATCACGCCGAGCCTCGACGACTTCACCCAAGCGCTCACGCAAGCATGCACGGACCTCGCGATGCAGCTGCTCAAGGACGCCGAGGGCGCCGACCACGAGATCGCGATCACGACGCTCAACGCGGCCACCGAGGACGAGGCCGTCGAGGTCAGCCGCAGCGTGGCGCGGAGCAACCTGTTCAAGGCCGCGATCTTCGGCAACGACCCCAACTGGGGCCGGGTGCTGGCCAGCATCGGCACCACGTCGGCGCAGTTCGACCCCGCCGACCTCGACGTCGCGATGAACGGCGTCTGGGTCTGCAAGCAGTCCACGCCGCACGCAGACCCGGCGACCGTCGACCTTCAGGGTCGCGAGGTCAGCGTGACCATCGACCTCAAGACCGGGTCCGAGCGGGCGACCGTCTGGACCAACGACCTCACCCACGCCTACGTCCACGAGAACAGCGCGTACTCCTCATGAACGACTCCAGCAGCCCCACGGGCGCCTTCGACACCAGCAAGCCCGACCAGGCCAAGGCCCGCACGCTCGCCGCCGCGCTGCCGTGGCTGAAGCAGTACCACGGCAAGATCGTCGTGGTGAAGTACGGCGGCAACGCCATGACCGACGACACGCTCAAGCGTGCCTTCGCCGAGGACATCGCGTTCCTCCGCTTCGCCGGGTTCAAGCCCGTCGTGGTGCACGGCGGCGGCCCGCAGATCTCCTCGATGCTCGACAAGCTCGGCATCGAGTCGGAGTTCCGAGGCGGCCTGCGCGTGACGACCCCCGAGGCGATGGACGTCGTCCGGATGGTCCTCGTGGGCCAGGTGCAGCGCGAGCTGGTCGGCCTCATCAACGAGCACGGCCCGCTCGCGGTCGGCTGCTCGGGCGAGGACGCCGGCCTGTTCACCGCCGTCCCGGCCAGCACGGTCATCGAGGGCGAGGAGGTCGACCTCGGCCTCGTCGGCGAGGTGACGAAGGTGCGCCCCGAGTCGGTGCTCGACCTCATCGAGGCCGGCCGGATCCCGGTCGTCTCCAGCGTCGCGCCCGACGTCCACGGCACCGTCCACAACGTCAACGCCGACACCGCCGCCGCCGCGCTCGCGGTCGCGCTGCAGGCCGAGAAGCTTCTCGTCCTCACCGACGTCGAGGGGCTCTACCTCGACTGGCCCGACCCGACCGACGTCATCGGCGAGATCAGCCCGGAGGCGCTGGACGAGCTCATGCCGACGCTCGCGTCCGGCATGGTCCCCAAGATGGGCGCCTGCCTGAAGGCGGTCCGCGGCGGCGTGCCCCGCGCCACCGTCGTCGACGGCCGCGAGCCGCACGCCGTCATCCTCGAGCTCTTCACCAAGGAGGGCGTCGGCACCCAGGTCCTCCCGGGTGTCGAGACCAAGACCCGGAAGGTCAGGGACGCGCAGTGAGCACCCCCACGAGCCACAGCACGCTCGACCAGGCCCAGCAGCGGTACGCCGCCAGCCTGATGAACACCTTCGGCCCGCCCAAGCTGCAGCTGGTCCGCGGCGAGGGCGCCCACGTGTGGGACGCCGACGGCAACGAGTACGTCGACTACCTCGGCGGCATCGCGGTCAACGCGCTCGGCCACGCCCACCCGGCGCTGGTCGAGGCGGTCACCACCCAGCTGCAGACGCTCGGCCACGTGTCGAACTTCTTCACCACCGAGCCCCAGGTCGAGCTGGCCGAGAAGCTGCTCGAGCTGGTCGGCGGCGGCACCCGCGCCGACGGCCGGGTGTTCTTCACCAGCTCCGGCACCGAGGCCAACGAGGCGGCGTTCAAGCTGACCCGCCGCACCGGCCGCACCCATGTCGTCGCGACCGACGGCGGTTTCCACGGCCGGACGATGGGCGCGCTCGCGCTGACGTCCAAGGAGGCCTACCGCACGCCGTTCGCGCCGCTGCCCGGCGACGTGACCTTCGTGCCGTACGGCGACGCCGACGCGCTCGCCGCCGCGGTCACCGACGAGACCGCCGCGGTGCTGGTCGAGCCGATCCAGGGCGAGGCCGGCGTCGTCGTGCCGCCCGCGGGCTACCTGGCCGCGGCTCGCAGCATCGCCGACGAGCACGGCGCGCTGCTGTGGGTCGACGAGGTGCAGACCGGCATGGGCCGGACCGGTCGCTGGTTCGCCGGCGAGGGCGTCCGTGCCGACATCGTGACCGTCGCCAAGGGACTCGGCGGCGGCTTCCCGATCGGCGCGTGCATCGGCCTGGGCGAGGCCGGCGCGCTGCTCCAGCCGGGCAACCACGGCACCACGTTCGGCGGCAACCCGGTCGCGTGCGCGGCCGGCCTGGCCGTCATCCGCACGATCGAGGCCGAGGGCCTGCTCGAGCGCGCCACCACCCTCGGCGAGCGGCTCCGCACGGGCCTCGCCACCGACGACCGCGTCACCGAGGTCCGCGGCGCCGGCCTGATGATCGGCCTCGACATCTCCGCCGAGGCCGCCGCCGAGGTGGTCGCGGCCGGCCTGCGCCACGGGTTCGTGCTCAACAACACGACGCCCTCGCGGATCCGCCTCGTGCCGCCGCTGGTGCTCACGGACGCCGACGTCGACGCGCTGCTGGCCGCCTGGCCGGCGATCCTCGACGACGCCTACGCCGCTGCCTCCGAGGCAGCCGCAGGGAAGGACTCCTGATGCGCCACTTCCTGCGCGACGACGACCTCACCCCGGCCGAGCAGGCCGAGGTGCTCGAGCTCGCGGCGACCATGAAGTCCGCGCCGTTCGAGCACCGCCCGCTCGAGGGTCCGCAGACGGTCGCGATGGTCTTCGACAAGCCGACGCTGCGCACCCAGGCCTCCTTCGCCGCCGGCGTCGCCGAGCTCGGCGGGTTCCCGATGGTCGTCGACGGCCGCCTGGCCGGCATCGGCGAGCGCGAGTCGGTCGCCGACGTCGCCCGGATCCTGGGTCGCCAGGCGTCGGTGATCGCCTGGCGCACCTTCGCCCAGGCCGACCTGGAGCAGATGGCCGAGCACTCCGGCGTACCCGTCGTCAACGCGCTCACCGACGACTTCCACCCCTGCCAGCTGCTCGCCGACCTGATGACGATCCGCGAGCACAAGCCGGAGCTCGCCGGCCTGACCGCGACGTTCTTCGGCGACGGCGCCTGCAACATGGGCAACTCCTGGCTGCTCGCCGGCGCCACCGCCGGCATGCACGTGCGGATCAGCGCGCCGGAGGGCTACACGCCGCCGCAGGAGGTCTTCGACCGCGCCCGCGAGATCGGCGAGCAGACCGGCGGCACCGCCACCTGGGTCGAGGACCCCCGCGAGGCCGCCGAGGGCAGCGACGTGGTCATCACCGACACGTGGGTCTCGATGGGCAAGGAGGAGGAGGCCGCGGCGCGCACCGAGGTGTTCGCGCCGTACGCCGTCACCCAGGCGCTCTTCGAGACGGCCAAGCCCGACGCGATCGCGATGCACTGTCTGCCGGCGTACCGCGGCAAGGAGATCGCCGCCGAGGTGCTCGACGGCATCCAGAGCGTCGTGTGGGACGAGGCCGAGAACCGCCGCCACGCCCAGAAGGCCGTCCTCGCCTGGCTGCTCGCGAAGGCCGGGGCGGGGGAGTGATGACCGAGCACGCGCTGCGCCCGGCCACCAAGAACGCCCGGCACCGCCGGATCGTCGAGCTGGTCACGCACCGCGAGATCCGCTCGCAGTCCGAGCTCGCCGAGGCGCTGGCCGAGAGCGGCATGCGCGTCACCCAGGCCACGCTCTCGCGCGACCTGGTCGAGCTCGACGCGGTCAAGGTGCGTGCCTCCTCCGGTGCGCTCGTCTACGCCGTGCCGGCCGAGGGCGGCGACCGCCGCCCGGCGGCCCCCACCGACACCGCCGCCGCCTCCCAGCGCCTGGCCCGCCTGCTCGGCGAGCTGCTGGTCTCGGCGGAGGCCAGCGCCAACCTCGTCGTCCTGCGCACCCCGCCGGGCGCCGCCCAGTTCCTCGGCTCCGCCTTCGACGGCGCCGGCCTGCCCGAGATCCTCGGCACCATCGCCGGGGACGACACCATCCTCGTCATCGGGCGCGACCCGGCCGGGGGCGATGCGCTCGCGCAGCGCTTCCTCGCCCTGGCCGACTCCTCCGCCCCCACCAGCCCCCTCAAGGAGTTCTGAACCGTGAGCAAGGTCCTCACCAGCCTGCCCAAGGGCGAGCGCGTCGGCATCGCGTTCTCCGGCGGCCTCGACACGTCCGTCGCCGTCGCCTGGATGCGTGACAAGGGCGCCGTGCCCTGCACCTACACCGCCGACATCGGACAGTACGACGAGCCCGACATCTCCGGCGTCCCCGACCGGGCGATGCAGTACGGCGCCGAGATCGCGCGCGCCGTCGACTGCCGCGGCCCGCTGGTCGAGGAGGGCCTGGCCGCGCTGGCGTGCGGCGCGTTCCACATCCGCTCCGGCGGCCGCGCCTACTTCAACACCACCCCGCTCGGCCGCGCGGTCACCGGCACCATGCTGGTGCGCGCCATGCAGGCCGACGGCGTCGACATCTGGGGCGACGGGTCGACCTTCAAGGGCAACGACATCGAGCGGTTCTACCGCTACGGCCTGCTGGCCAACCCCGACCTGCGCATCTACAAGCCGTGGCTGGACCACGAGTTCGTCACCGAGCTCGGCGGCCGCGCGGAGATGAGCCAGTGGCTCACCGAGCACGGCCTGCCCTACCGCGACAGCAAGGAGAAGGCCTACTCCACCGACGCCAACATCTGGGGCGCGACGCACGAGGCCAAGACCCTCGAGCACCTCGACGTCTCGCTGGAGACCGTCGAGCCGATCATGGGCGTCAAGTTCTGGGACCCCACGGTCGACATCGCGACCGAGGACGTCTCGATCCGCTTCGAGGCGGGCCGCCCGGTGGCGATCAACGGCACGACGTACGACGACGCGGTGGCGCTGGTCCACGAGGCCAACACCATCGGCGGCCGCCACGGCCTGGGCATGTCCGACCAGATCGAGAACCGGATCATCGAGGCCAAGTCGCGCGGCATCTACGAGGCCCCGGGCATGGCGCTGCTGTGGATCGCCTACGAGCGGCTGGTCAACGCGGTGCACAACGAGGACACCATCGCCAGCTACCACAGCGAGGGCCGTCGCCTCGGCCGGCTGCTCTACGAGGGCCGCTGGCTGGACCCGCAGGCGCTGATGATCCGCGAGTCCATCCAGCGCTGGATCGCCTCGCTGGTCACCGGTGAGGTCGTCATCCGGCTGCGCCGCGGTGAGGACTACACCGTGCTCAGCACTGACGGACCGGCGTTCTCCTACCACCCCGACAAGCTGTCGATGGAGCGCACCGAGAACGCCGCGTTCGGCCCGGTCGACCGGATCGGCCAGCTCACGATGCGCAACCTCGACATCGCCGACTCCCGCGCCAAGCTCGAGCAGTACGCCGGTCAGCCGCTCGACCAGGGCCAGGTGCTCGTCGAGAACGGCACGCTCTTCGGCGAGCTCCCGGCCGGCGGCTACGACCGGATCACCGACAACCCGGCGTACGAGCCCGGCACCGAGGAGGAGGCGCTCGACGCCGCGGCGATGGAGTTCGGCACCGACTGATGGAGCGGCCCGACGGGACGGTGGGCACGGCCTCCACCCGGCCGGTCCGTGAGCGCACGTGCGCCCGCGTGCTCCCGGTCAACGCGGCCGGCGAGGTCCTGCTGCTGCACGGGTGGGACCCCGTCGACCCCGGCTCGCCGTACTGGTTCTCGATCGGCGGTGGCGCCGACCCGGGCGAGCCGCTGGTCGACGCCGCCGCGCGGGAGATGCGCGAGGAGACCGGGCTGGTCGTCGCCGCAGCCGACCTGGTCGGGCCGGTCCACCACGAGGTCGTCGCGTTCGACTGGGGGCTGTGGCACCTGGTGCAGGACCAGACGTACTTCGCGGTCCGGTTCGACCTCGCGCCGGGGGAGGAGGTCCACTTCGGCGGGCTGGAACCTCTCGAGGTCGGGACGATCGACCGGGCCGCGTGGTGGACGCCCGAGGCGCTGGACGAGGATGGCACCGCCGTGAGCGAGGACCTCACGACGATCATGCGGGCCGCGGTCGACGCGGTCGGAGGAGGCAGGTAGTGAGCACCACCAACGAGGGCAAGCTCTGGGGCGGCCGGTTCGCCGGCGGTCCGTCGCCCGAGCTCGACGCGCTGTCGCGCTCGACGCACTTCGACTGGCGGCTCACCCCCTACGACCTCGCCGGTTCCCGTGCGCACGCCAATGCGCTGCACCGCGCCGGGCTGCTCTCCGACGCCGACCTGGCCGAGCTCCAGCGTGGGCTCGACGTGCTGGGGGAGCGGTACGCCGCCGGCGAGCTCCACCCGGACCCCTCCGACGAGGACGTGCACGGCGCGCTCGAGCGGCTGCTCCTCGAGGAGGTCGGCCCCGAGGTCGGCGGACGGCTCCGCGCCGGCCGCAGCCGCAACGACCAGATCGCGACGTTGTTCAAGGTCTTCCTGCGCGACCACGCCCGCGTGGTGGCCGGGCAGGTGCTCGACCTCGTCGACGTGCTGGCCGGTCAGGCCCGGGAGCACCTCGAGCCGGAGCCGACGATCATGCCCGGCCGCACCCACCTCCAGCACGCCCAGCCGGTGCTGCTGTCCCACCACCTGATGGCCCACGCCTGGCCGCTGCTGCGCGACGTCGACCGGCTGCTCGACTGGGACGCGCGGGTGGCCGCCGACTCGCCCTACGGCTCCGGCGCCCTGGCCGGCCAGTCGCTCGGGCTCGACCCGACCGGGGTCGCCGCCGAGCTCGGCTTCACCGGCTCGACCGCCAACTCCATCGACGGCACCGCCTCGCGCGACTTCGTCGCCGAGCTGGCCTTCGTCGCCGCCCAGGTGGGCATCGACGTCAGCCGGATCGCCGAGGAGGTCATCCTCTGGGCGACCAAGGAGTTCGGCTTCGTCACGCTGCACGACTCCTGGTCGACAGGGTCGAGCATCATGCCGCAGAAGAAGAACCCCGACATCGCCGAGCTCGCCCGCGGCAAGGCCGGCCGGCTCGTCGGCAACCTGTCCGGTCTGATGGCGACCCTCAAGGCGCTCCCGCTGGCCTACAACCGCGACCTGCAGGAGGACAAGGAGCCGGTCTTCGACTCCGTCGACACCCTCGAGGTGCTGCTGCCGGCCTTCACCGGCATGGTCGCCACGCTGGTCTTCGACCGCGACCGTCTCGCTGAGCTCGCGCCGCAGGGGTTCTCGCTCGCCACCGATGTCGCGGAGTGGCTGGTCCGCCAGGACGTCCCGTTCCGCGTCGCGCACGAGCTCGCCGGTGCCTGCGTCCGGGAGTGCGAGCAGCACGGCATCGAGCTGCACGAGCTGACCGACGACCAGCTGGCCGCGATCTCGCCGCACCTGACGCCGGCGGTCCACGAGGTGCTCACCGCCGAGGGATCCGTCGCCTCCCGCGACGGCCGCGGCGGGACGGCCCCGGTGCGGGTGCGCGAGCAGCTGGCCGAGCTGACCGAGCGCGCGGCGTCGTACCGTGCCCGCCTCTGAGCTCGCCGCCTTCCTCGCCGGCCCGGTCGACCAGGCCGCCCCGCGTCTGCTCGGCTCGGTCGTCCGGCACGGCGACGTCGCCGTCCGGCTCACCGAGGTCGAGGCGTACGCCGGCCCGGCCGACCCGGGCTCGCACGCGTTCCGCGGGATGACCAAGCGCAACGCGACGATGTTCGGCCCGCCGGCGCACCTGTACTGCTACTTCACCTACGGCATGCACGTGTGCTGCAACGTGGTGACCGGACCCGACGGTGACCCCAGCGCGGTCCTGCTGCGCGCCGGCGAGGTCGTCGAGGGCATCGAGGTCGTCCGCGAACGTCGCCTGGGATCGACCGACCGCGACCTGGCCCGCGGGCCCGCGCGGCTGTGCCGGGCGCTGGGCATCGGCCTCGACCACGACGGGGCGGACCTGGCCGCCGGGCCGGTCGTGCTCGAGCCCGGTACGCCGCCGGCCGACGTCTCGACCGGGCCGCGCGTCGGCCTCCGCGGAGCGCCCGAGCGACCCTGGCGGTTCTGGGAGACCGGGCACCCGAGCGTCTCGGCCTACCGCCCCGCCAAGCCCCGCTGAGCCCGGCGACGAAACCGATTTGGCACGACCCGGGAGCGCATGTAATGTTCTCTCTCGCCGCAGGACGCGGTTCTCGCCCCGGGCCGACAGGCCGAGGGACACGGGAGCCGCCGTTCCGGCTCAGATCCTCCGGATCGCCCAGCTCCTCGGAGTTGCGCAGGAGGATCGGAACCGGTAAGTTTCTGCAGGTTGCCTCCGGGCCGGCCCGCAAGGGTCTTGGGCGGTGTGCGTGTGATCCTTGAGAACTCAACAGTGTGTCATAGTCGACGAATTAGTTTGTTATGCCCCGTCGACTGCATGTCGCCTTTGTGGTGGTGTGTGGTTGATGGTTTCTTTGACAATGATTCTGGCTGACCCTTCGGGGTCTTAGTCAGTGTCGTCTGTCAGGGCATCTCTTTTTCCGGCATCGTCCTTCCGGGGGTGGTGTTGGTGTTGTTTTTCAACGGAGAGTTTGATCCTGGCTCAGGACGAACGCTGGCGGCGTGCTTAACACATGCAAGTCGAGCGGTAAGGCTCCTTCGGGGGTACACGAGCGGCGAACGGGTGAGTAACACGTGAGTAATCTGCCCTTCACTTCGGGATAAGCCTCGGAAACGGGGTCTAATACCGGATACGACACTCCTTCGCATGAGGTGGGTGTGGAAAGTTTTTCGGTGGGGGATGTGC
>NZ_JACMYC010000039.1 GCF_014266025.1 Nocardioides deserti | reverse complement strand
GCCCGCTGCCCCGCCCGCGGCGCCGCCGGTGCCGCCCCCGCCCCCGCCGCCCGCGCCCGAGGCCTCCGACCACGACGGCGAGACGCGCGCCGGGGCCCTGGACCCGACGCCGTTCGAGCGCAAGCCCTCCGGCATCCCCGGCCAGCCGCAGGCCCCGGCGGTGACCTCGCGCCCCGTCGCGCGGCTGGTCATCTCCCACGGCGAGACCGTCGACGTGGACCGTGCGGTCCTGGTCGGCCGCGCGCCCGAGGCCCGCCGGTTCACCTCCACCGAGCAGCCGCGCCTGGTCACCGTGCCGAGCCCGCAGCAGGAGATCTCCTCGACCCACCTCGAGGTGCGCCCCGGCTCGGGCGCCGACCACGGGCTCGCGGTCGTCACCGACCTCGGCTCGACCAACGGCACCGTGCTCGTCCAGCCGGGACTAGGCCCCGAGGACCTCCAGCCGGGCGTCGCCGTCCAGCTCATCCCCGGCGCGGTCATCGACCTGGGTGACGGGGTCACCATCCAGGTCGCCAGGCCCTGATGGCCACCCCGGCCGCCCCCGCCGCCGCGACGACGTACCCCGCAGCGGAGCTGGACCGGCGCTTCTACGCCTTCACCATCGACCGCCTCGTCGCGTGGGGCGGGTACGCCGTCGCGGCGCTCGCCGCATGGTGGTTCCTGCTCGACCGCGGCCGCACCGGTGCCGCCATCGGCGTCATCGTCGGCACCGTCCTGCTCGTGTCGCTGGTCTTCTCCCTGCTGCTCGGGCTGCGCGGCACCTCGCCGGGCCGCGCGCTGCTCGGGCTGCGCGTCGTGCACGAGACGACCGGCGCCCCCATCGGCGTCCCGGCCGCGCTGCTGCGCTCGCTCGTCCTGGGGGTGGCGGCGCTGCCGACCTTCGGGTTCGGGCTCGGCATGCTCGCCTGGACCGCCGTGATGGACCGCAGCGGCCGTCGCCGCGGCGCCCACGACCGGCTCACGCACGCGGTCGTGGTCGACGTCCGGCCCGCGCCGGTCGTCGTCGAGGAGGTCGCCGCCGCGCCGCGGCAGGTCGTCAACCTCACCGCGATGCGGCTCGTCCCGACCCCGCCCGCGGCGGTCGCGCCGCCGGTCGTGCCGCCCCGTGCCTCGCGCCCCACCACGCCGCCGCCGTCGGTCCTGCCCCAGCCCGCCGTGGCTGCCGCGGCCCCGTCGAGCGCGCCT
>NZ_JACMYC010000038.1 GCF_014266025.1 Nocardioides deserti | reverse complement strand
CCGCGGGTTCAGGGAGTCGTTGCACCGCCACGGGTAGTGGAGGTGCGGAGTGGGGATCGAGCGGGCAGATCGTCGGCGGTTCTGGTTGGCGGTGAGGTCGGGGCAGTGGGCTGGTGAGGCGGCGGTCGCGGTCGGCGTGTCACGCACGAGTGGTGATCGGTTGATGCGTGACTTCGGTGGCGTGATGGAACGTCTCGACGAGCCCTCGGGCCGGTACTTGTCGCCGCGGGAGCGGGAGGAGATCGCGATCCTGCATGCCCAGCGCTTGGGGCCGAGCGAGATCGGGCGCCGGATCGGGAGGCCGCGTTGCACGATCAGCCGCGAGCTGGCGCGTAACCGCAACACCGATGGCAGCTACCGGGCCAGTACGGCTCAGCGCCGGACCGAGGCGCGTGCCCGTCGGCCCAAGCCGGGCAAGCTGGCCAGCAACCCGTTGCTGTTGGCCGCGGTGCGGGCCAGGCTGGCGAAGAACTGGTCTCCTGAACAGATCAGTCACGATCTAGCAGTGAGCTTCCCCGACCAGCCCGAGATGCGGTGCTGTCACGAGACGATCTACCGCTCGATCTACGTCCAGAGCCGTGGCGAGCTCAAGCGGGAGCTGGCTCGGCACCTGCGCACGCAACGGGCTGGCCGCAAGCCGCAGAACCGGCCCGAGCGGCGCAAGGGAAGACTCGTCGACCCGATCTCGATCAGCGAACGCCCGGCCGAGGCGGCCGACCGCGCCGTACCCGGGCACTGGGAAGGCGACCTGATCCTCGGCAAGGCCGGCGGATCGGCGATCGGCACCCTGGTCGAACGCTCCACCCGATACGTGATGCTGGTCCATCTGCCCAAGCGCCGCACCGCTGCGGACTTCGCTGAGGCACTGGTTCCGGTGCTACGCACCCTGCCCCAGCACCTGCGCAGATCCTTGACCTGGGACCAGGGCAAGGAGATGGCACTGCACAAGCAGATCGCCTTCGACGCCGACATCGACCTCTACTTCTGCGACCCGCGCAGCCCCTGGCAGCGCGGCTCGAACGAGAACACCAACGGCCTGCTGCGTCAGTACTTCCCCCGCGACGTCAGCCTGCGCCAGTTCAGCCCCGCCGACCTCACCCACGTCGCCACCGAACTGAACAACAGACCCCGCAAGACACTCGACTGGGCCACCCCAGCCGAACGGTTCGAAGAACTACTCTGCGGCCACGAGATCAAGCGTGGTGCAACGACCGCCTGAAACCGCCG
>NZ_JACMYC010000037.1 GCF_014266025.1 Nocardioides deserti | reverse complement strand
CTGACTGTGAGGCTTCCCTCTGCAGCCTGATGGTGCTGGGCTGTGGTTGGCAGCCGCGGGCGTGACTCTTGCACTGACTGGCTTCGTGCCTTTGTGAGGACTTGTCCGCTCGGGGTTGTCGGCCCCGGCCCGGTCGGAGCAGCTGGCCTGATCAGGAGCTTGACCGTCGGGCGTTCGCGCGCCCGACGTGTCTCATCACAGTCCTGCCGAATCTCCGCCCCGGACCGGAACCACATCCGCTCCCAGGCAAGGAGAGAACGCATGCCCAGTCTGACCGATCTACGCGACGTGGTCGATGTCGTCATCGGCGTCGATACCCACGTCAACACCCACACGGCCGCAGTGGTCGATGCCCGCACCGGGGCGGTGCTCGACCAGGTCACGATCGAGACCACTGCCGAGGGCTACGAGGCCTTGCTCGAGTTCGCTGATCCCTATCCGCTGCGTGTCTGGGCGATCGAAGGCACCGGTGGTCATGGCGCCGGGCTCGTCCGGCGCCTGGCTCAGGGCGAGGAGTTCGTCGTCGAACTCGACCGGCCCGAACGAGCACGCCGCCGCAACGGCGCGAAGTCTGACCCGCTCGATGCCATCCGCGCGGCCCGTGAGGCACTGGCTCGCCCCAGGGTCGGCACCCCCCGTGCATCCGGGGACCGCCAGGCACTCTCGGTCCTACTCGCGGCGAGGCGATCGGCGGTCGACGCGGCGACAGTCGCCCAAAGGCAACTGTTCAGCCTGGTCATTGCAGCCCCAGAGGTGCTCCGCGCCCGGTTCCGCGGTCAGAAGATCCCAGCGATGATCAAGACCGCCGCAGCGCTGCGGATCAGCCCGTCGTGGGACACCGAGACCAAGTTGACCGCCACAACCCTGAAAGCCCTAGCTCGACGCTCGTTGTCGATGACCGCCGAAGCCGCCGAGCACCAGCGTGCGATCTTGACGATCGTGCGTGCCTGGCGGCCAGACTTGCTCGCCCAGGTTGGGGTCGGACCGATCGTCGCGGCCACGGTCCTGTGCGCGTGGTCCCACCCCGGCCGCGTTCACTCCGAAGCGGCGTTCGCGATGCTCGCCGGCGTCGCGCCGATCCCAGCGAACAGTGGACAGATCCGCACGCGTCACCGCCTCAATCGCTACGGCGACCGCCAACTCAACCGCGCACTGCACACCATGGTCACCACCCGGATTACCTGCCACCAGCCCACCCGCGACTACATCGCCCGGCGGACCGCGGAAGGAAAGACAGGGCCCGAGATCAAGCGATGCCTCAAGCGCTACATCGCCAGAGACCTCTACCGGCTACTCGAACAGAGGCAGCCAGCAACTGCTTGACGAACCATAGGAGCGTCCTC
>NZ_JACMYC010000036.1 GCF_014266025.1 Nocardioides deserti | reverse complement strand
TCGAAGCACCCATCTGCTCCGCACCCGCCGCCACCGTCGACACGTTCCGCGACACCTCCTCAGCAGCACCCGAGACCACACCCGCCTGCACCGACGTCTCCTCCGCACCCGCAGCGATCTGCTGCGACCCCGCCGACAGCTCCTCGGCCGCACCGGCAACGGCCTCCGTCGACTCGCTGATCGCCCCGATCAGCCCCCGCAGGTTGTCCATGCCGACGTCGAGGCTCTGGCCCATCCGGCCGACCTCGTCGCGCGAGCTGACCCCGCTCGTGACGGTGAGGTCCCCTGCGGCCAGGGCGTCGGAGACCCGTCGGACACGGGTCACGTTCGCGCTGATCCCCCGGGCGACCGCCAGGCCGACGACCAGGACCGCGACGACCGCCAGTGCCAGCAGGCCGAGCGCGAACCTGCGCTCGCTCTCGTAGGCCTGCTGTGCGTCCTGGGCGCTCCGGGCGGCAGCGGCGTCCTCGGACTCGATGATCGCGCCGAGCGCCGAGCTCACTCCTTCAGCCACCGGGGCGGCGTCGGAGTTGTTGACGCTCAGCCAGCGGGCGAGGTCCTGCTCCGCGGCGATCGGGCCGAGCTTGGTGTCGACGATCGAGAGGTACTCGGCCAGCATCGACCGGATCTGCTCGACCCGTTCCCGGTCCGCGCTGCTCACTTCAGTGGCGAGGTAGTCGTCGAGCTGCGCGTCGAAGGTCGCCTGGAGCTCGTCGTACTCCTCGAGGGTCGCCTGGCGCTCCTTGCCGTCGCCGACGAGGAGGATGTCGCGGACGCTGAGCGAGATGCTCTTGCGCGTCACGCTGATCTCGCCGAGGACCTTCACCGCCGCGAGGTTGTCGCGGTAGATCCGCTGGCTGGTGGCGGCGCTCTCGGAGAGGGCGTTGAGGGCGAAGAGCCCGACCACCAGCGCGGCGGCGACACCCACCAGCGCGGGGGTGAGGACCTTGGTGCGGATGGAGAGGTCGGCGAAGCGCTGCAGCGGCGATCGCCGGCCGGGGGTCGTGCTGGTCATGGCGTGCTCCAAGAAGGTCGGAAGGGTCGGTCGGTACGCCGGCCTGGCCGGCGGAAGGGTCGGTGCGGGGTGAGGAGGGGGTCGGTCAGACGACCCGGAAGCGGGAGACCTCGTGGTGCAGCGAGCCGGCGAGCTGGGCGATCTCGCTGACCGCCGCATGCGCCTGGGTCACCGCCTGCGTCGTGGTCTCCGCACCAGCGGCGACACCCGCGATGTTGCTGGCGATCTCGTTGCCACCCGTCGCAGCCTCCGCCACGTTGCGCGACATCTCGTTCGTCGTCGCCGTCTGCTCCTCCACCGCCGACGCGATCGTCAGCTGGTAGTCGTTGATCGAAG
>NZ_JACMYC010000035.1 GCF_014266025.1 Nocardioides deserti | reverse complement strand
CTTCGATCAACGACTACCAGCTGACGATCGCGTCGGCGGTGGAGGAGCAGACGGCGACGACGAACGAGATGTCGCGCAACGTGGCGGAGGCTGCGACGGGTGGCAACGAGATCGCCAGCAACATCGCGGGTGTCGCCGCTGGTGCGGAGACCACGACGCAGGCGGTGACCCAGGCGCATGCGGCGGTCAGCGAGATCGCCCAGCTCGCCGGCTCGCTGCGGCAGGAGGTCTCGCGCTTCACCGTCCGCTGACCCGACCGTCCTCCGGCCGTTCCTTCGGGCGGCCCTCGCACAGCCCTCGAACCCATCGACCCCCGGCCAAGCCCGGGCATCCCTGCCAACAGGAGCACGCCATGACCAGCACGCCTTCGGCCCGCCGCTCGCCGGTGCAGCGGTTCGCCGACCTCTCCATCCGCACCAAGATCCTCGCCGCCGTCGCGGTCGCCGCCCTGGTGGCCACTGTCGTGGGAGTGAACGGCGTCCGCTCGCTCGGGGCGACGACCGACGACGCCCGCCTGCTCTACTCCAAGAACCTGCTCGGCGTCGACACCGCCGCGGACATGCAGATCGCCGTCAACGACATGCGGCTGCGGGCGCGGGACACGGTCATCAAGACCGCGCGGGCCGACAAGCAGGCCGCCCTGGAGGAGCTCCAGGCGGCGTACGACAGCTTCCTCGAGGCCGCGGACGCCTACGACGTCACCGGCATCGACGCCGAGGTGCAGCCGGTGTTCGACGACCTGAAGGTTGTCGCCGAGGAGTACATCGAGATCCAGACGACCGACATGGCTGCGTTCGCGCTCGCCGGCCGGGTCAAGGCGTGGTCCGCCATGAACGACGAGCGGGTCAGCCCGCTGACGACCGAGATGAACGACGCGGTCGAGACGCTGCTCGCGCACGAGCGGTCCTCCGGCGCGGCGGCGGTCGCGGCCATCGAGGACTCCTACTCCGCGACGCGGACCACGATGATCGCCGTGCTGCTCGTCGGCCTCGCGCTCGCGCTCGCGCTCGGCTGGGCGGTCGCCCGCGCCGTCGCGCGCAACACCGGCCGCGTCAAGGCGATCATCGACGCGCTCGCCCAGGGCGACCTGACCCAGCGCGCCGACGTCTCCAGCCGCGACGAGCTCGGCCAGATGGCCACCGGGATGGACGCGGCCACGACCAAGCTGCGCGAGCTGATGACCTCGATCAGCGGCTCGGCCGACGCGGTCGCCGCGGCGTCGGAGCAGCTGTCGGCCTCCTCGCAGCAGATCGCTGCGGGTGCGGAGGAGACGTCGGTGCAGGCGGGTGTGGTCTCGGGTGCTGCTGAGGAGGTGTCGCGGAACGTGTCGACGGTGGCGGCGGGTGCGGAGCAGATGGGTGCTTCGA
>NZ_JACMYC010000034.1 GCF_014266025.1 Nocardioides deserti | reverse complement strand
CGGGCGCGGCCGGGCGCCGCCGCGGCCGCGGCGAGGTGCTCGAGGCCGGGCACGGCCACGTCGACGCCGGACGCGACCGCGGTGGCCCAGTCGGCGTCGACCGGGTTCAGCCAGCTCAGCGCCGGCGCGCGCAGCCCGGCCGCTCGCAGCGCGAACGCCTCGTCGAGGCTCGTGACGCCGAGCCAGGTCGCCCCGTGGGCCAGGGCGGTGCGGGCGACGTCGACCGCGCCGTGGCCGAAGCCGTCGGCCTTCACGACCGCCATCAGGTCGCCCGCGGCACGCTCGGCGAGGAGCCGCGTGTTGGCGCCGACCGCGGCCAGGTCGACCTCGAGCAGCGGTCCGGCGCCGGCCTGTGTCCCCGCCTGTGTCCCCGCCCGTGTCCCCGCCCGTGTCCCCGTCTGTGACCCCGTGGGTGTCCCCGTGGGTGTCCCCGTCTGTGACCCCGTGGGTGTCCCCGTGGGTGTCCCCGTCAGCTCGGGGCACAGCGCGCTCATGCGGCGACCTCGGCCGCGGTCACCTCGGGCGAGGGGTCGAGCACCGGCCCGTGCAGCGCGTGGCCGGCGCCGGTGACCAGCGCCCAGTACCGGTCGCCGTGGCTCCAGTGCCACCACTCCGTCGGATAGTTCACGAGGCCCTCCGCCCCCAGCACCTCCGCCAGCAGGTCGCGACGGGCACGTGCCGCGGCCGAGATGTGTGCCGCGGCGGTGAAGCAGCGGCCCCCGCTCTGCTCGGGCGTCGCGTCGATCGGCGTGCCGAGGTCGAGCTCGACCCCGGCCGGGTCCGTCGAGACGTCGACCAGGGTCAGGTCGACCGCGGCGCCGGCGACGTGCGGGGCGACGTCGAGCGGCGCGACGAAGCGGCTGGTGAGCCGCTCGAGGTCGGCCGGGCCGATGCCGGGGTGCAGGCGCACAGCTGCGCGGCGTACGTCTCGATGATCGCCTGTTGGGCGGTTGCGCTCCGGTGCCCCTCGACCACGCGCAGCCGCAGGCCGGCGGGCAGCGCGGCGTCGGCGCGGACCAGCCGCGCGGCCAGGCCCACGCGGACCACCGCGCCGGCGGGGGAGAGGTCGGTGCCGAGGCGGACCAGCGGCTCGCCGGACTCGATGACCGGCACGGCACGGACCCGCGGGTCCGCGAGGAGGATCGTCATGCCGGCAACCCTGCCGCCCGGCCACCCTCCACCGCGTCCACCTGAGGTGCCGGACCGCTGTCCTCGAGGAGGAGACGGCCCCCACCCCCGATCCGCTCAGGTCTCACCGCGCGCGACCGATGGAACGGCTGCCCAACATGGATGGAAGGCAGCAGCACACACATGGACGAGATGGACGAGATCGTCCAGGAGTTCCTCGTGGAGAGCCACGAGAACCTGGACCAGCTGGACCGCGACCTGGTCGCGCTCGAGCAGCAGCCCGGCTCCCGCGACCTGCTCGCGAGCATCTTCCGCACGATCCACACGA
This sequence comes from Nocardioides deserti, assembly GCF_014266025.1. Classification (GTDB taxonomy): domain Bacteria; phylum Actinomycetota; class Actinomycetes; order Propionibacteriales; family Nocardioidaceae; genus Nocardioides; species Nocardioides deserti. Next base: position 3,489 of record NZ_JACMYC010000034.1, on the reverse strand, counting down.
TCAAGGGGACGAGCGGCTTCCTGGCGTTCGGCCGGCTCGAGGCCGTCACCCACGTCGGGGAGAACCTGCTCGCCCGCCTGCGCGACGGCAAGATGGTGATGACGCCGCCGACCACCGATGCCTTGCTGGCCATGGTGGACGTCGTCCGCGAGCTGCTGGCCTCGATCGAGGCGACCGGCGGTGAGGGCGAGGTCGACGTCGAGCCGGTCGTCCGGCGGGTCACCGCGGTCCTGGACGGCGAGGAGCAGCCCGCGGCGCCTCAGCACGCCCCCGCCGAGACGCCCGAGGCCCAGCCCGAGGCTCAGCCCAAGGCCCAGCCCGAGGCCCAGCCCGAGGCCCAGCCCGAGCCCGTCGCCGAGCCCGTTCCCGAGCTGGTCGCGGAGCACGCCACCGAGCCGGCCCGGCGAAACGTGGCCGACTCGTCGATCCGGGTGGACGTCGACCTGCTGGACACCCTCATGCGGCTGGTCGGCGAGCTGGTCCTGACCCGCAACCAGATCGTCCGCCAGGCCGGCGCCCAGGCGGCCGTCCCCGAGCTCGCGGGTGCAGCGCAGCGGCTGAACCTCATCGCCAGCGAGCTGCAGGAGGGCGTGATGAAGACCCGCATGCAGCCGATCGACCATCTGTGGTCGAAGCTGCCGCGCGTCGTCCGCGACCTCGGGGCGGCGCTCGACAAGTCCGTCGAGCTCGTCATGGAGGGTCGGGAGACCGAGCTCGACCGGTCGCTGCTGGAGTCGGTGAAGGACCCGCTGACCCACCTCGTCCGCAACGCGGTGGACCACGGCCTGGAGAGCGCCGCCGAGCGGCTCACCGCCGGCAAGCCCGCGCAGGGGGTGCTGACGCTGCGGGCCTACCACGAGGGCGGGCAGGTCGTGGTCGAGGTGTGCGACGACGGCGCCGGGATCGACCCGGACCGGATCGCCGCGAAGGCCGTCGAGCGCGGCCTGCGAACCCCGGCGCAGCTGGCGACGATGACGCACGCCGACGTGCTGCAGCTGATCTTCACGGCGGGCTTCTCGACGGCCGCGGCCGTCACGAACGTCTCCGGCCGCGGGGTCGGCATGGACGTGGTGAAGACCAACATCGAGGCGATGGGCGGCACCATCGAGGTCGAGTCCGTGCTCGGTCGCGGGACCACCTGCCGGCTCCGCATCCCGCTGACGCTGGCGATCGTGCCGGCCCTCACCGTGGAGTGCGCCGGGGACCGGTACGCCATCCCGCAGGTGAGCCTGCTCGAGCTGGTGGCCCTCGACGCCGACCGTGCCGCGAGTGAGGTCGAGGACGTCAACGGCGCGAGCGTCTACCGCCTGCGCGGGGCGCTGCTGCCGCTCGTGCGGCTGGCCGACGTCCTCGGGGTGGAGTCCGACCGGTCCGACGGTCACGTGCTCATCGCGGTCCTGCAGGCCGAGGGCAAGCGCTTCGGGCTGGTGATCGACCGGGTGCTCAGCACCGAGGAGATCGTGGTCAAGCCGCTCACCTCGCGGATCAAGGAGCTCGGGACGTACTCCGGGGCGACGATCCTCGGCGACGGGCGCGTCGCCCTCATCCTGGACGTGCAGGCGCTCGCGCGGCGGGTGCTGTCCGCGGAGGCGCTGGAGCGCGCCACCGGGCAGGCCACGGCGGTCGAGACCACGGTCGCGAGCGACCACCTGCGGATGCTCGTGGTCGGCATCGGCGGCGGCCGCCGCGTCGCCATCCCGCTGTCCTCGGTGACCCGGCTCGAGAGCATCGCCGCGTCCGCGGTGGAGCAGGTCGGCAGCCGCGAGGTGGTGCAGTACCGCGGGGCGATCCTCCCGCTGCTCCGGCTGGACCGGCACCTCGGTGCCTTCGGCGGCCAGGACAGCGACGAGCTCACCGTCGTCGTCTACTCCGCCGGCGACCGCAGCGTCGCGATCGTCGTCGAGGAGATTGTCGACATCGTCGACGAGGACGCCCAGGTCCGCAGCGACATCGACGACCACGGCCTGCTGGGGTCGGCGCTGGTGCGCGACCGCATCGTCGAGCTGCTCGACGTCCGCGCCGCGATCCTCGCCGCCGACCCCGGCTTCCACGACCACGCGCCGCTCGAGTCGGCGCCCGAGCTGGCGGAGGCCTTGTGAGCACCCGACTGGTCACCTTCACCCTGGACGACCGCGTCTACGGCGTCGACGTCGGCGCCGTCCAGGAGGTGCTGCGCGGACAGCCGCGCACCCGCATCCCCCTCGCGCCGACCAGCGTCGCGGGCCTCATCAACCTGCGCGGGCAGGTGCTGTCGGCGGTCGACCTCCGCGAGCAGCTCGGCCTCGCGGCGTACTCGGCGGACCAGGAGCCGATGCTCGTCGTCATCCGGGTCTCGGGCGAGCCGGTGGCCCTTCTGGTCGACAGCATCGGCTCGGTCGTCGACGTGGAGGCCGACCAGTTCGAGCCCCCGCCGGACACACTCGCGGGCGTCGCCCGCGACCTCATTCTCGGGGCCTACAAGCTCGAGGACCAGCTCCTGCTGGCTCTCGACGTCGACCGCGCCGTCGCGGCCTGAGAACGGAGACACGCCCATGAAGAGCCCCCTCACCTGGACCGTCGGGCGACGCCTGGCAGCGATCGCCGGCATCGGCATCACGACCTCGGTCCTCATCACCGGCGTGGCCGTCCACGGGCTGCAGCAGGTCGACCGCCTCAGCGAGGAGCTCGCCGCCCTCGAGGACACGCGGTCGGGCCTGCATGCCATCGACACCCGCTCGAGCGAGCTGAAGTACGACGCGCTGAAGTCCCTCACCGCGGACCAGCCGAGGGACGTCGTGAGCGACGTCGAGGACGACGTGGCCACCATGGAGGAGCTGATCGCCTCGCTCCCGTCGGACAACATCGAGATCAGCGCCGAGGAGGTCGCGGCCTTCAGCGCGGCGCTCGACGGCTACGGCCGCGACATCGCGGCCTTCGTCGCGGGCGCGGTGAAGGACCAGCGGGCGATGTTGGCCCGGGTCGGGGAGATCCAGGAGGCGAACGGCAAGGTCGACGACCTGATCGGTGGTGCCGTCGAGGAGCTGACCGCCTCCGCCGAGGCCAAGACCGCCGAGGTCGACGAGGCGCGCAGCGACATGATGCGCGACATCGTCCTCGTCGCGCTGCTCGGCATGCTGGCACTGGGCGGACTCGCCTACCTGATCGCCCGGTCGATCACCCGACCGCTGCGTCGTGGCATCGACGTGCTGCAGGCCCTCGCCGAGGGCGACCTGACCCAGCGCGTGCCGGAGGTCTCCACCGCCGAGCTCGGCGAGCTCGAGCAGGCGCTGAACGCCTCGGTCGGCTCGGTCGCCCAGATCGTGACGGCGGTCTCCGAGTCCGCCGAGGCCGTTGCCGGTGCGGCCGAGGAGCTGTCGGCGGGGTCGCAGCAGATCGCTGCGGGTGCGGAGGAGACGTCGGTGCAGGCGGGTGTGGTCTCGGGTGCTGCTGAGGAGGTGTCGCGGAACGTGTCGACGGTGGCGGCGGGTGCGGAGCAGATGGGTGCTTCGA
>NZ_JACMYC010000033.1 GCF_014266025.1 Nocardioides deserti | reverse complement strand
GGGTGGTGTTGGTGTTGTTTTTCAACGGAGAGTTTGATCCTGGCTCAGGACGAACGCTGGCGGCGTGCTTAACACATGCAAGTCGAGCGGTAAGGCTCCTTCGGGGGTACACGAGCGGCGAACGGGTGAGTAACACGTGAGTAATCTGCCCTCCACTTCGGGATAAGCCTCGGAAACGGGGTCTAATACCGGATACGACACTCCTTCGCATGAGGTGGGTGTGGAAAGTTTTTCGGTGGGGGATGTGCTCGCGGCCTATCAGCTTGTTGGTGGGGTAATGGCCTACCAAGGCTTCGACGGGTAGCCGGCCTGAGAGGGTGACCGGCCACACTGGGACTGAGACACGGCCCAGACTCCTACGGGAGGCAGCAGTGGGGAATATTGGACAATGGGCGGAAGCCTGATCCAGCAACGCCGCGTGAGGGATGACGGCCTTCGGGTTGTAAACCTCTTTCAGTACCGACGAAGCGAAAGTGACGGTAGGTACAGAAGAAGCACCGGCCAACTACGTGCCAGCAGCCGCGGTAATACGTAGGGTGCGAGCGTTGTCCGGAATTATTGGGCGTAAAGGGCTCGTAGGCGGTTTGTCACGTCGGGAGTGAAAACACTGGGCTTAACTCAGTGCTTGCTTTCGATACGGGCAGACTAGAGGCATGCAGGGGAGAACGGAATTCCTGGTGTAGCGGTGAAATGCGCAGATATCAGGAGGAACACCGGTGGCGAAGGCGGTTCTCTGGGCATGTCCTGACGCTGAGGAGCGAAAGTGTGGGGAGCGAACAGGATTAGATACCCTGGTAGTCCACACCGTAAACGTTGGGCGCTAGGTGTGGGGCCTATTCCATGGGTTCCGTGCCGCAGCTAACGCATTAAGCGCCCCGCCTGGGGAGTACGGCCGCAAGGCTAAAACTCAAAGGAATTGACGGGGGCCCGCACAAGCGGCGGAGCATGCGGATTAATTCGATGCAACGCGAAGAACCTTACCTGGGTTTGACATACACCGGAAGCCTGCAGAGATGTGGGTCTCTTTGATACTGGTGTACAGGTGGTGCATGGCTGTCGTCAGCTCGTGTCGTGAGATGTTGGGTTAAGTCCCGCAACGAGCGCAACCCTCGTCCTATGTTGCCAGCGGGTAGTGCCGGGGACTCATAGGAGACTGCCGGGGTCAACTCGGAGGAAGGTGGGGATGACGTCAAGTCATCATGCCCCTTATGTCCAGGGCTTCACGCATGCTACAATGGCCGGTACAAAGGGCTGCGATGCCGCGAGGCGGAGCGAATCCCAAAAAGCCGGTCTCAGTTCGGATTGGGGTCTGCAACTCGACCCCATGAAGTCGGAGTCGCTAGTAATCGCAGATCAGCAACGCTGCGGTGAATACGTTCCCGGGCCTTGTACACACCGCCCGTCACGTCACGAAAGTCGGCAACACCCGAAGCCGGTGGCCTAACCCCTTGTGGGAGGGAGCCGTCGAAGGTGGGGCTGGCGATTGGGACGAAGTCGTAACAAGGTAGCCGTACCGGAAGGTGCGGCTGGATCACCTCCTTTCTAAGGAGCACACGCCCCGATCACCACCGAATGTGTGGTGACAATGGTGGTGTCTCACTAGTGGAATCGTCGATGATGCTTCACCGGTCGTGGTGGGGCTGCCTCAGTACTACCTGCACCTGTCGTCTTCGGATGGGGGGTGTGGGTGTGGAACCTGGTGGTCGCAGCGTGGTTGGTGGGGTTGGCACACTGTTGGGCTCTGAGGGGTCATGGTGACCTGCTCAGTGCTGTTCCTCCGCAGACCACGCCCGGGGTTTTCTGGGTGGTGGCTGGTGGTGGGGTTGTTGTTTGTGAACTGGATAGTGGACGCGAGCATCTTGTAATACTTTTGTAGTTGTTGTCTTCGTTGAGTGTTTGTGAGACAAGCTATGAAGGGCACATGGTGGATGCCTTGGCATCAAGAGCCGATGAAGGACGTAGGAGCCTGCGATAAGCCCTGGGGAGTTGGCAACCGAGCGTTGATCCGGGGATGTCCGAATGGGGGAACCCAGCTGGAGTCATGTCCAGTTACCTGCACCTGAATATATAGGGTGTGTGGAGGGAACTCGGGGAAGTGAAACATCTCAGTACCCGAAGGAAGAGAAAACAACAGTGATTCCGAGAGTAGTGGCGAGCGAAATCGGATGAGGCTAAACCTTATGCGTGTGATACCCGGCAGGGGTTGCGCATGGGGGGTTGTGGGACCGTTCAATCAGTGCTGCCGTGCTGGTGCAGAGTAAGAAAACGAGTTGTGAAGTCGAAGTCTGTTGGAAAGCAGCGCCGTAGAGGGTGATAGCCCCGTATGCGTAAGCACTTGTCTCTGGAGCGGTATCCCAAGTAACACGGAACCCCTGAAATTCCGTGTGAATCTGGCGGGACCACCCGTTAAGCCTAAATACTCCTTGATGACCGATAGCGGACAAGTACCGTGAGGGAAAGGTGAAAAGTACCCCTGGCGGGGAGTGAAATAGTACCTGAAACCGTGTGCCTACAATCCGTCAGAGCCCGGCTGCCCTGTATGGGGTGTTGGGGTGATGGCGTGCCTTTTGAAGAATGAGCCTGCGAGTTTGCGTTGTGTTGCGAGGTTAACCCGTGTGGGGAAGCCGTAGCGAAAGCGAGTCCGAACAGGGCGTTTGAGTAGCACGATCAAGACCCGAAGCGAAGTGATCTATCCATGGGCAGGTTGAAGCGCGGGTAAGACCGCGTGGAGGACCGAACCCACTTAGGTTGAAAACTGAGGGGATGACCTGTGGATAGGGGTGAAAGGCCAATCAAACTTCGTGATAGCTGGTTCTCCCCGAAATGCATTTAGGTGCAGCGTTGCGTGTTTCTTGCCGGAGGTAGAGCACTGGATAGCCGATGGGCCCTACCAGGTTACTGACGTTAGCCAAACTCCGAATGCCGGTAAGTGAGAGCGCAGCAGTGAGACTGCGGGGGATAAGCTCCGTAGTCGAGAGGGAAACAGCCCAGACCATCAGCTAAGGCCCCTAAGCGGTGACTAAGTGGAAAAGGATGTGGAGTCGCATTGACAACCAGGAGGTTGGCTTGGAAGCAGCCACCCTTGAAAGAGTGCGTAATAGCTCACTGGTCAAGTGATTCCGCGCCGACAATGTAGCGGGGCTCAAGTCATCCGCCGAAGCTATGGCATTCGCATATATAACTTAGCCGCACGTGAGTGTTGGTTCAGGTGTGTGGATGGGTAGGGGAGCGTCGTGTCGCGAGTGAAGCTCCAGAGTGATCTAGGGGTGGACGCGACACGAGTGAGAATGCAGGCATGAGTAGCGAATCACGTGTGAGAAACACGTGCGCCGAATGATCAAGGGTTCCAGGGTCAAGCTAATCTGCCCTGGGTAAGTCGGGACCTAAGGCGAGGCCGACAGGCGTAGTCGATGGACAACGGGTTGATATTCCCGTACCGGCGAAGTAGCGCCCATGACGAACCTGGTGATGCTAACCACCCGAAACCATGTCTACTGAACCCTTCGGGGGGATGGGATGTGGCGGAGCGTGGGACCCGAGCTGGTAGTAGTCAAGCGATGGGGTGACGCAGGAAGGTAGTCCAACCACGGCGATGGTTGTCCGTGGCCAAGGATGTAGGGAGAGGTCTAGGCAAATCCGGGCCTCTGACTTTGATGTCGATCCTGAGATCTGATGGGGACCCTTTTGGGGAAGTGGATGATCCTATGCTGTCGAGAAAAACCTCTAGCGAGCTACGAGCCGCCCGTACCCCAAACCGACTCAGGTGATCAGGTAGAGAATACCAAGGCGATCGAGCGAACCATGGTTAAGGAACTCGGCAAAATGCCCCCGTAACTTCGGGAGAAGGGGGGCCGGATCCGTGAACCACCTTGCGTGGGGACGCGGTGATGGCCGCAGAGACCAGGCCCAAGCGACTGTTTACTAAAAACACAGGTCCGTGCGAAGTTGTAAGACGATGTATACGGACTGACTCCTGCCCGGTGCTGGAAGGTTAAGGGGACCTGTTAGACACGCAAGTGTCGAAGCGGAGAACTTAAGCCCCAGTAAACGGCGGTGGTAACTATAACCATCCTAAGGTAGCGAAATTCCTTGTCGGGTAAGTTCCGACCTGCACGAATGGAGTAACGACTTGGGCGCTGTCTCAACCGTGGACTCGGCGAAATTGCACTACGAGTAAAGATGCTCGTTACGCGCGGCAGGACGGAAAGACCCCGGGACCTTTACTATAGTTTGGTATTGGTGTTTGGTTCGGCTTGTGTAGGATAGGTGGGAGACTGTGAAGCGCTCACGCCAGTGGGTGTGGAGTCATCGTTGAAATACCACTCTGGTCGTACTAGATGTCTAACCTAGGTCCGTGATCCGGATCAGGGACAGTGCCTGATGGGTAGTTTAACTGGGGCGGTTGCCTCCTAAAATGTAACGGAGGCGCTCAAAGGTTCCCTCAGCCTGGTTGGCAATCAGGTGGCGAGTGTAAGTGCACAAGGGAGCTTGACTGTGAGACAGACATGTCGAGCAGGGACGAAAGTCGGAACTAGTGATCCGGCCACGGCATGTGGAAGCGTGGTCGCTCAACGGATAAAAGGTACCCCGGGGATAACAGGCTGATCTTCCCCAAGAGTCCATATCGACGGGATGGTTTGGCACCTCGATGTCGGCTCGTCGCATCCTGGGGCTGGAGCAGGTCCCAAGGGTTGGGCTGTTCGCCCATTAAAGCGGCACGCGAGCTGGGTTTAGAACGTCGTGAGACAGTTCGGTCCCTATCCGCCGCGCGCGCAGGAAACTTGAGAAAGGCTGTCCCTAGTACGAGAGGACCGGGATGGACGAACCTCTGGTGTGCCAGTTGTCCCGCCAGGGGCACGGCTGGTTAGCTACGTTCGGAAGTGATAACCGCTGAATGCATCTAAGCGGGAAGCACGTTTCAAGATGAGGTTTCCCACCACGTAAGTGGGTAAGGCCCCCAGCAGAACACTGGGTTGATAGGCCGGAGGTGTACAGCAGTAATGCCTAGCCGACCGGTACTAATAGGCCGAGGGCTTGTCCCACAACCACTCAACCAAGACAACAACCACCCATGGTGTTGCAAGCAGAGTGCTCGCGTCCACGAATCCAG
>NZ_JACMYC010000032.1 GCF_014266025.1 Nocardioides deserti | reverse complement strand
GAGGAGTCGGCCCGGGCCGCGGTCGAGGCCCGCGAGGCCGCGGAGCACGACGCCGCCGAGCACGCCCGGCTCGCCGCCGAGGCCGTCGCCGGCCGGCAGGAGGCCGAGCACCGGCTCACCGAGCTCGCCGGCGAGCTGGCCGCCGCGAACGAGGCCCGGCTCGCTGCCGAGCGCGCCGCCGAGGAGCAGGCCGCTCAGCGCCTGGTCGCCGAGGAGAAGGCCGAGCAGCGGGCGATCGACCGCAGCGCCGTCGAGGCGTCCGTGCGTCACCAGGCCGAGCTCGTCGAGGCGGCGCTGCAGGACCGGCTCGCCGCCGAGCAGCGCGCCGCCGACCTGGCCGAGCAGCTGGCGGAGGCGCGGGGCGGTTCTGCGGAGCCACGCTCGCTGGCCGACGTACCGGGTCCCGAGCCCGAGCCCGCCGCTCCCCCGGCCCCCGCGTCGTCGGGCGCAGGCCTGTCACGCGAGCAGCGCGCTCGACGGCTCCTCTACCTCCTCGTCGCGCTGGTCGCTGCCGCGCTCACCGTCGTCGCGTGGCGCACCGGCCACGACGACCCCGTGCTCCTCGCCGTCGGGGCGATCGTCACCGTCGCGTTCCTCGTCGGCTCGGCCGGCGCGGGTCAGCGCGACTGAGGCCGCAGCGCGGTCCGGACCCGGTCGGCGATCTCGGCGACGGCGGCCTTCGAGGTGCGGCCGGCGCCGACGATGTTGAAGAAGCCGTGGATCTGGTCGGGGAACCGGCGCGTCTCGACCTCGACCCCCGCGGCGGCGAGCTTCGCGGCGTACGCCTCGCCCTCGTCACGGAGCGGGTCGAAGCCGGCGGTCACGACGTACGCCGGCGCCAGGCCCTCCGGCAGGTCGGCGCGCAGCGGCGCCACGCGCGGGTCGGTGCGGGTAGCGGGGTCGGGCGTGTAGGAGGCGACCGCGAGGTCCATGAACTCCTGGGTGAGGAACAGCCCCTGGCCGAACATCCGCTTGCTCTCGGTCTCGCCGGAGACGTCGGTCGCCGGGTACACCAGCAGCTGCCACGCCAGCGGCAGTCCCTCGCGGGCCGCCTCGATCGCGATGTGGGCGGCCAGGTTGCCGCCGGCGGAGTCGCCGCCGACGGCGATCCGCGCGGGGTCGGCGCCGAGGGCGGCGGCGTGCTCGAGGGCCCAGCGGTACACCGCGAGCGCGTCGTCGTGCGCGGCCGGGAAGGGGTGCTCGGGGCCGAGGCGGTAGTCGACGGCGAGCACCCGCACGCCGGCCCGCTCCGCGATGAACCGGCAGCTGGCGTCGTGGGTCTCGAGGTCGCCGAAGAAGAAGCCGCCGCCGTGGAGGAACAGCAGCAGCGGGCCGGGCGTCTCGACCGGGCCACGGGCGCTCGACGGGGTGTAGAGACGGGCGAGGAGCCCGCCGGCGTTCAGGTCGCGCACCGAGCCCACGCGCTGCCGGCCGGCGGTGAGCCCGGTCTGCCGGACGGCGGCCTGGCGACCGAGCTCGACCTCGAGCGACTCGATCGCGGGCTCGCCGGTGAGCTGCTGGATCCGCAGCATGAGCTGGAGGTCGACGGCCAGCGTCTGGCCGTCGCGCTCCAGGGGCGGACCGGCCAGCACCCGCTGGACCGGGGCCGGCAGCCCCATCAGGGCTCGCAGGGCAGCCACCTCGACGACGGTCTTCGCGCTCACGGGCGGGACAGTAGCGGGGCTGCGTCGTGCGCCACCGACCGTCCACACGGCGGGCTCGCGCACGGCGTTCCCCAGGCGCGTGCGAACGACACCTGCCGTTCACCCTCCGGTGCCACACTGACGACGTGACCCTGGAGACCGGACCCGCCGAGGACCTGCTGCCGCGCGACCGGGCGCCGCACGACTCCTTCGACGTGGAGCCGCCCTACGTCCCCGACCACGAGGCGCTCGCGGCGGTCGAGAAGTACGACGACCGGTTCCTCGACCGCGAGCTGTCCTGGCTGCACTTCAACCAGCGGGTGCTCGAGCTCGCCGAGGACCCCGACCTGCCGCTGCTCGAGCGGGTGCGCTTCCTGGCGATCTTCACCAGCAACCTCGACGAGTTCTTCATGGTCCGGGTGGCCGGCCTGAAGCGCCGGATCGCTGCCGGGCTGGCCGTGCGCGCCGCCTCCGGGCTGATGCCGCGCGAGGTGCTCGAACGGATCTGGCTGACCAGCCGGGAGCTGAGCGAGCGTCAGGTCTGCCTGTTCCGCGACGAGATCGACCCCGCACTGCGCGAGCACGGCATCGAGATCGTGCGCTGGGGCGACCTCGACGAGCGCGAGCAGAAGCACTGCAAGAAGCTCTTCAAGGAGCGCGTCTACCCGGTGCTGACCCCGCTGGCCGTCGACCCCGCGCACCCCTTCCCCTACATCTCCGGCCTCTCGCTCAACCTCGCCGTCGTGCTGCGCGACCCCGAGACCCGCAAGGAGCACTTCGCGCGGGTCAAGGTGCCGCCGATCTTCGCGCGGCTCGTGCCGCTCGGGAACCAGCGGTTCGTCCCGCTCGAGGACGTGATGCGCGAGCGGCTGAAGAAGCTCTTCCCCGGCATGGAGGTGCTCGAGGCCCACACGTTCCGGGTGACCCGCAACGAGGACCTCGAGGTCGAGGAGGACGACGCCGAGAACCTCCTCGCCGCGCTCGAGAAGGAGCTGCTGCGCCGCCGGTTCGGGCCGCCGGTCCGGCTCGAGGTGGAGGACTCGATCACCCCGGCCGTGCTCGACCTGCTGGTCTCCGAGCTCGGTGTCGCCGAGGAGGAGGTCTTCCGGCTGCCCGGGCCGCTGGACCTGCGCGGGCTGCTCAGCCTCGCCGACCTCCCGCGCGAGGAGCTGAAGTACCCCGCCTTCGTCCCCACCACCCACTCCCTGCTCGCCGAGGTCGAGTCAGCGGCGCCGGTCGACGTGTTCAAGGCGGCCCGCCGCCACGACGTGCTGCTGCACCACCCCTACGACTCCTTCGCCACCTCTGTGCAGCGCTTCCTCGAGCAGGCCGCCGCCGACCCGCACGTGCTGGCGATCAAGCAGACGCTCTACCGGACCTCCGGTGACTCCCCGATCATCGACGCGCTCGTCGACGCCGCCGAGGCCGGCAAGCAGGTGCTGGTGATCGTGGAGATCAAGGCCCGCTTCGACGAGGAGGCCAACATCCGGTGGGCCCGCAAGCTCGAGCAGGCCGGCTGCCACGTGGTCTACGGGCTGGTCGGGCTCAAGACCCACTGCAAGCTGTCCATGGTGGTGCGCGAGGAGGACAGCTCCGGCGGCGGGATCCGCCGCTACACCCACATCGGGACCGGCAACTACAACCCGAAGACGTCGCGCACCTACGAGGACCTCGGGCTGATCACGACCGACGACACGATCGGCGAGGACGTCGCCCACCTGTTCAACAACCTCTCCGGGTGGTCGCGCAACGCGTCGTACGAGGAGCTGCTGGTCGCGCCCGACTCGGTGCGCTCCGGGCTCGTCGAGCGCATCCACCGCGAGATCGCCCACCACCGCGCCGGCCGCCCCGCGCGGATCCGGATGAAGGCCAACTCCGTGGTCGACGAGGGCGTCATCGACGCGCTCTACCTCGCCTCGCAGGCCGGCGTCCCGGTCCAGCTGCTCATCCGCGGCATCTGCGCGCTGCGGCCCGGCGTGCCCGGGCTCTCGGAGACGATCGAGGTGCGGTCGGTGCTCGGGCGGTTCCTCGAGCACAGCCGGGTCTTCTGGTTCGACAACGGCGGCGAGCCCGAGGCCTGGATCGGATCGGCCGACATGATGCACCGCAACCTCGACCGCCGGGTCGAGGTGCTCGTCCGGCTGCCCGGCGCGACGAGCCGGCAGGCCGTCGACGACCTGCTGACGCTCGCCTTCGACGACGACACCGACGCGTGGGTGCTCGGCCCCGACGGCGGGTGGAGCCGCTCGCGCGGACCGGTGCACCTCCAGGAGTCGCTCATCGAGCGGCAACGCCGGCGGCGTACGGCGCTCTGACTTCGCCCTGACGGCGCACGACCTCGGCCGGCGGCAGGGCGGGTGACGAGACGAACGCCGTCCTCGCTTGCGCGATCTTCCGACGGTGGCCCTACTCTGTTCAACGCTCGTTCCCCCGTCGTTCAGGAGTCACTCCGTGGGACTGCGTTTCCGTCCGGTCGAAGCCACGTTCTACGACCAGTTCGCCGAGCAGGCGGACCACCTCGTCACCGGCGCCAGGATCCTCGCCGAGATGCTCGCCGACGGCGCCGACCATGTCGCCGTGGCCCAGCGCATGCGTGACGCCGAGCACGCCGCCGACGAGACCACCCACGCGATCATCCGGAAGGTGAACTCCACGTTCATCACGCCGTTCGACCGCGAGGACATCTACTCGCTCGCCTCCGGGCTCGACGACGTCATGGACCACATGGACGAGGTCGTCGACATGATCCTGCTCTACGAGGTGCGGGAGATGCCGACCGAGGTCTCTGGTCAGGTCGAGCTGCTGCAGCGCTGCGCGGACCTCACCTCCGCCGCGATGCCGAACCTGCGGTCGATGCAGTCGCTCGAGGAGTACTGGATCGAGATCAACCGCCTCGAGAACGCCGGCGACAAGAACCACCGCCGGATCCTCACCAACATCTTCGGTGGCGACTACAAGACCATCGAGGTGCTCAAGCTCAAGGACATCGTCGAGGGCCTCGAGGACGCCATCGACGCGTTCGAGCGGGTCGCGAACACGGTGGAGCAGATCGCCGTCAAGGAGTCCTGACCGGTGGAGATCGCGATCATCATCGCGGTGGTCGTGGTCGCCCTCGTGTTCGACTACACGAACGGGTTCCACGACGCCGCCAACGCCATCGCGACCTCGGTCTCCACCCGCGCGCTCACGCCGCGGGTGGCCCTGGGTCTCGCGGCGGTCATGAACTTCATCGGCGCGTTCCTCGGCCAGAAGGTCGCCAAGACCGTCGCCGACGTCATCCAGTTCAGCCCCGAGCAGCTCGATCCGAACGCCGCCACCTCGGTGACCGTGCACGCCCTGGTCATCGTCATGTGCGGCCTGCTCGGCGCGATCATCTGGAACATGGTCACCTGGTACTACGGCCTGCCGTCGTCCTCCTCGCACGCCCTCATCGGCGGCCTGGGCGGCGCGGCGATGGCCGGCGGGGTGAGCGTCAACTGGGACACGGTCCTCAACAAGGTCGTCATCCCGATGCTGCTCTCCCCGGTCTTCGCGTTCGCGGCCGGCTTCGCGGTGATGCTCGCGATCATGTGGATCTTCCGGAAGGTCAACCCGCACAAGGCCAACCGCGGCTTCAAGCTCGCCCAGACCGCCTCCGCCGCCGCCATGGCGCTCGGCCACGGCCTCCAGGACGCGCAGAAGACGATGGGCGTCATCTTCCTCGCCCTGCTCGCCGGCGGGTACGTCGCCGAGGGCGACGACCTGCCCCTGTGGGTCATCTTCGCCGCCGCCGCCGCGATCTCGGCGGGCACCTGGGCCGGCGGCTGGCGCATCATGCGCACCCTGGGCCGCCGCATCATCCACCTCGACCCGGCCCGCGGCTTCGCCGCCGAGTCGGTCGCCGCGTCGGTGCTCTACACCACGGCGTACGCGTTCGAGGCGCCCATCTCCACCACCCACACCATCACCTCCGCGGTGATGGGCGTCGGCGCCACCAAGCGGTTCTCGGCCGTCCGGTGGGGTGTCGCCCGGTCGATCGTCACCGCCTGGGTCCTCACCTTCCCCGCCGCCGCCTCCGCCGCCGCCGCCACGTACTTCATCGCGCACTACGTCTTCCGGCTGGACTGATCCCGCTCCGGGCTTCTTCGCGCCGGCCTCCGCCGGGGTAGTAACGGTCCGCGGGTTCAGGGAGTCGTTGCACCGCCACGGGTAGTGGAGGTGCGGAGTGGGGATCGAGCGGGCAGATCGTCGGCGGTTCTGGTTGGCGGTGAGGTCGGGGCAGTGGGCTGGTGAGGCGGCGGTC
>NZ_JACMYC010000031.1 GCF_014266025.1 Nocardioides deserti | reverse complement strand
GGTTGCACCGGCCGTGCCCGCTGCGCCGTTCGCCCCGGTCGCTCCGCCGGCCGCCCCGGGCTCGCCGGCCCCGCCGGCCGCACCCGCGCCGAGCACGCCGCCCAGCCAGCCGAACCAGCCGGAACCGCCGAGCGCCCCGCCGAGCACGCCGCCGAGCACGCCGCCCACGGCACCGAGCCAGCCGCTGCCGCCGGGGTGGACGGCGGAGGATCTGCAGCTGGCCGGCGGGTACGCCGCGGACTTCGGGTCCCACCTCCACCTCGAGCTGCCGGTGCGGTCGTCGTCGCCGGACGCAGTGCTCACGGTCAGCCTGACCGGCGCGCGGTTGCGCAGCGTGCACAGCGACGGGTCCTACCTCCGGGTCCCGTGCGCCGAGGACCGCGCCGACCCCAGCGTCGTGCGGTGCTCGATCGGCGCCGCCGACGGGCCGGTGGGCATCGACGTCATCGCGACCGGCGGGGCCTTCCGCGGGACAGCGACGCTCTCCGCGGTCCGCAACCGCGACCCGGTCCCGGCCAACGACCGGGTCGTCCTCACCCTGCGCTGACGCGGCGGCGTCGACGGTCCGACGGGACTGTCCGGCGCTCAGCCCCGGCGCGGCCGGCTGTCGACCAGACGGCCGAAGACGACCAGCCGGTCGTCGGTGTGGAAGAGCTCGGCGCAGGTGGTCAGCGTGATGAGCCGCTCGGGCCGTGCCGGCGGCCGCGACCGGAGGCCGGTGCCGGCGGGGTTGACCGGCACCGGGTCGACCACCCACGTCTCGGTGAAGGGCACCACCAGCTCGTCACCCGCGTGGTCGACGGCGTAGGTGAACACCTCGTCACGGGTCTCGACCACGACCTCGTCCCCCGCCCGGAGCTGCGGAAGGTCGGCGAACGGCTCGCCGTGAGTGATGCGGTGGCCGGCCAGCGCGAAGTTGCCCACCTCCCCCGGACCGGCGGAACCCGCGAAGTGGCCGACACCAGACGAGAGCGCCTCGTCGGCCACTCCCTCCAGGACCGGCACGGCGAAGTCCTCGCCGAAGCGAGGCACCCGCAGCACCGCCCCGGCGACCCCGCCGTCGGTCCGGGCGCTGTCCTCACCCCGGTCCCAGCTGCGCTCGAGCTCTGCGGTGACCTCCGCCTGCTTGCGGCCGGACACGTAGTTGGTGCCCCACACCTGCCACCCGACGTACCCGAGGACGACCAGACCCGCGACGAGCAGGACCACGCCTGCCCACCACGGCCCTCGCCGTGCGAGGGCCCGGTCCGCGGCAGTCACGCCGCCATGGTGCCAGCCCGGCGACGGGGATCAGCGACCGCTGGTGTCGTCCTCGGGCTTGCCGTGGGTCTCGCGGATCTCGCGACCCTTGGCGACGTCCTCGGCGTGCTTCTCGTCCTGCTTCTTGATGTTGCGGTCGTCGCGCGGCGGGAGCTGGACGGACTCCTCGGCGGGGATGCCGGCCTGCAGCTCGCGGCCGCGCTCGAGCTCGGAGTCGAGCTCGGCGCCGAAGAGCAGCGCGAGGTTGGTGATCCACAGCCACAGCAGGAAGACGATGACGCCGGCCAGCGAGCCGTAGGTCTTGGAGTAGGAGGAGAAGTTCGCGACGTAGAAGCCGAACGCCACCGAGGCCAGCACCCACACGATGATCGCGAGGAACGCGCCGACCGAGATCCACTTGAACTTCGGCTGCTGGATGTTCGGGGTGACGTAGTAGAGCAGCGCCACGATCACCACGACCATCAGCAGCAGGATCGGCCACTTGGCGATGTTGAAGACCGTGATGACGGTCGAGCCGAGGCCGATCTGCTTGCCGATGGCGTCCGCCGCCGGACCGGAGACGACCAGGCCGGCGAGGACCACGGCGACCAGCGTCACCAGCACGAGGGTGAGCAGCAGCATGATCGGGCGGAGCTTCCAGAACGGCCGGCCCTCGCGGATCTCGTAGATCCGGTTCATCGCGCGACCGAACGCGCCGACGTACCCGCTCGCCGACCACAGCGCCGTCGCCAGACCGAGGATCAGCGCGATCCCGGCGCCCTGGGAGGACGCCAGCTCGGTGATCGTCGGCTCGAGCGTGTCGGCCTGCGAGCCGGCGCCGATGTCCCGCATCACCTGGAGGATCTGGTCAACCGTCTTCTGCGGGCTCGACACCAGCCCGACGATCGAGGTCAGCGCGATCAGGGCCGGGAAGAGCGCGAGGACGGCGTAGTACGTCAGCGCCGCCGCCACGTCGGTGCACTGGTCCTTGGAGAACTCCCGCGCCGTCTTGCGCACGACGTAGAACCACGACGGCTTGGTCAGGTCGCTGGGTGACTCGGGCTTCGAGTGGCGGGCCATGGCCGCCCGGTTTCCGCAGGTCGGCCCCGCAAACGCGTACGCCGCCGGGCGGCCGTGCCTAGTCGCCGCCGTCGGTGCCCTCGGTGCCCCTGGGCCGGGTGCCGCCGCGGGTCTCCCGCAGCTCGCGGCCGCGCCGCAGGTAGTCCTCCTCGCGCTCCTCCGCCGCGGCGACCCCGCTCGCGTCCCGCAACGGCAGCCTCAGCTGCGCCTCGGCCTCCATGCCGGCCTGCAGCTGACGGGCACGCTCGAGCTCGGAGTCGACCTCCGCGCCGAGCAGCAGTGCCAGGTTGGTGAGGAACAGCCACAGCACGAACACCACTGCGCCGGCCAACGAGCCGTAGACCTCGTCGTAGCGGCCGATGTTGGTCACGTAGAACCCGAACCCCGCCGACACCAGCGCCCAGGCCGCGATCGCGACCAGCGCGCCGACCGAGAGCCAGTGGATCTTCGGCTGCACGACGTTCGGCGTGACGTAGTAGAGCAGCGCCACCACGAGGATCGCGAGGACGAGCATGACCGGCCACTTCGCGAGGTTCCAGGTCGTGATCACCGTCCCACCCAGACCCAGCTGCTCCCCCACCGCCCGCGCGGCCGGCCCGGAGAGCACCAGCCCGACGAGGAGCACGGCCACCAGCACGAGCAGGCACACGGTGACCAGCAGCATGAGCAACCGCCGGCGGAGGAACGGCCGGCCCTCGCGGACCTCGTAGATGCGGTTCATCGCGCGCCCGAACGCGCCGACGTACCCCGACGCCGTCCACACCGCCGCCGCGACACCCAGCGCGAACGTCCACCCCGCGTCCGGCCGCCCGGCCAGCTCCCGCAGCGTCGGCTCGACGGTGTCGGCCACCGGCGCCGCGCCGAGGTCGCGCAGGATCCCGACCACCGCGTCGACGCTCTCCCCGCCCTGCCCGACCAAGCCCACCAGCGACAGCAGCACCACCGCCGCCGGGAACAGCGACAGCACGCCCCAGAACGTCAGCGCCGCACCCACGTCCAGGCACTGGTCGTCGACGAACTCGCGGCCAGACTTCGCCACGACGTACCGCCACGACTCCCGCGTCAGGTCCGTCGGCAGGTCGGGCTTGTCCGGATGGGACAGCAGGCGGCGCATGCCGGTCCGGTCTCCGGTTCCGCGCGCCGGCACACCGGGCGCGCGCTCAGCGCAGGGGGCGCACGTGCAGACCGACCTCGGGGTCGACGACGACCTCCTGGGCGGCCGCGATGCCGTCGACGAGGAGCTCGGCGTCGGTGGCGACGTTCCGCTTGAGGAGCGCCAGCGCGATCGGGCCGAGCTCGTGGTGACGGGCGGAGGAGCCGACGGTGCCGATCACCTTGCCTTCGGGCCCGCCGAGGAGGACGTCGGCGCCCTGGGCGGGGAGCCGGTTCTCGCTGCCGTCGAGGTGCAGCAGCGTCAGGCGCCGCGGCGGGCGGCCGAGGGTGTGCACCCGCGCGACGGTCTCCTGGCCGCGGTAGCAGCCCTTGTCGAGGTGCACCGCGCGGCCGATCCAGCCGACCTCGTTGGGGATCGTGCGGTGGTCGGTGTCGATCCCGAGGCGCGGCTCGCCGCGGGCGATGCGGAGCGCCTCGAAGGCCCACAGCCCGCACGCCGGCCCGGCGGCCTCGGCGTACGCCGGGAGCTGGTCGCGCGGGACGACGTCGTGCTTGCCGCCTTCGGGGACCGCTCGCCACATCACCGCGAGGTCGGGGACGAGCGAGAGCTCGACGCGGGTCATGAACTTCATCCGCTCGAGCCACTCGACGAGCGCCGCGCCGGCGCCGGGCTCGGTGTGGGCGGTGAACACCGCGCCGTCGTCGTACCCCTCGAAGGCGTGCTCGACGTGGCCCTGCGGGCTCAGCACGAGCGCCTGGGTCCAGGCACCGGGCGCGAGGTCGAGGAAGTGCTGGGTGGTGAGGTTGTGCAGCCAGGTCAGCCGGTCCGGCCCCTCGATGCGGAGCACGTCGCGGTGGGAGAGGTCGACGAAGCCCTCGCCGGACTCGAGCGTGCGCTGCTCGCCGTTGAACGAGCCGTAGTGCGCGGCGACCGGGGCGTCGATGCCGTCGCCGGCCACCGCTCCGGGGAGGTCGAGCAGGGGGCTGGTCATGAGGACTCCTCGGTCGGCGGACAGGTGGTGCAGTGGCCGAACACCGTCAGGTGCCCGACGTCGGCGACGAAGCCGTCGGCCTCCAGCCGGTCGGTGAGCGGCTTCAGCACATCAGGGTCAACGGAGACGACCTTCTGGCAATTCCGGCAGACCAGGTGGAAGTGCTCGTGGTCGGAGATCGAGTGGTACGTCGGCGCGCGGTCGCTCAGGTGGGCGTGCCGGACCAGGCCGAGCTCCTCGAGCACCTCGAGCGTCCGGTAGACGGTGGAGATGTTGATCGCCGAGGACTGCTCGCGGACCTTGCCGAGCACCTCGTCGGGGGTGGCGTGGCCGAGCTCGTCGACCGCGCGCAGGACCATCTCGCGCTGCGGGGTCAGCCGGTAGCCGCGCGACCGCAGGCGCTCCCGCCAGTCCTGCTCGGCCATCTCAGGCCCGCTGCAGCCGTGCCCACAGGTGCGGCTGGAGCGGCTGGCCGACGGCGGCCATGTCGTAGGCGTAGAGCAGGTCGCCCTCGACGTTGCCGTAGAGCCGGTGGCCCGCGGTGACCTCCTTGGCCGACTCGGTGCGCGCGACCGCGTCGGTGGTCAGCTCGAGCTTGCCGTTCTCGGCGGTGCCGTACCAGATCTCGACGAAGCCGGTGTTGTGCGTGAGCACCAGCTCCACCTGCCCCTCGGGCCGGCAGCGGAGGAAGCCGGTCTCCTGCGCGCCCTGGCGCACCGTCTTGCCCTCGTCGTCGATGACCCACGAGCGGGCGAAGTAGTGGAGGAAGGGGCGGCCGTCCTGCTGGAAGACGAGCTCCTGGCCGTACTGGTACGGCTCGATCGTCGGGTAGTCGCCGCGCCCGTTGCCCCGCCAGGTGCCGAGCATCCAGGCGACCGGGCCGCAGTCGGGGTGGAGGTTCTCCGGGATCTGGAAAGGCACCCGCCCACTCTAGGCTGACGCCCATGTCGCGCCCACTCGTCGTCAAGGTGACCTGCGGCTCCGAGGACGCTGAGCGGTGCAACCAAGGATTCACCGTCGCCGCCTCCGCGGTGGCCGCCGGCGCGGAGGTCTCGCTGTGGCTGACCGGCGAGGCGGCGTGGTACGGCGTGCCGGGCCGCGCCGAGGACTTCTCGCTGCCGCTCGCCACTCCCCTGGCCGACCTCCTGGCGGCCGTCGTCGCCAGCGGCACCGTCACCGTCTGCACCCAGTGCGCCTCCCGGCGCGGGATCACCGCCGAGCAGCTGCTGCCGGGCGTGGTGATCCGCGGCGCGGCGTCGTTCGCCGAGGAGGTCCTGCAGCCGGACGTCCAGGCGCTCGTCTACTGACCGTCCCGACCGAGCTACTGGTGGAAGTAAGCGGCCGCGCGGGCTGCCCGGCGCGGGGAGGCCGACGGCGGGGCACTTCCACCAGTAGTTCGGCGGGTCTCGTGGGCGGTGGATGCTCGCCGACGCCGACCCGCCGCGGCCGCTACGATCCGGCGCCATGAGCGCCGCACCCCCTCCGGACGAAGGTGCGACCGCCCGTGGCTGGCGTCGCCGGCAGAAGCAGGCCACCGCGCCGCTGCCGCCCCTGACCCACGAGGAGGCGCTGGCCCGGCTCGCCGAGCAGACCGCCGCCGCCGACCAGGCCACCTCGCTGCGCCGCGCCGCGGAGCTGGCCGCCTCCGAGCAGGCTGCCGAGCGGCTCGTCGCGGAAGAGGCCGCCCGGGCCGCCGCCGCCGAGGCCGAGGCCGCCTCCCGCCGCGCCG